>NZ_JBYGKN010000005.1:0-307435 GCF_057653695.1 Rhizobium sp. SRDI943 | reverse complement strand
TCACGCAAATCCTGATAAATCGGGTCATTTTGCGCAAATGATCGTGAGTCTGCCGACTCCGTCAAGCGATTTCTTGGTTAGCCAATGGATAACAGACAGGATTCAACGAAAAAATCATGTGGAATTCCGGAATCTTAGCTCAATTGTCAGCTGACAATGGCGGCGGTGCCCGCACCCGTCGATGCCAGACGCTAACGCAGTTGCCGACTCACCGGAAAACAACATCCGCTGCTTGAGCACGTCGGACCAGACAATCCGTTTCTCATTTATAGGCAGATGAACGGCACAGGCTTTCGGTTTCCATCCCGCGGACAGGTTCGTTGCCGGCGGACTTGTCATTTGTGTCCTGGGTTGCGGCATCGCGCCGTGGCTGCGCAAGGCCGAGCATTTGTTCCAGACGGCCAGCATTGAGCGGAGCGCTTATTCCCTTGAAATTCATGATCCATCTTTCGTCTGCGCATCGATTGCGTGAAGCCTTGGAGATAAGCGCAATTTGAAGCCGCCGAGAACCGCCAGCCGGCGTTATCACCATCTTTTCCAAGCACGCGCGAAGGGGAGGGGAGAGCCCCATCTTCAAGCGCCGATCCGAAACGCGACCTTTGGCGGCGACGCTCGCCGCTCGGGTCTCTTCCCCGCGCAAGGATAGAAGAGTGGCGCGCAGGAGCGGCCTGACATGCGAAAGGCCCCATCTTATCGGCACCGGCGAACTGGGCTATCTCGGATCATGCGGCATCGCCAGAATTTGGAGACTGCGATTTGGGTTTTACCACAGGCAAGGGTGCTGCTGCGGACCAACGGGGGAGGGGACCCGCAGCCCGAATTTTCGTGCCGATCGAAGTCAGGGAGATACTGGGAGCGGCTGGCGTCAAGGGGTTCCGGTTCGCTTGTACGGAGATCCGATAATCGCCAGGCCAGGTCAATGGCACCAGTCTAGTCACGTGCCGGGTTGAGCGCGAACAGGGTTGCAGACATCCCAGGCCGTCATCAACCGCCACGATGAATACAGCGCGTGCTAGGCGAATCAGGTTTCGGCGAGTATCATCGACAGTGCTCGCAGCGATCGTACCGAGATATTGCTGACGTTATTGGTAGCCCGGGCGACCAGATCTCACCTCAAGGTTGGCAAAGCCGCCGTCTTCTAGCGGAACTTATTGGCGAGTTCGCTTCCGTCCACGGAATTCCTTCTTGTTTACCTGCTATTTACCATAACGCGGCACGCCGGCGGCAAAGCCTAATCGCGGATCGCAAGCATCGCGGCCAATCCAGCGTTCCTTGCGTAGAGTGGCGCGAGGCAGGCATTCCACTATCGCACCTTCGTGCCCTCGCGATTGGTAAAGTGCGCATTGCCCAACCCCGTGCCTATGGTCAGCACGGCCCATCTCGACACGTCGCTCATAAAAGGGATCTGCGACAATCCCTGCACGACTGCATCGTTGTGCATCATCACGAATGTGCTGTCGTCGCCGATCTCAGGAATGGCCTTCATCAGTGCGGCGGGAAGGTTGAAACTGTCGCTCTCCCAGTTTCCGCCCGGCAGGTTCTGTCCGCCGCGTTCGATGGAACCATCGGCTTTGATGATGCCGGGGCATGCGATCCCGATGATCGGCGCTGGCTTGAGATTGGCCTTCTCGGCCTTGCCGATCAGATCCCGCAACATCGCCGCCAACCTTTCGATCGTGGCGGTGCGGCTTGGCTCATCGTCGGCATGACGCCAGATGGTGGATTCCCAGACGCTTGCATCCGCGAAATTCGGCACGTCGTCCTTTCCGAATTTAACGACGCCGGCGCGAACGTTCGTGCCGCCGATATCGACGGCGAGGATCGCCTCGTGACCTTTAAACATCCAGCGCGGCATCAGGTGAACCGCCCCGATCAGTCCGGCCTCATCGGGGTGGTGAACAATCGGCACGACTTCGACGTCGACGCCGGCCGCGTTGAGAATGACCATGGTCCTGGCGATTGTCAGTTCGCCAAAGTGGCTCCGACGGAAGCCGCCGCCAACGACGATGCGTTCTGTCTTTCCCCAACGTTTGTCCTTGAGAAACTTGCCTATCACATCGGCAAAGTCTTGCGCAAAATCCTCCACTGCCCCCATGACCACCGCCGCCGCCGCCAAATCATCGCCCTTCAAAATAGCGTCGATTTTTTTCTTGGAGAGTTTCTCCGTCGCGGTCTTGCCGATCGGGTCGTCTCCAACCTTGCGGATGCGTTTTCTCCAATCGTCGAGCTTTTGTTGGAACGTCTTTTTGTTGGCGTTGTCGCCAACGAAGCCATCCTTGTCACGCAGTTCGTTATTGTAATCGTCGATCGCTACCAATGGCAGGTTTAAAGCGCCATGTGCCAACGGGGCATTGATCTCATCACGGGGATCGGAACTGCTTTTGGCCATCAATGTACCTTCTACGGCGCGAGTGCTCGAACGGGCGGCGAGATACAACGCGAACTATCCTCTGGATGTTCCGGACTCTGAAAAATCACCTTGCCCTTGCCGGTTGGCGACCTAGCTTCAATGATTGCAGAGTTTGGAGAATGCCGTGCAGGACGATGCCGCTACACAGGAAATGCTTTCACTGGTCTTGGAGGAACCGGACCGCTGGGCAATGTTTCTCGATATCGACGGAACGCTGCTCAATCTTGCACCCACACCGGATGCGATAGAGGTTCCAGAGGCGCTTCCTGGACAACTTCATCGCCTGTCGAACAAGCTCGGCGGCGCCTTGGCGCTGGTCACCGGACGGTCTCTTGCTTATGCAGACGCGCTGTTCAAACCCTTTGCATTTCCGACAGCAGGCCTGCACGGCGCCGAAATCAGGAACGCCGCCGGAATGCAGACGGTCGAGGCGACACCCGAGTTTCAGGCGTTGAAACATGCGCTGACCGCTGAAGCCGAGCACTACCCTGGCGTCCTGATCGAGGACAAGGGCGCGGCCGTTGCCGCCCACTACCGGCTGGCGCCGGAATATGAAAAGGTGCTCGAAGACCGCATGCACCACTATGCGGAGCTCGCCGGGCCGAACTGGGCATTGCAGCTCGGCAAGATGGTATTCGAGCTGCGCCCGGCACGGTCGAGCAAGGGCGATGCGCTGGAGCGGTTCTTCCAGTCCGACCCGTTCAAGAACCGTTCGCCGATTACCATTGGCGATGATCTGACCGACGAGTCGATGTTTGCGATCGCCAATGCGCGTGGTGGCGTTTCCGTGCGTGTCGGCGCGATCGGCGCTCCGAGCTGCGCCACGAGCCGACTGTCCTCTTCTGCGCTGGTCAGAAACGTGATTGCCGCCTTGGCCGCCTGAGGTACGCCGTTGGACGATGTGCATGCGGGTTGCTGTCGTCTTACCGCCGGCTGCGCAGTGTCAATTGTCAAAAAAGTATCGGTTTTACCCGGGAATCGTGGTGGCGGGCACGACACGAGACCATTACACTCTCCTTAACAATAAAGCCAAAAAGGGAATTTGGCGGACGGCCTGGAACAGTCCTTGGAGGAGGAAACAATGGAACCCGACTTGGAAGTGGTTCAGATCCGGCCCGGCGAATCTTTCGCGACGAAGGCGCATGGCTATCCCTACCATACGGTTCGCTGGCATTTTCATCCGGAATACGAACTTCATCTCGTCGTGGCGACGACGGGACGCTATTTCGTCGGCGACTTCATCGGCGAATTTGAACCGGGCAACCTTGTGCTTGCCGGACCTAATCTTCCCCATAACTGGATCAGCGATGTCCCGAAAGGATCGAGCATTCCGCTTCGATGCCAGCTCATCCAGTTCAGCGAGAATTTCATCAGCGGTACTATGAAGGTGCTGGCCGAACTCGGGCCCTTCGATCCGGTTCTTGAAGCCTCGCGGCGCGGCGTGCTCTTCGGCGCCGATACCAGCCGGCAGGTGGCTCCCCTGATGAACGAGGTGCAGCAGGCACACGGTGTGCGTCGTATCGAGCTGTTCATGATGATCGTCGGCCTGCTCAGCCGGGCGCAGGATTCCCAGCTTCTCGCCAGCCCGAGCTATCTGCCCGATCCATCTGGCTACATGTCTGCCGGCATCAACAAGGCGCTCGCCTATATCAGAGAGAACCTGACGAAATCCTTCGACGAAGCCGATCTGGCGACGATTGCTGACCAGTCGACCGGCGCCTTTTCGCGCGCATTCCGCCGCCATACCGGCATGTCGCTGGTACAGTATGTGAAACGCCTGCGCATCAATCTCGCCTGCCAGATCCTGATGAGCGATGACCACGCATCGATCACCGATATCTGCTTCGAGGTCGGCTTCAACAATCTGTCCAACTTCAACCGGCAGTTTCTCGCGGAAAAGGGCATGACGCCTTCTCGCTTCAGGCGGTTGTTGGGCGACAATATCAACGTGGCAAAGGCGGCCTAGAGGAGCCGAACGAGCACGTCCAAAGGACGAGGGAGGACGAGGAGGAGGAACCAATACTGACACTGACTTGAACGCGGGCACGCGATGAGCGGCTCGTGATTGGAAATGCTTGTCCTCAAAAACGTCAAACCGCCGGGGCAGGCGCGACCGTTCCTTCAGCCGAACGGCCACAGCAGAACAGTGCGATCACAACACAATTTTTTCAACGGGAGGAGATGGAAATGATGAAATTCTCAACAAAGGCGGCAGGCGCCGCGGTATTTGTCCTGTCCTTGCTTGGTGGTACTTCCGCCTTTGCGCAAACCGCCGTTGCGGATGCGACAGTGGCATTCCTCATGCCCGACCAGGGATCGACCCGCTACGAGGAGCACGACCACCCGGGCTTCGTCGCGGAAATGAAGAAGCTTTGTGCGTCGTGCAAGGTTCTCTATCAGAACGCCGATGCCGATATCGCAAAACAACAGCAACAGTTCAATTCGGCCATCACGCAAGGCGCCAAAGTCATCGTGCTGGACCCGGTGGATTCGGCGGCCGCCGCATCGCTCGTCCAGCTTGCACAGAGCCAGGGCGTCAAGGTCATTGCCTATGACCGCCCGATCCCGAAAGGCAAGGCCGATTTTTACGTCTCCTTCGACAACAAGGCGATCGGCAAGGCAATTGCGGAATCGCTCGTCCAGCATCTGAAGGCGCAGAACGTGCCGACCGATGGCGGCGGCATCCTGCAGATCAATGGTTCGCCGACCGATGCGGCTGCCGGGCTGATCAAGGACGGCATTCACGAGGGTCTGGCGAGCGGCGGTTACAAGACGCTTGCCGAATTTGACACGCCGAACTGGCAGCCCGCGAACGCCCAGCAATGGGCGGGCGGCCAGATCACCCGTTTCGGCAAACAGATCGTCGGCGTGGTCGCTGCCAATGACGGCACTGGGGGTGGCGCCATCGCAGCCTTCAAGGCAGCAGGTGTCGATCCGGTGCCGCCGGTCACCGGCAATGATGCGACGATCGCGGCACTACAGCTGATCATCGCAGGGGATCAGTACAATACGATTTCAAAGCCGAGCGAAATCGTCGCCGCTGCCGCTGCCGACGTCGCCGTGAAGCTTCTGGCCGGAGAAACGATCAAGGCCGAAATGACGCTCTACGACACGCCGGCGCAGCTCTTCGTCCCTGCCGTCGTTACTGCTGAAAACCTCAAGGCCGAGATCATCGACAAGAAGATCAACACCGCCGAGGAACTGTGCACCGGCCGCTATGCCGACGGCTGCAAGAAGCTCGGCATCACCAAGTAATCGAGCCAAGGGAATGCGCGGCCGGACCACCGGTCGCGCTTCCGATTTTTCCTTTTTCGAAAGGCCAGGCGATGTCTGAAACCTCTCATACTCCTGACCCTTCCCGTCAGCCTGTCCTCAGTCTGCGTGGAATATCGAAGAACTTCGGGGCAGTGTCGGCGCTCACCGATATCGACCTCGACGTGTATGCCGGCGAGGTGGTGGCGCTGGTGGGCGACAACGGCGCTGGCAAATCGACGCTGGTCAAGATCCTGGCCGGCGTGCATCGGCCAAGTTCGGGCACGATCTTCTTCGAAAACAAGCCGGCCAACCTGTCGAGCCCAAGTGCTGCGCTCGACCTCGGCATCGCAACCGTCTTCCAGGATCTGGCGCTTTGCGAAAATCTGGACGTCGTCGCCAATATCTTCCTCGGCAAGGAACTCAACCCATTTCAGCTGGATGAGGTTGCGATGGAGATTGCCGCCTGGAAGCTCTTGAACGAGCTCTCGGCCCGCATTCCGAGCGTGCGCGAACCTGTTGCCTCACTCTCCGGCGGACAGCGCCAGACGGTCGCGATCGCCCGATCGCTGCTGCTCGAGCCGAAACTGATCATGCTCGACGAACCCACAGCTGCGCTGGGCGTTGCCCAGACCGCCGAGGTGCTCGACCTCATCGAGCGCGTGCGTGAGCGCGGCCTCGCCGTCATCATGATCAGCCACAATATGGAGGATGTTCGTGCCGTCGCGGACCGAATTGTCGTCCTTCGGCTCGGCCGCAACAATGGCACCATGCTGCCCGACGCATCCAATGAGCAGCTCGTCAGCGCCATCACCGGTGCATCCAACAATTCCGTCTCCCGCCGCGCGTCGCGCCGCCAGGCGCAAAGCCAACAGAACGAGGAGGGCAGGCCATGATGAAGACCATCCAGAATGAGCCGGCGGCACCTGCGCTGCTCGACCGAAGTGACGAAAGAGTGAGCCACGACGATAGCCTTACCGGCTCGATCCGCGCCTTTGGGGATCGCATCCGCTCAGGCGATCTCGGTTCGCTGCCGGTCATTGTCGGCCTGGCGATCATCTGGACGGTGTTCCAGGCGCTCAATCCGGTGTTTCTCTCGAGCAGCAACCTCGTCAACATGCTGTTCGACTGCTCGACGGTCGGTGTCATCTCACTCGGCATCGTCTGCATTCTGATGGTGGGTGAGATCGACCTTTCCGTCGGCTCCGTCAGCGGCTTCGCCTCGGCACTGGTCGGCGTCTTCTGGGTCAACCAGGGCTGGCCGGTGGTTCTCGCGGTCCTCGCCGCCATGATCGTCGGCGTCCTGATCGGCTCGCTCTACGCATTTCTCTTCAACCGCTTCGGCATGCCGAGCTTCGTGTCGACGCTGTCCGGGCTGCTCGCGGTTCTCGGCCTGCAGCTCTATATCCTCGGAGCGACCGGTTCGATCAATCTTCCCTATGGTTCCTGGCTCGTGAGTTTCGGTCAGATCATGGTCATGCCGGACCCGATCGCCTATCTGCTGGTGGCACTTGCCGGCATTGCCTTCTTCTTCGCTAGCTACCGCACCTCGGCGCGCCGGCGGGCGGCCGGCCTGTCAGCGAAATCGGCCCGCGGGCTGCTTCTACGCGCCGTCATCATCACACTCGCCCTGGAAGCTGTCGCGTTCTATCTTAACCAGTCGCGCGGCATTCCGTGGATGTTCGGCCTTTTCGTCGGGCTCACCAGCGCGATGAATTATGCGCTGACGCGCACCAAATGGGGACGCTCGATGCATGCCGTCGGCGGCAACAGGGAGGCCGCCCGTCGTTCCGGCATCAACGTCTCGCGCATCTATACGAGCGCTTTCGTCATGTGCGCTCTGCTTGCGGCAACCGGCGGCGTTCTCTCCGCCGCACGGCTGGCGACGGCAAGTCAGCAAGCCGGCACCGGCGACGTCAATCTCAATGCCATCGCCGCAGCAGTTATCGGCGGCACGAGCCTGTTTGGCGGGCGAGGCAGTGCCTATTCAGCCCTTCTCGGCATCATCGTCATTCAGTCGATTGCCAGCGGGCTGACGCTTCTCGATCTGTCATCGTCACTTCGATACATGATCACCGGCGCTGTCCTTGCCGTCGCCGTCATCGTCGACTCGCTGGCACGCCGCTCGCGAATTTCGCACGGCCGAGCCTAAAGCAACTGAGAAAACAGAGGAAGAAAATGGGACAGGATCTGTCTGGAAAAGTCGCGGCCGTCACCGGAGCGGCGTCGGGTATCGGCCTGGAATGCGCCAAGGCTTTGCTTGCCGCCGGCGTTCGGGTGGTGCTGGTCGACCGTAACGAGGAAGCGTTGCGGGAAATCTGCTCGAAACTCGACGCCAACGCCATTCCCTTGGTCATCGATCTCACCGATCCGAAAAGCGTCGAACGGATGATGCCTGAGATACTGGAAAAAACCGGCCAACTGGATATCTTCCACGCCAATGCCGGCTCTTATATCGGCGGCGAAGTGCTGGGCGGAGATCCTGATGCCTGGGACCGGATGCTCAATCTGAACATCAACGCCGCATTCCGTTCGGTGCATGCCGTCCTGCCGCATATGGTCGAGCGCAAGACCGGGGATATCATCCTGACGAGTTCCGTTGCCGGCATGATCCCTGTCGTCTGGGAGCCGATCTACACCGCCTCGAAACACGCGGTCCAGGCATTCGTCCACACGCTGCGGCGGCAGGTAGCCAAGCATGGCTTGCGCGTCGGCGCCGTCGCTCCAGGCCCCGTGGTCACGGCCCTTCTCAGCGATTGGCCGCAGGAGAAGTTGGACGAGGCGCTCGCAGCCGGCGGCCTGATGGAGGCGAACGAAGTGGCCGAAGCCGTGCTCTTCATGCTGACGCGCCCACGCAACATTACGATCCGCGATCTCGTCATCCTGCCGCAGCGCGCCGACATCTGACGAAAGTGCATCCGTCTTCAACACTCGCGAACCCACTCAAGAGGAAACGGCCATGATCTTCGACAGATTTCGCCTGAACGGACAGGTGGCGCTGGTGACCGGCGGCACGCGCGGCATCGGGCTTGCCATCGCCGAGGCGCTCGGCGAGGCGGGCGCCAAAGTCATCATCACGGGCAGAACCCGCAATCTGGCCGCGGAAGACCAGCTCTCCAGGGTCGGCGTCGATTGCGATTTCATCGCCGTCGACCTGATGAAGGAAAGCGCTGCCGACGAACTCGTCGCTGAGACTCTTTCGCGGGCGGTGCGGCTCGACATCCTCGTCAACAATGCCGGCATCGCCATTCACGGCGACAGCGGCGAATTCTCCGATGCCATCTGGCGCGAAATCATGACGGTCAACGTCGACGCCGTCTTTCGCGCCTGCCGCGCCGCATTAGCACCGATGCGGCGCCAAGGCGGCGGCGCCATCCTCAATATCGGCTCGATATCGGGCATCGTGTCCAACATTCCCCAGAACCAGGTCGCCTATAACACCTCGAAGGCGGCGGTCCACATGATGACGAAGAGCCTCGCCAGCGAGGTTGCCGCTGAAAACATCCGCGTCAACGCCATCGCCCCCGGCTATATCGAGACCGATCTGTCGCGCGGCGGCATCGACAATCCCGACTGGTTCCCGACCTGGCGCAGCATGACCCCGATGGGACGCGTCGGGCAGCCGGAGGAGGTGGCGGGTGCCGCATTGTTCCTCTGCTCGGCGGCAGCAAGTTATGTCACCGGCGAAGTGCTGGTTATCGACGGCGGTTATACAACGCGCTGAAACCCGAAGACGGGGGAGGCGGCTCGCAGCCGCTTGGTTGGTGCGAGCCGCCGATTATCCTCCGCGCGCGATGTTCTGATTGTGACACAGATGCAGACACTTCGCGGCTATCGGGGCCTTATCGTCTCACGCTCGCGCGCAGTCCGAAAACCGCTCCCGTTTTTCGGCATCGTGCTCTAATTTAGGCAATCCAGCATCCACTGGACGCCAAAGCGATCGGTGAGCTTGCCATAATAGCTTCCCCATGGCTGGACGGCGAGTGGTGTCGTGATCTTGCCGCCCTCGGCCAGCCGTGCAAAGAGGCTGGCGGTACTGTCGCGGTCTTCCATGATCAGCATGTGGGCGGAGCCTCGCATCGGCTCGGCGTCATGATTGTCCGAAGCGAAGAAAAGAACGTCGGGTCCTTCGAAGCGGGCATGCATCACCTTCCCGCGCATGGCTTCGGGGGCAGCGGACATTCCGTCTGCACCGTGCCGCTTCAATTGCGTGACTTGGCCAAGCCCGCATTCGGTGTAGAAAGCAAGTGCTTGCTCGCAGCCGTTGGCGAAGAACAAGTAGTTGGCAAGCTGCATGGCTTCACTCCCGTACCGTTCCGGACCATGACGCCTCAGTGTCCGCGCCCCGGCGCAGCGGGTCCGGGGCTTTTGCGCATTCCACAGTCATTGCGTCGCGCCACCTTGGATAGCGGCGACAAGATCGGCATTGCTATAGCTGCGGCTGGCGATGCCCCACGCCCCCTCGGGCGCGTAGATGATGTTCGACCATATGTGTTCTCGCCTGAGCCGGCCCTCGGCGGCTTGTTCGACGACGTCGGCTGCTTTTTCGAAGAAGGCCTGCCTGGTCTCTGCACTTACCAGCGCAATCTCAGGCAGCTTGAGTTCGATGAAAGCCGCAGCGATCGGCTTTCCCGCAGCAAGCACATGCTCGCGCGGCAGCACGTTGATGGTGCCGATGACGTTGGCAGTCATGAAAGTGTTGCCGGTCAAGCCCGCGCGGCATCAAGCAACGCGTCTGTCAATCCGGCAAAAGCCTGCGCCTGGCCCTCCAGCGAGAGCAGGCCTTCAGGTACGGTGAGCGTGATGGGCATCGGATTGTCTCCCTGTTTGAACCATGACCGTTTTTGATATATACCGATCACTCTTTATGCATACACATCGATCACTCTCTTAGCAAGACATAAAGAGTGCTCGCTCTTAAAAAGGACGGACATGCGCTACAGTGCCGAGCATAAGCAGGAGACCCGAACGCGGGTCATTGCCGCGGCTGGACGGGTTTTCAGACAGGAAGGCTATGGCGGTGCGGGCATCGATGCATTGACCAAGGCGGCAGGCGTGACCAACGGCGCCTTCTACGGACATTTCAAGTCCAAGGGGGAAGCCTTTCGAACCGCCGTGCTAACCGGCCTAGAAGAGCTGCGGCAAGGAATTGCGGGGTTAAAGGCCAGTCAACCGAAAGACTGGCTGGCGACATTCGTCGGCTACTATCTCGGCTATAAAAGAACCTGCGATCTGGGTGAGAGCTGCGCTCTGCCGAGCCTTTCCCCCGACGTGGTGCGCGCAGACGATGAAACACGAAGCGCCTATACGGTGGAACTCAAACGTCTCATCGAGGAAATTGCCGCCGGCTTGCCGGAGGGTGAGGTATCGGGTCAACCTCAAACGCGCCGGGAAGACCAGGCGATCTTGCTGCTCGCCATGCTCAGTGGCGGTGTGACCCTCGCCCGCGCTGCTTCCGACCCGGCGCTGTCCAAACGCATTGCAGACGTCATCGCGAAGGCTGCGCTGACGGCGATAGACCCTGGAAACTGATCCCTCCCTCAGGGCAGCGCGGGCTTGAAATCCGTGGAGCGGGTCTCGAAGACAAATCGCGGCTCGGCGTCGAGAAGCGCAGTCAGTTCCGCCGCACATCGCTTCGGCGCGACCTCAGCCAGATAAAATTTGCAAAGGTATGGTGATTTCGAACTCGGTACCGGCGCCGGTCGCTCGCAGCAGGCGGATCGTGCCACCATGGGAGCTCAGCATGGCGCCGACGATACTGAGGCCCATACCGGTGCCACCCTGTTCGCGGCGCGTTGAGTAAAACGGCTGAAAGATGCGTTGGCGATTTACCTCGGAGATACCGCTGCCGTCGTCACGGACAAGAATGACGGCAGCTCGGGCGTCGGTCGATACTCTGATTTCCAACAGCGTGGCGCCGTGCTGAAGAGCGTTGTCGGCAAGATTGGCAAAGACGATGCCGGCTGCCTCCTGGGGAAGAGCAACCGATATTTCCGTATCACCTGAGCCGGAAACACGGAGGGCGGGAAACCGTCCGCGCAGTGAGGATAAAATGTCGGTGACGCTGCTTTTGCCTTCGGCCACGGGCGTTTCCGCCTGGGCAAGCTCCCTTAGCCGCTGCAACAACGCGTCGAGCCGGACGGCATCGGCGACGATGTTGTCGAGAAAGTGCAAACGCTGCACCTTCGTCATCGGCTTTTCGGCATCATCGTCACGCAGAAGCTCCGCCGCGCCGCGGATCGCCGTCAGCGGCGATTTCAGTTCATGGGAGACATGGGCGGCAAAGGAACGCACGTATTCGGTGCGATCGACCAGTTTTCCGGCAAGATCAAGGAAGCTTTGCGACAGCACAGCGATCTCGCGCGTTCCATAGCTTTCCAGCGGCCGGATTGCTCCCTTGCCGCCGCGGGCGATCTCTTCCGTTCGGGCGATCAAAGCGTCGATAGGCCCTGTGATGGTGCGCGTCAGCACATAAGCAACGCCGAGCGTCAGCATGAAGACGACGGCGAGGGCGCCGATTTCCGCCGGCGCCATCCGGTTCGAACTCGCTTCCACGGCGCGAAACCAGATGACGATCAGGATTGGCAGCGCCATGACCGCGAGAAGCACGACGTAGACAATCAGCGCCAGTGTCGGCCGCCATTTCGTCCTGACTTTCGGTGCCGACATCAGGCCTTCCTCCCGATTTCACGGCCGAGTTTGAAGCCGATGCCGTGAACGGTTGCGATAATCCCCTGGCCGCCGGCCACCAGGAACTTGGCCCGGATGTTGCGGATATGGCTGTCAATCGTCCGGTCAGCAACATAGGTACCGGCGCCATAGGCCGCTTCCATCAGTTGTTCGCGGCTGAAGACCATATCGGGGCGTGACAACAATGCGTCCAGGATTGCGAATTCAAGCGCGGTCATTGCGATGGTGTTCTCGCCAAACATGACCGTCCTGCCGCGGCGATCCAGGCTGAGCTCACCGGCGACAAGGGTGGCGTGGCGTCTGTCAGGCTCTGCCCCATTGCTGCTGCGCTTCAAAATCGCCTTGACCCTAGCCACGAGTTCGCGCGGGCTGAACGGTTTGGTGACATAATCGTCTCCACCTATTTCGAGACCCAGTATCCTGTCGATCTCCTCGTCACGCGCCGAAAGAAACAGGATCGGCAATCCCGACGTCTTGCGGATCTGGCGACAGACTTCAAGACCGTCCATCTCGGGCATGCCGATATCGAGGATGATGAGATCGATGTTGCCACGGCGGAAGGCCGCCATCGCCTCGGTGCCGTTGCGGGCTGCCATCCAGGCCAGGCCAGCCCGCTCAAGGGCGAAGCAGATCACGTCGCGGATGTGAGGTTCGTCATCGACGACGAGAATGCGGGGCGCCATCACCGGTCCTGCGTTGATATGTCGTGCCTGTTGTTATCGTTCTCGCACTATCTTGCAATGGCGGCAGGAGACAGAAGATAGGCCTCCAGCCGCGAAGAACGAAAACTCCAGCTCCGCCAGTCGCGGGGGCGATGCTCGAATTTCCAGACGAGCGAGCCCCGGATAAGCTGTGCTTCGCTGATCTTGTCGGTTCTGTATTCCGGTAGCGCGCGGATATGGAGATCAAGGGCCGGAATGGCGGAAGGGCCAAGCGTGGAGAGATAATAAATATCGAGCGGCGGGCCATCGTGGCTGATCTCCTGGCTGTGGGCGACATTGAAGCGGGCGATGACATCAGGGAGATCAATGAAGGCACTGATATAGAGCACGGCAATCAGGGAAGCGAGGTTGGCGGCGATCAGCCACTCGTTGGATCGGTTGAGCAGAATGCGCAGCAGGATCAAGACAAGGCCGGTAGCGACGAGGCCCATCCAGAGACCGGCGGCAACGCGCAGTTCCGTCAGCGAATAGGCCTCGACGTAAAGTCCAAGCCGCAGCATCGAGGACAGGCAGAGAAGGACGTTCTGGCCGATCCAGGCGTGGACGAGGCCGCGGATCAGCGAACTTTGATCGCCGGGGCCGCCGCGACGCATGGCGAGGAGAACGAAACCGGCGGCCAGAAGCGCCGTCGCAATCAGCGGATAGGCGCCGCGATGAGCATATTCGGCATGGCTCATGTGATCGGGCAGGTCTGCGCCGCCCCAGAGATAGACGAGATCGAGAAGTGTCTGCACGGCAAAGAGGGCGTTGAAGAGGAACAGCGACCGCAGCAGGGAGGCCTGGCCGAGCGGTGCATTCCTGGGCGGCACGATGACGAACGCCCTGCCGGCTTGCGACCTCGCGGTGCGACGCTTCAGGCGCGGCCGCAATAGCGCCCAGATCACAGCGGCGATCATCATCCAGAAGCCGATCCGCCACAGGTCGAGAAATTGCAACAGAACGGCAAAACGGATACTGCGCAACGCGATCTCGATAAGCGGGTTCGCCGCTGCAAAGAGGAACACGAAGACTGCGGCGAGAGCGAGCGGCATGATCCAGAGGCCGACGCCCTGCCAAACGACGGTGAAGGAGAAACGTTTGGCCGGCGCCTTGAGATATTTCCTAAAATCGTCGGCAAGCCGCAAGGGAATGATGAGAGTGAAACGGAGAAACACCAGCGGCAGGCCGGTCAGATTGCGAGGCATAAGCCTGGCGCCGACGAGAGCAACCGCTATCAGCGCGCTGAGGCAAAGGGCGATGCCGGTTAGTGAGGGGGCTTCCAGTAGAGGTGCCGATGCCAGAACCGAAAAACCAAACAGGAGAGCAGCGATTGACGGCGCGCGGATCTTCCCGGCCAAAAGTAGAATGCCGGCGCAGACGGCGAGCGCAAACAGGAAAAGGTTTATGCCGGGCATCTCACCAAAGATCAGAAAATCAGCCAGCGCCACCAGCGCAAACAGGCCGACAATCCGGCTAGTGCCACGCCGGATGGGCATTGCTTCCGTCAGCGTGTCGGTTGTGTCCATTGGTGCTCCTCTCGTAGATGCCGCTTTTCGATGACGATGAGCATGTCTACCGGGCTGGCGTTAGAGGCGGCTTCTCGCGGCCAGCCTGCCCCCGTCAGCCACCATCCGTCATTGCGGAGGCGATCTGGCAAAGCGGGCGGTGTGACGCCGGGCGGGATGGGGTCCTTGCTCATGGCGGAAGAATGCCGCGCCGAATTGCAGATTTTGTGCAGAGAGTAAGCAGCATTTCAGGAAAATCGCTCGGACCCATCAGGGTATGCAGTGGCCCTGTCAACCACATCCCGTATGGAAACCGCTATCGATGCCAGCGGCGTGATCCCGACCAGATAAGGCGGCAGACCCGATGGCCGTAAGATCGGCAATCCCCGTCTAACCGCGTGTCCTCGCCATCGGCGATCAGCAAAGCCTGGCCAATGGCATCGGCCAGCCGGGTGGACGGCTGTCGCAGATATGGGCCGCAGGCGACGGTCTCGCCGACGGCCAGGGAAAATGCCGTGGCAGGATGAAGAGCGTCACCCGATCAGGCGGTGTCTTGCACCACCGTCTCGGTCACGTGCGAAGATATCGAAGAAATGGAGAAGGCCTTATCTGAACCTTGGCGCGCGCTTGGCATTGTGAAGCAATTCGGAGGCGGTCGCGAACGGCCCGAAGAGTTTGAGCAGCAGCGCTTGTTCCTCGGCATCTATGCGGTGACGAGCGCAGAACTCCGTCACCGACCAGACTTTGGTCAGATCGTCTGTTTCGACTTGCCTGGGTTCGATGTGTTCGGTCAACGGCGTGTCCTCCGAACATCGAGACTACGCCACGCCGGCATTTATAAGAACTAGCTAAAAAGAGCTATGCCGATCTGCTGACCTTCAACCGAATATGATTGAACCCCGCCTTTACCGCGCGCGTAACAAGCGGATATACGAAGACGCCCGCCGATTGCGCGGCGGGCGGTGTGTCTCACTGATTATTGCAACTGATCAAGCAAGATGCGCGTCGGTGCCCGTGATGTTGAGCGTCAGAATGCCAGCGTCCGTGTGGCCTTCGCCATCGGAGATCTTGTAGTACTGGACGGTTTCCGTGACGTTCTGGCCGGCAGCCAGGTCTTCCGTCAGCGTATAGGTGAATTCGCCATTCGGCTTGACGTGGAAGATGCCATGGTCGCCGACGATGTCGGTAACAGCGTCGAGGCCGCTTTTGGCGCTGACGTTCGTGCCGTCGAACTGACGGAGGAAGAGCTTGCCGTTGTCGCCGGCAATGTCGTTGTCCAGAACGTTGCCGCCGATGGCGCTACCTTCGTTGAAGCTGTAGTGGTCGTCGACAGCAATCGGCTTTACCTGGGTTACGCCCTGGATGTTCAGGGTGAAGAGGCCGACATCGGTATGACCGCTGCCGTCGGAAATCTTGTAGGAAACCTTCTCCTGGTACGATTCGCCGTTGGCAAAGCCAATCTTGGCAGCGTCGCTGAGGACATAGGTGTAGCTGCCATCTGGCTTAACGAAGAAGGTGCCGTAGTCTCCCTGGATCTCGGTGACCTGGCTGTTGCCGGCCTTGGCGCCAACGCTCGCGCCATCGAAGGCGCGCAGGAAGAGATGGCCGTTGTCGGATGAATCGTTGGAAAGCAGATTTCCGGAAATAACGTCGGTTTCTTTAAATGTTGCACTATCATCAGTTGCATGAATTGGCGAAGCCATTGCACTCTCCTCAAATTGTTTATTGGCGGGTCAATTTCGACCTCAGCGAGCCGCTCCTTTAACAACCTATTAATACTACAAGTCAATGGCCTATTTAACAGAAGGTTAATTTCGACGCCGAACTCCCCGTTGCTTCCATTCCGGCGAAATAATGTCACATTCAAGCCAAATTGAAGGAAATTCGGCAGAAACTATACCCGGCTAACTTGAATAAAATGGCGCAGAGTATATCTGAAGGCGATTGGCGATTGGCGATGCCCGCGCCGTGCCATCCGGGCTATGCGTTGCAATTGTCCTCGCCGAGCCCTATGTTGCTGACGTACCCGATCCAAGCGGAGATCTCAGCCGTTGCCGGCTGGTGACTGAGGCGCTTATGCATCGGCGCGCGCCCTAAGGCTGCGTGATGGGCAATCCCACAAACAATCGATAACGCCGGCCAAGGTTGGCAAAGGATTTCTTTTTGAACAACACACATACAGCCACCGTGGTTGCGGCGGCGAATCCGCGTGAGGATGACGAGGCTGTCCGCAGTGCTCCCAGGAACTGGAAGCCGTTTCCCTGCCTTCTCACCCGCCGCGAATTGCAGGCACTGATCGCCGAGCAGCTCGGCTGAGCGGCGATCAGAGCACCATCCAACAAGGAGAATTCGAAATGCAGGTCCTCGTCAGAGACAATAATGTCGATCAAGCGCTCAGGGTCTTGAAAAAGAAAATGCAGCGCGAAGGTCTGTTCCGTGAAATGAAGGAAAGGCGCGCCTATGAAAAGCCGTCCGAACGGCGCGTCAGGGAAAAGGCGCAGGCGATCAGCCGGCAGCGCAAGGCTACGCGCAAGAAGATGCAGCGTGAAGGCCTGCTGCCCGGCCCGAAGCGGACGGCCGCTGCCCGGTAACGGCCTCATCCCACCGGCCTTCCCGGGCTTTGGTGGTTACATTACCTGAAAGGATAGACAATGGACGAACTCAATAGCCTCACCGTTTCGGAAGAACGCATCGAGGATTGCCGCGATGTCGTGGAGCCGGATTTGCAGGATTTGATCCAACGCACCCTGACATCAGGCTTTTCCCTGGAGGAAATCCTCATCGCCGTCAGCGAACTGGTGGCCGAAGACTTTGCGATGGTCATGAAAACACCGAGCGTCCATTGATCGACTGTGTGTCTCGACCGCCTCGGGAATGAGCTCATTAGGCCCGCCACCGGGAACATAGACCTCGGCAGATGGTTACCTCGTCTCTTGCTCAGATGGAGATAATGATGGCTAACAACGACGAGGCGACACGGGTATGGGAATTGATCGACAAGATCGGGTTTTGCATGCTGACGACCCGCAGCGGCGACGATCTGCGAGCCCGCCCGATGTCCGCCTACACCGCGCAGCTCGAGAATGCGATCTATTTTCTGACGGATGTCAGTAGTCACAAGGACGATGAGATCGCCCGCTGGCCAAACGTGTGCCTGGCCTTTGCCGACACCAAGGGACAGAAATATGTTTCCGTATCGGGGACGGCCGAGGTGCAGAACGACCGGGCGAAGATCAGGGAATTATGGGCGACGCCGGCAAAGGCGTGGTGGGACAATCCCGACGATCCTTCCATCCGCATCCTCAAGATGACCCCGTCTTCGGCCGAATATTGGGACAGCCCAGGCACGATCATCAGCTATATCAAGATGGCCGCCGCCGCGGTCTCGAACAGCAAACCTGACATGGGCGACAATGCCGAGGTCAAGCTCTAACGCATAGAAGCGCTCAACGACGTTCCCTCGGCCGAAAAATATCAAGCCTGATTGGCTGTTAACAGGCGGCACCCTGGTGGGCTCATCCACGTCATGACCATGCTTGCGATCGATGGGCTCTCGGTGCCCGAGAAACTTCCCGTGATGCAGGTTCAGTCGAGCGAGAACTCAGCGCGAGTCCAAAAGCATGAAGTTAGTGTGAGAGAGCTTGCTAGCAAACCGATCATTGGTCCAGCCTCGCAGCTGCAACCGCGTGCGGCATCAGGAATGCGGCAATCTCCGCGATGACGTCTGTCAGATGGCCAGGATTGTGTGCAACGCCTTCAATGAAAGCGCGCCATTGCCGCTGCTTTTGCTGGTCCTTGCCAAAGGCGTCCGTTAGGGCGTCAGGTAGGTTGGTGGGGATCGATGTCTCGCGGCGCTTAAAGGTAGCGGCGATTGCACGCGCCAGCCGATCATCGCTGAAGTCGAAAGACCTGCTGAGGATCCAAATGTCGTAGAAATCCTTCATGCGGCTGTTTACTCGCCCCAGCATCACCATGGCCTGAAACTTCTCGGCAATGACCGTTTCCCGCGCATAGGCCCGGAGCCGCGGCATCGGAAAATCGAGCATGGAAGGATAATCCAGGATCTCCACTCCAGGCTCAAGCGCATCGCCAAACCCGATGTCGATCGTCAGGTTGATCCGGGCTCCGCTGATTGTAGCGATCACCCGCAGCCTGAGCCCACCATAGTCCAGCGCCTCGCGAATGCGATCCACATGCAGCGTATCGGGATCGAACGTGACGCCATCGTCGGCCTCTTGCGCCAGAATTTCCCGAAATTCTCAAATGCATCGGGTCCGGACTCGGATCACCGAAACCCAAAAGATCGAGGTCGCGCGTGCCTCGGTGCGGGTCGTCGAACCAACTCATTATCAACATCGCCCCTTTTAGAACGAAGCGATTGGCGTGGGGCGACTGACTGAGCCGGAACAATAACCGTTCAAGAGCGAAACGCGTCAGGACCAGATCAAAGCTTTGCCCGCTTGCCTTGGCGAGGTGCAACAGGCGGGCTCGCACCGAGGCGCCGACGTTTCTGATTTCCTTAGCCATTGGCGGTCAGCGCCTCGAGGTACGGCCGGATCACGGATCCGACGCCACCGCGTTCGGCCTGGTTGGCGATTTCGCCAGGACTAGTCCTTCGTTGCCGCAGTGCCTCCTGCAGCCCCTCCATCGCTATCGACAGGCCGATCTTGTTGCGATAGCGAAAGCAATCGGCGATTGTCTTGGCTATTCCAAAGACCTTCACGGGAACGCCTTCGATGACATGGGTTTCGACGCTTTCGGTGAGAAGGCTTTCGGTGAAACGTACGATGCGCATAGCGGGACCGTCCGGTTTCGGGGCCCAGTCCTTACGGCCTATGGCAAGCCAGATTTGTCTCGGAAGCTGATCCGTCAGGCCGTGGAATGCCAAGGCCGAAACGAGGCAGATAACGGCTTTCGGCGCGCGTTTGGCAACCTCTGCCATACTGTGGTTGACATCAAGCTCCGCATCAGGAAGTTGGTAGAGACCGCGGGCAAGCCGCAGCACCTCGCCATCCCGTTCCATTCGGCTCATGGTGGCCCCTGTCACACCTGCATTACGCAGTTCCCTCAAACGTGCTATTCCGCGCTCCGTTAGCACGGTCCGGGCGATTTGGCGTTGAGTGTCGGAACTGGGCATTGATATAAAAGCTCGGAGAATGGGATCTGTTGTCCTAGGATTTGTATCACGATCCCTAAAGGCGAGAAAGCCATCGCTTCGTGAATTCTTTCACCGTGAATAGTTGTCTCGATTGGATGAGAACTGCAAACCCAGTGGTTGGCGAGAGCAGGGGTGTAGCCTCGCCGAGACGGACACCTAGCCAAGTGACGTGAAAGCAATCGTGGCCATAGGTGCGACAATCCCGACGATCCTTCCATCCGCATCCTCAAGATGACCCCGTCTTCGGCCGAATATTGGGACAGTCCAGGCACGATCATCAGCTATATCAAGATGGCCGCCGCCGCGGCCTCGAACAGCAAACCTGACATGGGCGACAATACCGAGATCAAGCTCTAACGCATAGAAGCGCTCAACGACGTTCCCTCTGGCCGAAAAATATCAAGTCTGATTGGCTGATGCCTTGACGAAGTCGATGAATGCCCGAAGCGGTGCCGGCACCAGCCGACGTCCGGGATAATAGAGGAACGGCCCGGAAAATCGCTGCCACCAAGGTTCGAGGATGGGCTCGAGCGCACCTCTGTCGAAATGCGGACGCAGCCAATCCTCGAAGAGGCAGACGATCCCTGTTCCTGCTATCGCTGCATCGACGGCCAGGTCGGTCGCGCCGCCGACCCGCACGATCAGCGGTCCCGTTGGATCGACCCGCACGATCTCGCCATCGCGCTCGAACTCCCAGGGCGCCGTCATCGCACCGCTGTCGAAACGGCCCAATATGCAGGCGTGAGCGAGCAGTTCGCTCGGGTGTTGCAGACGGCCACGGCGATCCAGGTAGTCGGGGGAGGCTGCGATGGCAAAGCGCTGGATGCGTGGACCGATCGGTATGGCGATCATATCCTGCTCCAGCCGCTCGTCATAGCGGATGCCGGCATCGCAGCCTGCCGCGATGACATCGACAAAGCTCTCGTCGGTCACCACCTCCAGCCGAATATCGGGATAGGCGGCGAGGAACGGTGGGACGATGGCGGGCAGTACCAGCCGCGCCGCGCTGACCGGCACATTGAGGCGCAAGGCACCCGCCGGCCTGTCGCGAAATCCATTGACGACGTCGAGGGCAGCTTCCACCTCGCTCAAAGCAGGGCCGAGCCGCGCCAGCAAGCCCTTGCCCGCTTCGGTCGGCACGACGCTGCGCGTCGTGCGGTTGAGCAGCCTGACACCGAGCTGGCCCTCCAGGCGGCGCACCGCTTCACTGAGGAAAGAGGCGCTGCTGCCGCTGACGCGCGCGCCCTCGCGGAAACCACCGGCACGCGCCACCGCAACGAAAGCATTGAGATCGCCCAGATCTGTCTTCACTGTTCGCCACTCCGCACAGCCCGTGCAGATTATAGCCAATTTTCATACGCCCCGACAATGTTTATCTTGGGGGTGTCATCTATTGAGAGGAGTACACTCATGTCCACTATCGATCAGTCCGGCACGTTCAACCTCGGCGGCCGCAGCGTGAAGCGGCTCGGCTATGGCGCCATGCAGCTTGCCGGGCCCGGCGTGTTCGGACCACCCAAAGATCATGGTGCGGCCTTGGCCGTCTTGCGAGAAGCGGTCGCGAGCGGGGTAAACCACATCGACACCAGCGACTTCTACGGCCCGCACGTCACCAACCAGATCATCCGCGAAGCACTGCACCCCTATCGCGACGATCTCGTCATCGTCACCAAGATCGGCGCCCGGCGCGGCGCGGATGGATCGTGGATTCCGGCCTTCTCGCGCGAAGAGCTGACGGAGGCAGTGCACGACAACCTCCGCAATCTCGGCCTCGATGTGCTTGATATCGTCAACCTCAGGATCATGTTCGACGTGCACGGTCCGGCCGAAGGGTCGATCGAAGCGCCGCTAACGGTGCTCGCCGATCTGCAGCGGCAGGGCCTGGTGCGTCACGTCGGGCTGAGCAACGTCACATCCAAGCAGATTACCGAAGGGCGTGGGATCACCGAGATTGTCTGCGTGCAGAACCAGTACAATCTGGCGCATCGGGCCGACGATGCCCTGATCGACGATCTGGCGTACCACGGCATTGCCTATGTACCATTCTTTCCGCTCGGCGGCTTCAGCCCGCTGCAGTCTTCCACTCTGTCTGATGTCGCCGCAGGGCTCAATGCCACGCCGATGCAGGTGGCGCTCGCCTGGCTGCTGCATCGGGCGAAAAACATCCTGCTGATCCCCGGCACTTCGTCCGTCGGCCATCTCAGAGAAAACCTCGCCGCCGCCGGGCTCGTGCTGCCGGATGGGGCTCTCAAGCAGTTGGACGGCGTTGCTGGCAGCGCCGCCTGAGGCACTCCGAAAGCGCAGGCGCGACGTCACGCTCTTAACGCGTGCTCAGGCTTTCGCCCAGTTGCAGGCTGATGACTTCCGTTGGTGGAGCGAGAGGTCGCAGGCCCTCGCCGTCCATGTAAAGAACCCTGTCGGCGGCAGCGATAGTTTCCTGCCGGTGAGCGACGACGATGCGAGTAATGCCGAGTGAGCGTATGGAATGATTGACGCGCGCCTCGTTGGCGGCGTCCATTTGAGACGTGCCTTCATCCAGGAAAAGCATTTTCGGCTTTCGATAAAGCGCGCGCGCCAGCAGCACGCGCTGCTTCTGGCCGCCGGAGAGGCTCGATCCCATGTCGCCGACGAGGGTTTCATATTGCATCGGCATTTTCATGATCTCGTCGTGGATTGCCGAAGCGCGTGCGGCATCGGCGATGGCTGCGGGATCGGCCTGCTCGGCAAACAGCGTGATATTGTCCGCTATCGACCCGGCGAAGAGATTGTCGTCCTGCAGGACGGCTGCGATCTGATCCCGAAAGCTCTTGTGACCGAACTGCTGGAGGGGGAGACCGTCAACGGCCACCTCGCCGGATTGAGGCAACAGCAGCCCGAGCATCACCTTCAGGAGTGTCGATTTACCCATGCCTGACGGCCCGGTGATGGCCACATGTTCGCCGGCTTCGACGGAAAGGTCGATCTCCTGGAGAACGAAGGGGTCGGTCGGGGAATAGCGGTAGGAAACGCTTTTGAGCTCCATGCGTCCTTTTAATTCCGTGACGGCCATGGAACCGGCGGCAAAGCTTCTGTCATCCTCCTCCAGGGCGATATCGGCCAAGCGTTCCAGATGCAGCCGCAACATCAAGAACGCCATGCCCTGATCGACGAGATTGCCGGCCTTTTCGAGGAACTGACCTTTATAGGCGAGGTAGGCGAAAACCATGCCGACGCTGAAGCCGCCATTCATGATGAAGCCGATTGCCAGATAGATGGTGACGACATTCTCCAGGCCGAACAACAAGGCATTGCCGGTCGTTTGCCAGATGCCTATGCGCGAGGAGCGGATGTTGGCGTTGACGGCATCCGTCAACAACGTCTGCCACATGGCATGCCGCATCGTTTCACTATTGTAGAGACGAAAGGTCTGGATGCCGCGTATCGTTTCGATAAGGGCTGTCTGCTCCTTGCCGTGGGCGATGATACTGCCTTCCTGCGCGCGGCGTTCGAACGAGAAGGATATCAGGCGAACGACGAAATAGAGAAAGAAGGCGGTCAAGGCGATCATTGCGAGCTTGGCACTGTAGAAGAACATGATTGCCAGAGTCGTCAGCGCAAGCAGTCCATCCACCAGCGTTCCCGCAACGCCTTCCGTCAGCATCTTCTGTATCGGCGTCACCGACTGGAAGCGGGACAGGATGTCGCCGACCTCCCGCTTCTGGAACCAGTCGAGCGGCAGCCGGAACAGTTTCCTGGCGATATTCGAGGCGATGCCGAAACCTAACGCGGAGCCCGCCGCCAGGATCACGAAGGAGCGAAGGAAACTCGCGCTGGTATTGAAGGCGGTGAAGAGCCCGAAACCAAGCGCAAGCACCGCAAGCAGATCGTGGTCGAGCGCCGGCAGCGCGTTGTCTATGCCGACCTGCAGGTAGTAGGGCAGGGCAAGCACGTAGATCTGGAGCACGACGCTGAGGACGATGACCTGAAGGAACGAGCTTCCGAGCCCGTTGATCCGCGTCCAGAGCTGCGACCAGCGCAACACCGTACGCTCCGTTTTCTTCTCGAATGCTTCGTTTGGCCTCAACTCCAGCGCAACGCCGGTAAAGTGGTCCGATACCTCAGACATTTGAAGCCATTCACTGCGACCAGCCGGATCGTGGATCAGCGCCTTGTCACCCGAAACCCGCTCGATGACGACATAATGGTTCATGTTCCAGTGGAGGATCGCCGGCAATGCGAGATTGGGCAGCTCTTCCAGCGGCAGCTTGACGGCGCGAGGCAGGAGGCCGACCTGGTCTGCGATCTTGATCAGGCTCGACAGCGGGGCTCCCCGAAATGACGGGGTGAAACGTCGGCGCATCGTCGCCAGATCAACGTCGTGCCCGTAAAAGCTCGCCATCATTGCCAGACAGGCCAGACCGCATTCGCTGACCTCATTCTGACGAATGAGACGAATTCGTGAATTTGAAAAGAACCCGGCCTGAAGTGCTTTGGAAGACAATCGCAGGTCCTATCGTCGTTGAAGGGCGAACAACGGCTCGAACAGCCATTCCAGTAGAGATTGGCGCGCGGTCGCAATCCGGGCGGACAAGGTCATGCCTGGAAACAGCGCCTGCTGCTTTCCGAAGGCCGTGATGCTCTGTCGCTCAAGGTCGACCGTCACGAGATAGTTCAGGTTGGTGCTCGCGCCGCTGCCACGGTTGATCGGGCTTTTCGACAGGCTCTTGACGCGACCTGCGATCGTCCCGAAGCTCTGGTAAGGGAAGGTATCGATCGCCAGCCGTACCTCCTGCCCGACCTCGACAAAACCGACGGCGGCGTTGGGCACGTCCAGTTGCGCATGCAATGTTGCATTCAGCGGAACGACGCTCATGAGCGCCTGCTGCGTGTTCAGCGGCTCGCCGATCTTGGCCGTGAGGGCAGAAACCGTACCGCCGATCGGCGATCTGATCACATAGGCACGGGACTGTTCATTGGTGGCGAGGCCGCGATTGATATCCTCACGCTGCGACTGGAGTGCTGCGACCTTCTCGTTTGAGCGCGCCTTGACCTGATCGAGCATTCGTTCGGCATCGGAGAGATCCGACCGCCGTTCCGTCAACGTGCTTTCCAGCACCGCCATTTGCTGGCGCCGCTCGGTGAGCGAATCTTCTCTCAAAGTCACGTCTCGTCGTGGAACGATACCCTTGTCGACCAGGCCGCGAATGCGCTCGACATCTTTCTCGATCGAGGTGATCAGTTCCTTTTGCAAGGCGATCTGGCTTTGAAGCTTGTCGATCTGCGTCTGGTAGCCGGATATCTGGGCGCTAAATTGCGCCGTTTGGGCAATTTCATCATTTTTGACTTCCGCCAGCTGCTCGCTGATGCTCGCATTCTGCCGGTCGAGCATTTCGGCGACTTTTTCGGAGGCTGATTCACCGCTGACCAGGTAGTCCTCGGAGCGCACGGCAACCAGTTCCTGGCCTTCTTCGACTTGATCGCCGTCTGCGACCATCATCTTCATGATGACGCCCGGGCGCGAGGGCATGACGACCGCCACGCCCTTGTCCGGCTGGATAATGCCGGTTGCGGTGACAATGCGGGAATAGCTTGCGATGGAAAGAAAGATCAGAACGACGATGAGGATGCCGGCCATCAGATAGCCGGTGACGTGCCACCCCATTGGTACCGCCATCGACACCGTTCCCGTTAAACGCTGGGACTGCCGTTCGAGGGCTTCTCGGCGAAACAGGCTCATTGAGATCAGATATGGTCGTTAGGGGAAGGAAGGGTGCCCCGCCATTGCGGCGGAGCCCCATGTTTTAAAGCTTAGGCAAAGGCTCTCGCCAGTCTGTAGACACCGTAGACGCCAAGGGCAGCGCCACCGACCGCAAGCGCTCCGACGCCGAAGGCGGAAATGCCCACGCCCGCGCCGATCGCCGCGGCGTACCCGAGAGCGCCACCACCTGCGAGTGCGGCTGCCCCGTCGATTGCGCCCCGAACACCGGAGCTGACGCCACCGCCGGATACGTGTTCCATCTCGGCGCTGGAAAGTTCTTTGATACCCTGCACTTAACTCACCATTTGCTTGTTTCGGGAAGGTAGTCGAAAACACTACGTGCACGGGAAAATTAGGTAGCATCAAGAAAGCGTCAACCTGCAGACGATGACTTTTGAAGACCGGAACAGGATTAAATATAGGATTCAATCATAACGGCCGGGAGATTTACGCCTCCCGGCCGTTGAAAACGTCACAGGCCTTTCAAGCCAGACGATAACATCAGGATGATTTCTTGACGAAAAGCTCGTAGGCGACAAAGGTCGCGACCATTGCCAGGAAAACCCCGATCGCCAGCGGATAATTGGCAGCGGCATTCGGGTCGGTCAGCTTGGGAATGCCGATGACGGCGCCTGCCGCCAAGACCGCCGATAACGCAACTTCCTGCACGATCAATTTTGAGAAGGCTGTCATGATTGACCTCCTGTCGCCTCGGTCTTCTCCACCCAAAGCGGAGCCCAGTCCTTCTGCTTCACCACGCTGCCGATCAGGAAGCATAGCGGCTCGCCGATAAGGCGCACCACCTTGCCGCCAAGCGAGCCCTTCGGACGGCGCCCGGCCTGGTAGGCAATCTCCAGAGCCCGCGCTCTGGCGAGAGGATACATGATTTTTTCCGCGAGCGGGCTTCGGCGCATCAGGTGGACATAGGGGATCGCCCAATATTGATATCCACGAACCGTCGTTTGCGACAGAGACTGATAGGTGAATTCCAGATCCGCCCGCCAAAGATCGCGGTCAAGCATGCCGCGTCGGAAGAAATGCGTGCAGATGACACGACCGCTGCTATTGCCGCCGCCGGAGAGGCCGCCATTATATATGCTGCCCGACGCCCCTGCTGCGAACCCTGCAGTGCCGGCAATCCCGGCTTTGCCCAGACTTCCGGTGGTCGCAAAAGTGCCGCCGGCTGCGTATGTTCCGCCTATCAGCCCACGATCGACATGGCCGACCCATGAGCCGGCACCGTTCACGGCGTCGATTTCAAAATCTTCAAGGGGATGGATGTAATATCCGCTGGTATCTGCATTAACACTCTGAACGTCAACCATAGGTGCCTCCGAGGTAAAGCCAAAACCCGCCATATCCGGCGCGCCAAGGGGAGGTTAGAGCAATCAGGGAGAGTATCAAGGCTTTGTTCTCGCGGTTTATACTCGGCGAGCGAGCATATTTCGCGCGCCATTGCCGAAACGCCCCTGAATCCAGTGCTTTGACAAGAAGGCCAGCGGATCGATTTTTTTTGCCTTGCCGCCGAGTTTGCGGCTGAGAAATAGCTCGATTTCGCGGGCGCGCACCAGTTTGGTTTGCCAGCCGGCATAGCCATGGCCCTCCCGATCGAAGTATAGCGCCGTGACATCGCGACCCGTCTCGCGCAACGCCTTCTCGAAGGCTTTCGTCTGTTGGCAACCGACGACCGGATCTTCCATTCCGGCGGTGAGCAGAAACGATCCGCGCAATTTCTTTGCATTGTGGAGCGGCGAGAATTCCTGCATCTGCGTGAGATCGCCGGGATCATCAGGATTGCCGAAGTAGCGGATGACCTGGCCGAGGAACAACCCCCAGCCGACCGGGTTGTTCTGCATCTGGTAGGGCAGATCCAGGATTGCGTAGTCGATGATTGCCGCGGAAAAGAGCTTGTCGTCGGCCATTGCCAGCGCGGCCATGAAACCTCCGTAGCTTTCGCCGGCGACCGCAAGCTTGCCTTCAGCCGCGATGCCTTGGGCGAGCAGCCATCGCCCGGCATCGGCGATATCGTCCTGCATCTTTCGCCCAAACTGCCGATAGCCCAGAGATTGGTACCTCTTCCCGAAGCCGGTCGAGCCGCGATAGTTGACTGACAAGGTCGCGTATCCGCGGCTTGCGAGAAAGCTCTTCTCGATGTTGTAACCCCAGCTGTCGTGGCGCGCCGGGCCGCCGTGAGCCATTACGACGGTCGGCACAGGATGAGGTGAGCCAGCCGGAAGCGTCAACAATGCTGGTATCTCCTCACCATCTCCGGCCGTGAAGTAGACAGGCTTCGTAACTGCCGAAAATGCCGACTTGCGCTTTTCCGCCGGCGCGGAAAGCAGCGTCTTGCTCTTATCCGCCAAGTTTAACAGATAGTGCTGGTAGGGTCGTTCATCATAGGAGATCGCGACCGTGAGCAGCGCACCAGCCTTGGAAGAACCTGAGATTTCGACGTCGGCATGCCCGTTGCGATCCAGAACCAGCTCAGTGAAGATCGTTCCTCTTTCCGAAAGGGCGATATATCGTGGATAGCCGTCGCGAATGACGGCGACGTCAGCCGGTTCGCTGGGCGTGAAGCGCAGCGCGTCTGAAACATCGACATCGCCGTCCTCGACCAGCACGGTTTCTCTACCGGTAACCGGGTCCAGCGAAACTAACGCGATCTTGTCCCGCTGACGGTTGGAAAGCGCCTCGAAGGCATTGCCTGACCTGTCCGTACGCCAGATGACCAGCGTGTCATCCGGCTCGAGTGCCGCCATCTCTCGCCACGGCTTGTCGGCGTTAATTCGGTGAAGGTATCGCCTCATTCCCGAGGCAGTCAGCTCGACGCGAATGCATGGAACCTGCGCCTCATTCAACAACCAGCTTTCGGTCGAGCCGTTGTTTTGTTCCAAGAGCCGCTTGTCGCGTCCATCCGCACTGGTTGCATAGAGATCGGCGACAGCGGGGCTGCGATCGTAGGAAACCAGGAATTGGTTGTCTGCGGCGTGTCGAGGGTCGACGATCACCTGCCACGTTTGGAAATCTCGTGGAGTAACGTCGGTGCGTGCCCCGGGTCGCCTGGGATCTACTTCCCACAGACGGTCTTTCTCGGTGAGAACCAAAAGGTCAGCGTATTGCCGCCAGCCAAAGTGGGAAAGGGCACCTTTGAACGTGGCGATGATGTTGAGTTGTCCGCCGGAAAATTCTCCGACGAAGACGGCGCGAGCGCCGCGTTTGGAGCCCCACCATGCGATGAGGGCGCCGTCGAAACTTGGTTCGTATCCCCACGTGGCACGTCTATCGGCGTAAAATCGGCTACTGGAAAGCAAGCATTTCCCTCACTCGTCCACTCTGAGGCACGGTCGACGGAACCTCACTCTTAAAGCGGAACCTAGTGTCGGGCGGGGAATGGTCCAGAGGCAGCACGCCGCGAGAGCCGCCCCCTGAAGATCAGGGCGCGGCGAATGCCATGCTTTCAATAGCGCTCCGGCACGAGCATTTCAGGCGGAACCGGCGCCCTGTTGTAATCGGCGTGACGGATGCGGTCCGGCAACTGGATCTCGGGTTTTGGAACATCCTCGTAAGGGATCTGCTCGAGAAGATGGGCGATGCAATTCAAACGCGCCCGTTTCTTGTCTACCGCCTGCACCACCCACCAAGGTGCATCCTCCGTGTGTGTCCGCGCCAGCATCTCTTCCTTGGCTTTGGTGTATTCCTCCCAATGGACCCGGCTTTCCATATCCATCGGTGAGAGCTTCCATTGCTTCAGCGGATCGTGGATACGCATCTTGAAGCGAAATTCCTGCTCCTCGTCGGTGATCGAAAACCAGTATTTGATCAACACGATACCAGAACGGACCAGCATCCGCTCGAATTCAGGCACCGAGCGGAAGAACTCCTCGAGTTCTTCGTCGGTGCAGAAACCCATCACGCGCTCGACACCGGCGCGATTGTACCAGCTTCGGTCGAAGAGGACCATTTCGCCAGCGGTCGGAAGATGCGGGACATAACGCTGAAAATACCATTGATGGCGTTCCCGCTCTGTAGGAGCGGGCAGCGCGACCGTCCGGCAGACGCGCGGATTGAGCCGCTGGGTCACGCGCTTTATCGCGCCTCCCTTTCCGGCCGAATCCCGGCCTTCGAAAAGCACAACCACCTTCAGCTTCTTGTGCTGAACCCAATCCTGCAGCCGCACCAGTTCGTGCTGCAGACGGAAAAGTTCCCGGAAGTAGATCTTTCGTTCGAGCGTCTGCTCTGCCGGTTCCGACATTCCTTCGGCGACCAGATCGTCGAGCCGGTCTTCCTCCATCTGCATTTCCAGCTCTTCATCGAAGCTGTCGGCGATTTCGGCCTTTATACGGCTGAGTTGGTCCTGAGGTGTCTGAGACATGGGCTTTCCTTCCTGCTTTTTTTGACAGGAGCATGGCACTGCGAAGTTTGTGTGACGGTTCAGGTACGGAAAGCTGGATTGTCCTACGCCACGGCCTTGACGGCGATGTCTCACTTCCCGGTCTGGCGCCAACGCGCGGCAGCCTGCTTCATCAGCTTGGCGTATTCCACCTCCGTGGCATCATCCAACGGGAACATGCACTCGATCCTCAATTCCTGGGTCGTTATCGTCTGCGCAGTGCCAACCGTGGTCACCAGCGAGAAGAAGCTCAGAACCTGCCCGTCCTTGACGAAGGACAAGGGGATGACGGGTGTGCTGTCCGCTGTCGTCGAGACCTTCCAGGCACTGTCCACATCCGGATAGGCGAGGAGCGCATCGATCAGCGCCTTCGTGTGCATGTCAATGACGCGGCCCACGGACTCTCTGAATACCCGCGCCATCAGACTTTTTGCGGTTTCCTCCCAGTTTGGGATGAAGGGCCGCAAACCGGCCGGATCGAACATCAGATGCAGCAGATTGCGCGGTTTTTCCCGTGCCGCCATGTCAAGGAAGTTATTGAAGAAGCCCTGCGTCGCGTCGTTCGTCATGACGACGTTCCAATACCGATCCATGACAACTGCCGGAAACGGCTCGTGCTGAACAAGCATGCGCCTTAACGCGTCCGTGACGCCTTTCATTTCAACATCGTCGATACCGCCTTCGGCGTAAATCGGGGCGTAACCGGCGGCGAGCAATAACGTATTGCGCTCTCGCAACGGCACATCAAGGGCGTCGGCGAGATGCAGCAGATTGTGGCGGCCGGGCGTGCTTCGGCCACTTTCGATGAAGCTGATCTGACGCTGCGATATGCCGGTATCGAGTGAGAGATCCAGTTGGCTCTTGCCGCGCGTGTCGCGCCAGGCGCGCAACTGGATGCCAAGCTCGTTCGATACTGCGCTTGAAGGACTGTGCGTCGAGCTCATCTTATGGCGATCTCCGTCCGTGCGGCTAATGGCCGGCGGGGGCAATAACGCTCCCGCCAGCTGCGATATCGATCAGAAAGCAACCGGGCCAACCGATCCGTACCAGCGGCCGACCTTGGCCGGCTCTCGTTCATCCATATAGAAGAAGTGCGTCATCACCGGTTTGACAACCGGTTGAGCCTCGTCGTCGGGCGTCATTGTGACAGTCCCGCGAAAGATTTTCAGCGAGCCGCCGTCCCAATATTCCGCGACGTCGTGAAGCGCTGAGAAACCCGTGTCGATGAAGGCGCGCAGGTTCTCACGAATGGTGTCTCGCCCCTTCCAGTCGGCGACGCCCAGATTGCAGGTCGCATCCTGCGCCAGGCAGTCGAAGCCTCCGCCAAAGGTCTTGTCATCGATCTCCTTCCAGAAGGCCAACAGCCATTCAGGGGGTTCTCGTTTGGTAAAATTCATGGTCGTCATCGTCGTTCTCCTCGGCCGCTTTGTACGGGTGACGGCAGTTGAGCCATCGACATCGGTTGTCGGCCGCTTCTGTTGACAGGATTGTTCCTCCTGCAGGAAGGCCGTTCACTAATATCGCGGGACAGGGAATGCCCTCAATTACATCAGGTGTAATCAACGGGGCGAGAATGCGTCGTCCTTCAAATTCTCGGCAAAGAACGCACATCCGGACCTTTCATTCTGCACAAAGCGCTATTCGTAACTTTTGTTGTGTCGAATAACGGGATATGTTACCAATCGTGTCAGTGTCATGGAAATCACACGGGTATCGAAGGCCAAGGTTATGAATGATGTAGTCGATACGGTGGTGGTCGGCGGCGGGGCCGCGGGGCTCAGCGCCGCCCTTTTTTTGGGAAGAGCCGGCCGATCGACGCTTGTATTCGACGGCGGTAAATCGCGCATTTTCAGCGTTGAAGAGGTGCGGGAGCATCTGGGCTTCGACGGCATGCCGACAGCAGCGTTCATGGCGCAAGCGCGTGCGGAAGCCGTCCGTTACGGTGCGGACATCAGATCCGAGCACGTCCATTCCATCGTGCCTCGTGAGGACGGATTGTTCTGGGTCGAAGCCAGGGGATCCAGAGTCGCAGCACGCACGATCGTCTTGGCAACGGGAGTGATAGACGACCTTCCACCACTGTCAGGCTTGCCGGAAGCGTGGGGGCGTGACGTGCGTGTCTGCCCCTGTTTTGACGGCTATGAAGTTCGAGGCAAGCGTTTCGTGGTGTTCGGATTGCCGGAACGCCTGGCGCATATGGCGTCCTGGGTCTGGATGTGGTCGCGTGATGTCACTATCGTCTCACGGCACAGGTTCAATGAAGCCGACGCGGAACGCTTGCGGCTTCTCGATATCAAGATCATTCCGGACGAAATCACCGGGCTCGTCCATCGAGACGGCAAGCTTGTTGGCGTTTCGACGGCGAGCGGCGGCGGGGAAATCGCCTGCGATGCGACATGGATCGCGGCGGAGATTCGGGCTGCATCGGGCCTCGCCGCATCCCTCTGCGAGGTCGATGAGATCGGTCTCGCCAGGACCGACAAGGATGGCCGGACCAACAGGTCGGGCGTGTTTGCCGTTGGCAATGCGGATAACGCGGTCGCTCATCTTGCGCATGCATCTGCGGCAGGCACAGCTGTCGGTCCCGTGGTGACGATGTACCTCCTCGAACAGATCCTTGCCGAGCGCCGAAACACCAAAGCGGCGTGAACGATCTAGCAGTTCAGCCGTTGCGGGCGCCTACAGCCGTCCTGTCCGGTACTGGTCGACAAGATTCCGGCAGGCGCGGATCGTCAGGACCATGACGGTGAGCGTGGTGCCGGCGATGCCGCTGCCGGGGAAGGCGCTGGCGTCGGTGACGATGAGGTTCGGGGCATCCCAGAGCTGATTATAGGGGTTGAGAACCGAAGCCTCACGGGTTTCGCCCATGCGCGCGCCGCCCGTCTCATGGATTGCCGCTCCCATGCACATGGTCTTGCGAAACCATTTGCGGAACATGAAGCGGCTGAAGACATCGGCTTCGGGAAATGCGCCCTTGCCCATCTCCTTGAGGCCGGTCGGCGAGCCGATGAATTCGAGGTCGCCGCCGACCTCCTTGATCAATGCGATCAGCGTTTCTTCCTGCCTTCTGAGCAGCGCCTGCTCCTCCTCCTGCATGACGCAGCGGATATGCGGCACGGGAATGTTCCAGGCATCCCTACGCCTGACATCGAGCGTGATGCGATTGTCGGCATAGGGCAGCATGCGGCCGAAGCCGAAGAAGGCGAGACGTGCATCCGTGTCCACGGAGACCGGCGCGCGGCCGACGCTTCCCTGGTAGTCGAAATCGCCGCGGGCCGCGTCGCTCTCGCCGAAGCGGGGAATGAAGATCCCGCCCGACGGATTATAGAACGGGTCGGTCGGCGCGGACTCGTCGGGCGCCCAACCCTTTGCCTTGGAGAAGGAGCCGAAGGCGAGGCATGGAAGCTGGTCCATGAAATAGCGGCCGAGAGCACCCGAACTGTTGCCGAGCCCATCAGGATGTTTCGCCGACGCCGAATTCAAGAGCAGCCGCACGCTCTCTATCGGCGAGGCCGAAAGCACCACCATCGCGGCGCGAACCGTCGATACCGCACCGGTGTTGCGATCGATATATTCGGCGCCGGTAGCGCGGCCGGTCTTCTCGTCCGTGGTGATGCGGCGAACGACGGCGTCGTAGCGGATGGTCAGCTCACCGGTCGCCTTTGCATCTCGCAGCGGTCGCGGCATCCGGTCGGCGTCAGGCGCGATGTAGCGCCAGGAGACGACGTGCCTCTCCGGCCAGCGGTTTTCGACCGCCTGCTTGAAGATCTGTTCGGCGGGCGTCAGGCTTGCCGGCTTCGCATAGATGCCATCCGGTAGCGTGGCCACGTTGTCCTTGTTGCCATAGAGCCCGAGATAGGCCTCGACCTCGTCGTAGAAAGGCGCCAACTCATCATAGGAGACCGGCCAGTCCACGCCCTTTCCGGCACGTGAGCGGATCTTGAAATCGTCGTCGGTCCAGCGCAGCAGCACCCGGCCGAAACTGTGGAGGCGCCCGCCGCCCTGGCGGCCGCGGATCCAGAGGAAGGGTTCGCCCTTCGGCGTCGTATAGGGGTTCTTGCGGTCGTTGACGAAGAAGTGGCTGAAGCGCTCGGTGAAAAACGCCGCGCGCGCCTGGATCGGCTGGCCCTTGAGAGTGGCCCGCGCACGCTCCCAGATATTGATGCTGCTTGCCGGCGCCTTCTTGCGGACGGGATCGAAATCCTTCGGTCCGACGGCGGGGCCGGCCTCGAGCAGCAGCACCGACAATCCCTGTGCCGTCAGTTCCTTTACCGCGAATGAACCCGCCGCGCCGGAACCGATCACCAGCGCATCATAGACGATCTCAGACATGTCTTTTCTAATCCTGTCCTTGAGCAATCCTCAAAACGGCACGAAAAGCGCCAGGAATTGCGGGGAAACAAAGGGGTGGCGCGTCACAGCCGCGATCCGTCAGTGCCGAAGAGGGACGCCTTGGCGATATCGAGCCCGGGAGCCACGGTATCGCCAGGCTCAAGCGTGACATCGCCCATCAGCCGGAGCGATAGGCTCTGGTCCGCCCAGTCGAACCAGACGACGGCGTCCGAACCCATCGGCTCGACGACGGAAACGCGCCGCGGAATGGTTGGCAGGCCGCTCGTGGCGCCATCGAGCACAAGGTGTTCCGGGCGAAAGCCGAGAGTAGCAGGCCCTTCCGCTGCCTCCGCTCGGAAGGAATAACCGGAGAGATCGACAGTGAACTCCTTGCTCCGGAAGAGCGGCGCGCCGTTGCCGGGCTCGATCCGGCCCTCGATGAAATTCATCGCCGGAGCGCCGATGAAGCCGGCAACGAAGAGATTGGCCGGGCGGCGGTAGATCTCGGCCGGCGAGGCGAGTTGCTGGATGACGCCGTCGCGCATGATGGCGATCCGGTCGGCCAGCGTCAGGGCCTCGACTTGGTCGTGGGTGACATAGATCATCGTATTGCCGAGGCGCTGGTGCAGCTTCTTGATCTCGACGCGCAATTCGTTGCGCAGCTTGGCATCGAGGTTCGACAGTGGTTCGTCGAACAGGAAGACATCGACTTCACGCACCAGCGCCCGGCCGATGGCGACGCGCTGGCGCTGGCCGCCGGAAAGCTCGGCCGGACGCCGGTCGAGCAGCTTGTCGAGTTGGAGAAGGGCGGCGGTGCGGGAAACACGGGCCTCGATTTCGGCCTTCGGCAGGCCGGCGACGCGAAGCCCGAAGGAGAGGTTCTTGCGGACCGACATACGCGGATAGAGCGCGTAGGACTGGAAGACCATGCCGATGCCGCGGTCCTTCGGCTCCTCCCAGCTGACGTTCCTGCCCGAGATCCAGACCTCGCCTGATGTGATGTCCTGGAGACCGGCAATGGCGTTTAAAAGCGTGGACTTGCCGCAGCCGGAAGGGCCGAGCAGCACCAGGAACTCTCGCGACGCGATGTCGATCGACATCTTCTCGATCACCGTATGGTCGCCGTAGGCGATCTTCAGGTCCTTGACGGAGACGGCAGATTGCATGGAAGTGTTACCCCTTGACTGCGCCGGCCGCGATGCCGCGCACGAACCAGCGGCCGGACAGGAAATAGATGGCGAGCGGAACGATGGCAGTGAGGATCGTCGCCGCCATGTTCACGTTGTAGGTCCGCTCGCCCATCGTGGTGTTGACGATATTGTTGAGTTGCACGGTCATCGGCAGGTTGTCGCGGCCGGCAAAGACGAGACCGAGCAGGAAGTCGTTCCAGATGCCGGTGAACTGCAGCATGGAGACCACCACGACCATCGGCACGGCAATCGGCAGCATGATCTCGAAAAAGATGCGCCAGAAGCCCGCGCCGTCGACGCGCGCCGCCTTGCAGAGCTCCTCCGGCACGCTGAGGAAATAGTTGCGGAAAAGAAGCGTCACCAGCGGCAGACCGAAGATGACATGCACGAGAATGATGCCAGCCAGCGAATTATAAAGGTCGATATTCGCCATCGCCCGGACCATCGGATAGAGGAAGATCTGGTAGGGGATGAGGCCGCCGGCCATCAGCAGGCCGAAGAGCAGGTTTGCCCCGCGCGGCCGCCAGAGCGACAGCGCATAGCCGTTGACGGCGCCGATGAAGACCGAGAGCGCGACCGAGGGGAGGGTGATCGCCACCGAATTCCAGAAGCCGCTGCGAATGCCGACGCAGACGGTTCCCATGCAGGCCCCCGACCAGGCGGTTGCCCAGGCAGAAAAATCGAGCGTCGCCGGCAGGGCAAAGATCTGGCCGAGCCGGATTTCGGGCATCGATTTCAGCGAGGTAACGACCATGGTGTAGAGCGGCAAAAGGAAGAAAAGCGCTGCGACGACAAGGAAGGCATAGAGGCCGATGCGCCCGGCGGTGATCTGTGCCGGCTTCGGGCCGTTCGGATGAAGACGTGCCATCACGCGGCTCCCTTGGCTTTGTCACGCATGTGCATGATGTAGCGGAACGGGGCGACTGCGATGATCACGCCGAGGACAAGCACCGTCGCGCCGGCTGTGGCGAGGCCGAGGTTCTGGCGCCCGAACAGATTGTCCATGATGAATTTCGCCGGCACCTCCGTCGCATTGCCGGGGCCGCCATTGGTCATGGCAACGACGATGTCATAGGTCTTGATCACGCCCATGGCGAGCAGCATGCCGGCCGCGGCCAGCGCCGGCCCGAGCTGGGGCAGGATGATCGAGACATAGATCCGCCAGACAGGGATACCGTCGATCCGCGCCGCCTTCCATTGCTCGCCTTCGATGCCGCGCATGCCGGCGAGCGCAATGACCATGACGAGCCCCGCGCCCTGCCATACGCCGGCAAGCACCAGCGCATAGATCGCCATGTCGCGATTGACCACCCAGTCGAGGACGAAGCTTTCCCAGCCGAGCGAACGCACGCTCGCCTGGATGCCGAGCGTCGGATTGAGCATCCATTGCCAGATCAGCCCGGTCACCACGAAGGACATGGCGTAGGGATAGAGGAATATGGTCCTGAAGGCGCTTTCGAAGCGGATCTTGCGGTCCAGCGCCGCAGCCAGCAGGAAGCCCAGCAGCAAACAGCCTGCGACGTATAGCACGCCGAAGATCAACACGTTTTGCAGCGAGGCCAGCCACTTGGCGGAAGAGAAGAGCTTCGAATACTGCGCCAAGCCGACATAGGTCGAGGATGGAAAAAGCGTCGAATTGGTGAAGGACAGGCGGATCGACCAGGCCATGGTGCCGATAAAGACCACGACCGCGACGAACCATGTCGGCAAAAGCGCGATGGTCGCGGAAAGATTGGGCTTGCGTTTGATGGACATCGGCCAGCTCGTTGACGGAGTGGAAAGCAGGGCGCGCCGTCGCGCGAGGCGGCGGCTGGCAGCCGTGGCGCCGACATCAGGTCGACGCCACGGGCTACTATCCTACTCGAAGATGGCGAAGAAATTCCCAGCTGTGGAGGCCGTATCGTCCGAGCCGCCGCTCCAGTATTCGTCGACGAAGTCATCGAGCGCGCCAACCTGCTGGGGCGTCAGCACGATCGCCTGGTCCGGCACGATCGCACCGGCTGCCATCAGCTCGACACCCTTCTGGGCGCAGACGTCCAGCTTCGACTTGTCGACGTCGGCGCGCATCGGAACCGAACCCTTCTTGAGGGCGAATTCGACCTGGACGGCCGGATCCATGACGACTTCGGCGAGAAGTTTCTGCGCCTTGTCGGTCTCGGCCTTGCCGGTCTTGGGGAACCAGAGGGAGTCGGCGATATAAACCATGCCCTTCGATTCCGGCACGATCATGCAGCCATAATCCTTGCCCGGCTCCTTGCCGGCAACGGTGAATTCGCCCTTGGCCCAATCGCCCATGAACTGCACGCCGGCCTTGGCGGTGATCAGCATGGCGGTCGCGTCGTTCCAGTTGCGGCCGGCGGCACCGGCATCGACATAACCACGCAGCTTGCCGAGGATTTCGAGGGTCTTCTTCACGCCTTCGACGGATGCCGGGCTCTTGTCCTTATCGACATAGATCTTCAGGAAGCCGTCGATCCCGACCTGCGAAAGCAGGATCATGTTGAAGACCTTGGTTTGCTGCCAGGGCTGGCCACCCCAGGCGACCGGAACCATGCCGGCAGCCTTCAGCTTGTCGAGATCGGCAAAGAGCTCGTCCCAGGTCTTGGGCTCTTGCGAAATACCGGCCTTCTCGAAGGCTTCCTTGGAATAGAAGAGCCAGCTTTCACCATGGGCGCCGGTCGGCGCAAGGTAGACCTTGCCGTCATAGGTGATGAGATCATGGATCGATTTCGGCAGGGCGTCAGCCCATTTGCCGGCGGCCGCCACGTCGTCGATCGGATTGAACAGGCCCTGGTTGATGAAATCGGCGGCAGCGAGACCGATGACGCCCTGCTTGGCGCCGGGCGCATCACCGGCGACGATCCGGTTTTGGAAGGCGGCATCGGCCGCACCGAAGCCGGCGATCGAGGAATCCTTCCAGACGCCGCCGCGCTTTTCGAACTCGGTCTTGATGACGTTGAGGGCGGCAGCTTCGCCGCCCGACGTCCAGGACGACATGATCTCGATCGTTGGCTTGTCCTCGGCATGGGCCGAGGCGAAGAGACCGGCGAATGCCACGCCGGCAAGAAAAAGCTTCATCATGGTCTTCATTGTTCCACCTCTTGAAAATGCCCTCTTTGCGGGGCGTTCGTTGTCTTAGGGATGACTGTCAGCGATAGATCGGCAGGAGCGCCTGCCGGACGAGCGTGAGCCCGTTGGCGATGTCGCGGACGGGATCGGGCGCGGCATCGAGTTCGAGGATCGCCCAGCCTTCATAGGCCCGGTCGCGCAGCAGCCGGATCCAGGATGGCCAGTCGACCCGTCCGAGGCCGAAGCTGCAGAAATAGGGCTGGTGGCGTTCATGGATGTGCTTGTCGATCGGCGTATCGGCGGGCATCGGGCCGATCGCATCCTTCCAGTGAGCGATGATCATGCGCTCGTGATGGCGATCGACGAGTTGGATGGGATCGGAGCCGGCAACGATGATATGGGCCGTGTCCGGGCACATGTGCACGTAGGCCGGGTCGGTCAAAAGCATCATCAGATCGACGTCGCGCGCGGCGGCAAAGATCGAGTGCGCCTCGGTGTGCAGCGCCAGCCGCACGCCCCTGGCATAGAGGGTCGCACCAAGCCGGTTCAGAAAATCGGCAATCACTTTGGCGCGGTCGAAATCGTAGAATTGCACCGGCTGGGCGCCGAGCGTCTGGCGCAGCGGCGCGCCGATCACCATGATGTCGCTGCCGCAGGCTTTCAGGAAGTCGGCATATCGTTCCGCCTTGTCGATCAGCGCGCGCTGGGCCTCGGGCTCAGCGAAATCGCCGGCCGCCTCCAGTTCCGCGAAGAAGCCACTGCAGAGCGTCAGGCCGCGTCTTGCCAGTTCGGCTGCAAAGGCGTCGACGGAACCATAGGTCTTGATGGCGTCCTGCCAGTTGAAGGGAGAGAACGTCAGCTCGACACCGGCAACGCCGGAGGCCTGGACGCTGTCGAGTATCTTGTCCCAGAAGGCACGGGGCTCGGCGCGGGCGTAGCCGACGATCGCCTCATGGCTGTCGACGCCCCAGAAGCCGGGATGAAAGAATGTCACGAGATCGACACCGAAGCGCAGCCTGTCAGTAGCCATAATTTGTCCATTTCTCGAGGCATGACCTACCAGCGTGCGGAAGTGCCGTTCCGCATCCAATAAATCATGGGTTTTCAAAGCATTAAGAAATGGCAATCGTTTGCCATGGCTAGATAATAGCCAAGCCGGTTTTTTAAGCAAGCGATTTTTGGCAAACGTTTGCTATAAATCGCTCCCTGTCTTAGAGTTGCAAATCGAAGCATCCGGGAGACCGAAATAAACATGAATAAAAACAAGGATGTGGTGGGAGAGGAGCCATCGGGTGCATTGATGGCCGATGTCGCGCGGCTCGCCGGCGTTGCGATATCGACAGTCAGCCGGGCGCTCGCCAATCCCGGCCGGGTCAACGAGAAGACGCGCGCCAGGATCAATGCCGCAGCCAGGCAACTGGGCTATACGCCGAACGCGATGGCGCGCGGCCTTAGGGTCGGCAAATCCAACGTCATCATGATCATTCTGCCGGGATCGCTCTACTATGGTGCTTCCCAGGTCATTCCGCAGGTGCTGCAGAGTATCAATCAATCGCTGATCCAGGGCGGCTACAACCTGATGATTGCCAACCTCGATCGCGACGAGATTTCCGAACGGCATATCCTCGACCTCGCCTTCGGCGGCAGCGTACGCGGGGCCATCATCCTGTCGTCGAAGCTTCCGGAGGTCGACGGGCGCTCGCTGGCCAATTCCGGTCTGCCGATCGTGTCGATGCTGCTCGACATGAGCGATGCCGGCCTGCAGAGCGTCGTGACGAACGACCGCGAAGCCGTGCGCGACGTCACGGCCGAACTGATCCGATTGGGTCATCGGCGGTTTTTCTATCTTGCGGGGCCTGAAGGCAATTATCACGATGTCGAGCGTTACGGCGGCGTGCTCGAGGCGCTCGAGGCGGCAGGATTGTCCGAGGAGGCGGTGCGTCGCTCGGGTGGTCATCTCGATTATCAGCACGGCTTCGACATTGGCGTCCAGGCGGCGGACGATTTCGCCGAGTTGACCGAAAAGCCGACGGCAGTCATCGCGACCAGCGACGACATGGCCATTTCATTCGTCAGCCGTGTCCAGCGGAGAGGCGTGAGCATTCCCGGTGATCTGTCCGTCGTCTCTTTCGACGGCTCCCCGGTCTGCGAATTCTGCTCGCCGCCGCTCTCGACGATCAAGCAGCCGGTGGAAGAGATGGGGCGCGCGGCGGTGGATCTTCTGCTCGACGCCATTGACCAGCGGCAGAATACGGCGGCGGTTCGCACCGTCATCCGAAGCAGCCTTATCCTGCGCGAAAGCATCGCCGCTCCGAAGAGCTGACGATGAGGAGCCGACGACGCACAGAAGCGCATGGGAACGCATGCCGCGGTCAGTCGACCGGCCTTCACTTCACGGTTGGAAAGCCTTGTAACGGTCTTGAACCGTTAGAAAAGCATTGTGCATTCGTTGAACGCATTCATAGACAAACACCGCGGGAAAGCTTAGGTTAGCGCTAGGTAATACCTTTAACTAAGGAGGCCTCATGGCATCGCCGACCTCGCTCAAACTCGATGATGAGCTAAAGGGCCGCGTTCAGCAACTGGCCGAGGCTCGCCGCCGCTCGTCCCACTGGATCATGCGTGAAGCTATTGCGCAATATGTTGAGCGCGAGGAGAAGCGTGAGGCGCTGCGACAGGAAACGCTTGACGCCTGGCATGAATTTAAAGCGACGGGACTGCATGTCACCGGCGCCGAGGTCGAAAAATGGCTTTCGACTTGGGGAACTGACGACGAGTTGTCCGCACCCGAATGCCACAAGTAGTTTTCTCCCCGGCCGCAATCCGCGACCTCGAGCGGCTCCGAGAGTTCTTACGACTGAAAAACCCATCGGCCGCCAAGCGAGCAGGCGAAACTATACTCAAAGGCTTGAGAGCCCTCGGCGTACATCCCCATATTGGACGCCTCATCGAGGACTTGCCCGAGCAATACCGGGAGTGGCTCATCGATTTTGGAGATAGCGGATACGTCGCTCGTTATCGTATTGATGGCGATATTTTGATGATCCTCGCGGTACGGCATCAGAAGGAAGCAGGGTTCTGATACGGACGCCATTGCCGACCATCGGTTCCCGCAAGGCCGATTACGCTCCATCAAAACTTCGTCTGACCCCATCAGCCCATACGTCGTGCTACGAAAAATCACAACACCGGGCGACTTGAAACTTCGGGTCTGCGCGGTGGAATTCTGAAATTCCGAGCACGCATATGGACCTCTCGAAGATCAAGACGCTGATCGACTTTGTCGGACGATCGAACATTGCCGAGCTGACCGTGACCGAAAAGGACGTGACGGTTCGGATTTTCCGCACGTCGCCGGGTCAGGAGGCTGCTGCCGAGCCCGCGCAAAAGGCAGGATCGACGACGAGCTTTGCCGATGATGCCGGCTCCGATGCGTCGTCGAGGCTCGAGAAAACTTCCTATGCGGTGAAGGCGCCTGTCTTCGGCGTTCTGCACCGGACCCCGGCACCCGGGGAACCGCCATTCATTGCAATCGGTGACGAGGTGGAGGAGGGGCAGACGCTTTTCATCATCGAGGCGATGAAGGTCTTCAACACGATCGCTGCGCCGCGGTCAGGGCGCATTACGCACCTCACCGAAATCGACGAGGGCGAGGTCGAGACCGGCGACCTGTTGGCGGAGATTGCCTGATGCCGGAAACGACTGAACGATCCGCGACCGACCGCTTCGATACTGTTCTGATCGCCAATCGTGGCGAGATCGCAGCCCGGATCCAGCGCGCCTGCCATGAGCTCGGCCTGAAGACGGTCGCCATTTGCTCCGAGGCCGACAGGCAAGCGCCTTACGGCAGCACCGCCGACAGCTTTCTTTGCATCGGCCCATCGACCGCCGCCAAGAGTTATCTCAATCAGGATGCCATCCTTCTGGCGGCGCGTCTTGCCGGTGCAGGCGCCATCCATCCAGGTTACGGTTTTCTGTCTGAAAACGCCACCTTCGCCGACGCCATCGAAAAGGCGGGGCTGACCTTCATTGGTCCGACCGCGTCATCGATTGCGATTATGGGCGACAAGATCGCGGCAAAGCGCGCGATGATGGCGGCCGGCGTGCCCTGCGTTCCCGGTCCGGACACGGCGCTGCCCGATGACCCCGCCACGATCGAGCGCATAGCGCTGGAAATCGGGTATCCCGTCATCATCAAGGCAGCCGGCGGTGGCGGCGGACGCGGCATGCGTGTCGTGCCCAAGGCCGATTTGCTGCATGAAGCAATTGCGCTGACACGGGAGGAGGCCCGCAAGGCCTTCGGTTCCCCCTCGCTCTACATAGAGAAATTCTTAGAGCATCCGCGCCACATCGAGATCCAGGTTATTTGCGACGATCACGGCAATGCCGTGTGGCTGGGCCACCGGGATTGCTCGATGCAGCGCCGCCATCAGAAAGTGGTGGAGGAGGCGCCGGCGCTTGGGATCGCGCCCGACATCATCCAGCCGGTCGGTCTGGCTTGCGTAATGGCCTGCCTTCAGATCGGCTACCGGGGCGTCGGAACCTTCGAATTCCTCTATGAGGACGGCGCTTTCTATTTCATCGAGATGAACACGCGACTTCAGGTCGAGCATCCCGTCACCGAGCTGACGAGTGGTGTCGATATCGTCCAGGCGCAGATAAGGGCGGCGCAGGGCCACGTTCTCGATCTCACCCAAGGCGATGTGACATGCGAGGGCCACTCCTTCGAATGCCGCATCAACGCCGAGGATCCCGAAAATTTCCTGCCGTCGGCGGGTGTCGTCACCCATCTGGCGTTGCCGACGGGACCAGGCATCCGCGTCGATACGCATATTCATGCCGGCTACAAGGTCTCGCCCTATTACGACTCGCTGATCGCCAAGCTGATCGTCCATGCGCCGACGCGGGCGGAAGCGATGGCAAGAATGCGCGAGGCGCTTGCGGGCACTGAGGTCGAGGGGATTTCCACCAACATCCCCTTCCTGCGCGCCCTGTTCGAGGATGGCGCGTTCGCGCGCGGCGAGACGGATATCCATTATCTCGAACAATGGCTGAAACTGCGGAGGGGGGCATGAGCGCGATCGATTTCAGCGATCCGGCGACGATTGCATTGCTCACCGAGGCACTGACGGCCGCCGGTGTGGACGGTCTCGAAATCTCCCGACCGGGCGGACAGCTTCGCATCGTCGTCGCCGGAAAAGGCGGCTCCCGGATCAGCTCGACCGGGGCGACGTCTCCTGCTCCCGATTTCGCTCCCGGCTCCGCATCGGCCGTCGTGAAGGCGCCGATGGCCGGCCGCTTCTGTGTCGAGCACCCGGCCGCCTCCGCCGTGCCGCAAGATCTGCCGCGCTCCGTATCCGATGCGGATATCGTCGGCTTTGTCGGGGTAGGGCACATCCTGCTTCCCCTTCGCGCCGGACGTTCCGGTGTTTTGACCAGGCTGCTCGCCGAGCCTGGTGCGCTGGTTAGCTTCGGTGATCCTCTGTTCGAAATCGAGCTCCAGTCATGATCGTCACGACGAACAGACATGCATCGCAACGCGAGATCGTTCCGGCCACCAAAAGCCTGGCGCGGGTTTCCTCGATCGGCGCCAGATCCTTCCTGCTCGAGGCGCCCGGCGACTTCGATCTCATCGCACAGCGGCGGATCTGGGCTTTGTCCCAGACCGTGAAAGACTGGGCGGACCTTGCGGAAAACATTCCGGGCATGACCAATCTGCTGGTGATCTTCAAGGAGACGCCCGAGGATCCTGATGCGGTGGTCGCCCGGCTGCTGGAGGCATGGGAGAATGCCCGCAGCATCGATCTCAACGGCAAGACCATCGAGATCCCTGTCCATTATGGCGGCGAATTTGCGACGGATCTTCCGGCCCTTTGTAATCTCTCGGGCTTGAGCGACCGTGAGGTCGTCCGCATCCATCATGAAGCGACCTACCGTGTCTTCGCCTTGGGCAGCGCTCCCGGTTTCGGTTATCTGCATGGTCTCGATCCGCGCATCTACATGCCGCGAAAGACCGTGCCCTCGCTGAAGATGCCGAAGGGCTGCGTGACCATCGGCGGTATGCAGACCGGCGTCGCCATGCTCACAGGTCCCAACGGCTGGAATTCCATCGGCTTCGCGGCACTTGAGATGTTCGACCCCATGTTGCCGAGCCCCGCCATGATGGCGCCGGGAGATACGGTGCGGTTCCTGCCGGCAAGGATCGAGCTATGATCGAGATCATGGAAAGCGGTCCGTTCAACACAGTGCAGGATCTTGGCCGCCCCGGCTATCGCGACATCGGCGTATCGGCGAGCGGCGCGATGGATCCGCTTGCGGTCCGGATCGGCAACATTCTCGTCGGCAACGACGAAAACGCAGCCGCGATAGAGGTGCAGACCTTCCCGTTCAGCCTGCGTTTCGAACGGCGCATCGCCTTTGCCGTGACCGGCGCGGACGGCAATTCTCATCTCGACGGATCGGAACTGCTTGCCTGGTGCGCTTATATCGCGGAGCCCGGACAGCTTCTCGAACTGAAACAGCCGCCGCTACTGGCGCGCTCCTATATTTCGCTCGGAGGCGGGCTGGACATCCCCGTTGTCATGGGTTCGCGAAGCACGTCGCTGCGCGGCAGCTTCGGGGGCAATGCAGGCCGGCCTCTGGCGAAGGGCGATCGGATCGCGGTCGGGGAGGACGCAGAAATGATTATGCTGCCGGCCTCCGGGCTCGCCGTCGTCGAACCGGCCGTGGCGCTGCGCGAAGTCTTCCCGGCTGCTGTCGACGGCACACTGCCGATCCGCGCCCTACCGGCCGGCGAGCATGATCTTTTCGCCGGAGGTGGCGAAGCCTTCTGGAGCCAGACCTGGAGGATTTCCTCGCGAAGCGACCGGACGGGCTATCGCCTGTCCGGCGAGCCGATCAAGCCGACAGCGTCCATCGAGATGCGCTCCCACGGTGTCGTGCCCGGCGTGATCCAGGTTCCGCCCGGCGGCGAACCGATCGTGCAGATGAGCGATGCCAACACCGCCGGCGGATATCCGAAGATCGCCGGCGTGATCGAATGCGATCTCTGGCGGCTCGGCCAAGCCCGGATCGGCGCCCGGCTGAAGTTCGTTCGCTCGACGCATGCGGAGGCGCGCTCAGTTGAACAGGCTGTCGCCGGCTATGTCGAGGACGTCAGGCAGACATCCCGACTGGTCAAGCGCGCCTTGAAGGCGATGACCTAATGCGTGTCGCCCAAAAGGCCGTCAAAAGGAGGAACTGATGAAGATCGATCTGAATTCCGACATGGGCGAAGGATTCGGTCCCTACCGGCTGTGCGACGACGAAGCGATGATGAAACTTGTCTCGTCGGCCAACATCGCCTGCGGTTTCCATGGCGGCGACCCGGATACGATGGGACGCATGGTCCGGCTTGCGAAACTGAACGGCGTCGGCATCGGCGCGCACCCCGGTTTGCCTGATCGGCCGGGTTTCGGCCGGCGCGAAATACCGTTTCCGGCAGACGAGCTTCGCCAGCAGATGCTCTATCAGCTCGGCGCACTGATGGCGATCGCCAAAGCCGAGGGTGTCACTGTCTCCCATATCAGCTTCCACGCGGCTATGGGCAATATGGTCAACCGCGATCCTGTGCTGGCCGATCTGATGATGGATGCGATCGCCACGGTCGATGCCGGCCTCGTCGTCTTCGTCACTTCAGGCAGCGAGATCCAGCAGGCAGCTCGGCGCGCGCGTTTGAAGACGCTGGCGCTTTTCCTTGCGGACCGGGCTTATGACGCTGGCGGCAGACTTGTCGCGCGCGGGCTCGCTGGCGCCGTCATCAAGGACGAGGCATCGGTGCGTGCGCGCGTACGGAAATTTCTGCTCGAAGGAACTGTCGAGACGATCGACGGAGCGGTGATCGCAATGCCGGCCCGCTCCATTCTCGTCCATAGCGACACGCCCGGCGCTCTCGAGCTTGCCGGCATCGTGCGCGGCGAGATCGAAGCCACGGGTGCTGCGCTCGCGCCTGCCGCCGAACTCGCCGACTGACGCAATCCCGATCGCCCGCGGGCGTTTCCCGTTCCCATCTCCCATCGAAGGACCATGTCGATGTCCGTCATCGCTGACCGCCTGAAAAACGTCTCCATCTCCGCATCCGCCGCCATGACCCAGCGCGCCAGGGAACTGGCCGCCAAAGGCATCAAAGTTGTCAGCCTCTCGTCGGGCGAGCCGGATTTCCCCACTCCGGCGCACGCGATCGAGGCGGCCTATGCGGCAGCTCTTGCAGGCGATACGAAATATCCTCCGATGGACGGTACGCCGGTGCTCAAGTCGGCCATCATCCGGAAGTTCAAACGGGACAACAATCTCGACTATGATGCGAGCCAGATCGTCGTCTCGGGCGGCGGCAAGCAGGTGATCTTCAATGCCATGCTGGCAACCTGCAATCCCGGCGACGAGGTGGTCATTCCGACGCCCTCCTGGGTCAGCTATGCGGATATCGTCAAGTTCGCCGGCGGTGTCCCGGTCGCCGTCCCGTGCCACGAGCAGACCGGCTTTAAGCTGCATCCCGAGGATCTGGAGGCGGCGATCACGCCGCGCACCAAATGGCTCTTCCTGAACTTCCCGAACAATCCGACCGGAGCCGCCTGCTCCCGGGCGGAGATGGCTGCCATCGCTGAGGTCATGCTGCGACATCCCAATGTCTGGATCATGACCGACGATATCTACGAACACCTGGTCTATGACGACTTCCAGTTCTGCACGATCGCCGAAGTCGAGCCCAGGCTCTATGATCGCGTCCTGACGATGAACGGCGTCTCCAAGGCTTACGCGATGACAGGCTGGCGGCTCGGCTTTTGTGCCGGGCCGAAAGACTTGATCTCCGCCATCAGCAACGTTAACGGACAGAATGGTGGCGGCATCGCGACGCTGACCCAGGCTGCGGCGACCGCGGCGCTCGATGGGCCTCAGGATCTGTTGAAGGAGCGTGCCGCGATCTACAAGGAAAGACGCGACTTCGTTCTCGACCGATTGTCTGAGGTGGAAGGGCTGCGCTGCCATAGGCCCGAAGGCGCCTTCTACATCTATCCCAATATCTCGGGGCTGATCGGCAAGACCAGCAAGGGCGGGCGAAAGATCGAGACCGATGTCGATTTCGTCATGGCGCTCGTCGACGAGCATCATGTCGCGACCGTGCAAGGGGCGGCTTACGGAATGAGCCCCTTCTTTCGCATTTCTTACGCCACGAGCATGGAGAAACTCGGCGAAGGATGCGCGCGCATAGCCCAGTTCTGCAGGGATATGCGCTGATCGGCAACGCGCTTTAGATCTGAATTTCGGATCTAAAGCAAAGAAATGGAGCATGATGTCGTCCGAAAACCGCTCACACTTTTCGGCATCATGCTCTAGCGTTTCAACCGCGCCGTCAGCTCGAGAAGGATGTCGCGGACGGCAAGGGCCGGTTCGGACAAGGGATTCTGATCGGACACACACAGCGACAGGGTTTCTTCGATCCGCGGCGAGACGAGCCGGCAGATCAGCGGCTCGCTCGATTCCGATACGATGCGGTCGGCGATGGCTTTGGGCATGATCGTCGCGCCGAGACCGCTGCCCACCGCGCGGGCGAGCGTGCGGACGATTTCGACTTCCGCCACGACTTTCAAATTGGTGCGGGTGCGCGTGAAGGCGGTATCGACCGCGCGGCGCACGAAATTATAGGCCGGCGGCAACAGCAGCGGCATCCCGTCGAGACTATTGACCGGAACCGGTTTCGCATCCGCTTCGATCGCAAAGTCCCGATGGGCGACAAGGAAAAACTCTTCGCTCAGAATCGGCTCGAACCGGACGCCTTTGATCGGTCCGGTTCCATGGAGAAGCGCCATCTCCAGCCGGCCGTTCATGATCATCTGGCTATAGGTCTGGCCGACGCTTTCCGTCAGGTGCAGCAGAATACCGGGATGCCGTTTCCGGGTCTCCGCCAGGAGGTCGACCGACAGCGTGGCCGCACTGCTGAACGGCACGAGACCGACGGACACACGCCCGGCAAGCGAATTCCCGGCTGCGGAGGCATCCGCTTGCGCCTGCTCCATCTGCCGAAGGATAATCTGCGCATGGCGATACACCGCGTGTCCCGCGTCGGTCATGCTGACGCCCTGCTGGCTGCGGATCAGCAGCTTGTGGCCGAAATGCTCCTCCAGTGCCGCAAGCTGCTGGCTGAGGGCCGGCTGGGCGATGTGCAAAAGGTCCGCCGCTCGCGTGATGCTGCCGCTGTCGACGATCACGATGAAAGATTTGAGGCGTCTGATGTCCATGAGGATCGGGGTACCGTTCTGATCTGCGCGGCTTACATTTGCAGACACGCATTGCTTTTGCAACGCGACGCCGTCGCTGCTTTCCTCAGGCCCGGACGCAGCAAGCTGATGCCCGGCATCAGCTCTTTCTCTTCTTCAGCAGCCTGAGCCGGCTCCATAACCGTTGCTTATTGCTCCAGAGATAATCGGTCTTAGGCAAGGGGTTTAAGCTTCGCTACTGTCTCAATCAACAACAAGGGAACGACAATGCCATTCTCCGACTACAAGACCGCACTGGTGACCGGCGCATCCTCCGGTATCGGCGCAGCCGTGGTTGAGCGGTTCCGCCGGGAGAACATCGAGGTCCATGCCGTTGCCCGCAGTGCCCAAGCGCTGCAGCAGCTGGCCGCGCGGACGGGCTGCATCGCCCACGTCATCGACGTGACCGACCGTCAGGCCATGGCAGAGCTCACACGTCGGGTGGAGTTCGATATTCTCGTCAACAATGCCGGTGTCGACCGGCCGAAGAAATTCCTGGAAGCCGACGAGGGCGATATCGATCTCATCGTCGACGTCAATCTCCGGGCGGTTCTGCACATCTGCCGGCTGGTCGTGCCCGGTATGGTGGCGCGCGACCGCGGACATGTCATCAACATCTCGTCGATTGCCGGCGCCTATAATTTCGGCGGCAACTCATCCTATCACGCCACCAAGGCAGGGGTGAGCATGCTGTCCAACCAGCTGCGCATCGACGCTTTCGGCAAGCGGGTACGGGTCACGGAAATCTGCCCCGGCCGGGTCGCCACTGACATCTTCAATCACGTCCACGGCGATGACCCCAGCATCCGCGAACGGTTCATCGACGGCTTCGAACTGCCGCAGGCGACCGATATCGCCGACGCGATTGCCTTCGCCATAGCAGCCCCCGTCGCCGTCAACATCGGACACATGGAGATCACGCCGACGCTGCAGGTCATGGGCGGCCTGCAGACGGCAAAGCCCCAACCTGCGGCGAAGACGGATCAATCCGGGGAGCCAAACCCGTGAGCGGTTTCGACCTTTCGGCAATCCTGGGAAATCCGGAATATACCGCCATGCTGCTGCATGGCATCGAGATGACATTCATCATCTATGCCGGCTCTTGGTCGATGGCGATGGCGCTGGCACTTCTGCTGCTGGCTTTGCGTTTGTCGCCCTTTCGTTTCGGTGATCCGTTAGTCGCTGCTTACGTATCCTACCACCGCAACGTCCCCACCCTGGTTCAGCTGATGCTGTGGTATTTCGGGATTTTCACCCTGATGCCGAGCGGGGTAGCCGAATGGCTGGCCGTCCATAATGCCGAGGCCATCTTCGCGGTGATCGGGCTCGGGCTCTGCCAGGCGGCCTATTTCAGCGAAGATCTTCGTTCGGGCGTGCGCTCGGTCAGTCCAGGCCAGATGCAGGCAGCCCGCGCGCTTGGCCACGGTTATGTCTCGGCGATGCGTTTCGTCATCATGCCGCAAGGCGTGCGCAACGCGCTGCCGCCGCTCATCAATCACAGCGTTTCCCTGTTCAAGAACAGCAGTCTCGCCGTCGTCATCGGAGCCTCGGAACTGACGCATGCCGTCAAGGAAATCGAGAACCTCAGCTTCCGGACCTTCGAGATCTACCTGATCGGCACGGTTCTCTACCTCTTCTTCTCGCTCGTGATCATGAGCATCGGCGCCTATCTGTCGATGCGCACCGATCCTGCCAGGAGTGCGCGAGCATGATCCACGACATGATCGCCATCGTCCAAGACTACTGGCTGCTGCTGCTGATCGGTCAATATCCCAATGGGCCGCTTGGCGGGCTGGCCAATACGCTGATCCTCTCGGCGCTCAGCATCGCTCTCGCCTTTCCGGTCAGCATCCTGTTCGCGTTGGCGCGGCTCTCCAGGTCGCCGCTGCTGCGCTGGCCGGTCACCGCGCTCGTCTATTTCACCAGGGGCGTGCCGCTCTTGATGCTCATCCTGTGGAGCTATTTCCTCGTTCCGCTGCTGACCGGCGCCGATGTGCCGAGCTTCGTGACGATGCTGACGACACTCGTGGTCTATCAAAGCGCGTTCCTGAGCGAAGTCGTGCGTGCCGGCATCGTTGCGCTCGGACCGGGCCAGATGGACGCGGGACGTGCGCTTGGTCACGGTTATTTAGGTGCGATGCGCTTCATCATCCTGCCGCAGGCGCTCTACAACATGATCCCGAGCATCATCTCCACCTTCGTCTCAACGATCAAGGACACGACGCTCGGCTACGTGATCAACGTGCCGGACCTGACCTTTGCCGCAAGCCAGGTCAACAACCAGCTCCTGACGCAGCCTTTCCAGGTCTTCCTCATTCTGGCGATCGTCTACTTCGCCATCTGCTGGACGCTCACCTACTTCGCAAATCGCCTCGAGCGGAGCATCACGCGGCGGCGTGCGGGACTTTCCAACCTTCCTGCCGCCGCCCTGGTCGCGCCATCGAAAATCATATCGGAGCAGCCATGACCATGTCAGTTTCAGCCCAGGAATTGCAGACGATCCGGCTTTCGCAGGTCTGCAAGAGCTACGGCGACTACCCGGTTCTGAAGGACATCGATGCACAGGTCTCGCGCGGCGAAGTCGTGGTCATCTGCGGGCCGTCCGGTTCGGGAAAGTCGACGCTGATCCGCACGATCAATCGCCTCGAGGAGATCAACAGCGGATCGATTACGCTCGACGGCCAAAACATTCATGCCGCCATGCGGGCGAAGGAACTCAATGCGCTGCGCAGCCGGATCGGCTTCGTATTTCAGAACTTCAACCTGTTTCCGCACCTTTCGGTGGTCGAAAACGTGTCCATGTCGCCAATCCGGGTGAAAGGCGTGGCGCCTGACGTCGCAAAGGACAAAGCCCTCAAGCTTCTCGATCGGGTCGGCCTTGCCGACAAGGCCCGCGCCTATCCCGGGCAGTTGTCGGGCGGCCAGCAGCAGCGGGTGGCAATCGCCCGCGCCCTTGCCATGGAACCGCCGGTGATGCTGTTCGACGAGCCGACCAGCGCGCTCGATCCTGAAATGGTCGGCGAAGTGCTGGCCGTCATGAAGAGCCTGGCGTCCGAAGGCATGACCATGCTCTGCGTCACCCACGAAATGGGTTTCGCGCGCGACGTCGCAGATCGGGTCTGGTTCATCGATGCCGGCCAGATCCTCGAAATGGCGACCCCCGAGGACTTCTTCAACAATCCAAGCCATCCCCGTGCGCAGCGATTCCTCGCTGATCTCAGGCATTGATACCAACCACCAAAAACAAAGGAGAACAGCAATGAACTGGAAATGCCTAACCCTCACCGCCGCATTTGCCGGCATGGCGGCCGCCTTGCCCGCAAAAGCCGATCAGCTCGACAACATCATGTCAGCGAAAACCCTGCGCTGCGCGACTTTCGCCGACGTTCCTCCCTTCGCCTCTCCCGATCCGAAGACCCGCGAAATGGCCGGTTTCGACGTCGACCTCTGCGGCGCCATCGCCAAGGAACTGGGCGTCAAGGCTGAAATCAAGCCAGTTTCGGTCGAGGCGCGCGTGCCCGAGGTCAAGCTCGGCCGCGTCGACATCACCGTTGCCAACCTTGCCTATACTCTGAGCCGTGCCGAGCAGATCCAGTTCAGCGATCCCTATTATCTCGCCAAGGAAATGCTGATCGTGCCGGCGGACGATGCCGGCAAGAAGAAGGCCGATTATGCGGGCCAGCGCATCGCTTCGACCAAGGGTTCGACCTCAGAGATGTCGATCAAGCTCAACAAATCCGACCCACTGACCTTCCAGGATACCGCCTCGGCCTATCTCGCCGTCCAGCAGGGCAAGGCGCGCGGCATGGTGGCCAACACCATGACGACGACCAAATTCGTCAATGAATCGAAGAGCAAGGGCAAGGCAATGCGGATGATCGAGGAGCCGATGCTGTACCAGCCGATCGGCATCGGCATGGCCAAGGATCAGCCGGCGCTGACCGCCAAGATCAACGAGATCCTTCGCAAGCTCGACACATCGGGCGAGATCAACAAGATCTGGGACAAGTGGCTCGGTCCGGATACCGAATACAAGATGACGCGCACCGACAAGGTCGTATCGCTCTCCGAGCTGAAGTTCGACCCGATCCCGTAAGCCGACCGGCTTCGGCGTCATCCACCGATAACGTCCAAACGAATTCAGACGGCGGGGCATGCCCGCCGTCGGCCAAAAATGGGAGGCATCCGTGATCCATATTAAAGATATCGCCGAACGACCAAGCAAAGCCGATATCGACGCCGTTTCCAAATTTTCGCCCGCGACGATCCACGAAGCCCAAGGGCGCCGTGGAGCCCTTTCCTCCCGCCTCAAGCCCGTCGACTACCGCATGAAACTGTGCGGCCCGGCCTTCACGGTGAAATGCGCGCCGCGTGACAACATCATGCTGCAGCTCGCCATCAACTACGCAAAGCCGGGCGATATCATCGTCGTATCGGCGGGCGAATACGAAGAGGCCGGATCCTTCGGCGATGTGCTTGCCAATGCCTGCCTTGCAAATGGTATCGGCGGTCTCGTGACCGACACCGGCGTGCGCGACACGCTGCAACTGAGGGAGCTTGGCTTCCCGGTCTTCTCGCTCAGCGTCTGCATCAAGGGGACGGTGAAGGAAACCATCGCGGCGGTGAACGACACGATCATCGTCGGCGGCGAAATCATCCATCCCGGCGACATCATCGCCGGCGATGCCGACGGCCTGGTGGTCGTGCGCCGCCAGGAAGCGCAGGAAGTCGCCAGGCTGTCACAGGCCCGCGAAGATGCCGAGGCCGGCTATATCGCGGCATATAAGCAGGGCAAATCGGTTATCGAGGTCAGCAATCTCGAACCGGTGCTGAAAGCCAAGGGCCTCGTCGTCGACATCTGAGACGACAGCGCAATAGCCATCAGCCCTGCCACTTTATAAAGCGGCTGGCCTTTTCGGCCAGCCGCCTTATGCAAGAACGCTACCAGGCAGGCGCCACGCCTCCAAGATCGGTCTGGAAACTATTATGGACACATGTTCTATAAAATGGACAGATTCGACGGGAGCTCGCCATGCATCTTTCCATGTGGACTTATCCCTGGGACATCCAGGACCAGGGGCTTGCAGCACTCGCCGCCGAGCTTCGCGGCCGCGCCGGCCTGAACACGGTCAGCCTGGCGACCTCCTATCATGCCGGCCGGTTCCTGCAGCCGCGGAGCCCGCAGCAGAAGGCCTATTTCCCCGAGGACGGGACGGTCTACTTCCGGCCGGATGAAAGCCTGTGGCAGGACAAGCTGATCCGGCCGCTGATGGCTGGGAATGTCACTGAGCGCGGCGACATGCTGGAAACCCTCGTCCAGGGACGCGAGGCGACGGGTCTCAAGGTCTCCTGCTGGACGGTCTGCCTGCACAATACCCGCCTCGGCATGCTGCATCCCGATCATGTGACGCGGAACGCCTTCGGCAATCCCAACTATTACAATCTTTGCCCCTCCAGCCCGGCGGCGCGGGCCTATGCCGTCACCCTCGTTCGCGACATCACGACCAACTACCGGCCCGATATGGTGGAGCTCGAGAGCCCGAATTTCATGGGCTTCGCGCATGAATATCATCACGAAAAAGACGGTGTCGGCCTGAACGCCGAAGACGATTTCCTGCTGTCGCTCTGCTTCTGCGACCATTGCACGGCGCGCGCCACAAAGGCCGGTGTGCCGGTCGAAGGCGCGCGCGGATCGGTCGCGCGCTTCATCGCCGAACTTTGCGAACGAGCTATCCCGGAACGGCAGTTCCCGGACTTTCCGGCCGCCGGCATCGATGCCTTTCGCGACCATCCAGATCTGCATGCCTATCTCACCTGGCGCAGCGAACCGGTGACCAGCCTGATCGACGAGATCAAGGCGGCCGCCGATCCGGCAACCCGCATCGTGCTCATCGACCTGAAGGACGGCTGGCTCGGCGGCGTCGATCTCGCAGCCGTCGGCAAGCTCTGCGACGGGGCGATCCTCTGCTGCTACGACATGGAGCCGGACGCCGTCGGCGACGTCATCCGGACCGGCCGGGCGGCAATTGGACCGGGCAAGTTCCTCGCCGTGGGCCTGCGCGTCTTCTATCCCGAGGTCAGCGGGTCGGCGGTGCTGACCGCACGCGCCAAGGCTGCCATCGATGCCGGCGCTGACGGCGTGAACTTCTACAATTACGGCCTGATACCGGCAAAGCGTCTCGACTGGGTCAAGGCAGCGGTCGACGCAATCGCTTGAGCAGATCAGCGCTTCTCAGGATGCGATGGGTTCGGCGACCTGGATCAGGCAGTCGCCGGCCTGGCTGTCGCAATGCAGCCTGTGGGAAATGACAATGCCGCTCTCGGCAAAGCGCAGCTCTTCCTCCGGCTGTTCGAGGCGTTCCAGATCATGATACCATCCGGCAAACTCGCCGGCGGCAACGGTGGCACCGAGGGCAACGGCCGGCTCGAACCAGCCTCTGTGGTTCGCATGGATGCCCTGGCTGTGCCTAGATAGTGAAAGCAGCTGCAACGGTCCCGGCTCGGCGAGCGGCACGCGCGACAGGACCGGATGCTTCACGATGCCGAGTGTGACGAGCAGCCGGTCGATCGCGGCCGCCGTGAAAGCCATTGTCTCTTGCGTCACGGTGCCGCCGCCGCCGAACTCGCCGGAAAGACCGATGGTTCCGGCCCGCGCGGCCGCCCCCATCGATGTCGGTGCGGTCGGCCCGTTATCGGCGATGAAGGCATGCGCGGCACCCATGGCGCGCATCAGTGAAACGGACCGTTCGAAGCGGGCGCTATCGGCCTGCCGCTCGATCAGCGTGCAGGGCAGGTGGGCCATGGAGGTGCCGCCCGAATGCAGGTCGAGCACGACGTCATGGCGGGGAAAGAGTTCGTGTTCGAGGAAATGCGCCAGACGCGCCGTCGGCGAGCCGCTGGGATCGCCGGGAAACGCTCGATTGAGGTTGCCGCCGTCGAAGGGCGAGCAGCGCTTGGCCGCCATCACCGCCGGCAGGTTCGCCATTGGCAGGATGGTGACGGCGCCGCGGATTTCGGCGACATCCAGCAGCCGCATCAGCCGGCCGAGCTGGAGTTCGCCCTCATATTCGTCGCCATGGTTGCCGGCCATCAGCAGCAAAGACGGCCCCTCGCCATTCCTGAGGCAAAGGATCGGAATGCGGATCTGATAATAGGGCGACCGGTCGATCGAATAGGGAATGGCGAGATGGCCGGCCTGCCGGCCCTCGCGCGAAAAGTCGATCGGATTGACGAGACCGCTATGCATGATGTCTCCAGTGCGGCGGTTGCGATGCCGTCAAAGGGCGGCAACGGCAGTCATTTCGACACGCAGATCGGGATCGGCGAGACGAGCTTCGGTGCAGGCGCGGGCCGGCGGGTTTTCGATGTCGATCCAGTCATCATAGACGCTGTTCATCGCCTCGAAATCGACGATCGCCGGCAGGAAGACGTTGACGGCGATCAGGCGCGAGCGGTCGATACCGGCTTCTTGCAAAAGGGCGTCGATCTTGCCGAGCACGTCGCGGGTCTGATCCTTGATATCAGCCTTGCGATTTTCCGCGACCTGGCCGGCAATATAGACGAGACCGCCGTAGCTGACGGCTTGGCTCATACGCGAACCTTTCTGATAACGCTGGATCATGGCGGGTTTTCCTTTTCTTGCTTTTGGAGGGAGAGTTCAGCCGAAGCTGGTCAGATAGGCCGCCGTCACCGAATGGTCCGGGTCGAGGCCGTAGAGGATGGCATGCCGGTCAAGGCAGGTGCAGGGATGGGAGATGCCGCACTCGATGACGTCGCCGACCGCGACGTCGCTGCCGTCGGCAAGGGCGACGAAGGCGTGTTGATCGTTGAGGCGAAACACGTCAGCGCTCTCGAGATCGGCAAGACGCGCGCCATTGCGATAGAGCGCCAACGGCCGTGGCAGGCCTTGGTCCATGGCCACGTCGCGCATACCCATGCCTGAGATCGCCAGCCGCGGCTCCGGCCGAGAGAGGACCTCGGCCCAGACCCGCAGCGCCGGACGGAAACCCGCGGCCGCCGAGATCGTCTCGCCGCCGATGCGGAAGCCGCCGCGTGCATCGAGGCCGGCAAGGCCGCGCTCGTAGATGCCGTGATCGTGGAAGAAGATCGCGCCGCTGCGCAGCACCAGCCGGCAGGCGGGATCGGCCGCAACGGCGGCTGAAAGCCTGGCAATCACGAGGTCGAAAAACACCGAGCCGCCGGCCGTGACGAGGAGCGACCGCTCGTCACCGATGCGGGCGCGCAGCTTCGGCAGGAAATCGGATGTCACCGCCATCAGCGCGTCGATGCGACGCATCGTCTCTTCCGCATCGGCGGTCGCGGCCGCACCTTCATAGGCGGCGATGCCGGTCAGCCGGAAGGCCGGCGTCTCCGCGGCAAGGATCGCCTCCAGAATTGCCTCGGCGGCGGCGACGCCGCGGGCACCGGCGCGACCGGCACCGAACTCCACCAGCAGACCGAGGGGCGGCAGATCGACACGCTCCTGCCAGGCGGAGCGAAGAGCCTCGGCGAGCGCCGTCGAATCCACGAAGATATGAAGTTCCGCATCGGGATAGTGGGCAAGCAGGGCCGCGAGCCGGCGGGCAGCGGCGGCCCCGCCGATCTCGTTGGCGAGGATCAGCCGGCGCTGTCCCGCCTTGAGCAGGACGGCGGCCTGGCGGATATCGGCGACCGTCGTGCCCCAGGCGCCTGCCGCCAGAAGTGCCTCCGCCAGCGCCATCGACATCGGTGTCTTGGCGTGCGGCGCGATCTCGGCGCCGTGGCTCTTCACATAGGCCATCATCAGTTCGACATTTCCCGTGAAAGCCTGCCGGTCGAGCGAGATCAGCGGCAGGGCCATCCTGCCGTCATAGGGCTTCCATCCTTGCTTGCCGATTGCAGCAAGCGGAAGCGGCGGATTGCCGGGCGGAAAGCCGCGCACCCGCTCGTCGATCAGCACGTTTTCCGTCGCAGTATGGAGGTCAGACATCGCAGCCACTCCTGATCTCGGCCGGATCGGCGATGCCGAGGCGATAGGTTTCATTGGCGGTGGCAAAGAACAGGGCGCGCTGCTCGTCGTAAGAGAGCTCTGAGGCGACCGCTCGGAAAACCTGGTAGACCTCGTCGAAAGAGGCGTGCAAGCCCGCGACCGGAAAGTCGCTCGCGAACATGGCGCGCGCCGGGCCGAAACAATCGAGGCAATGCTCGATCACCGGCCGCAGGCTTTCGAGCGTCCATTGGTTGTCGTAGGCGACGAGGTCGGAGATCTTCAGGCGCAGATTCGGCTCGCTGCCGAGCGCCCGCAGACCACGGCGCCAGAGCGCCATGCCATCCGCCGTCCGGTCGGCCGGGCTGCCGCCGTGGTTGAGCACGAAAAGCGTTTGCGGAAAAGCACGCACCAGTTCGAGCGCCTCATTCATCTGCCAGGGATAAAGCATAAGGTCGAAGACCAGTCCGAGCCGCGTGGCATGGGCAAGTCCCGCCCGCCAGGCGGGATCGTCCATGCGGTTCGGGCGCGAAGCAAAACTCTTCGCCGCGTCCGGATGCCAGCTCAAAATATCACGGATGCCGACGACATTCGGGTTCGCCGCTTCCGTCTCGAGCAGGCTTATAGCGTCCGGCCCGTCGAGGGGCACGCACGCGATATAACGGCGCGCCACACCGGAGCTGCGGTCGAGGCCATCCAGCCAGCGGCTCTCGTCCAGCGGGCAGGCAACGGACCAGCCGGCCTCCACATGCACGGTTGCAATTACGTTCTGGCGGGCAGCATCGGCGCGATAATCGTCGATGCCGTAGTCGCGCAGGATCGATGCGAGGCTTCCGAAAACCATCTCTTCGCCGGAAGCTCTGGCCTTCTGCAGCCAGGGATGGCGTTGCAGGCTGAGGTCCCAGAGGTGGTGATGCGGGTCGATCACCGGCCCGTCATAGAGCTCCGTCATCTGCGCGCCTCGCGTCCGGAAACCAGCAGAAGAGCGAGGATCAAGGTGCCGAACATGATCGACCGCCAGCCGGGGGAGGCATTGACGACGGTGATCAGCGCCGTCGTCGTCACAAGCAGGATTGCCCCGGGAATGGTGCCGGCATAGGTGCCGCGGCCACCGAGGATCGAGCTGCCGCCGAGCACGACGGCGGCGATCGAGGTCAGCAGATAGGGGTCGCCGATGCCGACATAACCTTGCCGGTTCATGCCGAGCACGAGAATGCCCGCAAGCCCTGCGAAAAAGCCGGACAGAGTGTGGACGATCAGCGTGTTGCCCGTGACGCTGACGCCGGAAAGCCGGGCCGCCAGCGGGTTTGCCCCAAGCGCCAGGAAACGGGCGCCGATCGGCATGCGGTGGACGAGCAGCAGGACGACGATCGAGACGACAAGCCACAGGATAATGCCTGAGGGAATGCCGAGCGGCCGCGCCTGCCCGAGCAGAATGACCGCCGGATTGCTGACGGTAACCGCGCTGCCGCCGGCGACGATGACGAGCAGCCCCTGCAGGAAGGTCGCCATGGCCAGCGTCATGATGATCGGCGGCACGCGAAGATAGGCAGCACCGGCGCCGTTCATCAGGCCGATAGCCGCGGCGATGGCAAGGGCCGCCGCGATGCCGGCGAGGCCGGTCGGGTCCCAGGCTGGCGAGATCAGCGGCAGCAGGATCGCCGTGACGGTTATGACCGCGCCGACGGAGAGATCGATGCCGCCCATCAGGATGACGAGCGTCTGACCGGCGGCGGCAATGCCGATCACCGCGGCGAGTTCGAGCAGGTAGCGCAGGTGGCCATAGGCGCCGAAACCACGCAACGTAAAGCTTGCGACGATCCAGACGAGCGCGACCAGAAGGAAGGTCAGCAGCGGCGGATTGCGGAACGCGGACCTGATGATATTCATCGCCTTGCCCTCCAAGCCCCAAGAAGTTCCGGCACGGCGACCGCGCCGACGATGATCAGACCTTGCGCGACATATTGTGCGACCGGCGGGAAGCCCAGGAAGAACATGACGTTGATCATCACCGAGAGCAGCAGGCTGCCGCAGATCGCGCCGCGCATCGTGCCCTTGCCGCCGAGGAAGCCCACGCCGCCAAGGACGGCGGCGGCAATCGAGTTCAGCGTGAAGGGCGTGCCGATAACAGGATCACCCGAGCCGGTCTGCGCAGCGACGAAGAGACCGGTCAGGGCGGCGAGAAGACCGGACAGCGCGAAGGCTGCGACCTTCACCCGTTCAACCGGGACGCCGGAGCGGAACGCACCGACCGGATTGTCGCCGGCCGCGTAGATGCCGAGGCCGAGCGGCGTTGCAAGAAAGGCCTTCCACAGTACCAGGATCACGACGAGCAGCAGGAAGGCGACGGGCGTGTGGCCGGCCAGTACCGTCGACAGCCAATCGGGAATGAACCCACCCGGCCGCGGCAGCAGGATGAGTGCGACCCCGCCGATGATGAAGGAGCCGGCGAGCGTGACAATGATTGCAGGCAGCCTCAGATAGGTAACGATGACGCCGATGGCGGCGCCGATCAAAAGACCGGCGAGCGCGACCGCAAGAATGCCGCCCGGCACGCCGAGCGCCCCTTGCATCGTCGTCGCGGCGATCACCGCTCCAAGGCTGACGAGCGGGCCGATTGCCAGCGTGATGCCGCCGTTCAGCATGAGCAAAGCCTGCGCCATGGTGACGAGCGCCAGCGGGAACCAGTTCTGCGTGAACTTGGAGAAGCCGCCGATCGAAAGGATGCCGGGAAAGAGCAGCGCGTAGAGGATGAGAAAGGCGGCGACAACCAGATAGAGGCCGGCAAGGCCACGGTTGCGGCGAAGCTGGATCGAGCCGTAGAGCCGGGATGATGAACTTGTGCTCATGCCGCCTCTCCCTGTGTCGTGGTGGTAATGCCCATGGCCGCACCGACGATCGCTCCTTCGCTGATTTCATCTTGCGACAGCACCGCGGCGACGACGCCCTCGCGCAGAACCACGACACGGTCGCAGAGATGCACCAGCTCCGGCGTATCGGAGCTCGCCAGAATGACGAGCCGCCCCTCGGCGGCGAAGGCACGGAGCATGAGATAGATTTCCCGCTTGGTCTCGATGTCGACGCCGCGCGTCGGATCGTTGAGGAGCAGAACGGAGGGATCGAGCGGCAGCCATTTGGCGAGCGCCACCTTCTGCTGGTTGCCGCCGGAAAGGGCCTGGACCGGGCGGGCCGTGTCGCCCTTGATCGTCAGCCGGCGCGCGAGATCGGCGACCAGACCGTTTTCCGCCGGTCGGTCGCGTAAGCCCTTGCGGGCGAGCCGTCCAAGCGAGGGCAAGATGAGATTGGAGGCGATGGAATGGGGCAGCACCAGCCCCTCATGCTTGCGGTCGGCCGGGACATAGACGATGCCGGTGGCATTCGCCTCGCCGACATTGGCGGGCAGGGCGGGTTTGCCGGATACTTCCGCCCGATCGGCCGAGGCCGGAATCGCGCCGTAGAGACCGAGCAGCAGGTCTTCCTGCCCTTGTCCCACGAGCCCGCCGATGCCGACGATCTCGCCGGCGCGGGCGGAGAAATCGATGTCACGCACCATGCCGGCGGAAAAACCTTCGACGCTGATGCGAATCGCGCCGGGTGCTGCGGCCAGCCGCGGCGGGAACAGGTCGCCGGTCTCCCGGCCGACCATCAGGCGCACCAGGCCTTCGCCGTCGATGCCGGACAGCGACTGGTCGGCGGTGACCAGGCCATCCTTCAGCACCGTGACATGTGAACAGAGCGCCTGCACCTCGTTGAGGCGGTGGGAAATATAGAGAAGTGCAGTGCCGCGATCTCTCAGCGTCTCGATCAGGCGGGCCAGGATGCCGGCTTCGTGCGCGGAGAGCGATGAGGTCGGCTCGTCCAGAATGAGCACACGCGGCTTGCGGAACAGTGCCTTGGCGATCTCCACCATCTGACGGCGGCCAAGTGCCAGATCGGCGACTGGCATGTCGAGCGGCTCGGTGAGCCCGACCATATCGCAGACGTCTGACACGCCGAGATGAAGCGCTCTGTAATCGATAAGGCCGAACCGGCGCGGAAAGGCGCCGAGCCCTATGTTTTCGGCAATCGACAGACTGGCCGTGAGGCTCAGCTCCTGCTGAACGACGGCAATACCCGCACCGCGCGCAGCCGCCGGGCTGAAGCGCTCGACTGGCTTGCCGTCGACGAGGATGGAACCGCTGTCCGGCTGCAGAGCGCCGGACAGGAGGTTGATCAGCGTGGATTTGCCGGCGCCGTTTTCGCCGAGCAGGGCGTGAACCCTGCCCGGCAGAAGGGCAATATCGACGCCCTTCAAAACGGGATTGCCGAAAAATCCTCTGAACACCTGCCGGGCTTCCAGCAGGGGTCTTTCTTCCGTCATGACGGCTTTCCTCAACCCGAGTTACTTGGGCGGATTACTTGGCGGCAAGCAGCTTGTCGAAGAGCGCCTTGTCGTAGTCCGAGTAGATATAGCCGTCAGCCGGGAACTTGTCGGCCCGGGCGAGGTAGCTGCCGATCGTGCTGTCGTCGATGACAGGCAGCGGCACCTTGACGAAGGCCGGAACGTCCTTGCCTTCCAGCGCCTGCACGGCGGTGTAAACAGACAGCGCGCCGAGCCAGTTGGGCTGCATGGTGGCCCAGCCCTTCAGTCCCTTCTCCTTCCAGAGCTCCAGGAACTGCCTGGCGTTTTCGCCTGTTGTCGGCACCTGGTCGCGGCCCTGACGCTCGAAGGCCAGCACCGAGCCGGCCGATAGCGCGCCGCCGAGCGACAGCACGCCGTCGATTTCGGGATTGGCAAAGAGCAGACTGGTGATCGCTTCCTGTGCCGGGGCGACGTTATATTCCGTGTTCGTCTCGGTGATCACCTGGAGACCGGGATTGGCGTCAAGGACCGGCTGGGCGCCCTTGCGGCGGTCGTCGCTCACCGAAATGCCGGCCGGGCCGTTCATGATGATGATCTTGCCCTTGCCGCCGAGCTGGCCGACCATCCACTTGGCAGCGGTCGCGCCCCATTCGTTGGAATCGGTGTTGATCTTCGCCGTCACCTTGTCGGTATTGACCAGACTGTCGAAATTCACGACGGCAATGCCCTTGTCGCAGGCATCTGATATGACGCGGTCGAGCGCGTTGGAGGAACCGGCGATCACGACGATGGCGTCGACATTGGCGTCGATCATCGACTGGATATGCTGGATCTGGGTCTGGGCGTTACCCTGCGCGTCCGTGATCATCAGGTCCTTCACCAGGCCCGCCTTCTTCAGCTCCTCCACTTCGGCCGTGATGGTGCCTTCGGTCTGCTTCATCCAGGTCGGCACCGAATAGATGTTTGCCCAGCCGATCGTATAGGGCGCTTTCCTGTCACCCTTGATGCAATTGGCGGCGGCCGAGGCCGTACCGGCCGAAAAGACGAGGAGTGCGGCCGCGGCGGCAGCACCGGCGAGAAGCTGGCGGCGTAGCGAAGCGGAAATGCCGTTTTCAAGATTCTTCATGTCGATCCCCTTTTTTGTGTGCGGCAGCGTTGACGGCTTGCCATTGGTGTCCAATATAATGTACATGTGATCTATATACCGGACGAGGCGATCTTATGCCGATTTTTCCACCTCGCAAGAGGGGTGGGAAAATTTCATTCGCGGCGAATGACGGGATCGATTGACAGATGCGGCAGTCGGCTTGAAAAGCTTGGCCGGACAAAAAGGGATCGATAGAAATGGATGCAGTTCAGGACGAAGCAGCCGGTAAACGCGCCCGAGGGCTCGACCGCGCCTTCGAGATCCTCGATTTCCTGCGCCAGAAACGGCAGGCCCTGAAGCCGAATGAAATCGCCGCGCAGATCGGCGCGCCGCGCTCATCGGTTTACGAGCTCGTCAACCTGCTGCTGCAGAATGGTATCCTGGAATTCACCGGCGGCGAGGGGCGTGTCTATCTCGGCCGCAAACTGTATTTCCTCGGCGCAGCCTATGAGAACCATTTCGACTTCACCCGCGAATGCGAGGCGGCGCTGGAACAGCTTGCCGACGAGACGCGGGAGACAGCGCAGTTCTGCATGCTGGATGGAAACAGATACACGGTCGTTCGCATGCGCGAAGGCGCGCGCCCCTTCCGCATTTCGACGGATGTCGGGCAGTCGGTGCCGATCCCGTGGACGGCGTCGGGCCGCCTGCTCGTCGCACACCTGTCGGATCAGGACATTCTGAACTTCATTCCGCCGCAGGATTTTCGCCTGCCGAACGGCGAATGGCTTGAGCCGCAAACCTTCATCGCCGAGGTGCGCCAGGCCGAGCGCGAAGGTCTCTTCACCTTCAACAGCATCGTCGACAGCTTCACCCACTGTTTTGCCGTACCGGTGCGGGGCGAGGAAGGCCATGCAGCCGCAACGCTCTGCCTCGTCACGCCACGCGACGATGGCATCGCCAACCGGGACCGCTACCTCGACTGCCTGAAGAAGGCCGCCGCCGGCCTCGACCATGCCCCGACCCGGCCAAAACGAGGCTGATGCCCTGAGCACATCAAGGCATTGATCTCAGGTAGCACGGGCGTTCGTGCGAAAACCGCCATTCCCTTGCATGCTCGTCAAACTGGATCCTCGCTCCGGCGGGGCTGCAAGCGGGCATAAGACGCTCAGAAGACCTATTGCCATTTGTCGTCTCGGCCGGGCTCTTCGCCACGCCCGCAGATCCCATCTGCCGGTCCGCGCCCGCATACCCCGGGATAGTCGCCCTGACCGTTGATTTCCAATTTCATGCCAAACCGGGAAATCTATTCACCCTTCCTCCGAAACTACGAAATTCAGTTTCTCTATAAATTCTATGGAGAACGTATTTTAGCAACCCAACAGCCAATTGAATACTTGGCCCTGGGAAGACCGGGCTGTTGACGGAAAACGGAGAGGACACGAAATGACACGGAAAATCAGGCTTGGGGCATTTCTTCCCGGTGGCGGACAGCATGTTGCGTCATGGCGGCATCCCGACCAGCCGGCAGACGGCGCGACCAGTTTCGAGTTTCACAAACGTCTTGCCTTGACGGCTGAGCGTGGCCTCTTCGATGCATATTTCCTCGCCGACGGGCTGGCTGTCGGTTTTGGCGGTGCGCGTGAAGGCGGCAACGCCCGCGTGGCCGGCTTCGAACCCGTGACATTGTTCTCGGCCCTTGCGCCTTTCACCACCCATCTCGGCTTTATCGCCACGTCCTCGACCACCTACGAAGAGCCTTACACGACCGCCCGCAAATTCGCCTCGCTGGACCTGATCTCGGAGGGCCGTGCCGGCTGGAATGTTGTCACCACGACGGGCGACCTGACGGCGCAGAACTTCAACCGCGATACCCAGCTGCCGCATGCCGACCGATATCGCCGCGCCGCCGAGCACGTCGACGTTGTCCGCAAACTCTGGGAAAGCTTCGAGGACGACGCCTTCATACGGGACAAGCAATCCGGCGTGTTCTTCGATCCGTCGAAGCTGCACGACACCGACCACCGCGGCGAACACTTCCAGGTGCGCGGTCCGCTCAACATCTCGCGATCGCCGCAGGGGCATCCCGTCATCGTCCAGGCCGGGCAGTCCGAAGACGGACGCGGGCTCGCCGCAGCGACGGCCGAAGTCATATTCACCGCCCATCAGCATATCGAAACTGCCCAGGAGTTCTATCGGGATATCAAGGCACGCGCCCGCGCTCTCGGCCGAAACCCCGATCATATCCTCGTCATGCCCGGCGTATCCGCTTTCGTCGGCAGGACCGAGGCGGAGGCGCGCGAGAAATACGACCGTCTGACCTCGCTCATCGTCGAAGAGGACGGGATCGGCCTCCTCAATGGCCTGACCGGTGGCACGCTCGACCTGCACGGCTATGACCTCGACGGCCCTCTACCACCGGCGCCGCCGACGGAAGGCATGAAGAGCCGCCAGGCCCTCATCCGCCAGATCGCCGACGAAAACAACTTCACTATCCGCCAGCTCTATCAGTGGATCGCGTCTGCCCGCGGTCACTACACCATCGTCGGAACACCCGAACAGATCGCCGATACGCTGCAGAAGTGGTTCGAGAACGAAGCTGCCGACGGCTTCAACATTCTGCCGCCCTGGCTGCCGACGGCGCTCGACGATTTCGTCGATCTGGTCATTCCGGAACTGCAGCGCCGCGGCCTGTTCCGCACGGCCTATGAGGGCAAGACGCTTCGAGAAAACCTCGGCCTGCCTTTCCCGACCAATCGGTGGGCTGCAGAACAAGCAGATCTCCAGGCAGCAGAGTGAGGAGCGGTCGATGTCCTATGAAATCAACCAGGTTCTTCCGAGAAGCTTCGGCCGCCTGAAAAACAGCGAAAGCCATATTTCCACTCTCGCCTTGCAAGTGCGCGGGGTGCTCGCATCGCTTTTGCCCCGCTACGGCCTTCTCATCGGCTTCCTCGTATTCTGGCAGGTGTCGAGCACCAGGGGCTGGGTCAATCCCGCTATCTTCCCGCCCCTGGACGTGATCCTGTCCGCTCTTTGGACCAATCTTGCCAACGGCGCGCTGCTCGATGATATCGCCATCAGCCTGCAGCGATCCGGAACTGCCTTCGCCTTTGCCGTGGTGATCGGCATTCCGCTCGGCCTGTTCATGGGCCAGGTTCGTGCGGTCGAACAGGCGCTCGATCCGATCCTGCAGCTCTTCCGCCAGACCTCGGCGCTGGCGCTCTACCCGGTCTTCATCCTGCTGCTTGGCCTCGGCGAAACATCGAAGATCTTCGTGATCTTCTGGGCCACACTGTTTCCGGTGCTGCTTGCCACGATCGGCGGCGTCAAGGAAGTGGACAAGAAGCTCATCGAGATGGCGCGGACCTATGGCGCCGGACCGCTGACCATCTTCCGCCGCGTCATCCTGCCGGCGTCGGTACCGGCGATCTTCGTCGGCCTGCGTCTTTCGGCGACGACGGCACTTCTGCTGCTGATTGCCGCCGAGATGATCGGCGCCAACAAGGGCATCGGCTTCCAGGTTATGAATGCCCAGTACAATTTCCAGATCCCGCTGATGTTTGCGGCGATCCTTCTGCTCGCCTTCCTCGGGCTTGCCGCCAATGCCTTGCTCGTTCTCTTGCAGCGCCGTCTCTGCCGCTGGTCTCAGCCGAGCCGCTGACCTGCTTTCCCGATTTTCCTCTTCCGAAAGGTCCCACCAGATGACATTCCACCCCCGCCACCTTCTCCTGCCGGCAGTGATCGCTCTCGGCCTAACCTCACCCGCCGCGGCCGCTGATACGGTGAAGCTGCGCTATCTCGCCAGCCAGGGTGGTCTTGCCGCTCATGAACTCGCCGCCGAACTCGGCTACTTCGACGGAACGGGCATCACGCTCGAAAATGTCGGCTACGCCCAGGGCGGCCCGGCCTCCCTGATCGCCCTGGCATCGGGTGATGTCGAGATCGGCAGCGCCGCAACTTCCGCCGTCCTGAATTCGATCATCGGCGGCAATGATTTCGTCGCCGCCTATCCCTCAAACGGCATCAATAACGAGGTGCAGTCGACCTTCTACGTGCTGGAAGACAGCTCGATCAAGAGTATCAAGGACATTGCCGGCAAGAGCATCGCGGTCAATACGCTCGGCGCGCATCTCGACTATACCATCCGCGAAGCCCTGCATTCCGTAGGCCTACCGGCGGACGCAGCCAATCAGCTTATCGTTCCCGGGCCGCAGCTCGAGCAGGTGCTGCGCTCCAAACAGGTCGATATTGCCGCCTTCGGCTACTGGCAGACGACCTTCGAAGGGGCTGCGCTGAAGAATGGCGGTCTGCGTCCGATTTTCGACGATACCGACGTGCTTGGAGACATCGCCGGGGGCTTCGTGGTCCTGCGCCGTGATTTCGCTCGCGAGCATCCTGAAGCTGCAAAGATTTTCGTCGAGCAGTCGGCTCGCGCTCTCGATTACGCCCGCGAGCATCCGGAGGAAACCAAGAAGATCCTCGCCAAGGCGCTCAGTGAGCGTGGTGAGAACGCTGATATCGCACAGTACTTCCGAGGCTATGGGGTGCGTGCCGGCGGCCTGCCGGTCGAGCGCGACATCCAGTTCTGGATCGACGTCCTGGTTCGCGAAGGCAAGCTGAAGCAAGGCCAGCTGGCCGCCAAGGACATCCTCTTGACCGTCGACGCCAAGCCGGCAAGCAACTGAGGAATGATGATGAGCATCGCTGAGGACACGCGCCGCGGGGAGGTGACGATCCGTCACCTCTCCAAATCCTACAGGTTGAACGGGACACCGCTGCAGGTTCTCAGGGATATCAACCTCCACGTCCGCTCCGGCGAAAGCCTCGCCATCGTCGGCGCCAGCGGCTCGGGCAAGACGACCCTGCTCAGGGTTCTGGCAGGTCTTGAGGATTCCGACACGGGAGAGGTCCTCGTCGATGGCAAGGCGGTGCGAGGCGTCGGCACAGAGCGCGCCGTCATCTTCCAGGAACCGCGCCTTCTGCCCTGGCTGACCGTGCTCGACAATGTCTCCTTCGGGCTGGAAACTAGCGGCCTGTCGCGTGAGCAGGCGAGGGGACGGGCGCGCCACTATGTCAAGCTCGTCGGCCTGCAGCAGTTCGAGGCTGCTTATCCCCGGCAGCTGTCGGGCGGCATGGCCCAGCGCGTCGGCATCGCCCGGGCTCTAGCCGTCCAGCCGGAGATCCTGCTGCTCGACGAACCGCTCGGCGCGCTCGACGCGATGACCAAGATCGGCATGCAGCAAGAACTCGCACGGATCTGGCGCGATGAGGATGTGACGACCATCCTCGTCACCCATGATCTCGAGGAGGCGATCTATCTGGCCGACCGGATCCTGATCCTGCCACGGGAGAAGGGCGGCGAGCCGCGTCTGATCGAAATCGATCTGCCCCGTCCTCGCGACCGCAGCGCACCGGAATTCGTTCGACACCGCGAAGAGTTGCTGAACCTGTTCGGACTGCACTGACGTCTTCAAGCGTCAGCGCGCGCCGCATGGGACCTGATCCATGCGGCGCGCGGCAGTAGCAATAGCGATGCGGAGGACGCCCGCGGACCGCTACCGCGACTTGCTCTTCGAGCTGGCGGTGAGATACGGGCGCCGATCCAGTTCCGCCGACCTGTAGGAACTGCGCAACAGCAGCAGATCCTTGCGCGCGATCAGGCCGCATAATTTCCCTGAAGTCGGATCGACGATCGGAATGCGTCCGTCGCCGGTCGACAGCATCAGATCGGCGATGAATGCGACCGTATCATCAGGATGCCCCACCGGAACTGAATCATCCGTCACGTTTTCCGCAAGCGTCTGGCTGGCGAGGTCCGGGTTCCCCTGCCAGAGCAAAGCGTCGGCTCTCGATACGACGCCGGCCAGCCTGCCTGTCGCATCGACCACCGGATAGATCCGGTGCGTCTTCCGCTGCGAGGCGAAGAAATCGCAGGCCTCTCCCACCGTCATGGCGACGGGAAGCGTGTCGACCTCGCTGATCATGATCTCGCTTGCGCGCGACAGTTCGAACGGGTCGACGCCATATTCGCGGGTGATGTGCTGACCGCGGCGGGCGATCTTCTCGGTCAGGATCGAGCGGCGCAGCAAAAGCACGGTGACGGCATAGGCCACCACGGTTGCGGCAAGCAGCGGAACGAGCGTGCTGACGTCGCCGGTGATCTCCATCGCAAAGAAAGTGCCCGTCAGCGGTGCACGCATGGTTCCACCCATCATCGCCGCCATTCCGAGCAGCGCCCAGAAGCCGGGATCATTGCCCGGCATGACAAGACCGACCAGCCATCCGAGAGCCCCGCCGAAGATGAGGAGCGGCGCAAGCACGCCACCGGAGGTGCCCGACGACAGGGCAAACAGCCAGATGATGGTCTTCACCAGCAGGATCGACATGACAGCCGGGGCGAGCAGCCGGTTGTTGAGCAGGCCATCGATGATGTCGTAGCCGACGCCCATTGCCCGCGGTTCGATCAGGCCGCCGAGACCGATGACGAGACCGCCGAGCGCCGGCCACCACATCCAGTGGATCGGCAAGGCTTCGAACAGGTCCTCGATCCGGTAGAGCAGCGTCGTCAGCAATCCCGATTGCAGGCCGGAGATGATGCCCATCGCCGCACAGGCGAAAATACCCCACCAGGGCAAGGCCACCTGGAAGTGGGTCGGGAACAGCGGGCCGACGCCGAACAGCAGCGGGCGCCAGCAGATCGACACGCAGGCGGCAACGGCGACGGGAATGAAGCTGCGCGGCTTCCATTCGAACAACAGCAGTTCGACCGCCAGCATTACCGCGGCGATCGGCGAACCGAAGATCGCCGTCATGCCTGCGGCCGCGCCCGCGACGAGCAGCGTTTTCCGCTCTGCAGCGCTCATGTGAAAGAATTGCGCGAACAGCGATCCGATCGCACCGCCGGTCATGATGATCGGCCCCTCGGCGCCGAACGGGCCGCCGGTTCCGATGGAGATTGCCGACGACAGGGGCTTGAGGACCGCGACCTTCGGCGACATCCGGCTGCCGCCGATCAGGATGGCCTCGATCGCCTCGGGAATGCCGTGGCCGCGGATCTTCTCCGACCCGAAACGGGCCATCAGTCCGATGACAAGTCCACCCAGCGGCGGAACAAGCACCACCCACAGCGAGCGCGGCACCGCAGCCAGAGAGGCAGGCTGGATGCCGATCTCCCCGAACCAGATGACATTCGTCACCAGCGCAATGAGGCTGACGAGACACCAGGCGGCAAACGCGCCGGCGGTGCCGACAATGATGGACATGCCGACCAGGAGGAGGACCCGCCTGTCGGTGGTGAAATCGCCGGCCTCGCGCCGGGAAAGACCGCCGGTGAAATCGTGCGGCCGGTTGTTTGGTGGATGCTGCGCCATGGAAGCCTCTGCTACGCCGGAAATGGATACGCTTGAGGCGCGTCAATATATCGTGATACGATATAAATCAATGGGTGAAAGCATGAAGGCGAAAATGTCCCATGAAGATGCCTCACTTGACCGGCTGGCGACTGCCCATCTATTCGAGGATGGCGGCATGGGCTGCCGACCTTGGCGGCCGTTGCGGCAGAGGAGAAGTGCTTTGAAGAAGACCGCGCCGCCGCTGGGGCAAGAGGATTACGAAGCTCTCGCCGACCTTAGATTCGCGCTTCGCCAGTTCATGGACTTCAGCGCCTCTGCCGCCCAGTCGGAGGGATTGCCCCCGCAGCAGCATCAGGCCCTTTTGGCGATCAAGGGACAACGTGGCGATGCCATGACCATCGGCATGCTAGCCGAGCGGCTGATCATCGCGCCGCATACGGCGACCGAGCTTGTCGGGCGGCTGTCGGATGCCGGACTGGTTGAACGTCATGCCGATCCGGCCGACAGGCGCCGCCAGACGGTTCTTCTGACGGATAAGGCGGACGCGCTTCTGACGCGACTGAGCGCCGTCCACCTTTCGGAAATCAGGGAGATGGCCCCGAAGTTGATCGAGCTTCTGCTCGAGCTCCAGAAGACGGCGGCGAAGGCTGGATAGCATTGCTGCGGCGTAGCCGCCTTGCCGCCTCAACCCAAAAGCGTATTCTTGAGCCGATGGATATGGGCAGCGCCGATACCGCAGCAGCCGCCGATGATGGTCGCGCCGGCTTCGGCCCAGCAGCAGGCATAGCGCGAATAGGCATCGTCATTCAGATCGCTGCGGGTCTCGTGCAGGCCTTCATTGGCGGCTGCCTCGCCTTGCTCCCCTTCGAAGGCATTGGCATAGACGCCGATTTCGATGCGCGCGTCCATCTTCCGGAACACGCGCGCCGCGGTCTCCACGGCCGCCTGCATGACCTCAGGCTTGCTGCAATTGAACAAGAGGGCTTCGGCGCCCGATGAAACCACCCAGGATGCCGCGTCCTCGACCCTTTCTTCGGAGCGCAGCTTCGGTTCGCCGCCCCTTATGGCTGCCTCGTCATCGGCCAAAGTGAACGAAATCCAGAGCGGCTTGCCTGACGTCGCCACCGCCTTGCGGACAGCCTCTGCCTCGGCAATCAGGCTCAACGTCTCACCGAGCCATATATCGACGAAGGGAGAAAGATTTTCGACAAGCACCTCGAGATAATCCTGCACCCGTGAAGGCTGAAAATTCTGCGGCTCGTATGAGCCGAAGATCGGCGGCAGCGAACCGGCAACCAGCACCTTCCGATCCGTGACGGCATCGGCCGCCTCGCGCGCCAAGCGACCGGCGAGACGGATCAGCGCTGGCCCTTCCTTCCAGAACCGATCCTCGCCGATGTGAAAGGGCACGAGCGCATAGCTGTTTGTCGTAACGACCTCAGAGCCGGCGGCGATGAATTCCTGGTGTACCTTACGGACGATATCAGGCGCATTGATCAGCGCCAATGCCGACCATTCCGGTTGTTTCAGCTCGGCGCCCAGCCGCAACAGTTCGCGGCTCATGCCGCCATCGAGAATTCGCATCGTGCTCATGAAGAGGTCTCCATTCAGGCTGTCGCGCCGTCATTGGCGGCGGGCTTTTGCATAACAAGGTGGGCGAAATGTACGTGGTTCGTGCGTGAGGGAACTCATGACCAGTCTCTTTCCCGTCGGCCTAGCGGCGAACCGGCACCTGCGCTTCGAGACCTCGAAAGACGCGGGCGATTACGGCGGTCAGCGCGAGATAGAAGAGGGTGACGACCAGCAGCGGTTCATAGACGAGCAGCGTGTCCTGCCGAACCTTGTTTGCCACGGCATAGAGATCCATCACCGTCACCGTAAAGGCGAGCGGCGTCGCCTTGAGCTGCATGACGATCTCTCCCGCAATCGTCGGCAGGGCGATGCGAATGGCGCGCGGCAGCCAGATGCGGCGGATCAGCATCCAGGGCGACAGGCCGAAGGCCCGGCCCGCTTCGAGCTCGCCCTTGGGAACGGCAAGCAGCGCGCCGCGCAACACCTCTGCCTCATAGGCTGCATAGTTCAGGGTAAAACTGACGGCGGCGAAGAAGAAGCCCTCGCGCAGGATCGGCCAGAAGAGGCTCTGGCGGATGCCGGGGACCATGGGCAGCAGCGAGCCCACCCCGTAGTAGAGAAGCCACAGCTGTATCAGCAACGGCGTGCCGCGGAAGAAGGTGCAGTAACTACGCGCCAGCAGCCGGGTCAGCCTGCCGCCGCTGACTTGTGCAAACGCCAGGCCCATGGCGATGGCGAAGCCGAACACCACGGAGATCACCAGCAGGCAAACGGTCTGCCAGGCGCCGGTCAGAAGCAGCGGCCAATAGGAAGAGATCCAGGTGAAATTCATGGGGCGCTTTCTTCAGGCAAGGCGCGGCTGCCCCCGCCGTACCCGTCCCTCGATCAGTTTGAAGACGACGTTGGAAACAAGCGTGATGGCGAGATAGAGAAGGGCCGAAGCAAGGAAAAAGACGAAGTAATGCTTGGTGCTTGCCCCGGCAAGACGGGTGGCGAGCGCCAGTTCCTGGTAGCCGACGACCGCGACCAGCGCGCTGTCCTTGGTGACCGACATCCATAGATTGGCAAGACCCGGCAGCGCGTTTGGCAGGAGCGCCGGCAGCAGGACCCGGCGGAACCTCAGCACCGGTCCCATGCCGAAGGCTTTGGCGGCCTCGATCTGGCCGACGGGAATGGCAAGGATCGCGCCGCGCAGCACCTCCGTCATGTAGGCACCCTGGACGAAACCCAGCACGGCGACGGCCGCCACGAACCCATTCACATTGACCGGCGGCAGCTCCAACGCGGCGAGCAGCCGGTTGAGGCCATCGGTGCCGGCATAATAGAGCCCGACGATCAGGATCAGCTCGGGAACAGCGCGGATCAGCGTGGTATAGAGATCAAGCAGGAGGCGGAGCATGCGGTTGCCCGAAAGCTTTCCAAGCGCGCCGCCCGTGCCGAGCAGCAGGCCGATCGCGAAGGCGCAAGCGGAGATGGCGACCGTGGAGACCGCACCTGCCAGAAGGACGCCGCCCCATCCCGGAGGATAGGGAGACAGCAGGTCCAGAATACCTTGTTGCGTTGTCGCCATCGTTCCGGCTGCTTACTTTGCGCCGTAGATGTCGAAATCGAAGTATTTCTTGTTGATGGCGTCATACTGGCCACTGGCGCGGACGGCAGCGATCGCCGTGTTCAACTTGGCCTTCAGCTCAGTGTCTTCCTTGCGCAGGCCGCCCGAAACGCCGGCGCCGAGAATCTCCTTGTCGTCGGCAACGTCGCCCATCTTGGCGCAGCAATCCTTGCCGCCATCGCTTTTGAGGAAAGCGTCAAGCGCCAGTGAATCGCCGAAGACATAGTCGATACGGCCGGAGGCGAGATCCTGGAACGCTTCGTCGAGCGTCTGGTAGGTCTTTTCCTCGGCAGCCTCGGCGAAATACTTCTTGTAATATTCCGACTGGATCGTCGACACCTGGATGCCGATGGTCTTGCCTTTCACGTCCTCGGCAGTGGCGCCCGGCTTCTGGTCCTTGGGGCCGATCAAGGTGCTCGGCGTGTTGTAATATTTATCAGTGAAGTCGATCACCTTCGAGCGTTCCGCGGTGTTCGACATCGACGACCAGATCACGTCGAACTTCTTGCTCTGGAGAGCCGGAATGAGACCATCCCAGGAAATTTCGACGATCGAGCATTTCTCCTTCATCTCCTCGCACACAGCGTTCATCAGGTCGATCTCCCATCCCTGCCATTGGCCGGAGGCGTCCTTGGCGAAGAAGGGCGGATAGGATTCGTTCATGACACCGAAGCGGACTTCGGCCTGTGCGGTGACGGCGGAAAGCACGAGTGCCGCGCCGGCGAACAGCGTGGGGAGCAGTTTCATTCGCAGGACTCCTGGTTTGTGTTGTCGATGATAGATCAATGCGCATCAGTGGGCGCTGAGGCCAGTGAACTCGCGGCAGCGGGCACTGACCGGCGCCCCGAATATCTGCTCCGGCGGGCCTTCTTCCTCGATCCGTCCCTGATGCAGGAAGAGAACACGGCTCGAGACATCGCGGGCGAAGCGCATTTCATGCGTGACGATCAGCATGGTTCGGCCTTCTTCCGCGAGATCGCGGATGACCTTCAGGACCTCGCCGACCAGCTCCGGATCGAGCGCCGATGTCGGTTCGTCGAACAGCATAACAGCAGGGTCGACGCAGAGGGCCCGGGCAATCGCCGCGCGCTGCTGCTGGCCGCCGGAGAGGAAAGCGGGGTAGGCGTCGCGTTTATCGAAGAGCCCGACCTTGTGGAGCAGGGCCTCGGCCTTTTCGATGGCCTCGCGCCGCGAAATGCCCATGACGTGCACCGGCGCCTCGATGACGTTTTCCAGCACCGTACGATGAGCCCAGAGATTGAAACTCTGGAAGACCATCCCCAGTCCGGTCCGCAGCCGTTCGATCTGCCGCCAACTGCGCGGCTGCAGCCGGCCGCCCCGCCCCATCTTCAGCGCAATCTCCTCGCCGTTCACGGCAATGCGGCCACGATCCGGCGTTTCCAGGAAATTGATGCATCTGAGAAAGGTGCTCTTGCCGGAGCCCGACGAACCGATGATAGAAATCACATCGGACTTCTCGGCCTGCGTCGAGATACCCTTGAGAACCTCTTGCGAGCCGAAGCTTTTATGGAGATCTTCGACGCGAAGAGCAGGGAAGGGTTGATCTGGCATGCATGGTTCCGGCTGAATTGAATTTGCGAAGGATAATGATAAAATAACGCGGTTTTTTCGCGCAGTTTTCATCTATTCTGCATATTTTATGCAAAATAATCTTCCTCGTGCGGCAAGTACGGCAGAATGCGCGAATTGCTGCGGCGAGAATTAGGATTGGACAATGGAACAGCTGGATCGTTTTGACCGTGACATTCTCGATATCGTTCAGCGCGACTGCCAGCTGAAAGCCGAAACGATTGCCGAGCGGATCGGACTGTCGGTCTCGGCCGTGCAGAGGCGGTTGAAGCGGCTGCGCGAGGAAGGGATCATCAAGGCGGAGGTGGCCGTCGTCGACCGCAAGGCGACGGGCACAGCGATGGTGTTCATCGTCGGGATGGAGATCGAGCGGGACAATTACGACGCGTTGGCGAAGTTCCGCCTCTGGGCGGAAAAGCAGGATCACATCCAGCAGGTCTATTATGTCACAGGCGCGGTCGATCTGATCGCGATCGTCACCGCCCGCGACGTCGAGCATTATGACGACATCGCCGCACTGATCATGGCAGACAATCCGCAGATCCGCCGCATGCACACGAATGTGGTGCTGCGGGACGTCAAGCTCGGCCTGTTCGTGCCCCTGGACTAGCGCGCACGCCATGCTCCGTCGGCGGTGGTTCCGGTTGCCACAGATCGGGAACCGACAAGCCGCTGGACTCGCATTTGACAAAGGGCATAATTCCGGGCGCAAATTCTCGGGAGGAATGATCGTTGACGTTACGACACCAGATCATCGCATTGGCGATCGTCCCGCTCGTCATATCGATCCTTGCGATCACCACCTTCATCACCTGGCAATCGGCAAACCTCGCCAAGAACAGCATCGACACGTTCGAGCAGAACATGCTGAAGACCAAGGAAGCCGAGATCCTCAATCTGACCAACCTTGCCCTGTCCGCCATCCAGACGATCTATGACAATGCCGGTGCCGACGACGAAGCCGCCAAGCAAAAGGTGGCGGCGATCCTGACTTCGCTCGACTACGGCAAGGACGGATATTTCTTCGTCTACGATTACGACGGCAACAACATCGTCCATCCGCGCCAGAGTTTCCGCCATGGGCACAATTGGCTCGACCTCACCGATCCGGATGGCGACAAGGTCATTGCCGAACTGATCGCCACGGCAAGAGCGGGCGGGGGCCTGCATCAGTACAAATGGCAGAAACCATCGACCGGACAGATCGCCGACAAGCTCTCCTTCGTCGTCAGTCTCGACAAATGGCAATGGGTCGTCGGCACCGGTGTTTATCTGGATGACGTCTTTGCCCAAAGCGCCGCCGCCAACGCCGGCATGCGCGCCAACATAAAACGGACCTTTATCATCGTCGCGCTGATCGCCGTGCCTTCGGTGCTCGTCGTTTTCACCACCTGCATGCTGCTGACGTTCCACGAGCGCCGCATGGCCGACAGCCGGCTCAAGGCCCTTACGCAGCGGGTCATCGATACCCAGGAAGAAGAGCGCGCACGGCTGGCGCGCGAGTTGCACGACGGCATTTCCCAAAATCTCGTCGGCGTGCGCTATGCGATGGATCTTGCCGGCCGCAAGGTGAGGACCAATGTCGACGATGCCGCACTGACGATCGACCGCGGTGTCGAGGCGCTGAACGGCGCCATCAAGGAAATCAGACGGCTGTCGCACGATCTGCGCCCGCGCGTGCTCGACGACCTCGGCCTGACGGCCGCGCTCGAGGCACTCTGCTATCACTTTGCCGAGCGGACGGGCATCGAGACGAAGATCGACGCCTCAAGCTTCACCGACACGCTGAAGGCCGAAGCCAATACCGCGCTTTATCGTGTCGCACAGGAAGCGTTCAACAATGTCGAACGCCACTCGGGCGCCTCCAAGCTTGCGGTCAAGGTCTGGAGCGACAACGGCCGCGCCCGCATGACGGTCACCGACAATGGCACTGGCTTCGACGGCGCCAAGGACGGCCTGTCCGGCATATCGGGTCTCGGCCTGCGCAACATGCAGGAGCGGATGGCCCACTTCCGCGGCCTGCTGCTGATCAACAGCAGCGAGACCGGCACGACGCTGACGGCAATGCTGCCGAAATCAGCCAATCGTCCCGCCGGCAAGCGGGCAGAAGCGGCATGACAGAACGCCCGAAAATCAGGGTGCTCTTGATCGACAACCACCCGCTGGTGCTGGACGGGTTGAAGGCGGTGCTCGAAACATTCGACCATATCGAAGTTGCCGGCACGGCCGGGCTCGCGCAAACGGGGCTGGAGATCGGCCGGCAAGTTCTGCCGCAGGTCGTGCTGATGGACATCAACATGCCGAAGCTGAGCGGCATCGATGCAATCGAGTTGTTCAGGAACGAACTTCCCCAGGCGCGGGTCGTGATGCTCTCCATGCATGACAGCCGCGAGTATATTTCCTCCTCAGTCATGCATGGCGCTGCCGGTTACATCCTGAAGGACGTTTCGACAGACGAGATCGTCTCGGCCATCGAGACCGTGGCGGGCGGGGGGACATATTTCTCGTCCGGCGTCTTCGACGCGCTGATGGGCGAACGCGCCGAGGAGGGTAGCGATCCCCTGACCCCGCGCGAACGCGACATTCTCGGGCTGATCGTTGCCGGCAGAAGCAACAAGGAGATCGCCGAAACGCTCGGGATCACCTCCGCCACAGCGGAAACCCATCGCAAGAACCTCAAGAAGAAGCTCGGTATCGCCACCACAGCGGGCCTCATCCGCTATGCGCTCGATCACGGCATCGTCTCGAAAACCGGGTAAATCGCGTCTACCCACTTCTGGGTAGGCCCCGGCATTTCAGCGCCGCGCCCATCTTGTGAGAACAAAACCACCGCCATAGGACTCCATCCACGGCTGGCCAAGTGCGAGCCGTTGGGAGGAATTCACATGCGTTACATCAGCTTCCGATCGGTCGGAAAACCTCGAGCGACCCGAGCCGGGCCTGCCGCGGCCGCCGGCTGACAGACCTGCCTTCCACGCCGACAACTGGAACATGGCGACCGCCGACGCGGCGCCTGAAAGGTATCCCGACATGGAAAAACCACGTAGCAAGGCAGCGCTCTGGCTGCTTGTCATTCCCTATCTAGGTCTGCTCTGGCCACCATTTTACAATGTCCGCGAGCCATCTCTTTTCGGCTTTCCCTTCTTCTATTGGTATCAGCTTCTCTGGGTGCCGATCACCGCAGCGCTGACCTGGATCGCCTATCGGAGCACTCGCCATGACGACTGACATCAACGGCACGGCGCTTGCCGTCTTCATCTTCTTTTTCGTGCTCGTCACCGTCATGGGCTTCGTTGCCTCTCGTTGGCGTAAGCCGGAAACGCTGGCGAGTATAGACGAATGGGGCCTCGGCGGACGCAACTTCGGCACATGGATCACCTGGTTCCTGGTCGGCGGCGATTTCTATACCGCCTACACCGTGATCGCCGTCCCGGCGCTGGTCTACACGGTCGGCGCCTACGGCTTCTTCGCGCTGCCCTACACCATCGTCGTCTATCCCTTCGTCTTCATGGTCATGCCTGTGCTGTGGAAACGCGCCAAGGATTTCGGCTATGTGACGGCTGGCGACGTGGTCCACGGTCAATATGGATCGCGCGGGCTCGAACTTGCCGTGGCGGCAACAGGCGTCATCGCCACCATGCCCTATATTGCCCTCCAGCTCGTCGGCATGACGGCGGTGCTGAAGGCGCTCGGGCTGCATGGCGAATTGCCGCTGGCGATCGCCTTCATCGTGCTGGCGCTCTACACCTACTCCGCGGGCCTTCGCGCGCCGGCGCTGATTGCCTTCGTCAAGGACATCATGATCTATATCGTCGTGATCGCCGCCGTCGCACTGATCCCGTCGAAGCTCGGAGGCTACGCCAACGTCTTTGCCTCGGCCGATGCGGCTTTCCAGGCCAAGGGTTCCGGCAACCTGCTGCTCGGCGGCAATCAGTATGTCGCCTATGCCACGCTCGCCTTGGGTTCGGCACTCGCGGCCTTCATGTATCCGCATACGCTGACCGGCATCTTTGCCTCCAACAGCGGCAAAACGATCCGCAAAAATGCGATCATGCTGCCCGCCTATACGCTGCTGCTCGGCCTTCTGGCCCTGCTCGGCTATATGGGGCATGCCGCCAACCTGAAGCTCGACAGCGCCAATGACGTTGTTCCGACGCTGTTCAAAACGCTGTTTTCAGGCTGGTTCTCCGGCTTTGCCTTTGCGGCGATCGCCATCGGTGCGCTGGTGCCGGCGGCAGTGATGAGCATCGGCGCCGCCAACCTCTTCACCCGCAATTTCTGGAAAGCCTATGTCGATCCTGATGTCAGCGATGCGGGCGAGGCGAAGGTCGCAAAGATCACCTCGCTCGTCGTGAAGATCGGGGCGCTTCTCGTCATCATCTTCCTGCCGACGCAATTCGCCCTCGACCTCCAACTGCTCGGCGGCATCTGGATCCTGCAGACGCTTCCGGCCCTGGTCTTCGGCCTGTACACCAACTGGTTCCGTGCACCCGCTCTGCTTGCCGGCTGGTTCGTCGGCTTCGGCGGCGGCACTTTCCTCGTCTGGGATGCCGGTTGGAAGCCTCTGCATCTGATCAGCCTCGGCGGCGAACCCTTCACCGTCTACACAGGACTGCTGGCGCTTGCGGCCAACATCGCCGTTGCGGTCGTGGTCAACGCCTTGCTTCCGGCCAAGGCTCCGGCCCGGGCATAAGATGCAAATGCGAAGGGCAGCAAACGCTGCCCTTCGCAAAAATCATTCGGCTTTGCTTTCCAGTATCAGCCGGAAAGAGATCAGAGCGACTTAAAACTCTTCCCAATCGCCGGCCAATGCCGCATTCCCATTCGTCTGGAACGACTTGCCCACTTTGGCAATCATCTGACGCGCGGGCGAGGGCGCCGGTTGGGCGCGAGGCGCTGCGGCAGCGGGCGGCGATACGCGTTTCGGTGCCACCGCTCCGCCAATGTTGAACTGGCCCAGCAGCTGGAACAGCGCGTCGGCTTCCTTGGCAAGGTTATGAGCCGCCGCTGTGGCTTCTTCCACCATGGCGGCGTTCTGCTGTGTGCCCTGATCCATCCTGTTGACGGCGGTATTGATCTCTTTCAGCCCGGTCGCCTGCTCTTGCGAGGCGCCGACGATGGCGCCCACATTGCCGTCGACCTGCTGTACCTGCTCGGCAATCTCCTTCAGCGCCTTTCCGGTCTCGCCAACCAGGGCAACGCCGCTTTTGACGTGGCCATTCGAAGCGTTGATCAGTTCCTTGATTTCTTTTGCCGCCTTGGCAGAACGTTGCGCCAATTCACGCACTTCCTGAGCCACGACGGCAAAGCCCTTGCCTGCGTCACCGGCACGGGCGGCTTCGACGCCGGCATTCAGCGCCAGCAGATTGGTCTGGAACGCGATTTCATCGATAACGCCGATGATGCTGCCGATTTCGGTGGCGGAGGATTCGATCTTGCCCATGGCGTCGACCGCATCCCGAACGACGCTGCCAGAGCGCTCCGCGCTGTCCTTGGTTTTGCGAACGAGCTGGCCGGCTTCCTGAGCCTTGTTGCTCGAGTCGGCAACGGTGGTCGTAATCTCTTCCAGAGCAGCGGCGGTTTCCTCGACCGAGGCTGCCTGCTGTTCGGTCCGCTTGGCGAGATCGTCCGAGGCAGAGCGGATCTCCTGTGCACCGCCCGCGATGGCGCTGGCGTTCTGAGCAACCTTCTGCATGGCGGCACGGAGCTTTTCGACCGCGGAATTGAAGTCGGCTCTGAGCTTTTCCAGGGACGGAATGAACGGAGTGCCGATCTGCTGTGTAAGGTCGCCATCAGCCAGCGCCTGCAGCGCGTCGCCAAGCTGGCCGACAGCCTTGTCCGTCTGCTCGGCGAGCGTACGGCGTTCATCGGCATCCTGCTCGAGCCGATGCCGCTCCGACACGGCTCGCTTCGCCTCGGCGTCGGCTTCCCGTTCGGCCTTTGCCGAAATTGCGTCGCGCAGCCCCGCTACCGCCCGCGCAAGCTTGCCGATCTCGTCGCCGCGCGCTTCGAGGCGACGATCGCCGTTAAGATTGCCGTCGGCCATCGCTTTCAGCGAAAGCTGAAGTTTTGCCAGCGGGCCGACGATCGTGCGTGCGGTCACGGCGGCGGCAACCAGTGAAAGAACAGCCGCAATGCCAAGCGCGGTCAGGGCCAATGGCTTGAAGCCGCTTGCCGTGCTGCGAACCTCGCCGCCAATCGATTTGTTCAGCGCTTCCTGGTAGTCGATGAATTTGTTGATGGCGCCAAGCCAGGCAACGAAGGCCGGCCGGGCCTGTTCGAGCAGGATCTTGCGAGCGGCCTCGCCGTCGCCTTTCTCCTGCAGCGCAATGATCTGGGCGACCAAAGGATTGGTCTTCGCCTGGATGTCTGCAATCTCACCGAGAATGGTCTTTTCCTGTTCCGTCGCGCCGGCCGGAGAAGCAACCATATCCGCCATGCGCTTTTCATTCTCGGCGTAAGACGCTGCCAGCTTTTCGATCAATGCCTCGGCGGTCTTCCGTTCATCGTCAGACGTCACCAGAGTGACGTCGCGAATAGCGATCGCCCGGTCATGCACGCTGCCGCGATAGTTGATGGCAAACCGCTGCTTCACGCTGTTGACGTCGTTGATGGTTCCAAGCTTATCGTTGATCTGCGCAACTTTTTCCGTCGAATAGATGGTCAAGCCGACCATCAGCAAAAGGAGAACGCTGAAGCCAAGCGCCAAGCGCGCCACAACCCCGAAACTCATGATATTCTTCATATGCACTCTCCCCTCGCGGTGAGGTTTGTTGGAAGGATGTCTCGGCAGCCAGGATTGCTTGTCATATCTCGTTCGAATGCAGAGCCTCGGTGTCTCCGAGTGCATCCGACAGGCACCTCGGTGCCCGGAATCGCGCTTGAGATACGGGACATCCGTCAAAGCAATAAAAGCCGATTTCATGCGAAATTCGGGCGCCTGACCCGCCATCATGGCGGAGCTGACGAACCTCAAAGAACGTCGTCCCGATATCCAAAAAATTAGCGGAATATATTTTAGAGAGTGTAAACGGACCCGACGGAGCATGCTATATCGCCATATCTGGATAGCATTTGCGTTTTTCGGATGGACTATTTGAGGAGCGCTCTCCCGGTGGTTGCGAAATCCTCGGACTCCCCTGCATCACAAGGCGCTGCGGCTTGCCTGCGACTAGCCGACGCCGTTCTGGCATCGGCTAGTGATTTGCCGAAAGGTCTCGGCAGTTGGCATGAATTGCAGCTGCGGTGCCGCAGCTCTGGTGCTCCCGCCTCAGCTACGTAGCAGCGGAAGCAGCTGATCGCCCTGCCGCTTGATTTCGGAGAGATAGGGCGTGTCGGACAGCACGAAGTGGGTGATGCCGAGATCCTGGTATTTGCGCAGCGAGCGGGCGACGTCTTCCGCCGACCCGACCAGCCAGGTGGTGCCGGCTCCGCCGCCGCCGAATTTGCCCGGCGCGGTATAGAGGTTGTCGTCGAGGACGTCGCCGCGCTCGTGCAGATCGAGCAGCCGCTGCTGGCCGACGGCGAGCACCCGCTGGTGATCGTGCCAGCCGCTGCCCTTGCTTCTCGCCATCTCGGCGACCTTCGCCTCGGCGTCAGTCCATGCCTGTTCCGTGGTGTCGCGGACCAGCGTCGTGATCCGCAGGCCGAACTCCAGCGGCGGGAGGTCGCGGTCCAGCTCCCCGCTCAACGCCTTGAGCCGCGCGATCCGTTCGCGGACACCCTCGAGCGGCTCGCCCCAGAAGAGCTGGACATCGGCCTCGGTGGCGGCCACCCGCTCGGCCGCCTCCGAAGCGCCGCCAAAATAGAATTTGGGGTGCCGACGGTCGTCGCGAACCTGGATGCGTGGCACCACGGTGGATTCAGCGACGCGGAAGTTCTCGCCCGCGGATGTGACGTTTTCTTCGGTCCATAATCTGCGGACCAGCCGCATGAACTCCTTGGTCCTGGCATAACGGTGTGCCTGATCACCCTCGCTGTCGCCGTAGGCAGCCAGGTTGTCCTTGCCAGACACGATGTTGATCCGCACGCGGCCGCCAGTCAGATGGTCCAGCGTCGCCGCTGCGGAAGCGAAGTTCGCCGGTCGCCAATAGCCTGGGCGGATCGCAATGAGCGGCTCGAAGGTGGTGGTCCGGGCGGCGAGCGAGGCCGCAACGGTGAACGTGTCGGGGCGGCCCCAACCGGTGCCGATGAGCGCGCCCTTCCAGCCATGCTCTTCCAGCGCCCTTGCTTGGCTGGTCAGCGTATCCAGGCTGTTGTGGTTCTCGACGGCGGAATCACCGCGATGACCGGCTTTGACGTCGTTCGGAATATACCAAAGAAATTCGGAATTATTGCTCATGCGATGCTGCGGTTCTGTGTGTGATTGGAACAAAACGAGGGGGAGGAAGGCCCCTCTAGAGATCATACGGCTGCCTGCGCCTGCTGCTGCCCCGCCTGAACCACAAAGCCATTTGGCGGGCGTTGAAGGCCAAGGTTTTCCCGCAGCGTCGTGCCTTCGTATTCGTGCCGGAACAGGCCGCGCTTGCGCAGGATCGGGACGACCTGATCGACGAAATCGGTCAAAGCGGTGGGCAGGATCGGCGGCATGATGTTGAAGGCGTCGGCAGCACCGTTCTCGAACCAGCTTTGCATCGCATCGGCGATCTGCTCGGGTGTTCCAACCACCGTCCGGTGGCCACGAGCGGTGGCGACCGCCAGATAGAACTGGCGCAGCGTCAGATTGTTGCGCGATACCAGATCGGAAACCAGCTTGAGGCGGCTTTTGTTGAGTTCGGTATTATCAGGCAGGGGAGGGGCGGGATCGTCCAGCGAGTAGCCGGAAAGATCGACGCCCTTGTAGTGGCGCGCAAGGATATTCCAGGCGATGGAGGGATGAACCAGCGATTGGAGATGGTCGTAATTCGCCCGGGCTTCCGCTTCCGTGCCGCCGAGCACCGGGAATATGCCGGGACTGATCAGCAGTTCGTCCGGCCGGCGTCCGTAGCGGGCGAGCCGCCCTTTGACGTCGGAATAGAATTCTTGCGCATCCTCGAAGGTCTGGTTGGCAGTAAAGATCATCTCGGCGGTGCGGGCGGCAAGTTCGCGCCCCGGTTCCGATGCGCCGGCCTGCACGATGACAGGATAGCCCTGCACCGGGCGGCCGACGTTGAGCGGACCGGCCACCGAGAAGAACTTGCCCTTGTGATCGACGAGATGCACCTTGTCAGGATCGAGATAGACCCCGCTTTCCTTGTCGCGGATAAAGGCATCGTCCTCATAAGAATCCCACAGGCCCTTCACCAGATCGACGAATTCCTCGGCCCGCTCATAACGATCGGCATGGGCAGGATGGCCCGCGATTGAAAAATTCTTCGAAACATCCGCACCCGTCGTGACGACGTTCCAGGCGGCGCGACCCTTGGAAATATAGTCCAGCGACGCGAACCTGCGGGCGAGAAGGTAGGGGTCCTCGTAGGTCGTCGATGCCGTGGCGACGAAGCCGATATGTTTGGTCACCTGGGAGAGGGCCGCCCAGAGGGTCAGCGGCTCGAAATGCGCGCCCTGGGCGGTGCGACGAAGCGCTTCGGGATCCTTGGCGCGGTCCCATCCAGCCGGACTGTCGGCGACGAAGACGAGATCGAATTTGCCGCGTTCGGCGGTCTGGGCGAGCTCGCGGTAGTGATCGATATTGAGGCCGGCATCGGCCTGTGCCTCCGGATGGCGCCAGGCGGCGATATGATGGCCGGTCGCCATGATGAATGCGCCAAGCCGCATTTGCCGTTTCGATATGCTCATTGGCTTATCCTCATCAAATTGAACTGTTGCTGATGTCAGGCGGCCTTGCGGCCCGGAAGCTCGACCCCGAGCCGGCTGAGGAGATGGATGCGGGTTTGAGCAAAGCGCGGATCGCCGTGATCACGCGGCGTCGGCAGATCGATCTTGAGATCCTCGATGAGGCGCCCTTCGTCGAGAACCAGTATCCGGTCGGCCAGCGAAATCGCCTCATCGACGTCGTGGGTGACGAGCAGCACGGCAGGACGATGTCTTGCGCACAACTCCCGCAGCAGATCGTGCATTTTCAGCCTAGTCAGCGCGTCGAGCGCGCCGAACGGCTCATCGGCGAGAAGCAGGGCCGGTTCGCGCACCAGCGAACGGGCAAGCGCGACCCTCTGCTGCTCACCACCCGAAAGCTGGTTCGGCCACGCCGTTTCCCGGCCTGCAAGTCCTACCTCCGCCAAAGCCTTCCGTCCGGCTTCCTGGCCGGAGGCGCCGGTCAAGCCGAGCGTGACGTTCTGGATGACGGTGCGCCACGGCAGCAGGCGGGCGTCCTGGAAAACCACCGAAAGGCTCTCCGGCGTCTCGAGGGTGCCGGTTCCCTCGACACCATGATCGAGACCGGCAAGAGCCCTGAGGAACGTGCTTTTGCCGGAGCCGCTGCGGCCAAGCAGGGCAACGAATTCGCCTTCCTCGATATCGAGGTCGACGCCGTCGAGGATCGTCTTCGTCGCAAACCGCCGTGCGAGGTCTCGCACGTGGACGGCTTTGTTTGCGGGCTTCAGTTTGCCAGGGTGCGGCGCCATGAGAGTGCCCTCCGTTCAAGCAGGCGGACGAGACCGTCCGAGACGAGACCGAGCAGCACATAGACCACCAGGCCGACGAGAATGACATCGGTCTGCCCGTAATTTCGGGCAAGATCGATCATGTAACCGAGCCCGCTGGTGGCGTTGATCTGCTCGACCACGACGAGAGAAACCCAGCAGAGGGTGACGGCAAACCGCAGACCCAGAAGGAAACCCGGCAAAGCACCCGGCAGCACGACCTGAAGGATGAAGTCCTTCTGGCCCATCCGCAGGGTTTCGGCCAGCTCGACATAACGGCTGTCGATGCTGCGGAGCGCGTTGTGGGTGTGGATATAAATCGGCACGATCACGGCAAGCGCGATGGTCGTAACCTTCATGCTCTCGCCGATGCCGAACCACAGGATCAACAAAGGGATCAGGGCCAGCGTCGGTATCGCGCGCTTGATCTGCACCGGCCCGTCGATCAGGGCTTCGCCGATCCGGGAAAGGCCGGCGATCAACGCCAGGATCGTGCCGATCAGCAAACCGATGCTAAGGCCGAGCAGGGCGCGTGTCGCCGACGTCACGAAGTTATCCTGCAGGCGACCCTGCTCAATGAGCCTTACGAAAGCCTCGGCCACCGTCCACGGCGCCGACAGGATACGCGGGTCGATCCATCCGAGCGCCGAGCCGACGACCCAGGTCAAGACGAGTAATGCCGGCCCGATCTGCAGTCCGAAAGGGATCGCCGGTCCGGGGCCTAACCTGCGCCTGGCTCGCGGGCCAACGGAGCCAGCCGGTTTTACCAGGCGAGAACCTGCCCGCACAATTCTACCGCCGGACGACCGCGACAGTTTCGCCTCATCTGCATCCCAAGTGGTTGCCATGCTTCAAATCTCCTCTCCGAAGGGGTGTCGAGCGTTACTGGCTCTTGGCCAAGGCCGCGGCGCCGAGCTTTTCGAAGCGATTGTCGAAAATCTGCTCCACATTGAGGGGCTTGTTGCCGAGCTCGTCTGCCAGTAGATCGATGGTTTCCTGGTGGCGCTTCTTCACTTCGCTCCAATCGCTGGGAACGACCTGTTCGCCGGTCAACTTGACGAGATATTCCCCGTCCTCCTGGCTCAACCCCTGCTGACCGACGTAATATTCCTTGATCCAGAGGTCCGGGTTCCGGTTCACCCATTCGGTGGCGCGTGCCCACAGGCCGACGTATTCGGCGAGAGCTGCCGCCTTGGCGGGATCATCCAGAACCCATTGCGGCGCATAAAGATGGCTCGGATCATCCCGCAGGCCATGTTCCACGAGGGTCGCGCCATCGGGTCCGTATTGGGTGATGTAGCGCCTGATGTAGACGCCGCCGAGCGGTGCGATGTCGACCTGCTTGCTCGCCAGTGCCTTCGGGTAGACGTCACTGGTACTCGGCAGTTCCACCAGAGTGACGTCGCCGCTCTTCAAGCCTGCGGCACGGAGGGCGCGGAGAACGAGCGTGCCCTGTGCCTGACCCGGGCTGAAGGCGATGCGCTTGCCGCGGAAGTCCGCGAGCGTCTTCACGGCCGCGCCTGGCGCGATGCCGAAGCGGTAGATGGGATTGGCGATCGGGTCACGGCGTTCGCGATAGGCGATGTTGCGGACGGGCAGATTGTTCCAGTTGGCGAAGATCGAAGGGATCTCGGCCACCGACCCGACGTCGAGTGCATGGGCGCGGAAAGCTTCCGACGTCTGCGGCCCGCCGCTGATATTGGCCCATTTGACCTCGAAACTGAGCTCCTTGCCGAGGCCCGACACTTCGAGCGCTTTCTGCGTGACCGGATCGCCGATCGTCAGCACTGTGCCCGGCGGCACTTTGGGAAGCAGGGGAGCGTCTGCCTCGGCTGCCGCCGGACCGTGAATGGCAGTGAGACCAAGCAGACTGAACAACGCAATTTTGAATGTCTTTGCCAATGTCATCGTCGATCTTCCCGTTTCCGATTGCTGATTGCAGGAGCGATGCACGGTAAGATGGAATGTAATCTACTAAATCGATAGATTATTTAGTTTAATGAAAGTGGCGCTGGTGAAAAATTGTGCTCAAAAGGCGGGAAACCGAAACCACCGCGTCCGGCGCGTCGGCACGAGGGTCGATGTATCCAGGCGTGAAAAAAGCGCCTGGGACGTTCGTCCACGGCGCTTTACGGGGCCTTGTTTAACCCTGCTCTTGATAAAGGCTTGGCAGCAAACCGCAGTGACCGCCGTTCAGACGCCAAGCCGTCGCGGACGTCGGGATCGCCTGTGTCAGGCGCTATGCGGCGCGTATTCGTTGGCCGAGAAGACGTGATGATGCACCTTGCCAGTAAAGAGCTGCAGGAGTTCGCCGGTGACCTCACGGCTCTGCGACCGCACATCGGAGAGAAGTGCCGCGTTCACCGTGTCCATATCGGGATACCGAATGGCGAGCGCCATGGCATAGATCGGGGCGCCTTCGTCGCGCTCCATCCCGTCCAGCACCCGGATTTCCTCGGCGCCTGGAAATTTCGTCCAGAGAGGGACGAGCCGCTGCCGCACGAATTCGCGGAATTCCCGTTCTTTACCGGGATGGATTTCGCCTTCAAACAAAGCATAACGAATGATCATAGGTTCTCTTTTCCAAAACTCGCCGGAGCTGGATCGATGTTGGCGTGTTATCGTGAGGTCGGGGCGTATCGATCGATACGCCCCGATTGGAAGGGTTATTTGCCCCAGATTTTCTTGTATTGATCGCGATAGCCGTTGTCGGGATCGAAGCTGTTCTTCGGCCCACCGTCAAACTCGACGTTCTGGCTGGTCACCACATGGAGTGGCGACACGTAGCCGGACCATGGCGCTTTCGCAAAGGCGCGGTTCAATTCGTCGACGAGCTGCCAGCCCTGGAGGTTGAGCGGCTCGGCGACCGTGACGGCTTGGAATTGCTTGGCGCGGATACGCTGATAGGCGCTTTCCGACCCGTCGCCGGCTGCAACGTTCACCGGTTTTCCATCGCCTGCAATGCCGGCCGAGGCGAGCGACGGTCCCATGAAGTCGTAATAGAGGTCGTTGATCGCCAGCGAATGCGTCCACTTCGCGCCATACTTCTGTAGAAGCGACGTGGTCAGCTGCGGCATGCGCTGCGAGGTTTCGGCGATCGGCGTGTCGACATATTCGAGCACCGTGCCGCCGAGATCTTCGATTTCCTTCTTCATGCGATCGGCCTTGGCAATCGCGATCGCATAGGTGGAGTCGGTAAAGATGATGACGCCCGGCTTGCCGGCGGCATCGGCAAAGGCCCAATCCGCCGCGGACTTCGATACTTCCATCGCATCGGTAGTCACGTTTGCGAAGACACCGACTTCGGGAACCGGACCGACCGCCGAGGCAGCGTGCCAGGAAACCATCGGAATGCCGGCAGCCTTGGCTGCTTCCATCGCCGGCTTCTGCTCGACCGCGTCAAAGCCGTTGATGATGATGCCATCTGGCTTCAGCGCCATGGCCTGGCCGAAAGCCGCGGTCCGCCCGCCGATCGAGCCGGCGCCGTCAAGCGCCTTTACCGTCCAGCCGAGCGCGCCTGCCGCTTCCTGAACGCCATTGACCACGCCGAGGATGCCACCGTTTTTCATATCGCCGGCAAGAATGACGATGTTCTTTCCGGCAGCGCCCTTGGGGCCGCTCGTCGGGCCGTCCCAGGCGCTCACCTTGGAAGCATACTTTTCAACCACGGCCTTGGCATCGGCCATTGAATCGGCCCATGCCGGCATGCTGAGCATAACGGCGACGGTTGCGACCGTTGCCTGCAATAATGTTCTGCGCTTCATGTTCACTCCTCCATTTTGTTTGTTATGAAATGCCGGGATAAGCCGGCATCCTCATTTGGATGCGGGTGTGATCCTCCTCACAGCTCCGCGCTTGCGCTGGGCGTAGCCTGCGATGCCGATGGCAATCAGCAGGGTCACGCCGTTGAACAGCGGTTCGACGAAGAACGACCCGCCGAATTGCTGAATTCCTGATATTCCAACGGCCAGGATGATGACGCCGATCAAGGTGCCCCAGACGTTCACCCGTCCCGGCTTGATCGTCGTCGATCCGAGGAACGCGCCGACAAGCGCCGGCAGGAGATATTCGAGGCCGACGCTCGCCTGGCCGATGCGCAGCTTCGAGGCGAGCAGGACCCCGGTCAGGGCCGCGAGCAGCCCCGAGGTGACGAATGCGCCGATCACGAATTTGCGGACCGGAATGCCATTGAGGGCTGCAGCCTTCGGATTGGCGCCGATGGCGTAGAGATAGCGGCCGATCGGCAGGTATTCGAGCACGATCCACATGCAGATGGCGATCAGCAGCACGTAGAAGCCAGTGATCGGCAGGCCAAACAGCATGGTGCCGTTCAGCGCATAGAAACCATCAGGCAGGACGCCGACCACCTGTCGGCCGCCGGTGTGCCAGAGCGCAAGCGCGTATAGGACCGTTCCGGTGCCGAGCGTCGCGATGAAGCTGTCGATCTTCGCAACCTCGACCAGCAGGCCGTTGATGCAGCCGGTCAGAACACCGAGTGCGAGCACGATGACGACCGCGACCGGCCAGGGCAGACCGTAGGCCGTCTGCAGGCTGATGGCGAGAATGTGCCAAAGCACGATGCCATAGCCGACGGTCAGATCGATGCGACCCGATGCCATCGGGATCATCGCAGCCAGCGACAGAAGCGCGATGATAGCCTTGTCGGACACGATCGAGCGGACATTCAACACGGTCGGGAAAGTATCCGGCAGAAGGATCGAGAAGATCACGATCAGGCCGACGGTCAGGATCACCAGCCCGTAAACCGGGATCAGGCGTCCGATCTTCTGTCCTGTGGACAGACCGGCCATTTCGCTCTTGGTCGGCTCCAGGGCCGTGGATTCAATGGATTGCATGGCTGTTCTCCCGATGGCTCAAGCGGCTTCCGATGCGGATGCGGCCGTGATGACCGCCTCCGTCGTCAGAGCGCTTCCAGTCAGTTCACTGACGATTTTCCCGCGCGAAAAGACCAGCGCGCGGTGGCAGATATGGGCGATTTCCTCGAAGTCCGTCGATACCACGACAACCGCGAGACCGGCCTCGAGCGCCTGGGTGATCAGACGGTAGATCTCCGCACGCGCCCCAATGTCGACGCCGGCGGTCGGATCTTCGGCGACCAGCAGCTTGCGGCCGGTCGCCAGCCAGCGGCCGACGACCACTTTCTGCTGGTTGCCGCCCGACAGGGCCTCCACCGGCAGATCCGGGTCGTTGGGCCGCAGGCCGACGGAATGGCCGATCTTATGAGCAAGATCGGCTTCGCCGCGCGGCGACAGGAAGGACAAAAGCCCACGCCCGACGGCTCCCGGATTGAGGTAGGTATTTTCCCGAATGGACAGCGAGAGCGCCACGGATTCCTCCGTCCGGTCACGGGCAATCAAGCCGATGCCCGACGCCATTGCCCCTCGTGGACTGGAAAGGTCGGGGGCCTCGTCATGCAGAAGAACCGAGCCGTTGAAGGGCTCGCAACCAAACAGGGCGCGGCCGATCCGTTCCTGACCGGCGCCACGCAATCCAGCCAGTCCCAGAAGCTCGCCCTCGCGGATATCGAAGGATATCGGGCCTGTGCCGGCGCAGACGAGATCGCGGACCTCAACGATCGCCTTGCCGGGCGTGATCGCCGTCTTGGAAAAGAGGCTGTCGCCGCTGCGGCCGATGATCATCGTCACCAGCTCCTCGGGGGTGGTCTCGCTGACGGGCTTCTGTCCCACCATGCATCCGTCGCGCAGAACCGCGACCCGATCGGCAATCCGGAAGATTTCGTCCAGCCTGTGGGAAACGTAGATCATCCCGACGCCACGATCCTTCAACGGACGGATCGCATTGAACAGCCGATCGACTTCATCGGCGGGAAGGCTCGCCGTCGGCTCGTCGAGCACCAGCACGTCGGCTTCGACGGCAAGTGCACGGGCGATGGCGACAAGCGACTTTTCGGTGCGCGACAATGCCGAGACGCGCGTCGTGGGGTCAAAGTCGCAACCGACCAGTTTCAAGGCTTCGTTGGCGCGCGCCTGCGTCCTGTTCCAATCGATCAGGCCGCGACGCATCGAGAAGCCCTGCGACAGGCCCATGTTCTCGCCGACCGTCATCCACTCGATCAAACCGAGATCCTGGTGGATGAAGGCAACCGGCTGCCGTTCGTTCGGCTTCGGGGGACGATGATGGTAGCTCTGGCCGCGAAACAGGATGTCGCCGCTATCGGGCCTGTAGATGCCCGCAAGTGTCTTGATGAGCGTCGATTTGCCGGCGCCGTTTTCTCCCAGCAGCGCGAGGATTTCTCCTTCGCGCAGGTCGATCGAGACGTCGCGCAGCGCCTGCGTGCCGCCGAAGCTCTTGGTGATCGACTGGAATTCCAGCAGTCTCTTGGCTTCCACTGTGGCTCCTCCCAAAGCTGCGGTTTTCATGGATGTATGTTATCGATAACATTTATGCGTGGTCAAGCGGAAAGATGGCGATCCCGAATTTAACTGGAGATTGGCGTCAGTCGGTTTGGAATCCGTCGAGAAGGCGCATCATCTCGGCCGAGTCTTTTGGCCCAAGCCCGGCAGCGCAGAGCAGACGGTGAATCTCGACCACCGAGCCAGTCATCGGCAGTGGCGTCTTCGTCTTCAGCGCAAAGGCTTGAAGCGAATCCAGGTCCTTCAACATGTTGTCGATTCTGCCTGTCGGCGAGAAATCCCGGGCGGCGAATTTCGCCATGAATTCCTGCAATATGCGGCTATCCGCCCTGCCGCCGGCAAGGGCGGCCGGAATGGCGGCCGGATCGACGCCGCCGGCTTCAGCGAGCTTGACCGCCTCCGCGACGGCCTGAAACAGCACGGCGCAAAACAGCTGATTGATCAGCTTCGTGGTCTGCCCTGCGCCGGATACACCCATCAGCGTGTAATTGGCGGCAAGATGCCGCATCACTACGCGCGCCCGTTCGAAATCCTCAGCACTGCCGCCCGCCATGATCGTCAGGCGTCCGCTCAGCGCACCGGGCACGCCGCCGGAGAGCGGGCAATCCACCCACGCCATGCCGGTTTCCCGACGCAGCCGCATCGCCATGTCGGCCGTGTCGGCCGGATCGATCGAGGACATATCGATCAGCACCTTGTCAGCATTCGCCGCCGCCGCAACGCCCTTTTCGCCGAAGACGACAGCGCGGACGATGTTTGCGTGATTGAGGCTGAGCACGCAAAACGCCGACCATGAGACCGCTTCCTCCACGGAGCCGGCCGCGCGTGCGCCCTTGGCCTCTAAAGCCGCAACTTTTTCGGTGTCCAGGTCGAAGACGGAGACCTTATGCCCGGTTTCGATCAATCGGGTGACGATCGCCGTTCCCATGATGCCGGCACCGATGACGGCGACATCTGCTCTGTAGTCATCCTGCATGATAATCTCCTCCCTTGACGGCCATGCCGCTCAGTCCCTTGCAAGCCAGTGCCACGATATCATCCAACGCGTTATCGATCGCCACCGTCACGACATTAGCTTCACCGGTCGGCGGCTCTAGCGTCTGCAACTGGCTGTCGAGCAAAGTCGCGGGCATGAAATGGCCCTGACGGGCCTGCATCCGCGACAGCAGCAGATCGCGGGATCCCTCCAGGAAAACAAAGGCGAGATGCCCGTCCCCCGCTTGCCTCAACCTGTCCCGATAGCTTTTCTTCAGCGCCGAACAGGAAATCACCAGCCCTTGCGATGCGTGTTGCGCGGTCCTTATTTCCTCGCCGATCCGGTCGAGCCAGGGCAGGCGGTCGTCGTCGGTCAGCGGTATGCCCTGCGCCATCTTCTCGACATTGCCAGCGGGGTGGAGTTGGTCGCCCTCCAGAAACAGCATGCCGTTTCGAGCGGCGAGATGCTCGCCAACCGAAGATTTTCCGCAGCCGCTGACGCCCATGACGACGACGGCCAGAGGTGGCGCCTTTTTGTCGAAATCCATGGTCTCGTCTCTATCAGAGGCAGGTCGTGATACCGCCGTCGACATAGAGCGTGTGCCCGTTGATGAAGGACGATCCGCGGCCCGACAGGAAAACGGCGGCGCCGACCAGTTCATCGACATTGCCCCAGCGTCCGGCCGGCGTTCGCTTCTCAAGCCAGGACGAGAACTCGGGATTGTCGACAAGCGCCTGATTGAGCGGCGTCTTGAAATAGCCCGGCGCAATCGCGTTGATCTGCAGGCCGTACTTGGCCCAGTCGGCGCACATGCCGCGGGTCAGATTGCGCACTGCGCCCTTGGTCGCCGTATAGGGAGCAATGCCGGGGCGCGCCAGTTCGCTTTGCACGGAGGCGATGTTGATGATCTTGCCCTGTCCGCGGGCGATCATGGGTTTGGCCGCCGCCTGGCCGACATAAAATACGCTCGAAATATTGGTGGTCAGCAGCAGTTCCCATTTGTCCGCCGGGAAGTCTTCCAGCGGCGTGCGAAACTGCATGCCGGCATTGTTGATCAGGATGTCGAGCGGCCCGATATCGGCTTCGATTGCGTCGATACCCGCTTTGGCAGCGTCCTTGCTGGTGACGTCGAAGATCGCCGCATGGGCAGACAGGCCTTCCTCCTTGAGGCTCTCGACCGCGCGGTTGACGCTTTCGGGCGTGCGGCCGTTGATGATGACTTCGGCGCCATACTGCGCCAGGCCTTCGGCCAGCGCATAGCCGATCCCCTGGCTCGAGCCGGTGATCAAGGCACGCCGTCCGGTAAGATCGAACAGGTTCTTCATGCAAATAACTCCTCCGGTTTCGCCGCGGGCGACGGCTTCAACTGCCGCTGACGGTGAAACTCACTTGACATCGCTTTTCCGAATTATATGTTATCGATAACATAATCAACTGTCAAAATGCGGGATGGAAACGGAATGCCTAAGGTAGAAATCTTGATGACCGGAGCTTATCCGGAATGGGACATGGTGGATCTCGAGGCGAACTACCGCATCCATCGCCTGTGGGAAGCGGCAGATCGGCACGAGCTGATCTCCAGGGTCGGCAAGGATATCCGCGCCATAGCGACCCGGGGCGAACTCGGAGCGTCCGCAGAGCTGATGGCGCAATTGCCGAAACTGGAAATTGTCTCCTGTTACGGCGTCGGCACCGACGCCATCGACCTGTCCTATGCCCGCGCCAACGGCATTCGCGTCACCAACACCCCTGATGTGCTGACCGAAGATGTCGCCGATATCGCCATCGGACTGCTGCTTGCCACGGCAAGGCAGATCCCGCAGGCCGATGTTTTGGTCCGCTCCGGCCAGTGGGGCAGCGTCGCGATGCCGCTGGTGACGCGCGTCTCGGGCAAGAAGGTCGGGATCGCCGGCATGGGGCGGATCGGCAAGGCGATCGCCAGGAGGGCTGCCGCGTTCGGCTGCGACATCTCCTATTTCGCCCGCCATGATCACCAGGATGTTGCTTACGCCTACGAGCCCGACCTTGTCGCGCTTGCCGACTGGGCCGACTTTCTGATCGTCATCGTTCCCGGCGGGGAGGCGACCATGAAGATCATCAATGCGGAGGTGCTCAAAGCGCTCGGTCCGAACGGCATCTTGATCAATGTTTCGCGCGGAACGACCGTAGACGAAGAGGCGCTGATCGCAGCCCTTCAAGACCGCACCATTCAGGCTGCGGGCCTTGATGTCTTCCTGAACGAACCCAAGATCGATGCACGTTTCCTGACCCTCCAAAACGTCGTGTTGCAGCCCCATCACGGCTCTGGCACTGTCGAAACCCGCAAGGCCATGGGCAAACTCGTCAGAGACAATCTCGCTGCGCATTTTGCCGGTAGCGCTCTTCCAACTCCCGTCGTGTGAGGACCCCGATATGAAAGCCATCGTCATTCATGCCGCCAAGGATCTGAGGATCGAAGAGCGCGAGCCGGAGGTTGCGGGCGCCGGGCAGGTGGAGATTGCCATCGAAGCCGGCGGCATCTGCGGTTCCGACCTGCATTATTACAATCACGGCGGTTTCGGCACCGTTCGCCTGCGCGAACCGATGATCCTTGGCCATGAGATCGCCGGCACGGTCAAGGCGCTGGGTTCCGGCGTCGCCGATCTTGCCGTCGGAGACCGTGTCGCGGTTTCACCGAGCCGGCCGTGCAACCATTGCCAATATTGCCTGAAGGGGCAGCAAAACCATTGTCTCAACATGCGGTTCTACGGCAGTGCCATGCCGATGCCGCACATTCAGGGCGGCTTTCGCCAGCGGCTGGTGGCGGAGCGTTGGCAGTGCCACAAGGTCGCGGACGGCATTTCCATTCACGAGGCCGCCTTTGCCGAACCCTTTGCGGTGACGCTGCATGCGGCAAACCGCGCCGGGTCGCTGCTAGGCAAACGGGTGCTGGTCACCGGTTGCGGCCCCATTGGGATGTTGGCGATCGTCGCGGCGCGCGTCCTCGGCGCCCGTGAGATCGTCGCGACCGACGTGACCGACAGCGTTCTGGCGATTGCGCGCACCAGCGGCGCCGACCGAACGATCAATGTTGCCACGCATGCTTCCGACCTCGCGGCCTACAGTGCCGAAAAGGGATATTTCGATGTCATGTTCGAAGCGTCGGGAAATGAGCGGGCGGTGCGCTCGGGCCTAGAAACGCTTAAGCCTCGCGCTGTTCTCGTGCAGCTCGGCCTTGGCGGCGATGTTTCCATTCCGCAGAATATGATCGTTGCGAAGGAAATCGAGATGCGCGGCACATTCCGTTTTCACGAGGAATTTGCGCTCGCCGTCGAACTGATCAACGCGCGTCGCGTCGATCTGAAGCCGCTGCTGACAGGTGTCTTTAAGATTGAAGAGGCCGTCGCCGCCTTCGAATTGGCCGGCGATCGCAGCAAGTCCATGAAAGTCCAGATCGCCTTCTGACCGACTGCATGATCCTTGCAGCCATTCAAAGTGTTACAGCGCCGCGCATCCGAAAAGACGCGCCGCGCCGCAGTACTCAAGCTGTCGGTGCGCCGTTGCGGTCCGTGCTTTCGCGCAAGACAACCTTGTAGCCGGTCAACGTGATCTCATCGCCGGTCGCCTCGCCGGTATGGAGGGTATCCAGCAGGCGGGCGGCGGCCTGACGGCCGATGCCATAACAATCCACATTGATGGTGGTGATGCGCGGATGACAGATGGACGAGATCTCATAGTCGCCGAAACCGGCAATGGCGATGTCCCTTGGAACCTTCATTCCCCTGCGCGTGCATTCCATGATGGCGCCAAAGGCGGAAAGGTCGGAGACACAGAGAACCACTTCCGTGTCCGGCCAGCGTTCCAGCAGGCTGACGATCGCCTGGCCGCCCTGCTCCATGGTGATGGGCGGCACGCCGAAGGAAATCATTCGTCCCGGTCCGAGGCCCAGTTCTTCGACTGTTCTCTGGAAACCGCTTCGCCGCTGGCTGCCGCGCGTATCGCGCGCCGTCGTTCCACCGATATAGCCGAACTTCCGATATCCCTGACTGGCAAGCGTCCGCACCAACAGGGCCATCGCCTCGCTGTTGGAAAACCCGACAACCTGATTGATCGGATCTTCCGGAAGCTCCCAGGTCTCGACAACGGGAATGCCGGCTTTTGCCAGCATGCGCCGCGCGCGCGCCGTGTGCGAGCCACCGGTCAGGATGATGCCTTCCGGCCGGCGGCGCAGCATAGCCTCGATCAGTTCTTCCTCTTTCTCCGCCGAATAGTCGGTATAGCCGAGGAGGAGCTGAAGGCCGGTATTTTCCAGTGCATCGGTCATGCCCCGCGCGGTGTCGGAAAAATTCGAATTGTTGATTGAGGGCACCAGGGCAGCGATGAAGCCGCTTCGCCTTGACGAAAGACTGCCGGCAGACAGGTCGAGCACATAACCGAGTGCGTCGACCGCCTCCATGATGCGCTTTCGGGTCTCCTCGGAAACGCTCGCGTCCTGGCGAAAGGCACGCGAAACGGTCATGGCAGAAACGCCGACATATTTGGCGACCTCCGCCATCGTCAGCTTTTGAGCGTCTCCCGGCTTGAGACGTTTGACTTTCGGCTCATCCTCGTTTTTCACTGGTCTCCGCTTTCAAACAAGCTTCCGAACTGGGTAGTTCAAGAGACGATAAAGTTATCGTTATCATCGTACAATCGATATTACTGCAAAAACACACCATTCCAACGCCCAGAAAGCAAGCTTCCTTGGGAATTTTGGCAAGGGCCGGCAGATCGGCGTCTGTACGAAGCCGTCAAAACACGACATGATGATATCGATAACAATCTGAGCGCAATGGAGGAGTATCATGTTCGGGCAAATTGACGGTACGGGGTTTGAGGTTCTCGACCCGCGTTTCGAAAGCTGCTTCGTCGGGCACACCCGCGTCGAGCGTCTTTGGACCGGCGGCCGCTGGCTGGAGGGACCGGCCTGGTTTGCCGCCGGGCGGTATCTGGTTTTCTCGGATATCCCCAACAACCGAATGATGCGCTACGACGACGCCAGCGGGCAGACGTCGGTCTTCCGCTCGCCCAGCAACAATTCGAATGGCAACACTGTCGACAATCAGGGTCGGCTGATTACCTGCGAGCATCTGACGCGCCGTGTCACGCGCACGGATTTCGACGGCAGGGTCACCCTTCTGGCCGATCGAATTGCAGGCAAGCGGCTCAATTCTCCAAACGACGTCACCGTCAAGTCCGATGGGACCGTCTGGTTCACCGACCCGAGCTACGGCATCCTCCACGATTATGAGGGCGACTACGGCGCAGAGGAAATCGGTGGATGCCACGTCTACCGGCATGATCCGGCAACAGGTACCACCGATCAGGTGACCTCCGATTTCGTCAAGCCGAACGGACTGGCCTTTTCCCCCGACGAGACGTTGCTTTACGTTGCCGACACCGGAGCAACGCATCTGCCCGGCGGTCCGCGTCATATCAGAAAGCTCGCGGTCTCGAATGAGGGGAGGCTGACCGATCTCGGCGTTTTCGCAGAATGTAGTGCAGGTCTGTTCGATGGTTTTCGTGTCGATCGCAAGGGCAGGATATGGACGAGCGCCGGCGATGGTGTGCACGCTTACGATCCGGATGGGACGTTGATCGGCAAGATCCATATTCCTGAAGGCGTCTCCAACGTGACTTTCGGCGGCGAGAAACTGAACCGCCTCTTCATCACTGCAAGCACGTCTCTTTATGCTGTTTATCTCACCGCCAACGGAACGAGACTGGGATGATCACTGAGCAGAGGCCGCCCTTTTGGGACGGCCTCTTGTTTGGTACAGTTTTGTGCCTCTTGCCTCACCGTTGACTGAGGCCGTCCGCCAGCCGAACCAGACCGAGGAAATCCGACCTGTAACCGAAGGCATCCGTGCCTCGCGATGCCGCGGCGAGATCGGCGATCGCCTGATAGGAATAGGTGTCGACGGCCGCGACATGGCTGAGTTTCTGGCCGAAGGCTGCGACTGCCACCGAGAAACGGACATCCTGCGGCGCGGCATCGACGGTGGCGACCGCGTTGCCGTCGTTGACAGGCGTGGTGATGAGGGCGCTCTTGTCCTCGCCCGGCCGCTTGTAGCGCATCTTGACGAAGGCAAGCTCGCCGTGATGGGCGCTGTCGGAGGCCTCGGCCGGCACCTTATCGGCTGCGCCGTACCGCAGGTCGTCATTCATCACCGCGGGGCTTCCCTTCGGCGTAATCTCGTAAATCGCCGTGACGCTGTGGCCGGAGCCGATATCGCCGGCATCGACGCGGTCATTGTTGAAATCCTCGCGGTTCAGCGCCCGCGTCTCGTAACCGATCAGCCGGTATTCGGCGATCCGTTCCGGGTTGAACTCGACCTGGAATTTGACGTCGCTGGCGATCGGAAACAGCGTCGATCCGGCCTCTTCGACCAGCGTCTTCTGCGCCTCGGCCAAGGTATCGATATAGGCAGCACTGCCATTGCCGTTCTGGGCGAGCGTCTGCATCAGGGAATCGTTGAGATTGCCCCGTCCGAAGCCGAGAACGGTGAGGAAGATGCCGTCTTTGCGCTTCTCTTCAATGATGCGCTTCAAATCCCCATCGCTCGACGGACCGACATTGAAGTCGCCATCGGTCGCCAGCATAACCCGGTTGACGCCGTCCTTGACGAAGCCCTGCTTGGCAAGGTCGTAGGCCGCCTCGATGCCTTCGGCCCCGCCGGTCGAGCCTCCGGGCTCCAGCCTGTCGATCGCCGACAGGATCTTCGATTTCTCCGCCACGCGTGTCGGCGCCAGCACCGTGCCGGCATTACCGGCATAGGTGACGATCGACACGGTATCGTCAGCCTTCAGCCTGTTGACCATGAGCCGGAAGGCGCTCTTCAGCAGCGGCAGTTTGTCCGGCTCGTCCATCGAGCCCGACACGTCGATCAGGAAAACCAGATTGGCACGCGGCGTGGTCGCCGGCGCAATATCATAACCCTTGATCGCCACATGCATCAATTCCGTGTCGCGGTTCCACGGGGTCGGCATGACAGTCACCGTCGCCTTGAAAGGCTGGTCGGCATTGTCAGGACCCGGCCAGTCATAGGGGAAATAATTGATCATCTCCTCGACGCGAACCGATAGTGGATCGGGCATTGCCCCGCCCGTCAACGACCGGCGGACGAAGGCATAGGACGCGCTGTCGACATCGGCGGAGAATGTCGAAACCGGATCCGTCGCGACGCTCTTGATCGGATTTGCCGCCGCATTGGCAAACCGCTCGCGATTGGGATCGAGCTGCATCTGCATGCGCCCCTCCGCAGGCGGAACAGGCGAGGGGGCGATGGCGGCCATCGGTTCGGCAAACTGCCGCTGGGGGACGATGCCGGGAGCGGCCGGCGCAGCGCGTTTGGTAGCCCCGAGTGCCGCGGCAGAACCCTCCGGCTTGTTCGTGAGGGCGGCGTTGGCATCGTATTCGGATGTCTGCGACGCATCGGGTTTCGCGAGGGCCGGCGCCTCCTTGTCCTGCAGCGCTTGCGCGACAGCAACAGATTGCTCAGCCAGGCTGACGTTCCCGGCCGGTATTTGCGGCGCGACCGCAACCGGCTGACCGGTGGTTGCAGCCGGTTGTTTCGACGCCTCACTTTTCGAAAGATTGCCGGCAATCTCGGTCTGGTCGACGATCGGCAATCCGTTACGGGTCAGCTCGATCGCGAGATAACCGGCGGCGGGAATGACCAGCAGCGTCGCAAGGGCTGAACCGGCGAGGAATTTCTTGTTCATGGCAGGGCTCCATATCCAGTTGATGATGGAGCTTTGACGCCAGCCTTTCGCATTTCCTTGGGCCGCCGTTGCATTATTTTCCGCGGTGTCGAAGGCCTGCATCGCGGCAGCAAGTGCACGAGTACGCGCCTCCGGCGTTGCTGTCGGCGGTGTCAGGCGGGAGAGTTTTTCGAGTTCCTTGTCCACGGTCATACCTCTTCCTTGCCGAGCACGGCCTTCAGCCTCTTGCGCGCTTCATGAACCTGCCAGGACACAGTCGCCTCCGAGCAGCCCATGACATCGGCGGCAGCCGAATGGCTGAGACCTTCGCCGTAGACGAGCAGCACTGCGTCGCATTGCCTGTCCGGCAAGGCGCGCACGGCTGCCCATAATTCGCTCGATAGCTCATCGTCATTTCCGGCCGGCGCATCCTGCTGCGGTTCGGCGGCGTAGGCGCGGAATGTCTGCTCCTCTCGTGCAAGCTTGCGTCTATGGTCGCGGGCGGCGTTGAGCGTCAGCGTATAGAGCCATGTCCTGAAGCGGCTGGCGCCGCGAAAGCTGCGGATGGCCGCACCGAGCTTGACGCAGACCTCCTGGGCAATGTCGTCGGCGTCGGTGGAACTGCCCGACCAACGCCATGCCGTCGCATGGACGAATTCATAATGGCGCGACACCAGTTGCCCGAAGGCCTCCCGGTCACCGCCCTGCGCTCGTTCTATGAGCTCCGCGTCCAATTCCGCACCTACCCCATGCTATCCAGCAAGATGCTATTTCGAGATTGAGACGCTTCTCGGATGACTTTCCTTGGGTCGGCGATGAAAAAATTATCGCGAATTTTGAAAGCCGCGACATCCATGGGTCGCGGCCAGACAGATCGTCCGCGTCACAGAGGCGCATGATGAGGACAGAGTCGGCCAGGGACATGATCTGTCATGTCCCAAATCGCGAAAGGACCTTCATGTCCGCTCAACCACCTGCCCCCACCGAAAGGGGCATCCTGCAGTTTCTGGCGATTTGCGATTCCTTCTATCCGCCAGACGCCGTTCTAGCATCGATCGAACAGCAGCGACATTGGTACGACACGCTCTGCGCTCGTTTCGACCGCCCGCTGCCCCCGGAGATGATCTTTGCGGACGGCATGCTCCAGCGCATACCGATCCGGCGCTACCGCCCGCGGAAAATCAGCACCCGCACCATTCTGCTCTATCTTCATGGCGGCGGCTTTGTTGTCGGTTCGCTCGAGAGCCATCATGCCATCTGCGCCGAGATTGCCGATTTTGCCGGCGCGGAACTTGTTTCGGTCGATTACCGGCTGGCCCCTGAATATCGCTGGCCGGCGCAGACGGATGACGGCTTTACCGTGTTGAAGCATCTGCTTTCCGCCAACAGCAAGGTCGTGCTGATCGGCGACAGTGCCGGGGCCAATCTGGCGGCGGGCCTTGCATTGCGGGCGCGCGACGAGGGCCTGTCCGGAGTCGTCGGCCAAGTTCTGATCTATCCGGCGCTTGGCGGTGACCTTGCCGCAGGCTCTTACGTCGAAATGGCCGCGGCGCCGGGCCTGACGACGGCGGATGTCGGCTATTATCGCGAAATCCTGCAGGCGCCGGCAGGCAATGAGATCGCCGAGCCCCTGCAGGCAGCTTCGCTTGCCGGGCTGCCGCCGGCCTTCATCACGGTCGCGCATTTCGATCCGCTTCGGGACGACGGCCGGCACTATGCCGCCCGGCTCACCGCGGAGGGCGTCGAAGTCTGGTTCCGAGAGGAGCCGCAAATGGTGCACGCGTGGCTGCGCGCCCGCCACATGAGCGACGGCGCCCGCGACGGCTTCCGTGCCGTCTGCGAGGCCGTTCGGCGTTTGGCGATCGCCTGACGATCACATCAGGTCGCGCGCGATCCGCTTTTCGGCAAAGACCTTTTCGAAGATCTGCACGTCGTCCTCGAAGGCGGTGACGACAGCACTGATGATCCAGTCGGTCCGGGTGCAGGCAACACGCCCGGTCGCCACTGTCCGCACGAACCAGCCGGGGCGGCGCATGTCGCAGGTCCAGGTCGAGGTCCCGGTCATCGACAGCGGATTATCGGGTGAAATCGACCAGAGTTCCTCGCGCAATTGCCGGGTCGAGAGGCCTGTCTCAGGGTGCTCGGTGAGCCCGGTATCCTCGTGGATGTGATACTCGGTCCTGTTGACCGAGAGATCGCGGACGACCTGCCGCTTCGTTACGGCGGCCGCGTGCTCGATGTATTTCGGCAGCGGATCGGGATTGGCTGGTTCCTTGATGTCGATCCGCTGGTGCTCCCCGAGCATCGGCAGCCCGAGGCCGAGTGCCGCGATATCGACCTCGATGCCTTCGGCATCAGGCGGCGGCAGGATCATCGGCCAATAGGCGGTGGAGAGCGAAAGGCGGATGCGATGCCCCTTGCGGAAGCGATAACCGCAGGCATCGAGCACGAGCCGGATCGACACCGTCTCACCTGGGATCAGCGGCTTGGGATCTGCATTGCCGTCCCGGTGGGTAAGATTGACGACGCCGAAGGCGACACGCGTCGCCGTGCCATCCGGATGGACATCGATGAGCCGGGCGCAGAGATTTCCGCTTGCCGCCTGCGACCGCAGCGCAAGCGTGAGCACAGGCCGGCCGAGATAGTCGTGATCGCCAGCAAGCGGCATCGTATCGAAGACCAGCGAGCCGGCATCGTCTAAGCGTTGATCAATCGCCATTTCGGCGTCGGGTTTCAGCGTGAAATATTCACCCGATGCGGTCCCGGTGTCGAGCGGAGAGCGGAGATAAACGGGATGTTCGGGCGCATGCGGGATCGGCATGCCTTCGGTCAGCTTGCCGAACTGCTCGACATAGAAGCACTGCATCTGTGGCGGCGACCAGACGTCCTTGGCGACCCAGAAACCCGGATCGCTGTCACGTCGAGGGGCAGGGCTGATGGCATCGAGAATATAGGCGCGAGCCTGCGGCAAGCCGTCGATGCCGTTATCCTCGCCCCGCAGCCATCTGTTCCACCAGGCGATCGCTTCGCCATGGAAATCCGTGCGCGGCTTCGGCCAGGCGAAGTGCGGATATTTGTGGACCCAGGGGCCGATCAGCGCCTTCGCTTTTTTGCCCAGGCCTTCGACCGCCATCAGCGGCGTATTGCGATAGCCATCCGCCCAGCCGGCGATCACCAGCGTCGGGATTTCCACGCTCGAAAAATCCTCTGAGATCGAGCCGTGACGCCAGAAATCGTCGCGCCGCTGATGGGCCAGCCACTCCTCCATGAAGAAGGGTTCGCCCGCCAGGCGTTCCAGCCACATTTCCTTCCAGCGCTCGCCGACAAGCGCAGGGTCGGGCGGCCGCGACTGGTAGCCGAGCATCGTCGCCGCCCATGAGAGCTGAGCGGACAGATGGCAGCCGTTCTTGTAGTGGATGTCGTCATTGTAACGGTCGACGGTCGAGGCGATCGATATGACGGCCTTCAGCGCGGGCGGGCGCAATGCTGCGATCTGCAGGCTGTTGAAGCCGCCCCAGGAGATGCCCATCATGCCGACCGAGCCGTTCGACCATGGCTGCGCGGCAATCCAGGCGATCAGCTCGCAGGCATTGGCAAGCTCGCTTTCGGTATATTCGCCGTCGATGACGCCGTCGGATTCTCCGGATCCGCGGATATCAACGCGCACGCCGGCAATGCCTGCGGCCGCGAATACCGGATAGGTCGACTCGTCCCTGAGGCTGGTTCCGTCCCGTTTGCGATAGGGCAGGAATTCGAAGACGGCGGGAACGGGATCTGTTTCCGCGCCATTCGGCATCCAGATGCGCGCGGCAAGCCGCGTCCCATCCTCCAGCGTAATCCATTCATTCTCGATGGTGGTGAAGCCGCGCGAGGTCATGCTCATTCCTTGATGCATATTCCGTAAGACGAAGGTTCTGCCCTCGTCAGGTCAGTTGCCGGCGCTCTCCATGCGACGCGTGGCAAGCACCCGTTCCAGCCAGCCGATTTCCATTTCCGGCACGGATTTCAACAGCAGATCGGTATAGTCGTCGAAGGGCGGCGACAGTGCTGTCGATTTCGGACCGAACCGCACCAGCTTACCACGATGCATCACCGCCACGCTGTCGGCGATCGCCCGGACGATCGCGATGTCATGGGTGATGAAGACGTAGGACAGCTGCTCTTCTTCCTGCAGGCGCAGAAGCAGCTTGAGGATGCCCTCCGCCACCAGCGGATCAAGCGCCGAGGTCGGCTCGTCGCAGAGGATGAGTTCGGGCTTGGCGGCCAGCGCTCTCGCGATCGCCACGCGCTGCTTCTGGCCGCCGGATAGTTCGGCCGGGTAGCGGTCGACGAAGCCCTTGCCCATTTCGATCTGCTGGAGCAGTTCCTTCACCCTTGCCGTCTTCTCAGCACCCCGAAGGCCATAGTAGAAGGTCAGCGGGCGGCCGATGATGTCGCGCACCGTCTGTCGCGGGTTCATCGCCGTATCGGCCATCTGGTAGATCAACTGGATGCGCCTCAAATCGTCGTTCGGCCGGCTCTTGAGATCAGGCATCAGCGGCTTGCCGTCAAAGACGACGCGCCCGCTGCTCGGCGGCAACAGGCCAGTGATGACGCGCGCTAGCGTCGATTTGCCCGAACCGGATTCACCAACGACCGCGAGCGTCTGCCCCTTCGGCACGTGCAGCGAGACATCGTGCAGCACCTTGAAGCCGTTGGAATATTCGGCGCTGACATTTTCGACCTTGAGAAGTGCTGCAGACTGGTCGGCGGCTTCCTCGCGATAGGCCTGCCTGACATTGACGAGGGCGCGCGTATAGTCCTCCCGCGGCGCCTCGATGATCTGCTGGACACTGCCATATTCTACCTGCTTGCCATAACGCAGGACCATGATGTCGTCCGAAATCTGGGCGACGACGGCAAGGTCATGGGTGATGTAGAGGGCGGCCGTGTGCGTTTCCTCGATGGCATGCTTGATCGCCGCCAGCACGTCGATCTGCGTGGTGACGTCAAGCGCCGTCGTCGGCTCGTCGAAGACGATGAGTTCGGGATTGGAGCAGAGCGCCATCGCCGTCATCGCCCGCTGCAGCTGGCCGCCGGAGACCTGGTGGGGAAAGCGCTCGCCGAAGGTTTCCGGATTGGGCAGGCCGAGAACCCCGAACAGATAAAGCGCCCGTTTGCGCGCCTCGTCTTTCGTCATCAATCCATGTTTGACCGAGGCTTCGATCACCTGATCGCCGAGCCTGTGGGCCGGATTGAAGGCGGCGGCGGCCGATTGCGCAACGTAGCAGACCCGTGCGCCGCGGATTTTCCGGATGCCGTCCTTGCCGAGCACCAGGATATCAGCGCCGTCGAGCCGCACCTCGCCACCGGTGATTTCGGCGCCGCCCCGGCCATAGGCAAGCGCCGAAAGGCCGATCGTCGACTTGCCGGCGCCCGATTCCCCGATCAGGCCGAGAACCTTGCCCTTCTGCAGATCGAAGGAAACCCCGTCTACGATCGTCACTCGCTTCGGCGGTTCGCCCGGCGGGTAGCTGGTTGCTTCGATCTTCAGATTACGAACGGAAAGAAGCTCAGGCATCGCCGCGCCCTCCCTTGAGGCTGGATGTGCGTTTCAGGAGCCAGTCGACCACGAGGTTGACGCAGACGGCAAGTGTCGCGATCGCCGTGCCCGGCACCAGCGCTGCCGAGATACCGAAGATGATGCCGTCCTTGTTGTCCTTGACCATGCCGCCCCAATCGGCCGCAGGCGGCTGAATGCCGAGGCCGAGGAAGGAAAGCGTCGAGAGGAACAGGATCGAGAAGGCGAAGCGCAGGCCGAATTCGGCCAGCAGCGGCGACAGCGTGTTCGGCAGGATTTCGCGGAAGATGATCCAAAGTTTGCCTTCGCCGCGCAGTGTTGCCGCCTCGACGAATTCCATCACCGCGACATCGAGCGCGACGGCGCGGCCGAGACGATAGACGCGGGTGGAATCGAGGATCGCCATGACAAGGATCAACACGACGATGTTTTGCGGCAGCACCGCAAGAACGACGAGCGCGAAGATCAGCGTCGGGATCGACATCATCAGATCGTTGAAGCGCGAAAAGACCGTGTCGATAATGCCGCGCGAGACGGCCGCGGTGAAGCTCAGGATAATGCCCAGCGAGAAGGAGATGACGGTGGCGGCGGATGCGACCGTCAGCGTCGTGCGCGCGCCGTAGATCAACCGCGAGAAGATGTCGCGGCCGAGATTGTCGAGACCGAAAATATACTGGTTATCAGGCAACTGCCAGACGTCGCCGACGACCTGCGTCTCGCCATAGGGGGCGAGCCAGGGAGCGAAGAGCGCGAAGATGAAAGCGATGGCGATACCGGCCATGCCGATCCAGGCGGTGATGGGGATATCTCGCAATCTCATCGCGGATGCCTCAGCCGGGGATTGGCGATAATCGCGAGAATATCGGCCGTCATGTTGAGGAAGATATAGACAGCCGCGAAGATCAGGCCGCAGGCCTGCACGACGGGCATGTCGCGCACGGTGACCGCATCGACCATATATTGTCCCATGCCTGGATAGACGAAGACCACTTCGACAACGACGACGCCGACCACGAGATAGGCAAGGTTCAGCGCGATGACATTGATGATCGGCGCCAGCGCATTGGGGGCGGCATGTTTGACGATCGAGCGGAAGGCGCTGAGGCCCTTCAGCTCGGCGGTCTCCATATAGGCCGACGACATGACGGAGAGGATAGCCGCCCGTGTCATGCGCATCATATGCGCGAGCACGACGAGCACGAGGGTCGCCGTCGGCAGCGCGATCGCCTTCAACCGCTCGACGAAGCCCATGCTGTCATAGACGGTCGCTGGAAAGGTCGCCATGCCAAGGTTCACCGCGAAGAGCAGGATGAGCAGGTAGCCGATAAAGAATTCCGGCAGTGAGATCGCCGCAAGCGAGATGATGTTGATGATCTTATCCGGCAGGCGGTTGCGGAAGTGCACCGACAGCATGCCGAGGCCGACGGCGAGCGGCACTGATATCACCGCTGCGAAACCCGCGAGGAAAAGCGAATTGCCGAGGCGTTTGCCGATCTGTTCGCTCACCGAATTCTTGCTGGCCCAGGAGGTGCCGAAGTCACCCTGAACGGCGTTGCCGAGCCACTCAACGTAGCGCGTCGTCACCGGACGGTTCAGCCCGAGATCCTGGCGAATATTGGCAACGGCCTGCGGCGTCGCCGACTGGCCGAGATAGGTTGTGGCAAAATCGCCTGGCAGAGCTTCCAGGCCGCCGAAGATCAGGATGGAGACGGCAAAAAGCAGGACCAGGCTGAGCACGAAGCGCTCGAGGATGAGGGCAAGCAGCGGAAAACGCTGCCGGAACCCGAGGCCGGGCAAGATGCTTGGGGCAGGATTGGTCATGGCGAGGACCTCGCGCTAAAACGTCGGGAGGACCGCGGGGTTTCATCCCACGGTCCCGGCTTCGTTGGAGATCAGAGGGGCAAACGTCCCCTTGCCATCAAGCGTCCAGCCAGACGCGGGTCGCGACGTAGCCGTTCGACATGTCGTTGCCGATGTCGTGGACATAACCCTTCACCTGCTTGGTGGAAGCGTTCACGAAATCGTTGAACATCGGCAAGATCACCCCGCCCTCGTCGCGCACCGTCATCGCCATGGTGCGATACATGTCCTTGCGCTTGGCTTCATCAAGTTCGGAACGGGCCTGCAGCAGCAGCTTATCGAAGTCAGGACGCTTGAAACGGGTGTCGTTCCAATCCGCCGTCGAGAGATAGGCGGTGGAATACATCTGGTCCTGCGTCGGGCGGCCACCCCAATAGGAGGTCGAGAAGGGCTGGACGTTCCAGACGTTGGTCCAGTAGCCGTCGCCCGGTTCGCGCTTGACCTCGATCTCGATGCCGGCCTTCTTGCAGCTTTCCTGATAGAGGACGGCTGCGTCGACACCGCCGGGGAAGGCGACTTCGGAGGTGCGCAGGAGGACCGAGCCGCTATGACCTGACTTCTTATAGTGGAAGGCAGCCTTGTCAGGATCGTAAACGCGCTGCTCGATGCCCTCGGGAAACAGCGCATAGGTGCTGTTGATCGGGAAGTCGTTGCCGACCTTGCCGTAACCGCCGAGGATCTTCTGCACCATGGCCTCACGGTCCATGGCATATTTGAGGGCCAGACGCAGGTCGTTGTTGTCGAACGGCGCCTTGTCACAATGCATGATGAAGACGTAATGGCCACGGCCGGCGGTCGAGAGAATCTCGACGTTGGGTGCGCGTTTCAAAAGGTTGACGGTCTTCGGGTCGACCCGGTTGATGTAGTGCACCTGGCCGGACGACAGGGCCGCGATGCGGGCGGTCGCATCGTTCATGCCGATGATTTCGATCGAATCGACGTAACCGCGGTCGGTGCGCCAGTCGTCTTTGTTCCTTTCGAAGGTGGCGCGGACGCCGGGCTCGAAGCTTGTCATCTTGTAGGGGCCGGTGCCGATCGAGGCGAGAGGATCGTCGACGCCGCCGTTCGGCTGGATGACCAGATGGTAGTCCGACAGCAGCAGCGGCATGTCGGCATTGCCTTCGCTGAGCGTCAGCACGAGATTGCCGCCGTCGGCCTTGATCTCCTTGATCGAGCCGAGAACACCGAGCGCGCCGGATTCCGACTTGGCGTCGGTGTGGCGCTTCAGCGTCGCAACAACGTCATCGATCGTCAGTTCCTTGCCATCGTGAAACTTGACGCCCTTGCGGATCTTGAAGGTCCAGGTCGCCGCGTCCTTCGACGGTTCCCAGGATTCGGCGAGCGCCGGCACGGCGGCACCGGTCAGCGGATCAGACTCGACCAGCATGTCGCCCCAGCAGCGGCCGATGCAGAACATGACCTGCGACAGGAACTTCGCCGGGTCGTTGGAATCGGTAGCGGCACCGCCTTCGAGGCCGAGCTTCAAGTGACCGCCGCGCTTCGGTTCGGCAGCTTGCGCACTTTCGGTGAAGAGCTTGTCGGCGACGGCAAGTGTGATGCCCGCGGCCATGGCGCGTCCCATGAATTCGCGGCGGCTGAGCCCGCCGGCGGTGACACGGCTTGCGAGATACTTCGTGTAGTCGTTCATTCCCCAGTTCCTTCTTTATGGTGCGTTGACAGAACTTCCGGGCAGGTCCGCAGACGGTTTCCTCTCCACCTCCGGTGCCCGCATCATGCGGGAAAACAGTGCGGTTGCCGCCGCCTGGTCATTTTCCTTTCCAAATGGGGCTTCGCTTCTCGGCGAAGGCCCGTGCGCCTTCTAATTGGTCCTCGCTCGAATAGAGCCTGTCGACCGTCGCAAACTGCCGTTTGGTGATCTTGTTCATGGCAGTCTGGAACGTCGAACCCTCCGCTTCGCGGACGATTTCCTTGATGGCCGCATGGACGAGCGACGGCCCGCTCTCAAGCAGCCGGGCAAGCTCCCATGCTCTCTCCATCAGCCGCTCGGCCGGCAGGACCTCGTTGACAAAACCCCAGCGATGCGCCTCGTGAACGTCGAGCCAACGACCGGTCAAAAGCATGTCCATGGCGATGTGGTAGGGGATGCGTTTCGGCAGCTTGATCGAAGCCGCATCGGCAACCGTGCCGGAGCGGATTTCCGGCAGGGCGAAGGTCGCATGTTCGGCGGCGAGGATCAGGTCGGCAGAAAGCGCGATCTCCAGACCGCCGCCGCAACAGATACCGTTGACCGCACAAATGACCGGCTTGTTGAGGTCGCGCAGTTCCTGCAGCCCGCCGAAGCCGCCCACACCGTAGTCCCCGTCGACCGCATCACCTGATGCCGCCGCCTTGAGATCCCAGCCGGCACAGAAAAACTTCTCGCCGGCGCCCGAGACGATGGCGACGCGCAGCGCCGGATCGTCGCGGAAATTTCGGAAGATCAACCCCAGAGCACGGCTGGTCGCAAGGTCGATGGCATTCGCCTTCGGCCGGTCGATGACGACTTCGAGCACTCCGCCGTCCTGTCGTGTGCGAATGGGTTCGCTCAACCTATGCTACCTCCTCCGCCGTATCAAAGCATCGACTACGACCACGCCACACCCTTCGGGAAGAACCATCAATGGATTAATGTCCAGTTCCTCCAGCCATGCCGCGTTCTTTACGACATAATCTGCCGTTGCTAAGACAGCGCCGACAGCGGCCTCAAGATCGCCTTTTGGCCGACCGCGATAGCCATAGATCAATTTTGCAAGTTTGAGGCGCGAAATTGCCGCGTGAATGTCGGTTTTCGTCGCCGGAAGGGGTAGGATGACGGAATCTTCAAGCAATTCAACGAAGATTCCGCCCGCCCCGAGCGTGAGCGACAATCCGAAGACAGGGTCGCGGATAGCGCCGACAATGAGCTCGGCAACCGGCGGATCGATCATTTTCTCGACGAGATAACCGGCATTCGGCGGCATTGCCGCCGCCGCATTCGACACCGCCTTTATATTCTTTAGGTTGAGTGCGACGGCCCCGGCCTCGGTCTTATGGGCAATGCCGAGCGCTTTCAGCACGACGGGAAAGCCGAGCCGCTCAGCTTGCTCGGCCGCTTGACCGGGAGAAGAGGCCAACAGCCCTTGCGGAACCGGAAGGCCGAAGGCGGCAAGCTCGGCCTTCGCATCGGCCTCCGTCAGCGTCTCGATCTCGCCATCGATAGAGGGCACATCGAGCAGCGGCAGGGGCGGCGGACGATCCCAGGCCTGGCCGATGCCGGCGGCGACGTCCGCAGCCGTGATGGCTTCGTCGATACCGCAGAAGGTAATGATGCCGCTTGCCATCAGCCGATCGGCGATCGGCTCCGGCATGTTTTCCGGAAGGGTCGCCAGAAGGCCGGCCAGCGCACCGGTTGCAGCGGCAGCCGCAATCACCGCGTCTGCCGTCATCGCCCATTCGGAGGCATCGCAGCGATCATCGCGCGGAAAGTCGAGGACGACGAGATTGAGGGCATAACCGCCCTCGAACATGGCGCTGAAGGCTTCGGTCTGGCGTGCAAGATCCCCCCACACGAAGGTGTGGTAATCGAGCGGATTGGACAGCGTCACCATCTCGCCGAGAACGCGCCGCAGACGGGGCAATTGTTGCGGCTGCAGCGCGGGGAATTCCACATTGCGACCGACGGCTGCATCCGCCATCAGCGAAGCTTCGCCCCCGGAACAGCTCATCGACGAGATCGAATGGCTTGCGAGCGGGCCGGCGACATGCAGCAGCTTCAGGGTTTCGAGCAACGCCGGCAAGGTCTGGACACGGCCAAGACCAAGGCGGGCGAGCACGGCATCCGCGACCGCATCGCTGCCGGCAAGCGAGGCGGTATGCGACACCGCCGCGCATTTTGCCTGCTCGGACCTGCCGACCTTCAGCACGACGACCGGCTTCCTCGACCGTCGGGCCATGGTGGCCAGCCGTTCGAGTGCAGAGAGATTGCCGAAACCTTCGACATGAAGGCCGACCGCCGTCACACGCGGGTCGTCGATCAATGCGCAGGCGACATCGGCAAGCGATGTCTGCGCCTGGTTGCCGGCGGTGACCACATAGGCGATCGGCAGGCCGCGGGTCTGCATGGTCAGGTTGATGGCGATATTGGAGGACTGCGTGAGGATCGCGACGCCACGTGCGATGCGCTGCATGCCATGCTGATCGGGCCAGAGCAGCGCACCGTCGAGACCGTTGATCAGCCCGTAGCAATTCGGCCCGAGGATCGGCATGTCGCCGGCTGCCTCCAGCAGGGCCTGCTGCAACTCGGCGCCGTCGCCGAGTTCACCCGTCGCCTCGCTGAAACCCGATGCATAACAGACCGCCCCGCCGGCACCGGCCGCAGAAAGGCTGCGGACGATCTCGACGGTCTGCATCCTGTTGACGCCGACGAAGGCGGCGTCCGGCGCCGAAGGCAGGTCGGAGACGGAGCGATAACAGGGCCGCCCGAGCACCTCGTCGAGCTTTGGATGGACGGGCCAGATCTCGCCGGCAAAACCCATGCGGTCGCACTGCTCGATCACCCTGCGCGCCTCGCGGCCGCCGAAGACGGCGATCGTTTGCGGTCTGAGCAGGCGGTCGAGCGGGCGCGGCGTCATCGGCTTATGCTCCCAAGGGTCTAAGCAGATCGCGGCTGATGATATGCCGCTGGATTTCAGAGGTACCGTCCCAGATGCGCTCGACGCGCGCATCGCGCCAGAAGCGGGCAAGCGGCAGATCGTCCATCAGGCCCATGCCGCCGAAGATCTGGATCGCCTCGTCAGTCACGCGGGCCAGCATTTCGGAGGAGTAGAGCTTGGCCGAGGCGATCTGCCGGTCTGCGGAGAGTCCGGCATCGAGCCGCCAGGCGGCGGCGAGCGTCAGCCAATCGGCCGCGTCGATCTCGGTAATCATATCGGCGAGCTTGAACGACACGCCCTGATTGGCGCCGATCGGCTTGCCGAACTGCTTGCGCTCGGCGGCATAAGGCAGCGTCATGTCGAAGACGCGCCGTGCCCGGCCGACGCAGGTGGCGGCCACCGTCAACCGCGTGCCATAGAGCCATTTATTGGCGATTTCGAAGCCGCGATGCACCTCGCCAAGTACCTGGCTTGCCGGAATCCGGCAATCGGTGAAGCTGAGCGTTGAGTTGTGGTAGCCGCGATGCGAAACGGAATCGTAGCCCCCGAGGATTTCGAATCCCGGCGTGCCGCGATCCACCAGGAAGGCGGTGATCTTCTTCTTGATGCCCTTCGGCGTTTCCTCCTCGCCCGTTGCGGCAAAGACGATGACGAAATCGGCGACGTCGGCATGCGAGATGAAGTGTTTCGTGCCGTTGAGGACGAAGTCGCTGCCATCGCGGCGGGCAGCGCATTTCATGCCGCGCATATCGGAACCGGCGTCCGGCTCGGTGATAGCAAGCGCATCGATCTTCTCACCGCGCACTGCGGGCAGGAGATAGCGTTCTCGCTGCTCGCCCTCGCAGGCCATCAGGATGCCGGACGGCCGGCCGAAGAAAACCGTCAGCCCCAGGGAGCCGCGCCCGAGTTCCCGCTCGACCAGCGTGAAGGTGACATGGTCGAGACCGGCGCCGCCGACTTCTTCCGGGAAATTGCAGGCGTAAAAGCCGAGATCGATGCATTTGCGCCGGATCTCGTCTCCGAGCTCCGGCGGGACGATGCCACTGCGCTCGACCTCGTTTTCATGCGGATAGATTTCGGTTTCGACGAAGGCGCGGACCGTCTCGACGATCATTTCCTGTTCTTCGCTCAGTCCGAAATGCATGCCTATCCTCCTACCGCCTCTGGCCGACGTGACGGCCGGCACCTTCAGGCACGGCCAAATTCGCGTGGGCTCCTGCAACCGCCTTGACCTTGTCGAGAATGACGGCCGGCGCCGGTGTGGCCTTGCCGGCCTTGCTGTCGACATGCAGCAACATGTGTTCGGCGGTTGCCAGAGCCTCGCCCGTCGCCGTGTCGTACAGAGTGTGGAAGACATGCAGCCGCTTCTCGTCGACGGAGAGGATCTGGCAGGTCGAGTGGATCGCCTGGCCGAGTTTCGCCTCGCCGAGATGGCGGATATGGGTTTCCACCGTGTAATAGCTCTGCCCCGCCTCGACATAGGCGAGATCGACGCCGATGAGGCGCAGCAATGCGTCCGATGTATCGCCGAAAACCTGCAGGTAGCGGTGCTCGGTCATATGGCCGTTATAGTCGACCCAGGCAGGGCCGACTTTCGTCTCCACGAGCCTCAGCGGCTTCGACGGGTCGAAAGACGTGGCCGCCCTACCGCCTTGCGCCCAGAGCGATTGCTCGAAGTCCTTCAGCAGCTTGCCGGCGCCCCAGCCCTTGCCGCCATCGCCGCCCTTGAGGGCCTGCAGGATGCCGACGAGGTTTTCGTCGCGGATGCGTTCGAGCTCGCGGATCGACAGGCCGGCCGCCTGTTCGTCGGATTGCCGGCCGATCTTTTCGATCAGCGCATCGTCGAGATCGACGACATCGGTGAGCTTGGTCCAGGGCCAGGCGAGGCATGGACCGAACTGGGCGAGGAAGTGGCGCATGCCGGCCTCGCCGCCGGCAATGCGGTAGGTCTGGAAAAGGCCCATCTGCGCCCAGCGCAAGCCGAAAGAGTAGCGGATGACATCGTCGAGGGTCTCGACCGTGCAAATATCGTCATGGATCAGCCACAAGGCCTCACGCCAGAGCGCTTCGAGCAGCCGGTCGCCGACAAAGGCCTCGATCTCCTTGGCGATGTGGACGCCCTTCATACCGAGCGGCGCCAGTCTTTCGATCGCCGCCCGGATGGTCGCCGCCGAGGTTTTTTCGCCACCGACGATTTCGACGAGCGGCAGCAGATAGACGGGATTATAGGGGTGGGCGACGAAGAGGCGTTCGGGATGCGTCATGTCGCGCTGCAGATCGGTCGGCAGCAGGCCTGAGGTGGAAGAGCCGATCAGGGCGTCCGAGCGTGCTGCAGCATCGATCTCAGTCAGGACGCGGCGCTTGAGGTCGAGCCTTTCCGGCACGCTTTCCTGAATCCAGTCGGCGCCGGCGACAGCTTCCTCGAGCTTCGCGCAGAAGGTCAGCCTGCCGCGGGGCGGCAGGGGTGCTCCGGTCAGCATGGCATAGGCTTTTTCGGCGTTAGCGAGCACTTCGCCGACGATGCGGCTCGCTTCCGGATGCGGATCGAACACATCAACGTCAATGCCGGCCAGCAGAAAACGCGCGATCCATCCGCCGCCAATGACGCCGCCGCCGATACAAGCCGCCTTGTTGATCCCAGTCATGCCGTCCTCAGCGCTTCGTCAGTTTGAGTTTCTTGCGAACGTCTTCCGGGCCGATAATCCGGGCACCCATGCCCTCGACCACTTGCACGGCCTTTTCAACGAGCTCAGCATTGGTGGCGAGTTGGCCCTTGCCGACAAAGAGATTGTCCTCCAGGCCGACGCGCACGTTGCCGCCGGCCAGAACGGCTGCCGCCGGATAGGCCATGGCGTTGCGGCCGATCGAAAAGGCCGAAAAAGTCCAGCTCTGAGGCACGTTGTTGACCATCGCCATGAAGGTATTGAGATCGTCGGGCGCCCCCCATGGTATGCCCATGCAGAGCTGGATCAGCACCGGGTCTTCGATCAGGCCTTCCTCGGCAAGCTGCTTGGCAAACCAGAGATGGCCGGTGTCGAAAGCCTCGATTTCGGGGCGCACGCCGAGATTGGTCATCTTCTTCGCCATGGCCCGCAGCATGGCCGGCGTGTTGGTCATGACATAGTCGCCGAGGTTGAAGTTCATCGTGCCGCAGTCGAGCGTGCAGATTTCAGGCAAGCATTCGGCGATATGGCTGACGCGCTCGGTGGCGCCGGCCATATCCGTGCCGTTAGGATTGAGGGGAAGGGGGCTTTCGACATCCCCGAAAATCAGGTCTCCGCCCATGCCGGCGGTGAGATTGAGGACGACATCGACATCGGCCGAGCGGATTCGGTCGGTGACCTCCCTGTAGAGGTCGTTGCGGCGGCTGGCAGCACCCGTTTCCGGGTCGCGGACGTGGCAGTGAACCACCGCAGCACCAGCCTTTGCCGCGTCGATGGCGGAATCGGCGATCTGCTTGGGAGTGATCGGCACGTGGCTGGATCTGGAAACCGTGTCGCCGGCGCCGGTAACGGCGCAGGTAATGAAGACATCGCGGTTCATCGCAAGAGGCATGTTTTTGTTCTCCCTCGTCTTGTCGGCATTACGCGACAGGATGAAGGACGATGCGTTGCAATATCGGAAGCAACCGATACATTATCGGAACTCTAGGGAGATGATCTTGCTGCAGCGATCCACAGAACGGCTCGATATCGACCTTCTCGTCCTGCCGGACGCGAACCTGATCCTGATCGCCTCGGTGATCGAGCCGCTGCGCGGCGCCAACCGCATTTCCGGCAGCGAGCTCTATCGCTGGCGGCTGCTGACGCCGGACGGAGCACCGGTCCCGACCACCAGCAATATTGCCGTGCCCGCGCAAGGCGCTTTCAAGGCGACGACCGAGGATACGCCGCTGTTCGTACTTGCCAGTTACAACTGGCGCCGAAGTGCTACGCCGGCGCTGAAGATGCAGCTCTCCCAGGCCGCCCGCTACCGGACGATGATTGCCGGCATCGAGTCCGGCACCTGGCTGCTAGCCGAAGCCAGCCTGCTCGACGGGCTCCCGGCAACCGTCCACTGGGAGGACTACGAGGATTTTGCGCTGGCCTATCCTGAGGTGCGGGCCGTCAAGGATCGTTTCGTCATCGACGGCAAGCGGCTGACGACGTCAGGTTCGCTTCCGACCGTCGACCTGATGCTGGAGGTGATCCGCCAACGGCAGGGTTATTCGCTGGCGCTCGAGGTCAGCCGGCTGTTCCGCTACGAGCAGCCGTCCTTCCATGCGGACGAGCAGCTTTCCGCAGCCTCGGCGGGGTTGCGCATGCATGATCCCCGCGTGACCCAGGCAGTACGGCTGATGGAGGAGCATATCGAGCAGCCTCTGGTCCTGACACGGCTGGCCCGGCGGGTGGGCATCAGCGCCCGGCATCTGCAGTATCTCTTCCAGCAGAGCATCGGCGCGCCGCCGCATGTGCACTATCTGGCGCTGCGCCTGAATGCGGCGCGCCGCAAGGTGATCGAGACGACAGCCTCTTTCGCCGACATCGCGGCGGCAACCGGCTTCAATTCGGCCTCAGCCTTTGCGAGAAGCTACCGGGCGAGTTTTTCCGAGAGCCCGTCCGAGACCCGGCGCCGCTTGCGCCGCCGCATCACGTCATCGCAGGCGCCGGTATAGGCTGGAACGCGTCCCGTATCATCTCAGCAAGCTCCCGAACGGCCTCGCTGGAACGGTAGGTGCTTCGGCGGAGCACGACCTTGGAGGAGTCGACCGGCGGGAAACCGTCTTCGGCGGTCAGCTCCCGGCAGCCGGGCGGTATATTGCTGCGGGAAAGCGTGGTCACGGCAAGGCCGGCAATCACGGCATTCTTCAGCCCCGAGCCGGTATCGGCGATGAAGGCGATCCGATAGTTGCGGCCGATCTGCTCCAGCGACCGGAGCGCGAAATCGCGCGACCAGGTGGAATTGCGATAGGTCGCAATCGGCAGGGGATCGATGTCGTGCAGCCGATGGACCATTGATGTGACCCAGACCGTGGGATCAATGCAGATGACCTCGCCTTTCGTCTCATCGCTCCAGTCGAAAACGACGGCCAGATCAAGCTCGTCCCGCTCGAGGGCGGCGAGGTTACGGACGGTATAGTCGCAGGACACGGTCACCTCGACGGCCGGGTGGCGAACGGCGAAAGCCGCGAGCGCCGCCGGCAGTACCGTCTGGCTGTATTCCTCGGGAATTCCGATGCGCACCGGCCCATCTAGCGGCTTGCTGCGGATCGTCGCGGCGGCCTCGTTCAAGAGGTCGATGATCCTGCGGGCATAGGGGACGAGTTGCATGCCTTGACGCGTCAGTAATACGCCGCGGGCGCCGCGCTCGAACAGCGTTTCGCCGATCGTCTGCTCCAGCTTTTTGATCTGGCTGCTGACGGCCGACTGCGTCCGCCCGATGCGCTGAGCGGCCGCGGAGAAGTTCGACGTCTCGGCGACGACAAGAAAGGTTCTCAGCAGGTCGCTTTCAATCGGCTCGTGCATGTTCAGCCATAGAAAAAATCGATGATAGCCATCTCTACTATTCGTTTGTCTGATGTCAATTCTGGGCGCACAAATGACCCGCGTTCGACTTCCTTCTTTGAGAATATCTGCGTGACAATTAAAAATCCGGCCAGACGCCTCGCAAGCAGCGAGCATGAGAAGGGTGTGTTTCTCATCGTTGCTGCGACACTTGCCTGGAGCGCGAGCGGCGTCTATTCGCGACTCCTGACGACCGACGTATGGACGGCGATCGCCTGGCGATCGTTGTTCGGTGGCCTGTTCCTGCTGATCCCCTGCCTTTTCCTCGAAGGGGGTATTTCACGGCAGCAATGGCGTTTCATCTTCCATCCGTCCAGCCTTGCGATGATCGCCTGCCAGACCTTCAGTCAGGGCTGCTTCATCGGGGCGCTCTACATGACCACCGTCGCCAATGTGACGATGATCTATGCGACCGCGCCATTTATCGCGGCCATGCTCGGCTGGGTCATCCTCAGGGAGAGGGTCTCCAGGCGGACGCTGATTGCCGGCGGCATCTCGCTCCTCGGCGTCGCGGTCATCGTCGCCTCGTCGATCGGCGGCGGCACCGGATGGGGCGACCTGCTGGCGCTCGGCATGACAGCGTCCTTCGCGCTCGTCATCATCATTCCGCGGATCAGTCCCGACGTGCCGAGCCTGCCGCCGACCGTGGTCAGCGCTTTCCTGACGCTTGCACTCTTCGCGCCGTTCGGTTCGGTAGGCTCGCTCGACCTGCACAACTGGATCGTTCTTGCTGCCTTCGGCGCGACCAATTTCTCCCTGGCACTGGTGCTCTTCCTTGCCGGGGCGAAGCGGATGCCGCCAGCGGAGGCGGCGCTGATCGGCACAATGGAAATCGTGCTCACGCCGTTCTGGGTCTGGCTGCTGTTTTCCGAAGAGCCGCCCGTCGCCACGTTTTTCGGCGGCGCGATCATCCTCGGCGCAGTGATCTGGCACACGGCCATCGACGTCAGCCGCAGCCGGCGACCGCATCGCGCCTAAAGCCTTTAGGCGGCGATCAATCTTCCGGGACGATCCGGAAAACCGCCGTATTCGCGGGATCAGTTACTCCCCTGCACAGCGAGCTATGGCGACTTTGCCGACTGTCGTCTTTGCGTTGCACCCATGTCGTTTTCTTGATCGCTGTTTTCCGTCAGGCATGGTTTGTTTGTGGTGTTCAAGGCGCTATCTCGCAAACTGGCGAAATGGGCATTGGGAAGCCGGCCTGACGCGCCGACGCTCCCAGCAGCGGTAGGAGAACTGAAATCCTCAAGGAAATCGCCGGATAGAAATCCGGAAAGATATCGAGATGGATCGAAAGGAGATTCTGGAGCTGGAAACCAGCTCTTGGCAGAGCAAATCGACGGATTGCAGGCAGACGATCACGAGCGGAACGACAGGCGAAAGCCATGGCGTTTACTCCTCTTCTCCATTCAATCTGTCCCTTTTGCAAAATCCGAATATCGCCCGATGCGGCGGTATCCTCGTGTTGTGGACACCGGGCTGCTGAGGAGGCAGGCCGGAGGGAAGGTTGCCATCGGCTGCATTGGTTGCAGATCGAGGCATTCAAACAAGTGGGAGGAATTCATGAGTAAAAATAGAGGCGTCGTCTATCTCCGGCCGGGCAAGGTCGAAGTTCGCGACATCGACGACCCGAAGCTGGAAGCGCCTGACGGCCGCCGCATCGAACACGGCGTCATTCTGAAAGTGATTTCTACCAATATCTGCGGCTCCGATCAGCACATGGTCCGCGGCCGCACGACGGCGATGCCGGGCCTGGTCCTTGGTCATGAAATCACCGGCGAGATCATCGAGAAAGGCATCGATGTCGAGATGCTCGAAATCGGCGATATCGTCTCGGTGCCTTTCAATGTCGCTTGCGGCCGCTGCCGCTGCTGCAAGTCTCAGGATACCGGTGTCTGCCTGACGGTAAACCCGGCCCGCGCCGGCGGTGCTTATGGTTATGTCGACATGGGCGGCTGGATCGGCGGACAGGCACGCTACGTCACCATTCCCTACGCAGATTTCAACCTGCTGAAAATCCCCGATCGGGACAAGGCAATGGCGAAGATCCGGGATCTCACCATGCTCTCCGACATCCTGCCCACCGGCTTCCATGGCGCAGTGCGGGCAGGCGTTGGCGTCGGCTCGACCGTCTATGTCGCAGGCGCGGGCCCCGTCGGCCTTGCGGCTGCCGCTTCGGCTCGCATTCTCGGCGCCGCAGTCGTGATGATCGGTGACTTCAACAAAGACCGTCTGGCGCATGCGGCGAAGGTCGGTTTCGAACCGATCGACCTGTCGAAGAGCGACCGTCTTGGCGACATGATCGCGCAGGTCGTCGGCACCAACGAAGTGGACAGCGCCATCGATGCTGTCGGCTTCGAGGCCCGCGGCCACTCGGGCGGGGAACAGCCGGCGATCGTGCTCAATCAGATGATGGAGATTACCCGTGCCGCCGGTTCGATCGGCATTCCCGGCCTCTACGTTACCGAGGATCCAGGTGCTGTCGACAATGCCGCCAAACACGGCAATTTGTCGCTTCGCTTCGGCCTCGGATGGGCCAAGGCGCAGTCCTTCCACACCGGCCAGACTCCGGTGATCAAATACAATCGTCAACTCATGCAGGCGATCCTCCACGACCGACTGCCAATTGCCGATATCGTCAACGCCAAGGTCATCCCGCTCGACGATGCCGCCAATGGATATGAGAGCTTCGACCAGGGAGCGGCGACGAAATATGTCCTCGATCCGCATGGCGAGGTGGCGAAAGCCGCATAGCGACATTACTGCACACATAGGAATGGCCGGGCGAAAACCCGGCCATTCCGCATTCTCGAAAAATTGGACGGCGAACTACTGGATGCTGAACGGGAAATATTTGGCGTTGATCATGTCATAGGTTCCGTCCGCCTGGATGCTCTTCAACGCTTCGTTCAGACGTGTCAGACGCTCCTTGTCATCCAAGCGCAGCGCTATACCGGCGCCTTCACCAAAATAGGTGACGTCGACCAGGTCCGGCCCCTTGAACTCGCAGCAGCTTCCAGCCTTGGTGTTGGCAATCCAATCATAGATGGCCAGTTTATCCTCGAGGATAATGTCGACGCTCCCATCCGCCAGACCCTTGTACAATTCCGGCGAAGACCGAAACACCGTCTTTTTCATTGCCGGATAAAGATGGTTGGCATAGGATTCCTGCGCTGTCGACGACGTCACCCCAAGAATTTTGTCGCTGAGGGCGGCGGGGCTGACATCGCTGATCGACGAATCCTTCCGGGCGATGAACACCGACGGGCTGTTGTAGTATTTTTCAGTGAAGGCAACCTTTTGACGTCGCTCAAGGCTCATCGACATGGATGAGATGATCGCGTCGTATTTGTCGGCAACGAGATCGGGGATGATGTCGTCCCACTTCTCGATGATAAATTGGCATTCAAACTTGCCGACCTCGCACAGCGCATTGGCAATATCGATATCGAAGCCTTGAAGCTTGTTGTTTGAATCGAGATAGTTGAAGGGCGGAAATGCACCTTCGACGGCAATTCTCATTGGCATGCGATCCTGCGCAGCCACCTCGAGCGGCGCGGCCGCCGCTAACAAGACACCGATCCCGCCCGCCATCAGCGTTCCGCGCAATATGGTCTGAATGGATATGCGCAACATCGTCGGGAGCTCCTTGGGGCATAGTCGATCTCGCGCCATAGTGGGCCACAGCTTTTAATTCTACGTGAACGCTTCTTTGTTAGCGTCGACGAATGCGCCCGTGTCGTGGTGTTCAGGGGTCTAGGCTTGCAGATCGTTCTTCCTTCCAGCTCCAATACGTTTCAGCAATCCTGGATCGCCTCCGGGAGAATTCTGTTCCTTATTGCCGTCAGCGGGCTCGGAGCGATCGGGCTTGTCGTACTCTCGGCGCTCTGGGCAGGAACCGAAAGCGATGCCGCAGCCCTCGATCGACAGCGTCAGCTTGTGAATGCCCGCCTGCGCGAACAGGTCGATCAAGTCGCGCATGTTATCGGCCAGTTCGGCAATGGCTACCTCGCACGTGTCTATCCTGCCGCCCTTTCGACCGAAGGCTCCTCCGGCCTCGATGCCGTTTTGACGGCAGCAGCCGGGAGTGCGATCGGCCAGACGGCTATGTCGGCGTTCGGCTACGACCAGGCCTTTGTTGTCGATGAAAAGGCGCAACTGCTCATGCTGGCGGACGCCCAAACGGAGAAGCGGTACCGCTGGATGAGGCCTCTCTTTTTGCCTCTCCTTCAGGATGCCCGCTTTGGGGTCAGGCGAAGCACGGCTTTGAACGAAAGAACGCCATCCTCAATGGAAGCCCGCCTTGCGAGCGCCGCCCATTCCAACCGTGCTCTGGCCAATCTGATGCGGCTCGAGGGCCGGCCGACCATCGTCGGAGTCGTCGCCATTAACGAGGCTGCCGGGGGACAGCGCCAGCCGATGCGGCAATTCCTGATCGTCGTGCGCTTTATCGATGGTGCGGCGCTGGACGAATTGAGCCGGCAACAGGGCCTTAACGGCGCCCGCTTCGCGCGCACTGCCGATGCGGACGAAAATGAGGTTGCGTTCCAGATTGACGCCACGGCAAACGGCGAACCGATCGGCTTTATCGTATGGCGGCCGGATCTTCCAGGTTCGAGGGTGATCGGTCGATTGATGCCGGCGCTTTCGATTGCCGCCTTGGTGATCGCGATCCTGTTCTCGGTCTTGCTGGTGCGCCTGCGAAGGAGTCTCGGCGAGTTGAAGAAAAGCGAGCTGCATGCAAGGCAGCTTGCCTTGCATGATGTGCTCACCGATCTTCCCAACCGCGCTTTGTTCGCTATGAGGTTCGACGAGTGCCTGGCCGAGACGCAGAATTCGACCGAGCGCTCGGCGGTCGCACTTCTCGACCTCGATCGCTTCAAAGCGGTGAACGACACATTCGGCCATGCCGCCGGCGATGAACTCATCAGGATGGCCGCCGAGCGGATCCGCTCGCTGCTTCGTCCGGGCGACACGCTTGCCCGGCTAGGGGGCGACGAATTTGCGCTGCTTCTCCGGGACATCAAAGATCATGACCACGTTTTGCCGGCAATATGCGAAGCGATCGTTGCCGAACTTGGCAAACCCTTCCCGCTTTTGCGCGGCGAAGCGGTTGCGCGCGTCGGCGGCTCGATCGGCGTGACCGTCGTGCCGGATGCCGGGCGGAATGCCGATGACATCATGCGCTACGCCGACGTCGCGCTGTACGAGGCAAAGATGGGCGGCCGAGGCCAGTGGCGTCTCTATTCACCGTCCATGGACGGCGGCCGAAATGCACGCGACATTCTCAAGAACGAATTGCGGGAAGTTCTGGCCAAAGGCATGGCCTCAGATGGTCCACACGCCGATCCGGTTTCGAACCGGCCGGACTTCGGATCGCTCGAGGTCTATTACCAAACGGTCCATCGCGCTGAGGCAGGATACGCGGCGTCGGGCGCGGAAGCTCTCGTGCGTTGGCGTCACAGTCAGCGCGGGCTGTTGACGCCTGCCAGCTTCATCCCTGTCGCCGAGGAGGGCGGCCTCATCGACGCTCTCGGTTTCTGGGTCTTGCGCGAAGCCTGCAGAGCCGCCTGCAAATGGCCGGAGGACACGTTTGTTGCGGTCAACGTGTCTCCTGCCCAGTTGAGAAGACCGAATTTCGCCGAGGAAGTTTTCGCCGTGCTTGAGGAGAGCGGTCTGCAGCCGTCCCGGCTCGAGCTCGAACTCACCGAGTCCTCACTGATCGAGGACAACTCGGACGTTTATACGGTGCTGAAGTCGTTGCGCAGCCGGGGTGTCCAGGTTTCGCTGGATGATTTCGGAACTGGCTTTTCATGCCTCAGCCATCTCCTGCGCTTCGATATCGACCGCATCAAGATCGATCGATCGTTCGTCTCACAGCTCGGCACCAAGGCCAATGGGGCGGCAATCATTGGCGCCATCGTCGCGCTCAGCCGTAACCTCGGTATCTCGACGACGGCCGAAGGGGTCGAAACCGATTATCAACGCGACTTTCTGGCCGCCCTCGGCTGCACCGACCTCCAAGGCTACTTCTTCTCCAAACCCGTTCCTATTGGCGAGCTTGATATTTTCCGGAAAGCTGAAAGCGCCGCTGGGTTACTGACGACCGCCCGAGGCGCCGTCGCGTGAGAGGCTTCAGATCTTCCGCAGGCTAGGGGAACTTTCGCCCCGCGTCGCGGTTGACGCGCGAAGACCGAATGGAGGATGTGATGGGCGAGGTCGGGGAATGGCGGCACCTTTGCGTCGACATGCAGCGGATGTTTGCCGAAGACACGCCGTGGCACGTTCCCTGGATGGTACAGATCTCTCCCCAGATCGAAGAGCTGGCCGGGCGGCATCCGTCGCGAACGATCTTTACCCGCTTCCTGCCACCCGAGCGTGCGGACGACATGCCGGGGAAATGGCGGGATTATTACCAGAAATGGTGGATGATGACGGGCGAACATCTTCCGCGCGGCTTCATAGATCTCGCCCCATCGCTGGCCTCGTTGGTTCCGCCGGCAAGGCACTTCGACAAACGCACTTATTCGCCTTGGATCGACGGCCGCCTGCATCCGATCCTTCAGTCGGAGCGGGTCGATACGCTTGTGATAACGGGCGGTGAAACGGATGTCTGCGTGCTTGCCACGACGCTCGGCGCGATCGATCTCGGCTATCGTGTCATCGTGCTGAACGACGCCGTCTGTAGCGGCGCCGACGATACGCATGACGCGTCACTGGAACTTCTGCACGATCGGTTTTCCGTGCAGCTCGAACTCATGGATACCGAAGAGTTTTTGAGATGCGTTGGCTAGTACGCTTGGCGTGACGATGAAGGCTTCGCCGTAATACTGCTCATCGCCTCCACCGACAGTGGCTGCATGACGGGAGGCGTCGGTGGCGACGACCATGGGCGTGAGATTCCCTGCTTCCGTCATTGATAGGTGCGAATGATATGATCTTGGCCCATCCGGCCAGTTGCCACGGATGACCGAGAGGTCGGCCTTAGCGCCTGCCGATCGATGGACTAAACACCATGAGGCTCAGGACCTCAAAGAGCACCTGTGCTGCGGCGTGCGCCGTGTTGGTCGTTGCGTCATATTGCGGGGCGACTTCGACGACGTCACCACCCACCAGATTTATCCCCTTCAGTCCGCGTATCAGTTCAAGGACTTCACGCGTGGTCAATCCACCGACCTCGGGCGTGCCCGTGCCGGGCGCAAAGCTCGGATCGAGGCTGTCGACGTCGAAGGAAAGATAGGTGGGGCCGTCGCCGACGATGGATTTTGCCTTGGCAATGACGGCCGCAATCCCCATTCCGCTGATGTCCTCTGCGTGGATCACGGTCATTCCCGAAGCGTAGGAGAATTCCCACAAATATTCCGCCGAACCACGGATGCCGATCTGGATAGTCCGTGTCGGATCGAGCACGCCGTCAAGCACCGCATTGCGGAACGGCCCACCGTGATGAAACTTCGTCTGATCGAAAGCGCCGCTTGTATCGCAATGGGCATCAATATGGATGAGGCCGACCGGTTGCTGCCGGCCGATGGCCTTCAAAATCGGGTGGCTGATGGAATGATCGCCTCCGACGGAAAGCGGGGCCACGCCGGCATCGACGATCTGGCCGATCCGCTTTTCGATGTCGTCGTGGCTGAGTTCCAGCCGGTAACGGCTTTGGAACGATATGTCGCCGATATCGGCGACCCGAAGATCGAAGACCGGCGCCGTAGCGAGAACATGATTGTAGGGGCCGATCCTTTCGATGGCGCGAAGTGCTCTCGGTCCGAAACGCGAGCCTGGACGATTGGTGACGCCAAGATCCATGGGGATCCCGGTGATCGCAACCTGGAGATTGCCGAAATCCGGATCATCGGCCGCGACCTGCATGTAGGGTGCGCTGAGGAAGGTCGGCACTCCGGCGTATGGCGCCAGTCTCGTGCCGCTCTTGGAGATGATCTTCTCCGCTACTTTGCGAAACTTCTCATCGAATATCTCGCCGCCATTGGCGTCTGCAAATTCTGCGCGCAGTTGCTCGAGCCGCGTTTTATCCCACACCATATGCATGCGTCTCCGCTTCAGGTCCGTCTCGTCAGACAAAGAGGTTGAGAAAACAATTGGTATCGTTGTAGCAATCGGTATCAAAGAGAAATCGATATGATCGCTGCAAAACCCAATTCCCTCGTTGCCCGCCTCTCTGCCCCGCCCATTCCTTCCGTCGTCGCCTGGAGCCACGAATACAAGGGGGGAAAAGGGCCACTCATCGATTTGTCGCAAGCTGTGCCCGGCTATCCCGCGCATCCGGAGATGCTTCGGCTTCTCGCCGAGGCGGCTGGGCAACAGGCGATGACAGGATACGGGCCGATCGAGGGCGAACCTTTATTGCGCAAGACCTACGCGGCTCACGTTGCCGAATTTTACGGCGCCGACCTTTCCGCCGGCAATATCCACATTACCGCCGGCTGCAATCAGGCGTTCATGTGTTCGGCAATCGCGCTTGCCGGCGCCGGCGATACCGTCGCGCTGACCAATCCCTTCTATTTCAATCACGATACGACGCTGTCGATGCTGGGGATCGGTCGACGGCTGGTCGATTGCGACCCAGCCTTCGGCTTTCTTCCCGATCCAGGTTCGGCCGAGGCGGCCCTTGCGGCCGGCGCGAAGATGCTTGCCGTCGTCACACCAAACAATCCCACCGGGGCCGTGTATCCGCCGAGCCTGCTGCATGAGCTTTTCGTTCTCTGCCGGAGATACGGCGCCTGGCTGATCCTCGATGAAACCTATCGCGATTTCCTCGGCGAGGATAACGGACGGCCACACTCACTCCTCTCAGAGCCGGGCTGGGAAGACACGCTCGTTCTTCTCTACAGCTTCTCGAAATCCTTCTGCATCCCCGGTCACAGGCTGGGTGCAATCACGGCAGGGCCTAAACTCATCGCCGAGATCGCCAAGGTGATGGACAATATGCAGATCTGCGCGCCGCGCTCGGCCCAGATCGCCGTTGCATCGGCGATCCCGGCGCTTGCCGATTGGCGGGCCGGCAACCGGCTGGAGATTGCTCGCCGGGCGGACGCTTTGAGGTTGGTCTTTTCCGGGCTGCCGGATTGGGAGATCGGTGCGATTGGCGCCTATTTCGCCTTTGTCCGCCATCCCCACGCCGATCGATCGTCTTCCGAAGTTGCCGAGAAACTCGCCAAGGAATCCGGCATCGTTTGTTTGCCCGGCGCCTATTTCGGCGAGGGCCAGGAGCGTTACCTCAGACTTGCCTTTGCCAATGCGGATGTCGCCTCGATTGGGCTATTGTCCGAGCGCCTTCGCTAGACCGTTTTGATCAACCTCCGCCGGAAGTTCATGATAGCCGCCGCGCCAGTAGAGCAGCGGCCCTATGCCCTGCCGGATTTCCATTGCGCAAACATGTCCGACCAAAATGGCATGGGAATTGTAGTGGAAAGCGGTTTCGAGCTTGCAGTCCAGGACCGTCAGGGCGTTTTCAAGGGCGGCCGCGCCGGTCTTGAGGCGATACCATCCTGCACCGCCGTAGCGTTCGGCGCCCTTTCGTCCGTCAAGACCGGCAAAGGATTGCGCCACCTGTTGCTGGTCGGCGGCGAGCACGTTGACGCAGAAGCAGCCGTACCGCTGCAGCGCCGGCCATGAGGAAGACGCTCGGTTGACGCTGACGATGACGGACGGCAACTCCGCCGATAGCGAGGAGACCGACGTTGCCGTGAAGCCGGTGCGGTGTTGCCCGTCGCCGACCGTAATCACGCTGACGGCACCCGCCAGATGACGCATCGAAAGCTTGAAGTCCGCTTCGCTGATCAAAGCCTCGACACTCATCGGGCTGGCTCTTTTGTTTTGGCAAAGCGGTTTACCGGCATTGAAAGACCGAGGTTTTCGCGCAAGGTCTTGCCTTCGTATTCCTCGCGGAACAGCCCGCGGCGTCGAAGCTCTGGCAGGACAAGCCGCACGAAGTCGTCGAGGCTGGACGGCAAGGTCGGAAACATCAGGATGAAGCCGTCGGCGGCGCGCGTTTCGAACCATTCCTCCATGAAGTCGGCAATCTGGGCCGGCGTGCCCGTCATGCCATTTCCGGTATGCTTCTCGGCATAGTGCCGGATGAGTTCGCCGACGGTGCGGCCGCTTCTGACGAAATCGACCAGCTCGTCGAACAAGGCGCGTGATCCCTTGGGCGCCGCCGGCAGCCGATCCATGGGGAAAGGCTTGTCGAGTGCGACGTCGCGCAGGTCCGCCTCGAGGAATTCGGAGAGCATCAGCCGGCCGACATCCGGATGCATCTTGTCGATCAGATAATCCACCTTCGCCTTTGCCTCGGCTTCAGTTTCACCGACGTTGATCACGATGCCCGGCATGATTTTCAGATCGTCCGGATCGCGCCCATGGGCCGGCATCCGGCTCTTGACGTTTTCGTAGAAGGTCCGGTTTCGGTCGATATTCGATGCCAGGCTGAAGACGATCTCCGCCGTGCGTGCCGCCATGTCCATTCCGGGTTCCGAACCGCCCGCCTGGGCGATGACAGGACGGCCCTGGGGCGTTCGCGCGATGTTGAGGGGTCCGCGAACCTGGAAGTGCGTGCCTTTGTGATTGAGCGTGTGGTGCTTGTCCTTGTCGTAGTAGACACCGTTTTCACGGTCGAGAAGCAGTGCGCCGTCCTCGAAGCTGTCCCAAAGACCGAATACGACATCAACGAACTCGTTGCCACGCTCGTAGCGTAACGCATGCGGGTCGAGCCCTTCACGATTGAAATTGTAGCCGGTTTCGTCGTGGTCGGAGGTGACGACATTCCAGCAGACACGGCCCTTACTCAGATGGTCGATCGAGGCGAACAAGCGCGCGACATTGTATGGTTCGTAATAACTCGTCGATACCGTCGCCACGAGACCGAGGTCATTGGTGGTGACCGCCAGAGCCGAAAGCAGCGACAGCGGTTCGAAACGGTTCATCTTGGTTGGAATGCGGGCAAGCGCTTTCGGATCGCCGACGGCAGCGGCAGGAGAATCCGCCATGAACATGAAATCGAATTTGGCCGCCTCGGATCGTTTGGCGACATCGAGCAGATGGGCGAAGTCGTTGGCGCCATTGACGTCGCTTGCCGGATGCAGCCAGGAGGCCGGGTGAAAGCCGAATGTGTAGACGAAAGTCCCGAGTTTCATCTTGTCGGTTCGCGCCATCGAGCTCTCCTGCTATGTCGGCCACGCCGCCAACGGTGGAGGGCGACTGCGTAAATTATCGCCAGGCGCAAATTTTCATCAATATCGCTCAGCTAGGTTCCGTTTTAGTTTTTCTAAAGTATCGGCTTAGGCGCTGACGCCAGGGCCTGCTGACGGGAAATGGCAATGAGCCACTCGCGGAATTCGTGCCCGTGGGGCTTCTGCAAGGCCGCACGGTCCCAGGCGAGAAAATAGCTTTCGCGCAGTGCAATGCGCAGGTCGACGGGAATGACCAGCGTTTGCGCTTCAAGCTCGTCTGATATCATCGACATTTGTGCGAGCACGACGCCGCGCTTGTTGACAGCAGCATCAATCGCGCTGCTCGAAAGAGTGAAGGAAAGGCCCGGCGTCGACGCATCGAGGGGGACACCGGCCTTGGCGGCAAACTCCGCCCAGCTGGGATAAGGGGTGAAGTGCCGTTCCCACTCGACATGGAGGAGGGGCTTTTCGAAAAGATCGCGAGCCGCATGCGCGCGATCCTGCATCAGCGCCGGCGAGCAGGCAGGCACCACCCAATCGCGGAACAGTTCGGTATAGTGTTCGTGCTGGAGGACGTCCGATCCATAGCTGACGCGGAAATCGACATCGTCGAAACCGATCCGGGGCTCTTTGTCGCGTCCGATAATCCTCACTGGAACTTCGGGATGAAGCGCCTGCCAGTCGAAGATGCGCCTGCCGATCCATTTGTTGACGACGGAGGAAAGCGCACTGAGCACCAGCGCCGTCTCGTTGCGCGCCTTTTCCAACAATTGCTGGGCCAGCGCAAATTGCTCGAACCCCTTCGATATCTCCTGATGGTAGAGCCGGCCCCAGGCGGTCAGCTCGACGGTTCGCCCGCTGCGTTCCAGAAGCGAAATTCCAAGAAAGCTTTCGATCTTGCGGATCTGCTGGCTGATGGCGCCCGGCGAAACCCTGAGCTCCAGCGCCGCTGCCGTCACGCCGCCGCAGCGCCCCACCGCCTCGAACGCCTGCAAACTTTTCAGCGGGATCGCCTTGAGGCGCTCATCGGTCACTTGCAGAACCTCTCGTGATTGGCGTCGAGCTCAATTTGCTGCCGGATGAAACGTCCCCGCAAACTGGAACCGGTCGCCTGGATGGGTGAACTCGACATAGGTCACCGTACGACCGTTCTGCCAGGTCTGGCGGATGAGGCTAAGGCAGGCCTCGCCGCGTTCCGTCTGCAGGATCCGCGCCGTCGTGGTGTCGGCCGAAACGGCGCGAATGACATGTTTGGCCTTGGACCAGGGAACCTCGTCAAGCAGCCATTTGCCGGGCGGAGTTGAAGCAAAGCTCTCCTCTCTCGCCCGTGGGACAGCATCGAGCATGATGATCCGCCGCTCGATGGCATTCGGCCTGCCATCGACGATATGCAGGCATTGGAGCCTGAGGACTTCTGCATCGGCAGGTTCCGACAGCTGCTGCGCCTCCGCCTCTCCAAGGCGCTCGATCTTGCGGGCGAGGATTTCGAAGCGGTGTTCGTGCCCGGCCAGTTCCGCTTCGGTGCTGATATCCTGGATATCCATCACCGTGCGGTCGATCTGGGGCGATGCGACAAACGAACCTGTCTTGCGCCGTCTGACAATCATGCCGCGCTCGGCAAGCGCCGACAGCGCCTTGCTGACGGTCATCCGCGAGCACCGATATTCCGCCGCGAGTTCGTGTTCGACGGGAATACGGTCACCGGGCCGCCAATCGCCGCTGATGATCTTCGTCTCGACATCGGTGAAAATACGTTGATAAATCGACACCAAGCCCGCACCTCATCCGGCGTCAGCGACCATAAATACGGGAACGGTCATGCCAGCGAGATCGACGCCACCCGGCACAAATTTTGCGTTCCTCGTCTTTTACATTGACACTCTAGGCCAGCCTATATCTATTTGTATAGTCAAAAGCGGAGCATAGAAATCCGCGCAGAGGAAATCGAAGTCGGGAACAAAAACTCCTCCGCCGGGGGAATAAAAACTGGAGAGATGATCATGAAGGCACATTCACTGCTGAAGGGTCTGGTCGGCGCCGCGTTCCTGCTCGGAGCAGCCGTTTCCGCCCATGCCGCCGACACGCTGGCAGCCGTCAAGGCAGCCGGCACCCTCAAGGTCGGCACCGAAACGGCTTTCGCACCGTTCGACTATATCGATGCCGGCGAACACACGGGCTTGAACGTCGACCTCTTTGCCGAGATCGGCAAGGAACTCGGCGTCAAGATCGAGTGGGTCGCCCTTCCCTGGGACGGCGTCTTCCCGGCGCTCGAGGCCGGCAAGTTCGATGTCGTCGCAGGTCCTGCAACGATCACCAAGAAGCGCATGGAGCGCTATCGCTTCACGCCGCCGATCGCCGAAGCAACGATTGCCATTCTGAAGAAGGCTGGCGACACGACGATCAGCAAGCCGGAAGATATTGCCGGCAAGACGATCGGTGTCGGCAAGGCAACTGCGCAGCTCGACCAGCTGAAGGAATTCTCCGCCACGCTGCCGACCAAGGTCGACGTGCGCGAATATCCCGCCTTTACCGAATCCTACGCCGACCTCGCCGCCGGCCGTATTGCCGGCGTCGCCAATTCGCTGCCGAATATCGCCTTCGTCGCCAGCCAGCGAAAGGGCACCTTCGAAGTCGTCCTGCCGCCATTCGGCAAGAAGTCCTATTTCGGCTTCATCGGTCTCAAGGATGCCGACCATGCGCCCCTGATGGATGCGATCGACGCCGCGATGCTCAAGATCAAGGCAGACGGGCGCATGGCAGAGCTGCAGAAGAAGTGGTTTGGTGCATCTTTCGATACGCCTGATGCTGTCAAGGACCCGGCATTCTGATTTGCCGCCGGTGAAACGAACGCGCCCCGCCAGTGGTCGGGGCGCAATCTGCCGTGGCATCAGAGTTCACGGCCGCAGCGCCCAGGCAAACATCGCCCATGTCCATCAAGCTTTTCGAACTGCTTCTGCAAGCCTCGATCTACACGGTGACGATCAGCGTGGTTTCTATCCTGATCGGCTTTGCGATCGCGATCGTTATTTCCGCCATGTTGCTTTCGCAGCAACGGCTTTTGGTGCTGCCGGCGAAGATTTTCATCAGTTTTTTTCGCGGAGTGCCGCTGCTGGTGCAGCTGTTGCTGATCTATAACCTGCTGCCGGCGATCGACATCAACGTGCCGAGCATCGTTGCGGCCATCGTTGGTCTGTCGCTGTGTACGGCAGCCTACCAGGCTGAAAATCTGCGCGGCGGTTTTGCCAGCGTTCCCATGGGCCTGGTCGAATCTGCCGAAATGGTTGGCATGAGTCCCGTTCAGATCTTCCGTCGTATCAAGGCCCCGATCGCCCTGCGCCTGACCTTTCCAGCACTCGTCAACGAAGCGATCCTTATCCTGAAAGCGTCTTCGCTGGTCTCGGTCGTCGGCGTCATCGAGCTGACGCGCATGGCCCAGGATCTTGCCGGCAGCACCTTCCTGCCGCTTGAGATTTTCGCTTCCGCCGGTCTAATCTATTTCATCATCAATTGGATCGTCGCCCTTGCGGGCGGCCTGATCGAACGCTCCCTGCCGGGAGTGCCGCGATGACCTTCGACATCAATGTGATTTTCAACAATTTTCCGGAAATCCTCAGCGGCGCATGGCTCACCATCGTCATCTGGATCGTCACCACGCCGGCCGCTGCCGCGCTCGGCTTCCTTGTTGCCGTTGCCAGGCGTTTTGGCGGCGTTGTCCCGGACAAGGCATTCGGCGTTGTCATCGCAGTGCTGCGCGGCACGCCCTTCTTGATTCAGATATTCCTCGTCTACTACGGCGGCCCCTTCGTCGGATTGTCACTCGATCCGATCCCGGCCGGCGTCATCGGCCTTTCCATCTACGGCGCGGCTTATTTCAGCGAGATTTTCCGTTCGGGCTTTGCCGCCGTCCCGAAGGGACATATCGAGGCCGGCCTGTGCGTTGGCCTGACACAAGGGCAGATCGTCCGACGCATATTGCTGCCGGAGATGACCATGCTGGTGTTGCCGCCTTCGGTCAACATGACGATCATCCTGATGAAGGAGACGGCCGTGCTGTCCATCATCACCGTGCCGGAGTTGACGGCGACGTTGAGTGCGATCGGTTCGCAGCAATATGCTTTCGTCGAGGCGCTCTTCGTGCTTGCCCTTTTTTATTGGGCGCTGGTGGAAATCACCGGCTGGCTCGGTCACCTCGCCGAAACGAAACTCTCAAGATTCAGGTTTTTCAACATATGAGCATTCCTGCGATCGCAGTCAAAAATCTCGTCAAGACCTTTGGCGGTTCCACCGTGCTGCAGGGCATCGACCTCGACATCGTTCAGGGACAGGTTTCCTGCGTCATCGGCCCATCCGGATCCGGCAAGAGTACGCTGCTGCGCTGCATGGCGTTTCTCGAGGAATCGACGAAGGGTACGATTGCCGTCAACGGCGAGGTGCTTGGCTTTGCGGAAAACGCCAAGGGCGTCCGGGAGCGGGTGCCGGCGGCGGCGAACCGGCGGATCCGATCCCAGATCGGCATGGTTTTTCAGCAGTTCAATCTCTGGCCGCATATGACCGCGCTCGGCAATGTCAGCGAGGCGCTGAAGTCCGTTCACAAGATGAGCCGCAAGGATGCTGAGGAGCGGGCAATGGCCCAGCTCGTCAAGGTCGGCCTCGAGGGCAGGGCAGGGCACTATCCGTCGCAGCTCTCGGGAGGGCAACAGCAGCGCGTCGCCATCGCCCGGGCGCTAGCCCTCAACCCGAAGATCATGCTGTTTGACGAGCCGACCTCGTCACTTGATCCCGAGCTGACCGGCGAGGTGCTCAACGTCATGCGCGATCTCGCCGCCGAGGGCATGACGATGGTCGTCGTCTCCCACGAGATCGGATTTGCCGCGACGGTCGGCCAGCAGATCATCTTTCTCGATCACGGCAAGGTGCTGTTCACCGGCCCGCCGCAGGACGTCTTCAAACGGCCGAGAAATCCCCGCCTCGAGCAATTTCTGGATACCTATATCGATCGCGGCGCCTCGATGCTGCTGTGACGTTCATGTCCTTTCGGATCGTCGGGCAGACCTTCAAGGCCGGCGTCGGGTTCAGGCAGTGTCGTCTTCGAATATTTTGACGGGCCGGTCCCACTGGATGAGCACGACACAGCCGGTCTCGCTCCAGACCGAATGTTCGCTGCCCGGTGCATTGACGATATAACTGCCGCTGATGTAATCGCCCGTCTCGTCGGATTGAACGCCATCGAGCACCAGGATGGTCTCGAGCCCCTCGTGGCGATGGCGGGGAACCGAAGCGCCGGGCTCATATTTCAGCAGCGCCACGCCCGGCTGATCGCCCTCGAAGGGGCGGATCCAGTGAATGGTGACAGCATCGCGGAAAGGGCCGAATTCCAACTCCTTCCAGCCGCCTGAGGTCAGGCGTTCGCGGGTCGTTTCAGGCATGGGCGATGCTTTCCAGAATGTCGTCGATATGGGCGGTCCAGCCGACGATCGCGCCCTGGGCGCGGATCATGGCGATGGCGGCGGCTTTGAATTCGGGGAAATAGCTTTCCGTGGCCTCCTCGGCGAGCAGGCATTCATAGCCGCGGTCGTTTGCTTCGCGCATCGTCGTCTGCACGCAGACTTCGGTGGTGACACCGGCAAAGACGAGCTGACGTATGCCCTTCTGCTGCAACACGGTGCCGAGGTCGGTCGCGTAGAAGGCGCCCTTGCCGGGTTTTTCGATGACGACTTCGCCCTTCACCGGAGCGAGCTCCGGAAGAATTGCCGTGCCGGGTTCGCCCGAGATCAGGATGCGGCCCATCGGGCCTTCGTCGCCGATCCTGAGCGCAGGATTGCCGCGGTCGCGTTTGGCCGGTGGCAGGTCGGAGAGATCAGGCCGGTGGCACTCCATCGTATGGATCACAGGCAGGCCGGCATTGCGGAAGCCCTGGATGAGGCGTTTGACATCGGGCACGATCCTGGTGATGCGGCTGACATCGTTGCCGAGGCTGGCGCCGAATCCGCCCGGCTCGGCGAAATCGCGCTGCATGTCGATGACGATGAGGGCGAGCTCATCGTGTTTCACCGGAAAGGCGAAGGGTTCTGCCTTGATCCCCATCATCAATGATGCCCCGCCATGTGGGCGCCGATCACGCCGATATCGGCCGAACGCGCCGGTGTCTCGTAAACCAGCTTGCCTTCCGAAATGACCATGATGCGGTCGGACATCTCGAGCAGTTCGTCGAGGTCTTCCGAAAGCAGCAGCACGGCGGCTCCCAAATTGCGGGCCTTCATGATCCGGGCGCGGATTTCGGCAACGGCCGAGAAATCGAGGCCGAAACAGGGGTTGGAGACTATCAGCAGATCGACATCGCCGGTCAGTTCGCGGGCGAGCACCGCCCGCTGCACGTTGCCGCCCGAGAGCGCTGCGATCGGCGAGGAGGAAGAGGCCGTCTTGACCTTGAAGTCGGAGATCAGCGCCGAGGCACGCTTCTTCATGCTGCCCTTGTTCAGCCAGATCGCGTCCTTGCCGTCCAGCTTCAAATCGAAGGTGCGGAACGCAAGGTTCTCGCTCACGGTCATCTTGGGCGCACAGGCATTCTGCAACGGCTCTTCGGGGATGAAACGCACCCTGTTCTTGCGGGTCTCCTCACGGGTGGCGCCGTAAGTCTCGCCATTGACCATGACCTGGCCGCTATCGGTCGGGCGCTGGCCGGCCAGAATTTCCGTCAGCTCCTTCTGGCCGTTGCCGGATATGCCGGCGATGCCGACGATCTCACCGGAGCGGACCGTCAGCGCGTCGATCTCGATCGTCTTCAGGCCGGAGCGATCCGGAGCTTTCACCTGGGTCACAGTGAGCACGGATTTGGCCGCTTCCGCCACCGGCAGACGGCTGTCGAGCTCGGCGAGCTTGACGTCGCCGATCATCATCGCCGCCATCTCGGCGGTGGAGAGCTCGCCGACCTTGCCGGTGCCGACCAGCTTGCCGCGCCGCAGGATCGAGACGGCATCAGCGAACTTCGTCACCTCGTGGAACTTGTGGGAGATCATCAGCACGGTGAGCTCGCCGCGCTCGGTCATCCCGCGGACGATGCCGAGCATCTCATCGGCTTCGGCCGGCGTCAGCACCGAGGTCGGCTCGTCGAGGACGAGGAAGGAACGGCCGAGATAGAGCTGCTTGACGATTTCGAGCTTCTGTTTTTCGCCGGCGGCAAGCTCGCTCACCGGCCTGTCGAGCGGGATCGTGAACGGCATGCGCTCCATGAAAGCCGCCAGATCCTTGCGCTCCCTGGGCCAGTTGATCACCGCGGGCACTTCGGTGCGGCTGATGACCAGGTTTTCCGCACCGGTCAGAGAGGGAACCAGTGTGAAATGCTGGTAGACCATGCCGAGCCCATAGGTCGCGGCATCCTTGGGTGAGGCGACCGCCACCTCGCGGCCGTCGACCGACAACGAGCCTGACGTGGCGTGATAGAAGCCCATGATGCATTTGACGAGCGTCGACTTGCCGGCGCCGTTTTCGCCGAGAAGCGCGTGAAAAGAGCCGGCCGGAACGGCGATCGAGACGTTGTCGAGCGCGGTGAAGCTGCCGAAACGCATGGTCATATCGAGCGTCTCGATGCCGACGGCCTTGCCGGCTTGCGGAAGGGGCGTGTGGCGGACTGTGCTCACTTCATTGCTCCTTTTCGACGATGATGGCGACGGGACCGCCGCCGGGCGGACCCTGGTGTTCGGCGCCGCCGGACACATAGAGATCGGTAATGCCGAAGATGCCGGCGAGAACGCCGCCGACGAAGGCACGGGCATGGCGGGTGCCTGCAATATCCGAGTCATCGAGCATCGTGTGGCGCCTGCCGTCGATCCTGCCGGACGGGTCCGGCTCGGCCTTGGCGAGAACCGCCGCCAGCCGGCTGTTTTCCGGCAGGCGTTCGCGGGCTTTCCTGACGGAATGCGCGTCGATCGCATCCAGCATGACCGCGCGGTCGATCGACAGCGGACCGGACCATTTTGCGCTCATGCCGAGGACGATGATTTCGTGATCGGTGAGTTCGCCCCCGGACGAGGTTGAGGCGCAGCGGGAAAAGAGATCGAAACGTGTGCAGATGTCGGCATCGCCGATCGATGTCGCATCTATCTCGCCGAGTGCCACGGCGACGCCGAGAGCCGAAGCGCCGCGCGAGAGGCCCATGGATTTCAGCGTGTCGTGGGTTGCGACCGTCCTGCCTGCTGCCTCGGCCTCGGCAATCCGGCGCGAGGTGAGCAGCGGACACTTGATCTGCACGAAATGGACATCGGCGGGATCATCGATGCCGGCATCCCTCATCGCGGACTTCACGCCTTCGGCAACGAGCAGGATCTGTTCCCGGCGCCCGAGATGTTCGGGGGGCAGCGCGGGGGTACGCGACACACCAATGGCCAGCGCCCGTTCGCCCGGGGTTTCTACGGTTTCACGCGCAAAAACCGTCCAATGCGGCGAGAGCGCCCCCTCGGTGCCGCCGGACATGATGATCGAGACGCCGTCGACGCCATATCTACTGAACAATGTCTCGAAGCTGCGGGTGGCATAACCGCGGGTAAAATCATTGACGCAGCCGTTGCCTTCCGTCTTGCCGAGAACGGCGACGACGTTGTTCGCCTGAAGGCCGCTGGCAAAGAGCGCCTCGACGCCGGCAACGTCATCGGGGCCGTCGGCTGGCACGCGAAAGACATGGGCACGCAATGACGGCATCAGGGCAGCGCCTCGACTAGAGCCGCGGAATTGGAGACCGAGCCGAAGACGCCGCCCTGCATCTTCACCATCTTGATCGCGGCGAGGTGGTTTCCGTAGTCGGTCGCACCGGAGCAGTCCTCCAGAAGTAGGCATTCGTAGCCGCGGTCGTTTGCCTCGCGCATCGTCGTCGAAACGCAGACATCGGTGGTGATCCCCGTGAGGATAATGTTCTCGATGCGCTTCTGGTTGAGGATGAGTTCGAGGTCGGTGGCGCAGAACGAACCCTTGCCGGGCTTGTCGATGATCGTCTCGCCTTCGATCGGGTAGAGTTCGGGGATGATGTCCCAGCCCGGTTCGCCACGCGTCAGGATTCGGCCGCAGGGGCCGGCATCACCGATGCCGGCGCCGATCCGCTGCGAGCGCCAGCGTTTGTTGGCAGGCAGATCGGCGAGGTCCGGGCGGTGGCCCTCGCGGGTGTGGATGATGTGGTAGCCCTTGGCCCGCATGGCGGCAAGCACGCGTTTGATGGGTTCGATCGGCGCCTGCACCAGCGACAGGTCGTAGCCCATATGGTCGACATAGCCGCCCTTGCCGCAGAAATCCGTCTGCATGTCGATGATGATGAGGGCGGTGTTATCAGGCCTCAGAGCGCCATTATAGGGCCACGGATACGGATCGGCGTCGATAAAATGCCCGTTGGTTTCGACCATCGCGTCCATCATTCTCTCTCCTATTCCGCGGCAGGTTTGAGGGGTTCGCCGTAACGGCGCATCGGCTTGTCAAATCCGCAGGACGTGCCGTCCTTGACCTTTATCTCGTCTTCCCATGGCAGGCGGTATTTGCCGGCGATAAGGTCGTGCATGTAGGTGTAGGGCGCATCCTGCGCGCCGCCGGCGACGGCGACGTAGCCGCGATGACCGAACTGGTAGATATTATTCTCCACGCCCCAGCCGAGCCGGGCCTCGCGAACGAGATCGGGACGCACCTCCGCGGTGATGATCTCGTTGACGCGGCCGGAGGTTCCGTGGGCGATGATCGTGCCATCGAAATTGCAAATCATGCCTTCACCCATGGAATCGAACGTTCCGTCCGAGCCGCACATGCAGACATTCGCGGTGATCATCAGGTTGCAGAAGGCGTTGGCCTGGTTGGTGAAGCGCCAGGCATCGCGGATCGGCGCCGTGTAGCCGGCTGTGCGGATCATGATTTCGGCGCCCTTGTAGGCGCATTCGCGCGCCATCTCCGGGAACATGCCGTCATGGCAGATGATCAGAGCGAGCTTCGCGCCCCGCGGGCCCTCGATGACAGGGACGCCAAGATCGCCGGGCTCCCAGGGCTCGACGGGGATCCAGGGATGCATCTTGCGGTAATAGAGCTTCAACTCGCCCTGATCGTCGATGACGATGCCGGAGTTGTAGGGCATGGCGCCAGGGTTCAGCTCCATGATCGAGAAGCAGCCCCAGATCCGGTTGTCCCTGCAGGCCTGCTTGAAGGCCGCGACCTCCGGCCCGCCGAGCGTGCACATGATCTCCGGATTGATGTCCATGGAAAGGCCATGCAGCGCGTATTCGGGAAAGACGACGAGGTCCATGCCCGGCTGGTTGCGCCGCGCTTTGGCCACCAGATCGACGATCACCTGCGTCTGTTTTGCCAAGTCCGCTTTGGTAACGGTCACCGGCAGCTGGAGCTGCACCAGGCCGATACCGACGCCGTGTTCGGATTTGTTGAGACCGCCAAGTCCGTTCATCGAAAGGCTCCGTTATTTCGTGAGCGAGAGCGCACCCGGCGCACCGGCGAGCGAACGGGTGGGCGAGGAGGTGGCGATCAGGATGATGAGGGTGAGCACGTAAGGCGCGGCGTAAAAAAGGTAGTAGCCTTGCGTGACGCCGACCGATTGCAGCGCCGGGCCGAGCGCGCCAGCACCGCCGAAAAGCAGGGCAGCGAGAAAGCAGCCGATCGGATTCCAGCGAGCGAAGATGACGAGAGCCACCGCCATCAGGCCCTGACCCGACGAGATGCCTTCGTTCCAGGAGCCCGGATAGTAGAGCGAGAGATAGGCGCCGCCGATTGCCGCCAGCGAACCGCCCACTGCCGTTGCCAGCAAGCGAACCCGGTCCGGATGGATGCCCATGGCCCGGGCCGCGTCGGTGCTGTCGCCGACGACGCGCAGGATCAGGCCGATGCGGGTATTCTTGAAGGCCCAGAACAGGAAGAGGGCAAGTGCCGCGCCGATGAAGAACAGCACGTTGATATTGAGCGCCGCCTGGACTTGCGGAGTGCTCGACCAGCCGCCGAGCGGGATCGAGGGCAGTTTCGGGGCAACCGGCTGGATGAAGGATTTGCCGAGGAAGAACGCCATGCCGAGACCGAACTGCATCATGGCAATGCCGATGGCGATGTCGTTGACCTTGGGGAATTTGCAGATCCAGCCGTGTATAAGGCCGAAGGTCGCGCCCGCCACCATTGCGGCCAGCACGCCGAGGGTCGGGGAGCCAGTCATGACGGCCACCGCATAGGCCGTCATGGCGCCGAAGACGAGCGTGCCTTCGAGGCCAAGATTGATGCGGCCGGAGCGTTCCGTGATCGTCTCGCCGAGGCTGACGAAGATGAAGGGCGTGGAAACGCGGATGGCGCCGGCGAAGATCGCCAGCGGCACGCCCCAGATGCCGATGCCTGTCTCTTCCATCAGAGGCTCCTTTTCCAGAGGTCGGGATTGAAGATCTTGAAGCGGCCGTAGAAGGTCTCGCAGAAGAGAATGACGATGAAGAGCGTCCCCTGCAGCACCAGAACCGTAGCATCCGGCAGGCCCATGCGCCGCTGGATGAGGCCGCCCGAGGCGTCGATGCCACCGAGCAGGATCGCGACCGGAATGATCGCCAGTGGATTGTGCCTGGCGAGGAAGGCGACGAGGATACCGGTATAACCGTAGCCGGCGGCAAGCGAGGCGTTGGCACTTCCCTGCACCGCCGCCACTTCGATCATGCCCGCCAGACCGGCAAAGCTGCCGGCAAGCGCGGTAAATCCGGCAATCAGCTTGCCCACCGGCAGCCCCTGGATCTGCGCGGCGCGCACGTTGCCGCCGGCGATGCGGGCGGCAAAACCATAGCTCGTCGCCTCGATCACGATCCAGGAGATCATGCAGGCGAGGATGCCGATGACGAGGCCCCAATGCACGTCCATGCCGGGAATGTTGCCGAGCATGTAGTCCGCCGGCAGCGGCCTGGTCGACGGCTTGTTGAGGCTTGCAGGATCGCGCAGCACCCCTTCGACAAACTGGTTCATCAGGGCGATGGCGATATAGGAGAGCAGCAGCGACGAAATGGTTTCATTGACGCCGCGATAGTGCCGCAGGAAACCGGCAAGGCCGATCCAGATGCCGCCGACCACCATGGCAGCGATTGCCATCAGAATGAGAGTGAGGAAAACAGGCGCGGTGCCGGCGAGCGGCAGAGCCATGGCTGCGGCGCCAACGCCGCCCAGCACGACCGCTCCTTCCCCGCCGATGATGACGAGGCCGAGACGGGCGGGCAGGGCGACGCAGAGTGCCGTCAGGAGAAGGGGTGCGGCACGACTTAAGCTGTTCTGCACCGAAAACCAGCTGCCGAAACCGCCGGTATACATCAGTTGGAAGAGGGTGGCCGGCGACTTGCCGACCGCCAGGATGAAGAGGGAGAAGAGCGCAAGACCGATCAGGATGGCCGCGAGGCCGATGACAACAGGCTCGGCTCGCCGCGCGATCCATTCGAAGATGGGGCGCAGCGACACCGGTTTTTCCGTGATGGCTATTGCGGGATCATTGGCCTCGATGGTCATGGCGCTTCTCCCTTCGCGGTTTATGCCGTGGACCCGACGACGCCCTCGACCAGATAATTCATGCTCTCGAGCTCGATCGCGTCTTCGGCGTAGCTCTTGTCGGCAGCCACGACGGTGTCGCCCTTATTGTCCTTCAACGGTCCCTTGAAGACCGAGAAGCCGCCCTTCATCATCTCAGCCTGCGTGGCTTCGAAGGCCTTGCGGCCCTCTGCCGACACGGCGGGACCGAGCGCGCTCATCTTCACGAAGCCGTCCTTCAGGCCGCCGCGCACGAAGTTGCCGAGCTTTTCGCCGGCCTGCGCCTTCTTGACGAAGTCGCTGTAGACGTTGCCCCAGGCCCACTCGGCGCCGGTCAGGTATTTTTCGGGAGCAAGCGGGCTCTGGTTGGCGTGATAGCCGCAGACGAGGGCGCCGCGGCCGGCAGCCGTCTCGACGACCACTTTGGGGCTGTCGACGTGGCAGGTGATGACATCGACGCCCTGGTCGACCAAGGCGTTGGTGGCTTCGGCCTCCTTGACGGCGAGCGACCATTCGCCGGTGAAGATCACCTGGCAGGTGATACCAGGATCGACTGCGCGCGCTCCAAGCAGGAAGGCGTTGATATTCTGCAGAACCTGCGGGATCGGCTTGGCGGCGACGAAGCCGATCTTCTTGCTCTTCGTCGCATGGCCGGCGGCAATGCCGTTCAGATACTGGCCCTGGAAGATATAGCCGAAATAGGAGCCGGTGTTCGCCGGGTTCTTGCCCTCCTGCCAGAGGCCGCCGCAGTGGCGGAACTGGATGTCGGGATGTTTGGCGGCCACGGCCAGCATGTGCGGGTCGAAGTAGCCGAAGGAGGTCGGAAAGAGCAGGGTCGCGCCATCCAGGTTGATCATGGATTCCATCGTCTTCTGGACGTCGACGGTTTCCGGCACATTCTCTTCTTCGACCAGCGTCACGCCCGATAGCGCCTTGACCACGGCTGCACCTTCCGCATGCGCCTGGTTGTAGCCGTAGTCGTCCTTAGGACCGACATAGATGAAGCCCACGGTCAGCGCTGTTTGGGCTGCGGCGGAGGAGGCGATCAGGCCGGGCATGGCGCCGGCAAGCGCACCGGCAGCGGAAGCCTGGAGGAAATTACGGCGGTTCATGGAAAGGAGTTTGGTCATCGGAATGCTCCTTGCGGCGCTGGGCCGGTTGCGAACGGGTACAGAAAAGTGCATGCAATGCATGTGCCAGAAATTAATCTATTGTTTTTTATAGTTTATCCGCCCCAGAAAGATCTGCGAATTGCAAAGTGCATGCAGATTGATCGAATCTTTGCGTAAAAAGTAATCAATAGATATTTCTTGTTCATTGTTACTGCGCGATTGGCATAAATTCGGATTGCCTGAGGTGCTCGTGCATCGGAAAGCGAAAATTTAACAATATCTTCGCCACTAGATTTGACTTATCGAGTCTCGAACCTCATCTGTATGCAGAATGTTGACGTGAGCAGATTCGTATCGTGAAGCAGACCAGGCGCAGAGAAGTGATCCGTACCGGAACCACCGTCGAACAGATGGTGCGAGCGATTGCCGACATGATCGTCACGGGGGAAATCCTGCCCGGCGCGAAATTGGACGAGGTGTCGCTCGCGGTTCGTTTTGACGTTTCGCGCACGCCGGTACGCGAGGCTCTGCGTGAGCTGGGCGCCATGGGATTGATTGCGCGCGAGCCGAACCGCAGTGCCGTCGTGACCAATGTCACCGAGGCTTATCTGCATTCGATGTTCGAAGCGATGGCCGAACTCGAAGCGATCTGCGCCAGGCTCTCGGCCGAGCGTATGACGGTCGATGAGCGGCGCGCGCTGGAGCTGGAGCATCGGGAATCGGTGAGGCTCGTGCATGCCGGTGCGGAAGAAGAATATTCGGCTCACAATACCGACTTTCACACCCGGCTTTATCGCGGCGCGCACAATGATCATGTCTTCGAGATGGTCACGCAGACGCGGGCGCGCCTCGCGCCCTTTCGGCGGGCGCAGTTCCGTCTGCCCGGGCGCCTGGCAAAATCCTATGAGGAGCACGGCCGGATCGTCACCGCGATCATGCGCGCGGACGCCGCCGCCGCCGGGCAGGCGGCATATTCCCATGTGGAAATTGTCAGCGATGCCAGCGCGGTCTTTGCAACGCCCGGGGAGTAAAGAGGCGCGACGCCTGAAATCAGGCGCCGCTACAAAGGCGAAAAAACCACGGCCGGTAAACGCCGAGGTTATGTCCCGGTCTCTACTCCGCCGCTTCGATGAAGCGGTGGCGTTCGTAGAGGAACTTCAGCACGGCTTCACGGCATTTGAGATAGGTCCGGTCGGAGGCGAGTTCGATGCGATTGCGGGGGCGGGGCATGGTCACATCGAGCACTTCGCCGATGCGGGCCGCCGGACCGTTGGTCATCATCACGATGCGATCGGACAGCAGCACCGCTTCATCGACGTCATGGGTGATCATCACCATGGTGTTGCCTAGGCGAGCGTGGATCTCCATCACCGCATCCTGAAGATGGGCGCGGGTCAGCGCATCGAGCGCGCCGAAGGGCTCGTCGAGCAGCAGGATCTTCGGCTCCATTGAAAGCGCGCGGGCAATGCCGACGCGTTGTTTCATGCCGCCTGAAATTTCCGATGGCCGCTTATCCCTCGCATGCGCCATCTGCACGAGGTCGAGGTTGGCCATGACCCAGTCATGCCGTTCGGCCTTGGTCTTCGTTCGGTTGAAGAGTTTGGAGACGGCGAGATTGACGTTCTCGTAGACCGTCAGCCAGGGCAGCAGCGAGTGGTTCTGGAAGACGACGGCGCGCTCCGGGCCGGGTCCGTTGACCTCACGGTTTTCAAGGAGCACGGCGCCTGCCGATACCGGAGTCAGGCCGGCGATGAGGTTGAGCAGGGTGGATTTGCCGCAGCCCGAATGGCCGATGATCGAGACGAATTCGCCCGCGGAAATCGTCAGGTTGATGTCCTTCAGGACCTCGGCGCGTACGCCGCCCCGATCGAAATGTTTGTCGATATGGTCGAGCTTCAGATAGGCGTTCATAGGAGCGTTCCTCAGTTGGCCATGGCGCCGCGGGTGATGAGTTTGCCGAGTGCTGCCACCAGCTTGTCGAGGGCGAAGCCGACGATGCCGATATAGGCGAGCGCGACGATGATGTCCGGAAGGCGCGACGAGTTCCATGCGTCCCAGATGAAGAAGCCGATGCCGACGCCACCCGTCAGCATTTCGGCCGCGACGATGGCGAGCCAGGAAAGGCCGACGCCGATCCTGAGGCCGGTGAAGATGTAAGGCGCTGCCGAAGGCAGCATGATCTTCCAGAAAAACTCGAACTGGTTGAGCCGCAGCACCTCGGCGACATTGCGGTAATCCTGCGGGATATTGCGGACGCCAACGGCGGTGTTGATAATCACCGGCCAGATCGAAGTGATGAAGATAACGAAGATCGCCGAAGGATTGGAATCCTGGAAGGCTGCGAGCGACAGCGGCAGCCAGGCGAGCGGCGGAACCGTACGCAGCACCTGGAAGATCGGATCGAGGCCACGCATTGCCCAGATCGACTGGCCGATGATCGCACCGATGATGACGCCCGTAACCGCGGCAAGCCCAAAGCCATAGAGAACGCGCTGCAGCGAAATGAACACGCGCCAGCCGAGCCCGATATCCTGGGAGCCGTAGTTGAAAAACGGATAGGCGATCAGGTCATAACTATCCAGCCAGACCCGATGCGGCGAGGGTAAAGACGCATCCGCCGATGAGCAGAGCACCTGCCAGACGAGCAGGATGAGTGCCAGCACGACGACTGGCGGAACGACGTTGCGAAGTGCGGTCAGTGCCGCTCGACGAAAATCGATCCGCGATCCATGCTTGCCGGAAAATGGCAGAACCTTTGCCGCCAGCTTGGCGGAGGCAGACGTTGAGGGAATTTCTTTATTTGCCAGGGCGGACATCAACGCGCTCCTCACGGGAATGAAAGGCCGGCGCGCCCGTTGCGCGCCGGAGCGGGTCAGGAGACAGCCTTGATCGAAAGGCTGTCGAGATAGGCCGAAGGATTTTCAGGGTCGAAGACCTTGCCGTCGAAGAAAGTCTCCTTGCCGCGAGAAGACGATGCGGGGATATCGGCCGCCGCGACGCCGAGATCCTTGGCGGCCTCGCGCCAGATGTCTTCACGGTTCACCTGGTTGACCAGCGCCTTGATGTCGGTGCTCGCCGGCAGATTTCCCCAACGGATGTTTTCCGTCATGAACCATGTGTCGTGGCTCTTGAACGGATAGGAGGCGCCGTCTTTCCAGAACTTCATATAGAGGTCGGTGGCCTTGACCTCGCGGCCATTGCCATAATTGATGTCGCCCTTGAGGCGGCCGAGCACGTCCTTGGTCGGAACGTTGAACCATTGGCGCTTGCCGAGAATGTCAGCCATCTCCGCCTTGTTGTCCATGCTTTCGCACCACTGCTGCGCCTCCATGACAGCCATCAGCAGGGCCTTGGCAGCATTGGGATTCTTTTCGATCCATTCGGCGCGCAGTCCGAGCGCCTTCTCAGGATGACCCTTCCAGAGCTCGCCGGTGGTGGCTGCGGTAAAGCCGATGCCCTGGTTGACGAGCTGCTCATTCCACGGTTCGCCGACACAGAAGACGTCCATGTTGCCGACCTTCATGTTGGCAACCATCTGCGGCGGCGGCACGACGATGGTCGAAACGTCCTTGTTCGGATCAATGCCGCCGGCGGCGAGCCAGTAGCGGATCCAGAGGTCATGGGTGCCGCCCGGGAAGGTCATGGCGGCCTTGATCTCCTTGCCCTCCGCCTTCTTCTTCTCGAATGCCGCCTTCAGCATGGAGGAATCGAGCTGCACGCCGGTGTCGGCATATTCCTTGGCGACGGAAATGCCCTGGCTGTCGAGGTTGAGCCGGGCGAGGATTGCCATCGGCACCGGCTTATTGTTCTGCGTCACCTTGCCGGTATGCATGAGATAGGGGAGCGGCGACAGCATATGCGCACCGTCGATGCCGTTTGCGGCGCCACCCAGCACGAGGTTGTCGCGGGTCGCACCCCAGGAGGCCTGTTTGGCCACATCCGTTTCCGGAAGGCCATGCTTGTCGAAAAAGCCCTTTTCCTTGGCGATGATCAGCGGCGCGGAATCGGTGAGAGCGATAAAACCGAGCTTGACGCCCTTCACCTCAGGGCCTGCTCCGGCTGCGAAGGCGCCGGATGGAAAGGCCGTCTTGACAGCGCCGATGAGGGCAGCCGCTGCAGTCGTCTTGAGCATGCTGCGGCGGGTAATGCCGGTTGTCGAAATCCCAGTCTGCAAATTCTTAGTCATGCGCAGGTTCCCTCTGCTGGCTGAATTTGGACACAAAAAAACGCCGCCGGAAATTGCGTCCAGGGGATGGGAGAATCCCGGAGCAAAAACCTTGCGACGTCGGTGTCTATTGTAGGCGCTTATGCCGCGCCTATCCGCACCGGTCGCCGTTGACCGATGCGTATCTGAACCTGCAATCGGCGTGCCAGTTCTGCAGGATGCTGGTAACAGCTTGAAGTAAAAAGAGAAACCCGAAGAATTCGCGAGTGCCTATACTTTAGGCATGCTTGCTTTGTGCCGAGGTTTTGTGCGACTGCTGCTATGTGCGCGGTCGTGAGAGCGCCTATTTGTGCAGCGCACGCGCGCCGCGCTGTCCCGCAACACCGAAGACTACCGCTCGAATGGCTCGCCGAGCGAAGCGACGCCGTTCAGTTTCAACAGGCGGCGGTCGGCGGAGATGATGCCGAGCACGATGATCGTCACCAGATATGGCAGGCTCGAGAGCAGTTGCGAGGGAACGTCCAGTCCGGTTGCCTGGGCTGCAAGCCCCATCAGCGAGACTGCGCCGAACAGGCAGGCGCCGAGGAAGATACGGCCGGTGAGCCAAGTCCCGAAGACGACGAGGGCAATCGCGATCCAGCCGCGCCCGGCAATCATCCCATCGGCCCAGAGTGGTGTATAGACCACCGACGCATAGGCGCCGGCGAAGCCGGCCATCGCGCCGCCGAAGGCGATGGCGAGGACGCGAACTGAGATTACCGAGTAGCCGATGGCGTGAGCGGCCTTGGGATTCTCGCCGACGGCGCGGACGATGAGGCCAAGCTTGGTGTAGGCAAATATGGCCCACAAAGCGAGGGTCGCGGCGAGTGAAATCCACACGACGATGTCCTGGACGAACAGGCCGCCGACAACCGGCAGTTCCGAAAGCCCGGGAAGGCCAAGCTTCGGCAGTCCCCTGACCGTGAGGCTTTCATAGGTCTTGCCGAAAAGCGCGGAAAGGCCCTGGCCGAGAATGCCGATGGCAAGCCCCGCCGCCACCTGGTTTGCCCGGAAACCCAGCGTGACGAAGGCGAAGAGCAGCGAAAGGACCGCGCTGCCGAGCCCGGCGACGACGAAACCCAGGAGATGTCCGCCGCCCTGGTAGACGATAATGAAGGCGAGCACGGCACCGAAGGCCATCAATCCCTCGACCCCGAGGTTGAGGACGCCGGCGCGCTCGGCCACCAGCTCGCCAAGGGCTGCCAGAAGAAACGGTGTCGCAGCCGCGAGCATGCCGGCAAGAATGAACTCGATGGCGTTCATGATGGGCTCCGGTGGGCGGCGCGGCGCCATTCAAGGCGATAGCGCACGAAGGCGACGGCAATCAGGTAAGTGAGCAGCAGACTGCCCTGGAAGACACGGACGGCGGCGATCGGCAGGTTGGCCGAGACCATGGCATTGTCGCCGCCGATATAGATGACCGCCATGACCAGCGCCGAGATCACGATGCCGATCGGATGCAGGCCACCGAGATAGGCGACGATGATGGCCGCATAGCCATAGCCGCTCGCGACCGAACGCTGCAGCTGGCCGAGCGGACCGGCGACTTCGGCGGCCCCCGCAAGACCGGCTGCAAAACCGCCGATCAGCAGCGAAAGCCAGATCGCCCACCCTTCCTTAAAGCCGGCATAGCCGGCAGCTCGCGGCGCCAGACCGCCGACTTGCAGCTTGTAACCGATGAAGCTCCTCTGCATGAAGACCCAGGCCGCAACCGACAAAGCGAGCGTGATGAGGAACGAAACATTGACGCGGGTACCGGCAATCAGGGTCGGTACCATCGCATCGTACTGGAACATCACCGACTGGGGGAAGTTGAAGCCGTTCGGATCCTTCCAGGGGCCGAGCAGCAGATAGTTCAGCAGCTGCGCCGCGACGAGGCTCAGCATCAGCGAAACGAGGATCTCGTTGGCGTTGAGGCGCACGCGCCAGAAGGCGGTGAGAGAAGCCCAAAGTGCGCCGCCGATGGCGCCGAGCAGCAGCATCGCCGGCCAGATCCACTGGCCCGTCGCCTGCGGAAACCAGACCGGAATGGCAGAGGCGAAGATCGCGCCGAGAATGAATTGGCCTTCGGCGCCGATGTTGAAGACCTTGGCGCGAAAGCCGATCGCCAGTCCCTGTGCGATCAGAAGGAGCGGGCCTGCTTTTAGCAGCACTTCCGAAAATGAGGCCCAGGAAAGGAAGGGCTCGAAGAGCATCGCATAAATGACCGCGACAGGGTCACGGCCCATCAAAATGTAAAGTCCGAGGTTGAGCGCGACCGCTATGACAAGTGCTATGACGGGCGCGAGCAAGGTCGCGGCAAGCGAAGCGCGCTCCCGGCGGACCAGGGTGGGAACGAAAGCAAGGGACCAAGCACTCATCACTGGACTTTCTCGGGCGAGGCTTGTGCCCCGATCATGTGTCGGCCGATCTCCTCGGGCTTCGTGTCCCGCGTTGCGAGCGGCGGGCTTAGCCGGCCGTGATGCAGCACCTGGATGGAATCGCAGAGCTCGAACAATTCCTCCAGCTCCTCGGAAATGACGAGGATCGCCATGCCCTGATTGCGCAATGCGACCAGACGGCTGCGGATGGCGGATGCGGCGCCGATATCGACGCCCCAGGTCGGCTGCGCCAGGAAAAGCAATTTGGGAGACAGCATGATTTCGCGGCCGACGATGAACTTCTGCAGATTGCCGCCCGATAGAGTGCCGGCTTCGGCATCCGGGCCGGGCGTGCGGACATCATTCTGACGGATGCAATCATGGGTGAACGCCAACGCACGCGCTTTGTCGACGAGACCGTGCCGCAAAAGCTTGAGCGGATGAGCCGTCAGCAGGCTGTTGAGGACGAGCGACATTTCGGGCACCGCGCCGCGTCCGAGCCGGTCTTCCGGAACGAAGGCAAATCCGAGCGTTCGCCGCGCGGCGGCATCGAGCCTGCCGACATCCATCTCCATCATGTAGATCCGGTCGCGTTGGTCACGCCCCAGCACCGTCTCGCCTGAAATCAACGCGGCAAGCTCGCCTTGGCCGTTGCCCGAAATACCGGCGATCCCTAGGATCTCTCCGGCACGCACCTCGAGGCTGATGCCGGAGAGCGGCACCGCGAAGGGATCGTCGGGCTGATAATCCAACCCAATGATCTCCAGCCGCTTTTCCCCGCCGGACAGTGGCAGGGCCGAGATGGGCGCCGGCATCTCACGGCCGATCATCATGCGGGCAAGGTCATGGGCATCATGCTCGCGCGGGTCGACATCTCCGGTCACCCGTCCGCCGCGCAGGATCGTCGCCCGGTCACAGATCGCCCGGATTTCCTCGAGCTTGTGGGAGATCAACAGGATGGAAACGCCGCCGTCGCGCAGCCGGCGCAGTGTGTCGAAGAGCTTCTCCACCAGTTGCGGCGGCAGGACGGAGGTGGGCTCGTCGAGGATCAGCAGCTTCGGATTGGTCATCAGGCTTCGGATGACCTCCACCCGCTGCCGCTCGCCGACGGACAGCGCATGCACATGGGCGAGCGGGTCGACTTCGAGGCCGAATTCCCGTCCGAGCGTCCGAATGCGTTCCTTGAGCTCAGCCTTGCGGCCCGGCACGACCAGCCGAATATTCTCCAGGACGGTCAGGGTCTCGAACAGCGAGAAGTGCTGGAAGACCATGCCGATGCCGTTGCGCCTCGCCTCGGCGGGGGAGGCGAGGCGCAAAGAGTTTCCTTCCCAGATGACCTCACCGTCATCCGGTTGCTCGACGCCGTAGATCAGTTTCATCAGCGTCGATTTTCCCGCCCCGTTTTCTCCGAGGATCGCATGGATCGATTGCGGCGCCACGTCCAGATCGATGGCCTGATTGGCATGGATCTGGCCGTAGCTCTTCGAAATGCCGCGCAGCGACAGGAGCGGGGTGGTCATGACTTATTTCGGCAGCGGCGTGGAGACGCCCTTGACGTGCCAGTTCATGGCGATGATCTCGGGGTCGGCCATGGTTGCACCGGATGCGACACCTTCGCTGCCGTCGGCCTTGGCGATCGGCCCGGTGAAGGGCGAGAAGCTGCCGTCGGCAACCTTTGCCTCGATCTCCTTGATCTTGGTCATCACGTCAGCCGGAACATCCGCATTCCAGTCGACCACTTCGACGACCTTGTCGGCGACGCCGAGGAACGCATTGGCGCCCTTGAAAGTGCCGGCAAGGTGGGCGTCGACCGATGCCTTGAAGAACGGCGACCAGTCCGTCGAGATGCATCCGAGATAGGTTTTCGGTGCGTACTTCTTCATCGAGGAGTTGAGGTTGAAGGCGTAGACGCCGGCTTCCTCGCAGGCCGAGATCACAGACGGCGTGTCCTGGGCGTTGGAGAAGATCACGTCGCATTTCTGCGCGATTAGGGCTTTGGCGGCTTCCTGCTCCTTGGCCGGGTCGAACCATGAGTTCACCCAAACCACCGAGACCTCGATGTCGGGCTTGACGGCTTGGGCGCCGAGGGTGAAGGCGTTGATGGACGTGATGAGTTCGGGAATGGCGAAGGCGGAGACAGAGCCAAGCTTGCCGGTCTTGGAAAGTGCTGCGGCAGCCATGCCGAGCAGATAGGTACCTTGGAAATACTTGGCGGCGAAGGGCGAGAAGTTCGGAGCAACCTGGAAGCCGGAGGCGTGCAGGACCGTGACGCTTGGATCGCGGCGGGCGATCTGCAAGGCGCCGTTCTGATAGCCGAAAGAGCCGGCGATCAGGAATTTGTTTCCGTCGGCGACGGTCTTGTTCATGATGCGGTCGGCGTCCGGGCCTTCCGCGATATTCTCAAGCACGGTGACCTTTACCTTGTCGCCGTAAGCGGCCCTGATCGGCTCGAGACCGGCGGCAAGCGCATGCCCCCAGCCAACGTCGCCGATCGGCGACGGGACGACGAGCGTGATGCCGAGCGGCTCGTCGGCGGCCAAAGCAAGGCGGCTGCCGAGCACGCCGGCAAGGCCGGTGGCGGCAGCGGCCGTCATCAGGTTTCTGCGGGTCAGTTTGGTCATGTTCTCAGTTCCCTCTTTTGGTTTTTTTAAAATTCCACGGTGGATAGTGCGGCCTCGGCATCGGCAGCCAACTTGGCTTCGTCGAGCCCGGGAAATTCGCCCTTCTGCCAGACGACGCGGCCATTGATCATGGTCATGTCCGTCGCCATGCCGATGCCGACGCGGGCAATCAGGCTCAGCGGATCGTGGCGCGTGCCGACATAATCCATACGCCGAGTGTCGATCGCAAACAGGTCGGCAGCCATGCCCGGCGCGAGCCGGCCGATATCGCGCCGGCCGAGCAGGCTGGCGCCGCCTGCCGTGCCGTAGCCGAGGAAATCGACCGGCGGCGGCACGGGATGGGCACGGCTGGAGGAGACGAGGCATTGCAGCATGTAGGCGGAGTGCAGGCAGTGCATCAGGTTGGAATTGTCGTTGGAGGCCGCGCCGTCGCAGCCGAGGCCGACACGCAGGCCGAAGGCGGCCATGGCGGGAATGTCGGTGACCTCAGCGCCGACCAGATAGACCGGTTCCGGGCAATGCGCGACACCGGTGCCGCTGGCGGCCATCTTCCTGAGTTCGTCGTGTGTCAGTTCCCAGCAATGGGCATAGAAAGTATCAGGCCCGGCAAAGCCGAGTTCTTCGAGATAGTCGACCGTGCGCATGCCATGGCGAGCCTGAATGACCGGGCTTTCGCCTTCGCCGACATGGGTATGCATCATGACGCCGCGATCACGCGCCAATGCCACCGATTCCACGAAGGTCTCTCGGTAGCAGTTCACCGGCTGGCACGGCGCGACCACCACCTGGCGCATGCTGAAGGGGCTGGTATCGTGGTAGGTCTCGATCAGCCGTGCGCAGTCGGCGATGAATTCGTCGGTCGTTTCCAGCATCTCGTTGGGGATAGTCGAGCCTTCCGACTTCGGCAGGGTATTGCCGCCGCGGCCGGCATGGAAACGCATGCCGAGCAGTTCGGCTGCTTCGAACTGCCGGTCGATCAGCCGCTTTCCGGCGTGCCGGGGGAAATTGTATTGGTGATCTAAGGCCGTGGTGCAGCCATGCTTGACCATCTCGGCCATCGCCGTGACGGAGGCGTGGTAAAAGCATTCCTCGTTGAGTTGCGAAAAGATCGGGTAGATGCGGTCCAGCCACTCGATCACGGAGAGCTTCGTCCAGTCGAGATCAACGCGGTTGCGCACAAAACACTGGAAGAAGTGATGATGGGTGTTGACGAGGCCCGGATAGACAAACCAGCCGGCGGCATCCTGAACGGTCGTGCCGGCAGGCAGCGCGTCCGCCTCGAGATTTTCGCCAATCGCCACGATTGCCGGACCGCTGGTCAGCAGATCGACATTGCGATGGACGACCGGCCCCTTGCCCTCGTCGGCGATCACGGCTGCACAGTTCTTCAGGAGGTAGCCGGCCATGTTACACCTCGCCCGGTTCGATCTGGGGTTCGGGCTTCAACTCGTGTAGTCGGTGAATGCCAGGCATTTCGATAAACTTGTCGAGGGCGCGCAGCGCCCGGGACCAGAGCCGGATCGCAGGATAAGCATCCAGCGTGACGCCCCCATCGGGCGCCAGCGCCACATAGGGAAAGCAGGCGATGTCGGCAATTGTCGGCCGGTCGGCGGCGAGGAAACGCATGCCGCGAAGACCCTGCTCGACAAGCCCGGCTTCAAGCTCGCGAAGGGCGGCGATGCCCTGGGCCTGCAGCGCGCCGATATCGCCCGGCCGCAGCAGCATTTCATGGAGCCGCGCACCGCCGAGGCTTGCCGTCAGCCGGCCGGAGAACGACAGCCATTGCTGCACCCGCGCCGCTTCCTCGGCCTTGACGCTGCCCAGCCATTCGGGTGCTGCCTTGGCGGCGAGATAAACGAGGATCGCCGACGATTCCGTCAGGATCAGGTCGCCATTCTCCAGGATCGGAATGGAGCCTGCCGGATTGAGTGCAAGCAGCTCGGGGCCGCGATGCTCGGCGCCGGGATGGAAATCCACTGGGCGCAAGTCAAGCTTCACGCCGGTCAGCGCCGCCATCAGGCGCACCTTGTAGCAACTGGGCGAGAGAATATAGTCGTAGAGCTTCATTGCGCCACCAGCTGTGCGCCGTAGGTATAATTGTGGCGCTTCAACCAGCGCCGGTAAGCAATCGATGTCAGGTCGGCCCGCGTCGGAATTTCCATGCCGGGGTCGAGCGGCAGCAGCCGCGGGATCTGGTTTTCGAGGATCGAACGGTCCTGCAGGAAGATCGTCTGCTGGAAATGGATGAGGTCGGTCATCGCGGTCTCGTCGTCGAAGAGCGCCATCCATGGCCAGACGTCGCAGAGGTCCTCGGCAAGCGGCTGCACGAAGAGCGTGATGACATCCCATTCGCTCGGGCGCGGCGGGCAGGTCTTGTAAAGCACGGAGCAGGTGGGCGCCGGCACGCGGTACATATATTCTGTCGTGATCCCGCCACTTGCCGACTTGGCGGCCTGCGGCTGGTAGAATTTCACCTGCGTTGCCCAGACCTCGTCTTCTTCCTCGCGGATCTCGACCTTGTAGTTCTGGACCTCGGTATGCGGCTCCGCGCCGAGAATGTCGGTGTGGACGAAGGGGAAATGGGCGATGTCGAGGAAGTTCTCGACGGCGCGCAGCGGCGAGCAGCGCACGCGCACCACGCCGACATCGACGAAGCGGCGGCCGGGCTGGTCGGCCTCGGGAATGGGGAAAAGTTCCTTCTTCGGCTCGCCGAGGGAGGACCATACATGACCGTAACGGACGCGCACCGGCAGAGCACGCCCATCGCCGCGCGTCACCTTCGCATTGCCATCGGCATCTCGCGCCACTTTAATCGGCTCGCCCATCAGCGCCGTCTTGCGGCCGGCGCTGTCGAGCTGGCTGAAAAGCCCGACCGGATACCATTCGTCGATCATCGCCTGCATGGTCATTGCGCGATATCCCTCTGAAGACCCTCAGCCCGGCGGCGCAGGCTCTCGGCGACCCGTGAGGCGCCGATGCCCGCCTCCGGGCCGGTGTCACCCTTCAGCAGCACATGGATCAACGTCTGTCCGTCTTCCCAAGCGGATAATAGCAGACAGACGACCCCGGTGGATGCGTCGATTTCGACAAGACCGTCAGGGCTCGTCTTCGCACCGGCCGCCGCCTCGATCGCCGCGATGCCGGCGAATGCCGTCAGCGAACGCAAGGGAGTGAGGTCATCAAGCCTCGGTGGCTTCGAAGCGGGCGCACCCACAGCCACCCAGATCACGTTATCTGTTTCCTCGACGTCATGGGTGGCGACGCGGATGCTTTCCGGTGGCGTCAGCCCCGGATGGGCGGGGATGCGCAGACAGTTTCCGGCCTGGCCATAGCTCCACCCGTGATAGATGCAAGAGAGCGCCTCGCCACGAACGAAGCCGTGAGACAAGCGCATGCCACGGTGCGGACAGCGATCCGCCGATGCCGAAATGCGCCTCGAAGCGCTACGCCACAGGGCAATCGATCCGGCTGCCGTCCAAGCCGGCATGACGGTTCCGGCCGGCAAATCCCGGGAAAGGGCGACTGGCGTCCAAAAGCCCGTCGTATCGGAAGGCATGAGTAGAATTCCCAAACAAAACCAAATGCTTGCCGATCAAGTCCCGCATCGGCGCCGAGGCAATTCCGCCGCAACCTTATCAGGTTTGCATAATTATTTCGCATTGGCAACAATGAGTAAATAATATGCACGGGGGAAATGTGCCACAGCCCGGCACTAGGTCCTTTCGCCGCTGATCGCCGTGCGATCTATCCTCTCGACCCACACGTCGATGGGCCCGAGAGAGCATCCCATCTCCATCATGTCGATCAGCTCCACCGGCCCAGCAACCTCAAGTTCGATCCGCATGGAACTCGTATGAGATATGGTGTGCGAAAGCCCAAGCTTGGCGGCATGGCGCCGGATCCAGGGAACGAAGGAGGCGACCTCGAGATCACCGACAATCGTCATCCGTTCTAGAAGGTCGCTTGTATCTTGTCCCATGCTCGCCCTTGTTTTCCTACATCATAGCGCCTGAATGAACTTCGGGAAGGGTCGCCGTCAAGGCGAGAATATGGCGTCGGAGTTTCCTTTGCAAAGCCCTGCGGCGGCATACCAATTCCCCGCCACCGTATGGCTGCGCCGCTGGCGACGCGACGTATGGAAACAACTCAGGCTGCGTGATGGCACAGCCTAGTCGGGCGAGCGACCGCCAGTCAGCATTGCGACAAAGGCCGTGACTTTGGGTGTGCGGAACCGAGCTGCCGGATAGACGACATAGATTCCTCCGGCCGGCAGGCTCCAGTCCGGCAACAATCTTATCAGTCGGCCAGCGTCTATATGCTCTCCAGCCAGAAAATCCGGCAGCACGGATATGCCCGCCCCCGCAAGCGTGGCCGCGAGAACCGCAGGCGTCGAATTGCTCATGAGGCTCTGTTGCATCCGCACGGTGCGCCTGTCGAAATCGCCCTGGATAAACCTCCAGGTCACCGGCTCCTTGAGGGCCAGATTGGCGATAAACGGCTGGCCCGCCGCATCCTCTGGACTGTTCAAACTGAGCGTGGCGGAGAAGCTGGGAGACGCCACAAGAAACTGCCGGAACGAACCGATCCGTCTCGCTTGGTGACTGGAGTCATCGAGCCAACCAACGCGGATCGACAGATCGATCTGATTGGCGAGCAGATCCATCTTCGTATCGGCGAGCAGAAGCTCGACCCTGCAAGCGGGGTACTTCCGGATAAAGGATGCAGCAATCGGAGCGATCGTGCTCGCACCATAATCATTGGGCGCAGCAATGCGTAGCATGCCTGTCGGCTCGGCATTTGCGCGGGTGATTTCATCGACCGCGTCCTCGGCTTCGCGGAAAATCAAGACGCAGCGCGCGTAGAGAAGCTTGCCGGCCTCAGTCGGCTCGACGCGTCGTGTTGTTCGGAGGAGCAAGCTGGTTTTCAACTCAGCTTCCAGCCGCGCAACCTGCTGGCTGACGACCGTCTTCGTGATTGCGAGGCGCTCGGCAGCTTTCGTGAACGAGCCGGTATCGACGACGGCTGCGAAATAGGCCAGCCGATTGAGGTTGACAGCCTCCATAACCTTCTTCCATTTGATTGTAAGTTTTTGACATACATTCTGTCACATTTAACAATATTTATCACTCAATAAAAGTGCACTATCTGTTGTCCATCGCTCAAGGATGGTCCGATATGCATCTTACCTATCTCTACGATCCGCTTTGCGGCTGGTGCTATGGTGCGGCGCCCGCGCTCGACAAAATGGCCAAGCTTGACAATCTCACCGTCGAGCTTGCGCCCACCGGGCTCTTCGCGGGCGAAGGCGCCCGTCCGTTGGATGAACGTTTCGCAGCCTATGCCTGGCACAATGACCAGCGGATCAACCGGCTCACGGGACAGGTCTTCAGCCAGCTCTATCGCGATCAGGTTCTCGGGGGCGCAGACGGTATGTTCGACTCCGCCCCTGCGACGCTTGGGATCATAGCCGTCGGGGTGACGCAACTCGACAGGGAAGGCGATGCCCTGAAGGCACTTCAAAGCGCTCGCTATGTTGACGGCCGCAATACCTCGGAGATCGCTGTCGTGGCCGACGTTCTCGATCAGGCCGGCTTTTCCGATTCCGCCGCTCGTGTCCGGGCTCCGGACGAGGCTCTGCTCGAAATCTATCGCGATCGGGAAGTCCCGCCAACTCATGGCTGCATTCCGGACGGATGGGGTCCCGGCGCTTTTGGTCAGCGACGGCGATAAGCGCCGCGTGCTGCGCAGCGATGCCTTGTTCGGCGGCTTTGACCGACTTGCTGCCGAGCTTCAGGCAGCGTGATCGTTCGTTTTCAGCAGACCGTTCCATGAACTACCGACCTGCGGGGGGCAACCCTCACGGCAGCAGAAAATCGAAACTGGCGAACATCGGAGACAACCATGTATTCAAGGAGAGAAATCATGAAAACCACCCTCGCAGCCGGCGCCGTTGCCGTTTTTGCGCCTGCCGATCTCGGCAACGCGGCCGGATCAAAGCTGGCCTGGAAGCACTTCCCCGCCGGTCAGAATGGCTTCTTTCGCGCTCCGGTGCTGCTGACCGGCGCCAGCGAAGCGTTGCTGATCGATGGCGGGTTCACCTATCCCGACGGCCGTGCGCTGGCGGAGGCGATCAAGGCCACCGGCAAGACGCTGACCGCAATTTATGTCAGCCAGTCCGATCCGGACTATTACTTCAGCCTGAAGCCGGTCCTCGAAGCCTTTCCCGGCACAAAAGTGCTGGCCGCTTCCGATACGATTGCAGCGATCAAGGGCAATATCGAGAAAAAGCTTGCCGTTTGGGGGCCGCAGCTCAAGGAGAACGGCCCGCAGACCCTTGCAGACATCGTCATGCCGGAAGCCTTCGACGCTCCAAGCGTCACAGTTGATGGCGAAACAGTCGAGATTGTCGCGGCCGAAGCAGGGGTAAGCAATCGCCGGTACCTGTTCGTGCCATCGCTGAACGCCGTTTTCGGGGGCGTCATGATTTTCTCCGGCGTCCACGTGTGGACGGCCGACACCCAGGCTCCGGAGCAGCGTGCCGCTTGGGTGGCCACCCTCGACAAAATCAGCGCTCGCAAGCCAACGATTGTCGTTCCCGGCCACATGACGCCGGAAGCGGCAACCGATCTGTCCGCCGTCGAACACACGAAGAGCTATCTGCTCGCTTTCGAGGAAGAACTCGCCAAGGCAGCCGATTCCGCTGCGCTGAAGGCCGCCATGGAAGCCCGCTTCCCCGGTCTCGGCATGGGCGTTGCGCTCGACATCGGCTCCAAGGTTGCTAAGGGAGAAATGAAGTGGGGCTGAACGGCCGATCTTCAAATTGATCCGAAGGGCCCGGGAGGGCCCTTCATCTCTGGGAAGGCCGCAAAAGTGGTGATGCAGTCGTCAGCACTTAGGGAGCTTACCATGTGTCGTCGAAGTTCGAATGAAGGCCGATAGCGTAGTTCCATAATTCAGCTTATGCCACTTTACGCCATCTTAGATTGCATATATTTTCGCCGTTGAACTGCGAAAGATCCGCCAACCGACTGCTAAATAATGATAATCTCAACAGAACTACACACGCTGGAGAGGATTTTGACTTCCTCTTCCCCCTCTTAACGTGAGGCGGCACAAAGCCGGCGTTGCCGGCCGAAAGCCGAGGCCGCCGCACGAGATGACGAAGGAGCTAGGCGGAGGACTAACGAAAATAGTTGATTGCCGCTCTCATCTTTAGTACCGACTGTCACCCGGTTAAAGGAAGTCACGTGGCTATACTCCCGATACAAGATCCGCCTCGAACGGCTGAAACTTTTGTCGCCGAAAATATAGGTCTTTTGATAGAGCGGAACGAAATTCTCTTCGACGTCAGTCTTAAATTTCCGGCAGGAGAAGTTGTCGCACTGGTCGGCCACAACGGCTCCGGCAAATCCAGTCTTCTCAAAATGTTGGCTCGCCAGCTTGTGCCGAGCACTGGATCGATCTCTTACGGGAACCAGGATCTGAGGATGTATAGCGAACGCGCCTTTGCGCGTTCGGTCGCATATCTGCCCCAGGATGTCACGACCGGATCGGAAATGACGGTCCGCGAGCTTGTGGGATGCGGTCGCTATCCGTGGCACGGAGCGCTCGGTCGCTTCACCAAGAACGATGAAGAGAAAGTCGAGGAAGCCCTTCGAGCCACGCATATCGAGACGTTCGCCGAACGTATCATGGGAACGCTATCGGGTGGTGAGCGGCAACGTGCCTGGATTGCGATGCTGATTGCTCAGGACGCTCGCTGCCTGTTGCTCGACGAACCGACTGCGGCACTCGACGTTGCTCATCAGGTCGAGGTGCTCTCACTTGTGCGACGCTTGGCGCATGAGGGTGGAAGGAGTGTCATTATCGTTCTCCACGACATCAACATGGCCGCTCGCTTCTGCGATCGGATCCATGCATTGAAACGTGGTCGCGTGGTGGCCAGCGGAACGCCGGGCGCGATCCTCGCGCCGAACACGCTGCAAGAGATCTATGGGATCGACATGGACGTGATCTCTGCGCCCAACCTGCCCTATCCGCTCGCCTATGTTTGCTGAGGCTCTGCGTTCAATGGGGGTTTCGCGGCGCTCCTTTTTGCAGTTCGCCGGGGCCTCGCTCATTCCAGCTCCGCTGTTTGCACAGTCGATGGGCCCAAGGATCGTCAGTCTCGACTACGGCCTTGCGTCCACTCTTTTATCCCTCGGATTGCCTCCGATCGGGATTTCGGACCTCGCCGATTGGGACAGATGGGTTGTCGAACCGCCGATGCCAAAATCCGTCGTCGATATCGGCAGTGCGTTCGAGGTCAATTTTGAGATTCTCGTTACGCTGAAGCCCGACATTATCTTGACTACACCCTACCTGGATGAGCTGTTGCCCAAGCTGCAGTCGGTGGCGAAAGTCGTTCGGCTGGAAATCTTTACGCCGGGCATTGGACCTATTCTTACCGCTGCTATCGCGGCAACGCGTAAATTGGCCATTGAGCTTGGACGTGAGAATGAAGCAGAGCAGTTCCTGGCGCGCGCCGACGTCTTCTTTGCGCACTGCCGCAGCCGCCTGGTGGGCAAGAACCTGCCGCCGGTCGCCCTGGTGAACTTCATGGATGCCCGCCATGCCCGCATCTACTCAAGTCCTGGACTGTTCCACAATGTACTCGAGCGCATCGGTGTCCGGAACGCCTGGACCAGAGAGTCGAATTACTGGGGCTTTGAAACGATCGGGATTGAAGATCTCTCCAAGATCACCGATCCAGACGCGCGTCTGATCGCCTTTGAGCCAATTCCTCTGGACGTTCTTCCGAAACTCGCTCAGAGCCCGCTGTGGAACAGGCTTTCGTTTGCGCGTCCAGGCCATCTGTCGATTCTGCCGCCAGCCCTGATGTTCGGGATGGTGAACGAAGCCATGCGTTTCGCAGGCCTTTTGACAGATCTTCTGGAGAAGGACACTTGATGGTTTCCCGCCGCGACAATATCGGGCCAGCAATTGTCTTCCTCCTCCTGATGTGCGGTGGAGGCGTGGCATCGTGGTTTCTTGCCGCTCCTGCGCTGTCGGAAATGGCTCGAGGGGACTACGATGTCACGCGAATGGTGTTCACCTATTCGACGCTTCCCCGTCTTGCGACGGCGCTGATTGCCGGAGCCGCGCTTGCCTTGTCCGGTGCGCTGTTTCAGCAAGTTTTGCGAAACCCGCTCGCCGATCCTGCCACCCTTGGCGTGTCGGCCGGAGCAAACCTGGCGCTGGTGGTAACATCGCTGTTTCTCCCCGACTTGCTTGGCGCCGGCCGCGATCTTGTCGCTCTGATCGGCAGCGCGACCGCTGCTGCGATCGTCGTCAGCCTGGGCGCGCGCCGCGGCTTTTCGCCTTATTCGCTTGTTCTGTCGGGGCTGGTTCTCAGTCTTTGGTGCGGCGGCCTCGCTGCCATCCTGACCTATTTGAACCAGCGCTACCTCTCGAGCCTGTTCATCTGGGGCGCCGGCTCGCTGGCACAGCAAAGCTGGGTCATTCCCCTGTCGCTTCTTTGGAAATTGGCTGTCATCGCCATCGGCTGCGCTTTCGTGATGAGACCGCTTTCGCTGCTCGATCTTGGCGAAAGCAGTTCCACGGCACTTGGCGTCAGATTGGTCCGCCTGCGTTTCGTTGTCATCGCCCTTGCCGTCACGCTTGCTGCATTTGTCACGAGCGCCGTTGGGGTCATTGGTTTCATTGGACTGGTCGCGCCGACGATTGCGCGATTGTCCGGAGCACGGCGTCCCACGCAGCTCATCCTCTGGTCTCCGCTGATCGGCGCCGGGCTGCTGTTCTTCGCCGACTCCATCCTGCAACTCGTCGCCGGCGGACTTGGTGATTTCTTGCCGACGGGGGCGGTGACAGCCATCTTCGGTTCGCCGCTGCTTCTCGCGCTCCTGCCGCGGCTGAAGATCCGTCATAGACTACAGCAATCGCCGGCGTTCAGACGGCCACGTCGATGGGATGGAACCCGACCGGTCATCATCGCGGCCGCCGGCCTGCTCGTCCTGTTGATGGTCAGCGCTTTTCTCGGACGCGACGTCAATGGCGGCTGGGCTTTTACATCAGGCGAATTTTCGGTCGATGTCCTTGCGATCAGGATACCTAAAATCCTCGCCGCCCTGACATCGGGCGCCATGCTTGCTGTTGCGGGCTCCATCCTTCAGCGGCTGACGGGAAACGAAATGGCAAGTCCCGAAGTCCTGGGAATCAGTGCCGGCGCGACCTTCGGTGTTGCAATTGCCCTGTTTGCAGTCGCTCCAGGATTTTCCGGGCAATTTGCATTTGCCGTGGCTGGTGCGATCAGCGTTCTTTTTGTCATCTTCGTCAGCTCCCGGCGATCGGCGTTCGCACCTGAACGGGTCCTGCTTGCGGGCATTGCCTTAAGCGCGATGGTCGATGCCGTCGTCGGCGTGTTGAGCTCGACGGGAGATCCAAGAGCAGTTCTGCTGATGCGGTGGATGAGCGGGTCCACCTATCTTATCGACGGGTCGACCGCCGCAATGGAGGTGGCGCTCGGCGCCGTGCTGATTGCCGTCTCGCTCGCCGCTCGCCGCTGGCTTGACATACTTCCGCTTGGGCCGTCGCCTTCGGCGGCGGTCGGTATACCCTTGGCGAAATCGCGATTTGCGCTTTTTGGCCTCGCAGGATTGTTGACGGCTGCCGCGACGCTCACGGTTGGCCCATTGTCATTCATCGGCCTCATGGGACCTCACCTTGCACGGGAGGCGGGATTGGCGCGCGCGCTGCCGCAAATGGTCGGCGCCGCTCTGATCGGAGGGGGGCTTATGGTTGCTGCTGACTTCGTCGGCCGCACGATCGTATCGCCCTACCAGATCCCGGCCGGTCTTGTTTCCGCACTCATCGGAGCGCCGTTCTTGATGCTGATGATGCGGAAGCGCGGAGCCGGCTGAGGGTTGCGCGCGCAGGGCCGTGGGTGTCATCGCGGCGATGAAGTCCGCCATCACTAGGAGCGGTTTGCTCCACCAGCGAAGATCCGCAGACAAACGGTCATCCACGACGCCGGCTACAGCGCCGCTGAAACAGTCGGAATTACTGCATAATTCCTTCGCTCAGATTGTGGACGCCGCCTTGATCAGGCGGCGTCCGTCACTTTTACCAGGAATACTTCAGCGTACCGACGACCTTACGCCGATCGCCGTAGAACTCAGTTCCGTAATAGCTGGTGGCGAGATACTTATGGTCAAAGAGGTTCGTCGCATTGACGGCCAGCGTCACATCCTCGGTCACCTTGTAGCTGACTGCGGCATCAACCAGCGTATAGCTGGTAAGCGACACCGTATTTGCATCGTTACCGTAGGTTTGACCGATATAGCGGACACCTCCCCCGATCGTCAGGTCACCGCGCCATCCATCTCCCGGAATCGTATAATCGAGCCAGGCCGATGCCAGATGTCGCGGCACGCGGGAAGGCCGGTTACCGACATTGCCGCCTGTCCCGTCTTCGCGGATTTCAGCATCCCAATAGGAATAGGCAAGCGTGAGATTGAGCCTGTCGTTGATTGCGGCTTTCCCTTCAAGTTCGATGCCGCGCACACCAACCTTGCCAATCTGCTCCTGCACCAGAGGGCTGACATAGCTCGGCACATTGGTTTGGGTAAGATCAAACAGCGCCAAGGTAAAGAGGCCGTCAAACCCATCCGGCTGATATTTGAGGCCAACCTCGTATTGTTCACCCTGCTGTGGTTTCAACGATCCCGTCACAGCGTAGCCGTTTGCGGTCTGCGCGACGAGCGGTTGGAAGGTTTCCGAATAGTTCGCATAAGCTGCGAGATTCGGCGTAAATTTATACGTCAGTCCGGCCCGCTTGGTGAAAGCTGACGCCGTGTCGTCGTCACTTGTCCCGCTATCGAGGTAATCCGCAGTCGTGTGAACCTGGTCCCATCGTCCGCCCAGGGTAACGATCCATCGATCGTCGAACGTCAATTGCTCCTGAGCATAGATCCCGAGCGCCTGCTGCTTGACGCGCCAGTTCACGTAAGGGCCGAGATTGATGCAGGAAAGACCGCAATAGACCGGATTATCAATATCGATCGGCCCCGCCGTGCCGAACAGGATGTTTTCGCGCGTATTGTCACTGGTATAGTCGACGCCGACCAGCGTCTTGCTGTCGATCCCGTCCCATCCGGTATCGTACTGCAGCTGATTGTCGAAGGCGTAGCGGTTGGACATGCCGTCGACCGAGAACGCCGTTCGATTGGCCGTCGGATCCAGCGATGCGCCATAGACTTCGGCATAGTCGAGCTCGAGATGCGTATAGCGGGCATTCGAGCGGAAGGTCAGGTTGTCGTTGATCTCGTGCTCGAACTGATAGCCGATGTCGGTCTGCTCCGTATTGAAGCGATTGAAGTCCGGTTCGCCTAGGAAAGCGTCGATATCGATATTTGCGCCGGTCGGAACACCCCGCGCGCCCGTTCCATCGCGTTTATAATAATCGGTCAGAATGGTGAGCGAGGTGCCCTCTTCCGGCTTGATCGTCAGTGCCGGTGCAATGTAGGTGCGGTCGTCGTTCGAATAATCCAAGCCTTAGTCACCGTCCTTGGCAAGTCCGGTAAGCCGGTAGGTCCATACGCCATCGGCATCGATCGGGCCGCCAAAATCCGCACCCACCTCCTTGGTACCATCCCCATACGACGTGTAAACTTCACCATGCTTCTCATCCAAGGGACGCTTGGTGATTGCATTGACGAGTCCTCCCGGACCGTTAAGGCCAAAGAGGGTCGACGTCGATCCTTTCATGACCTCGACGCGCTGAAGACCATAGGGTTCGAGGCGGCTGGCAGTGAATCAGGCGGGAATACGCGCCGCCAGTCCATCCCGGTAGGTGCCAAGCGCCGTCTGATCAAAGCCTCGAATTCTTATATAATCGTAGCGATCGTCGTTACCGAACTCGTCTGAAAAGACGCCGGCGGTATAAGCGACCGCCTGCTGAAGATTGTCCACATGACGCTCTTCCAACTCTTTTTGCGTCACCACCGACACTGACGCCGGTACATCGAAGACCGGAGTATCTGTTTTGGTGCCTGTGGCGGTATCCTTGGCAACGATGGTGCGATCAGGGCCAACCACACGATCCGACTTGCCGGTTATGACGATCGGGGCCAATTGCGTCGCCTCTTCCGCCGCATTGTCTTGGGCCCAGCCGATGCCTACCGATCCGAACGACACTGTCATCAAAGCGCTGCTCGCAATCAATCGGCTTGTGAACACACGCAACTTTCCCTGTAGTCCTACTGTCATACTATCCCCTGTCAGACCAATATCGAGCAGCGTGACGGCCGCCCCTCCGGCCACTGCAGCGAGTCCGTTTACTAAAACAGGAGAATTTGCGTCAACTTAATAGTCACGCTTTTGTGACTATATTTGCTCCTGGTCGGGACCGAGAGGTTTGGGGACAACACGGAGAGAGGATGTAATCCTGAACGGCCCATCTGGCACTGACCTTGACGAGTGCACGCGCGAGGACGATCGTCCAACCGCCGGGTCTATTCACCGATGAAGCACTTGCAGAGAGCGTCACATGTCGGTCAAACTCTGGACAGCGAATGCGATGCCAACCGCGCGATTCACGGCCGCCGCAAGAACGGACATGTGGGTCTCGCCGGCATAAAGCTCGAATTCGGTACGCAATCCGTCGGTAGTGCCGTTTAATCGCTCCGCCATCTCCCGCGCCAGGAGGACGGTCCGTTCCGTCTTCCTCTTCTCCAGGCGTGCGGTGGCATCCTCGTTGCGGTACTGGAAGGGAGCCAGCTCATCGCCTTCGTATTCTCCGGCGGACAAATGCAGGAAGGGTGCATTCCCCGGTGCGTCTTGACGCTGCGCCTCGTTCTTGAGGATTTCACTGTTCTCCCAATAGATGGTTGGGCTGGCCGCAATCCAATTGGCAAACAGACCTGGACGCTCGAACAGGGCATAGAGAGTAAAGAGGCCGCCGAAGGAATGTCCGAAAAGCGATCGGCGCATCGGATTGCAGATGTTGGGAACATAAGTACTGCTGCCCGATCGCTTTACGGACAAGATGCAAAACAGCGGCCGCCTGGTGCGCACTATGTGCGCGCTACGATGGTCGCTCAGGTGATTGCACCTTTTGGGTAGGCGTTTTCAAACATCTGGGGACGGAAGCGATTGTGGATTTCCAAAAGCAAAGGCAGGCTTCGCAATGACGCTGGAGGTATCTGAACGTGCGCGTTTAGCTTCGCGAGAGTAGCGCCTGCCTCGAGCGGTAACCTCCACCTGGATTTCTCGCCTTGCCAAATTTTGCCATGCTGGCTATTTTAGCCCGATGAGCACTACGAATATTTCGCTGCCGGATAACCTGAAGCCGTTCGTCGACCAGCAGGTCGCCCGGCGAGGCTATGGTACCAGCAGCGAATACGTCCGCGAGTTGATCCGTCACGACAAAGATCGGCAGCACTTGCGTAGTCTCCTGCTTGAGGGTGCTTCATTCGAGACGACCGAGCCGGTTGATGCCGCCTATTTCAATAGCCTGCGAGCCCGTGCCTCGCGGCAAAGCTCCAAGTGATTGCAAAGTCTATCGTTCCCCGCGAGTCGGCCCGCGGGGATATCGAGAATGCCGTGGACTACTATGCTCGCGAGGCTGGCGCTCAAGTCGCGATTAGCTTCGTTGACGCGCTGCAGTCGACATTTGGTTTGATCGCAAAGCATCCTTCATCGGGTTCATCGCGCTACGCATATGAACTCGGTTTGCCCCATCTGCGCAGCATGTCGCTGAAGGCTTTCCCCTATACCGCCTGGATCGGCTGAAGCTGCATCGCATCGCCGACCAGCACGATTTTCGCCCCTGCTTCTTCATTGGATGCGCAAGCAAAGGCCAATCGCTTCGTGCGAACTTGACGAGCTCACACGTTCAGCAGCGCCGCCCGAGTTGCGTTGGGCGGACGTCTGCGATAAGCGCCTTTGTACGCCGCTCCCGCACGGAAGGCGCCAAGGACTTCTGAGGAACCGAGACGAGCATGGCCGCTGAAAATGACGAATACATCTATGACGAAGTGACTGGCGAATGGCGTCCGGCTTCGGAGATGGCAGCATCCGCCAGTGGCGGTGAGGCGGTCGTTCGAGACGCAAGCGGCAATGTTCTGGCCGATGGTGACTCGGTCACCGTCATCAAGGATTTGAAGGTCAAGGGAGCCGGCCAGACGCTGAAACAGGGCACCGTCATCAGGTCGATCCGCCTCACTGATAATCCCGAGGAGATCGATTGCCGCCATGATGGAATTAAGGGCCTCGTTCTACGCACCGAGTTCGTGCGCAAACCCTAATTCGAGTTCTCAGGGCCTGCTCAGCGGAATCGGCTGACCTCCGTGGCCGACTTGCGGCGACGGATGAATTCGCGCAGCAGCGGCAGGAAGAAGGCTTTGCTGAAGCGGCCGGTTGGCGGCTCAGGCTCAAGATAGAATGAATTTCCGACGATGTCGGTATTGAACTCATCGAAGATAATCCAAAGCCTGCGATCGGCATCGAGGCCGGCGCGGCGCTTTTCGATGGCCGGCACTTCCACAGCAAACCGCGACGCCTCCGGCTGCTTGGTGGTGATGGGAAAGAAGAGAACCAGATCCCCGTCCGGCCGCGGCATTCTCACGCCGACGGCCACCGGCCGCTCCTTGCGTCCTTCCGTCTCTCCACGCCCAGCCTCTCTCGCCCATAGATAGGGATAGCGTATGACGCTTGCGGTCTGGATCAGCTCGTAGTTCATCAGTTGCCTGCCTCGTCCTCGCCGGCGTAGGCCTCGACGGCGTTTTCGAACTCAGCAAACAGTTCATCGGGCATCGTTTCAATGGTCCCGGCGGTGCGCCGATCCGACTGCTTCATCAGCCGTTGGTAGTCTTCGATATTGAGGAGGACCAGTCGGGGTTTGTTCCGCTGGGTGATGGTCACTGGATGGCGGAGGGCCTCGGCGATGATGTCGCCAGACTTACGGGAGAGGTCGCTGGTTGAATAGGAACCGCTTGACTTGGACATATGGGTTTCCTTGTTGCTGTATTTGTTGCAATATACAGCATTTCCAACAATGCTGCAAGTTGCTTATTTGAGGCGTTGCGGCCTTGCGCGGACGGGAATTGCGTCCGCCATTGCCGCTCAGCTCACAACGGCTGCGGCGATCGCCAATTGTGAGGCGGGCGTCGTCCACCGCCTCTCAGCGTCTGAAGCGCCTTTTACCACGAGGATCAAATGGCGCGCACCGCATGAACGGGGATGCCAGTTTCCGGCGTGATATCCCTAATAATCCATGCCAGTGATCCGAATTCTTCGTCGGTCAACCCAACCAATGTCGGAAACCGGACCTCGACCCCACCGTCATCGGCCGTCAAAGCGTTGATCCAACTGCCGCCATTGATGCGGTATTCGTAGGTGCCGACGTCGATTTCGAGATCATCCAGCAGATGGATGGTCAAGCGCCCAAAAATCTCGTTCTCGCCCTGCAGCTGATATCCGGCGAATTCATCCTCTCCGGTGAAAACACGTCGTTGCAATGCCATGATTACCTGTATCCGAGCGATTGCCGCGTCGAGCCCCTCAATCAGGCGAACATGAAGCTCTCGCGAGAAACCGCTGTCGCAACCGAAGCGGTTTGCGAGGACGACAAGCGAAAGCCAGAAAGCTTGGCGCAGAGCATGAGGTTCTGATCGGTTGTCATAATGTGATCTCCTTCATCTTTGACGTAGATCGGCCACTCCCCGGCAAAGAGGGGTCGAGGACCGCGGACCGCGGCTTGCAAGCGGGGGAACCGATTTTGTCGCTTGCGGCAAAATTGGGGGAGACCGCGCCGTCCCTGACGCCGGATTTGGATCTTCCTTGTCCGAGGCAACGCCGAACCCGATCCTGAAGTCGATACTGCCGACCGCCCGCAGCTCGAAGGCTACAGCCTGATTTCCTTTGCCTGGATCGCAGGCTATAGCCCGACGTCCGCATCTTTGCCTGCCCACAATTTGTCCGCGATCAGCCGGTGCTGTTCCGCTGCTGCCCTATCTTTTTCCCGGAGCTGGAGTTCGCTAAGGCGGCGATGGGCCTGATATCCCGAAGAGGGTCGGCTTTTCTGAAGGCGATGGGCAGTCGCTGCGCAATTGCCTCTGCGCGAAGCGTGCCGGCCAGGTCGAACGTCTCTGCCAGCTGCGCCAAATTCTGGGGAACACGAAGACCAAACGGAAACCAATGGATGCTGCGGCGAGCAAAGCAGAGCTTGTTTGCCACTCCTCCGTTATCGACCGCCGACTTGCTCCCGAGCCTGGTGATTAGCGTTCACAAAAAGAAGAAGAGGTGATAGTTTTGCGCAAGCTGTGAACGATTTTCACGGTCGGGTCTAGACCGAGTGATCCAATTTCGCGGAGACGCTGATGCGTGAATGGCCTACGCAGAGTGTGAGGGATTTTCACGGACGGCCGCTGCCTGAGCGCGGTGAACCGGCTGGGTATGCCGCGATCATGGCACGCTACGATCTGATCTTGCCGCCACCTATAAGGATGACCGCGATAGCCGAGCGACATCATCCGACATCAACCGAGGCGTGGTTGATGCTGACGCCCCGGTATCGTCCACAGCCCGAGCTTGGCGCTCATCTGGTTTTTGCCTTCAGATACGAAGGCGTCGATCTCCAGGTGTTATCGGCTCTGTTCCAGATCATTGAGACTGACGAGATCGAGGCTATCATCCGGGCCACGCCAACTGGCGCTTTCGCGCGCCGCCTCTGGTTCCTGTACGAGTGGCTGACCGATCGGCAGCTTGATATTCCCGATCCCGGGAAGGTGCGGATGGTGACGATCCTCGACCCGGATCAGCAATATGCACTAGCCGAAGGCGATCCATCTCCGCGGCACAAGGTCTCGAACAATCTGCCGGGCACGCCGGCATTCTGCCCACTAGTTCGCCGGACGCCGGATCTCGCCGCGTTCTCGCAAAAGGCGCTCGGTGAACGGGCCCGCGAGGCGATGGGTCGCGTCCGTCCCGATCTTGTAGCGCGAGCCGCTGCTTTTATTCTGCTCAACGATTCGAAGTCCTCCTTCGCCATCGAAGGAGAGCGACCATCAGGCCAAAGGGCAGCGCGCTGGGGCCAGGCCATCGCGCAAGCGGGCGTGCGTCCGCTCAGCCTCGACGAACTCGATCGCCTTCAGCGCATCGTCATCGGAGACGCCCGCTTCGTACGTCTCGGCCTTCGGGACGAAGGCGGTTTCATCGGCGTACATGACCGAGACACCAACATGCCCATCCCCGATCACATCAGCGCGCGGCATGAGGATCTGGAAAGCCTGGTGGGCGGCCTGATCGCATTCTCTGACCGCGCCGCGCGGGGCGCGATGGACCCAGTCGTAGCAGCGGCATGTCTTGCATTCGTTCGTCTACATTCACCCTTACGTGGACGGTAACGGCCGCCTGCATCGCTGGCTTATCCACCATGCGCTTGCCGCCGCTTCCTACAGTCCTCCCGGCCTTGTGTTTCCAGTCAGCGCGGTGATCTTGCGCAACATCGACCGGTACAGAGCGGTATTGGAGTCCTGGTCGGCGCCGCTCCTTCCGTTCATCGAATGGCGTCCGACGGTCTCGGCCAATGTGGAGGTGCTAAACGACACGGCCGTTTTCTACCGCTATTTCGATGCCACGGCGCATGCGACCTTCCTCTATGCCTGCGTCGAACAGACGGTCGAACACGATCTACCGCAAGAGGTTCGCTTCCTGCAGGCGTTTGACACGTTTTCCGAAGGGGTCCAGCAGATCATCGACATGCCAACGGCTCAAGCCGAACTGCTACACAAGTTCCTCGGGCAGAACGACGGCCGGCTGTCGCAGAGGGCACGCACGAAGGAGTTTGCTGCACTGGACGACCTCGAGGTCGAAAGGATCGAGGCGCTCTATGCCGACGCATTCGAGCGAGACCGAGCCTGACCACCGCTTTCGCGTCTTTGTTCCCAATGGGAAATAGATCTAGAGCGTGAACTCATTAATCCGCTTGTCAGATCAAGCCTTGCAACGCGGGCATCAGAAGAGCAAAAAGCGTTATGTCCGAGAACAACGTCAACGCGCTTTCGTTCGAGTTCGATCGCTCGAATATGTTTGAGCCGCTTTTGCAGGCTGACCCGTCGTTTCGTGAAAAGTGGGAGACATTCCAGGAGGAATATCGATCTGACGACCAGTTGCCATTTTACTTGGCACTGTCAGAGCTTGCTCGTCATCTGATTCAGGATTTGGAAACAGGTAACACGCATCGATTTGACGCGGTCTTTGATGTGGTCGAACGCTGGCACATCAAGGGCGATCCGTATGTTAAACAGGCGGCTACAGTAGGTCTACTCGAAGATTTGCAGAATAGTCATTTGCATCGCAAAACTCGCTCTGACGATTTTATTCCATGGCTGCGGCCGGAAACTCTCGGATGGTGGACTAAGGTCCATGAATTCTGGGCTACAGGAAAGCCGATAATTTGAGCCTTTCCTCAGAAGTTGGGTTCCGAGAATGGCAGGTTTTTGATTCACTGGGGCTTTGATTTGGAGGCCTCTCATGTCCCGTCAGCAGTTCGACCTGACTGATTTCGAATGGAGCATCATACAGTCGTTGTTGCCGAACAAGCCGCGCGGCGTTCCTCGTGTCGACGATCGCCGTGTCATCAACAGCATCTTGTGGCGGTTCCGAACCGGCTCGCCATGGGCGGACGTGCCCGAGCGATATGGACCTTATACAACCTGCTACAATCGCTTCGTGCGGTGGCGCAAAGCAGGCGTCTGGGATCATGTCCTGCATGAGGTGGCAAAGGCTTTCGACGGCGACACGTCATGAGTCTGTGCCCTAGTCGCTCTCTTCGCCTTAAGTGACGTCCGGTATTGAGTGGAGCACCAGACATTTCCGCCGGATGAAATTGCGATCAGGTTTCACCATCGCCTGGTCGCGATCCACCCGTATCCAAACAGAAATGGCCGTCACGCTCGCTCGGCGGCCGATCTTCTGATCGAAGGTCTTGGCGACGAGCGTTTCAGTTGGGGCGGCGAACTCTGGCCGATGTCGGTGAACTGCGCACTCGCTACCTCGCAGCCCTTCGCGCAGCCGACAACCACGATATCACGCCGCTGCTCTCCACCACCGTCTAGGCTTCTTTAGCCGACCTTCAGTGCTATGTCTCCTTCGGGCGGACTGCGGATGACGATGTCATCTCTTCCTTTCCAGGGAAAAGCTCGAACGGCGGTTGACCTCGACACCGATTAGAGAAGCGCCGCAAGACGGGATTTCGGGAATTCTCGACACGCTAAGGGCGGATCAAGGGCAGCCGCAGGAGCCTCAGCATAGCGGCCGACAGAGGCGGAACCGACACTGCCCCCGCCTGTGCGTTCCGTATTCAAGCCACTCCGATGGACGTCAAGGAGTATCGAGATCAGTCGTTGGAATTGCCTTCTGGGAAAAAGAAGCCCGGCACGAGGCCGGGCGGTGGAGGGTAATGGCGCCGGCGCGGATATCCGTGACGACAGGCGCGGACGTCGTCGTCGAGGACGCGCTCTGCTGATGGTTGACGCGCCTGCTGAAGTTGTTGATTGAGCGTGTCGAGCTGGGATTTCAGCTGGGTGATGCTTTCGATCTGCTTGGCGATCGCCGTCTGATCGATGACCGGGATGCCCTGTGGGAACGCCGTTCCGACCGGCAGCAGGGTAGCCGCTAGCACCAGAGCAAACCGTGTCGTGCTCCTTTCCATCAATCCGTTCTCCTTCCTTGCTGAAACAATGGTAGCCAGTCTTCAATCCGGTCGCCGACCTCCGCGCGGATCGCCTCGGCGAGTTCGACGTTCGCGGTGCGGCCGGTCAAGATGTCGAGCTCGTCATCGAAACCCCTGAGGTTTAGTTCGGCGACGACGCTATTGTGACCTTGCTTGACGATGAAGCGGCGGCTTTCGACCGAGAGCTCGCGCGAAAGAAGTTCGAACTCTCGCTCCGTCAGTTTGAATCCGTCGACATAATCGCCATGGCTGCTGCCATCAAGATAGAAGCGGCGACAGGGCGAAGAGTTGCATTTGAGATCATTTGCTTTGTTCCGATCGATCATTCTGAAACACGAGAACCGAGGATTGCCGCCGGGCGCTGAAGACGTCCCACGATGCGGCTTCATCGGGCTGGGAGAGGGATTTTCCGGGTGCTGGCGCCGCCTCGCCATCAGCCGATTCCTCGAGAGGGACTTCTTCGCGCGGCTCGGCGATGGCGACAGACGCCAGGTTGGAGGACAGGGGGACCATTTCCTGGCGGACCTGCCTGTCATATTTGACCATCTTACCGACTGACGGATCGTCCCGTCCGTAATAGGACTGAAGCATGACGTTCTCGGCATGGCTCGCATCAGCACCGGCGCGCAAGGAAAGCCGATAGTAGCTATCGAGCAGTGTGGCCGTGGCCTTGAGGTTCAGGCAGGGATCGAACGCATCCGAAATCGAAAGCTTCAGCTTGCGCAACTCCTCCATGCCGATACCACCAAGACTGACCTGAATGTTCTGGTGATCCGCAATGAGGGAGGTCGCAAGCTCAATTGCTTCCGCCTTCGATGCGGGTTGGCGCTCAAGCGGCGAACCGCTGTTGATCCGAATGGCGAAAGGCTTGAAACGGCTCTCGAGACTGACGACAGCAGCGAGCGTTCTGACTTCCACAATGGGCGCGCATGTCTGCGCGAGATCCACGAAAGCGACCGCCATCGATCAATACCAGACCCGCTGCGTGGCTGTCCCATCGATGGTGACATCGACGTAGTGAGGTTGCGATCGCACGTTCGGACGAGCCGTCGAATAACCCATGCACCGGCGGCGCCCATCCTCCCGCTGCCATCGCGGCGAGAGGACCGAACCTTGCTGAAATTGTTGCCGGCGCCAAGATTGAGGCAGAATGCGTCGCTCACCGGCTGCAGGGGCCGTCGACACGCAGATCGCTTCTCGCCCGCGCGGACCATAATCGCTTTCCAGCCAATATCCGGTTTCGCAGTAATAGGGCTCGTAGCCCGGGCGCGAACTCCTACAGCCGACGCCGCTGCATGTCGGGAACGAATGCCCCTCGGCAAGCTCCCGCCATTCTGCGAATTGTGTTGGGCCGCCGGGATTGGAGAGGCACAGGACGACCTCGCAACCCCAATCAGTTGCTTGCGCGTTGCCAGGCGAGGTAAGATAGGGTGGCAATATGCAGCAGGCCGCGACAACTGAGTTGAACAGAAGGTTTTTCATGAGCACGATCCTTCAAAGGACATCCCTTTGCGGAAGAGGTGGTTTGCGTGTAGAGCAATTTATACTGACTTATATAACACAGTAAAATGACATGACAAGAGCACTCAAGATTCAATGGCACAATCTCGCTTTTTCAGGCCTGATCCTGCATGAGATCCTCGATCATCCCCTCGACGATGACGAGACGCCTCAAGCAAGGCTGAAGCAGGTCGGCATGATGACGATCCTCTACAGCATGAACCAGGCACACCAGAAGCTAACGCTTTCCAGCATCATGGAAATAACCGCTCTGACACGCAGTGGCGTCAAGGAGACGGTGGATCTGCTGGTGAAGCGAGGGATGCTGGACGAGACGATCGTCAAGAATTCCATGGGGCGTGGAACGGCACGCCAGTTCGAGATTTCACAGGCGCTTCTGGAGAAATTGAGCTCCTTCGGAGCCGGATAAGCAACCTATCTTAAGTGACGAGTTCTGATGCACCACCTCGGCGGCGGACATTAATCCATTCTGGAGTAAATTCTCAGGGCAAGTCACCGCAGTGCGGATCTCGCCCGTCTCATCCTCTCCCGGCCTTAACTCGCCAAGGCAACCATCGTTGCCGAACCGGAATATCTCGCGGAAGCCCTGCTATATTACATCAACGATCCGATATATCTGACCCGCGAGCAGAAATTCAGGACCTACGTCCGCTTCACCAAGAAGGGTCAGCTCGACGCGGATCTTGGAGAGACGCTGAAAACTAGCCAGGACCTGCACGCCCAGACCCGGTCTCCAGTGGTAATCCTGATGCAGCACAAGCTGAAGAGAATAGTTCCGGACCAGATTTGCCGGGAGGGTTACAACTGGAGACCTTCCATGCCTCGCGCCAACAGATCGACGATTTCCTGTTGACTGCGATGCTGCTCGCCGAATTCGGCCCTGCGAATTATTTCGAAACCTATGATGTGTATCTGTTGGACGGTGATCGGAAATAGACCGTCTGACGAAAAAGGAGGCGTCCGGCATGAACACAAGCTTGGGTGACCGCAGGGTGACCGCATCAGGCCGAGCGGGCTTGCGCGACTATATCGCCATTGCACGGCTCGATCACAGTACGAAGCATGTTTTCATCGTTCCCGGCATCATCCTCGCCTATCTTCTGCGGGGGGTCAGAACCGACGACCTGACGTCCTCGATCCTGCTCGGATTTGTGACCGCGCTCTGCATCGCATCCGCGAACTACTGCATTAACGAGTGGTTCGACCGCGAGTTTGACCGGCATCATCCGACGAAATCGCAGCGGTCCGCCGTGCAATGCGCGATGAACGGCAGGCTGGTTCAGCTCGAATGGACCGTGCTGCTCATCGTCGGCCTGGGCTGCGCCATCCTCTCGAGCAAACTTCTGTTCTTCGTCGCCTGCCTGTTTGCGATTCAGGGGATCCTCTACAATCTCGATCCGATCAGAAGCAAGGATAAGACCTATCTCGACGTCATCTCAGAATCGATCAATAATCCGATCCGCTTAGTGATCGGCTGGTCAATGATCGACCCAACGAGCCTGCCGCCGGGATCGATCATCCTGGCCTACTGGTTCGGCGGCGCGTTCCTCATGGCGGCCAAACGCTTATCGGAATATGACGAGATCGTCGCGTCGCATGGCAAGGAGTTGCTGTCGCGCTACCGGGCGAGTTTCGCCAAGTATACGAAGGTATCGCTGACCGCCTCCTGCATTGCGTATTCACTGTTTTCGATTGCCTTTCTGTCCGTCTTCCTGGTCAAGTATCGCATCGAGTACATGCTCGTCTTGCCCTTCGTCGTAGCCCTGTTCACGGCCTATTTCGTGATGGCGACGAAACCGGGCTCTACGGCGCAGAAACCGGAAAAGCTGTTCCGCGAGCCCGGCCTGATCGCGATCGTCGCGGCCCTGGCGGCGGCCTTCATCTTCGCGACATTCGTCGACATTCCGCTTTTAGTGACGCTGACCGAACAGCACTACATCACCATCCGATGATCGCGAGGAATGTCGACTGGGGCAGTATCCGGTTCGTCGTCTTCGACGTCGACGGAACGTTATACAACCAGCGCATGCTACGCCTTCGAATGGCCGGCGAATTGATTGCTGATGCAGCGGCGAGAGGCAGCCTGACCAATCTGCGTGTGCTACGCGCATACCGCTCCTTGCGTGAAGCCATCGGCGAGGGGGAGATCGACGATTTTCAGGCGAGCCTGATGACGCGAACCGTCGCGCGAACCGGCCAGCCAGCCGAAAGCATAGAGGCAATCGTCAGCGAGTGGATCGAGCGCCGTCCGCTCGCCTATATCGCATCCTGCCGGTATGATGGGCTGGTGGAGTTGTTTGCCGGGCTCAGACGGCAGAACAAGTCGATCGGGATTTATTCTGATTATCCTGCCGACGAGAAGCTGCAGAGGATGACATTGTCGGCCGATTACATATTGGCCGCAAGCGATCCCGGCGTCGGCATCCAGAAGCCTGATCCGCGCGGCCTGCAGATGCTGATGCAGCGCGCCGGCGTCGGCCCGGCGCAAACCGTATTGATAGGCGACAGGCCCGAGCGGGATGGCCTTGCGGCGCGGCGCGCCGGTGTCCTGCCGCTCATTCGCTCCGACGGGCCACGCGAGGGCTGGCTGACCTTTTCGACCTATTCGGACCCTGTGTTCGCAGCGCTGCGGGCAAAGGAAGCGTCCGGATGATCTTGTCAAAGGCTATCCGCTATGTGTTCACCGGAGGGCTGGCCGCGTTCGTCGACCTCACGGTGTTTCGTGGCCTGCTGGCGTTTGGCGTGCCCCTCGGGCTCTCGGCGACATCGAGCTGGCTGATCGCGGCCGCCGTCAATCACAGCGCCACCAGCCGCTATGTCTTCAATCAGGCAACAAGCCGCAAGCGCGCTTCACTGTTCCTGATCGGCGCACTGCTCGGCCTCTCGATCAATGTCTTCGTGACGTTGATCCTCGTGCAGCAGGTTGGGCTCTCGCCCTTGTGGGCAAAGCTTTTTGGAATCGGCGCGGCCTTCGTCTTCAATTTCCTGATAAACCTTCTCTGGGTGTTCAGGTAGGGCCAGCGAGCGACGGCGCCATATCTTTCCGTCCTTTGAAGGACGGTGCCCAGAATAAGAGAAAGTTCAGCGGAGCCTTGTTGGAAGGCTTGTTGGACAGCGGCGCAATATGAACCATGCCTGAGATAAGCGTCCGCCAGCAGCATCTAGCCAATATGTGCTTAATGTCCCCTTCGGAGAGATAGTGTTGAAAACACTCGGCGTTGCCGATGCTTTGGTGTCATGATTCAATCGTCGCATTGATTTGCGGCGGATTGAGTGATGATGGTGTCAGGTGGTTCCTGCGCAGCTCTTCTACGACTTCCGCCTCGATGATGCTTCGCCCGAGCGAAGCGGCCGAGGCGATTTGCGCGCCAAGGGAAATTCCCAAAATTCCGATCTTACCGCCAGAGCGCGGTTGCCCCTTGAGATAGGCGACTACGCCCTGAACGGCCAAGATCCAGCCCGACAGTTGCTGCTCGGAATAGGCGATCCGCGTTCCCGCCTCACGTGTCGTGGCAATGGTGTCGAGGTCGCCCGGCGACAGCACATGAACGAGATAGGCATCCAATCCCGCTGCCTTGAACGCCTGCCCGATCTCGTCATGTCCTGGTCAACGGCACGCCAGAGCCAGTGTTTGCGGCCGGCGATGGAAACTACCACCTCGTCCAGATGCCAGACGTCCCGGCCCGACGGCCGTCGGCGGCGGATTTGCTTCGCGTAGGCCGGTCCGAATTTCCGACCCCGTCGCCGGATCGTTTCATACGAAACGACGATGCCGCGCTCCAGCAGCAGTTCTCGACCAGCCGCAGGCTCAAAGGAAATCTGAAATACAGCCAGACCGCGTGCGCGATGATCTGTTGCGGGAGACGGTGACGCTTGTAGCTGATGGCTGAATTCTTCATCCCACCATCTCTACACCCCACTCACTGACAGCAGGTTTATGTGACAACACCGAACTGAACGAAACTAGCTAGTCTGTTGCTTGGGACGAACGGAGACCGTCGAGAAATTCGATAATCATCGCGGGACGGTTTCCCTGCTCAATTTTTTCGAAGATTGCCACCTTTCATACAGGACTCCGGCTCAGATATGCAGCGCGCTTCCCAACGCTTTCAGTGCCGCTTCCATGACCGCTTCGCTGCGGGTCGGATGCGCGTGGATGGTGCCGGCGATGTCTTCCAGGCGCGCACCCATTTCGATGGCGAGCGCAAAAACCGCCGAAAGCTCGGAGACCCCGGCTCCCACCGCCTGCAGGCCGAGCACGAGATTGGTGTCGGCGCGGGCCACGACGCGCACGAAACCTTCTTCGGACAACATCGTCATTGCCCGCCCGTTGGCGCTGAACGGAAACTGGCCGGTGCGAATTTCATAACCTTGCGCCTTCGCCTCCGCCGGCGACAGGCCGGCGCTGACGATCTCCGGATCAGTGAAGCAGATGGCGGGGATGCATCGCTTGTCCCAGGCCCGCTTCTTTCCGGCGATGATTTCCGCCACCATCTCGCCTTGCGCCATGGCCCGATGGGCAAGCATCGGCTCGCCGGTCACATCGCCGATCGCATAGATGCCGCGCATGGAGGTGCGGCAACGGTCGTCGATCCGCAGATAAGGGCCGGCACGATCGAGATCGAGCTCTTCGAGACCGGATCCTGCGGTTCTCGGGCGGCGGCCGACGGTGACGAGGATGCGGTCGGCCGGCAGGGTCTCACGCCGGCCATCAGCCGTTTCGACGATCAATGCCTCCCCATTATCGGCAAGGCCGATCGCCTTCGCACCCGTCAACAGCCGGATACCGCCTTCGGTCAGCTTGCGCATGACGGGCCGCACCAGCTCGGCATCATATTGCGGCAGCACCTGTGGCGTCGCCTCGACGACCGTCACATCAGACCCCATCTTGGCAAAGGCGGTCCCGAGCTCCAGCCCGATATAACCGCCGCCGACCACGACGAGCCTTTTCGGAAGTTCCGTCAGCGACAGTGCCTCTGTCGAGGAAATCACGCGGCCGCCGAAAGGCAGGTTCGCAAGCTCCACCGGATCCGAACCGGTGGCGATCACCACGGTCTCGGCGCGGATGATCTGCTGGCCGGTTTCCGTCTCCACCTCCACCGTCTTGCCATCGCGGAAATGGGCTCGGCCGTGGACGATCTTGACTCGCGCCTTCTGCAGCAGCCCCGAAACACCGGTCGTCAACCGGCCGACGATCCCGTCCTTCCAGGCAATCGTCCTCATGAGATCGATCGAGGCGCCTTCGACGCGGATGCCCATCGGGTTCTTGCCGGCAAGCATCTTTTGCGCGACGTCGAATTCCTCGGCCGCATGGATCAACGCCTTGGAGGGAATGCAGCCGACCGTCAGGCAGGTGCCGCCCGGCTTGCCGGCCTCGACGATAACAGTATCGACGCCGAGCTGCCCGGCGCGGATGGCGCAGACATAACCGCCCGGACCGGCACCGATGACGAGGAGCTTGCAGACGATCTCTTTCATGGATCTCAGCTTTCGATAAAAATGAGCGCAGGCGTTTCGATGAGCGTGCGGATGCGCTGGACGAAGTTTGCCGCATCCCAGCCGTCGATGATGCGGTGATCGAAGCTGGAGGAGAGGTTCATCATCTTGCGCGGCACGAACTGCGCGCCGTCCCAGACCGGTCGCGTGGCGATCTTGTTGACGCCGATGATCGCCACTTCGGGATGATTGATGATGGGTGTCGAGACGATGCCGCCAAGCGCACCGAGCGAGCTGATGGTGATGGTGGAGCCGGAAAGCTCATCGCGTGTCGCAGTCCCCGAGCGCGCCGCTTCCGCCAGCCGATTCATCTCGGCGGCGCAATCCCAGATGCCACGGGCTTCGGCATGCCGCACCACCGGCACTGTCAGACCGGCCGGTGTCTGCGTGGCGATGCCGATATGCACGGCACTATAGCGCATGATGATGCCGGCATCGTCGTCGAAAGTGGCGTTGACGTCAGGCTGCTCGGAAATCGCCTTGACCAGCGCCCGCATCAGGAAGGGCAGAACCGTTAGCTTTGGATGATCAGGCCTGCGATCGCCGTTCATGGTGGCGCGCAACTCCTCAAGCGCGGACATATCCACTTCCTCCACATAGGTGATGTGGGGGATGCGCGAGGCGGAAAGCACCATCTTCTCGGCAATGCGGCGACGCAGGCCGGTCAGCTTGATCTCCTCGGTCGCCGTCTTCCTGGCAAAGCCGTTCTTTGCCGTTGCAGGCGCGGTCCCATGGCTTAGGAATTGCTCGATGTCCTCGCGCAGGATGCGCCCGGCCGGTCCGGTCGCCTGCACCTGCCTAAGATCGACACCGCTTTCCCTGGCGAAGAGCCGCACGGAGGGCGCGGCAAGCGGCTTTTCCGCCGGCGCCGGCGCGGGAGTTGGCGCTGGCGGAGCAGGTTTTGCAATCTCGGCATTGGGCGTTCCGGCAATCGGCGTCTGCGAAATCCCTGCAAACTGAACCTCGCCGACATCTCCCGCCGTCTCGATCCGCACCAGCGGAGCCTTGACCGCGATACGGTCTCCGACTTCACCGGCAAGCCAGGTGACGGTACCATTGACAGGAGACGGAATTTCCACGGTGGCCTTGTCGGTCATGACGGCGGCGATCACCATGTCCTCACGGACGGGATCTCCCGTCTTCACATGCCATTCTACGATCTCGGCCTCGGCGACCCCTTCCCCGACATCAGGCATCTTGATGATGAATTCGCTCATGGCTCAGGCCTCCATGACTTCGGCAAGCGCCCGCCCGACACGGCCGGGACCGGGAAAATAGTCCCACTCCTGCGCATGCGGATAGGGCGTGTCCCAGCCGGCAACACGCACGACTGGCGCTTCGAGATGATAGAAGCAATGTTCCTGCACCAGTGCTGCGACCTCGGCGCCGAAGCCGGATGTCAGGGTTGCCTCATGCACGACGGCGCAACGACCCGTCTTCGAGACCGATTTGACGATCGTATCGAGATCGAGCGGCAGCAGGCTTCTGAGATCGATCACCTCGGCATCGATGCCGGCATCCTCGGCCGCAGCAAGCGCCACATGTACCATGGTGCCGTAGGCAACGACGGTCACCGCCGATCCCGCGCGCCGCACTTCGGCCTTGCCGATCGGGATGGTGTAATGGCCATCAGGCACCTCCCCGAGGTCGTGTTTCGACCAGGGCGTCACCGGCCGCTCGTGATGGCCGTCGAAGGGGCCGTTATAGAGGCGCTTCGGCTCCAGAAACATGACCGGATCAGGGTCCTCGATCGCCGCGATCAGCAAGCCTTTGGCATCATAGGGATTGGACGGCACGATCACCTTCAGCCCGCAGACATGGGTAAAAAGCGCCTCCGGACTCTGGCTGTGCGTCTGGCCGCCGAAAATGCCGCCGCCGGTCGGCATGCGCACGACGATCGGGCAGGTGAAATCGCCGTTGGAACGGTAGCGGATGCGCGCCGCCTCCTGCGTCAGCTGGTCATAGGCCGGATACATGTAATCGGCGAACTGGATTTCGACACAGGGTTTCAGCCCATAGGCCGCCATGCCGATCGCCGTGCCGACGATGCCGGATTCGCTGATCGGCGTATCGAAGCAGCGCGTTCTGCCGTATTTTGCCTGCAGGCCCTGGGTGCTGCGAAAGACGCCGCCGAAATAGCCGACATCCTCGCCGAAAACGACGACATTGTCGTCCCGTGCCATCGAGACGTCCATGGCGCTGCGCACGGCCTCGATCATCGTCATCCTGGCCATATCAGTACCCCGCCTTCTGTCGCTGGCGGCGGATATGCGGCGGCATCTCGGCATAGACGCCCTCGAAAATGTCGCGCACCGAAGGCCTGCCGCCGGCATGCAGCGTGCCATGCGCCTCTGCCTGGCGCTGCGCCTCGATCACCTCGTCCATGATTTCGGCTTCGGCCTGCACATGCCGTTCTTCCGACCATGCGCCCTTGATGATCAGATGTTTCTTCAGCCGCAGCACGGGATCGCCGAGCGGCCAGGCCTCCGATTCCGTCTTGGGCCGATAGGCGCTCGGATCGTCGGAAGTCGAATGGGCGCCGACGCGATAGGTCACATATTCGATCAGCGTCGGGCCGAGATTGCGCCGCGCGCGCTCGGCCGCCCAGTGGGCGACGGCATGGACGGCGAGATAGTCGTTTCCGTCGACACGCAGCGCCGGAATACCGAAGCCGAGGCCGCGCGCCGCGAAGGTGCCGGAACCGCCGCGGGCGATGCCCTGAAAAGTGGAGATCGCCCACTGATTGTTGACGATGTTGAGAATAACAGGCGCCTTGTAGGTCGAGGCGAAAACCAGCGCCGAGTGGAAATCCGATTCCGCCGTCGATCCGTCGCCGATCCAGGCCGCGGCAATGCGGCTGTCGTTCTTGATCGCCGAGGCCATCGCCCAGCCGACAGCCTGCACATATTGGGTGGCGAGATTACCCGAGATGGTGAAGAAGCCATGCTCCTTGGAGGAATACATGATCGGCAGTTGCCGGCCGCGCAAAGGATCGCTCTCGTTCGAGTAGATCTGGTTCATCATCTCGACCATCGGATAGTCGTCGGCAATCAGCAGGCCGGCCTGGCGATAGGTCGGGAAATTCATATCTCCCGTCTCGAGCGCCTTGCGGAAGGCGCAACTGACGGCTTCTTCACCGAGATGCTGCATGTAGAAGGAGGTCTTGCCCTGCCGCTGCGCCATCAGCATGCGGGCGTCGAAGGCACGCAGCTTCATCATGTTGCGAAGCCCGGTCAGCAACGCCTCATCGGAGAGCGACCCAGCCCAAGGACCGACCGCCTCGCCCTCGCGGTTCAAAACGCGGATGATGGAATAGGCGAGATCACGGATATCTTCGGATGCGACATCCACCTCCGGCCGCGGCACCGAACCGGCCTTGGCAATCTTGACGTTGGAAAAATCGGGCTGACCGCCCGGGCGAACGGCGGGTTCGGGGACATGCAGGCTCAAACGAGCGGAATCCACCATGTCTTTTCTTTCCTCCCTTTGCCGGCCTTGCTCCTCTCCTCCGGAAGCAGGGCCGGATGTGGTTCTTATAGATTGCGGGCGATCACCATGCGCTGCACGTCGCTCGTTCCTTCATAGATCTGGCAGATGCGCACATCGCGGTAGATGCGCTCGACCGGATAATCGGCCATGTAGCCATAACCGCCATGGATCTGGATCGCATCGGAACAGACGCGCTCCGCCATCTCGGAGGCAAAGAGTTTCGCCATCGAGGCTTCCGACAGGCAGGGCAGCCCTGCCTCCCTGAGGGACGCGGCATGAAAGACGAGCTGCCGCGCCGCCTCGATCCGCACCGCCATATCGGCAAGGCGGAAGGCAACGGCCTGGTGCTCGAAGATCGGCTTGCCGAAAGCGGTACGCTCGCGGGCGTAATCGCGTGCCGCCTCAAAGGCCGCCCGCGCCATGCCGACGGCCTGCGCCGCGATGCCGATCCGTCCGCCCTCGAGATTGGCGAGCGCGATGCGATAGCCCTCGCCTTCCGCGCCGAGCCTGAGTTCTGCCGGAATGCGCATGCTGTTGAAGGCGATCTGGCAGGTATCGGAGGAATGCAGCCCAAGTTTTTCCTCGACGCGGATCACCTCGTAGCCCGGCGTATCCGTCTGCACGATGAAGGCGGTGATGCCCTTCTTTCCGACATCGGGATCGGTAACGGCAAAGGCGATGATGACATTGCCGTTCTTGCCCGAGGTGATGAATTGCTTGGAGCCGTCGATCACGTAGTGGTCGCCATCACGCCGCGCCCGGGTCTTCAGGTTCGAGGCATCGGAGCCGGCCTGCGGCTCGGTGAGCGCAAAGCCGCCAATCCATTCGCCGCTGGCCAGTTTCGGCAGGAAGCGCTGCCGCTGCTCCTCGGTGCCGAATTTCAGGATCGGCACACAGCCGACGGAGCTATGCACGCTCATGATCGTCGAACAGGTTCCGTCGCCCGCGGCAATCTCCTCCAGCGCCGCGGCATAGGCGACCACGCCGGTATCCGATCCCCCATAGGCTTCCGGCACCAGCATGCCGAGCAGCCCGAGTTGACCCATTTCCTTCAATTCCTCGCGTGGGAAGAGATGCTCCCGGTCGCGTTTGGCTGCCCCCGGCGCTAGCCGGTCGCGGGCAAAGTCACGGGCGAGATCTGAGATTTGCTGCTGGAGGTCGGAAAGGATCATCTGTTCTCTCCCTCTCCTATTGCCGTTCGATGGCAACGGCGGTCGCCTCGCCGCCACCGATGCAGAGCGCGGCCATGCCGCGCTTCAGGTCGTATCGCTCCAGTGCTGCAAGCAGCGTCACCAGGATGCGAGCCCCCGAGGCGCCGATCGGATGGCCGAGCGCGCAGGCGCCGCCATGCACGTTCACTTTTTCATGCGGCAGGTTGAGATCGCGCATCGCCGCCATGGCGACGACGGCGAAAGCCTCGTTGATTTCGAACAGATCAACCTCCGACAGCGGCAAGCCGGTGCGATCGGACAGCTTCTGCAGCGCGCCGATCGGTGCGGTGGCAAAAAGATTGGGCGCCTGTGAATGCGTGGCATGGCCAAGGATCGTGGCAAGCGGCTTCAGGCCGCGATGCTCCGCCTCGGAGCGGCGCATCAGCACCAGGGCCGCCGCGCCATCGGAGATCGAGCTGGAATTGGCGGCGGTCACCGTGCCGCCCTCGCGGAAGGCGGGCTTCAGCGTCGGGATCTTGTCGAGCTTCGCCTTTCCGGGCTGTTCGTCCCGGCTCGCCACCTGCTCGGCTTTACCCGTTTTTACGGTGACCGGCACGATCTCGCTTTCGAAACAGCCTTCGGCGATCGCCTTCTGCGCCCGCGTCAGCGAGGTGATGGCGTAGCTGTCCTGCGCCTCGCGCGTGAACTGATAGGCCTCGGCGCAATCCTCCGCGAAGCTGCCCATCAAGCGCCCCTTGTCATAAGCATCCTCCAGCCCGTCGAGGAACATATGATCCACGACACGCCCATGGCCGAGCCTGTAGCCGCCACGGGCCTTGTCAAGGAGATAGGGCGCATTGGTCATGCTTTCCATGCCACCTGCAACCGCTACAGAAGCGCTGCCGGCGGCGATCAGGTCATGCACCATCATCACCGCCTTCATGCCCGAGCCGCACATCTTGTTGACGGTGCTGGCCGCGGTGGCGAAGGGCAGACCGGCATGGATCGCCGCCTGGCGGGCCGGTGCCTGGCCCTGCCCCGCCGGCAGTACACAGCCGAAGACGACCTCCTCGATCGCCTCGGCCTCGACGCGGCTCCGCTGCAATGCCGCGCGGATCGCCGTTGCTCCGAGTTCCGGCGCCGTCGCCTCCTTCAGCTCTCCCTGAAAGCTGCCGATCGGGGTGCGCGCTGCACCGACGATAACGATGGGGTCTTGCAAAACCATCTTTCCTCCTTCGGGCAAAGCGCTCAGCGCGCGCCCATCCGCAATGCGCCGTCGAGGCGGATGACCTCGCCGTTCAGCATGTTGTTTTCCAAGATATGGCGTACCAGCCCGGCGAATTCCGCCGGACGGCCAAGCCGCGGCGGAAAGGGCACGCTCTTGCCGAGTGCTGCCTGAACCTCGGCCGGCATATCCGCCATCATCGGCGTCTCAAAAATGCCGGGTGCGATCGCGACGACGCGAATGCCGTGACGGGCAAGCTCGCGAGCGATCGGCAAGGTCATCGCCGCCACCCCGCCCTTGGAGGCGGCATAGGCTGCCTGGCCGATCTGGCCATCGAAGGCGGCAACCGAGGCCGTATTGATGATGACGCCGCGTTCGCCTTCCGCATCCGGCTCGGTCGTCTGGATCTCTGCGGCGGCCAGCCGGATCATGTTGAACGTGCCGATGAGATTGATGCCGACCGTGCGGGCAAAACTCTCCAGCCGGTGCGGTCCGTCGCGGCCGATCACCTTTTCGGCCGGCGCCACGCCCGCGCAATTCACCAATCCGCGCAGGCTGCCGAAGGCTTCGACGGCAGCGGCAACCACCGCCGCCCCCTCCTCGCCATCGGTCACATCGGCCTTGAGGAAGCAGGCATCGCTTCCGAATTCCCGGGCAATCTCTTCGCCCGCTTGCATATTGAGATCGGCAATCGTCACGCGCCCGCCGGCCTCCACAAGCGCGCGCACTGTTGCCGCACCCAAGCCGGAGCCGCCGCCGGTCACGATGAAACTTGCTCCACGGATCAGCATGAATCTCTTCCTCCCTGCCGACCACACCCCCCTCCAAGCGCAACCGACGGACACGATTCTATTCGCTCCACCTATTGCAAGCGATGACAGAACTGCTCCATTATTTCGGCCAGTTTTGCCATAGCGGGGATAGAATGGCCGAGATCGAACGACGCATGATCGCGCCGGGCTTCGTGGAGGAGGCACTCGACAGCCTGCGGCGGCTCGGCAAGCCGACGGCGCCGATCCTTGCCCGCGTCGGCCTGGCATCCCCGGTCGATCAGCCGGTTTCGGCAGAGACCTATGGCGCGCTCTGGCTGGCGATCGCCGCCGAGCTCGACGATGAATTCTTCGGCATGGGCGCACGGCCGATGCGCAGCGGCAGCTTCACGTTGCTCTGCCACTCTGTGCTGCATGCGCCGACGCTGGGTCAGGCGCTCCGCCGGGCGCTGCGCTTCCTCGATGTCGTGCTCGACGATCCCCGGGGACGGCTCGTCATCCGCGACGGTCTGGCCGAGATCGAACTCAGCGACGCCGGTGACCCGCGTTCGGCCTTCGCCTACCGCACCTATTGGATCATCCTGCACGGCATTATCTGCTGGCTGGTCGGCCGGCGCATTCCGATCCGGCTCGTCGATTTCCGCTGCGCGGAACCCAAACAAGGCGCCGACTATCGGCTCTTCTTCGGCGCCCCTGTGCGTTTCTCGCAAGCCATCAGCCGGCTCGGCTTCGACAGTGCCTTGCTCGACCTGCCGGTGGCGCGCAGCGAACAGGCGCTCAAACAGTTCCTGCGCGGCGCGCCCGCCAATATTCTGGTGCGCTATCGCTATGATGCCGGTATCGCCGCCGCCGTCCGCCGCCGACTGAATCTGGCCACGCCGGCTGCCTGGTCGAACTTCGCCAAGCTTGCCGCCGATATGCGCATGCCGCCCTCCACACTCCGCCACCGCCTGCGCGACGAGGGACAAAGCTATGCCGCCATCAAGGACGACATCCGTCGCGACCTCGCCGTCGAACTGCTGCTGAACACGCCGAAGACCATCGGCGAGATTGCCGTGCAGCTCGGCTATTCCGAGCCGAGCGCCTTCTTCCGGGCCTTCCGAAAATGGATGGACAAGAGCCCCGAAGCCTTTCGGCGGGACGGAGCGGAAATCGAGGGCATGTCAGTCGAATCTGTTGACCCGCCCTGACTGGCCTCGCGCTTTCGCGAACATGGCGGCAATCTTCATCATGAAGGACTTGCTGAAGCGACCAAGAACCGCCTGATGAGGCTCGATGTACCAGGATCGCTCGACGATATCGTAATTGTATTCGTCGACGACGATCCAACTCTGCTTGAGATCACCGAGACCGGCGCGCCGCCGTTCGATGTCGGGAATTTCCAGCGCAACCCTTCCCACTTCCGGCGGCTGTGTGGTGATTGCCAGAAGGACGAGATGGCTGTTTCCATCGCTCGCACTGCGGATCGCGATGACGACACAGACTGGGCGCTGTTTGCGCCCCTCGGTCTCACCACGCTGCTGTTGCCATGCTCAGAGATAGGGATAGGTTATCACCTCGCCAGGACGAAACTCATGGTTCATCGTCGTAGCTTTCACCGCGCGCCAGCCGCTCAATCGCCTCGTCGAACAATTCGGCATGCTCGTCCGGCATCTCCGAAATGTGATGGGCACGACGCGGGTCCCCGCCGCTGCGCATTAGCTGATAGTGCTCATAGCTCATCAGCACGAAACGTGGCTTTTTGTGGCGGGTAAGAATAACCGGCTCGCGGCTCGCGACATCGGTGACATCACCAATCTGTTTATTGAGATCACCTGTCGTGAACTGCCGCATGATTATCGTCTCCAGTTTATTTCCATATATTCCATATTTTCCATATTTTCAAGAAAATCACGCTCACGCGCCCTCGACAAGATTCGCAAGGCTCTTCCGCCGCATCATTCAAGGGCACTTTGACCCCGCCGCAACCCGCGCTACATATTTCAGCGGGAGGAGTGCCATGTTTGATTTTTCGCTCGGCGAAACCGCGGACGCGATCCGTGAAACGACGGCGCGGTTTGCTGCCGATCATATTGCTCCGCTGGCTGCGGAGATCGACGAAAGCAACACGTTTCCACGCCAGCTCTGGCCCGAGATGGGTGCGCTCGGCCTGCATGGAATCACCGTCGAGGAAGAATTCGGTGGCGCCGGTCTTGGTTATCTCGATCATGTCGTCGCCATGGAAGAGGTTTCGCGCGCCTCGGCCTCCGTGGGGCTCAGTTACGGCGCCCATTCCAATCTCTGCGTCAACCAGATCCGCCGCTGGGCCTCGCCGGAACAAAAGCGCCGCTATCTGCCGAAGCTGATCTCCGGCGAACATGTCGGCTCGCTCGCCATGTCGGAGGTCGGCGCCGGTTCCGATGTTGTCTCCATGCGGTTGCGTGCCGAGAAAAAGGGCGATCGCTATATTCTGAACGGCACCAAGTTCTGGATCACCAATGCGCCGCACGCCGACGTGCTGGTTGTCTATGCCAAGACCGATCCCGCAGCCGGCCCGAAAGGCATTTCCGCCTTGATCATAGAAAAGGGTCTGCCGGGTTTCAGCGTCTCCAAGAAGCTTTCCAAACTCGGCATGCGCGGCAGCGATACGGCCGAACTGGTCTTCGAGGATTGCGCGGTGCCGGCCGAGGCGCTGATGGGCAGGGAAGGCGAAGGCGTGAAGATCCTGATGTCCGGCCTCGATTATGAGCGCGCCGTGCTTGCCGGCGGGCCGCTCGGCATCATGCAAGCCTGCCTCGATGTCGTGCTGCCCTATGTGCGCGATCGCAAGCAATTCGGCAAAGCGATCGGCGATTTCCAGCTGATGCAGGGCAAGATCGCCGACATGTATGTGGCGCTGAATTCGGCGCGCGCCTATGTCTATTCCGTCGCCCGCGCCTGCGATGCCGGCCGCGCGACGCGCACGGATGCTGCTGCCGCGATCCTTTTCGCCAGCGAGAACGCCGTGAAAGTGTCGCTGGAGGCGATCCAGGCGCTCGGCGGCGCCGGCTATACCAAGGAATGGCCGGTCGAACGCTTTTTGCGCGACGCCAAGCTTTACGATATCGGCGCCGGCACCAATGAGATCCGCCGCTACCTGATCGGCCGGGAGCTCATTGCATCATGACGGTGATTTCGACTGCGATCGATCGCGACAGCGACAGCTTCAAGGCCAATGCCAGCAAGAATAAAGCCCTGATCGACGAACTCCTCAATCGTTCGGCGAAAGCGCGCGAGGGCGGATCGCAAACGGCGCGCGAGCGCCATACCGGCAAAGGCAAGCTGCTGCCGCGCGATCGCATCCAGCTGCTCATCGATGCCGGCAGCCCGTTCCTGGAGATCGGCACGCTGGCGGCCAACGGCATGTATGATGACGAGGCGCCCGGCGCCGGCATCATATCAGGCATCGGCCGCGTTTCCGGCCGCGAGGTGATGATCGTCGCCAATGACGCGACGGTGAAGGGCGGCGCCTATTTCCCGATGACGGTGAAGAAACATCTGCGGGCGCAGGAGATCGCCATGCAGAACCGGCTGCCCTGTCTCTATCTCGTCGATAGCGGCGGCGCCAATCTTCCGCATCAGGCCGAAGTCTTTCCAGATCGCGATCATTTCGGCGCGATCTTCTACAATCAGGCGCAGATGTCGGCCGAGGGAATCCCGCAGATCGCCTGCGTGATGGGCAGTTGCACCGCCGGCGGCGCCTACGTGCCCGCCATGTCCGACGAGACGGTCATCGTGCGCAATCAGGGCACGATCTTCCTCGCCGGCCCGCCGCTGGTGAAGGCCGCGACCGGCGAGATCATTTCAGCCGAAGAGCTCGGCGGCGCCGAAACCCATGGCCGTCGCTCCGGCGTCGTCGATCATGTCGCCGAGAACGACGAACATGCGCTGCTGCTCGTGCGTGATATCGCAGCCACTCTCAACAGCGTGAAGGCCATTGATATCGACCTGCAGCAGCCACGGCCGCCCAAACTCGATCCCGAGGATCTCTGCGGCCTGATCCCGGGGGATGTGCGCTCGCCCTATGATGTGCGGGAGGTCATCGGCCGGATCGTCGATGGCTCGGAACTGCATGAGTTCAAGCCGCTCTACGGCACCACGCTGGTCTGCGGCTTCGCCCGCATATGGGGCATGCCCGTCGCCGTCATCGCCAATAACGGCGTGCTGTTTTCCGAAAGCGCGCTGAAGGGCGCGCATTTCATCGAGCTCGCCTGCCAGCGCCGCGTGCCTTTGCTTTTCCTGCAAAACATCTCCGGCTTCATGGTCGGCGGCCGCTATGAGGCCGGCGGCATCGCCAAGGATGGGGCAAAGCTGGTGACGGCGGTTGCGACCGCGAGCGTGCCGAAGGTCACGGTCATCATCGGCGGCAGCTTCGGCGCCGGCAATTACGGCATGTGCGGCCGCGCCTATCGCCCGCGCTTTCTCTTCACCTGGCCGAACAGCCGCATCAGCGTGATGGGCGGCGAACAGGCGGCCTCGGTGCTCGCCACGATCCGCCGAGACTCCACGGAGGCGCGCGGTGAGAATTGGCCAATTGAAGAGGAGGAAGCCTTCAAGGCGCCGATCCGCGCGGGCTACGAGGCCGAGGGCAATCCCTATTATGCCACGGCTCGCCTCTGGGACGACGGCATCATCGATCCGCGCCAGACCCGGGACGTGCTGGGCCTTGCCTTTTCCGCCTGCCTGAATGCGCCGATCCCGAAAGGGCCGCGCTTCGGCCTGTTCAGGATGTGAGGTGCGGCATGATGGAAAGCCTTCTCATTGCCAACAGGGGCGAAATCGCTCGCCGCATCATCCGCTCGGCCAAGATGCTCGGCATCCGCACCATCGCCGTCTACTCCGAGGCCGATGCCGGCCTCCCCTTCGTCAGGGAGGCGGACGAGGCGATCGCCATCGGCCCCTCGCCGGCCCGCGAAAGCTATCTCTCGCAGGAACGCATCCTCGATGCCGCCCGGAAAACCGGCGCTGCCGCGATCCATCCCGGCTACGGTTTCCTTTCGGAAAATGCCGGATTTGCCGAAGCGGTGGAAAAGGCCGGGATCATCTGGGTCGGCGCGCCCCCTGTTGCAATCCGGGCGATGGGGCTCAAGGATGCGGCCAAGGAATTGATGCAAGCAGCCGGCGTGCCTGTGACCCCCGGTTATATCGGCGCGGACCAGAGCGAAGAGAGGCTGGCGGCCGAGGCTGATATCATTGGTTATCCCGTGCTCATCAAGGCGGTCGCTGGTGGCGGCGGCAAGGGCATGCGCCGCGTCGATCGCCCACAGGATTTCGCCGAACTTCTCGCCTCCTGCCGCCGTGAGGCGGCTGCCGCCTTCGGCGATGACCGCGTTCTGATCGAACGCTGTATCGCCAATCCGCGCCATATCGAGGTGCAGGTTTTCGCCGACAAGCTCGGAAATTGCGTTCATCTCTTCGAACGCGATTGTTCGCTGCAGCGCCGTCACCAGAAGGTCATCGAGGAGGCCCCTGCCCCCGGTCTCGATGCCGCCACCCAGGCAGTGATCTGCGATGCGGCGGTGAAAGCCGCAAGAGCGGTGAATTATGTCGGCGCCGGCACCATCGAATTCATCGCCGATGCCTCGGAAGGCCTTCGCGAAGATCGCATCTGGTTCATGGAGATGAACACCCGCCTGCAGGTGGAACATCCGGTCACCGAGGCAATTACTGGCGAGGATCTGGTGCTCTGGCAGTTGAAGGTCGCTAGCGGCGAACCGCTGCCGAAAATGCAGGACGAGATCGCCATGAGCGGCTGGGCCTTCGAAGCCCGGCTCTATGCCGAAAATCCTGCCGCCGGCTATCTGCCGTCGATCGGCCGGCTTGAACATCTCAGCCTGCCGCAAACCGTCCGTGTCGATAGCGGTGTCGAGCAAGGGGATGACATCACCGCCTTCTATGACCCGATGATTGCCAAGGTCATTGCGCATGGGCCGAACCGCGAGGCCGCACTTTCGAAGCTCGCAGCCGCCTGCGCTGGCATCGAGGTCTGGCCGGTCAGATCCAATGCCGGTCTTCTCGCCCACATCGCCATCGATCCGGATTTTCGCGCAGCTCGGATCGATACCGGCTTTCTCGATCGTCATGACGAAAGGCTTGTGGCGACGGAGCCGAGCGAAACTGCAATCGATAGCGCGGCCACGGCGCTTTTAAAGAACACCGATGGTAATCCCTGGACCGCGCTGACCGGGTTCCGCATCGCCGGCGCGGAGGACAAGAGGGTGCGCATCCGTATTGGCGATCACCTCCATTGGGGGCAATCGCGTCCGGAGTTTGAGGCCAATACCATCACGATCGGTGAAACCACGGTGCTTTTCGAGGCCGGCAATGCCTGGCCGATCAGCCTGCCCGTCGCCAGCGAGGTCGAGGCAAGTCAGAGTGCCGGCGATGGCGCGATCCTGTCGCCCATGCCCGGCCTCGTCATTTCGGTGGATGTCGCCGACGGCGATCGTGTCGCCAAGGGCGACCGCCTGCTGACGGTCGAAGCGATGAAAATGGAACATTCTCTGCGTGCGCCCTTCGACGGCATCGTCGAAAAACTGCAGGTTTCCTCAGGGATCAGGGTCTCGGAAAACCAGCTGGTCGTCAGCATTGTGAAGGAGGAGATTTGATGGCCGGCCGTTATTTCGACGAGTGGACGGTCGGAGACCGCATCGCCCACGACATCCGCCGCACGGTCACCGAGACCGACAATCTGCTGTTCACGACGCTCTCCCACAATCCGCAGCCGCTGCATCTCGATGCCGATTATGCGGCCGGCACCGAATTCGGCCGGATCGTCGTCAACGGCACCTTCACCTTTGCCCTCACGGTCGGCCTTTCGGTCGGCGACACGACGCTCGGCACGCTCGTCGCCAATCTCGGCTATGACAAGGTAACGATGCCAAAGCCGGTCTTCATCGGCGATACGCTGCGGGTGGAAACGGAAGTGATGGAGCTGCGTCGCTCGAACTCCCGGCCCGATGCCGGCATCGTCACCTTCCGGCATATCACCCTGACCCAGCGCGGCGAGATCGTCTGCCAGTGCCTGCGCACGGCAATGCTGAAGGTGAAACCGTCATGAGGCTGCGCTCGCTGCTCTTTGCGCCCGGTGACCGGCCGGAGCGTTTCGAAAAAGCGCTCGCCTCAGGCGCCGACGCCGTCATTCTCGACCTGGAAGATTCGGTTGCGCCCGCAAACAAGCCGAAAGCGCGCGAGAGAGTGCACGAGTTCGTCCTGCATCATGCCGGCGAGACCGCTCTCCTGATCCGCATCAATCCCCTCGCCTCGCCAGAATTCGAAGGCGACCTTGCCGCTTTGAGCGGCCTTCGTCCTTTTGCGATCGTGCTGCCGAAGGCCGAGGGTGCCGCTTCGGTGCTGAAGCTTGCAGGCTCTCTTGCATCTGCAATGCCCATCTTGCCGATCGCAACCGAAACGCCATCCGCGATCTTCGAGATCGGCAGCTACCGGAATGTCGCGACCAGCCTCTGCGGCCTGACCTGGGGTGCTGAGGATCTGCCTGCCGCGATGGGGGCTACGACCGCGCGGAGGACGGATGGCCGCTACACGCCGCCTTACGAGCTTGCCCGCTCGCTCACGCTGTTCGCAGCCCATGCCGCCGCCGTTCCGGCAATCGACACCGTCTATCCCGATTTCCACGATCTCAACGGTCTCAGGGCCTATGTCGGCCGAGCCCGGCGCGACGGCTTTTCCGGCATGATGGCCATCCATCCGAGCCAGATCGAAACGATCAATCACGCCTTCACGCCGGATCCGTCCGAGATCGCCTGGGCCGAGAAAGTCGCCGCCGCCTTTGCCGCCAGCCCTGACGCGGGCGTCATCCAGCTTGACGGACGCATGATGGACCTGCCGCATCTCAAGCTCGCGACCCGCATTCTCGATGTGGCCGGGCGATAGAGCAAATGCGCCACCAATCAGCCCGCCTTTGCGGTGTGCTTGGAGGCGGCGTTCTCTCGGTTGAGGTAGCCGGCACCGATGGCGACGTAGAGATCCACATAGTCCTTGGCAACCTGTTGCACGGTGTCGGCAAGGCTCTCCTGGGCATCGGAGACCGACCGCTGCGCCTCCAGGACATCGAGCAATGACGAGGCGCCATCCTTGTAGCTCGTGGTCGAAAGCGCAAGCGACTCCTGTGCCGTCTGCACCTGTCTGCGCAACGGTTCGAGCGTCTGCGTGTCACGGCGAACAGCCGACAGCGCATTTTCCACCTCTTCGACCCCGTTCAGCACCGCCGCTTTCCAGGCGAGATATTGGGTCCTGGCATCGGATTTTTCGATGTCGACATTCGCACGCAATTTGCCGCCATCGAAGATCGGCAGGTTGAGTGTCGGCCCGAAGGTCCAACTGGTCAGAGTTCCGCCGCTTGCACCGGATGATTTGACCCAGCTCGGCGAGATCGAGCCGGATAGAGAGATCGACGGGTAGAGCTTGGCTTCCGCGGCCCCGATATCGGCGACAGCCGCCGCCAGCTCGCGTTCCGCCTTGCGGATATCGGGACGGTTGCGGATGAGATCGGCCGGAATGCCGGCCCGAATGTCGCCGCGGAAAACCGGCTGGCCGGCGCTTTTCTGCAGTTCGCCCATCAGCGAGGCCGCCGGCATCCCGAGCAGAGTGGCAATGTGATGGCCCGATTCGGTGAAGCTCTGTTCGAGGCCAGGAATGTCGGACTTTGTCGACTGTACCAGACCCTCGGCCTGAATGACGTCGAGGCGGGAGGCCGCACCCGCCTTGAGCTGCAGCTGCGTGAGTTCGTAAGTCTGTTGGCGGGATTTCAAATTCGCCTGCGAAAGCGCGATGCGCTGCTGATAATAGCGGGCGTCGATATAGCTCTCGACCAGGTCTTTCAGAAAGGTGAGCTTTGCATTGTCGGCCGTTGCATAGGCGGCCCCCAGCGAGGCGATCGCACTCTCCTTCGAGCGACGGTACTGGCCGAAGATGTCGAGCAGCCAGGAAAGGCTGGCCTCGCCACCTGTCTCATTCGTGGTACCGATCGTCGTACGCTCAGAACCCTTCTCACCGGATACCGTGTGCGATGCGCCGACATCGAGGCTCGGCAGGCCACCGGCAGCGGCAACCGTGACATTGGCGGAAGCCGAATTGATGCGCTCGAGCGCCTGCAGGACATCAAGGTTCTCGCTGCGGCCATGAGCCACCAGGCCGTCGAGCCGCTTGTCACGATAAGCCGTCCACCACTGCGCCGCCACGACATCGCCGTTGCTCTTGGTACTCCCCTCTTTGAATTTAGCAGGAAGCGGCATCTCTGGGGGTACGTGATTCGGGCCGCTGACGCAGCCTGCCAGCAGAAGCGTGACCGCCGATGCGGCGTAGCGGAGCGATGATAGGTTCATGCAGAGCGACGGATTCACGGGCGAGCTTTCTGAACCGGGATCGTGGGTTCAGGCTTAGCGACGCCAACGTTAATGGCGGTAAAGACACTGTAAAGTTAGGTAAAATCGCTGGGCCGGATCAGGCTTGGTCGTCAGCCGAACCATAGAGTGTCGGCTTTCGGGGAAGCTCCAGGGTGATTGCCAGACCTCCGGCATCCGGCAACGACGCATGTACCCGCCCGCCATGGCGCTCGATGGCCTGTCTGGTGATGGCCAGACCCAGGCCATATCCACCTCTCGGTACAGCCTCGTTTCCGCGTGAGAACGGCTGGAAGATCCGTTCGAGTTCGTCTCGACTGACACCTGGCCCCTGATCGGTGACACAGATTTTGAGGCGCTCGTCTGTCGTCTCGCACGATACGGATATGCGCGAATGCTCGGCTGTGTACTTGACGGCGTTGCGGACGACGTTTTCGAGCGCCCTGTAGATGAGCTCGCCTTCGACTTCGGCGCGGAAAACGCCCTCGACACTGGTTGTGATTGAGACCTCCCGCGCCTGAGCTTCGAATGCCGCATCGCCGAGAATTTCGTTGAGCAGCTCGATGACATCAAGAGCGTGCGTTTTCAGCGGCCGGCTGGATCCGGCAGTCAACCTGGCAAGCGTCAGAACTTCGCCGACCAGCGCATCCAGCCGTTCGACCTCCCGGTCCATGCGGTCTAGCATGGCGCCGAGTTTTGCCGGGCTCTGCCGGAGCACGCCGACGGCGGCCTGCAGGCGGGACAAAGGCGAACGCAGCTCGTGGGAGACATCATGGAACAGCCTCTGCTGCGCATCCTGCAGCTCCTGAAGCCGGGCGGCGCTGGAATCGAAGTCATGCGCAAGCGCGGTAACCTCGTCCTTTCGGCCGGCCATCTTGTCACCGATGCGGAAATCGAAGCGGCCATGGGCGAGCGCGCTCAAGCCATCGCGCAGATGCACCACGGGACGAATGAGATATCGGGCGAGTGCACCTGCCGAAATCGTGCTCGAAATCAGGATCGTGAGCCACGGCAAGAACGGACCGAAGTTCTCGAACGTGAACGTCGCCTTGGCCGGCAGGGAAATCTGGTAGCAAACCTCGTCCTTCAGGACGAATCGTGTGTCGACGGTCTTTTGAACCGCGCAGGCATCGGCTTTGGCCGTTTTGGAGATCGTCAGACCAGATGGTAGCGTCTCTTCACTTGCGCGCACGAAATGCGCGGCGGCATCCTCGCCATCTCTGGCGAGCATGTTTGCGGTGAGATTCAGGGCAATCACTCGCCGCTCTTCCTCCAGTTCGCGCGCAAAAGGAACGCCCTGGAGGAAATTGACGAGCAGGATGATAACGCCGACGGTTGCCGCCATCGTCAACCAGATCGTCGTGAAGAATTTCCAGAAAAGCCGGGGCATGGTCAGTCCACGAGAAGTTGATAGCCCTGGCCGCGAACGGACTGGATCCAGGATTGGCCATCCTCCCTCAGTCCGAGCTTCTGGCGAACGCTGCTGATATGGACGTCGATCCGGCGATCGAACGGGGTCAGCGGCTTGCCGAAGGCCCGCTTCGAAATGTCCTGCTTCGACACGAGCTGGCCGGCGCTGCGGGCGAGGACCTCGAGCAGGCTGAATTCCGTGCCGGTCAGGTCCAAGCTTTCGCCGCGCCATTCGGCGATCCTGCTGCCAGGATGGATCACGAGTTTTCCGGCCCTTATGATGTCGATCGAAGCACCGGCTGCCGGCTGGCCCGCCCGGCGGAGGATGGCGCGCAGTCTCGCCGCAAGTTCGCCCGGCGAGCATGGCTTCGGCACATAGTCGTCGGCGCCGAGATTGAGACCCGATATCCTGTCGACGTCATCGCCCCTTGCGGTCAGCATCAGCACAGGAACCTGGCTGAGCTTCCTGATCCTCTGCAGAACCTCGATCCCGTTCATCCGAGGCATCATGATGTCGAGCACGATAATATCAACCGTATTGCCGGCCGCCGCGGCAATGGCGGCGCGCCCGTCTGTATCCGTGACGACCTCATATCCTTCTTCGACCAGATATTCCTGCAGAAGCGTCGTCAGCTCGGCATCGTCGTCGATAAGGAGAACCTTGTTCATTCGCATTATCCGCTCTCAATCCCGGCAAGCCATACAGCACAAATACAGTCGCGCAGCCAAGTTTTACCTAACTTAACACTAACTTGACCGCACTTAACGTTCGTCCCGCTACTGATCCTGCCATGACATAATACGCGCTGAAACCGGATTGCAGCGACATGGCCCGCAATCCCTCGTTGAGTTGGCGCGGATCGGGAAAAGGCATCGATGCCTTTGACCACCTCTTCGGTCGAATTCCCCCCCGGAACGAGACCGCGGGACGCGTTACCCCGCAGGCGGCCCCGCGCCGCCTGCGCGTCCTGCATTTTCTCGGCCAACAGCGTATCTGGCCTGTGTCGCAGAGAGAACCTTTACCAAACTTTACACTTCCTTAACCGCGCTTAACATCCACACAGCTATTACAGTTCGACCTCAGTTCGATCCGGAGTGTCGTGTGTCCAAGGCACATCGAAATATTCTGCGGTGCCGCTTTGCGGAGCGGAAAGTCATCTGTGTCGAGATTTGGCGGTGGTTATCGAAGCTTGCTTCAACGAACTATGTCTCAATTGCTTCTTTCTTGAGTCCCGGGATCCACTCAGGACGCGCAGAAACCGTTCCAATAGAGCGTCATGCTCACCTGGAAGACATCTCCATTGGGGGAACGGGGTGATTGATGCTCCGGGTGATCACGGCGTGTTTACCGGACAGATCGAACAGTTCCACAAGCCTACCGACGCCGACGAGGTTGCGGCGCATCGCCTCGAGGAAGCAAATGCCGGCAAGGCGGCAATAGCCATCGAGCGCGGCACGGGCGCAGAGCGAAGGGCCGAAATAGAAGGCGAACGCTGACACCAGGGACCGTCGTGAGGCATCGGTTCGTTGTCAAAGTCGTGGAGCGTCAGTCGACACGTGCTCGAGCGACGAGGCATATGCCCGCTCAGAAGAACGGTCCGCCATATGCCGAGAGTGACTTACCGATTTGCTTCTGTGGTTTCCACGAAGAGCTGGTTGAGCTGTTTCATCTCAAGTGCATGGGCGCGCCTTCTGAGGGCGGCTGCCTGTTTGAGCGTTGCAAGGTTGTCTGTCGTCTCAATGAGATGCGCATCGGCGACCAGCATTTCCGCTTCAATCCTGCCCTGCTCTCTCAACTGCCAGACATCCCTGACGCGAAATTGGACCATTATGACGCCGAAAAGCGCCACGAGCGCGGAAGCGGTCATTGGCAGCCAATTCGGGACAACCGGTCCATAGGCCGAAAACAATGATGAAAGGCCACTCAGAACGATGATCGCCAAGGTGAGAAAATTCCAGAGATATTGATTAACCTTGGAGGAACGAGCATAGCCGTTTCGATGTGTTCGAAGGTCACGCAAAGCCTGCCTTTTGATCTCGGCTGCGTCCGATGGAAGCATGCTTTCGGCCGTCTCTTGCTCGATCTCCCGCCTTGCCGCCAAAATCACGTTGATGACGGCGATAGTGATCCCGAAGGTTATCATGAACCACGCGATGTAGTGCAAAGGGACGTCGTCGAGAATGACGTTTGACAAAAATGCGGGTTGAAAAAACTCAATTAAAGCGCCAATCGATATCAAGAATATAGACAGGGCAACCACTGCAATCGAAAGCATCGCCGCTATATTTCTATATCTGCTATTTAGTGTCATTTTCTTCAGTTGAGCCTGGTCATCCCCCTCCCTTCTAAACAAATCCATCATCCTATCCTCGAGACTATAGGGTTAACCATAGTCAACCTTTTACCACGCCAGAAAGCAAGTAATGTTTGCGAAGTAATACTTTACGGATCGAATTTCCGGCACCTCTCGCTAATGTGCGGGCCGGGGCAGCCTCCACCTCTTCAATCCGGTCGCTTCAGGCTACGCTGATCGCCAGCGGCCGGCCGAGATCGCGGCCAATTTAGTCCTGGTGCTGTCGGACGATCTGCGCGGCGTGAGCGATCGTCAGGCTTGATCGCGGCGATGATCTCCTCAAGGTCGCCCAGCCTGACAGCCACTTGAAAATCGGCGCTGCCTGAGCGGGCGAGATGGGGCCTTCTCAGGAGAATGGCTTTGTCGGTCCCGCCGCCGGATTGGTCAGCCAGCGTGGTCCCTCGGCGGTCATGTAGATATGGTCTTCCAGCCGGATCCCGAATTTCCCGGGGAAGACGATCATCGGTTCATTGGAAAAACACATGCCGGCGGCAAGCGGCGCGTCGTTGCCGCGAACGATGTAGGGCTCCTCGTGGATCTCGAGCCCGAGGCCATGACCGGCGCGATGCGGCAAACCCGGCAGGCGATAGTCGGGGCCGAGCGAGTGTTTGGCAAGCACCTTGCGGGCCGCATCGTCGAGGCTCGAGCAGGCGGCGCCGATCCGGGCTGCGTCGAAGACGGCCTGTTGCGCCTCGCGCTCGATCCACCAGGCGCGTTCGAACGCGCTGTTGCCGTCCTCCAGAATATAGGTCCTGGTGATATCGGAATGATAACCGTCGATCCGGCAGCCGGTATCGACGAGAACGACGTCGTCGCGACCAAGGACCTGATCGCCGTCGGCGCCATGCGGAAGCGAGGTCGCCGCGCCGAAGGAGACGATGCAGAACGTCGAGCCGGCATCGGCGCCGGCCTGGCGATGCTGTCGGTCGATGAATTCGATCACCTCGGATGATTTGATGCCCGGCTTCAAAAGCCCATGCACTTGCTTGTGGACGTCGAGCGTCAGGTCCATCGCATACTGAATGAGGGCAAGCTCCGCGGCCGATTTGATGCAACGCAGGTCGCGGATCAGCCGCCCGCCATCGGCAAGCCTTGCCGCGCCCATCTCCGCTGCCAATGCGTGATAGAAGAAAAGCGGCAAGCCATCGTCGAGGGCAAGTCTGCCGCCCTGGGCAACAAGGCGGGCGATGAGAGCGGCGCTGCTCTCCTCCTCTTCCCAGACCAGGATTTCCCCCGGCAGATGTGGCAGCGTTTCGACACGGCTGCGCTCGAACCCCGGAACGATGTAGGAAATGGTCGCGGGCATGACGAGCGCGCCGAGGAACCTTTCGCTCGGATGCCAGACGAGCCCGGTGAAGTAGTGGAGGCTTTCGGTCGGCCCAAGAAGCACGGCAGCCAATCCTTCGGCTTCGATCAGTTGCCGAAGCCCGGCGAGGCGGTTCTGCCGTTCGTCCTCAGTGATGCGGGGTACGGGGTGCTGCCACGACATGTTGTTTTCCTGCTTTTCCTGCGCTTCGAGATCGATGAAACCCTCGCCTTGCAGCCAGGATCTTGAACCGACACTAATGCCGCTGTAGGCAATATGTCGACATGAAAAGTGAGGAGATAGCCATGGCGGTCGAATACACCACACCGGGCATGCTGATGCGCGATCATATGGTCGACGTGCCCCTGGATTGGTCGAAGCCGGAGGGTGAGACGATCCGGATTTTTGCACGTGAAGTGTGCGATCCCGCCCGCCGTCGTGAAACACTGCCGTTGCTGGCTTTCCTTCAAGGCGGTCCTGGCGGAAAGTCGCCGCGGCCGAGCAACGGCGGGCCGCCATGGCTTGCCGAAGCCCTGAAGACGCACCGCGTTATCCTGATCGACCAGCGCGGCACCGGGCGCAGCAGCCGGATCGAAAGTGCGACGATGGAGCACTTTGCCGACGGCAGGGCCGCAGCCGACTATCTCAGCCTCTTTCGTGCCGACAGCATCGTTGCCGATTGCGAACATCTGAGGAAAACCGTCTTCGGCGGCGGGCGCTGGCAGACGCTTGGCCAGAGCTATGGCGGCTTCCTGACACTCACCTATCTCTCGAAGGCGCCGGAGGGACTTTCCGCCTGTTATGTCACCGGCGGCCTTGCCGGACTTGGGGCGACGGCCGATGATGTCTATCGGCGCACCTACCCGCGCGTTACCGAAAAGAACGCCGCCTATTACCGCCGCTACCCCGGGGATGCCGAACGCATCGGCCGGATCGCCGACTATATCGAGACCAATGAGGTGCGGTTGCCCGATGGCGATCGCCTCTCCGTTCGCCGCTTTCAGACCATTGGCATCGATTTCGGCATGGCGCCGGGTTACGAGAACATCCATTGGCTGGTCGACGAGGCTTTCTCCGGTCCCAATGAAGAACGTCTCTCCGAGCGCTTCCTCGCGTCGGTGATGTCGCTGACCTCATATGACGACAATCCGCTCTTCGCCGTTTTGCAGGAAAGCATCTATGGCCAGGCCGGGACGCCGACTGCCTGGGCAGCCGAACGCATCCGCGCCGAGCATCCGGCCTTTGCCGGCGACCGGCGGCCGCTGCTGTTGACGGGGGAGATGATGTATCCCTGGATGTTCGAGGAAATTCGCTCGCTTAGGGCCTTCAGGGCAGGTGTCGAGGCGCTGGCAACGTTTGAGCACTACGCCCCGCTCTATGCTCCGGCACGTCTCGCTGCAAACGAGGTGCCGGTCGCCGCGGTCATCTATCATGACGACATGTATGTCGATGCCGGGCTTTCGCTCGAAACAGCGCGCCACGTCGCCAATGTGCAGGCATGGGTGACCAACGAATTCGAGCATGACGGTGTTCGCCAGTCAGCGGCTGTCCTGCGCCGGCTGATGACCTTGGTCAGAGAGCAAGGCGGCCCCCTCGCCTCTTGAGGCTCGAGCGGTTCATTGCTCTCGTCGCGTCAGGACATGCTGATCGCCACCGGCCGGTCGAGGTCGCGGGCAATATATTCCTGGATCTGGCGGACGATCTGCCCGGCGTGGGCGATCGCCAGTTGGTCGGCCCGCTCGACGTCACCGGCCTCGATTGCGGCGATGATCTCCTCGTGTTCGTCGACATACTGGCGCGGCAGGCGGTCGTCGAATGTCGAGTAGTAAAGGCGCAGGATGCGGCGGCCCTCGTCGAGCAGCCTGGCGAAGAAGGCCGTGTAATAGGAATTGCCGGCTAGTTCAGCGATCGCGACGTGAAATTCGCGGTTGGCCTCGATCATCGCATAGGCATCGCGCGCGGCAACGGCATCGGCGAAGTCCTTCTGATGCCGGCGGATGGTCTTCATGATCTCGCCGTTTCGCCGTTGCGCCGCGCCGCGCGTCGTCACCCGGTACATCAGCGTCAGCGCTTCGAAATAGGTGGGCAGGCTTGCGAAATCGATCGTTGCGACGATCGTGTTCCTGTTCGGCAGCGTCGTGACGAGCCCATCGGCGGCGAGCCGCAACAGCGCCTCTCGAATGGGTGTCCGCGACATCCGGAAACGCTCCGACAGCCGCACTTCGTCGAGCGGACTGCCGGGTTCCAGCGCCATCGACAGGATTTCCTGCCTGAGCGTCACATAGACGCTCTGCGTGCCAGAGCCGCGCACCCGCACATTTTCCGCGTCGTTCCGCATTCGTCCGCCCTCTTTTGTTAGAGCCTTGTATTGCGTTTCGGCCGATTCTCGCAATGTCGGTCTTCGGGGTCTCAAATATGTAAGCTCACATCATTGAATCTTGTCGACAGTTTGTATATAAGGCAACCAGTTTCAACGAGGCTCGATCAATGACCACAGGATGGAAGGGCGTATTTCCCGCCGTAACGACACAGTTCAACGATGATCTTTCCGTTGATCTGCCCTCGACCCAGCGCGTCCAGGACGCGCTTGTAAACGATGGCGTCAACGGACTGATCGTCATGGGCACATGCGGCGAGAACAATTCGCTGGACCCCGAGGAGAAGCGCACGATCTTGAAAGCTGCCGTCGAGGTCGTCAACGGCCGCGTTCCCGTGGTGACGGGCGTGTCCGAATTCGACACGCGCCGTGCCGTCGCCTATGCTCGCGACGCCGAAAAACTCGGCGCCGACGGGCTGATGCTGCTGCCGGCCATGGTTTATGTGCCGAAGCCCGAAGAGCTGATCGCGCATTTCCGTACCGTCGCCGAAGCGACCTCGCTGCCGATCATGCTCTACAACAACCCGCCGGCCTACCGCGTCAACATCGGCGCCGATGTGCTGAAGGTGCTTGCCGATGTGCCAAACATCAAGGCGGTCAAGGAAAGCGCGCCGGATCCGCGCCGCTTCACCGATCTCATCAATGAATTCGGCGATCGTTTCGATATCTTCGCAGGTCTCGACGACGTGGCGCTTGAAGGCCTGATGCTCGGCGCCAAGGGCTGGGTCTCGGGCTTGACCAGCGCCTTCCCGCAGGAATCCGTACAACTCGTTGCCGCCGCCGAACGCGGCGACTGGGAAGAGGCCCGCAAGATCTATCGCTGGTTCATGCCGCTTCTGCACCTCGATGCCGAACACGACCTCGTGCAGTCGATCAAGCTTGCCGAGCAGATCATGGGCCGCGGCTCCGAGCGCGTTCGCATGCCGCGCCTGCCGCTTTCGGGCGCCCGACGCGCCGAAGTCACCGCGATGGTCGAGAAGGCCGCTGCCACGCGTCCTTCGAAGATCCGCCAGGCTGCCTGATCATCGAGGCCGGCGACCCTCGCGGTTGCCGGCCTTTCAGTGTTTGCGGTTCAGGCAAGCGCCAGCGACCGGCCGGTCGCCGGATCGAACAGATGCATCTGGTTCATGTTGAACGAGAGCGGCATCGTCGACATCGGCCTGGGCCCGCTCTCGGGATCGATGCAGGCGCAAAGACTTGCCTCGCCGATGCCGAAATAGACCATGGTCTCCGGCCCGAGTGGTTCCACAAGATCGATCTTAGCTTCGATGTCGGCATAACCAGGACGGGCCTGGCGGTCGGTGATCGATTCCGGCCTGATCCCGAACACGACTGATTTACCGGCATGGCTGGCATAGTCGCCGGCGCGCGCCTTCGGCACCGGAAGCTCGCTGCCGTCAGTCAGTTTGACGACGAGACCCTTGTCTCCTGATAGCAGCGTCGCCGACAGGAAATTCATCGACGGTGAGCCGATGAAGCCGGCGACGAACTGGCTGACGGGCCGATGATAGAGCGCCTGCGGCGGTCCCGCCTGTTCGATGATGCCACCATTCATCACCACGACACGATCCGCCATGGTCATCGCCTCGACCTGGTCGTGCGTGACGTAGACGGTCGTCGTCGGCAACAGCTGGTGCAGCCGCTTGATCTCCGTGCGCATCTGTACGCGAAGCTTGGCATCGAGGTTGGACAACGGCTCGTCGAAGAGAAAGACTTTCGGGTTCCGCACGATCGCGCGCCCCATCGCGACGCGCTGGCGCTGGCCGCCCGAAAGCTGGCCCGGGCGCCGGCCGAGCAGCTCGCTGATATGCAGGGTTTCCGCCGCCCTGATGATACGGGCGTCAATCTCGCTCTTGGCGAGCTTCTGCTGCTCCAGGCAGAACGAAATATTCTCCCGCACCGTCATGTGCGGATAGAGCGCGTAGTTCTGAAAGACCATGGCGATATCGCGTTTGCCCGGGCCAAGCCGGTTGACGACCTGGTCGCCGATCACGATCTCACCGCCGGTGATGTGTTCGAGACCCGCGATCATGCGCAATGTCGTCGATTTTCCGCATCCCGACGGACCCACGAAAACGACGAATTCATTGTCTTCGATGTCAAGGCTGATGCCGCGCACGGCCTCGTAGATGCCATAGGATTTGACGATGCTCTTGAGTTCCAGCCGTGCCATGGTTTTCTCCTAGACCTCGTGCAACCAGATCGCCATCGCTCCGGGCTCGCGATTGGCCCAGAGGTGATAGGGGATCGCGGTGAAAGGCCGCTCCTTCAGCGCGGGGCGCGCGGTGCGATAGAGCGCATTTTGCCAATCGGATATATCGGCTTCGAGCGCGGTGCCTTCGAGGACGGTCGCTCCGCCGAGAAGCGAGGCATCGTAACGGGCAGAAATTTCCTCAGATGCCGGCAGGCGGAGCCGCTGCGGCTCGCCGCCGAGGTCCGTCTCCTCGATGCAATAGACGACAGGCCCGCGCCGCAGCGCGACGCGCCCGCCGTCTTCGGAGACGGCAGGATGCGCGTAGATGCGCTCGACCGGCATCGAGAAGCCGATGCGCACCTCGTCACCATTGCGCCATTCCCTTGATATTGCGGCATAACCCTTCGTCACGCATTGATCGAGATCGACGGCAACGCCGTTGACCGAGATTTGCGCCTGCCTGCACCATCCGGGGATGCGAAGACGAAGCTGAAACCGGCTTGGCCGCTCGACGGCGAACCGCAGGCTGATGTCGCCATCCCAGGGATATTGCGTCTCCTGGATCAGGCGCACGAAGCTGTCGCCGACTGTCAGCTCGGCGGAATTGGTGCCGTAGAGATGGACGGCGAGCTGATGATCATCAGTCGAATAGAAATATTGGCCGAGCGACGTGATGAAACGGGCGATGTTTGTCGGGCAGCAGGGGCAGTAATGCCATTTCCACCGGCGGTGCTGCCCGTGGCTTTCAAGGACGTTCTCATAGAAATAACGCTCGCCGTCGCGCGAGATGCCGGAAAGCGCGCCATTGTAAAGCACCGTTTCCAGCCTGTCGGTGAACTTGCTGTCGAGATCGACCTGCGCCATGCGATGGCTCCAGAAGCCGAGCGCGACGGCGGCGCATGTCTCGGCATAGGCCGTCTCGTTCGGCAGGTCGAATTCCCGGGTGAACCCTTCATTGGATGCCGATGGGCCAAGGCCGCCGGTCACATAGAGCTGGCGGCTGACCAGATTGTCGAAAAGCCGGTCGCAGGCCTCCTTCAATGTCGGATCGTCGTTCTCGCGGGAGAGATCCGCCATCGCCGAAAACAGGTACATGGCGCGAACCGCGTGTCCGACGACCTGGTGCTGGTCGCGCACCGGCATATGGGCCTGGCTATAGGCATATGTCTTGTAGACGTAATCATCGGGGCTCTCGCCGCGCTTGCGAGCCTCCTCGTCGTAATATGAGGGCATCCGGCCACGTTCGTCGACGAAATAGGTCGCAAGCTTCAGATGCCGCGGATCGCGCGTCACACGGTAGAGCTTGACCAGCGCCAGCTCGATTTCCTCATGGGCATCGTAACCCCTGAGCTTTCCGGGCTCCGCGCCGAAGGTGGCGATGATATGGTCGACTGCGCGGATCATCACATCGAGGAAACGGCGCTTTCCCGTCGCCTCGTAGTAGGCGACGGCCCCTTCCAGCAGGTGGCCCATCGAATACATCTCGTGCAGGTCGCGCAGATTGGTCCAGCGCCTCTCCGGCTCGCGGCGAATGAACCAGCTGTTGAGGTAGCCATCTGCCATCTGCCCTTTCTCGAGTTTTTCGACGATAGCATCGATCTTCGTTTCGAGCGCAGCATTCGGGTAAGCCTTCAGCGTGTAACTTGCGGCCTCGATCCATTTGCCGAAATCGGAATCGAAGAAATGCTGCATCGACAGTCCGCTCGGCTGGATCGGGCGCACCAGCGGCGCGGCCGGCTTGTCAAAATCGAGCACCTCGAGGAAGCCCTCCTCTTCCAGCCGCTTGTGCTGCGTCGGGATGGTGACGTTGCGGACCGTCTCCGTCCAGCTCTGCCAGAAGCCGCCATCGAATACGACACCGGAATGGTCGGCAGGCCTGTATCGCTGCCGTCCCGCAGCGCGTGCCGGTTGAAAACGAGGTGAGCTGGTCATGAGTACTCCTGAGCGGGACGAGCGCTGTTACTTCACGGCGCCGGCCGTCAGGCCGCGCACGTAATATCGTTGCAAGAGAAGGAAAAGCAGGATGCAGGGGACCATGGTCACGGCTATGCCGGCCTGAAGCGCGCCCCAGTCGATGATGCCATAGATGCCCGACGAAACATTGACCAGCATGATCGGCAGCGTGAACTTGTTCTGGTCGGACAGAAAGATGAGGGCGGCAAGGAATTCATTCCAGGAGTTCAGGAAGGCGAACATGGCAACGGTGGCAACACCGGGAAGCGCGATCGGCAGCATGATCCGGCGCAGGATCGTCGCCTGCGACGCACCGTCTATCCGCGCCGCCTCGATCAGCGCCTTTGGCACCGCGTCGAAGGCGTTGCGCATCATGAAGACGGAAAAGGGTAGCTGGAACGTCACGTAGATCAGCACCAGCCCGAGAAGGCTGTTTTGCAGGTGGAGGAATTTCAGGATCAGGAAAAGCGGCGTCAGGATCGACTGAAAGGGGATCATCATCGTTGCCATGATCAGCACGAAGAGCAGCGACTGGCCGGGAAAGCGGAACTTCGAAAAACCGTATCCCGCCGGCACCGCGACGAGCACCGTCAGGATCACCGTTCCGGCGGCGATCAGCACCGAATTGCCGGCATAGACGTACCAGCCGGCGCCGACATGCTCGAGGCGACGGTAGTTTTCGAGCGAGAAGGCTTTCGAGAAAAGCGATGCCGGATCGGCAAGTGCTGCGGCCGCGGGCTTGAAGGAATTGGCGAAAGACCAGACGATCGGCATCACGAAGAAGACGGCAAAGACGCATGCCGTCAGAACGAAAGCGAGATAACCGAGCCGCTCGCTCGCCGGCTTCCCTGCGAGATTGTGGTTGAGCCGTTCCATCAACCTTCCTCCGGCCGCTGGCGCAGCAGGACGAACTGGATGGCGCTGATCGCCACCAGGACGATGAGCAGGGCAAAGGAGATCGCCGAGCCATAACCGAGACGGTAGGATGAGAACGACGCGAGATAGATCGAGAAGACCGCCGAGATCGTGCTGTTCTCGGGGCCGCCCTGGGTGATGATGAAGAACTGGTCGAAGGCCAGCATCGACGAGGTGACGTTGAGGACAAGCGCCAGCACCACCGAGTTCCTCATCAAAGGCAGCGTGATCCGGCGAAACCGGCTCCAGACGCTGGCGCCGTCGGTCCTGGCGGCCTCGATGACGTCGTTCGATATGCTCTGAAGGCCGGTCAGGAGGATGATCATCGTGAAGCCCGCTGTTTTCCAGACGACCATCAGGATGACGACGCCGAGGGCTGGCCAGAAACTTTCGAGCGGCCTCGGCGCGCTGTCGATGATGCCCGCTCCGCGCAGCAGCTGCGCAAAGACGCCGCTATCGGGATTGAGAAGCCACATCCACAATGTCGAGGCCGCCCCGAAGCCGATGACGACGGGCATGAAATAGATCGTGCGGAAAAAGCCGGCGATCCGTAGCGGCCGGTCGACGAGCAGCGCCAGAGGAAAGGCCACCAGGAAGATCGCAACCGTAACCAGCACAGTGTAGAGCAGCGTGAAACCCAGGGAATGCCAGAGCTGGGTATCGCCGATCAGTTCGGCATAGTTGGACAAGCCGATGAACTTCGTCCGGCCGAGAAGCGGCCAATTGTAAAAGCTCATCCAGACCGTCATGACAAGCGGCACGAGGAAAAGCACGACGATGAACAGCAAGCCCGGCAGGATGAAGGCAAGACCAAGCCAACCCTTTGGCTCGGCTTCTCCGGTCGCGATTGCGCGCCTCCGGCTGCGAAGTGTCGAGGATACCACCGCAACTCCTCCTTCCGCTTGAATGTCGAGATGTGAAATGAACGTCAGGGCATCCACGGACACCCTGACGAAACGCGTTGGCTTAGTTCGGATTGGTACGTTCAAGGATACGGGTGAAGTCGGCCTGCGTCTTGGCAATCGTTCCGTCGACGTCGTCACCGAAGATCGTGCCCTGGATCAGGTTGAGGAAGGGCCCGGTGCGGCTGACGAAGAGTTCATCGGACGAAAAAGTGTAGGGCGTGCGCGCCTTGGCGAGGATATTGTAGGCAACGAGATTGCGCGGGTCGAACTTCGCATAGGCTTCCGCTGCGAGGTCGGTGCGCGACGGCATCCCCGATTCCTGGGTGATATAGACCTGCTGCTCGGGCTGCATGTAGAAATTGACGAAGTCGAGCGCGACCTTCTTCTTCTCTTCACTGATGCCCTTGATGAGGGACAGCGTATCGCCGCCGGCAAAGCTCGATTCACCGCCCTTCGGCCCCGGGATCGGTGCGACGGCGAATTTCACGTCGGGATATTTGCTGGTCAGAAGATTGACGATGTAGGAGCCAGTCATCAGGATGCCGACCTTGCCCGAGGCGAAGGCTTCGACGGCATTGTTGCCGTTGCCGGAACGCGAGGTCGGGTGGATCGCACCGGCCTTCCACATATCGCGATAGGCGGCGATGGTCTCACGCAGCGCCGGCGTATCGACCGTGGCGCTGCGGCCGTCATCGCTCAGCACATCGGCATTGGCGGCCCACAGATGCGGCAGGAAGTCGTAGATCAGCCAGCTTCCCGAATTTGCCACGAAATAGAAGCCGTAGGTCTCGTTGCCGAGCGCGGCGATCTTCTTGGCATCGGCGGCGACCTCCTCCATCGATGCCGGCGCCTTGTTGGGGTCGAGGCCGGCCTTGGTGAAGAGATCGGTGTTATAGGCGATGATCGAGGCATCCGGCAGGGCCGGCACGCCGTAGATCTTGCCGTCATAGGTGGCAAGGCGGATGTGGGACGGGCTCATCGCCGCGGAATAAGGCAGGCCTTTCACGAAGTCGGAGATATCCTCGAGACCGTCCGCGGCAGCAAAGGTCGGGAGATAGATCAGGTCGAGCACGGCGCCATCAGGAGCCGCGCTGCCGGCAATCGCCGCACCGAGCTTCGGCACCATCTGCTCCGCCGTGATCTGGGTGACATTGACCTTGTCGGAATGTGCGGCATTGTATTTGTCTGCCAGTCCCTGAAGGACGGCGCCGGACGACGTGCGCACCCATAGGGTGATTTCTTCGGCGCCGGCGAGAGAAGAGCTTGCCAGCAGCGCAAGAGCAGTGATCGTTGTTTTCAGTCGAAGCATGCTTGTTCCCCTTTTTCTCGTTCAGGCCCAAGGCCGTCGGACGAAATGGACGTTAGATCAGAAATTTTTTGGTGTCGACAGTCTGTGTGCATAAATCGGATGTCCGTTTGATAAAACCTTTTAACAGCACATTTTTTTCTGCTAAAAGCTTTTATCATGAACCGATGACGAGGCGGAATTTGAAGAATAGCGGTGATCGGAGACGGACGATCTACGACGTGGCGAAGGCTGCGGGCGTCAGCATTTCGACGGCGTCGAACGCGCTGAACGACACCGGCCGGACGAATGCGGAGACGCGCGAACGGGTCCGGCGTGTGGCGGAAAAGATCGGATTTCGGCCCAACGCACTCGCCCGTGGGTTGCTAAGCAAGCGAAGCCATGCGATCGGCATGCTGACCAACGACACCTATGGCAGACTGACGCTGCCGATGGCGGCCGGGGTATCGGAGGTGCTCGTCGATCACGGCGTTTCCGTCTTCCTTTGCGCCACGAACAATGATCCAAGGCTCGCCCAGCTGCACCTGGAGGCGCTTCTTGACCGGCAGGTCGACGGCATCATATTCACCGCGACCCGCCTCGACCTCAAGCCGCCGGTCCAGCTGTCCCGCTTGCCGATACCCGTCGTCTACGTCTTTGCCGAGGGGCCGGCCGACAGCGTCACTTTCTTCCCGGATGACGAACAGGGCGCCCGCCTCGCCGTCGACCATCTCAAGGAACTGGGCCGGTCGCGGATCCTGCACATCACCGGCCCGCGGGATTACCTGGCCGCTCGCATCCGCGCTCAATCCTATCTCGACGCCTGCGGCGACGGTGCCGAAGCGATGTTCGGCGAGTGGTCGGAGGAATGGGGTCACGAAGCCGTCCAGACGGTGTTTGCCCGGTCCGGCGCAAAGCCCGACGCCATCTTCTGCGGCAGTGACGAGATCGCCCGCGGCGTCATCGATGCGCTGCGCGACCTCAACGTGGAGATTCCCACGGATGTCGCTGTGGTCGGGTTCGACAATTGGGAGGTCGTCGCACGGCAAACGCGCCCGCCGCTGACCACCATAGACATGGAGTTGAAGGAACTGGGCCATCGCGCCGGCCTGGCAATCCTCAGCCTCTCCAAGGGTGAACCGGTCCCTGCCGGCATCACCAGATTGCCGTGTCGCCTGGTTGTGCGGCAGTCGTGCGGCAGTCCGCCTCAATCCGACTGAAAACGACGGCAAGCAACACAGGCAAGCCGGCCGTCGTCGCTATTATCTGTCCGTGGAATTGCCTGAACGGGTCAGGCTGTTGCGGCTGACCAGTGACGGTATCTGGAAAATATGCTCGGAAGCGGTGCGGCCTTCTATTCTGGAAATGAGGGCCCGGGTTGCGACCTGACCGAGTTCCCGGCCCGACTGATCGATGCTCGCGAGATTGACGAGGCCGAGTGCTGCGGTCGGCGAATTGTCGTATCCGATGACGGCGAGATCTTCGGGGACGCGCACGCCCATCTCCATAGCCAGGCTGAGAAGGGTGATCGCGTCGAGATCGCTCCAGCAGAATACGGCGCGCGGCCTGTCCTTCCTCGATAGGAATTTTCGCATCGCCTCTTCCCGCTTCGGCGAGGCAATCGGAATTTTGCCGATCGCTGGCGAGGAGCCGAGCCCGCCACGCTGCATCGCCCGGCGAAACCCGATCTCACGCTGGCGGACGACGGAGACCGCGTGCCCCTGGCGCTCGCCAAGGCTCAGCATTTCGATGTCGCGATAGCCGCAGGCAAGAAGCGCTTCCACCGCGATCTCCGCGCCGCGCTGATCGTCGGCATTGACGGTATCGAAGGCCGTAGCGCTGGCATCGTGGTAACCGACGGCGACGATCGGTATCTGGACTGCGAACTTTGCGAGGATGTCCGAGGGCAAACGCGGCGCAACGAGGATCAGGCCATCCATCTTGTAGTCGATCATCGACTCGATCAACGACGTCTCCAGCTGCACGCGCGCATCGCTGACCCCGATCATCGCCTGATAGTGCGAAGGCGCCAGCACCCCGTTCACGCCGGCAATCACCTCCGGAAGGAAAGGATTGCGGATATCGATCAGGAGCACGCCGATGGTGAAACTCCGGCCACGCAGCCCTCGTGCTGCCCGCGAGGGGCGATATGCGAGTGTTTCGATGGAATCAGTCACCCTTGCGCGCAGTGCATCACTGACGCCATAGGCGTTTCGCATCACCTTGGAAACTGCTGCGACCGATACGCCGGCGTGAGTTGCCACGGTCCGGATCGTTACGCGATCATTCCGTTGCGGCTTTTGTTTTTCTTCGATTGACATGAAATCTCTGGCTTGCTGCGGGTCGTCAACATCGCCCGCACAACCACCATGGCAGACTGGTAACGAAAATTCTATTGCGCTTCCGAAGAAAATGTAGAACGTTATATGGAGAACGTTCTACAACTCGTCGGGAGGACTTGATGAACTTTCAGCCGGCAGCCATAAGCGGCAACCTCGTTTCGCGTACCTGGTCCGGGGATATGATCGCGCCGCTATCGGATGGCGGTCAGGGAACGGCGGCAAGCTTCGTTTCTCAAAATTTCGAGCATGATGGCCCGGGGCTCCCCGTCGATCTCTTCATCTCCGCACTTGGCCTCTATCGCTGCTTCATCAACGGCGTTCGCGTCGGCGGTGACTTGCTGACACCCGGCTGGACGAACTACGACGATCGCCTTGCTTACCAGCGGTATGATGTCTCGAACCTGCTCAAGCCGGGCCTCAACCGCATCGAGATCTGGCTTGCCGACGGATGGTACCGATCGCCGTTGATGTGGGGCGCCCAGGCGATCCCGAATTGCTGGGGTGACAGGATCGGCGCCATTGCGGATCTGATCGGAGCTGATGGCGCCCTTCTTTCCACCGACACCACATGGCGAAGCGGTGTTTTGCCGATTCTGAAGTCGGGGATCTATTTCGGCGAAATCTATGATGCCCGGCAGGAAAACTACTTGGAGAGCCACGGCACCGAGAGACTGCCGTTCGACAGGGCATTGCTCGTCGCGCATGAAACTGCTGCGGTGCGCGAGCTGCGGCCACTCGCCGCGGTCGAAAACTGGATCGACGATGAGGGCAGGACGATCTATGATTTCGGCCAGAATGCCGGCGGCTACATTAGATATACGGTCCGGGGCACGGCCGGCGCCGAAGTCCGGGTGGAGCATTCGGAAATTCTTGGTCCCGACCGTCATTTCGACAATCGCAACTATCGCACGGCTGCCGCGCACACCGTCTATACGCTACGGGGAGACGGCGACGAGACCTACGCGCCGCATTTCACCTTCCACGGCTTCCGTTATGCCAGGGTGACGATTACGGGCGATGCGAAGATCCTCGCAATCGCGTCCATCCCGATCTCGTCTGTGGCCGAGCCCGCCGGCGGTTTCACCTCGGGCAATGCGTTGGTCAATCGTCTGGTCGAAAATACCATCTGGTCGCAGCGCTCCAATTTCGTCGAAGTGCCGACCGATTGCCCGCAGCGCGACGAACGCCTCGGCTGGACGGGCGACGCCCAGGTCTTTGCCGCAACCGCATGCTGGCTGAGCGACAGCCAATCCTTCCTGAGAAAGTATCTGCGGGATGTGATGGCCGATCAGCGCGAGGATGGCGCCGTCTCACATTTTTCGCCGGATCCGACGCGTCTGCATCCGGCCAATTTCCCGGGCTATGCCGGCTCGACCGGCTGGGGCGACGCGATCGTCGTCATCCCCTGGGTGCTCTACACCCATTACGGCGACCGGGCCGTTCTGGCGGAGTGCCTGGATTCCATGGTGCGCTGGGTCGATTTTGTCTGGTCGATCTCGGACGGTCCCCTGGTTCGCCCGCCGTCGCATTGGGGCGCCCGAGGCTTCACCTTCGGCGACTGGCTGCAGCCGGTCGGCGACAATCGAAAGCCTCGCCCGACGATCGCCGACGACTGCGCGGCGACGCTCTATCACTTCATCTCGACCGACCTTCTGGCAAGGATCGCAGCCACTCTCGGCGAGCATGCCCTTGAAGAGAAGATGAAACAGCGCGCAAACGAGATCCGGCTGACATTTTGCAACGAGTTCATCACGCCGGCGGGACGGCTCGCGCACAACGACCAGACATCCTACGCCTTGGCCTTCCTTCACGACCTGATACCGGCAGAGCACAGGCAAGCCGCGCAGCAGCATTTCCGGCAGGTGATCATTGATGCCGACTACAAGATCGGCACCGGCTTCATCGGCACGCCCGCCCTGCTACCGGCACTGACGAAGCTCGGCATGGACGATCTTGCCGAAAAGGTCTTCCTGCAGGAGGATGTGCCGGGGTGGCTCTACCAGGTGTCGAAAGGGGCGACGACGATCTGGGAGCGCTGGGATTCCATGGCGCCTGACGGCACGATCTACGAACCCGACATGAACAGCTATAACCACTATGCCTATGGCGCGGTCTGCCAATGGCTATTCGAAAGCGTCGCCGGAATTTCGCCGAGCCCGAGCGCACCCGGATTTGCCGAGGTGATCGTCGATCCAGCGCCGATTCCTTCGCTTTCGCCGGTATCGGCCCATCATGATATCAGCCAGGGACGCATCGAGGCCGGCTGGCAGTGCGACGGCAACAAGGTCACCTATGTGCTGACACTTCCGGAAGGTTGCATCGGCCGGTTCCGGCCCGGAAAACGGCATCAAAACCCGTCGCTCAACGGAGAGCCCGTCGTCGAGGAAGCCGTTATTCACCCCGGGACGCACCGACTGGCCTTTTCTCTACCCACTTCCTGAGGAGCATAAACGTCACACCGTTCAGAGGAGGAACGTCATGACACATCGGATTAAACTCATTCTTGCGGGCGCGTCCGCGCTTTTGGCATTGGTTGCGGCCGGCCCGTCGCATGCAGAAACCACGCTGTCATTCCTGATCGACAACAATCCGGACACGGTCGCTGCCGCCGAGGCGCTGGTTGCCGCCTATCAGACAAAGGTGCCCGACGTGACGATCGAAATCGAGCCACGGGCCGGTGGCGGCGAGGGTGACAACATCATCAAGACGCGCCTAGCGACCGGCGAGATGTCCGATGTGTTTCTCTATAATTCCGGCTCGCTGCTCCAGGCGCTGAAACCCGCGCAGACGCTTGTCGATCTGAGCGGTCTTGCGTCGCAGGCGAAGGTGGACGAAGGCTTCAAGTCGGTCGTCCGCGCCGACGGCAAGCTCTACGGTGTTCCCTTCGGCACGGCGATGGCGGGCGGCATCCTCTACAACAGGAAAATCTACCAGGACCTCGGCCTGTCAGTCCCGAAGACATGGGCGGACTTCATGGCGAACAACGCAAAGGTCAAGGCATCAGGCAAGGTCGCCGTGGCGCAGACCTATCGCGATACCTGGACCTCGCAGTTATTCGTTCTGGCGGACTATTACAACCTGCATGCCGCCGTGCCGAACTTCGCCGCCGACTACACTGCCAACAAGGCGAAATACGCAGAGACGCCGGCGGCCATGAAAGGCTTCGAACGGCTGAAGGACGTTCACGACGCTGGCCTGATGAACGAGGATTTCGGCGCAGCAAGCTATGACGATGGCCTGAGAATGGTGGCAACGGGCGAGGCAGCGCACTATCCAATGCTGAGCTTCGCAATCGGCGCGCTCAAGCAGAATTATCCCGACAACCTCGCAGATGTCGGTTTCTTCGCGCAGCCGAGCGACGACGCGGCGACGAATGGCCTGACGGTCTGGATGCCGCCCGCCCTCTACATTCCCCTTACCAGTCAGCACGCAGAGGAAGCGCAGAAATTCGTGGATTTCGCAGGAAGCGTCGAAGGCTGCAAGATCATGGTGGAAACCAACACCGTGCAAGGGCCTCCCTTGATCGACGGCTGCGGTCTGCCTGCCGACGTGCCGCCTGCGGTGAAGGACATGCTTCCCTATTTCGAGGCCAAGGACAAGACGACCCCGGCGCTGGAATTTGTTTCGCCGGTCAAGGGGCCGGCTCTCGAGCAGATCACCGTCGAAGTCGGCTCCGGTATTCGCCAGCCCGCCGACGCGGCAAAACTCTATGACGACGATGTGCGCAAACAGGCCAAGCAACTCGGCCTGCCGAACTGGTAGCGGTCTTTCGGGTCAATTAACCTCGCTCCCGATGGAGCGAGGTTCCACCCGATCGAAGAGGTAGTCATGACCGAGACACGCCCCCGCTCGCGCAAATCGCCCTACCCGCTGTGGTTTTTCATTCCGGCCGCAATCATCTACGGCGTGCTGTTTCTGGTTCCCACGGTATCCTCCCTCTGGTTCAGCCTCACGCGCTGGGATCTTTCGACCGCCGAATTCATCGGGCTCGAAAATTTTCAGCAGTTCTTTTCCGAACCATTCCTGGTCAAGGGACTGGTCAACACGCTGATCTATGCTGTTACGACATCCGGCCTGAAGACGGTCTGCGGGCTGCTGCTCGCCGTGCTCCTGACCAGCAATATCTTTGCCCGCGGCTTCCTGCGCACGCTGGTCTTCTTTCCCGTCCTGGTCTCGACGATCGGTATCGGCATCACCTTCACGGTGATGATGCATCCAACCAGGGGCATCATCAACGTCACGCTCGAAACGCTCGGCATTCCCGGCCCGGGATGGCTCACCAATCCGGCGCTGGCGCTTTTTTCGGTGGCTTTGGTCGATGTTTGGAAGGGTGTCGGCCTCGCAACGCTGATCTTCATCGCCGGCCTTGCTGCGATCAGCCCCGATTATTATGAGGCCGCGCGGATTGACGGCGCCACGCGTCTCCAGCAATTTTTCCGAATCACTCTGCCACTCGTGCGTCCCGCCACTGTCATCGTGGTGACATTGTCGCTGATCGGCGGGCTTCGATCCTTCGATCTGATATGGGCCATGACCCGCGGCGGGCCAGGTTTCTCCTCCGATGTGGTCGCCTCGGTGATCTATAAGCAGTACCAGGCGGGTTTCTACGGCCTGTCGACGGCCGGAAACGTCATCCTGTTTGCGCTAATCGCCGTAATCATCCTGCCATTCACCCTGTGGTTCAACCGGCGCGAGGTCGAGGAATGAGAAGCGTCCGCCCTTACGTGACCGGCGCGATAGCCCTTGCGGCGGCGGCCGTCATCTTCGTCATGCCCTTCGTTTTCGTCGCTCTGCAGGCGGTCAAATCGAAATCCGAGGCGTCTCGCCTTAATTTCGAATTGCCTGCGCAGTGGCTGTTCTGGGATAATCTGGTCGCCGTTTTCAAGGCGCGCGACTACCAGCTCGCGCTCGCCTATTTCAACTCCACCCTGATCACCGTAGCCTCCGTCACGATCCTGATCCTGCTGTCGGCAATGGTCGGCTATGTGATGCAGCGCCGCAAGACCGTCTGGAACAGGGTGGCCTCCGTTGCCCTGTTCATGGGTCTGATGATGCCGCCGGCCGTCGTGCCCACCATCGGCCTCCTGCAGGAGATCGGTCTCTTCAAGACCGTGACCGGGATGATCCTGATCCAGGTCGCCTATAATCTCTCTTTCTCGACCTTGCTCTACCGGTCGTTCATTTCGACCATACCGCGCGACCTCGACGAGGCGGCGCTGATCGACGGCGCCAAGCCCCGACAGATCTTCTTCAGAGTGATCCTGCCACTGCTGAAGCCTGTGACCGTCACCAACATCGTCGTGCAGTCGATTGCGATCTTCAACGATTTTACCAATCCGCTCTACTACCTTCCCGGCAGGGAGAACGTAACCGTGCAGCTGACGCTCTATAATTTCCAGAGCATGTATACGAGCCAGTACAATCTCCTCTTCATGAATATCCTCCTCGTGACGATCCCGCCGCTGATCGTCTTCATCTTCTTCAACCGGCAGATCGTCGCCGGCATGACGGCCGGCGCAGTAAAAGGGTAACCGAATGGCTGAGCTCACTCTTAAGCAAGTTCGCAAGAGCTTTGGCGCCCTTGAAGTCATCAAGGGGATCGATCTGGAGGTTGCCTCAGGCGAGTTCGTCGTTTTCGTCGGCCCGTCGGGATGCGGAAAGTCGACGCTGCTGCGCATCATAGCTGGCCTGGAGGAGACGACATCAGGCACATTGACCATCGGCGGCAAGGACGTGACCTATGCCGAACCCTCCGAGCGCGGCATCGCCATGGTGTTCCAGAGCTACGCGCTCTACCCGCACATGACCGTTGCCGAGAATATCGGCTTCGGGCTTTCGCTCGCCCGCCGACCAAAGGCGGAAATCGCCGCCAAGGTCGCGGCGACAGCTGAAACGCTGCAGCTCACCCAGTTACTGGAGAGAAAGCCGAAAGCGCTCTCCGGCGGCCAGAGGCAGCGCGTCGCCATCGGCCGCGCGATCATCCGCGATCCCAAGGTTTTCCTGTTCGACGAGCCGCTCTCCAATCTCGACGCTTCGCTCCGCGCCCAGATGCGCCTTGAGATCGCCGATCTGCACGCGCGCCTGAAATCGACGATGATCTATGTCACCCACGACCAGGTCGAAGCCATGACGATGGCGGACAAGATCGTCGTCCTGAAGGGCGGCGCGGTTGAGCAGATCGGTAGCCCGATGCAACTCTACCGCAATCCCGCAACACCTTTCGTCGCCGGGTTCATCGGCAGCCCGAAAATGAACCTCTATGGCGGCGAGATAGCGCGGCGATTGAACTGCACGACCTATGGCATCCGCCCTGAGCATATCAGGCTTTCGGAAAGTGCCGGGCAATGGCAGGGCAGGATCCGGCATCTCGAGCGGCTTGGCGCCGACGCGATCCTCTACCTCGACGTTCCCGAACTCGGCGAGATGGTGGTGCGCGCCGAAGGCGAGACGCCGTTTGCGCCTGGAATGACGGTCTGGGCAAATCCGGTCGAAGGAGCGGAACATCGGTTCTGAGCGAACGCTCGCCCATCGTCCCAGCCTTGAAAACTATGCAACCGCTCAGCATTGACCTAATCGGCACCAGGCGAAAAGCGCCCAGGGCTGGAGCCATTCTTGGTCAGAAGCCCTACGGAATTTCAGGTGAGAAGACGTGCGGGTTAGTCTTAGCGGATTACCAGTTCGACCGCCTGCTTGTCGCAGATGCGAAGCTCTCGCCGCCAAGCCGTGTTCCTTCGTGGGCAATCACGCCATCTGCGAAATCGCCGCGGCCCTCCCCTACTCAGCATCGTCCTGCAGGACTGTTCGAGCAAGAGTGCTGGTATGGACTGAAACTTTCATTCCTCGCCGGCCCAGCCCGATGCCGCGATTTCGTTCATCTCGTCAACGGTCAACGGTTTTTTCATCTTGCCAGCATGCCGACCGATAAAGTCGTCGATTTTCCCCGTCGGACGAGCAGCTACCGAAGCTCAGCCCCAGGCAGCTTGTCGAAGTCGATCCGTTCCCCCGGTTTGACCCCAAGGTGCGTCAGCAAATCCCGTTTCAGTGTGCTTGCCCTTTCATTGTGACGGCAAGGGAAGCCATGGAATTTCACCTGTCTTAACCAATACGAATAATGGAATTTTTCCTTACATCAAAGTGCGAGTGATAGGAACTGACGCTTTCAATTGCGCCGGCAACGACAAGAGCGGCGAGTAGTTCGCTCCGGAAAGCAGCGAAAAACGGCGAGGCTGTATGTGTGCGCATCGATGCCAGCGACGGCTCGCTGCGGTGAGTGCGTTCGGCAGGAGAAGGGCCCTGTCATCCAAAACATCGCCCGAGGTGATAAATGGCGGAAACGCCATCATCGTGCATCCAGAATTGGCAACAAACGGCTACAAAAATCCACTAAACCTTAACTTGTGATTGGTAATAGATCACGGACACGTTAAGGGGTTATCTCATGACTGAGGCATCCAGAGCGCGAGCCTTTTTGATGGGCCTTACCGGATGCGCTTACGCGCTTGTTCCGATACTGGCTTGGCTCGTTGGCCTGTCGGTGGATCCAAGAGGCTTCACGCAGCTTAGCACGGTCGCCCTGATTTTTCTCTTGGGCTTCGGCCTCCTATGTCATTGGCGCAGAATCCCGTCCCTGCTCTGCATTGTTGAATGCACTGGCATCGGCTTATTGCTAACGAGCCCGCTTGTCGTGTCCACCTACGTTGCTTTTGCCCTGAAGCTGCCTTTGCAGGATCAAAAGCTGCTCCAACTGGATCGGCTTATTGGCGTCGATTGTTGAGCTTGATTGCATTTTTGGACACACATCCCCTGCTCGCAAAGTCACTGACGCTTGCTTATCAAACATTCCACCATCAGCTTTTATTTCTTCCAGTGTTGCTAAGCCTGTGCGGTTACCGAGCTCGCGCATATCAGGTCGTCGGGGCATACGGCCTGATATGCGTCATCGCGAGTGTCATAACCATTTGGTATCCTGCGCTCGGGACCTACACAGATTTTGCCATCAATCCCGCCGATCTTAAAAATATCAACGGCATGCTCGGTTTGGAATACGTTCCTCAAATCCTAGCAGTCAGGGATGACCCCCAATTTGTTCTGCAATTGGAGCACGCGAGCGGCATCATCTCGTTCCCGTCGGTCCATGCGGCGGTAGCGGTTTTGTGCAGTTGGGGTGCGTGGACAATACGATGGATAAGAATTCCGACGATCTTCTTAAATACGCTAATGCTGCTGTCCGCGATCACCGAAGGCGGACACTATGTCGTCGATTTGGTTGCAGGAATCGGTGTTGCCGGTTTTAGCATAGCATCGGTATTGTATATTTCGCGTAGCGGCACCGTTCAATTCCATCGCAGTCAATTTCAGGGAAACGCGCAACAGATCTAGTTCAATGGGTTTCAAGAGATGCATTTTAGGTCTTTCTTTGCGGCAAAGCGAAAGCATCGACCACGTCAGGCAATACCGCCCAGGCAGACATATTTAAGCTCGGTATATTCGTCCAATCCGTGCCGCGACCCTTCGCGGCCAAGACCCGACATCTTCACACCGCCGAACGGAGCCTCAGCCGTCGAGACGAGACCGGTATTGACGCCGACCATGCCATATTCGAGCGCTTCAGCCACACGAAATACCCGCGACAGATCGCGAGCGTAAAAATACGAAGCAAGCCCGAACTCGGTGTCGTTTGCCTGTTCGATAACGTCCTCTTCGTCGCGGAAGCGAAACAGCGGTGCAAGCGGCCCGAAGGTTTCCTCGCCCGCGACCTGCATGCCGGCAGCGACATCGCGCAGGATTGTCGGCTCGAAGAAATGGCCGCCGAGCGCGTGACGTTTGCCGCCTATGACGATCCCAGCACCCTTTGAAACGGCGTCGCTGATATGGCTTTCGACCTTGGCGACGGCGTTGTCGTCGATCAGCGGGCCAAGCACGACGTCACGGTCGAGACCGTTGCCGACCTTCAAGTCCGAAACCGCCGCGGCGAGCTTGGCGGCAAACGCCTCATAGACGCCGTCCTGAACATACAGCCGATTGGCGCAGACGCAGGTCTGACCGTTGTTGCGGAACTTGGCGATGAGCGCGCCTTCGACGGCAGCGTCGAGATCGGCGTCGTCGAACACGATGAAGGGTGCATTGCCGCCAAGCTCAAGGCCGAGCTTTTTGATCGTCGGCGCGCATTGCCGGTAAAGCAGCTCGCCCGTCCGGGTGGAACCCGTGAATGTCAGGACCCGAACATCACGGCTTGCCGTCAGCACTCCGCCAATTGCCGCTGCGTCACCCGTGACGATGTTGAGAAGCCCCGGCGGCAGGCCGGCACGCTCACCGAGAACGGCGATGGCAATGGCGGAGAATGGCGTCTGCAGCGCCGGCTTGAGAACCACGGCACAGCCGGCGGCGAGCGCGGGGCCAATCTTGCGGGTGATCATCGCATTCGGAAAGTTCCAGGGCGTGATTGCCGCCACTACGCCTGCGGGCTGGCGCAGGACGAGGATCCGCTTGTCCGGCTGATGTCCCGGTACGACCTCGCCGTTGATGCGCCTCGCCTCTTCGGCGAACCATTCGATGAAGCTCGCACCATAGGTGATCTCCCCTTTGGCTTCGGCGAGCGGCTTTCCCTGCTCCAGCGTCAGGATCATCGCCAGATCGTCGCGGTTTTCGATCATCAGCCTGTGCCAAGCCTTCAGAACGGCGGCGCGCTCCCCGGCCGTCTTCTTCGCCCAAAGCTTCTGGGCGATGACCGCGGCGCGGATCGCATCTTCCGTTTCCGCCGCACCGAGGTCGGGGACCAGCCCCAGCGGCTCGCCTGTGGCCGGATTGCGGACCGTCGCCGCCTTGCGGCCTTCCGCTTCGATCCAGCGATCAGCGATGGGGCACGCCTGACGGAACAGCGAGGGATCATTGAGCTTCATATGACAACTTTCAACAAAATACGTGAGCGGCACCGGGATCGAAATTCAGATGGACTATATCGCCACGGCTGAGCCCGACGATAGCCTCATGACCGAACGGCAGACGAACCGCCAGCGCCTCACCCGTCGCCGTCTCGGTCGAGACGTGAATATTGTTGCCGAGGAAGGTAATGTCGCTGACGGTTGCGGCAAGACCCGCTCCCGCCACCTGGTTTCGCGACAACCGAATGCGCTCAGGCCTCAGCATCAGGGCTGCCCTTGTCCCGGAGCTTCCTTTTCCATGCACCGGAATGTCATTGAAGACGCTTCCGCCGCCAAGCGAAATGGTGGCCTGCCCATCGGAGGATGACAGCAGGTCGCAGGAAATGAAGTCGCTGTCGCCGATGAATTCGGCCACGAAGCGGGTCCGCGGATTGGCATAGAGTTCCGGCCCCGTGCCGATCTGGTCGATGACACCCTTGGAAAAGACGGCGATCCGGTCGGAGAGCCGCAGCGCCTCCTCCTGGTCGTGCGTGACATAGAGGATAGTCACTTCGGTCTGCTGGTGGATCCGGCGTATCTCATGCTGGATTTCCTCGCGCAGCTTCTTGTCGAGCGCCGACAGCGGCTCGTCCATCAGAAGCACCGGCGGGTCATAGGCAAGGGCCCTGGCAAGGGCGACACGTTGCTGCTGGCCGCCGGACATTTGCGCAGGCTTGCGATCCTCGAAGCCTTCGAGCCTGACGAGACGCAGCATCTCCTTGACCTTGCTGTCGACCTCGGCCTTGGACCTCCGCCTCACCTTCAGCGGGAAGGCGATGTTTTCGCCCACCGTCAGATGCGGAAACAGGGTGTAGCGCTGGAACACCATGCCGATGTTGCGCTTGTGCGAAGGCGTGTCGAGCAAGGTCTTGCCCTCCAGCGTGATGTCGCCTTTCGTTGGAGTTTCAAAACCGGCCAGGATGTAGAGGGTGGTGCTTTTGCCGGATCCGGACGGTCCGAGAAAGGTCAGGAACTCCCCGCGCCGGACGTCGAGATTGACGTCGTGGACGGCGACGACCGGGCCGTATTCCTTGCGTATTCCGCGGATCTGAAGGAACGGTTCTTTCATTGTTTCAGTACCTTACGCACGACGGCAACCAGCGCCATCAAGAGGATCGTCAAAAGGATGAGAAGGGTCGACGCCGCAGCGACAACGGGCGTCAGGTCCTGCCGCAGCGTTGCCCATACCTTGACGGGCAGCGTCTGCAGGGTCGGGCTGGACATGAAGATTGCCACCACCACCTCGTCCCAGGAAGTCAGGAACGAGAAGACGGCCGCCGAAAACAGCCCATGGCTGATCGCCGGCAGGGTGACCCTGATCTTTGCTTCCAGAGGCGAGGCGCCGCACAGAACCGCCGCGTCCTCGATCGACTTGTCGAAGCCCTCCAGCGCACTTGAGATCGAGAGGATCGAGAAGGGCAGCGCGAGAACGAGGTGCGAAATGACGAAGCCTACCAACGTGCCGCCAAGGCCGATCCTCAGAAAGAAGGCATAAAGGGCGACCGCAAGAACCACGACGGGCAGGATCATCGGCGTCAGGAACAGTGCTTTCAGCGCATCGCGGAACAGGAACGAACCGCGCACCAGCCCGAAGGAGGTCACGAGCCCGAGCAGCACCGACAGAACAGTCACGATGACCGCGATCTTGAAGCTCGTCCAGGCCGATTCCAGCCAGCGCGGATCGGCAAAGAGCTCGCTGTACCATTGAAGCGTCCAGCCGGGCGGCGGAAAGATCAGCCACTGCGAGGAGCCGAAGGAGAGCGCCGCGATAAAGACGATCGGCATCAGCAGGAAGGCCGAAGTCAGAAGCGTTATCGCCAGCAGGATGTATTTCCACCAGCCGAGACGGTCGAAATTGAGCAACATGTCAACGCCCTCCCGGATTCTGGTTGCCGACGAAGCGCAGCTGCACGGCATAAAGCAACAGGGTCACCACGAGGAGAACCAGCGCCGCAGCACCTCCCATGCCCCAGTTGACCAGCGACTGCACGAATTGCGCGATCAGCTCTGCGAGCATCATGTTGGCGGTGCCGCCGAGAAGCGACGGCGTGACGAAATAACCAAGCGACATGACGAAGACCATGAGTGCACCAGCCGCCATGCCGGGCATTGCCAAGGGCAGCAGAACACGGGTCAGGCACTGCCACCGGTTGGCGCCGCAAAGTGCCGCCGCCTGCAGGGTAGACGGGTCGATCTTCCTGATCACGCCGTAGAGCGGCAGGATGATGAAGGGCAGCATGATATAGGTCATGCCGATGGTCACCCCGGTCAGGTTGTTGACCAGTGCCAGGGGCTTGTCGATCAGCCCCATTCCGATCAGCATCTTGTTGATGAGCCCCGTGCGCTGCAAAAGAACCATCCAGGCATAGGTGCGGGCAAGCAGGTTGGTCCACATCGATAGGAGCAGGATCGCAAAGATCACCGAGGTTAGGCGCCCGGGCATGATTGCCAGCGCCCAGGCAACGGGAAATCCGATCAGCAGCGAAATCACCGTGACGAGACCTGAGACGATGAAGGTGTTGGCGAAGATCTTCAGATAGGTCGCGGACCCGATCAGCTGCGCATAGTTTCCAAAACCCGGCACGGGTTCCAGCACGCTGCGCAACAGGAGCACTGCCACCGGCGCGATGAAAAAGATCGTCACGAAGGCGAGAGCCGGAAGCACCCCGCCAAAACCTGTTGCCCTGCGCACCTTTGGAAGGGGCGCAATTGCAGCGGAGGCATCGCTATATGTCGACATGACAGTCCTTCCCACCCGTCAATTTCCGCAGGCGCCGAGGTCCGACAAGCGGGCACCGACACTGCGGGGGCACGGCGAACATTCGCCGTACCCGTTCATCTCAAGTTTCAGGCTATTTCGCCTGCCAGGCGTACCACTTCTCGCCGATGGCATCGCGATTATCAGCCCAGTAGTTCATATCGGCATTCACCTGGCTGGCCGTCTGCTGATCCGGCAGGGTCTTGGCAGTCTCCGGATCCATCAGCTTGGCCGAGTCAACGTTGATTGGTGCATATCCGGTGGCTTTTGCAAGGGCGGCCTGCGGTTCGGCAGAAGTCGCCATTGCAATGAACTTCATCGCGGCTTCCACGTTCGGCGAACCCTTCGGCACGACGAGCGAATCCGCAGCGGTGATGTTCTGTTCCCATGAGGTCTCGGTCTTGATACCGCTCGCCGCAAGCGCGGTCATGCGGCCATTCCAGACACTGCCGAAGGGAGCCTCGGCGGATGCCAGAAGCTGCTGCGACTGTGCGCCGCCCGACCACCAGACGATATCCGATTTGATCGTATCGAGCTTCTTGAAGGCGCGGTCGAGATCAAGTGGATAGAGCTTGTCGGCGGCCACACCGTCGGCAAGCAGCGCCGCTTCGATCACGCCGGGAGCCGACCACTTGTAGAATGTGCGCTTTCCCGGAAACTTTGCCGTGTCGAACAGATCCGCCCATGTCTTCGGGCAGGCGGTGACGGCATCGGCATTGCAGCCGATGACGAAGGAATAATAGAAGCTGCCGACCGAGTAATCAGTCACGAAGCGCGGATCGAGCTTGGATTTGTCGATGACCGAGAAATCGAGTTTCTCGAGCTGGCCATTCTTGCCGGCCTGGGCGGCATAGTCGCCTTCGACGTCGACGACGTCCCAGGTGACCTGGCCAGCCTCGACCATCGCCTTGAGCTTGCCGTAATCCGTCGGCCCGTCCTGCACGACGGTGATACCGGTCTTCTCCGTGAACGGGCTGGCCCATGCGGCCTTCTGCGCGTCCTGGGTCGTTCCTCCCCAGCTCGAGAAGACCATGTTGTCGGCGTGAGCCGGTACGGACACAGCCACGAATGCGGCAACCGCCGCGACAGCAAATGTTGTTTTCATGTTCCCTTATCCTTGTTCTGGTTTGTCCTACGGGTATGCCTTATGCCGTCAGTGCGACTCGCTCCTGGGAGAAAAGTTGGCTGGCTTCATAATCTTGTTTTCCGCCACTTCGATCAGATCGCGGATCTTGGGCAGGAAGGCCTGCCACCGGGGATCGGCCAGAAGCCTCTGGCGCCTCGCCTCCCGGTCGTCCAGGCTCGCAAAGGCCCAGATGTGAACGATCTCGTTGATCGTTCCGATCTCCGAAAAGAAGTAACCGACGAGCGTGCCGAGATGGCTCTTTTGGATTTCGATCCCCTCTTCCTCGACGACCTTGAGATATTGCGGGATGGTGCCGTTCTTCAGCCGATAGGTGCGGATTTCGTAAAACATCGGCGCTACCTCATCACGAAGGGATCGGGGATCGGATCGTCCGATGTCCTGAGCCAGATCGTCTTGGTGCGGGTATAGTCGAGTGCTGCGGCCATGCCGCCTTCCCTGCCATGGCCCGACAGGCCGAAACCGCCGAACGGCGCGATCGGTGATACCACGCGGTAGGTGTTGACCCAGACGATCCCGGCTCGCAGCCCCTTCATCAGCCGGTGCGCCCGGGTCAGGTTCTGGGTGAAGACGCCGGAAGCCAGGCCATAACGGGTATCGTTGGCGAGTCGCAGCGCCTCGGTCTCCGTCTCGAATGACACGACGGACAAGACCGGCCCGAAGAATTCCTCGATGAGCGAGGGCGAGGCGACATCGTCGCAGTCGAGAATCGTCGGTGGGAAATAGTAGCCGTCGCCGTCGATCTTGCGCCCTCCCGTGACGAGGCGGGCGCCGCTTTCAATCGACTTGGCGACGAGGGCGCCGATATTGTCCTGCTGGCGCTTGGTGGCAAGCGGGCCGACTTCGGTCGCCATATCGAGCGGAGCACCGATCCGGATTGCCTCCGCCTTCTTACGCAGCAGGGCGACGAATTTGTCCTTGACGCTGCGTTCGACGATGAGGCGCGATCCGGCAACGCAGCTCTGCCCTGTCGCGGCGAAGATCCCCGCGACCTGGGCATTGGCAGCGCTCTCGAGATCCGCGTCGGCAAAGACGATGAATGGCGACTTGCCGCCAAGTTCAAGCGAGGTGGAGGCGAGGTTTTCGGCCGAGTTGCGAACGACGTGCCGGGCGGTTTCAGGGCCGCCGGTAAAGGCGACATGCGCAACCTTCGGGTGCCGTCCGAGGGCGGCGCCGCACGACGCGCCGAAACCGGTGATGATGTTGACGACGCCGGCGGGAAAGCCTGCCTCGTGCACGAACCGTGCAAATTCGAGAAGCGGCGCCGGCCCGTCTTCCGAGGCCTTGACCACCATCGTGCAGCCGGCCGCCAGCGCCGGTCCGATCTTCACCGCAGACAGGAAGAGCTGGCTGTTCCACGGCACGACCATCGCAACGACGCCGATCGGCTCGCGGCGAAGCCAGACATCCATGTCGGGCTTGTCGATCGGCAGGTAGGCGCCTTCGATCTTGTCGGCGATGCCGGCATAGTAGCGATAGTATTCGGCGACATAAGCGATCTGAGCCGATGTTTCGCGGATGATCTTTCCGGTGTCGCGCGTCTCCAGTTCTGCGAGGATCTGCGCGTTAGCGGCAACCAGATCGGCCAGCTTGTAAAGCAGCTTGCCGCGTTGGGTGGCCGTCAGTTTCGGCCATGGGCCGTCGTAAAGCGCCCTGTCGGCCGCGTTGACAGCCCGGTCGACATCGGCCTCGCGCGCTTCGGGCATATCAGCCCAGACCGCGCCGGAAGCGGGGTCGATACTCGGATAGCTGGCCTCGCCATCTGAAAATTCGCCGTCGATATAGTGCTGGAAACGCCGCATGGTGTTACTCCTGAAATGCCGGCATGACCTCGGTGATGAAGCGTTCGAGCGACGCCTTCTTGCGCTCGAAGCTCATGCCGGTGTCGATCCAGAAGGAATATTCGTCGTAGCCGAGTGCTTCATACGCCTTGAGCCGGGCGATGACGGTCTCAGCGTCACCAACGACATTGTTGGTGCGCATGACCTGGTCCGACAGCATGGCGTTTGCTCTGATCTGTTCGTCCGGGATACGTTCGATCAGACCCTGGGTAACCGGCTTCTCATTCTTGAACCAGGCGAAGAAATAATTGTAGTAGACGCTGAGCTCATGGGCGGCCTGGGCGACATCGTCCGCCGACGAGCCGACATAGGTATGGCGCAGCAACATGATCTTGGGCCGCTCGATCTCGGGATGCTTGGCGCAGGCGTCGTTGAAGCGCTCCATCAACGACTGAACCTCGTCATCGCCTTGCCAGAGGGGCGTCACCTGAACGTTGCAGCCGTTGGCGACGGCAAATTCGTGCGAGTTCGGATCGCGCGCTGCCACCCAGATGGGCGGGTTCGGCTGCTGCAGCGGTTTCGGCGCCGACGTGGTCGACGGAAACTTGAAGAATTCCCCGTCATGGGCGTAGTCGCCGGCCCATATGCCCTTGACCGCCGGGATGAGCTCGCGCATGCGCTGGCCGGCGCCCCAGGCATCGAGACCGGGCAGCAGACGCTCGTATTCGAAAGAATAGGCCCCGCGCGCGATACCGATGTCGAGTCGTCCATCGCAGATGATATCGGCCATGGCCGCCTCGCCGGCAAGCTTGATCGGATGCCAGAAGGGGGCGATCACCGTCCCCGTTCCGAGCCGTGCCCGCGATGTGCGGCGCGCCAGATCGGCAATGGTCACGAACGGATTGGGCGCGATGGTGAAATCCATGCCATGGTGCTCACCGGTCCAGATCGCGTGCATGCCGCCCTTGTCGGCGATCTCGCAAAGCGCGACGAATTCCTCGTAGAGGATCTTATGGCTTTGGCTGGCGTCGAGCCGTTCCATATGGACGAAGAGGGAGAACTTCATGCTTTTGCGTCCTTGGCTGGAATTGGGTGAACAGTGCCGCCGGTCTCGTCGCCGAAATAGACGCCGAAATTGCCGATCGAGCTTTCCATCGCAAAACGGTTGACGATATCGGCAGTCGAACTGGTCTTGAACTTTGCCGCAACCAATGCGTCAGGCTTCAGGAACCTGCCGCCGGCAGGCTCGCCCTCTCCGGCAACGGCGTGATAGACGATGTGCTGCTTGCCGTCGCTCTTGCCCTCATAAACCGAATAGAGAAAGCCGATGCTGACTTTCAACCCGGTGAGCGTTTCCAGGTATTTTTGCAGCGTCTCGGTCGGACTGCCGTCATGGGCATCGACACCTGGCAGGGAGAGCACATCTTCGCCGAGCAGCAGAACCTCGCCGCGGCGTTCGACAACGGCTGCAAGTTCCATATTGCCTTCGCTTGCCGCGGACACCGCCTTGCTTGCGAGCGTCGGCGTGAAATAACCGCCACGCGCATAGCCGAGACCGTTGCGGCCGCTATTGTCGAAAGCTTCGATGCGCCCCATCAAGATGACGTGGTCGCCAGCCTCGATGACCTCTTCCATGGCGCATTCGAACCAGGCCGCAACGTTCGAGAATATCGGGCAGCCTGCCGATCCCTTCGCCCACTCGACCGCCGCAAACCTGTCCTCGACCGGGCGTGCAAAGGTGTTCGACACGTCTTTCTGCGTTTCCGAAAGCACGTTGATCGCAAAGTGCTGTGCTCCGGTCATGGTGGCGAAATTGCGCGACGACTTGGCAAGGCAGACGAGCAGCAAAGGCGGATTAAGCGAGACTGAGGTGAAGGAGTTCGCTGTGAAGCCGATCGGATTTCCATCCCCGTCACAGGCGGTGACGACAGTCACCCCGGTCGGAAAGGCCCCGAATGCATCTCGCAGTGCTCTTGGGTCGACAGTCTGGATTGTCATCGTTCATCCTCCCCGAACGACAGCCACTCAGCGAGCAGCGAATTGACGATATCAGGCGCGGTCAGGTTCACCATATGACGATGGCCTTCGACGATGCGAGCGTAGCCCTGCGGCGCAAGCTCTGCCATTTGCGTCGCCATCAAGGGCGTCGAGTTCGGATCATCGGACCCCGTCAGAAACAGGGCCGGACCAGCCACGTCTTTCCAGCCGTTAGCATAGGTCGCGTCTCCTCCCGCAAAGGCGGCGTAAGCGACGGCATAGCCCTGGGGATCAACGAGGTTCAGCCATTTTCGCGTCAATTCACGCGCAGTGACGCTGTCTGCATCATCGCCGAACCACCGGGCCAGAGGGCCTTCCTTGTCGACGCCCGATACCGGAATGGCCGCGGCGCGCGCAAGCACGGCGGCCTTTGCTTCAGGATCACGCCTGTAGACGCCGTTGAGGTAGGCGACGCGGCTGATCCGCTCGCCAAAGGTCACGGCCGCCCCTCCTGAAACCAGTGCGCCCATCGAGTGTCCGGCAACATTTGCCGTGTCGATTGCCATCTCGTCGAGAAAGCGTCCGAACCAGTCGACGAACTCCTCGAGCCGACTGCCCGCCGGCAACTTTGCGCTCTCGCCATGTCCCGGCATATCGACGGCGATGACGCGATGGCCCGCAGACAGGAATGCGATCTGCGGAGCCCAGGCCTCCAGCCGCATGCCGACGCCATGAATGAGAACCAGCGGCTCACCGCTGCCGGCCTCGTGATAGGCCGTTCCGCTTGCCGTCCTTTTTCGGGGCAAGGCACCGGCGGCGTTTGTTGCTGCAGCGGTGCGTGTGGTCGATCCGGCCGTCAGCATCTCAGAGCGCTCCTTCAAACGCCCGCAGGATTGGCAACGTCCTGCCCCAGGTCTTTCAGATCCTGGTAGCGGTCGCCGATGCGGTGATGCGGGCGCCCGCCTATCGAAGCACCGAGAGCCACGACGATCTCGTCGGCAGCAGGCGCGTCGGGGATCGACGTCTGGATGGTCAGGTAATGCGAACGGCGGCCTTCATCGTTCTTGTCCATCAGCGGGATCATGATCGGCGCATTGGCCGGACCGCGTGTGTTGCAGAAGGCGAGATAGGACTTGGCGCCGACGGCCTGGCGATAGAAATTGCCGAAACGCAGCGTGTGGATAAGCGCGGATCCGTGTTCGATTTCGCCGTCCAGGCCGACGACAGCGGACTTTCCATATCCTTCGACAGCTTCGCCGGACCCGACCGCATCGATGATCATCTTGGTCAGCAACTCGCCGAGCACCGGAGCGCCTGCGTGAATTTCGGGCTTGAGGTCGTCGACGAAGCCGCGACCGGCCCAGGGATTCTTCACGACCGCGAAGGCGGTAAACAGCTTCAGCGGAACCGCCGCGGCCTTGCCGCCTTCGATCAGCGTCGTTTCGATCTGCAGTCCCGTCTTGCGAATTTGAATGGCCATCGAGCACCTCATTTCTCAATTTCGTATTATGGTATACCATAATATATGAGTGTCAAGTTGGTTCCCTCGAGGAGCAGTTTAGGCCAAGGCGAGTTTTTCGATTTGCCGCGCGTGCGCCCTTCGACCCACCGGGCAGCGCTTTCTTCCCGTCAGCGCGTTGTCAGCTGACAAACGACATGGCGGCGCCCGTGGAGGCAGGCCGAGTGCAGAAGTCACGGTCATCCCAGTCCATGCTACCGCCTTACATATTACTTAATATGGCATACCATCACATTGGACAAAGTTGGGTGTCAAGCGCGGAGTATGGGTTCCGCTAAATTGCGCGGAACATCATCGCGAATGGAGTGATATCGACAGCTGAGATGAGCGCTTTGCCAGGCCTGCGGGGAAGCGGCACGGGCCGCTCGTGCCTAGTCGGCAGGCTTCTTCCCCGACAGCACCGCTTCGGCAATCGCGCTCGCGGCGGCGACGTGATCCATCGCCGCCCGGTAAGCCCCCTCGCCGTCGCCGCGGCGGATGGCGTCGACGATCTTCGACATCTGCAGCGGGCCTTCGATGCCGCGTCTCTCCGTCTTGATCGTCATCGAGCGCAGGTGGTTGATGCGCACGGTGAGAAGATTGACGACACCCCAGGCAACGTTCCTGTCAACCATCGTGAACAGCGTATGATAGAAGGAAGAGGTGTTCGTCAGCACAGCCGCCATATCGTTATCGCGGTAACTGTTGCGGATCCCGGCCAGAGATTCCTCCAGCGCAGCGACGATCTCGGGGCTGCGGCGCTCCGCGCACAGCCGCGCCGCCATGCCTTCCAGCGCGCCACGGATCTCATAGATCTGCTTGGCTTCCCCGATGTCGAGCTGCGCGACGATCGGCCCCTTGTTCGGCAGATTGGCGACAAGCCCTTCCGATTCCAGATGCCTCAGAACCTCGCGCACGACTGTTCGGCTGACGCCGAGCTGGGCGCAGAGGTCACGCTCGACAAGGCGATCTCCGGGACGGAAATATCCGTTGACGATGGCTTCGCGGACCTTGTCGAGCGCCAATTCCCGCAAGGTCTTTGCAGGACGCTCGACTCTAATTGCGTCCTTTAGAGCGCCGCTCATTCTGTACCTCAGTGTTGGACTTTGCACGCTCAACTTCCGCCGCGGCAGCCGAATGCAAGAATCGTATTATGGCGTACCAGATACTGTAGCTGTCGGCGCCCGGCAATTCAACAAGCGCTGTGCCGACCTATAGCGCCGCTCGCCTTTTCAGACGCGCAAAGGACGTTGCAGCACCTTTGATCTGCTGCGGACGCGTCGGGAGCTAGCCTCTTGAAACGATCTCTTCGACCACGGCCTTGGCCTGCACCCGGATATCCGGAACGGCGGTAATCTCCCAGAATTGCCCCGCCGTGAGGGCACCGACCGCAAATAGTCGGGCCGGCGACATCCGGGACGGGGCTATCACCTCGGAAGCGGCATCCACCTGGATCCCGAGGCCAAGAGGATCGGGGGCAATCAACTCGAAGCGGCTCATTTCCTTCAAAAGCGGTGAATGACTGATCCCGGCCCGCTCCATTCCCGTGCAATTGACGAGCCAGTCCGCCCTGATCTCGGCGATCTCGCGCGCCGCTCTGACCCTGTAGCCGGCAACAAGCCGGCCCTCCTCGGCCCCGAGCGATTTCATGAAGCCTGCGTGGAAACGAACAGTTCCGTCTAAGACCAGCTTCTCAAACCTGTCGAACACGTCAGGCCCGACCCGGTGACGGTGGATGTTCCACCAGGGAAGCGCATGCCTGAGGAATCGTGCACGTTCCTCGCCCGAAAGCCGTTGCCAGAGAGCTTGCGTTGCAGGCCTCAGACCGTCCATCACGGCTCGCCAGTCGGCAACCGTCCTGCTCTTTCCCCGCAGGGTCTTCAATATGCCGCTGATCGTATCCGGAAGCTTCTCGACGTCGATCGGCAGAGGCACTGGCGGCTTCCAAGCGTGCCCGAGGGGTGCGAGCCCGCGCCGCGAAAGCACATCGATCCTGCCGCGGTGGCCATGGGCGCGAAGCGCCAGCACCTGATCGATCATCGTCAGGCCGGATCCGAGGATACACACCGCATCGGATGGTGCGACGCGCCTCAGCCACGAAAGCCGCCACGGGTTCTCGATGATCCGAGATCGCAGCGATGGCGGAATTCCGTCCGGAGCGACCGGAAGGGTCGCGTTCCCGACGCCGAGGCAGAGCACCACGGTCTTCCCGGCAATCTCGTCACCGTTGCCGAGATGGAAGGCCAGCGTGCTGCTGTAACGTTCCACGCATCCCGCTGCCTTAGCCTTGATGAAATCGACCCGGCAACGGCCGTCCCGCTTTCGAAGCAACCGTGCAAGCGTATCGCGGACATAAAGACCATAATCGCTGCGCGAGGCGAAATCGCCGGCCTGCAACGGACGGCCATGGCTTTTAAGCCAGTCGACAAAGTCGTCGGGTTGATGCGGCAAAAGGCTCATGCGGCCGGCCGGAACATTGAGGCGATGGAGATAGAGCTCCGTCCGGTAAGCCGTCCCGCGGCCGAAACCAGGATCGTCGCCGACGACGGCGACCTTCGCCGAAGCGGGAAGCTGCTCGATGAGATTGCAGGTAACCGCTATCGCTGAAAAACCGGAACCGACCACGATAACATCATATGCCAAATACATTCTCCCTGAAGCTCAGAGCGTCATCGAGATATTTCGTCATTCAAGCCCAATGTCGCTCGCCGGTCCCTGTTGATCGCACAAGCGGCAGAATCACGAAACAATTATCTCTATTGTCTATAAATATAGTTTGTTATTTCTCCCGCTAGCCCCTCCCCAACCATTACGCTTTTGAGGGTGAGATCAAGGGCCGTCCGGCCCTGAACAAAGGGGCTCAAGATGAATTTCAGGAATTTGGTTGCCGCGATCGCCGTCGGCGTCGGCACTTTTGCAACGGCTGTTGTCGCCGAAGCGGCGGACAAGAAGGTCGTTGTCGCCTATCAGACCGACGCCTTGCCGTCTTCCGTGGCGATCGCCAATGGTGAATTCGCCAAGGAGACGGGATACGACATCGACTTCCGCAGGTTCAATTCCGGCGCCGAAATCTTTGCGGCCATTGCCTCCGGTGACGTCCAGATCGGCTATGTCGGCTCCAGCCCGTTTGCGGCTGCGGTATCACGCGGGCTCGAGGTCAAGGCCTTTTACCTCGCCTCCATCTCGGGCATCGACGAGGCTCTGGTCGTCCGCAACGGTTCCGGCATCGAAAGCCTGAATGATCTGAAGGGCAAGAAGCTTGCTGCTGCACCGGTATCCACGGACCACTATCAGCTGCTGGCGCTGATCAAATCGCTGGGCCTGACCGAAAAAGACGTTCAGGTCTTCGCAATCCCTCAGCCTGAGATCGTCGCCAGCTATAACCGCGGCGATATCGATGGCGGCTTCGTCTGGGATCCGGCGCTCACCGAACTGAAGAAGAACGGGAAGGTTCTCGTCACCTCCAAGGACGTGGCAGACAAGGGTGCGCCGACATTCTCGGCCTGGGTCGCGACCTCGAAATTTGCCGCTGACAACCCGGACTTTCTGAAGGGCTTCGCTTCGGTCATCAACAAATACTACGCCTCCTTCGCATCGGACAAATCCGCCTGGGGTCCCGACAGCGACAACGCCAAATCACTTGCCAAGCTTCTCGGCGGAACAGCCGACCAGCAGGCATCGGCCCTGAAGAACCTCACGCTTCTGACACCTGAGGTCCAGGCATCGGATGCCTGGCTCGGCGGCGGCGAAAAGGCGGGTGCCGGCAAGATTCTCAAGGACACGGCATCGTTCCTGAAGGAACAGGGCAAGGTTTCCGATGTACAGGCGAATTATGGCGCCTTCGTCACCGCAGATGCCCTCACCGGCGTCAGCAACTGATCCTCCCCAGCGCCGGCGCGGCTTACCGCGCCGGCATCGAACTTGCGAGCGGCAACATGCTTAAAGTCGATCACGCCAGCGTTTTCTTCGCAGCCCGCGACGGGCGAACCGTTCACGCGCTCGATCGCGTTTCCTTCGATATTCCCGAACGGGGCTTCGTCGTCGCACTCGGCGCTTCGGGATGCGGCAAATCAACCCTTCTCAACGCGATTGCCGGCTTCCTTCCGCTTTCGGATGGCCGGATCACGCTCGATGGCCGCGCGGTCGAACAACCCGGCGCAGATCGCGGCGTCGTTTTTCAGAAAGACTCGCTGCTGCCTTGGAAATCGGTGATCGACAATGTCGCGCTCGGTTTGAAATTCGCCGGGGTCAAGCGCAGGGAGCGCCAAGCGCGCGCCCTGGAGCTGCTCCGGCTCGTCGGTCTCGACGAATTCGCCGGCGCTTTTCCCTACGAGCTGTCGGGCGGCATGCGCCAGCGTGTCGGCATCGCACGGGCTCTGGCAACAAATCCCGACATCCTGCTGATGGACGAGCCGTTCGGCGCACTCGACAGCCTGACGCGCGAGCAGATGCAGGAACTGCTGGTTTCCATCTGGGATAAGACGGCAAAGAAGGTCTTCTTCATCACGCACTCGATCGAAGAGGCCTTGTTCCTGGGCACGCAGGTCCTGGTCATGTCACCTCGACCGGGGCGCGTCGTGGCGCGCTTCGATCTGGATTTCGTTCGCCGCTTCGCCGAAACCGGCGACGCCCGATCAATCAAGGCGTCACCGCAATTTGCCGAGCTGCGCGAGGAGATCCGCGCCATTCTCCACAGCACCGAAGACCTCAGGAGCGCCGCATGAGCGATATAGTGCAGGCACCGCCGATTGCGGCGGGTAGAGAGGACCATCAGGTCAAGCTGGTGAAAATGGCGGGCTTTGGAGCCGGCGAGAAATCGACGGTGGCCATCAGCATTGCGACAGCGCTGGCCATACTGCTTTTGTGGTGGGTCGTCTCTGCGCTCGGTGTCGTTCCACACCTGTTTCTGCCGCGTCCTGACGAGGTGCTGACACAGATCGGCGCCATCTATCGCGACGGTTACGCAGGTGCGTCGCTGTCCGAGCATGTTTTTGCAAGCCTGTTCCGCATCGTCGTCGCCGCCCTGATCGCCGTCTCCGCCGGCATCCCACTCGGATTGCTCATGGGCCTAAACCGATGGGCAAAAGGGGTGCTCGACGCGCCGATCGAATTCTACTGGCCGCTTCCGCCGCTCTCCTACCTGCCGCTGATGATCATCTGGCTCGGCATTGGCGAGACGTCGAAGATCACGCTGCTGGTGCTTGCGATGTTCGCACCGATCTGCCTCTCGGCCCAGGCCGGCGTCCGTGCGCTGCCGATCGAGCGCGTCAATGCCGCGCGTTCGCTGGGCGCGAGCCGGCTGCAGCTCTTCCTTGATATCGTGCTGCCGTCGGCCCTGCCGGAGATTCTCACCGGCATTCGAATTGCGCTCGGTGTCGGCTGGGGTACGCTGGTTGCAGCTGAATTGATCGCCTCTACGCGCGGGATTGGTTTCATGATCATGTCGGCTTCACAGTTCCTGGCGACCGACGTCGTCTTCGTCGGTATCGGCATCATCGCGATCTGCGCGTTCACCTTCTCGGCCGCAATCCGGTTTCTGGAGGCGTACCTCGTGCCCTGGAAGGGCAAGCTCTGACCGGAGGGCGGCAGGGAGTGATATTCAATGGTTTCCCGCCGCCGCATTCAGCCCGTGTATGGCGACGAGCTCGGCTGCGACCAGCTTCTGAAGCCGCCATAAATTGCGGTCCCGGATGCCACGTTCTTCCAGATGTTTCACCGTCAGATACAGATACTCGGCACAGGAGCCCATGTGCCCGCAGGCTCTCGCAAGTACCTGCGCCACCGTCTCCAGCGGCAATTTGCGGGAAACACGCTCGCCTTTGGGACCAGCCCAAAAGACCAGCGCACGCACCAGCCCATGCGCGGTTGCGACCGGGATCCAGCGCACCGTCGCTGCGTCTTCGATCGTGCCGACCTCACGGCGGATCAACCGCCGAATCTGGCCAAGGCGGTCATCATCGGCAAGCCTGAAGACGACGCCGTTGCATCGTCCACCGCGATCAAGTGCCATCATCAGGCCCGGCTGGGACCGCGTTCCCCGCCAGCGGGTCATCTGCAGGCAGAAGGAGCGATGCCACCCTCTTGTCGCGCCATGCTGCGATTCGACGGCATCGAAGTCCGGCTTCCATATCAATGATCCATAGGCGAAGATCCAAAGCGGCGCGCCGGTAGACTCGTGAAGAAGCCGGTTGGCGAGCATCTCCACCTCCGCTTCGGTCAGCGGTTTTCGGTGTGGCTCCGGGCCGACATCGATCGCGGGGCGAAGGCTCAGCGATACGAGCTCGTCCGTCAGAGCCATTGTTGATCCGGTCAGCAAAAGTTTGCTTTCCCGGGCCGTCACCAGCTTATGCTCCCGGATATCCGTCATGCGTCAGTGCACCGTAAATCTGGCCGCATCGGCCTGGCGCCGCTGCAGGCTGCGTATCAGCATCGCGGCCTCCCTGACGATTGCCGAAAACGTCGCATCATCGGCCTCTGCGATCCTTCCCGTCATCTCGCGGATGATCGTCGTCAAATGAATGATGGAATGGCGGTGCTGCGGATCTTCTGATCCCATTTCGGTATCTGCCATGGCGAGCAGCGTCTGCACCAGCCGCTCCATGGTTTGGCGGCGCTTGGTCCTCGGGTCGGCATTCGGATCTTCGCTTAGGCGCAGCAGGTCGGCGACAATGTCGGACATGGCGATTCCACTCACATAGCAAAAGCCGGCGGCATGGAAACGACATGCCTTCGACCGCGCGTTTGCGTCTTCAAGCCCTCCAGCAATCGGTAGCCGCTGCGCCAGCGGCCAAAGCCGCTGGCGACATTGATGTGCCCGGCAAGGCCGATATTCCTGGTCTCTGTGTTCCACAAGCGGCCGAACAGGGTCAACCGATCGACCGTCATGTACGCATCGTTCATGCTGCCGACGACAATGCTCGGAAAAGGCAAAGGCGCCGTGGGCATGGCGCCAAACGAGATAAGCCCGGGATGCAGGTTTTCCGTGACCGGTAGATCGCATGGAGCAACGAGCAATGCTGCTTTGACGCGGCGAGCAGCACTTCGCCCGGCCAAGCGGGCGGCAAGCAGGCATCCGAGACTGTGGGCAACCAGATAGGCCTCGCCGGCCTCTTCAAGCGCGCCTTCCAATCGCAGCAGCCAGTTGTCAAGGTTCGGATGGTCCCAGTCGTCCTGAGCGACTAGACGACTGCCCGGCTGATCCTGCAGCCAATGCTGTTGCCAATGCCCTTCTCCCGAGCCGAAAAGCCCGGGAAGAATAAGTACGTCGATCATCTGACGGCTTCCTCTTTGAAGCTGCGCGTCGGCCTTTTTCTCGATTGGGGCAAACATCGGACATCACTCATCAGATCCACCCGATCACCAGGGCGAACAGGAATGTGAAGGAGCTGACGATCGTGCAGATTCCGGCCGCATGCCTGAAATGCGACATGACGCTGCCTTCCGCTCTTCTCGCACCGCCCCGACGCAGGTCGGTCTCAACGACGATCGCCATCGCGCCGTTCTCCTCAATACCAAAGGCCGGGCATGGTGCCCCAATAATGGAGTTCGTATTCGCGGGCGGACCGGTCGCGCTCGTCGTCCCGCGCGAACAATCCGTTTACCGGCTCCCGTGCAGCGGGCGGCTTCAGGCCGAGGAACCGGCCGATCGAAAGCTTCAGCCAGAACTGAAAATCAAGCTTCATGCGAACCTCCTGTCAGGAACCGGTATTCCTCGGTTAAAGCATTTCCGTTTTTCTTCGAATTGCGGAAGTGCTCATCTCTTTGTTTTCATGCAATTCCGGACGCAAAACCGCTGTACAGTTTTGTTGGAATTGCTCTACGAAATCAGCGAGTGTCGTTGTGCATTGGCGAGAAGAACGTGAAGCGATGCCGTCGGTCCGAAAAGCATCAACAGGCGGTTCTCCTCGCGTTTGGCGAGACGATATCGTCGGGCGAACTCGAAGACGCTCCACAATTGCTCGCTTGGCCCCGGCCGTTCCGCATCGGTGATCGTTGATTCCTGAGATCGAGCCATCGCGGCACTCCTACTCGGCTGCCGCCAAGGCGGGGTTTGCGCGGGGAAAGAAGGCCGCCAACTCGCCGATCACGTCGTTGATGCGGGCCAACAGCGGGTCGGATGAGACCGCATAGTCTGTGAAATCGCGATCGGACGCATAAACGGCGGTCGGCAAGGTGTGGGCCATGAAAAACCCGAACAGCGGCCGAAGCTGATGCTCGACCATCAACGCATGCCGGTCACCGCCGCCGGTCGCCGTGATGATAATCGGCTTGCCCCGAAGTTCGTGGGGGTCGATCAGGTCGATCAGGTGCTTGAAATGGCCGGGATATGAGCCCTTGTAGGTTGGCGAGCCGATGATCAGGGCATCGGCCTGGACGATCTCGTCGACGACATGCCTGGCCTGCGCGTCGAGATCCTTGCGCCACAAGGCGCTGCCGAGCGACGGACCGACATCATTGAGATCGTAGGTCTTGCTGGTAAATCCGTAGCGAATGCCCGCACGTTCGGCGACATGCCGAACGAGTGCCAATGTCTTCGATGGACGGTTGAAGCTGCCAGCAATGCCGACGAGTTTGAAAGCTGACATTGGTTTTTCCTCTCTTTGTGTTGCCTCAACTATTGTCTACAAAATTGATAGATTAAAGAAACATGCGTCTCTCCTTCTTCGCCTGGTTGAAAAAAACGTTCGCCGCCGATCGAGCACGCATAAGCTGTATGGCGATCGTCACAAGCGATCGACGATCTGGCGGCCGCTTCGGCATCTGCGATCGCGCGTGCGGGAAGAAAGGCAGGGAGGCGACTTTTCGGCTGCTTCTGGAGACGCTGATGCGGGCGGCATCGTGATGTCTCGAGCCCGGCGAGAGCTCTTGCAAACTGCCCGCCATAAATGGCTTTGCCGCAAGGGCGAATATAATTGGTATAAGATTTCCGGTTCAGCGGAATGATTGGATGACAAACCCTGCCTTTTCCCTGCGGAAAATATACGCTTCTTATAGATTTTAGCAGGAGCTTTTCATGCCAGTGCAGACGGCTGATGTCATCGATTTCCAGGCATACCGGCAATCGCGCAGCAAAGATGCGCCCGATGCGTTTAAGGCGGCCGCACCCGTATCCTTTGCGATGCAGCCGGTTCTGATGTGGGTGCCGTATTGGGGTTTTGTCCCGGTCATGGCAATGGGCATTGCGGGATATGGCGTCTGATCAAGCGCTTCTTCCCGACGGCGAAGCCAGAGACACCGCCGAGGAGATCACGGTTCAGACAGGACAGAATCTGCGGCGCATTCGCACCCGCCGCGGCTACTCCCTGGACCGGCTGGCAAAGATCGCCGGTGTCAGCCGTGCCATGCTCGGGCAAATCGAAACGGGTAAAAGCAGCCCGACGTTAAGCATTCTCTCGAAGATCGCACTTGCTCTTGGTATTCCGTGCGCCGCGCTGATCGCCGAACGCGGCGAAACCTCGATCATTGCCGTACCGCGAGCAAGATCGAAGATCCTCGCCTCTTCCGAAGGGCGCTTCCGGACAAGGGCTCTTTTCCCCTTCGAAGGCGAAAGAAAGGTGGAATTCTACGAGCTCAGGATCGCTCCGCACCATACAGAAAGTGCCGATGCCCATCAGCATGGAACAGTCGAAAATCTGGTCGTTGCCCAAGGAACCGTCGAAATCATTGCCGGCAAGCAGGCACCGCATATTCTAGGTGAAGGCGACGCCATCATCTTCGATGCAGACGTGCCCCATATCTACCGAAACATGACGGGAACGGAAGCAATCCTCTATCTGGTTACGACCTATCTCGAAGACGTTCGCGTCTGATGCAAAAAAAGAGCCCCCGTCTCCGGAGGCTCCTGGTCGTTTCCTTTGAGAGGCGGATGGCTCAGGCGGCCATCATGCAGCACATCATCATGCCGCCGCAGTTCATCATCACGGGCATGCCGCCGGACATCATCGACATCATGCGCTTGCAGCATTCCATGAACATGTCCTTGTCCATGCCTTCCATCGGCTTCATTTCGCAGACCATGCCCTCGGCGGTCATGGTGCATTTCATGGAGCCCATCATCATCATCATCGGCATGGAGGCCATCATCGGCATCATCGCGCCGTTCATCATGGGCATGCCGCCCATCGGCATCATTCCACCCATCATCGGGTTCATCATGGCAGGCATCATGTTGTTCATCATCGGCATCATGTTCATGGCGGGGTTCATTGTCTCTCTCCGATCAATACAGCGGCGTTTCGCGTTTCAATGAACCGGGAGATAAAAGAACTAATTGCAGCAAACAATGTAAAAAAATCTTCCCATATCTTTTCCTCCAATAGAATGGAACGGTTTCGATGGGATGGCGCAATCTTGCCAAGATAACAGAATTCCGTCCGCTATCATCGCTCGAGCGGAACGACGCGCGCTTCGCCGGCCAGCGCCTGCTGCTTCGCGCGACGCACCTCAGCAAAGGCGATTGGACCCACGCCCAGCAAAGCTGAGACGTGGCGATGGCATTGGCGGCTCAGCCGGTGACCCCGGATACGATGCGCCGTACCTGTTATGAATGATGAGGATGCGTCGGGTCGTCGTGCGGCTTCAGAAAAAACCGGCGCACGATGTCCCAATAGCCATCATAGACAAGCCCGCCATTCGAGCGGACCAGCGTTTCGCGGTTTTTGCGATAGACCGCCGGGAGGCGATACCAGGAGATGCCCGGCCGGCGGTGATGGAGAACGTGCAGATTGTTGTAGAGAAACAGCAAGCCGAAGAGATGGCTGTTTTCGATGATGGCGGTGCGTTCCTCATGGCTTTCGGCATATCTGTGCTCGGCATAGGATCTGAGCCGCGTCATCGCAGCGCCCGTATAGACGAAAGCGAGATAAAGCCACAGCGGCACGCCGCAAACGACCATCGCCCAGAAAAGGACGGCGGCAACGGCGATGCCGTGCATTGCCCAAATCCGACGTTGTCCCGGCTCGTTCGCCCGTATCTGCTGCCATTCCTGTCCAAGGAAACTCAACAGCATCACGACAGGACCGATAGTCAAACGGCCGAACAGGGTGGTGTTCCACCGCGCCAGCAACCTGCCGGTGGCGCCAAGCTGCTCCCAGGTAGCCTTGGTAAAATAGGAAGATTCCGGATCTTCGATCGGATCGGTCAGATATTCGTCGCGATGATGCTCCAGATGGCTTTCCTTATAGATCGGATAAGGCAGCCACAGTGACAGCGGTATCGACCCGATCGCGTCGTTTATCCCTTGGTTTCCCGTCGGATGGCCGTGAATGACTTCGTGCTGAAGGGATCCGTGCCAGGCAATCAACCAGCCTCCTGCGATCACGGCCACCATCAGCGGCAATGATTGCCACCACCATGTCAGCGCGAGAAATCCGCCGTGGATGACGAGTGCGAGAATGACGGTCGGCCATTCCGTCGAACGCCTGGAAGCAATGTTTCCGGCGGCTTGCGAAGTCCTGTCGAGCAGGCGCGTGATTTCCCCATCAACCACACCAATCTATCGCAGGGCATCAGGAGTAGAGAATAAAGCCATCTATTTTATAGGCTTATCTGAAAAAATCCGTCTGCGGGGGCTGGATTGCTTAGTCCAAGCCTAAGGCTTGTCGCCGTGAAGATGACGTTCGAGGAAGGGCAAATTGTCCTGTCCCCAATAGATCTCGCCATCATAGACATAGGTGGGAAAGCCGAAGACGCCGCTGTCGCGCGCATGCACGCGGTCCGCCGACCATTTGTTCTGGACATCGTCGTCGGCTTGTCGTCTGAGGAGTGCTGCGCCATCGAAACCCGCTGATGTCACGATCGCCTCGCGCACGTCGGGCTTGCCGATATCCCTCGCCTCGCTCCAGAAGGCATGCTGCAGGGCGCGGGCAACGCCGATCCAATCCTGTCCGTCGAGATAGGCGGCAATCACGAAGAGGGACGCTGGCGTCGGATCACTCAAATCAGGGCGATGTTCGAGCCGCAGTTCCTTGCCGCGCACGCGCGCCCAGCGCTTGAGGTCCCGCGTCCAATAAGCGCGCCGGATCTCCGGGCGGTTGCGCGAAAAGATACCGCCATTTTCCTCGACCACCGTCGTCAGATAGGGCGTGATGACGACGTCGTTCTTCGCCGCAAGTTCGGCGAAGGCGTCGAAGCCGATATAGGACCAGGGTGAGCCGATCGAAAAGAAGTACTCTACTGATTTGGTCACTGATGCATGTTCCCTGCGAGGTGATTGTTCTGGCGTCGAATGGGCGACGGTATTTTCAGGAAGCGGATCTAACTTCGGATTGTGCTTTCCATCCGAGCTCCGGTGCGATCAGCGTCACGAAGTCGTGGAGAATCTGGCGATACTCCTCGTGCTCGAATTCGTAAGGGAGCTCCAGTCTCAACTCGCTGACCTCGGGCAGGATCGGATCGGCAAACAGCTGCGTCAATATCTCGTCCGATGTGCCGACGACATCACGGGCGAACAGCGTGCACCGCTCGCCCTGCGGCGAAAGCGTCCGCTCCTCACGGCCATCGGCATAGTCTCGATACCGGCGCCGCGTTGCCGCATCGGCGCTATCGAAAGGCACGATGACGCGGCCCAGCGCGACCCGGCGCTGCGTGCCCGCCGCGCGATAGGTTTCGATCAGCTGCGATTGCGCGGTGAAGAAATCATCGGTCCCCTCACCCGTTATCACATTGCCGGTCAACAGGTTGAAGCCATTGCGGCCGGCCCATTCGGCCGAGCGCTGCGACCCGCCGCCATACCAGATCCGGTCGATCAGGCCCTTGGCATAAGGTTGCAGCCGCGGCCGCTGCGGGCCGAAGGGCGTTTTGATCAAGGTCTGCTCGTCGCCAAGATAAGTGCCACGCAGATTGCTGGCAAAGCGCAACACACGATCATGCGAAAAATCGTAGCCCTTCCAGTCGCCGTCGAAGACGAGCGGGGCAATCAGGTCTGCGTGCAATGGTCGTCCGGCGCTGACGCCGATGTTCAGCCGTCCGCGCGACAGAACATCGACGGTGGCGAGATCTTCGGCCAGCCGGTAAGGGCTCTCGTAACCGATCGGGATGACCGCGGTTCCAAGCTCGATCCGGCTGGTGCGCTGCGTCGCCGCCGCCAGGAAGGCGCTGGCCGAAGAGATTCCAGGCTCCAGGTGCCGCTGGCGGACCCAGGCGCTGTCGAAGCCCAGATCTTCGCCATATTGCAGTTGCTCAAGCGTCTGCTCCAATCCCGACAACGGATCGCCGTCGGGATAATTGCCGGGGGTGAGGAAGCCGATACGGCTGATGGATATATTGCCCACTCGTGCCATCCGATGATCAGTATTTCGGCAGGCCGGGCGGGTTGGTCTCGGATGCCGGCAAGGCTTCCTCGGAAAGATGCCAGTGGTCGAGGATTTTTGCGTAGGTGCCGTCCTTGATCAGGTCGTTGGTGGCGACAGTCAGCGCATCGGCCAGCCCACTTCCCTTGCGGGTGGTGATCGCGACGTCCGAGCGATCCGGCCAGCCGGCGCTCAGCGTGCCGACCCGCCTGATGTTCTTGTCGCGCGCGGCGATGAAGACGAGCTGCGCATGCGGCTGGACGATGACATCCGCCCGGCCGGAACGCAGTGCGAGAAGGCTTGCCGCCTCGTCGTCGTAATATTGCAGTTCGATCGGCTTCAGGCCCGCGGCAACATCTTCCTCGCTCCACTTCACCAGGATGCGCTCCTGGTTGGTGCCGGCCCCGACAATGATCCTGAGGCCTGCCGCATCCTTGGGCTCCTTGATCGAGGTGACAGGGCTGTCGGATTTCACGAAGAAACCATGCAGGCCCTGGCGGTAGGTGGAGAAATCGAATTTTTCCTTGCGCTGCTCGGTGACCCCGACATTGGAGATGACGGCATCATACTTGCCCGAGGCGAGGCCGAGCGGCCAGTCAATCCAAGCGACCGGCACGATCTCCAGCGTCAGGCCGAGGCTATCGGCGATGGCATAGGCATAATCGGGATCTGCCCCGACCACAGTCTTGGCGTCGGTGGCATAAGTAGCAAGCGGCGGGCCGCCGGGGCTGACCGCGATAGTAAACTTGCCTGACGTAACGAACTTGAAATCCTTGGGGATTGCGGCAATCGCCGCATCGTTCCTGGCGGCGTGAAGCCGACCCGGCTGCTCTGGGCTGAGGTCGAAATCCTCGGCTGCATGAGCTGCGCCGTAGCAAAGGGCAGACGCCATGGCGGCAATCAGCAGGGTCCGGAATGCCGGAAAGGCAATCATGGTTTTATTCTCCAAACTGTCAGGCAGGGTGGCCGGCAGCAATGCCGCCGGCCCTATAGGAACTGATCAGGAGCCGCTCTTCGGCAAGCCCGGCGGGTTGGTCTGGGCCTTGTCGATCGCCTCAGGACCGAGATTCCACGTATCGAGAATCTTCCGATAGGCGCCACTGGCGATCAGGTCGTTGACGACATCGGTCAAGGGCGCTGCCAGGCCGCTGCCCTTGCGCGTGGTGACGGCAATTTCCGCCGTGATCGGCCAACCGCCGCTGACGGTGCCGACGAGCTTGGTCTTGCCGTTGATCCCCGCCGAATAGGCTTGCGTCGCGTTCACGCTGAAGACGGTGTCTGCTCTGCCGGACTGAACGGCGAGATCCTTGACCGCGTCGTCGTCATAATATTGCACCTCGATTGGCTTCAGGCCGGCGGCGACGTTCTCGCGATCCCACTCCAGCAGAATTTTTTCCTGGTTGGTGCCGGCATCGGTAATCACCTTCAGGCCGGCAATATCCTTCGGCTGCTTGATCGCCGCGATCGGGCTATCGGCCTTGACGTAGAAGCCAAGCTCATCCTTGCGGTAGGTCGAGAAATCGAACTTCTCCTTGCGTTCTTCCGTGACCGTCACGTTGGAGATCACCGCGTCGAACTTTCCGGAGGTCAGCCCCAGCGGCCAATCGGCCCAGGCGACCGAAACCAACTCGAGCTTCAGGCCCAGGCTGTCGGCAATGGCCTGCGCCAGATCGACGTCATAACCGATGACGGTTTTTAAATCGGAGGCATAATCATGCAGCGGCAGATTGCCGCTCGAGCTGATGCCGACGGTGAAGACGCCGTTTTCGACGAACTTGAAGTCCTTGATTTCGGCAATGCGTTTCTCGTTCTTTTCAACCCGCAGCCGGTTCAGCTGCTCGGGGCTGAGATCGAACTTCTGCTGCGCCTGCGCGGAACCGAAACCGATTGCGGCCATGGTGACGGCTCCCGCTATCAGAAGCCTTGCCCTATCTGTAAATGTCATGCCCCTTCTCCATTTCATCTTTAGGTTGTGGTTATTGTTATTCGGCCGGAGCAGCCCGTCGCGGCCCGGCGTTTCGCCAGCGCTGTTTCGCGCTAGAGAACCTTGGCGAGGAATTCCCGGGTGCGGGGATGTTCCGCTTGTGCGAAGATGCGGGCCGGCGGCCCGGCCTCCAGGATGCGGCCGCTGTCCATGAAGACGACCGTATCGGCAACTTCGCGGGCAAAGCCCACCTCGTGGGTGACGATGACGAGCGTCGTGCCGGTGCGGGCAAGCTCCTTGATGACGTCGAGCACTTCGCCGACGAGCTCCGGATCGAGCGCCGATGTCGGCTCGTCGAAGAGCAGCACCTTCGGGCGGAGCGCCAGTGCGCGGGCGATCGCCACACGCTGCTGCTGGCCGCCGGAGAGCTGGCGCGGATAGGCGTTGATCTTGTCGCTGAGGCCAATGCGTGCCAGCAGCTCCTGCGCCAGCTGCACGGCGTCCTCGCGGCCGACACCGCGAACCTGGATCGGTGCCTCGATGAGGTTTTCGAGCACGGTCAGATGCGGGAAGAGATTGAAGCTCTGGAAGACCATGCCGATATCGGCGCGGCGTTTGAGGATATCCTTCTCCTTGAGCTCGTAGAGCGTGTCGTCCTTCCTGTTGTAACCAACGAAATCGCCGTCGACCGAAATGAAGCCCTCATCGACACGCTCCAGATGGTTGATGGCGCGCAGAAGCGTCGACTTGCCCGAGCCGGATGGACCGAGGATGGCGGTCACGCTGCCGGCGGGAAGGCTGAGTTCGACGTCATCGAGCACTTTCAGCGAACCGAAGCTCTTCGAGATACCGTGGATGCGCACCGCGCCGCCTGCGGCCCGCAGCGTCGCCGCATCCTGGAAACCGATCTTGCGCACGGTGTCGGTCGCCGTCTCGAGGACAGGCAGCGGACGGCGCAAACGCTCGAAAAATGCCTGGAAGGGCAACGGCGTCGGGTTGCGCACGGCGCCTTTGGAAAAGTAGCGTTCGATATAGCGCTGAGCGATCGACAGCACCGTCATGATGATCAGGTACCAGACGGTCGCGACCATCAGCAACGGAATGACTTCGAGATTGCGGCGGTAGATCACCTGGACCGTATAGAAGAGCTCCGGCAGCGCCAGCACGTAGACCATCGAGGTGCTCTTCGCCAGTCCGATGAGTTCGTTGAAGCCGGTCGGAAGGATCGAGCGCATGGCCTGCGGCAGCACGATGCGGAAGGCCTGGCGGCGGCGCGGCAGACCGAGTGCGGCGGCCGCCTCCAGCTGACCATGATCCACCGAGAGAATACCGCCGCGCACGATCTCGGCGAAGAAGGCAGACTGGTTGAGCGTGAGGCCGAGGAAGGCGGCGGCAAAGGGCGTCAGCAACTGCACTGTCGGATAGTCGAGAAAGACGGTATCGGTGAAGGGAATGCCAATCTTGATCGTCTCGTAGAGGTAGCCGAGATTGTTCAGGATCAGCAGCAGCACGATGACCGGGATCGAGCGCAGCAACCAGATATAGCCCCAGGAAAGACCTGAGAGCAGCGGCGACCTGGAAACGCGGGCGAGCGCCAGAGCGGTTCCGAGGATGGATCCGGATATGGCGGCAAGCACGGTCAAAAGCAGCGTCCTGCCGAGACCGACGAGCACTGGTTCGGCAAAGAACCATTCAGCAAAGACGCCCCAGCCCCAGCGCGGATTGGTGAAGATGGAATAGAGCACGGCGATGATGACGACGGCGGCCAAGATCGTGCCTGCCAGGCGGCCCGGATGACGCGCCGGCACGATGCGGTAACGGGAGTAATCCTTCGATCCTGCCGTCCTGCTGCCGGGGTCGATGCCGGCGAAATCCGTTGTCAGCGCCATTGTGCTTCCCTTTTATGATTGTCGGTCTTTGCCGTTTTCAGAAATTTGCGCCGGCCACCCGCAGGCGCGGTTCGGCATCTTCGTGAGCAGGCTCAGCGAGATGGGTGATGTCCTTCTCGAAGGGCAGGCTCTTGTAGATCTCGGGATCAACGGAGGTGTCGAAGAGAGCGGTGTAGCCGTAGTTCAGATAGAGGCCGACGGCTTCGGGCTGGCGAAAGCCGGTCGTCAGGTAGATGCGGGAATAACCTTGGCGGGCGGCCTGGGCCTCCAATTCCACCAGCACCTGGCGGGCAAGGCCGTGACGGCGCAGATCGGAGCGCGTCCAGATGCGTTTGAACTCGGCCGTGCGTTCGTCATAGTTCTTGAAAGCGCCGCCGCCGATGGTTTCGCCACCACGGATCAACAGGAGAAAATTGCCGTCAGGCGGCGCAAAGGCTTCGGGAGGATAGCGGTTCAGCTCGGCTGCGGCCCCTTCGGCATTGAAATAGTTGCCGTAGCGGCTGTCATACTCGTGGATCAATTCATCGATCAGCGGCTTGGCGCGCGGGTCGAGAGGGCTGGTATAGAGAAACGTATCGCTCATATCGTTCATCACCCGTTGTCATCAGTGAGGAAGGTTTCGGCGAGCCGGACCCAGTAGCGGGCGGCGGGCGCAATGATCGCGTCGTTGAAATTGTAGTGGGCATTGTGGAGAGGAGCGCTGTCGCCATTCCCGACGAAGAGGTAGCTGCCGGGATTTGCCTGCAGCATGAAGGCAAAATCCTCGCTCGCGGTTCTCGGCCGGAAATCCTTCTCGACCGCCGCCGGGCCGAGTGCGTCATAGGCGACGTCGCGGGCAAGGGCCGTCTCGGCTGTGTGATTGACCAGCGCCGGAAAGCCGAGGCGGTAGTTCACATCCGCCTCGGCGCCGAAGCTTTCGGCCTGGGCGCGGGCAAGGGCGGGAATGCGCTCTCGCAACAGCTGGCGGACCGTCTCGCTGAAGGCCCGCATGGTGAGCTTCATCTCGACGCTCTCAGGGATGACGTTCGAGGCGGAGCCGGCATGGATCGAGCCGACGGTGGCGACCGCCATGTCCTGCGGGTCGACATTGCGGGAAACGACGCTCTGCAAGGCGGTGATGAAGGAGGCCGAGGCAAGCACCGGATCGACGGCGCGGTGCGGCTCGGCGCCATGGCCGCCCTTGCCAATGATCTTGATTACCGCCTGATCGACCGAAGCCATGGCGGGGCCGCTAACGAAGCCGAATTGACCCGCGGGAACACCCGGCCAGTTGTGGAGCCCGAAGACCGCGTCGACAGGAAAACGTTCGAACAGGCCTTCCGAGATCATCTTGCGGGCGCCAGCGCCGATTTCCTCGGCGGGCTGGAAGATCAGCTGCAGCGTGCCGCTGAAATTGCCGCTTTTGGCGAGATAACGGGCGGCGGCGAGCAGGATCGACGTATGTCCGTCATGGCCGCAGGCATGCATGACACCAGGATTGCTGCTGGCATAGGCAAGACCGGTCGCCTCCTCGATCGGCAGCGCGTCCATGTCGGCGCGGATGCCGATCCGCTTTTTGCCATCGCCGCGCTTGAGGGTGGCGACGATGCCGGTTCCGGCAATGCCCGTCGCCACCTCATAGCCCCAGGAGGAAAGGTGGGATGCCACAAGCTTGCTGGTTCTGAGCTCCTGAAACGCGAGCTCCGGATATTGGTGCAGGTCGTGGCGAAGCGCGATGATCTCGTCGAGATAGGCGGCGATACCTTTCTCGACCGGATCGTTGCTGTGCGAGTTCTGAGCGATGATGTTCATTGCGGTTCGTCAGCGCCTCAGGCGCCGACAGCCTTTCCGCGCTCGACCTGGTCCGCGCCAGCCGCATAGCGGCTTTCGCGGAAAGGCAGGCCGAGATGGTCGCGCAGCGTCTCGCCCTTCAGGACCGGATCGAAATAGCCGCGTTCCGTGAGGATCGGCAGAACGTATCTGGAGAAGTCGTCGAAGCCCTCGGCGATGACAGGGAAACCGAGGATGAAGCCGTCGGCGGCGCCATGATCCACCCAACGGATGATCTCGTCGGCGATGTGTTCCGCCGTGCCGATGAAGGCGGTGCGCGGCGTTGCGGAATCAAGCGCGACCTGGCGGAGCGTCAGGTCCTTCTCCCGCGCCGTCTTCTTGATGCGGTCGGTGGTGGCGCGGAAATTGTTCCTGCCGATATCGCCGAGCTCGGGGAACGGCGCGTCGAGCGGATAGACGCTGAAATCATGATGATCGAAGAAGCGACCGAGATAGAGCAGCGCCTCCTCGGTGGTGACGAGGTTGCGGATCGCCTGATACTTGGCGTCCGCCTCTACCTGCGTCGCTCCGACGATCGGTCCGATACCAGGATAGATTCCGACTTCCGCGGCACTGCGGCCATGGGTAATTACGCTGTCCTTGAGCTGCCGGTAGAAGGCCTGCGCCTCCTCGAACGGCCCGCCATTGGTGAAGACCGCGTCGGCATGCTTGCCGGCAAGCCTGATGCCCGAGTTCGAGGCGCCTGCCTGGAAAACGACGGGTTGGCCCTGCTTGGAGCGGCCGATATTGAGCGGCCCCTCGACGCGGAAGAAGCGGCCCTTGTGGTTGAGGCGATGCATCTTCGTCTTGTCGACAAAGACGCCGGTCTCGCGGTTGCGGACGAAGGCGTCGTCGTCCCAGGAATCCCACAGGCCCTTGATCGCATCGATATAGTCCTCGGCGATCTCGTAGCGCAGTTCGTGTTCGGGATGTTCGCGGCTGTAATTGCGCCCGGAACCCTCGAGCGGCGAGGTCACCGCATTCCACCCTGCCCGGCCGCCGCTGATGAGATCGATCGAGGCGAACTGGCGGGCGATGGTGAAGGGATCGCTGTAGGAGGTCGAGACCGTGCCGACGAGGCCGATTTTCGAGGTCGAGGCGGCGAGCGCCGAGAGAATGGCGATCGGCTCGAAGCGGTTGAGGAAATGCGGAATGGACTGCTCGTTGATGTAGAGCCCGTCGGCAACGAAGGCGAAAGCGATGCCAGCCGCCTCAGCCTTGCGCGCCGTCTTGACGAAGAAATCGAAATTGACGCTGGCATCGGCCGGTCCGCTTGGATGCTTCCACGCATTCATGTGACCGCCGGGACCCTGCAGCATGATGCCGAACGTGACGTGTCTTTGAGCCATGGGATCAATCCTTTTTGGAAACGGTCAGGCGGCGAGGGAAAGCCGCTCTTTGGCGAGCAGCTCGATGGAGGCCAGCCGCTCGGCGGCCGAAAGCGCCGGCGTGTCGAGCACGAACTCCTTGACCCCGTAGCGGCGGTGAAGTTCGTCCAGCTCCTTGCGGATCTGCTCCGCCGTGCCATGCAGCACGCTCGGCACCTTTTCCTCGATGCGGTAATCGGTGACGCCGGCCTGGCGGGCAAATTCGGCCGCCTGCTCCTCGCTGCCGACATTGACGGTCTGGCCGTTCGGCAGAAATATCTTGACGATGCGCAGCTTGCCGACGCGCTCGCGGGCATAGTCCTCGCTTTCGGCGGCGAAGGCGGCGAGCGCCAGGATCGGTCGCGAGCCGCCGGATGCCCGCTCATAGGCCTCGAAGGTTCTGCGCAAATTGTCAGGATCGCCGTTCAGGTGACCGGCGAAAACGAGTTCCCAACCCTTCTCGGCAGCGAGCTCGGCGCTTTCGACGCTGGCGCCGAGGAGGAAACGTTCGGGAGCAGTCGGCGGGAAAGGCGTTGCCTGCGCCCCCTCGTAATTCGGGTCGGCAGCGAGATATGTGTTGAGATCGGAGAGCTGGCTCGCAAAATCGGGCTTCCTGGCCGGCTCGACGGCAAGCTGCAGGGCGCGCGTCGAGAGCGGAAAGCCGCCCGGCGCCTTGCCGACACCGAGATCGACGCGACCGGGCGCAAGCGATGCCAGAAGATTGAAGGTCTCGGCAACCTTATACGCGCTGTAGTGCTGCAGCATGACGCCGCCGGAGCCGATGCGGATCCTCGATGTCCTGGCAAGGAGATAGGCGATCAGCGCCTCCGGCGCCGAGCTCGCCAGATTGGACATGGCATGATGCTCGGCGACCCAGAAACGGTGATAACCGAGTTCCTCGGCCCGAGCGGCAATCTTGACCGTCGCCCGAAGCGCGTCCGCCGCGGTGAGACCCTGTTCGATCGGGCTTTTGTCGAGAAGACTGAGGAGATAGGTCATGACGCCACGATCCGATCCTTGGTTGCAAAGTTTAGTCTATAAAATCAGTAGACAAACTTCATTATAAGAAATGACATTCTCTTTCGAACGCGATGCGTAAAAAAAAGCGGCCGCACCTAAGATGAAAAATCGCCTGCTGGGACTGTGTCTCACTGGCAGCGTAAGGCTTCCTTCAATCGCCACTTGATGGTCTCTATTCTGGTCGAAACGGAGTAACCGCATGAAGCTGTCAGAACAGGTCAAGCCGATCAGCTATCTCAAGGCGCATGCGCCGGAGGTCGTCCGCAAGCTGAAGGATAATCCGCAGCCGGTCGTCATTACGCTTCACGGAGAGGCGAAAGCCATCCTTCAGGATATCGGCCAATACGAAGAAACACAGGAGACGCTGGCGCTTCTGAAGGTGCTGGCGCTGACCAACCGGCAGGTCGAGGAGGGCAAACTGCGCCCCGCTGCGGAATCCTTCGCGCGCATCCGAAATCGTCTGGCTGACAGCCAACCCTGATGCCATCTCGTGTTCATTTCGCCGAGGACGCCGAACGCGACATCGAGGATCGCTATCGCTTCATCGCCAGCGCGACGGCACCGAGACGCCAGGGCACTTCCTGACGGAAATCGAGAGCGCATGCGCCGGCGGAAATATTCCGAAGGAGTTGGCGGGGATCGGAATTTCCGAATATCGGGAACTACACCATAAGCCGTAGCGCATGATCTGTCGCATTATGGGCACCGATGTCGTCGGCTACTGCGTCGTAGACGGACGGCGCGAGATGCGAAGCTTTCTCGAGCGAAGGCTCATCCGCTGACGTCCGGCATATCGTACTTCAGCGCTTTGGATGTCCAAGCTGCTTTGCTTGAGCTGAATCCAGCCCTCATGAGGCTTCCAGCGCCATTCCCCTTCCACAGGCTGCGTCAGCGGCAATAGGAAGCGTCCGAGATCAGCGACCACCGTGCCCAAGGCGGGTGGTGCGGCCGCCATCCGTTCGCGACCAAGGAACGCCTGCCGATGCCCCTACGTTTTTCTTGAGTTCACGCGCCATCGGCCACCGTCGCTTCGACATAGGGTCGCATGATCGACCAGATCCTCGCCTCTTTCGCATATGTCCAGAGGTCGTCGCTGGTGGTCTTGCGCCGACGGAGCCCCTCGCGCAGCCCCTCCATCGCAACGTCGAGGCCGACTTTCGCCCGATAGCGGAAGCAATCGACGATCGAACGCGCCGGATTTGTGATCGGCACCTCGACGCCCTCGATGCGATGCCGTTCGACGCCCTCGGTGAGAGCGGACCCCTTGAAGCGTACGAACTTGATAGGCGGATAATCGATCTTGGGGCGCCAGGCAGTGCGGTCGATCGCCATCCACACAGCCGAGGGCATCTGCAGCGTCAGTTCGTGGTATTGGAGGGCCGAGGTCAAGCAGACCACGCCCTTTGGAACCAGAACAGCCGCTTCAGCGAGTGCATGGGCCGCCTCAGCCTGAGTGTCCGGGAGTTGATACAGGCCTCGTGCCGGACGGACGACTGCCTCCTCCCGAACGAGACGGGCGAGCGTCTCCGGTCCAATGCCTTCGGCAACGAAATCCTTCAGCCGGACCATCCCCCGCGCTTTCAGGAGGTCGAGCGCTCGAAGTCTCTGGGCGGTAGTGAATGTCATCGCCCGTGACGATTCCTCTATTCATCGAATATATAGCAGAGGTTTTATCACAAAGCCGCTTGCTCGGAAATCCCCCATTTCGACACCCCCTACAGCGAGCTGTGGGGCGAAGGCGGCGAGCATTCACGCAAAGGCTTATTCTGCAAGGTCTGGTGCTGGGGCCAGAGCTTGACGCGGAGGCGTGGAAATCGGCTTCTATTTCGTCACCGTCACCGTCACCGTCGGCGAAGGCCGGAGGCTGGCCCAGATGTGCGCGTGAAACGCAAGCAGATCAATTAGACCGAGCCGATCCGCCGCATCATCGACACGCAGAACGATCCGGCCCAAATCAAAAAGACCACCGGTCGGAGATGGAACTCTACATCCCCAATCCCAAAGCGACCGCTTCAACTCCATCTGCTGGGTGAGCTCGGCACGATGACTACGATCGGCAAGGCGGGCAACCTGGCGGATCCGCTCGACGTCACCATCCTGATCAGGCCCAACGCGCTTCAGCTGATCCGCGAGATCTGAGGGATCGGCCCGACCGAAGCGCGTTTCGATCGCAGTAGCGATGTCCTTTGCCTCGGCAAGCGCCTGACGGCCCTCCGGTGTCGCCGCCAGTCGTTCGACGAACTTGGCCTTGTCGCTATAGGGGAGATCGTCGAGCTGGCGCAGCAGCGCTTCGCTCCGGCGGCTCGGCCCCAGAACCTCGACCACGTCCTGCTTATCCCGCTTCCAGCGCTCCGAGCCGCATTCAGCCGCAAGGCGACGCTGCCAGGTGTTGGCGGATTGGCGAACATGCGAAGCCAGCGCATCGATCCGCAAAAGCGCGTGTTTGCGTTCGGCGTTGTCTCCGAACAGGCCGGTCTTGCCGGCGAGCGCACCGATCGTCTCGGGCGAAGTGCTGAGTTGACTGGCGAGCGCGACCGGATCTGCATTCTCATCCAGGATGCGGCCGCGCAACACGTCCATGGCCGCTGGCGCGTCTTTGAACACTTGCGGCGCAAGCTGCTTTGCCGCGGCCCAATCTCGTTCGAATGCCGGCATTGCCCTTGACCGTCCGATCTCTTCGACGCTCATCGCATATGCCTTCACGGCCGCAACGAGCACGCGGCGTTCATCGTCACGTTCATCGCGACGTTCATCGACATTGGGATCCTGGTGCGAAGAGCCGCCATCGGCGATGCTGCGCACTGCGAGCGGCCGTGGTTCTTGCATTGGCTTGGGAACCGCCGTGTCCAGGATGGGCTGTATCCCTTTGCTGATTTCGTGAGATGCGACCTCACTCTCGCCCTGCCCCTGGCGATCCTCCATGCCGCGCCGATTGGCAAAGTCATGGGTATAGTCAAGCGTCGTCTCCTTCACGCCTGACCGGCTCAGTGTCTCTGTCAGGGATCGCTCCGTCTTGAACGCATCGAGCCCCGCATAAAGCTGCACCTCCTCACGATGACGGGTCATCGCCACATAGGTCAGATGCCGGTCCATCGTCGTCGACGCCAGGACAAAACTCCGGTCGACGGTAGCGCCTTGCGTCTTGTGGATCGTCGTTGCGTAGCCGTGATCAAAGGATTGGTAACGATTGACCGGTACGGTCAACTGGCGTTGCCCATCTTGCGTCTGCGCCTTGCCGTCAAGCCGAACCTGTATTGCGTCCGGTTGGACGGCGATCACCTCGCCCAGCATGCCATTCTTGACGCCGAGATCACGATCGTTCTCCAGGAAGACGATGCGGTCGCCACGCGCAAAGGATCGCTTCCCGTTGTTGGTCTGGTAGCTCAGTTCCTCACCTTTATCGCCAGGCGGGTTGGTGCTTCTTGAGAGCTCACCGCGCTCCTGCAACCGAGAGCGAATGCCGGCATTGATGGCACGGACGTCGTCGCGTCGATGGGCCATCGCAATGCGCGTGTCGTTGGGATTGGCCGATCGGTCAGCGACGTAATCGGCAATGATCGCCTTCAGGGTTTCAGCGCGATCCGTCTTCAGATGAAGGTTTTCCCGTGCAGCATAGGCAGCAAGCCCGTCGGCAGTCCGATGCGAGGCGAAGTCGATCGAGGCCTGCTTTTGCCAATCGGTTCTTTGCCGGCGCACTTCCGACAGTTGCGCGTGACCGACGGCTTCGGCAATCGCCCGAAACGGCGCGCCCGCTCCGATCGCCTGAAGCTGTTCATGATCGCCGACCAGGACGAGCTTGGCGCCGGCCCGTTTGACCTCGTCGACGAAGCGGGCGATCTGACGACTTCCGACCATGCCGCCCTCGTCGATGACGAAGACATCGCGAGCATTGAGCCGACCACGATCAGCTTGCCAGCTGTATTCCCACGACGCCAAGGTGCGGCTCGATATGCCGGACGATTGCTCCAGGCCTTCCGCCGCCTTGCCGGCCAATGCCGCGCCATGAACGCGATAGCCCTGCGCTTCCCAGGCCTGCCGGGCAGCCGCCAGCATCGTGCTCTTGCCGGCACCGGCAAAACCGATCACCACGGCGATCTGAGAGGCGCCGGTGACATGCTCGATCGCCTGGCGCTGTTCCGCCGACAGCCCCTGCCCCGGTGAAGGATTTCCCGCCTGGATCGATCTGTCCTGATCGGCGATCGCAGCATCGACATTGCGCTTCGCCACACCGTGGTTTTGGCGCGCCTTCATCGCAACAGTGGCTGTTGCCATCGCGCCCTCCATCGCCACCATCTCGACCGTCGAATAGCGTGCCTCGCCGTCACGGCCGCGAAGGCTTGAACTGTCGGGTCTGAGCTCGACAAGTGCCTTCGACGCCATCACCGATGCAAAGGCGTTCTGGAAGGTCTGCGCATCGTCATTGATAGTGCGATGCAGAGCCCTGGCAATGTCATAGCGGCTGAAGACGCTCTTCTCGTTGGTGATCAGCTTCAATATCTCTTCGGGTCGCCGGCGAATGATCTCGGCATTGCGATCGGCCGATTGCGGTGAGATGCGCACGCGTGAGACTTCGCCACCCTGGCGATTGATCTCAGTGGCATGCACACCGACATGTTCGCTCGGCTCGATCGTGATCCCGGCTTCCAGATGCGAACGATGATCGATACGGATATCGAGGCCGGCCCTCTCAAGGTGCGTGTTGGCAAGATGCTCCCACGCCTGTCTGAGATCCTTCAGCTGCAGCTGCGATGGCGGCAGGTGATTGGCGAGAAGCCATCTGTTCTCCCGCTCGAGCAGCGTCTTGTCGCCAAGACCGGTTTCCCTCACCTCACGCGTCGTCATCATCAGATGCGCGTGGCTGTTTCTGATATCGCTTGCCTCACCTGGCCGATGGATCGCGAAGTCGACGGCAGCGCCATAGCGGTTGGCCAGATGCAGCGCAAAGGCCCGCGTCAGCGCCAGGCGTTGATCCGGCGTCAATTCGTGTGGGAGCGCGATTTCGAATTCCCGTGCAATACGGGCGTCGCTGCGTTTCTCGGCACGCTCGGCGGCATTCCACAAGGCCGATCGCTTCATCGCCCAATAGGAGGAAGACCCAGTCGGCAAGACGATCTCGGCATGCTCGACACCTTTCCTGTTGCTAAAATCATGGGTCAGCCCATCACGCTCGTTCGTCAGCCGCTCGGCCGCACGATAGGCGGCGGACGCGACAGCGCTGCGGCCAGCGCTGCGGGCGATCGGCTTCATGCTGAGATGATAGATCGCCATCGCTTGTCCCCTTTGTTAGCGGGCTGCCGGCCCGCGCTTTGAGTTGCCCGGCAACTCGTAAGTGCGCCCTTGTGCCTTCGTCGCTTCGCGCCTTCGGGCACTGGTGGGAGCACGCGGCAATCTCCCGATGACCTCGTAAGCCGTTCAGCCGGTCGCTTCCACGCGCAGATTTGCGGGTTTCGAAGTGCTGCTCTTCGAGACAACTTCGATCCAGGCACGCCGGCGGCTCTGATCATCCATTCATTGCCGCGGCCAATGGCTCAATGGGACCAAGGGAGAAATCATCATGGCGCGCAAAACCATCGGCGAGCGGCTCGCCGAGCTGGAGGCCCAGCGAAAGACATTGCAGATCCGTCTCGGCAAGCAGGAGCGCGCCATCGACACGCGCCGCAAGGTGTTGATCGGCGCACTGGTGCTGCATCGGCTGGAGAATGACCGCGATGTGTATTTTGCAGGCGGGATCGCCGAGTGGCTGAGACGGGAACTGCCAAAGTTCCTGACCCGCGATGGCGATCGGGATCTGTTCGACGATCTGCTCGAACCACGGCCGCACGACCCGTCTATCAGCAATATCGGCAACGGGAGCGCGGCATCATGATCCATGCCAACCAGATCAAAATCGCTCTCCGGAACATGATGCGCATGGCGGCCCGTGATCCGCTCTGGGCGATCGTCGCCCTGATCACCTTTCCGCTTCGATATGCCAGGTCGTTCCTGAAGGGTGCGGTCGGCTATGTCATCGTCATCGTTACCGTCTACTTCGGGATCGACTACCTCAGACGCGTGATCCTTGGCAGCAGCAGAGGTGACGTCATCTGGCATATCGGCGACTGGGTATTCATGCTTTTTGCCGTCGTGCTGCTTATCCGGTTTTTGTCCGAGCCGCTGATCACGCATTTTGGCACAGCGAGCGACGCCGACACGCATGGGTCGGCTCGGTTCGCAGGTACACGAGAGATCGCACCGTTGACAAAGGCAGAAGGCGGATTGCTGATCGGCCGTGCGAACAATTCTGGCCGGCTTCTTCGCTACAGCGGGCCTGCTCATCTTCTGACCATGGCGCCGACGCGCAGCGGCAAGGGTGTCGGCACCATCATCCCGAACCTTCTGACCGCCGACCGCTCGATCATCTGCATCGATCCGAAGGGCGAGAATGCGATCATCGCCGGTGATGCACGAGAGAAGTTCGGGCCGGTTCATATCCTCGATCCGTTCGGCATCACCGGCAGACCAACGGCTGCCTTCAATCCGATGGACGGTTTTAATCCAGACGGCATCGATGTCGCCGAAGACGTCTCGACATTGGCCGATGCGCTGGTGTTCGACGAACCCGGACTTTCGGGTGACGCCCATTGGAACGAGGAAGCCAAGGCGCTGATCGCTGGATTGCTGCTGCATGTGCTCGCCAGCCAGCCAGACGACAGGCGCACGCTGACGATGCTGAGGCATTTGTTGACGTTGGCGCCGGCGGCATTCCAGAATCTGCTTCATGAGATGCAGGGGAATGATGCGATCAACGGACTGATTGCCCGTGCCGCCAACCGTCATCTCGGCAAGTCGGATCGGGAAGCAAGCGGCGTGCTTTCGGCAGCCCAGCGACATACGCATTTCCTCGACAGTCCGCGCATGACCGGGGTGTTGTCACGATCGGATTTTCGGTTCGGTGACCTCAAGGCAGACAAGGCGACCGTGTTCCTGGTCTTGCCGCCAGACAGGCTTGCGGCCTACTCGCGTTGGCTGCGTTTGCTGGTGGCCCAGAGCCTGACCGAGATGGCGCGAACCGCACCCTCGCCGCATCCATCCGCGCCGCCTGTTCTCTACCTTCTCGACGAGTTTGCCGCCCTTGGTCATCTGGCGCCGATCGAACGCGCCATGGGATTGATGGCAGGCTACGGTGTGCAACTCTGGCCAATCGTCCAGGACATTCATCAGCTGCGCGCCACCTATGGCCAGCGCGCCGGCACGTTTCTGTCCAACGCCGGCGTGCTGCAAGTGTTCGGGGTCAATGATCACGACAGCGCCCGTCTGGTCTCCGATCTGCTTGGCCAGGAGACCGTGGTGTTCAACACGGCGGCCCGCGCACTCGATTCGGAAAAGAGCGGCCTCTCCTTTGCCGAGCAGCATGTCGGCCGCCCGCTGCTGACGCCCGACGAAGTCCGCAATATGCATGCCGAGACCGAGCTGCTGTTCATCGCCGGCCAGCGACCGATCGTCGCGACAAAGTTGCGCTATTATGCCGATCCGGAATTTGCCGGATTGTTCACTACGTCACAGATCTGACGAGGCGATATCACCAACGTGAATCGATCCAGCTGGATCGATTCACAAATGTCGTTGGACGCAGTGAACCGTTCTTTGCGATTCTGCCGACATGAGTACGCAACCCTATCGTCTCTACATCGAACGCATCGATCCATCGAAGAACATGGCCCGCTTTTATGCGCTGTCGATCGAGCCGAACCTCTTCGGTGAGACCTCGCTGGTGCGCAGCTGGGGACGCATCGGCAGTCGCGGGCAGCAGAAGATCCATGTGTTCGATAGCGAGGCAAAAGCCGTCGATCTTCTGCTCAGCCTTTTGCGCAAGAAGCGCTCGCGAGGTTATCGGGTCCTGCGGTGATCGGCATCCGCGTCTCTCATGCTCAAGTGAAGGAAGAGACGGCTCACGCCGCCTCCTCCTCGTCGAGCTCCGGCTGCAAGGAATGCAGATAGTCGACGGCGCGCTGCGCATGGGCCGCCGCCGAGAAGATGGCGCGCTTGTCGTGGTGGAGAACCTTCAGCCAGCCATCGAGATAGCTGGCGTGGTCGGGGCGTGGTTCGAGTTCGGGGACGATGCCGAGATCGGCGCAGAGAAACGCGCTGCCGAGTTCGGCAATCAGCTCCTCGCGGGCGCGTTCGCTCCGGTCTTTCGCGTAGCGGCTGAGATCGCGATCCAGCCGTCGCGGTGCGGCGGTCCAGTGCGTGATCTCGTGGCTGAGGACGGCGACATAGGAAGCATCGTCCCTGAAGGCATCCAGGCATGGCATCTGGATGTAATCACGCTGAGCGGCATAATAGGCAGCCGACCCACCGTGGCGGATCAGTGCGCCGGTATTGGCAAGGAAGCGGCCGGCATTGCCGATGCGGCTCATCGGATCCTGGAGAGGTGCGACGTCGTCAAAGCGGCCGTTAAGACCGGCGATCTGATCGATGTTGAACACCGTGTAGGCTTTGAGGAATGGAATATCCTGTTCGATCTCGCTGCCCGTCTCGGTCGTCTCGGTGCGGATGAACGAACTGGCAAAGACCACGGTCGTGCCGGTTTCGCCCTTGCGAACGGCGCCACCGAGTTCGATTGCCTGACGAAAGGTCATCCAGCGTGACGAGGGAAAGCCGCGGGCGATGGCTTGCGACCACAGCAGCAAGACGTTGATCCCGGTGTAGGGTTGGCCGTTGTGGCGCAGTGGCCGGCTGACCCGACTTGCCGCATGTCCCGTCGTCCAGGGTTTGGTCCATGGCCGCACGCCCCGTTTGAGATCGGCGATGATCGTGTTGGTGATGCGGCTGTAGATATCGGATCGTTGATTGGACTGCTGCCTGCTCATGTTGGAACCTCCGTTTCGAGGTCGCGGCCATCGCGACCTGCTACGGCGGTCCGAAAGCCGGGCTGCAAGCGCTGCCTGCACCCCGCAGGGCCGCAACGAAGTGGAGGACGGCAAAGCCGTTGCCGGCGGCGCGAGCCTGGCAGGACCAAAAGCCGGGGCAGGACGCGATGGTCGAAGTCTAGGTGGGGGGGTTAGACGCAGGCATACGTGGCTGATCCGCGAGGCGGCATCACATCGCTCACGTCACAGATCAGCTGCGGCGAAGATGGCTTACCTGCCCGGCCGTGCCAGCGAGCGGGCGATATCGACGATGTCGTCGCGCGAGGCGGTTGGGTCGTCCTTGCTCCAGGCAACGCCAAGCCCGATCCTGAAGTCGATACCCCTCACCGCCTTCAGCTCGAAGGCCCGGTTCGGCAGGCCCTCGGTCCATTCCGGCGCAAAGCCGATGCCAAGGCCGGCCGAGACCAGCGACACCAGTGAATAGGTGTCGTCGCAGCTATAGGCGATGTTGCGGGTCAGATCGTATTCCTCGAACTTCTCGTTGAAGTACCGCTCGGTGTAGGAGAGGTTCTTGCGGTTGAAGGCGATGATCTTCTCCCCGCGCAGATCGTCGATGGCGATCTCCGCCTGCCCGGCCAGCCGGTTGGCCCTGGCGACAGCCAAGAGATACCGCTCATGGGCGATCGAGGAGAAGCGCAACGAGCCGATGTTTTCCACCGGTCTGATGAAGCCGAGATTGATCTGGCCGTTTTCCAGGCCGCGGATGATGTCGCCGGTATTGCCGCTTGATATATGGATGCGGATATCCGGGTACTTGCGGGCGATCTTGGCCAGAAACGCCGGCAGCACGCCGGTGGTGGCCGGATAGACGGTGCCGATCCTGATCTGCCGGATCGTCTTGCCGGCCACCGCCCTGGTGATCTCGGCGGACAGATCGACCTCACTCAGGATCCCGACGCAGCGCTCGTGGAAGATCTCCCCTGCCCTCGTCAGTTCCACCCGCCGGGTCGAGCGGATGAACAGCGCGCAGCCGAGTTCGCGCTCCAGCGCCTGCACATGATTGGAAAGTGCCGGCTGGGCGATGCGCACCTTGGCGGCTGCCCGGCCGAAGTGGAGTTCCTCGGCCACCGCGACGAAGTAGGAGAGCTGGCGTAGTTCCATGTGGAGAGCTCCCCGCATTTGATAGCGCGCGCAACGGTATGCCGGGCGCAATTGCTCCCAGCGCGCCTTGCACGTTGATGACACTATGAATACGGTGTATCTATAACATCACCGTCGATACGTCAATACCCTGTATCGAAATAAATACGAGGTCTTCGTGAATCCATCTCAAGCTCGAGCCGCCCGCGCGATGTTGAAGCTTGGCGTTCGGGAAGTTGCCGAATTGGCAAGGGTGACAGCGAACACAGTGAGCCGCGTCGAACAGGATGATGCAGGCCCGCGCGGACCGCAACCCGTTACAATAGACGCCATCAAGCGCGTGTATGAAGAGCGTGGTATTATTTTTTTTGAAGAAGGAAACGCGCCCAACGGGGGCAAAGGCGTCCGGCTCACCAGGTAGATCTGACTGTGCGGTCCTAAAGGGAACGAACTAGGCGTCCAAGCGATCCATCTGAGTTGGGGAGATTTTAGATTCCGATTCCAAAGGTCAAAGGTTCGAATCCCTTCACCCGCTCCAGCTGCCCTTCCGACCACGTCCAGTAAAGTTCATTAAGACGGCGAAACTGCCTGAAAAATATGAGCTTTGGCCGCGCGCACGCGTAACGACGTGCAATGTGGTGCAGTGACAGCCAAGCCTTTTCGCGGTAAAAATTACGGTACAAAGCGAGGCGAGGGGAATTCGATACCGTAATGGCGTTGACAGATATCCAAGTTCGAAATGCTAAAGCAGACTGCAAACCGCGCAAGCTCGCGGACGCCAATGGCTTGTACCTGTACGTATCAGCGGCAGGCGGGAAGTCATGGAGGCTGGACTATAACTTTTTCGGAAAACGTAAAACGCTCACCCTTGGAAATTATCCTTCTTTGACATTGGCTGAGGCAAGAAGCCAACGTGATGAGGCAAAGCGGAAGCTGGCGGAAGGGCTAGATCCTTCGCTGGCAAAAAAGCGACGGCAGCTTGAGGCGAAGGCAGCAGCCGGAAACACCTTCGGCCTGATAGCCGATGAATTCATCGATAAGCTGCGACGTGACAAGCGGGCCGAGCCTACCATCACTAAGAACACGTGGATGTTAAAGGTACTTGCAGCGAAGTTACTGCAGTACCCAATCACTCAGATTACACCAAAGGACGTCTTGGCGGTGCTCACGAGCATCGAGAGGAGTGGAAGGGTTGAAAGCGCTCTGGCCACGCGGTCAACAATTGGCAGAGTTTTTCGTTACGCGATTGCTACCGCACGAGCTGAAACAGATCCCACGTCGGCGCTGCGCGGTGCGCTGCAACGTCACGTGCCAATCAGCCATCCTGCGCTCACCACTCGGGAAGAACTGGGTGGCGTGATGCGGGCGATCTACGGCTATGAAGGTTGGCCGTCCCTCGTCGCGGCGCTTAAAATCCAGGCGCTTTGCTTCGCTCGTCCCGGTGAGACGAGGTCAATGGAATGGCCTGAGGTTGATGTGTGCAACGCAACTTGGACGATACCAGCCACAAAGGCAAAGATGCGTCGGGAACATCATGTGCCGCTGTCGCGTCAAGCGCTAGAAATCATTCAAGAAATGAGGGAAATTTTCGATGACGACCGATATGTCTTTCCATCGATGATGTCCGGCAAAAAGCTTCTTTCTGAAAACTCGATGAATTCAGCTTTGCGACGAATGGGCGTTGGAGGAGATGAGCACACAGCACACGGTTTTCGGTCCTCCGCCAGTAGCATTCTGAATGAGTCGGGTGAGTTCAAGCCGGATACCATCGAGGCACAGCTCGCGCACTTGGACGGGTCCAAGGTTCGAAGGGTTTACAACCGTGCGACTTATTGGGACGAGCGCGTGCGGATGATGCAATGGTGGGCTGACATTCTCGACGAGGAGCGGACGGGGGAGAATGGAAGCGGGCGGGCATGAAGTTTTCGCGGTTGCATTGAAGGCGACTTACAAATTGGGAGTTATGCCGAGAGCTCTCCAAAGCATGGGGGTTACGCGATAAGATGCATCATCGGTAATTTGCACCGGATCAATGACAGCGTCATTTCTGAAGCTTGCATAGAAAGTCTCCTGCTTCGTAAGCTTTAATTCTATCGCCCCGATTTTGTACAATACGCTTATGATGCATGCCGTTAGTTCAAAAAGCTTCCGATGGTTCTCTCTTTTCAGATACTGGCTAGCCTTTTCAAAGCACTCATCTTTGAACTTATCCGTTCCCTCAAGTTCTGCGAGTTCGAGGCAAATCTCCAGTAGTCGGTCGCGAGTTACAAGCTCACGGACTTCATTTTTCCCAGTCTGGCGACTCAGTAGCGAAATGTACGCGTCAATCTTTGGATGAACCGAGCGCCATTCTGTTTTCAGTGCATCAAGCCGCTTTCTAGAATAATCCGCCTCGACGTCAGACACTGTTTTCTGAGAAATACTTGTTGATCCAGATGCTTTGTCGAGAATTTGGTTCACAAAATAAATTAGATCTCTTGGTCTAAGCAAAGTCCGGTCACAGAGGTATTCAAATCCTGAGGATGACCTGATTTTGTCGGGAAACACGTCATAAAACTTTACGTTATCTCTTCCACTATACTGTTTTTTAAACATAAACGATATTCGTTTTTCTAGCAGGGTCCGGAGTGACTCTCTATCCCACTTAAGAGTTGTGATGAGTCCTTCGTATTTTTCAGGCTGAACGCCTTCATACTCAATAGATGCTACGGACTTTTCGTAGACGTCGGATCGGAGGGCTAGGAGGATCTTTACGTTTCGAAGCTTTCGGAAGTTTTTGATCGTCTCGATTAGCGATTGAATCAGTTTATATTGTAGGCCGGGGTCAACCCAATCTAAATCGAGGTCATCCATGAGGATGTAGAAATGTCGTTGCTTATTACTCATTAGTTCATTGAGAGCATCAATAGCTCTGTTCATATCACGCATCTGTAATTCGGACACCGCATGTTTAACCCGACTTTGTATTTCTCGCTTTTCGGAACCAGTTATTGACTGCGACGCCGACAGAGATGACTTAATTTGAGCTACTTTCTCAATTCCGAGTGCACTTTCAAGCCCTGCGGAAACTTTATCTTCAAACCCCGTCGATATCTCTTTTATTATAACGTCCTGCTCAATCCAAAATGTCTTTTGATATCTTTCAAAATACAGGCGAGCGGGATTGTTTCTATCAAAAATATTATCAATTGCAGTTTCAAAGCTATTTCTATCCTTGAAATACTTCTTAATACTGTGGCTAAGAAATACATGCTTCCATAGCAGCTGAAATAGAAGATTTACATCGCAGCCAATATCAATAATAAATTTCAGAATATTTGAATTTGAAATGTAATCGAAAGCAACTTCCTTGGGATCGATACGAATAGTGTCGGCCCGTGTCCGTTCGATTTGCTTCAAAACGGCAGTCTTTCCCGACCCGGTGCGGCCCAAAACGATTGATTTGGACGAATCCATGTCTAGAAGTTGGGCGTAAAAGTCCTGAGCAACGAAACACTCAGTGAGAAAAATGTCATCGTCCTCCGCCGAGATTTCTCCAACATGAACGCCTTGACGATAAACAACTCCATTTATAATCAACTTTGAGGTTCCCTAAACCGCGACAGACAATCTACAAGCTATGATGATTCTCGCTCAGCGGTCTACTATCATAGCCTTCATATCCCCTTCTGGTTGAATGGGCGGTGCCCTCCGCTGAATTCAAGCATCCAGACCATTAGGGCATCTCCGTAAGAGAAATCCGTGCCCCGCCGGCGCGTTATGAGAGAAGACCATTTTGAATGTGTGACCTTGCCCCCAAGTTTTATCCAGTTTTGAGTTCGCTCCAGCGGTTTTTGGTTGCTGTTGTTGGTTCGGTAGCGGCGGGTTGCGGTGCGGAGCCATTTCGGCTGCGCAGCACCGCATCACGTCGCGGGTTGAGTGTCTGAGCGAATTCGGCCGGTGTCAGCCAGCCAAGGCCTGAATGCGGGCGTTGATCGTTGTAATCGCTACGCCAGTTTGAAAGCGCGGACCGGGCGTGAGCAAGCGACGAGAACAGAGTTTCATTCAAGAACTCGTCTCGCAGCCGCCCGTTGAAGCTTTCGATAAAAGCGTTCTGGATAGGCTTGCCAGGCGCAATGTAATGCCAGTCAACTTTGGTCCGGTCCGCCCATTGCAGGATCGCGTTGCTGGTGAACTCGCTGCCGTTGTCGCTGACGATCATCCTCGGCTTGCCGCGCTCCTCGATAATCCGGTCAAGCTCCCGTGCGACGCGAAGACCGGAAAGCGATGTATCGGAGACGAGCGCCAGGCACTCCCTCGTGCAATCATCGACGACGGTCAGAATCCGCAACCTGCGCCCATCGGTGAACTGATCCGACACGAAGTCTAGCGACCAACGATCATTGGCCACCATCGGCACCAGCATCGGCGCTCGCGTGCCTATCGCTCGCTTGCGACCGCCGCGCTTGCGCACCGTCAGTTTCTCCTCCCGATAGAGCCGGAAGAGCCTCTTGTGGTTCACAAGGTGTCCCTCGCGCCGGAGCAGCACATGAATGCGTCGATATCCGAAGCGGCGACGTTCATGCGCCAACGCCTTCATTCGCTCGCGAAGCTCATGATCATCGTCGCGCCTGGTCTCGTAACGGACCGTCATTCGGCAAAAACCAATGGCTTTACACGCCCGCCGTTCGCTCATCTCATGATGGCTCATCAGATGCGCGACAGCTTTCCGCTTGGCCGCGGGCGTCACCACTTCTTTCCCAGAAGGTCTTTCAAGGCAGCATTGTCGAGCATCGCATCCGCCAGAAGCCGCTTCAGCTTCGTGTTCTCGTCCTCAAGCGTCTTCAGCCGCTTGGCCTCGGACACCTCCATGCCGCCGAACTTGGCCTTCCATTTATAGATGCTGGCATCGCTGACGCCATGCTTGCGGCAAAGCTCCGAGACCGGCGTGCCTGCCTCGTGCTCCTTCAATATGCCGATGATCTGTTCGTCTGTGAAACGATTGCGCTTCATCCTCTGGTCCTCTCAAATGGGCCAGAGCTTACTTCAAAATGGATTATTTCAACGGGGCAAGGTCATGTGAGCTCGCGCGTTCCCAACTTCTAGGGATGGACAGGGGTCTTGCGCCGCTGATGCAACCCCACGATGCTTCTCTTGAATTGACGCAGAACATCTACGAGCCGCTGAGAAGGCGGAGGTTGAAGGCGTTTTATCGAGATTGCGTCGCATCTCGATATTGTCGGCAATCGGGTCCGGACGGTGAACATTGTCCTACGCCGCCGTCGAATGATGTTGCACGCAATCCTAAGTGTCACCGCAACGTCACCGCTTGTCCGGCCAATTTGGGAACGCCCAAGTCCATGATTTAGATTTCGATGCCAATTCCGCCGCATCCACCGAGGCGTCAGTTTATTTTTTTTGGGGAAAATGAACAAACGATGAACATTCACGCTTCTCTTCACGCGAAATGTCGTGATAGTTATTCAACCTGAAGGTGGAGCTCGATGGAACACGAATACGCACTCATAGGCGGCATGAACCGTTCGCAGGTTGGGCGATATATCAGTCTGTTGCAGCCGCGATCTCCGCTGCATGCGTTTTCGTGGTTTTGTCGCTGGTGGATTTAGCCAAGACCTTAGGTGTGAACGCAACTATTCCTCCCAGCCTCCTGTCGTTGCTCGGTGCTGGCGCGGTCTTCTCGGCTCTCTATTGGTTTTTTAATCGCTTTGCATGGCGATGGTCGCCATTAGGCAAATTTTTAAAAGTGCCTGATCTTAGCGGGTGCTGGGAATGCGAGGGGGAGACACTCAATCCTGACGGATCTACTAAGCAAAGATGGACAGGTCAGATTACCATTTTGCAAAGCTGGGACAAACTCAGGGTTCACCTAAGAACAACCAGTTCGGGCTCGGACAGCATTAATGCCGCGCTGATATCCGATCCGGTGCAGGGCTATATTCTACTATACCACTATAAAAACCAGCCGCGCATCGGCGAGGCCGACCTCCGACCGCACCGTGGATGTGCCGAGTTGGCATTTGCGCCAGACCGGCTGAGCGCATCCGGTGAGTATTTTAATGGATATGGCCGCGACACTTTCGGCCGCTTACAGCTTAAGAAAGCTCAGTGATGGCGCGAGATATCAATAAGAGGCTCACGCAGCTCAGTTCCCGCCGCAAGGGGCTGGACCGCATTGATAAGATTAATGAGACTCAGGCGTTTGATGAACTCGTTCGGAAAGGCACGATAGCTGAGAGATGGGAAAAGAGAGCGGCTAGCAAACCTAACACGAGATACGCGCTTGGGGCTATGCAAGCAGTCGATCCAGACTACACTCGTATAAGTGTTGAGACTGCTGGCAGAGTTGCTAACCAGCTGGAGCAAGGCTTAATCCGCAAGGGAACGAACGTTCAGTTTCGTCTGCAAGGTTCAGTTCCACTTGATGTCCACATACGTGGAGTAAGCGACGTTGATTTATTGACTCTTACGACCGACTTCTTCACCTATGCAACCTACGGAGCGCGAGCTCGGGCGGGAGGCTACGTCAACCCTTCGTCAAAATCAGCGCTCACCGTGTTGGCCGAATTGAGAGCGCAATGTGAGGTGATCCTGGCTGAAGCATTTCCCAAAGCGGAACTTGACAAAACAGGAGGAAAGGCCATTGCGATTTCCGGCGGATCCTTGGCCCGCCCAGTCGACGTTGTGCCTTCGCACTGGTTCGATACCGTCGATTTTCAAGCCTCGGGCGATGAAGCATCCAGAGCCGTAACTATTTTAGACAAAAAAGTGCCTACGACATTAGATAACTGGCCATTTTTGCATATTAGGAACGTCGATCTTGTTGATAGCGCTGTCTATGGTGCATTGAAGAAAGCCATTCGACTGTGCAAAAACGTTAAGGCCGATGCGAAGGCTGATGGCACTGACGTCACGCTTCCAAGTTTCGATATAACATCTGCGATGTATCACGCTGATCGTCAGGCCCTCACAGGCGGACGTCTTTTCGAACTAGCCATTCTGGCCGAAACGCAGCGCCATCTTGACCATTTGGCGAGAAATATCGACTATGCCAAAACGCTAAAAGTGCCAGACGGATCGCGCGCGATTTTCAACACTGACGACAAGATCAGGGGTCTTATCGCCTTATCAATCGAAGTTGACGATCTGCTGCGCGAGGTTGCAAAGGAGCAAAATGGATACCTCGCGACGTTAGCAGAACCTGCGCTTGATGTCAGTCGAGGCGTTCTCAAAAATCTGGATGCATCGGGCCTCTAGGTCCAATCGACATTCAGGATTCCCAAATCGCTTGATCGCTGATTCATAGAGCACCGTGTTAGTCACGGAGGTCGATGATGTCGATTAGGCGGTATGAACTGAGCGACGCTCAGTGGCTCAAGATTGCATCCTTATTGCCTGGTAAGATTGGCGACCCGGGGCGTAGCGGCTCGGACAACCGTCTGTTCATCAATGGTTGCCTGTGGGTTTTGCGCTCCGGCGCACATTGGCGCGACCTGCCGGAGCGCTATGGCAAATGGAAGACGGTGCATAAGCGTTTCAGCCGCTGGTGCCATGCCGGCGTATGGGAGCGGGTGTTCGAGGCGCTGACAGCAGACCGCAACAACCAGTATCTGATGATCGACAGCACGATCGTTCGCGCCCATCAGCAAGCCGCCTCCGGAAAAGGGGGGCCAAGGATCAGGCGTTGGGGCGTTCCCGAGGCGGACTGACCACCAAGATCCATATGCTGGTTGATGCCCTTGGCCGACCGCTGCGTTTCATCGTAACCGCCGGTCAGGTGGGCGACATCACGCAAGCGCCGGCTCTTCTGAAGGGACAGAGCGGCGATGCCGTGCTGGCTGATAAAGCTTATGACAGCAATGGCTTGCGGGAAACAATCACCAGCATGGGAGCCGAAGCAGTCATCCCGTCAAACCGCTCGCGCAAGATCATCATCCCCCACGACGAAGCCGCCTACAAAGATCGTAACCGCATCGAACGATGCTTCAACCGTATGAAGCACTTCCGACGTTTCGCCACTCGATACGACCGCAGAACAATCCATTTCGAAGGATTCGTCTATCTCCTCGCCGCAATGATCTGGCTGCGGTGAATGTCGATTAGTCCTAGTGGGCACCTTGGGAAACGTACGAAATCCCAATGCGATGGCAGCTAAGTCTCGCGCGCCATATGGATTGAGCCGTTGGTATTACGGTCTGTCCAGTATGCGCCCCTTATTTCGTTAGGTGGAGTTCCCGCCACACTGTAGCGGAACGCTCCATAGTGAATTTCACTGCTTTTCCCGCGCAGGTGAATGTCAGGGTCGCTTTGATAGACGCCTATGATTTCAACGGCACCATCTCCGTGCTTTATTATATTCTGCGCGATTAGAAATGAGCTCTGGGAGCCAGTTGAAATTCTGATAGACAGCGAAGAAAAAGTCTGCCGGATTATGGCGGATCCTGTTACAGGGTCCACCTTCGACTGAGTCACTGGATCGTAGTAGCTAGACTGCAGCACTACAGTCCAGGTGCCAGATAAATTTGGAACGGGGCAGAACCAGCTAACGGGAGGAATACGCCACAAAAACCTCTCGAAGGCCGTTAACATCAATGTCACAACGCTAACGGTTATCGAAAACGGCTTGGCGTGCTCCCATGTCAATTCCACACCGAGAACCCACAGAGATACTCCCCAGATCACAGCAATAAGAACAATGATGGACGACACAGAAAATCGTGAGAACATGGCTACCGTTCATGCGCAATCGGAGTTCGACCTTATAAGGATCGTGGCTGAATTCAGCCGATCCCGGCTCCCGTGGTATCCACTGATATTGGTTTTTTGCACGGGAAAGAAGTACCCGAGCGACTGTATTCCCATGAAGCGGATACCCGAGCCTGCCACGGGTCACCATTTCAATGATGATTTTTTACGGCATCTAACATCGGCCTTTGCAGAAAACGAAAGTATCCATGACGGCGCCGTTGTCTTTGCGAGGGCATCGTCGTCAACGCATTATGCACAAAGCGCCTGGTCTGTTCGTATTGCCGCGCCGCACGTTGTTGAAAATGCGGCTCCTAATCGAGGCGCGGCTTACAATAGTTCGCTCGCCTTGTCGGTAGCCCCTGATGTCGATCTTGTATGTCTGCTTGTTCGCGATAGGACCGATTTCTTCTCAAATGGCAAGATACAGTTTCTCACAGAGGGAAAAGGAGCCAGTTAAGAATTTCCAGCTGCAAGTTGAACTGGGGGCTGTGCGCCTTTTGCGAGAACCCGATATATCTGCATGCGAGAGCACTTAACCATCTTTGCAATTTCGGAGGGACCCAGACCTTCATTGCGCAGTTTCCAAACAAGTGCGTAGTCAAGTCTCGGCTTCCCGCCTGTATAGACCCCTCGAGCTCTTGCTTGGGCTATTCCCTCACGCTGGCGTTCTTTTATGAACCGCCTTTCCATCTGGGCGACCATCCCAAGCACTGTCAATATCACATGCCCCATTTCGCCGCGGGTGGACACGTGGGGATCAAGGATAGTAACGAAAGCGCCGCGCTGCTCGCACTCGTGCACGATGTTTAGAACGTCGCGTGTATCACGTCCAAGGCGATCTAATCGCGTGACGACCAACTCGTCACCTTCGCGGAGGAATTCGATGATGGTTGCGAGCTCTGTACGGCCGTCGCGGCTCGCGCCAGACACTTTTTCCGACCGAACGATTACGCAGCCCTCGGTGTGAAGGCGTTGCTGCTGTATTTCGAAATCCTGGTCATTCGTAACCGCCCGATTGGCACCGCCTGCCGCCTAGCGCCCTGATGGCCTAAGACACGTGTTTAACGACGTCGTTAGCGACGTGTCTTAGGCGAGGATTGCGATGCGCGTTGAAATTCTTGGGCAGGAACGTCGACGGCGGTGGCGCGAAGACGACAAGCTTGCGATTGTCATGTCGGTTGGGGTTTCTGGAGCCACGATCACAGAGATTGCTCATCGTCATGATGTAACGCGGCAGCAGATATACGCCTGGCGTAGCGAGCTCAAGAAGAAGGGGCTGCTCCCGGTGTCTTCGAATGCATTGTTCATTCCCGTCGATCTGAATGCCGTGCAGAACGATGCCCCTGAATTGAGGGAGAGCTGCTCCGGGATGATTGAGCTACGATTGATCTGCGGCCGCACGCTTCGTTTCGAGAGTTCTATGGCTCCCGATGTCCTGACGCAGATTATCCGGGCAGTGGAAGCAGCATGATTGGGCCTGGGACCGGCGTTCGGGTGTATCTTGCGTGCGGGATCACGGACATGCGCAAGGGAGTAGAAGGCCTTGCCGCGCTTGCGCAGGATGTTTTGCGTCAGAAGCCGACTGGCGGCGCGGTCTTCGCCTTTCGCGGCAAGCGTGGCGATCGTTTGAAGCTGCTGTATTTTGATGGCCAGGGCTTCTGCCTGTATTACAAGATCTTGCAGAAGGGGCGGTTTCCTTGGCCTTCGGCATCCGACGGGACTGCCCGGCTGACGTCGGCCCAACTGGCGATGTTGTGGGAAGGGATCGATTGGCGTCGACCTGATTGGGGTGCGCCACCGGCCCGTGTCGGGTGATTTTATCCCACTGAAACCACTGGTTTTTATGGAAATTTATCCTGGCTCGTGGTAGTCAGGATCATGTCTAGCGCGACGACAAATCTTCCGGACGATCCAGCCTTTCTCAAGGCAATGATTGCCGCTTTGCAGGCGGAAAACGCGAAGATGTCGGCCACATTGCAAGCGCATGATCAGTTAATCCAAACGCTGCGGCTGCGCATTGCCAAGCTGAAGAAACAGGTCTTCGGCAAGTCCTCCGAAAAGATTGAGCGTGAAATCGAGCAGTTGGAACTAGCGCTTGAGGATCTGTTGATCGCCGCCGCTGAAGGCAGTACGGCGCCAATCGATGAACCTGATGAGGCGGCGTCTGTTGTTCCCTTGGCGGATACATCTGAAAAGATCATGCGCCGGCGCCCACGCGTCTCGGACAAGGCGGTTCGCGAGCGCCGAGAGCTCGATCCTGGCTCCTGCTGCCCGGAATGCGGAGGTGAATTGCGTCTTGTCGGTGAGGACGTCAGCGAAATCCTCGACATGATCGCCGCGCAGATGAAAGTCATCGAAGTTTCTCGACTGAAGAAGTCCTGCCGCTGCTGCGAGAAAATGGTGCAGGTGGCAGCACCCAGCCGCCCGATACCGGGCAGCATGGCCGGCGCTGGCCTCTTGGCGTACATTCTGGTCTCGAAGTTCGACGACCATTTGCCACTGTACCGTCTGAACGAGATCTTCGCCCGCATGGGCGCCGACATTCCCGACAGCACGATGGTTGATTGGTGTGGTCGCGCCATGCAGGTGCTTCAGCCTCTCAGCGAGCGGATCGAAACGGCGATTATGGCAAGTGACCTCCTTCATGCCGACGACACCCCGATCCGAGTGCTGGATCGCTCGCTGCGAGACAAGGGGTTGGGCAAGGGTGTGAAGAAGGGCAGGATCTGGACGTATGTCCGGGATCAACGTCCATGGGTGGGGACTTCCCCGCCCGGTGCAGTCTACTATTTTGCTCCTGACTGGAAAGAAGAGCACGTCCACCGCCACCTCAAGCAATCAAGCGGCATCCTTCAGGCTGACGGCTACAAAGGATATGGCAAGCTATACTCGCCTGGAGAGAATGGAACATCTCGCTTCAAGGAAGCCGCCTGCTGGGCTCATTGGCGACGAGACTTCCACGATATCTGGACATCAAACAAGTCCGAGATCGCGCGAGAGGCTCTCGATCGCATCGGAGCGCTTTACGACATCGAGCGTGGCATCAATGGGCAGCCTCCTGAGATCCGGCTTGCCGCGCGTCAGACCCAGAGCAAGCCTAAGGTCGATGCATTCCGCCACTGGGCTGAAGCTCAACTCACGCGCATTCCGGGCAAAAGCGATCTGGCGACAGCTTTCCGCTACGGATTGAGCCGATGGTCTTCGCTCTGTCTGTTCCTCGAAGACGGTCGCGTTGCGATCGACAACAATGCCGCCGAGCGGGCACTGCGGCCGATAGGCGTGGGAAGACGGAACTGGCTCTTCGCGGGAGCCGATACGGGAGCGGAGACCTTGGCACGCGCCATGACGATCATCGAGACGGCAAAGATGAATGGTCTTGACCCGCAAGCCTATCTGACTGACGTGCTCGATCGCATCCACGATCACAAGATCAATCGACTCGACGAACTCCTTCCGTGGAACTGGTCGACGATCACCGCAATCGACGCAAAGGCAGCCTGATGGCGACAGTCACCTACGTCCGTACGATCAAATTTGTTGCCGAAATTCTCGAAGAGGACCCGGAACTTCTTCAGGCAATCGTCTCCAACGATGATAATCTGAGCTACGGCAGCATCATCTCCGTGTACACCGGAGACGACGAATCCGTGACCGCACTGACGGACGACGGCATGGACGAATTGGAGCAGATGCTCAAAGACGCCCGCCGCTCACCCCAAGAATGGAACGACTTCCTCGACAGCTTTGTTGACGACGAGCTGCTCGTCGCTCGCATCAAAGCAAAATCGCCGCGGTAGCAATCGGGCGGTTACGGTCATTCGTGCTGACCCGGGCATAACCAATTTTTGTCATATGTCACCTCGACCTTTAGGCCTGAGGCTACCCCGTCACAAATAGTCAATGTCAAGACTGCTTCTGCGATCTCAATTTCGCTTCGTGTTCCGACAGCTTAGGTGGTCGTGCTTCGAGCGGGATAAGCAGCTAGCCATTCCGCGAGCCTCAGGAGGAGCCGTCGACAACTTCCTCGGCACTCGCGCCGTGGGCCCTCATCGAAGCGACAAAGCGCACCTGATCGTGAGTTCCCATTCAAGTCGTTCGGCGGGGGCCACGCCTTTAGCGCTCTCGACAGTTTCTCCGTTTCGCGAAACTACTCGGCCCGCGCGGCACGAACCGTCAATTTGAGGCAAGCAATCCCGTCTTCGCAGCCTGAGTTTTAACCACTGATGTGCCTAAATGAATTCACAATCAATGAGTCTTCGAACTCCCATCCTGACGAAGAATTAACAAATAGAAGCCATTACCGTGGAATTCCCGTTATCGACAAAATCACTTGAGGAATCGAACAACTTTTTACGGGCTTTGTGGGCGGAAATTCGTCGCGAGTTCGGAAAAGTCGGTTGGATATACACACCGCGACGCAACGGACGTCAGAACACAATACATTTCGGATTTATGTCCCTCGGAGACGACATACCCGGGTCGATTGACGTTTGGGTCAAATATGGCAAGCGTGACTCGTTAAAGGGTATGCACTTCGAAATTCCGGATAAAACAAGGAGCCACGTTGGTAATATCGAGGAGCGACTCGCATCATGCGTTTCGCGCGCCAAAAATTCCGAGGCCGCTCTTTCGCAGATTTCGATGTCGGTGGGGATTAGAGCAAATCCAAAGCTAACTATCGCTCACTACACCGCGCCAAATTTAGAAATAATTCCATGCCATAGTGGATTTAATATGCTTAAATTCTCTATATTGGCACACGACTCAGTTGATGCCGATGTAATAGCAAATCAACGCCTTCCAAAAATACTTGATTTCCTGTCGGTGTGGACAAATTGTTCTTTCGAGTTTTGCAGTTTATCAAATGTTGAAGAACGTTTGGACAGCAAAATGAACCAATTCTGGCGAAAAAGCAAATGGCTGGAGGATTTTCCGACGCATGAGAAATACCTGCGGCTGGAAGCACGTACGGTCTCTTCCCTAAGTGAAATCATCGAAGGGCGAATAACTGCCGACAGCAGAGTGTTGCAATCGGCCCTTCATTTTCATCAGGCTGCTAAGTTTCATCGCTCGGAGGATGCCATTCACGGTGACCTCATCACGACGCTCCTTATCTCTTCGCTGGAAGCAGCAAGTTTGGACTTGGGCGGAGGCGGGTCATCATCCTGCCAAACCTGCGGACAACCCGTATACAAAATCTCCAAGCGAGTGGCCCAGCTCGGCCGCACGCATCTTGGTGAGTATGTGGAAGCGTTCCTGAAGGATAAATACGGCTTAAGATCAAAATTCCTTCACGCCGGAAAACTAAGTACTGTCCACCCAACTACAAGAAACTCTTTGCCGCTTCTGGACCCAAGTTCGTCTTCCGGCTGCGTTTTACCGCATGCCTTCTCCCACGCCCACAATCTTCTGGAATATTCTGGCTTCATACTTCGTGCGCTCTGGCGAGGAACGAATTAGAAGAGTATCCTCACATCAGATACACTTCAGTGAATTGGCGCGAGGAAGCCAGTATATAAAATTCTTTACTAATTGACTATGTCGGGAAATCGAAGCTGCCATCCATCTGTTGCACGAGGGGGGGGCGTGCAGCGACGGCGCTCTTGGTCGGCGTTGCGCCAGAGCTGATAGAACTCATCAACGATCTCACATCGCATGATCCAGCGCGCTCCATATCCCTGAGCTCGCAAGCGCAGCGCGACACAATCGAGGCGGCGTAGCCGATTTTTGTCATGTGTCACCTCAAGCTTTAGGGCCAAGGCTAATCTGTCACCGATAGTCGACGTCAAGACTGATGTGACAGCCCACCACGTAACCTGCTGCCTGTCGCGACTGGCTATACCTTGATGTTAAGGCCGAGTTGCTTTTGCTGAGACCCGCCCGGAAGTGTACCCGCGCACGCAGGCCCAGAAACCGCGATTCGCCGGTTGCAAAAATGGATTCGCATTTAATGAAGCTCTAAATTACTATCAGAGTGCGTTTGGGAGGGCGCGATTCGTAGGGCAGGAGAATTTCCCGTGGGTGAATTTTGGTGTAGTGCGTCGTGGTTACGCCGTTTGCGAAGACGAATTTGGCAAATGGAATATGCCTCGCAAAAATTCTTCAATCGCGTCTCACGCTTAGCTTCTGCGCCATCGCGATGCCATCAACTCCTTTGATACTTGTAGATCGTCGGCACGACTACGCCGCGTTTTCCGATGAAAGCCACAGCGATGCAAATAATCGCTATATGGTAATCGGCGGCATACTCCTCCGATCAGCGGACACCCAAAGCTTCTCTGAGTCTATAACGCGATCATACGCTCGATTCAAATTCCCCGAAGCAATCCAGTGGAAGCACATCAATAAGGCAAAGATGAACGCCTATAAGGCTGTTATCGACGTAATTGCTGATCACATTGCGGCGCGAAAGGTCGATTTTGGCTGCATTATCTTTGATAAAACGAAAGTCGACCATAAGCGGCATAATGAAAATGACGCAGACAAAGGCTTCTTTAAATTTTTGTACCAGCATCATTTCAAATGGTATCGGCACTATAAAAAATCAGGTCTCTTCCGCTGTTTTCACGGGAATATGGACACCAAGTACGACGTCACTGAAATGCTTAGGTGCCTGAACAACTCGGTGCCGGTATCACTACCTATAATCCGCCGACGGTTCTTACAGTTTGATTTCGCCGAAGTGCGTAAAACCCGCTGCTCTCAGATCGCCGATTTAATGATCGGGGCAGTTGGCTTCGCTGCGAATGGCGGCCCTAGTAAAAGGGACGGCACCGCAAAAGCTGATATTTATGATTATATGCGGGAGGCTTTTGCCTGCCCTGATTTTTGCGTTGATACCGTCTATCCAGACATCGGTTTCCATATCTGGAACTTCAAGCTGTAGGGAGCAGGGGGGCCTATCCGGAGGAATCAGGCCCATCACATGAACCCTTTCAGCCACCCCCACCCTTATCCTGAAGATTAATTCATTCAGCCGGCTTCCGCAACTCACATAAAGGAGTCGTTATATCGTTCCGCATCCGATTCGATTCCGGCAGTCGTCCCCTCACCAATGCTACGACGCGTTAGTGGTTGGCCGAAAACCGCCTTCCCCCTATTCCCCATGAAGCATAACTCCGCTGTGAAGGGATGCCACCCGACATTTCAATCCATTCCGTAGACGCGGCTCCGTCTCCCGGTCGCGCGGCCATGCATGCCGCATCTTGCCGTCTCCGGTCCAGGCCCGATATTCGAGTTCCTATATCAGCGTCGGTTGCAGCCTAATGATTTCTTTCCTCCGGCCACGAAGTGTTGTTACGTCAGCCGCTACTGCGGTGGCCAAGCCAACCGGCCCGGACAGGCCGCAGGCGAGTTCTCGTCAATGCAAGCGGCCGCCGAGTTCGACTAGTAAGTTCAGGTTAATTGACCATCTTCGGTTAAGCTGCTCTAGAATGCCACTTCAGCTTGCAGTCCGACCAAGAAAGAATAAGCGGAGAATGCCCTTCGGGAGGATATGCAGCAGAGTTGGGAGATACAATGCTTTCGCGACGTCTTGTGCTCAGCGGCCTTGCGGCCACGCCACTTTTTGCTTCCGGGCAAATCTTTGCAACAACTTCGGAAGATTCCGAACTCGCGAGGGCTCCAAACGAACTTGGCTTCGCGGATTTTGCCGGCGCCTGGGACGTGCAGAGCGGCAGTGTAACTTCGCTCGTCGCTGACGCGCCCGACATTCTACCGGGCCAATCTGAAAAATACGCCGCCACTAAACTGACGTCCGCTTCAGAGATCGCGGACATCGTGAACAAGCGAACAAATCAGACATTCATAACTTGGTTCAACAGCAATGTCGCGGGAACGGGCCCTTGGAAGAACAAGCGGATTAATGGCTCAAGAGCCGAGGCCAATTTCACCGCCTTCTGGGATCAGTTCCTGGCAATACGCCCACTAACATTCCTCGAAGTTGTGACGTACATGGCGGTATTCATCAATGAGTGTGGCGGCAATCTCAGGAACATCAATGAGGGGTTCGGAAACGCGGCACATCCCGGCATTAGCTACCTCTTTGATACCGTGGTCTTGACCGACAAGGCGACAAAGAGAACCTGGCGTAAGGCATCGTACAACAAGGATCCGGGCAAGAAAAACCTCTCGGCGCATGATCTTTTAAACGACAAGACCTTTTGCCAGGCATTTTCGGGCCTCTCGGGCGCGAAGGCGCTGACCGGTGCAACAGATCCTGTCTGGCGGGGAGATGCGTTCCCTGTTGGTAGCTATCCCCACAAGCCCGGGCCGGACAACGAATTTCTCCTGGAAACGGATTTCTATAAGTTCCGGGGGCGGGGTTTGATCCAAACAACTTGGCGCGCGAATTATCGCCCGCTTGTTCCCCGGATTTTGGCCTACCAGGGTTCTGGCATTCCCGCTCAATATCGCGACCGCTGGAAAGGTATGGCTATCGACGATGTCTTGACCGTTTCCACCAATGCCGACTGGGATGCACTGTTCGAGGACAAAGATCGCTATATTTTGTGCGCCGCGGTCGATGAACATGCGAAGGCAGGGAACTACCTCGGCCTCTCTAGAGATACAATAGCAATCAACGGAAAAGGAGCTGGCTCGATCAGTCTCATGGGTGAACGGATAGGGGGCAAAGGATACGGGCAAAAATTGAAAGACAGAACTAGGCAAATCCTCACTATCTTTTCAGCATGACGTAACCGGGAGGCAGCGGGGAGAGAAGGCAATGTTTAAGAGCCAGATTGGAATGTCGGTCGCGTTGATGGTTGGGCTCACTGCCCCTAATCATGCCGCAGCAGAAGGTCTGGAGAAATGTCTGTTCGAGAATTTCAATCAGGCGGTTGTCCGTACAATCTTTGACTACACGGAAAAATCGGGCGCGAAAGGAAAGACGTTCGGAACGGGATTCCTTATTGAGGGATCGGGCTACATTCTCACGGCTAATCACAATTTGAGGCCTGTATTCGACACTGAGATTGATAGCAGCACAGTCAGCGTGAAGTTTGAGGACAGCAGAATCGCGGTCCAAGAAGCCTTCGTTGTAGACCGTATTGAGAACCTCGATGTGGCGCTGTTAAAAATACACAAGAACCATGATCCTTGGCCAACCGTACCGCTTGCAGATCCGGCTACCGAGCCCACCGTTGGAGACCGAGTCGCTGGCCTTGGTTTCCCGGAGGGAGGGGACCTATCGACGATTGCGGAGCAGTCGATATCTGCGATGAACACTGTATTAGACGGGGTAACAAAGCCTTGGTATCAAACCAACCTGTTGCTCAACCACGGAAACAGCGGCGGCCCTATTTTTGGGGCCGATGGCAGGACCATCGGAATAGCAATCGCCGTCAATGAGAGCGCTACAGGAATCAGTTTCGTGTTGCCACTTCGCATGGGGCAGTCACTTCTATACGAGGCAGGTATTGACTTTGCCTCATCGTCACCCTGCGACGCTGCCCAAATCAACCCGGGGCAAGACGAACCGATGCCACTCCTGATTCCAGCCCCAGAAACAGAGGACGCTGCCCCGGCGCAAGACGAACTGATTCAAATTCCGGAAACACTGAATGAGCTGACTCCACCAGCAGCAGAACCAGCTGACGCGACTGCAACCAAGGGCTGGATATTTCTTGGCACATATCGAGGCAGCGGCACTTGGGGAACGCCCCGGTCATCAGACCTCATTGGAAAATCGCCAGAGGATTTGAGTGGCACCTCTATTACCCTTTCAATGCCGGCAAACGCTAGAACAGGGCCGTTTGTTGTGGTGAAATTGAAAGAAGACGGCTGCACTTACCAGGAGACACCGGTCGTCGGTCATTTTAGAGATGGCAAGGAGATACACGTCGAAAACGTTGTTCGCTTGGCGGGCAATTGTAGCGGTTACATCTGGGCGGACGTAAGCTCAAACTAGTGCGCGCCAACCGCCCGGCATTTCGCCGTCATTCAATCGGGCTGCAATCGTCCTGCGCAGCGCTAAAGAACGTAAGCGACAAAGCCGACCCCTCTGACGTCGGCGGTGCTGAGCGAGGCTGAGCGTCAACCCGCTTCACGGTTTCAACGGAGATGTACTGCTCAATGGCGCGCTGCCGCCTCCAGCCGTATCCCCCGCCATCTGGCTCAGATCGGACTGGCACTGCTCGTAAGCTTTGAAGATATTCCTCATTTCATCTCATATACGTCGGCGTTGTCCTGCACCTCGCGCAACCCCTTATAAGAGGCATGCCGCAGCTTACCGTCTCTGTCCACGCCCGGTACTCAATCTCGGCGATTAGCGTCGGCTGCAGCCAGACGATGTTCTTTCGCCTGCCAGTGACCTGCCACTGAACGTTCATCCAGCGGCGGTTAGAGCCTCGGCGGCTTTGAATACGCCAAATGGCGCGGTGTGAGCAACCGGCGGAAACGCGAAGCTTTCATCTTGCGCAGCGTTGGAGCCGGTTGCGGCGATGGTCCCGGCATAGTCTGCCGGGGTCTGATATCCGAGCGATGAGTGCGGCCGGAAATGGTTATAATCCTCAGCCCATTCAGCGATGGCGCTGCGGGCATGATCGAGGCCGAAGAAGAGGCTCTCGTTGAGCAACTCGTCGCGCATGCGACCGTTGAAACTCTCGACATAGCCGTTCTGCATTGGCTTTCCCGGCGCGATGTAGTGCCACTCGACCTTGTGATCCTTCGACCAGGCAAGAATGGCATTCGAGGTGAATTCGGTGCCGTTGTCGGAGACAATCATGTCAGGCTTGCCGCGTCGTTCGATCAGCGTCGTCAGTTCCCGAGCAACACGGCGACCGGAGATCGACGTGTCGGGGATTGCCGCCAGACATTCGCGCGTCACATCATCGACAACGTTTAGCACCCGGAAGCGTCTACCGCAGGCAAACTGGTCGTGGACGAAATCCAGCGACCAGCGGGCATTGGCCTTCGCTTCGACCAGGATCGGCGCACGCGTGCCGACAGCACGCCGACGGGCCTTTCGCTTGCGAACGGAAAGCCCTTCCTCGCGATAAAGACGGTATATGCGATTGACCCCGGACGGCTCTCCGTCTCGCCGAAGCAGGATGAATAGCCGCCGGTAGCCGAAACGCCGTCGCTCATTAGCGAGGTCACGCAGCTTCGCTCGCAGATCGACCTCCGGCGGTCGATTGGACCGATAACGGATCGTCTTGCGGTCGGCGGATACGATCTGGCAGGCCCGCCGTTCCGAAAGACCCATGACGGCCTTCAGATGCGTGACGGCTTCACGCTTGGCGGCAGGCCCTACCATTTTTTTGCAAGAAGCTCGCGGAGCGCGGCTGCATCAAGCATCTGTTCGGCCAACAGCTTCTTCAGCCTGGTATTCTCGTCCTCAAGCGCCTTCGACCGCTTCGCCTCGGAGACTTCCATGCCGCCATATTTGGCTTTCCAGTTATAAAACGTCGCTTCTGAAATCCCGTGCTTGCGGCAGAGGTCGGCCGCCTTCGCGCCAGCCTCCTGCTCCTTCAGCACACCGATAATCTGCTCTTCCGTAAATCTCTGCTTCTTCATTCGTCCGTCCCTTAATAGGCCGGACTCTAATCCATTCTGGAGGAAATTCTCAGTGGCAGGTCACCACCGACCTTGCCTCGTTTGCCAAAGTAATGCTCGTAGCCTAAGAACCCTTGGTGAACGTGACGTCGCCGCGCTGCGACTACCTTTCCTGCATTGCTTCCGATGCAACCTCAGCCAGCGGCGAGTACAGATATTCAAGGATCCGCCGGCTACCGGTCTTGACCTCGACGGTGACCGACATGCCCGGCGAAAGCGCAACGCGGGTTCCATCGATGTTCATGCTTGCGACATCCGGCTTGATGGTGACCGGGAAGACCAGGTTTTGGACGCGTTGCGCATTGCCGATCGGGATCATGCTCTGCAGCTCCTTTGCCGGCTGGCCTTCGAGCTGCTGTGCATCAGGTTCCGGAATAGCATCGGTCGCGACACGGGTGACCGTGCCGTTGAGAATGCCATAGCGGGTGAAGGGAAAGGCTTCGATCTTGATGACAGCGGGTTGTCCCGGTGAGACAAAGCCGATGTCCTTGTTCGGCAGATAGGCTTCAATCTCGAGTGAGGCATCATCCGGGACGATCCGCATCAGTTCGGCGCCAGCGGTCACCACCTGACCGACCGTGGTGATGGCCGATGTCTGGACGACGCCATTGATCGGGCTTTTGATCGTCATCGACTCCAGCCGTTTGGCCGCTTTGACCAGCTGCTGTTCCTTCTCGTCTATCTCTCGTGATGCTGCCGCCTGCTTCTGAGCATTGTCGGCGACGAAGGTCTTGATGGCTTTCAGGCCTTCGCTTGCCGCCGTAACGATCGCGGTTTCCGCTTCCGCCCGCTGACCGATCTGCTCGGCGAGTGTTGCCTCTTCCTTCTGCCTGACTTCAACCGCATCGATGACGCCGGATCTCGATCCGGCGCTGAGATCGACGAGGTTGGAGCGCATCGTCACACGATCTGCAAGCGTTGCCACCAGCGCCTGCTGGGCGGCGACCATCTCGGTATATCTCTTCAGCGCGGCGAATTGCTGATTGCGTTGGGCAGCGAGGCTGTCGAGTGTCGATGCGAGTTGCTCGAGATCGGACGTGTAGAGCAGTTCCTCGCGCGTGCGGATCTCCGTCGGGATGGAGTCGGTGAATTCGGGGACGATCTCGATCCGGCGTATTCCGCTCCAAAGATCACCACGTTGCCAAGCGTTGACTTGCGTTAATGCCGCGCCACGTCTTGCGACTTCTGCCCGCAGTGCCGCGAGGCTGGTGGTCAGCGTGTTGACTTCGACCCGGGCTTCGGTCGGGTCAAGCTCGACGAGAATGTCTCCGGCTTCCACCTTGGCGCCGTTTGCGACCGGGACCGCGATCGTCTTGCCGACCTCGATCGATTGGATCACCTTGACGCGTCCGGTCGGCTGGATCTTGCCCTGGGCTGTCGCCACGATGTCGAATCTGCCGACATAGCTCCAGATCAGTGCGCCGGCGGTGAGCACGCAGATGAACCAGATCAGCGCCGTGCGGATTGGCGAAGCCGGCGTTTCCAGGATTTCGAGTGCTGCCGGCAGGAACTCGTTGTCCACCTGCAATCGCTTCGGGGGCTTTGGTGGAAGCCGCGGAGGTTGGACGGCCTGGTTCATGACTGGATTGGTCCCGTCTGCAATTGCCACAGATGGGCATAGAGCCCGTTCGGACGGGCAAGCAGCGTCTCGTGCGTTCCCTCTTCGACGATGCGGCCGTCCTTCATGCCGATGATGCGGTTGCAATGCCGCACGGTCGCTAAGCGATGGGCGATGATGATGACGGTGCGGCCGCGGACGATCTCGCGCATATTGCCGAGGATGATGCGCTCGCTCTCATAGTCGAGCGCGCTCGTTGCTTCATCGAGGATGAGGATCGGCGGATTGGTGGCAAGGGCGCGTGCGATGGCCAGGCGCTGCCGCTGGCCGCCGGAAAGATTGGCGCCGCGCTCCTCGATCAGTGTGTCGTAGCCGCGCGGCAGCTTGGCGATGAACTCGTCGGCGCCCGACAGTCGCGCCATCTGAATCGCGGCCGCCCGCGACATGGCCGGATTGACCATGCAGATATTGTCGTGGATCGTCCGGTTGAACAGCATGTTTTCCTGAAGCACCACGCCGATATTCGACCGCAGCCAGGCCGGATCGACCTGGGCGATATCCTGGCCGTCGACGAAAACCTGGCCGCTGTTCGGGATATAGAAGCGCTGCACCAGCTTGGTCAGCGTCGACTTGCCGGAGCCGGAAGGGCCGACGATACCGATGACTTCGCCCGGCCTGATCGAAAAATTGATGTCCTTGAGCACGTCCTGGCCATCGGGTGAATAGCGGAAGTTCACCGCCTTGAAGGCGATCGCCCCCTTCGGCGGCGGCAGGCTGACGGCAACGCTCGGCCGCGGCTCCTGCGGGGCATTCAGAATATCCGAAAGCCTGGCGACGGAAACCTGCACCTGCTGGAAATCCTGCCAGAGCTGCGACAGGCGCAGGATCGGTTGAGAGACCTGTCCGGCGATCATGTTGAAGGCGACCAGGGCCCCGACGCTCAATTCGCCATCGATGACCGCCCGCGCGCCGAAGAGCAGCAGAGCGGCCGAGGTGATCTTGTTGACGTACTGGATGGCGTTTTGACCCTTCGCCGCCAGCATGGTCGCCAGGAACGACGAGCGCACGTAAGCGGCCAGCCGCTCCTCCCATTGCGAGGAGACCACCGGCTCGACCGCCGATGCCTTCAGCGTCTGGATGCCGACCACGGTCTCGACGAGCAGCTGCTGGCTGAAGGCGCCGCGCTCGAACTTCTCGTCGATCCGCTCCTTGAGGAAGGGGCGGATCAGAAATCCGATCGCCATGTAAAAGGGGATCGAAGCGACGACGATCCAAGCGAGCTTCGACGAATAGGAAAACAGCACGAAGATGAAAATGATGGTGAAGATCAGGTCGAGGCCGGAGAACAGGCCCTGACCCGTCAGGAAATTGCGGATGGTTTCGAGCTCGCGCACTCTGGCGACGGTCTGGCCGGTGGCGCGGGTCTCGAAATAGCTGAGCGGCAGGTTGAGGAGATGCCGGAACAGCCGCCGGCCGAGCTCGACATCGATGCGGTTGGTCGTGTGCGACAGCGCATAGGTCCTGAGATACTGCAGCACGACATCGAACAGCCCGACGGCGGCAAGGCCGACAACGAGCACGATCAGCGTCGAATAACTGCGATGCGCCAGCACCTTGTCGACGACCACCTGGAAGAACAGCGGCGTCACCAGCGCGAAGATCTGGATGACGAGCGAGGCAATCAGCACATGGCCGAATGCCCGCCGATAGCGCCAGATCGCCGGCAGGAACCAGCGGAACCCGAAATTCTGCTGCGAAGCGCCAGGGCCGGCGAAGCGACGTTGGACGAGGATGAAGTCGCCCGAGGTCAGCTCCAGCAACTCGTCCGCCTCGACATTGCGGGCGGAGAAATCGATGGGATTGATCAGCCGATATCGCCCTTCGCCGGCCACGCCGGCAAAGACCGCAAAAGTGCCGTCTTTCAACGATGCAAGAGCTGGCGCCGGAAGGGTCGCCAAACGAGCGACCTTCTTCGCACGGATGGTGCGCGCCTTCAGGCCGACTATCTTTGCTGCGCGTAGCAGATCGTCCGCAGCCGCTGGCCTCGTCAGCGCAAGCTCGCGGCTCAGCGTCTCCGGACGCGACGCGATCCTGAAATAGCCGGCAACAGCGCAGATCGCCGCCAGTCCGCTGTCGGCGATTGTCGCTTCAGGTGCTGGTGTGAGGTCGTCTCTAATCTCCGCTTTCGCCGCGCCAAGCTCGGATGCTGTCTGGATGTCCGTCATGGCGTGAGATCAAGAAAGAGAGGGTCTGCAGGCGCCATGAGGCGCCGGCATTAGGCAGGGGGACTTGTTATGCGGCATTGGACGTCCGACTCGGCCGGAAGGAAAGCATTGCGTCTCCGACCAGGTGCTCATTGCCGTCAACTGTCTGGTAGGAGCTGGTGCCTGTGATCGTCGAACCGTCAGCGAATGCCTGAGATCCATCTGAAGTGGGCATCAGGTTGATGAGCTTGATACCGGCGTCCGTCATCGTCAGGAGTTCGCCCTGGTCGGTGACACCATTCTGGTTGGCGTCGCGCCAAATACGGAACTCGTTCCAGCGCTCGTCATCGGCATTCAGCACGTTGTCGTGGTTCGTATCGAAGACAAGGCGGACGCCATCAAGGTCCGAAATACTCCCTGCCTCCCCGTCCTGTTCGGCCCAAAGCGAGAAAGCCAGCTCCTTTGCCTGATTGATAACCCCGTCCGGCCCCGCAGTTCCGTCGGCTGCAAGATCAATGGCAAGGAAACCATCGCAAGAACCAGCCCAGGCCGTCATATCGCGAACACCGTCTCCATCCCAGTCGAATGTCGGCGAGGCCACCATGTTTGTCAGATCAATCGGACGAAGATCCACATGACCATCCCCGTCAAGATCCAGAAGTACGGGACCAATCTTTTGTCCGCTCGCGTTATAGTGATAGGTCACACCGTTTCTCGTGACATCGTAATTGCCGTTGTCGAAATATTTGGTTTGCTGGATCAGAGTTCCGTCCGCATACTCGTCATTGGCGATCTGCCAATAGTTGTTGCTAGGGTTGTAGTCGTATTGCCGGTGGGTCAACGTACCATTGTCCCAAAATTCCCGCAGCCAATTGAGTGTGGTCCCAGTGTAGGAGTATTGCAGCTGCCACCAGGAATTGGTGTTCGTCGCATCGTATCGGTACGCAAGGCGTGTGCCGTCATCGTAGACAACGTTTGCCGAGGTGCGCCGTCCCCAGCCATCATAGGTTTCCTCACTGTAGGACCAATTCAAGCCGCCGAGATCTGTCGTTTTTCGATATGCAAGCGTACCGGTTGACCGCACCTCCTCGACAACGGTTTGCTTGACGGCGTTAGCGTCTTTCTTGCTCAGCGTAATCGATCCGTCGGCATGGGTGACCGCCGTCTCGATATGATCGATGCTGCCATTGTTGTCGGTATCTTTCGATAGGGTCGTGACTAGCCCGTCGGCACTGGTTGCGATGGTGCCCTTGGCCGGGGTCGTGCCGGTTTCGGTGACCGTCGTGATGACGGAGCCGTCGACCTGGAGGGTCGACTGCATGACAGTCTCGGAGACACCATTGCCATCATAGTCGTATTTGGCGATCGTGGTGCGACCGTCAGCCGATGCCGTGGTCTCGATCTTGGCGGCGATAGCCTGCTTCCAATAGACGACACCGGACGTCAGGGTGGCGGTGTTTCGTGCTGTCGCAGTGTTAGTGACCACGGCACCTGTGGAATCGATAGTGACGGTTTGGAGCTCATCGACCGTATTGTCGACGTTGATATCCTTTGAGGTCGTCTTCAGCCTGCCATCTGCAGAGGACTGTATCGTCGTCTTTGCAGTCAAAGTGCCGGCCGGAAGATCTTTGTCTGAAATGATGGTCGTGCTGCTTCCGTCGGCATTAGCGGTGAAATTCGTCACTCGCTGACGGTCGTTCGTGCCATTGCCGTCGAGGTCCCAGGTGGTCGTCGTCAGGCGACCGTCAGCGGATACGACCACGGTCGACTTGTCCTTGACGGTTGTTCCATTGGCGTTGAAGTTGGTGGTGACCGTTGTCTGAATGCCGGAATTGGCAGTGACCGTCTCCTGACGCTGGTCGACGATGCCGTCGCCGTTGCCGTCACGGTCGATGGTGACCGTCAGCTTGTCTGCGCTGGTGAGCGTGACCGCCCTGCCGATAAGAGTGCCGGTGCTGTCGGTGGTCGCGACAGTCTCGCGGATGGCGCCGTCGGCCAGGACCGTCGTGGTGTCGGTGACGGTCTGGTTGGTGAAGCCCGGCCGCTCTTCAGCGGATGCGGTGATCAGGCCGTTCGCACTGATCGTGATGATGCTCCTGGAGATCAGAGAACCATCAGCCTTCTTGCTTTCCACCGTTTGCGTCTTGGTGCCATCGGCATTTATGACTGTGACATCGGTCGAGGTCTGGCTGTAGGAGCCGGCACCAGCGGGATCGATCTGGGTGGTGATCGACAGGCCGTTTGCGCTGGTGGTGACGAGCGTGCGGCTGGTCAGCGTCGTGCCGGTAAAGTCGCTGACCGTCTGCGTCTCTGAGCCATCGGCGTTCAGCACGGTGACATCAGTCCGGCTCTTGTTGAAGGTCGTGCCACCGCCGGTGCCTGTGGTATCCCACTTGGTGGTCGTGGTCAGACCATCGCCGGACACGTCCGCCACCGTGATGCTCTTGGTGACGCTGCCGACGAAATCCTTCACAGTGGTCGTCTTGCTGCCGTTGGCGTTCAGAACCGTAGTACTGGTCGTCTTCTTATCGACCGTTCCATTGCCGTCGCCGTCATATTCGATAGTTTGCGTCAGACCGTCGGCAGACGTCGTGACCTTCTTGGAGTCCTTGAGCACGTTCGCGGTGAAGTCGCTGAGGGTTTGGATTGTCGAGCCGTCAGACTGCTTCGTCGTGACCGACTTCTTGTCGATAGTGCCATTACCGTCGACGTCGGTGGTGACAGTGGCCGAGAGACCATGTGCCGCAACCGTCGTGACGGTCTGGCTTTCCAGCGTCGTTCCATCCGCCTTGAAGTAGGACAGCGTCTCCGTCGTACCGCCATCGGCATTAAGGACGGTGACGTCAGTCATGGAGCGGACTGCATTGCCGCTGGCGTCGCCCCAGCTTGTGCTCTTACTCAGGCCGCTGGCGCTGACATTGGCCGTCGTGCGGGAGATCAGCACGTCGCTGATCCCCCTCTTCGAGATCGTCTGCGTGCGGCTGCCGTCCGCGTTCAGCACCGTCACATCGGTGGTGACAAGTTCGAAGACACTGTTGCCGTCAAGGTCCGAAGTCGAGGTCTTCGACAACCCGTCATCCGAGGTGGTGACGACAGCTTGGCTATCGAGCGCGCCGGAAGCATTATACTGCTTCACCTCGTCCTTCTGCGTCCCGTTATCGTCGATCGTTATTGTTTCCAGAACGTCCACAACAGTGTTGCTGTCGATCTTGGAAGTGATCGTCGTCGTCTTCTGATCGGCGCTGACCGTGGTGATTTTCTGCGAGAGCAGCGTGGCGTTAGCGTCCGTTGCCTTAACCGTTTGAGTGGTGGTGACGGCTCCGCTCGGGTCGATCGGCGTTTTCTTCCAGGACAAAGTCTGGTTGACCGTACCGTCGCCGTCCAGATCGTAGTCGGTTGAGCCGGAAAGGCCGTTGAGGTTAGTGGTTACCTTCGTCGTTCCGACGAGCGTCGTGCCGCGGTAATCCGATACAGTCTGGAATTGCAGGCCATAAGTATCGAAGGTCGTGACATCGGTCGTCTTGGTATCGACGGCGCCGTCGCCGTTAAGATCCTCACTCGTGGTGATCGACATCTCGTTGCCGCTGGTAACAACGGTCTTCTTGTCGAGCAGCGTGGCGTTGCTGCTCTTCAGAGAAACCGTTTGCGTTTTGCTGCCATCGGCATTCAGCACCGTCTGGTCGGTCGTGATCACATCAGCGACGCTATCGCGGTTCAGATCGACCGACGTGGTTGTCGTCAGACCATTGCCGCTGACGGTGACCGTGCCTTTGGTCGTGCCGGTGACAGGGTCATTCGGTGTATATGCCGTTTCCGTCGTCGTGGTCGAGCCGTCTACTGCAATGACCTTGACCTGGCGCGTATCGGTCTTGCCGTCACCGTCGGCATCCGTCCAGGCGGTAGTCGTCCGGCGATCGGCACTGACCTCGGTGATGGTCTGCGCATTCAACGTTCCGTCGGCACTCCTGCTCGTCACGGTTTCAGTGCGCTTGCCGGTACCGTCGAGAACGATGACATCGGTCGTCGTCTCCTCGAAGACACCATTACCGTCAGAATCGGTCTTGACGGTCTGGGTCAGGCTGTCCGCCGTTGTGTTGGTGACTGTCGTGGCGAGGGTCGCGCCGTTGGCATTCTTTGACGTCACAGTTTCCGTGCGGCTTCCATTGGCCTCGGCGGTGATGACATCCGACACCACGAGGTCATAAACGCCACCGCCGTTCGCATCCGTACTTGTCGTCTTCGACAGGCCGTCTATGGATGTGACGGTGACGGTTTTGCTGACCAGCGAGCCGTCGGCGTTCAGTTTGCTGACTGTGGTGGTCGTCTTTCCATCGGTCCCGACCAAGATCTCCGTCACTTGATCGTTCTTGCCATCCCCATTGGCATCTTCGGAAATCGTGATCGACTTGCCGTCGATGCTGGTCTTCGTGATCGTCTGCGACAGCAGCGTATCATTGCCGCTGCGATGCTGGACCGTCTGCGTCCGGTAGCTAGCATCGATCACCGTCACATCTGTATCGGTAAAATCAATGACGTTGTCTGCGTTCACGTCGCTTGTTGTGGTCTCCGACAATCCGTTGGCGGTGGTGATTGTCGTCGATTTCGAGCGCTGAATGAAAGACGCGTTGGTGTTGTAGACAATCGTGTCCAGCGTCACGTCGCCTGACGCTGCCACGGTGGACGTGGTGACGGTTTTGGTTTCGGCAGGCCCGGTGCCGTCCGCGTCGGTCGTTATTGTCGTAGTGCGTTTGTCGGCGCTGATCGATTTGTACACTGTGGAGAGGGTTTTATTGTTCAAGCTGCGATCGATCGTCGTTGTGCTGCGGCCGCCATCCGCCGCTACTACGGTGGTCTCCGTGACGATATCATCGTAGACGCCGTTGCCGTCGAGATCGACGCTGATCGTCTTCGTCAGGCCGTCGGCGGACGATGCGACCATCGTCTTCGTCAGGAGTGTGCTGTTGACGCTAAGCTGTTCCGTCGTCGTCGCGGTCGAACCATCGGCGTTCTGGATGTAGGTCTGCCGCTGGTTGGTGATGCCGTCGCCGTCTTGGTCGAGCGTTGTCGTCACCGTCCGATGATCGGCGCTGGTGACCGTCGTGGTGAGATCGACAAGCGATCCGTCTGCATTGAAATTGGAGACGGTCTTTGTCTGCACGCCTGATGCATCGACCGTCAGCACATTGGTCTGCGAGCGGTCGAAGGTTCCGTTGCCGTCGTCATCGAACTGCGTCTGGACGCTTTTGCCATCGGCGCTTGTGGTGACGACATTGCGGAAGGCAAGACTGCCGTCTGTATTGTAGGCAAGGATCGTCTTCTCGACCGAACTATCGGCCTTTGTGACGCTTGTCGTCTTGACGATATAGGTGGCATCATCGTTCGCCAGTTTGGCGTCGCCAACCGTTCCCGTGGTGCCGTCGGCGCGGGTGAAGGTCGTCGTGCCTGTGATGGCGGAGCCGTCTTCATAGGTCTGGCCGCTGCCCTTCGGCGTCAGGTCGATCGAGCTAATGCCGAGACTGTCCAGCGTCACCAACTGGCCGTCGACCTCTACCCGGAACTTCGACCATTGGACATCGCCGGCGTCCAGCTTACCATTGCCGTTGGTGTCGAACACATGCTTCAGCGCCTCGAGATCGCTCGTCGCCGAGGAATCCCATTCGGTGAAGGCGAATTCGTTCGACCGGCTGATCTTGCCGTCCGCGTCGGCGTCAATGATCAGGACGCCGGTGCCTGCTCCGGCCCAGGCGGTGCGATGTTGGTAGCCGTCACCGTCGAGATCCACGAACTTCGAGGAGGTCGACAAGCTCTCGATGCTCAAGCCGTTGCCGCTCAAATCAAGAAGAACCGGCCTCGTGGAGGAGCTCCAGTTGCCGCTGGGGCTTGGTCCGTAATCACTGCTACTTCTGCCGCTACTAGATTTTGAACTTTTACTGGTCGAGGACCTGGATTCACTGGAGGAAGAGTCTGAAGAACCAGCTAAGCTAGCCGTGTGCTGCGCCCGGTGCTTATCTAGAGCCCGATAGGCCGGATCGGAATAAATAGAAACTCCCGCCCGAGCCGAATATACTTCGAGAAAGCTATAGCCTTGCGCAAATGCGCGGTCAGCGACATGTTCCGGAGAGCCGATCTTTTCGCCATACCGGGCGGGACCGAGAGATTCGTAGAAGCCTCCCTCGGAAATTTTTCCGTGAGCCGCCTCCATAGTTTTCGCATATTTTACCGCACTATATCCAAGGTACCGTTGGGTAGCTGCGTTATCATACTTTCCCGCCTTCTCCGCGTAAGCCACGCCGAAGATGGCTTGAGCTAGAAACCCACTAGCCCCGCTGAAGTTAGCCGCAGCCGCTGCGGTCAGGCCCCAGCCGAGCGCCGTGCCCGCAAAACCGTTCACGCCGCCGAGGGAGTTGTAATAGTAATCCAGCGCAACTCCGTCAAAATATTGATTTCCATAGCCGGGCACATCGTATGCCTTGGCTAAAATTCCGAGATCGTCGACGCCCCTTCTGTCGTGGGCAAACGGGTCAGATATGTTATGAACTCTAACGCCACCCGCAACATAAGTGTGAAGGTCTTCGACTTCGAAGTTGAAGGTCTGCCAACCGCTCAAGCCAATCGGCTGCATTGCAGTACCGTTTGCCGAAACGCTCAGAGCTTGCGCCTCCTCGAACATGTGCGCGGTTTCAGCTGAATAGACAATTCGCTCAACTGAGACATCCGCCAGATTCCCAGGGGCCAGCACAACCGTCGCGCGCCCCGACCTGATCATATCCTCGATTGGTGAAAATCGACCGAATTCGTCGAGAAAATGGTGACCGGGAGTACAAATGAGTTCCTTGCTCTCACCGCCGTCATCCCAGCTTAGTTTTACCCACTCCTCTGTCATACTACGAAAGAGCCGCTTCACCCGGCGCGGAACCAAGTCGCCACGTCCGGACGCTGCTTCCGAACTGAATGCTAGGACTAGGTCTCCAACTTTGATCTCCGATATCGATCTATAGGTAAATCCGTCCGACTGTACGGGAAATATCGGATTCGCATCGCATCGTGACAGCTTCTCGTCGGGAGCGTTGGCGATCGAAAGACCTTTCTTCCTTTCCTCCCATGCGTAGACTTGGGTATCGCCAGGAAAGCAATGAGAGTCGTATGCTTGGCCAAAAGAAATTGAGCGGAAACCTTTGCCCTCTTGGATCGAAAGCACCACTCCGGCCAAATTGCCATTTAGGTAACCTGGCGGGAATTTGCTGACATCGACAAATTTATTGGTCGCTCCGATATAATTCAGGATCAATAGGTCATTGAAGTTTTTCGATGTATTGAGCCGTGCGTCCGTATATTTCCCTCTATTTTCAATCGAGAAATACTTCCCCATTATGGAATTTGCGACGGAAACTGCTCGCTGCTCGTTATAGTGATCGGAAAGGTAGGCGTGCGCTAACTCATGTACGAGCACTTCTTGTAGCGATGAACTCTGCCACTTGCCCGTAACTGTTTTATACTCACCTCGTGCAGCCTGGAACAAATCGACTGAAATCCTATTGGAGTCGGGGTGATACTGCGACCCACTCCCCCAAAAATCGATATCCAGCCTCTGTGACTGGGTTACGGCACGAAGCATCTCTCTAAATTCGGGAATTGCACTAAGCGTGCCAAGGGCGAAATTGGTCATCGCTACGTCGTCCCTACGGCCTGTAATCCTTATGTCGTTTTGATATGGCCCCGACGTGTTGGTCATTTAGATCTCCTCTTCGACCCGAGACTTGGTGCAATGAAAAACGGTTGTGGTTGGCTTGCGATCATTGTCGGTGTTGACACCGCATCGCGGTGAACTGCATGTTGCCGCTCTGCAATCACACGCAAACAGTCTCCCGGGTCTTTCGACAATGCGCAAAAAAACGATCATATTCCTGTTGTTCTTGGCGGTTGTAATCGCGGCCATTTTCGCAGCATTTCCGGTGGAGTACTCCCGTATTTTCGGTTTATATGAAGAGTCCGCTGCAATTAATAAGCTGGTGCTAGCTCTAACGGATTTTCACGTGAGAAATGATACAAGGTATCCGTGCGGAAAGGAGACTTATTTCGGTTTCGGAAATGCCATGACAAGAATTATACCGGGCTTGCCAACCGAACAGGGTGATAGTCTATTATCTCAAGGAAAGGTTTCATTTCTGTTCGTTAGCGACGTTTCTTGGGGAGATGAGTACGATAAATTCGTTGAGAAGATTAAAGGGTATAACCTTTTTCTGGCCTCAAAGTGCGCCGCTCATTCCTGAAGCTGAATCGAAAAATCTAACTCCTCCCCTGCAAGTGCCCGAAATTGCCAGCTTGAGTTGAATACGTCAACCGGGGTCGGGAATTTTTAACGAAAAGAATATTTTTCTACAAAATGATTTTGTAGAGATAGTCTAGAGACTAAAAGTAGGTATGTTGCGGTAAATGCAGCGCATCAAGCGCAGATTGGAATTATTTTCCAGCGCACAATGAAACTGCGGAACGCGATATACGTGGCGGTGAGACCCGTAGATCGCCCTTGTCAGAAAAAGGCGCTAGTAGCGCGCGAAGAGCCCTTCGGTGCGCTGCAAGTGGCGGGTCTCGGTCGCCAGGCGCTCCATCGACAAGGGTGACGAAGTACTGGCGGTCATGCTAACGGCCGATCATTCAAGAACGCACATCCGAACGCGCTGGTTGACCCAGCAGTCTCCGTTCTTGTTCAGGTCGCCAAGTTCGCCGTTCATATGTCCTGCAAAGCGTATTTCATTCCAAACGGCTGATATCCGATCTTTACCCTCATCGTGCAGCTCTACAGTATAGCCATTCGCGCTCATAATACGGTTAGTGCTGCTAGTAGGTTGTGACGTTGAACGCGACGTTGCCCCGTTGAAATAATCCATTTTGAAGTAAGCTCTGGCCCTTGAGAGGACCAGAGGATGAAGCGCAATCGTTTCACAGACGAACAGATCATCGGCATATTGAAGGAGCACGAGGCAGGCACGCCGGTCTCGGAGCTTTGCCGCAAGCATGGCGTCAGCGATGCCAGCATCTATAAATGGAAGGCCAAGTAGGGCGGCATGGAGGTGTCCGAGGCCAAGCGGCTAAAGACGCTTGAGGACGAGAACACGAAGCTTAAGCGGCTTCTGGCGGATGCGATGCTCGACAATGCGGCCTTGAAAGACCTTTTGGGAAAGAAGTGGTGACGCCCGCGGCCAAGCGGAAAGTTGTCGCGCATCTGATGAGCCATCATGAGATGAGCGAACGGCGGGCGTGTAAAGCCATTGGTTTTTGCCGAATGACGGTCCGTTACGAGACCAGGCGCGACGATGATCATGAGCTTCGCGAGCGAATGAAGGCGTTGGCGCATGAACGTCGCCGCTTCGGATATCGACGCATTCATGTGCTGCTCCGGCGGGAGGGTCACCTCGTGAACCACAAGAGGCTCTTCCGGCTCTATCGGGAGGGGAAACTGACGGTGCGCAAGCGCGGCGGTCGCAAGCGAGCGATAGGCACGCGAGCGCCGATGCTGGTGCCGATGGTGGCCAATGATCGCTGGTCGCTAGACTTCGTGTCGGATCAGTTCACCGATGGGCGCAGGTTGCGGATTCTGACCGTGGTCGATGATTGCACGAGGGAGTGCCTGGCGCTCGTCGCCGATACATCGCTTTCCGGTCTTCGCGTCGCACGGGAGCTTGACCGGATTATCGAGGAGCGCGGCAAGCCGAGGATGATCGTCAGCGACAACGGCAGCGAGTTCACCAGCAACGCGATCCTGCAATGGGCGAACCGGACCAAGGTTGACTGGCATTACATTGCACTCGGCAAGCCGATCCAGAACGCTTTTATCGAAAGCTTCAACGGGCGGCTGCGAGACGAGTTCTTGAATGAAACTCTGTTCTCGTCGCTTGCTCACGCCCGGTCTGCGCTTTCAAACTGGCCTAGCGATTACAACGATCAACGCCCGCATTCAGGCCTTGGCTGGCTGACACCGGCCGAATTCGCTCAGACACTCAACCCGCGACGTGATGCGGTGCTGCGCAGCCGAAATGGCTCCGCACCGCAACCCGCCGCTACAAGATTTCCGGCTGCACGGTCAGTCGCAACGGTCGGCAGGCGCGTGACAGCATGCTCGGCCTGATGAAGACCTGCCAAGAGCTCGGCCTGTCGTTCTGGCACTACCTCGGTGATCGGCTGGGGATCAATGACGAAGATCATGCTGTTGCACCCCTCGCCTCGATGGTTGCAGCACGCGCCTGAACGCTCTCGGCCCTTCGGGCACCCTGCTTCTGGGTCAGATCTGCAGATTGTGTCGGCATGGCCACCAAATCAGCCCCGCTTACCTCGGGGCGGTACGTGGGGCAAAATCCATGGCGGCGTTTTGGTGAGCGGTCATAGAAGTGTGCATAACCGCGCGCTTTGAGAAGTGATTGCTAGTCTGGGGATTCTCAAGCCGAGGCAAATCATGATTCGATTCTGCCATGAAGAAACGGCTCCCCTCCCCCGAGCATGCCGACACGCTTTCACTGAATGCGTTGCGCGGATTGGTGACGGGTCTTCTGGAACGGTCGCAGCAGGCAGAAGCCCGGCTTGCGAAGCTTGAGGCCGACAACATCCAGCTGCGGGAGGAAAACGCCGCCCTTCGGCTGGAGAATACCCGCCTGAAACTCGAGAACCAGCTGTTGCGCGACGAGATCGCCCGGCTGAAAAATCTGCCGCCGCGCCCGCCGTTTCGCGCCTCCGGCATGGAGAGGGCAACGGAGGCCTCTCCAGCAAACCATGTGGCCGGCAGGAAAAAGCCGCGGGGTCCGAAGCTGGATGTGGATCGGGTCAGCCGGCAGGAGATCCTACGCATCGATGCTCCGTCCGGCTCGCGCTTCAAGGGATATAGAAGCGTCTACGTCCGAGACCTGGTGCTCAAGGCGGAACTCGTGCACTACCGCCGTGAATGCTGGGTGACACCGGATGGAAAGACGGTTCTCGCTCCCTTGCCGGCCGGGATCATAGGTGGCTATGGCGCCAACCTCCGGCGGCTTTGCCTGATGCTGCACGCACAAGGACAGGTGACGACGCAGCGGTTGACGACATTGCTGAACGATGTCGGGATCGCCATCTCCAAGCGTCAGATCGTGCGGCTTCTCACCAGGCAGCTGGAGGGCTTCGTCGCCGAGGATGCCGCACTGCTGCATGCCGGTCTCGTGGCGTCGCCTTATGTGACGGTTGACGACACCGGCGCGCGGCATTCCCATAATAACTATTACACCAGACAGATCGGCGGTGCGGATTTTACCGTCTTTCGCACCACGAAATCGAAGTCACGCCTGAACTTTCTGTCCCTGCTGCGCGGCGGCTATCAGGATTATGTGCTGGGTGACGCCGCATTCGATTATCTGAAAGAACGTCGCGGCAATCCGCCCGTAGTCCATGGGCTTCGGACGTTTGAGCCGCAACACTTCTGCAACCAGGTACCGTTCATGGCGCATCTGGCTGACAAAGGTGTCGATATTCTCAACCGCCAGGAGATCGGCACCCTTGCCGAAGCAGGGCTTTGGGGCTCCATCCGCCATCACGGCCTGATGGCAAATACGGTGATCGTGTCCGACGATGCCGGACAGTTCCGTGTCGGCAATCATGCACTGTGTTGGGTCCATACTGAGCGCCTTCTGCAAAAGCTGATGCCGACCACTGCAAAGGAGGAGCGGCTGGTCACGATGGTCCGAGATCTCGTCTGGCGTTTCTATAAAGCGCTGAAAGCCTACCAGCAGTGCCCTTCCCCCCAGTCCGCTCCCGCATTCCGACGACGGTTCGATAGGATCTTCACACTACGTACGGGTTATGAAGCACTCGACACGCTTCTCGAGCGACTGCATCGCAGGAAGAACGAGCTGCTAAAGGTGCTCGAGTATCCCGGCATCCCGCTCCACACCAATGCCTCCGAAAATGCCTTAAGGACGTTTGTCACGAAGCGGAAGATCTCCGGTGGCACAATGAGCCAGGATGGCCGTGTTGCGCGCGATGTCATGCTCGGCCTGATGAAGACCTGCCAAAAGCTCGGCCTTTCCTTCTACCATTATCTCGGTGACCGGCTTGGGATCGGCAGTGAAGATCACCCCATCCCGTCTCTCCCGGCCACCATCCTTGCCCGGGCTTAAACGCTGGAGCCACCAACGGTCATCAGCGCTCGACGCTTCTGCCTGCCAAACCGGCAGCGCCATCGAATCTGCCCCACTTACCCCGTTGGGATCCAGAGCTGTCTGGCTCGGCTCGATCATAACGCATTGAAATCATGGTAAACACGCCGTTAACCAGAAGCGATTTCAGCGCTTGCTTCCGTCATGGCCGCGGACTTTTCGTGGCGTGCTAACCATCGATAAGTACCTCTTATCGGAAGTGATACGTACAGATGGATTGTACGCACGGGTTTACGGTGCTATCGTGCAGCTTGAGAGGCAAAATCGGAGCGCACGATGTCCCAGACCAGCTACAAGATCAGCGAAGCGCGGAAAAATTTCGCCGAGGTGCTCGAGCGCGCCAACCAGGGCGAAGAAATCATTATCATGCGGGGCAGTGAGATCTATGCCCGCATCGGCCCAGCCGATGGCGGCAAGCGCCCCTTCGGCTTGCTGCGCCAGCGCGGCCTGCCCGACGACCTGTTCGACGAGGTCGATGCCGAACAAGTGGCAATCGACGCCGGCGATTGGAACGATGATGTCGGCGTCTGGCAGGGTGGTCCATCCGAGCGCGAGCCCCAGCCATGAAGATTCTGCTCGACAGCCACGCTGTCTACTGGTGGACAATCGGTAGCGAGCGGCTGTCCGGGATGGCCCGGTCGCTGATCGAGGACAAGGCCAACAGCGTCCTCGTCAGCGCCGTGTCCTTCTACGAGCTCGACAACAAGATGCGTTTGAAAAAGCTCGATCTTAGGCCGCAGGAACTGCGCGCTGCCGTCGCTGACAGTGGCCTACAGACACTTGCCATCACCGACCTGCACGCCGAACTGGCGGCAAGCTTCGACTGGGATCACCGCGATCCCTGGGACCGCATTCTCGCCGCCCAGACGCGGTTGGAACATTGTGCCTTCGTGTCGCTCGACACCGCCTTCGATGCGGTGCTGCACGAACGGGTATGGTAAGGAGGTTGGTGATGATGATATTCGCTGATGTCCAGGAAGCCGCGAAACGCTTGGAGGAGCTCATCGAATTGGCCCGTCAGGACGAGGTCTATGTGTGCCGGGACGGACGACCTGTTGCAAGGCTCACCGCGTTTTCTTCGAGCCCTGTTCTCGGATCTGACCAGCCCACGAAGAGCCTTGGCGACGGGGTAGCGGCCGCTTCAGCCAGCAGGATCGCCGAGGCCGGAAGACCTTCTTCGCTCGATGATGTCTGGGCTATTGCTGCGACAGGCAGGCCGAAAGACGTGGATCTGACGTCCGCGCACGATGACTTCTACGACGCAGACGGCGCGCCGCGATGAGTGTCACGCATTCTGCATCCGTCACCAGCCGCGCCGAGGCCCTGGACACCATCGCAGCCGTGCTGCCGATCGACCGCCGTGACAAGCTCGCCGAGCTCTTGACCGACCAGGATGTCGAGACGCTGCGGCATCTCGTCAATGCCGGTATGGGCGACAACACGCTGCGGGCACTGACCTCCGACCTCGCCTATCTCGAAGCCTGGTCGCTTGCGGCGACGGGTAGCGCCCTGCCCTGGCCAGCGGCGGAGGCGCTGCTGCTTAAATTTGTCGCCCACCATCTGTGGGATCCGCAACGGCGCGAAAACGACCCCGAGCATGGCATGCCGGCCGATGTCGAAGACGTCTTGCGCTTTCGCGGCTTCCTGAGGTCTCTGGGGCCACACGCACCCGACACGGTGCGGCGGCGCCTCGCCAACTGGTCGACGCTGACCAAATGGCGCGGCCTCGACGGCGCCTTCACCTCCCCTGCCCTGAAGTCGGCGATCCGGCTGGCGGTGCGCGCCGTGCCGCGGCCACGCCGCCGCAAAAGCGCCAAGGCGGTCACCGGCGAGGTGCTGGCCAGGCTGCTCGCGACCTGCAGGAGTGACAGTTTGCGCGACGTTCGCGATCGGGCGATCCTAATGGTCGCCTTCGCCTCCGGCGGTCGTCGTCGCAGCGAAGTCGCGGGTCTGCGCCGGGAGCAACTGACGGTCGAGGCGCCGGTCACCGGTGAGGACGACATCCCCCTCCCCTCGCTCACCATCCATCTTGGCCGCACCAAGAATTCCGGTGCCAGCCAGGACGAGGTCGTCTATCTGACCGGCCGGCCGGTGGACGCGCTGAATGCCTGGTTGACGGCTGCAAAAGTCGACGGCGGCAGCGTGTTTCGAGCGATCGATCGCTGGGGCAATGTATCCCGACGGGCGCTCGACCCAAAAGCGGTCAACGATATCGTCAAGCGGCGGGTGGCAGAGGCTGGGCTGGAGCCTGGGGAGTTTTCGGCGCATGGACTTCGGTCGGGCTATCTGACGGAGGCTGCGAACCGCGGCATCCCGCTTCCCGAAGCCATGGAGCAATCGCGCCACCGCTCTGTGCAGCAGGCATCCAGCTACTATAACAACGCTACGCGACGAAGCGGTCGCGCTGCTCGAATGCTCTAGGTGGCTCCATCTAAATGTCCGGTAATTTATCGGACATTATTCGACAGGCTTGAAAATGAAGAAGATTGCGCATAGAAATCTAGAAAGAACGCTATTTTTCTAGACGGAAATTATCGGAATGAGCCTCAGCATCAAGGATCCGGAAGCCCATCGCTTGGCGCAGGCGATCTCCCACGCCACGGGAGAAAGCATGACCCGCGTTGTCACCGAGGCGCTGCGCGAGCGGTTCGCGAAGATCGAACGGCGAAAGGGGCGTGCCAGCGTCGAGGAGCTCCTGGCGATCGCCGATCGCGCCGCAGCGCACGTCAAACGCCCCTATGTCGACCATGCCGAGTTCCTTTACGACGAGAACGGCCTGCCGAAATGATCATCGATACCTCGGCCCTGGTCGCAATCCTCTACCGTGAGCCCGAGGCGGCGAGTTTCGTTAAGATCATCCATGACGCGGAGCTCACGCGGATCAGCGTCGCCAATTACGTCGAGTTGTCGATGGTGGTCGAGGGTCAGCTCGGCCCCGACGGCATGCGCCAGGCCGAGGCCTTCTTCCGGCGCGCCGGCATCATCATCGAGCCTGTCACGCTCGAGCATGGCGAATTGGCAAGGCAGGCGTTTCTCGATTTCGGAAAAGGTCGTCACAAGGCCGGTCTCAACTTTGGCGACTGCTTTGCCTATGCTCTGGCGAAAGCGTCCGGCGAGCCGCTGCTGTTCAAGGGCAACGATTTCGCTCAAACCGATGTCCGGGCGGCGTGATCATGGCGGAAGAGAGACTGCAGTCAGGAGTTGAGGCCCTACCGCCTGCGAATGAGCCCCTCCCCTGCCGCTGTCCGGCGCAGCCGGCTTGGTGGATGGCACCCTCTTCGGCCTCTTCTTGGCACGAGAAGATTTTCCGCTGCCCCGATCGATGTCACGGGTGAAGGTATCCCACGATACGGTGTGGCAGTTCCTGCGGCGTGAGGGATTGCGGTTCAAAAAAACACTGTTCGCCCTTGACCGGGCGCGCGCTGACGTCGCGCAACGGCGACAGCGCTGGCGATCCTGGCAGTCTGGCCTCGATCCAAGACGGCTGGTCTTTATCGATGAAACCTGGATCAAGACCAACATGGCGGCGCTTCGAGGGTGGGGGCCGAAGGGCAAACGCCTGCGCAGCTTCGCCCCGCACGGACATTGGCGCACCCTGACTTTCCTCGGCGCGTTGCGCTGCGATCGGCTCACCGCACCCTGTGTCTTCGATGGACTCGATCAAGGGTGAGTGCTTTCGCGCCTATGTCGAGCAGCAACTCGTACCAGTGCTCAAACCCGGCGACATCGTCGTGATGGATAATCTCGTAGCAGCCTGCAGAGTTTTGCCCGAGCTTAGCTATCTATCGGCGCCGCCCGCACGGAGCCGAAGGCCTATCCAACTTTCCGCCCGGCCGGCGCATTTGCCCGCAGAAGCGCCATCAGCATTGGGCCGATCGCGAATTCGCCCTTTTCGCTTCGCCGCGTCAGGCCACGAAGATAGCCACCGGCCGAATTAATGTGGCCGCCTCGCTCCAGGATGCATGCCATTACGGTCGCGGCGTTTTCCGGACCCATCACATTGGCGGCCTCTTCGTAGGCCGATGGACTGACGCCCAGCATCGATCGAACGATGACGGCTGCGGCCATCAGATCGCGCCAGTTGCGGATTGCGCCATCCGGCCCATAGGCAAGGATTTCCGGGCAGGCCTGCAGAACCAGGCCAAGTGGGAAGGATTTCAGTCCGCCACCATCGTTGCGGCCCCCCGGCCGTCGACTTTGCTCTTCCTCCATCTGATGGAAGGGATGGGTTGCCTTACCCCTTCCCTTCTCTGCCGTCACGGCCCCTCGGTCGTTGTCTGGCTCAGCTATCGCGCCCTGCTTCGTTTCGAAGCCTGGTTCAAATTCAGGTTTAGATTCGGGATTTGAATTCTGTATGTGACGCTCGATATAATCGGCATTGCCGCGCTGTTTTGCTGATTTAACCCGACTTTCCAGCCGGTTAAGAATATCTGTGCGCAGACCCGTCAATTCGTCGAGCAACAGTTCAAGCTGCGCTGTCGTCGGCGATCGCGGCAGGCTTTCGATCAGGTCCCGGAATTCGCGGTATAGGCCTTGCCAATCCCCAGGGATCTCTTCTTCAACGGCCGCTTCGATCAGTTTTGCAATGTCACGGCGGCAAAGGGTGATGCGTTCACGCAGACGCTGGACATGCAGCCGCTCAGCCATAACCTCGGCCGCGAGCTGTGCGATCTCCTCGGCACGGGCAAGCAGCGGCGCCAGCGAGAAGCCGAACGCCTCATCGACCTCCCCTGCCCTGTCCCTGCGGACGTAACGCTTGCCGTTGGGGCTATCCTTGCGTACCAGAAGACCCGCCTCGACGAGCGCCGCGAGATGACGCCGCACAGTCTGTTCGGCCATGCCATGCGTTCTGAGCGAAAGCTGGATATTCGACGGGAAGACGATCAAGCCGTTTCCCTGGGCCAGCTCATTCTTCGGATAGAAGCTCAAAAGCGCGTTGAGCACGGCAAGCGCCCGATCGCCGATGCCGAGCAGCGGCTTTGCTTCGCACAGCGCGCGAAACAATTTCCACTTATCGACCGACTGATCCGGTTTGATTTCTCCGGCCATGACCTGGCTTGCGAGCATGCCGAGCGTCATCGACCGCCGCCCAAAGGGCGTCGTCACACTTCCGGTTTCCATATCTTCCACCTCAACGAGGCAAAAGAAATCCGCTCACCAAAACGGCGCCAAAAACTCTTGACAGCGATTCTCGGAAGTGCGATTCTCGGAGGTGTTCAAGACTACGAGGAAAGCTTCCGTGACGGTGACGTTCGGGGGCTTTTTTCTTTTGCGCGTTATCTCCTATCCGGATTGTCAGCTGACAACCGGTCTAACTGCCTCATTTTCCCTCGTTTTCCTCTTCGAACTCGGCGGCGAGGCCTATCAACCGCTGAGCCAGGAATTCCGAAAACGCCGCCGATTTGACGGTGATGCGAAAGGTTTTGCCGGACCGGGCCACCAAAGCAAGCGGCGCGCCGCCTTGGGTCCGGAGCGTTTGCTCGGCCCGCTGAGGTGCACTCTTCTCCTCTACCGCCTTCCAGATGACATCGAAGCGGCTGTTGGTCTCCAACGTCACGAAATCAGCAGCTCTGATGGCAGCCTGCGCCTTTTTCTGCCCGCCCGTCTCCCTGAATTTCTCGGCAAACGCCAACCAGCGCGGGCGTCCGACCTTGGGGGCCGGCCCGATGGCGAGAATGATCTCGGGATCGATCGTCTGAGCCACCTGCAGGAGCCTTGACGTTTCCGGCTTGTCTGTCGCCAGCGCCTTGGAAATCATGTCACGGCTGAAGCCATGCTCGTCCATGCGGCGTGCAAACAGTGCCCGCTCTATAAAACTCAAGTCGACACGCGGGCCATTCTCCTGACCCTGTGCGAGGATCAGCTCTGCATCGGTGAGCTTACGTACAACGGCCTTAACAGGAACCCCGATCTCTGCTGCCGCCCGCAGGCGCCGGTGGCCATAGGCGGCCTGGTAGTGCCCGGCCCTTGCCGGGTCCGGCCGCACCAGAATCGGAACCTGCTGTCCGCTTTCCTGGATAGACTGCTTCAATCGCTCGAACTCGGCATCCTTGTCGACCGGGATGCGGTCGCGGATGAAGGACATTTCGACCGCAGCCGGATCGATCTCCAGCACCTTGTCGCCGGAAGCCAGCGATTCCCGCAGTGCCTTAGCGGCGGCTGCTTCCTCTCCCAGCCGTCCAAGTGACAGGTTCATCGCCTTGACCGCTCCCGAAGGCCGATGCGGCTGTTGCACGCTTGGCGCGTCCGGCCGTGTCGGTTCGACAGCGCCGACCATGCTCTTCAGGATGTCGCGTCCTTTTGGGCTCATGTCCTGCTCCATGCACTACGAATGAGTTGCTCGACCTCGGCATTGACGCTGTCGACGGATTCCACCCCGCGGTCATAGGTCTGGCGATGCATCGTGTCGCGTCCGGCCTCGTAGATCGTCTGTTTCGACAGGCCAGCATCCGAGACCGCTGTCGACTTGACCATCATCGAGGTCAGCACACGCTCGCCAAACAGGCTGCGCAGGAAGGCAACGATCTGCGCCTGCGGTCCATCATTGGACTCATAGCGGGTGACCAGATAGCGCATCCAGTCGTAATCAAGATTGCCGCCTGCCTGCTTGACCACGGCCAGAAGGTCGGAGGTCATCGTCAGGAACTGGTTCATCGACGCAACGTCGAGCATCTGCGGATGGACGGTGATAAGGACGGAGGTAGCGGCACAAAGAGCAGAGAGCGTCAGAAAGCCGAGGGTGGGGGGGCAATCGATGATGACGACATCGTAGCTCTGCTCCAGCGAATGCAGCGCATTGCCGACCCGCATGAAGAACATGTCCTTGTCGTCGCGGTTGGTGTCGGCGAGCGCCTTTGGCGTATCGTGTTCGAACTCGTGCAGTTCGAGATTGCCGGGAATGAGATCGAGCCCCGGAAAATAGGTCTGGCGAACGATGTCGGCTACGTCGCGGCGCGTTTCGTCATATTTGATGGCACCATAAAGCGTCTCGTTTTCGCCGACGTCAAATTCGGGTTGATATCCGAGCATCGCCGACATCGACGCCTGCGGATCGAGGTCGACGGCGAGCACGCGGTAGCCGCGAAGAGCCAGGAACTGCGCCAGGTGGATGGATGTCGTCGTCTTGCCGGAGCCACCTTTGAAATTGGTGACGGCGATCACCTGGAGATGGTCACCCGGCCGGCGCATCGGCAGATAGGACGGTTTGGTGCGCCCGAGATGGTGGCGCATCGCATGGATTTCCTCAAGCGAGAAGACCCGTCGACCGGCCGCCGTCTTTTCCGGATTGATGCTTTCCACCTGGGCGGCAAGGTGGCGAACATAGCTGTCCGTAACGCCGAGCAGCTTGGCAGTCTCGGTGCTGCTGAACCGCCGTAGCGATTTGCGGGCGTCGGGCGAAAACAACCGCTCGAACAGCACCTGCAATTGGCTGCTGAGCATCGTCGAGTCCTGCGCGATCGTCTCGTCGATCGAGACTCGACTCGCTCTCTTGGCTTTCTCAACAATCGCGGCCTTAGTCGGCAT
>NZ_JBYGKN010000004.1:0-377010 GCF_057653695.1 Rhizobium sp. SRDI943 | reverse complement strand
TTTCACCTCGCGACGGTTTTTCACCGATCATCGCGCATTTTCCGTCGCAAGGGTTGCAGTTCTCGCCTGAGTCGTCAAATGTTCTTTGGTTAACGAAAACTTAACGAATGACCCGCTGCCGGCAACCTGTTGCTGGCCTTCACCATATTTTTCATATGCTTAAGACGATCCCGCGGCCTCCAGCGCCCGTCTCTGTACCCGCAGTTTTGCGGGTGCGGCCCAATATGGGCCGACCGTCCCGGCGCCCAACCCGGCGTCACCATCGGCCCTGACCGATGCGCGACTCGCAGATTTGCGACTGGAACCAACCCGCCGCTTTCCGCAAACCAGCATCCGCAGACCAGCCTAATTGCGGAGTGGGATGATGAAGCTGATAGCACTCAAGACGACAAAATCGCGCAAGGACGCAGCACTTCTCGATCAAATGTACCGGCTGCGGTCGCGTGTTTTCGCCGACCGTCTCGCCTGGAACGTGTCCAGGTCCAACGGGCGGGAGCGCGATCAATTCGACGAATTCGGGCCGACCTATATTCTTGCCCTATCGGATGGCGATGTGGTGATCGGCTGCGCACGGCTGCTGCCGGCCATCGGTCCTACCATGCTGCAGCAGGTCTTCCCGCAGCTTCTTTCGGCAGGACGGCTCGACGCCGATCCGGCCATGATCGAAAGCTCTCGTTTTTGCGTCGATACCGCGGGTTCCCGTGGGGCCAGGGAAGGGGGCCTGAGCGACGTCACGTTCGGCATGTTCGCAGGCATCCTCGAATGGTGCCTCCATCACGGTTACCGCGAAATCGCAACAGCCACCGATGTTCGCTTCGAGCGAATCTTGCGGCGCGCCGGCTGGCCGATGCAGCGCCTTGGTCAGCCGATCATGATCAACGAGACGCTGAGCGTGGCCGGCATCCTGCCGGTCAAGTGGGAGAACTTCGAACGGGTCCGACCGCACGCCTACCGCTCCGCATTCGGTGCGCGGCGCCAGCATGCGGCATAAGCAGGCAGCCGCGATGTCGATACCCAACCTGGCGCTGCCGCGCCTTATCCGCAAACTCGAAGACGCCCTTGGCGAGGAACTTTGCCTTGCCCTCAACGACCCGAGCGTCGTCGAAATCATGCTGAACCCCGACGGAAATCTGTTCGTGGAGCGTCTGGGACGCGGGATCGTCCATACCGGCCAAATGGACAAGCGCGCCGCCGAGGTCGCCATCGGCTGCGTTGCACACGTGTTGAATACCGAGGTGGGCGACCGAAAGCCGATCGTCTCCGGTGAACTGCCCCTTGGCGGCCATCGTTTCGAGGGCCTGCTGCCCCCGATCGTCCCCGCGCCGTGTTTTTCGATCCGCCGGCGGGCGTCGCAGCGCATCCGGCTCGAAGACTATCTGACAAGCAGCGCCATGACGGCCGGTCAGGCCCTCATGATCCGCCAGGCGATAGATAAGCGGTGGAACATGGTCATCTGCGGGGGGACAGGGTCCGGCAAGACGACCCTGACCAATGCTGTCGTCGCAGCGATCGCCGAGCAGGCTCCGAACGACCGATTGGTCATTCTGGAGGACACGGTCGAGATCCAATGCGCCGCCAGCAACGCGGTCGCATTGCGCACAAGCGATCGTGTCGACATGGCGCAACTCCTGAAGAGCACGATGAGATTGCGGCCGGACAGGATCATCGTCGGCGAGGTTCGCGACGGCGCAGCGCTCACTCTGCTCAAGGCCTGGAACACGGGCCATCCCGGGGGCGTGGCGACCATCCATTCAAATACCGCGCAATCGGCGCTTCGACGGCTGGAGCAACTGACCGCCGAGGTGAGCAGGCAACCGGTACAAGCAGTCATAGGCGAGGCAGTCGACCTGATCATCTCGATCGATCGAACCCCAAAAGGCCGCCGCGTCAGCGACATCCTGCGCGTTCATGGATTTATAGGCGGCGAATATCAGCTCGAGACTCGTGGAGACCTGCAGCATGCGGCTTGAACGCTCGATAGACCTCGCCGCCATCGCGCTTGTATTGGCCTTCATCCTTGCCGACCCGGCTTGGGCAAGTTCGGGCGGCGGCCTGCCCTGGGAAGATCCTCTTCAACAAATCCAAGAATCGATCACCGGTCCGGTTGCCGGGTTTATCGCGCTTGCTGCTGTCGCAATCGCAGGCGGCATGTTGATCTTCGGCGGAGAACTCAACGACTTCGCACGCCGGCTCATGTACGTGGTGCTCGTTGCCGGCATTCTGCTTGGCGCGACCCAGATCGTCGCCCTTTTTGGCGCGACCGGCGCCTCTATCGGCATTGCCGATCACAAGCTGAAGGCCCGCGATGGCGAAGAGGGGAGGGCAGGTAATGGCGGTTGAGGCGACCACCTTGCAGCGCAATCCCATACATCGCGCGCTTTCGCGCCCCAACCTCCTGATGGGTGCGGACCGGGAACTGGTTCTGATCACGGGACTTGCGGCGATCATCCTGATCTTTGTCGTCCTGACGATCTATTCCGCGCTGTTCGGTGCGGCGCTGTGGACCGTCATCGTCGCAGCGTTGAGAATGATGGCAAAGGCCGATCCGCTGATGCGACGCGTGTATATCCGCCACATGGCCTACAGACCCTCCTACAGGGCCACGTCCTCCCCCTGGCGACGTTACTGAGGGGCAAAGATGGTATCCCTTCGCGCTTTCCGGCACACGGCGCCGTCCTTCGCCGATCTCGTCCCCTACGCAGGGCTTGTCGATAACGGGATCATCCTGCTCAAGGATGGCTCACTGATGGCCGGCTGGTATTTTGCCGGGCCTGATTCCGAAAGCTCCACCGATTTCGAACGGAACGAGGTGTCGCGCCAGATCAACGCCATATTGTCACGTCTCGGGTCCGGTTGGATGATCCAGGTGGAGGCGGTGCGACTCGCAACGGTCGACTACGCCTCGGCTGGGAAATCGCATTTCCCCGATCGGGTGACGCAGGCGATCGACGAGGAACGACGAGCCCACTTCGAGCGCGAGCAGGGGCATTTCGAAAGCCGTCATGCCATCATCGCCACCTATCGGCCGACCGAGCAGCGTCGATCGAGGCTCAGCAAGTACATCTATTCCGACGAAGACAGTCGAAAGCAATCCTATGCCGACACCGTGCTCTTCATCTTCCGCAATGCGATCCGGGAAGTCGAACAGTATCTCGCCAATATCATTTCCATCAGGCGAATGCTGACCCGGGAGACCGCCGAGCGCGGCGGCGCGTGCGTTGCTCGCTATGACGAACTGCTACAATTCGTCCGCTTTTGCGTGACGGGCGAGAACCACCCTGTCCGACTTCCCGATATCCCAATGTATATCGACTGGATCGTGACCGCCGAGCTTCAGCACGGTCTTGCTCCCAAGGTGGAGGACCGTTTTCTCGGCGTGGTGGCAATCGACGGCCTTCCATCCGAAAGCTGGCCGGGCATCCTGAACAGCCTGGATGCGATGCCGCTTGGCTATCGATGGTCGTCGCGCTTCATTTTCCTCGACGCCGAGGAGGCGAGAGTACGCCTTGAGCGGACCCGCAAGAAGTGGCTGCAGAAGGTTCGACCTTTCTTCGACCAACTTTTCCAGACGCAAAGCCGTTCGGTCGACCAGGACGCAATATCGATGGTCGCCGAGACCGAGGATGCAATCGCACAAGCATCGTCACAGCTCGTCGCTTATGGATATTACACGCCGGTCGTCGTGCTGTTCGACAACGATGCGGAACGACTTAACGAAAAGACGGAAGCGATCCGGCGTCTCATCCAGGCCGAGGGCTTTGGCGCACGAATCGAGACGCTGAATGCGACCGACGCCTATTTGGGGAGCCTGCCTGGAAACTGGTATTGCAACATTCGCGAGCCGCTGATCAACACGCGCAATCTCTCCGATCTCATCCCGCTCAACTCCGTCTGGTCCGGAAATCCGCAGGCACCTTGCCCGTTTTACCCACCCGATTCACCACCGCTGATGCAGGTCGCGACCGGCTCGACGCCCTTTCGGCTCAACCTTCATGTCGATGACGTCGGCCATACCCTGGTGTTCGGTCCCACCGGCTCAGGAAAGTCGACGCTCCTTGCGCTGATCGCTGCACAGTTCCGCCGCTACGAGAACGCCCAGATCTTCGCCTTCGACAAAGGCCGTTCGATGCTGCCGCTGACACTTGCTTGCGGCGGCGATCACTACGAGATCGGCGGCGACGAAGACACCGGGCTCTCCTTTTGCCCGCTGTCCGAACTGTCGTCGGACGGCGATCGTGCCTGGGCGTCCGAGTGGATCGAAAGCTTGGTGGCGATGCAGGGCATCTCGATCACGCCCGATCACCGCAACGCCATCTCCCGCCAAATCGGCCTGATGGACGGGGCTCCGGGTCGGTCGATCTCGGATTTCGTCAGTGGCGTTCAGATGCGCGAGATCAAGGATGCTCTCCATCACTACACCGTCGACGGCCCGATGGGCCAGTTGCTCGATGCCGAGACCGACGGCCTCGCACTGGGGCTATTTCAGACGTTTGAAATCGAGCAGGTCATGAACATGGGCGAGCGCAATCTCGTGCCGGTGCTCACCTATCTCTTCCGCCGCATCGAAAAACGCCTCACCGGCGCGCCAAGCCTCATCGTCCTCGACGAGGCCTGGCTGATGCTCGGTCATCCCGTGTTCCGCGACAAAATCCGGGAATGGCTCAAGGTGCTGCGCAAAGCCAATTGCGCGGTGTTGCTTGCCACCCAGTCGATCTCGGATGCCGAACGCTCTGGCATCATCGACGTCCTGAAAGAGAGCTGCCCAACGAAAATCTGCCTGCCGAATGGGGCAGCCCGCGAGACCGGGACCCGCGATTTCTATGAGCGGATCGGCTTTAACCGACGGCAGATCGAGATCGTCGCGACCGCCATACCGAAACGGGAATATTACGTCGCGTCACCCGAAGGGCGCCGCCTGTTCGACATGGCTCTTGGCCCGCTGACGCTGTCGTTCGTGGGCGCCTCGAGTAAGGACGACTTGAAGCACATCCGTGCGCTTCATGAAGAACATGGCCCTGAATGGCCGCTGCACTGGCTCCACAAAAGAGGGATCAAGGATGCTGCATCGCTTCTCAAAGACGCATAGGCTTCTGATGGTCGCAGCCCTGTCAAGGGCGCTCGTTCTGCCTGATCCTGCAAACGCCGGCAGCGCGACGGGCGCTGCAACGGAATGGACACAACTTGCCAACAATGCCGAGCTGATCAAGTTGCTCGAAAGCTCCGGCGTCCAGGTCGAAAACCAGCTTACCCAGATCAGCCAGCTCGCCGAGCAGATCCAGAACCAGCTGAAAATCTACCAAAACATGCTGCAGAATACAGCGCAGCTGCCCAACCACATCTGGGGCGAAGTCGAGAGCGACCTCAAGCGCCTGCAGAGTGTCGTCTCGCAAGGGCAGGGGATCGCGTTTTCCATGGGCAACGCCGACGATATCCTCAAACAGCGCTTCCCGAGCTATGCGGATCTCAAGACCAGTCTGTCGGACGGGACGAGCTTCTCCTCGACCTATCAGTCTTGGTCCGACACCAACCGTGACACGATCGCGGGCAGTTTGAACGCCGCAAGCCTGACGGCGGACCAGTTCGAGACCGAAGAATCCACCATGGCCTCACTCCGCTCGATGTCCCAAAGCGCGGATGGGCAGATGAGGGCCCTGCAGGTCGGCCACCAGATCGCGGCGCAGCAGGTCGCCCAGATGCAGAAGCTGCGCGGTCTACTTTCCCAGCAAATGACGATGATGGGCACCTGGCTGCAGGCAAACCAGACCGACAAGGACCTGGCGCAGAAGAGAAGAGAGAAGTTTTTCGAACCCGCGGGAAGAGGAATCCCAGATGGACAAATGATGGAGCCGCGCTGGTGAGCCCTGTCGCGATCATTGCCTTCCGCGTGGGTACGGTTGGAGTGGCCACCGCAGCGGTCCTCATCATGGTGGACACACATTCCCATCCTGCCTCGACGACCGCGACAGCCGCCGAACAACGCCTGAGGATTTCTTTAAGCCGTTGACGAAACGGAATCTGAGGCAAGGACAGGAGATGCGGACAAGGTGGTAAACTCAGGACGAACACTCGGATTGATCATGCTTGCGATCGGCCTTGCGATCGTGGCGGTAGGGCCAGCCTTCGCCCAGCAAGGATCGGTGCTCTCGACGTTGGAAAACCAGGTGGTTAGTGCCGCGAAGGATTGGGAGTCGACGGTGTCACGGGCAGCTCGGTCGCTCTTTTGGATACTGGCTGGGATAGAAATTGGAATAGCAGCCGTATGGCTGGCGCTGCAAGCTGCGTCACTGGATAGTTGGTTCGCGGAACTCGTTCGCCGGATCATGTTCGTCGGTCTCTTCGCCTTTATCCTGGATCGGGGACCAGCCCTCGCCAAGGCGGTGGTGGACAGCCTATACCAGTTGGGCGCGGAAGGTGGCTCCGCTTCTCCGGCCGCGATCTTCGACGCTGGCATAGAGGTCGCGGACAAAATGTCCGAACAGGTTCAGTTCGGCCTCTTTGAGGACAACTCTCTGGCTATTGCCGCCGTCTTCGCCATGGTTGTTGTTGTCATCGCGTTCTCGCTCGTCGCCGCGGTGTTCGTCGCTGTCATCGTCGAAATGTATGTAGGCTTGTTGGCCGGCATGATCATGCTTGGATTAGGTGGTTCATCCTTCACCAAGGACTTCGCGGTCAAATATCTCGTCTATGCGTTTTCAGTCGGTATGAAGCTGATGGCACTGGTAATGATTGCGCGCATCGGCTCGGAGGTTCTCATCGGCTTGGCCGAGGTGTCGGTCGCGGCTGAACAGCAACTCATCACCAGCCTGGCGATCGCTGGCCTATCAGTTGTCGTCTTCATGATATCAATCTACGTCCCAAACATTCTGCAGGGTGTCGTCCAAGGCGTCTCCGTCAGCGGCGGCATGGAGGTGATCCGCCATGGCGGGCAGGCGGGATCATTCGCACTGGGCGCAGGGATTCTAGCTGGCGGTGGCGCCAGCGCGGGCTTTGCCGCCGCGCGTGCTGCGCGTGCCGAGGGTGCGTCCATAGCGGGCGCTGCCTTGCGCGGCGTGGGTGCGGGATTGAGCGCGACGGGCGAAGCGGTCGGATCCGCGGCCAAGGAAAAGGCGATCGGCTCACCCGGCGCCCATGCCAGCTCTCTTCTTGGCCTCGCCAATGCGAAACTCGATCAGGCGCAGGCACGCGGCGGTTTACGCCCGTCGCCGCTCCGCGACGACAAAAAATAATCACCGCAAGGATCGGTCGATGGCAATGCAACGCGCCCCTGAGAACCCATATCTCGCCGCCAGGCAGGAATGGAACGAACGATATGGTTCCTATGTCAGGGCGGCGGCGGCCTGGCGCGTTGTCGGCATGATCGCACTGGCAATGGCCGTGATCGGCTTCGTCTATGCGCTCTATTTGAGCACGCAGGTCAAACTCGTCCCCTATATCGTCGAGGTCGACAAGCTTGGGACCTCGGTCAGCGCGGGTTTTCCTCAGCAGATCGAATATGCCGACCCGCGGGTGGTTCGCGCCACGCTCGGTGGCTTCGTCACGAGCTTCCGGTCGGTGACGCCAGACGCCGTCGTTCAAAAGCAATACATCGATCGGACGTATGCGCTGCTTCGGACATCCGATCCGTCGACCGAGAAAATCAACGCCTGGTTCCGCGGCAATTCGCCGTTCGAGAAAGCCAAGAACGCGACAGTTGCGATCGAAGTCAGCAACATCGTCGCCCTCTCCAACCAGTCCTACCAGATCGACTGGACGGAGTTCGAGCGCGATAGGAAGGGAAAGGAAACCGGAACACGCCGATACCGCGGGATTGCGACCGTTACGCTGACGGCACCACAGGACGAGGGCGTGATCAGGCTTAATCCGATCGGTCTTTATCTGAAAGACTTCGAGTGGACCGCGCAGCTTTGAGGACAGGGATACGTCGATGAGAAGAGCAACATATCTCGCGGCCCTTGGCTGCGCCTGGGTCGTCGTCTTTGCGACAAACGAAGCCAAGGCGCAGAGCATGACCGCAAACGAAGCAAAGGGCGCGAACCTCTCAGGAAAGTGGCGCGGGGGCACGGGGCTCGTCACCAAGGGGGCGGATGGAAAGGTCATCTTCCTGTTTGGAGAAACTCAGCCGTCGGTGGTGTGTTCGCCGCTGCAGGTCTGCGACATCGAGCTTCAGGGCGGCGAGGTCGTTCGCGATGTGCTTGTCGGCGACACCGTTCGATGGAAGGTCGAACCGGCAACGTCCGGCGCCGCGGGCGGCCAGGCGATCCACCTCATCGTCAAACCGTCGGAACCAGGCCTCGTCACCTCCATGGTGGTGACGACCTCGCGCCGGACCTATCATATCCAGCTCAAATCACACACGAGCCAGTACATGGCGCGCGTCGGCTTCGACTATCCGGAGGATGTGTCGAGCAAGCTTGCCGATGTCAACGCCCGTCTCGAAGCTGGAAGGACGCCGGGAGCAGGCGTCCCGTCGGAGCAATTGACCTTCGCCTATTCGGTTAGCGGCAAAGCCTCGTGGAAGCCCATGCGCGTCTATTCGGACGGCCTGAAGACCTACATCCAGTTTCCCCGCTCGATCGCCGGTCAGGACGCGCCGGTGCTTTTTGTCGTCTCAGGCGGCCAAAATCGGGTCGTCAACTACCGTATGAAGAACGACATGATGGTAGTGGACTATAATATCGACCGCGCGGTTCTCATCTCCGGTGTTGGAAAGCACAAACAGAAGATCACCATTCGCAGGGGAGGGTGACCATGCGAAGCCTCCTACTATCCGTCATCGGGTGCCTGCTTGCAGGCTGCACGACCGCCACCGACGGCCCTACCGCTAGCTCAGTCTCGCGCGACCTCTCCGACCCTGCCGCCAGTGCGATCGCAGGCGACATGGTCGGTCGGCTTGCGGAACAGGTGGGCCCGGGGATCAACAAGGTCAAATGGAACGAGGACGCCACGCCCTTCGGGCAGGCCATGGAAGCCGCCCTGAAGGCATGGGGCTACGAGGTCGTGACGGAGCAGAAGCTCGACGAGACGAAACGCATGGTCGCGCTAACCTATGGCGTCGACGACCTTGAGGGGCAGGCGCTTGTTTCGATATCGGCAGGTTCGATTGAACTCGCGCGGGCTTACGCCACTAGCGCGACCGGCGCATCGCCGGCCAGCCCCGTCTCTGTCAGGCGCAATTAGGGGAGGAGAGGGGGGTGGTCCAATCGCTTCAGCTTGGCGGCGCTTCAAACAAGGACAGCAGCAACAAGCGGCTGAACCGCATCCCGATCATCATCGCCATCGCCCTGATCGTGCTCTTTCTCGGCGTGATCAGCTACGGTCTTTCGTCCCGCGGGTTTTATTTTCAAGGGGCGGATGGCATTGGTCAGGCCTCGAATGCGTCGGCCTCCACTTATGCCGATCAGCTGAAGCGAGGCGTCAAGGATGCCATCATCGGCGATCCCGAGCAGACACAGATCTATCAGCCGGCACCGGTCAGCAACAGGCAAGAGGAGAAGTCGCAACACACGGTCGAAACCGAAAAGACCGAAAGGGCGCGCAATAAGCCCGGTCTCGAGCCGGAGGAAGAATGGCTTGCCCGCCTCGGGCGTGAGCAGAAAGAGCAATTCCTGCGGGAGCGCCATCGCCAGCAAATGGCAAGTCTTCAAGCCAAAGCCGCAGCACTTGATTCACCACTTGCCGTCGATGTCAGTCTAAAGGATCTTTCCGCCGCCGATACGACGCAGGCGAATACCCAAAGCGCAAAAACACCTGGCGGGGCCTCAGACCTGTACGCCGCGGCGATGCAGGCAGGACTTTCAGGGCAAAACGGCGATCCCAACATGCAGTCAGCGAAAGAATCATTCTTCAACCAAGACATCAAGGATCTCGGCTATCTGCCGAACAAGGTGGTGCCTCAGATTTCACGCTACGAGTTGAAACGCGGTTCGGTCATCCCCGCCACGCTGATTACCGGCATAAGCTCCGATCTTCCGGGGCGGATTACCGCCCAGACAAGCCAGAATGTCTACGACAGCGCCACCGGCCACCAGTTGCTCGTCCCGCAAGGTGCCAAGCTCTTTGGCCGCTACGATCACAAGATCTCTTTCGGTCAGTCGCGCGTGCTGGTCGTGTGGACCGATATCATCTTTCCCAACGGCTCGACCCTTCAGCTCGGCGGCATGGCGGGGACCGACGCTGAAGGCTACGGCGGCTTTCGAGACCAAGTCGACCGACATTACCTTCAAACGTTCGGTTCGGCGGTTCTCATCGCTCTTATCGGCACAGGGGTCGATATGGCCATGCCGGAGAGTTCGACGGAGGATACCGCCTCGGACGCTGCCCGGCGGAATTTCGCGGATGTTTTCGGACGGTTATCCGAACGGAGCGTGGGCAAAAACCTCGACGTCCAGCCGACACTTCAGATCAGACCCGGCTACAAGTTCAACGTGCTGGTCGACCAGGACGTCGTTTTCCCAGGCCCTTATCGCAACTGATCTATACGCGCGCCAGCTAGGCCCGTCAGATCAGCCCGAACCGGCTTGCGACCGCCACGGCCTGTTTCTGGGTGTAGACGCCAAGCTTGGCCTTTACCCGATCGAGGTCCCAGCGCACGGTGTGATAGGTCAGGCCCGTCACATCGGCGATGGAGTGCATCGGAAGGCCTTCGGCCGCCCATCGCAGGCAAAGCGCCTCGCGATCGGAAAAGATGAAGTCCGGTCTTTGGGTCGGCGTGGTCGTACCCTGGAGCCGGGCATGGATCAGTGCCGCCGCGCCAGCTGCGCCGACCGTGTCGAGATCGTCCGGTCCCGAGGTCTCCAGGTGCCTGGCTGAGGCCAGCGTCAAGATGGCAAACTGGCCAAACCCCGTCCAGATGGGGATCGACAGACCTGACCGAATCCCGAATTCAGCCGCGGTATCGTAGAATTCCTTGATGCCATCGTCCGCGCGCCGGCGTTCGAAATCGGCTGACCACCTGAAAGCCCGCCTCAGTCGCTTGGCTGCGGTCACCACAGGATCGATGGCCATATAAGAACGGGAGAAATAGAGCGATTGCCATTCCTTTTGGTAGGTTGAAACGGCAAAGCTCTTTGCGGTATGGAGATTAAGGTAGGCAAACCGCTCAAATCCATGCGCTCGGGCAACGTCGCTCAATGCCGTCTTGAGGGAATGTTCGTTGGCGGCGGCGACCGTCGCGTCGATCAATCTGTCGAAAAGCGAACTTCCATGCATGGGATCACGTGCTCCCTGGAAATCTGACTGGCGGCCCGGGCAAGGCATCGGCGATGGCGTTCAGCAATGAGTATGTTCCTTGGTGATTTTCAAACTCAAACTGGACGTATTTGCGTGACGTCTGCGCTGATCGGTTTAGATGTGTCACAAATGTCCTGCAACCTGTTGGCGCCCCGAGCAACAAAACTTAATAATGTCGCTGTCTCGCCCCAAGCAGGCCGCGACGAGCTTGCGGCGCCCGCGGACAGCACCGTCCTCTGAAAATTCTCACGTGCCACTTCGAAAACGAGAACGAATGATACAGGGATTTCGATATACCGGCGGCTTGCAACGTTTCATCTCAGTCTTTTCAGCAGTCCGAAATCTCTTCGTCCCGCCGCACCAGAAACGCTCAGCCCTCGCCATCCACCTTCATCGGAAGCGGACGCCATTGTGAGGGCAAACGAAAAACCAGGCACCGCACACTGAAACGTTCGCGCCACTTCATGCTCGTTCACAGAGCCGGGCTCACGCCCGCCCTTACGTGCCTGGAACGTTTGCAGTTGTAGTAGCACAGGCCCGCGGTTGGGGCTTGCTTCGGGGATGGTGTGCTGGGTACTTGATCAGTTCGCCGATGGCGATCATGTGGAATTCGACCACTAGTATGCGGGAACCGTGTTGCCGATTGCCAGCAGCTGAAATCCGCCGTCGGCTGGTCCCCCCTATGAGTTTCGCTTGATCCCGTTGCTACGTGAATTCGATTTCAAATCAGGTATTTGCTTACCTGGTAATGCGTACTTGCCGCGCAGGCCGGACCTTGCACAGGGGGTTTTCATTTGTTTGCTGCGCAGTACATATAGACATTTTCGCGGATATGCGGCATAAGGGTAATATTTGCTGCGCAGGGAATATCTTTGGAACAGTCCATAGCTTTCGATATGTTGAGTGAGTTGACGGCTAGCCTCACGAAGGCAGGCGGGGAAATCACGTCCCAGCCCATGTTTGAGCCGCAGATGGGAAACTCTCACGCAGATTTCCTTATAGATGCGCGATTTTTTGATGCGCCTCTCAAACTTGTTGTCGAGGTCAAAAGATCAGCTTTTCCAAGAGACGTCAGGGAAGCAATCTGGCAGCTGAAGAAATACATTGCCGCCATGCCGCCAGGCAATTCCAGAGTTCTCCCCTTATTGATGGCCAATACCATTTCCCCAGGTGCACGTGCACTCCTGCGCGAGGAGAAGGTCGGTTATTTCGATCGTAGCGGCAGTCTCTATCTTTCGGCCGACAATCTCTTTGTTCTCGTCGAAAAGCCAGCCTCGAAGCAGCAGGCTCGATCGCTCAACAATCTGTTCGTTGGAAGTCGCGCACAGGCCCTCCATGCCGTCTGGACATTTAAGGACCAATGGTTCGGTGTGCATGAACTGGCCGAGCGGGCATCCGTATCTCCGACAACGGCATCCCAGGTTCTTATCGATCTAGAGCGCCGCGAATGGGTGAGCTCCAAGGGTGCCGGTCCATCGAAGGAAAGGATACTCTCCAATCCGCGCGCGCTACTTGACGAGTGGTCTTCCTATGTCGCTTCGATCAAGCCGAAGCCGCTCCGCTCGTACTATATGCGGATGACCAATATCGATGAGGCGATCCATGAGATTGACCGCATCTGCGATGAGACGGGAGTTCGCTACGAAATTTCCGGGCTCATGGCCGGGCAGATCCATGCACCGCACCTCTCGAAAATATCCCAAATCCATTGTCGCATCGATCATGGCGGCGAAAGCCTTCTTCGAAAACTGGGAGCAAAGGCCGTCAAAGAGGGTTGGAATCTGGGAGTTATAGACTCTAATCCACGGCATGACTTTCTGTTTCGCCAACGGGTCGGTCATGTCTGGGTCACAGATCCACTTCAAACTTACCTCGACCTCCTGCAGCTTGACAGCGGTCGCTCGAAGGAACTGGCCGACCATCTTCGGCTGACAAAACTCGCGGTACCCGAATGACAAAGCCCCAGATACTGACTGAATACAGTGCCGATGTTACCCGCGACTGCGAGCGCGTCCTGGTTACGCTCTTCAGCGGCCTCGGCCCCTGGCGTGATTCCGTCTTTCTGGTCGGTGGGCTTGCACCGCGCTACATCGTCACCAAGAGGCCGCCTGACGTCCCGCCTCATGCAGGAACCGGCGATATCGATGTCGTCGTCGATCTGTCGATCCTCGCCGACACCGAGGCATACCGGACGCTCGAGCAGAACCTCAAAAAAATGGGTTTCGAGCGTGCGCGAAATGACAAGGGCAATAAGGTCAACTGGCGTTGGCAGACCATGACCGAGCACGGCATTCTCGTCATTCTGGAGTTCTTGGCAGACGATCCGAAGCTCCGGGGTGGCGCATTGCAGGAACTGCCGACGGAAGGAAATGTTTCTGCGGTGAATATCCCTCACGCGTCGCTCGTGTTCGGGCACCACGATCGGATGGAAGTCACCGCTGATCTGTTGGGTGAAAAAGGCCGCTCGACAGAATCCATCCCCTACGCCGATATCGTGGCATTCACATGCCTCAATGTGTTTGCCTTTGATCACCGGCGTGAGCGCAAAGATGCGCACGATCTCGTCTACTGCCTCGAACACGGAGAAGGCGGGCTCGCCGGTGCAATCGCCAAATTCCAAGAGGCTCTGAAGGGAAGCGATCGGGAGGTCATCGAACGTGCACTGACGATATTGCTCACCCGTTTTTGTGATCCGGAGCCAGACGAAGGCTACCTGCGCGAAGGCAACGTTGCCGTGGCGCAGTTCGAAATTGAAGGTGCTGCAGACGACACGGAAATCAGAGAAGCCCGGATTTTGCGCCAGCGTGCCGTCAATGACCTCATGCTCGAGTTTTTAAGCGCGCTTGATATGGCGTTCAAGTGATGCTCGGAGCGCGGGATCTCGTTACTTGGATGAAGTTATCAGGTGTAGGCCTCTCACATCGTTCAAGGCGGGCATTTTGCACGGCTCGATGATCGTTGTCTTCGATAGCCCCAACCTCTCGCCCTGGCTGCCCAGGCTGCTGGTATCGTCGCCGGACGCTGCCGTCGACGCAGCATTGACAGTATCGGCGCAACCGTCGTGCTGGAGCACGACGCCGATGCTGCTATCAAAGCGGGAAAGCTGACCTATATCTTGCAAGAGTATGAAGTTGAAGCGATCCCGGTTCACATCGTCCATCTTACCCGAAACAACATGCCTTTAAAGCGACGTCGGTTCATTGACTTCGCTGTGCCTAAGCTGCGAGAAGCGCTTGGTGAATTTGGGCGCGTTCCTCAGATAGAATAGCGGCCGCCCGCTCAGTTCCCTGCCCGTTGTGTAAGACGAGTCTTCGCTTGCTAGAAACAGCACAGTCTTTGCGAATTCGGCCGGCTCGCCGAAGCGCTCAGAGCGATCTTCTAGGCGATTGCGGGCGACAGTGTAAGCATTTAGCCGATTTCAGTGACAGGCCGTAGGTTCTGATCTCTTCAAGGCGAAGAAGCTGGTCCGGCATCCGCTCGATGCCAACTGCGGTTCACGCTCAACGACCGCTTTGCGCCCTCGTGTTGGCCCCCGGGAGCCGACATTGGCGATGACCTAAAGTTCATAGTCGCGCCACAAGCAGCCATTCCCGCAAGATCTGTGTGAGTCACGCCCTACTCGCCGGAACGCTCAGCCACCGATTACGGGGCTTTCCGACGGACCGACGTACCTCGCTCAGCTGGCGCCCGTGAGTGCAGACCGCAGGGCCGGCTCGCGCCAGTACGTCTCGACGTAACGCCGCGGCGCTTAAGCACTGCCGTGTGTGGACGCATCCTTGCCGTCGCCCTCTCTAACCGAGGCGTAAAATCGGCCGCCGGTGCAACAGTCTGAGGCCAGATAAAAGCCTTGTCCGGGCGTTGATGAAACAACGTGACATCGCCCCCTAACCGAAGAGCACTTACCCCGGCAAATTCGCTATCCATCGGCTTCAACAACCGCGGCAAAGAAATAGCCACCCATCCGCACGGTCTTGATGAGGATGGGGTTGTGGGGATTGTCCTCGATCTTGTGGCGCAAGCGACTGATGTGGACGTCGATGCTCCGTTCAATCGGGCCGGCCAGGCCTGCGTGAGTGGAGGCAAGCAATTCTTCCCGGCTGAGTATCCTGCCGGGGTTTTGACAAAAGACGACGAGCAGGTCGAACTCGGCCGCCGTCACCTCAACCACTGTCCCATCCGGTCGTCGCAATGCGCGTTGCCATGAGTCGAGGCGCCACCCATTGAATCGGAAGGGCTTTGACAGGCTATGTATCACGCGATCACGTGATGCCCGCCGCAACACGCTGCGGATCCGGGCAATCATTTCCCTGGTCCCGAAGGGACTGGAAATGCAATCATCGGCTCCGCTTTCGAAAGCGGCAAGGATGATGTCCTCACGCCCTTGCGCAACGACTGCGATGATCGGGATCGTGCTGACGGCGCGGATTTGCCGGCACAGACGAAGCGCATCTTCGGCCCGGACGACGGCGTCGAGGATCATCAAATCAAAGAGGTGCCGGCTGATGAGGGCACGCGCCCGCGCAAAGGTGACAGTCGTAGCCACCATGCCCTTGTGGATAATCGCTTCCGATAGCATCTGCCCGACGTCCCCGCCTCCAGCCGCGATCACGATCTCCGTTTTCTTCTCTCGATGCGGTTTTCCGGTGCCCGATCCCACTCCCGCCGTCCACAGTTTCCTGGCGCGCTATCGGCATGTGCATTGACGTCGCCGATGCTGAAGAAATCGCAGGTTGGGTTGGCGATGCCAACCTGCAATTTTGCGGGCATTGACAGCCTCGCCTCATAGACCGGGGATGGCAACAGGCGTGCTTCAGACGTCAATGACGCGATCTGACCTCGTCAATCGGCAGCCGGAGCCCGCCCGGGACTGTTGCCGCCGCTCAGGAAGTTCAAGCAGTGGACAATTTCCCGACAGACGCCGCCGGCAGGCAACGCAGTCGAGACAGGCAGATCCGCTGACGCCTGCCTGCGGGGAGGACGGGCCATTCGACGGTGAAGGCGAAGCATCATCCAAGCTCTTCATGCTGAGCGATCGTGCCACACTCATTTTCATCTCCGATTGTCGCTGATGGAACGAAGATGCGCGGGTTCGCCTGGGCTTTCCAATTCTGCTCGAAGGGCATCCATGCGAAATCACGATCAATCGGCGAAGCAGCGCGGAAGGCGGGACATAATTCTTAATACGCAAGGCGCACACAGCATTTGAATTTCCTCAGACACCGTGGGATCGTACGGCCTCACACTCCGCTCAGCCCCCGGTGAATGCCCTGTGAAGCCGATTATTGTCATCGGTTCAACGGACGCAGATTTCAGCCTGTTTGCCCGCCATATACTTCGGCAGACCGGCTTTGAGACGCTCCTGACGACCAGCGCGAATGAGGCGATCGCAGCGGCAAGGACCGCTGGAGTGCGGGGCGTCATGATCGATGGCAGGGTGGCGAATTCGGTTTCCGCCTGCGGAAGCTTGAAAGGCGATGCGACGACGGCTGGACTGAAGGTCATCGCGCTGGTCGGCGCCAACTCCGCCAGGCAATATGCCGATTTCATCAATGCCGGCGCCGACGAAAGCTTCGTGCGGCCTGTTTCACCGGACCACCTCCTGCGCGCATTGCACCCGCTTTCGTCACAGTTAGGCGCTTCGCAGGAGCTATTGTCATGCGGCGACATCGAAATGCATGTGCTGGCGCGGCGGGTCTGGAGGCGGGGCGTCGAGTTGCACCTCCCGCGTCTCGAGTTCGCCATTCTGCTGCATCTGCTCAAGGACCCCGGGCGCATCTATCTGAGGCATGAGCTCGCGTCGGCAGCCTGGCCGGCAGGTGTCTTCGTCGATCCAAAAACCATCAACGTTCACATTGGTCGGCTGCGTGAGACACTGACGGCGGTCGCGCCCACCGACCCGATCAGGACGGTTCGCGGTGTCGGCTATGGGCTCGTGGCAACCGGCTGGTCGGAAACGGAGGCCCCGTCAAATGCCCCCTGAGACTCAAATCGTCATCGTCGGCGGACGAATCGTCACCGGCGATGGAACCACGCTCCACGAGCGGGGGGTCGTGCGCATCCGTGGGACAAGGATCATCGACGTCGCGCCAGGTGAGGCCGATGCCCGAAGCGAGGCTGTCGTCCTCAACGCCGCCGGATGCACGGTCATTCCCGGTATCGTCAATGCGCATGCTCATGGGTGCATCCACGGCCCGTCCATGCCGAGCGGGTCGGTGCCCGTCCGGCCCACGGATGTCGACTACTTCAGAAACAGACATCTTCTGTCCGGAACAACCACCCTGCTCAACGTCTGCGGCCTAGCGCTGCCGGATGAGATCGATGGCCCCTCGAACCAGCGCCATGCGATGGATATCCATCTGACGACGGCGCATACCACGAGCAATCTGGCCGCGGCGATCGCGATTGATGGTGGCGGATTATCGGAGCGGCACAAGATCGCCCGCATCGATGACATGGTCGCCAAAGGCGCAAAGGCACTCGGAGAAGCAGGCGGCGGGCAGACGCTTGGTGGCGGGGCGCAGGACTATCGCTTTATACCTGCGGCTATAGAGGCCGCTACGGGAACATCAATCCATCCGAAGGAGGCGCGCGCACTCAAGGAAGCCGTGCTCGGCCGCTATCTCGATCGTGGCTTGCCCGATCTTCCGCGACTCAATGCTCTTCTAATCGAGTGCGGTCTCGCCGCTAAAATTTGTACGTCCGACCTCACAAAGCTGATCCGCGACACGGTGATGCCGCCCGTGGCGCTGTCACTGAAGGGTTTTGACGAGATCGCGGCAGCGTCTGAACGACTCAATTTTCCGGCGATCTTTCACAATGCGGCACCCACCGCGGCAACGCTGCTGAAGCTTGCGGAGACATATCCGAAGGCCCGCATCATCGCTGGGCATTCGAACCACCCGATGTTCCTTCCCGAAGAGGCAGTGCGTTTCGGGCTGCAACTGAGGGAGCGCGGCGTCGCCATCGACGTCTCGACGCTCGATTGCATCGAAACCCGCTGGCGCAATGACACCGCAAATATCGATGCTCTGGTCGAAGCGGGGCTCGTCGATACCCTATCGACAGACTTTGCCGGCGGAGACTGGGATAGTATTCTGTCGGCCATCCAGCGAATGGTGCGCAAGAGCCAGCTTTTGCTGCCGGCCGCAATCGCGCTTGCGACCGGCAACGTCTCGAAAACACTCCCGGAGCTTGCAGCCGATCGTGGCTTGCTGGAAACGGGTAAACGCGCCGACGTGGTCATCGTTGAGAACCACAATCTCGGTCGAGTCCGCCATGTCGTGGCAAACGGAGAGCTGGTGGTGTTCAACGCGGCGATGGGGGTTGGGGATTTGCACGCTTACGCCATGGCAGCGGGCCGTTAACGGGGCGTTGGACGCCGACCTCGGCGCCTTTGACCGCTTGCGCAATTGGGTGTCAACCGCCGAGGGCAATGCCCGTCATTGCGTCAGTTTCATCTGACGACAAGGATAGTGGTCGGCATCGGCTCGATGCCGTGTCCTAGCCTGGCGAACGCAGATGCCGCAGAAGTGGGTCCAGCTCTCCAGCCGCGAGGCCGAGGACGCCATCGATGATCGCCCCCTGCTTGGAAGGCGACAGGACATGCCGCGTGACGCGCAAAAACTTTTCTTCGATCGCCCGCCAGTCCATCGGACGCTGGGGATCGCCGGACGGGCCATCCAGTGCCGAGACGTATTTGTGCCGCCGTGTCTCGACAGTCACCTTCGCCAGAGTCTCGGCGGGAAAGAGCGCGTCGATCTCAAGATTGACGGTGATCCTCACCTGACGCGCGAGGTGAGTGAAGTCCGGCCGATTGAGAAGGCTCTCGCTGACGGGAGCAAGGGCGCCGCGGCCCTCGATCGCGGCAATGGCGACGCAATAGGGAAGACTATATTGAATGTCGACAAGGTTCGCGGGCGAAAGCAGGTTGCCGAGCTTGAGCGCCCAGCCGAAAGTCTCTACCTCCACCGAGACAATGTCCGCGGCCCTCAGTTCGTGAGCCTTCACAAGATCGAAGAGGCGATCGAGCGCCGGGTGTATATAGCGGCAACAGGCATAGGGCTTGAAATAAGTGCCGCAAATTTCAAAACGCTGCCCCAGTCCTTCCAGTATCCTCTGCCGGTCGTAATAGCCGGGATGATCGAGGAGATCTTCCGGCCCGGTATAGCCGTTGCGGGCGAGGTCGAGCGCCATAAGACCGGTGGCGGCACTCCAGGGAATCCCTTCCTTGACGTCATTGCCCGTGAGCCGGGAGTAGCCTGAACTTCCATTGGCCTGTTGATTGGGGGCAAGCACGCCGGCGATCGAAAGCGCCTGCGCGATCAAGGCCGGCTCGACCTTGAAGAGTGACGCCGCTGCCGCAACCGCGGCCAATGCGGCCCACCGTCCCGACTGCCGGGTCTGAATCCCTTCGGCATTTTGGGCCGCGGCCACTCTGACGCCGACATCATAACCCGAAACGATTGCCGACAGGACATCATCGGCTGAGACGCCGGCAAACGGCGCCAAGGTCAAGACGGTGGGAACGACACAGGCGCCCGGATGTCCGCGCGCTGCGCGATGTCCGTCGTCCAGGTCGAGCGCAGAGGCCGCGGTCGCGTTGGCGATCACGGCTGCGATGGGCATCACGGTCCGATCCGTCATCCAAATGGCCGCCTCGCCTTTGCCGAAGAGGGCGGTAGCGCTATTACGGGCCGCACGACTGCACTGAAGCGCAGCACCAGCAACCGCCGCCCCGATAAGATCGAGAATGCAACGCAAGGCGGTATCACGGGTGCTGACCGGGGGCGGAGCTGAGGAGAGCGAATGGACGTGCTCGGCGAGGAGGTGCGTGGTGTACATGGGATCTGTCGGCGTCTTCATAAGCTCAGACAGCCCTTCAGGTGTTTTCCTGCGTGCGAGCGAGATATTTTTCATAGGTCGCTTGCACGGCATAAAGGTCGAGCATCGGCAGGCCGACGCAGGTTACGCAAACCGGCGTGTCCGCCTCCCGGACCCAGTCGTTCGGCGCGGAGAGCTCCCTCACGCCAAGCAACGGACCGATCTCCTCCAGAGAAAGCCCTTTTCGGGAGAAGAGGAGGGCAATGCTTTGCGAGTTCCTGCGCGAGACCGTCTTGATGTCGTCACAGACGACGGTCCCGCTTTTCAAGGCTCGCTGCAGATAGGCTTCAGGCACTTCGTCTCCGCCAAGATGAAGCGTCACAGCCCCCCTGTTTAACTCCTCGTCCTCAAACAGCGGCTGGCGGGCATTCGTGGCGGTGATCAGCAGGGCGCATTCCTTCAGTCTTTGGTTGTCGGTTACGGCATGAAGCCGAAACGACGTCCGGTCAGCGAAGTCCGACAGCAGTCTTTCCACGCCTTCAATCGATCGGCTGCGGATGAAGATGTCTCCGATCAGGTCGGAACAGGCGAAATCAAGGCACTCGACCACACTTCGGGCGACGGGTCCCGATCCGAAAATGAAGCCCGACACAGGTACCCGGCAGCGAACAAACAGCTCAGCCACTTTCGACGCATAGGTGCCGGTTCTCAGAGCGGAAATCCCCGTCCCGTCGAGTATCGCCAAGGGCCGAAGCGTCCGTTTTTCCAAAAGGACGAAGGTCGACGTCGAGCGAGGCAGGCCAAGATGCCGATTGAAGGCGTTTGCGCCGATGATCTTGACGCCGCCATGGGTCGGATTGACGCAATAGAGAGCCGACAATTTCCAGCCGAGGCGCTCGTCGACGAAGTCACGCCTGAACGGGGCGACGCTCTGCCGCTGCCAGAACTCCTCCTCTGGAAGCGAGAGGACGGCCTTTCCTCCGACAGTCCTCCCGCTTTTGATATCCGCCCAGGCGGCATCCGTGGCTGCATGGATTTCCGCGATCGTGAGTTCCGCGCCGGCCGACTGCAGGTCCTGGCGGGTCAGAAAGCGGACATTGCAGTCCGTGGCATTGTCGAACATGGTCTCCTCCAACGACAAGACGTCGTTCCTCGAGGCGGAACCTAGCACCTGCCTGCGAACCGCTAGATCAAGCTTTGATGAAGCTTCAGCATCGTCGATAAAGAGAAGGTAAAGTTTCGGCGACGTTGGAGGCACGTCCGCCGGAACCGGTCGGCCGGAATTTTGCGCGCCAGCGCCGCAAAAAGGGACTGACGCGGAGGAGGTCGAATCGCGGCGTGGCTTCAGCTAGCGGTCTTTGAGCGATCTGGAGAGAGGAAAGCCCCAATCCAATGATCGTGACGCTCCACGAACTCGACCGGGCGCTCGAGGTCGGTCACGTCGAACTTGGCCGCATCGACGAGCCGCGGCGTTGATATCTCAACGTCTTGACTTGGTGCCGGGGGACAGGCGAACCTGCCTATCCGCGAGCAAAACGCGGTGCTCGGCCATCGGGATCAGGCGCCGAACCTCAGGCAGTCGAGCGGGGTCGATTTCGACCACAAGGACGCAGACGTCGTTTTCGGCCCGCGCCACAATCTGCCCCCACGGATCGCACACCATGGAATGACCGAAGGTCCGGCGGAGTTCCCCGTCCGGCATCGCATAGCTTCCGCACTGTCCGCAGGCCGCGAAATAAGCTTGGAATTCGATCGCGCGTGCCCGACACAGCACCTCCCAATGAGCCTGCCCGGTCTGGTAAGTGAAAGCAGCGGGCAGGACGAAGATATCGACCTTTTCCTCGGCGAGGCGATCGAACAGGCGCGAAAAACGCAGGTCGTAGCAGATTGCACAGCCGATCCGATGGCCGTCGAGTTCATAGATGAACAGATCGCGCCCCGGCGCCACGGCAGCAGACTCGGAATAGGTCTTTCCATCGGGCGCGGTGATGTCGAAGAGGTGAATTTTTCGGTAGAGGCCGACCTCCTCGCCCTTGGCGTTGAACACGACGGTGGTGTTGTAGACACGGTGATCCTGGCCGCGGCGCTCCATCAGGCTACCGGCATGGACCCAGACCGCGTTGTCCTTTGCGAACCGCTGAACGAGGACATATGCTTCGCCACCTGGTATGCGGTCCGCCGCGCGCCTCTTGTCGGCGACCGTCCCGCCAAGCCAGTCGAAATGTTCCGGCAGCACGATCAGGTCGGGTCTGCCGATCATAGCCTCGCGCATCAGCCGCGCGGCTTCGGCAAGATTATAGGCCCGATCGGGCTGCGAACTCATTTGAACGAGGGCGATTTTCAAGACCTCGGCTCCTCGTCAAAGTCGAAGATCGACCGGCCGGAGGCCAAATGAGACCGGACAGCCACCGAGCGCTTCTGGCGCTCCAATGCCGCGTCAGCAAGGATCCTCAAGCGGTTGCGATCGGCCACGAACACACCTTCATTGTCCGCAAGCACCCCATAGCCAGGCAGAACCGCGACCGCGCCGCAGGCGATTGGCACGTTGAGCGAGCCACCGATCTGAAACTGGCGGTTCGTGGTTTTGGCGGAGACGCCGCGACACCAGACGGGAACGCCGGTGGCAATGATTTCATCGACATCCGTGCACGGACCGTCGATAACGATGCCCGCAGCCCCCTTGGCCTTTGCGGCGGCAGCGACACCACCACCGACACAGGCGATGTCGTCGCGATCGACGCGCGAGATCACCAGGATGTCGCCGGGCAACAGTAGATCGATCGCCTTGTAGATGATGACGCCGTCACGGCCTGGAGCCGCGACGGTGAAGGCGGCACCGGCCACGCGGGCAGGAAATACGGGTCGGATATCACCGCCGACAAATCCCAGGTGCTCGACATGGCCGATGGTCGCCGTGTCAACCGATGACAGTCGCTCGATCAGGTCAGCGGGCAGGGGAGGGCTTCTGTCGATCATCTGATAGAACGCTGTCATCGATTGGGCTTTCTCGCTGTTCGGTCGGTAGGCCTGGATCGGCTCAGACCGGCCGTTCGCCGGAAGTGGTGGTGCGATGCATGATCCGGATGGACGCGGGATCGAAGGAGTCGCGGCGGTGCATGGTGCAACGATTGTCCCACATCATGATGTCGCCCTCATCCCATTGCTGCACGAAGATGTGCTTCGTGTTCGTCGTGTGATCCCACAGTTCGGCGAGCAGCGCGTCGCTCTCATCGCGGCTCATGCCCACGATCCACGCGCCTTCAGTCGTTCCGCCGAGGTAAAGCGCCTTGCGGCCTGTCTCACCATGTGTGCGCACCAACGGATGCACGATGCCGCTCCATTCGCGGAAGTCCTGGCTTTTCGGCGTGGACTTGCCAAGCCTGAGCTTGCCCGTCTTGTCGTAGACGTTCTGGAAGAAGATCTGGCGCCCATCGACGGCGTTCTTTAGAGGAGCCGGCAGCGTGTCATAAGCGATATAGGTCGAGAGGAAATAAGTGTCGCCGCCTGAAGGCGGAACAGCGACGGCACGCAGGATCGCGCCCGCCGGCGGGCGTTCGTAGAACCACGTATCGGTGTGCCACGTCGCCTCGCTATTGCCCATCGCACCGCTTGGCTTGCCATCCTTCATCGCATTGCTGATGACGAGGATTTCCGGGTGGGTCGGATGACCGCCTTCCTGCAATTGCTTGGGATGGATGACGAACTCGCCGAAGTGACGCGAGAACTGCACCTGCTGGGCGTCGGTGATGCCGGCCTTCTTGAAACGGACGACGCCGTATTGCAGCCAGAACTTTCGCACCGCCGCGACGTCGTCGGCGTCATAGTCATTGAAGTCGAAACCCTCGATATCGCCGCAGACATTGCTGGCATGCTGAACGGCGCGAAGCCTTATTTTGGTGAGCATTCCTAAAACTCCTGTTGCTGACCTTCCTCTAAGGTCGCGATGATCGTAGGGCAGGCGAGCGACGCATCACCAATATCGATTGGATCGGATTGATAGGCGTAGCGTATCGATCGCCATCGGCTATTCCGGCAGGACCTGGATGTCGTCTGGATCGATGGAAAGCGCAACGACGTCGCCGATAACTGGAAGTGAGGCCGACAGCGATGAGCGTGTGAGCACCGTCAAGACGACCTGCGGATCGATCTCGACCGCGAGCTCCAGCGACGGACCGAGGTTGATGACCCGGCGGACGGTTCCGGACAGACGATTGACGCCGCACCCGCCGGCGTCGCCGGTGTTGTTCAGCACCGCGATGTCTTCGGGCCGGATGCAGCAGAAGCGGGCTTGCTGACGGTTCGGCGGGCGCTTCGCCCGCAAGCTGATCGCGCTCCCGGACAGGTGAAGGTCGAGGGTGGCTTCCTGCTCACTCGTCCCTTCGATGGTGAGGATGTTCGATTTCCCGATGAAATCCGCCACGAATGAGCTCGCCGGATGACGGTAGATCGAAGCAGGCCCGCCCGTTTGGGCAATGACCCCCTGCCACATCACCACGATCCGGTCGGACATCGCCATCGCTTCTTCCTGGTCGTGCGTCACGTAGACGAACGTCATGCCCAGCTGCTGCTGGAGTTCCTTCAGTTCGAGCCGCATGGCCTCTCGAAGCTTCAGATCGAGATTCGAGAGCGGCTCGTCGAGGAGCAGGACGGATGGGCGTGGCGCAATGGCACGCGCCAGAGCCACGCGTTGCTGCTGTCCACCCGACAATTCCCTCGGATAGCGCGCGCCGTAGTCTTCAAGATGAACACTTCGCAGCGCCGACGCCACGCCGCTTTCGATCTCCGATCGCGCCACGCTCTTCATCTTGAGGCCAAAACCGACGTTGTCGGCGACCGTCATGTGCGGAAAAAGCGCGTAGTTCTGGAACACCAGTCCGATATTTCGCCGTTCTGGTGGAACGCGGCCCTGGCTCCTCCCGCGGATCCTGATATCGCCGAACGACGGCTGGTTGAAGCCGGCGATCATGTTGAGCGTTGTCGTCTTCCCGCAGCCGGAGGGTCCGAGAATACTGACGAACTCACCCTGCGGGATCTGCAAGCTGATGTCCTTCACGACGGAGATCGCCCCGAAGGACTTGCTGACGGAGACGAGTTCAATATCGATGCTGCTCATTTGCTGCCACCATGGAGTTTGACGGAAAAGCCGCCGATCTTTTCAAAAAGGAAGATCACCGCGAGGATGAAAATCATCGACGCGACATTGACCGCCGCCATCACCGGATCGAGGCTGTATTCGAGGTAATTGATGACGGTGATCGGCAGCGTCGTATCGCCTGGTCGAACCAGGAACACCGACAGCGGAATGTTGTTGAAGGAGATGATGAAGGCGAAGGTCATGCCTGACAGCACACCAGGCCTGATCGCTGGCAAAAGAATGTGCTGCACCCGCTGCCGCTTGCTCGCCCCCAGGATTTGACCCGCCCGATCCAGATTGCGGTCGAAGTTCGCAATAGACGTCGCCACCATTCTCACGACGAATGGCAGGGCGAGGACGATGTGGGCGGCGATCAGCGCAGGCGTGCCAAGGAAGGACTGCAGCCCGACCAGCGACAGGAACAGGACGATCGCTACGCCCTTGACGATCTGCGGCACCGACAGCGGCGAGAGAAGCACCGACATCACCGCTTCACTGCCGCGAATCTTTTCATAGACGATGGCATAGGCTGCCATGACGCCGATGATGCCGCTGACGATAGAGACGATCACCGCGACCTTGACGCTGAGCAGAAAGGGCAGGAGCCAGCGCTGCGAGACGAGGTCGCCGTACCACCGCGCCGTCCACTCCCACGGCCGGAACGTCACCGCGGAGGTCGGGCTGAACGAGGCCGCTATGACGACGGCAAGTGGCAGCGTGATGAAGGTGAGCACACCGGCCAGCATGAGCCGGAAGAGGACCGAGAGGAACCAGTTCATGCCGTGGCCCTCCCGGCGCCGCTTCGCTTGGTACGGTGCCGCGTTTCAAACCGCACGCCAACGAACGAGATCACCAGCATCAGAAGGAGAAGCGCATTGGCCATGACGGCGGCAAAGGGCCAGTCGACGTAGAAGAGGACCTGCTCGGAGATCATCGTCGCCAGGACTTTGAAACCGGCGCCGCCGAGAAGTGCTGGTGTCGCGTAGGCGCTCGCGGCCATGGTGAACGAAAGCAGCAGCGAGCTGACAATTCCCGGAACGGAAAGCGGAACGATGACGTGGCGGACGACGGAGACGCGCGAGGCACCGAGCATCTGCGCCGCGCGCTCGAGACTTTCGTCGATGCCCTGAATGCTGGTCATCAGCGAGAGAATGCCGAACGGCAACACGACGTGGGTCAGGCCGACGACGACGGCAAAGAGATTCTTCGAAAGCGGGAGCGGCGACGAAATAAGACCGAGGTCAAGGAGAACATCGTTGATGAAGCCGCGATCTTCCAGAATGATGAGCCAGCCGTAGGTCCGCAGCACCACGCCCGCAAGTTCCGGTGCCAGCGCAAGGGCAAAGACGACCGCGCGCCACCGGCTCCTGGAACGAGCCAGAAAATAGGCGACCGGATACCCCAGCACAGTAACCGCGATCGCAACGAGTCCGGACATGATGGCCGTGCGACAGAATCCAGCAACCGAAAGTCCGTCGGTGAAAAACCGTCGGTAGCTCTCGACGGAAAATCCACCGACTTCCTCTTGTGAAAAGCTGATGCCGATCATCAGTCCCATCGGAAGCGCGAAAAAGACGCTCAGGAATACGGCAGCTGGCGACAAAGCCATGTAACTGTAGGATCTCCTGATTGGAGATAGAGACGCCGCCGGAACCGCAAGTGTGATGGTGTTCATCGCGACCTCTCAGTCTGCCTGGGGAACGACATCGCGGTCCCACTGCTCGGCCCAGCGCGGCAGGCGCTCGGCGACGAGCGACAGGTCCGGAAGAAGCAGGGTCTTGAGGTCAGCTTCCGAGGTGATCTGCCGCGTGCGAATCGCCTCGGGGACCTCTACGTCGGTTCGCGCGCTCCCGACCTTGTAGCCACCGATCCACGCTTCCTGACTTGTCTTTTCCAGGAAGAAATCGATGAACTTCATGGCCGATTGCTTGTTTTGTGCACCCGCGGGCACGTTTAGCGTGGCGATGAGAGGAATGGTGCCTTCCTTGGGACGGATGTAGTCAACGGGCAAGCCGGCATCGACGAGGAGTTGAGCGCGACCGTTCCAGAAAGGCATGGCCCAGACCGTGCCGTCCTTGATGTAGCTTTCAAGAATGGCAGACGATTGTTCGAATCCAATGGACTGGCTGGCGACAGCTTCCATGGCCTTGAAACCCGGATCGAGATTGTCGACAAGGTCGCCACCATTGATCACGGACATCATCTCGACGAGGTAGATGGCCATGATGTTTTGAAACGTCGGCAGCACGATCCTGCCCTTCAGCTCTGGGGCGAGGAGCGCCGTCCAGGAGGACGGCGTGGCAAGCTTGTCCTTCCGGTAGAGGAGCGACAGGTACTGGACTTCGTGCACGGCACCGCAGGGACCGGCCGCGGCCGCCAATCTCGGCATGAGCTTGGCAAGGTTCGGGATCGTGGCCGCGTCAAGTTTCTCCAGCACGCCGTCACGGCAGCCCTGCACCGACTGCGAAGCGGTCATGACGACGACATCGAACCCCGGTCGGCCCCCGGTCGCCTTGATTTTCGCATAGTCCTGCGAGGCCGAGCCGACCGGATCATAAATGACATCGATCCCGAACTTGGCCTCGAACGGTTCGATGATCGCTTTTTCTATGATCTCCTCGTAGGGGCCGCCGTAGCTGTTGACCACAAGCGTTTCTGCTCGCAGGGGGGTGGACAGGATTGCTGTCATGATCGCCGAGAGCAGAATCCGGCTTTGCTTTGTTCCCATGGCTCGTCTCGCTTTTTTTGTGTTGTTGCCGTGGGGATGGTGGACAGCCGGCGGCCGGGGGTCCAATAACGATCGTCGAAGATTGTTGCCCCGCAGCTATCAATCGGGGGCCATCGCGATTTTCTCCCGACAATGGCAGCGATGACGATTTCGCATTCACAAGGTGGTTTTCTCGAAGCTTGGCGGCGCATCCCGTTCAGCGTTGTCTTCCCGCGGATCGCTATCCGTCGAATATCCGTGCAATGGAAATGATCGCTGCCCGCCCAAAGCCCAGCTTTCGCCGCGCGAGTTGCTTTGCCTGGTGTGAGCGAGACGAGGACGGACGGGCTTCGGAACGGCGATGGTCGCCGGTACCCTGAGGCGGAACCGAGCGCCACCATCTCGATGAAGCTCGCAAAACGCTCCGGCGCGATGTCGATGCCGCAATTCTTGGCCAGCACCAACGATCGCGAAGCTTCGATCGTTGCCTCGCAACATCATCGCTTCACGGCGCGCATCAGCCGCCTTATATATTCTTCTCAAGGAGAATGATTATGGTCCCTGTCTCACACATCTACACGCCTGCCGAGGCCGCCGCTGTGAGCGAGATTGCGATAAAGTCGGTGCACAACGCGATCGACAAGCGGATCGTCGCCAATCGTCCGTCCAGCACCAAGGGCCGAGCTCTTACTGAAGAGGATCTGCTTCGCTTGAAGCTCTGGTACGGCGTTGGATCGATCCTATCTGCCGAGCGCCGTAAACGAATGTTCGACACAATCGATGAGAACCCGGGCGCCGATACCGTAAGGGCCGACGATTACCTTATCATCGACGTCGCGCGGGCAAGGGAGCAATTGGCCGCGCGCGCAGAGGCGCTTCGAGAGGCTGGAAAATTGATCCAGAGCGTCAAAGGAGTTGTCGGCGGCGAACCGGTTTTTAAGGGAACTCGCGTTCCGGTGCGAACAATTGCCGCGATGAAAGCCCAAGGCGCGAGCACCGAGGAAATCGTCGAAGGCTATCCTTCGCTGACGGGGCGAATGGTGGGGCTTGCTGACATCTGGACTGCAGCCCATCCCGTTCGAGGACGGCCACGCAAACTTTCGGAGCTGGGCTTGACGGTGAAGTCGGAAAAGCGTCTTCGGCTAGCAAATGAGCGCGTTCCACAGTCGTCGGATAAGCCCTCTTAAAATTTCCGATCGACGAATGCCTCCACACATCACTCGTGGCCGTGGCTTAAGATCACGGCCACGATTGTTTTCACGTCAACTGGTTGGGGTTAAGCGGCGAGACCGACTGGGACCTGATGCCTCGGATCGTCGCGGAAGATTTCACCTTCGTGACGAACAACGCTCGCGACTTTCGCAAGCTCTACGCCAAGGAACGGCTCCACGCGGGTCTCGTGATTATCGTGCCGCAAGTGCTACCTGCGCTTCAACGGGAACTATTTGTTCTTATTCCGCGGGAACTGGTAGGGGTACAATATCTCGTCAACGAGGTGCTGGAAGTGACCATCGACGACGATATCGCCGTTCTGACGCGCTATCTGCTGCCGGAAACCTAGGCGTTTTCCAAAAGCTCATTTAGCGCCGATCCGGGACAGATCGATCCGCATTTCCGCTGTTCCGACAGGACCGCCATTCTCGCTGCCCTTGAGCTTCGAAGAGGCCGGCGCGCTGTCGGTGTCGGCGTCTTGTTCGGCAACGGGCGGGACGGTCAGTTTCACAGATACGTCAGGGTCCTTGGCTCGAAACACGCTCACGCCCTCGAACTCGCCGGTCTTCCAGGCATAGACGGCATCTTCGAATATCTGCGGAAAGACTTGCCTGTCGGTGGGATTGCCGTACCACTTGGCGACAATCCTCACCACCTTGGCGAACATCCCCGTGCCGAGGCGCAGATTTTCACAAGCCTCTACAAGATCAGGCTTGAGCTCAGAGACATCCTTGACGCCGATGCCGGCGGGGACCTGCGTGATCCCGACGCGAACCACCGCCTGGCCAACATATTTACGGATGAGGTCCATCGCCTCGTCCGGTGTTCTCGGCTTCGGGACGAGGATCAGCCGGCCACCGGCTTTGACGGCAACCGCTAACGGGTCCGAGGAGCCGGCCGCCTGGACGAATTGCTCGACAATGGCAGGCGTCAGTGAGGGATCGGCGCATTTTTCTATCATCGCGGCATCGAGCATGACTACCTCCTCAGCTCAGGTGTTGAATGAAAGGACGAGCGGTTTGGCGAAGAGACGCGCAAAGGCCCTGGCACTGGCCCGCTGGATGGCGACGATCGAGGTATTCGCGGTCCACCAGCCATTGCCGACGGCGACGATGACATCGGGATCGTGCAACATCGATTGCAGGGCGGGCCAGGCAACGAGCTGTTCGTAGCAGATCAGCGGCGCGACCTTGTAGCCGTTAAGGACGACAACCGGGTTTGCAAAAAAGTCCGCGCGCGCGCCTTTGCTATCGCCCCACCACGGCTGCCACATCGAGCCGGGAACAGGCATGCGCTGACGATACAGGACGCGGCCGCCTCCGGCCGACACCGCCACCAAAACATTGTCATAGCCATCGGCGCCGACAACGGATGCGCCGGCGACCACCGTCACGGGACTGCCGGCCAGAGCCCTGGTCCATAGCCGCTCGATGGTGGGCGTCCAGAAGCCCAGCGCACTTTCCGGCAGGACGATGTAGCCGACACCATCGCTAGCCACCTTTTGCACCGTTGCGATCAGGTCACGCTGTCGCTGAAGACCGGCCTCGCGTCCGAGCGAAGAACCCATTTGCCAATCGACGCCGCGCCATGACTGAGGTACTTCTGGATCGGTCCAGGTTAGCCCGGACCAAACCCACGCGCCTGCCAAAGCGATCGCGACAGCCGGCCAAAGCCGGGTTACGAGGCCGATCAGACCGGCTGTCGTGGCAGCCAGTCCCCACCACCCCCATCCCGGAAACAGAACGCCCGCCGCAGTGATCGGATGCGCCCAACCGGTAATTCCGAAAGGGGGTAGGGCCATCAGGATGCCAGCGGCCACGTACCGATGGGGTCTCTTGGTGCGAACCGATGTCCAAAGGACCGTGTAGACCCCGAAAAAGCTGACCGATGCCGCGAGCCAGAGCAGCAGTCCTGGCCAAAGGTCGGACGAATAGAAGGTGGCGACGCCTTGCGGCAACCCTCGTGAGGCTGCGAGGAAATATGCCGCAGAGACCAGCCCCGCCGCCATCCGATTGGGTGCATGAGCCCATAATACAGGAAAGGCGAGGGCGACTGGTAGGAGAAGCACCTGGCCGCTCCATCCGATCGAGGCGACGGCAAGGGCAAGGCCGATCAGCGCTGCGGTACCCACGTGGTCACGGCGCATAGGTGAGCACCTTTTGCGCCAGACCGAGGATGCCGGACACGGGTAAAGGACCGAAATAGCGGGAATCGTAGGAGCCCGCGAAACCGGAATGCAGAACGGCGTGTCCAGCTGGCACGGTGCCACTTGCAAAAGCCGAAAGAGCTCGACCTTTTCCATCTGCTCTGGCGACTGCCGAATTTGCCACGGTGATGCCATCGACGAACATGGCTGACCTGATCTCCACCCTTTGACCCTCGGTGGCGATCACCGTTTTGATCAGCGGGGCAAAACCGCCCGGGCACGAACCGGAGCGCAGATAGCCGCGCTGTCGGGCCTCGCGCATCCTGTCGTTTTCCGGCGGGCAGATGAAGACGACATCGCCGACCGCGGGGGACCGATCGAGTGCTGCGACCCGCCAGAGGCCGAGCGGTTCGCTTGGTGTCATATTGATGCGGAACCCACCGGCGGCGGCGGCGACGGACAAGACAAACGCCAGCAAGGCCGCGGCCAATAATAGCGTCGCGGCGGGGTGAATTTTTTCGTGTGTCGGGCACTGGCGCCTGATTGTCGGGATCATTTCAGCGAAAGTCCCTGGCTCCTGGTCTGCCGAAAGGTCTCGGCCTGCTTCAGCGCCTCGGTCGTTCTCTCATGAGCGGAGAGCTGCTGGATGGTCCGCATCGAATTCCAGGCGGCTTGTACCTCCGCCTTTTGCGCGGGGTTCATCCCTGCCGTGACGGACTTGAAGGTCTCTCCGCTCGGATCCTTCGACGCGATGCCGAGGAAGGTGCGTTCGCCGAACCGTTGCGAGACGGCTTTGGCGAACCGATCGAGTTCGGCCTTCACCATTTTGACGGCAAGCGCATATTCGAGACCGGCGGGAAGATCATCGCGGTCGATCGCATCACGCACGCGCTCGAGCGTTTGCTTTGCGGGAGCAGAGAGCGCGGGGATGTCGACCGAGACTTGCCGGCGAACCGCGCGTTCCTCCGTTTCATGCTTGCGTTCGATCTCGGCCCGCTGGCGAAGATAGCGTTCGAGATTGCGGGCCAGAGCCGGCACGTTGGCAATCGCCCGTTCGCGGTCCTGCTTGTCGCCCCCGTTGGCGAACACGCCCGTCTTACCCCTCAATGCACCGAAGCGCTCCGGTTCGCCGGCGATCTTTGCCAGCGTGGTTTTGGCGATCGCCTGATCCTTGAGCATCGCGTCGACATTCACCGCCTTGAAGGCGCTTTCCGGCTGGGCGTAGACGAGATGGAAGCGAGTGGAGACATCCTCCCATTGTTTTTTGAGACCGGGATCTGCTGCGAGCTTGTCCTCGACGGACTGGTCGATGGATTTCGGGAAAGTGGAAATGCCAGATACCATGGGCTTCGACTCCTTGGCCTTCGATTTGGGTGATGTTTTGGCGCTGGCGGCGCGCCCGAGTATCACGCCAATTGCCGCCAGGCGGGCGCCGAGATCGGCGAGCTTTTGTTTCTGCCGTACGACCCATTGGAGGCGATCGTGGGCGATCGTGCGGGCGACGTTCATGAGATGCAGGCCTCGCGCCTCGGCGAAGCGCAAGGCTTGGCCGTACAAAGAGCTCTTCTCGTAGTCGAGCGTCGTCTCCTTGGCGTTCCGGCGCGACAGGATCGGGATAAGGCCACCGGACTTCGCGAAAGAACGTCGGCCGTAATAGATGGCGAGATCCTCGCGATGGCGCGTCATCGCCACATAGGTGAGATGACGGTCCAGCGAAAGGGAAGCAAGCACCTTGACGCGATCGACGGTCGCGCCTTGGCTCTTGTGGATCGTCGTCGCATAGCCGTGGTCGAGCTTGTTGTAGAAGCGCTGCTCGATCGTGACCAGACGGCGATGTTCCCCTTCGCCAAGTGCCACCACGAGCCGCCCAGCTGCAGCGTCGATCACCTTGGCCAACATACCGTTCTTGACGCCAAGGCTACCCTCGTTCTTCAGGAACACGATCTGGTCCCCGGCCGCGAACATGCGGGTTCCGTCCTCGGTCTTGAAGGCAAAGCCGTCCGCGAGGATGCCGCGCTCGACCAGCTTGGCTCGAGCCATATCGTTCAACATCCGAACGTCGCGCCGAAGGTGTGCGAGGATCAGGCTGCTCTTCGAAGGATCGTAGTCGCGATCCCAATCGGCGATCAGGCTTTCGACGGCCTGCGCCTTGAGGTCCAACCCCCTGACATGCCCATGGGCACGATAGGCATCAACCGCTTGGCCGACATTGCCGCGCCCCAGATCGAGCGAGGCGTCGCGCATCCATTGCTGGCGCTGACGATAGATCGTTTCGAGCTCGGCATAGCCGATCCGGTCGGCGATCGCCCGGAAGGCAGCTCCCGCCTCGATCGGCTGCAACTGTTCGGGGTCACCGACGAGCACAAGCTTTGCGCCGGCCTTGCTCACGGCCTCGACGAACAGCGCCATCTGCCGCGACGACACCATGCCGGCCTCATCCAGCACGAAAACGGTTCTCGTGTCGATCTGGTCGCGGCTCTGGTTCCAGCGCAGCTCCCACGACGACAGCGTGCGGGACTGAATACCGGCTTCCTTCTCCAGGCCCTCGGCTGCTTTGCCGGCAAGCGCACCACCGACGACACGATAGCCGGACGCTTCCCAGGCTTCGCGCGCCGCCTTCATCATCGTCGTCTTACCGGCGCCGGCGCGGCCGATGACGGCGGCGATCCGTTCGCCGCCAGCCACACGTTCGATCGCAGTCCGCTGTTCATCCGACAGACGGGCATGGCGCGCAAACGTCGCCTCCAGCACCGCCTCGCGTACGCCATGAGAGGCGCGCCCGGACAGCCAGATAGCCCGGCTGACCATCTCGGCTTCAAGCCGGATCATCTCCCGCGTCGTGTACTTGGCAGGCGTCCGGATACCAGTCGCAAAGTCGATCCGGTCACGTTCGAGCCGCAGCGCCTCCGGGCTCTGCAGGATCCTCACCATCAGGTTCTGGAACAGAGCGGCATCGTCGATATAGCGGTGCAGGATCTTCGCCACGTCGCGTTCATCGAAGACGCTCTTCTCCCGCGTGATGAGGTCGAGAACGATTTCCGGACGGCGCTGTATGCGTCGGGCATTTTCCGTGCGGCGGTCTTCCTGCAGTTCAATGCGTTCGAGCTTTGGCGACCATGCCGACGACCTTGCGTTGGCTTGTTCCGCCTTGCGGTCGATCGCTTTGGTGCCGACACCGAGATGGATGGTCGGGGTCAGTTCGATGCCCTGCTTTTCAAAGGACCGCCCGTCGACGCGGATGTCGAGACCGGCAAGGGCAAGATGCCTATTCTGACAGGCGAACCAACCATCGCGAATCGTATTAAAATCGTCTGCGCTTCCCGCCCAGAGTTCATAGACGATCTTGCCGGCATCGTTGCGCATCGGGTTACCGTCCGGACTGGTCACCGCAATCTTCTTTGCGCCGAACCCGCGCTCTGTCAGCGGCCTGAGCGTCGTCATCAGATGGACATGCGGATTGCCCGGTGCGTCGTGATAGACCCAGTCGGCGACCATGCCCTTCGACGTGATGTGCCGCTCCACGAAATCCCGGACGAGAGCAATGCTCTGCTCGGCAGAGAGCTCGATCGGAAGGGCAATGGTGACGTCCTTGGCGAGCTGCGCGTCCGATCGCTTTTCGAACGCCTCGACCTTGTTCCAGAAGGCTTCGGACGCTCCGGACACCGACCTGTCCGCGATCATGGCACGCAGCCATGTGGGAGCCCCTGCCGGAATGACGAACTCCTCATACAGGAGACCACGCTTGCGGGTGTAGTCGATCGTCCGGGCTTCCCGCTCATAGTCCATCTTCGCGCAGTGCCGGTAGGCCGCCGACAGCACGGCGCTGCGGCCGGAGCCACGGGCGACGATGCTGACGGAGAAATGAGGGACGGCCACGGCGCAGTTCCTTCCCGGTTGCGAACGAGTTCATCGCGTTCGTCGAGAGCGGCGGGCCAAATCGGCCTCCAGCAAGGGCGTCGCGTCAGCGACGTATAATTGCGCCCTTGGAAGCCGCTCCTCCGGAACGGCCGGGATCATGACCGGAAGTGCAGGTTGCGCCTACCCGCATTAGTGTCGGTAGATTGGCAGGTCGGTCTGGAGGAACCTCACAAACGTTCGAAGACGAAACGGCAGACACGGGACCATCTGGAATGAAGAAACACTCCTCGAAAATCCGCGACGAAATCGCCAAACTGCAAGAGCAACTTAAAACCGCCGAGACCCGCGAAGCGGAGCGGATCGGGCGGATCGCGCTCAAGGCTGGCCTTGGCGAGATCGAGACTGACGAAAACGAGCTGCAGGCGGCGTTTGAGCACCTGGCCGAACGGTTTCGCAGGGGCGAAGTCGTTCCCGCCGAAGGAAAAGGGGCAAACGAGCATGGTCGCAAAGGTGCACAAGCCACACCGGTCGCGTCTGGCACGGCTGCGGGCGGCGATAGCGAGGCTTGAACGGATGGCGAGGACGAAGACATTCGACGCCCGCAGGAAGGACACACGCGAGAAGATCGAACTTGGCGGGCTGATCGTCAAGGCGGGCCTACGATACGAAAAGCGCGCGCTGCTGCTCGGGGCGCTGATCGAAACAGCACGACGCATCAGGAGCGATGAGGATGAGCGATCTCGGCTCACGGCGATCGGATCGGAGGCCTTTGGCAATGACGGCGAATAAGATCGCGCTGGTCAGCGTGCCCATAGCACTGATGATGCTCGTCACCATCGGCATGACGGGTATCGAACAATGGTTTTCCGAATTCGGGAAAACCGAGACAGCGCGGCTGACCCTCGGTCGGATGGGAATCGCCTTGCCCTATATCGCGTCAGCCGCCGCCGGCATCATCTTTCTGTTTGCGAGCGCCGGCTCAACGAACATCAAGCTCGCCGGATGGGGTGTTGTCGGCGGTAGCAGTGCGACGATCGTGATCGCCGCGCTGCGTGAGACCGTGCGACTTGCCGCAATTTTCGACCATTTTCCGGCAGTTCGATCGGCGCTCTCCTATGCAGACCCGGCAACGATGATCGGGGCAGGGGCGGCGCTGACGTCGGCCGGCTTTGCACTTCGCGTAGCACTTGTCGGCAACGCGGCGTTCGCGCGCTCCGAGCCGCGCCGTATTCGAGGAAGGCGCGCACTGCATGGAGAAGCCGAGTGGATGAAATCGACGGAGGCCGGAAAGCTCTTTCCGGATACCGGCGGCATCGTCGTCGGCGAGCGCTACCGCGTCGACCAGGACATAACGGCGATGCGGTCGTTCAGGGCGGATTGCGTGGAGACGTGGGGCGCCGGCGGCAAGTCGCCGCTTCTCTGCTTCGACGGCTCGTTCGGATCCTCGCACGGCATCGTCTTTGCCGGCTCAGGCGGTTTCAAGACGACGTCGGTGACGATCCCGACCGCGCTTAAATGGGGCGGTACATTGGTCTTGTTGGATCCGTCAAACGAAGTCGCGCCCATGGTGATCGGGCATCGGACAAACGCCGGACGCGACGTCCGCATCCTCGATCCAAGAACCGCCGACACGGGCTTCAATGCGCTGGACTGGATCGGGCTTCATGGCCGCACGAAGGAAGAGGATATTGCCGCCGTTGCCTCATGGATCATGAGCGACAGCGGCGGTGCTCGCGGCGTGCGCGACGATTTCTTTCGCGCATCGGCGCTGCAGCTGTTGACCGCATTGATCGCCGACGTCTGTCTATCCGGCCGCACCGAAGAGAACGACCAGACACTTCGCCGGGTCCGCAAGAATCTGTCCGAGCCCGAACCGAAGCTGCGCGCGCGACTGCAGTCGATCTACGACAATTCGAGATCCGACTTCGTAAAGGAGAACGTCGCCGCCTTCGTCAACATGACGCCAGAAACGTTTAGCGGGGTTTACGCGAATGCGGTGAAGGAGACGCACTGGCTGTCCTATCCGAATTATGCGGCGCTTGTCTCGGAGTCGAATTTTTCGACCAACGACATTTCCGCGGGAAACACGGATGTCTTCATCAACATCGACCTGAAGACGCTGGAGACGCATTCGGGTCTTGCTCGCGTCATCATCGGGTCCTTCCTGAACGCGATCTACAATCGTGATGGAGCATTGAAGGGCAGGGCGCTGTTCCTTTTGGACGAGGTGGCACGCCTGGGCTACATGCGGATTCTGGAGACGGCTCGTGACGCCGGCCGAAAATACGGCATCACGCTGACAATGATTTACCAGTCGATCGGCCAGATGCGAGAAACCTATGGCGGCCGCGACGCGGCGAGCAAATGGTTTGAGAGTGCGAGCTGGATCTCGTTTGCTGCCATCAACGATCCGGAAACGGCCGACTACATCTCGCGGCGCTGCGGCATGACGACGGTCGAGATCGATCAGGTCAGTCGCAGTGTCCAGTCGAAGGGTTCATCGCGCACGCGCTCGAAACAGCTTGCCGCCAGACCGCTCATCCAGCCGCACGAAGTTCTGCGCATGCGGGCCGACGAGCAGATCGTCTTCACGGCAGGCAATGCGCCGCTTCGATGCGGTCGTGCGATCTGGTTCCGTCGTGACGATATGAAGGCTTGCGTCGGCGAGAACCGGTTTCATTCACCGGACAGCGGCAGGAAGGAGCGTTCGAATGCGATAAATCTCGCAAACACCGATGAAGCTACGTCGGATGTAGCGTCTACCGGGATCTAGGGGAAATCGACTGGCGACGAACACCGTAACGCCGTTCAGGAAAACGGTGAGACCGTGGTCGTCCGGCCGCTTGCGGCGCGGCATTCCGACACTCGTCATCTGGGAGGCGGTGATCGGCGTCGCCAGTTGGCAGTACCTCCATCCGACGGGAGAGGAATAGGGGTTTGGGGAAAGGGAGGAGGGAACCGTCCTCTTTCCTCATGGGAGGAAGTTTGAAGGAGGGGCTTGCACTTCCTTCATGGGGTGAGATTGAGAGGGGCGGCGCAGCCCCCCTTTCACAGCCGGGCCGGTCGGTCGATCCGGCCGGACCGGGTCATAAGGCAAGCTAAAGACCAGAGGCGGCTGCCGCCTCTGGTCTGGGTCTCAATCCGCGGGATCGAAGAACGTCTCTCTGTCCTCGACACCGATATGCCAGCGCTTATCGGACCACCGGGACGGAAGATAAATTTCGTCGCCGCCGAAATATGCGATGATGATCCGGTGGTCCTCATGGAACAAGCCGAAATCCACCTTGTTGTCGATCGCAAAGAGTAGCGCCGCCGACAGAAACTCGCGTGGGATATCGAAGGGAAGATGGACTTCCGCATCGAAATTATGACGCAAATTTTCAAGCAAGTCCGACTGTTGAGGCCGCAGCTTGGGGGCTCCTCCATCCATGGGATTGATTTCACGCCTTGTCATCAAAGTCTCCTTTTCGTTTTCTGACGAAAGGGGGCCGCACCGTAGCTCGCGAGGGGTCAGGGACCGCGTACGCGGCCGCCACGCGGCGCGCGGAGGAACCGATTTTCTGTGCCGCCTGCGGTGCGGAAAATTGGCGGGGCCGTGATGTCCTTGACGCCGGAGCGGCGGGTGCACAATGGGCGGTCAGAGAGATAGAACCGCGTCCTGAAAGGACGCGACCGCCTGCCAGCTTTGCTGGCCACAAGACGGTTCGGTAAGCTCGACGCGACCTCTTCGTGCGCCGTCTGTATTACGTTGCGAGAGGATCGCGACCGGAATCGGCGAAGACCGCCTGCGGGCTTCGGTCGCGGTACGATTGGCGCCGTGCGCCATTGGCGCCTGGCCCGGTTGCCATCCATCACGAAATTGAATCGGTCGCATGTGACTGATTCAAATGTGTCGTTGGACGTCGCGATACTGTTTGGCGATCATGGCAGCATGATTGCACAGCCCTACCATCTCTATATCGAACGCGCGGATGCGGCAAAGAACATGGCGCGCTACTACGCCATGGAAGTCGGGCAGACAATGTTTGGAGAGGTCTGCCTGATCCGGCGATGGGGACGCATCGGCCAGCATGGGCAGGAAAAACAGCACTTCTTCGAACGGGAGGAGGAAGCGGTTCGCCTGTTCCTCGCCCTGGTGAAACAAAAACGTGCCCGGGGCTATCGGCCAAGATCAACTCTCCGGTATTTGCAGCGATGATCCGATCGCCTCGGTCCTTCAGCGTCACGACGACCGCCGAAACGGGCCCCTGATGGCGCGTTGGTCTCGAGAATGCCGCGCCGATCTAGATGAGGAACGATATCGGCCAGTTGTTGCATGATGTTTTCCTTTCAAACGCGCGCATCGCTGATATCCGACCTATAGGTCGTGGGCGGCATCGAGGCCTATTGTCGGCTTTCTCAAAGCGGGCCGCTGGCCCCGCCTCAAGCGGCGGGGCCAGCGGGATCTCAGTCTCGGTTTTGGCGGGACCAGATCAACTGGTAGCCGTCCTCGCCTTCGACCTCCGAAAGCGTCGCGTAGATCGGGGCCGGGAAGCTCGGGTCGTCCAGCTTGACCGAGAGGTAGTCGCGGTCGCTCTCGCTGGAACGCTTCTGCCAGGCCGCACCAAGCTCGACGTTGCCAGCGTAGATACGGAAGTGCGGACCCTTGTCGGACGGATTTTCGACGCGGGCGATGCGGGCCTTGACGTTGAGAGCGAGAGTGCGGATCGAGCCGGTGAAGCCGTTTTCGTTTGCGGTGAAGATGCCGATGGTAGCCATGTTCATGTTCCTTTCGTGTGTATCGGGCCGCGCCCATCGCGGCCTCGATGGCTGTCGCAAAGACCGGTGACGATCGGACCGCACCTGATAAGGCCAAAATGAAATGGAGGGCGGCAAGACGCAGATTTGTTAGCGGGAGAGGAGGACGTGACGTCCGGGGTAAGAAATCTGCAAATTGCCGTTGCGGGAAGACGATCGAGGCGCAGCCGGTCTCCGGTCAGACATGCCTCATCGAGCCCGCGGAGGAGCGGCCTACGACAGCAATGGGAGGTACTTGAGCATGGGGGCCCGCGTCAGGGCATTCCGTACCGAAACACTGCAGTGGCAAGCCTGCGCTCTGTCCTCAAGTCATGGCGTCGAATTCGGTTGCGACGAGTTCGGCCGACCGGGCAGTTGCCCTTGTTATCGACGTGACTTGCCGAGCCTGGTTCGCCGCCCGGAGAATCCATGCGTCACGCCAAGCCGTCTATCGTCGAAGTCAGGCAGCCCCAAAGCAGTGGCCACCGATCGGCCCAACCGGAAGCGGGCGACCGCCGGGCCGCTTACCCAGTCCACTTGCTCGCACGCAAAACGGCCGAGGCACGGATGACGGCCGTCGATGCCAGGAGGCTGCCCATCGCTGAACGCCTTCGTCGCGGTCAGCTAGTCAAAGGTTGCTCTTGGACCCAGCGAACCCCGAATGCATGGCGTCATCGACGTAAACCGACAAGGCGCATCTCAATTTAAGTAGCCGGCTAAATAGTTTGTGGCGTAATCAACGTTATGGAACTATATGCGTCATATCGGCTTGCATTTTGTTTGGGCGCATGCCACCGAAAAGACCGGCTCAAATGCCGCGTTGGCTGGCGTCCCCTGCGGCTATGACCGGCGGAATTCGAGCCGCCTTCCCATCCGGGGAGATCATCTCCATTGCATCGGCTATCACGGCCTTCTTCGTCAGAACGCCGGCTGGCGAGCATGCTACTCCTCGGGCCGAGCCAGCACGAAATCGTGCTCTATCTGCCAGAACTTGCCAGAGAAACCAAGCTCGTCAGCGCGTACCGAATCCTCGACGTGCTGGAACTTGGCAAGCAAGCTCTCCTTCACGCCAAAGACGGCGTCGGAGTGGATGTACGGATCGTCCGGATCAAAGATGTGCGTCGTGAGCGTCTCGAAGCCGTCGGCCTTGATGATGTAGTGCAGGTGAGCGGGCCTGTAGGGGTGACGACCGAGCGCGCCGAGCAGCTTGCCGACCGGTCCATCGTCCGGGATCGGGTAATACTTGGGCTTGACTGCGCGAAACCAATAGCGGCCATCCGCGCCGGTGCGAAAGATGCCGCGAAGGTTGAAGTCTGGTTGGATCCCCTTCTGCTGCACGTCGTAGAAGCCTTCGTCGTTGGCCTGCCAGACGTCGATGACAGCGCCGGCAATCGGTCTGCCATCCGTGCTACGGATGCTGCCGCCGATCACCATGTCCTCGCCCTTGTGATCGAGGCAGATATTGGTGCCCATCGGCAGTTCCGGCGCGTCGGCAACGTGAAACGGGCCAAGAACAGTGCTTTCGGAGGCGCCTGAGGGCTTGCGGTTATTAATGGCGTCGACCAGCATCGACACGCCGAGCACGTCCGACAGCAGGATAAATTCCTGTCGCCATTCGTTGCATGTATGTCCTGTGCGGGTCAGAAAGAGAATTGCCTCCATCCATTCGTCCTGCGTCGGCTCAAGCTCCCTCACCGCCTCATGCAGCTTGCGTGTCACGACCTCCATCACGCGCTTCAGGCGCTGGTCCTTGGTGGTGGCGTTGCGGCTCGTGACCACCTCAACGGAGTTCTCTTCCGTGAAGAAACCCTTTTCATGTGCATCAATCATCGCCCTATCTCCCCAAAACGCTGGTCAGCACGCGCCGCAGTTCGGCTGACGGATCGTCGACGATCGCTTCACTTCGCCAGGCGACATGATGGTCGGGACGCACGAGGAGGACGCCGCTGTCTCGGATTTCACGCATGTTCGCCCAGTCGCCGGCAAAGTCCTGCCAGGGCTGACGTGGACCGATCAGATGTGCGGCGATATCGATGCCCAATTCCTTTCCAAGGGTTCGGGCGGCCTCGATCCAACCCTGTCCGCCAATGCCGGTCAGCACGGTAAACTTCCCATGTCCGGCAAGGTCGAGCGTCGACAGCTTTTCGCCTGTCGCAGAATACACCCAAGCATGCGGCAGCCTTGCGCCGGGCCAGCTCGTCTGCTGGCAGTGCAGTTCCGGATCCCGGGCGAAGGCCGGTTCCGCCTGCTCATCCGTTACGATCGCGCCCGATCGGTAGCGCTGGTTCATCTCGACGCCATGGCAATCGAACTCGTAGACCTTGTCGGCGATCGCCTTGCGGATCGCGGCCCGTTGCTCCTCGGCCGCGACAGTGTTGTTGCAGCGGGCGTCCATGTTCTCCTGCATCTTCACCGGGTCGATGGAATCGAGCAGCCCCAGCGCCTTGAAGATCGGCCCGAACTCCTCGATCGACTTGTTGGCCCGGGTGACGATCTGCTTGGCGACGGGCGCCCGCTCGGCCTGATAACTATCGAGAAGTTTCGGGCCTGCGGCCCCCTTCAGGACGAAGGCGAGCTTCCAGGCGAGGTTGAATGCATCCTGGATCGAGGTGTTCGAGCCGAGCCCGTTTGACGGCGGATGGCGGTGGGTGGCGTCGCCCATGCAAAAGACGCGGCCATTGGACATTGACGTGGCGTACATGTTGTTGACGGTCCAGGTCGAGACCGACTTGATGGTCATCTCGAGATCCGGATCGCCGACCAGGTCGCGCACGACCTTCTTCGCATGCGCTTCATCCACCGAAGGAGGCGGCTGGTTGATATCGTAACCCCAGACGATCAGCCATTCGTTCCAGGGCCTTACCATACGCACCAGCCCCATGCCGATGCCGCCAACGTCAGCACCCGGCTGCAGCACCCAATAGAGCACCGAGGGACGATGGGCGACCAGTCGCGACAGATCGGCCTCGAACAGGATGTTCATCGAACCGGCGACGCCCATCTTGCCTTCGAAGGTGAGGCCCGCGTGTTCCGCGACCTTGGAATTGCCGCCATCGGCGCCGACCAGATATTTCGAGCGGACGGTGAATTCCTTGCCGGTCAGCCGGTCGAGACAGGTTGTCGTGACGCCGTCCTCGTCCTGCGCATGGCCCAGATATTCCGTCGACATGCGCGATTGGCTACCGCGCGAACAGGCCGTCTTGAACAGCAGCGGCTCCATGAAGGTCTGCGGCAGATCGTTCATATGAGCCGGCGACGACAGCTGGTGCTCGGCGCGCGATAGCGGATGTTTACCCCAGCTCTTCATCCGGCCAATCTCCTCGCCGGTGAGCGAGGTACAGAACACGTTCTCGCCCATCAGGTCTTGCTCGGCCGCGAACATGTAGGCCTCGTCCTCCACGTCTCGACCGAGATCGCGCAGCACTTCCATGGTGCGCTGGTTGGTGATGTGGGCGCGCGGTGTGCTGGCGAGCCAGCGGTAGCGGTTGATCACTAGGTTCTCGACCCCGTGGGAGGAGAGCAGTGCGGCGGTGGCGGAGCCGGCCGGGCCGGTGCCGATGATGAGTACGTCGGTGGTAATGTCAGCCATGAGGCCCTCCCCTATGCGTGAGATTGAGCGGCCCGCCCTTCAGGACGCGGCGAACCGGGAAAAGCTGGATGCCGGTGCGCTCGGAGAACAATCCCCAGAGGCCGCGCGGCGCAAGAAGCATGATGGCGATGCCGAGAAGACCGAGCATCAGCAGGTACCAGGAGCCGTAGTCGGCCAAGAGGTTCTGTAAGAGAAAGAAGATGATGACGCCGAGGATCGGTCCCTCGATCGTGCCGATGCCGCCGATCACGACGATAAAGATGACATAGGCCGTCCAGTCGGTGACCGAGAAGGCGGCGTCCGGCGAGATGCGCGCCTTCTGCACGTAGATCAGCGCCCCGGCGATGCCTGTCATGAAGGCGGTCGCCAGATAGACCAGCGTCTTCATCCGCCGCGCATCGACGCCGACGGCGCGGGCGGCCTGCTCGTTGTCGCGGACGGCGGCTAGGCCGAGACCCTGCTTGCTGCGCAGAAGACCATAGATGAAGCCGATTGTGGCGACGGCGAGGATCAGCGCCAGCCAATAAGTCAGCGAGTCGCCCGCCTCGGAAGCCTTCATGCCGAAGAGGTCGCGCATCGCCCCGACGCCCATCATGTCGCGGGTCGCCTCCCGCGGCAACGAGGTGCCGGTGCCGCCGCCGAGCGCCTTCCACTGGGCCAGCAGCAACCGCACGACCTCGGCCACCACCCAGGTGCCGATGGCGAAATAAGGACCGTAGAGGCGGAAGGTGAAGAAGGCCGTGGGAATGGCGAGGGCGGCGGATAATACGCCGGCAATCAGTATGGCCACGACCGGGTCGACGCCGAACAGGATGACGCAGCCGAACATCGTATAGGCGCCAAAGCCGACGAAGACCTGCTGGCCGACCGAGATCAGCCCGGCATAACCGGCAAGCAGGTTCCAGTTCTGCGCCAGCACCAGCATGGTGAGGATGAAGAAAAGGTCCTGGATGACGCCGCGCGAGACGATGAAGGGTGCGGCGAAGGCAAGCAGCAGAAGGGCAACGACCGCGACAGCCGACAATGTCGATGCCCTGGTACGCGTCTCGACGGTGAAGGAGGGAATGGCCATGGTCATCGATGCACCTCAATCCACCGCGCGCGGGAAAAGGCCGCGCGGCTTGAACAGGAGAACGGCGAGGAATGCCAGGTGGCCGGCAAGGATCTGCCACTCCGGATTGATCGCGGCACCCACCGTCTGGGCAACGCCAAGGATGATGCCGCCGGCGAGCGTGCCCCAGAGCGAGCCGAGCCCGCCGATGATCACCGCTTCGAAGGCATAGATCAGCCGCGCCGGTCCCGACGTCGGATCGAAATTGGCGCGGGTCCCGAGATAGAGGGCAGCGATCGTCACCACGACCATGGCAAGCCCTGTCGCCATGGCGAAGATACGTTGCGGCCGGATGCCCATCAGCCCTGCCGTCACCGGATCGTCCGAGGTCGCCCGGAAGGCGCGGCCGACGGAGGTGCGGTAGATGAGCTGGTTGAGACAGACGATGACGGCGACGGCGGAAAAGAAGGTCATCAGCGGCATGATGCCGGCGGTGACCGGGCCGAGATTGACGGAGGCGCTTTCTAGGCTCCCAGCAAAGACACGGCGGCTATCGGCCGAAAATCCTTCGAGCAGGCCGTTCTGGATGACGATCGACAGGCCGAAAGTGACAAGCAGCGGCGGCAGGATATCCTTGCCGAGCGTGCGGTTGAGCAGGAAATATTGCAGTCCCCAGCCGATCGCGAACATCAACGGCATCGCGATCGCGGCGGCAACGAACGGATTGAGCCCGAGCGTCGTCACCAGGACCAGGATCAGGAAGGCGGCAAGCACGATCAGATCGCCATGGGCGAGGTTGACCAGCCGCATGATGCCGAAGACGAGACTGAGCCCCGCCGCAAACAGCGCGTAGAGCCCGCCGAGCAGCACGCCCTGGAGAATGGTATCAAGCCAGTTCATGGTGATCCGTCCCGAAATAAGCCTTGTGGATGTCGTCGCGGCTGAGGTCGGCGGCGCGGCCGGAAAGCGTTACCCGCCCTTCCATCATGCAGTAGACGCGGTCGGCCACCTTCAGCGCCTGGGCGATATCCTGCTCGACGATGACGATCGAAGCGCCGGTCTCGCGGATGCGCGGGAAGGCGGCGTAGATATCGCGGACCACGACGGGCGCAAGGCCAAGGCTGATCTCGTCACAGAGCAGCATCGCCGGATTGGACATCAGCCCGCGGCCGATCGCCACCATCTGCTGCTGCCCGCCGGAAAGCGCCGTGGCCGGATTGTCGCGCCGCTCCTTCAGGATTGGGAATAGCGCGAAGATGCTTTCGAGCGTCCACGCGCCATCGACCTTGCGGCCATAATTGCCGACCAGCAGGTTTTCCTCGACGCTCAGCGACGGAAAGAGTTTTCGCCCTTCCGGCACCATGGCGATGCCGCGCGCCAGAATGTCAGGCGCCGACAGCGCGCCGATCGGCTCGTCGCGATAAAGGATCGATGACGCCGCATTGGTGAGCACGCCTGAGATCGAGCGCATCAGCGTCGTCTTGCCGGCGCCGTTGGCGCCAATGATGGCGACGGTCTCGCCGGCGCCGACCACAATATCGACGCCGAACAGCGCCTGGAAATCGCCGTAGGAGGCGGTCAGGCCTCTGGTTTCGAGCAGCGCCATCAGATCTCGATCCCCAGATAGATTTCACGCACGTCGCGCGATGCCATGATGTCGTCGGGCTTGCCGATGCCGATGACCCTGCCGAAATGCAGCACCAGCAGCCGCTCAACGACGGAATTCAGCGCATGCAGCACGTGCTCGATCCAGATGACGGCAACGCCGCGCGCATGAATGGCGCGGATGGTGGCCACCAGCGACCGGCACTCGCCCTCGGTCAGCCCGCCGGCGATTTCATCGAGCAGCAGCAGCTTCGGTTCCGTCGCCAGCGCTCGGGCGAGCTCCAGCCGTTTGCGCAGCAGCAACGACAGGCTTCCGGCCAAAACATTCGCCTTGTCGATCAGCCCGGTGTCCACCAGGATTTCGGCGCAGCGGTCCGACACCTCGGCCTCGCGCCGCCGCGAGCCAAAAGCGCCTGCGACCAGGAGGTTTTCAAAGACCGTCAGCTTCTCGAACGGCTGCGGGATCTGGAAGGTGCGGCCCATGCCCGCCAGGCAGCGCGCCATCGGCGGCGTGCGCGTCACGTCGCCGCCGAGAAAGCGGATGCTTCCGCTGTCGGCGGGGATATTGCCGGTTATCAAATTGAACAGCGTCGACTTGCCGGCGCCGTTCGGCCCGATAATGCCAAGCGCCTCGCCTTCGCCGACGGCAAAGGAAATCTGCTCGGCGACCGTCAATGCGCCGAATTTCTTCGAGACCCCATCGAGTTCGAGAATTGCCAAACCCATTCCTCCGAGAACAGGCGGGGCCGAACGGGCCCGCGCAAAAAATCAGGCGATTGCTTCCATCTTGCCGCCGACCGGAATGTTCGGCGCCGTCTTGTTGTCGGTGATGACGAGATCGTAGCCCCCGCCGTCCTTCAACCGCCACTGGCCGCCGACGAGCGGCGTCTTGGCAATGTTCTTGGCCGCGAAAGGCGGCAGGCCCTTGCCGTCCCAAGCAATCGGCCCGACCAGCGTATCGAGCTTGGTGGCGGCAATCGCCTGCGCGACGGCATCCCCGTCTGTCGGATCTCCGGCCCGCTTCATCGCATCCACCGCCAGCTCGAACAGCGCATGGGCAAAACCGATCGGCTGCGTCCACGGCCTGCTAGTCGCCTTGGTAAAGGCGGCCGCCACCTCTGCTGTACTTTCGCCCGTCAAGGACGATTTGAACGGATGGCTCGGCGTCCACCAGACTTCCGACGACAGATTATGCCCGGCATTGCCGAGCGCCTCCACCGTCTGCGGGAACAGCAGTGCCTTGCCGATCGAGGCGATCTTCGGGGCGAAACCCTGCTGCTTGGCCTGGTTCCAGAAGGTGGTGAAGTCAGGCGGGATCACCACGCCGGTGATGATTTCGCACTGGCCCGATTTGAAGGCGTTGATCTGCGCCGAGAAATCATCCGTCATGTTCTGATAGCGGCCGGGGTCGATCAGCCCGTAGCCCATCTTTTCCAGCACCGGCGGGAAGCCGACGACCTTGTCGCCCCAGGCATTGCCGTCGCCGTCATTTGGGAAGAGGCCGCCAACCTTCTTGTTGGTCTCGATCTGCGCCCACATGTTGGTGAAGACCGAGATGACGTCCTCGAGACCCCAGAAGAAGTGATAGGCGTAGTTGAATGGTTTCCAGGAGGGCGGGTCGCCGGGATTGCCCTGTTGGCCGATGAACCACGGCTGCCAGGGAGCCACCGTCGAAATACAGGGCATTTCCTCAGCCTCGCAGGTGGTCGCCACCGGATTGGTGGTCTCCGGCGTCGAGGCGACGAGGATCAGGTTCACCTCGTCGGTGACGATCAGTTCCTTGGCGACCTCCGCCGCCCGGTTCGGATTGGATTGGCTGTCCTTGACGACAACCTCGTAGTTGAGACCCTTCGACTTGGTGACTGCCAGAAAACTGTCGATGACGAACTTGTCGGCCTCACCGAAGGCGGCAAGCGGTCCCGTCTGCGGGCTGACATAGCCGAGCTTGATCGCGGCGTCCTGCGCGATCGCGGGGGCGGCGAGCCCGGATGTCGCCGCCAATGCACCGGTGGCGGCCGTCGTCTTCAGAAAATCGCGTCGGGTAAACATGTTTCCTCCTCCCATTTTCCTCTCCTCCCAGAGAGCGTGATGTCTGTCGTCAGCTTATGCCGGCCGCTTGCCCTCCCAGGCATCCTGCAGCAGGGCACGAATGGACTTCCGGTCGATCGGCCTTGGATTCCGGTAGGGATTTTCGGTGGCGATCTCGGCTGCGCGATCGAGATCGGCAACGCTCAGGCCCAGACCCTTCAGCGCCAGCGGTGAACCGATTTGTCTCGCGAAATCCCAAAGCCCGCCGCCGACCGAGGCGCCGAAAATATCGGCGACCGGCGCCAGAAGTTCCGGCACCGCCGCGGCATTGTAGGCGGCGGTGTGCGGCAGCATGATCGCATGCGTGTCGGCGTGCGGCGTATCGAAAGTGCCGCCCAGCGTGTGGCAGATCTTGTGGTGCAGCGCCATACCGACCGTGCCGAGCACGGTGCCGCAAAGCCAGGCGCCGTAGAGTGCATCGGCACGGGCATCGGGCTCGTGGGGATTAGCGATGATATCAGGCAGGCTGGTCTTGAAGGCCCGCAGCCCCTCGACCGCCATCAGCGTCGAAATCGGGTTGCGGTCTTGCGCGTAGAGCGCCTCGACCGCATGGGCCATGGCATTCAGGCCCGAGGTGACGCTCATGCCGACCGGCAGGCCAAGCGTCAGCGCCGGGTCGTATATCACCACCTCTGGCAGGATGCTCGCATGGCGCACGGTCGTCTTGCGCCCGGCCTCGGTCTGGCCGAGGATCGGCGTCACTTCCGATCCGGCATAGGTCGTCGGAATGACAATCTGATGCAGATCCGTGCGATAGGCGATCGCCTTGCCAAGCCCGGTGGTCGAGCCGCCGCCGAGCGAAACGACGCAATCGGCCTGCGTTTGGAAAACCACCTCCATCGCCTCTTCGGTGACATCGACTGGCGTGTGCATAGTGGCGCCGGCAAAGACGCCGACAGCGAGAGAGCCCAGCCGCGTGGCAAGCGCTTCGGCGTCGGCCTTCTGTTGCGGCGTCGAGAGAACGAGGGCCTTGGTGCATCCGAGCTTTTCCACCCACTCGCCGGCGGCGGCGCTCTTGCCTTCGCCGAAGACGATATGGGCGGGGCTGCCGCTATAGGTGAAAATCCGGCTCATGTATCGGCTCCCTGCCTGGCGCGGACCATGACGAACGTCAGTTTCAACAACCACCGCTTGCCCTGCTGCTCGAAGGTTCGCACCAACTCGGGCTTGACGGCGAAGATCGCGTCTTCGGCCAGATGCGGATCGCTGCCGTCATAGATATGCGTGGTGATCGTCTCGAAGTCCGGCGCCTTGATGATGAAATGAAGATGCGCGGGGCGGCGCAGCGGATAGCCCGCCCGCCGCAAAAGCTTTCCGACGGGACCATCGTCAGGCACGCCATAGCCGCATGGCTTGATGGTCCGATAGTGGAAACGTCCGTCGGGATCCGTGCGGAAGCCGCCGCGCAGGTTGAATTCCGGCTGCAGGTCCGGCTGCTGGTTTTCGTAGAGGCCTTGAGCATTGGCCTGCCAGGTGATGATCTCGGCATTTGCGATGGGATCGCCATCGAGATCCTGCACGCGGCCGGAAACTTCCAGCGGCTCGCCGATACCATCAAGCGAAATATTGCCGCCGAGCGGCAATTGTGGAACGTCGGCGCGGAAGAACGGTCCGCGCACGGTGTTGGGGGTGGCCGTCTTCGGACGGCGCGAATTGATCTCCTCGACCAGTGTCGAAGCGCCGAGCAGATCCGACAGGAGCACCCACTCCTGGCGCCGCTCGTCGCTTGCATGGCCAACGTCGGTCAAGAATTCGATGACTTGGCGCCATTCCGCCTGGGTGGGCCGCACTTCGCGGATCAGGGTATGGAGATGCGTCACCGCCGCCGCGAGAACCTGCGGCAGGATGTTGTCCTTTGATGGCTGAAGTCGTTGCGCAAAGATGTCATGCGAGGTGGCCTCGCTGAAATTCAGCGCCATCGGACCCGGCGTCATGCGTCTCCTCCAAGGCAATGGCTGGTGGAGACAAATTTAGTCCAAACGCTATGTGCCGGTAATGATTTTATTCGCTATTAATATATCATATCGTTATGAAGATAGACGAACGTCACCTTGTCCAGCTTGCGGCAGTCGTTAAGACCGGCGGGGTCACCGAGGGAGCTGCCCTGCTCGGCCTATCGCAGCCGGCTGTTTCGCGTACGCTCGCAATGCTCGAGGCTCGCATCGGCGAGCCACTGTTCGTCAAGGGGCGGCGGCCGTTGCAGCCAACGTCATTGGGTCGGGCGCTGGCCGATCACGGCCAGACGATGCTGTCGGCATCGCGCAAGGCCTCCGATGTCGTCGAAAGCTTTCGGGCCGGCAGAAGCGGCGTAGTGCGTGTCGGTGGCACGCCTTTTTTCATGGATGCGTTGATCGCCGGCATGATCGCCGAGTTCCAGAACCTGCATCCAGACGTACGCATCGACCAGAGCTATGGTTACTTCCCAGACCTCCGTGCCGCGCTCAATGCCGACCAGATCGACCTTGCCATCTGCCCGATCGATATTCTCGACGAGGGCTCCGGCCTCGAATTTCAGCAAATCCTGCCCGGCCGCAACGTCGTCGCCTGCCGGGTCACCCATCCTTTGCTGTTGAAGCGGCGCCCTCAGCCGGCGCACCTGCTCGATTTCCCTTGGGTGGCGCCTCCGCCAGGCAGCCCGCTACTCACCGATCTGCGCAGCATGCTGCTGTCCTTCGGCGCAACCGAAGTCAAGATCCGCTATTCGGGCGGCTCCCTCATGAGCGTCGTCCAGTACATGAAGGCGGCGGATGCGCTGACCATCATGCCGCACAGCGTCGTCTTCGCATTGCGCAACGAAAAGTCCATCACCGCCCTGCCCGTTCCCATCCCCCATTCGGAACGCGCGCTCGGCTTGCTGAAGCGTTCTGACGCACCCCGCACACCCGCCGCCGACAACTTCGCCCGCCACATCCGCACCGGCTTCGATAACCTCAAGCACCTGATTAAGCGGCATGAGCAGTCAGTGGTCTGGGGCTCATGAACAAAATGCGAGAACGTGCAGCAGGCAGTTGGTGCCACTTCACCGTTCGGTCTGGGCAAGGCCTCGGCGGCGGCGCGATCAGGCTACGGAGCGGCGCGTCGGTTTTCACCATGCAGGCTTGGAAGGCCCGCGGGGCGGCCTGATCATCCGAGCATTTCATCAGTTGAAGAAGAGACGGCTTACGCCGCCTCCTCCTCGTTGCGCTCCGGCTGCAAGGAATGCAGGTAGTCGACCGCCCGCTGCGCATGGGCCGCCGCCGAAAAGATGGCGCGCTTGTCGTGGTGGAGAACCTTGAGCCAGCCATCGAGATAGCTGGCGTGGTCGGGGCGCGGTTCGAGCTCTGGGACGATGCCGAGATCGGCGCAGAGAAACGCGCTGCCGAGTTCGGCAATGAGCTCCTCGCGGGCGCGGTCGCTCCGGTCTTTCGCGTAGCGGCTGAGATCGCGATCCAGCCGTCGCGGTGCGGCGGTCCAGTGCGTCATCTCGTGGCTGAGGACGGCGACATAGGAAGCATCGTCCCTAAAGGCATCCAGGCATGGCATCTGGATGTAATCACGCTGAGCGGCATAATAGGCAGCCGATCCTCCGTGGCGGATCAGTGCGCCGGTATTGGCAAAAAAGCGGCCGGCATTGCCGATGCGGCTCATCGGATCCTGGTGAGGTGCGCCGTCGTCAAAGCGGCCTTTTAGACCGGCGATCTGATCGGTGTTGAACACCGTGTAGGCCTTGAGGAATGGAACATCCTGTTCGATCTCGCTGCCCGTGTCTGTCGTCTCGGTGCGGACGAACGAACTGGCAAAGACGACGGTTGTGCCGGTTTCGCCCTTGCGCACGGCGCCGCCGAGCTCGATGGCCTGGCGAAACGTCATCCAGCGAGATGAGGCAAAGCCGCGGGCGATGGCTTGCGACCACAGCAGCAGGACGTTGATCCCGGTGTAGGGTTGGCCGTTGTGGCGCAGTGGCCGGCTGACCTTGGCTGTCGCATGTCCCGTCGTCCAGGGTTTGGTCCATGGCCGCACACCCTGTTTAAGATCGGCGATGATCGTGTTGGTGATGCGGCTGTAGATATCGGATCGTTGATTGGATTGCTGCCTGCTCATGTTGGAACCTCCGTTTCGAGGTCGCGGCGATCGCGACCTGCTACGTACGGCGGTCCGAAAGCCAGGCGGCAAGCGCTGCCTGCACCCCGCGGGGCCGCAACGAAGTGGAGGACGGCAAGGCCGTTGCCGGCGGCGCGAGCCTGGCAGGACCAAAAGCCGGGGCAGGACGCGATGGCCGCAATCGCAGGGGAGGTTTTGACGCAGGCGGACATGGCTGATCCGCGATCCGGATCCCGTCGCCAGCTTCGCGGATGAAGCGCGCGCGATACGACATCACGCGCCAATCGAGATACTCGTCCCGAACATCCGGGCATGGGCGCGAGAATGGGATCGACTGCCGGCCGGCAACTTGTCGTCGACGACGGGAGGTGGCTTTTGCAATTATTGCCACGCCGGGCAATGTTCGTGGGAAGGTGGTCGGGCGGACTGGCCAGCATGACTTCACGCATGTCAATGCCAACCCAGTCCGGCGGGCTACTGGTAAAGACGGGAGGGACCACCAAGTCGTTTTAGGCAAAGGCAGACAGAACCCGGATTGAGCGCCATATCAAACGCCAGTTGCTAGCTCGATCATTCGATGGCCGGGCCGATAGACCTTATGCAATGCGCCAGCAACGCAGCTCATAGCCGTTCCGGGCCAAGGCGCATTGGACCCATTGGGTACAACGGGAATTGACAATTCAGCGTTCGAACCGATCAAGCATCCTCCTCAGTTGTGCGTTTTGCAGCCGAAGCTTCCTCGCCAACTGATCCCGGAGCATCCTGATTTCTCCCTCAAGGCTGATTGCATCGTCGGAAACGATGGCAAGTCGTGGAGATGGTCGCGAAACGACATCGACGACGTCCGCTTTCCTGGCCTGTCTGCTGCGCTTTCGCGCTGCACCATCGTCAGTCCGCGAGGGCTTGGGCGCGGCGTGTGCAGCTATGTCCACCACATCGGATGAGGCCGGATCAGCCGCTATCTCGAGCGTGGCGCTTTCGACATCTGTCGTGTGATCAGCACTATTTGCCGCCTCTTCGGCATGACGACGCGGGTCTACCGACACCGCCTCGTGTTGTTCGTGGGTGACCGGCTTTTCGTTGGCCGCACGGTCTGCGGCCTTCGACCGGTTGTTGGCCGCCGCTTCAGTCGGCTCGGCCATGGCTGATACGTCCGGCTTCACGTCATCGGTTGAGCCGTGTTCTTGCTTCTGCTGGCGTCGCCGTGACACCAGCCCAGCAAGAAGTTTCCATGGAGACGCCATTTTATTTGACCTCGAATTCTACTGCGTATGCAAACTGCGAGCAAAAACGTTGGCGGCAGAACGAACCGCCGCCAAAATCTTCACTTCAATAAGCATGAGAATGCGGCCAGCGCTTGACCGTCTGCTGCCGATCAACCGAGGTTGAGGCGCTTTCGCAGATCGGCATTTTCAGCGCGGAGCTTCTCCGCCAGCAGCTTGCGCAGTTTCTGGTTTTCCTCTTCGAGCTGCAGAAGATCCGAAATCTCATCAACTGCCGCCACCGACGGTGCAGCCGCTATCGACACAGCCTTCGGAGCACGTTTGACAGGTACACGCTTGGCACTCGTCGTCCCTTCGTCAGGCTTTGCTTTGCGTCCTCTCGTCTGCTTTCCAGCTTTGGCATCCGAAGCCGCTGCCGGTTGCAAAGAAACGGCGGCTGAGGCGGTTGCAGGCACCACCTTCTTGGCGCGAGGTTTGCGCACCTTCTTCAGTCCATCGAGCGCCGCGGCGGCCGGCGTGTCAGCATTGGTTGTCGTATCTTTTTCGTCGGCCATTATGGTCTCCTGTAAAGCCGATGCATTTGTCTCTTGCTCGATCGGCAGTGTCAATAACGGCCCGGCCTGTTCTTCTTCGGATACAAGCATTCCGGTGCTTCTTGCCTGAGGAGCTAATGACATAAATGGCATTGCCTCGTCCTGCATATCTTGTGCAACGGACTTGAGATCCGTGTCTGCCCAGATCGAGCTCGGTTTGGAGTTGAGTTTTCGCCGACCTGATTTGTACTCGACGGCAAAGCTGCGCTGCACTTTTTTCAATTTAAAAAAGCCTTGGGTATCTGCGGTGATGTTTCAGCGACGTTTTCAACATCGCAGCATGTCCTGCAAATAGCGACTATTGCGCCGGCGGTCCATACCCTGGCTGATACCACGGCCACGCGCGCGTTCAGCGCTGGTCAAACCGCGCTCCGCCGCCTATTGTCCGTGAGCGCAAAACCTCCCCGGCTGCCTTAGCCTTGTCGATCTCCCCGGGGCACGGTGTATGGCGCGACCTTCTACTGGAACTTGCGGCTATTGGCGCGGGAGCGCAGACTGGCGTCATAAAACTCATGGCAGCAGGCGCGAACGGCTGCGATCGAACAGCCGCGCGAGCCCGGCATGCAGGCGCATAACCGCCTTATTCCAACAACTTCGTTCGTGACCGTCGCGGCTTCGCCCCCGCCATCGGCGTACACCGCCACGTCGGCCGCGAGTATCGCCGCAATTTCGCCAGGTCGCCGTCGCGCGAGGCGGTCAAGAATGCCTCGGCTAGCTCGAGGCATCGCTGTCAGCCATTGCCGCTTCTCCAACAATCAAGGCTCTCGTAAGTGATGACGATGCAGCGCAGCGAAACGTGACATCATAACAGTGAGAATGTCCTCAACTGCGTTTAACGCTCGCCGCTTCTCTCCTTTTGGACCGCTCATCAAATCGGTCATCCCGGCGGTTAGCGCCTGCGATCTCGACCGTTGACAGATGCAGTCGCCACCGGCCAGTTCGTTGGCAAGCTGAGACGAAAAAAGACTCCAGCGCGCTCATAGGGAGCGAACGTTGTCGTTCCCGGTGAGAACCGCAATGCTAGCTGCCACGTCAGGCACGCCTGCCTTGACTGGAAGCGTGAACTGGTAACCGCCATTTCGGATCGTCCGGAAAAGGGGGCCGCTTTGGGTTTGACCAAGCTTACGTCGCAGCCTGCTCATCAAGACGTCTATTGATCGGTCCATAGGCTCGCTCTTGCGCCCTTGTGTCAGATCAAGCAGCCGGTCTCGTGACAAGAGTCGGCCCGGTCGTTCAAGAAAGACCACCAACAGGTCGAATTCCGCTCCGGTCAACTCAATTTCTGGGCCACGCAACTTGCATACCCGCCGGGTGCTTGTGTCAGCGATGAATTCTGCGAAAGTGAAGACCTTGACGTCGGTGTCACTGTCCTCAGCGTCGCCGGCTCGTCGCAAGACTGCCCTGATCCTTGCCACGAGTTCTCGCGGATTGAACGGCTTGCCAAGATAATCGTCCGCTCCGAATTCCAGGCCAATGATACGGTCCACCTCCTCCTTCAATGCGGTCAGCAGAATAACAGGGATTCGAGACTGGCTAGCGCGCAGGTTCCTGCAGATATCAAGGCCCGAACCATCCGGAAGCAGGACGTCGAGCACGATCAGGTCAGGCGTGCTGGTATCGATCCACCTCTCACAGTCCTGCCGACATGCAACAGCGGTGACACGAAAACCTTGATCGACAAGATAACGTGTCAGTAGCCGGCGGATTTCCAGATCGCCATCAACGACTAATATATGGTCCATATCGCCCACCTCGATGATTGATTTCTTCTTCCACTGCCGGCTTTCAATTCTCGTTGTCGTCTGCGGGAAACCTCCAGAAACATCCCGAGATCGCCGAGAAACGTTAAGCTGCTGGAACCGCTGCATTCGAAAACGTCACAAGCAGCGTTTGATTGCCGAATAATGGTGTGCTGTCGCCGCGGCCCTATATCTCATGAGATCGGCGCTATCATTTGCCATGGTTCGATGCGCCCAAGTCCGTCAGCCGTTGGGAGTAAGGAACGGCATCCGCCATGGGAGCGTCGCGATCATCGCAGTTCATCCAGCCGTTCGAGCGAACGAGGAAACCCCTTCAGAGAGACGCGAAAGGTCAACTTACCACCTGAAGCAAACGAAGTGGCGCTCACCGTGAGCACCTGCGCGGCCTTCAAAATGTCTATGGTGGCGTCGGACATGATGAGAAGAACGACGCAACCATCGGGCAGGCACGTCGCAACATCCGCATGTTGTTTTGAGGGTTGCGTATCAAGCTCGAGGCGCACGCCGTCCGACAACTTCAAGCCGAGCGGCATCCTGATCAGGACCCTCGTGCCCAGCTCTTCAGAAGGGTAGACCTGAATTGCGAACGCAACCAAACCGCTCTTTGGATCTTCATGAAACTGACCCGCGGCACATTGCTTTCCGACGTCGACGACCGCGCATTCAACGCCCCAGTCATCGTATTTCTCCTTTATGCCGTCGGCGGCGACGAGGAGCTGTTCGCTCGGCGCAGCGGCGCCCAGGGCCAACGATCCGGCGCGGTTGAATCCACTTTCCATTCTCCATGAGGCCTCATCGGAATTTTTTCGTTGGGCCGCTTCTGGCCCAACCAACCCCGACAGGAGCAGTGCCAAAACGCTCGCCAGTCTCAGCCCCAAACCCAAACCTCCCGACGGCGCTCGCTCGCGACCTGCAGCAACCCCATCCCCAAACGCAGAGCCCATCGTGGGTGATTTCGCCTCCGTCCTCGCAGTGCAGCAGGGCCGGAAACACCGCATGAATAGATCGGCCAAAGGCCGGCTTGATCTCGGGCGGGGCGGAGGGAGAAGCAAAGGGCGTCGCCGTCCACGACCCGAGACCTCTGCCCGCCAAACAGGCTGCCGACAGGATCGGCATGGTGGATATACGCGAACGAAAATCGTCCAGACGCCGAATGAAAGGAACCGGTGGGGACAGACGTCGCGGGAAGGCAGTCGTTGCCGGCATCGGGGAAAGGAGCGACGCGATTTAGGTCGCAAGGCGCCGGCATCCTGGCGGACACCGTTGAGCCGAAGCGCTCAGAACCGAGCACGGCTGGGTTGCGGGGCGCACAGATCATTGGCTGCAAGATATCGAGGGCTTATCTGCGCAATAGCATTTGTATCTCAAGGAAGGACACGATCTGACCGCCAATGCGCCGTTCGAACAAGAGCATTCAATCCAATAGTCGTTGGAGCCGTGCTGCGGTCCGCGAAACAGCGAGTATCCGGTTCCTGTGTCGGCGATGCTGGACCCGACCTGAAACAGCGACGTACTGCCGGTTGCGCTGTCTTCGGCAAATGTGGACGTCGACAAGCCGGAGGCGACCAGGCCCGCGATCAGGCAAAGCAACCGTGTCCTGAGCGGATGGTCTACGCCGCGCCACGGCAGGAGGGACTGTCGCGATTTACCGTCGTTCATTTCGATGTCCATGGACGGGTTCCTGACTACGTCGCCATCCTTGGTAGCGGGTTCAACGTTAAGCAGCGTAAAGGCTGCGTAAAATTGAGTAAAAGCAGACGAGTGCGACCGCTCCGGGGTGCCACGTCCGACCACGGATGGCGCCCGCTGGTGCGACCCCGGACGCCCGGCGCGCGAGCAAGATCGATGGTTTGGAAAGGATGGTGAGCGTCCCGCTTGTCCAAGTCATGCCAACCTCGGAGCTGAGCTTTTAACGTTGGGAAACCCCTTCAATGGCGATATTTGTTAGCCGTGTTCTTGTCGGGCTCACCTGCTGGCACGCCAAGGCACTGACCGAAGAGGCAGGTCGGTTGAATGACAGGCCGGGCCTCTCCGGACGTCAGACTATCAGCAACGATCACTTGTATATGAAGCCGACGGTGCCGTGATATTGCGCTGTCGGCTCCAAGGTTTTGCCGTTGCCGTAGAGCTTGTTGATCCGGTCGAGTAACCCCTGAGAGGCATCATCAGCTGGGCTAAGATTGTCATCAGGCCGATTCAGATCTTTTGCCGCGACAGGGCGAACCAAATAGGGTGTGGCGATAATTACGAGTTCAGTCTCGTTTCTCTCGAAGCTTGTCTGGCGAAACAAAGCGCCAAACCCTGGAATCTTGTTCAAGACCGGCGTCCCATTGGAGGTCCTGTTGAAGTTATCTCGGATTAGCCCCGCCAGAGCGATCGAACCACCCGATGGCAGTTCAACGGTGGTGCTGGTCGAACGCTTGCCGTAGGTCGGGGATGAACCGGATATAGAGGTAACCGGTTCGGACACCTCGGTTGAGATCTGCAGGCTGATCCGACCGGACGTTAGGACGATGGGCTTGAATGAGAGGCTGATGCCGTAGCTGTACGGGGTTTGGGTCGTATTGCCATCGCTGTCGGTGTTTGAATAGAGGACCTCGCCACCTGCTTGAAACGATGCCGATTGACCCGAGACGGCCGTCAATGTCGGCTCGGCCAAGGTTCGAACCACTTTCGCTTGTTCAAGCGCATTCAATGTCGTTGAGAGGCCATACTTGCCGAAGGATCCGCTGAATAGGGCTGATAGGCCGCCGCCGGAGGTCGCGGTCGTCGCATCCGTCGATGCCGTTCCCAGCTGGGCAATTGTTGAGCCACCAGCGTTTTTTAGCTCATTGTCAAAGCCCAGTTGCTTCAGGATCTCTCGCTTTACCTCCGCTATCGTCATTTTGAGCATCACCTGATCGTCGGCTGCGATGCGAAGAAGGTTGATGATTTTGGATTCCTGCCGATCTTCCGCAACAAGGGCCACGGATCCTTGACTACCCCCGCTCGACGCACTTTGGGTGCGGGTCGTCGCCTCCCCGCCTTTGACGAAAGCGGATGCAAGATCGGCGGCTTGTGCCGAGTCCTGTGCCGACCTTACGGTGCCGGTGAGGACAATATTATCGGAAATAATCTCAACCTTGATGGCCGCATCTGGTATCAAACGACGCAAATCCGTCTCCAGCCCGGCAATGTCTCTCTCAACCGCGATATCGATATTGACGATTGGTCGCTTGTTCGCATCGAGGATGAAGATATTCGTTTGCCCGACCTTTTTGCCAAAGAGAAAGATGGTGCGTGTCGCTCGCACTATCGCGTCAGACACGCCTGGATCTGAAACAACAATGTCATGAGCGTCCTGAGGAAGTTCAACGATGAGCGTCTTATTTAGACCGATGCTGACATGCCGCGTGACATTCACACCGGTCTCTGTAACGCTGATGACATTCTCGGCACGGCAATATGTGGCCGACGACAGCAGCGTGAGCAGGAGAACTGTATGCGCAATCCAGCCGGCATGGACCGAGGACTTCCCTAAATCCGTCTTGCGGAGCGGATGAACCCTAATGTTCAATGCCGCATCCATCGCGTTGCATACTATCGCGCTGATCAACCAGCAGCTCCCAACTGAGCGCGGCGACTGCGAGGGCTATGTGCTGTGGGTCCCAGCCGGCGGAGCGTGCCTTTTCGAAAAGCCTTGTAAGTGAGGGCTCCAGCGCGAATTTGCATTCGATTTGATAGGCACTGTCACTTTTTCGGATCGGAGAAGACGGTATATTGATGTCAGCCACGAGTTAGCGCCTTTGCTCTTTTTCAATCGGCGGTGAATCTTCGAAGGACGTCCCGCTAGTAACTCACCGGTTCGTGGCACGATCATGCTCTGAACATTTCCGTGTTTTACGAATTGTTTCCGAGCCGGCCGCGCTGCTTCATCGTGCGAGATGCGAACGCGGCACTCGTGCGGCCCGCCAGCAGGTCGAATTGCGAATGGCGGGGCGTGGGATGGCGGCCACAATCGCGCGATGATTGCTGGAAAGGCTCCAGGCTTCGGCACAAAACTTAGGATCGGCGCGTCCTAAAGCGGCAAAGTCCAGCCTCATCCGGTTCAATGGAGGACAGTGCGAAAGGCTTGTAGCCCACCGAAGAGCCAAGCTTGTCGTCTCTTGCTTTTCCAGCCCCGCGTTAATTCCGAGTATCGAACAAGGAACGTCCGAATTCGGTCTCGTCTGCCCGAAAAAGGTTGAGGCGAAGTTTCCGGTTATCGCCGCAGTCAGCACTGCTCATAGCCTTCGCGATCAGGATGACAGAACACTCACCGCCGTGACAGCGATTTGACAACCACTGGGCTGCAGGGATTTTCAACGATTGAGATATAAGCCCAAGGCGTAATTCGAACCATGATGAGCAAAAACGATCACGTCAGCCCGCGGCGTTGCTTTTCAAAGGGATTTGGCTGTAGAGGCGCGTCGAGATTGGCTAGAACGCTTGGAACACGAGCTTCTGAGCGAGCTGTTCGGTCGCAACCGCGACCAAGTCTAGTTGTGACCTTCTATCACCTAGCTGGGATGTGCCTCATTCGCCCGCTTGAACAGTGGGGTTCACCGGCTATTTTGTTGCAACAGATACAAATGCGCCGCACTTCAGGACGCAGATCCGACCGTCCCGCGTTCAGTATCGGGAGACCGCGAAGATCCCGCGAAGCGATTTCTGTGCCCCATCGCAGCCTCGTCCCGCGCAGCTGTCCTACGTGGCTGAAACATTCATTAACTCCGACAGCCGATTGGCATTCTTGATCGAATGTCCGTCGCGATCGTTGTTGAAGTAGGCCCATACGGTCTTCGCCCGGCTTTGCCTAATCCGCTCGACCCACACGAGTAATTCCGCGTCACTGTAATCGTGGCGATACCATTGCCTGATCCCGTGAAACCGAACGTAGATGTCATCGGCGGTCCGCACCAGTTCATCAGGTAGCCGGGGGCCGCTGCAGGAGCAGAAAATCACCCCGGCAGCGTTGAAGGCTTCGAATACCTCATCATTCCACCAGCTCTTATGGCGAAACTCGACGACGTTCCTGCGGCGGCAGTCGAGCTGCGATAAAATGGAATGCAGCATTTCCGGAGTGTAGCGAACGCTCGGCGGCAGCTGGAAGAGAAAGCAGCCCATCTGCGGGCCGAGAAGGTCGGCGATATAGCCGAAATCCTGGATCAGACTTTCCGCGTGCTCGAACCGCTTGATATGGGTGATCAGCTCGCAGACCTTGATGGTGTAGACGAAACCCGGCGCGGCCTGGCGGATCCAGGCCTTCACGGCTCCGATTGTCGGCCACGAATAAAACGGGGCGTTGAGCTCGACCGTCTTGAAGGATCCCTGATAGATTGCGAAATATTGACTCGACGGAACATCCGCAGGATAGAACGCCCCCTTCCAATGCCAGTAGTACCACCCCGAACATCCGATATGGGTGCGACCGGCCTGTCGATCCTCGGTCGGGTTGTTGGCCTGCGGATCGGCAAGGCGTACCTGACGCATTTTGGCGGCCCGATCGACATTGGCGTCGCGCTGCTTCTGCCTGCGCTCAGCGCGGCGCGCGCGGCGGGCCGCGTTATCTTCAGCAGTGCGCTGCACCAATCGATCCTCCTCGTCCCGGCCTCGACTTCATTTGCAACGTCAGCACCCGTTGCCCGGTTTTACCGGCGTCAGTGGATAGTCCTCAGCCCGATCCCTCTCGGCAGCCGATACCTGATCGGCGTTTCCTGCCTCGACGGCTTCGAACTCAGCCTGCCACAACTCGACCGCCATCATCCGACTATACGAGCGCACCGAGCGCCAGGAACGACTGCAGCTGTTCCTCCGTCTGGTCTCCGTCAGCGATCACCCTGAACGCTTTGCCTTCAGATTTTAGTTGCCGTGCAGTCTTTAGCGCATCGGGGTAAACGAGCATCGGCTCGTTACGGGTGTCGCTACCATCCGGATCGAGCGAACTGATGGCGATGACCAGGAATGTCGCAGTCATGAAAGTTTTTCCTTTTTCACGCCGTGGATAACCGACCGCTAGCCTTCGTTCCCGTCTGACAGAAATCCTTTTGGAACCGCGTCGCGTGCGTCTTGTAGCGCCATCATCCGATCAAGCCACTTGCTTTTGAGGACATCGTTAATCGCAAAAGCGACGTCATTGGCGCTCCAATCCGCATCCTCCATTTCCTGGATGAGTGCAGTCAGTTTCTGATCGATAATGTCGCGAAGCTCATCATCGTTGGCACGCTGATTTGGCATTTCAGACAACCTTTCAAACTGAGCGGAGCAACGGTCGGGCGGCGCATATGTTCCACGGCGAGCTCGAAATGCCTGGGACACGTTCAAGATCAAACGCTGCCTGATCCCGGCCAGCGGCGTCGACGAAGGGAGCTGAGTCGAGCAAGGCCTGGTGACCCCATGCACGACCCGAGCAGGATACCGATCCGTGAAATTGCCGTGTCTTTGCCGGATCGGGAGCAGTTCGCAACGGCATCCACGATATAGGGCCTAATGGGCGTCTTGATGTCGGAGAGATGACCAAGGCAGCTACATGATCCGAGATGGTAGCACGCGCTTGCCTCGTGTCTACGTTCGCTTCAAGGCGAACGCGGCCCACTAGCGCGAGGCAAGCTTTTGTGCGCGCAGCCCGAGGCAACCGCCCATATGAAGGTTCTGCCCGACGACGAACAGCGGCTTCGGAGCCGTGCCACGTCTCCACGCCGGAACGTCGTCGGGCGAAAACGCGAATGGGAAGCAGGGTAGATCGACGGGTGATCACTATCCACCCGATGACGACCTGGATAAGCTGAGGCATTTCTATTTCCAAGGTTCGGCGATCGCTCACGGGTTATGGGACTTTTTGGCAGCGACGTCGATCCGCTGATCACTTCTGGCAAAGCTTGGCTAAATTCTTTTCCAGGCTTTGCCGGAGAGCGCTGGAGATCTGGGTCTCCAGTCCCTTGACGACATCGCCGAACCGGCCACCAGTCTTGACGATCTCGATGGAGGTATCGGTCGTCTTGCAGGTCGACAGGTCGATCTTCAGCCGAACTTCAGCGGTAGCTGAAAACCCTCCTTCGACCAGCGCTTCGTCCGAGGTTTTGCAAGCAAGCGTGCCGCGGGCGCTCGCCTCCGCCGTGTCGCCATTCACCGACAATTGCAGGTTTTCGATCTTCACGGAATCGAGCTTGTCGACGCCTACCTCGACACTGATGCCGAAGCTCGATACCTTGGTCTTCAACGACCTGCATGGCTGCACATCTCCAATGGCTCTCTCCAACGCGTTCGGCGCCTGTGCTTTGGCGAAGGAGCATGGCTGGAGGAGAAAAACTCCCGCCGTTAACAGGCCTAAACAGTTCCGCATCGCTCTCTCCCATCTGCCTGGGTTTTCACGCAGGCGCCTCTGAATCATGGGGCCGGATCGGTCTGCCGGAAAGGCAATGACGGTTGCCACCATGACCGCCGCCTAAGGAACCTGGACACAAAATATAGTTTTACGACCGATGGGGCACAACGTCGTTTGTAGTAAGCTCGCGGCAGCGCTGACGGACGCTTCGATCGGCGACCAGGCGTCGTGGCGGCGCCTGCTTGTGATGCATTGTGTTGTGGCAGCGATCGGCGCCAACCGCAGCAACCACGCCCGTCAAAAGGCCGCCGACTCCCTTACATCGATGGGGTGGGGGTCAAATACGGACGGGGCGCCGTCAAAGACAGCGCCCCCGCTCCTCCTTGAAATTAGGCGGCTTCGTGCTTTTCGCCCTCGATCTGCAGAGGGGCCTGTGTTTCGGCGTTGCCGCCGATCGCAATCCTACGGGGCTTCATCGCTTCCGGGATCTCCCGCTTGAGCTCGATGCTGAGAAGGCCGTTCGTCAAGGAGGCGTTTTCCACCTTGACGTGGTCGGCGAGCTCGAAGCGGCGCTCGAAGGCGCGGCCGGCGATACCGCGATGTAAATATTCACCATCCTTCTCGTCGGCCTTCTGACCCTTCACCACCAGCACGTTGCGCTCTTGCGTGATCTCGAGATCGGCGTCGGCGAAGCCGGCGAGCGCCATCTGAATTCGATAGTCGTCCTCGCCCGTCTTGACGATGTCATAGGGCGGCCAGGTGTCGATGGCCTGCAGGCGCTGCTGCGCGTTGGTCAAGAGACTGAAAACACGGTCGAAGCCGATGCTGGACCGATAAAGCGGTGCGAAGTCGAAGTCGTTTCTCATACCAAATCCTCCGTAAAGCGAGATGGAATGGAGACGCGGCCTGGCGTCTCCGGGTTGCTGTCGGCCCCATCGGGCGACCGACGGAAAATGATCTGGTCTCGAGCGTTTTTTGATTCAAGAGGCGCATCAAAAAAATTCTGAGCGTCGCGCCTCGAACCTCTTGAATACTGTTTTCGTTGAAACAATCTCCTTTTCACCTGGAGATCTTCGCTCCGTTAGCTGGAAGTTTTTAGGAGACGCAAGATGAAAACGAAAGGCTCTGACCACACTAATCCCCACAACGCCGTCGACGCGATATCCGCGTCGCACATTCTTCACACGCACCGACACTTTGACCACCCGGAGGAGGTCGTCTCAGCGGGGCTTTCGACAGACGAGAAACGAGAAATTCTCGCTTCGTGGGCTTCTGACCTTCACGCGGTCGAATCCTTGCCGGAACTGCGCCATCCGCCGGGCGTCCACCATCCAGTTCGATACAGGGACATACTCGACGCACTGAAGAAGCTCGAGGAGTGGCGAGGCGAGGGCTTGCAAACGCAGCCCACGCGCCGTCCGGTTTTGCTTGGGTAAGCGGAGGCCGACATGAAAGTCCGGCAAACCCAACCTGGGAATGTCACCACTACCCATGATCTGATGCCAGAGCGGCTATTGGTGATTTTCCGCTATGTGGAGAACATCCGCCGCCTTGCACGGCTGGCGGACCGTCTCGGCCGCAGCGAGCTCGGCACCGCAATGATGGAGGTGGCGGGCTGTATGGAAAGGATGTCCAACGACATCGCGATGAGCGAAACCGGCGCGGACCTCTTGCGGCGGGCCGCGAGGCTTGTTGGCACCGTCGAAGGTCTTCTGGAGAGGCAGGCGAAGCTTGCTGTGCTGCATTAGGTTTGTTGCAGTCCAGATCGTCTTTTTCCGCGACCGAGCCTGCGTGGCGTGCGAACGTCGCACCATGACTGATCCGGCAAGCCCTTTGCACTGCCTTTTCCCGGTCTGTTTCGCGGTGATGCCGGCTAGAAGATCGACGTCCGCTTGTCGACCTCGTTCGCTGCGCGGAACCAATTCGGAGACGAACTCTGTCGGGGGAAAAGTGCGCTGATGCCAGACCTCTCCTCGTCCGAGGCGAGGTCTGGCATTCTGCATTAATGGGCGACGAGGCGTGCTGGCCGAGCCGGATGCGTCGTCGGCTTTCCCTTCCACGGGGCCAGCACGGACGGCATGCCCGCTTCGAGGCAGGCCGCAACGAAGGCTTCGCGCGCGACGGTGCTAGGAATGATCCCGTTGAGGACGCCACGACACGTCTTCACTGCGCGTTCATGGCGCTTTCCATGACGCAGCGGCCATTCGTTCTCGAGAAAATCCAAGGCGTCGTATGCGCCTGTGAAGGTGCGCTCCAAACCGCACTGCAACCGGATTCTCACCGGCAGGGTCCACGGAACATCGTTAAGCGGCATCTTTTCCTCCTTTCATGCCACCAATGGTCCTAATGAAAATGATATTGGGGCAGGACCCCGGCTGTTCAAGGGCGATCAATCAATAGTTCCTAATCACTGGGGCATTCCCTAATTTCAATGGCCGTCCCTGAAATCAAGAGCCCGCGGACGGGACCTCAATGTCGATAAGCAGCCCTTCGTCCGACCAGGTTTTCTCAAGACGTCCGTTAAGCTGTTTTTCAACCATTGCGCCGACAATCACCGTGCCAAAACCCCGCTTTGCTGATCTAGGCGGAGTGTCGACGCCCACCTCCTGCCACCGGATCCTGAAGCCGGCTCCGGACGGTCCTGGCTTCCAACTGATCGAAAGCCTACCTTGCGCAGCGGCAAGCGCACCGTGATGGGCTGCGTTGACAGCGAGCTCGTGGAGCACGAGCGCAAGGGGCTGGACGACCGGCGCAGGCATGTCGATATCCGGTCCGCTAAAAAAGGTGCGGGTGGCCGCGAACGGCGATACCTGTTGGCGAATGAGTTCTTCAAGAGAAATGCTTGTCCATCTTCGTGCGGCAAGCAAGGTATGGGCACGGGCAAGCGCCTGCACGCGGTGTTGAATGGCGGCGGCGTAAAGGGCGGGGTCATCGGCGTTGCTCAGGCGAACGATGCTGTCGACGATCGCCAGGACATTCTTGGATCGGTGGTCGACTTCCATCAGCAGGCGATGTTCGGAGGCCTCCAGTGCCTCGATCCGCCGGTATTCCGTCATGTCGATTTGAGATCCAAAGAAATACAGGATCCTTCCGTCATCCCCATGGACGGGACTGAGATGCAAGCGGTTCCAGAACTGCTCTCCGCTCTTCTTATAATTGAGGATCTCGATGCTGATCTCACGCTCCCCGGCGATAGCGGCACGAATTTCAGCGGCGGCGATCGGAGACGTCGCGGGGCCCTGCAGGAAACGACAGTTGTGGCCTAACACTTCTTCGGCCTCGTAACCTGTCAGCTCGAGGAATGCCTTGTTTGCAAGCACGATCGGCTGATCGGACTTACGCGCGTCGGTGACGACCATTGGCATCCTGGTCCGTTCAAATGCGATCGCTGCCAGCTCTTTCCGATCGGCGGAAGCTGCTTTTGAAGATGCGGAGGGCAAATCCCCATGCAGTTTTTCTCTCGAATGGCCAGTCATGCTTCCACGCTCACTAAGACGTCGCTTGATAACGTCGCTCGCGTATCTTTGTTTCCAGGAAGGTTGCGTGCCTTTAGCGATCGCTCCTCCGGGACTTGCAGGATGGCTGCGGCCTTTGCCAAAGCGACGGCATCCGGTATAAAATCGGGATGAGGCCTTTCAGCCCGCAGGCCCCGAAAGGATCGCGCGCACCACATGATCATGAAACTCTTTTCCAATTCCAGCCGTTCTCGAGAGCGCTTTCTCGAAGCCATCCTGCAGAGTGCCATCGAGTATGCGATCATCTCCACGGATCTCGATGGCCTGGTGACCACGTGGAATGAGGGCGCCCGCCGGATTCTCGGATGGGATGCGGATGAGATTGTCGGCCAGCCTGCGGCGGTCATCTTCACCGAGGAAGACAGGCAGGCCGGGATTCTCCAGTTGGAAATGACTGCCGCTTTGACCGAAGGTCATGGCAATGATGAGCGCTGGCACGTTCGCAAGGACGGCTCGTTGTTCTGGGCGTCCGGTCAGATGATGGCGTTGACGTCGGACGATGGCAAAGTCGAGGGATACGTAAAAATTCTGAGGGATCGCACCGAGCAGAGAGAGAATGAGGAACGACAACGCATCCTGATGCACGAACTCTCTCACCGCATGAAGAACACGCTGGCCGTCGTTCAGGCCATCACCAGCCAATCCTTCCGAAACGCCAGTTCTCTCGAGGATGCGGAGCATTCGATCACGGCACGCATCAATGCTTATTCAAAGGCGCACGACATTTTGCTTCAGCAGAACTGGCTGGGCACGAGCATGGCGACAATCGTCGAGGCGACCGCGATTAATCTCGGACTTGAGACGTCCGGGCGTTTCAAAGCGAGCGGTCCCGCGGTTGAATTGGGTCCACAGGCGGCCCTTTGCTTCTCCCTGGTGCTGCACGAACTCGTCACCAACGCCAGCAAGTATGGTGCGCTGTCGATGGACACAGGGAGGGTCGAAATCGAATGGTCCGTACGCGATGAGGCGGGCGACCAACGCCTGCACTTCACTTGGCAGGAGGTTGGAGGCCCGACGGTGGAAGCTCCGAGCAAGAAGGGGTTCGGCACACGCCTCGTGAGCTCCAGCCTGTCCGCCTTCGGAGAGGTCGCACTTGACTATGCGCCGACAGGGTTCGTCCTGAAGCTCGATGCATCGCTCCAGAAGCTGCAATACAAGAACTATTCCGACGCCGAGGAGTAGTTGAAAGCCCGCATTGGGGAAACCCAGAGACGTCGCCCGCATGCGGCTGGTTCCATTGGCCTTGGAAGCGCGAGAGGCGCATGGACCAACATTGCTTGCCGGTATCGTAAACGGCTATCCCCGCGCGCGTTGCGCAAGAAGCCGAGGCCCTCCCATGCGCGATCTAGGAAACGTCCGGGCCGGGAAGGATCATGAATTCCACAAACAGGATCTTCAGGCGGCCGGGCTATTTGTAGGGCGCTCGAAGTGACGCGGGCGTTTCCATGTCGGCAACATCGCAGCCATCGCGATACAAGTCTAAACCTCGCCGATCGAAGGGAATAAACCGCCTGTCTTCGTAGACTCGCATATAAGTCGAATGAACAGGGTGGGCGAGCCGACGCGATTTCATGTATGCCAGTGCTGAACATATTGGCCCGCCGGCGACCGGTTCCACGTCTAGCACCACTCGCAGGTTGCCGGGCATGCCTATCGATTCCAGCCGATCCAAGCTTGCTATCGTATCATCGTCAGGCTCGTAAAGTTCACCGATGACCCGATGGCCAATGCCCGGTTCATTGAACATCATCGGCGCGAACCAAGGGCCGGCAATCAGCATCGGATAACATTGTCGGGTCTGGAAAATTCCAAGAAAGCTGGCGCGGGAAAGTCCTTGTTCATGGAGAGGAAAGCCTTTCTTCAAAGTTCCAAAAACGAATAGGTTCCGTGTCATGCGGGCGAGCCCCATGGTTATCGGCCAATCCCCCGCAAGTTGGAGCGATCGTGATCTCCTGTGTCTCCATCCGGCTGGGAGGACCACGCTCAGTCACGCTTCATCACAGGTGGCGCCGTCGCCAAGCTTTCTGCCGCGTCTGTTTCGGGCAATCCTTCTACCCTTTCATTGTCCACCTGGGCGCGGCGCGGCGCAGGCGATCCTTCCGCATGGCGGCCGGTTCGAGCTTTATCGCGCTTGCCGACAGCTGCGCCATGGTCTTCACCTTCGGACCGGATCGGCTCGAGCTCCATCTCCGGTGGGCGAAGCCTATTCCGGTCTTCGATAGGGTCGTTTGATTTCTTCTGCATGATCGGACCTTTCTTCGATGCCGGCTAGGATCCAGGGCGTCCGCGACGTTCGTTACGGCTTAAGAACAACCTTTATGCAGCCATCCTTCTTGTCGCGGAAAGTCTTGTAGAGCTCGGGACCTTCGTCGAGGGTCGCACGATGCGTGATAATGAACGACGGATCGATTTCGCCGTTTTGAATGCGTTCCATGAGCAGCGGCAGGTAGTGCTGCACCGGGGTCTGCGCCATTCGGAACGTCAGGCCGCGATTGATCGCCGAACCCATCGGGATCTTGTCGAGGAAACCACCATAGACGCCGACGATCGACACCGTACCGAAGTTGCGGCAGCAATGGATTGCCTGGCGAAGAACGTGGGGGCGATCGGTTCCCATGAACGTGGCGACCTTGATGCGGTCAAGGCGCGAGTCCCAGCTCGCCGACGGATCGGCTTCGGTGCCGACCGCATCGATGCACGCGTCTGCGCCGCGCCCGTTGGTCAGCTCCATGAGCTTGTCGTAGATGTCTTCGTCCATGAAATCGAGGGTGGTGGCTCCCGACGCTTCGGCAAGAGCAAGCCGCTCCGGCACGGTATCGATCGCGATGACGCGCTCGGCGCCGAGGATGAAGGCCGACTTGATCGCCATCTGTCCGACGGGGCCGCAGCCCCAGATCGCGATCGTGTCGCCGGGCTGGATATCGCAGAAGTCCGCGGCCATGTACCCCGTCGGAAAGATGTCGGAGAGAAAGAGCACCTGCTCATCCGTCAGTCCGTCCGGCACCTTGATCGGGCCGACGTCCGCGTAAGGCACGCGCAGGTACTCCGCCTGACCTCCACTGTAGCCGCCAAGAAGATGTGTGTAGCCGAACAGGCCCGCGGGTGAATTCCCCCACATCTTCTTGACCTTCGCCGGGTCGGGGTTGCTGCGTTCGCATCCGGAATAAAAGCCGCGCTGGCAGAAGAAGCATTCGCCGCAGGAGATGGTGAACGGCACCACGACACGGTCGCCGACCTTGAGCTTTTTGTTGTCCTTGCCGACTTCGACGACCTCGCCCATCGTCTCGTGGCCCATGATGTCGCCGTGATGCATGTCCGGCATCACACCGTTGAAGAGGTGAAGATCAGACCCGCAGATCGCGCAGGCCGTCACCTTGATGATGGCATCGCGCCCTTCCTCGACTTGAGGATCTGGAACGCTCTCGCATCGAATGTCGTGTTTGCCATGCCAGGTAAGTGCTTTCATGTCGTCGTCCGCCTTTCGATCCCGAGCGCAGAGCGGACGCGCCGCCTTGCAACCCTTTCGGTTTTTGGAAACGATTTTTCCGTCTCTGGTCTTCAAACTCAAGACAGCCAAACCGTGATCGGAAGGAGTTGTTCCATCGGAAAGCGGGAGGGATCCATTTGCAGGGAACAATTCCGCCTTGGGCTTGTTTAGCGGCCGAATCGAGCCACCAACCAGGAGACCAAACCATGAAGAAGATCATTATCGCCTCTCTTGCCATTTCGCTTGCTGGACCTGTCCTGGCCCAATCCGCCGCGGAAAAGTCCGGAGTCAACTCGCTGATTGGCGTTGCGCCGAAGACAGAGGACTTCGTACAGGAGGCCGCCACCAGTGATATGTTCGAGATCGAATCCAGCAAGTTGGCAGTCGATCGCGGTGATGCCGCGACCAAAACCTTCGCCCAGCAGATGGTGACGGATCACGAGAAGACGAGCAGCGAGCTCAAGGCGCTGATTTCCGCCGGCAAGGTCAAGGCGCAGTTGCCGAGCGCCATGACCAGCGCGCAGCAGGACATGCTCGACAAGCTGAAGGGCCTTCAAGGCGATGATTTCATCAAGCAATATCATTCCGACCAGGAATCCGCGCACGAGGACGCGGTCGACCTCTTCAAGCGCTACGGCGAAGGCGGCGACAATGCTGAGCTGAAAGCTTGGGCGGCAAGCACGAGGCCTGCGCTTGAACATCATCTGCAGATGGCGGAGGACCTGAACAAATAGCCTTCGCCGCTGTTGCGCCGAATTCAAGAGAACGAGGTGGAACATCCGAGATTTGGAAAAAACGGATGCTCCAGGAACCTTCCTTGTTCTTCGGGGTTAGGCGGCCGGACATTGGGAGCTTACGCTGATGAATTATCTCTGGCTGTTCGCCGTGGCAGGAGGAGCAGCCCTTCTCGGGATCGCCCTCGCTTTTGGAATGATCAAGCAGGACGGACGACGGTCTGTCTTCGCCATAGCCGGCGCTTTCATCGTTGCCATCGGCGCGCTGGGACTGGGCGTGTATGTCGCCAAGGCGCCGACGGCCCCGGTGCGCGCCTCTGACAGAGAGCAGTCGCAGCAAAGGCTTCCGGCTGCCGCGACGACGGAGAAGGACCTGCCGGGCAAGTGACGCCCAAACAATCGCCGATCAGTATGCGTCCTGGCCAAAGGCCATGAGAGCGCATCGGCGGGACGTGTGTAGTTCCCTATCAATGGGAGGTCTTGCCACCATGGCCGGCCTTCAGATCAACCATCGTCGCGCGAAGCTGTAGGAGCTCGTCAACGATCTTCTGCCAACAACGGTCGTCGGCTTTGCTGATCGATATGATCGAAGCTCGGATCGTCCGAAGCAGACCATCGACCGCCGGGTACCGGTCAGCACCGCAGCTCGCCTCGCTATCGCAGATTTCCTGAAGTTCATCGACGATCTTTCGCACAATAATCCCCCGAACGACGGTATCGAGCGCGGCCGGATCGGAGGCCATCCTTTTGAAATAGACAAGTCTGTCCATTACAGCACCCTGGTTTCGCCAATATTGACAGCGAACGGCAGGGGCTCAGGACGCCGCGGCTTCGTCGGGATCGATAAGCTGTTGAAATCCACTTGCATATAGCGCATCAGACCGCTGAGTTTACCCTGGTCTCGAATGCCGCACTCGAACCAGGAGACAAGTTCCCTCGCCACATGCTGCGCCGCGGGGCTGGCCATCCCGCATGATTTTTCTTGGCACCAACCCTGCAACACAGCCTGCAACATGGCGATGTCACCAGGCTGCAGAGCCGGCTTCGTAATTCCCGAGTGCTGGGTCATCGTCTTCCTCCTCGTTATTTAAGGCGATCCTAAAATTCCGGATTTTCGATTTCAACCGCTAGTGCGGAATCGTACGAAGTCCTCCCCCTCACCTCGCCATCGGCTGGGGAACCAACACAGCGCGGTCGGGTTCGGGACGGATTAGAGGAACGTCGCATCGCAAACTTGAATATGGTACGGATAGCCTGTCAGCGCCGGTGAATCGCCGGTTGGCAGCATGATGACGGTCCAACCACTCTTGCAGGCGTCCGCTATGAAATCGCTTAGTCCGGTCGCTGGCAAGACGATCGTCATCATTGGTGAATCCGGCTTTCTCTCAGACAGCGTCAAGAAGGCATGGGCCGCGCGTCAAGCCGTGGTCGTCACCAGCAGCGTCGATATGTTCGCGATGCATGGTCCAAAGGAAACCTTTGCATGTGACGCGGCGATCATCGACGTCACGATCCCGGACGAGGCGATGCTCGCAATGAATGAATGGCTGGAGATCCGGCGCATACCCTTCGTCTTCGCTCAAGGGCATCCGGCCGAAGCGCTCTCAGCCGGTTTCGTCCTCAGCGATCGTGCCGCCGACATCAACGCCATCGTAGAGGCATTGTTCGGATTTGGTGCCGGCTATTATCATTAGATCCGTGCGTTTACGCACCAAGCGTTGCGCTAGGCGTTTGCGGACCTCATGATGGGGGCCGCATGATCCGAAGCCTTTATGTCGGGAACGGCGCTATGCTCGATTCTCAGTCTGCTCATTTGAAGGCCCTCGATTCAGATGACCTCAGTCATCTGCGGGCCATTTTGAATACCATCTGTTGCGAGACGGGCAAGCCTCTGCGAGCGCCTGAAACGCAGGAGATCGCGGCATTGCTGATCAGCCTCTACCGACATGGAGTGGCAGACCAGGACAAATTGCTTTCGGTGGGTCGCCTGGCATCGGCCCGCAAGCGCCGCCTCTGACCGCGGCACGACCAGGTTTGATCAAAAGTTCGCTCAACGCGCGAGAGGGCTGCCGATCAGTCGCCGATATTCCTCCTCCGCCGCACCGTAGCAGCCATGCGCCTCTTCGATCAATCCGCGCCTGTTGAGAATGACGATTTGCCTTCGGGTGGACCGGATCAGACCTTTGCCCTCCAGCAGATGCAACGCGACCGTCACTCCGGCGCGGCGGACCCCCAGCATCACGGCGAGAAATTCGTGGGTCAGGGATATCATCATGCCGTCCGTTCGGTCATGGACCATCAGCAACCAACGTGCGAGCCGCTCCTCTAGCTTGGCGTGACCATTGGCTAGCACCGTCGAAGTCGTTTGCGCGAGCAGCGCCTGGACATACGCGAGAAGCAGGCCGCGCAAGGTCCGGCTTTCTTCCATGGCCGCGGAAAGGATCGGGGCTGGTAATTTGAAGCCGTGGCCTGAGACCTGCATGAACGTCCGATTGGCGGACTGGTCTCCGCCGAGCATCACGGCGGCACCTGTCATTCCCTCCCGGCCGACGATGCCAACCTCGATATCGCGCCCACCCGGAAATCTCGCCACGATCGAAGCAAGTCCAGATTCGAGGATATAGATGTCGCCGACCAGCGTATCCTCCATCTCAAGGATTAAGGGGACATCGAGAGTTATTGGCTCCATATGAGGCACGATCAGATCGCGCTCTTGTGGGCCCATGGCCCGCAACAGCTCATTTCTAAAATTCAATTGCTCGTCATCCATGGTTTCGTCCACATGTGGCAGTCCTTCGCCCGTTGCTGCGGCGAACCTAACCATCTCGAATCGTTGAGCAATGCACTGTGCCATAGCGTACAGACGGTCCGGTGTTCGCGCGTCCCTGTCCCCTATGAACAAAGAGGCCCGATGGTATCGATCGCCGAAACCGCTCGAATGACGGCCAGCCGGCTCTTCCTCGGCCGGCAGTTCCTTCGCGTGGAAGTGGCTGGGCGACGCGGGCCGCTATTTGCAGACGGAGATCGCGAGCCTGAGCAGCCAGTCACAGTCTCAGCGTGGAGCGCGCCGAGATGGCACCACCCTCGACAATCTGGCAATTCTCGTTCGTCAGGCGACGCATGAACCGACCGGACCCAGAATGTCGATCCCCGGGTCAATCCTCAACCGGCCGACCTCCTCGTCAAAGCGATTGTTCCGGACTATGCAGGACGAAACAGACGGCCGACCGGTCGGACTTGCCGTCCACAAGACGAGGCCGTAGATCGTCGGCGACACGATCTGGCGCGTCAGCGGCGCGCCTTGGCTCCATTTGAAAACTTGCGTGGTCCCGTCTCTCTTGCCAGTATTCCTCGCGAGAAACATGCGAGGTAGGATAACTGTGCGATAGCGCACGAAACCTGTATTTCGACCCGAAAGGTCTATTGTGTAATCCAGTATTTTAGGAGTTTGGCCATGAGCGTTGCAGGAACGACGTCCATCCTTCTGATGGAGGATGAGATTATCATCGCGATGGACGTGGAAGACATCCTTCATGGCGCCGGCTTCGATCGGATAGAGACAGTGTCGTCTTGTCGAGCAGCCGAAGAATGGCTGACAGCGAACGATCCCGATCTCGTGGTGATGGACATCGAATTGACAGATGGCGTCGCTGGAGCGATTGCGAGATCTTTGCGCGGCCGCCATATACCATTCATTGTTTACACCGGTGCTCAGCGGAAGGTGCACCCGGATGCTTTGTCATTTTCCGAGGGCGTGTGGTTGGAAAAACCATGCGAGCCCTCCATATTGCTGACGGAAGTGATGCGCTGCATAGGTCAGGGGCCGACGTCGATCGTGGTCGATGGCCGCGGGGAAAGCAAAAAGACGCGATAAGGCCAGCTGGCGGGAACATTGCCGCTGTTCTTTGGTTTGACAAACCAAGGGAGAGGCAGATGAACCAGCAATCGGACGGTCGGGCTTCCTTCATCTACATCGGCGCCATCACGTTAGTTGGGCTTTTGATCGTTTTCGGCTCGATGGTCTCAATTAACGCAAGCGGCGGAAATGACGAGCCTGCAAAAATCTCGACGGAAGCGAAGCCCTGATGGACGCGCCCGAGCACGATCCTATCCAGGTGACCCGGCCCAGCACTGAACAGCAGCGAAACAGCCTCAAAGGCGGGCGGATTGCCGTCACCTTGATCGCGACCGTGGCCGTCATCGCCTTCCTGCTTTACGTCACGATCCTCGTCTACGGTTTGGCGCATAGGATGTGAACGCGCTCGGGCATACTTGCCTGCCACATCGCTTCGCTGCCGCGCAGCTCTTCCGGGGCGTGCGTTTGGAACCTTTCCCAATGACGCAGGTTTGCGGTCTTTGATAAGCAGAGGACGATTTCGATGCCCAATGCCGCTGACATATTGATAGACACACTGATTGAATGGGACGTGAAGGTCATCTTCGGCCTTCCTGGAGACGGTATTAACGGGGTCATGGAGGCGTTGCGCAAGCGCCAGGACCAGATCCGCTTCATCCAGGTCCGGCATGAGGAATCGGCCGCTTTCATGGCGAGTGCCTACGCTAAATTCACCGGAAATCTCGGCGTTTGCCTTGCAACGTCCGGACCAGGCGGCACGAATCTGCTGACGGGACTTTATGATGCCAAGCTCGATCAGATGCCGGTGCTTGCCATCACCGGGACGCAGTATCACGACCTGATCGAAACCTTTACCCAGCAGGACGTCGACTTGACCCGCGTGTTCGACAATGTCGCGCTCTACAATGCGCATGTCAGTGACGCGTCGCACATGGAAAACGTCGCCAGCCTCGCCTGCCGCTCGGCGCTCTCGCGCCGGGGCGTCGCACATCTCTCCATCGCCAACGACGTCCAGGAGATGGACGCGAAATCGCGATCGAAACGGAACCGCCCGAAACACGTACCGAACCGCTATTTCCACGGCCGCCAAGTGCCAGAGGAGATCGAGCTCGATCGTGCGGCCCGGATACTGAACGATGCCCGCAAGGTCGCCATCCTCGCCGGCCGGGGTGTTGTCGGCGCGGCGGAGGAATTGCGCGAGATCGCCGACCTGCTCGCCGCGCCGGTGGCCAAAGCCCTGCTCGGCAAGACGGCTCTCGCCGACGACGATCCCTTGACGACCGGCGGGATTGGAATTCTCGGCACCGCTCCCTCGCAGGAGATCATGGAACAGTGCGACGCGGTGCTGATTGTCGGTTCCTCCTTTCCCTACATCGAATATTACCCGCGGCCCGAAGCCGCCCGCGGCGTGCAGATCGACAGCGATCCTCAGCGAATTGGCCTGCGCTTTCCCGTTGATGCCGGTCTGGTGGGGGACGCACGGGAAACGCTACGGCTCCTTAGGCCCAGGCTGACCAGGAAAACGGATCGGTCGTTCCTGGAAAAGGCGCAAACGGCGATGTCCGAATGGCGCCGAATGATGGAGACGATGGAGACGGAGCGGAGCGCTCCGTTAAAGCCACAGGCGGTGGTTCGAGCTTTCGGCAGGCGCATCGCGGCCGATGGCGTGCTGGTGGCCGATTCCGGCCAGAACACCGAGCTGGCGGCGCGCCACATCGACCTCGGCACGACAAACCAGTTCGCAGTCTCCGGCGCGCTCGCCTCGATGGCTTCCGGCCTGCCTTATGCGATAGCGGCGGGCGCCGCCGATCCGAAGCGGCCAATCTACGCGGTCATTGGCGATGGCGGATTCGGCATGCAGCTCGGGGAGTTCTCGACCGCCGTTCGCATGGCTCTCCCGCTGAAATTGCTGGTGATCTGCAACGGCATGCTCAACCAGATCGCCTGGGAGCAGATGATGTTCCTTGGCAACCCGCAATTTGCCTGCGAACTGGCGCCCATCGACTTCGCCAAGGCGGCGGAGGCAATGGGAGGCCGCGGCTTCACAATTCGGCGTTTCGATCAGATAGAGCCGACTTTGACGGAGGCTTTCTCCGTCGCCGGTCCGGTGGTCATTCAAGCGATGGTTGACCAATACGAGCCGATGATGCCTCCGAAGATGCCCAAAGACTATGCCAAGAGCTTTCGCCAGGCTCTTCCGGAGACGCCGGGTCATCGGGCGATCGAGGCGAATGTGTCGCGCTCGCCGCTTCGCGAGATGATGGACGCCGGAGAGCAGGAAAAGGAACTGTCCGAAAACACGACCGATTTGCCGGGCATACCTTGAGCCGTCGAAGGAGGGGCGCCGACCCGCGCTTGACTGAGTGGAAAGAGTATTATGAACAGCTTGTCTACAGCCGGTGGCGACTTTCGCGCCGCAGCCCATCGCCTGCGCCGCACCTTGTCGTCCGCGCGCCGGTAGGCCCGATGGCCGGTGTTGTCATCTGTATCCTGATCGTGGTTTTTCTGTTCCGCCATGTGACCGAGGCTGATCCGCGCCTCTATGCGGAAAATGCTGCATTGACGGCAGGCGACGCGACGAAGGGGAAACTGGTTTTTCTTGCCGCCGACTGCGCCTCCTGTCAGATGCGGGCGAAAAGCTGATACATGTAAGAGGTCTCGAGCGAAGCCCGCTCGAGGTATAAAACGCCACCTTCTCCGGTGATATTGCCCGCAATTCGCGGCCGATTTCCTCGAAGGCGGCAGCCCAGGAAACCGGAACATATTTCTCGGCCTTTTGGTCCCACCGCATCGGATGGGTCAGGCGTCCCTGTTCCTCCAGGTCGTGGTCGCGCCAGTCTTCGAGTTCAGTCAGGGTATGTGCTTTCAAGGAAAGACCGGTCGGCGCGTTGGTTCGTCGTCTCCCAGGCCGTCGCCTTGGCGCCATTTTCACGGAATTCCAGTGGATGCGTCTTGGCGGGTTTGGCCCAGGCGCAACTGACGCATATATATCCGTCCGGCTTGTTTTGATGCGCCAAGAGCCCCGGGCTGGAGACCGGGATATGTTCTCGGAGAAGACTTTCTCCCACCGATCTCGCCGAGCCCCTCCACCCGCCGGCGCTGTGGAAACCAATCCTCGGTGTTTTTCTGGGTTTTGCCGTCATGGTCTGGAATGTCTTGAAGTTTCCTTGCATTTACCGACGCCCTGTCGCGTCGGCTGACGTCGGCCCATCCGTCCCTGACACCGAGTGGTCGGATCAGCGGCTGGTATCTGCCGTGATACGCTTCGCCCTCCGGTACCGTCACGCGGTTCTGCTGCCAAACTCCGGAAAGGATGTTCCGCGCGGAATCGACGCGGTTCCAAGCCCGCCGAAATTCTTTCCGACCAAACCGTCGTGAAGCGGGCGACACCTCGGCGATGGCGGTTTACGCCGGCGGCTCTCTGGTCCCCCGCCGCTGCATCTTCTCTTCGATTTCGTCCAGCACTTCTTCCGGCCTCACGTGCTCTTTCAGTTCCTCAAGCTCCTCGCTCGTCTCGATTTCGACGCCGAGCTTCTCGGCGATGGCCGAGACCAGGGTCAGCAACTCAGTCGCCTCATGCTCCGCCAGAAGGCAAATCTGCAAATTGAGATCGGCGCGCTTGTCGTCGGCTTCCGCCATCCGGTTTTGACTGATCAGCACGAATGTCGAGATGAAAATGGCTTCGACGGATGCGACCATCGCCAAAATGACCAAAGAGGGGTCGAAGGCCGGCACGAGCGGAACAAGGCCGATATTGACGACGATCCAGAGCGTGACGACCAGCAGGTGCAGGTAGACGAACATCAAGGATCCGGCGAAACGGGTAATGGCATCGGCCGCCCGCTCCTGCCGGCTCGATTGCCGCGCTTCCTGCTCCCGCCGTTTCAGCAGAGCCTCGATGTTGCGGTCGAGACGTCTCGATATCGTGGTCTGCTGCTGCTCGGATTTCGGCATCGACATTGCATGCTTTCCATGTTGAGCAAGTCCAAACCCCCGCGAAGGCGGAGAGTTCCGCGTGTGACCAGCGCCTCTCACGTCATCGACGAACAGGCGATCCCCGAGCGTGGCTCCCGTCGCTTTCGCGGGCCTTCCGAGACGATCGGATCAGTTCGATCGCGCGCTTGCCGATGCCGGGAAGCGCCAGCAGTTCATCGTCGGTCATCGTAGACAATTTACTGACGCGCTTGATGCCGCTGGAAAGAAGCGCCTTGACGATCCAGACAGGAATTTTGCTGCGGACGAGCATATCGCTCGAGGCTGCCCGCGGCTTCGACGTCTTCCGTGCTGGTCGAGAGGCCATGTCTATCCCGCAGATGATTTGCGACCGCCAAAACCGACAAAGGGCGCGGCGGTTCCAGCCGATTCACCGCTGACTGCAAACAATTTCATCCAGCCGGGCCGAGGCCGCTGCTTCATGCGTGCCGATAGATGTCATCGATGATGTCGGCAACTTCGACAAGTCGTTCGCAGGACGGATCATAAGCCTCACCACTAGCGAGCCGGACCGCCCAGTCGGCCGCCGCCCGGCCGCCCCAGTCGTCGGGAGGCAGGGCAAGATCTTCGGCGGACGTGCCGCGGAAGCGATAGGCCGCAAGGTCATAGAACGACCCGCCGACGTTCCTGAAGGATGCACCCCCGGATGTTCCGAAGAAGTCGGCGCCGATGACCGCGTCGCATCCTGCCTGCAGCCGCCAGGAGCAGGCAAGGCGGATAACCGCCCCACTTGCCAACGTCAGGGTGGCGATGGCGAAATCCTCGACATCCCCCGCTGCGCTGATCGGCTGGCCGCCTTTCATCAGCGTACTCGTGACGTCAACCACCTGGGGAAAGTCGAGGCACCAGAGCGCCATGTCGATGAGGTGGACGCCGAGGTCGATGACGCATCCTCCGCCCGATAGCGACTTGTCGTAGAACCAGGACTTGTCGGGGCCATAGGCATTGTGGAAGACCAGATCGGCGGCGAAGACGGTGCCGAGTTCGCCATTTCTGATCAGATCGCGGATGCGCTGCATGCCTTGCGTATGACGATAGGAGAGATCGACGCCCAACAGCCTGTCGGCTGATCTGGCGGCGGCCACGACGGCTGCCGCTTCCGCGCCGGATCGGCCGAGTGGTTTCTGGCAAAACACTGCGACCCCGGCCCGCAGCGCTCGGATCGACTGCTCGGCGTGCAGCGCGCTCGGCGTGGCGATGACGACGCCGTCGAGGTCGCGTGACAGCAGCGCATCGAGACCGCCGACGATTTCCGCGTCCGGCGCAAGACGCAGGGCTTCATTCAGCATGTCCTCCGAGGGATCGGCGACGGCAGCGGCCTCGGCCATTTGCGTGCGGAGGATCGCCTCCATTCGGCTTCTGCCGATCCAGCCGACACCGAGAAAACCGAGCCTGACGGACTTGACCCGCGTCCGCGGGGAGCGCTCTATCATCCCATTCATCAGCATGTCACCATCGCCTTGAGGAAACCATCGGGCCTATCGCGGGTGGCGTCGAGCGCCTCGCCAAGGCCTTCGAGCGGATAGACGTGCGTATAGAGCGATGACGGATCGAGCCTGCCGGAGATCATTGCTGCGATCGCCTCGCGCATGCCACTGACATAAATCCTGGGATCGCGTTCGTGAGCATTGATGACGTCGATGCCACGCCAGTTCCAGAGCTGCATGTTGACTTGCCTCGGCCCGTCTTGATGGTATCCAGCAACCACCAGCCGGCCGCGCTCGGCGGTCAGCTCGCCGGCGAGATCGAGCGGCCACTGCTTGCCGACCGCCTCTATGACGCGGTGGCAGAAAGCACCGCTGGTTAATTCTCTCACAGCTTCGATGATCCGCCAGTGGTCGTCCATCGACACGGTCTCGGCGGCGCCCATGCGCTTGGCGATTTCAAGTGAAAACGGACGGCGCGAGATGGCAATGACGCGCGCGCCGGCGCCGCTGACAAGCTGCGTTAGCAAGGCGCCGAGAAATCCGATCCCGATGATGGCGACGGTCTGACCCGCCTCGACGCGGCTGCGCCGGAATATGTTCATCGCGCAGCCGAGCGGCTCGCCCGGAAAGGGTTGGCCATCGAACGCCCGCGGCAGCGACACGACCATGTCTTCATCGGCGATGTCGTGGGTGGCGTAGGCGTGATAGGTGAGCGCGGCGACGCGGTCTCCCAGGGTGAGGCCAGAAACTCCGTCCCCGAGCGCATCGATCCTGCCCCAGCCCTCGTGCCCGAGACCGCCCGGCTCCGTCGGAAAACTCATCCATTCCGGGCCGGCCCAAGGGCCAAGATTGGAAGCGCACACGCCCGACCCCTCGAGCCTGATCCTGACCTGCCCCGGCCTCGGCTGAGGAAGAGGTCTCTCTTCGACGGACACTTCTCCGGGACCGGTGATGATCGCCGCCCGGGTCGCACCCTCGGCTGCTCTTGCCAACATGTTCATGAATTGCTCCTTCGTTTGGCACGGCCGGTCTGCTAGCCGACAGACGCCGGTGGCCGCTTCTCAATCCTCGAGGAAATATTTCGCTCACGGATTGGCCGCCGAACCAGCGACGCCGCCAGATGTTCCGGATGATGTCAAAGAACATGTCAAAGAAGATGACATTGAAGCCGGAACAATCTTCGCCGCGCTTGGTTCGGCGGGTCATCTTCAACTTGAGCGGACGGAAATCAGATGGCGATGATCCTTGTAACCGGCGGCTGCGGCTTTATCGGAAGACATGTTGTCGAGGAACTTCTCGACAACGGCTATGAGGTGCGGGTCCTCGATGCGTTGATCGATCAGGTTCACGGCGATGCCGAAACGGCGCCGCCCGAGGCCGCCGAAATCGTGCGCGGCGACGTTAGGGACAAAACCGCGGTCGAACGGGCTTTGCTGGGTGCCGATGGCGTCATCCATCTCGCCGCTGAGGTCGGCGTCGGACAGTCGATGTACGAGATCGCCCGATATGTCGGCGGCAATGATCTTGGCACGGCGGTCCTTCTGGAGGCGATGATCGGTCGCCGGCCCAGACGCGTTGTCGTCGCCTCGTCCATGAGCGTCTATGGCGAGGGCCGATATGAAACCGCCGACGGCGCGCAAATCGATCTGGTCAGGCGACGCAGCGACCAGATCAGGGCCGCCCAATGGAACCCGCGTGGCGCTGACGGCAAAGTCCTGAGGCCGGTCGCGACGGATGAGGAAAAGCCCGTCGATCTCGCCTCGATCTACGCGCTGACGAAATACGCGCAGGAAAAACAGGTCCTGATCTTTGGCGAAGCCTATGGCGTGGAGGCAGTGGCGCTCCGTCTCTTCAACGTATTCGGCGCCGGCCAGGCCCTGTCCAATCCCTATACCGGCGTCTTGGCGAACTTCGCCTCGAGGCTCGCCAATGGCCAGCCGCCTATGATCTTCGAGGACGGCGAGCAGCGACGGGATTTCGTGCATGTGCGCGACGCGGCGCGCGCCTTCCGCCTGGCGCTCGAAAAACCCGACGCGCCGGGACATGTGATCAATATCGGCAGCGGCCAGGCCTATACGATCACCGAAGTCGCGACGCTTCTCGCCGACGCGATGGGCGTGCCGGAGATACGGCCCGAGATCATGAACAAGGCGCGCTCCGGCGATATCCGCAACTGCTTTGCCGACATCGCGAAGGCGCGCGAGCTGCTCGGCTTCGAGCCGCGCTTCAAGCTGGAAAACGCGCTCGGACCTTTCGCCGATTGGGTGAGAAATGCCGGAGCGATCGATCGCGGCGCGGAGATGAAACGACAGTTGGAGGAAAGAGGGCTGGTATCATGACTATATCCGCGTTCTCCGCCGGCACCGGCACGTGCTCGAGACCCTATGGCTTCGTCGAGTGGTTTCGCCCTGGCGAATACGAGCGGACGTCGCAGACGATCGCCGACGTCGGTACAAGCGGCGCCAGCTACTTGCGCACGCATCTGTCATGGGCTGAATATCTCGCTCCGGGAGGCGAGGCGTGGTTTGACTGGTTGATCCCGAAGCTTGGGCGCGAGATCGATCTCCTCCCCTGCATTCACTACACGCCGCCGTCCTTGTCCCGGACAGGACGGTCTTCCGGCGCACCGGCCGATCTAAAATCCTATGCCGACTTCGTCGACCACGTGCTCACCCGATACGGTCGATATTTCAGCCATGTCGAATTGTGGAACGAGCCAAACAACCTGCTCGACTGGGACTGGCGCGAGGACAAGGACTTCCTGCTGTTTTGCGAGATGGTCGGCGCCGCCGCCTATTGGGCCAAGCATCGCGGCTGGAAGCCGGTGCTCGGGGGCCCGTGCCCTTTCGATCCCTATTGGCTCAACCTGATGGGCGAACGCGGCGTGCTTGGCGTCGTCGATGCCGTCGGCTTTCACGGTTTTCCCGGCACATGGGACAGCGAGGAAGGCACCTGGAGCGGCTGGGACATGCATCTCGGCGAGATGCGAAACATTATCGGACGCTTCAACGACAAGGCCGAGATCTGGATCACCGAAACCGGTTATTCGACCTGGCGCAACGACGAGATGGAGCAGGCGCGGCGTTTCGTGAAGGCTCTGAGCGTGCCGGCCGACCGGATGTATTGGTATTCCTGGCGGGATGTGCCGCCGGACGTGCCGGTGCAGGAGGGCCTGTGGTTCGACCCGCGGCATTACCATCTCGGTGCCGTCACCCACGAGAACCAGCCGAAGCTGCTCGCGCGCCTGCTGATGGAAGGCGGCGTCGAACGGCTCGAGCAGGTCGCCCGGCTCGCCACCCCCAACGTCGCCAAGGGAGCCGCCCCGATCGTCATCACCGGAGGCTGCGGCTTCATTGGCTCCAACCTCGCTGACAGCTACCTCCAGGACGGTGAAGACGTCGTCGTGCTGGACAATCTCGGGAGGCCAGGCGTCGATCAGAACCTCGGCTGGCTGACCGAGAGGCATGGCTCAAACGTACATCCGGTGCTTGCCGACGTACGCGACGCCAGAAGCATCGAGGCAGCCTTCGCCGATGCCAAGGCGGTCTTTCACTTCGCCGCCCAGACCGCGGTCACCACCAGTCTCATCCATCCGATTGACGACTTCGAGGCCAATGCGCGCGGCACGATCAACGTGCTCGAATCGGTTCGCAAGGCGGGCCGACATGCGCCGGTGATCTTTGCCAGCACCAACAAAGTCTATGGCGGGCTCGACGACCTCGCCATGCGCGAGGCCGAGGATCGCTACCTGCCGGTCGACGCGACCGTCCGGTCATATGGCATCGGCGAAGACAGACCGCTCGATTTCTGCACCCCCTATGGCTGCTCGAAAGGCGTGGCGGACCAGTATGTGCTGGACTACGCGAAATCCTTTTCCATCCCGACGGCCGTGCTGCGCATGAGCTGCATCTACGGCCCACGCCAGTTCGGCACCGAGGATCAGGGCTGGGTGGCGCATTTCCTGATCCGGGCGCTCGCCGGCGAGCCCGTCTCGATCTACGGCGATGGCAAGCAGGTCCGCGATATTCTTCACGTCGCGGATGCGGTTGCCGCCTATCGCGGCGTCCTCGATGGCATTGACGGGGTCAAGGGCCGCGTCTTCAACCTGGGGGGCGGTCCGACGAACGCCGTTAGCGTGCTCGCGGTCCTGCGCGAGATCGGCAAGCTGATTGGGCGCCCGGTCGAAACCTCCTTCGACGACTGGCGACCCGGCGATCAGTATTTCTTCGTCGCGGACACACGTAAGCTCCAGCACACGCTTGGCTGGAGCGCGCGTGTGGGATGGGAAAGCGGACTGCGGCACCTGGCGGAGTGGCTCATCGAACACCGTTTCGGCGGCCGACCGATCCTGCGCCGCGATCGAAAGGTCTCGGCATGATCCGTCGACGAAACCGAATATTGATGACCCTCGACGCGGTTGGCGGTGTCTGGCGCTATGCGATGGATCTCGGTGCCGGGCTTCGGCGCGAGGGGACGGAAATCGTCTTCGCGGGCCTCGGACCCGCACCGTCGGCAACACAGACCAGCGAAGCGACTGCGCTTGGGCAACTGGTGTGGCTCGATGCCCCTCTCGACTGGATGGCGGCGAGCAGGGCCGAAATATCTGCCGCGCCCGCCGAAATCTCTCGGATCGCCAGAGCCCATGGCGCCGATCTGCTGCATCTCAACCTGCCGTCCCAGGCCGCCGGGATCGATACGCCGCTGCCCGTTGTCGTGGTTTCCCATTCCTGCGTCGTCACGTGGTTTGCCGCGGTGCGCGGCACGCCGGTGCCCCCCGACTGGGCCTGGCAGCGCGACGCGAACCGTGAAGGTTTCGACCGCGCCGATGCCGTGCTTGCGCCAAGCAGGAGCCATGCGGACGCTCTGCAGGCCGCCTATGGTCCTCTCTCCCGGCTGAAGGTGGTCCACAACGCCAGTCGCGTCGGGTCCGACCCGCGTCCAAAGAAGATTTTCGTCTTCGCGGCCGGGCGCTGGTGGGACGAGGGCAAGAATGGCGCGGTGCTCGACAGGTCGGCAGCGGTGATGCCCCTTCCCGTCGTCATGGTAGGTTCCTGCTCGGGTCCTAACGGACAGCGACTGCAGCTCGACGACGCCGACGATCGCGGGCCGCTGCCTTATTCGAAGACCATCGCCTTGATGCGGCGCGCGCAAATCGTCGTATCGCCATCCACCTACGAGCCTTTCGGCCTGACCGTCCTGGAGGCGGCGCGATGCGGCGCGGCCCTGGCGCTGTCCGATATCCCGACCTATCGCGAGCTATGGGATGGATGCGCGCTGTTCTTCGATCCGCATGATCCGAAGGCCTTGGCAGCCGCGTGCATGCGCCTCAGCGAAGACGAGCAATTGCGCGCCGAACTCGTCGTGCGATCGCTGGAGCGCTCGCGAGTCTTCAGTTTGGAACGGCATGCGGCAGCGGTGCTCGAAGCCTATGCACGACTGATGAACGACAAATTTAACCTGGTAGCGGCGGAGCAATCATGAAATTTCTGTTTTACACCCATTCGCTGGTTTCCGACTGGAACCATGGCAACGCCCACTTCTTGCGCGGCATCATGCGGGAGCTGACCCGCCGCCATCACGAGGCGCTGGCGCTCGAACCCCAGCAATCCTGGAGCCGCGGCAACCTGCTCAGCGATCAAGGGCCGACGGCGGTGGAGAAGTTTCACGACATGTTCCCGCAGCTGCGTTCGCAAATCTACGGAGCGCATTTCGATCACGAGGCGGCGATCGCCGAGGCCGACGTCGTCGTGGTCCACGAGTGGACGGAGCCAGCACTGGTGGAACGGATCGGGCGAGCCAGGCGCAACGGTGCCGATTTCACCCTGTTGTTCCACGACACGCATCACCGGGCCGTGTCGGCGAAGGGCGACATCGCCGGACTGACGCTTGAGGATTATGACGCCGTGCTCGCCTTCGGCGAGACGCTGCGGCAGCGCTATCTGCGGGCCGGTTGGGGCAGATCGGTCTTTACCTGGCATGAGGCGGCCGACGACGCGCTGTTTTATCCGAGACCGGAGATCGAAAAGACAGGCGATCTCATTTGGATCGGCAATTGGGGCGATGACGAGCGCTCCGCCGAGCTGATGGAATTCCTCGTCCGTCCCGCGCATGCGCTAGGGCTGAGGGCGACCGTTCGCGGTGTGCGCTACCCCAAGCAGGCGCTCGACGCTCTCGAGGACGCAGGCATCGCCTATGGCGGCTGGATCGCCAATGCGGAGGCGCCACTCGCTTTCGCCGACCACAAGGTGACCGTGCATGTACCGCGACGCCCCTATGTCGAAAACCTCCCCGGCATTCCGACGATCCGTGTCTTCGAAGCGCTCGCCTGCGGCATCCCGCTGATCTGCGCGCCCTGGCACGATGCCGAGGCGCTTTTCAGGCCGGGTAGAGATTACCTTGCCGCCAGGAATGGGACCGAGATGACCCGCCTGCTGCGCGAGGTGACGGCGGATGATGCTCTCGCGGCCTCGCTGATCGCATCCGGTCTGGAGACGATCCGGGCGCGGCACACCTGCCGGCATCGCGTCGATGAACTTTTCGCCATTCTGGAGCAATGCGGCACGGCGGGCGTCGTCGGGCGGTTGCAAGCCAAGGAGGCCGCCGAATGAAGATCGCCTTTTACGGATCGAGCCTGGTTTCCGCCTACTGGAACGGCGCCGCCACCTACTATCGCGGCCTGCTGCGCGCTTTGGCGCGGAAGGGCTACGACATCACCTTCTACGAGCCCGACGTTTACGACCGGCAGAAAAACCGCGACATCGATCCGCCGGAATGGTGCAAGGTCGTCGTCTATCAAGGCACCATCGAGGCGCTGAAGCAGGTGACGGCGGCCGCGGCCGAGGCCGATATCGTCGTCAAAGCCAGCGGCGTCGGCTTCGAGGACGATCTCCTGCTGCAGGAAGTCCTTCGCCATGCCAGGCAAGGGGCTTTGAAGATCTTCTGGGACGTGGATGCGCCGGCAACGCTTTCCGAGCTGCGGCAGACCCCCGAGCACCCGCTTCGCAAGTCCTTGAGCCGGATCGACCTCATCCTCACCTATGGTGGCGGCGACCCCGTGATCGACGCCTATCGCGGCCTCGGGGCAGCCGACTGCGTGCCGATCTACAACGCGCTCGATCCTCAAACCCATCATCCGGTGCAGGAGGAGGCGCGGTTCACCGCGGATCTTGCCTTTCTCGGCAACCGTCTGCCCGACCGTGAAGCGCGGGTCGAGCAGTTTTTTCTCGAACCCGCGGCCCGCCTGCCGCGGCAAAGCTTTCTGCTCGGCGGGTCCGGCTGGAGCGACAAAGCCTTGTCGTCGAACATCGTTCACATCGGGCATGTCCCGACCCGCGACCACAACGCGTTCAACGCGACGCCGAAGGCGGTGCTCAATATTTCCCGTACCAGCATGGCCGAAAACGGTTTTTCGCCGGCAACCCGCGTTTTCGAAGCCGCAGGCGCCGGCGCCTGCCTGATCACCGACTACTGGCAAGGCATTGACCTGTTTCTGAAGCCCGGCAAAGAAATCCTGGTGGCGCGCGACGGCCAGGATGTCGCCGATCTTTTGACCGGCCTGACATGGCAGCAGGCCAGGGCGATCGGACAGCGGGCGCTAAGACGTGTGCTTGCCGAACATACCTATAGCAATCGCGCCGAGACCGCCGATGCCATCTTCCGCGCTCATGCCGCGCGAGCGGAGGCGGCCGAATGACCAGTCCGCTCGATATCCTCATCCTCGGCCTCTCCTTGTCGTCGTCGTGGGGCAACGGTCACGCGACGACCTATCGCGCCCTCATCGGCGGCTTGCACGCCGGGGGGCATCGAGTGTTGTTCCTGGAGCGCGACGTGCCCTGGTATGCGGCGCACCGAGATCTTCCCGATCCCGACTTTTGCCAGCTCGTCCATTACAGCGACATCGAAGAGATGATCGAAAACCATGCCGATCGGATCAAGGCGGCGGACGCGGTCATCATCGGGTCCTACGTTCCATCCGGCGTGGCGGTTATCGACAGGATCGCCGCCCTGAAGCCCCGACGGCTGTGCTTTTATGACATCGACACGCCGGTGACGCTGGCGAAGCTCGACCGCGGCGACGAGGAATATCTGGCGCGCCGACAGCTTGCGACCTTCGACGCCTACTTCTCGTTTTCGGGCGGTGACGTGTTGGCGGGTCTCGAGCGCGGATACGGCGCGCGCAAGGCGATCCCTCTCTACTGCTCCGTCGATGCGAGCCGATATCGGCCAACGGACGAAGCCTTCCGCTGGGATTTCGGCTATCTCGGCACCTATAGCCCCGACCGACAGCCAACGCTGGAGCGGCTGCTGATTGAGCCTGCCAGGCAACTGCCGCATCTGAGCTTCGTGGTCGCCGGTCCTCAATATCCTGAAAATATTGACTGGCCGGCGAATGTGGAGCGGATCGAACACCTGCGGCCTGCCGATCATCCGAGCTTCTACAGCCGGCAGCGTTTCACGCTCAACGTCACGCGAACCGACATGATCGCAGCGGGCTGGTCGCCGAGCGTGCGGCTATTCGAGGCCGCTGCGTGCGGCACGCCGATCATCAGTGACGAGTGGCGCGGCTTGAACGAGTTCTTCGCCGACGGTCAGGCGATCATCATCGCCAAAGGATCGGGGGATGTCGTCGACGCCCTGACAACCATCGCCGCCGCGGGGCGCCGTGCGCTCGCATCGGCCGCCAGGGCGACGGTGCTTGAACGCCATACCGGCGAGGTGCGCGCTCGTGAACTCGCCGCCGCCTTGCGAGAACTGCCAGAAGAAGGGGGAGAACGACAATCGTCCCCAGCCTCAATCCATTTCAGCTTAGGAGACGCATGATGCTGCAAAGGACGCGAAACGGAAGAGTAAAGACCGTGCTTGTCGCCGGAGGAGCCGGTTTTGTCGGTTCTCATTTATGCGATGCGCTGCTGGCCCGCGGCGACCGGGTGATCTGTGTCGACAGCTATATCACCGGATCGGAGGACAATGTCCGGCCGTTGATCAACCATCCGAAGTTCCATCTGATCGAAAAGGACATCTGCCATCTCTATGGTGTCGACGAGCATTTGGACCAGATCTACAACCTCGCGTGCGCGGCATCGCCCCCACAATATCAGGCGGACCCGGTGCATACGATGATGACCTGCGTTGCCGGCACCGGCAATTTGCTTTCGCTGGCCGAACAGCATCATGCCTCGCTCCTGCAGGCGTCGACGAGCGAGGTCTACGGCGACCCCGTCGAGCATCCGCAGACAGAGGATTACCGCGGCAATGTCAGCTGCACAGGCCCGCGCGCCTGCTACGACGAAGGCAAGCGGGCGGCGGAAGCGCTTTGCTTCGATATGCTGCGGGCCGGCAAGGTGGACGCACGTGTTGCCCGCATCTTCAACACCTATGGGCCTCGCATGCAGCCGAGTGACGGGCGGATCATCTCCAATCTGCTGGTGCAAGCCATATCAGGCGCGCCGCTGACGATTTATGGAAGCGGCGACCAGACGCGTTCCTTCTGCTTCGTCAGCGACCTCGTTGCGGGCCTGATGGCGCTGATGGATGTCGATCCAAATCCGGGCGGCCCGGTTAATCTCGGCAATCCCGGCGAGTTCACGATCAACCGGCTGGTGGACATGGTGCTGGCCATGGTGCCGTCGACATCCGTCGTCGTCCACAAGCCGCTGCCGCAAGACGACCCACAGCGCAGACGGCCCGATATCTCACGCGCAAAAGACCTTCTCGGCTGGCAGCCGACGATTCCGCTTGCCGAAGGTCTACGCCTGACGGCCGATTGGTTCATCGCCGCGGCCCGTCCAGACGGCGACTTCGATGACGCGCAAGTCACGCGGCGCTCGACTTGGCGACGGCGCGCAAAAGCTGGACGCGCCGCGATTGGCATCTGACTCGAGAGCGATAACAGACAAAGGAGAGCCGAGATGGATGCAGCACAGCCGACGAGAGATCCGAACCTGCAAAAGCGGATCCAGCAACTCGGGCCGTGGTTTCAGAATTTGAACATCGGCGGCCACATGACAGCGGCCGATCATTTCCTCGGAGATTATCCCACCTTCAAATGGAAAGGGTTCCAGCATGTCCTGCCGGCCGATCTTAGTGGCCTCAGCGTGCTCGACGTCGGCTGCAACGCGGGTTTCTATGCCCTCGAGATGAAACGGCGCAACGCCGCCCGTGTCGTCGGCATCGATTCCGACCCACGCTACCTCGCGCAGGCCCGCTTCGCGGCGGAACAAGCGGGAGCGGAGATCGAGTTCCGGCAGATGTCCGTCTACGACGTCGCCCGACTGGGTGAAACATTCGACCTGGTGATCTTCATGGGCGTGCTCTACCACCTGCGCCACCCCCTGCTGGCGCTGGATCTTCTCTATGAACACGCCGTCGGCGACATGATGCTGTTCCAATGCCTCCAGCGGGGCGACGAGCGCGTTCCCGACCTTAGGGAAGATTACGACTTTTCCGAATGGAGCATCTTCGACCAGCCTGAATATCCGAAGCTCTTCTTTGTCGAGGAACGCTACGCGTCGGATCCGACAAACTGGTTCATCCCCAACCAGGCGGCGGTCGAGGCGATGCTGCGCAGCGCCGGCTTTCGAATCAACGACCATCCGGAACGCGAGGTCTATCTGTGTCGACGAGGCCAACGCCATTATGCGGTTGAGCCGCCTCCGGTGGCCGCACCTTGAAAGACTCGTTTCGTCGGACCACAGCTGCGCCAAGCACGGATTTCAATGAGGCGGAAAGCCTGCCGCAGCATGCGGTGCACGGGCTTTCACCGGTCGCTTGCTCAGCCGCAGCCGAATATCGAAATGGTTGAGGGTGCCGGGCAGGTCGTCGACTGTCAGAGACGGCTGAAGCAGCGTGATATCCGCCTCCGACAACAGCGCGCCGATGGCGAAGCTTGCAATCGCTGGTACGAGATTGTGGGCTGGACAAATGGCAGCACCAGCGCTGAAAGGTACGAATCCGACTGTCGGCAAGGTGTCGTTGCGCCCCCAGATACTTGGTTCCATCCGGTTTGCATAAGCCAGTTCGGGATCACGGTGAAAGAAGGGCGCGAAAATGATGACGCCCGTGCCGCGCACCACGGTCCTGTCGCCGGATTTGACATCCTCGGTCAGCTCTCTGAGAATGACGGGTGTCGTCGGCCAGAGACGCAGAGCCTCGAGCAGGCAATTGCGCGTGAAGGGACGATCAAGGTCGGGATCTTTAACTTCGTCAACGGCGTTGGCCCAGTAGCTCGGATGGCAGGCAAGCAGCGCAAGCGTCCGGAAAACGGCCACTCCAGCAGCGTCGAAGGCAAACAGCCATTGGGCCACCTGACTTTCCAAATCAAAATCGCTGCCTTTCGGCAGCCGAGCAATCATGCTGCCCTCCTCCGGTTCGCGCAGATATTGGGCGAGCTGCAGCTGAAACTGCCGACGCTTGCGCCGATCGATGGAAGCTGCAAAAGCCCAATTCGCCCGACTTCGAAGGTCGTTCAAGGTCTTCGTCAAAGTGACGTCGTTGCGCGCGCGATCGCCGAGTACGGTGCGGCGAACAATCCGGAACCAGGCTCGCGAGAACGCAGACCAATCGAGTTCGTTCGGCCGGTCGGAACCGATACCGTCCAAAATCTCCAGGAGTTCGGAATCGACGATTGTCTTGAAGCCGGCCGAAGATGGATGCAGCCGGTCCGCGCTTGCCAAAGCATGTTCATGGATCGGCCGAAGCTCGGCCCGCCGCGCGGCATCTGAGATCAGCACGTTTTTCGGTTCGAAATGCGCAAGAGCGGAGCGCTTGACCCAGGTTGCCGTGGCAAATGGCTGGGCTGAACACTCGAGCACCGTGGAGACGTCGGAGGGGTCGAACACCAGCAGCTGCGGCCGGAACGGGATAGGCAAAAGCAGAGGCTCCCTGCCATATTTCTTCACCAGCCGCTGCATCTGACTGACAGCACCCGTGTCCAGATCCTGCCGCTGTGCCAGGCGTTCCATGATCGGGCGGCGAATGATGACACCTTTGGCAGCCGTCGGAACCATGACAGCCGCAACCACACGCAAAGTGTCGATCCAGCTGGCACGATTTATCCGGACGAAGCCGGCGGGTCTTTCCCTGGAAAAGATGGCTCGATTGCGAGAATTCATGATCCCGAAGCCCTTGCTGCATGGAGTAGCCGATCGGCCTTATTTCCGAACCGGGACAACGGCCGATTGTTCCGGGCTGATCACCGATCCTCGATAGACGATGCAACTGGGAGGCACCGGAACAGAAGCCGGCTCACCGCGTTGTTTCGAGCGCATGAATGCGTGGAGGCCCCATGCCCGACGAACCAGCCGCGAACGCATCTGACCTCGAACCGCGAAAAGGCAGCCCGAGCCCTCGCCTCGACGAGCGAGAATTCAAGAGGCGTTTCCTAAGCCAGTTCAAGGATCGGGTTTACGACACACTGGATAACGAACTCGGCAAGGTGGCCGCGGCCGCATGGAATGCATACGCCCATTCGCGAAAGAGCCCGATAACCAAAAAGGCTGGACCAGGATTTGCCGATCCCGACTATGATCTTGGCGTCGATTGGCTCGAGGCGAGAGATCAAATCCGCGCTGCGCAAGCGCGCTTCGAGGACGAAAACGCGCCATCGCGCGTCCTCCTCGTCAACGGCTCGTCGCGAAGCGAACATACCTGTCCGGGCGAGATTTCGAAAAGCTTCCGAATGGTCGAGATCGCCAAGGATGTGTTTGCCGAAGCCGGCCTAACCGTGAACGTCCTCGACCTCAGCCGCATCGCTTCCGAATATGGCCGACAGATCCATCCGTGCAAGGCGTGCTTCTCGACATCGGCCGTGCTCTGTCACTGGCCGTGCTCCTGCTACCCGAACTACTCCCTCGGACAGATCCACGATTGGATGAACGAAATCTATCCAATGTGGGTCGAGGCGCACGGCATCATGATCGTCAGTTCGGTGAACTGGTACCAGACACCCTCGCCGCTGAAACTGATGATCGACCGGCTTGTCTGCGCCGACGGCGGCAATCCAGATCCGACGAGCACGCATGGCAAACACGCCAAGGAGGCCAAGGAGCTTGAGATGCAAGGATGGGACTATCCCCGCCATCTTTCCGGCCGCTTATTTTCTGTCGTCGTCCATGGCGATACCGAAGGCGTCGAAAATGTCCGCCGCAGCGTCTCGGATTGGCTGACGTCGATGGACCTCGTCCCGGCCGGAGCCTTGGCCGAGGTCGACCGTTACATCGGTTATTGGGAGCCCTACGCCACCAGCCACGACGCCTTCGAAAAGGACACCGCTTTTCAGCAAGAGGTGCGCAATGCCGCCAGAACCCTGTTGGAGGGAATTACCTCACGACGCAATGGCAAGATGGTCGCGGCGGGAAGACGGTTGAAGCAACCGCGTGAGAAGTGAGCGACTGGATTGGCGAAACGACGATGACAGGGTTCTATTTTCATATTCGGGACGGCGACCAAGTGGAACGGGATCTCGAAGGAATCGAATTGCAACGTTGAGGCTGCCGAGCAGGAAAGGTTGATGGCCGCCCGGGAAATGGTCGCAGAATTGGATGCGGGGACAGCCCATTCAGGGAGAACGGCAATCGTGCGCTCGCGGCGCCGTTCCTGTCGATCGATTGAGAGGTCCGGTCAGGCATGCCCGCAACGTGGTTATTCCTTGCCCGAACCTGGCTCAGCCATCTTGGCGTGCTGATGCGCAAGGATGCTCGCGGGTGTCACGTTGGCGACGGCCGCCTGGAGCTTGTTCTTCCAGCCGCTGACGACATCTCCTTCGCCGTCCATCATGGCGTCGAAGCCGATCTTGGCGACTTCGGCCGGATCGTCTTTCTTTGCCTGTCCGACCGAGGTATCCATGAGGTCGGCGCGTCTGAAAAATTCCGTGTCGGTCGCGCCGGGCATCAGGCAACTGACGGTCACGCCCGTTTCCTTCAATTCCTCTCGCAACGCGAAGGAGAAGCTGTTGATGAACGCCTTCGTGCCATTGTAGACGGCTTGATAGGAACCGGGCATGAAGCCGGCGATGGAGCCGGTGAGCAGAATGCGACCCTCGCCGCGGCTGCGCATCAGGTTGCCCACCTGCTGGACGAGAAAGATGGTGCCGACGATATTCGTATCGACGACTTTCCGGGCCTCCGCGAAATCCTGATCGAGGAAACCCTTGCCGAGGCCGCGCCCGGCATTGGCCATTAGCAGATCGACCGAACGTCCGGAAGCTTCGATGGCTTCCATCAGCCGGTCGACGCCATCCTCGGTTGAAAGGTCGGTTTCGATTGCCTGGACCGACGTGCCAAACTCCTTCAGGCTCGACGCTGCCTGCTGAATGCGTGCCTCGTCGGCGGCGACGATCAGATCATAGCCTTCCCGCGCCGCGCATTTGGCCAGCTCATAGCCAATGCCGGTCGAGGCGCCGGTGACCACCGCGAGACCCTTGCCAAGTTCATGCTTATCCATGTTTCTTCTCCTAGACTTCGGAAAAAGGTGAAGCCACCGAACCTGAAAAGCGAAGATATGTTCCGGCGAGGGTGCGAGACGCAGAGGCCGCAACAGATCCTGTACATGGCGCGCGCCATGTTCAACCGCGATAGAGAGACGGCTATGCGAACCCGCCGTCGCCATTCTTCCCATCCCGACGTGACGAGTATCGGAAGCAGGAGCGCTCAGTCGATCAGCTGGTTCCCAAGTAGCGAATGCAAGGTTTCGCGGGCCCGGCTGACGCGGCTCTTCAAGGTGCCGATGCGGCAGCCGCAGATCCTGGCGGCATCTTCATAGCTTGTTCCGGCGGCCACCAGCGTCAACGCGCGGCGTCGGTCGTCGGAGAGGCGCGTCATTGCTTGTCGCAGCTCACGCTCGCGAAGCGCCCACTCCTGGCTCGGGGCGACAGAGACCTGTTCCATGGTCACATCCATTCCGACCGGCTCGCGCTTCCGCCGACGATAATTACTGCAGAACGTATTTCGAAGGATGGTGAAGAGCCAGGACTTGAGAGAAGTGCCTGGATGGTACAGCTGGATCGAATTCAACGCCTTCAGCAGCGTTTCTTGCACGAGATCATCGATGTCGTCCTCACTACGCAGGAATCTTCGGGCAAATGCGTGCAACGCCGGTGTCAGTTCGACAATCTCCAGCTCGACCGAGGATGTTTCTTGCGACGCGGGACGTTGTGAAGATAGAGCCGTCATTTTTCTCTCCTGGGATGAAAGGAAAGTTCCAAGCATCTGAATCGTTGCTGTACGATATCGGACGAAAATCTCGTTTTCGCTCATCGGCGGACCGCCTCCAAGTCAACTGAACGCATGAAGACGCCGGAATGCTGTTGCGGATCACCCAAAGGCATCGCTGGAAGGCGCCACGATCCGGACTTGAAACGACGATCCGGCGAAAATCGTTCCCACGCGATGCCGCACAGCTTTGAATAACATTCACGTATCCGGCGAGCTCCGTGCATAACTGCCAAATTCCGTGAAAAGATAGGCGCCGCAGGAACAACAAACGTCGGCAATGGTTTGATCAATCGCCGACCGCAACCCGAGTCGGTCTCGTCCTTGGCCGGACAGAGATGGCGCCGCCATTACGGGGGCGTCATCTCCGCGCTAATGTTCGACCGAGCGAGAACCCATCAACACGCCATAGGAGGACGCAAATGGCAACCGAGAAGACGCTGAACGATCTGTTCCTCGACACGCTCAAGGATATTTACTACGCCGAAAAACAGATCCTGAAGGCGCTGCCGAAAATGGCCCGTGCCGCCCAGTCGGAGGAAGGCAAGGCCGGTTTCCTGCAGCATCGGGACGAGACCCAGGCACACGTCGAACGTCTGGAACAGGTTTTTGAAATGATCGGCAAGCCGGCACGTGGCAAGACTTGCGAAGCCATTCAGGGCATCATCGCCGAAGCTGATGAGATCATGGACGAGTTCAAGGGCACGGTCGCCCTGGATGCCGGACTGATCTCTTCGGCGCAGGCCGTGGAGCACTACGAGATAGCCCGTTATGGCACGTTGATCGCATGGGCCAAGCAGCTTGGCTTCAAGGAGGCCGTCCCGCTACTGCAGGCAACGCTTGCGGAAGAAGAAGCGACCGACAAGAAACTTACGCAAATCGCCGAGACCTCGGCAAACGTAAAGGGAAAGCGCGCGGCCTAATACGGCGACGCGCCTTCACGGCCGCCGCATGGCGGCCGTTCATCGTTTGGCTCTTGTGCCCCGGCTCGGCGATCGGGCAAGCGCCTCAATGCTAGATGAGTTGGATATGAGCGTAATTAGTTTCGATAAACTGCGCGATACCCGCGAACGGCCTGACGCTCAATTCGTCCGAAAAGACGAACACGGGCAGACAATGTATCTCTTCGCACTGGAATATGAGATGGGGCCATCGACTTGGTCCGCCAAGATCTGGGCGTATTCATTCGAAGATGCCGAAATGCGGGTGAAGGCAATGCGTGAGAGCCTTGCGGTCTGCGGTCAGATGCATGCGTCGATAGGCGCTTAGCCTAGTGAAACGCAATCGATCGACGGTGGACAGCTAGGTGTGACTCATCCTAGCGACCGATGCTTTCAAGGTTGGCGCCAGTTCACCATGTCCTAAGACAAAAAGGCGTTCCTGCGAACGCTTTTCGTGGCGATATATCGACATGGACGGCTCCGCGATCGCTTGGGGGATTCCCGCGATGTGCGATGGTCGGATTGGCTGTCTGATTTGGACTCCGCTCCGAGGAGCGGTTCATCGTCGCATGCGCGTTAGGCGATTTGGGAGTTCGCGATGCTTGAGTCATCCAGCCTTGAACCAGAGCTTTTCTACTGGGCCAGACGCCGGGAAGTGGAAAGTGCCTGGGAAGTTGTGCAAATTTCGACCGTGATTGGGGGGACGTAAAGAGGCGCAAGCAGGAGCGACCGGGGCCAATTATAGGCGTGGCTCCCTCGTCATCTTTAAGTGACGAAACTTGCTCGCGCGGTCGTCATGGATCCGCGGTGGAGGGGCCCTTTCAGCGCTGGCACTCACGTCGACCTGCTTGCGGTCGTAAAGAGCACCAGCGGCTCCGCAAGCCGACCCCAATCCAACGCCGTCTTATGTCGATGTCTGGCGACAAGGAGAACTAGACATGCACTTGATACAGCTATTTATACCGGCAGCGCCGCAATCGACGATCAAGATAGAAGACGTCATCGCGAAAGTTCAACGCGAGATGACGGAGCGCCATGGCGGAGCGACGGCATACCTCAACTCGCCAGCAAAGGGGCTTTGGTCCAACGGCGAGGGGGCGGAAGAAGAAGACGTCATCGTAGTTGAAGTCATGGTGGACACTCTCGATAGGGCCTGGTGGCGTCGATATCGTCGCAACCTCGAACAACTGCTCACACAGGATGAATTGCTGGTGCGGGCGATTCCTGTCGAGGCGCTCTGACAACTTGGTGCCCCGATGGAGACGCAATTCCGCAAGCTCGAGGTCCACCGCAAAGGCGACGAGTTCGCAGGCTGGCCGGCGAATTATGGTCTTTGGTCGTGGGGTGACGAGGTGGTCGTCGTTTTCGCGCGCGGCAAACTCGGAGCGAAGGGGGAGCTTCACGAACTGGACCGTGATTACCCATTCGTGCCTTGGCAGGCACGGAGCCTGGACGGCGGTCTGACCTGGATGAGCGAGCGGTTCTCCGGTCGCGTGCCAGGTGGGATGTCACTTTCGGCCGATGAGCACTTGAACGCCGATCTCAAGGTTGGTTTCCGTCTGTCGGCTGATGATGAACTCCGCTGCCTGGAACAACCCATAGACTTTCTCGATCCAGAGACGATCGTCATGTGCGCCAGAACCGATGTGCAGGGCGATGCTGTGAGTTGGTTCTATGTCAGCCGGGATCGGGCACGGACATGGCGGGGTCCATATCCTTTCACCGGTCTGGACATTCCGATTTCCGCGCGAACCGATATCGTTCCTATTGGGAGGAACGATGCGCTCTTCATGCTAAGCACCTCCAAAGAGGATGGCGCGGAAGGCAGAGTGTTCTGCGCCCGCACGGCGGACGGCGGGCGCAGCTTCGTCCTTCAAGGCTTTGTGGGGCCAGAACCCGAGGGCTATTCGATCATGCCGGCATCGACGCCACTTTCCGGTGGCGCCATTCTGACGCTGACGCGCTGCATGGGGACAGGCGGCGACAAGGGTTGGATAGAAGCTTTCACTTCCGATGACCAAGGGAAGACTTGGACACGGAAAGGCCGCGTCGTCGACAATACAGGCAGCAACGGCAATCCGCCCGCGCTCGGGCGGATCGACGGCATGCTTCTGCTCGTCTACGGTTACCGTGATCCGCCATTTGGCATCAGGATGCGCGTGAGCTGCGACGACGGCCAGACATGGGGCGCCGAGAAGATCATCCGAAGCGATGGCGGCACGGCCGATCTCGGTTATCCTCGCGTCGTCAAGCGCGATCAAGCTTCCATACTGGCCGTCTACTACTTCAACGACGGTGAGGGGGAGGAGCGCTACATCGCAGCCTCCATTGTCGCGTCGATCGGAGATTGAGAAGGGAGTGCGAGTGTGCGCGCATCCCAATCGGCACCCTGTACCTGTCGGGGCCCCGAAGGCGCGTTCCAGCGGACCAAATGCCTGGCAAGCCTCGTTCCATCCAATCCACCGGATTTTCTAAGAGATTTGTCATATTCCTACTTCGGCATTGCTTCGATAGGGGCGAGCAAATGGAATCGCGCCGGGGTTCGTCCATGTGAGAACGTCTCGCTCCTTTGATCGACTGCCGTATATTTCCAGGCTGCCTAGGCCTAGCTAGGACTAGGGTCGCGAGGTCGTCGTAGATCAGACGCGACAGCGCCGAAGATCAGCGAATCTGCCTAGATGTTCCGTCGCCGAGCGTGACAGCAATCGCCTCGAGTGAACTATCCTCGCCGGGTCGATTTTCTATGGCGAACCCATAAATAGACGATGAGACCGAACATGGCGAAACAATACCAGCCGAAAACCAACCCCAGGACCCATAGTTGGTCGCCGCCACGAAGCGCGAAGATCGCCGTGGCCAGGGCAATGTGAGCAACGACAAAGCCAATCGCAATGAACAGCACCCAGCGCAATCCTTGTTGGTTGTTCGATCGTACGAAAAACAGCCGCCATTTCCAAGATGGGTCAGCCCCCCGTTTGAAAGCTGGTAAATGCCAAATTAGGAAAAGCGTCCTGTCCGCCTGGGATAAATGGTCGAGGGGCGTTGCCCAACGATGATCACCACTTGGAAAAGTCGCCGCGATGCGATGGTGGTGGTTGCAATCTGTCGGAATCACGTCGTCTCGGTGTACCGCCGTGCTCGTCGCAATATGGGCCAACGCTCAGGGCACTCCTCATACATTTCTCCGGTGGCAGAGCGCGGCAGCAGGCTTCCGGTCCGCAGCCGCGTGCAGAGCGAACTGAGGAACTCTTCCGTCGTAAGCAGATCGAGCTGGACGGAAAGTCTGTCAGCAGCTCCGCTCTAGAACCAGCAGAAAGCCTGGGCCGTTGAAGAACATATCCCCCCTGGGCGTGCCGGGATCGACTTCCACTGCCCCGCAAAAATGAACACGTAACCCACCAAGTTCTCAACGCCAACCACCGGTGCGTTTCCGCAAGGCTGCCGCGTTCAGATCGGCGATGACGAAAGCATGCCCAATGCTGTTGATCTGAACGCCGCGGAACGGCAAGATAGGCGACTTGTCCTTCCGGGCTTTGGGATTTCGAATGCCACGCTTCTACTTCAACATTCTGTCTGAAGCAGGATCGCTCGACGACTGGGAAGGAACCGAGCTTGCCGATTTGGATGCCGCTCGCGTTGAAGCGGTGCGTGATGCGCGGGCATTGATGAGCAGTGCCGTGCTGCTTGGATATGACATTTCGTCAAGAAGCGTCGAGATCAGAAACGAAACAGGCGATATCCTGCTCGTGTTGCCCTTTGCGGAAGCGGTGAAGCCAATGGGCTGATCTACCTGGCGCCGAGCGGAAGACCCAGCAACCTCTCATATTCGCGCTCCGGCACTCCATAACAGCCACCGGCGATTTCGATCAATTTTTCCCTGTCCACTATTCGCACGTTTCCGCGGGTCGATCGGATGGCGTGGACGCCCTCAAGCACGTGTAGCTCATTGGTGACGCCCGAACGCCGGACACCGAGCATCAATGCCAGAAATTCATGGGTAATGGCCAGATTGTTGCCTTCGAGGCGGTCGTGACACATCAGGATCCACCGAGCCAACCGTTCATGCATATTGTAGCGGGCGTTGGCGAGCGCCGAATGGGCGAGCTGCAGCACGGTTGTGTGAACATAGCGAAGGAAGAAATCCTTCATCTCGGGATCATCGGCCAGCGCGCGCTGAAACGTCTCCATCGGCACCATAATCCCCGACCCTGCGACTTGCATGAACGTGCGCGTGGGGGTGGTCTCTACCGCCAGGACGACGTGCATGCCGGATGCACCCTCGCGCCCGATATGGCCAATTTCCACCACTTCTTCGTCGGTGCTGCTGACAACCATGGATCCCAAGCCTCTTTCCAAGAAGCAGACATGCGTGGTTGGGACGTCGCTGGCAACAAGAACGTGCCGCAATGGAAGGTCGATGCGCTCCATCCCTTCCGACAGGCGTGCGAAACCGTCTACGCTCAACAATTTCAGTAGAGTGTTCTCGACGGTCGATTGGTCGAAGTGGGGCATAGCAGCTCCGCGTGGGGAGCTTGGATGTCAAGCCAAACGCCTGTGGGTGTGGTGAAAGCTACGGGACGCCCAAAGATTTGGCTATAGGTCCCGCGAAAGTGTGCGTTTATGACAAAACCGCACATAAGCCACTGACATTGTTGATGATCAGCGACGATAGACCGGCACCGACGTTCGGTGCCGACCAAGAGAGCTTAGCACATCTTGCCTCGGCATGCGCGCTCATTGCGAAAGGACGAGCGATTCACAATATAAATATCTGCCCCTCGTCGATCGTTGAAAAGAAGTCGCAATCAATCTCGCCAGCCAAGCCGGCGGCAATGCGCTTCGGCGATCAGGACGGCCTCCTTTCGGTCGGCATAGGGACCTGGCAGATAGACCGTGATTCCGCGGAAACTGACGATCACCGCCTTTGTCACGCTATCGAAGACGATAGCCATATCCCGCTCGTAGGCCATTTGCTTTCCTGACGGCGCTTACCCCATCGAGATGTGCTCTTTTTTCGAATGAAACAAGGTGCCGACACGGCGATTCTTCAGGCGCGAGAGCTTTTCGCGGCCTTGGACCGAAGCGGCGAAACGACTGGTGTCACTGGCGGTCCATCTACCGATTGGTGCAGAAACGCACAGGAACTTTTCTGACTATCTGTCGTTGGGCCACAAGGATCGCACAGGTCCCCCTCTTGTAGCGGGGCCCTACGCCAACCCTTCCTTCCTGTGCGATCCGTTCGTTCCCAACCTCCCCCGCTTCGGCGGGGCTTCTTTTTGGTGCACAGCGCGCAGGGCGAAAGCGGACCGGCGTTCATCGCATTAACGGGCAGCGGCACGAAAAGCGCATTGCCAGGTCGCGCCGCTCGGGTCCATTTCTGTGATCCGGAATTCTCCGATACCGCTGAGCCCGTCCATGGAATCCTAGAGTTCACGCGTGACCGTGTGAGGGACGTGCTCCCGAAGGCGGACGTGGTCAGTTGATCGAGGATCTTCAGCTACCTGACCTTGACGATCGGGGTGTACTCGCCGCTGTCAACGCTGGAAAAGCTTCTTCATTTTGCGTGCCGCGCCATGAGGATTTCGAGATCATTCGACAGGTCAACGGGGCCAACATCCAATGAGCGGTCCCGGCCAGCGCAATCCCGTTGGAAGAATAGCAGAGTTTGTTTCCACCTGGCGGAGATGAGCCGCATCTGCCTCGGCGCGGCCTCCATCAATGATTAGCTTCAAACCCATGATCGCAATCTCTTGTCGTAGGTTTGTGGAACGATACGGCGCAACAGGCGGTCACGAACTATTCAGGGACAGCTGCATAACTCGATCCCGCTAACGGCAGCGGAACAAAGGGTTTTTTCGGCGGTTCATGACTGCATGTCATAGGCTGCAAGGTATTTCTGGATTGCCAAAGCATTGCCTTGATCACGGGGAGCCCAAATGCTGATAGGTTATCATGCGTCGCATGAGCAGTTCTCGCCCAGCGAACTCTTATGCTTTGTTCAGGCTGCAGAGCGCGCTGGTTTCGGTGCCGTCATGACGTCCGACCATATCGCGCCATGGAGCGAGGAGCAGGGAAATTCGGGTAACAACTGGGCCTGGCTCGGTGCAGCACTTGCAACGACATCGCTGCCGTTCGGTAGTCTCGCGATCCCCGGTGGCTGGCGCTACCACCCAGCCCTACTTGCGCATTTGGCCGGCACCCTCGCCGAGATGTACCCGAACCGTTTTCGATGGATTGCAGTCGGTAGCGGTGAAGCCCTGAACGAAAGCGTCGTGGGCAGCGGCTGGTCCGAAAAAGCAGAACGCGACGCGCGGCTTCGTGCCGGTGCCGGGATTGTCCGGGATCTCCTTCGCGGAGAAACGGTCACCGTTCGTTATCCCTGGTTCGCGGTGGAGGAAGCCAAGCTCTGGTCCCTGCCTGAGCGGCCGCCAGCGATATTTGGCGCCGCCTTGAGCGCCAAGACGGCAGGGTGGATGGGCGACTGGGTCGACGGCTTGATAACAGTGCGGAAATCCAAAGAGAGCATGCAAGAGCTTGTCGGCCGCTTCGAAGATAATGGCGGCCACGGCAAGCCGCTCGTCTTGCAGCTTCAGGTTTCGTGGGCAATGTCGAGGGAGGAAGCGCGTCTGGCGGCCTGGGAGCGGTGGCGCAATGCGGCCGTGCCACCGACTGTCTTAGCTGACCTGAAGCGCCCCAAGGACTTCGACGAGGTGACCAACACCCTCAGGCCCGAGGACATAGAAGAGTTCGTCCCACTAATTACAGAAGGATCCGAGCTGCTAGAAATCATCAGTGAATTGGCATCATGCGGATTCGAGGAAGTCTATTTGCACAATGTTTCCTTGGATCAACATGGCTTCATGCGGTTCATGGCGCAGGAAGTCTTGCCGCATATCCGCTAGGCCACGTCATCCGCCAGGAGGCGATCAAGCAATCTCCTGAAGTGGCGGGTGATACCCACAGGCATCAACATAGCGCCACCTCTTCTCCTGTTCGAAAAGTTTGGCTGCTTACTGAGCGCAAGCCTGACCCTGGGGGGTCGCGTCGCTCAGACCACCTTGGGTCTGGACGGAGCCCGAAGCGGTGGAGCTCGCAGGATCACTGCCGCCGCTGCAACCGCCTGGCATGGTCGCGCCCATTGATCCATTCGTCGTGCTGCCCGTGGAGGTTGGATCGGATGTCATCGGCTGCATTGTCTGAACATTGGCACGACCATCGGTACCAATGGCATTGGGTTCCGTCGTGGTTCCAGCTCCGGTGCTGGACTGAGCAAAAGCGCTCGTGGCCATACCGGCCGCGAGCATTGAGGCGCAGATGAGCTTGATATTCATCTTTTTCGTTTCCTTCGTGGTTTACGTTGCGGCCCTCGAACATCAAGATCACTCTTCTGTTCCCAATTATCTGAAGCGTAAGTATCGATTGCACGCACCAAGACAGATACGCGACCCACAGCGGGACGACCGAGTTGACCTGTGGCATCCGCGGTCGTCTTGCTCGAATGAGACAAGGACGCTGGTCGGAATGGCGATGGGAGGCAAGCGTCAGAGGGTGACCCACTTCGGGCCCGCGCGCTGACCGAAACCTGCACATGTATTCAAATGGCCCTCACTCTCCCAGAAGCGTGTCTTGCAGCGAGGATTTTACACAGCTTGCGGATTCCGCGGGAGGACAAGCAGCCGCCTGGAAATTCCGCGCTCTCACCTTCAGGGTGTCGATGTGCAGATCCGGAATTTATCCCGAGGCGGAGACTATGCCGAGCCCGTTTCCTAAAGCTCGAGATTTCCGGTAAAGCCGCGTGGCAAGCTCGGCATAATATTCAGGCTCCGCTGTTACAATTTAGCGGAGACGAGCATGACCCCCGGGGTAGTCATTGCCCCGCTGAACCTCCGACTCATACCTGAGGCCACGGATGACACATCGTTGCCGTCTACAAGGCGCGTGTCGAGATCGTGGGCAGCGGCGATCTTCATGAAGTCTTCGAACGCAGCCATGTCCTTGGCCGTCCGGGCCACATAGGTAACGCCAGTTTGTCGGAGGCCGATGTCTTCAAGACATTCGTCCGCCAACTGTTGCCAGAGGCGGCAGGCTTCGATCACTATTGGCAGCTCGTCAGCGTCTCGCCCTTGCTTTCGTATCCAGCCCCAGTTGCGCGAGGACTCTTCGGCGGCAATGCGTCCTTTCTCAAGCAATGTCACTTGCACATCTCGATTAGCAAGGAAGATGGCGGTGCACACTCCGACAATTCCGCCTCCGATGATCACCACCTCGGAGGCATTAGGGATCGGAATGCTGAACGGGATCGGCTTCGGAGAAGGGAAACATTGGAATCTTTTCTTGATTGGCTTCCGCTGATCCCTAGCTCGTAGGCAATAATCGTTCAAGGTAGATGTCCGTAAGGGCGAAAATCGCCTTCCAGTGCTTTGAAAATATGCCGAGCTTGCCACGCGGCTTCACCGGAAATCTCGGGCTTTGGGAAACGGGCTCGGCATAGTCTCCGGCTCGGGATAAGTTCCCTTATGCCGAGTTCGGCATAACGGAATGAAAATGTCCCTCGGCCTCGCGCCCGCCACCCTGTCGCGCGAATCCGGACTTCCGGGCGATCCATGGGCGAACTCGTCTCCCCTGCCCGTCGGGAGCCGGAACCCTGCGTCGCGCTCAGCCAGCCCGGAGAGATCGCCCGACAGATCGAAGGCTTGCTGGGCCACGAGATGAACGACGTCGCCTTCACGCTGAATTCTCCCATTGATCGCGATCATCGATGCCCCGAGGATGATACGGCGGCGCTGCTCGAAGAGCTTGGGCCAGACGACGACGTTGGCCGGACCGGTCTCGTCCTCGATCGTCATGAAGATGACGCCCTTGGCGCTGCCGGGTCTCTGCCGGACGAGGACCAGGCCAGCTGTCATCAACCAGCGACCATCCCGCGCGTTCATGGCTTGCGCGCAGGTGACGATCTGGCGCTCTGCCAAAGCTTTTCGAAGGAATGCGACGGGATGTTGGCGGAGTGTCAACCCGATGTGACTGTAATCCTGGACAACGTTGTGTCCATCCGTCATCTGGCGCAGAGCGACTTCGGGTTCCTGCTGCTCGGCGATCGCCCTCGCCTCGCGTTCCGAGGCGGCTGCAAAGAGCGGAAGAGGTTCGTCACGCAGAGCCTTAATCGCCCACAATGCGTCGCGCCGCTGAAGTCCCAGAGATGGCAGGAAGGCGTCGGCCTCGGCGAGTTCGACCAGAGAAGCCGCCGGGACCCCAGACCGTCGCCACATATCGTCAACGCTTTCGAACGGTTGGTCCATGCGAGCAGCCGCGACACGCGCGGCATCGGCGGCGGCAAGGCCGCGCACCATGCGCATTCCCAGGCGGACCGCGTGATGGTCGGTATCTCCGATACGCTCAAGCGTACAGTCCCACCGGGAATTGTTGATGCAGATCGGTCGAATCTCGACGCCATGGTTCCGAGCGCAACCGACGATCTGGGCCGCCGCGTAAAATCCCATCGGCTGCGAGTTCAGCAGCGCCGCGCAAAAGACGTCCGGACAGTGGCATTTCACATAGTTGGAGGCATAGGCGATCAAGGCGAACGACGCCGCATGGGATTCCGGGAAGCCATAACTGCCGAATCCCTCGAGCTGGCTGAAGGTCTTCTCGGCAAACTCGGCCGTGTAGCCGTTCCTGATCATGCCGGAGACGAGCTTGTCCTTGAAGCGCGAGACGCCGCCGGTGAACTTGAAGGTGGCCATCGACTTGCGAAGCTGGTCTGCCTCGCCGCCGGTAAATCCGGCGCAAACCATCGCCACCTTCATGGCCGACTCCTGGAAGAGCGGGACGCCGAGTGTCTTGCCGAGAACGGCTTCGAGTTCCGGCGTCGGGTAGACGACCCGCTCCTTGCCCTCCCGGCGGCGGAGATAGGGGTGCACCATATCGCCCTGAATCGGACCAGGCCGGACGATCGCGACCTGGATCACGAGGTCATAGAAGGTCCGCGGCTTCAGGCGCGGCAACATCGCCATTTGCGCCCTCGACTCGATCTGGAACGTGCCGAGGGTGTCGGCTTTCCTGATCATCGCGTATGTCGCCTGGTCCTCCTGAGGGATGGTGGCGAGATCAAGGTGCTCGTCCTTGTGTTCTTCGATGAGCGCGAAGGCCTTCGCCATGCAGGTCAGCATACCGAGCGCCAGGATGTCGACCTTCATGAATTTGAGTGCCTCGACGTCGTCCTTGTCCCACTCGATCACTTGCCGGTCAACCATTGCCGCGGGTTCGATCGGAACGAGATCGTCGAGGCGGTCGTGGGTCAGGACGAAGCCGCCTGGATGCTGTCCCAGATGCCGAGGAGCGCCCATGAGCTGCTGCGCAAGCCTAAGCGTCAGGGCGAGGCGGCGGTCTTGCGGGTTCAAGCCCTGATCACGAAGACTGCGATCACTGACCAGCTCTTCCGACCACGCCCACATGCCCGTTGACAGGGCCTTGATGAGGTCCTCAGGCAAGCCGAGCGCCTTGCCGACGTCGCGGATGGCACCCTTCGCCCTGTAACGGGTCACCGTCGAACAGAGAGCGGCCTTATCCTTCCCGTAGGTCTTGTAGATCCATTGGATGACCTCCTCCCTTCTTTCGTGTTCGAAGTCGACGTCGATGTCCGGCGGCTCGTCGCGCTCCTGGGAGACGAAGCGCTCGAACAGGAGATCGTTGGTCGAGGGGTCGATGCTGGTGATACCAAGGATGTAACAGACGGCCGAGTTCGCCGCCGAGCCCCGCCCCTGGCAAAGGATGCCTTGCGACCGGGCGAAGCGGACGATCGAGAAGACGGTCAGGAAGTATGGGGCGTATTTCATCGTCCGGATGAGATCGAGTTCGTGACGGACGATCTTGAGAACCTCCGGCGGCAGCCCTTCCGGATAGCGGTTGGGCACGCACTCCCAGACATAGTGCTCGAGGGATTCCTGCGGGGTCTTGTCCGGGAGGATCGCCTCCTCGGGATACTGGTAGGTCAGTTCCTCCAGCGAGAACCTGCAGCGGTCGACGATCTCCATCGTCCGGGCCAGCGCCTCGGGGTAGCGCGGGAACAGGCGCTCCATCTCCTCCGGCGGCTTTAGATATCTGTCCGCGTGGCGCTCGCGCTTGAAGCCGACGTCGTCGATGGTGGTATTGTTTCGAATGCAGGTGACGACGTCCTGAAGCTGCCGCCTGGAAGGATCGTGGAAGAGGACGTCGTTGGTGACGACTGTTCGCACGCGGTGCCTCATCGCCATGTTCGACAATTCGTGCAGCCTCAACTGGTCGTTCGGACGCCGCCGGAGGCAAAGCGAGACATATGCTCGGTCCTCGAATATCTCGGCCATCTTGCGAAGTTGGACGGCGCAGGTCTCGTCAGCTAGGTCGGGCACAAGGATTGCAAGCAGCCCCTCGGAGTAGAGAGCGACATCGTCGAGGTTCAAGATGCAGTTCGCCTTGCCGCCCCTGCCCTTGCCAAGCGTGAGGAGCCGGGTGAGCCGCGAATAGGCGCCGCGGTCCGTGGGATAAACGAGAATCGACATGCCCTCCTGCAGATCCAGCCGACACCCAACAACGAGACGGACGCCTGTCGCGCGCGACGCCTCGAGCGCCCGGACGACCCCTGCCAGGCTGTTGCGATCGACAACGCCGAGAGCCTCGATGGCCAGTTCCCTGGCGGTAGAAAAGAGCTCGTCGGCGGAGGACGCGCCACGAAGGAAGCTGAAATGCGTCGTGACCTGGAGCTCGGCGTATCTCATCCGAATATCCCGTGTATGAACCACTTGTGGGAACCTGTTTCGGGATCGATGCCGTCGCCGGAGCGAAAGATCCAGTATCGTTCCCCGCTCTCGTTTTCGATGACGAAGTAGTCGCGCACAGCCTCGAATTCGCTGTCGCGCTTCCACCATTCGCCGAAGACGCGTTCCGGACCGTCCGCACGCTTGACGCGATGACGCTTACCGCGCCAGGTGATGCTGGCCGGCGGATGATCCGGCAGCAGGGCTATCGCCTCGATCCGATCCGGACGCGCAAACAGCCGCACCGGCCGTCGCCAATGGTGGACCCAATCTTCCGTCGCGTCCTCGCCGACCGCGGCGATACGCTGGACGCTGCGCTCCGGGACGTCGGAGGCGACCGGCGCGACCCGGTAGACGCGCTGGCCTCGGTTGCCGAGGACGTCGATCAGCGGTGTGATGTCGGCATCCTCGTCGTCGACAAGCGAGGACGCCTTCTGCTTCTCTTCAAGCGGTTCCGACATCACGGCGACGAGGGTCAGCCTTTCGATCCCGAAACCCGGCTCGATCGTCTGCGTCCGGTCGCGGAACAGTTTCGTCAACCAGGCGATGTCTCGCACCGGCTTGGCGGTTCCCGCTCTGATCGCCTGCCTGGTCCCATCGACCTTGTCGACGATAAGATCGGTCCGGCGGACGCCAAGACCCTTCCGTTGGAGTTCAGCGACGAGCTGAACAATCAGCCGGCCGACATACTTGTCGATCGTTTCCGCTGCACCGATCGGTTCGGCGAACGATCGAACGACCTCGACGAGTTCTGGGCTACGGATCGGATCTATTGGTTCGCGGACGCGACCGAACATCTGGTCGAGACGCCGTCCAATCTCCGGGCCGAAGCGAAGCGCCAAGGGAGCGCGCGGCGTCGCCGAGAGCTCGCCGATCGTCCGGAAGCCGAGCATGCGCAGATCGCCCACGATCTTCTCGGGTAGCCGCAGCAGAGAGATCGGAAGTCGCTCGACCGCCAGGATGGTCTTGCCACTCGGGACGATGACAGTTTCGCGGTTGATGGCGCGGGCACATGCGTGAGCCGCGCCCCATGTGTCCGCAATGGCGACCCGTGCCGTCAGGCCCTTGGCGCGAAACCGATTGGCGATGCTCGTCAACATGCGCTCCTCGCCGCCCTGCAGATGGTCGGCGCCCTCCGTATCGATGACCATGCCGTCCGGCGCGTCGACGGCGACGATCGGCGAATACTGCGTCAGCGCCCACATGGTGACGCGCTCGAGCGCCACGGCATCGGCGGCCGGATCGGCGTCGATCATCCGCAGGCCCTGGAGGATCGCCTGCGCCCTGGCGGCCGGCATGCCGACGTGGAGTCCGGCCTTCCTGGCCGCGGCGTCGGCGGCCGAGACCCAGCGCTTGGATCCGCTCTTCGAAATGACGGCGATCGGCTGCTCAACGGGAATGGCGGGATCGGCCCGCCTGATCCTGTCGGTCGACAGATCGGGAAAAAATATCGATACGACCCTTGGCATCGCAGGCTCCTACTTCGAACTCGGCACACTCACCCGCTTTCACCCTCATCAGTTCCAAAAACCACCTCGCCCGCCCGACGCCTGGAACCGGCAGCTCCTCACTCGGAATGACGCTCACCCTCCAGCGCGTGGTCGCGGCCGTCGGCTGCCCGAAGTCGCTGGCCTCGGTCTGCCGTCGCCACCGCCGCACCGCGAGCGCCATCGTGCCGGTCTTCTCGGCGGCAAGTTGCAGCCGGCGCGACGCCGCCATCGGCAGGCGGACGATCTCGCCAATCACCGCGCCGAGCCCGCCGTACGAGAGGCCCGCCTCCATGTTGGCAAGGACGTCCTCTTCCTTGTCGGACTCGACGAAGACCACCCGGTTCGGATGCAGCCCCGCCTGCGCCAGGGCCGGGAAGAACAGATCGGGACGTGTCAGGCACCAGACGATCTTGCCTTTCGTACGCGCGGCAATGCCGGCCACGAACAGGGCGGCGGCCGCGCCATCGACGGTGCCGGCCCCGCCGCCAGCGCATTCGTGCAGCGCTCCATGGGCCAATCCGCCGCCCGGAAGCCGCCCGTCGATCTGGGCCACGCCGAAAGGCAAAACGCCTCGCCTGCGCTGACTGGCGCTTTCCAGGTGCGCTATCTGCTCGCGCAGACCGTCGAGGATAGCGATTGGGGCGACGGCTGAGTTCATGATCTCCTTTAGCGGCAACCCGTTTTCAGCTTGAGTAACAGCAATATGTTCTGTATCTGTTCTCAAGACGTAAATGAGTCAACGCGCATATGACGCGCTGAAGTTGAGCACGAGTGCGACGCAGAAAAATCGACAGCGGATTCAATCGGATGATGAGGAAGGAATATTTTCGGAGGCGCCGAACGCCGCTTGTGGACGATGGAGTTCAGGCCAGACATTGCGCCATATCACGACCGGCAAACTGTTATTCTCGAACGGGACGCCTGGGCCGATTGGCTCGATCCGGCCTTCTCGGCCAAGTCGCTGATCGAGCCCTGCCGCCCGGCCCGCTCTCCATCGAACAAGTCGGCTGAGCTGCAACCTGGCTGGCTAAGGAGCACTTTCTTCTTCGCTCTCTGCTGGGGCCGACCATGCTCTTTCAGGCGGGCAGTTCGTGCAGCACGCACCGTAACGGAACCATATGCTCTCGCCGCGGGTTGGATAGGCATCTCCCAGCTCTCAGTTTCACGGAGCATCCATGGCTATATCTTCTACAAGCAATCGAGACTCGGCCGCCTATCCGCTTCAGTCGCTCTTTGTCCCGTTTCCCTTCGTCTGCTTCACGCTCGCGCTTGCGACCGATATCGCTTTCTGGCAGACCGGCAATCTGATGTGGCAGAATTTCTCTGCATGGTTGCTGTTCGCTGGGCTTATGTTGGGCTCGCTTGCGATTCTGGCCGGATTGATGGATCTGATGCGTCGCCGCACGCGCCCTTTACGGCCGCCGTTCCTGTCCGCCCTCCTCTATCTAATCATACTGAGCCTCGCCTTTGCCAACAACCTTATCCATGCCGGCGATGGATGGACGGCCGTCGTCCCATACGGACTGATGCTTTCGGCCGTCACCTTTGTCTTGTGCCTGGTGGCCGCAGCAATTTCCGCCCGCAAATATGCCAGACTGGCCTGGAGGATATGATGAAGAAGTCCCAGATTCTCGGCGCTTCGGTTCTGTCGATATCTGTCGGCGTCGGTCTTGCGGCTTACGCCCAGAGCGGAGATTTTGACATCTCTCAGCAGATCGGACCGAACCCCGTGCTCCCAGATCCAGCCCCTTCCCTGCTGCCTGATCTGAAGGTAGCGGAGGTCGTTGGCTGGAAGGATGGTGAGACGCCGGCCGCACCGAACGGTTTGACGGTCACTGCTTATGCCAAGGACCTCGCCAATCCAAGGACAGTCCACACCTTGCCGAACGGCGACGTACTGGTAGTTCAGGCGCGTGGCCCGTCAGGCGAACCGGCCTCCCGGCCGAAGGATTTGATCAGAGGCTGGATCATGTCCATCGCTCATGGCGACGGCGGCGAGCAGAAGGAAAGCAACATCATCACACTGCTGCGCGACGCCAACCGCGACGGCAAGGTGGATGAGAGGCACGATCTGCTGAAGAAACTCGATTCGCCGTTCGGTGTCGCCTGGGTCGACAACACGCTCTATGTCGCCTCGACGTCCGCCATTCGCCTACCACTATGAACTTGGGCAGAATGAAATCACCGCCCAACCGAAAACCATCACGCCCCTGCCCGGTGGTCCGATCAATCATCATTGGACCAAGGATTTGGCGCTCAGCCCCGATGGGCAGATGCTCTACGTCTCGGTCGGCTCGAATTCCAATATCGTCGAGAATGGGCTTGAAGCAGAAAAGGGACGTGCAGCGATCTGGCAGGTCGACCGGCACACCGGCGCGGCGCGTGTCTTCGCCTCAGGTCTGCGCAATCCGAACGGCCTGACCTTCAACCCTGAGACAGGTTCGCTCTGGACGGTCGTCAATGAGCGCGACGAACTCGGTCCGAACCTCGTTCCCGATTACATGACCTCGGTTAAGGAAGGCGGCTTCTACGGCTGGCCCTGGAGCTATTACGGCAACCATGTCGATGCGCGCGTGCATCCGCCGCGTCCGGACATGGTCGAAAGAGCGACGCCACCGGATTATGCCCTGTCGAGCCATGTCGCGGCCCTCGGATTGGCCTTCTCGATGAATTCAGCGCTGCCGGCCGCCTACGCCAATGGCGCCTTCATCGGAGAGCACGGCAGCTGGAACCGGGACAGCTTCAACGGCTACAAGGTGGTGTACGTACCATTCGAGGCCGGCAAGCCATCCGGCAAGGCGCAGGACGTCGTCACGGGCTTTATCAAGGACGACCAGGCGAAGGGACGGCCGGTCGGAGTCGGGATCGACGGGACGGGAGCTCTGCTGGTCGCAGATGACGCCGGCAACACCGTCTGGCGCGTTGCTGCGTCCGACGGCAAGATTACGCCGCAGCCCATCGGCACGGACCAGGTTTCGGTAAATCGGCAAGTCACGACTGATGCGACGGCGGGCGGGACCGCCGATATGAATCCTGGCATCGGAACCGAAAGGACGGGTTCGACCCCTCAATCGCAGATGCCGGCAGCCCCGGCAGATGAACGCCCGACCGACCAGAAACCCCTTCCCGGACAACCGGATAAATCCCAGCCTGCGCAAATGCAGATCGACCCTGCAGGTGGTCTATGAAGAGATTTTGTCGGGTTTAAATCACCTCTCGTCATGTTTTCGTGGTGACTGGCCGACATCAAGAAATTTCCTGAGGTCACCATCGCGCAGTGGCCGCTTCCGCGCGCTTTTCTATCGGCGATCGTTAGCCGCCGCATGTTCAACATGGGGCGAAGTCGCATTTAAGTGAGGGGTTCACGGCAAATGAGATGCAAACTTAGGTCGGCTTCAAACGCGGGACTTCAACGAAAATGGTTGCGCTGCAAGCACCAAACATACCACGCCGAATAGTTGTCATCAGCGACTTCCAGAACGGCGATTGGCGCGACGCCCAATTCAAGACGATAGCCTGGTTTCGGCAGCAATGGTTGTCGGGAAATCGCGGGCCTCTCCCAGAGATGACCGTCACCCCGAGACAGAACGTCGAGGTCGTGGGGGGCTACATCGAGCGGCTCCCTCTTGCAGCTCTCAAAGGAGGCCTTGCCGACCGCGCCGAAATTTGGACCCACAGCCGAGGTGCATCGCCAAAGATGCATCGGCCCGATGGCAGTCCGTTCTTGACGCGCCGGTCGTTCCAGATGAATGGGCCTGAAGCGCCATTCGCATCAAATGATATGCTGGGCCATATTGAGGCTTTCGGACCACCGTCAATCTTGTGCGTATGGGGCCTTGGCGTTAGCGAAGACATATTGCTGGCCTGCCCCGACAGTTTCAAAATTTACAATTCGATCGACGCACCGGCGTTGCGCGTGCCATCTGAGGTGAGCCGCCATTTCGACCTTATTCTCACCGGCGCCGCCTGGCAGTCGGAAGCAGTGCGCGTTTTATATCCCGATAAGCGCATCGCCGTTATGCCGATTGGACCGGAGTTTGCTTCTGAGGTAACGTTCAGGCCTCTGGGTCTGGAAAAGATCTATGACGTGATCTACGTCGCTGCTGCTCAGGCTTACAAGCGGCATGACATTCTGTTCAACGCGCTGAGCCAACTGCCCCGTTCGCTGCGTGCATTGTGCGTCTGCGGCTATGGCGAGATGATGGAAGCGCTACGCCGGCACGCAGGAGAACTCAACATCGACGTCGATTTCATCGATCCGCCCGGTGTACCATTTGCCGAAGTGAACAGGCTTATGAACCAGGCCCGGATCGGCGTCGTTTGCGGCGTCGATGATGGCGCGCCGGCCATTTTGACGGAGTATATGCTGGCTGGAATACCCGTTCTTGCAAACAGTGAGCTGAGGTGCGGACTGCAATACATCACGCCGAAGACGGGGCGCGCTGCCTCGGCCGATGAATTTCACGCGGGTATCCGCGACATGCTTGGAGGGCTGCAAAGCTTCGACCCGCGTCAGGTCGTCTTGGATAACTGGACATGGCCGCATAGCCTCCGGACGCTCAAGAGCCTTATCGAGATAACTTAGCCAAATTGATTGGAACATTCGCCGCAATCGCAGGTTCGGGGCCATCGTGGTTGCGAGGTGTTTGATGAACCTGCTGAGTTCTGTGCCGTTGTCCGGCTGCGGTTTGCCGCAAGACGCTCCGCTCATTTGCTTCTCGCATCTTCGATGGGATTTTGTGCTCCAGAGGCCCCAGCATCTGATGCAGCGATTCTCGCGGGAGCGCCCAGTGTTCTTCTTTGAGGAATTCATCCCGACCGACCATCCTCTTGCCTATCTGGAGATCCATCCGTTCGAGGGAACAAGCGTCAAGGCGGTCCGTCCGCGCATTCCAAATGGGTGGAGCGAGGCCGAGCGTGAAGGCGCTCTTGGCAAACTGCTTGACGAACTCATCACGCTGTATGGCGGAAAGCGCCCGATCCTTTGGTTCTACACCCCGTTGATGTTTGCCTTCGCCCGGCATGTCGATGCGGTAGCGGTGGTCTACGACTGCATGGACGAATTGGCGAACTTCAGGTTCGCGCCCGCCAACCTCAAGGCCTCCGAACAGACGTTGATTGCCGCCGCCGACGTCGTCTTCACTGGCGGCATAAGCCTGTATGAAGCGAAACGTGACCAGCACGACAACATCCACCCATTTCCATCCGGCGTCGATAGCCATCACTTCCGCACGGCGCGGAACGCCTTGCCGGAACCCTGGGACCAAGTCGATATTCCTCATCCACGCCTTGGCTACTACGGCGTCATCGACGAGCGGCTCGATCTGGATCTGATCGAAAGCGCGGCTGCGGCGCGGCCCGGCTATTCCTTCATCTTCCTCGGGCCGATCGTGAAGATTTCACCGGATGATTTACCGCGAGCAGCCAACATCCACTATCTCGGTCAGAAAGCCTATGGCGATCTGCCGGCCTACCTTTCGGGTTGGGAGGCGACGCTTATGCCATTTGCGCTGAACGATGCCACCCGATTTATCAGTCCGACGAAAACTCCTGAATACCTCGCCGCGGGCCGGCCGATCGTCGGAACCAAGATTGTCGACGTGGTCCGCGGGTATGGCGATGTGCCAGGCGTCTTCCTGGCCAATGACCCACAAGCCTTTGCGGAGGCCTGCGATGCTGCTCTTCACATTTCCCGCAATGATCAGACATGGCTGCAAGCCGTCGATGAAATTTTAGCCCGATCATCCTGGGAGACAACCTTCCGTAGGATGTCGGCGCTTGTCGAAGAGGCCGCAGCGCAGAAAGTTCTGTCCCCTGGCCTGCCCCAAAGATTTTCCGTTCGCACCCAACGGCCCGCGCCGGGAAGCTATGACTATCTGATCGTCGGTGCAGGATTTGCCGGCTCGGTGCTGGCGGAACGCCTTGCTTCAGATGGTGGGAGGAAGGTGCTTGTTTGCGACAAGCGGCCTCATATCGGCGGAAACGCCTACGATCACTACGATGAAGCCGGGATCCTCGTCCATAAATATGGCCCGCACATTTTCCACACCAATAGCGAGGATGTGGTTGCCTATCTCTCGCGCTTCACGGCATGGCGTCCCTACGAGCATCGCGTGCTTGCACAGGTCGGCGCCCTGCGGCTTCCCATCCCCATCAACCGCACAACGCTGAACGCGCTCTATGGCCTCGACCTGACGGACGAATTCGCGGCCGCACGCTTCCTGGCCGACCGGGCGGAACCCTGCGACCCCGTGATAACATCACGAGACGTCGTCACATCTCAAATCGGCTCTGGGCTTTATCGCACTTTCTTCGAAGGCTACACGCGCAAGCAATGGGGCCTTGATGCCTCGAAGCTCGACAAGTCCGTCACCGCACGAGTGCCGACCCGCACCGATACCGACGATCGCTATTTCCTCGACCGCTTCCAGGCCATGCCGCGTGATGGATACACGCGCATGTTCGAACGCATGCTCGACCATGAAAACATAACGGTCATGGTCGGCACGGATTTCGCCGATCTGAAGCAGGATGGGCCGGCCAGCCACACGATCTTTACTGGGCCCATCGACGAGTATTTCGGCCATTGTTTGGGTCGGCTGCCATATCGCAGTCTGGAATTCCACCATGAAACGCACGACGTAAGACGGCTACTGCCGGTAGCCGTTATCAACTATCCATCCGAGGAGGTGCATTACACGCGCGTGACTGAATACAAGCATCTGACCGGCCAGGTTCACCCAAAGACGAGCATCAGCTATGAATATGCCCGTGCCGACGGCGATCCCTATTATCCGATCCCCTGCCCTGAGAACCAGGCACTTTATAGACGATACGAGCTTCTCGCCCGCGCGCTGACCAAAGTGACATTCGTCGGGCGGCTGGGAGCCTACAAATATTACAATATGGATCAAGTCGTCGGCCAAGCACTGGCGACCTACCGACGCCTGAAGCTCCGGGATGAGGCCGGCAAGGCGTTTGCCGGCGCGCGGCATGAGTAGGAGGCCGCACATCCTACTGGCGACCGACAGTGCAGAACCGTCCGGGATGGGCGAACACATGCTTGCTCTCGGGCGGGCTTTAAGCGAACGGTGGGATATCACAATAGCCCTGTTGACCGAGGACAGGACCGGTTTGTTGCCGCGGGCTGCGCGCCACGGAATTGGCATCAAGCTGAGCGAAGATGCGGGCGTATTCCAGGAGTGGTTGGCGCGATCCAGTATTGATCTTCTGCACGTTCATGCGGGAATCGGATGGGAGGGACACGGCCTAGCCGCCGCCGCGGAGGCACTGGCAATCCCGATCATCCGCACCGACCATTTGCCATATCTGCTCACCGATCCTGATCAGATCGAGCTCTACCGGCGCGAGACCGGGAGGCTGTCGCATCACATCGTCGTTTCCGAAGCCTCGCGTGAAAGCTTTTGCGAGGCAAACGTCGCGCCGTCGCGTTTGACAGTCGTGCGCAACGGCATCTTTCCACTTTCGCCTGCGCGAGCAGCGGCTGAACTAAGGCGGGTGCTCGACCTGGTGGATAAAACCGTGCTGCTGACGGTCGCCCGCTTCACCGAGCAGAAGGATCACGCGTCGCTTGTCCGCGCCTTGCCGAACATACTTGGAACTCACCCCAAAGCGGTGTTGCTTTTTGTCGGATCGGGTCCAGAAGAAGATCGTGTCCAAACCCTGGCGGAAGATTTAAAAGCCTTTGGTCACGTTCGCTTTCTGGGGCACCGGGCGGATGTTGCGGAGATCATGGCGATCGCCGATCTCTTCGTGCTTCCCTCGCGCTTCGAAGGCCTTCCACTCGCGGTTCTCGAGGCGATGTCGCTTGCCGTCCCCGTGGTCGCGACGAGGATCGGCGGAACCGTCGAGGCACTGGGCGGTGATCATCCCTATTTCGCGGAGCCCGGCAACCCAGCGTCGATCACCGCTGTCGTCAATCAGGCATTGAGCGATCCCCATCTAAAGGCCACCGGCAGAGTCGGCCACGCGCGTTTCGAGCGCAACTTTTCCGCCCGCCGAATGGCTGATGAGACCGGCGCCGTCTACGAGCGGTTCCTCACCCCACATGCGGATCAAAAACAAAAGGATACCGAGATGCGAAAAACGCGGCTGGGCTTCATCGGCGTGGGCGGCATCGCCCATCGGCACCTGGATATCCTAACCGGCTTCGACGATGTCGAACTCGTCGCCTTTGCCGACCTGGACCTTCCCCGTGCGGATGCGGCGGCAATGCGCTTCGGCGCCCGCTCTTTCAGCCATCACCGTGAAATGCTCGACACGCAACGGCTCGACGCGGTCTACATCTGCATTCCGCCTTTCGCCCATGGCGAGCCGGAACAGGACCTCATTGACCGCAACATTCCATTCTTTGTCGAAAAGCCAGTCACGCTCGATCTGGCGCTGGCGGAAGAGATCGCAGCCGGCGTGTCGAAGGCCAGCTTGATTACTGGCGTTGGCTATCACTGGCGTTATCTCGATATCGTCGATGAAGCCCGAAGCCTGCTGGCGGATAACCCAGCGCAACTGCTGTCGGGATACTGGCTGGATTCCACGCCTCCCCCGCAGTGGTGGTGGAAGAAGGATCAATCCGGCGGCCAGATGGTTGAGCAGGCGACGCATCTCCTTGATCTCGCGCGCTTCCTCGTGGGCGAGGTCACCGACGTATACGGCCGGGCGGGATACAAGGAAAGGGTGGAGTTTCCCGGCCTCGATGTGCCGACGGTCACGACAGCTAGCCTGACCTTCGAAACGGGCGTGGTCGCCAATATCGCCGCGAGCTGCCTTCTCGGCTGGAGCCACCGCGTCGGCTTGCACATCTTCGCCGACCGACTGGCGATCGAATTGACCGATCGCGACATCATGGTGGATGTTGGAAGAGGACGCCCAGTGCGAAGCGCCGATGGCGATCCGGTATGGCGCGAAGACCGCGATTTCATCGACGCCGTCCGGGGTGGTGAAAACCGCATTCGCTGCCCGTATGGTGATGCTCTAGCCACCCACCGGCTTGCGGTGGCCGTCGTATCTTCGGCACGCAGCGGGGAGCCGATACACCTCGACGCCCCGGCTCTAAAGCGGAGCGAGCTATCGCCCTTGCTGGCGCAACCACGTGCCGAGATGTCTCAAGAACCGCGGCCTGGGCACCGCAAAATCCGCTCGCTCGGCATCGAGGCGCCGGGCCGAGCCTATTTCTTGGAATACGAGGAAGGCCCGCCCGCCGATGGACATGTGCGGCTCGACACACTCTATACCGGTCTTTCCGCCGGGACGGAGCTGACGTTCTTGAAGAACACCAACCCCTATTTCCGCGCGCGCTTTGATGGCGAACGCGGCGTCTTCATCGAAAACGAGCCGGACCTTAACTATCCAGTGCCTTTCCTCGGGTACATGGAGGTCGCACGCGTTTCGCAAACGCGCGCGCGCGGCTTTGCCGATGGCGAGTTGCTCGCGGCAAGCTACGCGCACAAGACTGGGCACACTGCCGACCCCTCACACGATCTTCTTGTCATGCTGCCGCCGGACCTCGATCCGCTGCTCGGCGTCTTTGTCGCGCAGATGGGACCGATCGCTGCCAACGGCATCCTCCATGCCGACGCGGAAGCATTTGGCGCAACCGTGCCCGCACTCGGCGCGGGCGTTTGCGGGCGAACGGTAATCGTCCTCGGCGCGGGTACCGTGGGTTTGATGACGGCGCTTTTTGCCCGTTCGCTCGGCGCATCGGACATCGTGATCACAGATCCCTCCGAATTTCGCCGCGGCAAGGCGGAGGCGATGGGATTGATGGCGATGGCCGAGGATCAAGCGTGGCAGCATGCCAAGGCGCGCTGGCACGACGGCACCATGGGACGCGGCGCGGATGTAGCGTTCCAGACGCGCGCTCATGCGGGTAGCCTGCACACGGCGCTCAAGGCCTTGCGCCCACAGGGCACCGTGATCGATCTTGCCTTTTACCAGAACGGGGCCAGCTCATTGCGGCTGGGGGAAGAATTCCATCACAACGGCCTGAACATCCGCTGCGCGCAAATCAACCGCGTCCCCCGCGGGCTCGCCCCACGGTGGGACCGTCGAAGGCTTGCAGGCGTAACGCTCGACCTCTTGAAGACGGAAGGTGCGGCGATCCGCGAGCACATGATCACTCACATCGTGCCCATCGACGAAGCGCCTGCTTTCCTCGTCGATCTGATCGAGAACCGGCCGGAATTCCTCCAGGTTATATTCAAGGTCGGCGAATGACGGTTGAACCATCGCCTCTGCGGATCCTTTTCGTTTTCGCCTGGCTGGTCGTCGGGGGCGAGGAGACGGAAGTCCGGCTGCTTGCCAAGAATCTCGACCGCCGTCGCTATCGCCTCGACGTCGTGGCCTGCTTCCGGAAACCCGGCATGCCAGAGCAAACACACCGGCAGCTTCGAGGGCTGGGGATCGATGTCGATACGACGCCCTACGAATTGTCCTTCGAGGATACGGTAAAATATCTCGCCGGTAAAATCTCGGGTTACGACATTGTCGTTTCCTGTCAGAACGTAGCGGACATCTATCCGGCATTGGAGCGACTGCATCTTCGCCCGCCCCTCATTGAACATGGCGGGCTGGTCTCAGAGGCCTTGGCCGGCCCCAAACATCTGACGGCGCGTTATGTGGGCGTGTGCCGCACGATCCGTGATGCGGCCGCGTCACGAATGCCCGGGCGCGACCGTCATGCCCTGGAAATCCCCTCGATGATCGATCTCTCGGCCTTCGATCCGGCACATCGCGAGCGGGCACGAGCGGGTCTCGGGATCGCGACAGATGAGGTCCTCATCGGTTGGGTCGGCCGGCTTGATCCCAAAAAGAACGTCGAGGATTTTATCGAGGCCGCCGCGCTGGTTCATGCCACCACGAAAAGTGCACGGTTCGTTATTGTCGGAGGGCCGGATGCCTTCCAGCCGGAATATGCCGTGCAGCTCAAAGCCCTGACCACCCGGCACGGGCTCGATGGTACGCTTCAGTTTCTAGGCGACCGGAGTGATATCCCGCCCCTGCTTGCCGCATTCGATATATTCGTTTGGCTGTCATCCGGCGAAGGCATGCCGCATGTTATCGCCGAGGCCGGGGCAGCCTCCCTCCCGGTGATTGCGACGCCTGACAACGGTGCCATGCAGCAGATCGATGACGGGCTGTCCGGTGTCTTCGTGCCCCATCGCAGTCCAGGCATAGTCGCGAACAATATCATCGCGCTTATCGAGTCTCCCGCGCGCCGTCACGCACTCGGCACCGCCCTGCGACGGAAGGTCGAGATGGACTACTCCGTCGAGGCAGTGCTGCCGCGGTGGGAGCGACTTCTGGCGGATGTCCATCGAGAGCGAAAGGCAGCGCGTCCTACAGGTCTGTTCCAATCATTCCTGCAAGGCGGTTTCGAATGTTCGAGCCATCGGCTCCGGCCAAGAAACGGTCAGACGCAGGGCAATCGACTCGACTTGATTGCCGCGACTGGTCATGATCGCCATGCCGAGACGGACTATCGCCAACTTCAAGGCTTCGGACTCACCACTGTTCGCGATGGCTTCCGATGGCACCTGATTGAAAAAAATGGCCGATACGACTGGTCGAGCATCCGTCCGATGCTCCAGGCGGCCAAGCTAACGAAGACCCAAGTTGTCTGGGATCTCCTGCATTATGGCTGGCCCGACGATCTCGACATCTGGTCGCCGCGCTTCGTCGATCGCTTCGCGCGGTTCGCACGTGCTTGCGCCGAGTTGGTCCGCGAGGAGAGCGACGGCATTCCGTTTTATTGCCCTGTCAACGAGATCTCGTTTTTCTCATGGGGCGGTGGTGACGTCGGCTATTTGAACCCATTTGCCAATGGGCGTGGATTCGAACTCAAGGTGCAGATGGCACGCGCCGCCATCGCGGCGATGGATGCCATCATCTCCGTGGATGCCCGGGCCCGCTTCGTCCACTGCGAGCCGGTGATCAATGTCGTCGCGGACCCGTCGCGTCCCCACGATGCGCATACCGCCGAAGGACATCGCCAATCGCAGTTCCAGGCCTGGGACTTGATTGGCGGAAGGATGTGGCCACAGATCGGAGGCGGCGAACGCTATCTTGATATCCTCGGTGTGAATTATTATTCCAATAACCAGTGGATTCACGGCGGTCGACCGATCGACGTTGGTCATCCGCTTTATAAGCCCCTCAGCCGAATTCTGGTCGAAACGTTCGCGCGCTACGGCAAGCCGATGCTTATTGCCGAAACCGGCATCGAGGATGACCGTCGCGCATCCTGGTTTGACTATGTTGCCGACCAAGCTCTGGACGCGATCCGCTCGGGCGTGCCGTTGGAAGGTTTGTGCCTTTACCCGATCGTCAATCATCCTGGCTGGGATGACAATCGGCCTTGCGCGAACGGCCTCCTCTCCGCCGATGTCGCCCCGGGAGGACGGGCGCCATTTGCTCCCTTGGTTGCTGCGATACGCAAACGAGCAAATGAGTTCGCAAGCTTTGCGCAGCATCCTATTGGCGGCGCGAAAGCTAGTGACACCTGAACGCGTCTAGCGGCCGGCATGCAAGATCGAAGCGCGCCAGGCCGCCATCATTTCTGTGAACACGACACTCCTCGATCGCGGCTCAAAGAAAAGTTGCCGGGAACCCTTACCGCTTCGGGATGTTTGCCTCTCGCAACCATCAAGGAGATCATGACGATGACCGACGACACGCGCCGCCCGACGCCGCCCTATCCTGCGCAACAACAGGAGCCACCGGGCCAGACAGCGGCCATGCGGCCTGTGCCAGACCATGGTGAGAAATCCTACAGGGGAAACGGAAAGCTCGAAGGCAAAACTGCTCTTATTACGGGTGCGGATTCGGGCATTGGCAAAGCCGTGGCGATCGCCTTTGCTCGGGAGGGCGCCGATGTGGTCATCTCGTATTTAAGCGAGGACGAGGACGCCAATGATACCGCGAAATGGGTGAAGCACGCAGGCCGCAAAGCTGTTGTAATCCCCGGCGACATCAAGTCCGAGGATCACTGCAAGATGCTCGTGCAGCGGACCGTCGATGAGTTGGGCGGTATCGACATCTTGGTGAACAATGCCGCCTTTCAGCGCACCTATGCCGACATCGCCGATATCGATGCCGAAGAGTGGGACGAGACCTTTCGCACAAACATCTATGCACCGTTCTTTCTCGCGAAGGCGGCAATCCCACACATGGCGCGCGGCAGTGCCATCATCAACACCACGTCCATCCAGTCGCGCCAGCCGTCACCCCAGCTGCTAGCTTACGCCTCAACGAAAGGGGCTATTTCCAACTTCACGGCGGGACTTGCCGAGATGCTCGGTGAACGAGGCATTCGCGTCAACGCGGTCGCGCCCGGCCCCATCTGGACGCCGCTCATTCCGTCGACGATGCCGGCCAAAAAAGCTGCGAAATTTGGAGAAAATACCCTTATCGGGCGGGCTGGACAGCCCGCGGAACTTGCCGGCGCCTACGTACTTCTCGCTTCGGATCTCGGCAGCTACATGACCGGAGCCGTCATCCCGGTGACCGGCGGGGAAATCATGATCTGATCACGGCGGCAGAGATAGGAAAAGGCCGCCAGCGATGACGGCCTTTTTGCATCATCGTCGAGCTGCCTAGGCCGCCCTCTTGCCCTTGGCGTTTGCAGAGGCCTGTGCGAGCTGGGTCAACTTCTTGTCGGTCGCTACTTCCTCGGCAAGGTTTGCCTGAAGCAGCGGAACGGCATCCTTGAGGCCGAGCTGGTTTGCCCAAGCGATGAGGGTGCCATAACGGGCGATCTCGTAGTGTTCGACGGCCTGAGCCGAAGAGATGAGACCGGCATCAAGAGCCGGCGACCCCTTGAACTCTTCCATGATCTCTTCACCCTCGGCGATGATGCCCTGGATTGCTTCACAGGTCTTGCCACGTGCCGGCTTGCCGAGAAGCTCGAATACCTGATCCAGGCGTTCGATCTGCGCCTGAGTTTCGTCGCGGTGCTGCAGGAAACCTGCCTTGCCTTCCTCGGACTGGGCGGCGCGGGCCATTTTCGGCAGCGCCTTCAGGATCTGCTTTTCCGCGAAATAGATGTCCTTGAGTGTATCAAGGAAAAGGTCATCAAGGGTTTTGGTGGTGTTGGTCGCCATGTTTAAACCTCCTGTGGCATGGGCTTGCGCGGGGGTAAACGCCGCGTGGTTATGATCGTTCCTCTCCGAGATGCATCGGCGCTCCGTTGCCGGAGCGCCGTCTCTTTCCGGCCAAGGAAGAGAGGCCGATCAGCGATACTGCTAGACAGTCCGACTCCAAGAGACGCCGGGCCGATCCGCTGATAGTTAACCACGCGGGAAGATCGTTGTTCCCACAGACCTTGGCTTTCTCGCCAGCTTCGCGACGAAAGGAACTTGGTTGTCACGGAGACAATATTTTCATCAAGCCACCGTGCCGTCGCCTTCTCTTCAGCAAGGTTCGCCTCAAGGGCGCCAGTTGCTGCGCCGTGGCCGCCGGCTTCGGCGACAGTCAACAGCGACTTGTAAGCCGCCACTTCGAAATTCTCGCAGCGAAGTTCGCGAAAGAGGTCTTCAGGATTTCGCCGACGGCTATTGTATGGCCCATCGAGCCGCACCTCATATCGACACCGGCCCCACCTTTTGAGCATGCGCGGGCTGTCTATCATCGGCGCGTCTTTAGCCTTCGTGCCGGTATCCTTCGTGTCGGTCTCGATCGGAGCGCCTACCAGGTCGACCCACCCGCTCGTCCTCGCGCCAGACAGGATGTGGCTACAAAGCTGCGCTCAGTCGTGCGCTCGCGGTTCGTCATCATTCGTGCCATCGCATTTCTTCCTAGTCGGGTCGGGTCACCGGAGGATAGCTCTACTCCGCCGGCATGCGTCAAAGGGCCTTTGCACTAGCGAATCTTCTCAGTGCCACTGGGTGTCGTCACCATGGTCGGACCACCGCCGTTGCCTTGAGGCGTAGGATCGCGATCGGTAGCTTCGGGCGGCCGGCTACCGCCGCCAGCCGGGTTGTTGTCGAACGTTCCGGCGCCGTGAGGCTGGGCGTTGATTGGATCGGGGGCCGTCGATGCCGTGGATTTCGTGTCGGTGTCGATGCTTTCTCCCCAGATCTCGGCCGCCCCCCAGGCAGCCATCGCCAGCACGAGACCACTGACGAGTACCGTAAGCACAGGCTTGCCGTATCGCCCCTGTCTCGCGTCTGTCGCGCTCTCGGTCACCTGCTCGGGCTGGCGCTGCGACTGGTGGTTCGAATTCGTCATCATAAAACTCCCTAGGGTGAACCGCACCAAACCGCGGCCCGATGCGGAAGTTCCAAAACTTTTCGCCGAAGGGCAGCGCTGATCGCGGCTCGGCAAACATCTCCGGAACATTTGCCGTGCGCTGAGGTTGAGACGGCAATTCCTGTAATGGAGTCATCGATGAGAATCGTTCTCGCCTCTCTTCTGGTCTACTTGACTGGATTTTCCGCCACGGCAGCAGACGACGCTGCCAAGCAGCACGCAACCGACTTCGCGGCGAAGGCCGCCATGTCCAACATGTTCGAGATCGAGGCCGCGAAGATCGAGATCGCGAGCGGAAAGGCTGATGACGCCAAACAGTTCGCGCATGACATGATCAGGGATCACGGCAAGGCCGGGCCTGTTCTGAATGATGCCGCGAAACACGACGGCATCGAACTGCCCGCCGATCTCAACGCAGAGTACACTGCGAAACTGGATGCCCTCCGGCAAAGCGACGCCGCCAATCTCGATCAGGCCTATCTTTCCACTCAAGTGACCGCCCACGAAGAAGCCGTGAGCCTCTTCGACAGCTATTCAAAGCAGGGGCCGGACGGGCAACTCAAGCGGACGGCTGCAAAGATCCTGCCGGACCTTCGAATGCATTTGACGCGGATCCGCGGCCTCACCTCGAAATGACGGCGGGAGCGATCTGGCCGCCGGTTGTTCAGTCCCGTCCTGCCATTGTCAGAACAACGCCACTGCCGCGACCATTGCGAAGGCTGAAGCCACGCCCGGCCCGCTTTGGAGGGGCCGGGAACGCTGCGACATAGCGCGTGGTTAGCAACGACGCGGGCTTCCTTTGGACACGCCCATGTGCGCGGCGTGCGTTGTGCTATCCTCGTTAAGTAGACCTCAGCCGGAACTTTCGCACTCTTGCATTTGATCCGCAGGTTTTATCCGAGCACCATCGCCTGTGACCGCCGCGAGACTGGTCCAGGAAAAGCCAGCCGCAATTTCGACCTTGGCACGCGCGCACAGGACGGCGTTCGTCTCGCGACGTCAGCAACCCGGCAGCCAACAGGGCGATACGATTGCTGATCGCATCCAAGTCCTTGGCGTCCGAGCGACGCCATTCTATGGTGCCTCCAACCTGGCCCAATGTTTGTTGCGACAGGCCACGTCTGGCCATGTCGGCGACAAGCTTGAGATCATTCGAACTAATTTGGCTTTCATCAAACTCGGACAGGAACAGTCGGCATAGGGCCTCACGCAGGGCCTTTGCTTGGCCGAGTTCTTTTTCGGCGTCCGACCCGGATCTGTTAGCCGTGACCAGCAAGGCGTCGCGTTCCTTGTCGTCGATCACATCGAGACGATGGGCCCACGCCACGAGGTCGTCGTAGCTATTCAGGAAATCCGGCCCCCAACGTCCACCGCGACTATCGACCGTGTTGACGAAGTCGAGTGCCGGATGACCGCCAAGAAGGCTGATGTCATCGATCGTCTTTTGCGTGTCCATGACGTGAATATCGTTCCGCGGAACGATTTGAACAAGAGCGGGTTGTAACGAGATAAATTAATTTTACTCGTTACAATGATCGGAGCCCCTCATGCTCGCCGACGTCAACAAAAATCACCTGCGTTTTCTCATGCTGTGCATAATCTGGGGGAGCACCTGGATCGGAACGAAGGCGGGCATCGAGGCCGTTCCGCCGCTCCTGTTCGCCGGCACCCGTTTCACCGCGGCCGGCATTTTGCTTCTTCTCTATACGCTGGCCAAAGGCGAGGCTGCTAGCTTCAAGGTGCAAGACGGCTTTCGCTTCGCCGTCGTCAGCATCCTGATGATCACGCTCTGCTACGGCCCTCTGTTCTGGGGCATGCAATATATCGATTCCGGGACTGCCGCCGTTCTGGAAATGGCGCTTACCCCCATCGCGCTCCTGGTGTTTGCTCTCGTCCTCAACGAAGAGAAGTTGGATGGCCGTCGCATCCTGGCGATCGTTCTGGGGGTCTGTGGACTGGTCGTCCTGTTCTGGCCGGCCTCCGCCCATGTAAGTCCACCGGCTGCCGAAGCCTTCCCAGGCGCGAGCCTATGGGGAGGATTGGCGGTTGCATCAGCGGCCTTCACCTATGGCTACGGCTCGGTGCTGGCCCGTCCACTTCTGCGAACCTATCCGGCCTTGTTCGTTTCAGGTGTGACGACCTTGGTCGGAGGCGTCATGCTGCTGATTGCAGCGCTGGCTTTCGAACCGGGGGCAGTTTCCGCCCTCTCCGGCGACTGGGGCACGGTGGCCTGGCTCGGCTGGTTCTTCCTTGTGATCTTCGGCTCGCTGATCGGCTACACGACCTTCATGCGCCTTTTGCGGGATATCGGCGCATCTCGCGCAGGCAGCTACGCCTTCGTGTCACCGGTGATCGCCGTCGCCCTTGGCGCCGCAGTCTTCGCCGAGCAGATCACCGCAATGGATGTGATTGGCATCGTCGTGATGCTGAGTGGCGCCTATCTTGCCATGTCAGGAGTGCCGGCGACCGACGCAACCGTTCTCGAAAGTGAACCCGATCGGAAACGGCCCCGCGAAGATACCGACAACGTCCCCAAATGCCAACTCCGCGCGTTCACCAAACAAAATCAGCAATGCCGTGGGCGACTACGGTGAGGCTGGAAAAATTGCTCCGGGCGGAGTCGGGAACAAAGCCGTCCACTCAAGGTTCGTGGGTGCGGCAATCGCCGCTGGTTCAGTCATGGGAGGCTTCAGTGTCAAACGAATTCACAGAAATGGATGGCAGGCCACGGCCGTCATCCGAGACATCACTACAATCTAAAGATGCAATGTCGTCACCGCAACCTTCCGCGTCACTCGCGGGATTGAAGGAAAAGTTGGCTGATGACGTGACCGCCGCCAAGAACACCATAAAAGAAGGCGCCGATACCGCGGTCGAGAAGGTCAAAGAGGTGGTTTCCGATCAAACGACCTTCGCCGCCCGCCAGGTTGGCGGCGTGGCAAAGGCGCTTGAGAAAGTTGGCGCTGAACTTGAAGCATCCGATCAACCGGAGGTCGGACGCTATGCCAAGCAGATCGGACGAAGCTTCCAAGGCTTCGCGACCCAGATGCAGGGCAAAGACATCGGCGAAATCGCGGCCATGGCTGAGGAATTCGGCCGCAAGCAGCCGCTAGCGTTCCTTGGCATTGCAGCACTTGCGGGATTGAGCGCAAGCAGATTTTTGACGGCTTCCGCCAAGCGAGCGCCATCACAAGCAAAGAGGCGGACATCCCCGGCGACGCCCACGGGATCATCTACGACGGGAGGCTACACCAATGGCTAAATCTCCCGAGACTGCTCCCCTTTCAGAACTGATTGGCGGTCTCGTCGCCGATGTCACGGGACTGTTGCGCAAGGAAATCGATCTCGCGAAGACCGAGGTGTCCGAAAAGTTCTCGCAAGCGCTCAACGGCGTAGAAGTGGTCATGTTCGGCCTTGTCCTGGCGGTGGGGGCCGTGGGCGTCCTGCTGAGCGCCCTGGTTGCCGGGGTTGCGGCCTTCCTGGTCACTCAGGGTTTGACCGAAACAAGCGCCGGTGCGCTCGCCTCCCTTATCGTCGGCGTGTTCATCGCCCTCATCGCGTGGGCGATGGTCTCTCGAGGCCTCACCGCACTTCGTCGAAGCAACATGAAACTGGATCGAACCGCGACCTCGCTTCGCCGCGACGTCGACGTTGTGAAGGAAAAGATCTGATGGAAACTTCAACCGAAAAAACATCCGCCGATCTTCAGCGAGAGATCGATCGGGATCGCCAGCGCATTGGAGATCGCATCGACGCCATTCAAGAACGGATGTCGCCAGGCCAGTTAGTCGATGAGGTCCTTGCCTACGCAAAGGGCAGCGGCGGGGGAGAGTATGTTAGCAACCTCGGCCAAGCGCTGAAGGCAAATCCACTGCCCGTCGCATTGATGGGTGTGAGCCTTGCGTGGCTCATGGCCAAGGGGACCCCCGCAAGCCCGGCTGCCAGCCATCAGCCCGAACCTGAGTATCCGCTATATCCGGCGAGCGGCACGGTCCGTCGTCTTGGCCCACCCGAGACCCAGAACGGATCCCGCTACAGTCACTTCGCAGACAGCTCTGGCAAGAGGCTTAAGGCACTGACCGATGAAAGCGGACACCGTGCGGGTCACTTCGTCGATGAAGCAGGTAAGACTTATCGCGGGTTCGCGGATGCCACCGGCAGACACGTCGATCAGATCACCGACGAGACGGGTGCGATGTTCGACGCGGCGACTGGCTGGGCGGCGGAGAGATGGGAGCAGGCAAAAAGCGCCGCAAGCGGGATGAGTGCGCGTGCGTCCGCGGCCGCGAGCTCGCTGTCTACCCAATCGTCTTCAGCGGCGACAAGTCTCCAAGAGCAAACCAGCAAGCTCAACGAGATAATCCTCACGCAGTTCCGCGATCAGCCGCTGGTTGGGGGCGCTCTGGCTTTCGCCGTCGGAGCCGCTATCGGCGCAGCGTTGCCGCACACCGACACTGAAGACGAGGTGTTCGGCGAGGCTTCCGACGCGACCACAGACAAGCTCAGCGCTCAAGCCCTCGACGTTGTCGACCAAGGCAAAGAGGTGGCGACGGAGGTCTACGAAGAGGCCGCTTCGATCGCCTCAGATGCCCACGATGCCGTTGAGGAGCGTGTCGTAACCAAGGTCGATGCACTGAAGCCAGGTCCGCAGGGCGGTCAAGCGAATTAACAGTGGATCAGCGAGGGCACGAATCCGCTGCAGTCACAACTCGTCGGCGCATGTGTGCCGACGCCATGCCATTTGGTGGCAAGCGGCCTCTAATCTCGAAGGAAGGAACGTGGCATGTCTGCGACGAAAATCCCCCTCACCGACTTCATGATCTGGCTCTTCACGACCTAGCCCGCCACGCAATGGCCGGATGGCTGTCGTAGGCGGAGTCGAAATGGATTGCGCCCGCGAGATGCGCCGCGATCCTGTCCTGGAAGTCGAAGATGTCCTCAGTCGCGCCATCATAGCGCTCGGGCCAAAGCTGGGTCCGTATCTCGGCATCGACCAGTCGCACGCAGATACGCAGCCGATCCCTTCCCCGGCGAACCGTCCCTTCGACCACGCGTAAGTCGTCGAGATGTTCGCGTGCCGATCCGTATATGCAGATACCTGACGAGGCGGCCAGGCGCACCGCGATGTTGACGCCATCGCCTAGCGAATGGTCGCCACAACCACGTCACCAAGATTAACGCCGATGCGAGATTTCAAGCGCCGATCGATCGGGAGGTCTTGCGAGAGGCTGACAACGCCGCGCTGGACTCCAATCGCGCACCGGACCGCCTGGACAGCGCTCGGAACTCCGCGACAAGGCCGTCACTCGTGCTGCCCGAAGATACGGCCACCGTGCTCGCGCACCAACTCGGCAATCCGACCGTGGCACAAATTGAGTGCACGGACCGTGCCCTCCTCGTCCAGCGCCCTGAGGCGGCTGAAGCCGGCGACATCGGTGGGAAGGATGGCTGCAAGCTCCCGATCCACAGCGGTCACGCCTTCGTAGCCGTACCGTCTCTGAGCCGGAGGGTCGACAGGCGAAGATGCGAAATTGGAAGCCGGCCGGGTTGACGGGTGATCCTTATCCACCAGATGACGACGTGAACGTTCCGAGGCATTCTCATTTCCCGGATTTCTGTTATTGTCCACGAGTCAGTGGAGTAGGCGTGATGGTTGCAGCAAGTTTGGTACCGGGTGCGTTTTACTGGGCGAAATCCTCGAAGTACTTCGATGGACGAACGACGGTCGTTCAGGTCTCTACGGTCTTCGGCAAGGATCCGGACTACTGGACGTTGGCGCTGCTGGGAACAGATCAGCACGCCATGCCGACGGAATTCGAGATCATCGCTCCCGCGGAGTTCCCAGGAGAGTACCCTATCCGTCAAGCCGCCGAGTGAACCGTTCATCTGGCTTTACAAAGGCCGACGGCTATCACCCTTTTTGCATATTCATACCGACAATTGGGCTTTCGTATATCGAACACGACGACCAACCCGTTCGGAGTCCAGTCGATGGAGAATCTTGCTGCCATAACCGTTGGAACTTGCGAGAATTCGACGACGGCTGAAGTCCACGCTCGGCTAACCATCGGCGAGGACGGACGACCTGCTCTTCCAGAAGACAGTCCGTCGTGTCGTTCCCGTCGAGCCGGCCGCCTCCCGATCATGCCCGCGATGGGTTCGCCCGGCTTTAGCGCACGCTCGGAACCTGTTTTCGCATCTCCAGGCCCGCCGCTCCCGCGGTACGACGTCGATGCTGAACCTGTATATGATCGACGGCGGAGCATCTGTTGTCTACGACCGTCAGCCGGTCGCCGAATACCCCAGGCGCGTGGACCCACGAGCGGCCGTACTTGTCTAGGCTCGGGATAGTTGACCCGTCGAGGCTGGAGGATGGTATCTGACGAAGGAGAAGCCGTTCTTGGAGACGCCGGACGCGCTACATCGTCGTGAGGGGCCGCCTTTGGAGGAAGGCGGATCCGAACCTGCCTTAAGCGGAGCGGAAGCGCCTGGCGAGCGCGACGCTTATGCGCAGTGGTACCGACGTCAGACAGGTGATGATTGACAAGACCCCGCGCCCTGCCGTCGTCAAACTTCTCTTCATAAGCCTGCGGACTGGTGGTTGCCGCCCATTGCGCGAGACCCCGCGATTGGAATATTGGCGCTCCGCTCTAACTTGATATCGACGCCAAGGAGGACAACTGCATGGCCACTATCACTTACCACGTCGGCGAGCATGACGGCGGCTACGGCTACCGTTTGGGGGACGTCTGGTCGGAGACCTATCCGGATCACGATAGCGCGCTCGCCGCCGCCAAATCTGCGGCCCAGCGTCAGCATATTGAAGGCCGCGATGCCGAAATCTCCTATCAACTCGCCGATGGTCGGTGGCAGACGGAACATGCCGATGGCGGCGACCGTCCGGATACGGAAGTCGTCGACGACGAATAGGGAACGGTGATCGGCGAAGCTTCGCAGTGACCGCGATTGTGCGGGCGATTATGTCCTGGCGCGCGGCTTGAACCTGCAAGTCGTCGCCGAAGGCTCGGAGGCCCGACAGCTCCGTCGAGAGGCTTTCCAATGGGATGGCCAAAGATTCTATCCGCTAGGGTATTAGGCTCATCCGACTTCAGCGAGCGGGTCTCGGAAGCCTAGCCTCCTCTCTTGGATGACGCACTGCTCGATCTCGGAGCAGGTCTCGCGCCTTCCAAACCGGGGTCGAATTGAACGGATGCGCTCGAAGAGTGTGCGCGCTTCGACCATTTGGTGCGCCTCGCGGTGACGCGCATCGAAAGACGAAGCTTCTCCAGTTCAGCGCTCTCGCGAGGCGATCCAAATTCAAATCGAGCGGGTGGCCCACGAGCGCAAGTGTTGTGCGGTCTCTAAGAGCGAAGAATACCCACTTCGATCGCCGCTTCCAGAAAGGCACGTGCTGCCGCGGCATGCTCCGCTTCTCCGCTGAGCGACTTCATGCAGGCACGTTTCGCAATGGCGAAAGATTTGCCACCCTTTTCGGGCCAACAGGTCATGAGGGTCGCGAGGGCCTCGCGGCTGTTTTTGACGCTCTTGAAGTGATCCCCGCCCCCGACCGCGATCTCGATAGGCGTTTGCCAGATTTCCGTCGGCATCGATACCTCCTGCTCATGACTCTGACAGGTAAATGCCCCGGCGCGAACGGCGTTCCAGAGCTAGGACCTTGGTCTGATGGGTTCAACTGGGCATTTTGCGCGGTAACCGGTGTTATTCGAAGGCGCCGCCCCAAACTGTGATCGCCTTTCCAGGGACGAGCAGTGGGAGTTTTACCGCATACTGCATCTCGGGCACCATTTCTCACCGCCGGTCCGACCTTGGTCCTAGCTCAGGATCCGCCTACTGAGTGGGAGAACGGCTCAGCATCCGGTCCCTGCTGCAAGCGCTGCTTCGATCGTGGCGATCGTGGACGCGGAAGGGGCCGAGCTTCATTTTCCCCTTCTGTTCGGCCCCTCCACGGACCTTCGCGTTGCCTCACATGACATATGAGCAGCGTGTCCTGACGTCGCCAGCCGGACTTAAGTCCGGCTTTCCCTCGGCACGATCCGCATTAAATTCTCCTGATCCTTGCTGAAAGGACGTCAGGGAGGTTCTAGCAATGTTGCCAAGTCCAGTCAGAACCTCCCTGATGACGTCTCAAAGTTGTCGAACGTTGTAGGGTTTCCGATCGCAGCATATGGAGAACGCTTAGTGGTGTGCAGCTCGCACATCGATGGAAAATGTTTTGCCTAGACCGGCCCCCCCGATCGAGTTTGATATCGGACGGTGTCTACGATTTCGCCGGAAGGTGCTCGGGTGCGATGACCACTCGCTTGGTCTGATGATGCCAAGGACTGGGCGTATGGCGGAGGGGTGACGCCAATAAGAACAGGAGTTTATTTTGGCAGCGCCCAGGATGAGCATCGCAGGCTCGCCCATCGTCGGCAGCGAGCGGCGTGAGGTTGCCCCCGTGGCACCCGCACGGTTGGTTGAGTGACTCCACAATCACCCATCGGCGTGGCCCGGTAAATCGCAAGTTAGGTTGCAGGTGGAGAGAACCGCTTACGCTCGAGCGGAACTTGCTGGGCTGTCAAAAAAGCCCCCAGGTAGTCCGGGGCTAGTGAGCGTGCATGGAAGGGGTCGCGTCATCGGCCGCGCATGACATCGAGTGGACCGCGTGGCAACTCCGCTCGGGGAGCAGATCGAATGGGGCGCGAGAGTGCGGATCCCGCGAGTGAGATGCCCGAGCAATTGGAGCGCGCGACGTGGTGCGTCCAAGTGCCGGCAGCATGAGCGCGTCCGTTGTCGTAGCCAATTTTCAAATCCCCTGGCTCGTACGCTTTCGTACCAATCGCTTCATACGAAAATCCGCATTCGGTCTTAAAATCATTCTTAATTAGGTAGTGCTTCACTACCCGAAACGTCGGGGAAGCATTCATGCCTGCAATAAATCGAATTCTGATAGCCGCACTGATATTGTTGACGACAGCCGCGTTCGCGGCCGCCGACGACTGGCGGGTCGTCAAAGCCACGAATCAAGCGAAATATTCCGTCGACCGAACGAACTGGCTGGACCTGAGCCCAGGAGACGTGGTCCCTAACCGGGCATGGGTTTCGACAGGTCCGCGCGGACGGATGCAGCTTGCCAGAGGCGTGGAGAGCATCACTTTCCAACCAAATACGCTGGCCTCCATCACCACCAACGGATTTCTTTCCAGGAAGACCGAGATCGTCCAGCAGGTCGGTTCGCTGGACCTTGAGATCGAAAAGCGAAGCCAGCCCCATACGACGGTGCAGACGCCCTATCTGGCGGCCGTCGTGAAAGGAACGATCTTCCACGTGACGGTAGATCGTACGAAGGCATCCGTCTCCGTCGATCGCGGCCTAGTCCAGGTCACGTCCTTCGCAAGCGGCCAGCAATCCAATGTAGGGCCGCGCCAGAGCGCAGCGGTCGATAGCAAGGCTGGCATGACGGTAAGGGGCCAGCTATCCAAGCCCGAGATCATATCTGTTGCACCGTCGGCCGCCAAGGTCCCTGCCGTCGGCACCACGAATATCGCGGGTGCAGTCGAGGCGTCCGAGGCTAAGAACAAGTCTCCGACTGCTGGCAAGGATAAGAATTCCAGTGCCAGCAGCGATGGCAATAGTGCGAACGGCAAGGGCACTGACAGCAGCAGTAACGGAAACGGCAACAGCGGGAGCAATGGCAACAGCGGCGGCAATGGTAACGGCAATTCCGGTGGAAACGGGAACGGAAACAGTGGCAAGAGCGATAATAACAGCGGGGGCAACGGCAACAGCAATTCCGGCGGCAATGGCAACGGAAATAGCGGCAAGGGCAACAACAATAGCGGGGGCAATGGTAACGGTAATTCCGGCGGAAACGGCAAAGGCAAGGACAAGTGAGTCGAAGCACCACAGCGGGCGGAGACTATGTCTCGGGTAGCGTCAGCACCATCTCGGCTCGTATTCTGCTGATCGCCGCGATGCTGGCGCTGCCGCTCACCGCTGCCAACGTCGGCATCTTTCAAGCCTTCAACAACAGCCTTTTTGCGAAGCGCTTCGAATGGGCTCCTCGCCAAGCTTCCGGCAACGTCATCTTCGTTGCAATTGACAAACATTCTCTCGACGCCGTTGGGACCTGGCCGTGGCCGCGGAGCATTTATGCGACCCTAGTCGATAAGCTGATTGGGTCAGGCGCCAGGGACATCTTCCTCGACGTCGATTTCAGTGCGTTCTCCAGCAAGCACGAGGACGACCGTCTGGCGGCGGCGCTAAAGAGAGCCGGAGGAGGTGTGCTTTTGCCGGTGTTCCGGCAGCAGGAGACGGCGTCATCGTCTCAGACGGCGGTGACGAGGCCGATCCCACAATTTCTTGAGAATGCCTGGCCCGTATTCGCCAATGTCGCGATGGATGCGGATGGGGTCGTCCGCCGTTTCGATTTGGGAAGCCAGCTTGACGGGAACCGCACTCAGTCCGCTGCATCGGCTATTGGCAGGATCGACAGCAGTTCCGGTTCCCTGCTGATCGACTACTCGATAAGGCCCGAGACCGTCCCGACAATCTCCTTGTCCGAGGTGCTGAATGGAAGCGTACCGGCCGAGGCGATGAGAGACCGCTCGGTTGTCGTGGGAGCATCTGCGACCGAGCTGAAAGACATTTTCCCTGTTCCCGTATATGGAGCGATCGCCGGCCCGCTCATCCACGTGCTTGCCGCGGAAACGCTCCTCCAGAACCGCTTCCTGAGAATATTCGATCAGGCGCCGCTGGAACTCCTGTTTGCGGTCTTGCTTATTGTCCTTGTGATCTGCGGGCGCTCGACCCGAATTATGACGATGGCGGCGGCCGGACTGACCACGGTCATCGTCGGCGAAATCGGCGCATTCCTGCTGCAACGGCAGTACGGCCTTCTTGTGGGGACAGCGGTGCCGTGGTCGATGCTCCTGCTCGCGTGGATACTGGCTCTGAACGAACGCGTCGACCTCGGTCAAATGCTTGTTGCCGTGGCCAACAGGGAAGCTCGAAACACCAGACGCCTCATGAGAAGGATTATTGCCGACAGTTCGGACGGCGTCGTTGCATTCGACGGCGATCTGAGGATCGTCGAGGCGAGCGAATCCGCAAAAGCCTTGCTGCGGGTCGATGTCGGTACCTTGCTTCTCGATGGCACCGACACCGCCATGATCGACATTCTGCAAAGGCTGGTTTCAGAACACGATGCTGAACCAAACAGGATACACACGGCTCTTGCCGATTTCACCGGCAGCGGTGGTTCGCATGCCGCTCACTACGAGGTGTCCATCACAATTTCGCCTACCGAACAGACGACGGCGGCGCGCTCGCGGTTCGCCGGTTGCCTGATCATGCGAGACGTCACCGCGCGACGCGAATATGAGCACCGGTTGAAGAAGCTATCCGAACGGGACGACCTCACCGGATTGCTCAATCGTCGGGAATTCGCGTCCCGACTGGCCGCCATTGAAGGCGAGGTCCTCGTTTCGGTGCTGGATATCAAACGTTTCTCGTCGCTTTGCGCCACTCTTGGCCGCGACGCCGGGGACGAGCTTTTGAAAGCTGTGGCGGCCAGGCTGGCGAGCGCGTTCGCCGACGATTTGCTGGCAAGACTGGACGGTGACCATTTCGGCATCGCCACCCTCACAAACGATGAACGTCGGATCGAGGATTTTGCAGATAGTCTTTCGCGGCTGTTCGAAGAGCCCATATTGCTCCGCGGCGCGGTAGTCCCGGTCTCGGTTCGCCTCGGAGTAGCCCGCTCGGGCGACGCGGCGCCCGGCGCTCGTCTGGCCGCCGCTGAATCTGCGCTGGATGCCGTCAAGGCCAGCCCTGGGCAACGATGGTCGTCCTTCGATCCTTCTACCGCCGTTCGCCAAGCGCGGTCGCGCCGGCTGGAGCGGGACATGCGCGATGCTCTCCAGAACCGGCAGTTCTTCCTGCAGTTCCAGCCGCAGATCGAATTCAGAAGCAGGCGCCTCGTCGGCGCGGAGGCTTTGATCAGATGGAACCATCCGGAGTTCGGGTTGATATCTCCGGCCGAGTTCATCCCGATCGCTGAATCCTCTGGCTTGATCTGCGATATCGGCCGCTGGACTCTGTTTGAGGCCTGCACCGAGGCCGCCGCTTGGCCTGCCGAGCTCAGCGTCGCAGTCAACGTTTCGGCACTTCAGTTCGAGGGGTCCGACGTCGAGGCCGACGTGCGGGACGCATTATCCTGCAGCGGGCTTCCCGCCTCCCGCTTGTGCCTGGAATTGACGGAATCCGCATTCCTCGACAAAGGCGGCGCCTCAATCGCCAAGATGCGCGCACTTCGCGATCGAGAGGTCGTCATTGCCCTGGACGACTTCGGGACCGGCTATTCATCGATGAACTATCTTGCCGATCTTCCTCTCGACAAGCTCAAGATCGATCAGTCCTTTGTCCGGCGAATGAACGGCAATCCAAGCATATTCGAAATAGTGCGGGCGATCGTCTCCTTGGCGCACGGCTTGAACTTGGTAGTTGTCGCCGAGGGCGTCGAAACCGAGCTGGAGGCCGAGGCGCTACATCGGCTCGGATGCGAGACGGGACAGGGCTATCTCTTCGGGAGGCCGGACGAGGCACTTCAAATGCTTTCCAATTGGAACGTCCAAATGCGTCTCTCCGCCAACGTCTGACGGCGCGCGGGATTCGCGCCGGAGCGACGCGCGTTCGACGGAAGATTCATGCATCGCCAGGGTGATGTGCCCGATTTCCGTACTCCCAGCTCATTCGAATTGCGTCGCCTTCCAATCATATCTAAGTCGGAGGATGTACACGCAATGATTATGGCTGATGGGCTACATCGGACTAAAGTCCATTATGAGACACCAGCAACGAAATTAGAGTGCAACGCAACTGCGGGCTTCCATACCATGGCGGGTGAGATTTGCGTGACGCTCCGAGGATATGTCGGAACAAGGCGAAAATCCAAACGAACTCCGTCTGAAACGAATAGCATCATTGTTCGGCCGAATGAGGATCTGAAATGCTTTTCTCTTCAGACACGGATCGGAGGGACGTTCGTCATTTCAACGGGCCGCTGGTTTCGGTGGTCATCCCGGCCTTCAATGCTTCCCGTTATATCGAACGCACACTTCGATCCGCCGGGCGCCAAACCTACCGGAACCTGGAGATCATCGTCGTCAATGACGGCTCTACCGATGATACGGCAAGGGTGGTCGAGCAAGTGGCGCTGGCAGATTCTCGGATCCGCCTGCTGTCCACGCCAAACCGCGGCGTTGCCGCAGCAAGGAACACCGGCATCCGGGAAGCAGCAGGTCGGTTTGTGGCATTTCTTGACGCGGACGATCTCTGGCATCATACGAAAATCGAAAAGCAGGTGAATGCGCTCAATCGCTTAACCCCACAGTGGGCTGCGGTTTATGTGCTGCATTACATCATCAATAGTGACGACGAGATCCTTCGCTCCTGCCGGCCCGATGTCGCCAGAGGATATATCTTCGCCCGGCATCTGACTTTCAAATATGTCGGCAACGGAAGCGCGCTTCTTGTCCGTCGGGATGTCGCGCTCGAGATTGGCGGATTTGACAGCTCATATGCAGCTGCAGGAATTGGCGGCTGCGAAGATCTCGACTTCGAACTCAAGCTGGCCGCGCGCTATCAAATCGAAGTCATCCCCGAACGGCTGGTTGGATACCGGCAGTATCCCGGCAACATGTCGTCCAATCACCTGCCAATGGGCCGAGGCGCACTGGAAGTTATCAGGCGTTCGCTGGCGGCAAACCCTCAACTCCCCCAATACGCAACCCGAAGCGCGATCAACGCCACCCAGAAATACGCATTTTGGGAGTTCCGCCAAGCCAGGAACACGTATCTCTCACTTGCGACGATCTGGTCGATCTTAAAAAGCGAACCATCTTTCGTGGTTCGGCTTGCACTCGAGAAGTGCCTGCGCCTGAGACAACATTGTCTTCGCCTCGTGACCGCAACGGCGAACGGTCGAGATCCACCGCGAGTGAACCGGTCGAAATTCGACCAGCAAATCGTCCCTTCGTCTGTCGAACGCCCGGACGAGACCGCGCAATCTCGACGTCACCTGATGCAGCTGACGGAGGTGGATGCCGAGCTGAGTTCAGCCCTTGAGCCCGTGGCGGACCGGCTCGGCCAGGTGGCAAAATCACAAACCCGGTCTTCGTAGCCGGAGGCGAAATCAGACAGGCCTAACTAAAAGCCTTCGTTCGCCACTCCAGTGTCTCTCTGGACGTTTTCTGATTGCTTGCCATGTCTGTTGGATAGCCAATCGACAGGTGGCGGATGTTTTTCTTCACCGAGGAAATGGAGAGTGCAGCTTGACAGCCATCACAATAGCGATTGTGGACGACCACCCTCTTTTTCGAGAAGGGGTGAGCCGCAGTCTGTCCGAAATCGAGGATTTCGTCGTTGTCGGTGAAGGGGCAAGTGCCGATGACGCGACCATGCTGGTGGCGGCCCAAAGGCCTGACGTCGTTCTGCTCGATGTGTCCATGCCCGGAGGAGGGATCGAAGCGATTTCCGAGATCGTGGTGCGAAGCTCACAGACAAAAGTCCTGATGCTGACCGCCTCGGAGGAAGTCGACCCGCTTGTTGCAGCGCTACGACGAGGGGCGGCGGGATACGTCGTCAAGGGTATCGGATCACGCGGACTTGCAGAGGCCATTCGGACAGTCGCTGGAGGCTCCAGATACATCTCGCCGACCATGCGGGCCAAGGTTGAAAAAAGTCTCTTCGACAGACCGGCTTCACTGACTGCCCGCGAAACCGAGGTGATAGAATTGGTCGCCGAAGGACTTTCCAACAAGCATATCGGGCGCCAGCTGAACCTGCAGGAGAAAACGATCAAGCATCACATGACCGAAATACTGTCCAAGCTTGGCGCCAGCAATCGGACGGAAGCAGCAATCAGATGGCGCCAGGGCTCCTAGCGGAGCGCTGAAGATTGGCCTGCTTCGCTTGTCGCAAGTAAAGCGCAGCGGCGTTGGCCGCCGCGACCGGCAGAGTTATTCCGGTTGAACCAGCAGAAGGATGTGGATGTCCCTATCAGCCCTAAGCGCCGCCTTCTTCGCGAGCATGTACTTCCGAAGCTATTTTGGCGTGGTGGGGCCGCTGGTTGCGGACGACCTCGCGCTGTCGCCCGCTGAATTCGGATGGCTCGCGTCCGCGTTTTTCGGGTCATTCGCATTGCTACAGATCCCCGTGGGTATCGCGTTCGACCGCTGGGGGGTGCGCTGGCCCATGGCATTGATGATGGTCGTTGGCGCCGCGGGGTCGGCGCTCCTCGCTTCATCATCCAGCTTCTGGTCGGCGTTCATCGGCCAGATCGCGATCGGCATAGGTTGCGCGCCGATCTTCATGGGCGCCCTTTATTATCTCGGTCGCCTCCACTCGCCGGACCGGGCTGGGCGAATTGCGGCCACCGTGAGTTCGGTAGGCTCCATCGGCGCGCTGGTTTCAGCATCCCCGCTATACTTCTTTACGGCCGAATGGGGCTGGCGCGTCGCGTGCTCGACCGCGTCCGCGATGATGTTGGCATGCGCCCTTGCTGTCGCGACTTCGTTGCGCCACGCCCCGCCGGCGAGAAGCAGCCAACACACGACCGGGGGCGCACCGTGGAGGTTGCCTCGTCTCGCCTATCTGATACCGATCTGTTTCACACTTTCGCTGGGCGGCACGTTTCGTAACGCTTGGGCGGGACCATACCTCACCGACATCTTCGGCCACGGCACCGATACCGGCGCTGTTCTGACGGCCGTCAGTGTCGTCGGCATAGCGACTTCATTTGCGCTGCCATTCGCGCTTCTGCGATGGCGCGGGCCTACGATCGTGACCGCAACCTACGTCGTGGGCCTTTTGAGTGGCCTTCTTCTCGCGGTCTCGCCAGATATCAGCATTTACGCCGCATCCGCGGGATTGGCCTTGCTTTACGCGATGGGCAATGTTCATCCCGTGGCGATGACCGAGGCGCAGGCATTGCTGCCGTATCAAATGAGAGGCATCGGGCTCGGAGCGCTCAACACACTTGTTTTTCTCGGAGTTTCGGCGTCGTCGTCCGTTTTTGGCATCATCGCGGGACTTCCTCTGGATGCGGCGGCGATTTATCGCCTTGTCTTTGGAGCGACGGCGATGGCGCTTTCCATAGCACTAGTGGTCTACGTGGCGTGTCGTCCGCCAGGTAGCGGCAGTTGATGATATCGTCGCCGCGCCTGTCGTAACGGCACTGGCCGTGCTCCATCCGTCTTGCCGTGGCCTATGGAAATGCCTGGATGAGTGCCTCTTCCCAAGTCTGCTGAACCCTGTGGTGGTTCAGTGGCCCGTTGGCGCGCTCAAGGTTGAGAATGTCGATAATGCTCCGCACTACATCGCGTCATTCTGGCAACGTCCGCTAGTCCTAAACCTAATCTATTTTTATAAACCGCCACCTCATCAGCCGCCCGCGGCTCCTTATAGGAGGACACGGCAGCTTTCCGTCATCCGTCAAAGCTGGGTGTTCGCTCTCCGCGATCAATGTCGGCTGCGGCCAGACGACATTCCTCGGGCGCCGATGGCTGGATGAAGTCCAGTGTAACCCGAATGGACATCACCGCCATGGGCTGCCGGTCCGGGCCCTCGATCGCGACTGACTTTTCTTCCTCGGGCGAGTTTGGAATACCGTCCACCGCCATTTCCGAAAGTACATGGTGGGCATAACCAAGCGCCGCGGCCAAATCGATGAACTCGAGCCCATTGTCGACGTGGAATTCGCCGTCGCCATCTTTTATCGAAAAAAAGAATGTTGTCATAGGTTGCTCCGTCGACCTTATTCTCGTCCGACAACGTCAAAATTGACAAAAGGTTTGCTAGGCAGCAGCTATATTTAGACAGCCTTGCGCGCGGCCAGCAGAAGCCGACCAATCTCGGCACGCGCGCGGCGGTTGATCGCCCGTAGCCGACGATCACAAAGCTCTCATCCTGGACGCATTTGATCTTCACCCAATCGCCGAGCCGCCGGATCGATAGGGCTCACTCCTACGCTTGGCGATGATGCCTCCAGCCCATGCGCGCAGGCGCTTGCCAGCAGCTGATCGCCGTCGGCCTCGATCTCCTCGGAAAGGCTGATATCGCCTGCTCGCTGGCCGGCACGAGAACCTCGACTAATGCCGGCGCGTCCAGCTCCGACCTCCTGAGATCATGGGCATCGAAATAGTTCGAAGGCCATGAAGATGGCGTCGCTCGAGCTCTTCTTGCGCCCCCGCCGCTGAGCGACTGTTGCAGCAGGCTGAAACACGACCGGCCCTCCTCGTCGAGAACAGCCCCTCGCCATCGAGGATTGCAGTGCCAGCCGGAAGCCACATGGCCGCCTGTTTCGCCGGGAAACGATGCGTCCAGTCATGGCCGCCGCGCGTCAGGATGCGAATGCCCGTCGGCTCGATATGAACCGACAGGCGAGCCATCCAATTTGATCTCATAAACCCAGTCGTCGCCCTTCGGCGGCTTGGTTTCAGCAAGGCTCGCCGACGCTCGCTCAGTCTCGCCTTCGATGCCTCCTCTTCCTCCGTGCCCTTCATTGCCTCGCGGCGCGCTTTCCTAACCTCGGGTTCATTGCGTTCGGCTGCCGCCTCGATTGCCTGCCACCGTCGGCGGAGTTTGTCGTAAGATCGGTAGGGCACAGTCCATAACCGGCGATCTGCGTCCCAGCGCGCAAACGGGATTTCACGAATTTCGTTCACGACGGCGCGCGAGTATGGCGTCCGGATTTGAAAGGCCGATGGCGCGGCTTCGAGATAGCGGCTTCCGATAGGATCAAAGGCGAATGCGTCCCTTTCCTTCTCGTCGGCAAACGTGTCGGCCTCCGCTTCCATCTCGGCCAATCCAACTCCGATGCGCCTTTCTGCGGTGCGACCGGGCACGAACCAGGCCTTCAAGTTATCGCTCCAACTAGCGCGCGGGAAAGACTAGCGAAAGCGCTGCACGGCGATGCGATCGTGGGGCAGGTCAGTGGTCGCGCCAACACGTGGTTCAGCAGGAGCGGTATCGTTCAGTTCCTTTTCCATGGCGCCTCACCACGAATTCGAATTCCCGTCCGATCGCCATGCGGCCCCCGAACGCTCACGCTGCCTGCTTTGATTTTCCGAGGCGCTTGATCGCCTGCTCAAGCGGTCGCTGACCATCGCAATAATCCTGCCACGCCGCGCTTTTCGCAAGCAGCGCAGGAACTGTGCGAACCGTGAACCGCTTGGGGTCGAGATCAGACTTTACCTGCGTCCACGTCAACGGCATCGACACGGCGGCGCCGGGCCGCGCTCGTGGAGACAAAGGTGCGACAGCCGTCGCCATGCGATCGTTGCGCAGGTAGTCGAGAAAGATGCGCCCCTCACGCTGATTCTTGGCCATTTTGATCAGGTAAAGATTCGGATTGTCGCGCGCCATCTGTTCGCAAACATCATGGGCGAAACCCTTCGCGATGTCCCAGCTGAGTTTCTTGCTCTTCGGCACGGCAAGCGGCGTCACCACGTGCAGTCCTTTGCCGCCCGTCGTCTTGCAGAAGCTGACGAGCCCGAGCTCCTCCAGCCGGTCGCGGATTTCACGAGCCGCTGCGACGACGGTGGAGAAATCGACATCAGGTCCAGGATCGAGGTCAAACACCAGACGGCCGGGCACTTCCGGCTGATTAGGCTCACAGTTCCACGGATGCAGCTCGACGCCGCCGATCTGGGCGATTGCCGCAAGACCCTCGACGCGGTCGATCTGTAGGTAGGGCTTCTTGTCGCCAAACACCGTGACCAGTTCCAGCAGGTTCGATGTCCCCGGCATCGCATGGCGCTGGAAGAACTGCTCTCCGCCAATGCCGTCCGGTGTGCGAATGATTGAGCATGGCCGCCCCTTGATATGGTCGATCAACCAGGAACCGACGGCTTCGTGGTAGTGCGCCAGATCGACCTTAGTCACCGGCTCTCCGTCACCGGCATCCGGCCATAGCGGCTTGTCGGGGCTGGAGATCATCACGCCCATCACCTCCACCTTCGCGCCCTTGCGGAAACGCGCAGGCGCCGGTTTCGAAGTCTCGGGATCGGGCACCTCGGTTTTGGCTGGTGAGGCCGGCTTCTCGGCCTCGACTTCTGCCGCAGGCTTATCTTCCCGCAAGCCCTTGAACGCCGCTTGGCGCACCTGGCCATCGGCCGTCCAGCCGGCAAACTCGATCTCGGCGACGAGTTCTGGTTTTAGCCAAACGATATCAGGGCTCTTCTTCGGCGCACCGATACCGGTGAACGGCGACTCCGATGTCTCCATCGCCTGCAGCTTGGGCAAGAGCGTGTCGACGACCTTCGCTCCATAACCCGTGCCGACCCGGCCGACATAGACAAAATGGTTGCCGCGATGGACGCCGACGAGCAGTGATCGGAACTTGCCATTGGTTTTCGCATAGGCGCCGATAACGACTTCATGCCCTGCCCGGCATTTCGACTTGGCCCATGTCTCGGTGCGGCCCGATTGATAAGGTGCGTCAGCCTGTTTCGAGACGATCCCCTCCAGCGACAAACGACAGGCGGATCTGAGAACCGCGTCGCCACCGGTTTCGAAATGCTCGACGAAGTGTAGACGCGGATCTTCGCCGGCATCCGACAAGAACGTCGCCAAGCGTTCCTTGCGTTCTGTGAGCGGCAGCTCGCGCAAATCTTCGCCTCCCACGAAGAGGAGGTCGAATGCAAAGTAGACCAAATTATCGGTCTTTCCTTCCGAGAGCGCCGCCTGGAGCGCAGCAAAATCCGGGGCGCCGGTTTCGTCGAGCGCGCAGATCTCTCCATCAATGATGGCGTCGGGAAGAGCGGACGCTGAGGCGGCGATGGCCGGATATTTGGCCGTCCAGTCCAGACCCTTGCGGGTTTTGAGGGTTGCCTCGCCATCCTCAACTCGCATCTGGATGCGATAGCCGTCGAATTTGATCTCATGAATCCAGCCATCGGCAGATGGCGGGCGCGCCAGGGTTTCGCACAGCTGCGGTGGGACGAAAACCGGCATGGTGGAGTTCGCACGCTTGCCGGCCGACGGCTTTTTTGCAGTCTTCACGCCCGCTTTGCGCTCCTCGGCCGCGAAAACGTGATTGCTGTTCCACACCGCATCCGCCTCGACGTCGCCATTCTGCATCATGAATGGCGTTGGCTTCCTGCCTTTTCCCGCTGCGATCGCCTCCATCGTTCTCGCGGACGCCACGGACGTATCGTTTTCCTCCAAGATGGCCGCGCCGTTCTCCTCGACCGAGAAATCGTCATGATGCTTGATCAGCAGCCAGTTGGTCCGTTTGCCGCCATCGCGGTCGTTGCGCATGCGCACCAGAACGAAACCGCCATGGAGGCGCTTACCCTCCAGCTTGAACTTGAAATCGCCCCTAGCGAGCGCTTCTTCCGGCGTCCTGTTGCCCTCGAGCTCCCAGTAGCCGCGGTCCCACAACATCACGGTGCCGCCGCCATACTGGCCTTTCGGGATCGTGCCTTCGAAATCCCCGTAGTCCAAGGGATGGTCTTCGACTTCGACGGCCAGCCGCTTGTCGTGCGGGTCGAGCGACGGGCCCTTGGTCACAGCCCAGGATTTAAAGACGCCGTCGAGTTCGAGCCGAAGGTCATAATGCAACCGGGTAGCGTCGTGCTTCTGGATCACAAACCGCCGGCGGTTCGACGGCTTCACCTGGGCCTCGCCGCTCGGCTCGCCGGTCTTCTTGAAATCGCGCTTGGCGCGGTATTTCGAAAGATTGTCGCTCATGAACTCCGGCTCCGATCACTGACCTATCGACGCGATACATGGACCGCACCGGCGTCACCGAGACTGCGTTGGACGGCGGCGATCTGACTGGCTGCAATATCCGCCGAAACCTCGATGTCGCCTTCGAGGGCTGCGTCATCGCGGGCGCCGTCTGCGTGGGAAGCATCACCGCCCGATGGCACTGAGCCAACGGTATTTCGATCGGTGGTGGATTGAATGAAGATGTCGGGCCTTGAGATGCCGTGCTGTTGAACAAGGTGTTCAACTGCACGGTCGGCTGCCTCGCGTGTCTCGAAAATCGCCCGGATCGTGGTGGTGCTGTCGTCCGCCATTACTTTCTCCTGCTTGTTGTTGTCACAGGATCAGAACGCCTCGGCTCGCCAGTAGTTTCACCGCATCTAGGACCCGATAACTCGGATTATTGATATCGGGGCGAAAAATGCAATGTTCTCTCTTTGTTTCGGTCTAAAACCTTTAGAGGAGACGCCAAGTTCGCGGCCTTTTCATTGAAGCCGCCATGGGTAACATCCAGTTTTCCGCGCATCAACGCTAGAGCCAGTTCCGGGGACGACCGAGTAGACAGCGTAATGCTTCCTCGCGTACCATACGCAACAGGTGAGGTAGCCACGTGACCTCAAGCCCGACCAGAAACCCCGTAGCAAGTACGGGCCTCCGCGGCTGTTTTTAAGCTCTTTCCCGGCGCCGTCTTCCCAGGATGATACCAGCGAGATAAGATCTACTGTTCGCACACTGCTCTCTAAATCCACGGCAAGACCCTCGATCCCGATTCCGGCGGTGCCCTATGACATCGACGATGTAAAGCCACTCCTAGTGCGAGAAATTTGCTATCAATCTCTTTTGTGGAAGATCCAGGCGGTCTGGTCTTGGTGAAAATAACGAAGTTTTGGCCTTCCGCGGCTAGACCACTGCGGAACGGAGAACACCCGGTGTTTGCGGCGGGTCTTTGACAAGGGGCATGGCATGCTTTGCTGTCCTTGGTCCTAGGACGGAGGACAGCAAGTGGAACGCGCGATGAAAGCCAGGACATTGTAATACTACCCAAACTGATCAGCCTCCAGGAGCAGGAACAAGAGCAGAGGCCTGAACGCTTGCGACTGGAGGCGCGGGGCGATGATCCGTACTCCGTCCAAAATTTGCAGGCTTCTCTCGGCATAAGCAAGTCCGAGGTCAATGGAAGGCGGAGGCCGGGTGACGAGGCCCGCGAAAAATTTTCTGTTGCGGCTCTTGAATCCGAAATTGTAAAAAACCAAATCGATGCTGCCAGCCGCTAAGGAAGGGCTGGCCTTGCTGGAGGCGCCGTCTTTCGGCGCTTCGGTACCATGTTGCTTCAAGGAGGATATGGCTATGGCAACATCTTACGACTATGCACCGCTCTACCGTTCGAGCGTCGGGTTCGACCGGGTCTTTCATCTTCTCGAAAACGCCCAGCGCGCCCGCTCGATCAACGACTGGCCGCCCTATGACATCATCAAGAGCGGGGATGACAGCTATCGGATTTCGATCGCGGTGGCGGGCTTCACCCAAAACGATCTCGACATCACCTTCCAATCCAATCTGCTGTCCGTGACGGGCAAGAAGCAGGAGGCCGCACATGAAGGCTACCTGCATCGCGGCATAGCCGGCCGGCCGTTCGAACATCGGTTCGAACTTGCCGACCACGTGAGGGTGAATAGGGCGGAGCTCAGCAATGGTCTTCTTTCGATCGAACTCGTTCGCGAGATTCCAGAGGCACTGAAGCCGCGGAAAATCTCCATACTGAACGCTCCCGCACCGAATTCCGCTGCTCCCGCGCAGATCGAAGCACAAAAGGCCGCTTGACCGCGTCGTTCGCAGACCAAGGGCGCCGTGACCACGGCGCCCGTCAACACGGGTTAGGAGGAGAGAGCGATGAAACCAGATATGTTCAAACAGCCTGTCTCAATTTTTGTCGGCTTAGGCTTTCCGGCCGAGGTTCGCAGTGTGATGGACGCCTACCGGCATCTCGTCGAATGCCCGGGTTCACCGAGAGACGCGGCGCACGCGGTCGCACTAAAGGCATGCAGAGCCGCGTTGCGCGGTGAGATCGAAGCAGAGACCGCGCGGGGCCTGTTTGCCGCCTTCGCGAAGAAACACGATCTTCTCGCGCCGGAAAACAACATGATCGCCGCGTCTCGTCTGCCAGGCGACAGCGATCCACACGTTCGTTGAGGTAGTCCGATGATGCACGACATGCTGCGGCAGGCCATCGGCAACGCGATGGCGATGGGCCCCGCGGTTCTGGTTCCGCGCATGCAGCTCAAGCGCCCGGTCGACGTGGTGAGAGAGCCGTCCCTATCGGTCGATGATAAGCGCACGATCCTGGCCGCCTGGGCGTCGGATTTTTACGCGGTCGAGTCGAAGCCCGCCCTCCGTCGGCCGCCCGGTACACCAGAGCCAGTTTCGATCGATGACGTGCGGTCCGCCCTCGATGAACTCGATCGGCGCTATGGCATCTGAAGAATGGCCGGCCAGTCGGCCGCTTGAAGGAACTAGCGTGTTGAGCGACGGGGGCTACCAACCACGAGAAGTATGTCTTCGGCATCTCTGCTGGAATAAAGGTCATCGCCGCCCCTGCCTATGCCCGTCGATGCAAAATAAACGTACTCCGCCGACGGTCTGGCTGCAAAAGTACCATCCCTTTTGGCAGCAGTACCCGTTCAGCTCGCGCGAGCAGGTGCTGGCGATCGGCCTCAGCCAGACGGTAAGTAGCAAGTTCATCGGGGTCGCTCTTGATGGCTAAGAGGCACGGCAACTGCGTCCCAGATACATGGGTCGTACACTTTTGTTCCGCATTGCGCCTGGTCTCGTAGTGAATGGTTGACCAGCAGACTCAGGCTAGTTTCGAACAAGGGCGAAAATTTCACTTTTTGTTTGCTGTGAATGCCCTGTTCAAATTGCGACGTTACTAGGCCCGGTCTCAAGCAGACGACCAGGCTTCGACCGGCCAAGCACAATTGTCGGTCACGCCTAGGCGGAATTGGCCATGAGATTGAGCAATTCAAGTCCGCTGGTGGGCTTCGATACAAACGTTACTCCAGCCTCTAGGTCACGATGCGAGAGATTCACGAAGCCTGACGTTACGATGATCCGCATGTGCGGCCACCGACTGCGGACGGTGGCGACAAGCCCCAGGCCGTCCATGCTTCCCGGCATATTAATATCGGTATACAGCGCATCGACGTCGTTGTGCCGTAAGTGGATCAACGCCTCGTCTGCGTTGGCCGCCTCGAGGGTGCGGTATCCGGCCTTGTCGAGGAAATCGACGATGTTGTAGCGAAGCTGTGGCTCGTCCTCCACGATCAGGACGCTTCTCCCCTCGACCGGATCCGGATCCGCGCGCCTTGGCACGCGAGCGTAAACCTCTGCGCCGTCGCTCGAGGCACGTGTCCGTTCAAGCAAGTTGCGTTCCAGAACCGCCTGCTCCCAATGCAGTTCGTCCTGGCCTAACGGGCGACCAGCCTGCTCCCATAGCGCATAAGCACGCGCAGCGATCCATTCGTTTCGATTGTCGATCATCTGCCAACCCTTCGTTTAGCCTGAAATGGAGCGATTGGAGATTCGGGCGAGGGTCGCGAGAGCTTTGTCTGTAATGGTACAAAATGGTCGTCACGGGAGGTGTTCCCACACAGCACGATAAATTGCTTCGACATCAGGGCTTGAACAGATTTCGAGACCACGCATCCAGACAGCGGATGCATGCACGTCGAGCGGCGGATCCGAGGTACCAAGTCCTTGGTCCGGCTGAGCTCCGCTTGTCGTCGCACGTGTTGGTTGGCCCTCATGTCGAGCCGGAAAGCCGCATCGTGCGGGAACAATCGATGGCTCGGCTGGTTTGCACGAAATGGCAAACGCCCGATTGTCTTCCACGAAATCCTTGCCGAACTGGCATTTGCTTACGAACCCAGCCGACGGTGACACGTTTCATTTCTCGGTCGAATACCTGACGCGCAGAAAGGTTTGCTTTCAGTTCATAGGTCGCAGGGGCGACGGCTTGGCGGAAATGGACGGTTATCACATCGAAGCGAGCCTCGGGGGCGTCACCGCGTTGCCAGGCCATCTGTGGTGGCGGCCATCGTCGATTTTGGCGACAATAGTCTGATAAAATTCTATTCGGCCTCGAAGTTGTCAGTTGGCGCCATCGCGAACGAGGTCTGGCAGGGCATCCGGACGCCAGACATCGCTAATAGCGACGGCTGGCACTATCTTTACTGAGAAAGATTTGCTCACCCCTTTTGGTGCCGAGGACGGCAGGGGCAACCAAGGTCGATCTAGGAAGGCCGTTTCATTAGCCAGTCTTGAGACCGTACGCCTCGTTCCGATTTTTGGGAACAACACGTCACGGTCGAGGTTTGCAGGATGCAACCATCAACGAGGAGCCCAATCATGTTCAAGCGCATCGATCAACTACAGGCCGAACTGCCCCCGCCGAAAGCCGCCGATTTAAATGCGGCAGCCGCTCGCCAGGAGCCCGCCGCGCACCCCGTTTCGAGCCTGCGAGGAGCAGCGACATGGCAGACAAGACCAAGGTAACAGATACTCCAGACCAACATCCAGGCCTCGAACCCCCCATCAAGGAGTCTAGTCAACAGCAGGGCATGGCGCCGGCTCCCGACGAGAAGGAAAAAATGATGCCGATCGGCAAGCCTGGTGTTCGCGTGAAGTCGAAGAAGTTTGGAAAAAGTACAACCAGTTGAGCGACGAACAGCGCAATCACGGGTAAGTGAAGTGGCATTAATCAAGCCGCCGCTTCCCTGGCCCACCGTTACGATAGAGGGATACGCTGCTAGGCAACGGTCGGAAGAACAGGATGCGAGGTTTGGTCGTCGCAGGCTGAAGCTCATGCAGTTGCGGAAGACGACCCTCGTGGTCAATAGGCAGCTCACGCGTGCCGCCATACCTTGATCGCGGAAATCACCAGGATCGCCGCAAGACTTGTAGCATGACGACATCGGGACGAGGCCGTGGAGCTGTCCGCCGACAAACGCGCTGAGGATCGATCCGGCAGGAAGACCTCGATGTGCTGATCACGGACCATGGACTGCCCGGTATGTCCGGCGCCGATCTCGCTGTAGCGTGTCGGCGCCGACAACCAGAGCTGGGGATTGTGTTCTCATCGGGGATGATCGGCATTCCGCAGATCGATGGCCACCAGCTGATCTCTGACGCTGTACTTCTCGGTAAACCCTACGACGAAGCCGGCCTGGCGATGGCTCTGGCACAGTTTCGAAAGATGTAGGCGGTACCTAGCGCGGCGGGAAGAGCTCTCTCGAAATCTTTCAACCGGATCGCTGCTGGTCGGTCGCGAGCACTTGCCTTACGTGAGCGCGTTCGGAAACAATATAGACCAGTTCGCGGTAGTCGTATGGCTTGGGCAAGAAGAAAACGCCGGGGTCGATCTGCGAGCGGACATCGCGGCCCGACGCGACCCATACGCTCGTCTCGGGTCGAGTGGATCTCACTAGCTTCATCAGGTCAATTCCACTCAATCCGCCCGGCATGTCGACATCGGTAATCATTACGTCCAAATGATCGCATCTGCCCAGCACCGCGATGGCTTCCAAAGCGCTGGCGGCTTCGATGACGGTATGTCCAGCATCCACGAGTTCATCCGACAAGAGAAAGCGGATTAACGGCTCGTCTTCGACGACGAGAATAACGGCCATAAGTTCGATCCCTACTATATGTGATCGCCTAACGCGGCTCGACACGGGTGTGTTGCACCCTCGTTTTAGGATCCGCTTACATGTTTAATAAAATCTGAATCAATGGCCGTCGGATGGACGCTGCAGTCGTAATGGCATCCTTGCGGACGATATTTCGCAAAAACCGACGACACTGGGACGCCAGGTATCGTGGCGCTAGCCGGTTGCTTGATCCCGGAGACGATCAGGACCGCGATGGGGACTGCTGTTCGATTTCAATTTCGAGCCTACGGCTCAACCTAACGACCTCGATTGCTCTGACTTCACCCCAGGCGAGGCGCAGGCGAACCGAATTGGAACTCTTTGCGAGCATGACTGTAATCCTTTACGCGGCGACGGAGGTTGTGGCGAAGGCTATCCGTTCAAGCGCTAAGTTCGCCCGCGCGGCGTCACTTGCCATAGAGTCCATGAGATGAAGCTCGCAGGAACGGAAGTCTAGGTCGACCAAGCTAGATTGTTCACCTGCTACCGCCCGGGTCCGGCGGTGGAAGCTTATCAATTTCCGCAGGCGCTCGTTCTACCAATTTGCGAGGCGGAGCACAGTCGGAGATGCGAATGAGCGGACTACCCTCGCTTGGTGGCCAGTGAGCGTCCCAACCTACCCCGCGGCGTTCATGGGCACCGCAACGGGAGCGTCTTTGTCCGGCAGGGAACTTGTGGCGAGAGACGCTCAGGGACCGCGCGCCGGTGAGCAATCCGACTTTGCGTGGAGCGGCTGCATTGTCAGCGCGGAGCGGACAGCGCGCCTGAGCACTGGGGAGGGGCGCGACGCGCGCCAGCCGTGGCCGATGGCCTTTCAAGATCGCCGCGCGCACCGTGTACTGTACCGTACATTTTCGCGAGTGTGCCCCCGCTGCTACAGCTTTTTGTTGGATTGAGTTATATCCTCTGGTTGTATTAGTATGACACGGAGTACAGAAAATGAAGTTGATAGCCGCCGCAACGCTACTCGCTCTTGTCTCGACCACCGCGCTTGCGGCCGATGCGGTCCCGGTCATTTCGGACGCTCCCGTTGCGGCCGCTCCTGCATTTACCTGGTCCGGTCCGTACTTGGGTATCGATGGCGGCGCGGGATGGCTTAACGGTGACTTCAGCGCCGGTGGTGCCAGCGCTTCCGAGGATTTTAACGGCGGCATCTTCGGCGGTTTTGTGGGTTACAACTTCCAGTTCGATAACATTGTTGTTGGCATCGAGGGCAACCTCGAACACAACTGGAATGAAGAGGAAGCGCTGGGAGCTGACGTTGGGACCGATTGGACCGGCGCTGTTCGTGGTCGTGTCGGCTATGCTTTCGACAAGGCGCTGATCTATGGCGCAGCCGGTTGGACCGCGACGCGCGGTTACGTAGATCTGCCTGGCCTTGACAAGGAAACGGAGACCTTCAACGGCTACACCGTAGGAGCCGGCCTCGACTTCGCGATCACCAACAACATCTTCGCTCGTGGTGAATATCGGTACAACGACTTTGGCGAGAAGGACGTTCTCGGCGTTGACGTCGACCTCGATCAGCACGAACTCAAGTTTGGCATTGGCGTAAAGTTCTAAGAACCGTCGGCCAACCAGCAAGATCGAAGCCCCGCCTATCGTGGTGGGGAATTTTTCCGTAGCTAAGGTCAGTCCAGCTCGTCTGCCCGGCACAGGGCATCCGAGGCGCATTGTGTTGCCCCCACCCGTCGCGAAATAATTGTGGCGCTACGAAAAAGCCGCAACAATGACATGAGCAGGAACGCTTGCTGGAGCGGAGCTTAGTGCGGCTGAGCTTTAAAATGTTATTGGATGACAGCTGGGTTGACCTCCTAGGCGCCGTGCCCGGCGTGGCAAAGTCGCCCCTCCAAACAATGAGCATACCAGGCAAAGGCGCGTCCGCGCCGGCGCCCGTTCGCGCACGGCTTGACCGGTTAAAAGGGCAGCCGCAGGAGGGTTAGCGGAGCGCCGCTCGGGAACGAGCGGAACCCGGGACCGACTGCCCCCGGTAAGCCGTTCCGTTTGCATGGTACCCGTGGGCTCCCTCGCCTCACCTGCCCGGCCGCGCCAATGAGCGGGCGATATCGACGATGTCGTCGCGCGAGGCGGTTGGATCCTCTTTATTCCAGGCGACACCGAGGCCGATCCGAAAATCGATGCCCCTGACCGCCTTCAGCTCGAAGGCCCGGTTCGGCAGGCCCTCGGTCCATTCCGGCGCAAAGCCGATGCCAAGGCCGGCCGAGACCAGCGACACCAGCGAATAGGTGTCGTCGCAGCTATAGGCGATGTTGCGGGTCAGATCATATTCCTCGAACTTCTCATTGAAGTACCGCTCGGTGTAGGAGAGGTTCTTGCGATTGAAGGCGATGATCCTCTCTGAGCGCAGGTCGTCGATGCCAATCTCCGCCTGTTCCGCCAGTGGGTTGCTCCTCGCCACCGCCAGCAGGTACCGCTCATGGGCGATCGAAGAGAAGCGCAACGAGCCGATGTTTTCCACCGGCCTGATGAAGCCGAGATTGATCTGGCCGTTTTCCAGGCCGCGGATGATGTCGCCGGTATTGCCGCTGGATATATGGATGCGGATATCCGGGTACTTGCGGGCGATCTTTCCAAGGAACGCCGGCAGCACGCCGGTGGTCGCCGGATAGACGGTGCCGATCCTGATCTGCCTTATCGTCTTGCCGGCCACCGCCCTGGTGATCTCGGCACTCAGATCGACCTCGCTGAGGATCCCGACGCAGCGCTCGTGGAAGATCTCCCCTGCCCGCGTCAGTTCCACCCGCCGGGTCGAGCGGATGAACAGCGCACAGCCGAGTTCGCGCTCCAGCGCCTGCACATGGTTGGAGAGCGCTGGCTGGGCGATGCGGACCTTGGCCGCTGCCCTGCCGAAGTGCAGTTCCTCGGCCACCGCGACGAAGTAGGAGAGCTGGCGTAGTTCCATGAGGGGTTCCACGATCGATGCGAGGATTAAGCAAATTATCTGAATTTAAGATAACTGGAAATCAGATATAATCGAAGACCCCATCTTAGACAAGGTGGGTGAACGTGGCGAAGACGCTCGGCACGGAAAGGCATAGAGCGCTGATAGCGCTGCTGGTCGAGAAGCGAGAGGCATCAGGTCTCACGCAGACGGAGCTTGCTGACAAACTTGGCGAATACCAGTCGTTTGTCGCCCGATTGGAGAGCGGCCAACGTCGCGTCGACGTCATCGAGTTCCTCGAGCTGGCAAGAATACTGAATTTTGATCCTTTGGACGCCCTGGGCCGACTTGCTAGGGAGTAGGCCGCCGAATTCTACTGCGCGAGCAGTTGTCTAGGAGATCTACCAGCTGAACCGCGCCTCATTGCACCATGGCGATTATCGGCGGAGCCTGTAGCAAGAGACTGGTCTTGAAGAGCTGCGAACCGCAGACCGTGATGTCATAGTGTCAAAGCTGGTTAGAGCCGCGAGGTGGCTGTCATTACCCAGATCGAACCCATTCGGACGAGCGATGGAACAGTCATATCGCCAGGCCGTTGGCATTGCGAACAACCACGGTCCGCAACCTGGTCGTCGATGAGTTCCGCCAACGCGAATTCATGGACCCACGAACCAGGCGAACACTGCCGTACAATCTTTTCGTACCTCGGGATTACGATCCCGCGCGCTCCTATCCGCTGGTGCTGTTCATGCACGGCGCCGGTGCCACAAGCACCGAGACGGAGGCCACGCTGTTCCAGGGTCTCGGTGCGGTGGCATGGGCGAGCCCTGCCGATCAGATCGCGCGACCCGCCTTCGTGTTCGCGCCTCAATATGGAGAGATCATCGCCGACGACGACTCTAAGATGTCGTCGAGACTGGATACATTACCGTTACCTGTCGGAAGGCCAAGAAGTTGATCGGGCTCCGTTCTGCGTCGATCTCCGCAACGGTTCGTGAAACTGCTCTGCATTCCAGGTGCCGTCCCAAAACCGCGCGGCAGTGGCGCCTTCCTTGGAAAGCACGTCAATCATGGCACTTTCGTCGGGCCAAGCCTTGTCATCGTCCTGGGACACGAGGATCCAGAGAATTTATGGGCCAGGGGCTTCACCAGCGCCGGGTCCCATTGTCCGGCGAGCGGGAGGGAGGCCGAAAATAGCTCGGGGTATTTGATATCCATTGCCATCGTCATCATGCCGCCACCCGACTGACCCGTAGCGTAGAGGCCCTTGTGGTCGATGGAATATTCGGCTGCGAGGGGCAGCGATAAGATCGATTGCGGTAGGGACGCACGAGAAGCAGAACTGGCGCACCAGGAAAATCGGAAGACCGACGAACGGTGCTCCATGAGCAGGGCAATCTCAACGCTCCTGAGGATCATCCGGTTTGCACCCCGAGCAAACACTTCCTTGCCCCCTCGATGTGGTCCTTGAGTAAACCCGCGGCATCGTCAGTCCGTTTTTCAATGTATGCGCGGGTGATTTTCTCGTGGTCGTCAAGCCAGGATGGCGTCTCATCGATCAGCTTGTCATATTTTATCGAATACATAATGCAATTTCTTCGCAATTCCTCGATCATCGCAACCTGTCGGCGGCGGCCCGCGGGCGCGGATAGAGTTGAATGGAAGAGCCAGTCGCCTTCGTAATATTACTGTGTTGTGGAGAACGTCGGTCGATCACGCCATAGCCGACCATTTAACGTCCGGTCATAGCCGATCTTGAAAACGGCTCTCATGTATTCAGTATTAAATGGGTCGCTTATCTTATAGGGCACCATGACGTCGATGGTAGCCATATGGAACTGGGCACCAACCCGGCGGCAATATTCATAGACCGCGTAAAGCGATTGACGCGTCTGCGACTTCACAAGGATTGAGTACGCCCTTGTGCTAACCGACAACGTCGAATTTGCCGTCACGGCAAACTCGGGCATCAACGCGTTATTCACCAGTAAGTACATGTCGGATCCCCGAGCCCCAGCGGGAACCGGCAGATCGACGTTCGATAATACGGCCTCCGGAACGGTCATGATCTGAGCTGACGGCCCACCATCGGAGTGCAACTCAACGATCGGCCGCCCGTCAACCACCGCATTGATCCGCACGGCGGGGAAAACGCCCGGAATGCTGGCCGATGCGATCAGGACATTTTGGAAGAGGCCGAGAGCGTCTGGCCGCGGGCTATTCGCTATGGCGCCCATATCCCAAAGAACGGCACGTTGAGTGTCGAGATTTGTCGTCAGGACAAAAAGATTTCGGCCTTTTCGGTATTCGTCAGCAATTTCGGTGAGAAGGAGCTTGTCCACATATCTCTCCACCATCTCCCTCAGGGGCTTCTGAGAATACAGGCTTTCGCCGAGCAGACCGCTGACGATGAATTTTCGGTCGAGCAGTTCCGTCGCGACGCCGCTTGTATAGAGATGTTCGAGGACGAGGTCATACTTCGTTCCCAGGAAAGCGAAGGGGGCGATGAGGGCCCCGGTACTAACGCCGCTCACGAGGTCGAAGGTTGGCCGATCGCCGCGCTCAGACCATGCTTTTAGAACACCGACGGAGAAAGCTCCACCGGCTCCGCCGCCTGAGATCGCCAAGTATTGTCGAGGGACCCGGGATTCAGTCCTCTGAAAGCGTTTCCTGATCGCTGAATCGATCTCGCCATCCAACGGGGCGCGGATGTTTTCAAACCCCGCGATTTCCGCCTGACGTGCATCGACCTCCTGAAAGACTGGTCGCGCCGTGGTGCAACCGATCAAAAGGCAAACAAGCCCAGCAAGGGTCATGCGCGTCAGTGGAACCGCGGTTAGATGAGGGATCCTCGCCAGAAAACGCATCGGACGCTCCAAGGGCTATTCGGCGGCGTGCCTGTTATCTTCTTGGAGCCTTGTTTTCAGCCAGTTCAGAACATCATCCAGAAATGTAAAGACGACGGGGATGACAAGAAGGCTTAGGAATGTCGAGGTGACCAGTCCTCCGATCACGACGATACCCATGGGTTGGCGGAAGCTTGGGTCACCGGAAACAAGACTGAGTGCTGCCGGAAGCATGCCGCCGGCCATGGCAATGGTTGTCATGATGATGGGTCGCGCTCGCTTGTGGCAGGCGTCCACGAGCGCGTCGTAACGAGACATTCCGGCACGGCGCGCCTCGATTGCGTACTCGACAAGGAGAATGGAGTTTTTCGATACGATACCCATCAGGAGAAGAAGGCCGATAACCGCTGGCATGGAGAAGCTGGTGCCAGTCAAAACGAGTGGCAAGAGGGCGCCGCCAAGTGCCAGCGGCAGTGCCATCAAGATTGTCACCGGCTGAAGGAAATCATGGAAGAGAAGGACCAGAACGGCGTAAATGCAGAAGATGCCGATCGCCATCGACGTACCAAAGCTGGTGAACAGCTCGCTCTGACGCTTGAGCTCGCCCTGTTCAACGAATTTCACACCCTGTGGCAGGTTCTGATAGCTGGGCAATCGCGCGGCCTCTGCCGTCACGTCGGAAAGGTTTCTGCCGTTCAATTCGACTGTCAAAGAGACGTTTCGTGACCGGTCCAGCCGATCTATCTGGCTTGGGCTGGATCCAAGAGAGATATCGGCGATGGCACCCAGCGCGACATTACCCTCTTTTCCCTCGACAGGAATGAGCGATATGGCGTCGAGCGACTGTCGATTTGCCGTATCGAGCATGACCCGAATGGCGACCTGGCGCTCCGGCAGGTTGAGCTTGGACAAAGCGGTGTCGTAGGCACCGGCCGTTGCAACGCGAATAGCCTCGGCGATGGCCTTGGACGTGACACCCAGGGATGCTGCTTCCGCCAAGTCAGGTTTGATCGTGACTTCAGGCGTTTGCATGGCAGCCGATGACGTAACGTTACCGATGCCCGAAAGAGTACGCAGATCGGCCTCGAGGTTTGCCGCGGCCTTTTCAAGAAGCTCGGAATTGTCGCCTGCCAGCGTCAGGGTGAGTTGCGTGCCATTGCCGCCGGAACCGATTTCCAGGCGAACGCCGGGCAGCTGTTCCAATGCCTTGCGCAAATCGGCTTCGATTTGTGACTGCTTGACATCTCTGTCATCGATCGGCGTGAGATTGACGACGAGCGTCGCGCTGTTGGTGCTCGCATTTGACGTGCCGTTCATCCCTCCCGTGGAGGCCGTGCCCGTCGCCTGAAAGACCGACGTGACATGGTCAACGCCAGCAATGATCGCCGATGCCTTGCGCGCGGCCTCATCGGTCGCTTCGATCGTCGATCCATATGGCGTTGTTAGGCTAACTTGGGTCTGCCCATCGTCGGATGCCGGGAAAAAGCCCGTGGACAGATGAGATAGAAGCAGTGCCGTGAATGCGAGAAACCCGACTGTTCCGAGTATTGGTATCCAGCGGCGGCGGAGTGCGCCTTTCACGAGCCAAAGATAGCATCTCATGATGCGACCGTCTTCTTCGTGCGCCTTGCCGCTGGCTTTCATCATATAAGCCGCCATCATCGGCGTTACCAACCGTGCGACCAAGAGAGAAGTCAGAACGGCAACGGAAGCCGTGATGCCGAACTGTTTGAAGATGATGCCGGGAATTCCACCCATGAATGCCGTGGGTAGGAACACGGCAACCAGTGTAAACGTGGTGGCGATGACCGCCATACCGATTTCGTCTGCCGCTTCCATCGCCGCGTCGAATGGGTTTTTGCCCATGTTGAGGTGTCGCTCGATATTTTCGATCTCGACGATCGCGTCATCTACGAGAATGCCGACCACCAACGAGATTGCCAACAGCGTGATGGTGTTCAGCGAATAGCCGAGCATATACATCACGAGAAACGTGGGAATGATCGATAGGGGCAATGCCACCGCAGCCAGAAGCGTCGCCCGCCAATCGCGAAGAAACAACCAGACAACGAAGACAGCGATCAACGCCCCCTCGTAGACCATATGCATCGACGATTCATAGTTCTGCTCGGTCGGCACGATGGTGTTGTAAGCCTCTTCAATCGTCACTTCGGGATGGGCCGCGGCGAATACCTTCATGGCGTCACGGACTTTGTCAGTGACCGCCGTATCCGAATAACCTTTCGACCGTTTGATCTGAGCGGCAATGACCGGCTTGCCATTCAGATAAGCGAGCGAGGTTAGATCGCTGTGTGAATCGGTCACCGTTCCGAGTTCATCCAAGCCAACCCAGCTGCCTTCCGGCAAGGGGATCGCCATCGCACCAAGTTGCTCGGCGCTCTTTACGGCAGCCAATGTGCGCACGGACTGGCTTTCGCCGCCAATTCTACCTTTGCCACCCGACAGGTCGGATTGTACCGCTTCAACCTGGCTGTTGACGTCGTTTACGGTCAATCCCAAGCCGTCGAGCAGGTTTGCGTTCAGCTCCACCCTGATTTCCCGGTCGACCCCTCCCAGGCGGCCGACTTCGCCAACCCCGTCCACCGCCATCAGCGCACGTGACATGTCGTTATCGATGAACCAAGAAAGTTCAGCCGAATCCAGCTTATCCGAACGCACGACGTAGGTGATCAAGGGCGAAGAGTTTAGCGACTGTTTCGTAACGGTCGGCGCATTCATCTCTTCCGGCAGCTCATCCTGCGCCTGGTCGACAGCACTTTTAACCTCATCGAGGGCTTCTTGGGTGTCCTTTCCGACTTCGAATGCCACCGAGATGCTGACCGAACCGTCCGTTATCGTCGTGGTAACGGAATCCAGCTTGGTGAGGCCCGTCAGCTCATCCTCGATCTTGCGCGCGACCTCCGTTTCAAGCTGAGATGCGGCTGCTCCATCGAGCGACGCGCTGATCTCGATCGTTGGAAGGTCCATGTCGGGGAAATTTTGGATATCGAGACGGTTGAAGGCCCATAGCCCGCAGGCCGTCAACAAAATGAAAAGCAGAATTGGCGGAACGGGATTGCGAATGGACCAGGAGGAAAAATTCATTTCGCCTCCTCGTTCTTCGCTGACTGAGCGTCTTCCGACACTCTTACAACCGAACCGTCAGCCAGGAAGGCGCCGCCGGATGTCACGACCTTGTCGACCTTGTCTATCCCCGAGACGATTTCGACACGATCGTCTTGGCGCCGGCCCGTTTCGACGCGCTTGCGCGCCACGGTGAGCTTTTCAGTCTCCTTCAGGATGAAAACGTAAGAAAATCCGTCCTTGAGGGTCACCGCGGTCTCAGGCACGGTCAGAGCGTCTTTCTGGTCGAACTCAAAATAGCCACTCGCCAGAATGCCCGTCTTGGGTGCTGGCATTCCCTGGTCCGGCTGCAAGGTCACGTAAACAGTCACGCGACCATTGTCTGTCGAGGTCGTCGGCGAAACCAACCTCACCTCGCCGACGATGTCACCGACCGGCGTCTTTATGACGGCTTTGGTCCCTTCCTTGACATCGGCCAGCCGTTTGACCGGCAACTCGGCCTTCCATTCGACTCTGTTTTGCCGGATCAGCTTGAACAGCTGATCACCGGCATTCACAACGTTTCCAAGAGATGCGGAGCGTTCGGAAATAACCCCGTCGTCTACCGCGTAAACCTTCGTGCGCTCCAAGGTCAGTTGGGCAGAGGCAAGTGCTGCCTTGGCAGATAAGACGTCGGCTTTCGCTTTCCGCTCGGAAATCAGATATTCCGTCGTCTGCTGCTTGGACAACGCACCTGAGCCGGTCAATCCACGAGCGCGTTCAGCGTCCGCGACTGCCTGGTCGAGAGCCGCTTCCTGCTTTTCAACGGTGGCCTGCTGTTGTTCCAGTTCCGCTTGAGAGGTCTCGGCGTCGAACTGGACGAGCAGATCGCCTTTTTTTACCGCGGTGCCCACATCCGCTCTAACATCGGAGATCTTTAGGCCGCTGACCTCGGCCGCGATGACCGCCTCGTGCCAGGCGGCAAGGCGACCACTCGCGGGTATCGTCACGGGCCACTCCAGGGTCCGCGGAGCGGCGACGGCAACGGTCAAGGCAGCTGCTTGAGCGGTACTCTGTTCGGTGTCCTCGCTACGCGCAAGATAGGGCGTTAACGCGACCGTCGTCGCGACCAGGATGAAAGCAAATCTACGCATCAGTGGGTTCCATTGGCAGAGGCAATTGGCGCGCCAGCCGGGGCAGCCCAGCCGCCGCCGAGAGACTTGTAGAGGGCGATCCAATACTGGACCGCGTCGCGCCTGATTTCGATGAGGGTGATGGCGGCGGACTGTGCCGAACGACGGGCCTCCTCCCGGTCGAGGATACTGGCGCCACCGGATTTCCAGTTCTCATCGACCGAGCGGAAGTAGCTTTGATAATTGTCAGCGGCGGTCTTTGCATCGCCGATACGCTTCAGAGCCGTGTTGACACGAATAAGAGCTGTCTCCACGTCGGCGACGGCCGTCAAGACGCCGGACTTGTAACTTGCGACAGCAACATCGCAATCCGCAACTGCGCTTCTGACGGCAGCCCTTTTCGTCCCGCCATCAAACAGCGGTATCGACAATGCGGGCCCAAATGACCACGGAACCGATCTGCCGGTTACGGTGGACTGGCTGATTGAGATGGATCCACTCAAGCTGAGACTGGGATAGAGGTCGGCCTTCGCAGCGCCGACATCTGAAATCGTTGCCGCGACTTCCGCTTCCAGCGCGTTGATGTCGGGCCTTTGTCGCAAAACATCCGCCGGTACAGAGACGATCCGCAACGATGACGGCTGTGGAATGCGACTTTTACCGTGATCCAGCAATGTTTTGATCACCAACTCATCGGTGGCCGTCAGTTGGACCAATGACTTGACGATGATTTCGCAGTCCCCGCGCTGGGCCGTCAGATTGGAAGAGGATGTCGCAGCGCTCGCTCGGGAGAGCGCCAGATCGGCTGTTGATGTAAAGCCGGACTGCGCCGATTTTTCAGTCGCGAGTATCGTTTCTCTCTGCGACGCAAGCTCATCACGGTAAAGCTGTTCCAACTGACGACAGGCGCGATATTGGACATAGTAATCACCGACCTCGGCAGCGACCGAAATCCGCGCGTCATGCCACGACCAGACCTTGCCCTGGGCTCGTAAGGCCGCGGCCTGTGTCTCTTTCTTGGTCTTGCCGAACAAATCGAGTTCCCAGGCGGCGTCGAGACCGCCACTCCTGTTCGTTCCAGCCACGATTTTGTTGAGGTCGTCCCCGGTGTTAGCCTCGCGCGTTGCCGAGGCGGACCCGTCCAGCGACGGGAAGAGGCCAGCCCTTGCGCTATCGAGCGTCGCACGCGCCTTGTCAATGTTGGCGACAGCTTCCTGAACCGTGGGATTTTCCCGTTCAGCCAGCGTCAGTAACTCCGTCAGCGAAGGATCTTTAAAGCTTGCCCACCACGCGACGAGCTCGGGGGAGCGACCTCCGTGCGGCAGTGTCGCGTGCCAATAGGGCGCCACGACAGACCTCGAAGGTTTGAGTGCGCCAAGACTGGTACAACCGCTGAGTACCGCCAAAATGGGGAGGATGGAAACTGAGGAGAAAACTATGCGCATGAAATCCCGGCTGCCCTGAAGCTGTCGGCCGCACTATAGGGATCGCGATGTTAATGTCGGTCAAGAACGTGTTAAGTTAGGTAAAACTGCTGTATTCCCCGCCTGCTAGCCTTAAGCTGCACCCATCGAATTGACGGGTGCAATTACATGACCAACGTGCTTTTGATCGATGATGATATCGAGCTTACGAATTTGCTCGGCGAATACCTGACCGAGGAGGGTTTCGTTGTCGAGACAACCGCGGATGGTAGGATCGGTGTTGCCGAAGCGATGTCGCCTTCAACCGATATCGTCGTTCTGGATATCATGATGCCCCGCATGAGCGGCATTGAGGTCTTGCGGAAAATTCGACAGGTAAGCGACGTGCCCGTGTTGATGCTGACGGCTCGTGGAGATGATGTCGACCGCATTTCCGGTCTCAATCTCGGGGCGGATGATTACGTCCTTGTTCACCGGGCGAGCTTGCGGCACGGATCCGTGCGATCTGCCTTGGCTTGGCGATCACACGTCGGGCGGCAGAATGGCACGGTGGTTCGGCAACCGCGCAAAACAAGGCGACTGGGGGTCTGAGTGTGGCCAACACTCTTCCAGCTTTAGGGCTACATCGAGCAACGGCGCTAGCTTCCTAGCGTCGACGGGTGACGTTCGACCGGACGTCGCGCATCGCATTCGAGATGCCAATCAATGCTGCTTAACGCGGGGTGGGGCGTGATCTGATCGACCGAGGCGGTCGTCCCTTGCTCTGACAACGGCGGGCGTCAAGGTTCTTTGCGGCGGCGCGCATCACCTACCGGATCAAGCCGGCCGCCACAAAACGCAGAATACCTGCGTATGCCGCGGGCAGTTGACATCTGTTGCCGGTGCCAGCCCCAGCTGTTCCAGTTCGTGCAGAATAGCGACCGAGAGTGAGAATTGGGCGTTCATAATGATCGCGCCTCCACTCGGGCTCGATAGAGGATGACCCGACCGGTCGGTATGATCTGTGAGAGGAAATCGAAGTCGCGGACATTGCCAGTCAGCACGCTCGCACCCAGCTGCCGTGCCTGCAAGAAGACCATGGCGTCATTGACGAAGCGGCGCTCATGTCGCTCCCCCTTTGGCAGGCTGCTCAGACGAAAGAGCAGACCCGCCAACACGCCGGCATGTCCCCAGATGGCTGCATCTGGGGCGTGAAGTCGGTGTTCCGGAATGTCATCGACCGTCGCCGCGATTGTGTCGAGGACCGCCTTTGTTGAGGCGTGCCCGGGGTCCAGTCGGCCGAAGGCATGGGTCAACTCAGACAGGCAGACCGCCGAATGGTGGCATAGTCGATACGTAATCAGCCTATCGACCTCCACCGGCGAGCGCCCTTGAAGCACATCCAGATAGACGCTGGTGTCCAGGAACAGAGGCCCTCCAATTGCCGGTTCGTCAGCAACCCAGGGAAGATCTTCGTCGGGCCTGCGCTCGAGCGACCCGACGTGCTTCTGGGGTTTTAGTGATCGGAGGGCTTCAGAGAGATCAAATCCCAAGATCGATATCCGTCGGGATGCGGCCCTTGCGGCCCACCAGGCGCGAGCCGAAGTCGTCTTCGAGAGCCAGCCGTGAAAGCGCCAATTCCAGCAGCTCGGTGTCGGAGGTAACATGGGCCCGCTTCTTAGCTGCCTCGATCAGCTCCGAAGGCACTCGCCCCGACAAGCGGGTATTCTTCGCCGTGCCAAGGAGACCGACGGCCTTCGCTTGCTCGAGCACGAGCTTGTTGCGGGCTAACGCGACCTTCGCTTCGCGTTCCGCCGCACTTTGTGGTTGGGTGCCCATGAGATGCTCCTGCGTTGAACAGAATATAGATTGCGTTGAACGGGAAGGCAAGCTTCCATAGCGGTCGGCAGGTTGCGATCCAGGCGTTCTCGGCAAATCATCATGGCAATGACGACGGGGACATTGGTGGATCCTCGCCGTCGTCTCGACGGCTGCGAGTTTGGAGCTCCAGGGAGCCGGGCGTTTCGAGGAACGCGAACGCCTCGTCGCCGGAAGTCGCCTCGGCTCCGTAGTAGCCGGCATCGCGGATCATCTCCGAGATGTCGATCAAAATCAGCGGGTCGACGACCATCGAAGCATCGGCGAACACCCGTTCGGCCTTGAAACGGTCGGCGGCATTCTGCGTGGTTAACCTTTTGTGACCCAGGTCAGTGGGGGAAGTCAGCGGGGTTAGCGACAAGGGAACTGCCGTCGACGAGGGCATTGCGGAAAAGGATTTTGCGGCGTTGCAATAGATCATGACGCAGTGCAATATAACCGTCATGAACTCGTGCAATTGGGCGCCGTGCGATGAGGATCTGCATCTATAAGTCGGACAGAGCGCCTGAGCTTACCCTCATGCTGCGAGAGGGTTTGCCCTTTCCTCTTGATGCTGACGTCGACAAATGGACCAAAATCAAGGTCGTAACCGACAGGGAAATGAGAGCAGATCTTTTGATTGAGATCAGCGGTGCGGGATACCTGTTAGTTCGACTTGGCGCCATTCGCCGCCATTAGGCAATAGCGCGGCCATTGCCGTCGCGTTGTCGCGCCACCTCGTGGCATCCAAATTGCAAATAGGATCCCGAGCTGCAGGGCACGTGGTCGGGACGTGCTCGACAATGACCGCGCCTCGGAAAGAACCCACGGAACCATCGCAACATTGGCCAACGCAGCTCAGGGCGCTCCGACATCAGGTCGTAGAGCGCCCTCACGCTTTCGATACCATGGCCGGAGATTGAAAGGCTCTATGATACAGGGTAATTCTGTGATCAGCAGTGGAGAATCCGAGCCGGTAAAGCAGGATCCGGGTGCTGAGTTGCACCGAACGAGCTAGAGCCTTTAAGACCGGTTGCGAAGTATCGCCAAATTAGCCTCCTGAGATCAATAATGCAGTTCAAGCGCAATGAAATTCACGAGCTGTCGATCTTTCTCGCGATAGTCCAATACCGTAGTTTTCGCAAAGCGGCGGATCACCTAGAAGTAACAGCTTCCGCCCTGAGCCACAGCATGAAGGCGCTTGAGCAAAGGCTGGGCGTGCGCCTCCTTAATCGAACCAGCCGCAGCGTTGCACCAACCGCCGCCGGAACAGCCCTCGCCGAGAAGATCTCTGCCGGGCTCGAGCTTATCAACTCCGGATTGGAGGACTTGAACGGACATTATCAAGGTGGCGCCGGCAGCATTCGCATCAATGTTCTGAAAGATGCCGCCGTTCTGCTTTTGCGGCCAGCCATTCCGGTGTTCCAGCAACGCTTCCCGAATGTCGAGCTTGAGGTCGCCGTGGATGACCAGTTCATCGATGTCACCGCGGACGGGTTCGATGCCGGTATCCGGTACAGCGGCACCATCCCGGAAGACATGATCGCAGTTCCTCTCACTCCTCCTTTAAAGTGGGTCGCGGTTGCTGCTCCTGATTATCTCAGAAGTCATGGTCGCCCTGTCATGCCGGAGGACCTCAATTCCCACCACTGCATCCGGATACGGACGGGCCGCGGCCAGATCTACAAGTGGGAATTCGAACGCGGCGATGACCGGCGCGAGATCGACGTTCCCGGAGCGCTGATATCAGGCGAAACCGATCTTGCCATCAATGCGGCTCTGGAAGGCGCCGGGTTGTGCTATTGCCTGGAACGGTTGGCAAGCCCCTACGTTTCCGCAGGCCGCCTGGAAGTCGTCCTTCCCAAATGGGCGTCGATGGGCCCGCCGTTTTCGATGTATTATTCCAGCCGGCGGCAGCTTCCCTTCGGCGTCGACGCGCTGATCAAGATCGTTCGCGGCTTGAACGGATTTTAGCGACTGTTTCAAATCGATGAGCCTGATTCATCGGTACAGTGATTTCCACTCTATTGATTCATCGCTCTCCCGCGTTGTACCGCTTCCATCGAACCTTCATCAGGAAGCGGACACATCACATGAGCAAGCGGATCATCTTTACCGGCGGTAGCGGCAAGGCCGGCCGCCATGCGGTTCCATATCTGGTGGGGAAAGGACACAAGGTCCGCAACCTCGACCTCGTTCCCTTGAACTGCCCCGGCGTGCAGACGTTGATCACCGATCTCAGCGATAGCGGCCAGACCTTCAACGCCTTGTCGATGCATTTCAGCGGCGAGGATCTGCAGGCGCCGGGCGGACCGGCCAAGGTCGATGCCCTCGTGCATTTCGCCGCTATACCGAGCCTGCTGCTCAAGCCCGACAACCAGACTTTTTTGGTCAATGCGGCCTCGACCTACAACGTCATCGAAGCGGCGGTGAAGCTCGGTATTCCCAAGGTGATCATCGCGTCGAGCGAAACCACGTACGGCGTCTGTTTTGCCGAGGGCGACAAGGATTTCCATTCGTTTCCGCTCGAAGAAGACTATGACATCGACCCGATGGACAGCTATGGGCTCTCCAAGGTCGTCAACGAGAAGACGGCCCGCGCCTTTGCGATGCGCAGCGGCATCGACATCTACGCCCTGCGGATCGCCAACGTCATCGAACCGCATGAATATGAGCGTTTTCCGGGCTTTCTTGCCGATCCGCCATCGCGCAAGCGCAACGCCTGGAGCTACATCGATGCCCGCGATCTCGGGCAGATCGTCGATCTTTGCCTGCGGGCTGACGGCCTCGGTTTCCAGGTCTTCAATGCCGTCAACGACACGATCACGGCAAGCGAGCCAACGCGGGATTTCCTCGGCAAATGGGCGCCGAACACGCCGATCCTCCGGGAGCTCGGCGAATTCGAAGCGCCGCTCTCGAACCGGAAGATCCGGGAGGTTCTCGGTTTCAAGGAAGAACACAACTGGCGAAAATACGTTACCGGCGCATGATGCCGCGAGGCGCATTTCCGGCACCGCCGATCAACAACTTTGAGGAAAGACCATGAAGACCACAAGACTTGGCAAGACAGGGCTTGAAGTCAGCCGCATCTGCTTCGGCTGCATGTCCTTTGGCAAGCAGACCGACGAACGCCCGTGGGTTCTGGGGCTCGAAGAGGCGCGGCCACTTTATAAGCGCGCATGGGACGCCGGCATCAATTTCTTCGATACGGCCAATGTCTATGCGCAGGGCACCAGCGAAGAGATCACCGGCGTCCTGCTCAAGGAACTGGCGCCCCGCCAGGAGATCGTGCTGGCGACCAAGGTCTTCGGCCGCATGCGTCCCGGGCCGAACGGCCAGGGTCTTTCCCGCGCCGCGATCCTTAGCGAGATCGACAACAGCCTGCGCCGCCTCGGCACCGACTATGTCGATCTCTACCAGATCCACCGCTTCGACCCGTTCACCCCGGTCGAAGAAACCATGCAGGCGCTGAACGACGTCGTGCGCGCCGGCAAGGCCCGCTATATCGGCGCATCCTCGATGTGGGCCTGGCAGTTTTCCAAGCTCCAGCATGCAGCCGAGGTCAACGGCTGGACGAAGTTCGTTTCGATGCAGAACCAGGTCAGCCTCACCTATCGCGAGGAAGAACGCGAAATGCTGCCGCTCTGCAGCGATCAGGGTATCGCCGTCCTTCCTTGGAGCCCCCTTGCCGGCGGCAAGCTGACCCGTCCCTGGGGCACCGAGACCAAGCGCGCCACCACCGACCGCTACAACAAGAGCATGTATGAGAAGACCGGCGATCGGGACGTCGTCGAGGCCGTCGAAGCCGTCGCCAAGGCGCGCAAGACGTCCATGGCGCAGGTCGCGATGGCCTGGGTGCTGCAGAAGCCGGTCGTTACCTCGCCGATCGTCGGCGTCAGCAAGATGAGCCATCTCGAGGATGCGATCGCTGCGGTCGGCTTCGAACTCACCGGTGATGACGTCAAGGCGCTCGAAGCCCCTTACAAATCGCTGCACGTCGCCGGGTTCTGACGACAACGCCGCGCGGCTTTTCAGAGACGCAAACGACATTGTAGCATTTTGCTGCATTACGGCGGTTGGTGCCCGTTTGGGACGTGTGAAGGCAGTTCGCTGCTCGTTCATTCACCGCCGTCGACATCGAAATGACAGCCGCCATTGATGCCGCGGTTGTGTTCAAAGAGGAGGAAAAAATGGATTATCGCAAGCTCGGTCCCAGCGGGACCGTCGTCACCGCCTATTGCCTCGGCACCATGACCTTCGGCGCGGAGGCCGACGAGGCCGCCTCGCACAAGCTGCTCGACGATTATTTCGCCTGGGGCGGCAATTTCATCGATACCGCCGATGTCTACAGCGCCGGCAAGTCGGAAGAGATCATCGGACGCTGGCTGAAGGCCCGCCCGACCGAGGCCCGCCAAGCGATCGTCGCCACCAAGGGACGCTTTCCGATGGGCAACGGACCCAATGATATCGGCCTGTCGCGTCGGCATCTTAGCCAGGCGCTCGACGATTCGCTCCGCCGCCTCGACCTCGAGCAGATCGACCTCTACCAGATGCATGCCTGGGACGCGCTGACTCCGATCGAAGAGACGCTGCGTTTCCTCGATGATGCGGTATCCTCCGGCAAGATCGGCTATTACGGCTTCTCCAATTATGTCGGCTGGCACATTGCCAAGGCCTCGGAGATCGCCAAGGCGCGCGGCTATACCCGTCCGGTGACGCTGCAGCCGCAATATAACCTGCTGGTGCGCGACATCGAACTCGAGATCGTCGCGGCCTGCCAGGATGCCGGCATGGGTCTGTTGCCGTGGTCACCGCTCGGCGGCGGCTGGCTGACCGGCAAGTACAAGCGCGACGAGATGCCGACCGGCGCCACCCGCCTCGGTGAAAACCCCAATCGCGGCGGCGAATCCTATGCGCCGCGCAATGCGCTGGAGAGAACCTGGGCGATCATCGCTGTCGTCGAAGAGATCGCCAAGGTGCATGGTGTCAGCATGGCGCAGGTGGCGCTCGCCTGGACGGCGGCGCAGCCGGCGATCACCTCCGTGATCCTAGGCGCCCGCACACCGGAACAGCTCGCCGACAATCTCGGCGCCATGAAGCTCAAACTCTCCGACGACGAGATGGCAAGACTGAACGAGGTGAGCGCGCCTCAGCCACTCGACTATCCCTACGGCAAGGGCGGCATCAACCAGCGCCATCGCAAGATCGAGGGTGGGCGGTAGTTCGTGGACTGGGACGGTGGCCGAGCCGCCGTCCGGTTCGCCTCGTCACGGCGCTTTTCTCATCGGTCGTCCGCGGGCATTTCGATGGAACTCCATCTCGCCGTGACCTTTGTCGGGGTTGTTGTCCTCGGCATACGCTGGCGCGGATCGCGTTGCATGAAGGCAAGGCACCGCTGGTTGCGCTTCCCACCTGGGGCCTCATGCCGCTCTGCGTGATCGGCATCGCGGCCTTTCTCGTCGAAGGCGCCGGGATCGACTGGTCGGCGATCTATATGCGCGATGTGTTTTCGGTCGAGCCCTTCATTGGCGGACTGGGATTGACGCTCTTTATCTTCTGCATGGCGCTGGCGCGCCTGTTCGTCGATCCGCTGGTCGATCGGTTTGGCGCGCGCCCCGTCGCCACGATGTTGCTTGTTCTTTCGGCCATCGGCATCTGCGCCGTGTCGGCGGCGCCGCATCCCTATGTCGCGCTGGCGGGCTTTGCCTTGATGGGCGCCGGCTGCACGCGGTCTATCCTCTCGCTGTCTCGGCGGCCGCCCAACGCACAGATCGCCGGCGCTCCGGGCTGCCGGCGGAGGTAGCGCTGCTGCTGCTCGGCGCCGTTTCATCGCCATCAGAGTTTCTGTTGCTCTATCGCGCTGAAGCGCAATGCCCTTCCATCGGCTTCAGCCAAAGCGTCCATTTCCTTTTCGAGCACATCTCGATCGTCGACGCCGCGCAACAGGCGACCAGCAAGCACATCGAAACGGCCGGCGGCGATGTCCGCGATAAGAAGTGCAGCTCGAGAAGGGTGGATATCGATGCCATCGTCGAAGAGCTGCTGGATGGCGGGCAGATAAGTTTTGCCTGCCTCCGAAAACAACTGCTTTTCCGTCATGTCGGTGCGTACGAGCCCCGGGTCGACGGCAAAGGCGCGTACGCCATGAGCGATCGTCGTATCATTGAGACACTCGGTCAGCCGCATGATCGCTGCTTTACTCGATGCGTATCCAGAACCGTGCGGGAAACTGTTGCCCGTCCCTCCGCCAACGAGATTGATGATCCGGCCTCTGCCGCGCGCCAACATGGTCGAACAAGCCGTGCGGGAGGTGTGAAACGTCCCTTGCAAGTTGATCTCCACATCCCGCCACCAGGCAACAGGATCACACTCCCATATTGGTCCGAAAGCCTGGAAGGAACCGTGATTGTTGACTAACGTATCAACCGGACCGAACTCAGATGCGATCCGGACAAAAGCGTTTTCGACGGCGCTGTATTGGGTGACGTCGGTCGTCACAGCGATCGCTTGCCCGCCCTCATCTTCGATCAGCGAGACTGTTTCCTCGATCTCAGTGGCGGTTCGCGCAAGCACTGCGACCTTGGCGCCTTCTCGCGCCTGCCAAAGGGCGATCTCCCGACCGATTCCTCTACCGCCACCGGTGACGACCGCTACACTGTGCTTAAGCCGGGTCATTTTATGCTCCTATGTTTTGCAGCACTATCAGATAAACCCTTGCTAGTTTCAAGATAGATGATAACGTTTCAACTAAATTGAGTGCGAATGGCAAAGTCAACGTTTGGGAGGATGTGACATGACCAACAGCAGTGGATTCACGCATGAGATACGTCGCCGCACCCTGCTTGCGGGTGCGGGAGGTGCCGCATTGATGGCGTTGGCGGGCAGCGCCAAAGCGCAGGATATCGTCAGTGGCGAACTTGTGGTGCTGAATTGGCTCGGCGGTTCCGAGCTCGACATGATGCATAAGATCCAGACTGCATTTACCGCGAAATATCCGAAAGTGACGATCAGGGAAGTTGCCATTACCGGCCAAGGAGACATGCGCGGTGGCATCCGCACGGCACTCATGGGCGGCGAAGTGGTCGATGTTCTCTACAACACCTGGCCGGCCTTCCGGAAGGAATTGCTCGATGCCGGCATGCTGCGGCCGATCGACGACCAATGGAAGTCCTTCGGCTGGGACAGGCTCATCAGCCAATCCTGGAAGGATCTCGGCGCTATAGCCGGCAAGACCTATGGCCTGACCTACACCTTCGGCGACCGCTCCGGCATCTGGTACAAGAAGGAGCACCTTGCCAAGGCGGGCATCACCGAGCCGCCGAGGAGCTGGGACGAGTTCGTCGCCAGCTTTGCGAAGCTTACGAAAGCTGGGTTCGCGGCTCCGGTCGCTATTCCCGGCAAATACTGGGCGCATGCCGAATGGTTTGAAACGCTGCTGCTGAGAACGGCAGGCGTCGAGACGGCTTCGAAGCTAGGCGCGCACGAAATTTCGTGGACCGATCCGGCCGTGAAGAATGCGCTTACAAAATATGCCGAAATGTTGACCGCGGGCTGCTGCGGAGCGCCGAACAGCATGCTCGCCAACGACTGGGACGGGGAAGCCGACCAAATCTTCCAGGCGAATGCCAAAAATTACCTGCTGATCGGCATGTGGATGAATAACCGCGCCAAGAACGACTACAAACTCACCGAAGGTAAGGATTACGGTCTCTTCCAGTTCCCCGCCCTCGGGATGGGTCATGACGACACGTCGAGCGTCGATACCAAGGAACTGCTCGTCACGGCAAACGGCCCCAATCCGAAGGCAGCAGACGCCTTCCTCGATTTCTGGACAAGCGCCGAGGCCGCCAACATTCTTGCCAAGAACGGCTATGCGTCACCAAGCAGCAATACCGACACGTCGCTCTATGGCGAGACGCAGAAGGTGGCGACATCAGCGGTCGCAAGCTCGAAGCTGCAATTCGTGCTCGGAGATCTCTTGCCCGGCGATCTCGTCGATGAATATCGGGTGCAACTGCAGAAATTTCTCCAGGATCCCTCGGCTGCCAATATCGATACCGTCCTTGCGGCAATCGAAACCAAGGCCCAGGGATCCTACTGATGGCCGGCACCTCCGCTTCCCCGGCGCGGGAGGCGGCGGGCGTGACGCAGGTTTCCCCGCTGGCGGTCAGCATTCAAGGCAGTCGGCGTCTGCTCAGGGACACGCCCGCCGCATTGATCCTGATCGCACCCGTCATCGTGCTCTTTGCCGTCGCCGTCGTCTATCCGCTGGTGGAGACTATCCGCTTGAGCTTCTGGGACATACAGGGCCTGCGGAAGCCTTCCTTCATCGGCTTCGGCAATTATGTGCGGCTGTTTTCGGACGCCGCCTTTCGCAGCACGCTGCTAACGACCCTGATCTTCACGATCGGGACGACGGTGATTTCCGTCTCGATTGGCTGGGCTCTGGCAATGACGTGCGCGTTCGCGCCACGACAGACGCTGCCGTTCCGCGTGATGATCTTTGCCGCCTTCGGTATTTCGGAGGCAGTTTCGGGCTACATGTGGATCGGCATCTACAGGGCCGATGCCGGCGGCCTGCTCAATTCGCTGATTCAGCTTTTCGGGTTTTCCGGCTTCTCGCATGCTTGGCTCGGTGACGCCAATACCGCACTGTGGGCGCTCATCATAGCCGCATCGTGGAGCGGCGTGGGCTTGCCCTTAATGCTGATCTTCGCCGCCATCCAGGCAATCCCGAAATCCGTGCTCGAGGCAGCCTATATGGACGGCGCCAAGCCGCTCTCGACCATGCGCCATATCATGATGCCGCTGTCGATGCCCGGCGTGCGTGTCGCGGTTTTCATCAATCTTCTGGGTTCGCTGCGCGCCTTCGACATCATCTACATCCTGACGGGCGGCGGACCGGTGCGCTCAACCGAGACGGTCGGCTATTTCATGTACCGGGAATCCATGACCCAGTTCAAACTGGGCTATGGCGCCGCCGCGACCGTCATCCTGCTGCTGGCCGTGCTCATCGTCTCGATCCCCGCCATCATCCAGCGAACGGCAGGTGCGAAATGATCGGCAAGGCTCCCCGCTGGATTGTCATCTTCGTCGGCATCATCGCTTGCATCTGGGTCATCCCAATCGTCGGTATCGTTGTTACCTCCCTGCGTCCTCCCGAGGGCGTCTCGCTTGGCTGGTGGCACTTCGAGCGCTTCGATCTGACCTTCGACGCGTGGCACCGCGTCTGGGACAAATATCCGCTGTCCCAATCCATGTGGGTGACGATGAAAACAGCGGGGATCGCGACGGCGCTGACGATGCTTTTGACGCCGGCGGCGGCCTACGCCTTTCATTTCCTCAATTTCCCGTTCCGCCGCATCTTGCTGATCATCATCATCAACGCATTCGTGTTGCCGCAGCAGGTTGTCATCATTCCGCTCTTCACGCTGTGGCGCGATCTCGGGCTGATCGACAACATTCTCTCCGTTCTCATTCCCTATGTCGGGATGTCCTTTGCTTGGTCGATCTTCCTCGTCAAAAATTTCTTCGAGGATTTCCCGCGCGAACTAGTGGAAGCCGCCAAGATTGACGGCTGCGGACCGATTGCGACTTTCCGTCATGTGGTACTGCCGAACAGCCTGTCGCCGATCTTCGCCGTCGGAATCCTGCAGTTCCTCTGGACCTGGAACGCCCTGCTGCTGCCGATGCTTTTCCTGCGCAACGACATACCCCTGCCCGTGCTGCTTGCCCGCATCTCCGGCAGCTACGAGATCAATTGGGACTTGCGCTCGGTGGCGGCGATCATCACGACAATCGTTCCCCTCCTCGTCTTTCTTGTCTTCCAACGTCAGTTCGCCGCCGGCTCTCAAACCCGCACCGGCGCAAAGGAATAGGACCATGCCGAACACCACAAACAAGCCGTTGCGCTACCGCCAGATCCATCTCGACTTCCATACGTCGGAACATATTCCCGGCATCGGCGCCGACTTCGATCCGGATATCTTCGTTTCAACGCTGAAGGCGGCGCATGTCGACTCGATTACGATCTTCGCCAAGTGCCATCACGGCTGGTCCTACTATCCGACCAAGGTCGGCAAGCCGCATCCGCGGCTGGCCCGCCCGGACCTCCTCGGCGACATGGTGAAGGCGCTGTCGGCAGCCGATATCGAAAGCCCGATCTATATATCGGTACAATGGGACGAGCTGACGGCGCGCGAACATCCCGAATGGCGCGCCATGACCGCGTCGAACCAATACCACCACGACCGTCCGGACGACCCTTCGGCGGGTAAGCAGCTCAGCCCGGCGTGGCATACGCTCTGCCTCAACCATGCCGGCCTACGGAAATACATTCTCGACCAGGCGCGCGAAGTCGCGCAAAGCTATCCCACGCAGGGTCTGTTCTTCGATATCATCCTCACGCCGGATTGTGTCTGCCCGGCTTGCATCGAGCGCATGCAGTGCGAGGGTCTCGATCCGGAAAATTCGGCGGACCGGCTGAAGAACGACGAGGCCGTCAACGAACAGTTCCGCCGCGAAACGAGCGAGGCGCTGTTTAAGGAGTTCCCCAATCTTCGCGTCTTCTACAATTGCGGACATATCCACAAGCAGGGCCCGAAGCGCTTTTCCACCTATTCTCATCTCGAGCTCGAAAGCCTGCCGACCGGCGGTTGGGGTTACGATCACTTTCCGTCCAGCGCGCGCTACGCGGCAACGCTCGGCATGGATTTCCTGGCTCATACAGGCAAGTTCCACACTTCGTGGGGCGAGTTCGGCGGTTTCAAGCACCCTGACGCACTGGAATATGAATGTGCGCAGATGATCGCGCTCGGATCGAAGTGCCTGGTGGGCGACCAGCTGCATCCGAACGGCGCCATCAATCCTGATACCTATGCCTCGATCGCGCCGGCCTATCGACGCGTCGAAAAGCTGGAGCCGTTTCTGCATGGAGCCAAGCAGGTCTCCGAGATCGCCATATTGTCGGCCGAGCATATGAACCCCAAGGGCGCGCGCAACCATCCGAGCGACGATGGCGCGGCACAGATGCTGCAGGAACTGAAGCGGCCCTTCGACGTGCTCGACAGTTCCGCTCGTTTCGAGGAATACCGGCTGCTGATCCTGCCGGACGAAATCCCGGTCGATGCCGCGCTTGCGTCTCGGCTGAAAGCCTATCTCGCCAGTGGCGGCAAGATCATCGCCTCCTGGCATTCGGGCATCGGGGATGATGGTGCATTTGCCGTCGATTTCGGCATCGAGCGGCAGCCAACGCCAGTCGCGTTCAAACCGAGCTATGTGAAGGCAGGCAAGGACCTTGATCCGTCCATGCCGGAAACGGCTTTCGTTTTCTACGATGAAGCCGAAACCGTCCGCCCGGTCGACGCAACGGTGCTGGCCGCTATCTACCCCTCCTACTTCAACCGGTCTTACAAACATTTCTGCTCGCACCAGCATGCTCCGGACGATACAGCCGCTGAGATGCTTGGCGCTGCCGTGACCGAGCATGGGGGCACCGCTTATATCGCCTACCCGATCTTTCGGCTTTACCGGGCCATCGGTCAGCCGCTCTATAAATATGTTGTTCGCGGGCTTCTCGATCGTCTCGTTCCCGATCCGGCGATGGTTACCGATCTTCCCTCATCCGGCCGGGCAACGCTGACCCGACAGATTGGGCACAATCGCCACATCCTGCATCTTCTCTACGGACCGCCGCAGATCCGCGGCAAGGATGTTCGTGGCGATGACGGCTCGACACGGGTGATGGAAATGATCGAGGACATCCCGGCGATCGGCCCGGTTAACGCCAGCGTGCGGTTGCCGGCAAAGCCGAAGCGGGTTTTCGATGCCATGACCGGAGAGGATCTGGCCTGGGAAGCCGGCCCAGACGGCGCCATCAGCATCACGGTACCACGACTGCGCATCCATAGTGCCGTGGTCTTCGAAGGCGCGTGATGAGGATCGACGCCTTCCATGCGTCAGACTTCGCACCGCCGCTCTCAATGCTGGTGAGCGGCCAGGCGCCGGGCTATACGAGGGAGATGGACGCGAAAACGCGTCACAATCCGATGAATAACTGCAGGAGCCCGCTTGAAATGCATGAAACGGATCGGACGGCCGGAAGGCGGCGGGGAGCCACGATCATCGACGTTGCCAGGGTGGCGGACGTCGCTGTCGGCACCGTGTCGCGCTATCTCAACGGCGAGACGGTCCGTCGCTCGAACCGCGAGCAGATCGAGCGGGCGATCCAGGAGCTCGGCTACCGGCGAAATGCGGCGGCTGCGTCTATCCGTACCGATCTAACCCATATGATCGGCTTTCTGGTCCCGACCTTCGATGAGTTTCATGCCCGCATGCTGGAGCACCTGGCCACTTCGGTCCGCTCGACTGGTCGCGCGCTCCTGACCTATTGCCATGGCGGCGATCCGCGCGTTGTTGCTGAAGCGCTGGACTTTTTCGCCGCGCAGCGCGTCGATGCGCTGATCATGGATGGTACGGCCGAAGTCTATGACCGGGTGGACGACCTGATCGAACATGACGTGCCGATCATCTTCTACAATAACGACGTGCGTGGGCTCGCGGCTGACCGGGTGATGGTCGAAAACCACCGCGCGAGCTACCGCCTAATCAGTCATTTGATCGATCTCGGCCATACGCGCATCGGCATGCTGACGGGTGACCCGCGCAATTCGTCGGGCATCGAACGCCTGGCCGGATACGAGCAGGCGCTGCGTGAGCGGGGCATCGTCGTGGATGCTTCCCTGGCAGTGCGCGGCAACTGGCGCATGGATGGCGGCTACGAGGCGACCAAGCGACTGATGTCGCTGGAGCGCCCACCCACAGCTATCTTCTCCGCCAATTACGGCATGGCGGTCGGGGCACTCAGCTGGCTGAAGGAGAACGGCCGTCACGTGCCCGACGATATCTCGCTGGCGAGCTTCGACGACGTAGCGGTCTTCCGGCTCTACGAAGCTGGCATTACCGCGGTCGCCCAGCCGGTCGCCGGCATCGCGGAAAAGATCACGGACATTCTCGTGGAACGCCTGACGGAATCCTCGAGCGGCGCGACGCACAGCATCGTTCTCGAATGCGACATCATCCTGCGAGGCTCGACGCGACGGATCACCTGACGCGCTCTGCTTGCCAAGCGGTCAAAGGGAGGAAATTTTGGCCAGCGTAGAATTGCAGAATATCGACAAAACCTATGGGAGCTTTGAGGCGATCGGCAATCTCAATCTGAGCGTCGACGATGGCTCGTTCACGGTGTTCGTCGGCCCTTCCGGCTGTGGAAAATCGACGCTGCTACGGATGATCGCCGGCCTCGAAAAGATCACGGCAGGCGACCTCAAGATCGACGGGCGGCGGATGAACGAAGCCGATCCGATCGAGCGCGGCGTGGCCATGGTTTTCCAGAACTACGCGCTCTACCCGCATATGACCGTCGAGCAGAATATCGGCTTCTCGCTACGCATGGCGGGCCTTGGAAAGGCCGAGATCCAGCGCAGCGTTGCCGTTGCGGCGGCAACACTGCAGATAGAACCGCTGATGAAGCGCAAGCCGGCGCAACTCTCCGGTGGTCAGCGTCAGCGTGTCGCCATCGGCCGGGCGATCGTGCGCAATCCCGCCGTCTTCCTGTTCGACGAGCCGCTGTCGAACCTCGACGCTGAACTCAGGGTGTCCATGCGTGTCGAGATCGCGAAACTGCACCGGCGCATCGGCGCAACGATGATCTATGTCACCCATGACCAGACGGAAGCGATGACGCTGGCCGACAAGATCGTCGTCATGCGAGCAGGCAAGATCGAGCAGACAGGGACACCGGATACGCTCTATGCCGACCCCGACAACCTCTTCGTCGCCGGTTTCATCGGCTCCCCGCGGATGAATTTCCTGGATGGCACGCTGGACCCCAATGGCGTTGTCAGGCTCGATTGCGGCGCCGTCTTCAAGACGGGCCTTTTGCACGGCGAAGGCGACATCTTGATCAAGGCCGGCATTCGGCCCGAGCACTTCACCGGACACGACGATGCCGGCGGCGCAATTGACCTCAAGGTCGACGTGGTGGAAAATCTCGGCGGCACCCGTTTCATCTATGGCACGCTGAGTTCCGGGCAGGCCGTCATCATCGAGGACCGCTCCGAGACCATCCGCCGCCCCGGGGAAAGCGTCACCGCCGGCTTCCCCGCACGAAGGGCCCTGCTCTTCGGTGGGGACGGTGAGCGCATCCGCGGGGCGCGCCCGGCAAACACCCTTCCGGCGGGGTAGTCATGACGTCTCATCTTCTCTGGTACGATGCGCCCGCACAGCTATGGACGGACGCGCTGCCGCTCGGCAACGGCCGGCTCGGGGCCATGGTCTTCGGCGATCCCCTGCGCGAACACCTGCAGATCAACGAATCCACCTTCTGGGCCGGCGGTCCCTATCAGCCCGTTAATCCAGACGCTTTTGGTCATCTGGGAACCGTGCGGCAGCTGATTTTCGACGGCCATTATGCGGACGCCGAGGCGCTGGCCGAAAAACGTCTGATGGCACGGCCGATCAAGCAGATGTCCTACCAGCCGATCGGCGATCTCCGCCTCGAATTCAAGTTCGCCGAGATTGTCTCCGGGTATCGGCGTGCGCTCGATCTCGATACCGCCATCGCTACCTCGTCTTACACCGCCAACGGCATCGCCTACCTGCGCGAAGCCTTCGTGTCGCCGGTCGACGGTGTGCTCGTCCTACGCCTCTCGGCTGACCGGAAACGCGCGATCAGCTGCCGGATCTCCATCGACAGTCCGCAGCAGGGAGAGATGAGCATAGGAGAGGGATCGCAGTTGAGCTTTTCGGGGAAGGGCAAAGCGGAATCCGGCATTGCCGCCGCTCTCCGGTTCGCCTTTGGCGTCCGGCTTATCAACAGCGGTGGAACGGTGAACGCTTCTGGGGGAGGCTTGTCGGTAGAAGGCGCTGACGAGGTTCTGGTCTTTCTCGACGCGGCGACGAGCTTCAGGCGCTACGACGACGTGTTGGGACATCCCGAGCGCGATATCATCGATAGACTTGAAAGAGCCGCTTCGCGCGATTTCGTATCGTTGCGCGACGATCATATCGCGGAGCATCGGCGACTGTTTAGCGCATTCGCCATTGATCTCGGATCGACGCCTGCGGCGTCGCTTCCAACCGACCAACGTATCGCTGGATTCGCTGGCGGCGATGATCCGGCGCTGGCAGCGCTTTATGTCCAGTTCGGCCGCTATCTGATGATTGCCTCGTCGCGTCCCGGGACGCAACCGGCCAATCTGCAGGGCATTTGGAATGCGCAAACGGATCCACCCTGGGGCAGCAAATACACAGCCAACATCAATCTCCAGATGAACTATTGGCTGCCGGCGCCGGCCAATCTGCGCGAGTGTCTCGAGCCGCTCGTCGAAATGGCCGAAGAGCTTGCCGAGACCGGCAAGGTGATGGCACACGTACACTATCGCGCCCGCGGCTGGGTCATGCATCACAATACCGATCTCTGGCGCGCAACGGGACCGATCGACGGCGCCAAGTGGGGACTCTGGCCAATGGGCGGTATCTGGTTGATGGCGCAGCTGCTGGAAGCATGCGACTACCTTGATGACGCCGAAGCGATGCGACGTCGACTATTTCCGATCGCCCTGGAGGCGGCGCACTTCCTCTTCGACGTGCTTGTTCCGTTCCCCGGCACGGATTATCTGGTGACGAACCCATCGCTTTCACCCGAAAACGCCCACCCGTACGGAGCGTCGATTTGCGCCGGTCCGGCGATGGACAGCCAACTCGTCCGCGATTTTTTGGGTCTCCTGCGCCCTCTCGCGGTCTCAATCGGTGGAGAGCCCGAGCTTGTCGCCGACATCGATCGTGTGCTGCCGCGCCTTGCGCCCGACAGGATCGGCGCGAATGGCCAGTTGCAGGAATGGCTCGAAGACTGGGACATGCAGGCGCCGGAGATGCATCACCGCCATGTCTCGCATCTCTACGGCCTTTACCCGAGCTGGCAGATCGACATGGACAGAACGCCCGACCTCGCCGCCGCCGCTCGCCGTTCACTGGAGATCCGCGGGGACGACGCGACGGGGTGGGGCATCGGCTGGCGCATCAACCTTTGGGCGCGGCTGCGCGATGGCAACCATGCTCACAACGTACTGAAACTGCTTCTCACACCGGAACGAAGCTACAAAAACCTGTTCGACGCTCATCCGCCCTTTCAGATCGACGGAAATTTCGGCGGTGCGGCAGGCATCGTGGAAATGCTCGTGCAGTCGCGTCCGGGGGAAATCCATTTACTCCCTGCGTTGCCGACGGCATGGCCGGGCGGCAGTATCCGTGGCTTGCGCCTCCGCGGCGGCATGCTGCTCGACCTTGATTGGGAGGATGGCGAACCGCTGACGATTAGGCTCACGGCCTCGCGCAATGTCAGCTCGATCCTTCGCTTCGGCCAAACGCGACGCAAAGTCGATCTCGCCGCTGGCGAAAGCTTTTTCGAGGGCGGAAGCGAGTTCCGCTAAATCCGCGCGGACGACGTGCTGGGGCCGAGCTCGTACGGCAAACGGGTTGTCCGATCCGTCGGAGACTGGTTGGCGGCTACACGCCGGACGTCGCCGAGATTGTCGAACTCGAAAAGATGGTGCTGGCACTCGAGCGCAAGGACCGAAGGCTGCAGGCGACGCTGTATTTGATCGCGTCACGCAGCTTTTGAAAAAGATGGCCGAGACCCATCGTTTGGCGTCAGAACACTCTTGCTTGAAAAGTGATGCAAATCAGCGCCTGCGCGGCGCATCGTTCGCGACAACAGGCCATCGGAGGAGCGGCCTCTCGCCCGGCGAGCATGCGGCCAATCAAATATGTTAGCCGCGCCTGTCCATTGGAAATTCAATGGCTCCGCCCATGACTGAGAGTTAAAGCCATAGCAAACATCGCTGGTCAACCGATGGCTTCTTCTCGCAGTCAAGGCAGTCGAAATTTCAGTCAAAGGCCCTGCTTGTCAACAGAAAGCGAAGGCAGGGCGCAATCACACGCTTGAGATTAGCCCCCCGTCCACCCGGATCACCGATCCGGTCAGATAGGAGGCGCGCCTGCTTGCCATGAACGTGACGACATCGGCATATTCTTGCGGATCACCATAGCGCCCGACTGGGATCGATGCAGTGCTTGCCGCTGAAACCTCCTCGACGGCCTTCCCTTCGCGCTTCGCCTTCTGTTCGTCGAGGAAGGCGATACGCTGTGTGGCGACACGACCTGGCAAGACGACATTGACGGTCACGCCATCACGACCGACCTCGCCCGCCAGTGTTTTAGACCATCCGAGAAGCGACATGCGCAGGGCATTCGACAGGCCAAGATTGGGAATGGGCGCGACGACGCCAGATGATGTCGAGGTGATGATGCGTCCCCACTTCTTTTCACGCATCCTGGGAAGTACGGCATCGGAGATTGCTATGACCGACAGAACCATGCTGTCGAAGTATTTACGCCAGCTCTCGGCACTCTGACCGGAAACGAGCGTCGGCGGCGGGCCGCCGGTGATATTGACAAGAATGTCTACCGAGCCGAGCTGCTCGTCGATGGCGGCGAGATTGGGCTCGATCACGCCGAGTTCGGCAAGGTCCCATTGAAGCGCCATCGCTAAGCCGCCAGCCGTGCGGATATCGGCAACCGTTTTATCCGCTGCCTCCCTGTCGATATCTGCAACCGCGATCCGCGCGCCTTCGACGGCGAGCGTTTTAGCAATTGCCCCGCCAAGCCCGCCGCCGGCGCCCAATACCAGGGCAGTCTTGCCTTTCAATCCGAGATCCATGGTCCGTTTCCTTTCCGTTATTGGCGATCTTCATACGCTGTGATCATCAGCCCGCCATCCAGCCGCCATCGACCATCAGGTTAACGCCGGTCATGTAGCTCGCCATGTCGCTGGCGAGGAAAAGCGCGGCACTCGCGACATCGTGTGGCTCGCCGAGCCGCGGCCAAGGGGTGCGACGGCGCGAATAATCGAGAGCGTCGGGATCGTTGGCGACACCCGGTTTGCCGGTGACGATCTTGCCGGGGGCAATCGCATTGCAAACGATACCTGTCGCAGCATGGTCGACGGCAATTTGCCGGGTCATTTGTACGACTGCACCCTTGCTGACGCCGTATGGGAAATCACCAGGGCAAGCGACCATGCCGTGCTGCGATGAAATGTTGATGATGCGGCCACGCGTTTCACCGGTCGGCTCCTGCGCCAGAAATTGCTGCGCGGCTCGCTTGCAGCAATAAAAGAACCCGGTGACATTGACGGCGATCACCCTATCCCATTGTTGGGGCGAGGTTTCAAGGAGATTGGTCGAGGTATAGATCGCGGCATTGTTGACCATGATGTCGAGCCGACCGAACTCTTTCACCGTTTGTGAGACCAGCCCATCGACGTCAGCCCAGTTGGAGATGTCGGTCCTTACGAACATGCCCTCTCCGCCTGCCGCAACGATGCAGGAAAGGGTCGTTTCACCCCCCTCGATCGGAGCCTCGCAGACGTCGGCGATCACGACGACCGCGCCCTCTTCGGCGTAGCGAAGTGCGATCGCCCGGCCGAGGCCGGAGCTCGCGCCGGTGACAATGGCAATTTTCCTGTCGAGCAAAGGCATCGGCATTCCTTTATGCAGTCCTGCGGACGACTTGGCCGCGACGGGGATTAATAAGCGTTCCGTCTTTGACGATGCGTGCGCCGCGCAGGAAGACGTCGGTCAACCGGCCGGCCGTGCGCCTGCCGTGAAATGGTGAATAGGCGGCACGGGAGGCCTGCTCGGTATTGGTGATGACAGTCGGTCGGTCCGTATCGACAATTAGAATGTCGGCATCGCTGCCGACGGCAATCGAGCCTTTCGAACGTCCAAGTCCGAAGCGATGAGCGGGATTGTAGGCGCAGATCCGCACGAGATCCGAAAGCCCTATTACCTTCTCCGCCACAAGGTCCAGCATCACCGAGAGCAATGTCTGAAGACCCGGCATCCCGCCGGGAATATCTGCGAAAGATCCATAGACTGCCGACTTTTCGGCCGGGCTGTGCGGCGCATGATCCGTCGCCATGATTGTGATCAGGCCCTCAGAGACCGCTCGGCGCAAGGCCGCGACATCGTCGCGACCGCGAAACGGAGGCGATCCTTTCAGCCGGGCACCTTCCGTCTCGTAGTCGTCGGATGTGAAGAACAGGTTCTGCGGTGTCGTTTCCACGGTGACATCAGCCATGCTCCGAAGACGGCTCCAGGTCTCGGCGCCGAGCCTCGAATTGATTTGACGCACATGCACGCGCGCGCCGGTCTCAGCCGCCGCCAGTACCGCGCGTGCAATACCGCCGGCTTCGGCGAGCGGCGGTCTGCTGGCCAAAAATGCCGGAACGCCAACACTGCGCTCCCGCACGCCGGCTCCCTCGAGGATCGACTGGTCGCCGGGGGAAACGCCTATCACCGCGCCGGTACCCGCCAGCCGGCGCAGCGTCTCAGTGACAGCATCCAGACTATCGAACCGATAGTCGACGGGTACGTCAGCCGTGAACAGTTCAAGAGAGACCGGCGACAAAGCAAGCAGGGCCTCCAGGCTGTCATAACTCTTTGAAACCACGGCCTGAAAGCCGACGTCGACATGAATTCTGCCCGCCGCGCTCGCCATCTTATCCGACAATTGCTGCGCAGTCGCCGTCCAGGGATCGTCCGTCGGCATGTCGAGAATGGTCGTCACGCCGCCGAGCGCCGCTGCGTGTGTGCCGCTTTCGAAATCCTCCTTCTGCGTCATTCCCGGTTCGCGCAGATGAACATGCGCATCGACCAGGCCGGGCAGCACCTTTTTGCCGCTCGCATTGACGAAGCCGCGCGCCATGGCGGGCTCGCCAGGCGCTAGGACGGCCGCGACGCTTCCGTCGAGAATGCCGATATCCGCAGGAAGTTGACCGCTTGCGTTGACGACCATGCCGCCGGTGATCAGCGTGTCGAACATAGTCGCCCTCGCCTCCCCTACCATAGACCCGCGAGCCGCGGCTCTTCGTGCGTGACGACCTCGATAAGCGCCGCCTGCCCGGCCTTGACCTTGTCGAGGGCACGCAGCAACGCGGGGCGCAGCATTTCCGGATCCACGACGCATTCCGCGTAACCACCGAGAGCTTCCGCGATCGGTGCGTAACTGCCTGTTACCCGATTCGCGCCGTATTTCGTGGTGGCGATCGGCATGCTTTTCGCGTAGCCGCCGAGCACGTTGTTGCGCAGCACGATGGTCAAGACAGGCAGATTGCAGCGGACCGCAGTTTCGAAGTCGATGCCGACCATTCCGAACGCGGACTCTCCCATCAGATTGACGACGGTCGCATCGGGGCGAGCAAGCCTGGCCCCCATCGCAAAGCCTAGGCCGCTTCCGAGTTGGGTGGTCTTTCCCCAACCGATGTAGCCGCCGGGTGTGCTTGCCACATAAAATGGGCAGAACTGGTCGCGCGGATTGCCGGCGTCGTGTGTGACGATCGAGGTCTTCGGATCGATCGCCTGCATGATCTCCCAGACGACACGGTAAGGTGAGATCGGCGTGCTGTCCGACGTCAGGAGCGGCATCCATTTTTCCATGAAAGCCGCGCGAACGGCAGCGATTTCCGCCGCCGGCTGCTGACGTTCGCCGAGAGGCAGGTGATCGCGACGGATCAGTGCGATCATCTGTTTCAGGACCGAGGCGGCATCTGCGACCACACCCTGGGCGATCGCATAGTCCTTGCCGAGATCCGCATCGTCGAGCGTGACATGAAGGATGGTTTTATCTTCGGGGATCGGCAGGATGTAGTAGGAGCGCGTCAGGCTGCTGCCGAGCGCGAACACCACGTCGGCCTTTGCTAGAAAATGGTCGACGGTCGCGGGTCGGGCACGCCCGGCTGTTCCGAGAGCAAGCGGATGGTCTTCGGGAAAAGCGCTCTTGCCGTTCGGCGTCGTCATGACGGGAATGTTCAAGAGTTCGGCAAGCTCGATCAGTTCCGGCGTCGCCGAGGCTGACAGCACTCCCTGCCCCGCGAGAATAACGGGATTTTTGGCGGCCAGCAGGCTTTTGGCCAGATCGACCACCTCACGATCACCGGCCTGCGGTACGCTGCGGCGCGGTCGGCGATGATCCGCCGGCAGAGCATCAAGCCTTTCGGCCAGCAGATCGACAGGCAATTCGAGCAGGACCGGCGCCGGCGACCCATTCCTGACACGCCATATCGCCGCATGCATGAGCTTGGGCAGATCATCGACCTGCGTTGCCGCCTCGCACCATTTGGTAATGTGCCGAAAGTTGCGGCGGGATTCGAAATTCGGGGCGATGGCTTCTGATCCGCGCGGGTAGCCGGTCGGCAAGAACAGCATCGGTACGCGGTCGTTGAAAGCCTGGGCAATGCCGGCAAATGCACTTTCGGCTCCCGGGCCATATTGCACAGTGACAACGGCAAGCTCCCTGCCGGCCGTCGCCCGGGCATAGCCCTCTGCGATATTGACGGCGACACGCTGCGTCCGCGCAATGAGCGGCGGAATGTCAAGCGCCGCTGAGGCATCGAAAAGCTCGCTTGCTGGAAAGCCAATGATCTGCTTGACGCCTTCCTCCTTCAGGACCCCTGCAACATATTCGGCGCCGCTCATCGTTTTCGCCTCGGCGGGCAAATGGTCATTCGGCAGTGCATGCGTGCCGTCAGCCATGATGATCGATCCAGTAACGGGCAATATCTTGGCGCCGCATGAAGGCCGCACCTGGCGTTTTCTTGACGTGCTCGATCACGTCACGCAGACCCGAGGCGCGATTAGGCTGGCCCATCCAGCGGGCATGCACGCCGATCGTCAGCATACGCCCGCCTGTCTCGTCGGCTTCGCCGATCATGTAGTCGATCGCCGATCGGCAATCCTCGGCAAAATCGCGCGGATTGCTGTAGCCGGGCGCGATCAGATAGCGGCTGTCGTTCAGCGTCTTCGAATAGGGCACGACGAGAAGCTTCGTACCCTCGTGATCGAGGAAATACGGAAGATCGTCGTTGCAGGGGTCCGAGTAATAGAGGAAGCCGCCTTCCCTGACGATCAGGTCACGGGTGTTGACGCTTGGAAAGGATCGGCAATTCCAACCCATCGGCCTTGTGCCGGTCAATTTCTCATAAAGGGCCAGTGCTTCGTGAAGCTGCCGCTCCTCCTCATCGCGCGGCATGCCGGAATATTCGCTCCAGCGCAGCCCGTGGCCGAGCAGATCGTGGCCGCGGGCACTCATCCAATCGACGACAGCCGGGTTCTTCTCCAGCGCAACGGCGCAGGCCGAGATCGTTACCGGAATATCGTAACGGTCGAACATGCGAGCAAGGCGCCAGACGCCTGCGCGACTGCCGTATTCGAAATGGGTCTCGGTGCCGAGGTCGCGCAGCGGCGGGCTGTTGGGAATATTGTACTCGCCCCAATTATCGTTTCGTCCGTCCTCGAGCCAGGAATACTCCGCGCCCTCCTCGTAGTTCAGCACGAGGTTGATCGCCAGCTTGACCCCGCCTGGCCAGGAGATGACCGGGGGGTTCGGGCCATAGCCGACAAAATCGCGCAATTGATCTTTTGCACCAGCGCTCATCACTTTCCCTCGCTCTGATTTTCGTTCTCGACGATCCAATCCATGTAGTCGTGGAACGACTGCCTGGCGCTGCGTGGCTGCCAGCCCGTGTCTCGCGCGATCCGGGCGATGTCGTAGGCTCCCCACATGCCGTCCTTCAGTGAAAGGTCCTGGATGACGTTGGCGGTTTCCGCAGGGCTCACTTCGACCTGCAGGGAAGGCGCGCGCTCCTTTGCCCAGCCGATGATGTCGCCGATGGTCGAAGTCCCGCCACTTCCGATATTGTAGTGCCGATAACGCAGGCGCTCTGCGAGAAGCAGCGCGATGATTGCGCCGGCCACATCCGTCGAAGTGACATAGTCGCCAACAGGTTCCAGGCTATTCGGCCGCACGGTCTCCCCTGCAAGCGCCATATGGGCGACGCGGTTCGGAACATGCCGGAAATTACGGCTGCCGGTGACCCGATCCATCGGCCCATAAACCGATGCAAGCCGGACGGAGGCCGCCGACAGGCCGAAAAGATCAGCGTAGCGGTTGACCACCATCTCCGCTGCAAATTTGGAGATGCCATAGAGTGTCAGCGGTGCAACATAGCCGTCTTCGGGAAGCGGTTCGCCCGTCCAGTCCGGCCCGTGATGACGGTAGACCGAGCCCGAACTGACGAAGACGAGGCGTTGAAAGCCCGGACGCTTTCTCAGCCATTCGAGAATGTGCACGGTGCCCATGAAATTGATATCGACGATCCTGGCGGGATCTTCGGCTTCGGGTTGGCGCTTTGCCTCGGCGGCACTGCCGCGCGAGATGGGGGTGACGGTGGCGCCGTGGACCACGTAGCGGATATCGTGGTCGTCGAGTGTCGCTTCCCATCGGGCGGGCTCGCAAATGTCGGCCGTGATCACGGTCAGTCGATCGCGGACCGGCGCAAAATAGCGCTCCGCCATCGCATCAAGGCCGGCGCGATCGAGAATGACGACACGCGCCTTGGCATCGCGTTCGAGCCATTCCCGCGCAAGGACGCTCATGACGAAGCCGGTTCCCCCGGTGACAAGAAGGGTCATTTCAAATCCATCCAAAAGATCTTCAACGCAGGTATCAGCGGGTAACGTAGCCGCCGTCGGCCAGGAGGTCAGTTCCGGTGACGAACGATGCATCCGACGACAAGAGGAAGGCGGCGGCGGCAGCGATTTCATCAGGCTTTGCGATACGGCCGAGCAAATGCGCAGGCCCGAGCCCGGCATTGGCCGCCTCGAGGTCCGGCCACCGCTGCAGCAATCTCGGCGTCGCCACGGCACCAGGCGACAGGCTGTTGACGCGGATACCATCGCCGGCGTGATCGACCGCCATGGCCCTGGCGAGATGCACGAGCCCGGCCTTTGCCGCGCAATAGGCGACGGCCTTGCCGGTCGCCACATGCGCGAACTGCGATGCGATGAAGACGACGGATCCGCCGCCGCCTTCGATCATCGCCGGAAGCGCGTGCTTGCCGACTAGAAAGGCACCCGTCAGGATGACATCAATTTCCAGTCGCCATTGCTTTTCAGCAAGATCGATGACCGTGCCGTCCATCGAAGGTGCCGCGGCATTGTGCACAAGACCGTCGAGTTGACCGAAATGTCTGGTACCGGTCCCTACCGCGCGACCGACCGAAATATTGTCGGTCACATCGCACTGGATGCCGAAAGCACGGGGGCCAAGGGATTGCGCGAGCGCCAAGACGCCCTCCGGCGATTGATCCGCACAGATCACCGAAGCGCTTTCATCGATGCAGCGGCGCGCAATTGCCGCGCCGATACCGCTCGCAGCGCCCGTCAGAAAGACCACCTTGCCGTCAAGACGTGACATCGATGCGGTCATGATGCGAGGACCTTCGAAAGACCTTGCTGCGGTGGGAAAGGTCGCTGTCGGGCAATGAACTGGCCGCGCCCGGGCTCGGCCATGATTCTTCCGTCGTCCCAGACGATATCGCCCCGCGAGATCGTCATGATGGGCCAGCCCTTGACGACCTGTCCTTCATAAGGCGTGTAGTCAGTCGCGTGATGCAGGAGCGAATTGGTGATCGTCATGCTGCGATCCGGATCCCAAATCGCGATATCGGCGTCTGCGCCTACGGCAATCCTGCCCTTGCGCGGATGAAGACCGAACAGCCGCGCCGGGGCGCCGGCGGTCAGGTCAGCGAATTTCTGCAGCGAGATCAGGCCGCCGTTCACGCCAGCAGAAAAGAGCAAGGCGAGCCGTGTCTCGATACCGGGAATACCGTTAGGAATACGGTGGAACGGTGTCCCCGGCCCGCCCGCTATCTTATCCGCATAGTGCCACGGCGAATGGTCCGAAGAAAAAACCTCCAGCGTGCCGTCCAGGATACCGGCCCAGATTGCAGGCTGGTTCGACTTGTCGCGTGGCGGCGGCGTGCAGACGCATTTGGAGCCTGAGAGATCATGGGTGTCGATATCCTCGGCCGAAAGGAAAAGATATTGGGGGCAGGTTTCGGCGTAGATCGGAAGCCCCCGCGCCTTGGCGCGGCGGATTTCTTCGACGGCGCCGCCCGCAGCGACATGGCTGACGAGAATCGGCGTCTCGATCAGCTCCGACAGGCTGATCGCCCGGAAGGTCGCTTCACGGTCGCCGATCGCCGAATGCGCCTTTTCGTGATAGCGCAGCTCAGTCTTGCGCGAGGCGATGAACTTTTCGGTCAACCAGCGAATGCAGGCATCGTTTTCCGCGTGAACCATGACCATCGCGCCTTGAGCACGCGCAAGGTCGAGCACATTCAACACCTCATAATCGTCGAGCTTCAGCGCGTCATAGGTCAGGTAGATCTTGATCGAAGTGCAGCCCTCGGCAATCAGCTGAGGGATCTCGTCGCGCAACACTTCGGCTGATGGATCGCCGACGATCAGGTGAAAACCATAGTCGATACGCGCTTTCGAACGGGCGCGCTCGTGATAATCCTCGACGATGTCGCGTAGCGACTGGCCACGCATCTGCATGGCGAAAGGCACGACAGTTGTCGTGCCGCCGCACATCGCCGACAGCGTGCCGGTGTTGAAATCGTCCGCTGTCGCCTTCCCTTCCCAGGGCTGCTGATCCATGTGGCAATGGCTATCGACGCCGCCGGGCAGCACGATGCGCCCCTCAGCCACGACTTCATGTTTCCCCTCGGGCAGATCCGGCCCGAGCGCCGCAATCGCGCCGTCGCGAACGCCGATATCGATCTGTCTGGTCGCATCCGGCAGTACCACACGGCCACGACGGATCACGAGGTCATAAGGCTTGGCGGGCGTCATTCGCTTCCTCCCGAAACAAGGCAAGGTTTGGTGGCGCCGATCGGACGGCGAAAGAGATTGAAGCAGGCAGCGACAGCAACCAGGAACGCGCCGCTCCCGAGCAGAAGGAAGAGTGCCTGCGGTGCAAACAGCTCCATCAGCTGGGCGGCGAGCCCAGGTGTCATGATGTTGCCGATCGAATAAAGGAGCAGCAGGCTACCCGATGCCGAGACCATATGGCGGCTATCGAGCTGTGAGTTAGCGTAAGCGATACCGACCGGATAGATCGTCAGCGCAATTGCGCCATAGGCGAAAAACAGACCGTAGAGAAGCATCTGCGGATAGCTTCCGGGCCAGGCGATTGCTGCGCACAGTCCTGCTCCCGCCAATCCCTGAACGAGAAGTAGAACGCGCCGGTCCATACGATCCGACAACCATCCGACCGGGGCCTGAGCGAGCATGCCGCCCAGGCTGAAAGCGGTTACCAGTGTCACCGCCACCGCCGCGTCGAGGTGCACCCGCTCCGCATAGATCGGCGTCATCGTATAGACATTCATATTCGTCATGCCCGCTTGAAAGACGCAGACGACAGCCACCGGTGCGAGAGCGACGAGCCGCCAGATGCCATAGCGATGCCCGGAGTGGGCGTTGCCGGCCTCGACCGCTACTGCCAGCGGCAGGCGCAAGGTGGGCCAGGGTCCACCGATAAAGCGGGCGTAGATCAGTCCAAGAAGGATGACGCCGAGCACGATCTGAAAGAGATGGGGAGAGTCCGCTCCGGCCGCTTCGACAAGCAATTGCGCAAACAGGGTCGCCAGCGACGTCATCAGCATATAGAGCGAGAAATAAGCTCCGCGGTTCTTCTGGTCAGCGTAGAGATTGATCCAGCTTTCGGACACGACGAACAGCGTTGCGATGGAAAAACCGTTTATCAGACGCAGGCAGAACCAGACCGGAGCGGCTTGCGTCAGCATGTAGCCGCAGGCGCCGAAAGCAGCGAGCAATGCGACGGCCAGGAAAGCCCGCTCGTGTCCCAAGCGGACGACCATGACACGAGCTGAGAGGCAGCCGGCAAGGAAGCCTACGGGAAACGCCGTCAGCAACAACTGGACGATGTGGGGATCGATTGCGGGGTCACTGAGGTGCAGAGAAACCGTGGTCGTCAGAAGAGAATTGCCAGTCGCGACGATGCAGATGCTCGCCATGACATGCAGGATTGCACGAAGCCCTGCGGCTTTCCGCCAGAATTCACCAATCCGATCGGGATCGCGCATCATTATGCCTTTTCGGCGAAAGCAAGGACGGAAGGCCGGGCGGCCAGATCTGCCTGATCGATGTGGCAGAGAATCTCGTGCGTATCGGACATCTTGCGCAGTGGGGGCGGAGCGGTGTCGCAGATGCTGCCGAGCTTGCGATGGCACCGCGTCGCAAAACGGCAGCCGGCGGGTACGTTGACCGCGCTCGGTGTTTCGCCGGACAGGCGAATACGCTCGCGCGGCGCTTCATCCGGGTGCGGGCTGCGGATCGCTGAGAGAAGTGCTTCGGTATAGGGATGCGCACCCTCACTGAAGACTTCCTCGACGGTCCCCTGCTCCATGATCTTGCCGAGATACATGACCACAACCTTGTCTGCTACGTGACGAACCAGCGCCAGGTCGTGGCTGATGAACAGCATCGTGGCATGCTTTTCCCGTTGAATATCGAGAAGAAGCGTCACGACCGCGGCCTGCACCGAAACGTCGAGTGCCGAGACAGGTTCGTCAGCGACGATGAGCGAAGGTTCCGCCGCAAACGCGCGTGCGATGGCGATACGCTGCTTCTGACCGCCGGATAGCTGGTTCGGCTTTCTGTCCGCGACGGCTGGAGATAGACGCACCATTTCCAGGAGCTCGCGGACGCGCTGTTCGATCTCCGCCTTTCCCTTGCGGATACCGAATTTCTTGATCGAACGACGAATGGAAAAAGCGGCCGAATGCGAGGGATTGAGCGTACTATCCGGATTTTGAAAGATCATCTGGATCTGTTGCAACAGCGCGCGTGGACGTTCGCTGGCCTGCAGTTCGGCGATATTCTCGCCAGCCATGCGGATTTCGCCCGACGTCGCCTTGTCGAGACCCGTCACGATGCGCGCCAGCGTGGATTTTCCGCAGCCGGACTCGCCGACCAGCGCCACGATCTCGGCTGTTGCCGCTTCGAAACTGACCGCTTCGTTTGCCTTGACGGTCTTCCGGCGGCCGACGGGGTAGAGACGGTTCACATCAGACAATGTTATCGCCGTCGATCTTGCAATCATCTGTGTCTCGACCGGAGCAACCGTCGCTTCTCCTGCCGAAATTTCGGGCCAGCGGACGCAGCGCACCAGATGCTCTTCCGCCGCCGGCTCCAGAGCAAGGTCCGGACGGTCGCAGAGGCCGGAGACAAAACTCGAACAGCGCGGCCCGAACAGACAGCCCTGCGGCCGTTCCTGCGGCAGCGGGATCGAACCCGGGATGGCAGCGAGCGTGCGGCTGCGCTTATCGCCGGTAATGTCGGGAATGCAATCGATAAGGCCGCGCGTATACGGATGTTTCGGCCGGCGGAATACTTCTGATGTCGTTCCCTCTTCTACCATCTCGCCGGAATACATGATGCCGAGACGATCGCAGCTTTCCGCGATCAAACCGAGATTGTGCGAGATGAACAGCAGGCTGGTCGAATAGCGTTGGCGCAATTCTTCGATCAGATCGATGACCGCAGCCTCGACAGTCACATCGAGGCCGGTCGTTGGTTCGTCGAGCAGCAGAAGGGATGGCTTAGCAAGCAATGCCATGGCGATGACCACGCGCTGTTGCTGGCCACCGGAGAGCTGATGCGGATATCGCTTCATCATGTCACCAGGGTCCGGCAAGCGGACGTCGGCAAGCATCGCTTCCGCCATGGCCATCGCGTCTTTCTTGCTGGCGCCCATGTGAAGCAGGGGGACTTCGGCAAGCTGCGCACCGATCGTCTTCACCGGATTGAGCGCACTCATCGGATCCTGGTAGACCATCGCAATCTGCCGCCCGCGGATGGAACGCAGTTCCTTGGGGGCGGCATCGACCAGTTGCTTGCCGTTGAAGCGGATGCTGCCGCCGGCAACAACGCCGGTCGCGCCGAGATAACCCATGATCGCCATGGCCGTCGTGCTCTTGCCGCAGCCCGATTCACCCACGAGACCGTAGCTTTCGCCGGGCATAACCTTGAACGAGAGATCGGGGATCGCAACCACCGTTTCGCTCTTGCCGCGAAACTCGATGCGCAGGTTTCGAATGTCGAGAAGGGGTTCGCGATCGATCATTGGCGTGATGGACATGGCCGCTCCTTGAAGACTGGACGCGATGATGTTCATGGTTTCCATGCCTCCCGCATGCCGTCGGCGAGCAGGTTGAAGCCGAGGACCAGACTGACGAGCGCGGCAGACGGGATAAGCGACATGTGTGGCCAGACGTTCAGTACAGTGACACTTTCCTTGACCATGCCACCCCAGTCCGGGTTCGGTGGCGGCAAACCGAGGCCGAGGAAACCGAGGATGCCGATGGTGATGATCGTGTAGCCGATGCGCAGACAGGCATCGACGATCAGGAGGCTGCGGCAGTTCGGCAGCAGTTCGACGATCATGATGTAGAGCGTGCTTTCCGCACGCAGCTTTGCTGCCGCGACATATTCCTGCTGCTTCAGACCCAGCACTAGGCCGCGCGTTATGCGACCGATACCCGGCGCCGAGGCGATCATCGTCGCAATGACGATGTTCAGGACCGACGGTCCGATATTGGCGATCAGGATGACGTAGATAACGAGAACCGGAAATGCCAGTATGATGTCCGAGAAGCGGCTGATCAACACGTCGACCCAGCCCCCATAATAGCCTGCAATCATCCCCATCGTGATGCCGACGATCATGGCAACCGCCACCGACAGCGGCGCAACGGAGAGCACTGTGCGGGCGCCGAAGATCAACCGTGACAGCATATCACGACCGAGAATATCGGTTCCCAGCCAGTGGGCAGCGGAAGGATAGGGGTTGCTCATCGCCATGACATCGGAATCAGTCGGCGACGGTAGCGGCAGGACGGGCGCAAGAAGGGCTGCAAGCACCCAGAAGAGAACAAGGCACAACCCGACGACGGCCGTGCGCGAATGAAGGATGCGCATCCAGTTGGGCCTTGCAGCACGCTTTGGCGGTGCGGCGATCACTCCACTGATATTGCCTCGAACAGCCATGATTTACCTCACCCGGATGCGTGGATCGAGCAGCATGTAGCCAAGGTCGCCAAGCAGCTGCGTGACAACGGCGATGGCGACGGTGATCAATGTAGCGGCCTCGAGCGTTGCGATATCGCCGAACAGACTTGCATCGAGGATCAGGCGGCCGAAGCCCGGATAGGCAAAGACGAGCTCGGTGACGACGACGCCGCTGATCAGAAAGTTAATTTGCAGCAGCAACACGGTGAACGGCGCGATCATCGCATTCCGCAACGCGTGGCCGAGAACCATGCGGCGCGTGCTCATGCCCTTGAGGATTGCGGTGCGGATATAGGGCCGCTCCATGACGCCGATCATCGAGACCCGGATCATGCGGGCCACATAGCCGAAGTCATAGATGACGAGCACCGCGACGGGCAGGACGAACTGATACGGCACAGCCCAGCCGCCATCGCTGTTGAGCGGACTGGTGCCTGGCAGGATCGGCCAGAGGATCACGAAAAGCGTCACCAGGAAGACGCCTGACGCGAACTCCGGAATAGACGTGAAGGTGATACAGATGACCGATAGCGTCCGGTCCAGCACCCCACCTTCTTTCAACCCCGACAGGATGCCGAAAATGATCGACAGCGGGACGATCAGCAAGAACGCCAGCCCGGCGAGGATCGAGGTATTGCCGAGACGATCCCAGATGACATCGTTGACGGGCAGCTTATTCAGGGTGGAGTAGCCGAAGTTGCCGAAGTACTGGGCGCCGCGCGGATCCTTGAAAGTTTAACCCGGTGGTCGGATCCTGAAGCGGATCGGGAATTGCGCCGACGAGCACACCGAGCCAGCGGCCGTAGCGTACCAGCAGCGGATCATTGGCCTTCAGTTTCTGCGACAGCAGGTCCACCTGCTGCTGGGTAGCGAAAGGACCGAGCGATTTGCGCGCCACGCTGCCGGGAGTGAACTCGCAAACGGCGAAGACGAGAAACGAAGCACAGAGCATCGTCACGACCATCATCGCCAAGCGCTTGAGGAAGAAATTCGCCATAGCCGGAGGAATCCGAATGTCCGAGCCCAGCACCCGACCGCGCGAACGCGGCCAGGCGCCAGCCGGGAGGTTACGCCGAGATCGCGTATTGATGCGCGAAGATGTATTGAGAAGGATGGAGCTCGAAGCCCTTGACCTTCTTGTCCATGACGGTCGAGAAGACGCGCCAGAAGGGCTGAACGATGGGCCCGTCATCCTGCATGATCGCCTCGATCTTCGCCATGACCTTGCTGCGTTGCTTCGGATCGAGGATGCCCTCGGCTTCGGTCAGCAGCTTGTCGAAATCCGCGTTGGAATAATTGGACTCGTTCCAGGCGGCATTCGAACGATAGGCAAGCGACAATGTCATGATCGCCAGCGGCCGGTGACCCCAGGCAGTCAGGCTGAATGGCGCCGTTGTCCAGACTTCCCAGTATTGGGCGCTGGGCAGGGACTTGATGTTGATCTTTACGCCGATGTCCTTGAACTGCTCGGCAAGGACCTGCGCCGTGTTCAGTTCCCAGATCGGATCGGGACGTGTGACCATGTCGAATTCGAAACCATCCGGATAGCCGGCATCTGCCAGAAGCTTCTTCGCTTTTTCGATGTCGCGCGGATATTTCGGCAGTGCCGCGTATTCGGGATGCGAGGGCGCGACGTGATGGTCTTCGGCGGGAATGCCGGCGCCGAGGAGTGCCGTCTGAACGACCTTGTCGCGGTCGATCGAATAGCGCATCGCCTGGCGCACGCGCTTGTCCTTGAACTGCTCGATATCGGGGTGCATGCGGGCAACGACCGTCTGGGTCGTCTCGACCTGGTGGACCGCCACATGCGGGAAATTCTTCATCGCATTGATCTGGACCGCGTCGGCTTCCGACAGGCCATCGACCTGCTTGGAAGCTATGGCCGCGATACCGGCCCCCGGATTGTCGCCGAGGTCGACATATTCGAACGTATCGAGATAAGGCCCGGTGCCCCAATAGTCGGTGCGGGCTTTGTACTTGGCGCCCTTGCCGACGACGTATTCGGTGATAACGAAGGGACCCGTGCCGTTCGCGTCAGGACCGAAAGCGCCATTTTCTTCGGGATCGATGATGAACATCGGGTAGTGATAGAGGTGCTCGGGCACGGCAATCTGCGGCGAGGAGCAGTTGAGACGGACGGTGTGGTCGTTGACTTTCTCGATGGCGTTGTCGGCCCAGAGCTTGCTCGACTTCTTGGGATTGCCTTTCTCGTCCTTTTCGCCGGTTTCGTATTCCTGCACGAGATAACCGGTGAAGAGCCCGAGCATCGACGAACCGATTGCTGGATCGCAGACGCGCTTCAGGTTCCAGATCACGTCGTCTGCGGTCAATGGCCTGCCCTTGCGCCACTTGACGTCCGTGCGGAGATGGAGCGTCCACGTCTTCAGGTCGTCGCTGACTTCCCACTTTTCCAGCAGATAAGGATGGGTAATGTTGTGGCGATCGGTGAGGGTCAGATACTCGCAGACTTGGCGGATGACGTTCGATTTTTCGGCGAAATCGGCCAGATGCGGATCCTTGATTTCCATGCAACGCATGCCGATGCGCAGGTTTCCGCCCTTCGGCATATCGTCGGCCCGGGCGCCGCCTGGCACCGGAACGCCGGCCAGAGAATATGCGGCTGCGGCCGAAATACCAAGAAGCGTCGCTTTTCGCAGAAATTCTCGGCGGCCGATCGAGCCGCTCGACATCTGTTCGACCAGAGTCGGGATATAGGAATGCTCAGACTTGTCCACGGTTGTCATCTCCTGGTTAGCGCTTTAACTGTTCCGAATTTTTGTTGGTCGGACCGGCCGGCAAGACACTCGCCCCAGGCTCGGTCGCAGCGGACTTTTTGTCCGTCACCCATCCGTCTTGATTTACGTTAAGACGGGATGGACCTCTGTGACATGCGGTGATCCGACATCTTCTCTGCGCGAATCGACATTGTTCATGACATTGGCTCCTCTCGCCGTTTCTCCGCCTTTCGAGTCGCGGCAGGGCTCTCGCGAAACCGCGTGCGGTATGAACGGCCGAAATGCGAAGCCGACTGATAACCGCAGATTTCGGCGATCTCACCGATCGCCAATTCCGTGTAGACCAGCAGTTCTTTCGCGCGTGTCATGCGAAGCTCTATGTAGAAATTGGTAGGACTCTTGCCGAGGTTGGCGTGAAACAGCCGCTCGAGCTGTCGAAGCGAAAGCGCCACGCTACTGGCGAGATCGGAAATTTCGACCGGATCGCCGAGGCTGGCTTCCATCCGACGAACAACGAAGGCGAGCTTGGCGTTCCGGATGCCGAAACGATCTTCGGGCGACATCCTCTGAACGTCATCCTGGCGCCGTATCCGCGCGTGGTTGAACTGGTCCGAGATGAGTGCTGCCAACTCCCGACCCTCCACTGCAGAGATGAGGTAAAGCATCATGTCCAATGTAACCGTTCCGCCCGACGAGGTCAGAAAACGTCCGTCGATCGCGAAAATGTCGTCGGTGGCGAGACAGTTCGGAAACTCGCTGCGAAAGCTTGCAAGCGACTCCCAATGAACGGCACATCGTCGCCCTTCCAATAATCGCGCCTTTGCCAGGAAGAAGACCGCAGTGCTGACTGCTCCAAGCACGCACCCCTCCGAATGGATGCGCCTCAACCATGCAAAGACATTGGCATCATAGGCATCGGCATAATTGATGCCTGCGCAGAGGATGACGATATCGCAGCGCGGCGCCCTGCCGATTGCCGCATCTGCATCGAAGCCTAGTCCGCTGCTGGACTTCACATGGCCGCCATCCGCCGACAGGATGAGCCACTCAAAGGCCTTTCGCTTGGCCAGACGATTGCCCTGCCGCAACGAGTCGAGCGCCGCTGCAAAGGTCATCAGAGGGAAGTCCGGCACCAGGAAAAAGCCGATCCGGATCGGTCGATGCCCCTGTGCCAATTGCTTAAGCGTATAGGTCTGATCCGTCATGGGGCGAACTCCAAACATCCCGGTTGCCCTGCTTTTGCCGGTCCGCACCAGCGCAGGTCTTAGGCAGGCAACGAAACACAAACATCCACGACTAAGCGTCATCGCTTGGTGAGCCGCAAGTCGCAAAGGCCGCATTGTTCCTCGCCATCGATGAAGCAACGCAAATTGATGGACACATTATGCTCGTCGATTTTGAGCCCGATTATAATGCCGGCGCCTGCGTGGATTCAAACGTCATCGCGAGATACGAACCGGCGCCAGTTCTTTTGATCAGCGGACATCCGAGCGCGAGCGCAGGTTACTGTTTCGGTCGCTAGTCAGCCCTAAGCCGCGTTTTCGGCGACGCCTTAAAGACTATATGTTCTTCAGGCCGAAACCCGGAGAGTGGATAATGCGGCGTTCAGCGTTCGAACCGATCCAGCATGCTCTTCAGTTGTGCGTTTTGCAGCCGAAGCTTCCCCGCCAGTTGATCCCGGAGCAGCCTGATTTCTCCATCAAGCCTGATTGCATCGTCGGAAACGATGGCAAGGCGTGGAGATGGTCGCGAAACGACATCGACGACGTCCGCTTTCCTGGCCTGTCTGCGGCGTTTTCGCGCTGTACCTTCGTCAATCCGCGAGGGATTGGGCGCGGCGAAAGACATTCGCAAGAGGGATGGTGGGCAATGTCGAGGTGGCTTTATCCAATGTCATCTTGCTCTCGACAGAGACCGGACTCGCGGTCCGATAATTCACAAGTGCTGTGGGTTAACCCCCGTTTCTATTCGATCCTGAGTTTCAGCATCGAACAGGTTGATGCTCTGCGCATCGACGCTAAAACGAACCTGATCGCTTCTGCGTCCCTGGAAGCGCGCTTCAGCTCTGGCCACGATCGCGTGGTCGCCAACCACAGCGGTGACCATTGTGTCTGGACCCGTTGGTTCCACGACGTCTATCACTCCGTGGATCGCGGCATTATCCCTCTCGACGACCTTAAGCTCTTCCGGTCTTACCCCAAGGACACAATCCCGGCGTCTGGCTGCGCTATCTGGTATACTGACAGGCACGATCACGCCACCGCTCTCAAACCGGGAGCCGCCGTCGACCGAGATCAATTCGCCCCTGATGAAGTTCATCGCGGGAGATCCGATAAAGCCGGCGACGAACATGTTTGCAGGTCGTTCGTAGATGGTCCTGGGATCGGCAAGCTGCTGGACATAGCCGCCCTTCATCACCGCGACTTTGGTCGCCAGCGTCATCGCCTCGATCTGATCGTGGGTCACGTAGACGATAGTCGTGCCGAGGCGTTCGTGCAGCCTTTTTATCTCGGTCCTCATCTCGACGCGCAGCTTCGCGTCAAGGTTTGAGAGCGGCTCGTCGAAGAGAAACAGATCCGGACTGCGAACAATCGCCCGCCCCATGGCAACGCGCTGCCTCTGCCCGCCGGAGAGGTTGGCTGGAAGCCGATCGAGAAGGTGGCCGATCTGCAGCAGTTCGGCCGCCTTTTGCACCTCCGCCCTGCGCTGCTGCTCCGGAACACCACGCATCTCGAGGCCAAAGCCAATGTTCCGCTCAACCGACATGGTCGGATAGAGCGCGTAGGACTGGAATACCATGGCGATGTTTCGATCCTTCGGTGGGAGGGCCGTCACGGATCGATCGCCGATCGCGATATCACCAGACGACGGCTCATCCAATCCCGCAATGATATTGAGCAAGGTCGACTTGCCGCATCCTGACGGTCCAAGGAGCACGAGAAAGCCACCATCCTCGAGGTCGACGTCTACTCCGTGCAGCACCTTGAATGCGCCATAAGACTTTTGAACATCCCTGATGGACAAGCTCGACATGATCGTCTCCTAACCCTTGACCGCGCCTGCGGTGAGGCCCTGGACCATCGCGCGCTGGACGAACGCAAACAGAATGACGACTGGCAGAATACTGAGCATGCCACCCGCAGCAAGAACGCCCCAGGGCAGTTGAAACTCGCCGACCATCAGTTGCAGACCGACCGGCCAGGTCCTCGATCCCTGTCCGGTCGTCAGCATCAGCGCGAAAATGAACTCGTTCCAGGCGGCGATCGCGATAAACACCGAGCTGGCGACAAGACCGTTGCGCGCGAGCGGCAAGACGATGCGCACCATGGCGCCCAATCTGGTGGACCCATCGATACGGGCGGCGCTTTCAAGCTCTTTCGGGGCCGCGTCAAAGAAACCTTTAAGCATCCAGACGAACAGCGGCAGCAGAAAGCTGGTATAGGCAAGCGCCAAGCCGAAGCGGCTGTCGACGAGGCCAACGGTCCGCATCATCACAAAGAGCGGAATGATCACCATGACGGCCGGGAACATCCGCACCAGGAGGTAGCTGAGCATTAGTCTGTCGCGGCCCCTGAACGATAGCCGCGAGAATGCGTAGGCTGCAAGCGTTCCAGTCAGGACGCAGATCGCCACCGTGATCGTCGTCACCACCAGGCTGTTTGTGATCAGCACCGGAAAATTCGATTGCGTCCAGATTGCGCGGTAGTTCTGCAACGTAATCGTGCGGGGAATGTACTGCATCTGGGAGGTCACGATGTCGGCTTCGTTCTTCAGGGACGTCAAAAACATCCAGACGATGGGTCCGAGGCAGAAAGTCGTCATCATCAAGAGCACGGCATAGGTCAGGATATCGGCCATGAGGCGGCGACCGCGACGGGTTTTGAAAATCGTCATTCCTTGGAGACCCGCGTGAACTTGATGTAGAGGGTTGCGAACACCATGAGGATGACGAACATGACGACCGAGAGTGCCCCGGCATATCCGAAATTGAATTCGCGATAGGCGGTTTGGAAGGCATAGAGCGACAGCACCTGCGTGGCGTTTCCTGGCCCCCCACCTGTCAGAACAAGCAGCAAATCGGGTGAGTTCACCAGGCTGATCACGCGCAGGATAACGGCCGCGGTGATCACCGTTCTCAGCATCGGCACGGTGATCAGTTTGAACTGCCGAACCGGCCCTGCGCCGTCGACAGCAGCGGCTTTGTAAAGATCTTCGGGAATGCCTTTGAGACCGGCCAGAAACAGCAGTGCGAAGAATGGAAACCCATGCCATGCCTCAACAAGGATAGTCGCGGCCAGGGCTGTGGCCGGATCGGCGAACCATGCCTTGTAGGTGCTCAACACGCCGCTGCGCACCAGCAGATCGTTGATGACACCCAGACGAGGGTCGAGCAAAAGCGCCCACATATGCCCTGCGACAACGTTCGGCAAAAAGTAGGGAAGCAGGATCAACACACCAAATAGCTTCGTGCCTGGAACATTGCGGTTCAGCGCGACTGCGGCGATGAAGCCAAGTGTCACCTCGATTGCGATGGCTGCGGCCACCCAGATCGCCGTGTTCTTCAATGATATCCAAAACACCCGATCCGACATCATCGCGACGTAGTGCTTTGCCCCGACCCAGCCGTTGAGAGCTGGTCGGGTGAGACGCATTTCACGTACACTGATGACGAAGCCATAAAGGGTCGGATAGGCGACCACCAGCAAAAGCAGGATCAGGCTCGGAAACAGCAGAAAGTAGACCCAGTAGCGTGTTTCGGACAGGTCGCCGAGAAGCGTAAGTGGACCACGGTGCAAGGCTGGCTTCATTTTTTCACGGCGACTTGCCGTCCTCTGGGACGCGACGACTTCTCGTCGCGTCGGCTTCACTACCGGAGCGCGGTCTCCAGACCCTCGATCATTCGGTCGACGGCCTGCTCAGGGGTGAGTTGACCCGTCAGAACGGATTGGAACGTGGGATTGACGACATTTTCGGACCAGCCCGCAGCGCCGACGAAACTGTTCGGCAGACGACCGAAGTCGAGCGTCTGCGAAGCGGCTTGGTAGATTGGATTGGTCTTGATGCGCTCATCCTCAAGCGCTGCCGTTGATGCCGGGAAATAACCCGTCGCTTCCAACAAGGCTATCGCCGCGTCTTTTTCTCCCCAGAAGCTGATCCAGTCCCAGGCAGCGTCGATATTGTCGTCCTTCATGATGCCGTTGCCGGCGTAGGCAACACGCGCGATATGTGCCTTCGGTCCCGCGGGCATTGGAGCGGTGGCGAACTGCTCTCCCGGCTTCAAGGCGGCCGAGATTTCGATCAGCGATCCGGTATGGTGCCAGACCATGGCTGTCTGGCCAGTTCGGAAACCTTCCATGATCTGCCGATAGCTGTCGTTCGGCACACTTGGAGGAACGACTTTCTCTTTCAAGAACAGACTTGAGTAGAAGGTGATCGCCTCCACCGCGGCAGCCTTATCGATGGCCGCCTGACCGTCCTTTACAATTGGCGAGCCAAAGGCCTCCATGACGTCGATGACGTATTTGAACGCCCCCGCGCCCCCGCGCATTCCGAAAGCGTAGCGTCCCTTTGCCGGATCGGTGAGCTTCCGGCAAGCGGTGACAAACTCATCAAAAGTCCTTGGTGGGGCCGAAAGGCCCGCTTCTTCGAAATAGTCTTTCCGGTAGTACATCCAGTCGACGAAAGCATAGGCCGGAACCGCGTATATCGCGCCGTCCTGAGACATGCCAGCCCACCGGTTGTCCGGCAGATTGGCTTTTCCCTTCCATCCTTTTACCCGCTCGGTGATATCGGTCAGCGCGCCCATCGCCGTCAGATCGGCAAAGCGTTCCGCAATGACCATTCCGGTGTCGGGCCGCCCGCCGGCCACGACAGCCGATGAAACCTTGGCCATATATTCCGAATTCGGAATGCTCTCTTGTGTGACCGTGATGCCTGGATGGGATTTCCCAAACAGCTCGATGATTTTCACCAGGCCGGCCATTTCCGACTGGCTGGCGAAGTGATGCCAATAATTGATCGCTGTGGCAGCACTTGCGGAGCGGACACCACTGGCAAGCGCTAGCGCTGCTGTCGCAACAAGGAATTCGCGTTTGGTGATCTGCATCTCTTCATCCTCCCAGATATCAGAATGGCGATCTGATCGATCAGATGGAGATAGCAGCCTTTTGAAGGTACGGCAACACCGGAGTTGACCTAGATAGCCTGGGATCAAGCCAAGCCGAGATTGCGATTTATCGCCGCCTGGAAATGGGCTTGAAGCGCCTTCTCGGCCGTGTCGGCGTTTCTCGAAGAGCATGCTTCAAGGATTTCCAGATGCTCCTTCAGCGTTCGAATAAGCATGGGGGGCGTCACCTTGCGCTCCAATCGCAGCAAACGCAGATAGTTGTGCATGCGCCGGTATGCGGTATCGATGAGTGGATTGCGCAAGGCGGCGATGATTTGACCGTGAAGATCGAGCTCGATGAGGTCCATTTCCGCAATATGGTCAGGCGTTAGACCATCCTTCTCGAGCTTTCGCAAAAGCCTGGAATGCCGGACTTCCAGGCTGTTCATCAAGTCCTCTCCGGCTTCCTCGGCGAACACGCGAATCGCTGAGCGTTCAATGATCGCGCGGAATTGGTACGTCGAGCGCGTCAGCTCAAGGCCGGGCCTCACGAACTGGATGCCGGAACGAGGATGGATTGTCAGAATGCCTTCGGCTTCCAGCATGCGCAACGCATCGCGAAGCGGCGCAACTGGCACGCTGACAATCTCGGACAGTTCGCTTTGGGAGATAAATGCGCCAACAGGGACCCTTCGTTCAAACAGGCTTTCGAGGATGCGATCATAGGCGAGATCGCTGAGCCGGGGGGCAGCGACCTCCGGTACAGTTGCCTTCGCTTTGCGCGCTTGCGATTTCTTCATCCGTCCGATAATACCTCTGATAGATCAGTTATCAATATAAAGCGATCAGAGAGCACGCTCCATGCCCCTATCCGGATTTCGTATAACCCGATTTCAATTCGCCCGCGACAGGGTAATCGGCGACAGTCAGGTCCGTGCAGATGACGTCAACGTGGCCGCTCTCGAACTTATCGGCGAAACCGGAAAGGTTGGGCTCGGCTTTATTCAAACGCTCTTTCATCCCCTGCCGGATCAAGCAGAGATCGAAGCCGTGTTCAAGCATGAAGCATGGCCCGCGATCGCGGGGCAAGAAGCGATCGGGCTGGTCCATCGCGTCAACCGCCCGCGAGGCGGCAATCAGCGGGCTTTCTCGCTGCCGTTTCACGAAGCTCTTCAGGTCGCATTGTGGGACCTGGCGGCCAAGGAAGTGGGATTGCCTTTGCATAAGCTGCTCGGAAGCCGCCGTGACCGGGTCCGCGCCTATGCCAGCGGTCTAGACTTTCATCTCAGCGACGAGGCATTCCGCGCGCTGTTCTCGCACGCCGCCGCCCTCGGCTACCAGGCATTCAAGATCAAGGTCGGTCATCCCGACTTCCGGCGGGACATGCGCCGGCTCGACCTGCTCAAAGAGGTCGTCCCCGCCGGGTCGCAGATTATGATCGACCCGAATGAAGCCTGGAATTCCAAGGAGGCGCTCGTCAAATTGACGGCGATCCGCGATGCGGGCCATGACCTGCTGTGGGTAGAGGATCCAATTCTTCGCCATGACTTCGAGGGCTTGCGTACGCTCCGTCACGCCGTGAACTGGACGCAGATCAACAGCGGAGAGTATCTGGATGCCAGTGGAAAGCGTCTTCTCATGGAGAACTTCGCAACCGATCTGCTCAATGTTCATGGCCAGGTCACGGACGTCATGCGCATCGGATGGCTGGCTGCCGAGCTTGGCATTCCGGTTTGCTTGGGAAATACGTTCCTGGAAGTAGGCGTCCACATGGCCGTCGCACTCCCGGAAGTCGAGTGGCTCGAATACTCGTTCCAGAATTTTGATCACCTTGTGGAGCAGCCGATCCTAATTCGCGATGGATTCGCCTATGCTCCCGATCGGCCAGGTCATGGTCTTGTTCTTAGCGAAGTATCACGTGAGCAGTGGTCGCGCCCGAAGCGACTAATTGGTTCGGAACTTGGTGAACCACCTGAAAATTCACGCCTTCCTCGTTTGAATGGAATGTGATGCGCAAGCTCGTTGGGCCGTTTGATGCGGTAATGTCTTCTGGCAAAGCCTTATGGTGTCGGTTTTCCTCACCGTCATCATGCCTGGTGACAGCGTCTTGATCCCGGACACAGGTTGTCCACCGGTCGCCGGTTTCTGTGAGAATTATCTGAAACCATCAGGAATCTCGTGAAGCTATCTGCCTTGCCGCCCAGACCAACCATCTTTGAAGCAATGCAGATCCCGTCCTCCGGAATTCGAAGATACCGAATGAATAACTATGCAATCAGTCGCTGAGCATAGCCGGGCTTGATGGGAGTCGAACCCACGGCACCTAAAATCACAGGATGTTTATGGGAGCCAGGGGCTAATCACTTTCAACCCAGCGACCTCAAAGGGCTTGTGTCGCGAGTTGCGACGGCAAGGCCGTTCGCTACGGCGGTGGCCGCAATATATCCATCCGCCTTGCGATCGCCTTCCGTTCGGCAAAATGGGGAAGCACTTCGTCCTCCAGGCGATCGCGAAGGATAGTTTGCGGTTTGCCTGAGGAGCACCTCGGAAATAATCCATCTCAGTTGAGCGCCAGGATTGCCGCGTTCAATGCGGAAGCATAACACAGCCAGACAATATACGGTGCGAAACACCAGAACGCCCACCCGTCACGAGCCTTGGCCATAAAAAACATAGCAACCGCCGACAAGCTCAGGATCGTTATCAGCCCCAGCGAGATAGAGTGGGCACCAAAGAAGATCGGGGTCCACGCCCAATTCAACACCATCTGCAATCCCCAAAGACGGAACGCCGACGAGCTGAAACCTTCGCTCAACGCTACGCGCCAGCCCGCTATCGCGATCAGCAAATATACGACTGTCCACACTGGACCGAACACCCAGTTTGGAGGGGTGAAGAACGGCTTCTCGAGCGACTCGTACCACGCGCCCGGCCTGATGGTTAGACCGATCGCGAATCCGACACCCACGACGCCAATGACAAAAATCGCCAGAAGAGGCGGCCGAACCTTGATACTGCTCATTCGCCTGAGCCTCCATGCTCGATTTCACGAAATATTTTCCCGAACAGATAGCCGTGCAAGATCGCGATGATGCATCGAGCCGCACCTGGAGCGCCGACGACCAGGTCTGCCGATGCCGATTGAAGGTATCAATCCGCGACAGCAGAAAAACGATTGTGGTTGGCCGAAGAAGAAATTACCAGAAGGCATGAGATTACGACAACTCGAATGCTTTCGCGCGCTCATGCTCCACGGCACCATGACCCGCGCCGCGGAAATGCTTAGAATGTCGCAGCCTGCCGTCAGCACCACGATTGCCGCACTTGAACATTCGATTGGCCTGACGCTTTTCGTCAGACGTGGTTCGCGGCTGCATCCGACCCCGAAGCCCAGCTATTTTACGTTGAAGCAAGCAAGGCCCTCGACGCGATCGAAGGAACTGCGCAGGCCGCGCGGGAGATCAGGTCCGGCCGGCGCGGTTCCCTCAGCATCGTTGCCTATCCCAATGTTTCGATAAGCTTGCTGCCACGGCTCATGTCATCGTTCGCGGCGGACAGGCCCGACCTGCAACTCAAGATCATCACGCGGCCATCCCAGGCGGTCAAGGAACTAATCTCTACGAATACATTCGACATCGCGATCTCCGAACTTCCGACGAATTATCCTATCTCGCATATGGAGGTGTTCTCGTTCGATTGCGTATGCATGCTTCCGAAGGGACATCCGCTGTGTCGCTTCGACACGCTCACGCCACGAGAGCTCGACGGAATTCCCTTCGTGACTCTTTTCAAGGGCGATCCCCTCTACCTCAGTACCGCCGCTGCTTTTTCAAAGATGAATGCCGCCTGGAATGTCGTTGTTGAGACGGAATTCCTCACGAGCGCTTGCGAATTCGTCGCTTCCGGTCACGGCGTCGGGCTTATCGACCCTGTGATCAGCGCGGCCTTTACCGACAAGGTCGAACTGCGCCCTTTCGAGCCGACGATCACATACCAGATCGCCATTCTTTACCCCATTCACGACCAGCTATCGCGTGTAGCACTGGATTTCGTGGAGATCCTGCGCAAGGCTTTCAATGACGGTCGCGTGGATTAGCGGCCTAGGTTTTCCTGACGCGGGCGTATGGTCATGAAACGGAGCCACCGGACGTTTACCGAGTCTGTGTGAAGCCGTGCGTATATTTCGGTTCGATCCCCGACCCACACTCGAAAAACCCCGCCAGCGCGAGATAAAACCAAGCCATTTCGGCATCCTTGAAGCCGTCGGTCCTGTCCACCCCCTCAAAGGGCGGGCAGGATTTTTAAGTCGGGCTCAATCCCGCAGCGGTGGATACCAGGAGTCGGGTTCCGGATAGTCCCAGTCATCCGGGAACGCATATGTCTCGAAGCAGGTGGTTGTATCCTCCTCGGTGGCGAAGAATGCGAAGTGGTTACGCCCCATCCACGACCCCGATTGTATCTTCTTGAAACCGCGGCGCTCGAATTCCGCAATCCGTTCCTCGAAGGGGATATTGTTGCAGTCATAGGCCACGTGATGAATGCCTTCGCCGTGCGCCTTGAGGAAGTCCGCGAAGATCGTCGGGCCGGAGACCGGCTCCATCAGTTCCCAGACCATATTGCCAGACTGCGCAAAGCAGACGGTGAGCTCGAATGAAACCGCTTCACCCCTGTAGGTCTGGTTTTCCGTGTTTTCGGGGCTGAACTTGTAAACGCGCCAAGGTCCAATGCCGAGCTTCAGCAGGCCGTCCATGGTACGTTTGTGATCGCTCGTGACGATCGCCAATTCCACCACGTTGCCGAGGAAAGAATCGGTTTCAGCCCCGCCGGAAAGCGCCTTCAGGACGCTGTCCTGTTGAAGAACGATAGTCATTGCATTTCCTTTTCTCGGAGAGATGGTCGCGCTGCCGCGACCCCTTCGGTCTCATTCGCCACGGACAGGCAACGTCAGTGCGGACGCGCCGACATCCGCGGTCCTTCGGAGCTTGTGAGAAACGATGTAGGCCATGAACGCGACGGCAAAGCCGGCCAGCCAGGAAAGATCAATTCCGCCCAGGCCAAGGGCAAGGGGGCCTTGAAGGACTTCGACGACGCTCATCTGGAAGAGATAGGCAGCGAAGACGCCGACCAGCAATGACAGGACGCCGGTCCAGTTGACGTCACCGAGCCGGCTCGTCGTGTGCGGCTTGTACAATTCGTCGACATTGATCGACCCGCGGCGCATAACGAAGAAATCGGCAGCGGTTACGCCAGCCCAGGGGCTGATCCAGACGACCATCGTCACCATGAACGTTTCGAACGCATGCGCGAAATCTTGCGACTGCATGAAGCCGTAGAGAATGATCGATCCCGCAACGCCGCAAGCGAGCGAAACGACCCAGCGGGGCTTGTTGATATCCATGGCAAGGCTTGAAAGCGCGGCGGAATAAATGACGACGATGTTCGTTGCGATCGGCCCGTGAACCAGCACGAGCAGGACCGGCAAGGCCATCACGCCAAACGCCGCGATGATGAGCTGGGCCGGATCGGACCCGACGCCGGCGGAAGCAATCGCCGCGCCGAGCGTGGCGAGCCAGACCGTGGGCACGAACATTCCCAGGAACGTTGCCTTGAAGACGCTGGACGGTTTCAAGCCTGGTTTTGAAAACCGCGTGTAGTCAGACGCATAGACCAGCCAGGATATGCCCCAGCCAATACCGATTGCCGTCATCAGCTGGCTCATCGCGGACCACCGCGCGATACCCGTGACTGTTGAGGTGGACCATTGGATATCAACCGTAAAAGACGCCATGAATGTCATCGCGACCATGATCAGCAGGATCGCCGGCATCGTGTAGCGCTCGAAATACTTGATCGCATTGAAGCCCCAGGCGGCTATCCCGATCTGGACCACCATGATGACGAGGGCGATCGCATATTTCACCTCCATCCCACCACCAATTCCCATGCGATCGAGCGCAGCGACCGAAAGATCGAGTACGATCCAGGTGTTCGTCGCCACCCAGCCCATCGCCATGAGAAGCTGCACGAAAGTCGGCAGGTAGGCGCCGCGGCGACCGAAGGCGAGCCGAGTGAGAACCATCTGCGGAACGCCGGTTCGGTATCCCATGAGGCAGAATGTGGCGAAAAGCGCTGCCCCCACGAGATTGCCGATCGCAATGACGAGAAACGTATCCCAGAGGCTAAGCCCCATCTAGATTCCGAGCGCTCCCAGAACCCAGTTGATCGGAGCGACGTTCGCGCCGGCCCAGATCCAGAATTGGTCGAGTGGTGACGACGTTCGGTGCGACACTGGAACCGGCGCGATGCCATGGACGTCGTATGCCGACAGTTCGTCTGAGGTGAAATTGGCGGATTTTGACATTGGATTCCCCTGTCAGGTTGTTGCTCCTACTCCCGGACGCCACTTTCCGCAGGTGTGACAGATTTATGAAAATGAAAACTTCTCAACCCGGGTTGAGCCAAAGTGAAAAGTAGGGGAGAAGCATGTAAGACGGGATTGCTTGGCAGCCCTATATGGCTGCCTCTGCGTTCTGGCCGGGATTTATTCTTAAGTTTAACTCAAGAGTTCCAAAAGAAACCTCAATAACGCATGCATGCCGATCTGCGCGATGATCCAACGGTCTTAGATCTTCAGCGAGAGGCATATTCATGACCACGATTTTGCATATTGATGCGAGCCCTCGCGGCGACCGATCCTTAAGCCGTCGGCTTTCCGCGGCCTTTGTCGATCACTGGAAGACAAAGGATCCGTCGGCGGTCGTCATAACGCGTGATATCGGACGGTCTCCACCGCCGATCATCACCGAAGAATGGATCGCCGCCGTCTTCACGCCCGCCGAGACGCGCACTCCGGCTCAACAGCGGGAACTGAAGCTCTCCGACACCCTCATCGACGAGGTCGGCCGTTCAGACCTGATCGTCATCGGCGCGCCGATGCACAATTATGGAATGCCCGCGGCTCTCAAGTCCTGGTTCGACAAGGTCATCCGGATCGGGAAAACCTTCACTTTCGATCTTCAAAGAGGCGACTACCCCCTGGCACCGATCATGTCGGGCAAGACGCTCGTCATACTCAGCGCGAGAGGCGAGTTCGGCTTCGGCGTCGGTGGGGTTCGCGAACACATGAACCATCTGGAGACGCACATTGTCACCTGCGCCAACTATCTCGGCGTCGAAGAGAGCCACGTGCTTGCCATCGACTATCAGGAATTCGGCGACGAAAGGCATGAAAAATCGGTCCGGGAGGCTTTTGAGGCGGTGCCGTGCCTCGTCGACCAGCTGATCGGCCAAGTTTGTCCGATCGCTGCCGAGTGAGCCGGAAAGAACTCCAAATGCAAAGCCTTTCCGAAGTCGCGCTGGCCCTTGCCACCGGTCGAACAACATCGATGCAGCTTGTGGATGAGGCATTGTCGCGGGCCGTCTCCGCGCCCCATGCCTTCATATCCATCCAGGCCGATCAGGCTTTGGTTCGGGCCGAAGCGTCGGATCGTCGCCACCGGGAGGGCAAGCCGCTGAGTGCCTTCGACGGTGTTCCGATTGCGGTCAAGGATCTCCTCGACATTGCCGGAACCGTGACGACCGCAGGATCGGAGATCCGCAGAAATCTGGCACCGGCCCGAGAGGATGCCGAGGTTGTCTCCTCGATCCACGGTGTGGGGCTCATATCGATCGGAAAAACAAACCTCAGCGAGTTTGCGTTCTCCGGCCTTGGCATCAACCCCCATTTTGGAACTCCGATTCCCGGCTATGCCCCGGAACAGCGCGTCCCGGGCGGGTCGTCTTCAGGCTCGGCGATCGCGGTCGAGCGGGGCGTCGTCCTCGCCGCTATCGGCTCCGATACGGCCGGGTCCATTCGCGTTCCCGCCGCTTTCAACGGCTTGCACGGATTTCGGCCCTCCACGGGTCGATATCCCATGCGGGGCGTCCATCCGCTTGCCAGCTCCTTCGATACGCTTGGCCCCATCGCGCGCTCCGCTTCGGATTGCCTGCTGATCGATCAGGCCATGCGCGGGATCGCCCCGGAGCCTGTCCGCCCCCTCCCGACGGACCAACTCGATCTCGTGATCGATAGCGCGATCCTCAATGAACTGGATGTCCAGCCCGACGTCAGGAAAAATCTGGAAATCGCGCTGGCAGCGGTTGCGCGGGCCGGTGCCAGAGTGACCTCCGGCCGCGTCGATGTCATTTCACGGGTGCGCGACCTCATCGCCACAAGCGGCTGGTTGGGTTCCCATGAGGCGTGGATTTTTCTGAAGGACGTCGTGACAAGCAAGAACGGTATCATCCTGGACCGTAGGGTCCGTTCGCGGCTCCTCGCATCATCAGGGTTTTCTCAGGAGCAGGTCACCACGCTTTACCGCGAGCGGCGACAACTCATGCTCGACGCGGCACAGGCACTCAGAGGCCGGATACTTGTCATCCCCACGGTCAAACATGCGGCTCCGCACCTTCTCGATGTGGAAGACGACGACGTGTTCTCGCGGGTCAACCTGGAAACCCTGTCGCTGACGATGATCGGAAGCTTTCTCGACATGCCGGGCTTCGCGATCCCGACCGGCACTGACGGTTCCGGCGGCAATACCTCGGCTCTGTTCTCAGCACCGAATGGCCACGATGGCCGCCTGCTTCGATCGGCGGTCCGCATCGACCATATTCTCAGATCACAAGGAAAATAACCATGATCCAGAACCCGATCCCCTGGCCAAACGGAGCACGATGCGCCTGCTCGATCTCCTTCGACATCGACGCGGACAGTCTCATCCATATCGCGAAACCAAAAGACAGTTTCGACCGTTTGTACCCGATCACCATGGGCAGGTACGATCAGGTTGCCGTCCCGCGCATTCTGGAGACCTACAGGCGCCTTGGTCTGAAGCAGTCCTTCTTCATCCCGGCCTGGACGATGAACCAGTATCCCGACATCGTTGATGCCATCTTGGCGGGCGGCCACGAGATCGGCCATCACGGATACATCCACGAGGACCCGAGCGAGATTTCGCCGCCGGAACAGCGCCACTGGTTCGAAAAGGCGCTCGACGTGCATGTCAGGATGACGGGACGCAGACCGCGGGGATACAGAGCGCCCGTCTACAACGCGACTCAGTCGACGATCGACCTCCTGATCGAACACGGCTTCACCTACGATTCATCCCTGATGGCGGACGACATTCCCTACAGAATGAAAACCGCGGGAGGCGCGCTTTTCGAGGTGCCGCCGCACTGGGGCTCGGACGATTGGCCTCCCTTCGCGCATTTCGCGGAGATCGGCTACATGATGCCCGTAAAGTCGCCGACGGAAGGTCTCGCGGCCTCCTTCGAGGAGTTCGATGCGCAATACGAGGCTGGTGGATTCTGGATGGGCATCTGGCACCCGTTCCTGACGGGCGTCTGGCCCGATGGCGCGTCGTCGAGCGCTGGCTTGAACACACCCTTTCCACGAAAGATGTCTGGTTCGCTCCGCTGGAGGAAATTGTGTCCTATGTCGATGAGCTGGAAAAGGCCGGCCGCTATCGGGCGCGGACCGACGATCTGCCCTATTACGCCAAACCGGTCGCCCTGTGACCGGTTCATTTCATTATAGGTTTTAGCTATAATGAATGCCGTTATTATTATTGGAATTCGCTAAGCCACTCTGCTTCAATTGATCCGCAACGATACGACACGGAAGGTCTCGAGGAATGAACAAGCAGACAGAGCTGGATTCGAATTCGGTGTATCGGATTCCCGCCCGAAAAGGGATCGCCGCACATGTCGCCGCCGGTCGCGTGGTCACCGTCATCAACACCCATGGATCCCAGGTTGTCGATACTTGGGCCTATAACGCAACCGACCTGACCGAATTCATGTCGATGGAGCACAGCCGGGCGTCGATGCTCACCTTGTTTCCGAAAGCCGGGGATGTATTCAAGACGAACAGGCGCCAACCAATTCTCACCATCGTCGAGGATACGACCCCCGGTATCCACGATACGTTGATGGCAGCCTGCGACATTCACCGATACGAACAACTCGGTGCACACGGCTATCACGACAATTGCACCGACAATCTCCACAATGCGCTTGCGGCAATCCAGCTCAAGGCCGGGGGAACCCCGAGCCCTCTCAACCTGTTCATGAACGTTCCGGTCGAAGCCGACGGTGCCCTTTCATTCCAGCCTCCGGCCAGCAAGCCGGGCGAGTACATCGCCCTCAGGGCGGAGATGGATCTCATCATCGTCTTCTCCGCCTGCCCCCAGGACATGGTACCCGTAAACAACATGGACCCGACCGAGGCGCATTTCAAAATCGGATGAAGACGGCGCGCTCCGCCGGACAGGCGGGTTTTGTCTTTCCATGGATGCGGGTATCGATATCAGATAGCAGGACCGCCCAGGACGTTGCGTCCGGCCGGCATCAAGGCTTCAACGGCTCTAACAAGGATGGAATAGTTCTATCGCCCTTCCAAGAGATGCAGCCGTGTTATGAAGACCCGCCGATCCATACGTCGAGGAGCTGGAATGCGAAAACTTCCCCCGCTGAATTCGTTGAGGGCCTTCGAAGCTGCCGCAAGACACGGCAGCTTCACCGCAGCGGCGAAGGAACTCTTCGTCACGGTCACGGCCGTGAGCCACCAGATCCGGCAACTGGAAGAATTGATCGACAAGAAGCTCTTCGAACGCTCGGGAAGGTCTGTCGTCCTAACCGAGGCGGGCGCTGCGATTTATCCGAGATTGCGTGACGGCTTTGATCAGTTGGCCGAAGCCTTTGCTCAGGTTTCCGGAGAAAAAGAAGCCGATGTCGTCGCCGTCTCGATGACGAAGGTTTTTGCCGAGCGCTGGCTCATGCCGAGGCTCGACCGGTTTCATTCCTCTTTTCCCGATGTAATCGTGAACGTCCACGCCTCGGAAAACGTGGTCGACCTCCGGGCGGAAAGCATCGATCTCGCCATACGGTACGGGCCGGTCGATCTCGCGGCGAAGCCCATGATACTTCTGCGGGACGTCTATCTGGCTGTGGCCGCCTCATCGATATCGAACTCCGAGCGGCAGCCCGTGATCGACGACTACCGCAAGCGACCCCTGCTTGCCTACAAGTGGAAGAACCCCGCATTCCTTTGCCCGACGTGGTCAACGTGGCTGGCGGAGACGCCCCACGAGCTTGACGGCGATTTCAAGATATCCTGGTTCAGCGAAGAGACACTTGCGCTCCACGCCGCCGAACGTGGCCTGGGTCCATTGTTGACGAGCAATGTACTCGTCGATGAGAAACTGCGCGACGGAACGTTGCGCAGAATTGAGGGACCCATTCTGCCCGGCTATGCCTATCGCCTGATCGAGGGCCCGTCATTTGGCAAGAAGAAAAGCGCGGTCCGGTTTGCCGACTGGCTGAAGGAGGAAGCCGTGACATTTGCTCGCGGCATTCCGCATCCGATGAACACCCCTTCCACCTGAAAGGTTTCGCCTGCGGCTCGTTCAGCGTGCCTGCTCGATGCGTTCGGGAGTATAAACGAACGGTGACGCGCCTGGGGCGCACGGCCCCTCCAATCGTCACAAGAGTTTCGTAGCTGGTCACCGCTCTTAAACAACCCCTGCGCTGCGTGCGACCGTCTTGATGTGCGCGAGGCCACGCCGATAGCCGGGCACATCGAAATGCTCGAGCATGAGCGGAACTTCGCGCCCGAGTTTGGCAATCTCGGTGACATAAGCCTTGTAGTCGAGATTACCTTCGCCGGGCACGACTTCATCCAAATGGAAAGAGATCGTTCCAGGTCCGCCTTTCATCACCAGATCCTTCGCGTGGCACGAAACGATCCAAGGTCCAAGAAGGGCGAAACAATCTTGGATCATCTTTCCTGTATTGAAATAGAGCCGCGGCGAGATGACCATATTTGCCGCATCAATATGGGCTCCGAACTGCGGCCGGTCGATCGCCTTTAACAATTTGAGATAGTTTTCCGGGGTATCGGTCACCAGCCACGGCACCATCTCCAACGAGAACTTGGTGCGCTTGGGCTTCACCATATCGATGACATAGCGGGCCGTATCGACCGCGCGCTGGAATCCAGCCTCGCTTTGATTGTCTGGATGCGGGCCATAGTCGTAATTGTCGCTCAGCTGCCACCGGTCATCGGGATGGCCAACGGTTCCGTGGTAGGCGACGATGGCGCCTGCTCCCAGTTCGTCCGCCAGAGCCAGTTGATGCACGGCATATTCGAGATTGGCTTTCCGCGTCACATCATCATGGGCAATGAGGTTTTTCCAGGCACCTCCCTCGGCAATGACGAGATCGGCGGCGGCGAAGCTTTTCACCAGATCGGCGATTTCTTGGCGGTTCTCGAGCTTGATGGTCGGCATGTAGGCCGCGTTGTACCCGAATTCCACATGTGCGCGTGCATAGGCTTCGGGATCACCCCCATATTCGATCCCATAGCCACCGAGTCTGAACGTCATGAATAGTCTCCCAAATTGATTCTGTTGGCGGGCGGCGGCCAACGCGTCCCCGGCCGCATCTTGTCTCTGAGGCCTTCAAGCCTGAGGAATTTTGCCCGGATAGAGCAGCACCTTTCCGCAATTGCCGGTTTCCTGAAGAGCAAAGGCAGACGCGACCTCCGACATGGCGAAACGATGCGTGGTCAATCTGTCGAGAAGCGGCCTGGCATCGCGCACGCGCTGCAACAACTCTTCGGCGAAGACGTCATGGTTCCAGTGCCAAGCGCCAAAGATGTCGATGCCCTTGCCCGTGATGCGGTTGACCGGTAGCGAACCGCTCCAGGTGACGAAGGCAAGCCTCCCCCGCGCCCGCAGCAACTCCAGGACCACTGCGGGAGCGCCCTCATTGTTACTGGTGTCGAGGGCCCCATCCACGCCATAACCGCCGCTTGCGGCCCGCACCTGCTCGATAAGGTCCGGCGCACGGGGGTCGATGACCAGCTCTGCTCCCACCTCCTGCGCCAGTGCAGCGCGATATGGGTTCAATTCGAGCGCGATGACGCGCGCGCCAATTGTTCGCGCATTGATGATCGCCCCAAGGCCGACGGCGCCGCAGCCGGAAATCAGCATGGTATCCTGTGCGGTTACGTGCATGCGGTGCATCGCCGTGAAGCTCGGACCGAGGGCACAAATCGCCATTGCGGCGTGATGCGTCTCGATGTCGTCAGGGACAAGTTGCAACAGGTAATCCGGCTTCAACAGGAATTCGGCGTAACAGCCGATGCCGGACGATGAACCCGTCTCGTCCAAAAGATCGCGCTGCGAGGCGCAGTGGATATGTTCCCCCGAGCGGCAAGCCGGGCAGACGCCACAGCCGGCATGCGGCATGACGATGACGCGGTCGCCGACCTTCAGGCGCTTTGATTGTGCGGCATCGACAACAACGCCGACCGCCTCATGACCGAGCTCACACGAAAGCTTGCCAGAACGCCAAGATTGCCATTCCGTGCACATGGGCGCGATCAGGACCTGGATCTTGACTATATCACCGGAGGCTTGCGGTTCCGGCCGTTGGGAGACCTGCGCCTGACGCGGTCCAAGGATTTCTACACAAAGAATGTTCGTTACTCCTGCTTTTGCAAATTAGTGACGACACGGGCTGAGCCTAGCCCTTGACCGCACCCATGGAGAACCCGGCCTGAAGGTGCTTTCTGAACAGAAGGTAGAGGACGAGCAGCGGCAGGCTGGAGATCACGACCGCCGCAAACAGAAAGCCGAAGTAGGTGCTGGGCAACGGTTCGTAGCGTTGCTCTAGGCTTTTGCTGGTTCATTTGGTGACATCGCTACCTTTTTATTGCAAGTCGCCATCGGACTCGTAATCGGAGCTGGCTGTCCAATCAAGAACTGGCTCCGGTATCGTTGCGCTATCAAAGCGTGATAAGGTGCGCGATTGGTGAGATCGTCAACGGGGATTACCACAAGCGCCTAACCTTTTTCACCATGCGCGAATGGCAGGCGTGGGATGGCATCCACAATCGCGCGATGATCGCTTGAAAGGCTCCCAAGCGTCGGCACCAAAATGTTAGAATGGGGCGCTCTACAAACGGCAAAGTGCAGCCTCATCCGGTTCAGGAGCTGGAGGACAGTGCGAGAGGCATCCTCTTTATCTCGATCGTGATCACGCCCGCATTGTCATGGCGACGATAATTCCCGGAATCCATCGCATGGAATCCATTTTCCACCGCCCAGGCGACTATCATATCCGCGTTCATCAAGGTCCTGCTTTAGGAGATGCGGACGTGCCTTCTCTCGCTGTCCCGCTCGCGCAAATCGCTTCGCAGTCCGACGGATACCGTAACTGAATCACTCTAATCCAGCCAAATCTGTCCAAGATTACAGTTCCCGCTCAGGTGTTGCGAGAAAGACTCGAAGCAATCGTTGTAAATCGGTGCGACTGAGCCGAGGCCCCGCCCGTTAGTGCTCTTGAACGGATCGGAACCCTCGGCACCTCATTACTTTCGCCGAAGTTCGTGATTTGGTTTCAGCGATTTAGCAATCAGCTTGGTAAGGAGGTCAACGCGTTGTTGAGGTCATGCAACCCGACTAGCAGCATCATGGGGTCGGACGAGGAAGGCAGGAAACCAACCGCTTCGTAGAAGGCTCGTGCGTCATGCGAGATCGCATGGACCAAAACGCCGCGAATCCGCAGTATCTCGGCGGCATTGATCAAGCGCAGACCTGCATCGCGCACTAACGCCCTGCCGAAACCACGTCCCTGATAGGTTTGATCAATGGCAAGGCGTCCAAGCACGGCGACTGGTATCGGATCAGGCATGTTCCGCCGGAAACGCCCCGGCGCTTCCGATTGCCTTACCGCGCCGGAAGCGAGGGCGTAGTAGGCGATGACGCGGTTCGCCTCACACACGACGAAGGTACGTGATGCGCCGCTCGCCTGATTGGCGCGGGCGCGGAGACGCAGCCAATCGTCAAGCTCAGGGACACCAGAATGGAATTCGGCTAGCTCGTGATGGTCACCAAGTGGCGCGGGTACGCTTAAGGTCACACCTCATCCCACGGCGCTTTGGTCGACATGGTGCGTTTAAGACGCTCATTGGGCTGTGTTGGCGCATCGAGCCGGGCCAGATACTCAGCGTAGATTTCTGCGCTGACAGTGAAGATCGTCCGGTCAAGTAGTACTTCCTCGGCACGGCGCTCGGAAGCCTCCAGCATGAAATCTGTACGTGTCTTGCCTAGCATCTCGGCGGCGCGGTCAATCAAGTTGCGCGTCGAAGGCTTGATGCGCATATTCAGCGCCACGCTTGCGTCCGGGCTTTTGCCTGTGTGCGAGGTCGGCATGGGAAGCTCCTGTCTAGAAGGACCATATAGCGTAACGACATCATCTTTACAAGGTAAGTTCGTAAAGATGATGTCGTTACGCGTTCATTCTCAGCTCTTGAAAGGATCGGAACGCCGGACCCACTATTTCGACTTGTCAAAGCTGGTTAGAGCCGCGACGGTTCTAGCCAATTAGAAACGCGACACTTGTTCCTCGGATCAGCCCCCGATCCGACCGGCTAGGCCGGGTTGCTAGGGAGGAGCGGGGGCTGATGAGATGCCTTCGGCTTTAGCGTTGAGATATGCTCGCCACCATTCATTCTGCAGCCTCCATACGAGCCAGAGCTTTCTGTCGCTTAGCAATCAAGTCCGGATCGCTCATGAAATCCTTCCTTTTACCCGGCTTGCGCCCGCGCTTCTGATATCCGTGGCTCGTGCTGCCGTCGCGAATGCCAAACATATGATCTGTCTGTCCAGTGCGACGAGGGCCGCTTTTGCTGCGCGGCTGTAACGGCAACAGCCCGGCGCCTCTTTAAGGTGATAGTTCACTGGGCTTGAGGACGACGGTACAGCCTGCCGCAATCGCGGGAGCGCCTTTCGCAGTTAAAGTGGCCCGTTCCAGGGGGTGATCAGCGCACAAACCCCGATCGCCTCCTTGGCGGTCGCGGTACGCTCATCAATCGTTACGAAGCGGTACTTCTAGAGAGTTTCCATCTGGACACGGATGTGCTCGGAAGCAAAAGGAACCTGGGAAGCCCGCGCGAAGCTGATCGCCGCCCCCATTTCCATAACAAGCGCCTCCGCGAACGTCTCTGCTCTTTCTTTCAGGAGAGAATGCATCCTGCCGAGCAGACCGAGCCGTTCAGCCACCGATGTTTGAGAAAAGGCTGGGAACGCGTCGCGCGCAGCAGCAACCGCGAGATCGACGTGATCAGCACCGCCCGCAGCAATATGCCCGACAACACGTTCCGACGCGGGATTCACAACAGGCAGACGGTTTGCGTCCCCAGATTCCTGCCATTTCCCACCAATGTAAAACTGATCCTCGCGTTCGGTCAGCATAACTTCACCTCGCGTCACAATGTTGCGGCCATTTTGAGCTGCCCAGCAGGATGCCTGGAAAGACTAGAAGATGACAATGCATGTCGTCTGAATGGTTGCTTAAGACGCGTGTTAACAAGGAAACGGTTCGTCGGACCTGACGAAGGTGTTATCGGCCTTACCTCCCGTATGTCCGTTCAAAAGCTCGGAGGTGTGCATGGGGGCACGCTCGGCGTCAGCCGACCGAGTGTCTAGTCCTGTTAACAGGAAAGCAACGCCCCTGGCTTGCCGCACAAGTCGACCGCTACAGCTCGCACCTCGACGAGGGCGCCAAATCATTTGCACTCACGCAGGGCTTTTCAAGTTGACTGCATTGGCTTCATATAGGCTTGCCGATTGGTGTGCTTTCGGAAATGGGGAAGACAGACATGAATTCAAAGGGCGCAGAGGAAGCATTCTTCCCAACGGGGTCTGCTTCCGCACCACAGGTGTCTCGTCCAGCTGCTTTTGAACAGAAGCCCGCAGACTTCAACTCGGAGCTTCACGCTCGACCGTCGATTTATTTCACCGGTCCGGCGATCGTCGAACACTTTGCTTTCATGCCGTCGGATGGCGTGATCAAGGAGTTCCACGATAGTCTCCAAGCTGATGGTGGAATTTCCGTCAGAGTGGAACGGCACACTGAGTTCGTGACTGTCACGCGGGTCCGAAAATTGGCCAGCGAGCCCGAGGATTGGCCGGAAACTGACCTTTGTGAAGGTGATTTTGCGCGGCTAGCAGGGTTGAGCTCTCCTCTCCTCGTTTGCCACGTGAGTATCCTTGTCCTCGGAAACCCTCCAGACCAGCTGGGAACGGTTCTAAAATCCCTCGACTTCGGCGACACCGCCGCGTCATCAATCGGCGGCGGGGCGGCGCAAGTTTGCTCCGATTTTCGCGTTCGAGGGGACAATTCAAGCAGGATCATCCTGTTCAACAAGGACCTGAATGCACATCGGCTGGGGCGCATGGTACGGCGGATCTTTGAGATCGAAACCTATAGGTCAATGGCGCTGCTCGGATTGCCGGAGGCGCGTCGTCTTGCCCCGCTTCTGGGCGGATATGACGCGGAGCTCGTTCGGCTGACCAATCGAAACTTGAGTACGCCTGCACATCAGCACAAACAATTGCTCGAGGAAATTACTGTTCTCTCCTCGCATATCATTTCAGCCACCGCGGAAACCAGAAACAGGTTTGGCGCAACCGCTGCCTATGCCAAAATCGTTGAAGAAAGGATCGCCCTTTTACGGGAAACCCATGTCCCCGGCTTTCAACGTTTCGGTACCTTCGTGGAGCGCCGGTTCAAGCCTGCGGTGCGTACCTGCGAAGCAACCGCGTTGAGGCTTGAGCACCTATCAAGGGCTGCGATGCACCTGCTCGACCTGCTACAAACCCGAATCCAGGTCGAGATTGAGTTCCAGAACTCTACACAGATCCAGGCGATGGCTGATCGGGCCGCGACGCAGGTCAAGATCCAGCGCGCGGTCGAAGGCTTTTCGATGATCGCGATTAGCTACTACTTGCTGAGCTTGCTGAAATTTATATTTGAGACAGCAGACCACGCAGGATTCCATTTCGATCCGATGATCATGCTCGTCGCTGTTCCGGTGGTTGTAGGATCTGTTGTGATTACCATCCTCCGCGTCAAGCATGCCTTAAAGGCAGAGAGCTAGACGTAGCGCAGCCCGACAGTGTGGCAGCATGGACACCTGCGGCCTCGATGCAACGCGTCCGACAGGTCAAAGATCCGGCGCTTCGGATAGCCTCTCAGCGAAGTATGCGCGGAGTTGAACCTGTCTCTCGCCGAAAGAATTTTACAAATTGGTCGCTTCGTCAAAGCCAAGGCGACTGCTGATTTCCGAGATCGGCAATAGTATAGGCCGCCAGAAGTTTTGCTTCGAGACTAATTCGATCAACGCGCTCATTCCTGCGATGCTAAGAGTTGCGCGGGCAGAATTGGAAAGCGGGCGCAGAGAAGGAACAGGTGTCCGCGGTGGACGGAAGCTGCGCTTCCTTTCCTGGAAGCGGCACGGATAAGGCGGGCTAGGCTGGCGACGTTCGGAAACTGTGGAAATCCGGGCAATTCAACACACGATGCCGCAGTGCCTCAATGACAGATGCTCAATCCGCTGTCAGGGATTCCGCAGGAACAATGATGCGGAGAAGCACAATGACCACCACGAATGAAATCGCAGACAAGATTGCAGGCGACCACAGCCTGACGAAGGCACAGGGCAAGGCGATCGTCGAGGCCGTGATTGCCTCGATCACTCAAGCTGCGATGGACGGTAACGAAACCTCGCTGCCAGGATTTGGGAAGTTCAAAGTGAAAGCAACGCCGGAGCGCGAGGCGCGCAATCCGGCAACTGGCGCGACCATCAAGGTCGCCGCGGCCAAGAAGCTGGCGTTTACGCCGGCCAAGGCTTTAAAAGATGCGCTGAATAAGTGAAACGAACCTTTGAGCCTGGCGTGCCGGTCGATCCGGTGCGCCAAGCTCGCTGGCAACGGCAAAAGCAGCCCTCAGCGCATCTGCTCATTGAGTTGCTTCCCGCCGCCCTTGAAACAGGACCGGATGCTACCACGGCGCAGACGCCCAGCCGGCGCGTTCCAATCACGTGCAGGCGCTGACGCGGGATGTAGGCTGTCCACTGTCCCTCGGCTCGACGAGACCACTGGAATTGACCAGGGCAAGGACGTCATCCTTCTGCGAACGGCCGACGCGCGCCTTGGCTGCTCCCATGCATAGATTTTATCATCAAATGGTGCCACTTTGTGTGCTCTGTCACGGAGGCGGATGATGCGATCAACGATCAATCTCGACGACACACTCTTGGACAAAGCAAGGTCCTTGACCGGCACCAAGGAGACCGCAGCGCTTATCCGCCAAGCGTTGGAGACACTTGTTCGCGTGGAATCGGGAAAACGCCTCATTGCGCTGGGAGGAACCATGCCCGACGCCGAGGCAGCTCCGCGCCGCCGGAGCCCGGCGTCTAAGTGATACTCGCGGACACCTCGATTTGGATTGATCACTTCCGCCATATGAATGCCGAGCTACGCTGCGTGATCGAAGATGATCGACTACTTTGCACCCGAGCGTCATCGGCGAAATGGCTCTTGGCAGCCTGCGGAATTGCCGCAGCGTCCTAGCTTTTCTTGCGGCCCAGCGCAAAGCAATCGTCGCCACGCATGACGAAGTCATGACAATGATCGATCGACATGGCATTTTCAGCATGGGTATTGGCTACACGGATGCCCACTTGTTGGCGTCGATCCTCCTGGAGCAGCGAGCAACGCTGTGGACAAGAGACAAGCACTTGCGAGCAGCCGCCGAAAAGGCGGGAGCTTTCCTGCACATACCGGTCGACAGATCCCATTGAGTGCTCAGGCCGATCCTGCCTTCGTCGAGAGCCGGTGTTTTAGCGATGGCAGCGATCGACATGCGCTGCTCCTGGCCGGTCGAATTCTCGTGTCGACGCCCTGCCTGCCTCGGCAAGGACGCTCCTCCAAACAATGAGCATACCAGGCGAAGGCGCGTCCGCGCCGGCGCCAGTTCGCGCACGGCTTGACCGGTTAAAAGGGCAGCCGCAGGAGGGTTAGCGGAGCGCCGCTCGGGAACGAGCGGAACCCGGGACCGACTGCCCCCGGCAAGCCGTTCCGCTTTGGGCGGACCCGTGGGCTCCCTCGCCTCACCTGCCCGGCCGTGCCAGTGAGCGGGCGATATCGACAATGTCGTCGCGCGAGGCGGTTGGGTCGTCCTTGCTCCAGGCAACACCAAGCCCGATCCTGAAGTCGATGCCTCTGACCGCCTTCAGTTCGAAGTCCCGGTTCGGCAGGCCCTCGGTCCATTCCGGCGCAAAGCCGATGCCAAGGCCTGCCGAGACCAGCGACACCAGCGAATAGGTATCATCGCAGCTATAGGCGATGTTGCGGGTCAGGTCATATTCCTCGAACTTCTCGTTGAAGTACCGCTCTGTGTAGGAGAGGTTCTTGCGATTGAAGGCGATGATCTTCTCCGAGCGCAGATCGTCGATGCCAATCTCCGCCTGTTCCGCCAGTGGGTTGCTCCTGGCCACCGCCAGCAGATAACGCTCATGGGCGATCGAGGCGAAGCGCAACGAGCCGATGTTTTCCACCGGTCTAATGAAGCCGAGATTGATCTGGCCGTTCTCCAGGCCGCGGATGATGTCGCCGGTGTTGCCGCTTGATATATGGATGCGGATATCCGGATACTTGCGGGCGATCTTTCCCAGAAACGCCGGCAGCACGCCGGTGGTCGCCGGATAGACGGTGCCGATCCTGATCTGACGGATGGTCTTGCCGGCCACCGCCCTGGTGATCTCGGCACTCAGATCGACCTCGCTCAGGATCCCGACGCAGCGTTCGTGGAAGATCTCCCCTGCCCTGGTCAGTTCCACCCGCCTGGTCGAGCGGATGAACAGCGGACAGCCGAGTTCGCGCTCCAGCGCCTGCACGTGATTGGAAAGCGCCGGCTGGGCGATGCGCACCTTGGCCGCTGCCCGGCCGAAATGCAGTTCCTCGGCCACCGCGACGAAGTAGGAGAGCTGGCGTAGTTCCATGGGAGCGTCCCTCTTTGCAGCTTTAATTAGGGACTATCAGTCCGTCGATTGTCAAGCCGTGAATATGCGTTTGTTATGGGATGGACGTTCGACAAACCATCGGCTGGAATCTCAGACGACTTCGTGTGGCCAAAGGTCTCTCTCAGGAAAGACTGGCTCTCGAGGCTGAGATCGATCGCTCGTATGTCGGACGGGTCGAGAGAGGCATGGAAAATGTCACCGTCGCTACGCTCGAGGCGTTTGCGCGGGTTCTTTCGGTGAACGTTTCAGCTTTGTTCGCAGAAATTGATCCACGCGCGCCAAAGCCAAAGCCTCTCCGCTCAGGCAGAAAACAAAAGGAAACCGGCAGGTGAAAGGTGGAGCGTTTTTTTCGCCAACGTACTCGAATATGGAGTCTCGACGAAGCTCGAAAGAGGCGTTTGCTCGGAAAATGGCGTGCGGACCGGCGTGAGTCTGGCGCGAGATTGTTACCTGTGTATTAGTTACGATCTGATGCTTACGTCTTCGGCATGGACACTTTAGGCTTGGCCGCCTTGATAGGTATCGAACAGTCGGCATGCCTTGGAACGGAAGAGCTTTCGCATCATGGCATCCCCGCATAGGGAGACGTGACCGACCCGCTTGCTTTCGCCGGACTGGTTGAGCACCGGGGTGAGGCCCAGTACGGCTCCCACCGCCCGCGAATTGCGAAACCGGCTGGGAATATCGATCGTCGAGACATAGGCGAGGGAGACAACCGGCCCGACCCCTGGCACCGTCATCAGGCGCTTGCAAACTTCATCATGCTTTGCCTCCTGGAGAACCTTCTTGTCCAGTTTGGCGAACTCTTCGCGCAGCTTGCGTCGACCAGCGAGGAAGGGCTCCATGATTTCCGCCAGATCGGGGTCCGCCTCGACGAGTTCGCGTATCCTCTCCTCGAACTTGCCGCCCGAGACCTCGCCGACCTTCAGCCCGAAGAATTTCAGCGTGAGGGCACTGGGCGAAACCGCTGAGGATGCCTTCGGATTGATAGGCTGCCTCTGTCTGAGTGGAACAAGCTGATTAAGACCCCGTTCTTACACGTTGGTAATATCACTGACGAGAGAATGGCAGTTCCTGTGAGCATCGTTGAGTATAGAGATGAAAAGGCATCCGCATCTCCTCCCGCAGCCCAAAAAATGCAAGGTTTTAAGCCGCCGCCCGGCTTGGTAGCAACGAGGCTGGTTGCCTCGCTACGACGTTCGGAACGATCGCTGTGCTATGTCGCATTGAGCGAAGGCGCGGCTACCAAAATTGCTGACGCCGTCAGCGCCCTTTTCCCCGACATCGAGATTATTGTTTTGCCGCCTTGGGACTGCCTGCCCTATGATCGCGTGCCGCCTTCGCAGCGCTGTATGGGTTTGCGGATGGACGCATTACGGATCTGGAGCATGCCCAGCGACGCGCCGCGATTGTTTCTGACCTCGCTCGATGCAACGCTTCAACGGATTCCGCCAGCGACCGTCATCGCAAACAGCCGTCTCGAACTCGTCGTCGGAAAAGCGTTCGATCGCGACGCATTCTCAGACTTCATCCAACGGACCGGCTATGTGGAGGAAGGCGTTGCGGACGATCCCGGCGAGCTCGCAGTTCGGGAAGGCGTGATTGACATCTACCCTGCTGGCGCACCAGGACCTCTGCGTATCGTCCTTTCAAAGGACGATAGCGTTCTGGAATTGAGAGGCTTTGACCGTGTGTCTCAGCGGACAGAGAGTTATCTCGATAAGGTGATATTCGGTCCGGCATCCGAAGCTATTCTGACCGAAGGCATTACAGAAGAATTTGTTCCGACTTCGGATACCGTGATGCGCTTGCTTCTGCGCCTTTATCAAGACATGCCAACCGTATTCGATTTCTTGGGCGACGCCACCGTAGTTCTCGCTCCGGGTGCGACCGACCAGGTGGAGCGCTATCTTGAGATCGTCGACGACGCTCGCCAGTCCCGCAAGGATTTCGGCGAGGTGGAGGCCCCCTCCTCTCGTTCGCTCTACCTCGACCGCGCCGAATGGGAGCGGCAGGCCAGCAGCGTGTCGGCACGCGAACTGGATCTGGAAGAAGGCGGTGACCTACCTACAGAGGCATCCGACACCCACCCTCGCACAGCCTTGATTAATTGGATGCAGGACTGCCTGCGACATGGGCTGAAGGTCGTCATTTCCGGGAAAGGCAACGGCTCGGAAGCCCTTTGTCGGCGTCTGGGACAAGCAACCGGGACGGCGCCCCAGTCCATCGATACCTGGGAGGCGGTCCTGAAGGCCGAGCCCGGAACTGTTCTTAAACTGGCCTGTGAGTTGGACCAGGGGTTTATCGACGTGACAGAAAGGATAGCGGTCGTCGCCGCAGCCGATGGAATAAGCACGGCTTCCAATTGCAGTACACTTCTGGTCGAGCCGGAGCTTCGGATCGGCGATGTCGTTGTTCACGAAGACCATGGCGTTGGGGTTCTGAGAGACCTGGAAAGCATAGCCGTCGAGAACGTTTGTCGCGACGCCGCTCGCCTTGAATACCGCGATGGGGATTCGGTGCTCGTGCCGATGGAGGAATTTGGAAAGCTGTGGCGCTATGGCTCCGAACCCGAGGCCGTCACACTCGACCGCCTTCACACCGCTGCTTGGCAGAACAAGCGTGAAAAGATCGCAGCGGACATCCAGTCGACTGCGCGTCATCTCATAAAGCTCGCCAAGCACAGGCAGGCATCGCGGGCAGAGGCATTCGTTCCGCCCCGTGCCGGATTTTCCGCCTTCACGCGGCGTTTTCCATTTACCGAAACTCATGATCAGGCCGAAACCATCAGATCAGTCCTCTCCGATCTCGCGACTGGACGGGCGATGAATCGCCTTGTCTGCGGAGACGTTGGCTTTGGCAAGACCGAAATCGCACTACGTGCTGCAGCAGCAGTAGCACTTGCCGGCGGGCAAGTGGTCGTTATTGCCCCGACCACCGTGCTGACCCGTCAGCACTTTGCCACGTTTACGCGTCGCTTCGCAGGGACCGGCGTCTCGGTGGGCATGTTGTCTCGCCTGCTCAAGCCGAGGGAGGCGAAAAAGGTGAAGGCGGCACTGGCCGTTGGCGAGATTGGCGTCATTGTCACGACTCAGGCGATCCTTGCGAAAGACGTCCGCTTTGCCCATCTTGCGTTGGTAATCGTCGACGAGGAACACCGTTTCGGGTTGAAAGAAAAACGGGCGATGAACACTCTCGTACCGTCTCTTCATACGCTCGCCATGTCGGCGACGCCGATCCCCCGGACCTTGCAGTCGGCGATGGTGGGCGTGCACGAAGTGAGCCTCTTGACCACCCCGCCCTTTAGACGCCGGCCGGTCCGTACCTCGCTTTCGGTATTCGACCACGCGTCAATGCGGACCGGCCTTATGCGCGAAAAGCGCCGCGGAGGACAGAGCTTTGTTGTAGTGCCTCGTATCGAGGACATAGACGTCGTCAAGACGATACTGCGAAAGATCGTTCCGGAACTTTCCGTCAAGGTCGCGCATGGCGACATGCCGGCGGCGGCCATCGATGAAGCAATCGTTGGCTTTGCGGAAGGCGACGGCGACGTCCTTCTCGCCACCAACATCATCGAAAACGGCCTCGACGTGCCGCGCGCCAATACCATGTTCGTATGGCAGGCTGACCGGTTCGGGCTGGCACAGCTCCATCAGTTGCGCGGGCGTGTCGGGCGCGGCGGAGCTCAGGGCATCGCCACTCTTCTGACAGAAAACGCCGAGCTCTCCGATGAAACGCGCTTGCGGCTTTCGACCCTCGTCGAGAACGACCGCCTGGGCGCCGGCCTTTCAATCAGCCTTCGAGATCTCGACTTGCGCGGCGGGGGCGACATTGCTGGCGAGGACCAGGCCGGGCACATGAAGGTTATTGGCATCGGCCTGTACCAGAAGCTGCTTGCAGGTGCCGTCGCGAGATTGCGCAAACAACCAGCGGGTACTCCGCTGCGTGCCATCGTGAACCTCGGTGTGGCGGGCACTATACCGTCGGACTATGTGTCGGATCCGGCGGTGAGGCTCAATCTCTACGCCAAGCTTTTGAGGGCATCCACACTGAGCGAGATGGACGACCTCGAAGAGGAGTTCGAGGACAGGTTTGGCGAACTGCCGCAGGATGTACTCCTGCTTTTGCGGACAACCCGACTGCAGCTTGCAGCGGGACGGCTTGGCATCGCCAAACTCGAGGCGGGGCCTAAAGCCCTTGCGATGACGCTGACACCAAAGACACCAGCCAAGGTCATTGCAGCTTTGACGAAGAAGGCTGGGGCGGTTCGGCGGGTAGACAGGCTGATATTTGAAGCCTCAAATATGACTGGCGAGGAGCAACTGCTTTTCTTCGAGCGGGTCGTCCCGGCGGCGAACCGGCCGAAATTCCGAAATCAATGAGCCGCTGAGATCGCAACGACAGTTGGGAAGTATGACCGGTGTCGATCAACCTCTCGCGTTGGTAGCGAAACCTAATGAACCGCAGCATGCGCGCCGACGAAGAAATCAGTCAGGCACCCGGCCGAGCCACCGGCCCGGCTATACGGCGTTAGGGCCTTTCCGGCAAGAAACAGCGCCGCCTGCGGAAACGGCGCGACGACCAATCCCGTCTCATCGATGACCTGAAGGTTCGGATAGGCGCGCCGCGCCGGTTCGTTCACTGGCCTGGCAAGGCTCGGGGGCGCGTTTCGTCCGGCTCTATTGGGCGGCGCGGTTGTGATATTCGACCGGTGCCAGGAGAACGAGCCCGGCCTGCAGCACGAATGTAGCCGATGCCAGGGAAGGGAAGATATTGCCGATGGGCGATGACCCAATCCAGTCTTCGCCGCTACCCACAAACGATTTCTGCCAACAGCGAATGGCAGGTGATCGCTTTTGGACAGGCGGTCGTGTAACCGCCTCATCGCACAGCTGCATTGATAAGGCCGGCCGAGTGTGCCAAATCGTTTGGTGAGGTAGAAGCTTGGTCGAGCAATCACATCGCAAGGCCAAACGCCGCTCAATCCCGCTCGCGCAGTTCCCGGATAGCATCCGCGAAACTGCTCGGCGCTTCCTGCGGCACGTTGTGCCCGACACCCTGCAGTATGCGACGGTGGTAGAACCCGATGAACTTTCTGGCCTCCTCGTCATTCGATTGAGGAGGGTCGACGCCATCGTCCGCGCCCAAAATTACGATGGTCGGAGCGGCAATATCGGGTTTGCGTGCCAATCTCTCTTCGATTTCTGCATAAGCTGGATCGCCTCCAATGACGCCATAACGATGCCGATAGGAATGGATTACGACATCGATGAAGTCAGGATTGTCGAAAGCGGCCGCGCTTCTCTTGAATGTGGCGTCATCGAAGGACCAGGATGGTGACCAGGTCTTCCATAGAAAACGACTGATCTCGCCCCGGTTCTCGTCCAGGCCTTTGCGGCCACGCTCTGTGTGAAAGTAGTATTGATACCAGTCACGTGCCTCCTGATCAGGCGGTCCCGGCTCGGCGGCGCCAGCGATGTCCTGGATGTTGTAGCCCGTACCGGCGCTCACAAGGCCGACTACTCTTTCAGGCCATAGCGCAGCGACGATGCAGCCGGCTCTACCACCCCAGTCATAGCCTCCGAGGATAGCTCTTTCGATACCGAGGCTGTCCAACAACGCCAGCAAATCCGCGCCTAGTGCCGCCTGCTCGCCTGAGCGCCGCGTTTCCGACGATAAGAACCGGGTTGGACCGTAGCCACGCAAAAATGGCACGATGCAGCGGTGGCCAGCGCCGGCAAGATTAGTCACCACCTCGTCATAGGCATGACCATCGTATGGAAAGCCATGAAGAAGAATGGTCGGCATACCATCCGCAGGCCCTGTCTCGTAATAGCCAACGTCGAGCACGCCTGCGGAAACGCGTTTCACGAGAGTTTCCTGCAACATGAACAAATTTCCCTCGCTTTCAGCGCCAGAACCTCTTGACGTCGCGACGTCGTCACAGGCGTCCCGACCCGCTCTGGTCAGCTTCTGTTGGATTTCAGCAAGATTGGGCCACTTTCCGCTTACGCTAAAGCCGGCAAATTTAGCGCGGTTATTTTAAGTGTGGATCACGTTGAAGCGGTAACGTGTTTTGCGTGAGCAGGTACGTGCCTTTCAATTCGGCGGAGCGAATCTGAAGAGAGTAAAGGTTTTGTCGGTCCAAGCCTGATTGAACCAAGGCGAGTCCTGAATATGCGATGCGGTCACGTACATTGTGCCATCGGGTCCTTGGGCGAATGTGTCCGGCCAGCGTAATCGGCTGTCTTCGAGCACTGGCGTCACCGTTCCATCAGCGCCAAGGATTTTGATGCCATTGTTCGCCATCGTGCTGAGGTAGATGCGGTTCTGCTGGTCGATCCAAAGGCCATCCGTCGGCTCGGTCTCGGCGACCTTCTCGGGCCGAACCGCATTGGGATCCGTTTCCGCCTTCTGCAAGGCATCGGTCGGCAGCCGATACATGGTCTTGCCGGTCAATGCCTTCCAATAGAGGGTCTTGCCGTCAGGCGTAAGCGCAATACTGTCGGCGTTGAACTGCGGCTGGCGGCCGTCCGGACGGCGTAATGGTTTGCCGTCGGTTTCGACGATAACATCCTTTTCGGCCTGCGTTGATGGATCACCGCTCAACACCCGCCAAGCCCTGCCCGAGCGAAGATCCAGCACGACCAGGCCGCCCGGAATGCCAGAGTCCGTGAAATAGGCAAAGGCGCGGTCGGGGGCGATTCGCACGTCGTTGAGATAGCTTGCGGGTCCAGCGACGTCTGGCGAAAAGGGATAGACCTTCTTGACGGCATTGGTTTTGAGGTCGACCTGGACCAGTTTCGGCCCGTCCTTGACTGTCTTTTCGCTGTTGGGTGCAGCTGGGTCGACGACCCAGAGGGAGCTCTTCTGATCCGCAACGACACTCTGTACCGTGACGAAGTGATCTTTCGGCGAGATCTCCGACATCTTGGCATTGCGCCAAGCGTTCCACTCATTGTTGGGATAGGGTTTGATTGAACCGTCGGTCATGACCTCGGCGACGGACACGGGCACATCTTCCGACCAGCGTGGAAAGTTCACAAAAATTCGACCATCTTCGGACACGGTAACGCCGGTTGGTTGATGGTCGAAGGTTGCGACCTTCTGCAGGCGCTCGTCGGTCTGGCCGGTAATCGAGGCAACCAGTTCCTTGGCTTTGTTCGTCAGCTTGTCAGAGGTTTGAGCGCTTGCGGGTTGTGCGAGCGAGATGAACGCGCCTGCAACGGCGAGGCGCGAAACAAGGGATGCGTTCGGTACCATCATTGGCTCCTTTTGGAGAATTTCGGTGCCGAACTTCGTTTTGACCTTCAGGTTCCGTCTCTTCGCTTCATTGATTTCCCTCGAGCGGCCGAGCCGGAGCATGTTGGGCCTCCGTGTGGGTTAAAGGTCACCCGGGCTCAATCAAATTGCCTCACACGGGGACCCTTCCCGGCCGGTCTGGTTCGCGCCGCCATCGGTGAGTGACCAGCAGATCAATCCCTGGCGTTTGGAAGCCGTTTTACCGGTCAAACGACCAACGCAGACAGGAGAAACCCATGGTAGGATCGGTCTTCATCCGGCCATTCTTAATTCACATTCCGTCTAATTTAAAATCTAAAGGCGCCAATTTAAAATACAATGTCCAACACCGCTTAAGGGCTGCGTGGCGCGCTGCTGGTCATATGACGTCTCAGTCGATGGAACCCTAGAAGACTACCAGCATCAAGGCCATTGGCTGATCGAACCCTGACTAGGCCTCCGGAAAACACAAAGGCCGCCGGTTGCCGCGCCAGAAGCGGGGACCAAATATGGGGCAGTTTCCGAGACTTTTCAGCCACCACCTCGCCGCCCTGGGGATCCATACTGAAACTTTATTTCAGAGGTCAAGAACGTCCCTTATTCGTACCGCCAGGTCTTCGAACGAGAACGGCTTTGTCAGAAGGTTTACGCCCTTATCCAGGCGGCCATGATGCACGATAGCATTGCGCGAATAGCCGGTGGTGAACAGCGCTTTCATTTCTGGATACATTTCTCTTGCCCTAGCGACGACGTCCGCTCCGCTCATCCCCCCGGGAAGGACAACATCGGTGAAGATCAGATTAACCGGTCCGTGGGCCGCCAGTAGTTGGAGGGCAGTAGGGCCATCCTTCGCTTCCAATATTTGGTAGCCCAGCTCTCGCAGCGACTCCACCGAATATGCCCGCACATCCGGATCATCCTCGACGACGAGGATAAATTCGCCGTCTGCCGCCTCAGGGATCGGCGCGCGCTCGGCCACCTCTTCCTCCGCGCCTTCGGCCAACAGCCTGGGGAGATAGATTTTGACAGTCGTGCCTTCTCCGACCTCTGAGTAAATCTTCACATGACCCTTTGACTGTTTGACAAAACCGTAGACCTGGCTGAGCCCGAGGCCTGTGCCTTTACCTTGATCCTTGGTTGTGAAGAACGGCTCAAAAACGCGAGAAAGGGTTTCGGCCTCCATACCCGTTCCAGTATCGGAAACACTGATTGCGGCATACTGGCCGGGAATGACTTCGGCGTGCATTGCGGCATACGCCTCGTCGAGATGAGCGTTGAAAGTCTCGACCGTCAGTTTCCCACCACCGGGCATCGCATCGCGTGCGTTGATCACCAGGTTGAGCAAGGCGCTTTCAAGCTCATTCGGATCCGCTTCTGTCCTCCAGAGGCCACCAGCTAGCACTACTTCGATCTGGTAGATCTCGCCAATCGTACGGTGCAGCAGCTCCGACATGCCTCGTATGAGCGCATTCGCGTCAACGGGCTTCGGGTCAAGCGCCTGTCGGCGAGCGAAAGCCAGAAGTCTCTGGGTCAGCGCCGCGGCGCGCCGCGCACCATTCATCGCCTGTGAGGCCGCTCTACGCAGGCGGCCAGCTTCAGGCGGCAAAGTTCGCATCAGCGTGTCCAGGTTGCCGACAATAATCTGCAAGAGGTTGTTGAAGTCATGGGCGACACCACCCGTCAGCTGCCCGACCGCTTCCATCTTTTGTGCTTGTCGAAGAGCATCGGCGTTGCGTGTAAGCTCATCCCTTTTTTGCCTGACAAGATCTTCGAGATTGGCATTGAGCTCCCTTAGAGCCTCCTCGGCGCGCCGCCGCTCAAGCAGCTCGCGCTGAGCGGCGTCGAATAGCCGCGCATTGTCGATGGCGACTGCTGCCTCGCCAGCAAGACCCGCCAAGCCCTTTTCAGATTCCTCATCGAATACACCCACATTCTCGTGGCCGAAGAAGAGTCCGCCGATAACCTCTCCTGTTCGGGAAATAACAGGAACTGCAAGGTAACTTCGGACCGGGAGATGGCCTTCCGGCATACCGTGGCGTGGTGGGTTTTTTCCGTAGCGGCTATCCTTCGTGATGTCGTCAGAGCGCAAAATGCCTTGGCCGAGGAACGTCGGCGCAAAGACTTCGGTGTTGCGCGGCATGGGAAACTTCGAAAACGCCTCCCGGGCCACACCTGAGAGTGTGTAGAGCATGTAGCTCTCGCCGGCCTTGTTGATGACATTGTAAAAGAACGCGCCGAACTGCGCACCGGTCAGCTCGACGCCTGCGTCGGTCACCAACTGAACGACCTTCTCCAGATCGTTCTCGCGTGCAAGGCTGGCGCCCGCGCGATTGAGGATCTCCAAAGCTCGGGTGCGCTCCCGAAGGGCGATCTCGATTTGTCGCTGCTCGGTACGATCCCTGAGGATTTTCACGAACCCAACCAGCTCGCGCCCGTCATCGAAGAGCGGCGTTGTCTCTCCCACCGCCCATATCCGTCCCTCGTCCTTGCGCATCCGCCAGCCTTCGCCTCCTCCTTTGCCGTTCAGTCGAGCATCTTCCAGCTCAGCTGCCAGCAAATCGGGGGCGCCCTCGTCATCTAGGAAGATTTCGATCAGCGTCTTTCCGAGCATCTCCTCCTGCGACCACCCAAGCAGCCTCTCGGCACCTTTGCTCCAGCTGGTGATATTGCCTTCAGTGTCGAGGGTTATGATCCCGGTATCGATGGCGCTGTTGAGGATTTGCTGAAGGCGTTCGGCGGGAAAATTGATTGGGGATTTCATCGTGCCTCGTGGCTGACCTGAATTGCGGGCAGAACTACCACAACGCAAAAGCCTCGGAAGAGTTCATGCGAGAGGGTGTCGGATGGTCCGACCACGCCACGCGCCGCAAAGGGGTACGGTGATAGAATTTCCATGGATTTGTTGTGACAGTGGTCGATTTGCAGCCTGGGGCCCGCGGCTTCGACTGGGATGTGGGCAATGGAACAGCGGCGGGATCCCGGCAAGGCCTCGCGCTCGGTGAACCACTCTGGTTAAATCGCGGCGCAGGAACAGTGCTGCCTGAACATGCTAATCTGCCGTATTGTGGTTTTGCGGCGTGACACGCGATAACGGACCACTCACGCTGCACCGAAAGCCGTCTGGGGCAAAGGAGATGTCGGGAAGCGATCCGAACAAGGAGGCGAACGCTGAGCGAACATATCTCGTGCCGTAGCCTTGCCGCGTCGGTTCACGCACCGGCGGACCGCCCGTTTCAATCCATTTCAAGCATAATTTGGGGCCGCCCGCTTCCGCGATCGTCCAGACGATTTCGACCGTTCCATCGGGCTCTGACAATGCGCCGTATTTGATCGCATTCGTTATGAGTTCGTGCAAACACAGCGCTATCGTGGTTCCGGCCTCGCGGCCGACCGTGATCTCAGGGCCGCTGACGTTGATGCGGCTCATGCCATCACTGTTGTACGGAGAAACCGTCAGGCCCACGACGTCGCACAGCGAGACCTCCTCCCCGCCGGCTTCGAAGACAGCAGTATGGACGTTGGAAAGCGCCTGAAGGCGACTTGTAAAATCGTCGGCCAAGTCATCGACAGATGCCGCGCCGCGCCTGGTCATCCGGAAGATCGAGCTGACACTCGCCAGGATGTTCTTTACCCGATGATTAAGCTCCAGACGCAGCTCTCGCTCCCGTTCGATGGAATCGCGAACCTGGCGCTGGCGCAGTCGCACCAGCATATTCGACTGGATGGCGTTCACGAATTCCAACGGTGCGATCGGGCGGGTATGGAACAGAAGGCGAGCATCTGGCCAGGAAGCCTGCAATCGGGTGCGTATTCTCGCGACTGGCGCAGACCGCTCCAACAAAACGACGATTGGAACTTCAGACCAGCCAGCCTGCTCGGCGAGATGTTCTGCGATTTTGCCTACGACCTCGGAACTGAGTGCCTCGTGGGTGATAACGATGATCCCGGGTGACAAGGCAAGATGCTGGACCAGATCTTCGTCGGCCTTGACTGCTTTGACCTCGACCGCCTGCTCACGAAGAGACGCCGCTATATACTCCGCGTCCTTGCGAAAAGGAGCGAGGACGAGAACCCAGTCCAGTTCGCTTTCGGGCGTAACGATGTTCATTTCGGATCAGGCAAGGGATTGTAGGCCACGACACTTACGCTGCCGCTTTCGATCAGCAGCTCGCGGACGTTGAGATCGTGCGGTCCATGACGCTTCTTGACCACCGTGATGTTTCGGCGGAGGCGGCCTTCGTGCTCAACGATCCGAAGCAGGAGGACGGTGTCGCCAAGAAAGCTGACATCGACGTCGATCCCAACATTTTGACCAAGCAGGCCGTGCTGCGCGACGATGAGCATGGTCAGGACACCGGACCGGGCGAGGTATTTCAGGAGCGATTGGATGTCGCGAACGGCTTTCTCTCGATGCGGCAGAGAGTTGAGGTAACCGGTCAAACTGTCGATCACCACCACTCGCGACCTGTTTTGGGTAACCGCCTCCTGAACGATCTGCCCGAATTCACCGGGCGAAATCTCGTTCGGGTTAAAATCCCGCAGGACCAGCTTACCATCCTTGTGGAATTGCCGCAGTTCCATGCCCAAACCTTCGGAGCGGCGGAAGAACGTCTCCAAGCGCTCCTCGAAGAGAAACAGCGCGACATTCTCGCCTCGTTCCAGCGCCGCCGTCGCATAAAGAGATGACATCGTTGATTTGCCGGTGCCGGACTGCCCGATTACGAGTGTGGTTGTTCCGGCCTCCTGACCACCACCGAACATCTCGTCGAGTTCGGCCACGCCAGACTTGATCAGCTGTGGCTTGGCGATCTCTGGCGCTGTGCTCGGCGTGATACGAGGGAAGACGACGACGCCTTCGCCTTCACGTATCGCCATATCGTGGTAGCCGTCAGCCACAGGCACGCTACGCATCTTCGAGACCTCGATGCGGCGGCGTACGCCGCCATATTCTTCCAGTGATTTGTCGAAGCGAATGACACCGTGCGCCAGCCCCTCCACCTCCTCACCGCTGCGGTCGTTGCCGGCTGTCTGCGTGTCCAGCAACAGCGCCACGACGTCCTGTTTCGCCAGGAAGGACTTGAAGCCGATCAACTCGCGACGGAAACGCGGCGAATCACCGGTGATCAAGCGGATCTCAAGTAGGGAGTCGTAAACGAGGCGGCGGGGCTTATGTTTCTCGATCGCGGCTTCGATGGCTTTTCTGGTCTCGTCCAACCGGAGATCAGTGGTCAAGAATATGCTCTGGTCGTCGGCCTCGTTGACCGCGCCGGATGTGGACAGCTCTTCGACGCGGATCCCGTCGAGCGTCCAGCCGTGCGACACGGCAATGGCTTCGAGTTCCGCAGCTGTCTGCGAAAGCGTCACGTAAATGCAGCTTTCGCCCGCCTCGACGCCGGCCCGCAGGAATTGTAGCGCGGCCGTTGTCTTGCCCGATCCCGGCGCGCCCTGCAGCATGTAAAGATTGGATGCCGGCAGGCCACCGCGTAGGATTTCGTCAAGTCCACCAATCCCGGTGCTGACGATCGAGGTCCTTTTCCGTTTTGTCATATTCGTCTTTCGCTAGGATTGTGTTGCGCAAATGGGACCGATGGCGGGCATCGTCTGGGAAGGGAGGCAGTTGCTGTTATATTTCGGTTTCTCGAAACATCAACAGCATTGGGACCCAATCGGCCAGCGTTCCCTCCTCGCAAACGCAGCGGCGGCGCTGTGCAAGCGCATGACGGGTTGTTCAGACCTAACCACGGATGTCTTTCTCTAAGCAAGTTGCGCCTGTTCGAGCAGGTATCGCGCCTCGTCGCGTCACTGGCATTGGTACGGCGACGCTCTTCGCAGGATTGACAGGTCCGGCGCTGTTCATTGGCGACACCATGATCGCCTCCGCGACGTCGTTTTATCGCGGTCGACGCACGCTGATGGGCAACCCGACCTCGGCGTTACGCGGTGGCAGGATGACCTCCATATCGCGCAGTCGGGGCTAGCGTCGACCCATCGACCTACTTCGAGCTTCCCGCAAACAAGGTCGTGGAAATCGGCGAACAGTTCAGCATCTGATCTACGCTGGCTGTAGCGCCGGGAGCGAACCTTCGCCAACGCTCCGCGTTGATGAAGCGGTGAATAGCCACGCTGCTACCCCCAACTTCCGAGTATCCTATGACAGTCATCGCATCGTACATCTACCGAAACGGCAAGCGCGCCGAGGAGGTAGCGCTTCAATCCCAGTCCTTCGTAACCCGAGACGGCGAGTTTGTCTGGATAGGGCTCGCAGAACCCACTTCCGACGAAATGGACAGTCTAAAGATGATGTTCGGGCTGCATCCGCTGGCAGTGGAGGACGCCATGAACGGGCAGCAGGTGCCGAAGGTCGACGTCTACGGCGACCAACTCTTCGTGGTCATCAAGACGGCGCATTTGGAAGGCGACAAGATAGCCTATGGCGAGACATGCATCTTCGTGGGCAAGCATCACCTGATTTCGGTGAGGCATGGATCCGCGAAGTCGCATAAGGGCCTGCGGGAACAGCTTGAGCATTCGCCGCAGCTCCTCGAGCACGGCCCGGACTATGTTCTCCATGGCATTATAGACTTCGTTGTCGACGGCTATCTTCCGATGGTGGAAACCATGGAAGACAGGGTCCTCGAGCTCGAGAAGCACGTCCTGATCTCTTTCCTGGAACGCGAGCAGATCAGGCGCATTTTCAGAATGAGACGTCAGGTCATCAAGTTCCAGCGCGTGCTGGGGCCGATGTCGGAAGTCGTCGGAAAGCTGACCCACCTGGACCTGCCCTGCGTCGACGAGAACTCAAAGCCGTTCTTCCGCGACGTCCATGATCACGTCCGGCGCGTGGAGAGCGTCGTGGGCGGCCTGCGGGACATCATCACATCGGTCTTCGAGGCATCCAACCTTCTGGAGCAGCAGCGGCAGGGGACCATTACGAGGCAGCTCGCCGCATGGGCCGCGATTCTCGCCGTGCCGACTGCGATCGCGGGCATATACGGCATGAACTTCGAGCACATGCCGGAACTAGGGACAGAGTACGGCTACTACGTCGTCCTGACCGTCATCGTCGTCGTCTGTGGTATCCTCTACTCCCGCTTCAGAAAAGCTGGATGGCTGTAACCCGACCGCCGGAAGTTCATAAAGGGCGGTTCCGCCCATGCGCCCATGAGGGGCAGATGAAAAGTCGGCCACACAACAAATCGAGTTGCGCCCTGACCCTCGTTCTCACTTCCGTCGTGCAAATCTGTCGAGCTCTCGACAGCCGACATCCGATTGTCGAAGAGCTCCCCGCGCGAATTCGTGAGCGAGGCGAGCTAGAGGTGCTTTTTCCGAGACACGAAGTCATCAAGGCACTGCACCCTGCCGGTGACCCAGTTCAACCCGGCCACCTTGAACCTAAGATGACGCTGCACATATCGATCCGTTGAAACTTCGGGTCCTTGAACGTCAGGACATCATCATTGAAGGTTCCGAAGGTGGTGTGGGGGCGGTGTTTCATGCCATGATAGAACGCGTCAATGATCCCTTCCTTGAAGTGGTTTTCACGCGGAAAAGCTTTGACAACAGCCTGCCGTTCTTCATCTGTGAACCGATCGTAGCCGCGGCCGGCCACATCCATGCCGGCCCCGCTCTGGAGCAGCGCGATCTCAGGATCCATGAATTCCGGTATGCCGGGCGTCGTGTGGAGAGCGACTGCGTTCCAGACGATTTGCAGGTCGTTGTTGGTGACGCCGTAACTCTTGAGGAATTCGCGCGCGGCGTTGGCCCCATCGACCTCAAAGCGTAGCTGGCTTTTCTCGTAGTGCGCCGTTAAGCCAATGTCGTGGAACATCGCAGCCGTGTAGAGCAACTCGGGATCGAAGATCATGCCTTTGCGGTTTCCTGTCATGGCACCCCAACAGAAGACGCGCGCAGAATGATGGAAAAGCAGATCGCTCTCCGTGTCGCGAATAAACTGCGTCACATCGCGGGTCAGTTTGCTGTCAGGAATTCCTAAGGTGCAAAGCTCGTCTGTATTCATATCTATATCTCCTTCGCTGCGAGGCCGGTCGATAAACTAGACAACCGGCCGGCTGAGCCGCTCTGCATGACATGGGGTATCCCGCCGAGCGGGTCGGTGCGGTTGTGAGCGAGATGGCTGTCGTCCCACCGGCTTGTCATTGGTTAGCGTCCGGATCCCATTCATTTGATCGGGGTGGTAAGAGTGGTCTCGTCAGCATCGACAACGAAGACTGCGAGCAACCTTGCGGGTTTTGTCTTGCTCGCGTTACGGCTCACCGAATGGATCGCGCCAGGTGGTTCAAACCAGCTGTCGCCAACCTTGTATATCCTGATTTGGCCGTCGTTCACCTTTGATTCAATCGCGCCTGCGAGCACATAGGCGTAGATGAAGGCGGACCTGGCGTGGCTATGTGCCGGCGATGCTGCGCTCGGTGCATAATCAACCTCTACGACACGAAGCGACTTACCGGGGATATTAGCAATCGCCTGATCGAATTTGGGTATGACCGTTTCGGCTTGGCCGTCATGGGCAACGGCCTGCCCGCCGAGACTAAAGGCGAGTGCGACGCAGATTGCGGGGAGGATAACGCGGATTTTCATGGTTTTCTCCTTCTGACACTGGAAAGATGGCCAGTCGGAAGGTCAGAATAAAGTACCAAGAACGAAGCAAAATCCTGTACCATGGCTCATGAACAAGCCACTGAACTTCAATGTCGATCGGTCAGCCAAAACGTCCCTATCGGAGCAGATCCGCAAAGGGATCGTCTTGGCAATTGAAAGCGGGGTGTTGGTGCCCGGCGCACGACTCCCGTCATGGCAGGATCTTTCTGCCCAGCTTGGTGTCGCGCGGGGAACAGTTCGAACTGCATACGCAAAACTAGCCGCCGCACAATTGATCGAAGCGTCCCGAGCCTCAGGTACCCGGGTTGCGCAGCGCCCTCACGCGATCAAAAAAGGCGACCCTCTGCCACAGGCAGGCTCGTTTCTGGAGACCTATCTGGAGATGACGAAGGGACCGGCATTCTTCCAGATGGGCGTCCCAGCAACCGACACCTTCCCAGCGACGTTGTTCTCACGCATCCACGCGAAGGCTGCCCGCACAAAGGCAGGTGCGTTGCCGCTTTATCCCGATCCGCGCGGCGAGTTCGAGCTCAGGCGCGAGATTGCCTCCTACCTCGCCGTCGCCCGAGGGATCAACTGCTCGCCTTCGCAGGTGATCATCACCGGTGGATTCGGCGCGGGCCTAGGCTTAGCGCTCAGCGTCCTGGCTCTGGCTGGCCATGCCGCCTGGGTCGAAAATCCGGGATTCCCTTGGTCAAGAAAAGGCCTTGAGCTTTCCGGCCTTTCGCTCGCACCAATTCCCGTCGATGTGGATGGCATCGATATTGATTTCGGATTGCGTCAGCATCCCGACGCCAAGATTGCCGTCGTGACTCCAGGGCAGCAGGCCCCTCTCGGGCCGGCGTTGTCGCTTGACCGACGTCTTGGTCTCCTCGAATGGGCCAGCAACGCTGGCGCATGGGTCATCGAAGACGACTATCTGAGCGAGCTTCAGTTGACGGGACGCGCCGCGCCGGCGCTGGCATCACTCGACCGGGGTGGGCGCGTCATCCACATCGGCTCGTTCAGCAAGACGATCAGCCCGGCAATACGGCTTGGTTTCGTTGTCGCGCCGGCCGATCTCGTCGGCCGGTTCTCTGAGATGGCAGCCTGTCTGGCGCCGGCCCCTGGACCTGCGATACAGGTCGCCACCGCAGAGTTCATGCAGGAGGGTCACTATATCCGCCATCTGCGCCGAACCAAGCGCGCCTACGCAGCCAGACAAGAGGCGCTGTTGGATTACCTGCGGTCGCGTGTTGGTGTTGATAGCGCCGAGGCGACCGGTTTGGCCGTCTTACTGAGATTGCCCGAGGATGTATCAGACGTGGCAGCGGCTCGCGCAGCTTTCAGCTTTGGAATGTCGCCATCGCCGCTGTCGGCCTGGTACGTGTCGTCCGACGACGCGGCATCCGGGCTCCTTCTCGGCGTCGCGACGACGCCGATGAAGAACCTTACCCGATCGTGTGATCGGCTGCTCGAGGTGATAGGTCAGTCACGCTTGCCCGCTCCATCCTGAACAAGCTCCCTGATACCTTACCGGGCAGTTAGCTTAAACTGAGAGAACAATCTTCCCCCCTGGCGCAATGCGCACGCCCTCAAGCATCAGATGGGCCACGTACGCTTCCTCAAGCGGGAGGATGACACCCACCCGCGTCTTCAAATCGCCATTGTCGATCAGCTCGGCGATCTTCGTCAGGTACTCGGTTCCGACCCTGACAAGAAAAAACGCCGCTTCAACCCCATGCTGCCTGGCAAGATCCTGATCGGGAGGTGAGACAGCCGAAATCAGTTTTCCGCCGCGCCTCAGGATCTGAAACGAACGCCTTTGCGTTTCGGCGCCGACGAGATCAAGGACAGCGTCCACATCCCGGGCAACGTCTTCAAAGCGCTCGCTGTGATAGTCGACCAAAGTATCCGCGCCCAGTTCACGGAGGTAGGCGAAGTCTCTCCTGGCAGCAGTGGCGATGATCTCGATACCCGCACGCCTAGCCAGCTGCACGGCGTAGGCGCCGACATTTCCGGCGGCGCCATGAATGAGCACCTTTTGCCCGGAGACGAGTTGCGCTTGATCAAACAGGCCATGCCAGGCCGTGACCGCGATCACCGGTACGGAGGCAGCATCTGCGTAGCTGATCGTTGCAGGCTTGCGAGCAATCATCTCCGCCGACGCCACCGCATACTGCGCATATGCTCCGATGAACCTCGGATTGGTTACGCCATAGACCGGGTCCCCAACCGCAAGATCGGCCACATCGGCGCCGATCGAGACGACGTCTCCGGATAGATCGGAGCCGAGCGTCAGCGGCAGGGGCTGAGGCAAGGCGCTCTTGCCTGCCCTGATCCATCCATCCCATGGGCCCACTCCAGCGGCCCTGACCCTGATCAGAACTTCGCCTGGGCCAGGTGCCGGCTTCGGGACAGGCTCGAATTTCATTGCCTCGGGCGAGCCGAAGTCATGGACGCGCCACGCCATCATGGATGCCTCCTGTTGTTCTGGATATGGATTAGTGGTGTCGGGTGTCATGATGAACTCCTTGAGTTTGCTGCTCCTGGAAGCACGTTTTTTTTGCCTGTCCACTTAGTCGCTAACGGCCCATTTCGAATTGCGCATCAGATGCTGAAGTCCCTGCGGCGAAAGGCAGGGTCTTTATAAGCCATGACGTCGGCAAGCCCGGTGCCTTGTGGTGTATGGACGATGCTCAAGACTCTTGTAGAGGATTTGCATGAAGCCATCCGCAAACTGGGGTGGGTGTGGATGAGCCGCCTCGACAGCATTGCGCTCGGCACTCGTGAAATTATCGTAGCCTGCCCCGACAAGATATTGGCGCCTTCGGCAACCAGAGCCGCGATCGGGGAAAGATTGGCGGAAATTCCATTCGTCGTGTGCAGCGCAATCGCAAGCCAGTTAGTCTCGCTTGAAGCTTCAGACACGCGGTGGCTGTTCAAGAAGTCACGTGCGGCGTTTGCGCCGTCCACCTCGAAACGCAGATGGCTCTGGCCGTACCTGCCTGTCAGACCAAAGTCATGAAACAAGGCTGCCACATACAGTAGCCCTGGATCGAAGGGGAGGCCTTTGCGCCGGCCCGCCAGGGAAGCCCAGAGATAGACGCGAACAGAGTGCTCAAACAGAAAGTCGCCCTCCGCCTTCCGAACCAGGCGCGTTGCGTCGCGAGTCAATTCAGTGTCCGGTATCTCTGCTTGAAGGATACTCGTGTTGAGATCAGTCTCGATGACCTTGCCCCCAAGTTTTATCCAGTTTTGAGTTCGCTCCAGCGGTTTTTGGTTGCTGTTGTTGGTTCGGTAGCGGCGGGTTGCGGTGCGGAGCCATTTCGGCTGCGCAGCACCGCATCACGTCGCGGGTTGAGTGTCTGAGCGAATTCGGCCGGTGTCAGCCAGCCAAGGCCTGAATGCGGGCGTTGATCGTTGTAATCGCTACGCCAGTTTGAAAGCGCGGACCGGGCGTGAGCAAGCGACGAGAACAGAGTTTCATTCAAGAACTCGTCTCGCAGCCGCCCGTTGAAGCTTTCGATAAAAGCGTTCTGGATAGGCTTGCCAGGCGCAATGTAATGCCAGTCAACTTTGGTCCGGTCCGCCCATTGCAGGATCGCGTTGCTGGTGAACTCGCTGCCGTTGTCGCTGACGATCATCCTCGGCTTGCCGCGCTCCTCGATAATCCGGTCAAGCTCCCGTGCGACGCGAAGACCGGAAAGCGATGTATCGGAGACGAGCGCCAGGCACTCCCTCGTGCAATCATCGACGACGGTCAGAATCCGCAACCTGCGCCCATCGGTGAACTGATCCGACACGAAGTCTAGCGACCAACGATCATTGGCCACCATCGGCACCAGCATCGGCGCTCGCGTGCCTATCGCTCGCTTGCGACCGCCGCGCTTGCGCACCGTCAGTTTCTCCTCCCGATAGAGCCGGAAGAGCCTCTTGTGGTTCACAAGGTGTCCCTCGCGCCGGAGCAGCACATGAATGCGTCGATATCCGAAGCGGCGACGTTCATGCGCCAACGCCTTCATTCGCTCGCGAAGCTCATGATCATCGTCGCGCCTGGTCTCGTAACGGACCGTCATTCGGCAAAAACCAATGGCTTTACACGCCCGCCGTTCGCTCATCTCATGATGGCTCATCAGATGCGCGACAGCTTTCCGCTTGGCCGCGGGCGTCACCACTTCTTTCCCAGAAGGTCTTTCAAGGCAGCATTGTCGAGCATCGCATCCGCCAGAAGCCGCTTCAGCTTCGTGTTCTCGTCCTCAAGCGTCTTCAGCCGCTTGGCCTCGGACACCTCCATGCCGCCGAACTTGGCCTTCCATTTATAGATGCTGGCATCGCTGACGCCATGCTTGCGGCAAAGCTCCGAGACCGGCGTGCCTGCCTCGTGCTCCTTCAATATGCCGATGATCTGTTCGTCTGTGAAACGATTGCGCTTCATCCTCTGGTCCTCTCAAATGGGCCAGAGCTTACTTCAAAATGGATTATTTCAACGGGGCAAGGTCATCGAGTACAAGCGGTTCGGCTCGGCCTTCTTTCGAAAGAGCGGTCAAGCCAGCAATAACTGCAAGGGCGGTGCAGGTGGCTGCGATGATGGTTCGGAAGTTCATCGTATTTCTCCTTGTCGCAAGCCGGATGTAATTTTGCGCTGAACCAGGAAACAGGACCAAGAATTTCGAATAATGATGTACCAGCTGCTCGGTTGAGCGCGTCCCACGCGGGTGACCTCGACGCCCAACTGAAAGCGGTCGAACTGCGTCCAGCTCTCCTCGAGCGCCTCTACCAAGTCGCCAAAGGTTGCGATCGCCATAGATGCTGCGGAGCCGTTTCGGTCCCGTGGCAGGGTTTACGGCGCCCGTTGGCAGGAACCCGGCTCTCAAACGAATTGAACGTCACGCCGGAACTGGCAAGCTTGAGGCGAGATTGATCCACCAAGTTCGGACGGCCGTCCGACCAACAGGTTCGAGTGCTCTGAACCAGGCACTCCCTCGCCAACTATCTCGGCGAAGCCCCGTGAGCAGGATCAGGCAGCGCCATTGCGGCTTGCGCGCAATGCCGATCCAGATGCCTTTGTAAGATCGGCTATCTTGTTGACAGGCTTGGGTTTGGAGTCAGGTTTCATGTCCTGAAGCCGGAGCGGGAGACGATCTCGTTGAGACAGACTGTAGCCTGCTTTTATATGACCGATTAACATATCAAAGCCTGATATTTTAATCCTTTTATCATATCATAGACTGACAGGCTCGATAGGGTTATTGGGCCAACTTCAGATCATCGACCGATCCGCCGATGGGCCAGGCAGCCTCAGGCATCTGATATTCGCAACCTAATAATACCTTCGATGCTAAATCTTCCTGGCCGCTCCGAAACGCAACGATCGCTGTATTTAGGCCGACCTGTTTCAGCGCAGGTAAGATATCCATATCGGCTACCGTCAATTCTTGCGATTTGATCACAGCGTCCAAGTTGGTGCCAGAAATCGCAAGCAATATGCGCCCCGGCTGTATCAAGACCTCTGAACTCATATAGCCAAAGGCCGAAATTGGCTTTTCCAGGCTGTAGAGATCCATGGAAGGCAAGGTGAATTCTTTCTTTGGCGCAGCAAAGCCGGGCACGGAAGCCTCAAGGTCTGCCGGCAAGTTCTTTACTTCCCCAGAGGGCAGTTCACAGGTCAAAGCATGGACCAGGAGACTATCTTCGGCGCGCGCCTGACAGGCTGCGGCAATTGCCACAATCAACATGATTCCGGCTTTCAATTTGAGTGCCACGGGTTTCCTTCTGTGTTGGCTCTGTTAAAAGTGGCTTGCTGGATCCTTGCTGACGACTTCGTAAACAAGGAGTCGCGGCCTGAGTGAATAGGATTTCCTAACTTAGTCAAACTCCGCCATTGGGTAAGCCGCATTGAGCAGCGGTGCTGGGGTCAAATAGGCCTCATCCGGCCTTCTTCGGTCAAGGCTTTTGAGGCCGTCCCCGACTGAAACCGTCGCCTTCGGCCCGTTGCAGGTCGCATGAGACTATATTCCAGATGCGGCCTGATAAAATCACCGCAGCGATCTTCTCGGCCGCCAGCATGCCCGACAGCGGGTGGGCGGCTCTAGATTGGACGGGCTCCGATCACCGGCGTTCCCGCGCCTGCCAGTGGTACCGCCCCTCGCTCAAGTCCCTTGACCTGCTGCGGCGAATCGAAGCGCAGAGCTCGGGGGGTTCGTCGAAGCCGTTTGATGTGAGATTCCATTGGCTTTTGCGACCTCACGAACCGCTCTTGCCCTCGCTATTGAGAGCCAGCGCAGAACGGATGCAATCAAGCAAAATCTGTTCGCCAAACGGTTTTGTCAGGCAGCCGACGATGTCCGGGCCCAACGCAGACACGCGCACATTCTTTTCCGGAAAGGCGGTGATCAGAACAGTCGGGATGCTCTTGCCCAGCGCGACCAGCCGGCGGTGCAGATCGAGCCCGCTCATTCCCGGCATATTGACGTCCGTCACGAGGCAGGCCGTGCGGCGGATATGAGGGAATCTCAAGAAGTCATCCGCGGATGAAAAGGTCTCGGCATCAAATCCCATCGACCTCATGAGCCCCTTGATAGCCTCCCGCATCGACTCGTCGTCGTCGACGATCGCAATCAGAGGTCTCTTGGTTGGCACGGCCGCCTCCCAACTTCGCCGATCAGCATCATCCCAATTAGCGTCGGGGCGCGCTCGACTGGACGAATTTAATATTGAACGGAGACAAAGGCGGCGCAAGCTATACGATCGTATAGAGAAGACTTGCGGCAACGAGCGGGGCATCTGCCCAAAAAGTGGCCGTGTCCCAATCACTCGGCACAGCGTCGCAAATACTTGAGATTCGCTTGCCTCGCGCCGCCCGATGCTTGCCGCACCCACCGTGCCCTTTTGACGGTGGACGCAGCCATGTGGCGCATCGGCACGCCATGGCGGACTCCAGGACGCGCCAGCGCTTTTGGGGACCGCCCGCATCTAGTCTTGTGGCCGAGGTAATTATCGCGCATTCTGGCGTACGAAGAAATTCCGTTTCATCACTAGCGAAGGAGAGAGGAGGAGTGTTCTCATCGCATGACTGGCGCTCTGCTGGTTGGGCTTCGCCCTCTGCTGCAGTGGGGGTGGATAGTATATATCCCAAGACGTCGATTCACCTTGAGGGCTCTGACGATTGACCGAGGCGCCAGCAACCATCATTGTCATCGATGATGACCCGGAAATCCGCGAGGCGCTTGGCAGTCTGCTGCGTTCCGTCGGCTTTGCCGTCAATCTCCTCGCTTCGGTGGGCGACTTCCTCAGGTCTGGGCGACCCAGCGGACCAACCTGTCTCGTGCTCGATGTCCGGCTTCCGGGGCAAAGCGGCCTTGATTTTCAGCTCGAGCTGTCGCGGGAAAATATTCAGCTGCCGATCGTCTTCATCACCGGGCACGGCGACATTCCCATGTCTGTCAAGGCGATGAAAGGGGGCGCGGTCGAGTTCCTGACGAAACCGTTCCGAGACCAGGATCTGCTCGACGCCGTTCACGTCGGCCTGGCGCGCGACCGCGCCTGGCTTGAAAATGAAAAGGCATTGGCGACGGTGCGAGCGCGTTTCGATAGCCTGACCCCGCGGGAGCGCGAGGTGATGGCATTGGTGGTAACCGGAAGGCCCAACAAGCAGATTGCCGGCGATCTAGGCGTGAGCGAGATTACCGTGAAAGTTCACCGCAGCCAGGTCATGCAGAAGATGGGCACCAGATCCCTGCCCGAACTTGCGCGTATGGCCGATAAGCTGATGCTCGCTCCGGGAAAGCCACAAACGCAGATATAAGGTCTTGGCCGCGCGTATAGGTCATCTCCTCCTCATTGGTAATCGATTCTTCCTGGTGGCCAATAGCCCCGGCGGGAGCCCTGCCGTATGGTGAGCGTTCCTTTTCTCCCCTCCTCCCAGAGGCCGGATCGCCACCGATCGGCCCGCCTTGGCCTCCCACCCCGCGGGAGGCTTTCTTTTTGGCCTCGGTCCCGGCAAGACACTTTCGACTCCAACACCGGCAACGGTTCGCAACTGACGGCACGTTCATCCGCGCTGGAGTACCTCAGACCATCGCCCCAGTCATTAGCGGGGCGCAGGATGACTTCGCCGACATGACCCGCCGGGCAGAAGTTCGCCGATGGGTATTCCAAAGTATCGCAAAGACGAAACCACGGTATAATTTCCCATCGTCCCGTCTATCGCTAGAGTCTATTCGTTGCCTCGGGAGATAGGTGGCGAATCCCCCCGATGCTACCACCAAGCTTCGGCGCTCCCTCCATCCGGAGCTCTGCGGGTCCACGACCCGCCCGACCGCCCAGCAGCCGCTGGGCGGTCCTTCGTATAGGTGGACCACGTATCGAACGGGCGGGCGATGGCCGCTCGTTGTTGGGACGATCAGGCGAGATGTGATAAGGTGGGGGAGTGGTCGCGGTTCGTCATATATGCTCACCCTGGCCAAATTGACTGGAAGGATCTCCGAAGCGAAAGTGGCGGTGCCAGATGCGCCACTCGAGATGACGAAGTCGGCAAGCAGGCACATGTTCTTTCTTCGGCGTTGGTGGAGATGGGAGTTTGGAGGTTCTTTGGGAGGACGGTGATCGCGTGTTCCACCGGGAATGGCGCCGGGGTACCGACGGCAAGCTGAACCCGGTGCTGGTCGTCCTTTCGGCCCTCGAGTACCCGACACCTTCAAGCTTAGGCCACCTCGACCATGAATATGGATTGAAGGACGAACTTGATGGTGCATGGGCGGCGCGACCGCTTGAGTTGGTGCGCGAAGGCGGCCGGACCATGCTGGTGCTCGAAGACGCGGGCAGCGAGCCGCTCGCCCGGCTGCTCGGGACGGCAATGGAAACGGAGCTTTTCTTGCGCCTCGCGATCGGCATCGCCGCTGCGCTCGGCAAGGTCCACCAACGCGGTCTCGTCCACAAGGACATCAAACCCGCCAATATCCTGGTAGCGGGCACGGGCGTCGAGGTGCGGCTAACCGGCTTCGGAATCGCCTCGCGCCTCTCCCGCGAGCGGCAGGCCCTCGAGCCGCCCGAAGTGGTCGCCGGAACGCTTGCCTACATGGCCCCAGAACAGACCGGGCGCATGAACCGCTCGATCGATTCCCGCAGCGACCTTTATGCGCTCGGCGTGACGCTCTACGAAATGCTTACCGGGAGCCTGCCCTTTTCCGCCTCCGATCCGATGGAATGGGTCCATTGCCATGTCGCACGGCAGCCGACACCGCCCAACGAGAGGGTGGTGAATGTTTCACCGGCGGTCTCGGCCATCGTCATGAAGCTGCTCGCTAAGACGGCCGAGGAACGATACCAGACGGCAGGCGGCGTCGAGCACGATCTGAGCCGCTGTCTCAGCCAATGGGAAATGCAGTGCCCGACTGACGCATTCCCGCTCGGCGAACGCGATATCCCCGACCGCCTGCTGATTCCCGAGAAGCTCTACGGGCGGGACGACGAGGTCGAGACCTTGCTCACCGCCTTCGAACGCGTGGTGTCGAGCGGGGCGCCGGAGTTGGTGTTGGTCTCTGGCTATTCCGGCATCGGCAAGTCGGCGGTGGTCAATGAACTCCACAAAGTTCTGGTGCCGCCGCACGGCCTGTTCGCGTCCGGCAAGTTCGATCAGTACAAGCGCGACATTCCGTATGCGACCCTGGCACAGGCGTTCCAAAGCCTTATCCGAGGACTTCTCGCGAAGAGCGACGCCGATCTGGCACCCTGGCGCGAGACGCTGATAGAGACTCTGGGACCGAACGGACGGCTGATGGTCGATCTCGTCCCCGAACTGAAGCTCATCATCGGCGACCAGCCGCCGGTGGCTGACCTTCCGCCATCGGAGGCGCAACGGCGATTTGAGCTCGTACTGCGGCGGTTCATTGGTGTCTTCGCCCAGCCGGAGCATCCGCTGGCACTGTTCCTGGATGACCTGCAGTGGCTTGACACAGCGACGCTCGATCTGCTGGAAGATCTCTTGACCCGGCCGGATCTACAATACCTGATGCTGGTTGGTGCCTATCGCGACAACGAAATAACCGCCGCCCATCCGCTGATGCGGAAACTTCACGCGATCAAAAGCGCCGGCGGCAAGGTCGCGGAGATCACGCTTGCGCCGCTTACCAAAGGCTGTCTCCAGCACTTGATCGCGGATGCGCTCTACTGTCAGCCCGACCGTGCAGACCCGCTCGTGCAAATGATGCACGACAAGACTGGCGGCAATCCGTTCTTCGTCCGTCAGTTTCTATTTTCGCTCGCCGAAGAGGGAATGCTCACCTTCGATCATGACGCGGCATGCTGGTCCTGGGATCTCGAGCGCATTCACGCCAAGGGATACACCGACAACGTCGTGCACCTTATGGTCGGCAAGCTCGCGCGCCAGCCACTCGAAACGCGGGAGGCGTTGCAGCAGTTGGCCTGTCTTGGAAACATCGCTGATACCACGATGCTTTCACTCGTCCTCGGGATCCCGGAAGAGCAAGTCGCCGGGGCCTTGTGGCCCGCCGTCGCTCATGAGCTACTCGAGCGGCTGCCGGACGCCTACCGGTTCGTCCACGATCGCGTTCAGGAGGCCGCCTATTCGCTGATCCCGGAGGAGCGACGCGGCGAGTTGCACCTACGCATAGGCAGACTGCTTGCGGCGAACACCGCGCCGGGGTTGATCGACGATTATGTTTTCGAGATTGTCAGCCAGCTCAATCGGGGAGCCGCACTGATCAAGTCAACCGAGGAGCGCGAGCAACTGGCCGAGTTCAATCTGCTGGCTGGCAAGCGCGCCGAGGCGTCGACGGCATACGCCTCTGCGCTCAACTATTTTGTCGCCGGCACGAAGCTGCTGCCCGAAGACGCCTGGGAGCGCCGGCCCAATCTGACCTTCGCGCTTGAGCTGAACCGAGCCGAATGCGAGTTCCACCTGGGCGCGCTGCCGGACGCGGAGGAGCGGCTGGCTCAGCTTTCCAATCATGCTCTCTGCTGCGACGACCAGGCTGCTGTCGCCGGCCTGCGCATCGATCTCTATGCGGCGCTCGGTCAGACCAATCGATCCGCGGCGGTCGGTCTCGACTATCTCAGGCAGCATCTCGCCATTGACTGGTCGCCGCATCCGGCCGACGAGGAGGTGCAGCGAGAATATGACCGGATATGGTCGGGGCTCGGGAGCCACGCCATCGAGGAGCTCATTGATCTTCCGTTGATGAGCGACCCAGCATCCTCCGCGACCCTGGATATTCTCACGCGGCTCGTTGGGGCGGTATGGCATACGGATGCGAATCTGGCCTGCATGGCAATCTGCCTAGCTGTGAACCTGAGCCTCGAGCGGGGTAACAGCGACGGCTCCTGCTACCATTATGTGTCGCTTGGCTACATTGCCGGGCCGCGCTTCGGCGACTATGAGGCCGGATTTCGGTTCGGTCAGCTAGGCTGCCGTCTCGTCGAAAAGCACGACCTGAACCGCTTTCAGGCCAGGACTTACAAAGACTTCGGGGCTCACGTCATACCGTGGACGAGACATGTCCGGACCGGCCGCGACATCTTGCGGCGCGCGCTTGACATCGCCAACCAGAGCGGCGACCTCACGTTCGCCGGATACAGCCATGTTAGTTTGAACTCGAACCTGCTGGCGGCTGGCGATCCGCTTATCGACGTGCAACAGCAAGCAGAGATTGGCCTCGCGTTCGCGCGCGAGGTGCGGTTCCAGTTCGTTGAAGACCTCGCCAGCGCGCAGCTCGGACTCGTCCGGACACTGCGCGGGTTGACACGGAAATTCGGCTCCTTTGACGACGACGGATTTGACGAAGGTGAGATCGAACGCCGGTTTTCCGAAAATCCGAATCTTGCGGAAACCTGCTACTTCGTCAGAAAACTGCAGGCGCGGTTCTTCGCGGGCGACCATGAGGCGGCCGTGGATGCCTCATTGCGGGCACAGAGACTGCCATGGACATCGGTGTCGCATTTCGAAGAAACGCCGGAGCATCATTTCTACGGCGCCTTGGCGCGCGCCGCATGCTGCGACTCTGCCGCAGCTGACCAGCGGGCCTGGCATACGGAGGCGCTGCTCGCCCACCACCGACAGCTTGAAATCTACGCGAAGAATTGCCCGGAGAACTTCGAGAACCGAGCCGGGCTGGTCGGCGCCGAGATAGCACGCCTTGAAGGCCGCGATATCGACGCGGCGCGCCTTTACGAACAAGCTATCCGCTCGGCGCGCGCAAACGGCTTCGTTCATCATGAAGCCCTCGCATATGAACTCGCCGCCCGCTTTTATGCGCGAGGACGCTTCGAGGACTTCACTCGTCTTTATCTCCGCAACGCGCGTGGCTGCTATCTGCGCTGGGGTGCCGACGGCAAGGTGCGGCAACTCGACCAACTCTATCCCGACTTGAGAGGGGAAGAACGTGCTCCCGCTCCAACGAGCACTATTGGTGCACCGGTCGAACAACTCGATCTCGCGACCGTTATCAAAATCTCGCAAGCCGTGTCGGGCGAGATTGTTCTTCAAAAGCTGATCGACACGGTCTTGCGCACAGCCGTTGAGCAGGCGGGCGCCGAGCGCGGCTTGTTGATCCTGCCGCGTGGCGGTGAGTCACGGATCACCGCGGAGGCCACGACGGGCGGCGAAACGGTGGTGGTGCGGATGCGTGACGAGATCGTGACAGGGACAACCCTGCCGCAATCGCTCCTTCATTATGTCTTGCGCACAAACGAAAGCGTCGTACTCGACGACGCCATGGCTCAGAATCCATTCTCCGCGGACCCTTACATTTGTCACCACCGTGCTCGTTCCATTCTCTGTGTTCCGTTGCTCAATCAGGGCCAACTTGCCGGGGTACTCTATCTTGAGAACAACCTCGCCCCTCGGGTCTTCGCGCCGACCCGGATCGTAGTGCTGAAGCTGCTCGCCTCTCAGGCAGCGATCTCACTGGAGAATACCCGGCTGTACCGCGATCTCGATGAACGCGAAGCCAAGATCAGTCGCCTCGTCAAGGCCAACATCATCGGGATCGTCATCTGGGATATCGAAGGTCGCATCCTTGAGGCCAACGACGCGTTCCTCCGCATGGTGGGATACGACCGAGAGGATCTTGCCTCGGGTCGGCTATGCTGGACGGACCTGACGCCGGCCGAATGGCGCGACCGCGATGCTCGGAACGTCGCGGAGTTAAAGACGATCGGGTCGGTCCAACCGTTCGAGAAGGAGTACTTTCGGAAAGACGGCAGCCGTCTACCCGTGCTGATGGGCGGTGCTCTTTTAGAAGAAAGCAGGAACGAAGGTGTCTCTTTCGTCCTCGATTTGACGGAGCGCCGGCAGGCCGAAGAGGCGTTACGGGAGAGCGAGGAGGCCTTGCGCGAAGCGCTGGTGCAACTGGCCCACGTTAACCGCGTCGCCACGATGGGGCAGCTCACAGCCTCCATCGCCCATGAAGTCAATCAGCCGCTCGCCGCGTCGCTCACCAACGCCCAGGCGGCCTTGCGCTGGCTCGCTACCCGTCCGCCGAACCTGGAGGAGGTGACTCAGGCGCTCGACCGGATTGTCGAGAACGCCAATCGAGCCGGCGATGTCATTGGCCGGATCCGTGCCTTGGTCAAGAAGGAACCCACTCGCAAGGGGCAATTCGACCTCAACGAGGCCATTCGTCACGTGATTGCCTTGACCGGCAATGAAGTGCTCCGACAAGGCGTCACGCTGCGGACCCAATTCGCGACGAGCCTCCCATCCGTGGAAGGAGATCGCGTCCAGCTGCAACAGGTGATCCTAAACCTGATCATGAACGCCATCGAGGCGATGATCGGCCTTAATGAGGAAGAGCGCGATTTGCTGATCAGCACGGGGACAGAGGCCTCGGGAGGTGTGGTCGTCGGGGTGCGCGACTCGGGTCCGGGCCTTGACCCACAAAGTATGGACTGCATTTTCGAGGCCTTCTACACCACCAAATCCAGCGGCATGGGTATGGGCCTGGCGATCTCCCGTTCGATCATCGAGGCTCATGGCGGTCGGATGTGGGCCACCGCTAATGGCCCTCGTGGGGCGGCGTTTCTGTTCACCCTGCCTCTAGAACGAGACGAAACCCCTGGCGCAACCCATACCGACCAAATCGCGATGTTTGGAAAATAGGGCCAACGACTGGCTGAAGCTCACGCAGGCAGTGCTCTCCGCGAAGTGTGAAGGCCGTCGGCGGGCCTCTCCTCTCCATCGCGAGACGACTGAGGTGCTGCCGAAGTTGAATTCACCTTCACGGCGCGGTCTTCAGGCCAATGGAGGCAGCAGTGGCGAAAGCAACAAGCGCATCGCATCGCACGAAATCTTGCGGCAGTAAGCTGAACGCGACGGACAGTACCACCATGTCCACACCAGCAAAACGGTCTAGGCCCCAAGCTCGATGGTCCTCGGGTACGGACCCAAAAACCCCTTCCAAGACGCGGATCGCTTGGGCTCAATGCATGGCCGCGGAACTCTCTGAAGGGCAAAGATTCTCGAGGTCCTCCACAAGACGGACAAGCCCGAGGGAGTAGCACCAAAGATCGAACCGCGTCCCCGTAACATATAGGGTAAAGACAGATCTCCAGGCGAGCAAAGCTTGTTCCCAAGGAGGCGTGATTGCTTGGCTTGGCTTGGTGGAAAACGTCATCAAATGAGCTTCAAAGGCCGTATTCGGCCGTGATGCACCATCTGGCGGCATCTGGAGCGGAGAGGCCAGAATCCAGGGCCCAGCTTTCCCTCGTGCGCTGGGAAACAGCGTCAACGGGACCAGCTCGATTTCGATTCGGTCGAGTTCATATGTCATGGTGCCAATCCTCGGAAGAACGCAAAGAACGACGCAAACGGTGCGACCCGTGGGCTCGCCGGCGGTGAACCCGCCGTCCGGAATGTCCTTGATTCAGGTACCCCGCTGAACTCCCAGTGAGCTTGACGAAATGGCCGCGTGGGAGAATGTAACCTGACCATAGCAGGACGCTGCCCGACCTGCCATTGATCGGAGGTTAGGATCGGGTGGCAAATGGGAGGGGATGACTTATACGGGGGTTTAGGAGGCCTTGCTCGAGGCCGGCAAGCCGCGCGATGGCTCTGCTGAAAAGTCGACCATCACACGCTTCGCGAGATGCCCTCGGCAAAGACAGACGACCATGACGCCGATATCGAGCTCCTTTTCCGAGGGCAACATCCTCGAAAACGACTGGTTGAGCCTGGGATGGCTCCCCAGCTCCCGCTTGTCTGCTGCGGCCGTATAATTTCCGCATACACAAGTATGATGGTTGACCTGCGCACTTTGTTTTAACGTTGCTCGCAAGTGCAGGCTTCGCCACGCTGCTCATCCTCGCACCGGGGTCGCTAGCCATTCACAGAACGTTGGAACTATGGCCAGTTTTCAGGTTCAAAACCCTTAGGGAAGGACGCAGAATGCCGACGCTATCTCCGACTCCGATCACGCCTCGAGACGAGCGCCTAGTCACCGCCCACGAGGCGCTTGAACCCCTCTACGAAAGACTGGCGCTGCGCACCGAATCCACCTTGCTTTCGGCGGCAATGGCAGCCGGATGGCCAGCCGAGGAAGCAACGCGGGCGCTGGCCGCCCTTAGATTGCAAGATGCCCTCAGTATTCTTTGCCGAGCGAATGGAGGTCCACACAAATCGATGCACAGCCCAACGGCCGAATGAAATGGCAGTCCTGCGGAAGTCGCGCCCGCCATTGCGTCCGCCCTCCGATGGCTCGCCATGGTCTTCACCTGAGTCATCCTTGGCGCGAAAGCTCTTCATCGAGGCCGCGGTAACTGGAAACACGAGGCCGGGAGGACTGTAGGAAGCGGCGGCAAGCGCATGGTGGATAAACCAGTGATGCAAGCGCCGTTATACGAAAAGATAGCATGCCTGATTCCAACGCATCTCTTCATTAGCGGGTACAAGAATGCTCTATTGTGAGCGCCTTCTTGAAGGCAACGAGCGGCCTAACTCTTCGTGGTGCCAGAGTTCATTTGCCACCCGCTGAATGCGAGCCCTCTTCCTCTGCTGAGCTGCCGACTGGTGTCACGAGCCTCGCAGATTTCCAAGAGACGCCCGGCAGCCATGTCTGATCGACCGCTCACAATTGAACGAAAGTCGTTACCACACGGAGGTCGTTCACGATGGCAGCGCAGAGATACAGCCCTTGCAAGAACCTCAACATTTACTGGACGGTGTTCGATAAGTCATCGGACAGGCGGCCATCATCGATGGGTTTGTCATGGACATGCTCACCGCCGAGGAGGCCAATAAATTGGTCGATCTGCTAAACCGTGGCAGCCAAGTGAGCCACTGGTGTTTTGCTGAACGGTTTTAGGAGCAACCGGTGACCCAGCGCAACATCGACCGAGCTCTTCCAGGCGGTCGCGGATTTCACGGGCGCCTTCGACGACAGTCGAGAACTCGACATCAGGACCGAGGTCGAACACCGGATGGCCAGGCACTTCCGGCTGACCAGGCTCACAGTTCCAGGGATGCAGCTCAACGCCGCCGATCTAGGCCGGCGGCCGCGCAGCAATGCATTCCCACTATCGATCCGGACCGCTCCATCGTTCTGCACGATGTGAGGAATGATCCCGCCAGCTTGGGGCAGCCGCCCCGCCGAGTGGATGAAGACAGGATCGCGCTCGGCGAGCGCGATCCTGTCTAGTAGTTTGACGGGGAGCCGGACCTCAACCGGCGCCTTGTCAAGGGTGCGTCCTCTGCCGCAGCTGGAATGGCTACAAACATAGCGGAGTGTCGGGATCGATCAGATCCGGGCGCCACCCGTCGCATCAATCATCTGGCCCGTCGTCCAACGCGCATCGTTCGATGCGAGGAAGGCGATGACGTCGGCGACGTCCTCCGCCTGTCCGACACGTGAAAAGACCGAGAGGGCTTCGGCGCCGGCGCGCGCATCCGGCGATGCCAACCACTCGGCATTCATATCCGTCTCCGTTACACCCGGCAGCACGGCATTGACCGTAATCCCGCGAGCTGCAAATTCAGGCGCCAGCGCCAGGGTCAATGTCTCCAGCGCCCCCTTGGAGGCCGCATAGGCGGGATGGGTCGGCGCCGCGATCCGCGTAAACCCAGTGGAGACATTGATGACGCGGCCGTTGTCACGAATGTGATCGGCCACTGCCTGGATCAGGAAGAACGGCGCCTTGTAGTTAATCGTCATCACCTCATCGAAAGCAGCTTCGCTCGTCTGCTTCAACGGCAGTGCCGGCGCAATGCCTGCATTGTTCACAAGAATATCAAGAGCGGACGAGCCCGTCTCGGTACGCGCGGCTTCGCTGAACTGCGCCCAGAGACTGTCGGCCGCCTCCTTGCCCTGTCTCAGATCAGCTTTGACACCGACAGCCTTGACACCAAGCGCCTCGATGTCGCGTACGGTGGCCTTGGCCGCATCCCCGTTGGCGGTGTAGTGCACGCCAATCAGTGCGGCACCCTCCCTCGCAAACGCAAGAGCAACCGCCCGGCCGATACCGCGCGAACTTCCTGTGATAAGGGCTATCTTGTTTGCTAGTCTTTGGGACATGGGGTCACTCCGTTGCTAAATTAAGTAGTGATCGCTATCATAAGCGGTGAAGCTCGCCTGTCAACAATTTAATAGGGATTGCTATTTTAATGACGGATCCAGTCCGCAAACGAGGCAGACCACGCGTGCTTGATCGCGACGTCGGGCTCGACATCGCGGCACGCTTGTTCTGGGAACGCGGCTACGAAGGAACCTCGACGGCCGACCTCACGAAGGCCATGGGGATCAATCCGCCGACTCTCTATTCGATGTTCGGCTCAAAGGAGGAATTATACCGTCAGTCGCTCGACTTCAGCATTGCCCGTGAAAACAGCCGCCGGTTAGAAATCTTAGCGTCCAACCTTCCGGTTCACAAAGCCCTAAGCCTCTACCTTTACGACATCGCTGATGGTGACACCCAGCCGGACAAGCCGCGAGGTTGCATGGTCTCGACGGCGGTCCTGCAGCACGCGGAAGAGAATGCGTCAGTGGCGCGGATGACGGCGGCATTGCGCGAGACCTCGATGCAGACACTCAAAGCCCGGTTTGACCGGGCCGTCGAGGAAGGCGAACTGCCGGCGCAAACCGATACCGATACGCTCGCGCGCTTCTATGGTGCGATTATCCAGGGCATGTCCGCACAGGCCTGCGATGGCGCCTGCAATGCGCGGCTGAAGCGGATGATCGACATCGCACTCACGGCCTGGCCCGGGAAGCGTAGCACCTAACGAGCGCTGGCAACTCGGCGAGCATCGTCTGATACGTGAGATCGACGGACTTCATAAGCTCGACTCCGGCGTTATACTGTTCTTCAAAAACAGTATAACGGTCGAGAGCATAGGTCACATCCATCCTGCAAAAGATCATCGACCTGGCCACCACCGGCCAGTTCACGATACCGATCAGCCGCACCGCCCCTTTATCCGAGGCGATTTCCCTGATCGGAGACTTCGAAGCCGGCAACCGGCTTCCAGGAAAATCCGTAATCGTGATGGGGTGACGAGGGGCACGAGTATGATGCGCGATGATAACCGTCTCGGGTTTGGAATGTGAAAACGGCAAGAAACCGCTCAGAACTGCCAATCGACGAGCTGCTCTCCGCCAGACACCTCAAGCACAGTGCCTGTAACGTAGGGGTTGGTCATCAAAAACACCGCAGCGTGCCCCACGTCGGCCGGTTGACCGATCCGGCGCGCTGGGAAATTGGCGCGCACCTTTTCGCGGACATCAGCGGCGTCTGTCGCGGAAAGGAAGTTCCAAAGGTCGGTATCGATGAACCCAGGCCGAATGACGTTTACCCTGATTGGGCCAAGTTCGAGCGCCAGCGAGCGCGCGAGTGCCTCCACTGCGGCAAAAGTCGATGTGACGCTCGTCATGCCGATCTTCGAACGGGCCGCGATCCCTCCGGTCATAAAGGTGATCGACCCGTTAGAGGAGAGTTTTGGTACAGCATAGCGCGCACATGCCCAGGAGCCGAGAAACTTGCTATTGCCGTAGCTGCGCGCCCCTCGCATGTCTTCGTCCATGAATGCACCCCAGCTGCCATCGGTTGGCCCCGCAGCGACAAGCAAATGATCCAGATTGCCAATTGCCTTGAAGGAAGCCCGAACGTCGTCCTCATCGCTAATGTCGAGCACTAGCTGCTCGAAGGGCGCCAGCTCTGGATGGTCTGCTGAAGAAACCGAGCGCCGGCTGGCGACCGTTACGCTCGCTCCCGCCGCGTGAGCGGCCTGAGCGATGCCGAGCCCTATCCCTGTTTTGCCGCCGACGACGACCACACGTTTTCCAGTGAGATCATATGAGGGTGATTGCGCACGCTTCAGCTCGTTCTGTGCCGTTGCCATGATAGCTTCCTTGAGTGTGTTTGTCTGAATGAGCTATGCGATCTGTCTAAGCACACCGCCATCAACGCGCATGGAGGCCCCGGTTGTTCCGGATGCCTGCTCCGAGCATATGTAGACGACCATGTTGGCCACCTCCTCCGTGCTCGTGAACCGATTGATGAGCGTTGTCGGGCGCATGGCCTTCAGGAATTGCTGTTCCGCCTCTTCCTGGGTGATGCCCTGTTCCCGAGCCGTTCCCGCCATCCAGTTCGCCATGATTTCAGAGTTCGTCGGACCAGGAAGCACCGAATTGACCGTCACGCCCGTCCCCGCAACCGTCTCAGCCAAACCTCGCGAGATCGCCAACTGCGCCGTCTTGGTCATGCCGTAGTCGATCATATCCCTTGGGATTGCGAGTGCGGATTCGCTGCTGATGAACACAACACGCCCCCAGCCCCGCGCGGTCATCCTCGGCAGGTAATGGCGCGCTGCACGAACGCCACTCATGACGTTGAGCTGAAACAGGCTCAGCCAGTCTTCATCGGTAAGATCGGAGAAGGGTTTGGGATTGGCTGTGCCTGCGTTGTTGATAAGAATGTCGGCATCGGGCGCCTGGGCTGCAAGAACCGCGCTGCCTTCCTTGGTGGCCAGATCCGCAACCACGCCGGCGATCTCGATGTCTGGGAAGAGCGCCTTGACTTCAGCCACCGCTGTGGAGACCCGGCCCTCGCTACGGCCATTGATAACCACGGATGCGCCGGCCCGCGCCAAGCCCTGTGCGATCGCCCGACCAATGCCGGCGGTGGATCCGGTGACGACTGCCTTGCGACCTTCAAGTGAAATGTTCATGATCGTGTTCTCGATGAATTCTGACGATCACTGTTTGTAGCGCATGGCGAAAATAACTATAATACGGACGAATGGCATGAAATTGATGCGATATTGGAATAAATAGCAGCGAGCTTAAAGTGCGGATCTCACACTCCGGCGCTTGTTACCGAAGGTCGCCAAGGCGTTCAAATGCCGCTAGATCCGCCCTTCGAGCGACGCGGCGAGGAAGTCTGTCACGTGCCGAACCCGCGCAGAAACCAGCCGACGCTTCGGCCAGACAAAGCTGATGTCCCTTGTGCCCTGAACATATTCGCCGAGGATCGTCACGACGTCAGGATGCGAGAGCTCTTCGACGAGCGATGCCTTGGTGAACATGCCGATCCCGACGCCTGCAAGCACACCCGCACGGATCGTCTCGATGCTGTTGGAGGTGAGGTTGCCGCGCACTGCGACGCTGAAGTGACCTTCTTGACCGACGAATGGCCAATTCGCCGACTCCTTGAAGCCGCCGTAGACGAGGCAGTTGTGATCTGCAAGATCGGCAGGCTTTGTGGGAATACCATGCTTTTCGAAATACTGGCGAGATCCGACGCATACGAGAGGAGTCTTTGCCACCCGTCTGACGACGGCATCGGGCTCTTCGACAGACCCCACTCTTATCACCAAATCGACCCGATCCTCGACCATGTCCCGCATGAGGTCCGATAGAACCAGATCCACTTCGAGCTTGGGAAATCTGGACAGCAGATCCGGAATGATTGGCAGGATATGAAGTCGACCGAGGGTGGTGGGGACAGCAATGCGTATCGACCCCGACATGTCGACCGCGCTGCCTATGACCTCGCGATTGGCGTCGTCGATCTCCTCGAGCAACGGCTTCATCCTGTCGAAGTATCTTTGCCCCTGATCCGTCAAGGTGACGTTTCGGGTGCTGCGATTGAAGAGTGCGACGCCCAGACGGTTTTCGAGCGCACCGATCGCTTTGCTGACCGCCGGCTGTGACGTGCCGGTTCTGCGGGCGGCCGCCGTAAAGCCGCCCGTCTCGACGACCGCAAGGAACGCCTTGAGCTCGGAAAGCCGGTCCATCTTATGCCTTTACGGTATGGAAGGCTGGGATATTTCCGACCATTCCTGCACATACTTTTACACACATGTATCATCCCTCCCAGCGCCGTTCGACGATGATGCTTGCTTCGGCAGTTCCGTTACGAGTGCATCTATGGCCGCCCGCACCCGGGTTGGCAGGTGAGCGCCATCCGGCCACAAAGCCCAGACCTCGGATACATAGGGAGGCATCTGCCGCATCACAGGCACGAGCTCACCGGTCTCGACCCGTTTCTTGACGAGCCAGAACGGCAGCCACGCTAGTCCGAAACCCTCTGTCGCGGCGTCTGCTATGGCGTCGATGTCGTCAAACCGGAGCCGGGAGACAGGATTGAATTCATGGACGACACCTTCGACCTCGAGCGTCCAGGACTGCACCCGCCCCGCGCGGGAATACGTGACCGTGTCATGGGCGTCGAGCTCTGAGATAGCTTCCGGAACGCCTTGCCTTTCGAGGTAGCCCGGCGCGGCGTAAAGCATCGTCTCCTCATGGCCGACCCGACGGATGCGCGTGCCCGCGGCATTGCCCGGCGAACCGTTTCGTATCGCGAGGTCGAAGCCGTCTTCCAGGAGATCGACTTTACGATCGCTGAAGCTGAGTTCCAGCTCAAGGCCGGGGTTTTCTCTGGCAAGCCTGGTCAGGATGGGAGCGACACACATTCGACCGAAGAGAACAGGCATAGACACCCGAAGCTTGCCCCGCGGCGCGCTCGATCCCGAATCCAGCGCGGCCTCGACGGCACGAAGTTCGGCCATCGCCCGCTGGCAGTGCTCGTAAAAGAGCTGTCCGTCCGCCGTGACGCTCTGATGACGCGTGGTTCGGTCGAACAGCCGGACATTCAGACCTGCTTCGAGGCGGGCGACCGCCCTTCCGACCGAAGAGCGTGACAGGTTCAGCCGTCGCCCAGCTTCGGAAAAGCCTCCGGTATCGACGGCACAGACGAAAACGGGGATGTCGCTCATGGAGATCGTCATAAAGTCATTGTAGCACCTTACGCACCAGAGTCGAGCCGAAACGGCGCGACTGGTGCGCTGTTCGAGGTGCTACCTTCTCGTCATCAAAAATCGGAAGGATTAAATCCATGCAAAACCTCATGAAGCGTTGGGAACTATCAGCCTTCAACCGGAACGGACTGAGCCTTGAACAAGTGCCAGTCCCAATAGTTGGGCCAGACGAAGTGCTCGTCAGGGTCAATGCGGTCGCACTCAATTATCGCGACCAGGACGTTATTGCCGGGCGCATGGGCGAGTTCGACTTGCCGATTACCATAGGCTCAGACATGTCTGGTACGGTTGTCGAGGTGGGCAAGTCAGTTGAAAAGTTCGCGCTCGGAAACCGGGTGATCTCGACATTCGTTCCGGACTGGAAAGATGGTCGCCCTCTCGGGTCCGGTCGACATCCAAACTACCAATCCCTTGGCGGTCACTATCCAGGCGTCTTGAGCGAATACGTCGCTTTTCCGGCGGCATGGCTGACGAAAGGCCCATCAACACTCGACGAGGTCGGGGCCAGCACGCTTCCTTGCGCGGGGCTCACCGCCTGGTACGCGCTCGTCGAACTCGGCCGGGTCGAGAAGGGCCAGACAGTCCTGATTGAGGGAACGGGCGGCGTCGCGATCTTCGGCGCGCAGATCGCCAAGTCAAAAGGTGCGACCGTGATCCTCGTTTCCGGAAGCGACGAGAAGCTCGAACGGGCGAAGGCGCTTGGCCTTGCCGATTTCGTGATCAACCGAACTCGCGAGGACTGGGTCGGTAAAGTCTACGACATCACGTCGGACCGCGGCGTCGATCATGTTCTCGAAATTGTTGGCGGCCCTCACCTCGCAAAGGCTCTCGAAGCAGTCGCGCCTGGTGGCCGCATCTCGATGATCGGCGTTTTGGAAGGCGGGCAGTTGTCTGCTTCCGTTGGCCCACTCCTTCTGAAAGGGCCTGTCATTCAGGGTATTGCCGTCGGTCATCAACGCGCGCAGGAAGAGCTTGTGAGGGCGATCGACGAATTGCAGATCAAGCCCATCGTCGACGCCCGCTATGGCCTATCGGATCTCCAGAAGGCCTTGGACCACCTCACCCGTGGTGCTTTCGGCAAGATCGTCGTCGACTTCGCTCTTTGATCGAACAACGGAAAAGGTAAGGTGAACCATGTACCGTAGAGATTTCATGTCGACCACAGCGTTCTTCGGTGCCGCAGTAGCAGGCTGCGGCCCCGGATGGATGCCACCTTTGAAATCATCGCGCCCGTTAAACTCCTGCATTAGCGGGCTAACCTTTCCCCGATCGAAGGACTTCCTATGACGCAGGACGCTCACGAGCTTCAGGCTATCAATACCCCTTGGCAGAACGCCATTCAGGAAATCCTGCGCATGGTCATCAGGGACATGTATCATGCCGGCAGTGAGAACAGGAATATCAAACGCATAGAGGAAGCTTCTGTCGACAGCAACTATACCGATTTGCGACTGCTTGGCACGGACGAATGGACGGAAGTGGTTGTCAAGGAAAGGGTGAGCAACTTCGTCACCACGCTCTTGACGTCCTTTACCTATGATCGTGCCTGAGTTCTTGCGTCGCAGGTGACGAATGCACCGGCAGGGAGGGCCCTTGCTCTGACTGGGAAAGGCGATTGAGGAGTTCATTGAAACGCTCGTCGGCCGCGATGGGCTGATGCTGAGGCAATGCATGGACTGCGCGAAGCACGGTCGAATCGAACGCAAGTCTTGCTACATGGTTCGCAATGTCAGTTGTCATGAGTAAAGTCGCCCTCTGCAGATACCACAGAAACGCACGGGCGGGAGCTTGGTTCGAGGCCGCAGCGGTATTTCACGCTCGTCTGAGAGATCAATTGGTCCATACCTCCACACTTCGACTTGACGCCATGGCGTTTTCGCGACAGCAACCGCTTTCTCCTGACACTGTCGATGCCAACAAGCTGGTTGCTAACATGGCCGAGATCCTGTCCTCGACCCTTGGTGAGACGAGGACCAAGGCCGATGCGAACCAGCTCGAAAACGCGGTGCTCAACCTCGCCGTCAATGCGCGTGACGCGATGCCGGACGGCGGCAAGCTGACGATCGAGACAGCAAACGCTCATATCGACGAAGCTTACGCGGCAGAACACGACGTCGCGCCCGGACAGTATGTGATGATTGCGGTCACGGATACCGGCTGCGGCATGCCGCAGGAGATCATCAAGAAGGCGTTCGACCCGTTCTTCACCACCAAGCCTGTCGGTAAGGGGACCAGCCTTGGCCTCAGCCAGGCCTTTGGTTTTGCCAGGCAGTCGGGTGGACATCTGAAGATTTTTTCAGAGGTCGGAACCGGCACGACGATGAAAATCTACCTGCCGCGTGACTATGGCACGAACGACATCGCGCCCCACGTGAAGGACGAAAGTGTGCCGCGAGGGACCGCGAGCGAAGCCGTCTTGCTGGTGGAGGACGACGCCAGTGTCCGTGAGATCCACACCAAGATGCTGGAAGAACTCGGCTACAGCGTCATTGCAGTAGATGGACCAGTCACGGCTCTCAAGATCGTTGACGAGCGCGCCGACATTCGCCTGCTGTTGACCGACATCGTCATGGCGCCAATGAATGGCCGCAAGCTGGCAGACGAGGTCCGAAGCAAGCATCCGCACCTGCCTGTCGTCTTCCCGGCGTCATATTCTTGCAGAAACCCACGACACTCGGCGATCTTGCCCGCAAAGTGCGTAGCGCTCTCGACGGCTAGATTCGGACAGATCGCCCGGCCATCTTCAGGCCGCCATTCTCATCAGAGTTTCGGTGATCTTGTGAGTATCGTAGGGCTTGGGAAGGAACACGCCGCGGTCGGGTATGTCGGAACTTGCCGGGCGCTTCATACCGGAGACGATGAGGATTTCCATGGGTGGCCAGCGGTTGCGAGCGGTGGCCGCAAGCATCAATCCGTTCATGGAGCCCGGCATGTCGATATCTGTCCAAAGGATGGAGATGTCTTCGTCGCCCTCAAGCACAACCATTGCCTCATCAGCATTACGGGCTTCGACTGCTTCGAACCCCGCTTCCTCGACGATGTCTACCGCCAACATCAGGAGCATTGGTTCGTCTTCCACCACGAGTATCTTCATTGCCATTGCGCAGGTCCCGCCTCCCGTTCGACCTATAACTTTCTGCTTTGATTGGGGTTCCGCAATTTTCAGACCGCCTGCTATGGCCGGCTCGAAAGCAGGTGGCGTAGAGAAGGTTTCGAAAGTCGGTCCTATCTCCTCCTCGCGCCTCTTTCGGCGGCATCTTGCTCGCAAGTCGGTACACCCTATTTTGCTCGGGCGGATCGAATATATTGCTTCATGGTCGCAGCTGAGGGGTATCGTGTGAGTTGGTTCAGCATTGCCATCATCGCGGTTGTCGCGCTGCTAGCCCTGTGGGTGGTTTTGGCAGCATCAGGCGATCCCGGGTTTCTGAAGCGGGTCCAGCAAGTGGATTCTCAAGCCCTCAAGATAGCCGCTGCAGACACCGAGCTTGATCGATATGGCGCCAGGCTTTGCTACGAGCGGGAGGCGGCAAGCGGGCTCGTTTTGATCACCTCTAACCTGGAAGCGTTCGCAGCCCGCCTTTTAGCTGCCCGTTCCGCCGGCCGCAGCCTCGACCTCATGTATTATATGTGGAATGCGGACCTGACCGGAATGCTGATCATGCGGGAAGTCGTCGCTGCCGCTGACCGTGGCATACGCGTGAGGATCCTTCTCGACGATCTCGGCGTCTCCATGTCCGACAAGATCTTCTATGCGATTGACTGCCATCCGAATATCGAGCTGCGGCTCTTCAATCCAACGAAGGCGCGAGAGAATGTCCTGCGCCGCGGCCTCGAGATGGTCTTGCGGTTTCGAAGCGTCAACCGTCGCATGCACAACAAGGCATGGATTGCCGACGGCCGGATCGCGATGGTCGGGGGACGCAATATCGGCGACCCGTATTTCGATGCCGGCGAGGACGCAAACTTCAGGGACTTCGATCTGGTGATGGTCGGTCAAGCCGTTGCGAAAACCGAGCGTCTTTTCGACGACTACTGGAACAGTTCTGTTGCCGTGCCTGTACGCTCGTTGCTGTCGCGCCGCCCCAACAAGTTGAGGAAGCTTCGACGCAACATGGACCGCCTCGATTTCGAACAGCGTGCCCGGCCTTATCTTGATCGGGTTCAAGACAGAACATCACTGGAAGACGCTGTCGCCGAAAACCATTACATTTGGGTCGATAAAGTCGATGTTCTTGCCGATCCCCCGGAAAAAGCTGCGGGGAAGCTGCGCACCGGGCAAAACGTGCTGATGGAAACGCTTCTTCCTGTGATCACCGGCACAGCCGAGTTCATCCATATCACCTCGCCGTACTTCATTCCCGGCGAACGCGGTGTCAGGGCCCTGACGAAGCTCCGCGACAAAGGGGTGAAGGTTTCCGTCCTGACAAACTCGCTCGCAGCTACCGACGTTGCTGCAGTACACGCGGGGTATTCGCGCTACCGCCCCGCCCTGCTGAAAGCCGGCATTGAGCTCTACGAGCTGAAATCGATCGCCGACGTGGGATCCTTCTCCTTGCGCGGTTCCAAACAAGCCAGCCTGCACACGAAAGCCTTTGCCAGGGATGGCAGGTATGGCTTCATAGGATCTCTCAACCTCGATCCTAGGTCCGTTTCCTTGAACACGGAGATGGGCGTGCTGTTTAAGTCATCGGATCTTGTCGCGCAAATGGACGCGATCTTTGCCAAGGAAACCGAAACAGACCTGAGCTATCCCTTAAGGCTCGAAAACGGATCCCTGCGGTGGCTGAAAGTTGTCGATGGGAAACGTACCCTCGTCCGCGACGAGCCGGATGCCGGTATCGCGAGGCGCGCGACAGCGTGGCTCATAAAATGGCTGCCTCTCGAATCTCAGCTGTAATCGTGCCGAATTCTCGCGAGGAGGCAACCCTGAGCTCCATGGCGACCCTAAACGTGTCGCGGCACAACGGATGCCAAATTGGCCTACCAGTTCGCCAGCCATCAATTCGAGGTATTGGCTTCCACACTGACGCAGGCATCAAAATTGCTCCGCGGGTAGCAATCCGATCAGGGTTCGCCCGCATAAGAAAAATGCGGAGCTATAAGAAATGCAGATTTATCAGCACAAGTTTTCCTGCGTGGTTGCGCGAACCGCCTTGCCACTCTTGGTTGCGAAGCTATTGGGTCAAGCGATGAACAGGGCAATCGCTGAGGCTTCGTTGTACTCGCGGAAATATTGCGTTGCATCTTGTCGCCGGATAACAATTGCATACATTTTATCAAAAAACGCGACCGAGGTCGCAGAGGCCGGGATCGAAACTTGTCTGCCACTATATCTACTGGGAATGAAGGTCTTGATCTAATCCTGGCCGGTGGGCTGCCGGCTCGCCGGCTTTATCTGCTCGAAGGGGCGCCAGGATCCGGCAAAACCACCCTCGCTCTACAGTTTCTACGCGAGGGGGTGAGGCAGGGCGAAAAGGCGCTCTACATCACCTTGTCGGAAACAAAGGAGGAGCTGTCCGAGGTCGCGGCCTCGCACGGTTTCGACATCAGCGAATTTGACGTTTTTGAATTCAGTTCGGCATCCGACGTCTTCGGAGACGGGCGCGAACAGTCTATCCTGCATCCTTGGGAGATGGAGCTTGGCGAAACGATCCGGCTGATCCAAGAGGAGGTCGAGAAGGTCCAGCCAAAACGGGTCGTCTTCGACAGCCTATCCGAAATGCGTCTTCTATCCCAGGATCCCCTGCGCTATCGACGACAGGTTCTTGCCCTGAAGCAGTTCTTCTCCGGTCGCGACACGACCGTCATTCTGGTCGACGACATGTCAGGCAATGCCAGTGAGCGGGATTCGCACCTTCATAGCCTCTGTCACGGGGTCATTACTCTGGAGCGCCTGACGCTCGATTTCGGTGCTGCGCGCCGTCGCCTGCAGGTCCAGAAGCTACGGGGTGTGGATTTCGCCGCCGGTTACCATGATTTCAACATTCGCAAAGGCGGGCTGCACGTTTATCCGCGCTTGATCGCCGCGACGCACCATACAGAGTTCACTGGCGAAACGATCGCAAGCGGAATCGGAGAACTGGACGATCTCTTCGGCGGCGGCCCGACGCGCGGAACTTGCACATTGGTGACCGGACCAGCCGGAAGCGGCAAGACGACAGTGGCGCTGCAGTATCTCTATGCAGCTTGTGCTCGCGGTGAGCGTTGTACAGTCTACGAGTTCGATGAGCGCATCGGCACGCTTCTCACCCGCGCGAAGGCGTTCAGCCTCGATCTCCAGGCTTTCATCGACGACGGAACTCTCGTCGTGCAGCAGATCGATCCCGCGGAAATCTCCCCCGGTGAGTTCGCAGCTCGGGTACGTCGCGAAGTTGAAGACCGCGGCTCACGGCTGATCGTTATCGACAGTCTCAATGGTTACATGGCGGCGATGCCGCAGGAACAACAACTGATCCTGCAGATGCATGAGCTCCTGTCCTATCTAAGCCACAAGGGCGTGGTGACTTTCCTGCTCAATCCACAGCACGGACTCGTCGGGACAATGTCGACAAGCCTCAACATTTCCTATGTTGCCGACACGGTCGTACTGCTGCGCTTCTTCGAGGCTGAAGGCCGTGTGCGCAAGGCGATCTCTGTGCTGAAGAACCGCGGTGGCATGCATGAGGATGCGATCCGCGAGCTGCGGGTCGATCGTGGAGGTCTGCGTATCGGCGAACCCTTGTCGCAGTTCCGGGGTGTGCTGACCGGGACGCCGGAATATCTCGGGTCCAGGGATCCCCTACTGGAAGACCGCCGCAGCGATGCTTGAACGTCAGCAGGAGGGGCAGCGTGTTCTCGTCAGCGCACCGTTCGGCCGCGACGGTGACACGCTAGCAGCGCTTTTGCGGGAACAGCAGTTCGAGGTCGATGTCTGCCGTGACCTAAAAGAGTTGTCCAGCGAGATCTGCGACGATATCGGCGTCATTCTCCTGACTGACGAGACTCTGTCCGGCGACCTAACTCCTTTAAAAGACGCGTTGGCAAAGCAACCAACGTGGTCGGATGTGCCGTTTGTGCTGCTTGCCGCCCCTCGCTCCGGACGAACGACCAACGCGCAGTTGACGAACCTAAAGCTCTTTGACATCGCCATCAACAGCGTCGTGCTCGAACGCCCGCTCGGCCGAGCCTCGCTCCACAGCGCTGTCGCGTCCGCAATGCGCCTTCGCCAGAAACAGTTCCTGATGCGCGATCGGCTCCTGGAACTGGATGAGAGTGAGACCCGGCTGCGGCTGGCGACAAACGCTGCAGAGATTGGAACGTGGGACTTCGACCCGGTCACCGGCCGGCTGAGCTGGGACGACCGGTGCAAGGCAATGTTCGGTATCTTTGCGGACGGCGCGATCTCCTATGAAGACAGCTTCCTCGCGGGCCTTCACCCCGATGACCGGCAAATGGCAGACGACGCTGTCGCCAAAGCCCTCCAGCCTGGTAGCAGCGGGATCTATGATATCGAATTTCGAACGATCGGGATCGAAGACGGCATCGAGCGCTGGGTCGCGGCCAAGGGTGGGGCGATGTTTGCCGGCGGTAAACCAGTTCGCTTCATTGGGACGGTCATCGACATCACGCAGCGAAGGAAGACCGAGGAAGCCCTTGCGGCATCGGAAGCAGCGTTGAGGATCGAGCGGCAAGCGCTTGACGACCTCAATCGGACGCTCGAGGAGCGGGTCGCGCAGCGCACGGCCGAACTCGAAGAGGAAATGTCGGCGCGCAATCGGGCAGAAGAAGCGCTTCGGCAGTCTCAGAAAATGGAGGCCGTCGGTCAGCTCACCGGCGGTATTGCACACGACTTCAACAATATGCTGACAGGGATCATCGGCGGGATCAACGTTGCCAAGCGTCGCATTGCCGGCGGCCGACTGGACGATGTTGATCGATTCATGGATGCCGCTGCGGACGCGGCTAACCGCGCAGCAGCGCTGATCGCCCGGTTGTTGGCCTTTTCCCGTCGCCAAACGCTTGATGCCAAACCCCTTGATGTCAACGACCATCTCGTTGCGACGCGGGAATTGCTGCGGCGGACCTTGCCTGAGAACATAGCAATCGACATCGAGGCTGATCCCGAGGCCGGTTGGATCGTTGCAGATGCCAATCAGCTGGAAAGCGCTCTGCTGAACCTGGCGATCAACGCCCGCGACGCGATGCCGGACGGAGGCAGTCTGACGATCTCCACTGCGACCAGAAGAATTGATGAAATCGAGGCGCGATCCCTGCCAGGTCTGAAGCCCGGAGCGTTCGTTGCCATCGGTGTCAGCGATACGGGGGTGGGCATGCCGCCGGAGATTGTCGCAAGAGCGTTTGAACCTTTTTTCACCACCAAACCGATTGGTCAGGGGACGGGCCTTGGCCTTTCAATGATCTATGGCTTTGCGCAACAGTCAGGCGGTCAGGTCGAGATCGACAGCCGGGTTGGTGAGGGCACGACGATCAGGCTGCTCCTTCCTGCAACGGATAATGGTGATCAGGATCAAAGCCGTGAGAGCCTGGCCGTCGAAGCGGGTCAGGGGCAGACAGTGCTCGTCGTCGAAGACGACGATTCAGTCCGCCTGCTGATCTGCGAGGTTCTCGCCGATCTCTCTTACGAAGCGGTAGAAGCCTCGAATGCGGACGCAGCGATACCGATCATTGCCTCCCCACGCGCGATTGACCTATTGATCTCCGATGTCGGCTTGCCCGGGATGAACGGGCGTCAACTTGCCGAGGTCGCACGTCAGCACCGTCCTGAGCTCCCCGTGATTTTCGTGACGGGATATGCGCAGAATGCCACAGCGAAGGCCGAGTTTCTCGGTTCCAATATGGCGATGATCGGTAAGCCGTTTGCGGTCGAGGTCCTCGCCGAGAAGATCTCCGATATGATCTCAAACGAAAAACTGGCAGCGCCTAGGTAAACTGCGTTTGACGTGAATCGCGGCATCGTCGCGTAATCTTCCGGGGCGCTTGAACATCATCGAGATGGCAGCAGTCGTTCTGGTCCAAGCCGAGTTGAGGGGTGACCGAGAGTCGGATCTTCTTCAGAACTTTGTGACATGCGATATGGGATGATCATCCGGCATTTATCACAGGCGAGGCTGGCTGAGAGTCTTTTTTGCTCTTCCCTGCACAGGAGCGAGGATCGATGGCTGGCCATTTCTTCAACGTTCACGACGGCATCTCTATGCCGGACTTGGTAGGCACTGAGCATACCGACATCGAAAGCGCCCGTAGCGAAGCGGTAGAGACTATAGTTGAACGCCGTGTCGTCCCGTCGTTGAGCGGGGAGTCAAAGTCATCGACCAACCTGGTGTCTCTGCTCCAAGGACCGCCACAATGGACAAATGTCAAAACCGCACAGAGCGGCGAGCGCTCTTGGCCTGGGGCGGCAGTTTGCGGCATAAGCTATCCAGTGCTGACGCCTCGTTTTTCGTCGACATGAGATCGGGCTCATTCCCGCCGGAGGCTGGGCGATGCCCGACTGTTCGCAATCGACCGTTTCAAATTTGCTGTTGCGGGCTTTGCCTCTCGAAGCATTCGAGCTTCTGAGACCGGCGATGCAGCAGGTCGATCTTCCATTGAAGTATGAGTTGGTGACCCCTGGTGTGGCGAACGACCGGGTGTACTTCCTGGAGCGCGGGCTCGGATCTGTCGTTGCCACAAGCAGCGACGACGAAATCGTCGAAGTTGGGCACATCGGCTATGAGGGCATGTCGGGCGCGCACGCCCTGCTGAAAGTGCCGAAAACCCCCAACAGGACATTTATGCAGGCCGAGGGGAGCGGAATATCCGTACCGACCTCTGTCTTCCTCAATATGGTCGAACAGGTGCCGGCAGCCAACGACCTGCTGCTGCGCTACGTGCATTGTTCTGAGTTGCAGCTGGCCCATTCCGCCCTTGCCAATGCCCGCTACAACATGCCGGAACGGTTGGCGCGCTGGCTTCTGATGTGCCATGACAGGCTACTGACCGACGATTTGCCGCTCACCCACGAGTTTCTATCGATCATGCTCGGCGTTCGCCGCTCGGGCGTTACCAACGAGATCCACATTCTGGAAGGCGTGCATGCGATTAAGGCCACGCGCGGGAACGTCAGGATTGTGAACCGGAAAAAGCTGGAGGACATTGCCGGAGGCTCCTACGGCGTTCCCGAGCAGGAATATGCGGACTATATCGGGTTTCCGATCAAGAGATTGTAACCTCGGGCGAGAGGAGGCTGCTCAGGACGGTCAGTCGCCTGGTTCGTACGCCTCAGAAAACGGTACCTTCAGCAGCATGTTGCCATCTGCATTGCAGATCTCGATCTGGCGGTGCGAGATGTCCTTGCCCTCCCGGATCGCCGTGCTCATCATACCCCTGGCATCCTTGATCGCTTCGCTTCGCGCCGCGCCCAAGTCCGTAAGATCGGTGCCCTCCTCGTCCCTGATGATGTTCGTTCGCGTCAAAATGTGGAAAAAGAATCTTGGCATCGACCGCCTTTCGCGGAATGTGCCAACGTCAGTCAGGACCTGTGCCGGCTGGTGAGAACAGATACGCTGCGGGTTGCGAATCCTAAGTTATGTCAAAACCGCACGGTTATCGGACGACGCTAGGCTATTTCGGCAATCTGCGCCATAATCTTTCTATGCCTCTCTTGTCACTTGATGGGTTCGAGTGCGGGCTCCTCCCCGCTGGAGCCCAAAGATGCCTCAGATTCAAAAATTAGACGTTCAGAACCGGCTGCTTGCCGCCCTTGGCCGGGAAGCATTCGACGCACTGCAGCCCGGAATGGAGCGGGTCGATCTGCCCGTACGGACCGTGCTGATCGAAAGTGATCAGCCAACCCATCACGTGTTCTTTCTCGAAAGGGGATTGGCGTCGATCGTTGCAAGGACCGTAGATGACGAGGCCATTGAGGTCGGCCATATCGGCTGGGAAGGATTGTGTGGCACACATCGGCTGCTGCGACTCGACACGACCCCCAATCGCACCTTCATGCAGATCGATGGAAGCGGCATCAGGGTTCCAGTTGAACTCGTCTACCGGCTGATCGACGAAGATGCCCGATCCCGAGATCTGTTTCTTCATTACATCCACACCTGTGAACTGCAGCTTGCCCATTCGGCGCTGGCAAACGGCAGGTATAATATGGCGGAGCGACTGTCGCGCTGGCTGCTGATGTGCCACGACCGCATCCGCGATGACGACATGGCGCTCACGCACGAATTCCTCTCCCTGATGCTGGGCGTGCGCCGCTCCGGTGTGACAGACCACTTGCATATTCTCGAAGGCATGCTGGCGATCAAGGCGACGCGCGGTCGGATACGCGTGCGCGACCGGGCCAAGCTGGAAGAGATTGCCGGCGGTTGTTACGGAGCGCCCGAGAAAGAATACGAACGCTTGATTGGAAGCAAGTGACATCAGGGGCGAAGCAGGTCCGCCTCAAGCTGCTCCTCGACCATCTGCGAAAAGGCCGGTGGCGCAAGCTTCCGAAACAGGTCGGTTTGAAAACAGCGCTCGTTGCCGAGGAGCTTGGCCTGATCGAGGCCAAGGGTGATGACCTCAGAGCAAGAAGCTACCGCCTGACAGTGGGTGGAAGCGCTTACCTGACGGACATCGTGATTGCGGGTGAATGAACGGCAATTGAGCCGAGTTACGATGTCCGTACAAGACCCTCAGCAACCGGCGGGCGTTCGCAGCGCCCCGGTATCGCTCCAGCCCATACGGCATCTTGCAGAGCGGAGCGAACGACGGCGGATGCTGCATGGTGAGGATTGTGGCCTACACCTTGCAGCAACCGGATTCTCGCTTGAGGCACTCTCTGGACAAGCCAGTCGAGGTGCCAATGCGGATCGAGGACGGCATCTTCCATTCCGTAGATGATATGCGTAACGCATGGTATCGGTTCATCGCCGACGGCTGCCATATCGGCATTGAACTGCAGCAGCTCGTCGGCCATCATCCGCAGCGACTGCGGGCTCGCCGCGTGTCGATAGGGGAAATCGGCCAGTGTGTCCGGAACAGGATTGGGATGATGTGCCTTGCGCATCACTCGTTCGCCAAAATAGTCGGCAAAGCGATACAGGAGGTGTTGTGAGAACATGCCGCCGATCCAAGGAGCGATGGCCAGCCGAAGCAGCAACATTGCCTGCTCCGGTGTCGGGCGACAAAACGGCGCGATCAGCACCAGAGACTTCACCAGATCGGGCCGCCGCCGCGCCAGAAGAATAGCCGGCGCGCAGCCGATGGAATGGCCAGCGATTGTCAGGCTGGAGAACCCAAGGGCGTCGACAAAGTCCTCGAGCCATAGGGACTGGGCCAGCGGCCCTCGCAGCCTTTGTGGTAGCGGGTCGCTCAAACCGTAGCCAGGCCGATCGGGCGCGACGATGTGCAGCCCCGTTTTCCTGAAAGGCGCCAGAACTTCCTGAGCGAGGCTGCCGCAGCCATGCAGCAGGACGACGGGCGGATAAGCGTCATCGCCGACGTTCAGGAGATGCACGTTGCGTCCGTTGACGACTCGGTCGAAGCCCCGAAGCGGGGCGTGTGGCTGCCTTGGTTTCATTACTAGCAAACTGGGCTGCTAGTCGCCGGTTCCGCCTTTGTGCGAAAGCGGACAGCAGCCGGAGACCCAAGAACCATCGCAGGTAAAATCCAGGCGGCCTAGCCGCGGGTACATCCAAATTTCAACCGATCCGCTTGCGCCCTGGCCCTAGTTCATCTCAAGCCTGCTGTCGATAGTGAAGCTTTGCCAGGTGACATATGGTCAGAAGCAGGGTAAACGGCAAGTCGCGCCACGGGATGCGTGGCATCTCCTTAGCCCGCGCTTGCGGATCGTCCGTGCGCAAGCTGGGGTTTCCCCGAATGGGGATCGCCTGGTGGACAGAGGTGATGTTGATGATCTTGCCGCCAAGCTTTCCCTGACCGCGGCGCACGAACTCGCGGCAGAAGAAGAACGTTTCGTAGAGATCCGTCTTGACGACATTGTCGAAGTCCTCGAACCTTGTTTCTACAAAGGGCTTGGAGCAGCCGATGCCGGCGCAGTTGACGAGAATATCGGTCAACCCAAGCGTTTCTTGGAATGAACCCATGAACATCATCACGCTCGCCTCGTCGCGCACGTCGCTACTTTGTACCATCGCGGGTGGACCGGCGGCTTCCACTTGCGCCGCAGTCGCTCAGGCGCCTTCCTCTGTGATAGGTAACTGCAACGTCGGCACCCTCCAGCGCGAAGGCTTCGGCAATTGCGCGGCCTATTCCGGAATCGGAGCCGGTGACCACAGCGACGCGACCGGCGAGCGCCTCGACCCGCCGGCCTGGACCTGGTTCGAGAAATTCAGCATCGTTCTCGGTAACATCATTCATATCAGTATGCCTTGTTAATTCGGACCGGAGATGCCTTTGCCGCCTTTATTCTTGACGCCCATGCTATCGGCGCCGGCTGCCGGTCCTCCTCCTGGAGACATCCTGCCTGGCTGCACGCCGCTGGCGATGCCTTTCGCGCCACCCGCTTTGCGGCCGGTTTGGCTTCCGGTATCACTGGCCCCCTCCTCGCCGACTTGCTCTTCTCTGATCTCCTGCTCAGCCTGCCTCCAGTGGCGTTCGTGATCACCATCCTTTTTACCTTCTCGCTCCCATATCTGCTGGGCGCGATCCCGTATGAGATCTTCTCTGCCTTCCTGTCCCATCTTATCCTCCTGAACAGCGGTGACGTTTCATGATCGGTCGCGAACTTCTGCGGAGCCCCAATGTTCCCGCTCAGCGAAGGCTGCCCTCGTTGGAACCACAATGGCAAAATCAAGTTTGTCTGCAGTTTTTGACGGCCCAGGGGAATGACGACGATGACTTGGTACCGATCCATCCTCAGGGTCATTTTCGCCGCACGCTGCTCATTACATCGAGGCCATTCGAAGCCTAGGTCTTCAAACCATCATGACGCTTGATCACGTCTACAATGTTAGGCGCGGCCAGCAAGGCATGACGCCCATGGCGGCTGATGCGACCTCCCGTTCATTCTGGGGGCATCGAAATGACGATCGGCCCTTGCCTCTGTCTTTCCGGTGGCAATGCTCTCGGCTCTTACCATGCCGGAGTCTACCAGGCGCTGCACGCTCGGGTCGAACCATCGCGGATCGCAGGCGCGTCGATAGGAGCAGTCACTGGCGCCTTGATCGCCGGAAACGCCCTCGACCAGCGGATGGCGCGACTGCGGGAGTTCTGGCAGCTTGTTAGCGACGACGGTCCGGCGATGTTCATGCCGCCTGGTAAAAGCTGCTCGACCGTGACCGTGCGGGAATTGCTGACGGGGCGACCCGCGCTGTACAAGCCGGGCTTCCCCGGCTGTGGTCGACGCTTCCCTTCATGGGCGTAGACGACAGCCTATTCGACACCCAGCCCCAGCGCAAAACCTTGGAACGCCTGATCGAGTTCGACCGGATCGGCAGCGGCGGCATCTCTCTGGTCGTTACCACCTTGGATGAAGGGCGAGGACATCGTGTTCGACAGCGATATCGTGGCTTTGAACGTCGATCACATCATGAAAGGTACTGCGCTGCCAATCTTCTACCCGCCGGTCGAAATTGGCGGTCGGGAACTTGTTGGAGTGTCAGCCAACCTCCCAATAGCTTGCCTGCTATCGGAAGAACCCACCGATCCGGTGACGTGTATTCGCGTCGATCTCTTTTCGACAGAAGGCGCTGTCCCGGCCTCGCTTGATGGAGCGCTAGGCCGGACAACCGACCCCCTCTTTGCCAAGAGCGCGAGCATGGGCTTGCCGCGCTGAAAAGCCGGTTCGCCGGTAGGATGGTCCCGAGATCGAGATCATCCCCCTGGCTTACGAAAACGCCGCAGGCGAAATCGGGATGAAGACGTTCGATTACTCCCGGAAGTCGATCGGTGCGCGTTGGGGCCGGGGCTACCAGGACGGAACACGGCTGATCGTGCTCTCGATCAGATGCCGCCACGGCGAAATCGGCTGGACATCTACAAGCTGACCACAAAAAAACACTTGAAAAACCTGCTGTAAGTCGTTCCGCAGCGCCTCGAGGCCGTCGCCAGCAACGCAGGCTATGCCGGCACAGCCGCCTTGGTCTAACTACGACTCAACTGTCGCGACTAGCCACAATCAAGCCGCGTGACGTGTATTCAGATCGCGGCAGCCAAGCCCGCCTTTGTCGCGCCGTTGTTCGAGGCACCGACCGATTGCCCGGATTAGTTCGTCAGGTCGTGCCGGTTTGCAAACCCATTCTCCATTGAGCAACACCTGATGGCTCTCCTGCGTCACCTTCCGACGAGCCGTATGGACCACAAAGGGAATGCCGTGCTCGACGAGGTGGCTCGCAATGTCCGTGCTTTCGCCGTCGAGCAAGAATATATCGAGGATCACAAGATCAGGCATGTAAATCCCTAGCCAGTCAGTTGCGGCGCTGCACGACGTGAGATGTACGATGTCTTTCGCACCGGCGCCCAGCAAAGTCTGTTGGATGTCGAGCGCGATCAAAGCTTCGTCCTCTAACAGCAACACCGTCGGCAAAAGCGTCATTTTCAGCTCCTTCTGTGCAAGCGCCACAGTTATACACCGTCCTGGCGACCTCGTCCGGCATTGTCGGAATTCGCACCGTGCGATCCCTCGCGCTATGAAGCTGGGTGAAAGCAGAGAATGTATCAGGCTTCGCCTACCTCGCGCCACCCGTGTCAACTTGATCACCTTGAACAGTCCAAGCGGGGAAACAGGCCGCCATTCGCTGACTTCGAAATCGCCTCGGCCCTCGATCCATCGCAAAAGACGCTGAGACCAAAATGTCGCACTCCAGCAGATCCGCTCGAACGCCGGAGCGATTGCTCGCTCTATCGCTCCCTGCACACGAACGGCAGCACCAAAACGCCGAAGCTCGCGGGTGAGAAATCAAGCTTTTGCGCGTCACCCACCTGCAGGACGACATGTTCAAGCCGGTGATCCTGTATTCTTTGGCGTGCTTTGGCGAGCATGTGAGACCGGTCACCTGCAGGTGCGCCGGGTATTGAAGCAGCAACAGCCGGGGCCCGACTCCCACCTCGAGAACGCGTCCCTCTTGCGCTGGCATCAGCTCGACGATTGCGCGGTGGGCGGGGCGGAGAACGCCGCCATGGATCTAATCGTAGCCCAAAAGCATAGGGGGCACGTCTTTGTCGTTCGGCTGCTCCAAGACAGCCCGGCGAAGATCGAACAAGCATTATCTGGTATCCTCGCAGGGCATCTGCAGGCACGCGCATTATCACCGGTGACGGCGACTTCATGAAGGGCAAACAAACGTCACTCACGTTCGACAAACTTGTTGAAGCGGCTCGTCTTCCCGTCCTTTGTCTTGTCCTGGTAAAGGAAGCTCAGCTTGTTCTCCTCGAAGATCTTGAAGAACTCCTCCCAACTGACCTCCTCGAAATCCGCTTCCTTTTCGCCGAAATCGATCCGAAGGACGCCACCCTTTCCGCCAGTACGAACAACGGAGGGCCGACCGTCGCGCGCTTCTGCCCATTTTTGAATGGTGCCGTGATCGTTTGTCGTGTCAGAGCTGCTCATTGCTTTCTCCAAGTGGGTTCTCATTTATGTCAACGCGAACTTTGATCGCGCCTGGAGGTTCCTGCCTGTCTTCAATCTTCTTCACTTTAGCTGAACGAGAATGACTTTTTAGGCCATGGGCGTGAGCTTCACTGATCAGCGCATCGAAATCCTGCATGCTGCCGAAGACAGGATCGACGGAGCGGAAGTCGCTGACATCATAACCGCTATCGAGGAGCGGCGACCTGTAGGTCGGCCCTGGCCATATCGCGTCTATGCCGAGCCAGGGGAGGTAATCCAAGCGCCGGATGATACCTTGAATGTCCCCCTCTCCATCGCCGTCGCTGTCCTGGAATGATCGAGGGAAAGTCCGGTAGATCGCGGCACGTTGCCACCATTCGATCATGCTTGGGGAACCTCAAATATCGTGCTGCCGAACGTCACTTTTGTCGTTGCTGTTCCTGTACGACATCGTACTATGATCAAGCGTCTGGGGGTCAGGCAACGCGGCTTCTCCACGCAGCAAGCGCCAGTAGCGACACCACGCTCCCGACATGAGGGAGAAGCGAAAGCAGCCCGCCACCCGCGAGCCAGACAAGAACAAGATCGCCGCAGGGAATGACGCTGATTGCAGCGATCGACATGGTTGTGCCGGCAATCGAAAAATAAGGACCAACCACCAAGCAGAGGCCGATGACAATATCGCGAATTGCGATTGCGCGGATGTATGTAGCACTGGCACCGGATGAATTGCTCGTCGCAAATAGAGGCGCGGCCAATTCGGGCGTCATGATGATACGATTCCCAGACCGCCGCACCCGACCAGACGCACCGCGGTCTTCCACATCCGGCTCGCCCTCAAGTGCTGACCTCATGAAGAACCGATGCGATGGGGAACGCTATCGCGGCGAGATCGATTTCCAGCTCGCCAATCATGTTTTCGAAGCCTCATCGAAAGCCGCGACAGATGTTCCTTGCAACGAAGAGGCTGTCGTCGAACAGGAACGAGGTTCATCGGAGACCAGTTTGTCGGATTTCGTTTGTCGCGAGGCTCGGCTGAAAGTCAAAGCGTCCGCTGATCCACAGGACGCCCTCTGAGCCGCAAGAGAGTTTTTCAACTCCTGTAGAAACAGCAAAAGAGACTCTTCAGCGTTTCCACCCCTTCCTTCGATCACTGTAACGCCCCATCGGTCAAGAACATGCTTCTGCACATCGTCGGCGTCGTGCATCACGATGTAGAGTGGGGGTCGGGCCCGCTCCTGGCCGGTATCGCGCCACGTCTTCCATAACCGGTGGAGCAGGAAGCGGATGTTCAGATCCGTCATGCTGTAGCCGACGAAAAGAAGCGTCGAGGCAAATGCGTCACCCCTGAACTTTATGTCCATCGGAGCGTCGAATGACAGCCGGTCGAAATAATCGGATTCAGTGATGACGAGACCCTCGGGATTGGAAAAGTCCCCGTGGAACTTGATGATCTGCGTGAGGCCCGGCAAAGCTGCGGCCAGATCCGCGGCCCCCGTTATCTTAACGTATGGTTTGCCGAACGCCTCATAGGCCGCTTCAAGATTAGCATCGTAGTTGGTGGTGTAAATAAACGGGAAATCGGCATCCACTATCAGGCGGTGCAGATGCGATTTCCGCAGACAATCAGGATCGACTCGCCACTCTTGGCTCATCCACTCGACGAGCGGACAAATCGAGCCATGCTTGAGACGATAGAACTCCGCAATCTCCTGGTACGAGCTTCGATGACAATCGTTGGTCGAACAGTCAATTCCAAGGTCTGACTGGATATGAGCAATCAGGCTTTCCCATGATGGAAGACCAACGCTCATGGAAACCCCGGCTCCAACGAATAGGATCGCCTGCCGTCTCGCCACCGCATCTGTCAGTGATCGAATTGCCTCTTGGTACTGCATGCATCCTCCTCGGCAGCCGAACCAAGCCAGGTAACAGCCGTTCCAGTACGATAACGCACGCAGCCGCGGTCTTTAGCTCGCGACGTTGTGGCTTTGATTGGCTCCGGCGACGTCTCGCCATCGAACGGGAACGAGCACAGTGAGGGACAAGGTAGTCGCCATCCCGACGAATTCGCGGAGTGGCACTACACATTTTTCTTCCGGATGATCGGCCAATGGAAGACCTTCGGCAGCGCGTAGTCGAAGATCGGAACCACAGCCCGGCGACAGGGTTCTTGGAAACAGTCGAATACTGTAAAATAAGTGGGAGCCAAAAGCGTGCAGGATCTTCGCGGATCATCGGTCGTCATCACCGGCGCATCGAGCGGGATTGGTCGTGCGACAGCGCTCGCCTTCGCCAGACGTGGCGCTCGTGTCTGCCTTGCAGCGCGCCGCGCAGATGTCTTGCAGCAAGTGGCTCGCGAATGTCAGTCGCTGGGTGTTCAAGCAATCGTAGTACCGATGGATGTCACGGATGCTGACGCAGTGGCAGCGCTGGCCGATGCCGCCGAAGTCGCGTTCGGCGGGATTGACGTGTGGATCAACAATGCTGGCACTGGCGTCGCAGGCTCATACCACGACGCGCCACTCGAACTGCATCGCAAGACGATCGAGGTAAATCTGCTTGGCGCGATGTCCGGTGCTTACGCCGTGTTGCCGATCTTCATGCGACAGAACCGAGGAACCCTGATCAATGTCGTCTCCATGGCAGCGTGGGTGCCGAACCCCTTTGCCGCGTCCTACACGGCCAGCAAATTCGGGCTGAGAGGTTTTGCCGCCAGCCTGAGACAGGAGCTGGTAGGCATGCCCCACATTCATGTCTGCGGAGTATTTCCCGCCGTCATCGACACGCCGATTATCGAGCACGGTGCGAACTACACTGGCCATGCTTTGGAGCCGCCCCCTTTCCTGTACGATCCTGAGGATGTGGCCGAGGCCATCGTCGGCGTTGCTCTTATACCGCGCGACGAGGTCGCCGTTGGGTGGCCGGCCCGTGCCGGTCAGGTGGCCTATACGGTTGCACGCGGTCCCGTCGAGCGTCTCGTCGGCGCCACTGCTGCAGCGATCCGGAAGAAAGCCAAACCAGTGCCTAACACCGACGGCAGCGTGATGTCACCAAATGCTGCTGGAACCGGGACCAGCGGCGGCTGGCGCGTGAGAAAGCGTGTGCCGTCTGCAAAAACGATCACAGCTGTCGCCATCGCCTTGACCGGAGCCGTTCTCATCTATGGCCTGAATGGGCACCGGCACCGCCATCGGGTGCGGTGGCGCGATCCGGAACCTTGACGGGCTTTGTGCGAAGGAGGGACAGCACCACACTATTGACGGCCTGCAGTCCCTCCAATCCCTTCATAAGATCGATCTCACCACTTTGGCTGATGGCGCCCCATCCCGGGGTGATGTCGATCACCGAATCCCGAAAGGGGATATGCCACGACCATCCAGTCACCCGCCAAAGCAGCCGAACGTCCAACGGTCGACAGTATTCACGGTCCAATTCAAGCTGCGCTGACCTGCAACGAGTGGAAGAAGCCGGCTTCAGGAATGTAAGCTGCGTCAGCCATCCTTCGGCTTTCTGAGCTTCGAGACGAAGGTGCTCGACTGGCCTTTGGAAACCAGCACGTCTCCTTGGACGCACGCCCGGCTCATGTCGACGTCCTCCAGGTTGAGCGACCGCTGATCCTCCGGCTCTATCTTGGCCACCATCGGTGCTGCCAATGGCTTGCTTCCGTTATCCGCTTTGTTTGACATGTGTTGCCTCCTGTGACCCGCGAACCGAGCAGCATTGGTCAAGTTCCATCTGCAGCGGACTATGCCAATGATTTTTTAGTTTGTCGTCCGCTGGCGGCACGTCGTGGATCCAGGTTTGGGTCGGCTCAATGAGCCGAGGCTTAAACCACCAAGGGGTGCTTTCGGCAATCACCGGCTCCTCGACATGAGGACCACTATTCCAGCACATCCGTCTCGAAGCTTCGTGCGGCAAAATCGGTTGAGCCCTTCGAAGTAAGCTCTGATTTCCAATAATCACTCCGTCGGGAACTTCAGGAGCCTTTCGTTGTTGAGAGCCCACGAAGCAAGCCAAGAAGGAGGAGCTTCATGCCCAATGCGGATCGAAAGCACATCGGCGCCGGCGCCAAAGGCAAAGGTGACGGGTCAGGCGCAATGACTGATCTCGACCCGGACACTCTGCCGCCCAACATGGTCCTGTCCAACAGAGACAAGGCGCAGCACTCACGCGAGCGCGGTCTCGATGGCAAAACCGTGCAGACAGAGCAGTATCAAGACCATGCCGCCAACAGAGAGCCAGATTAGGAGGATATCATGAGCAGCAAAGTGCCGCCGACGCCGGAGGCCAACCGTTCCGACAAGGGTTCCGGCGAAACTTCCCACGCGGATAATGACGGCAGGCTGGTAGCTGCCGCCAAGAACCCAGACAAGGTCGGACAGCAAGGCAACAGCAAGGTCAACACGACCCATCAGGGTTACCAGCAGGATCGATAAAGCGAGGAGCCATGTCGACATCATCGAAGCATCCATCCACAGTTCGTCAGGGCGGCCCTGGTGCGTCGCACGAAAGCAGCAGAGCGCCGCTGGAGGTAAAAAAGCCCCCGGCGGTATCGGATAACAAAGCGCGAAGCGACGTATCGGGAGGAGGTGGCGAACGCGACAGCCACCATACTCATGATGATGCGCGCAAATGAAGGGGCTGGCGGCATGTCCCGTCCCGCCCACACTCTTCCTTCCTGGGCTGTGGACCAAGCACTAGGCATTGTTCGCCGGCACGGCTTCGTGCTCGTCAACGCAACAACTGAGGAAGGACGGACAGAAGCGGCCGCAGGACTGGTGCTTGCCATTGCAAAAGCCCTCAGCAAATTCGCGTCGCCTGCTGACAGTTACGTTGACGGAGAGTGATTGCGGGAAGTGCGTTCAGTGGTAGCCTTGCGAATAAAAAACTTCGTGAGCAGGGGCCGGAAGCCAAAATGCGAACTTATTGGCTGCAAAGATGAAGGATAGAAATGTCGAACGCTCACGCACTGGAGATGCCACAGTTCCAAACAACGCCGTCAATCCATCCATCTTTGAACGGTGGAGAGCTAAGCCCGGCTTCCGCGAGGGCGCTATTCCAGGCCGACAGCCGACCGGAAAGGAACGGTTGCGACCAGCGAGCCTTCTTCGGTCATGATCTCGAAAGTCGCTCCGTCTGCCGGATCGCCCCTCCGGATCCCCTCCGCCACTATTTCACGAGCGGCCGCGACCGCTTCCTCCCGTGCCTGTTCAGGCGAAGCCAAGTCGATGCCTTCTAAATCTTCCTCGAAGACATCGTTCCGGCGGATGTGGAAAAAATACTTCGGCATGGTTTGCTCCACCAACGAGAATCCCACCGAACCTCTCGATAGCAAAGTTGTTCCACCCGGGCTGTCGATCGACCACATTCAAACCTAGCCGCATGAGACTCAGAAAAAAGCCCCGCGTAAAAGGCGGGGCTAGTTGGGGAAGTTTGGAGGAGTAGGCCGCGTAAAAGGAAACGGATGCGTGGCCCATCGGCCTTACTCTCGGCGGCCACTCTTGTTCCTTCGTCGGCAGATTTAAAACAGGAGGCCGCGCAGAGCGTTACCGAAGGCATTGGATGGAAACACCAAACAACCCTGCCTCCGCGCGGCCAATCCCCTGGGAGGGTGGATCGCGGAGAGTGCAAAGGGCGTTGTGCAAGTAAACATGGCTTCCCCTCCCGCGATCCGCCTTTCTAACCGGGCGCGTGCGATACCGGTTCCTGCGCGGTTCCGTACAAATCGTTGGAGAAGCGGATCGCGGTGACTTGGCGGAGGCTCGCGGCAACCGTGCGCCACCGTACTGATGGTTGTCCTTGGGAGGTTAATGCAGTACCAGATTTCCTATCGCGGTCCGGGCGAATTGTTGCGACGCTCAAGGAGCATGAGATGACGGACTTCAATCTCTCACTTCAGATGGACGACGTAAACGTGCTTTCCGATGCCGTCCAGACTTGGTACCGGCACAATCACGCTGCGCCGACGGAACAATCAATGCAGCTGCTTTGCAGCGCGGCGGTCGACCTCTATAATGAAGGACATAGGACGCGCGAGGAACTGGTCACGCTACTGATCATGAAGTTTGATAGCCTTCACTCGCTGCAGGTAAACGCGCCATCGTCCGCGTCTCATCATTGACAGTGATATCGGCCATCGATGCGGAACGCCGGCTTTCGTCAATAGGTCATGAGCCCGTCGTTCCTCCGTTTCGGTTCCACTTCTTGGCGAACCCTTCCTTGAACCGCGTCTTACCGATCTCTCCACCCGAACGGCAGATATTGACTAGCAGCCGGTGCGTTTGGTCTTGCCCACCGCGCCGCCGAGGTGAAATCCCTTTTCAGCCAAAGCTGTTTCAGCCTAGGTTTTGCAATCAGCGCCAGTTTCCGTTCCTTCATACACCTCCTTCCAACAATATGTCGGGAACATCCCCAGCACAAAGTGGTTAAGCGAGACATTCTCTGTGGCACAGGCTGTGGGAGCGAGCGATTGCAATCGTACAAGGAACAATGAGGTACCTGGTGCTCGGACTGCTCATCGCGGTCAGCGGTTGTTCACTGACAGACCCGCAGCGGCCAATGCCAGGCAGTCTGACCTACGGCAAGGTGGTCTACTCCCGGTATAAGCCAGGAACGATCGTGAAGAACACCTTCCTCGATCAATTCGGCTACCGGGTCTTTGAGCGATATCAGGTTCAGCCAGATGGCACTCTCAAACTCACTTATCAGGTCACGGGCCCAGATTTTCTGTGGGACTGATTCAGGCGACCGCAGTACTGCCGCTGCTTTTCGCGCTCCTCGATGCCTGAAAGGACATCTTCCGAAAGCAGTGAACCCCAGTTCAGAAGTTCTCGAAACGGGTGAGGAAAATGGGGAGCAAAGATCGAAGAGCGTGATAACGCCGAAGAGCACGATTTCTATCAGATTCTCGAGGCCGAGCTGACCAACAAGACGACGGTTCTTGCCGAGGACGCACCTGCCGTCATTCCTTCAGACATCTCGCTCGCTTCGCTTGTGACGATCGTCGCTGCGGAACCCAACTGTAATTCATCCGAGTGTCGAAACAGCATGGAAAACCAAACGACTGATGCCATTCTCAAAACCCCGACTGCTCTTGCTCAAATCGGCACCTTAGCAGTTCATTACGGCCTTTCGCTCGCCGGGGCCGTTGTTCTCCTCGTGGGGGGGGTGGATTTTGTCGAGCTTCGTCAGCAGGTGGGCCTACAAGGGCTTGTCCCGGATCCACGGCATTGACGAGATGCTTGCTCGCTTCTTCGAAAATGTGTTGCACTATGGTCTGTTGGTCCTGGTCTTCGTCATGGTCCTTGGACAGTTTGGCGTTCAGACCGCATCGATTGTCGCAGCCCTGGGTGCAGCCGGCCTGGCAATCGGACTTGCTTTGCAAGGAACATTGCAGAATATCGCCGCCGGCATCATGCTTTTGGTGCTTCGGCCGTTTCGGACTGGGGAATACATCGAGACGTCCAGCGTCAAGGGCAAAATTGTTGAAGTTGGCTTGTTTGCGACTGAACTGAGAACGGCGAACGGACTATACTTGATGGCTCCGAATTCGAACCTCTGGAACACGCCGATCCTCAATCACAGCCGCGAACCGGACCGGCTACAGGAGCTTTCCATCGCCATCGGCAATGATGTCGATGTAGGGTCTGTCAAAAAAATCATCCTCGATATCGTCTCAGCCGATCATCGCGTCAAACAAAATCCCTCGCCTCGCGTTCTTTCCGATGACCTGACGGCCGACAAGACGACGCTCAAGATCGAGTACTGGACTTCGACCAGCGAGTGGACGGATACCCGGTACGACCTCATCGACAGGTTGAAAGACGGGTTCGCTGAAAAAGGGATTCCTATCAAGTAGGAGATCATTGTGACGAGTACTTGTCATCGCTTCGTCGCGTCCTGACGCGCCCTTAACTTCCGAACCTCGGTGCCTTGCGTCAACCGTGCCAGTTGCGAAGCGCCCGTGCCCGTGGAGCAGCGGCGTTCCGTCGTCAGCGCGTCCGAGAGCGTTGATAAGTCGTTCTCAAGCGCTCGGAGGCGCACTCGACTGTTGCAGCCTACCGGATCGAGGAGCCGCCCTTGGAACCTTTGCCGACCTTTATTGTTAGCGGCATCTGCAGGCATATGCCTTCTTTTGAAGGGTTACCAGGAGTAGGAGTAGGGCCGACAATCGAGAAGGTTCACCCAAATGGCAGCTGTCATCCTATGTGGCCGCTGGCATCATTGTCGGCCTCATCGTCACCGCGGGGCTCGATCTCGATCCGGAGATTGAGTGGGGGGTGACGGGCGGCATCAACATCAAGCCAACTCGGAGGACCGCGATGACCAAGAAAGATGGCAAGACCGCTGCCGAGGTGCGCGGTCGAATCCAATCAGGAGACAGTGGAGACATCAGGTCGGGATTTGACCCCGCAGCCGCACCCCTCGAAACAGATGCTGAGGCCGCCGGTCAGCCGATGAGCCACGAAGAAATCGAAACGGCGCTTCATACCCAGAGCAGGGGAGCGGCCGATCGCCAGCGCGACTACGATGTCGCCATGCGTGAACCGGGGAGTGCAGAGACCACACCCCAGACGACGCGCTCTAACCCTCTGCGCATCTTCATCGCCACACTGGCTCTTGTTGCGCTGGCGGTTGCGATCGCGAGCTGGATTTACACCTGACAAGCTAGGTGTAGGATTGCCGAAGCCGCGCAGTTTCAAAGACTGCGCAGGCCATCCCACTGACATGAGCCCCAAGCTTGACAAAACGGTAGGCAAAGATCTTACGCCAAGCGGAGCCTCTGGCAATTAAAAGCCGCTCAACCGTATCGTCACTACTGCGCGACCAGAACGGCTCCCATCATGATTGCGCAGAGGAGTCCAAGGATGTTCAAGCCGAGCGTGACGAACTCGCTGATCTGCTGACGGTGGGGATGGCATTGCTCCGCATTTCCGAAGACTGCAATAGCCCCGCCAATCATCCAGCAGGTCAGTGTCAATGTCCCAAAAACAAGAGCCAAGTTCATCGCTTCGATCATCCGGTCCTTTGTATGGGGCACAAAACCGGTACATGACCGTTTTGTTCCCGCCGTCGAAACTCCGTCCGGTAGAGTACGTCGCTCAGCGCAACCTGCTCGTGACATGGCAACGAGCAGGTGCTCGCTTGATTATTGATCATTTTTTAGCGCAGGAATATCCGCTGCCTGCTGGAAAGTGGAGGTGCGGGAACGTCGTGCAAGCCGTCACGACGCCTCTTTTGGGACGCCATGGAACTAAGCGGCGTGGCCGTTGTTCGGCGATTTCCACCGAGCCAAGGTAAAAAAGGGAAATCCTTTGAGCGAATTGCGCCAGGAGTTTGAACTTCGAAGAGATTCTCCGCCGACGGGCCAGGAAAACGAGTGGATTTTGCCTCGTCGAACGATGTCATCGGTGGGTGGCTCTTCGACACCGCAAAGTTCGGATTCGTCGCGGCCGCTGGTCATCGACCTCGACGGCACCTTGGTTCGATCCGACCTTCTGATCGAGACCGCCTTTTCTGAACTCAGGCGCCGCCCCTTTTCCATCGTTGACCTTGTCCTCGCAACGTGCAGGGGAAAGGCATGCCTCAAGCACCGTCTTTCCATACCGGCGGATTTCGATCCGGCTATCCTGCCCTTTGATCCCGAAGTTCTGAACTTGATCCATACGGCGCGGCATGAGGGACGTCAGGTCTATCTCGCATCCGCGACTCACGAGCGCCTTGTCTCGCGCATTTCCGACCATTTAGGTGTCTTCAACGGCTGGTTTGCAACCGACGAGATGACAAACTGCGCCGCCGAGGTGAAGGCGGAAAAGCTCGTCGCGGCCTTTAGCGATGGCGGCTTCGACTATGTCGGCAACGACGCGGCAGATCTGCCTGTATGGCGTCATGCCGGAAAAGCGTACGCAATTCGGTCGTCCGCCAGGGTTGCTCGGCGATTGTCGCGCCAATGCGACAATGTCGAACATCTTGCGCACGACAGACCGACCTGGCGGACTTGGGCGCGGTTGCTGCGGGCGCATCAATACGTCAAGAACGGGCTCGTCTTTATCCCGTTGCTGACAAATCAGCTCTTCGACGTCCATAGTCTCGCCAATGCCGCTCTGGCTTTGATCGCCTTTTCGCTTTGCGCGTCGAGCGTCTATGTGCTGAACGACCTGGTCGACCTTCAGGACGACCGCGGACATCGCAGCAAATGCCGCAGACCGCTCGCTTGTGGCGAGATCCCGCTCTCACACGCGCTCATGGCAATCCCCGTTCTCCTTCTGCTGTCGTTTATGGTCGCCCTGACGATTACACCCGCCTTCATTTTGGTGCTCGCCGGATACTTTGCGTTGACCACCGCCTATTCGTTCGTTCTGAAGCGGAAGATGATCCTGGATGTCGTGACCCTTGCCGCTCTTTACACCGCACGCGTGGTAGGAGGGTCGGCGGCGATCTCTGTTTGGCCTTCTCCTTGGCTGCTCGCCTTCATGATGAGCTGGTTCCTATCGCTTGCACTCGTCAAGCGTTACACTGAGCTCATTTCGCGCCGAGCCGCGAACCTACCCGACTCCAAGAGCCGCGACTACAAGAATGGTGACATCGGCATGGTCGGCGCGTTGGCGGCCGGGGCCGGTATGAACGCGCTCACATTGTATGCGCTCTACGCTGCAAGCGACAGCGTGCAGGATCTCTACACTCGGCCAGGGATTTTATGGCTGGCTGGACCAATCCTGGCTTGTTGGATTGCCCGCATCCTGTTGCTGGCCCATAGGGGACTGATGCATGACGATCCGGTCGTATTTGCGATCAAAGACAAGGTGAGTCTTGCGACTCTGGGCGTTGCCAGCGCCTTTGTTGTCGCCGCACTGTGAGGTGAGCAAGATGCGTTCCCATTATGGGGGTGAAGGAATCCCGCCCCGGATCGCAGTTCGCTATGTCGTGTTCGCGATCGTCTCGACTTTGGCAAATTTTGCGATTCAGGCGGCTGTCGTGAAGATCTACCCGTCGCAAAGCCTCGCGCCGTCAATGCTCGCGGGCACTGCGGCTGGATTCGGGCTTAAGTACTTCCTCGACAAAAGGTGGATCTTCTTTGACCGATACGAATCGCACGGCGACGAATTGCTCAAGATCGTCCTTTACGGCCTGTTCAGCGTCGTGACGACAATCATATTCTGGGGATTCGAAATCGTCTTCTGGATAGTGTGGAGAACGGATGTTGCGAAGTATGCCGGCGGCGCGATCGGTCTGGCGATCGGTTACGTCTCAAAATTCGCGCTGGACCGAAAATTCGTTTTCAAGTTGGAGGGGGCGTGACAGACCGATGGAGGGATGGGGACGTTATCCACGCCATAAAAGTGAAGTGATTGATTGCAGGCTGCCGGAGACGCTGCCTGGACTGGTGTCATCGCGCGCGGGTCTGATTGCTCGCGGCAACGGCCGCTCGTATGGAGATGCCGCTGTCGGTGAGCATCTCACTTTGACCTTCGGCGGATTGAACCGGATGAAAAGCTTCGATCAGGTGACTGCCTCCCTGACCGTCGAAGGTGGCGTCATGCTGTCAGAGATTCTCAGGTCGTTCATCCCCCGGGGCTATTTCCCCCCAGTGGTGCCAGGAACGAAGTTCGTCACGGTTGGAGGAATGATCGCATCCGATGTGCACGGGAAGAACCATCATCGCGACGGTGGCTTTGGAGAGCACCTTAGCGAAATCAAGCTGGTTGTTGCCGGTGGCGAGATCCTTACCTGCAGCAGAACCCAGAATTCCGAGCTTTTTTTCGCAACGGTCGGTGGTATGGGCCTGACGGGCATCATCGCTGAAGCTACTTTTACGCTGAGGCCCATCACTACCGGGTGGATTGTCCAAAACCAAGTCGTGACGGAAAACCTTGGCGATACGCTGAAAGCCTTGAAGCAGACAGATGACGCGGCCTATTCCGTCGCCTGGGTCGATTGCCTTTCGCGGGGCGCTTCGCTCGGCCGCTCGCTGATCTTTGTCGGAGAGCACGCCATCGAAAACGACATCGCTCAAATGCCAAAGGCAGCGCTATTGCCTCACATCAAGGCAGCCCGTTTTTCACTGCCGGTCGATCTGCCTGGTTGGGCGCTCAACAAAGCGAGTGTTTCTGCATTCAACGAACTTTACTATCAGGCGGGTGCCCGCAAAGCAGGCCGAGCCTCGTTGGTCGACTGGAACAGCTACTTCTTCCCGCTTGATGGTCTGCTCGAATGGAATCGCCTCTACGGCAAGCGCGGCTTTCTGCAGCATCAGTGCGTGGTGCCTGACGAAAACGCACTTGCGGTTCTGAGCAGTATGCTCGATCGTTTCGCTCGTTCTGGGAAAGCCTCGTTCCTGGCCGTTCTGAAAAGGCTGAGGGGTGGCGCAGGCCTTCTGTCATTTCCGGCGCCAGGGTATACCCTCGCGCTCGACCTGCCGGTCGCGCCCGACGTGTTCCAGCTGTTAGACGAAATTGACAAGCTGGTTGTCGCGGCGGGAGGACGGCTCTATCTCGCCAAGGATGCGAGGCAATCCCGCCACACATTCGAAGCCGGTTACCCCCAACTGCAGGCGTTCAAGGAGGTGCGACGAACAACGGGGGCTGACCGACACTTTAGTTCCCAGCTGGGAAAAAGGCTTGGAATATGAAAGCCATCGGCAAGACATTGCTCCTGATTGGCGCGACGTCGGATATTGGTCGTGCGACTGCCCTGGTCTATGCCGAGGCGGGCTGGGACGTTCATTTGGTCGGACGCAGGCGTGAGCTTGTTCAACGCGAGGCCGATGACATCGTCACGCGCACCGGCGCCTCCGTCGCAGCCCATGAACTGGATATTCTTGATACCGGCCGCTTCGAAGAGTTCCTGAGCACCGTGTCGCCATTGCCTGACACGGCCATTTGTGTCGTCGGCGAACTCGGCGAGCAGGCCCGCGCCGAAAGGGAACTCGAACACGCCGCTATGGTGATGCGGACGAATTTCGAAGGACCGGCTTTGATGCTCGGCCTCCTGGCAAGCCGGTTTGCCGCGCGTGGGTCCGGCACCATCGTCGGCATAAGTTCGGTCGCCGGCGACCGCGGGAGAGGATCAAACTATGTGTATGGCGCCGCGAAAGCTGGCCTAACGGCGTTCTTGTCCGGTCTCAGGAACAGACTATTCACAGCCGGGGTACGCGTCCTCACCATTAAACCCGGTTTTGTCCGAACGGGGATGACTGATGGAATGAAGCTTCCACCAATGCTTACGGCCGAGCCTGCAGAGGTCGCTCAAAGGATTTTCGCCGTTGCCGATGGCAGCAAGGGAGGGGACGTCGTCTATGTCAGACGGATTTGGTATCCACTCATGGCGATAATCCGAGGCGTCCCGGAACCGATCTTCAAAAGGTTGCGGCTGTGATCGAAGCCGGCGGAACAAGAGGTAGATTGCGCTGTCCGTCTTGTCGGTTTTTTCCGCGCTTCGATGCGGATCGAGACCTGCACCCGGGAAGGATGGGGTCTAGATGAAGCGCCGCCTTTTTTCCGCACAAGTTGCGCTCCTGGTGGTCGCGGTTATTTGTTCCGCGATGCTTGCCCTTCCTGGACGGACCATTAACACCGCTTTCATCAACGACGTTTTGGTATTCATTGATGGAGCGCATCGTATTGCTGTTGGGCAGGTGCCAAACCGTGATTTTCACACGGCGCTCGGACCATTGGTCTTCTATATCCCTGCCCTTGGCTACTTCCTGTCCGGAAATTTCGGCGCCGCGATACCGATAGGAATGGCGCTCCTGATCGTCGCGTTCATGCCTGCGATGATCCGTGTCCTTCTTTCGCGCCTCAGCTCGCCGTTAGCCATCGCCTTGGGCATATTCCTGATTCTTATTCTCGCTGTCCCTATCAATCTCGGAAGTCCGGTCCGGCTTCTTTCTTTCGCGATGTTCTACAATCGCATCGGCTGGGTCGCTCTCGGGCTCATCCTGGTTTTGTACCTGAAGCCGAGATCCGACGCCGCGCGCAACGACGTTGCAGACATTCTCGCGACGGCTTTTCTTCTACTTGTCCAATTCTACACGAAAGCAACCTACGGACTCTGCGGCGTGGCCTTTTTGATCTTCTTGTTGTTGGACCGGCAGCAACGTTCCTGGATCCTGCTCAGTCTGCTCCTGACCGTACTGGCAATGATCGTAATCGAGTTCTTCTGGCGCGGCACGCTTCATCATATAGAGGATCTGCGGGCCGCCGCACGGGTCAGCGGTGATCACGACGTTCGCAGCATACTGAAAAATGTCCGTGAGAATCTGTCGGATCTGGTGGTTTTCACGGTGTTTGCGCTGGTTGCCTTCTGGCACATCCGCAGCCTTCGAGACCTCCTCTACAGTGGCTTCTGCGTGGGTGCCGGATTGGCAATCATCAACCAGAACGCCCACAGCTGGGGTATCATCACCCTCTATTGCGGAGCGGCCGTCGTCGTGGAAAAGGCACGGCGCTTTCAATCTGTCGATCCAAGCGCGCAAATGGAGAAGCCTGCTCGTCTTGCCGCTGCACTACCGCTGCTTCTGATCTTCTTTCTGTTGCCGCCCATCGTCCATCATGGAGAGGCGATCGCTCTCCACACGGCTCTTGCGGCGGAGAATGTGGGCAAGCCCCTTGGCCCTCCGCTTTTTGAGGACGTCCGGGAAATCGACCCGCCCGGTGGCGAGCCTGATTTCATACAGCGCTACCTCGATAGTATCGAAAGTGGGGGGGCCCTACTTCAGGCCCTGCCGATTCCGCTCGAACGGGTGTTCGTGCTCGATTTCGTCAACCCCTTTTCAGCGGGTCTCGGGATACGTCCTCCCACAGGTGACACTGCGTGGTTCCACTGGAACCGCAACATCAATGAGAAGGCTTACATCCCACCAGAAGCACTGTTCGCCGACGTGAAGATTGTGATGGTGCCGAAGACTGGCATCAATAGCCTGCCTTTGCAGGAGCTGTATGGCCCCTTCATTTCGAAGAATTACGACATGGTGCAGAAAACGCCGGAATGGACGATTTACCAGCGACCACAGACCGCGTTGGAAAGCGAGGCGCGATGACCCAGGCAGTGAGGTCGATGCCGGAGCAGGAAGGCGCATCGCCACGGGCGGGCCGCCAAACCGTCTGGTGGACCGCCATCGTCCCATTTGCTCTGGTGCTTTCAGCTCTTCTCGCTCTGCCCAGCCAGACGATCACCTCCAAATACGTCAACGATCTGTTTGTTTTTCTCGGTGGTGCGCATCGCATCTGGTCGGGACAAGTTCCGAACGTGGATTTCCATACGTCGCTTGGAGCGCTCACCTTCTATATTCCCGCTGTCGGCTATGGCCTTTCGGGAAGTATGGGCGGTGCGATGCCAGTGGGAATGGCCATAGTCACCCTCCTGTTCGCGGCCGTTGCCGCGGCGATCCTCGGCAGCCGCATGCACAAGGCGCTCGGTTTGCCGTTGGCAGCTTTTCTGCTTTTGCTCGTCGCGGCTCCTGCCAATCCTGGAGAACGGATCGGCGATCTCACATTTGCGATGTTCTACAATCGGCTGGGCTGGTCTTCGCTCGGTCTTCTTTTGGTCATGTACCTGCCCCGCCTAACCAGCGCTGGGAGCAAGGCCGTGGATGCCGCCTGTGCAAGCTTCCTCGTATTGTTCATGCTCTACACGAAGATCACCTATAGCGTTGTAGAGCTCGCATTTCTGGTCTTCCTGGCAACCGACCGACGTCAAATCGGCTGGACGGCGCTGGCGTTCGGGATGATCGCGATAAGCGTCATTGCCATCGAACTTTTCTGGCGCGGCAGCCTCAATTACCTCGCCGATCTGCGCCTTGCGGGCGAGAATAGTGGCGGGCTGCCGGCCCTCGGCGCTCTGGGGTACGTTTTCCTGAACAATTTCGCTGACCTCACTGTCTACGCGATTGCCGCCGGCATCTTTCTTGTCCTCGCACCAAGCTACCGCCGTCTTTTTTTTATCGGTTTTTGCGTCTTAACCGGTGTGCTGCTGATTGAACAAAACTTTCAACGCGCGGGCATCCTGACGCTGGGGCCGAGCGCTGCTGTCATCACTCAATCTCTTTTGAATGGCGAGCTTTCCCGACTGCACCGGAAGGCTCGCCTCGTCCTATCGCTTCTGCTGGCATTTCTGCTTGTGCCAGCGGCGATAAGCAATGCCTCGGCTGTCGCCATTCATGCCCGTTACGCCATCGCCGGGCAGGGCGAGCCTATGCCGCTGCCGGAATTCTCGAGAATTCGGCTCGTCGAGACATGGAGTATTGGTCAGTACGACTACTTTGTGCAGTATAATCGCACTCTGGCTGAGGCGTCGGACGTGCTGTCCCAGTTGGGCGCTCGCCAAGCGACTGTCGCCGTATTGGACTTCGTCAATCCCTTCTCGGCCGGCTTGGCGCTTCCGCCGCCTATTGGCGACAGCGTCTGGTATCACTGGGGACGGACGCTCGGTCCCGAATACCATCCACCCGCGGAGGAGATGTTCGCACACGTCGACCTGATCCTCGATCCCAAGTGGCCCATCGAAATCTGGACGGCGAATGGCATGCGCGACATTTTTGCTCACTATATCGCCCGCCATTACGACAAAGTGCGGGAAACAACGAATTGGCGCATCTACCGCAGGAACACTGGACAGCGCATGGCCTTGCGCGCTCAGCAGCGGTCAGGCCGCCGGATGACTGGGAGAATCTTATTGCTCTTGCCTGTTCAGGAGCAACGGATATGGCTCGACACTTCTTCAATGCTCATGACGGCATTCTATTCGGATACGCCCAGAGCACCCGGCCTCCACAGCGCCCGCAGCGAGGCCGAAAGATGGCGCGCAATCGGCGTCTCTGCGCTCCCATACAAATGACTGGTGAAAGGACACACAGTCCTAGTTCGCCGAAGCGATCCGCGAGTCCCGACAGTTGGGCTTCCGCGGGATCTTGATGCTCTCGTTCTCCGCCGCCTGTTTCGCCGCCTCCGGATAACCGTTGGTCTTGGGTAGATCCTTGCGGCGCGAGCGAATCTCCTTCGTCAGCTCCACACCGTTTGCCGCCTGGCATCATCTGCATGGTAATGATTCGCCGCCAACGGCTGCCCTATCCATTGCCCTCGCGGCGGCCGCCCGATTTACGCGCAGCGGAAGCGTTTCATACAGGAGATCAATGGTCTCGACGACGTCTTGATCTCCTGGACGAATGGCCGCAAAACAACCGCGACATCGTCTACGAGGTGATGTTGGACGCATGCAGGAAGGCAGCAAGCGGCCAACTTCCGGCTCAGGCTGTCGCAGACAATTTTCGCCGGTTCCTAAAGAAGCGCGGCATACTTGCCGACATCAAAGACGCCCCATCGCATCTGCGCCCAGCCCGAGACCGGAGTTTCTCCGGCGTGTAGCTGTTTAGGGCGCAAGCGGACGTTTGGGCTTCTAGCCACCAGCTTTGGTGATTTCTGCCACTGGCGGCTGCTTGCGCGTGTGGTTTAGACAGGTCCGATGAAACAATTCGCTCCGAAGTTTGCGAGCTGCAGAATCAAACAAGAGGGAATTTCATGAAGCCGTCGTATCACCCGATACACAAGCTGGCTTCGGCTGCCGTAAATATCGATCAGCGGCGTAACGTCGGTAACATCCTCCTCGACCAGCGATGACGATCCCTGGCGCTCCTCCAGCGGCTCGGTCATCGCCGCGAACAGGGTCAGCTTCCGATCCCGATCCCGGGCTCGATCTTCTCCACAAAACAGCTTCGTCAGCCACGCGACATCGCGCACTGGCTTCACCGTGCTGGACGGATCGCCGGCCGCGTACCGTCGACCTCTTCGAAATCAGGTGCGCTCGGCGGACGCCAAGGCCGCGCCTCTGCAGCTCTTCGATCAGTTGCAGGACCAGCCGGCCGACACATGGCGATCTTCGCCACCATGGCGAATTCGCCGCCCTGCAGGTGATCGGCACCCTCTGTGTCCATGACGATCCCATCGACCGCTCCCCCGAAGGCATGACACTCACCCGCCACCGCGTGGTCGACGCCGTCGGCTGCGCGACATCAGCAGCCTCCGCCTGCCGTCGCCAGCGTCGCACGGCAAGCACCATGGTGCCGGTTCGGTCCGCCGACCTCATGATGCTCTTGTTCAGTAGTCAGAGCCAAGCCAACCTTGACTGCCAGCGGTCAATCTCGGCCCTCTATTTCCGGCCATCGCGAGGTCTCATAAGTCCAGCAATAGCTACCCTACCCTCTGCTGACGGCCAGCCGAGGGTGCGGCGCCCTCGACGTAAGACGAACCCGCCGCCACCGAATTCTCGCCGAAGCGGGAACCCAACGGGCGCTTGTGGGTTCGACTGCCTTCAACGCGCGCATGGAGCCACCTTTGAGCGGAAATCTTCCCGAACTCGCATCATACCTTGTCAACAAGGTGCCGCAGGCAATCTCGGACCATCAGTTCAAGCTGGGAGAACTTACGCTACACACCGGCCGGGAGCACATCATTGAGCTGCTAGGTTTCCTGAGGAACGATGAAAACTGCCGCTTCGTCTGCCTACTCGACATCTGTGGCGTCGACTGGCCGGGCCGGGCCGAGCGTTTCGATGTTGTCTATCATCTGCTATCTCCGACGCAAAACCTGAGGCTTCGGGTTAAGCTCGAGACCGACGAAGAATCAGCGGTGCCATCGGCCTGCGAGCTCTTTCCGTGCGCGGACTGGTATGAGCGCGAGGCTTGGGACATGTACGGGATCCTCTTCACCGGCCATCCGGACCTGCGCCGAATTCTGACGGATTACGGCTTCGAAGGACACCCGCTGCGCAAGGATTTCCCGCTGACCGGGTTCGTCGAAGTTCGTTACGACGACGCTGCGAAACGCGTGATTTATGAGCCGGTGGAACTCAAGCAGGAATATCGGCACTTCGATTTCCTCTCCCCGTGGGAAGGAACCGATTACGTCCTCCCAGGCGACGAGAAATCAGCTGCCGACCCATCCAAGCAGTAAAGGCGGTGATCCAGGGAGAATACCAAGTGGCAGAGCACGATGTACGAAACTTCCACCTCAATTTCGGCCCGCAGCATCCCGCCGCACACGGCGTATTGCGGCTGGTACTGGAACTCAACGGGGAGATCGTGGAGCGCATCGACCCCCATATTGGTCTTCTACATCGCGGCACCGAGAAGCTCATCGAGAAGAAGACATATCTTCAGGCGCTGCCCTATTTTGACCGGCTTGATTATGTCGCGCCGATGAGCCAGGAGCACGCATATTGCTTAGCGATCGAAAAGATGCTCGGCCTTGAGGTGCCTTATCGCGCGCAGCTAATCCGCGTGCTCTACGCCGAGATCAGCCGCATTCTCTCTCATCTGCTGAATGTCACCACTCAAGCGATGGACGTTGGGGCGTTGACGCCGCCCCTTTGGGGTTTCGAAGAGCGTGAGAAGTTGATGGTCTTTTATGAGCGCGCCTCCGGCTCTCGCATGCATGCCGCCTATTTCAGGCCGGGCGGGGTTCACCAGGATCTCCCGCCGAAGTTGGTTGCAGACATTGGCGAGTGGTGCCGGAAATTTCCGCAGGTTATTGAAGATATCGGCGGCCTTCTCACCGACAACCGGATCTTCAAGCAGCGCAACGTGGACGTCGGCCTCATTTCACTTGAAGATGCCTGGGCCTGGGGCTTTTCCGGTGTGCTGATCCGGGGTTCGGGGGCTGCGTGGGATCTTCGACGAGCCAATCCATACGAGTGCTATTCCGACCTCGAATTCGATATTCCGATCGGCAAGAACGGAGATTGCTACGACCGTTATCTCATCCGTATGCAGGAAATGCGGGAATCGGTGCGGATCATGAGCCAGTGCGCAGACCTGCTGCTCGGAAGCGCGTCCACCGGCCCCGTGAACTCGAACGACGGCAAGGTCGTGCCTCCTAAGCGCGGCGATATGAAGCGGTCGATGGAGGCGCTCATCCACCACTTCAAGCTCTACACCGAAGGTTTCCGAGTGCCGAAGGGGGAGGCCTATGCGGCCGTGGAGGCGGCGTCTATCTTGTCGCCGATGGCACGAATGCGCCATATCGCTGCAAGATCAGGGCACCCGGTTTTACCCATCTGCAGGCAATGGATTTCATGTGCCGCGGCCATCAGCTTGCCGACGTCTCCGCCGTTCTCGGCTCCCTCGACATCGTCTTCGGCGAAGTCGATCGCTGATTAACGAGCGGCAACGCTGTCAGCCGCGGCGCGCGTCTGCGATGTACATCTACGAACCAGGCTACTGAGAAGGCTCGTCGGCAGGCGATTGACCCTTCTTTCAAGCATGCGGTGCGCGCGGCAATCCGAGATTTCCGTGACCTGTTGATGAACACGGCTGCATAAGCGCTCGGTCACATTGAAATGCTCGCGACGGCGGTTGCCATGCGCCCCCGCATACTGTTACCACCTTTTTTCAAGAGAGACTGCGACGGTCTCGCGGTCCGGCCGACGGGTCTCGAGGTTGAAGCCGTCACCGGAGCTTAGGACATGGAGTTTAAGATCATAGATCGATAGTGCCTCGTCCGGGGAAGCTTCAGCGATGTTGGTATGGGTGATGTCTCCAGCGTCGACGAGGTAAACCGCTCCAGTGCCAATGACCTCGAAACGGTGACCGCGCACGACGATCGCGGTGTCCTCATCGATGCCGATACCCAAGACCCGTGGATTCTGCGATACGGCGCCGATCAACCTGCCGATCCTCCCCCTCTCGGCAAAATGCTGGTCGATGATGACGTTCGGGAGCAGACCCAGCCCGGGAGCCATGCTTAGATCACCAATCCGGAACGAGCTAGCATTTGAGCCGCGGACCAGCATTGTATCGCTCATCGCCGAAGCTCCGGCGGACGTGCCGGCGATGACGCCGCCATTTGCAAAGATTTCATGGACGTGCTCGTCGATCGGCGTGTCGCCGATGAGGCTGGTGATGCGGAGCTGATCACCGCCAGAAAAGAAAACGGCGCCGACGTCGCGAAGTCCTGCAAGCTTGTCTTCGCTCGTCGCCTGGTCCCGCTCCTCGATATAGAGCTCGGTCACATGGGGTATGCCCAAATCGCCGAACGACCGCTGGTATTTTTCGAGATATCCTTCCGGCTCGTGCGACGCGACGGTTGCCAACACGAGCTTTCCGTCTCTGACATTCTTTGCAACCTCCTTGAGAATGACGCGCTCGCCGTCATGGTCCTCATGGCCGCCGATGATGATGAGCGTGCCATCTCGACCGTTCGCAGTCTTGGTCTTCTTAAGCATTTTGCTCTTCCGATTTGCTCAAATAAACCTTTGGAGACGGCTCACCGCTGCTCGCATAGGCGACGGCAAAATGCTCGCTGTTGTGAGCCCAGCCGAACTTGCCGTCAGGCGTCACAGCAATTCCACCGGCCTCTCCTCCGATACGCTCGAGATGAGCGAGCGAGGCCTCTACCGCCTCTCGCGGCGAGAGGTCGTGAAGGGCGTACATGACCCGGGCGGCGAGCATCATCCTGGCGATATCCTCACCATCACCCGAAAATACTGCCCCGCCGATATTGTTGTCGCAGTAGAAACCGCAACCTGGCTGAGGGGAATCGCCGACGCGACCGGCCGGAGTTCCCTGCAATCCACCGGTTGACACGGCAGTCGCCAAAAGTGCTTGTTCATCGAGTGCAACGCAGCCAACGGTGTCGTGACGTTCTTCGGCATCCGGTTGCTTGGCTTCATGCATAGCGATGAGCGCATCCGGATCGCAGAGCCTGAGGCCGGCTTGCGCGGCGAACGCTCTTGCTCCGTCGCCTGCGATCAGCACGGGCTTATCGAATAACATTGCTTTTGCTGCCGCAACCGGATTGCGAACACCTTTCGCCGCCGCGATCGCGCCAACGTTGAAGCGTTCCCCCTCCATCATCGCCGCGCAACATTCGACTTCGCCATCTTCGTTCTGAACACTGCCGTAACCCGCATTGAAGGTCGGATCGTCTTCAAGAACGCGCACTGCCGCCTCTGCGGCGTCAATGCTCGTGCCGCCATTCCTGAGGATCGCAGCACCCGCCTCCAAAGCCTTTCTGCAGCCGGAACGGTTGGCAGCCATATCCTTCATTGCAATTGTTTTAGCTCCGCCATGGAGAATGATTGACCACATCAGAAAACCCGAATTTCTGATTGCAGTGGAATAGAGCCCTTGTATGGGAGAGGATCGAGTTCGTTGGCCGGCGGGGCAGAGACCCGCTTCCAAACACGGGCGATGTCGTCAGCGGTGACGACTATTAAGTCGTCATTTAGGGCTGAGCCCAGCGCGCGCTCGACCGCCTCGTGTTCGCGGAGCACGACCTCGAGTTTGGAAGCGTCGAAGCCCGCTTTGAGCGCGCCTTGACGAAGAATGGCAACAACCTCGCCAGCCGATCTTCCCCGCAAATCATAGTCCTCCTTCAGAATCAAGCGGTCAAAAACGCTAGCCGCAATCTCGCCCATTTCATAAATATCCTGGTCGCGTCTGTCACCGCCGATGCCGACGACGCCAATGCAGCTGCTATTCCCGGTCCTAAGCTTTCCGACCAGCCTCCCAAGGGCGCGAAGACCTCCCGGATTATGGGCATAATCCACGATTATACGGACCCCCTCGCGCTCGACCATGTTAAGACGTCCAGCCGACTGCTCGTAGGATGTTCCAAATGAACGCAACGCCTCACGGATGACGGGCAAAGGAACACCGTTGCATACGGCCATCGCTGACGCTGCCAGCGCATTCTCGACATTAAAGGCAGCCATTCCGTTCATGGTGGCGGGGATCTCGTCGACGCGGCAGATCAGCATTTTCTGTGCCTTGTCGTAGAGTATCATGTCGAACAGGCCGGAAGCCAGGTCGCATCCCAGGGCTCGGCCGCCGTGGAGAACGTGGTCCTTCAAAAAGTCCGGCCACTGCTTGGGTGCTTTCGTGGAGAAGTAGCAGATATGGCCACCGGCTTCCTCGCGCATGGCGGCGACCAGTGGGTCATCGGCGTTGAGGATGCTCCAGCCATCTTCATGAACGGCTTCAACCACCACCGACTTTACAGCGGCGAGGTCTTCCACCGAATGGACACCCCGAAGGCCAAGGTGATCAGCCGTCACATTCGTCACGCAGCCTATGTCACAAGCGTTGAATGCCAGTCCCTCACGAAGCAGTCCACCGCGCGCCGTTTCGAGAACAGCGACGTCTATGGTCGGTTCGCCCAGCACAACACGCGCGCTCATTGGACCGGTGCAGTCGCCCTCCATGATACGCCGGCCGTCGATGTAGACGCCGTTGCTAGACGTCATTCCGACTATCTGGCCATCGGCGGCGAGGATATGAGCCAGCATCCGGGTCGTTGTCGTTTTGCCGTTCGTGCCTGTCACGGCCAGTACCGGCACTCGGCTGGGCGCGCCTGGCGGATAAAGAAGATCCAAAACCGGACCTGCAACGTCACGCCGCTTGCCCTGGGAGGGATAAAGATGCATGCGAAACCCCGGTCCCGCATTGACCTCGATGATGCCCCCGCCCGTCTGAAGAACCGAGCGTCTGATGTCCGGCGCGACGAAGTCTATGCCGGCTATGTCGAGGCCGATAATCTGCGCCGCGCGACAGGCAATCAGTGCATTGTCCGGATGAATGTCTTCGGTGCAGTCGATGGCGGTGCCACCGGTTGACAGGTTCGCAGTTGGCAGGAGCATGACCGGTTTTCCCCATTCGGGAACGCTAGCCAGCGTATATCCGGAACGGGCGATGTAGTGGATGAGGCATTCGTCGATCGAGATCCGGGTAAGTGCCGCCTCATGCCCCTCGCCACGGCGAGGATCTTCGTTCTCGCGGTCGATCAACTGCTCGATCGTCGCCCTGCCGTCCCCGACGACGTGGGCGGGGACACGTTTTGCAGCGGCAACGAGCCTGCCGCCGATAACAAGGATGCGGTGATCCCCGCCGACAAACTGCTGTTCCACAAGGACCAGGCTGCTATGCGCTCGCGCCTGCTCGAAACCCCACTCCACCTCGCTATGGGTCGAAAGACCGATATTGACACCTCTACCATGGTTGCCGTCCACGGGCTTGATGACGACCGGAAGGCCTATCGTCCGTGCTGCCTCGACCGCTTCTTCCGCGCTACTGACAACGGTGCCCAGCGGCGCCGGTAGGCCAGCCTCGATCAGCAGGCGATTGGTGAGTTCCTTGTCGCTGGCTATTTCCGCTGCGATCTCGGAGGTAAGGGAGCTGCAGCTTGCTCTGATGCGCTTGATGTGTTTGCCATAGCCGAGCTGGACAAGACTGCTGTTGTCCAGTCTTCGCCAGGGGATGGAGCGCGCTTCAGCTTCACGAACGATCGATGCGGTCGTGGGGCCGAAGGCAATTTCAGAATGCATCGCGCGCAGAACGCGCAGGGCTTCAGGCATGGCAAACAGCGCAAGAGGGGACGGTGCGATCATGTCGGCGCCAGCAAGCCCCTGCAATTCGATGGGCAATAGCAAGTTGACGAGCTCTAACGCGAAGCGTCCGGCCAACAGGCCGACATCCTCATTTTCATATTCGAACATGACGTTGTAGACGCCGGGCATGTTGGTCACCGAACGGGTCTTGCCGCGGGCAACATCGGCGCCCGCCATGTTCTGCAGTTCGATGGCGACGTGCTCGGCGACATGTCCGAGCCACGTGCCCTCTTCCATCCGCAGAACCAGCCCTCCGGGTTCACCATAGCTGCAACCATGCTCGCGCAATCCGGGGACATGTTTCAGAAGGGCATCAACGAAGCCAGGCAGAAGATTTGTCGGATACTGTTCCAACTTCCCAAGGTCCAACTGGATGCGGACCATTTTGGTTCGACTGTGAAGGTTCGGGCCACGGTAGACGCCGACCTCTTGCACGCGAAGTTTCTGCGCCGGTTGCATGCCCAGCTCGATTTCCAGATTGTACATTGGGTTCCCTGGGGCTCTTGTACTCTCGCCTATTCCTTCGCCTGCGTCCTTAGACGCGGCTGCCCTCTGAAACCGTGCAGGGGGCAGCTAGTTCCGGTACGATTGCGGACGCTGCAAGTGGGAGGCTAGCTTGAACGTGATGTAAAAAGACTTTTGACTTCAGGCGATTTCGAGGCGGCGGTATCGCTCCCTCGGATATGCCCTCTTGAATAACAGGCAGCTATGTGGCCAATCACAGTTGGAACTCGCTAGCTTGCTGCCTTCCTGGAACATCCGGGGGCAGGCCTAGTTTGAAAGCCGATGACTGATGCCCGGACAGCCTTTCAAGATACGCTCGCCCAGCTCACGGCCTTAACCTACCCGTGTGACAGCGGGTTCTCGTTCCGGTTCTCCGTCGAGTATCTGAAAAGAGGTCGGATCTGCTATCAGTTTCGGGGTCGGAGCTGCAGCGGGCTCGCCGATCTCGCCGGTTACCGTATCAACATGATTGGCGGCACGATCAGCGCCTTTCCAGGGAACGCAGTAGTAACGGCTATCGATGCCTTCGAAGACAACGCCCTCATAGCTTTTTATGTGGGAGAAGAGTTCCAGACCGGCGCAATCACAACCGAGCTCTTGACAATAGTTGCGACCATGCCGGAGGTCCTCCTCGTCGAGCTCGAAACCATTCTAGCCGATGACAGGCCCGCACGTGCGTCCTTAACTCGTCTTGCCTTGGTCGGATTCGAGCAGGGCACCGCAGGATCGTCACCACGAGACAAGTCATGTCATTTGTGCGTGGATCATCTCCTTCATCCCTACTGGTGTCATGACAGATACATGTTGCTGTAGCTGCTGCTTTGCGGCTGGTTATAGATCGATGGATGGGTTCCCTCAAATCCCACTCGTCGGCCGGGCAGAAAACCGCAGCTCGCTTGGTGACGCGCCGTGCTCAAATTCGTTTCCAAGAAGCGCCGCGCGAACGTTCCCGTCATCAACACCTCCGACACAAAGGTTGCGCTGATACGCCCATTGACCCGAGCTTTTGCCTTCCCCGCTGCTCAGGATGATGAATCGCTACGACGGCCATTGCGGAAAGCAACGCCTTGGAGCGCCGCCTGCTGACGGTTAGTTCCTCCAATCTTCAAAGCTGGACAGGGGAACCGCGGGACACCCTGAAAGTTAGATCGCCTTCAACTCAGGAGAGAAACATGCCCGACGCACGACACGAAACCCTTATCGTCACAGGCCTAAAGAACGCACACGCCATGGAAAACCAAGCTCTGTCGATCATGCGTCCTCAGGTCGCTCGCATCGAAAGCTATCCCGAGGTCGCCCGCCGTCTTGAGCAGCACATCACCGAGACGGAGGGTCAGATTGGACGCATTGACGAGTTGCTAGATCAGTTCGGCGCTGACAGTTCTACGTTGAAGGATTTTGCCCTCTCCTTCTCCGGAAGCATGGCGGCGATGGGGCATACGATAGCAGGTGACGAAATCCTCAAGAACTCGTTCGCCAACTTTGCATTCGAGAATTTTGAAATCGCAGCTTATAAATCGCTCCTCATCCTTGCTGAGCTTGGCGGTCACGGAAATGTAACCTCCGCGCTCCTGGCGAACTTGAAAGAAGAACAGGCAATGGCCCAGTGGCTGGACGAGAACGTGGCTGCTGTCACTACCAGGTTCGCAAGCCTCAAGGAAGATGGGCGGACTGCCAAGGTCTAACTGCAATAGGTGTTTCCGATTAGCACGACCAGCACCGGGTCGCGTTTGCCCACTCGACGGAGGCACTGGAATGAACCTCGTCTCCGTAGGTGATCAAAGACATCGGGTGGATGCCGACAGAACGCGGGATTGACGCGGGCCAGATAAAAAGTTGGCACGAACCAATTTGTACGGACCAACGCGAGCCCGGCGGTGATGTCTGATTTTCCAAGCCATTGCGAGCACAGAGGAGGCACTTGGATGCCGAAAGATTCCGAAGTAGAAATCCGCCCTCGAGCTTATGACGTTTGGATAAGGGAGGGCTCACCCGCTGGATGGGACCGAGAACAATGGGAGCGCGCTTCTGAAGAATTGCGCGCGGTGGCATGCCAACCGCCGGCTTTAGCGGAAATGTCCATGGAAGAGTTAGGCCAGCAGCCCGAGGCGGCGACGAGGCCATGGCGACTGCCCCAGTGCATCTCCTCGCTGTAGTTCGGGAAGCTTGCTGCGGCGCCACCGGTGTCTGTTGTCGCCCAATCCCATCGCTTGGCAGCGAGAGGTTTCTCCCCCAACGGCGATTCTTCCGATTGCGCCGGGGCGCTATCCGGTGGGCGAGCGCCTTTAACATCGTATCCTGCGTGAGATCCGTCTGCATCTGTGCAGATCGCTCGAGCTGCTTTACAAACCGGCGCACTGTCGGCATCAACGAACAATTTCCCTTTCCATTTCGGCACCTGCTGAACCCGGTCCACTCATATCCCTCTCCTACTGTGCTGGAACAGGAATGGGCATGGCGTCTGCGCGTTCCGAACGGTTCGAGAACCGCGCGGTAACGTACGGGAATTTTTCCGATGCAGCTTTGATCGTCAGCGAGATTTTGGCTCGAACGACACGCCTGCAGCCTTTAATTGGTGAAATTCGTGGGTGGCATGGAACCGAAACCGCCATGAGTTGTTCGTGTGGCTTCACATCAGAGGAGAGTCTCCATGTTTTATACCGACGGTAAGCTGCAATATCCTGTCCGGGTTGAGAACCCCGATCCCCTGTTCGCGCGCGCCTTGCAGCAGGCGATCGGCGGCGTCGAGGGCGAGATCCGCGTGGCGATGCAATATTTCTTTCAGGCATGCGGCGCTCGCGGGGACCCTAAGTTCCGCGACCTGTTGATGAACACCGCTGCGGAAGAACTCGGACATATCGAAATGCTCGCGACCGCGGTTGCCATGAACCTCGAGGGCGCGCCGCTCAAACTCAAAGAGCAAATTGCCGCCGATCCGATCGGGGGAGCCGTCCTTGGCGGCATCAACCTCAAGAACCTGCTTTCTGCCGGACTTTCGGCGATGCCCGTCGATTCCGACGGCGTGCCATTCGACATGTCGCATATCTATGCAAGCGGAAACATTGCCGCGGATATGACCGCGAACGTAACTGCCGAATCGACCGGGCGGGTGCTAGCTGTCCGCCTGTTCAACATGACGAACGATCCTGGCATGAAGGATATGTTATCCTTTCTGATCGCCCGCGATACCATGCACCAGAACCAGTGGCTAGCCGCTCTCGAGGAATTGGGCGGGACATCGAGTGTATTCCCAATCCCAAACAGCTTTCCGCAAGAGCAGGAAAAGCAGGAATTCAGCTATACCTTCCTCGGCTTTCAAGCCGACGCCAGCGATCCGGTCCCCGGCCGGTGGTCACAGGGTTCCTCTGTTGATGGAAAGGGCGAGTTCACCTCCATGCCTATGACGGCAGCGCTTGGACAGAAACCGGTGCTCGGTCCGGCAAAACCGAACAGCGGTGCGCAGACGGAGCAGCTCTGAGGTGACAGACGTCGGCGATATCGCCGGCGTCTTACCCAAACTTACGACTCGCATTCGAGAAGCCCAAACGCCTACTGGTCATTGCTGGGTCCCCGCGATGAAAATAAACCAAATCGGTTTGCCAGCTCCGTAGCTTTGTCCGGTTCCCTGGACACGCTCCACCACGAGCAACCGGGCGCGGCTTGTCCCTGCTGCCGGTCCGGTTGACCGACGGTACGTAACAATCGACTGATGATGCCGAACAGCCTATATTTGGAGAAGTTATGGCTACACCGTTGGGACGAGTTCGTGGCCTTGGGTCAGCCAAAGGGGGGGACGAGATCTTATGTTCGAAAGCAGGTATCTGGCATCGCGCCAGGCATTCTGACACGCCCTACCTGGTTGCCCTTGGGATATATTGCTCGGTCGCGACCGTGATGCCACCGGGAGCTTTTGGGGCGCGCCCCCGCTGGCTTTCGTTATCCTGAGCGCCATTACATGGACATCGGGATGAGGATCATCATTGAGTACTACGTTGACAGTCCCATGAAAAGCTGGCCTTGCTGTTTTTGAATGCTGCGTTCAGCTGGTCGGTTGCCTACTGTGTGCGTTTGCAATCTGATGATGATGTTCGAAACCGCCTTGATGTCGTTGGCAAGCTCAAAGCGGCGCTGGAAGCTTAGCCGAGCGACGCTACGATGTAGATATTGCACGTCGTCATCGCTGTCCGCATTGCTTCCCGCGACCACGAGCAGGTTCTGCTCCTGCGTCATCGTCAGTTCGTCCTGGGGGAATCCCGCACCGCCATTTCGACGTGGCGTTCATCCTCGACCGTCTTGAGGATGTCGTAGGGCGGCCTGTTGTCGAAGGTGTCGATCCCTGCTGTGCTGGTACAATTGGGACTCGCAAAGTCCAGGAGACGCCGGCGGCGGCGAGTCTTGCATTCCTCCCTGCTCAGAATTCTTCCAGATCCTCGACCGCGAACTCGTTGAAAGTCGCCCAGAGCTGGAAAGCGAATGACTTCGAATTTGGAGTAGTTTCGGGTCGGCCTCGGCCGCCGCGGCAAACCGAGAGGTGCGGCAATAGGAACGGTCGTATCTATCGCTCGATCGTGCCGTTACGCCTGATTTTCCTCTGCAGGAGCAAGATGCCATAGAGCAATGCTTCAGCCGTTGGTGGGCAGCCTGGAACGTAGATATCCACGGGAACGACACGGTCGCAGCCACGCACTACGGAATAGGAGTAGTGATAGTATCCGCCGCCATTGGCACAAGAGCCCATCGAGATTACGTATCGCGGCTCGGGCATCTGATCGTAAACCTTGCGAAGCGCTGGTGCCATCTTGTTGCAGAGCGTCCCCGCAACGATCATCAAATCGGACTGCCTGGGGCTGCCGCGCGGAGCAACACCAAACCTCTCCACGTCGTAGCGCGGCATTGACATTTGCATCATCTCGATGGCGCAGCATGCAAGGCCGAACGTCATCCACATCAACGAGCCGGTTCTGGCCCAGGTGATCAACTCATCCGTACTAGTGACGAGAAAGCCTTTGTCGGCCAGTTCGGCATTGATCATGCCCATGGTAGGATCGCCGCGGGTCTGCTCACCAGGATACTGGAAGTTCATTGGGCTGCGTGGGTGATCAGATTGAGACATGAGGATCTCCATGTAGCGTTGAACTCAACAACCGAATGGTGACTGCGTTCCAAAACCCAACCGCACGGTCCAAAACCGTACCGAAACCAGTAGTGACCGGGCTCTCGCGGGATCGCTCCAGGTGGAATAGCTGTCGCTAGCAGGGCGAATTCTGTCGGACGTCCATCGTTCCAGTCGCGGAAGTCGAGCTAGGGCGGATTAGCAGCGCAACGGAGATCTCGCAGATGCGATCGGCGAGTAGATTTCGCCGTCGCGATTTCAGCTATTTTGGCTGGCAGCGAGCTTGCATTCCTCGTCTTCGGAGTAGTGGACCGCACGAGAAAGAGCGCGTGAAGCCGAACCCCGCCTTCAACAGTTAAGCAGCGAAACGAGTTGCGCAGGCAGCCACCCCGGATCATGTCCTATCGGAAAAAGGACCGGCATCTACTCAAAGCTCCCCCATCAGCTTCGATACGTTATCCCGGCCGAATGGAATGTTGCGCCCGTGGACGCGGATGTGGAGAACGACGCCAAGTGGGGCAGCGTCCAATGCCTCAAGGTAGTCGATTGCATCTTGCATAGTCGGCGTCTTTTCCTCGGTGAAAAAGCCATCCCGGACGAGTGTGATCGTGGTCGCGCACGCGCCATATATGGCCAAGGTCTCTTTCGCGCTGAAGTTATCGCTCATCTCGCCTGCTCCAGTAGGGGGCAAATCCATTTCCGCCGGCGCCGGGTCAGTGCTGCTGTTGTTGGCCGCTGTCGCAGCGTCGGACTAGACTTTTCCCGGCGTGAAGAAAGCCAAACACGCCACCGCAATAATTACCGCGACGACGAAGATAGTCAGACCGAGTTTGACCATGCCTTTCGTGGCTCTTTGCTCTGTGTTGCTCATGTCCATAAAACATAGACGAAATATGGAAGTTCCGCCGCTTGGCATGCTGACCTCACCGACGAAACAAGTCCGACCAATATTTCCGGGCACCAGTACCAGTTATCCGAACTGGCAGCCACGACATCCTGCCGAACTTTCTCGCGCGCCGCCGTCGGTTTGGATCAAAAGGCAGCCGACCTACGCAAGTAAACGGGCTCTAAGAATGCTGATGGCATTGCAGAAGCGCGCGATCCGCAAACGATCCACAGTGTGCTAGCTTGCGGTGCGTTGATTTGCGTCGGGTATCGCCAAGGGCAACGGCGGCTTATTCCGGCATTCTTCGTTCCGCGGGACGCTACAGAACACCGATGTCAGAGCTGGAGCCTTAGTTTACACCGACAAACTGGCGGTCGAAACGAAAGCTGGAGCACGCGATCTGCGGCCACTCTTGCTTCCTCCATTCGGCCAAATTTGGCCAGCGCGGCGGCCAAAGCGCATGAGTGGCGTTGGCCAGTTTTCATCCCGAAGTCAGATCAATGGCTGCCTATCACCACCCGCCGATAAAAGCCTGATCGAGCCTTCCTCTGTACGTTGACGGACATATCCGGAACGCGGGCTCTCTCGCAGGAACCCGGTCGTGTTTTTGAGGTTGGACCATAGTAACGATGTCCTAACCCAAAGGTGATACTCATGATCATAAAGATCCTCGCAACGTCGGCGCTCGCACTCACACTCGCGACATCCGCCATCGCCCAGTCGTCGGGAAGCTCGGGAAACTCGGGAAACTCGGGGGCTGCTAACGGCGGGACCTCGGGCAATAGCTCGTCGTCTGGCGGCGCCGCATCCGGGAGCGGCAACAGCGGCGGCAATTCTACTGGCACTGGAGCCGACGCTGGCAATCCCACGGACAGCACCAGCAATTCAGGTGCCTCCGGCGGCGATCCGAATGACTGCCAGCGCGCAGCGGGAACTGGCACCGGTAATCCTGCTCCCACCAGCTCGGCGCAATCCGGTGCGGCCAACGCTTGCTGATGTCTCTCGCGACAGGAAATGCCGCTGCTCTCTCGCCAGGATCACCATAAATGCTCCTTGAAAGCGGCATTTCCACCACTTTACATCCTCGGAGGGATCATGCGCTGCCGTCCAGTTGCAAAAATTTGCATAATGCTGCTTGATCCCCTTCCGGATCAGCGTTGCCCGAACGAGTGCTTCAACGCATGTCTTAGCGGTTTGCATCGGGCAACGCGTCATTAAATCGCCCTACGTCCGGCAAGTGATTTCGCTAAATGAGCAGTAGGGCTCTATCATGATATCGGCTCTGGCTGGCGTGGCCCCCAGAAGTTCTTCGGCGATGCAGCCGGCGAGCGACCTGGTTATGAAATGCGTGGATTTCAAGCGGAACCGACAGCAGTTTAGCTACCATTGAACTTAGCGCAGGAACTTGAGGTGCGTTGCTGGAGTCTCCCGCTCGAAAGGAGCCCGTCATGGCAAAACTGAAGATTCCGAAAAAGGTCGGCGCATCACGCCGCGGAACCTCGGCTTTCGAATTGCTCGGTCGATGTCGCGCTGCGCCGGTCGGGGCGGCAAGTCGTCGACGTCATTGATCGCCGGGGGGATATCAAAGTGGCCTCGACCTCATAAAGCGCTGCGATGATGGGAATAGCCTCGCCAGCGAGCTCCGCTCGCTTTGCATCAGCACACCCCGCGGCCATCGCCCGGTATGCGCCCTCAACATCGCGGATCGCGAACTTAGACTCGGCGAATATTAAGATTATGGTCGTACGCGATCAACTGGCCTGTTGCTAGCGCCATCAGCCGCTGCGAGATGATGGCCGGCGCCGGTCTCCCCTGCCGTTTCGTCAAACGTGGTCCGGCCCCAACCAGGATCACTCGCATATCGTCGGGCTGCAAGTTTTGGAAGTCGCGGCTGATCATGAAGTGAGCGAGCTCAAAAATCGCGACCGCCATTTGGACGCCTGTGGGTCCCCCGCCAATAACTGGCCTGCTCCTCAGCCTCGCTCTTCGCCCGCTCCGCTCGCTCGAAAGCCAGAAGCAGCCGATGGCGGATCTGGCGCGCCTCATGGATGCTCTTGAGGCTGGGCGCGAACGTCCGCCAAACATCGTGTCCAAAATAGTTCTAGTCAGAACCTGTCGCAAGGACGAGCTTATTATAGGAGAGCGAGTCGCCATCGGACAGTGATACGCTACGCGAGGATGGAGCCGACACCTCAGCCATGATCTTGTTGAAGTTTTTGAGACGCGCGAGCGTCTTAGGAATGGGCTCGGCGATGTCGGCCGGCGACAAGGCTGCAGTGGCGATCTGATAAAGGAGCGGCTGAAAGAGATTATGGTTGCGTCGGTCAACGAGCGTGACCCTGATATCCCCAGCGGCACCGAGTTCGGTTGCGCACGCGAGACCGCCGAAACCGCCGCCGATGATGACGACACGGCGGGAGGAGCGGCATTCTGCACCGATGGTAGCTCGATCTTCATTTACGTTCATCGAAAAAATTTTCGACTGCTTCGCCGATATCGCTTATTCAACCGACTCTTTATGTCGGGAGCCCGAGGCAGCGCAATGAAAGCAGGTCTTCCAGGGTAATCAGGGGGCCGAACAGGAGAAACGACCACACTGGTCGCGTCGCGAAGAGGAGGCCAAGACCGAAGGCCGCCCAGATCGCCGCTGTGCGGAGTTCGCGCAGCATCTCAGTCATGGAGCCGCCTCATGATCAACAACCCAACGCCTATCATCGCCCCACCCCAGGCAAGGAAACCGAGGTCCCAGAATAGCCACTGCCCGCGGGGAGCCATCTCATTGACGTGATGCAGGCCGAGGACATGGTGGTCGATGACGCCTTCGATGAGGTTGAACGCTCCGAAGCCGATGAGCATGGTGGCGACAAGATCGCCCGTCGACCAGCGGAAATGGCTGAGGCGGCCGCACCGCCACAAAATAAAAAGCCCGGCGAGCACGAAGACGTATGTACCGGAATGGAAGACGCCGTCCCAGAAGGTGTTCAGTTCGAGGTTCTCGATCGTGGTGATTGGATACCATGAGCTGAGCATATGATGCCATTGCAGAAGCTGGTGGAGGACAATTCCATCAAAGAAACCTCCGAGTCCCAAGCCCAGAAGCAGGCCAGCGGACAGAGGGAAGCTTCGCGTGGGTCGCCTCTCCAAGCCCGTCATGCGAGCAACTTGGCAGCGACCGCCGCTTCTACGAACGCTCTGCGGGCAAGCTCCGGGCTGCCGTGACTTGCAATCGCATCGACACATCGGCGCTTAGCAACTTCGTATTCGGAACCATAGCTTGATGGCCAGCGATGGAGAAGCGCCGCCAATGCCGCATCGGGGCTGTCGAGACGTTCCCGCATGCCGTTACCGATCCGGACGAAGACAGGCGATTGCCAGGTGACGCAGAAATCGGCGTCGATAATCTCATTCATGGGAGACCTCATGTATATTTTCCCCACGAACCTCTGTCGGGCTTGCGAGTTCCCGCGCTTGACGCTTAGTGCCCACCAAACGAGCGCGGAGGTGCCGCGTTGCTCATCGCTCTCCTGTGGCGGACGCCGGCAATCCGCCGGCGTCCGCCACAGGATATTGCAGCTTACCGTCAGTGTCGAACATGGAACTCTCCTTCGTTGTGAAGCCCGCAAACAAGCGACAGCCGATCAGGTTCCCTCCTGTTTGCGCCTTCCGAAGAATGAGCAGAGGGAACTTCTCCCTCGGAGCGGAGTTCGTTGCGCTCACGAAGGAGATTTTGATGGTTGTTCAGCTTTCACTTGAGACCGACGATATTGCGCCGACTGCGGAAAGCGCGTCTGGAGCACGGGTCTTTGCACCTGATCTGGCATACCGCCTGATGTCGATCGTCAATGTGATTTTCCACGGCGACCCTGCAAAGGGTAATGACTGGGTGTTGATCGACACCGGTCTGCCGACGTCGAAGAATACAATCGTCGAGACGGCGGAAGCCCGGTTCGGACGAAATACACGCCCGTCTGCGATCGTCATGACGCATGCCCATTTCGACCACGCCGGCTCCCTGGAGGGGCTCGCGGAGCATTGGGACGTTCCAGTCTACGCGCATCCTCTCGAGTTTCCATATTTAAACGGACAAGCTTCTTATCCGCCGGCCGATGCCTTTGTCGGCGGTGGCGCGATGGCGCTGTTGTCACCCCTCTTTCCACGCTCCCCCGTCGATGTGGGTCGGTGGCTGAAGATGCTGCCGCCGGATCGGAGTGTACCAGCCATGCCGGGATGGAAGTGGCTGCATACGCCAGGGCACACGCCCGGTCACATCTCGTTGTGGCGGGAAAGTGACCGCACCTTGATAGCCGGCGACGCGATCGTCACGACAGGCCAGGAATCCGTCTACGAGGTCCTGACGCAAAAACCGGAGATGCACGGGCCACCGCGCTACCTGACACCCGATTGGGACGAGGCCGAACGCTCGGTCGTCATGCTGGCTAGTCTGGAACCGGAACTGGTCATCACGGGGCACGGCCAGCCGGTTCGGGGCGAACACACGCGTGCGCGTCTCCACGAGCTTGCCGCGAATTTTTCAGCAATTGCCGTGCCTGACGGACGACCGTATGCGCTCGACCCGGCAAAGCCTGGCAAGAGCGGAAACGACGCCTACCGGTAGACCGATAGTCTCACGTTGATGATCGACCAGGGGAGAAAGAAGGAATGGCAAGTCAAGATGATGTCATCGGCCGACGCGCTAATCGGATCCGGGGAGCAGCGGGCCGACCGGCCGGAAAGCAGTCTGAGCACTGTCGGGCGGCGGAGGAACGGCCCAGCGCGGGACCCTCTGAAACCTTAGCTGCACCCCCAGTCATTTCTGACCATGGTGATAGCCAGCGCGAGCTAGAGTTTGATGAGCATGCCATTGCTCATCCTGAAGACCGGCCCGACCTTCAGGTCGTAAAAACAGGGGCCGCGACCTTCGTGAGCAAGGCAGGTGAGCGAATACGGCGAAGGCCTTCGGTCAAGTAAGTTCGCTTTGCTTGAAAGGTGAATTGGTTCAACAGCGAGCCGACGCGAGAGGACGCTTGCGAATTGGGAGGACCACGATGACGACACCGCTCGGACGCGTTCGGGGTTTGGGATCCGCGAAGGGAGGCACCCGGCCTTACGTTCTCAAACAAGCATCGGGTTTGGCATTGGGCATCTTGACCCCTTATTTGATCGGGATCGGGATCTATCTGCTTGGAAGAGATCGCGACTTTGTCGTTGTTTCGATCGGCAGCTTCTGGATTGGCCCCGCCCTCCTCGCCTTCATTCTTCTCAGCGCCGTCCACATGGATATCGGCATGCGGACGATCATCGAAGACTACGTCCATGGACACATGAGAAAGCTCCTCCTTCTGTTTCTGAACTCGGCCTTCACCTGGCTGGTCTGTCTACTCTGTGTCTTCGCCATCCTCAGGATGATGTTTGAAGCTGCACAGCAATAGTCTAGGTCGTGGTGAAACGTTACGCCTTCCCGCCGCTAGAATCGCCCGTACGGTTCCGCACTGTTCCCGAACGAGCGGGAACGCGTAGCTTCCATCCTCATTCTTCTTCGACCACGAGGAGAGAAAACATGAGCGGACTGGGTGGAACGGGTGCGGAGATCAAAAAGGAAATCGTTGCCTTAATGCCGGCGGTGCACCGCTTCGCGATGCGGTTCGAACGATCTGTGACAGATGCGGACGATCTCACGCAGGATACCATGCTCAAGGCGCTCGCTCACATTGATCAATTTCGGCCCGGGACCAGCGTAAAATCCTGGTTGTTCACGATTGCCCGCAACACCTATTGCACGAAATACAAGATCCGCCAGAGATTTACCCTCTGTGCGGACATGGAAGTCGCTACATCCGGGCAGGCGGTACAATCGACCCAGGAATGGTCTTTGCGCACGGGAGAAGTCGATAAAGCCATTTCAGCTCTCGACGCCGACAAGCGCCAGGTGTTGCTGATGGCGGCAAATGGCGACAGCTACGAGGATATCGCCGGGGTGTGCGGGTGCGAACTCGGCACGATCAAAAGCCGTATCTCGCGTGCAAGGGCCGCCGTAATTTCGGCGCTCGGTGAAACCACCGCGTCAGGAGCCGTCGCTGCAAGGTGATATACGATCATGGTGGACAGCAGATTACAATCCTACAAAAACTGCCCAAGCCACTTCCCGCCATCGGGGGACCACGCGTAGCTGAGTTTTTGCGGATCCGTAAGCTCCCTGAAAAACGGGAACCAGCGCCTCATTTGGAAGTTTGAAGGCCAGAAAGGATAGGGGGAACAATGCGCTTCGTACCGACCATGCTTCATGGAATTGCTTATGTCGTCGGGTCCTTTGTGATCGGCCTGCCGTTTTTTCTCGAACTCAATGGCACTCCTCGAATGGTGCTTATCGCGCTCGGCATCATTATGGTGCTCTACAGGCTCCTGACCGACCATGAAATTGACGCTGTGCGGTTCCTACGGATCCGTTCGTTGCTTGATGCCATCTTTGGCGTAGCAATGCTGCTCTCACCCTGGCTTTTTCCCTTTCCCATGGATACGCGCTGGCCGGTCTACGCAATCGGGGTTGTTGCGCTCATTCTTGCTATCACCACGCAAATCCGTGCTGAAGGAACGGCCGCGATCAATTGAACTTACAAGGAGCTTATCGATGAAGGCACTGTGCTGGCATGGCAAGGGCGACATCCGCTGCGACAGCGTTCCGGATCCCAAGATCGAAGATGGGCGCGACGCCATCATCAAGATGACCGCCTGCGCCATCTGCGGCTCAGATCTGCACCTGATGGATGGCTACATTCCCTTTATGGAAAAGGGCGACGTGCTCGGCCACGAATTCATGGGCGAGGTCGTTGAGGTCGGACGTGACAACAAGAAGCTGAAGGTTGGTGACAGGGTGGTGGTGCCGTTCACCATCTGCTGTGGGGAATGTCAGCAATGCCTCAGAGGCAACTGGTCGGTTTGTGAACGCACCAACCGCAATGCCGATAACGCCACCAAGGCGTTTGGCTATCCAACCGCCGGCTTGTTCGGATACTCGCATCTGACGGGCGCCTACGCCGGCGGTCAGGCGGAGTATGTGCGTGTTCCCTATGCAGACGTTTCTCCAATCGTCATTCCCGATGGAATGACCGATGAGCAGGCGCTGTTTTTAGGCGACATTTTTCCGACGGGGTGGATGGCCGCGGCCAACTGCGAGATCGAACCCACCGATATCGTCGCCGTCTGGGGCTGCGGTCCGGTCGGTCAGTTTTGCATCAAAAGCGCGCTGATGCAGGGTGCCGCGCGGATCATTGCCATCGACAATGTTCCGGAGCGTCTGGCGCTGGCGCAGTCGGCTGGAGCCGAGATCATCAATTTCGACGAAGTGGACGGCACAATCCCGGACCGCATCAAGGAGATGACCGGGGGTCATGGCGCCGACAAGTGCATCGACGCTGTTGGTGCGGAATCCCATGCTACAGCATCATTTGATGCCGTCGTCGACAAGGTCAAGGCCGCCACCCTGCTTGGAACTGACCGCCCGCATGCGCTACGAACCGCGATCATGGCTTGCCGACCCGCCGGGATCGTCTCGGTTCCTGGGGTCTATGGCGGTTTCCTCGACAAGATTCCTTTTGGCGCCGCAATGAACAAGGGACTGACGATCCGCACCGGTCAGACCCATGTCAACCGCTATTCACTCGATTTGCTTCGCCGCATCGAGGAAGGCGAGATCGATCCGAGCTTTATCATCACGCATCGGGCGAAGCTCGAAGACGGCCCGGCTCTCTACGAGACTTTCAGGGACAAGAAGGACAACTGCATCAAGGTCGTCCTGACGGCATGAGATTATGAACGCTGATGCCAGAGCACTCAAGGAAGCGTGTCGCAGTTTCGAGGCCAGGCATGGAGTCGAGGCTTCTCTCAACGTGATGGCCGGCATGATGCAGGACCGCCTTGGCGACCATAGCCTCGCTGTACAATTCCAAGGCTGTGATGCAGGCGCGCCACCTCCCCAACCGGTAGACCTCGACGAAGTCGGACCGCCGATGCATGAAGAAGGCGCAGCCGGATGAGCTCACGCGCCTGCGACTTGATCGGCCGCCTTGAAGAAAAACATGTCACCCGCGCTCAGCGGCTGAACGCGCTTCTGCATTTACTTCCACGATACTACACCGATCGCAGGTGGAATGCGAAAGTCGCCAACGCCATAGTCTTGGGGCTGCAATCCGTCTTTCCATCGCGCCTGTTTCACGACTGCCGCGTTTTCAGCAGAAGCATCGCGGCCGGCGAACGTAGCGTCGGCTTGCGGTTTCTCCTGCCCGATGGAGCGCCAAGAGGTGTTTATGTGCACTTTCACGGTGGCGCGTGGGTGCTCGGCAATGCCCGCCTCGATGATGGCATCACGTCACGTGTCGCTAAAGAGTGCCAACTCATCGCCGTCGCTGTCGATTTTCGTAACGCCCTCGATGATCGCGTCGACCTTGCCATAGACGACTGTGAAATCGCTCTGAACTGGGTGGTCCGGAACCTGTCAGATCTCGGCGTCGGACGGATTGTTCTGGGCGGTGAGTCATCTGGGGCTCACCTTGCCGCCCAGGCCTTGCTGCGTCTGCGGGACCGGGGAATGGTCGAAGCATTCTGGGGATTTATCTCGACATGCGGCGCGTTTGATTTCAAGGGATCGCGCAGCCTCAGGAGCGCCGATAGCGCCTCCCTCATCGTGGACGCTCCCGCTGCTCTTCGAAATCTTCAAAGATTACGTTCCAGTTTGCCCTGGAATGAACGGGATGGGCCGTTACATGCGCAGCTCGAAGGCCTCCCGCCGGCTCTGTTCATCGCGGGCGAGCTCGATCCCATCGTCGATGACAGCATTCAGATGTTCCGCACTTGGCAAGACGCAAACGGAAACGCATCGCTAAGCATCGTTCCGGCCGGGCCGCATGGTTTCAACCGGCTTCCGACGGCTATCGCTAAAATCACCAACGCCTACGCGCGAGAATGGCTGATCGATAGATGTTCGGGCTTACATTGACGCCCTTTCCGGGCGCGGACACCGAGCGCTGGATCAATATTTGGCGAAATAGCCGGCCGGAAGCGAAAAAAGCACCCACTAAGGAACTTGTCGTTTTCAGAGAGCTTTAGATAGTTTGGGAGCGATCATGACAGCACATCCGAAAGACAAACCCTCGATCAAGCCATACACTGGCCCGGCCGGTGGATGGGGGTCCGCAAAATCAGTTGCCGGGATCCTGCTCCGTGAGCATATCCCGGCGAGCGGCGCCGCCTTGCTGGACAAGCAAAACAAGCCCGAAGGCTATATGTGCGTCAGCTGCGCGTGGGCGAAGCCCGCCAAGACGCATCCGCTGGAATTTTGCGAGAACGGCGCCAAGGCTACCGCCTGGGAGGTAACAAACCGCAGGGCGGATGCCGGCTTCTTTGCCGCGCATACGCTGAGGGAGCTAGAAGCCTGGCGCGACCATGATCTTGAGGAACAGGGTCGGTTGACGCAGCCGATGCGGTGGAACGCAGAAACTGATAAGTATGAGCCGGTCGAGTGGGACGTGGCATTCGCCGAAATCGGCAAAGAACTTCGAGCCCTCACGCCCCAACAAGTCGACTTTTATACGTCCGGTCGCGCCTCTCTGGAGGCGGCTTATATGTATCAACTTTTCGCACGACTGTTCGGCAGCAACAATCTCCCCGACTGTTCCAACATGTGTCACGAGAGCACCTCGGTGGCTTTGCCCGAAAGTATCGGAGCATCGGTCGGAACGGCGGTCCTCTCGGACTTTGAGAACACCGACTGCATATTTTATATCGCCCAGAATGTCGGGACGTCCTCGCCCCGGCTGTTGCATGACCTGCAGGATGCCGTACACCGCGGCGTTCCGATCGTTACATTCAATTTGCTGCGGGAACGGGGCCTTGAACGTTTCAAGAACCCGCAGGCGCCAACCGAGATGTTGTCCTCGAAGGAAACACTGATCTCGTCGGAATACTATCAGGTGAAGAATGGTGGCGATATCGCGGCGCTTTTTGGCGTGTGCAAGGCGTTGATCGAGGCCGACGATGCGCTCAAAGCGTCAGGAACAAGTAAAATCGCTGGGAACGACGACATCCCAGATGACCCATCTGAGGCCGGAACGATCGCATTTGCCGCGTCGATTGCAGCTGCCGACAAGAAGCATGTCCTCGACCACGACTTCATCCAGGAGCACACAACCGGTTTCGAACAGTTTGCCGATGCGGCCCGGTCCTATAGCTGGGCGGAGCTTGAGCGAGTTTCCGGTCTCACACGGGAGCAGATGACACATGCGGCACAGACTTATGCAAAAGCCAAGGCAGTCTTGATAGCCTATGGGATGGGTGTCACGCAGCACGTGATGGGCGTCGACAACATCCATATGATCGCCAACCTCGCGCTCCTGCGTGGCAACATCGGTAAACCAGGCGCCAATATCTGCTCCATTCGGGGCCACTCCAACGTCCAGGGACAACGAACGGTCGGTATTACCGAAAAGCCGGGGCTCGTGCCCCTGGACAAGCTGTCCGAGCTGTACAAATTCGAACCGCCGCGTTGGACGGGCCGATCGACGGTGGACACCTGCAAAGCAATTCTCGATGGCGAAGCGCGTGCCTTCATTGGCCTCGGCGGTAACTTTCTGCGTGCCGTGCCGGAGACAGAGGCGATGGAGGCGGCCTGGAGGAAATTGCGCCTGACGGTGCAGATCGCGACCAAACCAAACCGCAGCCATGTGCTCCACGGCGAGATCGCGTATCTGCTGCCTTGTCTGGGGCGGTTGGAGATCGACAACCAGGCCACCGGTCCACAGGCTGTATCGATCGAGAGCTCAGTCGCACACTTCCATGGGTCGCGCGGCAAAGCGACACCGGCGAGTAGCCATCTAAGATCTGAGCCAGCGATCATTGCCGGATTGGCGAAAGCCACCTTGGACCGTGGTGACGTCCCCTGGGATGCATGGATCGACGACTATAGCCGGATCAGAGACGCGATCGAGCGCACCTATCCCGAAACGTTCAGCGACTTCAACAAGCGGCTGTTCCAGCCGGGTGGGTTCGCTCGGCCCCTGCCAGCGCGCGAACGGAAATGGGTTACCAAGACGGGCAAGGCGAACTTCCTGACGCCGGACCGGCTGTTTCCTGAATTTGCAATCGATGGCGCGCAAGAAGACGTCCTGCATCTGTCGACACTGCGATCGAACGACCAGTTCAACACGACCATTTACGGCTACAGCGATCGGTTTCGCGGCGTCAACGGAACCCGCAAAGTCGTTTTCATGAATCGCGATGACGTCGCTCGCCTCGGCTTCGCCAACGGCGACAGCGTCGATTTGCGCACGGCCATCGATCACTCGACCGCGCGCCAGGTAGGCGCGCTTAGGGTCGTCGAGTACGATATTCCGCAAGGCTGCTGCGCGGCATACTATCCGGAATGCAACCCGCTATTTCCGTTGGGACACCACGATGCCCAGTCGAAGACGCCGTCCTACAAGCTGCTTCCGGTATTCGTCACCAGGTCACAGCAGCAGCCGAAGGACTGATCCGGCACGGGAAGCTTTCCATGGGCAGTGTTCGAGGTAATCGTCGTTCAGCTATAGCCATCGCACTTGGTGGCGCCGTTGTCGTCGGCGCGGGCGCTCTCGTGGGCTGGGCACGAGAAGGCCGCACCTTGCGTCTGGATCCGCCGCTTTCGGCCGAGTTCGAGAAGATCCGCTTGATGCCGAATGACATCAGCGGAGCGCCGCCAGAAATCTATTTCAAGCTGGGAAAGCCATACGAAAGTACCGCTTACGATTTGAGCCAGGGAAAGCGGCTTTATTCCTGGTTTGGCTGTCCGGCATGCCACGGCGACGGCCGGGGTGCGGCCGGCCCATCTTTTCTGGACGGATGGTGGCTTTACGGTGCTGAGATGATCTCGGTCGTAGCATCCATCCGCGATGGCAGGCCCCACGGAATGCCTGCCTTTCGTGACAAGATGACGATCGATGAAATCTGGCAGCTCGCCGGCTATGTGAGAACGATCGGCGCCTATTCGGCAAAAACGACCGCGCCCAGTCGCAATGACGACAAGAACACCCGGCCGTCCGAGAACCGCGCACCGGCCGCGGCTCTCTTCGACGAGGGACCCGCCGGCGCGCACCCTGATCAGGGGCCATCGCCTTGACGCGCTCTTCGATCATCGGCCCGTCCCTTGCGTCTCTCTGTCTCTCAGGCTGTACGGGGTCGCAGTCTGCGCTTGACGCAGCCGGCGCATCGGCTTCCGCCCTGAAACAGCTCATCGTTGTCATTGTCGTGGTCTGCGCTGTTGTCTGGCTTGTGGTGATGCTGGTGCTGGCATGGTCCCTGCTACGACCGCGTGACGGACGCGGGGTTGCTGGCAACGACCAGAAAGCGCGTAAGGTTGTCGCCGGAGCGGTGGCGGCCACCGCTTTCATCATCGCCGGCCTGACGATCATAAGTTTTTATACGACGCGCAAGATTGGCGAAGCCTCCGAAACAGCGTTGACCGTCACCGTGCGAGGTCAGCAGTGGTGGTGGCAGTTCATCTATCCCGATGATGGATCGGGGCGAGACTTCAAGACGGCCAACGAGCTGCACATCCCTGTCGGACAAGCTGTGAAACTACGGTTGGAGAGCGCCGACGTCATTCATTCTTTCTGGGTTCCGAGCCTGGCGGGAAAGCTGGATCTAATACCGGGCCGGATCAACGAACTAACGTTGCATGCTGATCGACCGGGAATCTATCGCGGCCAGTGTGCGGAATATTGCGGGCTGCAGCACAGCCACATGGCGGTGCTTGTCATTGCTGAAGACGAGGTGAGTTATCGGCAATGGGTGCAGGGGCAGCAGCGTGAACGGCTCCCGCCGGCAGATCCACAGGTCACAGCCGGCGAAACGGTGTTCATGAGCAAGCCTTGTGCCGCCTGTCATACCATTCGCGGCACATCGGCGGCCGGGGTAACCGGGCCTGACTTGACGCACGTTGGAAGCCGGCAGACGATCGCGGCAGGGCTTTTGCCGAATACTCGCGGGTCCCTCGCTGCTTGGATCGCCGACCCGCAGACGCTCAAGCCCGGCAACAACATGCCGCTCGTGCCGCTCTCCGGGGAAGAGTTGAAACAGGTCTCCGCCTACCTAGAAAGTCTCAAATGAGCGCTGATCCTCCCCCGCTGACCGATGTGGATCTTGGCGACGAGGTGATCGACCTCAGGCTTCATCAGATTTGGAAAACGCCAACAGGCTTGTGGGGCGCGCTTTCGACCGTCGATCACAAAATCATCGGCCGGCGCTACATCGTCACGGCTTTTGTGTTTCTTCTACTTGGCGGCATCCTGGCGATGGCGATGCGCCTCCAGCTGGCCACGCCCGAGGCGCGCTATATCAGTCCCGATCGCTACAATCAGATTTTCACGATGCACGGCACCAACATGATGTTCCTGTTTGCCGTACCGGTGATGGAGGCCATGGGCGTGTATCTCGTGCCGCTGATGCTCGGCACCCGCAACATCGCCTTTCCGCGCCTCAACGCTTTTTCCTACTGGATATTTTTAGCCGGCGGCCTGCTGTTATGGATCGCATTCGCGCTGGACGTCGGTCCCGATGTGGGCTGGTTTGCCTATGTCCCCCTCTCCGGCCCCCAATATGGTGCCGGAAAGCGAGCTGACATTTGGGCGCAGATGATCACGTTCACGGAGGTTTCGGCGCTTGCTGTCTCTGTCGAGATCGTCGTTACCGTATTCAAGCAGCGCGCACCGGGAATGTCCCTGGATCGAATTCCGCTCTTCGTCTGGTCGATGCTGGTCACCTCATTCCTTGTGATCCTGGCGATGCCGGCGATCATGTTTGCAAGCAGCACCTTGATTCTCGACCGTCTGGTTGGTACCCATTTTTACAATCCCGCCGAGGGCGGCGACGTCCTGTTGTGGCAGCATCTTTTCTGGTTCTTTGGCCATCCGGAAGTCTACATTATCTTCCTGCCGGCGGTGGGAATGGTGTCGACGATGATTTCGACGTTCGCCCGCAGGCCGGTGTTTGGGTACCTGGCCCTGGTGATGGCGTTGATTTCGACGGGCGTCCTCGCCTTCGGCCTCTGGGTGCATCACATGTTCGTCGTCGGCCTACCGCGACTTGGCGAGAGCTTTTTCACGGCCTCCAGCATGGCTATTGCCGTGCCCGCCGGCATTCAGATCTTCTGCTGGCTCGCAACACTGTGGGATGGAAGACCGGTGTTCAAGTCACCAATGCTGTTCATTATCGGCTTCATCATCACCTTCGTGCTTGGCGGACTGACTGGCGTCATGGTGGCGTCGGTGCCATTCGACACGCAGGTGCACGACACCTACTTCGTCGTCGCGCATTTCCATTACGTCCTCGTTGGCGGCTCTGTTTTCCCGCTGCTTGGAGCGATCTATTACTGGTTCCCAAAATTCACCGGAAGGATGATGAGCGAACGGATCGGCCGCTGGGTATTCGGGTTGATATTCACCGGTTTCCACCTGACGTTCTTCCCGATGCATCTTCTCGGTCTCTTCGGTATGCCGCGTCGTATCTATACCTATCAGCCCGAGATGCCTTGGGCCGGTCTGAACCTGTTCGTCAGCCTCAGCTCTTTTATTCTCGCCGTAGGATTTCTCCTGTTTTTCATGGACGTTGTCCGCAGTGCGCGCTCCGGCGCTGTTGCCGAAGAGAACCCATGGAACGCATCCACGCTGGAATGGGCAACGACCTCACCTCCCAGCCCCTATAATTTCCGGCGCATCCCGGTTGTCAGCCAGCGTGAACCGTTATGGTCAGGCTCGTCGGATCTGCCGGTGGTCAGCGGAATGCGGCTGGACCGACGGGAACTGATCGTCAGTGGCGTCGTCGAGGCCGAGCCTGAAGCACGGGAGTCCTCGCCGACCAATTCGATCTGGCCACTCATTGCAGCCATCGCGACGTCGATCATGCTGATATGGTCGATGTTCTCGCCATGGGCGGTCGTTTGGGGTTCAATCCCGATCGCAATCGCCCTGACCGGCTGGTTTTGGCCAAAGGGCGACCCGGAGGATGAGTCATGAAAGAGCGCCTGGTTCTCGATGTCTCGCACCTGCCATTGCACGGCTCCGGCACCGCCAGCCCGACCTGGTGGGGAACACTGGCGTTCATGTTGATCGAAGGGACCGGCTTTGCTCTCGGAATAGTCGTCTACCTTTACCTGATGAGCATCGCCAGCGTCTGGCCGATCAACGCGCCGGCGCCTGATCTGCTGCCTGGCACTCTTTTGACCGCTGTGCTCGCTGTCAGCGTAATACCGAACGTGCTGGTGGCGCGCTGGGCTGAACGCAGAGAGCTAAAAAAGGTCCGGATCGGCCTGATCGTCATGGCTTTGCTCGGCGTCGCCCCGCTCTTCCTGCGGGTATTTGAGTTCCCGGCCCTCCACGTGATGTGGGACAGCAACGCCTATGGTTCGATCACCTGGGTGCTGCTCGGACTGCACACCACCCACATCCTGACCGATCTGATCGACACGCTGGTTCTGATGTGCCTGATGTTCACGCGGCACGGCGACAATCCGAGGCGCTATGGCGATGTGGGGGACAACGTCATGTACTGGAACTTTGTTGTCGCAACGTGGGTTCCGCTCTATCTCTGTCTTTATTGGGTGCCGCGTCTATGAGATATTCCATCGCAGTCGCTGGAGGATTGGTTTTCGCCCCACTAGCTTGGGCCGTCAGCACACAGATTGGCCAAGTCATGCCCTATGTGGACTGCCGGATGGGCAGGCCATGGTCCGCGATGGCCACGGTGCTTCTAGCACTGTTGGCGGTTGTCGGTGTTCTGGCGCCTTTGGCGGCACCTAGAAGCCCGAAATCGAGGTCAGATACGTTCATCAGGACGATCAGCGTTCTCGCGGGATCAGCATTTGCGTTTGCCTTGGCGATGCAGGCCGCGGCCACTTTTATAATAAACCCTTGTCAACACTGATCCGAAACGGTGCCGGAGACAGAAAATGAGCGGCGAAGGGTTTCCCGTCAAGATCGTAGTTCCGTTACTGGTCACGATGCTCGGGCTCGCGGCGGGGGTCCTCACGTACCAGGTTAGAGATCGCAACCGGAGGACAGAAGTCGCAAGTTTACTTGCTCGCGGCGATCCCGCCCGTGCGCCTGAGATTTTCCGGCGTTATGGTTGCACCGGATGCCATACGATTCCCGGCATCGCGGGAGCCAACGGCAAGGTCGGCGGCCCACTGGTCGACATACGCCAGCGCGTCTACCTAGCGGGAGTCGCGAATAATGACGCGGAGGCGCTTGTCCACTGGATTGTGGCGCCGAGTGCGTTCGATGCCAAAACGGCGATGCCGGACACCGGTATTTCAGAAGCCGAAGCGCGGGACTTGGCTGCCTATCTTTACGGGCAGTGACTACGGCTGCGGTGTCGGTCGTGCTGGCAGCGACTTAATGTAAGTTGCAATGGCATCGCGGTCACCTGCGGGGAGTTTGGCGGTGTTAGTGACAACGTCGGCCATGGAGGATCCGACGCGCCCGTGGTCCGGGGTGTTGCCGCTGGTCAAAACCTCGAAAATATCGGCCTGAGACCAATCGCCAATACGCGCGGGCGTGATGTTCGGAACGAACCCCGTTCCTTCAGGATCCTCACCCCCGGCATATCGCGTCGCCTGCTTGATCGCTCCAAAGACATTGCGCGACGAATGGCACTCGGCACAATGGGCAACGCTTTCGGCGAGATAGGCGCCTCGGTCATGGATGGGATCGCCACTCAGCACGGCTTCGGACTTTCCCTCGTCGAAAAACAGCAGCTTCCAGAAGCCGACGAACCGCCGGATGCGGAAGAGTGCGACGAGGTCGTGGGGCGGCGCGCCGCCCGACACTGCTGGTAGAGTCTTCAGATAGGCAAACAGGTCCCGAACATCGTCCACCGTCATTCCGGTGTAGCTTGGATAGGGAAAGACCGGATAATAATGCTGTCCGTCGGGAGAGACGCCCCCGATCAGCGCGTTGCCAAGATCGGCGGCGGTCCACGAACCAATTCCGTCCTTCGCATCTTGCGAGATATTGGGAGGCCGGAACGTGCCGAACGGCGAGGCGAGCGCAAGGCCGCCGCCGAGTTGCAACCGATGCTTTTGCCCAGGTGTCGCATGGCACGATGAGCAATCTCCTGCGGCGAATATCAATTCGCCACGAGCAGGATCGCCCGGCTTCACGAACGCCGGATCATTCTCTTCAAAAGAGATATTTGGTTTGGTGATGAGCCACGCGCCAGCGGCGAGCATTGCAACAGTAAGAGCGGCCCCCAATAAAATTGTCCGAACTCGCGTCTTCACCGATGGTCCTTCGCTCCCGAGTTATCCCACATCCTGCCGAGTGGATGTCTTCGAATAGACAGACGGTTTAAAATTATGCCACAGCGACACATTCCAGCTATACCCATTACTCCGATTCGGTATGTGTTGCCCGAAAGCGCTCGATCTGCTCTGGCTCCTTCTCGTCAATCTGGGTGATTTCGTTTTTCGCATCGCCATGCACATGTAGCAGTTCATCGAGCTTGGCATGGATTGCCTGTGTATCCCGATGTTCCGCCCGCTGGATGAAAAGCGTCATCATCCAGGTGATCAGCGTGGCGAGGCCGTGCCATTCCAGCGTCTCGGGGCTGAAGATGAGCCAGGAGATCCCATAGAAAATTACAATGGCAAAAGCGATGGGGCTGGCAGTCCATGTGCCTAAATCCGTCAACCAGGAACGCCAGCGCATAGTTGAGACCTCCACATTGAGGCGAAAACCCTCTCTTAGGCAGCCGGTTCCCGCAGACGCGACATTTCGTTGAGATCTCTCCGTTCTGAGTGCGGCCTAGTCGCGATCATTCGGCTTGCATCTTTCGCCCTGTCCTTGGCCTGAAATCCGCGAGCATTGACTTGAGTTCCACTTCCCGCACACGCCTCGCAGCCTCATCCGGACTGACCCATTCACGCGTACGCTGTCCTTGTTCCTTGAAGTCCGCATTCAGCTCGTGGACCTCGATCTGAAACACTTCAACGACGCATGGCGCGACGTCTCCGTCATCCAGTTCCTTGAGATAGGTGTAACGGCCGACGGGTTTCTTATGAACGGCACCGCGAATGCCTGCCTCTTCCCAGGCTTCGATCGCAGCAGCCTCGTATGGTTTCTTTCGCTTCATCGGCCACCCCTTCGGAATGATCCATCTGCCGCTGTCGCGCGAAGTGATGACCAGTATCTCGATCGCGGCGCCTTCAGTCCGCCGAAAACAGAGAGCGCCATATTGTTGCCGGAACGGGCCAGTGAACAGCTTGTCCGGTAAAGTCGCGGCCTTCGCAGGTTTCTTTCGATTTGACATGGTCACACATAGTAGCTCCCAGCTCGACGCAACTGGCAAGCCTGGAACAATTCGGCCGAGCGTTGGTTCCTCGTCAATTGTCCGGTGATGGCTTTATCATGACCTTCCAGCTCGAACCCTACTGCGGTAACGCTCCAGCACCTGAGGCCCTGATGGCGGACTGGAACTTCGACCCAATCCTGCTGTCGGCAATCGCTCTAGTGGCGCTGTGGACATGGCGCCGAGCTATGGCGGAAGACCGGGTGGGTCAGTGGGCCCTGTTCATGGGTCTTTGTGTCCTCGCCTTTGTCTCGCCCCTATGTGCCTTCAGCTCCGCCCTCTTCTCGGCACGGGCCTTCCATCATATTGTCTTGGTATCGCTTGCTGCGCCGCTCGGTTGGCGCTTTTTCTTTGGATCATCTGTTACGCTTGATCGCTTTCCATCCATGGCCGCATTCGTCGTACACACAGTGATGGTCTGGCTCTGGCATCTGCCTCTTCCCTACGCCTGGGCTCTCTCCAGCAATTTTGCCTATTGGGCAATGGAAATCCCTCTCCTTCTGTCGGCCCTGTGGCTTTGGCGTGAAATCCTCTACCCGCGACGCGCCTCAGGCAGTGCGCTCGCCATCTGCGGTGGCACGATATTGCAGATGACGATGCTTGGGGCATTTCTGACGCTCACTCCACACCCTCTGTTCAGCCCGCATTTTTTGACCACCGACCTTTACGGTCTCACGCCCCTCGAAGATCAGCAGTTGGCCGGGTTGTTGATGTGGGTGCCCGCCTCGCTGCCATATGTCGCCGCCTTTCTGCTCAGGATCGGTCAGACGATTAAAACATCGTCCCGTGATAAGGCTGTGGACGTGCCTCAAAACGTATAGCTGGCCGCGACGCCGGATGCGGCGGCCTGGATGCAGATCCTTACTGCCACCGATGATTGGAACGACCTGGGGCCTGGTCCATGGCAGCCGCCTTGAACGGGGTCTAACCGCCGACGTGTTTACTATTAGCGAAGCCGTTGATCCGGAAGAAACCTTCGGCGGTGTAGATGGAAACTGCGCAATCACGTCCAAAGTGGGCGGCGGCTCACCGAGAATGCCTGATCTTCATCGGCAGATTCCAGCCGCTTCATCGGTCGCCAATTCATCAACGATCAGGCTCTCAAACGCGCCGAGAAGTTGATCGTTGTCATTGGCCCAGCCACCACTGCCCGCTCGCTGCGGAATCTCCGAAAGCTCTAGCGATGTGAGCTCCACGTTAGGAAGGTCTCTGGTTTGACGCCATCCGTCCGCGCCTTCTCGATCAGCGGCCGGAGTGTGTCTTTGACGAATTCTTCCATTGTGGTGCGCAGTGCAGGACGATCATCGTGAAACTTTACACGCCCATCGTTAAGAGCAGCCAAGGTGTCGTTATCGTAGACCCACCGTCCGAGAGCTCCGAACCTCTCCCGGAATACCGCCTCGACCTCGCGATCGCTCCTATCGATGAAGCGATAGTCCACCTCTCTAGCGAGTGCCCGGCTGATAATCGCGGCGATCTCGGTCATCGTGTAATCGATGCCCAGTTGCTTTACGGATCGGTGCTGGTCAGTCGGCGTGTCGAACTCTTTCGCCGCGAGATCCGCGATGTCCTGAATGGCAATCCAAGGAGTTTTCACGTTTGGGTCAAGCGACCAGCCGATCCTATCGTGCTGCGCGATGGAGTCGGTCCACCCGGCAAGGTCCTGCATGAACCAGCCACCCTGCAGGTGCACCACTTTGATGTCGCGTAGTCGGTTGAGGATCTGATCCAGGATATGAAAGCCCTGAAAATGGCCGGTGTTTCCGCTGACCTCGGATCCCATTCCGGTCAGGCTCACGGCCAATTTCACAGGGGAATCTCGAAGGGCGTCGAAAAACCGAAGCGCTACCGTAGGGTAGTGCCCATGGAGGTCCTCCGAGCCCCAGATGGTTTTGACCATGAGGAACGCAGCGTCAGCGTCTTCGAAGAACGCGTTAAGTTCACCAGCACCCGTATCGAAGCTGCCAAGGAACGATTCTGCTCCTTTCGCGACAAGGTCATCGAGGGCCGGCCCTCCTCTTGAAAGAGCTTTGACTGAATGGCCTTTGGCCAAGAGGTTCTCGGTAAGTTTGGCACCGATCCTGCCGGTCGCGCCAACCACGGCTATACGCATGGGTGATCTCCTGAGAGTTGCTAAACCAGGAGCCTAAAGGATTGCCCCGCGAGCAAAAGTGGAGATAATGCCATATGATCTCGAAATCGGGCCAACCTTCGAATAAGCCACCCTGCAGTGCCGCGATAGATCTAAGCCTCTTGCATGGGCCTGCGATGGCGATCAGGATGGACTTCGCCGACTATGAAGCCGAGGGGGTGCAGCACCAGCACCCGCAGGGTCAACTGATCCTGGCGCTCCATGGCGCGGTGACCTGCAGAGCGGAAAGTGGGGTCTGGATCGTTCCGCCCGACTGCGGAGTTTGGATACCAGGTGGCGTTCCTCACAGCAATCAGGTCACGTCCAATGCTCGTCTAACGTACCTGTTTGTCGAGCCCGGCGCGGCCATGCTTCCGGCTGTATGCTGCACGCTTTCGGTATCGCCGATGCTTCGGGAGATGATACACCGGGTAGCGGACCTATCGGAAAATCACGCCCGCGACGCTCATGTCGATCGCCTCGTGCGGGTCATGCTCGATGAGCTCGCGCTGATGCCGCGGGAGAGGCTGGAGCTGCCCGTATCTGACCATCCAAAGATCGCCCTGATCGCCGCGGCTCTTTTGGCAGACCCGAGCGACCGCCGAACCCTTGGCGAATGGGCTGAGCATGTCGCGGTGAGCGAGCGATCGTTGAAGAGGCTTATGGTCCAAGAGACAGGATTGAGCTTCGGCCGTTGGCGGCGTCAGCTACATCTGGTCATCGCGCTGCGGGAACTTGCCGGCGGTGCGACAGTCCAGCGGGTAGCAGGAGACTTGGGGTATGAATCCACGACAGCCTTCATCGTCATGTTCAGGAAGGCGCTTGGGACCACGCCATCGCGTTACTTTGCCGATCGCTCATTAATCACGGAGCACGCATGAGACGCCATATATTGCTGCGATTTGGTTTCATCGCAAACTCGCAGACTGGTTGCATGCATATGGTGAGGTTCTCCGGGACCGGGCTATTAAGCCTGTGCCCAGTTCGCGGAAGTTGCCAGACGGAATGCTTGCGCATGCCGAACCGATACGATCTGAGGGCCGAACAATGAATGTCGGTGCGATCCTTGCCGCCGACGCTCGGTTCCTTAGCGATACCCCTGGGATGCCCTTAGTGGGAGTGCTCAAAAAGGAACCCTCACTGTTGGGTCAGTTTTGGGAGATGGCGCGCGCGGGGACGACGTGGGATTATATTACGCGCGGTGCGGGTCGGTGCAAGCTTTGGGCCCTGGGGCGGCTGCTCAAAGCGTATGATGATGGCGATTGCCGTTTAGTTGGACGGGCAGAGCCGACGGCTGCGGCGAGTTCTCAATCAGCCGCTCGTATTCCTGCTCCGGCACACCATAGCAGCCGCCGGCGATTTCGATCAGCATGTCGCGATCCAGGATGCGGACGTTGCCGCGTGTCGATTTGATGGCGTGCATGCCTTCAAGGATGTGCAGCTCATCGGTGACGCCGGCTCGCCTGACACCCAGCATCAATGCCAGGAAATCATGCGTAAGCGGCAGATCATTGCCCTCGATGCGGTCGTGACACATGAGCAGCCAGCGCGCTAGGCGCTGATGCATGTTGAATTTCGCCGCAGCCAGCGCCGTGTGGGCAAGCTGCAGCTCGCAGGTGTGGACATAGCGCAGCAGCAGTTGCCGCACATCCGCGTTCTCAAGCGTCGGAAGAAAATCCTCCTTAGCGACCTGAAGCCCGTGGCCTGACACTTGCATGAAGGTCTTATTGGGCGTCCGATCCACGCCGAGGATAACGGGGTATCCGGCAATCCCTTCGCGGCCGATGTGGCGGACTTCGAGGCTTCTGCCCTCGGCGCTTTCGGCGACCATCGAGGCGAGGCCGCTTTCGATAAAGCAGACATGCTCGATCGGTTTGCGCGGCAGCATGAGTGGGCGTTTGACAGGAAGATCGACGGGTTCGAGGAACGGCGCCAGAAGCTCGAAGGCATCCTCCGGAAACCGCCGCAACAATCTGTTATTCACTCGCCTCTGCAGCAATTCTGTCATAACATCGCACCATCCGTCGAATGGTAAAACGAGAACCTACTCCTTTCGTTCGAAGGCTTCAGGCTCTGTGCGGTTTTGACAATTGAAACCGTTTGCGCGAGGGCGCTATTCCAGGCCGACAGCCGACCGGAAAGGAACGGTTGCGACCAGCGAGCCTTCTTCGGTCATGATCTCGAAAGTCGCTCCGTCTGCCGGATCGCCCCTCCGGATCCCCTCCGCCACTATTTCACGAGCGGCCGCGACCGCTTCCTCCCGTGCCTGTTCAGGCGAAGCCAAGTCGATGCCTTCTAAATCTTCCTCGAAGACATCGTTCCGGCGGATGTGGAAAAAATACTTCGGCATGGTTTGCTCCACCAACGAGAATCCCACCGAACCTCTCGATAGCAAAGTTGTTCCACCCGGGCTGTCGATTGACCACATTCAAACCTAGCCGCATGAGACTCAGAAAAAAGCCCCGCGTAAAAGGCGGGGCGAGTTGGGGAAGTTTGGAGGAGTAGGCCGCGTAAAAGGAAACGGATGCGTGGCCCATCGGCCTTACTCTCGGCGGCCACTCTTGTTCCTTCGTCGGCAGATTTAAAACAGGAGGCCGCGCAGAGCGTTACCGAAGGCATTGGATGGAAACACCAAACAACCCTGCCTCCGCGCGGCCAATCCCCTGGGAGGGTGGATCGCGGAGAGTGCAAAGGGCGTTGTGCAAGGAAACATGGCTTCCCCTCCCGCGATCCGCCTTTCTAACCGGGCGCGTGCGATACCGGTTCCTGCGCGGTTCCGTACAAATCGTTGGAGAAGCGGATCGCGGTGACTTGGCGGAGGCTCGCGGCAACCGTTCGCAACCGTACTGATGGTTGTCCTTGGGAGGTTAATGCAGTACCAGATTTCCTATCGCGGTCCGGGCGAATTGTTGCGACGCTCAAGGAGCATGAGATGACGGACTTCAATCTCTCACTTCAGATGGACGACGTAAACGTGCTTTCCGATGCCGTCCAGACTTGGTACCGGCACAATCACGCTGCGCCGACGGAACAATCAATGCAGCTGCTTTGCAGCGCGGCGGTCGACCTCTATAATGAAGGACATAGGACGCGCGAGGAACTGGTCACGCTGCTGATCATGAAGTTTGATAGCCTTCACTCGCTGCAGGTAAACGCGCCATCGTCCGCGTCTCATCATTGACAGTGATATCGGCCATCGATGCGGACGCCGGCTTGTCGGTGTCGCTCATCCAACCTCCTGGAATGTCGAAGCCGATCGGCGAAACGCCAAGAAAAGCCCCGCCTTAGTTAAGACGGGGCAGGTTTGGATTGCGGCGGGCCGCACATTGAAGTGTAAGGTGGCTGCCATATCAAATCTCTCCACGACCCGACTCCTTACGGTCCGCGGAGCCAAATTGTTCCCGTCCGAGAGATATTTAATCGGCCTTGCGGCCGGCCATGTAATTCAAGCATTTTTCATAATACTCCTCAACCCTCCGGGATGCCGTCCTGGGACGGCCCGTGGCAAGACCTGCGAAGCCATCCAGGGTATTATCGCCGAAGTCCAGGAGATCATGGAGGAATACAACGGCACCGTGGCCCTCGACGCTGGTCTCATTTCGTCTGCACAGGGTGTAGAACACTACGAGATCGCCCGCGACGGCACGCTGTTCGCATGGACGCCGTACCGCTCTTGCAAGCCAACCTTGCCGAGGAAGAAGTGACCGACCAGAAACTGACGCAGCTCGCCGAAGCGTCCGCGAATGTTAAGGGGAACAAGGCAGCCCGATCCCAACCAGAATGGAAAACGGCGCTCGACGAGCGCCCTTTTTTGCGTCTGGCCAGAACATGTCACCCCACGCGAATCGGGTCAGGAGCACCTAATGACGTCCATCCGCCGCGTTCTCGGAACGCGTCGGCCAGCCTTCGTCGCTAATATGGCTGAGGTGCGACTTCCTTGACACTCATGCAACGTCGCTCAGCAATTAATTATACGCATCGGGCCCGCTGGGCTCAGCGGATCAATGGTGACAAATCGCTAAGATCATTCCGGATCGTCGTGGCCGCGACACCAGCCTGGCCCATCGCGTGGCTAATTTGATCCAGTCCAATCACCACGTCTCCAGCGGCATACAGGCCCCGGACGTCTGTGCGTTGGTGACCGTCGACGCAAATACATCCCTCCCCCGAAACCGTTGCACCCACCCCTAAGGCGAGCTCCGATCTGACGTCCGATCCTAACGCGGGGTAGATGGAGTCGAACCGATGCGTGCCCCTGCTTGTACGGATCGCGATCGCGCCTTGTTCGACATCGATTTCGAAAGGGCCACCCTTCACCAATATGCCCAGCTGCTGCAGCCGCGTCTCCTCGCTCGCCTTGAGTTCATGCTCGCCGGAGGGTGACACCAAAGTAATGTCACGGCTATAACTTCTGAGAAATACCGCTTCCTTGAACGCTTGGGAGCCTTGCCCGATGATCGCCACGCGTTTGTCCGTGACTTCGAAGCCGTCGCAAACCGGACAGTAGCGGATGAGCCCTCGTTTCACTGCCTCGTCGTGCTTGTCTTTTGGCATCGACGGCATGCGGTTCACAACACCTGTGGCGACGAGAACCGTTCGGGCCGATAAGGAGCCGTCGGCGAAAGAGACGACGAAATCCTTTTCTGCCTTGCGCAGTGCCGTCACTCGTTTATCGTCGATTTCCGCGCCGTACATGACGGCTTGAGCGCGCATCCGGCGGAGCAGGTCCGCACCATTGATGCCGCTGGGGAAGCCGGCATGGTTATGGGACACCGGGATGTTGGCTGCCCGGCTGGTTCCGTCATCAAAAACCGTCACAGACAGGTGATAGCGCGTCAGGTAGATCGCCGCCGTCAGTCCGGCAGGCCCACCTCCGACGATGATGCAGTCTCTTTTTGTTACATCCATTCCATCATCCATTATCGGTAACCGCCCTGAGGCGGAGGGAGCGTTTTGGAACACGGATCAGCGGCGATAGTTCCCGACGGCCGTGAATGGCGGAGTCAGGAGATCGAAATTATGGATATAGCGCTCATTGTCGGATATTGCCTCCGTCTGTTCCGTCTGCAGCTTCGTTCCGCAGGTCTGGAAGGTCGTTCGCACCGGGGACACCGAACGACGCCGCATCCCTGACCATCGCCGTCGGGAAATGGGCTGCTCTGAGAGACTGCCGTTCCAACGATGGCATCCTCAAAGTGCCGCCGAACGGCTCTGTCCAGGACACCAAAGCCGAGCAGGCAATCGAGGAGACACGCAAGAAACCAGTCGACGGTCAGGATCAACCCGCTGCAGGTCCTCATGACAAGGAGCACCTGCAGGACGAAAGCAAGACGCCCGGCGCCGGAGCATTGCCCGACAAGGGCGATGAGAGCGTGTCACCAGGAAGCGGTTAAAAAAGGACGCTCGACCCGATGGGGAGCGCCCGAACCATCCCGGCGACGTTTGCGGCGGAGGCCGGAGAGTGGTTGACGCGAATGTCGACCGAGTAGGGTTGCGAGGCAAGCGCGTCATGAACTAAGTGGAACGGTGGTTCATTCATCTCTCTTTGCACACAGGATAAAGCTGTGCTCGCCAGGATGATGCCAATGGCATGAGCTGAGCGCCAGACGCCCCGATGCCGTGCAGAAAAATGACGAGGTGATCGTAAGCGGCCATGATTTTCCGTAGCTTGCTGAACTGGACCGAGGGGGCTCACCCGAGAATGGGAGCCGCCCTCTCACCCGACGCGCGAGCATCGAGGCGGACGCCGGCGGACATCTGGGGAGATTCACGATTATGGGGTGGCCCGATCGCGCCCTTCGCAAGCGCCCGCTCAAGGGCGGTACGCTACAGACACTTCGCTCAAGGTGTTGAGGCGGCTTGGCAATCCACCCATATATCAGAAGACCCTCAAGGAACATTCCAATGGTAAGCAGGATCAGACGCACTCTGACCGTGCAGGAACGCGCGGAAGCATTCGAGCGAACAAACAAGGCCGCGGCCGAAGCCGCTGAAGAGGAACGCAGACGACGCGAGGAGAAGAACGAACGCCTCCGACAGCTACGTGTTGCCTCTGAAAACTGAAGACCATTTTCAATTCTATACTGAACTCTTGATGGCTGTCATGCGTTCTGCCAAAAGCTATTTCGACGATTTTACCATGAACCAACTGTCTACATTGCCCGCTGGCCGATCGAACCTATTGCTCCGCGCCTTATCGCAAGCGGATGGGGATTTGCTTTGGGATCACCTCGAGCCCGTCGCCCTCAACAGGGGCGATGTGTGCATAGAGAGCCAGCGACCGCTGACCCACGTATACTTTCTGGACGGCGGCTTGGGTTCGACGGTAATGCCTGACGAGGTTTACGGCTCGGCCGAGATCGGTGCGCAGGGCTACGAAGGGCTTATTGGCGTGCCGGTCATCCTTGGCGCCATGCAAACGCCACACAAGACATTCATGCAGGTTGGCGGTCCAGCTAGACGCATAGCGGTCGCACCCCTTTTGAGAGCGATCGACGAGAGCGAATCCCTGCGAAAGCTCCTCCTGCGCTATGTTCACGTCTTCCAGCTGCAAGTCGGTCAGACCGCTTACGCCAATGCCCGCTACAACGTTGAAGAACGGCTCGCCCGCTGGATATTGATGTCGGCAGATCGTCTGGGGTCACCCCTTTCCCTCACCCACGACTTTCTGTCGCTGATGCTGGGCGTGAGACGGCCCAGCGTCACTGATGCAACCCACATTCTTGAAGGAGAGCGGCTCATCAAGGCCAGCCGGGGCACAATCGAGATCATTGACCGTGCTGGCTTGGCCAAACGGTCTAACGGTTGCTACGGTGTATCGGAAGCAGAGTACGAGCGGCTTATAGGCCCGTGGCGTTGATCATCCGCTTTCCGGAGTTGAAACTCCACCCTTGAAATCCATTTCCGATTGAAGCGCACGCATCAATCTTTCCACCTCTTCAGCGACGAAGTCTCGTTCAGCCGGATCTACCAAATCCGTCGCGAACGTCTCGTCCAAATAGTTCTGCGATAATTCTTTCCTTCGGCTTTCGAGGAAAGCTTCGAGCTCTTTTGGTTTAAGGAGGAGGACGAGTTCGAGTGCTGCGAGGGTTGCGCGCTCGACGGCGACAATGCGGGCGCGAAGACGGAGGATTTCGGCGCGTTCGGGTTTTATCTTCGTGTTCATCTGCCATATCTCGATCAAAGCAATGGCAAAAGATTTGACAGCCGTCTCGGTTCCACGGCACCGTCGGCCCAACGGCCCGCCGCCGTGCGAGAAAAATGGCCCCGACCGTGTGAAAACGCTAACTGGCTGGGGGACGATCGTGAATCCCGTCATCGCCTCAAGATCGAAGTAACCGAGCTCGAACTGTGGATCCAGGAAGGTTGGCTTCAGCCGCAAACTCACGAGGACCAGCGCCAGTTCCTGGGATGCAGATCTCGCCCGCGCCCGGCTGCATGGGCGTCAACGAGGCCGGCATCGACGTCATCATGGATCTCGTCGATCAGCTTCACGGTCTTCGCATGGCCATGCGCGACCTCATCTCGGCTGTCGGCAACGAGGCTCCAGCGGTGAAGCGACGCTTACGTGCCGCCCTGGATAAAGATTTCGATGCCCGTTCGTTCTAGCTCGTACCGCCGCCGCACTCTGGCACTTCTGAGCGACCGCCCAGGACTGCGCCCGGATCAACGAAGCAGCGCCTAATGGACGGCGTGACTGACCATACGATACGGATGCGTCGCGTTGAACTGCGAAATCATGGCAGCTGCTTGCCGCAAGATACGTTCGGTGTTTGTCAAATCGTCACGAGCCAGCTCATCGGCGTTGACGCGGATTGCTTGCGCCATATTGGCCCAAAGCGCTGCAAAGTGCGGGTTACCTTCAGCAAAGGCCTCACGTGCCGTGCCCTCGAGGGCCGTAGCGACATCGACAAGACCTCTTCCCGTTCCTCGATGCTGAGGTCTCCGATATTCCTGATCTGCTCTTCCATATCATCTCACTCTAAACAGACCTTCGATAGCGACCGAGCTCGTGGAGCCTCGATCGCTCGGAGAATTGGGAAGAGAAAAATCCGGATTCAAGATTCAGTGCAGCTTGAACTCGCCGTCGACGCGCCGCCATTCGTTCGGGCCGATGAGACGCTGATGGGTATAGCGGACCGAGTGCAGAGGCCCGTCGAGATTGGCCTGCCAATAATCGAGGAACTTCTGCATCTCCGGGAAATTCGGCGCCAGATCGTAGTCCTGCCAGACGTACGCTTGCAGGACGGTTTCAAAATCGGGGATGTGATACAGGATATGCGCTGTAGTGAGGCCATATCCATTGAGTTGCCGCTCAAGATCCGACGAAAACTGCATGCTTCATCTCCTTTTCGTAACGTTGGACGGATGCCGCGAGTGCGCCCGGTCATCAACTGTTTTTCAAACGGAAACCCATGCCTTATTGTTCCTTTCCAGCACGTTAGCAGCCGACGTGCGAGAGTGCTAATTTTTCTGCGGCACCCTCTTGAAATCGGAAAATCTAGAAAATAAATCTTTCGCGCGAAACGCTCGAAGAGGCTTCGCACCCGGCTGGACCGGTCATCTGGTTCGGCGCGGGGTCAACGTCATCTTGTCTGTCCATGGAGGAAAACATGTCGTTCAGACCGCTGCATGATCGCATTCTCGTCCGCCGCGTCGACTCTGAGGAGAAGACCAAGGGCGGGATCATCATTCCTGACACCGCCAAGGAAAAGCCGCAGGAAGGCGAAGTTATCGCCACAGGCTCTGGCGCTCGCAATGAAGCCGGTCAGATCCAGGCGCTCGATGTCAAGGTCGGCGATCGCATCCTGTTTGGGAAGTGGTCAGGCACTGAGATCAAGATCAACGGCGAAGACCTGCTGATCATGAAGGAAAGCGACGTGATGGGCATCATCGAAGCCCGGGCCGAACAGAAGCAGGCCGCGTAACACGCCGCTCATCAGTCAAAAAGCTGCCTATTGAAGGAGTGAACAATGGCTGCGAAAGAAGTCAAATTCAATACCGATGCCCGTGAACGCATGTTGCGTGGGGTCGACGTTCTGGCAAACGCCGTGAAGGTTACGCTAGGCCCGAAGGGACGCAACGTCGTGATCGACAAATCGTTCGGAGCGCCCCGGATTACCAAGGACGGAGTATCCGTCGCCAAGGAAATCGAGCTGGAAGACAAGTTCGAGAATATGGGCGCCCAGATGCTGCGCGAGGTGGCGTCGAAGACCAATGACCTCGCTGGCGATGGCACCACGACGGCGACCGTCCTTGCCCAGGCCATTGTCAAGGAAGGTGCAAAGGCTGTCGCCTCAGGCATGAACCCGATGGACCTGAAGCGTGGCATCGACATTGCCGTAGACGCCGTTGTCAAGGAACTGAAGGCGAACGCCCGCAAGATCACCAGCAATTCGGAAATCGCCCAAGTGGGCACCATTTCGGCCAATGGCGACGAGGAAATCGGCAGGTATCTCGCCGAAGCGATGGAAAAGGTCGGCAACGAAGGGGTGATCACCGTCGAGGAAGCCAAGACCGCAGAGACAGAGCTGGAAGTCGTCGAAGGCATGCAGTTCGACCGTGGTTATCTCAGCCCGTACTTCGTCACCAACCAGGACAAGATGCGGGTCGAGCTCGAAGAGCCCTACATCCTCATTCACGAGAAGAAGCTCTCCAATCTGCAGGCGATGCTTCCAGTCCTGGAAGCCGTGGTGAAGTCCGGCAAGCCTCTGCTGATCATTGCCGAGGACGTGGAAGGCGAAGCCCTTGCGACCCTCGTCGTCAACAAGCTTCGCGGCGGTCTGAAGATCGCCGCCGTCAAGGCCCCGGGCTTCGGCGACCGCCGCAAGGCCATGTTGGAAGACATTGCCATCCTCACGGGCGGTACCGTGATCTCCGAAGACGTCGGCATCAAGCTGGAGAACGTGACACTCAACATGCTTGGCCGCGCCAAGACGGTCTCGATCGAGAAGGAAAACACCACCATCATCGATGGCGTCGGCTCCAAGGCGGAGATCGATGGACGGGTCGCCCAGATCCGCGCTCAGATCGAGGAAACCACCTCCGACTACGACCGTGAGAAGCTGCAGGAGCGCCTCGCCAAACTCGCCGGCGGCGTTGCCGTCATCCGCGTCGGAGGCTCGACCGAGGTCGAGGTCAAGGAGAAGAAGGACCGTGTCGACGATGCGCTGCATGCGACACGTGCTGCCGTCGAAGAAGGTATTCTGCCCGGTGGCGGTGTCGCCCTGCTGCGTGCGGTCAAGGCGCTCGACGGTCTTCCGACGGCCAACGACGATCAGCGCGTCGGGATCGACATCGTCCGTCGGGCGATCGAGGCGCCGGTGCGTCAGATCGCCGAAAATGCTGGCGCCGAAGGTTCGATCGTCGTCGGCAAGCTGCGCGAAAAGTCGGAGTTGTCCTTCGGCTGGAACGCCCAGACCGGCGAATATGGCGATCTATACGCGCAGGGCGTGATCGACCCTGCGAAGGTGGTGCGCACCGCGCTTCAGGATGCGGCCTCGGTCGCGGGTCTGTTGGTCACAACTGAGGCGATGATCGCCGAAAAGCCGAAGAAGGATGCCGCCCCCGCCCTGCCCGCTGGGGCCGGCATGGACTTCTAAGGCCTGCGGGAAGGCCCGCGCAGGCCGCCACAGCGGGCCTTCCCTTACATTTCATATCCGTACCAGCCGTTCCGTCGAGCAACATCAATGGAGCCAACCTATGAGAAAGGACATCGAGAATACTCTTCCAAAGCAAGCCACCGCGGCCATCAGTGCTGCCCATCTCCTGCATCCGGCCAAACATTTCAATCACCCGCGGGACGTGCTTGCGGCCGAGGGCATTGGCAAGCAAGAGAAGCGGGCCATTCTCGCTTCGTGGGCATCCGATATATTCGCGATCGAATCCGCACCCGCCCTACGACTTTACCCCGGCACGGATAAGGCCGTCTCTTATGACGAGATCATCCAAGCGCTGAAACATCTGGACGAGGGCGATACGCGCGCTGGAGAGCAAGGTTTACCCGTTGCCGCCAACATCCACCGAAGCCAGCGCCGCAGACCACAACCACGCCGGATGGGCGGCTTCAGCCTGTGTAGCTTCCGGAGAGGAGACCGCCTGCGACAGCCATTCGAGATGTAGAAACGGCTTAATCTGCCGCATGCCTTAGCAAGGATGCGGATCTGATTTTTACCGTCGACTCTTTGCTCAATTGCGGAGGTTTTGCCGATGAAGATCGCCCAGATCGCGCCGCTCGCTGAAAGTGTCCCGCCCAAGCTGTACGGCGGCACCGAGCGCATTGTTTCATACCTGACCGACGAGCTGGTTCGGCGGGGTCACGATGTCACCCTCTTTGCCAGCGGCGATTCCGTCACCGATGCCAGGCTGGTGCCCTGCTCTGACGTCGCCCTGCGGCTTAATCCGGCCGTCAAGGACCACCTGCCGCAGCATGTCGTCATGCTGGAGGAGGTCCGCCGCCGGGCGCATGAATTCGACGTCTTACACTTCCACATCGATCTCTTGCATTTCCCGCTGATCCGGGATTTTGCCGATCGTACCGTCACGACGCTGCACGGGCGGCTGGATCTGCCAGACCTCAGGCCCTTCTACAAGGCGTTCCCCGATATTCCGCTGGTGTCGATCTCCAACGACCAGCGCCATCCCATGCCGCCGGTCAACTGGGCCGGAACAGTCTATCACGGGCTTGCCACTGATGGCCTGCCCTTCACCGCCAAGTCGAAAGGCAATTATCTCGCTTTCCTTGGCCGCATCTCGCCGGAGAAGCGTCCCGATCGAGCGATCCAGATCGCGGCGAAAGCCGGGATGCCGCTAAGGATGGCCGCCAAGGTCGACAATGCCGACCAGGCCTACTGGGACACGGTGATCGAACCGATGGTCAAGAGCCATCCCAACGTCGAGTTCATCGGAGAGATCAACGAACATCAGAAGGCGGAATTTCTCGGCAATGCAGGTGCCCTGCTCTTTCCGATCGACTGGCCCGAGCCTTTCGGGCTGGTGATGATCGAAGCCATGGCGTGCGGGACACCCGTTATCGCCTTCAACCGCGGCTCGGTGCCTGAACTGATCGACCCCGGGCTCTCCGGCATCATCGTCGATACAGTCACGGAAGCGGTGGAAAACGTCGAATGGGCTCTGCGCATGGATCGTCACAGGGTGCGCGAAACGTTCGGGAGACGCTTTTCCGCAAGCCGCATGGCTTCCGACTACCTTGATATATACCGACGTCTGCCGGGAGTGCGCACCGAGACCGCTCGCATGCGCCGGTCCAATGGGACGGCTCCCGACCTTAACGTCGTCTCGTAAGGAGAAGCCATGTCGAGCGCGCTGACAGACAGCAACGGGATGCCGGCAACGTCAACGCAGTTGTCGCCTACGGGCCAGTTTTTCATTCCGGCCACCGCATCGCTGCAGGAGCGGCGGCCGCGCAGCTTGAAGCACGGCGACACCTTCGCTGTCTTCGACCATAATGGCGACGCGCTTTCTGGGCCCGGCAGCCCCGAAGGCCTGTTTCACCGAGATACGCGGTATCTCTCACACCTCTCTTTGACGATCAACAGCACGCGGCCGATGCTGCTGTCGTCGACGCTCCGCGACGACAACGCGGCGCTGACCTGTGACCTCACCAATCCCGATCTCTTCGATAAAAAGGGCAAGCTTGCGCTCGCGCATGACCTTGTCCACCTGCGCAGGACACGCTTCCTCTGGGATAGGCGCTGTTACGAGCGGCTGACCGTCAAGAACTACGACGAACGGCCCCAGCAGGTCCGCATCGAGATCGCATTTGCAGCCGATTTCGCCGACCTTTTCGAGGTTCGGGGAACCGTCAGGGCAAAGAAAGGACGCTCTCTTCCAGCAGTGATCGAGGCGGACAGCATCCTCCTTTCGTATCTCGGGCTCGACGATCGAAAGCGGTCGACGCGTTTATCCTTTGATCCTACTCCCGATAGGTTGGCAGGCGATCTTGCCGTTTATGATCTTCACCTGGCCCCGCACGAGACCCGATCGCTATTTGTCGAGATCGGCTGCGACGAAGCCGAAGCCCGGGCACCGAACCACCTTTCCTTTTTCTTCGCATTTCGCGACGCCCGCCGCGCACTGCGCTCGTCCGCCTCGCGAGCGGCCTCGATCGTAACGTCCAACGAGATATTCAACGAGGTGGCGCGACGCGGTGTGTCCGACCTCCACATGCTGATGACGGATACGCCAGAAGGACCTTATCCCTATGCCGGCATTCCCTGGTTCAGCACGGTCTTCGGCCGTGATGCGCTGATTACCGCGCTGGAAACGCTTTGGCTCGATGCGCAGATTGCCCGCGGCGTGCTTGGACATCTGGCTGCCAACCAGGCGACGGAGTTCAATCCGGCCGCGGATGCCGAGCCCGGCAAGATCCTGCACGAGGTGCGCTACGGCGAAATGGCAGAACTTGGCGAGGTTCCCTTCCGGCGCTACTACGGCAGCATCGATTCGACGCCCCTGTTTGTGATGCTGGCCGGCGAATACCTCAAGCGCACCGGCGACCTTACCACTATCAAAACGGTCCTGCCGAATATCGAGGCGGCGCTGACCTGGATCGACGAGCACGGCGATCGCGACGGCGACGGTTTCGTCGAGTATGGGCGACTGAGCGAAGAAGGGCTGATCAACCAGGCCTGGAAAGACAGCCACGACTCCGTCTTCCATGGCGATGGGACCCTTGCCAAAGGTCCAATCGCGATTGCTGAGGTCCAGGCGTATGTCTATGGTGCCTGGAACGCTGCCGCTGAGATCTTTCGACGGCTCGAGCGGCCGGAACGGGCGGCAAAATTCCTGGCAAGGGCGGAAGGGCTCCGCCGTGCCTTCGACATCAGTTTCTTTGATGAGGAAATTGGCACCTACGCACTGGCGCTCGACGGGGACAAGCGCCCCTGCCGGGTCCGTTCCTCGAATGCCGGCCATGCATTGTTTACCGGCATCGCCTATCCCGAAAGGGCTGCGCAGGTCGCCCACACCTTGATGGGCGCCTCATCCTTCTGCGGCTGGGGTATTCGCACGATCCCCTCGACCGAGGCGCGTTACAATCCGATGAGCTATCACAACGGCTCGATCTGGCCGCATGACAACGCGATGATCGCCAGCGGTCTTGCACGTTATGGATATCGCGCTGAAGCAGCGCGGATCTTCGAGGGTCTGTTTGCAGCGTCGACCTACATCGAGCTGCGCCGGCTTCCCGAGCTGTTTTGCGGCATGTCGCGCCAACGGGCGCAGGGTCCGACCTTCTACCCTGTCGCCTGTGCTCCGCAGGCCTGGGCCGCGGCGGCCCCTCTCCTGCTGCTGCAGTCATGCCTAGGTCTGGAGTTTGATCCGAACGGTCGGCAGATCAGCTTTGACGAGCCCACCCTGCCGTCGTTCGTTGATGATGTCACGCTGCGGAACCTGCGGCTTTCGAACTGCACGGTTGATGTCGCGCTGCGCCGGTCGGGGCGGCAGGTTGTCGTCGAGGTCATCGACCGCCGGGGCGACATCAAAGTGGTGTCGACCTCGTGACCGGGCGATGATAGCAATAGGCTCACCTTCGCTCGGCCGGATTCGTCTCCAGGCCGATGCGCGGGAACTGACCGCTTTCGCGGTCGCTGCAAGAGAGACATATGTTTATTATTGCCCATGTTCCTGCCTATAATATCCGCTTTCGTCGCAGCGATGGCTACCGGCTCGATCGGCGGGCTTGTCGTTGAGCCGCAGGCGTCGGTTGGGAGCCCAGCGTGGTTGGACATGCGAGGGTTGGCGACGATATGGAAAGCCCGGCGGGTTATGCTTTTCACACGGAGAAGGCGGTGATCTCTCGAACGAGGAGAGATTTCGAACGCCGGCGCTACACGTGGAACATGGTATCAAGCGCACTTTAAACGACGTGATTATCCGCTGCGAGGAGCGGCGTTACGACGTCCTCCAAAGTGGACACACCCGGCGAGGGCCAGTTCGACAAATCGGACGTTGCGTTCCTTGAAAGCTTCGCCTCCATGCTCGGGGTCGCGATGAACGGGCAGAGCGGGAGGCGCGGCTTCGGGAGTCGATCAGACATCAGGAGGTGTTGACCGTGGAAGCGAGCCACCTCGACAGCAGTCAGCGTTACTAACGCGCGGACTACTGAACGGCAGGACAGTCCCGTGTAGCGCCGTCGGCAGGGCAGGTTTCCGGTCCTTGGCCGTTTTGATGAGGTGGAACCGAAACGGGCCACGTGTTTCTAATGGATCCATTTAGCTCGCGCTCTCGAATGTGGGTCGAAATTAGGACTTTGGTTGAAAGGGGCGAGCCTGGCTTCGCAACCTTCACGTGGATGAACTGAACGCGTCCTTTTTTGTATATTCTGACCCTGGGCATATCTTTCGGCTCATTCGCGCGTCTATCGATTGTGTTCCGAGACCGCTGCCATTCCGCGCTGCGGCACTGGATTGCGGAGGAAATCCGACGGCTTTGGTCGAGCACATATTGCCTTCATCGGGCGCGCTCATGACCCCCCCGAATAGTAGTTCGCCAGCGATACCTTGTCGGCCACGCCTCACCACGCTCGAGATGATTTCGTTTCGGCACCCAGGAACGAACTGAGACCAGCAGCGTCCCGCCGAAAAAGCTCAGAGCAGCGCAGAGGCCGAAAACGGAATGATAGCCGAACAGTTCCGCCCAGGTTCCGGTGGCAATGCCGGCGACCAGCCAGCCCGCGTTCGTCGTATTGGCATTTTCGAACATTGCAGCAATGCACCCGAGCCCGTTTCAGAACTTCGCCGAGCGATGCGCGACGTCGGAGTGACATTCGATGAAGGCGACGGAATACTTCCGATGCGACCGGGGGAGGATTTCGGTGTGTTCGGACGCTACGCACCATCTGCTATGCTGTTCCTGGGCGCGGGCGAAACCTATGCCGGGCTTCACAATCCCGACTACGATTTCCCAGACGAACTCATTCCAGTTGGGTCGAAGATTTTCGTGCAGACCGTGCGAAACATACTGGGATAGCTTTACCGACCGCCCCGACGAAGAAGCCCGTCTCGCGACGGCTTGTGGTGCTCACGTAACGGGGCCATCAGTCTCGGAGGCTCGCGCCAGTGCCTGTGTGTCGATGTACTCACGGATCTTCGTAGTTTTGCCATCTCGCACGGTCATGTTGAAGACCCAATCGTCGTTGTACGGCTTGTCCGTTGCGTAGATTTTTCCCGTAGCGACGCCGATCACCATGACCCGGTCACCCTGGGCCACGAATTCCGGTGGCTTCGGATAGGCCATTTCCACTTCTTCGGATGCCTTCTTCAGCACCGCCGCCAATTCCGCATGCCCGCGGTGTGTGCCGGCCAAGGGCCAGTTCCGACCGGGAATGATCCACTCAATATCGTCTGCGACCAGCGCCAGCAGATCGTGCTCTTTGTAGCTGCCTATCGCTGTGAAGAAATCCTTCACAATCTGGACATTCTTTTCGACGCTCATCGTATCTCTCCTTCACTGTCTGTCGTTGGGCTCGAGGCGGGACCGCATTTCATCTGCGATCCCGATTGATCAATCGAACTTGATCAGGTCCTTGAAAATCAGCTGGCCCCATGTGTTTCCACGCGCCTGCACGAGCAACCCGCCTTCCGAAAGCCCGCCAAGCTTGATCGGAGCGAAGCCGAGATTTTCCGCAAGCGTGGAAATCGCTGCCGCGGCAGCGTCATCGTCGCTTGCCAGAAACACGGCTCTCCTGCCGCCCTTCACAGCGGGATCCTGGGCAAGGGAGGCTGCGCCCAGATGATTGAAGCCCTTGACTAAACTTGCACCAGTGAAGGCCTGCGCGTTGAATTTTGAAGACGGTTGTCCGCCCAGTTCCTTTGGAGGCACACCGTAGGCATTGGTCACATCGACGATGGTCTTGCCATCCCAGGTCGGAAGCGCCTTTGCGACATCCGGGACGGCCTCAAAACGAACAGCCAAAAACAAGACATCCGCCTTGGCGGCCTCCGCCAGTGTGGTGGGAATGATGGTTGGTCCGATTGCGGCCGCAGTGGACGAAAAGCTTTTCGGGTCCCGCGTGGTTGCAACGGACACTTCGATTCCCTTGTGGGCGAATGCTTTGGCCAGTGCCTGGCCGATATTGCCGAAGCCAATGATTGCGTAGCTCATGTTTATTCTCCTTGGGTGTATCACGGTCTGCGGCGCGCCCGCGACTGAATGGGGCACCGAAGATGGCTGCGGCTTAGAGCTGGGCAAGGCCGCCGTCGACGGCGACTTCGCTGGCAGTCATGAAGCTGCTGTCGTCCGATGCCAGGAAGGCAGCTGCCGCACCAATTTCCGACGGATCGGCCATGCGCTGGAGCGGCGTCATTGCGCCATAGGCCTTCTGGCCTTCCTCACCGAGCGCTTCTTTAGCGAGTTCGGTCGCCGTCGCCCCCGGCGATAGCACGTTGACGCGGATGCCCGTGCCTTTCAGATCCTCCGCCCAAGTCCGAGCGAGGTTGCGCACGGCGGCCTTGCTTGCGCTATAGGCGGTAAATCCTGGTGCGCCCGTGGTGCCGGCACTTGATCCGGTGAGGATAATCGAACCCCCCTTGCCCATCAGCGGCAGCGCCTTCTGGACCGTGAAGATCGTGCCCTTCACGTTGGTTTCAAAGGTCCCGTCGATGTGCTTGCCGGTGATCTGGCCAAGCGGAAGCGGGGTTCCGGCGCCGGCATTGGCGAAGACGATGTCGAGCGTTCCGCGTTCTGCCTTCACCGTGGCGTACAGCCGATCCAGGTCGGCCTCATCGGAGACCGAGCCCTTCACCGCGCGGGCGTTGGGGCCAAGCTCGGCGACAGCGGCGTCAAGCGCCTCCTGCCGGCGACCGTAGATATAGACAAAAGCGCCCTCTTCGACGAAACGCTTTGCAGCAGCGCGGCCAATACCCGTTGCACCACCGGTGATCACGGCGGTCTTTCCATTCAGTCTGGTCATGGAATACGTCCTTCATTTACGTTGAGCGGAAAACAGAAAATTGTTTTGGGTCGGTGCCTCGACCCGCTTCGTTGAAGTAGGGGCTCGCGGTCGAGCCTATCAGTGGGGAAAGCCGCACAACCGTGGTGCAGAAATGCACCGCTGACTGCGTAGGTTCTGTGCTATAGCACCGCTTGAAGGCATCAGCATTGCGATGAGGAAACGACAATGACAATCGATTGGGATGATGTTCGTTATTTTCTCGCCGTGGCACGACACGGTTCGGTTCGCGCCGCCGCGGCCCAGCTCGACGTCAATCATACCACGATCCTACGACGCATCGCGCAGCTTGAGACCCGGCTCCATTCGCAGCTGTTCGAAAAGCTGCCTGCAGGTTATCGCCTCACCGAGGCGGGCGAACAGGTGCAGGAACTGGCGGAACAGATGGAGGCTTCGTCCAATCTGCTGGTCAGCCGCGTGTCCGGTCGTGATCAGGCCGTGCGGGGTCCGCTGCGCGTCACGATGGCGCCCACACTGGCGACACATCTGTTGATGCCTGACTTTGCAGATTTCGCGCGACAGCACCCCGAAATCGAAATGGAGATCCACTCCTCGCTGGAAAACGCCAACCTGACAAATCGCGAAGCCGATGTCGCCTTGAGGGTCGTGTTTAATCGCAACTCTTTGCCGCAGAACCTCCACGGCGTGAAAGGGCCGGATCTTTCTGTCGGTGTCTATATGTCCCGCGACCTCCTTGCGGCCTGGAAAGCCGGCACGTCTGGCGACATCAGGTGGATCTCGAAGAACATCGAAGGCGTGCCGGAGTGGGCTCACGGCGATGTTGTCGAAGTCACCGGCGCCCCGTTCCGTGTCCTGGAAGATGCAGCCCACCTCGAGGCGATGCGCCTGGGACTGGGGATATCGGCGCTCCCCAGCTTCGTGGGAGACGCTGAGCCGCTGTTCGTCAGGGTTCCAGGCACACGTCTCGGCCCTCATGGAACCCTATGGGTGCTGACACAGGGTGAGGCGCGCAAGACCAAGCGTGTTCGCCTCTTCACGGAGTTCATATCGGAGAGACTGCGTGCCCACGCGGAATTGCTTGCCGGCGAGATACATCCCCACGACCATTTGGCTAAGCAGAACTTGCGAATAGCGAACAGCGTGCAGGATGCGTGAGGACTAATAGCCCATCGACCTTGAGGCTCGAGCGGCAAGGCACACAGGAATGCCGGGATCGGAAACGCTGCGGCGTCTTGCCGACTGCCCCTACGTGTCCGAAATCCCAAGGACGGAGTATCCTATGAATATGCAGGCGGAAGCTGGTGCCTCAAGTCGCGTTTCGGCTGAAGATGGCGGGATCCCTCGCTCTATTGCCGATCATGGGGTGCTCGGCGATCTCGCAACTCTGGCGCTCGTCGCCAAGGACGGCGCCATCGATTTCATGTGCTGGCCGAACTTCGACAGCCCGACGATCTTTGCCGCCCTATCTCGATCCCTGTGGCCGACGAGCGATGCCAACCTATCACCAGGCCTTGATCGGCCATTGCCGCTTGCAGCGCCACATTGAACTTTCCAAATCTGCGGCCGACCTGGCCGCGATGAGGAGCACCGGCTCGAAGAAGTGCCTCTTCCCAGCCCACCCAGTCGGGGCCGAGCCAGTCAACATTCAGTAGCGGCAGTTCGCCGAGTTCGGTTCTCGTCGCTTGCCGATTTTGTTCAGCGAAATTCGGACTGCACACGGGATAGGCGCAGTCATCGAACAGGAATTCTGCCGTCTCGTCGACCCAGGCGCCAAGGCCATACCGCACCCTCAACTCCACTTCGGCCCGGCGAAAGTTCTTCACGTCGTCGAAATGAGATGGTCTACCATCACCTCCTGATGGCTGCGCCAGAAGTCGGGCATTAGCGGGATCAGCCACATGGTGGCGAAGACGTCGCTGCAAGAAAGCGGCGGGCGTGGCCGGGGCGGTGAATGTCACGTTGCGCGCCCTATCCCCGCGCTTTATCGATTTGACGACGTCAGAGGTCCGGGAAAAGGCGCTTGCCAGCACATTGTATAGCTCCTCCCCATGGGTTGTTAACGTCACTCCCTGTCCCTTGCGAATGAACAGCTGGACTCCGAGTTCGTCCTCAATCGCCTTGACCTGCCGGCTGACGGCCACCGGCGTGATGTCGAGCTCATTTGCCGCCACGGTGAGGCTCGAATGGCGGGCGGATGCCTCGAAGATCGCGAGCGCCTTTAACGATGGGAAGTCCACAACAGCGCCGTACCACAGTTGAAACTCCGTTCGTTCTCAACCTTCGCCTTCCGTGACGAGGAGGATATGCCTTCAGCAAAAGCCCAAGGTCACGTGATGCTGCCTCTCTACCAGACGACGAAAGACAAGGTGATGCCCGAAGTCAACGGCCTCGCCACTTGCTGCAATGTTCGGTGCTGCTCTGGGCGATCGTCCTCGGCTACCTCTTCTTCAACGATGTTCCCGGTGCACGGATCATCATCTGCGCCGCAATCATTTCAGTTGCGGGGCTCTTCATCCTACACCGGAAGAATCTGAAGGAGACGGTTCCGGCTACGGGCGGTTGGGCGGCTTGAGCAGGTTCGAACCGGAGACCCGTGGTTTGGGCGCATTTGAGAACCTGATTGCAACCGTTTTCGCAGGTGAACAGATTGGCGTAGTGGTGCGTTCTTTCGGTACCCACCTTGAGAAGGCCGACCACCTGCTTTATATGATGCGTGATGATTGATGCGCGATGAGACGAAGATGAGAACGACCTTGGCAATCGACGACGATGTGCTGACCGCCGCAAAAGCGATGGCAACCCAGCAGCACCGGAGCGTCGGCGAGGTCATTTCCGAGCTGGCGAGACGTTCTCTGCGCCGACCGCCGAGCAGCGGCGAGCGCAATGGCATTCCTCTCTTGTCAACACGGCCGGATACGCCGCCAGTGACGCTCGAAATCGTGAACGCCATGCGTGACGAACTGCCGTGACTTTCCTGCTCGACGTCAATGTGCTGATTGCCTTAATCGATCCGGGCCATGTAGCCCATGATGATGCGCACGAATGGTTCGCGGCGATAGGTCAGAGCGCGTGGGCTACCTGCCCCATTACCGAAAATGGTGTCATCCGGATTGTCGGCAACCCCAAATATCCCAACTCTCCCGGTTCACCGTCACTCGTGATGGAAATTGTCCGCAAATTGCGGTCGCTCCCCGGTCACAGTTTTTGGCCGGACGATGTGAGCCTTGTCGGGTCAGGTGATATCGCTCCCGCGAAAATTCTAACATCGGGGCAGGTAACTGACACCTGCTCGCGCTCGCCAAGGCGCGTGGGGGCCAGCTGGCAACCTTCGATCGCAAGCTGTCAGCAGCAGCGGTTACAAGGGGCAATTCTGCCTTGCACCTGATCACCACGAGTAGATCGTGAGTTCCCGTCAATCCATTGTGCGATCTGCCTGGTTTGCAACGTGAACCCCATAGCAACAAGTCGGACGCCGGCCTCGAAGCTCTCGCCCTGCCAGAATCATTGACCCCGCTATTGGTCGGTGGCGTAAGGGGTATTTGTGGAACTTCGATGCGATGTAATTGAGCCGGTCGACATCGCTCCATCGCCTGTGTTACGCGCCGCCACCTGTCTTGTTCTGCCGGTTGGCGATCAGATCGTCGACGACTGCCGGATCGGCAAGCGTCGAAGTGTCGCCGAGAGCACCGAAGTCGTCTTCGGCAATCTTGCGCAGGATGCGGCGCAGGATCTTGCCGGAGCGGGCCTTCGGCAGGCCGGGGCGCAAAACTGGATCTTGTCTGGTGCGGCGATCTGGTCAATTTCGGCAACGCACATGTTTCACCAGATCCTGGCGAAGCATATCCGATCCCTCGTGACCGGCCATCAGCGTCACGTAGCAATAAATACCCTGGCCCTTGATCGGATCCGACGACCGCGGCTTCCGAGACCAGATTGTGCGAGACGAGAGCGGATTACACCTCCGCCGTGCCGACCCGGTGGCCGGAGACGTTCAGCACGTCGTCGACGCGGCCGGTGATCCAGTAATAACCGTCCGTCCGGTGAAATACTTGCCCTTTCCAGTCGAAACAGCGGCCTATGCCTTTTGTCAGCGACTTCCTCATCAGACATCGGCAGCTCGCCGGCGAGGAACTTGGTGCCGAAAAGCGGCTTGCGGCCAGGTCATTCAGCTCGGTTTCACCATGGCCCCAACAGCGCGCCCAACCCGCTCGTGGGCATATCGTTCAAAGGCGCTGTCGGTTTCGGCGGCAACGCAGAGGATTGCAATTTCGCGGACGCGGTCGCTTAATCGAATCCCGTAGCGGATGGCAGCGCCCAGCTCCTGAAGGGGTAGACCCAGGGCGGGAACATGAAGCATAACACCGGAACCGGCTTAAAGCTTTGGGAAGGAGGATTTTCGCGCTCTTCGATCCGCGGACCGGCGGGCAACAAGCTCGTTATAGCGGTGACGCATGCCCTGGACATCGATCTCGCCTTCGATCCAGAGCTCAACCAGGGTCATGTACTCCACGTCATTGGCATGCCGCGCTCCCGCGCCCGCGCGATAGTGCGTTCCGCGATTGACCTTCGTGAATGCAAGAAAATCCTCTTCGCCCCGAGCCATCATTAGTCACAGCTGATTAGCAGGCTGTTGATTCGTTCGCCAGGTGAAAACGATATATCCACGCCTCGTTTTAGTGTTTTTCGGAGGCTCGGGGAACTCTTCCGACTTCGATGCGTTCGAGGGTCGGATCTAAGGTTTTTTGGCCTTCGTCGATCCCTTTCATGTACGCTCACTCGCCCCACAAGCAAAGCGGGGCTCTTTTTGACGCTTCCGCGCGATTTGAAGATCGTCCGGTTTATGGTCTGCCGGCTGCAAGGGGAGCATTGCAGATGAATTCATACGTCAATACGGCCGTGGGGGCGCTGCTCGGAACGATTTTCGTTCTGATGTCGGTCTCCATCGCGTCCGAAGGGATCTTCCATTCCGAAGCACCGGAAAAGGAAGGTTTCGCGATCGTTGCCGAAGAGGCGCCCGCCGCTGGCGGCGAGGCTGCGCCTGCCGTTGCCGTTCCGATCGCGCAATTGCTCGCTTCTGCGGATGCCAAGGCCGGTGAAACGGTCTTCAAGAAGTGTCAGGCCTGTCATGACGGCACCAAAGGGGGACCGAACAAGGTCGGTCCCAACCTCTTTGGTGTCGTAGATCGCCCGATCGCCTCGCATGCAGGCTTCGCCTATTCCGCTCCCATGAAGGATTTCTCCAAGGGCAGCAGCGAGAAGTGGACGTTCGAAAACCTCAACAAGTTCCTGCTGGCGCCCAAAAAGGATGTTCCCGGTACCGCCATGGGCTTTGCCGGTTTGGCGAAGGATCAGGACCGCGCCAACGTCATTCTCTACCTGCGCACGCTCGCCGATTCGCCGGTGCCGCTGCCTGATCCGAACGCCGCGACCCAGTGACGCGGCTGACAATCGCATTCCATCGAAGCCAGCCCGGCAAGCCAGGCTTTCGTCGTGCAGAGAAGATCAGCCGCGGAACGAAGAAGACGCTCGTGGAAAGGCCATCGATGCATCCTCCCTGGCGTCGAACCGTGCATCCTCAAGGCTCGAAAGCTCGGTTCCCTCCGAGTCTCTCGGAGCGATCTCCGGGGATTCCAATGTTTCCTTGGAAGCTAAGGGAGGTGATCTTTCGTCAAGAATGGCCGGCATGCTGGGGTCGATCGCAGTCATATCAGCCGTGTCATTACGACCCTAAACGCGGCGGTTGACCAACCCGAAACGTGGGAGGATGGTAGAGGCTATTTTCGGAAGACAGCGAGGTGTCGCTTCAGCTGCAATGCTTACGTGCGACGTCAATTCGATGAGTGCTTGCCGGTCTATGGTTAGAGAGCCCAGCCAACTATTGCCGGCCCCGAGAGACTGTCGCCATAGTGGTCTTCCCCGGCCGCGATCCAACACCAGCGATCCCGGGATCATCGCCGATTGAACGGTATCTATCGGACGAACGCTCATGATAGCACCTTGGCTGCGACAGCAGCATCTATGAACGTCCTGCGAGCGAGTTCAGCGTTTCCGTGGTGCATGATGGCGTCTGCGCATCTGCACTTCGCAGCCGCGAATTGCGGTTGAGATTGCGATGGCCAACGATGAGTCAAGGCTTCCAGTGCGGCCTTAGGTCCGTCGATACGCTCAAGGAAGCCATTGCCTATGCGAACGAACACGGGAACTCCCCATCTGATGTGCGGGTCAGCTTTGATGACCGTCTCCATTGACGGGCCTCCTTCTGCGTATGATGCCAGCTAAACGAACCTTCCTGTTTCGCGCCAGTTCCCGTTCCGTCGACGTCTGTGCGCAACCGGACACGCAACAACAATAAGGGGAGAGAAAGCCGCGACACCTGATGGCCGCACAGCAGCAGGGTACGACCTGGCCGGGTGCGGAATGCAACTCTTTCGAGGCGGAGCCTTCCGGCTCGGCGGAATCAAAGCATTCCGAGTAGCTTCCATGAATGTATGCCGCGGCAGGTTACCGCAGCACGGTCCCGGTCCGGCGGAAGTAGGCAACCGAACTACGCGATCGTCTGCTTCAGAAACGCGAGCGTCTTCTCCGCCCTGAAAAGGATATCATGTGACCGACTACTGGTTCTATATGCAGATCCACCTTGATGCCAGCCGCTCCGAGCTGGCAGCGCAAGCGTCGAGGGCGGCCGCAGGGATCGTCGTGTCATGTTGCCCATGCACCAGAAGTACCCGAGTTTCCCTACTCGCGGAGGATATCCGCTGAGGCGGCAGAAGTCCGGCGAAGGAAACCAGCGCGCCGATCCTCTATCGTCTGGACGCTACCGCATCCAGCGCGACAATCGCGCCCTGCGAGAGGCCGATGATGCGATCCTGGCGTCGTCCATCAGTCCGTCGAGTGCTTCGCGAGCTGCTCGGATCCGGGATCGATCGAGCGGGTTTCCATCCGTGCTGAACCACTGATGGCCATAGCGATCTGAGAAGGGAGCGTCCGGTGCTGCGAAGCGGGTGATCGGCAGGCTCGCGTGCCAGGAGGCGAGCGGCATAGGCTGCGCGCCGGATGCACCGATCCCATGCAGAAAGATAACGAGTGATGACCTGCATGGCATAAGGATACAGTCAATGAACGCACAGAGGGCGCTCGCCCCGCATGAGGGAGCGCCTGACGGTCCTCCTACCGGATTACCAGAAGGAGTCGCGCGCCCTCACGGATCAGTTCAAGCGCCAATACGGCGGGTTTTTCGGCAATCCTGCGCTGCAACTCGGTGACGGAAGCGACCGGAACTCTATTGAGCGCGACGATCATGTCACCTGCTTGAAGGCCAGCACCGGCGGCCGCGCTGCCGGAAGCCACCTTTTCGATCACCACACCGTGACCTCCGGCTTGCTGCGCCTCTTCGCCAGAAGCATTCCTCATCATAGCGCCCTCGAGCGGCGTGCCGGAGAGAGCTGCGGATGACCGATCGTCCATGGCAATGGTAGCCGTGATCACCTTCTCCTCGTCGCCGCGCTTCACTGTGAGGCTCACCTTGCTCCCGGCAGGCATGAGGCCAATGCGGTTCCTGAGATCAGTCGCACCACCGATCGGGCGTCCGTCGGTTGCGGTGACCACGTCTCCGGTCTTCAGTCCGGCCTGTTCAGCCGGCGAGCCCGACTGGACGTTGGCGATCAATGCGCCGCGGAGGTCACCGAGTCCGAGAGCCTCCGCCAACTCCGGCGTCAGATCCTGAATGCCGATGCCGAGCTCACCGCGCTCCACCTTGCCGTGCGCGATCAACTGGTTCATGACCGTCGCCGCCATACTGCTCGGCACAGCAAAGCCGATACCGACGTTGGCGCCGGCGGGGCTTAGAATTGCGGTATTGATGCCGACCAATTTGCCGTCGAGCGTCACCAGGGCACCACCTGAGTTTCCGGGGTTGATTGAGGCATCTGTCTGAATGAAGTCCTCGTAACCTTCGATATTCAGGCCGCTTCGCCCCAGCGCGCTGACGATGCCTGACGTAACAGTCTGGCCAAGCCCGAACGGATTGCCAATCGCCACGACATAGTCGCCAACCTTAAGCGCATAGGAATCCCCGATCTGGATAGCGGTAAGATTTGCAGCATTGACCTGCAACAGAGCGATGTCCGTTTCCTTGTCGCTGCCGATCAATTTGGCCGAAAGCTCTCGTCCATCCTTCAGCGTTATTGAAATCTCGCTGCCGCCGTCGACGACGTGATGATTGGTGAGAACATAGCCTTTTGCGGCGTCGACGATGACGCCGGATCCTGCGCTCATCCTCGATCGTCGTTGCTGTTGCGGCAGACTGAAGTACCGGCGGAAGGTGGGATCGCTGAAGAGAGGATTGTCTCGCGACGGTGCGCGGGAGACGACCGCGATGTTGACGACGGCCGGCGTGACTTGTTCAAGCATCGGCGCCAGGGATGGAGGTGACGCCGAAGCGGTGCCGGATTCCGGCGTCTGCGCGGTGACCGGCGCTATCGTAAGCAGGATTGCTGCAAAGGCGATCACGACCGACGCGGCAATCCTATGAAATCCCTGGAGGATATCGAACATGGTTTGCTCCTTGGATTTGACGGGAGGTCAATGCCGCTCAGCCCAATGCAAACAAAGAAGCGGGCCCGGAGTTCCGGGCCCGCTCGTTTTGCCTCAGGTGGTCGACAGCGGGTGGTTGTGGGTAAGCCAGATGCTGCCTGCGGCCAAAACCGCGACCACGATGCCGGCAATCAGATGTGCCCACATCGCAGCGCCCACAGCCGAGAAACCCAGAACCCATGGCGCCACTACGGCCCAGACGCCGAGCACGAGGTTGATCCATTCTTCCGCCTCGTAAAATGCGAAGAGAGCGGCGGCGGCGATCACGGCAATGGCAAGGCCGACGATCCAGGCATTCCACGCAGCATAGGCCTCGGTTGCGAAACCAAGGAGCCAGGGTGACAGGAAAAGAGCCAGCCCAGCAACGATATTGATGATATCGAATGCTGCACGGTCCTTCGAAGACTGAGATTTCATCATTGTCGTTTCTCCTCACTTGTTTGCATCATCATTGAACCGCCTCCGGTGGCGTGGAGACGGGTGCTGCAGCGGCGATTGTTCGCCGTTGCCGCGAGGTGAGTGGCCGGATCGGCGGAGTGAAGTCGCTTTGTTCCTGCCGGTCCGCCCAGAAAGGGTGCGAGCTCGCTGCTGGAGAACGGATCCAGCCTCGGCTCCGCCCCTCGATAAAGGGCGCGGCTTCGTGCGGCCGCAGCCATAGTCAGCGCGAACCTGTTGGGCAGGATCTTCTCGCAATCGAAGACGATAGATGGGTTCATGGCTCCACCTCACGCGGCATCTCGGTTGATCGTCGGCTGAAGATCTCGCCTCTCGACGTTGCGCTCGAGGTCAAGCAGTGCCTGCTCGACCTCGTGAAGGCGCGACGGCCGGTTGTTCTCAGGCATTCCCTCGTTGATTGGCCGGTCGATCAGGTACTCCGTCCAGGCCCAGTTCATCAGGATCGTCCGCTTTGCTTGCAGCGTCAGCGTGCGATCGCGGACAACGTCAGCGGGCGATGGCCATGTTGCGGGACCATCGTGGGTCTGCAACCCGGCGCCCAGTGCCTGTCCGTAGCTCTCCTGACGTGCCGCGAGGCCGAGCCGTAGCAATGTCGAGTCGGAGAAGGCATGAGGTCGGTACGTTCGCGGGCGGGTTCTCTGCTTTGCCGCCGGCTTATTCACCCGACGCTGCACCCTGTAGGTCAGCCCCTGCCGCTCCGCATAACGGATTGCTGATTCAAGGGTTGGAAATTCCAGCTACCCGTATAGCCCATCAAAGGCTCGATGAACGGTGCGCTACGGCGCTCGAAGACGAGCTGCCAACCTTTCGTTTGCGGGGTGCCTGACGTCATCACCGAGCGCGATGGCTTGAAGATTCGGGCGACAGCACCCTCGGGAAATACTGAGCGGCCGAATGACAGAGGCTGCCGCTGGTTGTCATTTGCTGGCCACGTATCCGAAACAGCCGTGTTTGGTTTCTGCGTCTCTCTGTTGTGGGTCTCTCTGTTAACGTCCATCATCATATCCCTCCCTATCGGCGAAGGATGCCGGCGGCCGCCGCAAAGCCGGCCGCCGGTCGCTCATCGGTTGGTTAGCTCTTGATGGCGATCCGCTTGACTTGCGACTGCGCCTGTTCACTCTTCGGCAAGGTCACCGTCAACACGCCGTTTCTGAATCGGGCGTCGATATTGTCTTCCTTGACTTCCGCACCGAGCGGAATGCGACGCTCGAAGCGGCCGTAGTAGCGTTCGGAGAACTGGCGATCCTTGTCCTCGGTCTCGGAGTGCTTTTCGCCTTTCAGCGTCAGCACGCCGTCATTGAGCAGGACTTCGATGTCCTTTTCCTCAAGTCCAGGCACCTCGGCCGTCACCATAATCTCCTTTTCGTTGTCGGAGATCTCGACGTTCGGCCATCCGCCACCAAAGCCACTGCGGCCAGTCAACGACGGAAAGTTGGAACCGAAGCCGCGGAATGCGTCATCGAACAATCGGTTCACCTCGCGATGCAGGGACAGGAACGGATCACGATCGTCATCACGCAAAAGGCTGGGAGCCTTATGGCCGTTGTTCCCGCTCCAGGGAATGAGATCACGAACACTCATGTCTTTTCTCCTTTCTCTTGGTTAGCAGCGAAGCGCGCATATCGGCGCCGGGCGTGCCCGGCACCGATGTGCCTTTCGAGGCTTAAGCCGCTTGCGTCTCAGCTTCGATCTGCTTGGTCTCGAACTTTGGAAGCGCCTGGCCAGTTCCGATCTCGATCTGGCGCGGCTTCATTTCTTCGGGGATCTCGCGCTTCAGATCGATGATCAGCAGTCCGTCGACGAGTTCAGCGCTTTCGACCTTGACGTGGTCGGCAAGTTCGAAGCGGCGCTGGAAGCTTCGCTGAGCGACGCTGCGATGAAGATACTGCACGTCGTCATCGCTATCCGCCTTCCTGCCCGCGACCACGAGCAGGTTCTGCTCCTGCGTCATCAACAGTTCGTCCTGGGAGAATCCCGCCACCGCCATTTCGATGCGGTATGCATCCTCACCCGTCTTGATGATGTCGTAGGGCGGCCAGTTATCGACGGTGTCGATCCCGGCTTGAAGCGCACTTAACATCCGGTCAAAGCCGATGCTTGACCGGAACATGGGAGAGAAATCGAGGTTTGTCCTCATAGCCATATCCTCCTTTGAAGCAACATGGATACAAGGAGACGCCAAGAGCGACCCGGCGTCTCCTGGACTTTGCCGGTCCCAATTGAGCTACCAGCATAATTTATTTAATTTGGGCGGTTATCGGTTCAAGAGGGGCCGGGGCATCAAGAATGAAAAATTGAGTTTGGCCTATTGGCCGGCATGAAATCGGCAACGGTCGACAACTAAGGAACGCTAGCGACATGGAAAAAAGTAAAAAGCCGTAGAAGGCGGAAATCGAGCGCGACGCCAGAGGACAGTCGGAAAGCAATCATGCCGGAGGATCCAACAACGGCGTGAGCAGCGCCAAGCCGCGTGTCATCACCCATTCGGACGACGCGACCGTCAATAAGAAGACACCGGGCAAAGATGGAGATGCCAAGGATTGGGACCTCAACTACGACGAACGTGACATGAACGAAGGCGAATTTCGGGGCTGAAGGCCGCCGGCGGGGGCCGACACTTTGTCGCACAGACCGGACGCCGTGGCCTCTATTTGACAGATGATCGATTTGATGGCCCGTCTCCGTGAACTGACAGCAAGCGGTTCAGTGTACTGGAACTCGAGCTTCAGAACGCAACCACTTAACGGCATCCCCACGGCCGGATGCCGCCGATTAGTGAAATGCCGAGACCCTACGTCCCTTCGCCTTGAAGGGATATGAACCGCGGACCCGTCGTTCGGCGAGTATATTGGCATCAATTTTTTTAATCCAGGCAGATACTTACGTGCTGGGGACCGAAGGCCGCTTCTGCGTTTTCCACTTTGACAGAAATAGGCATACTGGCCGGGAACGGTTGTTGCCCATCCTTAACCTCGCGCCTGTGCTTCAGCGATGGTTATGGAACGACGAAGATCAACTCGCGGCATATGACCGTCGGTGATACACCTCCCGTCTGTACTCCCGGGCAACTGTCCCAAGCTGCCTTGCGCCCGCAACGACCCGTCCAATGCAGCTGTGCTGTGTCCAGACATTCTAATGCGTGAGCCGCTTTGCAGGGATCTAGGAAAGTCAATTTTCAATTGACATAACTGATATCCTGTAAAGTTTGCGTATGCTTTGATCTTTTGGCATAATGTCAAACATGAATGGACAAACAGAGAGCAAGCTAAAGCACCTTCTCCAGCAAGTACCCCCCGGCTTCCTGGTGGACTCACGGTGGATGGCCGACCATGCCATCTCGCGACAATCCGTGTCGGGCTATCTCAAGCAGGGCTGGCTCGAGCCGGTCACGCCGGGTGTGTACCGCCGCCCATTCTCCTCGGATATTAATCCAGAAGCTGTCGGGAGCTGGAAAATCCCCCTGCTCTCGGCCGTCCGGCTCATGCGGCACGAGTTTCATGTCGGCGGGGCCAGTTCCCTCTCCCTGCGGGGCCATGCTCATTACCTCAAGTTCGGCGGTGAATTTGCCCTCTATCTCTACGGATCCGATATCCCGCCATGGCTATCGAAGTTGCGGATGGACGCCCATGTAAAGAATAGGAGCAATGTCCTGTTCGGCGAAGGGAAAATCGGCGTCGAAAACGCGGATTTCGACCTTTCCAACGACGAGGATCCAGAGCTGGCACAAAGCCCATGGCGCTGGCCAATGCCAATGTCCTCACCCGAGCGCGCGATTCTCGAAATGCTAGACGAAGTCCCGAAGGGCGAAAGCTTCCACAAGGTGGACGTGGCGTTCGAGAGCCTTGCCAATCTGCGCCCGAGATTATTGACGACACTCCTTACCCTATGCCGAAGCGTAAAAACCAAGCGCCTCTTCTTCGTGTTTGCTGACAAGCACAATCACGCCTGGCGCCGGCACATCGACGTCTCCTCCGTCGATCTCGGCAAGGGCGACCGGGCGCTGACCCCAGGCGGCCGGCTGCACCCCATCTATCGCATCACAGTCCCGGATGACTTGATGCCAAAGGAGGCCCCGTATGGCCCGTGACCAATACATGCGCCAGGTCGAACTCCTGGTGCGGACCCTTCCATTCATCGCCCGCCACGAAGCCTTCGCCCTGAAGGGTGGAACGGCGATCAACCTCTTCTATCGCGACATGCCTCGGCTCTCGGTCGATATCGATCTGACCTATTTGCCTGTTGAAGACCGTCAAACGACGCTGAAGAACATCGACACGATCCTTGATCACATCCGGTAGGACCTTCTACGCAATCTGCGGAACACTGGCGTTCAGAGGATCGCCGGCGGCGGCAACAATGATACCCGCCTCCTGGTCCGGCAGGGCAACGTCGAAATCAAAGTGGAGACTTCTCCTGTCGCGAGGGGCACCGTTCATCCGTCGGAACGACGCCGGGTGAGCGAGAAAGTCGAGGACGTCTTCGGGTTCGCTGAGATGCAGGTCGTCTCGTTTGAGGACCTGTTTGGCGGGAAGCTGCATGCAGCAGTCGATCGTCAGCATCCGCGTGATCTGTTCGACGTAAAGCTGCTTTATGAAAACGAGGGACTGACCGACGGGCTGTTTCGGACCTTCCTGATTTATGTCGCAAGTTCCGGGCGGCCGCCCCATGAGCTGGTTAGGCCCTCGCTTGCAGCGCTGGAAGACGCATTCGTGAAAGAGTTCGAGGGAATGACGACGCAGCCCATCAGCCTCGATGAGCTGAAAGCCGCAAGAGAGCAACTGACGACGGATCTTCTTGCACGGCTCGACGACGACGCCATGCGCTTTCTGCTTTCACTCCACGACGGTAAACCAGATTTCGAAGCCATCGGGTTGCCGCAAGCGGCTGATCTGCCGGCCGTCCGCTGGAAGATTCTCAACCTTGAGAAGCTGAAGGCGCAGAACCCAGAAAAACATGCCGAGCAACGGCGAGAGATCGAGGGGCTTCGGTCAACGACCAGGAGAGAGTCCTGATGCTGTTGATTTCCACTGAGAGCTGGCTCTGACTCAGAATTGCTGCTGTTGTGGGCGAGGTTTTGGCTGATTCATCGGAGGATCAGCATATGCAGCATCGATTTCAGCGCGCAAAGCTTGCCCCTGACGGCCTCGCAGTAGATGAGATGAAGATCGTCGCGGACAGCGTTCAGATTTTGCTGCGATCGCGCCGCTGCTCGGGGATTTGTCCGGACTGCGGGCGGCCAAGTAAGAGAGTTCAAAGTCGATATATGCGGCGACCCGCTGACCTACCACTCAGCGGCCGCCGAGTAGAATTGACGATCGTGGCGCGCCGGTTCTGGTGCGATGCAGTCCTGTGCGGTCGGCGCATTTTCTGCGAACAGTTCGGCGACGGCGTGTTGGCTCGTTATGGTCGGCGCACCCAACGGCTTGAGACAATCGTCCACCACCTTGGTTTGGCACTTGGCGGCAGACCGGCCGCGGCCTTTGCCAATCGCCTGATGATGCCGGTGAGTAACGACACCCTGCTGCGGGTGGTTCGCCGCCGTACTACTGATCAGAACGATGAGCTCACCGTCATAGGCATTGATGATTTTGCCTTCAGGCGCGGCCAGACCTACGGAACAATTGTTTGCGACCTGGAGCGCCGGAAGCCTGTCACCCTGTTGCCGGATCGCGCTCTGGATACGTCTCGGGCATGGCTTGCCAGGCACCAGTCCATATCGATCGTCGCTCGCGATCGGGGCGGCGGCTATGGTGAGGCCATCACAAAGGCCTTGCCTGATGCTGAGCAGGTTGCCGACCGCTGGCACCTGATGGAGAACTCCAGTCGGGCATTTCTCGATGCGGTCGGCAAGTCGATGCGCCAGATCAGGCAGGCGGTCGGTAGCAATGTCGTTGATCCCAAGCTTTTGACCTACGCCGAGAAGCTGCAATACGAGGGATATCTACGCCGTCAGGAAACGAATGAGGCGGTCCGGGAGCTGTCTAAGAAGGGAACCTCAATTCGGCAGATCGTGCGGCAAACCGGCCATAGCCGGAAGCTCGTTCGCGACGTCTTGAGAGGCCAGCGCCTCGATGTCTTCCGAACACGGCCAAGTTCGCTGGATAGCTGGCTGCCCTGGCTCAACAGCCGCTGGGAAGAAGGGGCTCGGAACGCCTTGGCGCTTTGGCGCGAGATGAAAGCAAAGGGTTTTCCCGGACAGAGCGGCGTCATTTCGCAATGGGCTCAACGCCGACGCCTCGCGGAGAAAGCCAACCAGAGCGGCCTTGCGCGAACGCCATCAGCGCGCGTCATCGCCCGGCTGCTGACCACCGCACGCGATGACTTGGTAAAATCCGAGGCGATCCTGGTGGCGGCAATCGAAGTAAACGTTCCGGAACTGGTGATCGCCCGGACAGCCATTGGTGATTTCCAATCCATGATCCGCTCGAAGACAGCACGAAAGCTTGATGAATGGCTTGAGGCTGCCAAGAGCAGCCTGGTCGGATCTTTCGCTGGCGGTGTCGAAAAGGACATGGACGCTGTGAGAAATGCAATCATCTCGCCTTGGTCAAATGGGCAGACGGAAGGTCAGATCACACGACTGAAGCTCATCAAACGACAGATGTACGGGAGAGCAAAACTCGATCTTCTGCAGGAATTTTGCTGCGATGGAGAGCGCGGATCACTGGGCGCGTCTCAAGGGCTACTTGAAAGACCAGAGGTCTACTCTGGGCTGGCCGTCGGCGTGACCCCCCGCGAGCAGCTTCCTCGCGTATTTCAGGCTAATCTCGACCGATTGTTTCAGCGCGTAATGCTGCCGACCATGGACGCGTTGCCCGTCCTGTTGATTTCCACTGAGAGCTGACCCGGCGTTTCCACCGAGAAGTGGCTCTGACGCACATTTGCTGAAGTTCAGTGCCTACAATGTGCCGATCAGTCGCGCGACATCTTCAACAATGAAGCCGAAAGCTGACGACCGCGATGGGATCGGGACAGCTTGGCCGACAGTATATTGCTCATCCCTATCCACAGGCTGGATTTGTAGGTCTTGAGTGTCGATGATGGGCACAAATTGTTGAATTCTGAAATAGTTGTCGGTCTCCGCCACGAATTGAAGATTTGCTCCCTCACGTGAAAACAGCGCAAAGCCAACTTCCGCCGTCGATCCGTTTCGGAAAAAGGCAGCGCCAGTGCATTTATACATCGAAATACCCATTTTTCTCGTAGAATGCCGCGCAGCGCTCGTACATCGCAAAATAGAAATGATCTGTGTTTAACGGATACCGCGGATATGTGATAACCTGCGCTCCCAATGTCTCAATCTCACGAATGAATTTCTTATCCTGCAGATAAATCTCCGGGAGTATGACGGCCTTGATTGCTCCGCTTTCCAGCTGGATCGCCTGGTCGACCTGGATCTCAATGGATGATCGCCGCTCATCAAGCTCTTTGCCGATACGCTCCCCGTTGAGCAGCGAAATAAGTGCGTGGAGCGAAGCTTCCGTCGGCAGGATGCCATGCCGCTGCAGGAAGCTCTTTTTGTCGATGGCCTCACCCATGTAATATGCGCGAGCACTGCCAAAGAAGGTGCCAATATAACGCTCTACAACGTCGGGCTGCGGCTCAAGGGCGTAATCCTCCCGGTCGATCATTGTGGCGTATTTTGGCACCAAGCCTCTTTCGAACGCGCCACTGTCGAATGGATACATGCGCTTGGAATGAACAGTCTGAAAATCAGCAATCACACAGGAGGGCATTTCCCAATGAGCGATGTCATGGCCCACCGACTTATAGGCGGGTCGGCCCACGAAGAAATAAGCAAGCTGCTCGCCGAGAAAAACGTCACATGGCCGTGGCCGAATTTCCTTGGACTGAAGGATTTTCTGAATGAAGTAAGCGGGAGCGGTGTGCACCAGCGGCAATGCGCCAGCCCGGCTACCTCTGTTGCCAAAGAGAATTTCTTTTATCTTGCGCTCCACACAGCCTCCCTCATCATAGCTATGAGCCTCAGCAAGCCGATCACTGAGCGAGGCGCTGGCCAACGTGGTGACCGCCGACCAAGTCTCCAACTCTTCCGTCACGAGAAAAGTCGATCCTTTGAGTCAAACGATCCCCCACGCCCGAAACCTCCCCCTGCCGGTCATCTCCCGCAAGCCCAGCTCCTCGACAATCCGCAGCGCTGCCCGCGGCGTGACGGCAAGCTCTTTTGCGATCATCCCAGCCGACACCAGCGGCCGCGAGATCACCAGCCCAATCAGCTCCGGCAGTTTTGACGATGTGCGTTTCCCGACCAGCCGGCGCTCCATCATTTTTCGCGCAAGCAGCAGACGGTCATGTTCCTTCAGGCCGAGCTCTGCTGCGGCGATGATGCCGGCGAGAATGGCCAGCAGCCGTGTCTCGCGGTCGCGATGCCGGCGCCGGTCGACCAGAATGGTTTTCAGGCCGAAATTGATCGCCGCAAGATGCGCGCCGGTAGTGATGCCGGCGTGGCGCAGGAGCGCGGCGGACAGCAGCCGGCCGAGCCAGGGCGCGTGCTGCAGCACCGACAATTCGTTCCAGGCATCGAGGGCGACCACCGCCTGCAGCACCGCCGGCAGGTTTTCGGCCTGACGCAACACGCTGCGCCATTCCTCCAGCCGCTCGTTTTCATCCCAGTCAAGATCGTAAACCAGCGGATTTTTTTCCGATGTACCGGCGCGGCCGGGCAGTTTTGCCTGCTCGATCGCGGCATCCGATCGTGCGAGCACGGCATCAATGGCGGCAAACTCGGCGTCGAGCACGCCAGCGCCATCGTCGCTTTCGTCCCCCTCCCCTCCTCCGACGACATCGTCGGTGAACGACCCGGCCTCACTGCTCGTCTCGGTGCCATCCGGAGCCGCCGCCGCCTGGCCACGCAAGCTGCGGAGGCCATCGGCACCCAAGGCCCAACCGGGGGTCTGTGCGGCGATGCGCCGGCGGGTTTTCAAAACGTCGCGGGCGATGGTTAGCTCGTGGGTAGGCGTGCGAATATCCTTGGTAGCGTCATGGAGGACCAGGTCTTCGAGATGGACGAGTTCGCCATCGATCCACAGCGAGGCGCAGGCGTCGGAAAAATGCGACCGTTCGACAAAACCGTCGCCCACCGGCGAACGGGCGACGCGCTCGTCGAGACGGGTCAATGCAGATCCCGCGTCTGAAATCGGCCGCAGCAGACTTTGGTTGGGCAATTTGGAAAGATCGTAAGACATTGAAATTATGGTAAATGAGTTTCCAAACGGACACAAGAAGCTAGTTTGTGTCCGTCACTACGTGGTTCCGACAGTTGGCCTGACAACCATCGATAAGTAGCTCTTATCGATGGTAGATTGATTTGGCGGCCCAAATCAGAAAGAATCGTAGCAAATCACGGTCCTGTAGACCGCCGAAGCCCGCTATTTTGGAGCGTCCGTGGCCAAAGCCAAGACATCACTGACCGCCGTGGAGCGCCGCGCCGAAGAGCTCGACACCATCGCCGCCGTACTGCCGATCGAGCGCCGCGACGAGCTCGCCGAGCTGCTCACCGACCACGACGTCGAGACCCTGCGCCACCTCGTCAACCAAGGCATGGGCGACAACACACTTCGCGCCCTGACCTCCGATCTCGCCTATCTGGAAGCCTGGGGGTTGGCGGCGACCGGACAATCCCTGCCCTGGCCGGCGCCCGAGGCGCTGCTGCTGAAATTCGTCGCGCATCACCTCTGGGATCCGCAGCACCGCGAGACCGATCCGGATCACGGCATGCCGGCCGACGTCGACGAAGACCTTCGGAGCCAGGGTTTTCTCAGATCCGCAGGCCCGCACGCGCCATCGACGGTGCGCCGGCGGCTGGCGAACTGGTCGACGCTCACCAGATGGCGCGGTTTTGACGGCGCCTTCGCCTCCCCTGCCCTCAAATCAGCCATTCGCCTCGCCGTTCGCGCCGTCCCCCGGACGCGGCGTCGCAAGAGCGCCAAGGCCGTCACCGGCGATGTGCTGGCAAAACTGCTGGCAACCTGCACGACCGACAGTCTGCGCGATCTCCGTGACCGTGCAATCCTGATGGTTGCCTTTGCCTCCGGTGGTCGGCGGCGCAGCGAGATCGCCGGCCTGCGCAGCGAGCAGCTGACCGTCGAGCCGCCAATCCCGGGGGACGATGGCCCTTCCCTCCCCTCTCTCGCCATCCATCTCGGACGCACCAAGACGACCAGCGGGGACGAGGACGACGTTGTCTATCTGACCGGTCGGCCGGTGGATGCGCTGAATGCCTGGATGGTGGCCGCCAAGATCGAGAGCGGCAGCGTGTTTCGGGCGATCGGGCGATGGGGCACGGTGTCGCGGCGCCAGATCGATCCGCAGTCGGTCAATGCGATCATCAAGCAGCGGGCGGTGATGGCTGGGTTGGATAGCGGCGAGTTTTCCGCGCACGGGCTACGATCTGGATATCTGACCGAGGCGGCAAACCGTGGCATCCCCCTGCCCGAGGCGATGGAGCAGTCCCGCCACCGCTCGATTCAACAAGCATCAAGTTACTACAACAGCGCGACACGTCGAAGCGGACGGGCAGCTCAAATGGTGTGATATATGATGTTCGTATGCGACGCGCGGATGCAGCGCTCTTCTGTCACGCAGGAGAGTGGCCACTGATTGCCCAGCATCCCATGCCGAGGCGGGGAATTTCGCGGCCGTCCCAGACAGTCACACGCGCTTCACGCCGCGCTCAATTCCTGACATATTTGCAGAGAGGCAGCCAACCGTCATGGATATCGCGTCATGAACTTGGAAACACGTGAAAAAAGGAACATGCGCGCACCTACCGGATCCGTCACAGGCCTCTGCTCGGCGTCCGCCACAATGTTTGCAGTCGGAATGGCCTTTCTGGGTTACTGGGGGGTATATGAACATGGGGCCTGGCATTCATTCGACTATTTTGTGATGGGTCTGGCTATCATCGGATTTGCAGCACTTGGTTCCGTGCCTTGGATTGTGACTACACCTGTAGCGGAGGACGATGCAGACAAAGTCGTCGTCGCCAGGCGAGCGATGGTACTGGGGACGGCGTTAATCTGGATGGCCGTCTGTATTGCCCTATTTACCTGAATTGCCCTGCGTGACCCCATGCGACCGCAATATGAATCCGCTTGACGCGATAGGGCCCGACCGAGCATTTCCCCTCGAGCGCCTCCGTCGCACCGTTCATCTTATGGTCCGCGAAAAGCTCGCCGAAAAAGAACTCCTGGCCCGGTTGCCTCGCCAATGGTGATGTTTTGGGTCGCAGTTCGGCGAAAGCGGCAGTCCCTTCATAAACCGGTGCGCAGGCTGCAAGCTACTACAACAACGCAGAACAGAAGAACGGGCGGGCCGCAAGGCTGGTCATTTGAAGGAACTGACCCTCAAATCGCACACGCCGAGCGACGCGCCAACTGACGCAGCCCAAACATCAATATGTAATCCTTGCAATTGCGGAATTATCCTCCATAAATGCAAGGATGATTGAACGTCGAATATCTACAAAACTGATTGAGTTGATCGATTCGAGCCCCGCCGTTGGGCTCATTGGCCCGCGTCAGGTCGGCAAGACGACGCTGGCGCTCGCGATAGCCGAACAGCGCCCATCAATCTATCTCGACCTGGAATCGGATGCCGACCGCGCCAAACTCACCGAGCCGGAACTATATCTCAGCCAGCACAGCGACAAGCTCGTTATCCTGGACGAGGTTCACCGGCTACCAAATCTTTTTCAGAATTTGCGTGGGCTTATCGACCGGGGCCGGCGAAATGGAAGGAAGGCTGGCCATTTCCTGCTGCTCGGGTCCGCATCCATCGATCTATTGAAACAGTCGGGTGAGACGCTGGCAGGTCGCATCGCCTACCTTGAAATGGGTCCGATCGACGGCCTGGAAGTGCCAGTTGACGATCTGAATACGCTATGGGTGCGAGGCGGCTTCCCGGATAGTTTCCTAGCAGCGAGTGATCGTGAAAGCCAGCGCTGGCGGCAAGACTTTATACGAACCTATCTGGAACGAGACATTTCCTTGCTTGGTCCTCGCATTCCAGCCGAGACATTGCGGCGCTTCTGGACCATGCTCGCGCATCACCAATCCGGACTGTTAAATGCCGCGGAATTTGCGCGTTCGCTCGGCGTCGATGGCAAGACGGTCGCCTCCTATCTCGATCTCCTGGTTGATCTACTCCTCGTACGACGCCTAGAGCCCTGGCACGTGAACATTGGCAAACGCCTGGTCAAATCACCGCGGGTCTATGTTCGCGATAGCGGCATCACCCACACCCTTTTGGGGCTGACCACTCAGGAGGACCTGCTCGGGCACCCGGTCGCCGGAGCAAGCTGGGAAGGGTTCGTGATCGAGACCTTGATTGCAGCAGCGCCGCCCGGAACTCAGAGCAATTTTTATCGGACGTCGGCTGGTGCCGAGATCGACCTTCTTCTAACGCCCCCGGGCGAACGACCTTGGGCTATCGAAATCAAGCGGAGCCTGACACCGAAACTCGAGAAAGGCTTCTATCTTGCATGTGAAGATCTCGACCCGGCACGACGCATCGTCGTTTACCCTGGGCAGGAAACTTTCCCCCTAAAGCACGATGTGGAAGCAATGCCGCTAGTCTCGATAGGCAAAGCTCTGATTAGTCTTACTTAGCGAATAGATAGATGCATATCGCCTAGAGGAGCCCCCATGATCTTCGTCTTTCCCATGCCTGTATGCCCAGGTTCTCGTCTCCCGACCAATCTGACTTGAGCGGCCGGACTTCCAGAAAAAGCCCCTCACCTATAACTCCGGCAATGTTTCAAACGGATCGAGTGCCTGAACGCCCAGGGCCCGAAATGGCGCATATTGCGGGTCAAGACCGTGAATCCGTGCACTTTAGCCGTGGCTGCTATCGCAATGTCTTCCAAACCCGGGCGCGAGCGTCATCAACAATCCGAGGGCGCTGTTGGACGAAGCGCGTCCTCAGGCCATACGCTTATGAGTGCCGGTTGTGACGCAGCCGACGAGGCGCGTTTGATTGGCGACATATGGGTTTGCTGCCCTTTGGATATAGTCGATTCTAACCTTTCAAGGTGCTCTCTGGGTCTCCGCGAGCACCTTCGATCCATTGCATGAGCGATAGAATTCATTTCTATCACTCATCGCAATGCATTATAGTGAGTTATAGAAAAGGTGCCTATAACTCATGAAGTGGAACTGGACGCAGGAAGGTTGGCCGCATTTCATCTATGATCATGCGCCGCTTGAACCACTCGAAAGCCGATTCCTTCTGTCCTCGGGGGAAGTGATCGGCGCAGTCCGTCATGTCGGCGATGAGGAACGCAATCTGCTTCGTATCGAGCTTTTAAGCGACGAGGCAGTGAAAACCTCCGAGATTGAGGGCGAAATGCTTGATCGGTTGAGCGTGCAATCCTCATTGCGCCGCCAGTTTGGTCTCGATGCCGACAATCGGCCATCAACTCCGCAAGAGCGCGGCATCGCGGAAATGATGGTCGATGTGTACGACACTTGGTCGGCCCCGCTCAATGATGAAACCCTGTTTCGCTGGAACGGCATGTTGATGACAGGCAATCGCCATCTTGGAGCGATCGGCGCATATCGAACGCATGAAGATGCCATGCAGATTGTGTCCGGCCGTCTGGACAATCCGACCGTCCACTATGAGGCTCCACCATCAAGGCAGGTCCCGGCGGAAATGGCGGCCTACACCGAGTGGTTCAACAAAACGGCGCCGCACGGTGAACTCCCCTTGCCCGCGCTCACCCGTGCCGGCATAGGCCATTTGTACTTCGAAAGCATCCATCCGTTTGAAGATGGAAATGGCAGGCTTGGCCGAGCGCTCGCCGAAAAATCGCTTGCCCAAAATATCGGGCAACCGAGCTTGATTGCACTTGCCTACACGATCGAGAATGGCCGGAAAGCCTATTACGATCAGCTCGAACGGCATCAGCGCACGCTCGATATCACCGAATGGCTGGTGTATTTTGCGGGAACCATCCTTGATGCACAACAGACCACCTTGATGCGGGTGGCCTTCTACATCAGCAAGGCGCAATTCTATGACAGGTTCCGCAGGCAATTCAACGAGCGCCAGGAGAAGGCCCTCGCTCGGATGTTTCGAGAAGGTCCTGGGGGGTTTAAAGGCGGATTGAGCGCTGAGAATTACATTTCGATAACGCGGACCTCGCGAGCGACAGCGACGCGCGATCTTCATGACTTGGTGGAGAAAGAAGCGCTCACGCGCACCGGCGATCGCCGGCACGCACGCTATGCACTAAATCTGCCCTGATTAAGAAAAAGAGATAGATCCCAACCGCCGCGTCCCCTTGGACAAAGGACCGAAGAGGCCGAACCAGTCGAGGCGACACGGGGGCCCAAAAAAAGTCATGCAATGCGGCGGATGTGAAGTCATCGAGCAATTCGCGCGCATGCCGCGATTGAAACGATTGCGTGTTCAAACGCTGCATCATTGCGTGTCTTAAAGCCGTGTCGCAGAAGGTAACAGCCGTTACTTTTTTAGGCCCCGCCTATCACGATCGCGCTCGGCCCTCTGTCCGCAAGTCATTCTCGCTGCCACCGCTCCAGCATCAAGTGCACGCTACGCCATAGTGTCGACGTCGCCAGTGGCACCGATTTCTGCCGCCCTGCGCCGGACCCTTCCACGTCTCTTACGCCTTGAAAGTCAGACCGCTCGGCACCTACCCGAGCTCCAGGAAGCAGTGTCGCCTTTGGTGATTGAGCATTTTGAAGAAGGAGAAGGGTCACATCCTTGTCGGCACGCAACGCCCAAAAGGTAACAGCTGTTACCTTTTGGGTTTCTCGTTAAGATCGCCTGGTCGGTCCAACGCGAGCGACAAAAACATTCACGATGATGACAGCGCGAAACGGGCGTGTCGACCGGATCCTGCCCACGGACCTCTCCGTCCGTGGATAGGCAACTTTCATTTCAGAAGCGACGATAGGCAACCCTCCACCCGTCGATCTCTCCAGCAAGACGGCCTGCAGCACCCATCGCGCAAACGCCATTGCCGGCCTTCCTGGAACTTCTTTTGCATGGCGGGTGCCGCACGCCCCGACTGACGTTCGGTCCCTTTAAGCAGCAATGCACATGATCTCTGAGCGGGCCACAGGCGGGCCGAGACAGGTGGCATGGGTTGCTGAATGAACATTCGAAGACGTCCTTCTTCACGACTCTCCCTCACTCTCATCATAAACTCCATCCCTCGCGCACGCTCAGCTGCCACCCCGCAGCATCATGGACGTATATGCGAACGTCCTTACCCAATGCCCTCGCCGTGGGCCGCCCCCGCTCCTTCGAATTCGTCTATGCCCGCCAACATCCACGTTCTTCCTCGAGCGGAGTGGCTCCAAGGACGCGCAAAAATTCATCCCCGAAAAGTATGAACCACGCAGCCAGAGAGCGAGATCGCAACCGCCAGAACCGTCGACGCTGGGCTATCACCGGCAACACATTCAGATCTGAGGGGTGCCCTCGATCGGCAGCCAAGCAGATCCCATTTCAATCGACAGTAGGAATGGCAGTTCTCGGCAACAGCTTTGTCTGAAGTTACTTCAGGGCAGTTGTACCGCCCTCGCCGTCTTGTTGCGGAAGCCAGATGGATATGGCTGCATCGACGTCGGGCGAAAATGGATACCCGACGAAACGACCACTCTTCCTGTATTCGCCCGCCCCGTTGCCGCCCATCCGCCCCAGATGGCGAGGCCACGCCCCTGAACTCGACCCATTCCTGCGGCGGCTTCGCCCCAAAACCTCGTCGCGATTAATCCGTCCCGCAAGGCCAAGGGCAGGGTAACAGCTGTTACTTTTCGCCTATCTATCCCGTGTGTTCATCTCGCTTTCCGCAAGACCGTAAAGGCTTTTCGAGAGGTGAAGACTTCCATCGACAGCCCGGTCGACCATTGCACGGAAATAGCCCCCGGGCTTTGCAATTAGCTCCGGGTCGCGCAAGGATTTTTCGAGCACGGTCGCCAAGATGGCGGACGCAGCATATCGGCCGACCCTCCCTACACCGTCTACCCATGCAGTCTCCGACAGGCCGATCATGCGCCGCATCGTTTCAGCCGCCCCGACTACATCGGACCATCCGTCAAACTCCACGCTGACACATTCCTGCGCCGCGCGGCACCCAACCTGAAGCAAACCAATCGGCACCGCAGCTAGAACGACGACTTGGATATCACCAACCGTCTTTTCCGCCTGCCGCAATCGGGATTGCATGTCACCCGCAGCCGCTTCAGACTTATTTTCATAAGCCACATCGACGGCGAAGCCGTCGTCAGTGGAAATTATGTCTCGCTCGTTAGAGCGGGTCCGTTGATTACTATCAGAAAGGTTTTTAGGGGTTGTATTAATATTAGAGGTGACGCCGATGTCACCCGCGCATGACAAGTCTTGTTCCCGGAAGCGTTGCTCCGCGTACTCAAGAACCTCTCCGTGGAGTGATTCGAGACCGCTTGCCTGTTCTGCCCGGCCGGCTACGGCATCGATGATTGCTTGTGCGGCGCTCCTCCAGATGTCTGCCTTTTCCGGGAACGCCTCGCAGGCATCGATGATTGCTCTGGAAAACCGCGTGACCGCGCGACGTGCATCCTGGCTGGCCTTGAGTTCCCTCTGGTAGTTCTCGACGCTCTCCCTGATCTCTGCGAGCCGCACGCGCGCCGGCGTGAAATCAAGCCCGAAGCCGCTGGCAACCATCCCGTCATTGTCGCGGTACACGAAACGCCGGCCGGTCGGACTGTCACGGTAGGCGGCGATCCCAGCCTCAACGATCCTGCGCAGGCAACGCATCACTGTGCGTTCGGAGCGCAGCGTGTATTCGGCGAGCTTGGCGTTCGAGATGGCAACGATCGGTCGCCCGGCGCCTTTCCAGTCATCGGCGCGCGAGAGGCCAAGGAGAATGTCCAGGACATGATAGGTCGTGCCGTCGATCCCAAGGATCGGCGCTGCCTTTTTCAACAGGAGAGAGATCTCCGACTTCGAGGTGTCCGGTATGTCGTTGGCCATCGCCATCCGCGCGCTTGCGAGAATGGCCGGACTGACGCGTCTGAACGATGCGATTGCCGTTGCTTCTGTCATGGGCTAGCTGCCCGCAACGCCTTGGCGTGCGGCTCCATCGAGATTCTTGTTGATGAAAGCCAGCAGACGGGCACAGTTTTTCATTCCCGGCTGTTACGCAGGGGTTGATTGTGCCAGCGGTCCGTCATAGAATCAGTTTGTAAGAGCTGATGTCGACGGGACGTTTTCGTACTGTCGGCTAGGATTCAAGGGTTCGCCGATTGCCGTCGGTGGGCCCTTTCCTATTTCTGAATTAGCCTACCCCATCGGCGTCTCTCCCGTTTGCTTTCGGTACTCCTCCACCAGCGCCGGAAGCCTTTCGACGAGCCAGGCCGAGAGGCCCGGCACCTTGCTTTCCGGAATCGTGATAAGCGTTGAAGAACGCGAAGATTTCGCGGTGATCACGGCGCCGCCGCCGAGGTCGACCTCTTCGCCCTGGTTTCCCCTAGCCGCCTTGTGTTCGAGCGCGCTCATCAGCGCGGCGAAGCGCTGGTCACTCGTGGCAGCGGCCCATACAGCCGTCGAAGTCAGCTTATCAATGATCGTCTGGGCCGCAGCCGGTGCCTTGCCATCCTTGAATTGGGCGGCGAGCTTTTCCCACTTGGGGCGGCCGATCGAAGGAGCCGGACCAATGATGCCGATCAGTTCGGCGGGGACCTGTTCGGCGATTCCAATCAGCATCGAAACGTAGGTCAGCTTGCCATCCGCCCTGCCGAGCGCGGCGGCGATCGTCTCCCGCCGAAAGCCGCGCGCCTTGAGGGTCGCGGCAAAGAACGCCTGCTCGATGAAGGAGAGATTGGCGCGTTCGGTATTCTCGATACCTTGAGCGACCACCAGTTCATCGTCGGTAAGATCGCGGACGATCGCTTTCACCGGCCGTTCAAGGATCTGACAGGCGCGCAAGCGCCTGTGGCCGTAAGCGACCTGAAAGTAGCCTTGCTTGTCGGGGGAGGGGCGAACGAGGATGGGAAGTCTCTGGCCGCTTTCCCGAATGCCCTCGACGAAACCCTGGAAATTCGGATCTCCCTCGATATCGAGGCGGTCCCTGACAAAGGAGGGAACGACAAGAGCGGAGTCAATTTCGACAATGGCTTCCGAGCCGCTCAATTGCAGGCGGAGGCGTTCATTCTCCTCTTCGACGGCAACGAAGGCCCGGTCCATCGACTTGACGGCTCCAGATCCGACCTTCACCGCAGGCCCAGCTGAGATTTGCTTGGCAAGCTCGGCGGAATCGACATTCGCGAACAGACTTTTCATCCGACTGGAGCGTTCTTTGGCATTCGTCATGACCGTCCCCATACCGATTTGAGGTGGTTGAAGATCTCGAGATTGACTGCGTCGACGGAATCCAGGGCGCGCGTGAGCGTGTCTCGACCAACCGAACCACGCGCCATTTCGTAAAGGCTCTTCTTCTCAAGGCCGGCGCTGGCAATCGCGGTCGTGTCCACCACCGCTGGCGCCAGCACGTCCTCGCCGAACAGGGAGCGCAGGAGCGCGACGACGTTCACCTGCGGGACGTCGTTCGGATTGTGCCTGGTGATGACATATCGGATGAAATCGTGTTCCAGAACACCGCCACGCTCCTCGATGACGTGCATGACATCGCTCATCATTGCCAGGAACTGGTTCATGCTGGCAACGTCGATCATCGCCGGATGAACGGTGATCAGCAGCGAGGTCGCCGCACAAAGCGCGCCCAGGGTCAGATAGCCCAGTTGCGGCGGCGCGTCGATGACGACGACATCGTAGTCTTCCTCGACGCTGTTTATGACGGCGCCGAGCCGCCGGAAGAAGATCCCGTCGCCGCGCCCGCCGCCGCTTGCGATCGCCTGCGGCGTCTCATGCTCGTATTCCATGAGCTCCAGGTTGCCGGGTATGAGATCGATTCCGTCAAAATAGGTTTTGCGAATGACGTCGCGCATCGGCCGGCGGTTGTCGTCGTCATAGCGAATCGCCGCATATATGGTCTCGTTGTCGCTGACATCGAACTCCGGCTGATAGCCGAACATGGCCGACAAGGATGCCTGCGGGTCAAGATCGATCGCGAGCACCCGCAAACCCGTCAGAGCAAGATAATGGGCGAGATGAACGGTCGTCGTCGTTTTGGCCGATCCGCCCTTGAAGTTCGCAACCGCGATAACCTGCAACTTCTCACCGGGACGCCGGCGCGGGAAGAAATCCAAGGCTTCCATGGGCCGCTTCACCGCCAGGTATCGACGGATCTCATTGACCTGGGCGAGCGTGTAGCTCCTGCGGCCATTCTCCAGCCTCTCGGGCATTGCGCCTTCGCCATCCAACGACATCTGTCGGAGCGTCGATTCAGCGATCCCAAGCATGGTGGCCACGTCGCGCGAGGTAAAGGTGCGCAACGATTTCATCGCCTCCGGCGGATACATATGGGTGCGAAGAGACTGCAACTGCGCTGACAACATCTGCGCTTGGCGTGTAATCTTCGCAGCGGAGGATTCGCTCGTTGGCTTGCGGGTCGTCATCTGATCCAT
>NZ_JBYGKN010000003.1:0-391209 GCF_057653695.1 Rhizobium sp. SRDI943 | reverse complement strand
TGTGCCGTGGGACCATTCTGTCGATAAAATCACCAAAACCGGAGATATGTCGTCATTATCTCCGATTCTCTGAGTCTCACAAGGGAAATAGCGTTAACAGGAAGTTAACGCACAGCAGAACTGCAGGTCATAGCGATTCTCTCTTAAAGGGAAGGTCGTGATCTCCTTATTCACAGATCATGTTGACTGCCGTCAAAACGGTGGATTTTGATAACAAACGCAATAGCTTAAGAGTTCAATCCCTTGAGGTCCCAGTTGGCGACGTCCAATTTCGTGTCGCGACGGCAATTTCGGAGAGGACGCCGACAACCGCCCGATCGCCTGGCGCCAAGTCGGAGACCTGGCGGATCGGGAGGGCTCGCATAACTTCTCGCAAGCGGAAGAACTCTTAGTCCATCTGAAGCACCATAACCGCGTCTGGCCGTACTGATGGACATCGACCACACCGCGGAAAGGAATGCCGACGGGTTGCTTGAGAAGCGACGAGGCGAGCGTCCGACATCTATAATGGTGGTTTCTCCGGCTCGCGTTCGAAGGGCTGGGCGGATGGACTGGGCAAGCACGCCATCAATCCACAGCAACGGTTGCCTATACGACGGGAAAGAACGCCTCCGATATCGCGCTGGTGATCGATGCGATGGACCTGTTGCACAATGCCCCTTTTGACGGTTTCTGCCCGATCTCGTCGGAGATCGATTTCACCCGACTACCCGCCCGGGCCCGAGAGTAGGGCGTCGATGTTTTCACCTGCAACGAGCAGAAGACCGGCCGAAAGGCCCGCCTAGCCTGCCAGTGGTTCATCTACACCGAGAACGGGCGAAACGATAGACGAGCAGAGCCCCGCTCCTGCCGACAAGCCGGGAGCGGCCGAGGCGGAAGGTGGGGCAGGACAGGAGAGCGATGCGGTCCGAGCACTCTCAAAGATCCGTCCGGCGGAGTTCAGCTTCAACGGACCGCCATGCCCGTGCCTGGGATCCTCTTGGCGCTTGATCGGATCCCAAAGGTGATGAGCCCCGAATTTTGGGGAGTAACGGCTCCGGCACCTGGCAGGGGAGGGGAGGGGGAGAGCGCTTGAAAAAGGGGGCACGAGGCTTCAGGTAGGCGAGATCGGAGGCGAGTGCCTTTAGTTGGCCGGCGAGATGCTTGTGCCTTGCGACCTGCGACGGATGTGCCGAGCTCAATCTGTTTGGAAGGCCGTGTTCGTCGTAGAGATCGTCATGGACGGAGGTCGGCCTGGACGGCGCCATGCGCCGGTCGGGTCGCGGGATCCCCGATCGTGTCGATCGGATGGCGGTCCTTCCGCTGCCCTAGTTCGATGCCATAACCCTCAAGCGCTTGCTCAAGGAGCTTTTCAACCAGCCTCTTGGTGCGCCGTGGGGCGAATGAGCCAGTTCCTTGGCCCTGGCGCAGAGGACGGAGAGCCGTTCGGAGATCGGTTTGCGCTCAGCGCTACAGGTCGAAGATTTACATCTGAGCGTAAGTGGCTCATTACCGATGCTTGCCCTATGGGTGGAAGAAGTAATAAGCCATATCGCTTCTAGTTAACGCGGGATTTACCATACTTTCAATGTGTTATGATGTTGATATGTAACCAAACGAGGCTATGGCGCCCGATTTCCGACGCCGGCGCGGCATTGCCGATCCGCGGCATTCGCTGGTTCGCATCGTCGAGACCGAGAGCTTGAAGGAAGTTCGTGCGATCCTAGTCGAAGGCAAGCCCTTTGGCGCCTCGCATTGACGCTATGGCCTTGGTCCGGAAGCATTTGTTAGCTCCGGACCGAGCTCGTTCCATGGGGAGACGGCGATGCAGCATACCCTCGCTGACGACCTGATGCTCGCAAAAGCCAGAGCCTGGTGCTCTCGATTCACGCCGGAAACAAAAGTTCAACGACGGTTCCCTTGCCCGGCAGCGAGGCAATGCGAGCGTCTCCACCGCTTTGGCGTACGAAGCCATAGACCACTGCAAGGCCAAGACCCGCGCCTCCTTCCGCGTCGCGCGTGGTGAAATAGGGCTCGAACGCCTTGTCGACGGCCTCGGGCGACATGCCGATGCCGTCATCCGTCACGCTGACGCTGACGCCAGCCTCGCTGCGGGAGCAACGAATAAGGATTGTTCCACCCGCTGGCATGGCCGCAGCGGCGTTGAGACAAAGATTGAGGATCGATTGCTCGAAGAGCGCCGTGTCGATGAAGACGATAGGCAGGTCGACGGCAATTTCGAAGGCAAGCCGGCAATTTTCGCCGATCGCGATTTCCAGCACGTCGGCCATGCCGCGCAGCACGGCGCCAATCTCCACCGCGCCGGGATGGATCGGCTGCTGGCTGCCGATGGAAAGCATGCTCCCGGCCAGCGACCTGCCACGGTCGGCAGCTTTACGGATGCGGGCGAGGTGCCGTTTTTGCCGGTCATTGAAGCCGGTTTCGCGCTCCAGCAGGCCGAGGCTACCGGTGATGATGCCGATCATGTTGCCTACTTCGTGGCTCACCTGGTGGGTCATGCGCATGATGCCGTCGAGGCGTTGGATCTTTGCTGCCTCCGCCTCCTGCCGGTCTATGTCGGTAATATCGCGCGCCAGCAGCACGATTCCGCCATCGGGCTGGCGCGACAGCGACACTTCCGTCACCCGCCCCATGTCGGAGCGGTGGCGCAGCACCGACCGGTCGGAGAGCAGACCGGCATCGTTTTCGGCCGGCAGGAGGGTCGGCTCGATCTCCGTTAGCGGCGCCACGAAACTGCGGAGCGGCAGTTTCCTGGCCGAACCAGACCAGCCGACCAGCTCGATGACACGCCGGTTCATGGTGATCGGCCGGCCGCGCGGATCAAACAACGCAATGCCCTCGTTCATGCTGCGGAAGGTGGAGCGGATGGTGCGTGCGGCGGCCTCTGCCGTGCGCCGCAGCTGCGTCACGCGCTCGACGCTCTCCCGGAACGCGCGGAAGGCTTCGAGCAGACGCACGAGCTCGGTTTCCGTGCCGTCATAGCGCGGCGTATCAACATCCTTGCGACCTTCTGCCAGCGCGTTCATGCCGTTCGAAAGGGAGACGATGCCGCGTGAGACGCGCATGACCGATCGGATCGAGACGACGGCCATTGCCAGCACCAGCAGCGAGGCGACGGCGACGATGACGAGGATGCGGCTCAAGGCATCGGAGGTCGAGACGAGGTCATCACTGAGGCTGCGGGCGACGGCCTCGCTTTGGGTTTCAGTCGCATGCGACAGATCGCGTGAGACGTTGTGCAGGCGCGAGACGGCGGCGCGGATGGCGAACATTTCGAGGAGATATCGCGTCTGTGCCTCGAAGACCCGTTCGTAAGGCGCAAGCTCGGCGGCGGCAATCCGGGTGTCAGGCGCAGCGCGTTCGAGGCGCGGCGCGGTTTCCGACACGTAGCGCCGGCGCAATTCGCCGAGCTGAAAGAGGCTGTCCGAGTTGGAGGCGGATTGCACGATGGCATTCAACCGACTGCGGAAACCGGCATCTGCAATGCCGCTGCCGGTCGCGATCTCGCCGAGCGCTGCCGCAGCCTCCGCCTTGTGCTGCTGGGCCGATTCCGCGTCGCCCGCAAGCGTCGTCGTTTGCGTGCGGATCGTTTCCAGCAGCTCGATGATGCGGCTACTTGCAAAACCCTGCACGACAGCCCCGTCGTTTTCAGGTTGCATGGCGCGCAAAAGCGCGTCGACCTGCACGACGACCGAGCGGCTTTCGCTGGAGACCCGGTAGGGTGAGGTCGCATTCATCAGGAAGGGCGCACTGGAGACGAGATCGGAAACCTGCCGCGAGACCAGCGAGGCCTTGGCGAGACTTGAAAACGCCTGCAGGCCATAGGAGGCCATCTCTTGGCGCGCCCGCTGCAGGCCGTAGACGGCAATGGTCGAAAGGCTGAAGACGAGCACGCAGATGAAGGCGATGGCGAAGGGCAGGCGAAAGGCGATGGAGGAGAGGAAGGGGCGGCTGATCACGGTGCGATCTCGCCATCGTCTGTGTCGAGAACATAGCCCTTGCCGCGGCGCGTCTTGATATGGCGCGGCAGGTCCGGATTGCGCTCGATCTTGCGACGCAGACGCAGCACGAGCACGTCGACATTGCGGTCGATATAGCGCTCGCTTTCCGCGCCCAATCGATCGAGGATATGCGCGCGGCTAACGGGTGTGTTGGGTGTTTCGGCGAGGATTTCGAGCAGCGCGAATTCGGCGCTCGTGAGCGACTTGGCGGGGTCGGTGCGGCAGATGGCGCGGCGGCCTTTGAGATCCACCGACCATTCGCCGAGCTTCAGGGATGTGGGTTCATGCTCCCGCTCACTTTCCCGCTCCGGCTTCAGCGAGGGGATCGTCCGGCGCAGCACGGCCTTGATACGGGCAGTCAACTCGATGGGCTCGAAGGGTTTGACGACATAGTCGTCTGCCGCGGTTTCGAGACCGAGCACCCGGTCCACGGCGCTACCGGCAGCCGTCACCATGACAATGCCGATATTGGCCTGTGCGCGCAGGCGCTGCGCGAAGGTGCGGCCGGAGGTGCCGGGCAGGTTATGGTCGACGAGCACGAGATGCACGGTTTCGCGCGAAAGCACGATCGTGGCCTCTTCCGCCGACGGCGCGGTGAGCGCTGTCCATCCTTCCGCCTCAACCAGGTCGGAGATAAGCTCCGCCATGTCCGGATCGTCCTCGACGATCAGAATGGTTATCCTCTCATTCAACACATGCACGTCCTCCCGCGCCTATTATAGGCAGAGCCGTCACGATCTTCAAAGCGAGCTCTTGTTATGCGGTTTGTCACATTTGTAACCTTTGTCATGTTTTCGACGATGAAGCCGCTCCCGCTGTAAGAACCGTAACCATTCTTCGATTGCGCAGGGAAACAGATGTGACATCCTGACTGCGGAGATTGGGACGCAAGGTCCAATGGGAGGAAAATTGTGAGAGGCATCACCGCTTTCAGCGCGGTAGCAGCTTTGTGGCTGGCGAGCGCCAGCACCGGCATGGCAGCCCCGTCGCTCACCGTTCTGTGCGGTGTGGACGAGATGTGGTGTGCCGCGATGAAGACGGCCTATGAGGCAAAGACCGGGCTTGAAATTTCGGTGACGCGCAAGAGCACCGGCGATATCCTCAATCAGATCCGCGCGGAGAAAGCGGCGCCTACCGTCGATGTCTGGTGGGGCGGCACCGGCGATACCCATCTGCAGGCCGGTTCTGAAAATCTTCTCGAACCGTACCAGCCTGCCCATGAGCGCGACATGCTGCCGTGGGCGCAGAACTTCTTTGCCATGTCCGGCGGCCGCTCAGCCGGCATTTATGCGGGCGCGCTCGGCTTTGCCTACAATGCCGATCTGCTGCGCGAGCTGAAGCTGCCCGCGCCGACCTGCTGGAAGGACCTCACGGACGTCGCCTATCGCGGCCGCATCCAGAGCGGCAATCCGAATTCGTCCGGCACCGCCTTCACGGCGCTTGCGACGTTGGTGCAGCTCTTCGGCGAGGACGAGGCTTTCCGTTATCTGGCTGCGCTCAACCGAAATATCGAGCGTTACACCCCCTCGGGGGCTGCGCCCGTCAAGGCGGCGGCGCGCGGAGAAACGCTCATCGGCATTTCCTTCATGCATGACGCCGTCACGCAGAAGCAAGTCGGCTTTCCCCTCGTCATCGTCGCACCCTGCGAGGGCACCGGCTACGAGATCGGCGCCGTGAGCATCGTCAAAGGCGCAAGAAATATCGAAGAAGCAAAGCGCTTCGTCGATTTCGCGCTGAGCCCGGAAGGGCAGGGTACGGGCGCGGCGTCCGGCCAAAACCAAGTGCCATCCAACGCGAAGTCCAGCCTGCCGCTTGCAGCCCCGGATATCTCGATGATCAAGATGGTGGACTATGACTTTGCCACCTTCGGCTCGCCGGGTGAACGAAGTCGACTGCTCCGCAGATTCGATGCGGAAATCGCCGTGACAAACTGATCAAGGTCTTTCGACAAACCACAATCCGAAAACATGCACACGCCGCCGCGGGCAGGCCGATGGCTCCGCTGTGTCTTGTTCGTGCGAGAATCAACCCAGGCAACAGGAGGATGCCCCAATGAAAATGAAGACCCTTTCCCTCATGCTCTTCGCCGGCACGGCGCTCGGTGCGCTACCGGCGCAGGCGGCCGGCGAACTCAACCTCATCTGCTCGGCGGACGTCGTGATCTGCGAGCAGATGAAGGGCGATTTCGAGAAGTCGCATAGCGACATCAAGGTGAACATGGTTCGCCTCTCGTCGGGCGAGACCTATGCTAAGGTGCGCGCCGAGTCTCGTAACCCGAAGACCGACATCTGGTGGGCTGGCACAGGCGATCCGCATCTCCAGGCGGCATCGGAAAATTTGACGCTGGAATACAAGTCGTCGAAACTCGACGAACTCAACGACTGGGCGAAGAAGCAGGCAGAAAGCTCCGGTTACAAGACCGTCGGCGTTTATGCCGGCGCGCTCGGCTGGGGCTACAACACGGAAATCTTCAAGACCAAGGGCTACAAGGAGCCAGTCTGCTGGGCCGACCTTTTGGCACCGGAACTGAAGGGTGAAATTCAAATCGCGAACCCGAATTCGTCCGGCACCGCTTACACGGCGCTCGCCTCTCTCGTGCAGATCATGGGCGAGGACCAGGCTTTCGACTACCTGAAGAAGCTGAACGGCAACATATCGCAATATACCAAGTCCGGATCGGCACCCGTCAAGGCCGCAGCACGCGGCGAGACGGCGCTCGGCATCGTCTTCGTGCACGATGCGGTGGCGCAGACGGCTGAAGGCTTCCCGGTCAAGTCGATCACGCCTTGCGAAGGTACCGGCTACGAGATCGGCTCCATGTCGATCATCAAGGGCGCCCGCAACCTCGAAAATGCGAAGGTCTGGTACGACTGGGCGCTGACGGCGGAAGTCCAGTCGCGCATGAAGGATGCCAAGTCTTTCCAGCTGCCTTCCAACAAGAGCGCCGTAATCCCGAAGGAGGCGCCGCGCTTCGAGGACATCAAGCTGATCGACTACGACTTCAAGACCTATGGCGACCCAGCAAAGCGCAAGGCACTGCTGGAACGCTGGGATCGGGAAATCGGCGCCGCCGCCAACTGATGCCCTGACCGGCGGCGCCCGTCTCCCCGGGCGCCGCCTCCTCACACTCAAAGACAGCGAGGTCAGCCATGAGACATGGCAATCGTAGGCTGGACATCGTCCTTGTCCTCGGCGCGGTCGCATTGACCCTATTGCCCTGGTATCGGATCGAGAACGGCTTCTTCGGACTCGGTTGGCTGGCCGCTTTCCCCCTTTCTCCGGAGGCGGCCCCCGGTATCGTGCAGATTTTCGCGCATGGCCGGCTGTGGCTTGCCGGGGCGCTCGTGCTCTTTCTTCTGGCGATCGTGGCCCGCGGCATGGCAGACCCGATGCGCCGCGGCGCCGCGCTCGCCTGGACCGGCGCGATCGGTGTTCTCTTCCTGTCGCTCCAGGGCCTCGCCATCGGCTTGTCCGGCTGGACCTGGACGGTGAGCGAAACGCTCTTCGGCACACTCTCGAACGGCCAGGCTTCCATGGGGGCGGGTGCGGTGCTCTCTGCTATCACCTTCATGCTGCTCTTCGCCTTCGGCCTTGCCGAGCGCGGTGTCATGAAGGGCGACGCCTTTGTCGTCAGCGCGATTGCGCTGCTCGTCTTCCTCGTCGCAGTCTTCGTCTTCTACCCGATCGGCAGCATGTTCGTCGGCTCTGTGCAGGATTTCGATGGGTCTTTCAATGCGGATAACTTCATCCGCAACGTGCAGGATCCAAGCATCTGGAGCCTCAATTGCCTGATCGGCGCCGGTCGCTGCGGCGTCGCCTGGCGTACGCTCTGGCTCGCCATCATGAGCGGCCTCGGCTCGACCCTGCTCGGCCTCGCCTTCGCGCTCGTCGCCACCCGCACGCGCTTTCCCTTCAAGAAGGGCCTTCGGCTGCTGACGATCCTGCCGATCATCACTCCACCCTTCGTCATCGGTCTGGCGCTCACCCTGCTCTTCGGTCGCGCCGGTGTCGTCACGCAGGGGCTGTCGCAACTGTTCGGCTTCGAGCCCGGGCGCTGGCTCTACGGCCTCACCGGCATCTGGATCGCGCAGGTGCTGTCCTTCACGCCGATCTCCTTCCTCGTGCTGATCGGGGTCGTCGAGGGCGTCAGCCCGTCGATGGAGGAGGCGTCCACGACGCTGCGCGCCGACCGTTGGCGCACGTTCTGGCGGGTCTCGCTGCCGCTGATGAAGCCCGGTCTCGCCAACGCCTTCCTCATCGGCTTCATCGAAAGCATGGCCGACTTCGGCAATCCGCTGGTGCTCGGCGGCAGCAATGGCGTGCTCTCGACGGAAATCTTCTTTGCCGTGGTCGGGTCGCAGAACGATCCGTCGCGCGCCGCCGTGCTCGCCACGGTGCTGTTGCTCTTCACGCTCTCCGCCTTCCTCGCCCAGCGCGTCTGGCTGTCGGGCAAGAACTACGCCACCGTCACCGGCAAGGGCGATAGCGGATCGCATATTGCTCTGCCGCGCGGGCTGTCGATCGGCGTTCACGCCGTCGTCATCCCGTGGATTCTCTTCACGCTCGTCATCTACGGCATGATCCTGATCGGCGGTTTCGTGAAGACCTGGGGTCTCGACAACTCGTTGACGCTCGACCACTACGCCAAAGCCTTCTCGATCAGCTTCGAAAATGGGATTGCCTGGACGGGCGTCGCCTGGAACTCGTTCTGGACAACGATAGAAATCGCGTTGGTGTCTGCCCCGCTGACCGCCGCCGTCGGCCTGCTGACGGCTTATATTATCGTGCGTCAAAAATTCGTCGGCAAGAATGCCTTCGAGTTCGCCCTGATGATGAGCTTTGCCATTCCAGGCACAGTCATCGGCGTCAGCTACATCATGGCCTTCAATCTGCCGCCCTTGGAAATGACCGGCTCGGCCCTCATCTTGATCGCCTGCTTCGTCTTCCGCAACATGCCGGTCGGCGTGCGCGGCGGCATCGCGGCGATGAGCCAGCTCGACAAGAGCCTGGATGAGGCCTCCCTGACGCTCCGGGCCAACAGCTTCCGTACGATCCGTAAGGTCATCCTGCCGCTCTTACGCCCGGCCATCACCGCCGCGCTCGTCTATTCCTTCGTGCGCGCGATCACCTCCATCAGCGCCGTCATCTTCCTCGTCAGCGCCGAGTACAACATGGCGACCTCCTACATCGTCGGCCTCGTCGAGAACGGGGAATACGGTGTGGCCATCGCCTATTCCACCATGCTGATCGTCGTGATGATCACCGTCATCGCCGGCTTCCAGCTCATCGTCGGCGAACGGCGCCTGCGCCGTGAAAACCGCGTCGCCGGCCTCGCCACATCCGCTTCCTCTCGCCAGGAGAAAATCGCATGATCAACCCCAAAGCCGGTTCCGTCGTCTTCCAGAACGTGCGCAAAACGTTTGGAGCCTTCACCGCCATTCCGGACCTCTCGCTCACCATCGAGCGCGGCACGCTCGTCACCCTGCTTGGCCCTTCCGGCTGCGGCAAGACGACGACGCTGCGCATGCTTGCAGGCCTCGAACATCCTTCGGCCGGAAAAGTCCTGATCGGCGGCAAGGACGTCACCATGCTGCCGGCCAATGAGCGCGATGTTTCGATGGTCTTCCAGTCCTATGCGCTCTTTCCGCACATGAATGCGCGCGACAACGTCGCCTATGGCCTGGAATCCTCCGGCTTCAACCGCAAGGAAGCGCGCGAGAAGGCAGAGGAGGGGCTGGCGCTGGTCGGCCTTGCCGGCATGGGCCATCGCCTGCCCGCCGAACTCTCCGGCGGCCAGCAGCAGCGCGTCGCCGTCGCCCGCGCGCTGGTGCTGGAGCCGCAGGTGCTGCTGCTCGACGAGCCGCTTTCCAACCTCGATGCGCGCCTGCGCCGCAAGGTACGCACAGATATCCGCGAACTCCAGCAGCGTCTCGGCTTCACCGCCGTCTATGTCACGCACGATCAGGACGAGGCGCTTGCCGTGTCCGACCGCATCATTATCATGAAGGATGGCGAAGTTGCCCAGTCCGGCGCCCCGCGCGACCTCTATGAATCGCCGGCTTCCGCCTTCATCGCTGATTTCATGGGAGAGGCGAATGTCATCCCATGCGAGGTGGTTGGCATCGATGGCGCAGATGCTGACATCCGCATTGGCGGTTTCAAACATCGTGTGCCGGCGGGTAGGGCGACGCCGGGCGCGGCGAGCCTTGCCGTTCGTCCCGGCGCGATCGCGCTCTCCGAGGGAGGGGGGCACGGGCTTGCCGGCCGCATCCTCCATTCGGCCTATCTCGGAGATCATGTCGAGTACGAGGTCGAAACCGACGTCGGCACGCTCTTCATCGTCGACCACGCCGTCGACCGTATCCTACCGGTCGCCTCCGACGCCACGCTCGGCTTCCGAAGTCGCGGCATCGCCCTTATCAGCACGTGAGAGCCTCTGACACGAGGCCCTGGGCCGAGCCGCGTTCGATGCCCGTCGACCAGGACGATTACGCCTGAATGGAGCCTCGCGTCAAACCGATGTTCGCCCGCCGGAAGGATGAGGTATGATTGATATTCTATCGCTGGAAAATGATTTCGAGGCCGTGATTTTTGATTGCGACGGCACACTTGTTCACACGCCCCCTGTCTATGCGGACGCATGGGCGGCCGGCTTTGCCCTTTCCGGCAAACCGATGAGTGAGGCTTGGTATTTGATGCGGGCCGGAATGTCTGAAGTGGTTCTTATGGACGCCTTTGAGCGAGAATTCGACGTTGTGCTCGATCGCGCATCCGTCATCGCCACCATGCGATCGCACTTTCTCCAGAATGTCCACAATGTGCGCGAAGTTCGCGCGGTTGCTGCAACCGTTCGCCGGTTGGCCGGCTTGCGTCCCATGGCTGTTGCATCCGGCGGTTCGCGAGAAATTGTCACAGCGACCCTACAAGGAACGGGCCTGCGGGAGTATTTCGACCAGGTGGTCACGATCGATGACGTGCCAAATCCAAAGCCGGCGCCGGACCTGTTTCTGCAGGCGGCCGCTTTGTTGGGAATAGAACCAGCCCGGTGTGTCGTGTTTGAAGATAGCGAACAAGGTCTTGAAGCAGCTCGACGGGCGGGTATGAGCGCCATTGATGTGAATCGACTTGATCTCCATGAGCAGCAACAGCTTGCAGATGAATGCCTGAGCATTCGGTCGGTGCAGGCGCATTAATCCTGCGGCAGGTTTTGTCCTAAAGAACCGCCGGGGCCGGCTCTTGCACGCAATTGCAATTTGTGCACAGTCCGGGCAAAGGGAGTTGCCGGTGGTCATGAAGGATTTTGTCAGCGCGCAGGAGGTTGCTGAGAAAGCGGGCGTTTCGCGCTCGGCGGTATCGCGTGCCTTTACCCCGGGTGCCAGTGTATCGGCGAAGACGCGCAGACGCGTGATGGATGCGGCCGAGGCGCTTGGCTACCACGTCAATCATCTGGCCCGGGGGCTGATGACGAATGAAAGCGGCATCGTTTGTCTTATCGTGTCGGAACTCGGAACGCCCTTTCGCTCATCTCTGATCCGGGCGATCACGCAGCAGCTTCAGAATAGTGGAAAGATTGCCATGCTCATTAACACCGACCGTTCCGACGGCAGTGTGGATCGGGCGCTGCGCCAGGCAATTCACTACCGGGCCGATGCGTCGATCATCCTATCCGGACTGCCGGACAAGTCGATCACACAGCTCTGCCTGAGGAATGGTCAACGCCTTGTCCTCATCAACCGTGATGACGACCAGCCGGGGCCGCTGCGCATCAACATCGACGACCAGGAGGCCGCTAGCCGCATCCTCACCGCCTTCATGCGTGCAGGCTGCCAACAACTGGCATTCGCCAATTCCGAGGTCGGCACACCGAGCCTGATGGCGCGCGAGCGCGGTTTCGTTGCGGCGGCTGCGGCCCTCGGCATCGAGGTTGCGGTCGAGCGTCATGGCTCGACTGGCTACGAGGCTGGAAAGGTGGTTGCCCAGAGGCTGCTGACGCGCACGAAACGGCCCGACGCGATCTTCTGCGCCAACGATCTGCTCGCCTGCGGCGTCATGGATGCCGCGCGCCATCAGTTCAAGATCTCTGTTCCTGACCAGCTTTGCATTGCAGGTTTCGACGATATCGAGCAGGCGTCTTGGTCTTCCTACGATCTGACGACCTTCGCACAGCCGGTTGAGATGGTGGCGCGCGAAGCGGTCGCGTTTCTAGCTGCTCCTACCCTTCCGGAAGATGCCGGTGAGGTTAGGTCTCTGAAACTTCATGCCGAACTGGTCTGGCGCGGCTCGATCCGCGGCGGGTAACATATTCTCCCGCCAAACCCTCGCGCGAGTAACCTGGAAAGGCTTCATATCCGTCCTCGGGAAACACATGAAGAACGACGATAAACGCCAGAAAAACAAGGCCGCGGGTTTGCTGCAACAACTGGCGCTCGCGCCCGAGACCTTGTTCAAGGGAGCCTTTCTGCAGCAATATGGCGCGGTCTGCTTTCGCTATCTCGGCGACGAGGACAAGGTCGAGATCCTGTTGGTCACGTCGCGTCAAAGTCGTCGATGGGTCATCCCCAAGGGCTGGCCGATCAGGAGAAAGAAGCCATTCGAAACGGCTGCCACCGAAGCCTGGGAGGAAGCAGGTGTTCAAGGGAGCGTGCGCAAGAAGCCGATTGGCCGATACACCTATCTCAAGGAACTTGGTCCTGACGTGGTTTCGCCATGCATGGTCGATCTGTTTCAGATCGAGGTCAAACGCCTGACGGACGACTTCAAGGAGCGTGGCGAGCGGGTTCTCGTCTGGGTCTCTCCCGATGAGGCAGCCCGGCGCGTGCGTGAACTTGAACTCAAATCGCTCCTCGTGTCGTTTCGACCACATCGACCGAGAGCAAAGATCAAAAACAGGTAGTGAGGGCCGTCCTCGGGCCTTCTGACTGTTCAGACATCCCTTTTCCCAGCACGAAGCAGGCGCCGACATTCAAACAGTCTTTCGAAACAGATAGAGCTTGGCTTCATATATTTGGCCCGGCATTTCCAGCCATGAACAGGAACCGATACGGCCATGGATCCATCTTCAATCATGAAAACGTCAGAGCAAGGCGCGGGACCGGACATCATCACAGTCGATTCGCGGGAGGTCTATGCCAACCGGTGGATGACGGTCCGCGAGGACAAGATCCTGCGCCGTGACGGGTCGCCTGGGCACTACGGCTATGTCGACAAACCCGACTTCGTGATGATCCTGCCCTTCGACCAGGGTCTCGTTCACGTCGTTCAACAATTCCGATATCCGATCAAGTCGCGCCAATGGGAATTTCCTCAGGGAAGCTGGGAGGAGAAACCGGACGCCGATCCCGGCGAACTCGCCCGCGGCGAATTGCAGGAGGAAACCGGGTTGATTGCGGGCTCATTGATCAGGATCGGCACTATCTACCCCCTTTATGGAACGGTGACCCAGAGATGCCATGTCTTCTTCGCGACGGATCTCACGCCAGGGGAAAACAAGCTCGAGCATGAAGAACAGGACCTCGTTCGCGCCACCGTTTCGGTTGATGAGCTGCAACGGATGATCCTCGACGGCGATCTCCAGGATGCGGGCACGATTGCCGCTTTCGGGCTTGCCAGGCTGCGGAAGCTTCTGTGACAGCCTCGTCACGATATGTGACGACGGGAGAGCTTTTGCACGTAATCCGCGCAGGCTATGCATGTGCTTCTAAAGATCGCGAGCGGGTATGAAACGGATTGTATTATTCTCGGGCGGCAGCGCCTGTCGATCGATCAATGTGGCGCTGTGCCAACGTGGAGCCGACGTTACCCGCGTCGTGCCTGCTTGGGATAGCGGCGGCAGCTCGAAAGTTATTCGCGAGCGGCTCTCCATCCTCTCAGTGGGAGACATCCGCCAGGCTCTGATGACGATGGCACATGGAGAAGGCTGCGCCGGTGACGTAGTCAAGATCTGCAACGCCCGGGTATCGGCCAATCTTGGCTTTGACGATGCCCGCAAGGAATTCCTCTTCTACGCCGAAGGCCGTCATCCGTTGCTCGAGAGAATGGAGCCGGGCCTGCGCGGTGCAATCCTGAATTATCTGAACACATTCGCCACTTCTGTCGGTCGAGATTTCGACTTCAGGCACGGCAGCGTCGGGAACTTCATTCTGACGGGCGCCTGCGTGGCGCATAATGGAGACGTCAACACGGCGATCTTCGTGTTCAGAAAGCTGTGCGGCATCGTCGGAAACGTATGGCCTTCGTCCTGTGACAACGACTTGGTTCTCTCCGCAACTCTGAGGGATGGTCGGAGGCTTGCGCCGCAGGACGTCATCACATCGATGGGGGCAGGGGATGCAAAGGTTGGGATCGCAGAGGTCGAGCTGGCTGGCGCCGATCAGGCCCTGCCGGTTGCCAACTCGGCTGTGCTGGACGCCGTTGCCCGGGCGGACCTGATTGCCATCGGTCCGGGCAGTCTCTACACAAGTATCCTTCCTCATCTTCTGGTGACGGGCCTCGTTTCAGCTATCGAGAAGGCCAACTGCCCGAAAGTCTTCATCGGCAACATCCTGCAATGCCGGGAGACCATGGGACTAACGCTCGAAGACGTCCTGGCGGCCGCGGATCTGCATGCGCGCAAGGGCGGCGGAACCTCGAATCTGTTCACCTTCGTTCTCGCAAACAGGATGCTGTTTCCCTTCGAGAAGACGGTCGGAACGTTTCCCTATCTCAGAGAGAAACCGCAGGAAAAGAACGGGCGTCACATCATCAAGGGCGAATTCGAAGATGCCTGGAGCCGCGGTCAGCATGACGGTGATGCAACCGCTGCAGCCTTGCTGAAAATCGCATCCGGAGACGCTTCAGATGCATGAGATAATAAGTAGGGTCGACGAGGTCAGGCGCCTCAAGGGTTTCCTGACCATTGCGCAAACGCTGCAGCTTGCAGATTTGGGCGTCACGGTCATCGATCCGTTTTCGACCTTGATTTCCTCTCGCGCCAGCCTGGGGTCTGGCGTCTTCCTCTGGCCTAATGTGACAATCGAGGTCGGCCCGGAGGGATCGGTCAGCATTGGCGCGTCGACCGTGCTTCACAGCGGCGTGCGGATCGAGGCCGGCGCCGGTTCGATTGCCATAGGCGCAAACGGCGATCTCGGTCGGGAGGGGGGCTTTACCCTTGTGGTTGGCGCACAGAGTGACAAAATCGATGTCGGAAACGATGTCCGGTTGAATGGCGGCGGTTCGATTACCCAGAGCGCAACGCTTGGCAACGGCGCGCAGGTTCTTGGTCCGATCCGCATCCAGAATTGCCAGCTTGGCGGCGGCGGCTCCTTTCGCGAGCGTGATCCGGACAAGCGAGGAGCAGTCCTGAAAGGCAGCGGGGTTGCCAGAAACATCGATCTCCCGGCGGGCATGGTCATTCAGGCATTTGGGCTGTTTTCCGAGGCGCCGAAGCGGTGGCAGAGCTATTTTCATCCCCAGAAAGACGAGCGATCCTAAGCCGCTGTGGAAGAGGGGCGACATCGATTGGGCTTCAACATTCCAGAGGCCGGCAGATGGTCGGGCGCGCTTGCAACCATCAAGGAAAACGGACGAACAGAACCAAGTGATCACCAGCGATCGCAGGACTTGACCCGATTGCACGCGCGTGCAAATATGAGCGCGCGTGCAAAACACCTGAGGGGAATCATATGCATTCAGTATCCGATGCAGCCTTGGCCGAAACCCGCGCGGATTATTGCCGCGCCGTCATCCGCACTGCCGGGGATCTGGTTCTCAAAGGCTTTCATGCCGGAGTGGCAACCGGTCTGTCGATGAAGGGGCCACAAGATTACCTGACGGAAACGGATGCCGCGTCCGAGGCCTTGATCCGCGACAGCATCCTGGCTCGCTTTCCGGGCGACAGCTTCTTTGGAGAAGAAGGCGGCGGCGCAATCGGTGAGCGCGTTTGGGTCGTCGACCCGGTCGACGGTACAGCCAATTTCGCGCGCGGTATTCCGCATTTCTGCATCTCGATCGCCTACGTAGAAAAGGGTGTGACGGAATTTGGCGCCATCTATAACCCCGCGCTCGATGAGTTGTATTTCGCAGAACGCGGCCGCGGCGCCAGTTTGAACGGCAAGACGATTCGGGTCGCTGCGACACACCGTTACGATGCCACTACCATCGAAATGGGGTGGTCGACGCGCGTTGCGAACGAGACCTACCTCGAGGTCGTGAAAGGATTGCTTGATCTCGGCACAAACGTCCGAAGGGCGGGCTCGGGTGCATTGGCTCTGGCCTATGTGGCCGACGGCCGCTCCGACGGATATGTCGAACTGCACATGAATTCCTGGGACTGCCTGGCCGGCCTTCTCCTCGTCAGCGAGGCGGGGGGCGATGTCTGCCCCTTCCTCGATATCGGCAGCCTGGAAAAGGGTGGTCCCGTCCTTGCCGCCGCTCCAGCCATTGCCGCAGGGATCAGCAAGGTCGCCAAAATCCCGCTTTCGACGGCAGGCAATTCGCCTGAGAAAGCACACTTGGGTGGCCCCGGGGCTCTCGCAGGAGCTTGAGAACAAGCTCAATCCGCCGGTAGCGGCGACAGGCGCACGCGGCGCGAAGGAGGACTTGACATGGACGGACCCGTTTACGCTCGCCCGGCGATCAGCCTGATCGCGGAAGGGCTAGGCCCTTTCGGGGCGGCTCTTTTCATTGGCGGGAGCACCGGTGCAAGCGACATTGGTCTCCTGCGCCAGCACCAGATCACGACTGTGGTGAACTGCGCCGTCAATCTCGATATCAACTACGTGCAGGCAGACCAGGGAACGGCTGACCTGCGGGCGTCAGGCTACGGAGATATTCGCTACTACAAAATTGGCCTCATCGACGGGGAGGGCAGCCCTGATACGATGATGCTCGGCGCCTATTACATTCTCGACGGCGCTCTGCGCCAGACCATGCCGAAGCGGCAGACCTACCCCTTTCCCGACGGCGGCAATGTGCTCGTCAATTGTCGAAGCGGGCGCAGCCGCTCTGTTTCGCTGGTTGCGCTTTTTCTGCACAAGCAGCAGCCGCATCTCTATCCAAGCCTGGATGACGCCCTCGCCGTCATCCGCGAGCGGCGCGAGCTGCGTCCCGACGAGTGGTTCGAAACGCCAAAGCCGATGCTCTACGCAGCAGCCCAGCGGGCGTCGGAGTGGATCGACATGATCGAAGAACGCAGGCAACGCAATTCATGATGCCCCGATCCTATCCCGAGATTGCCGTCATCGCGGATGCACATTTTCACGACGTCGATGCCGATTTCGGCTTTTCCGGTGTCAGGATCGGCGGTCGCGCCATGACGATGCGCAGTTGGTCGGACACACGCCAGTCAACGCGAGTCTTCAACGAGAGTGCCGGCGCACTCCTTGCGGCGCTTGAACACGTACAGAAACGTGGCATCCGACATGTCGTGCTGCTTGGCGACTACAGTGACGATGGCCAGCGGGCAACGACGGAAAAGCTCGCCGACATTTTGCAACAGCACAGCCGGGAGCATGGAACGGCCTTCTATGCGCTGCCGGGAAATCACGACATATTCGGCCCGCGCGGCCGTCATCACACCAAGCAGTTCCTGACGGAAGGTGGTCAGGCGATCCTCGTCTCGAGCGATGCCGGACTTGCACGCGAGGGTGCAGTCTTCAGCGACAGGATGTATTGCGAAGGATATCCGGATGGGCTTCGCGCGATGGCGAATTTCGGCTATTTCCGCCGGCCGGAATACATCCATTGGGAAAGCCCTTTTGGATTATCAGATGCTCAGGAGGATAGGGTCTACGAGGTGACGTCGCCGGACGGCGTCAATCGCTATCGGCTCATGGACGCATCCTATCTCGTCGAACCAGAGCCTGGCCTCTGGCTGCTGATGATCGACGCAAATGTGTTCGAGCCCCTCGATGGAGCCTTCGCCGATGGTGAGGAGGCAGCCTTCACCGACAGCACCGCCGGCGGCTGGAATGCCATGCTGCGTGCTAAGCCTTTCATCTTTTCATGGGTCAGCGACGTTACGCGCCGGGCACGTCTTCTCGACAAGACCGTGCTCGCCTTTTCTCACTATCCGGCGCTCGATCCCTTCGACGGCGCTTCCGATGCGGAAAAAACGCTCTTCGGTGAGACCAACGTCGTGCGCCGCACGCCCCGGCGGGAAGTCGAAGAGGCGATCCTTTCGGCAGGCTTGCAGGTCCACTTCAGCGGCCATCTGCACGTTGAAGGCGTCACCACGCGAGGTTACGATAGCAGCCATGTGACCAATATTGCTGTCCCGTCGCTCGTCGCATTCCCCCCAGCATTCAAGGTCATACGACCAACTCGACACCATTTGGCCGTCGATACGGTCGGGCTTTCGGCAATCGCTGTCGACCGTGATCTCCTCTCAGGCTATCGGCTTGAAACCAACGGTCGCCATGAGCGCGGCGCCGATGCGCTGTCTGCTGACAGCTACGGCGCCTTTCTCCAGGCCCACAAGCGGGCGCTGGTCGTCCATCGTTACCTGCCGAAGGAATGGCCAGGCGCGTTCGCGGCAGCGATCCTGGAGATGAATGTCGCGCAGGCAGCACAATGCGTAGCAGGGGGCGCCGCAGGGGAAAGTGACTGTCTCGAACTGTCGAGTTCGGCCCAGGCAGAAGATCTTCCGATGATCGATCTGATCGCCGACTGGTATTGCCTGAGACAAGGCGGGCATCTGTCAATCGAGCATATAGAACCCGAACGACTGGCACTCTACCGGTCGCTGACAAATCAGTTCGGTCGCGCGCCCGACGCCTATGATGGATCGCTTCCTAGCTTTCTTGGCGTTTTCCTCGGAGCACTTGGCCTATTCCTGGACCGCGCGGCAAAGGGCAGACCTAACATCGTTGTCCCGCTCGAAAGGGTTCAGCAGGATGTCCCGGCATAGCAGCGCGACATCGAACGACGATAATGTGAGTTGGAATAAAATAGGGGTCTGACGACGCGTTTGGTCGCCATGAATGCCGGAACGCGAAGCCGGCAGAATGCAGCAGGTGTGATATGGAATCGGCTATCGTCAGCATCAATCTTTTCGGCGCGGTCGCTCTGCTTCTGTTTGGTCTAGCCCAGGTCAAGGGCGGCATGACGCGCGCCTTCGGTACGAAACTTCGTGCGGGCCTTGCCAGGAGTACCAGAAGCGGCACCAGATCCCTTTGCGCTGGCTTCATTGCCACTGTTGCTCTGCAAAGTTCTACGGCCACCGCCTTGATGGTTGCCTCCTTCGTCGAGAAAGACCTGATCGTGCCGGCCATGGCACAGATCGTGCTCCTCGGAGCGAACGTCGGCACCGCTGCGACCGCTTGGATCGTCGCCCTCGGCCTCGGCTGGCTCTCGCCATTGTTAATCCTTGCCGGCGCCATCCTGTTACGGGGCCGCTCCACAGCCCGCCAAGGCACGGGTACGGCACTGGTGGGGATCGGCCTCATGCTGCTGTCTTTGCATCTGCTCTCGGGAGCGACCGATCCCATCCGACAATCGCCGGCGCTCAGCCTGTTCATAACTATGCTCGGAAACGCGTGGCCGGTTGCCTTGATCTTTTCGGCCGTTCTGGCGATCCTGGCATCTTCCAGCCTTGCGATTGTCGTTCTTATTCTTTCACTCGCCGCCGGTGGTGGCATCGACACGGGGCTCGTGATCGTGCTTGTCCTTGGCGCCAATCTCGGAGGGGCGGTTCCGCCCGTTCTTGCCACCCTTCGGGCGCCGGCGAGTGCCCGAAGGGTTACACTCGGGAACCTCATCGTACGGGCGATCGGCGTTTGCATCGCCCTTCCTCTTGCAGGCTATGGCGCAGACCTTCTGGAACTATCGCCGCTGCCGCATCAGAATTTCGCAGTCGACGCACATCTCGCCTTCAATGTGCTCGTCGCTCTCGTTGCCTGGCCTTTGTCGCCATACGTCCTGTCACTGATGTCTCGTCTCCTGCCGGAGGAAGAGAAAAATCTTGAGAACAGCTATTTGGACAGCAATGATCTCGCACGTCCGCTCTCCGCACTCGCCGGGGCAAGCCGCGAGGTCATGGTGGTCGGCGATCTAGTCGAACAAATGCTGTCGCAGGCGGCTGAGGCGATAAACCGAAACGATTCCTCCACTCTTGCCGGAATCGCAATGCTGGAAGGCAGGGTCGATCGGATTCAACACGCGATCAAGGTCTATATATCCAAGCTTGGTCATGATGGCTTGAGCGCAGAAGAACATCGTCGCTCCATGGGCATCGTTGAATATGCCATCAATCTGGAACACATCGGCGACATTATCGAAAAAGGGATACTCCCGGAAATTGCCAAGAAAATCGAACGTGGCCTGCAATTTTCGCCGGATGGGAAAGAAGAAATCTCCGGCCTGTTCGCTGTTACGTTCGACAGCTTAAGGATGGCGCAGACGGTTTTTGCAACACAGAACGCCACACTGGCGCGCCGGCTCGTCGAAATCAAGGAAGACGTGCGCCGGCTCGAAAAGCAATCGGCCCAACGGCACCTGCAGCGCCTGCGCGAAGAGCGGCCCGAAAGCATTCAGACGAGCTCGCTGCACCTCGATATTCTGCGCGACCTGAAACGCATTCATGCCCATATCGCGGCCGTCGCCCATCCGATCCTCAATCAAAGCGGTCTTTTGATTGAAAGCCGAATCCGCCAGGCCAACTAGCGGGCTGTTGTCCTCTCCACCATGAACACCGACACGACTTGAAGCCGGGTCTCTGTCTCGTCGCTGTCGAGCGCCGTCAGAACTTTGTCTGTCAGGTCGTCAAGCGGTTGGGCAACCGTGGTCAACTGGTAGCTCTTCCAGCTCGCCTGAGGTATGTCATCGAAACCGACGACCGACAGATCTTCAGGCACGCGGCGGCCCACTTCCAGGCGGGCTGCATCCAGAAATCCGAGAGCCATGAGGTCGGTGACGCAGAATGCGCCATCAATAGTCTTGTCCGAAAGCAGTTCGCAGGCGGCCTTATAACCGCTGTCATAGGACGTCGGACCACCCGACCAAGCCACGACCTCTATGCCTTCTATCCCCATGCGCTGGCTGAAAGCGTTCGCCCGACGAACTTGTGACGGGGTCTGGCTGCTGCTCGAGACGACGACGACCTTTTTGCAATCGGCTTTGACAAGTCGCATGGCGGCGAGCTCGGCACCGTGGGAATCGTCGCTTAACACCATGCTCGTATCGGTTCTGTCGAGGCGCTGGTTGATCAGGATGAGGCGAACACCGTTGGCGATGCACTCGTCGATGATCGAGGTTGGAGGCTCCCCCGAAAGAACGATGATTGCTTGAGCCCGGAACTCGAACAGAAGTTCGATGAGGGGTGCAATATCCTTGCGTGCATCTGCTGCGTTGAGGAGCAGGCATTGCAGGCCCCGCCGCAACAGACCGATGCTGAGAAGATCAAGCTGCCTGGAAATGAATGGCGAACTGAGATTGGCGCCAACCACACCGATGAGATTGGAGCGCTCGCTCATCAGACCCTGAGCCAGACGGTTGACGCGATAGCCGAGTTCACCGGCGGCTTTGAGGACCTTGCGTCGCACCGATTTCGATACACTTCCGCCATTGAAAGTGCGCGACACGGCCGAGCGCGAAACTCCCGCGCGCTTCGCCACTTCTTCTGCCGTCACAAATGTTTGTGCCATCAATATTTCCACTCGAACCAGGGTCTTTATCAGTGGCCATAAAGTCCCGGTTTTTCCAATCGAATATTTTCAATCGCCTGCCAGTCACGCTTAGCGGCAGCTGACCAATCAGCATCGCCGGCTGCGCAGGATGAGACCTCACAACATATCGCGGCTGGCCGCCATGCATACCTGTTCGAAAGTACATTTTAAATTGATAAAAATATTTAATGAAAACAACTAGATAACATATTGACCGCGCGTGCATTTTCTCGTTGACAAAGGGCACGTTTCAATGGATCATGCGTTCTATAGAAGAGCATAAATGGAATGCTTATTCCGTTGAGGATGCCTTTGACGCGCGCGCCGGGAGGAGCCGGCTCGCTCGCCGGTGCGCGGGCCTTAGAGGCCTGTGGAAAATTGAATTCTTGCTCGCGCTTTTTGCGCGCAGGGGCATCCCGTTCGCGGGAGCCTTCTGTGCATGCCTTCGCTTGGACGACGTCATGCGAGCAAGGAGATGACGATACGGGAGGTACGATGGCTCTTTTTAGCGAGACGATGAAGGCAAAAGCGCCCGCCACGGGTGTTGGTGCAAAGCCATCCGGATGGCAGGTGTGGCGCTATCGGTTCAAGGTCGCGCTGCGCGAGCCAACGACGCTGATCGGTGTCTTGACGGCCCTGCTGTTCACCTACCTGATTGTGGTTCCGATCATCTCGATCGTTCTGGACGCCATACGCGTCCAGTTTGGCAATGAGCGACGGCTCGGCAAACAGGTCGGCGACCTCACCTTCTATTATCTCGATCGGACATTCTTCTCTCCTGTTGCGACCGACCTGTTCTGGCACCCGCTCGTCAATACCTTGACCGTTGCATTTGGTGCCATAGCCCTTTCTCTGGTGATCGGCACCATCCTGGCCTGGTTGATTAGTCGGACTGACATGTTCGGGCGACGCTGGTTTGCGACCGCGTTGATCGTTCCGTACATGCTGCCTGCGTGGACCTTCGCGCTCGCATGGATGACGCTGTTTAAGAACCGGACGATCGGCGGTCAGCCGGGTTGGTTCGAGGCAATGGGCATGACGCCACCGGATTGGGTCGCCTATGGTCGCTTTCCGATCACAATCATACTTGCCTTGCACTATACGCCCTTCGTCATCCTCCTTTTTGGTTCTGCGCTCCGTCGCTTCGATTCCCAGCTTGAGGATTCCGCCCGTATCCTGGGCGCCCAGCGTTACCAGGTTGCCTTGCAGGTCATTCTGCCTCTGATGCGGCCGGCTCTCCTGTCAGCAATGGTTTTGATCTTCGCCAAGTGCCTGGGCGAGTTCGGCGTTCCCTACGTCCTTGGCCTGCCCATCAAGTTCGAGGTGCTTTCGACCTCGCTGTTTCGTAGTATCGCCTCGCGCCAGACTGGCGTGGCAGGTGTCGTCGCAGCCTCGATCATGGTGATCGGCATCATAACGCTGATGATCGACGCACGGTTGGTGCGCGAGGCCCGCCGCTTCGTCACAATCGGTTCGAAGGGGTCTATGAACCGCCAAAGCCGCCTGGGTAAAATGCGGCTTCCGGCGACGGGGTTCGCCGCAGCGATCTTCCTTCTCGGTGTCGGACTGCCGCTGCTGACGCTCGCATTGTCTACCGTCATGAAAATTCCGGCGCAGTTCACACTCGACAACTTCACGCTCGACTACTGGATCGGCACCAATCTCGATACGGTCGCGCTGCAGACGGGCATTCTCTTCAGTCCAGATCTCTGGGCAGCGGCCGGAAACACATTGATGATCGTCGGCCTAGCATCCCTGACCTCGGGTATTCTCGGTCTCTTCGTCGGGTATGTCGTCATCCGTACACCGGTCCGCGCGCTGTCGGTCTACCTCCGTCAAGTGACGTTCCTGCCTTATCTCGTGCCGGGTATCGCGTTTGCCGCGGCCTATCTCTCCTTGTTTGCCGTTCCGCGCGGGCCGATGCCGGCGCTTTATGGGACCGTGACCATCCTCGTGCTTGCCCTTATCGCCGATCAGATGCCCTACGCTTCCCGCGCTGGCATCTCCGCAATGACGCAGCTCGGCAAGGATCCGGAAGAGGCCGCCCAGATCGCCGGTGCAGGGTGGTTGCGGCGCATGATCTCGATCGTGATCCCGATCCAGAAGGGCTCCCTGGTGACCGGCGTGCTTCTTCCGTTCATTTCCGGGATCAAGGGCCTCAGCCTCTTCGTGATCCTCGCCGTCCCGAGCACCGACGTTCTGACCACCTATTCGCTCCGGCTTGTCGATTATCACTACACCCAGGCGGCGAATGCCGTCGTCCTGATCATCGCCGGCATTGCCTATTTCGGCACGCTGCTGGCCCAGAAACTCACCCGCACAAATCTTGCAGAAGGACTTGGAAGCTGATGCCTACGATCAACCTGCGCGGTGCGCAAAAAAACTACGGCGTGAATGCAGCAAACGCGGTCTCGGACCTCGATCTCGAAATTCGCGATGGTGAGTTCATGTGCCTTCTCGGCCCCTCCGGCTGCGGCAAGACGACGACCTTGAGGATGATCGCCGGGCTGGAGAACCTGTCTGGAGGTGAAATTCGCGTCGGAGACAGACTGATCGATTCCGTTGCCGAGGGCGTTTTCGTTCCTCCCGAAAAGCGCGAGATGGGTCTCGTCTTTCAGAGCTACGCGCTGTGGCCGCATCTAACGATCGAGCGGAATACCGATTTCGGCCTGCGGCTGCGCAAACTGCCGAAAGCCGAGCGTGAGGCCCGCGTGGAAAAGGTCATGCAGGCGCTCGACATCGCCAAATATCGCGATCGCTATCCCTCGCAGCTTTCCGGCGGCCAGCAGCAGCGCGTTGCGCTTGCGCGCATGCTCGCGGTCAATCCGGGCGTGCTGCTTCTCGATGAGCCTCTGTCCAATCTCGACGCTCGGCTTCGGCTGGAGATGCGCGCCGAACTCAAGCGGCTACACAAGGAGTTCAAGACGACCATCGTTTTCGTGACCCATGACCAATGGGAGGCAATGACGCTTGCGACCACGATCGCCGTCATGAACGAGGGCACGCTCCAACAGATGGGGACGCCCAATGACATCTATGACCGGCCGGCCAATCGTTTCGTCGCGGAGTTCGTCGGCAGCCCGCCGATCAATATCCTGACATTCGGACAGCCGGGTGTCTCCGATATCGCCGACAAGGCTGAAGCCTATTTCTCGGCGCGGTATCCTGCACTCTCCGGCATCGGCTCGGTCGGCATCCGGCCGGAGGCGATCGGGTATGTCTTGAAGCTCGAGGACATACCGCAAGGTGATTTTTTCGGCGAGATGACCGTCACTGGCGTCCTGCCGACCGGTGGCAGTTGGATCCTCGAATTGCGGAGCGACAACCATACGCTGTTTCTCACGACCCACGCGCTGCCGCGTATCGACGCCGGGGAGCGCGTGTTTTTCCACGCACCATCTGAGGCCCTGCATGTTTTCGATGCACGCGGAGAGCGAATTACGGAGTCAGATACGCTGCTGAGGAGCGGCGTCTACAACTGACACCCGCGCAACCAAGAATAGCTTACTGAAGGAGGAGCAGTAATGAAGAGAAACCTGTTCGGCGGCATGGGCCGCGTGTTGTGTGCGACTGCCGTTGCGATGGCTTTGGGAGGTGCGGCAAGCGCCGAGGAGTCGTTCGACCTTGATGCGTTGATCGCGGCTGCCAAGAAGGAAAAGCCGATTACGGTCTATGACAGCACCGGCAAGATCGTCGAAATGGCGAAGAATTTTGCCGCGAAATATGGCCTGTCGGCAGAAGGCTCCAAGGTCAAGGCGTCGGCGCAGCTGGAGATGATCATCCGCGAGGCCCGCGCAAACAACATACAGGGCGACGTGTCGATCGTCAGCGACGCTCCGGCTGCCATGGCCCAGCTGATCCCGCAGGGCTTTGCCGAAAGCTGGCTGCCGCCGGACCTGGCCAAGAGCATCCCTGCCGAATATCAGGATCCACTGACGGTCGTCACGAGCGCGAACGTGTGGTCCTATAATACGGCGCTGTTCGACAAATGCCCTGTCGACAACATTTGGGAACTGACCGAGCCGAAATGGAAAGGCAAGGTTGCGATGCAGGATCCGCTCGGAAAAGCGTCCTATGTCGACTGGTTCAACCAGATGGCAGAACATGGCGACGACAAGGTTGCTGCGGCCTACAAGGAGCGATACGGCAAGGATCTTCAGACGGATGAGGCAAGCGCCACCGCAGCATGGGTCAAGGCGCTGGCCGCCAATGCGCCGCTCCTGACCGATGCGGACGCCGCCGCTGCGGACGCCGTCGGCGCCCCCGGGCAGTCTCAGCCCTTCATGGGGCTCATCAGCTCGGCCAAGTTTCGCGATAACGCCGATAGCGGCATGAAGCTCGGCCTTTGCAAGGACCTCAAGCCATGGCTCGGCTGGCTTTATCCCGGCGTAGGCCTGATCACGAAGGGTACCGACAGCCCGAATGCCGCTAGGCTTTTCATCCACTACGTCATGACCGCCGAGGGCATCGCACCGCAGGCTATCGACGGCAAGATGTCGACGAACAAGGATGTCAGCCTTCCCGCCGATGAGCCATCCGGGATCGGCGCGGCTCTAGACCAGTTGCTGCCATACCAGATGGCGACCAGTCTTGACGACTGGGATGCCCGCGAAACGTGGCAGGACTTCTGGCGGATGAACTATCAGAAATAACGAGCCGACCAGGGAGGCATATCATGGCCCATTCGAACCAGACAAGATCGGCATGGCGAGGCTTGCTCGCCGGGACTGCGGTGCTCGTCTTCGCGTCCGCCCTTTCGGCCGCGGCCTATGCCGAAGACACGTTCGATCTTAACGCGCTGATAGACGCTGCAAAAAAAGAACCACCCATCACGGTTTATGCAGTCACCGGCAAGATCGTCGATACCGCCCAGGCCTTCACGAAGAAATATGGCGTGCAGGCGAGCGGCAAGAAGGTCAATGAGGCGACGCAGGTCGAATTGTTGATCCGCGAGCGGCAGGCAGGAAATGTCGTCGGCGACGTCAGTGTGGCAACCGACGTCGCCGCGGCAGTGGGCGAGCTTCTGCCGGAAGGCGTGGTGACAAGCTGGGCGCCGCCGGATCTTCAACAGGATATTCCAGAAAGGCTGCGCAACCCCTTGGTCGTCGCCTCGGATGCGCATGTCTGGACCTACAATACCGAGAAATACGACAAATGCCCGGTGACCAACATCTGGCAACTGACCGAGCCGCAATGGAAGGGCAAGCTCGCCATGCTCGATCTGTTCGACAAGCCGCTCTATGCGGATTGGTTCAACCAGATCGAGATGCATCACGACGTGGATGTCGCCAAGGCCTATGAAGCGCTCTACGGCAAGAAGCTCGACACGAGCAGCCAGAGCGCGACAGCGGCCTGGGTCAAGGCGTTTGCCCAGAACGGACCGCTTCTGTCGGACTCCACCACTGTTGCCGATGCCGCCGGGGCGCCTGGCCAGTCCGACCCTTTCTTCGTGATCACATCGACGGCGAAGTATCGCGACAATGAGGCCAAGGGCCTGAAACTCGGCCTATGCACCGGGGTCCAGCCTTTTTCGGGTTTCCTCTATCCTGGCTTCGGTTTGATCGCCACGCAGACCAAGAGCCCCAACGCGGCAAAGCTCTTTGTCCGTTATCTGATGACCGAAGAGGGAATTGCCCCGCAGACGGTGGATGGAAAGATCTCCGGGAATTCGGCGATTAGCTTGCCGTCCGATGAGCCGTCGGGCATTGCCGCCCATCTCGATGAGCTCATGGCATTCGATGCGTCCACCGCAGCCGCGGATCTCGACAAGCGCGAGGGGTGGCAGGACTTCTGGCGCATGAACTACAAGAAATAAGCCGTAGCAGCCTTTGGCGATCTCCTGGGAGGGAACGATGAATAGAAATGCCAAGATTTCAGTCGCGGCGATCGCCGCCATGGCGACAGCGGTTTTTGCTGTTCCGGCAGTCGCTGGCGATACGGCCGATATCAAAGCTTTGGTCAATGCGGCCAAAGGCGAAAAGCCGATCAATGTCTATGACAGCACCGGCAAGATCGTTGAGATGGCCGAAAACTTCAGCGCCAAATACGGTTTGAAGGCGACGGGCATGAAGGTTTCGGCCAACAGCCAGCTCGAGATGATCATACGAGAAAGTCAATCCAACAACGTTCAGGGCGACGTGGTGTTGATCACCGATGCTCCGGCGGCGTTGGCACAGTTGCTGCCGCAAAAGTTCGTCGAAAACTACCTCCCTGCGGACATGCAGAATCCTCTGGCGATCTCGACCAATGCAAACGTATGGGCCTACAACACCGAGGCCTATGACAAATGCCCCGTGGCCAACATCTGGGAGCTGACGGAGCCGAAGTGGAAAGGCAAGGTTGCAATCATCGACCCCCTGACGAAGGGCAATTACACGGACTGGTTCAATCAACTCGATGCCCACGGCAGCGATGCGGTTGCTGCCGCCTATAAGGCGCATTTCGGCAACGAGCTGCAGACTGATGAAAAGAGCGCTGCTGCCGCCTGGATCAGGGCCCTGGCTCAGAATGCCCCGCTGGCAACAGATAGCGACGACCGGATATCGGAAGCCGTGGGCGCACCAGGTCAGAAGGAACCGTTCTTCGGCCTGTTGAGCTCTGCGAAATTCCGTGACAACGAAGACAAGGGTTACAAGCTCGGCATCTGCACCACGCTCGATCCCTGGGTCGGCTGGAACTATATCAAACTCGGCCTGATCGCCGCCAAGTCGCAAAGCCCGAATACGGCAAAGCTCTTCATCCATTATATCCTGACCGAGGAGGGCATCGCGCCGCAGATGAAGGACGGCAAACTGCCGACCAATAGCGACGTCAGGATGCCGGACGACGAGCCTTCCGGCCTGATGAAGGTCGCCGACAAGCTGCAGGCCTATGACACGTCCACCGGTCTGGATGATTTCGACCGGCGCGAGGAATGGCAGGATTTCTGGCGGGTAAACTACACGAAGTAAGCAATTCCGACGTGAAGCGCGGGAACCTGTTCCCATATGACAGACTGGACATGCCGATGCAAAACCCCACTCGCGTCAACCCGAGCCCCGACAATGAAGACGCGCTTAAGCGATCCCGCAGGTTGATGGAAATCGCCAAAGGCGCGGCGGTAGCCGTACGCGAGCCTCTGCTGCAAGCCTTCCGATCCAATATAGACGTTGACTACAAGGTCGATCTCCACGATGTCGTCACCATCCACGATAAGCGTGCCGAGGCGACGATCCGGGCTTATATTCTCGAGCATGAGCCCAATTCGGCGATCATGGGAGAGGAGGGCGGACAGACGGGCAGTGGGGGTATTCAGTGGTATGTCGATCCAATCGACGGAACGGCGAACTTTGCCCGTGGCCTGGCATTCTGGTGTGTATCGATCGCCGCCGTCATCGGTGGGGAGGTTGTTGCCGGCGCGATCTTCGATCCAGTTTCCGGAATGATGTTCACGGCAGATCTTGCGGGCGCCGATCTGAACGATCGTCCGCTGCGGTCGCGTGCGGTTGCAGAGGAAGCGCATGCGACGCTGATCACCGGCTATCCGGTGGCGCGGGATTTCCGGCTCGACGGTCGCGAGATCGCACTCGCCAATATGGGTGAACTGGTCGAGACCTTTTCGACGTTGCGTCGTCCTGGAAGCGCCGCTCTCAGCATAGCGCATGTCGCCGCCGGATGGGTGGATGCTGCCGCCGGATTTGGCGTCAACGCGTGGGACGTTGCCGCAGCCACGCTGATCCTGAAGAATGCAGGCGGACGATACGAACCGTTGACCCTCGGCAAGGTTCCCGTAGGGGCGGCCGATTTCCTTTGTCCTGGTTACGTCGCTACAGGCGAGGGCGCGCACTACCCGACATTGGAGCGGGTGGCACGGTCCATCTGCGAAAACAGGGCAGCCAGGGCGGCTGCCTAGCAGGATCACCGGCGGCGACGCATCAGTCGATGCGCAGCCTGCCATCAACCATCACTTTTTGAACGCCGCCTGCCTCAGGGGTAGCTGCCGTGGAGACGACACATGCAGAAATCTGAAGCCGCGATTGGACAGGCCGAGAGACACCTGCCCAAACTGAGCCGCATCTATCAATCGCACCCGTTTTACGGCGTCGATATTTTCATATCGGGAAAGGAGGGGGCAAGCGACCTCGGCCTTCTGCGCCGAAACGGCATCACGACGGTAGTCAACTGCGCCGTCAACCTCGACTTCAATTTCGTGCAGCAGGACAAGATCGTCTCGGATCATGAGGGCAGCGTCTATGGGCCGGGGGAGATTCGCTATTACAAGGTGGGCCTCATAGACGGCGCCGGAAATCCGGATACCCAGATGGTTGCCGCCCACTATATCCTTCGTGCAGCGCTTGAACAGATCCTGCCTGACAAACCGTCCTATCCGCTTCGCGAACGTGGCAGCGTTCTCGTCAATTGTCGTGGTGGCCGTTCTCGTTCAGTCGCAGTCGTAGCGCTCTTCCTGCATCTCACGTTGCCAAATGAGTTTCCAACACTGGACGACGCGATCGATTTCGTTCGTCGAAAGCGAGAGTTGCCTGTCGATGAATATTATAAAGCGCCGAAGCCAGTTCTCGCAGAAGCCGCACGGCGGGCGGCTGGGTGGATACGGACGATTGATGCCGCAAAATAGGCTTCGTCTGGCAAGGCTAATGGTTCCAATGCGGTATCGAGCGATATGATAACGAAACGTCAAACTTCCAACAGCCAACCCAAGAACTTGCGCGATCTGAAAAACATGATCGCGGCACGGGTGGTCGTGTTCAACGGGCAGTCGGAACGCGTCATTCGTATCGCGCTCGAAAAACCGGAGTTGATTGCCTTCGGGACATTACAGTCAATCGCCACCGAATGTTCGGTTGCCCCGACGACTATAGTCAGAGTTGCCCGCCTCGCCGGGTTTGCAAACTTCGCGGATTTCAAGGCAATGTATCGGCTACACCTCAGGGGGATTGGGCCCGGGGCAGAGAGCCCGCGCCCCGGTCCTACCGCGCTATTCTAATCCGGACGGCTTGCCGCGCTCAGTCGACATGCTTTTCGCGTAATGTTCAACAGCAAGCCGGTGGATTAGTCTTAACTTCGCTACTGATGTGGTGCGGTCATCGGAGCAGATCTCTTCTAGACCTTCGATGGCAATTCGCGGATCAAGGGTTCGGTCCGATCAAGGCGGTTAATTTTGCATCCGTCAAGCAAAGGCCGTCTTCCCCATGGGAGTTTCAAGCTGAGCGGCGGCGACGCTGCGAATTCTCCGGATGCTGCTCACTCACCGCCGGTTCAAGAAAAAGTTCAAGAATTTCGCGGCCGCCTCGCGATCTTTCGAACCCGAGATTTACCCGTTGCCTTCATATCCTTTGGAACCGATGGCCGCATCCCGGCCGGGTTTGAGGGGATGCGCTCGATTTCGTTGCTCTGCGTCTTAATAGCTGGTTGAGCGAGAACATCGATGACCTAATCTGCTCGCCTGCGGCGTCATGCGAGCGTCTCTCGCCGCGAATTCCCGCAGGATAAAAGACGCTCCGTGGCAGGCAGGTGGGTCGATGGCGCCTCTCGTCGACCATCATGTAAAGGTTGTTCGCCCCTTCGCCACGTCAGACTTTACTCCGCCTGGCAAGCTGATAGAACGAGCGCCCGCGGAAATCGCCCGGACCCGGGCAGTGCGTTGGAACTATGAAACTGTTTTGTACGTTTTTCGGCCGCCAAAAGGAGTTTTAACGACATGAACATGGTCTCGAAGATTGTGAAATCCCCTGTTGCTCTGTCCGTCGGCGGCTTGCTCGCGGAAGCTCGCGCGGCTCGCGGCTATTCCCTGGATGACGTTGCAGAAACCACCGGTCTGACTGTGGCCGAAGTGACAGCTCTGGAGAACGACACGGATTTCGACACGTCAAGGATACGAAGGACCGCGGCCGCTCTAGGGATTTTAGACAAGATTTGAAACGCGCGTCGCGCACCACACACAGCTTTTTCACGGCAGCGTCTTATCTATTGACCCGCAGAGACTGTGTCTCCGATTTAGCAGAACCCGTTCAACTTGAGGATTTTATGCGCGTCGATTGCCGCCTGGAGCTCAGCTTCCGAGTTTCGATCTCCTCGGTTGGCGTCTGGATGATGTAGCTTGAGCATCTGCTTATAGCGGCGCCTGATCTCCTCGGGCGTCGCGTCCTGCGAAAGGCCGAGCGTTTCGAAGGCTTTCGCTTCCATTACCTTGAGCTTACGTCGCTGGAGATCAGCTTTCGTTGCTTGATGTTGTGCAGCACTCTTGCGCGCGTTCAGAGTTTTTGCCGTGCCTGAGCGGACGGTCGAAGGAAGCGGCATCTCTGTCGCATGATCAACGCGGGTCCCCCACGTCTTACGGGCGCCACTTGCTGCCTCACTCTGATAGCGGGCGGTCACCGGATCAGACAGATTGCTCGCGAAATTATATCCCTTATTGTATTCTCTCGCATGTTGCGGGCAGAACAGCAGGTACAAACCCTCCGCATCTCGCCCAACGGGCGCACGATTGGTGCCGCCGCTTTCGCAACCGTCCCACTGGCATTTCGACTGGGAAGGCTCGGGGGGAAGAGCTGATTTTTTGCTTGTTGGCCTCAGGCCGACAAAAATTTTCGAATCAAACGTCATCGCGCGTTATATGGTGGTCTTCATCGAAGCGGCAAGCTGCCACGAAGCCTGTCGGCCCGATGCCCGCTCATTGGCCGCACGCAAAAGAGCATCCCGAAGCTCAACGCTATCGATCCATTCGCCTACCTGACCGGCTCGCTCACCGCTATCGTCAGCGGCCCCAAACATTCTCGGATTGCCGAGTTGTTGTCATGGACAAATCAAAACGACGCCATTGCTTGATGCCACACGTCCGCGGTTCACTCGCTCTCGACGAACATGAGATGGAACTACAGAGGCTGAACTGTGACGAGACAACATTCCGATACAGTTCCGAGGGGGAGCGATGTGGATCAATGCGCCACGACAGTGAGAGCTGTTATGCCTGCCTCTTCGGCCGCGCGCAAAAGCGCTTCGCGAAATTGTTCCGGAGGAATCTGCCCACTGATTGCATCGACACAAGCTTTCACGGCGGCGACATATTCCTCGCCGTCATCGGATGGCCAGTCCCTGATCAGGATATCCGCGGCATCGCCGAGCGTCCGGACGATCTTATGCGTGGCCGGGCCGCGCAGAGCTAGTCCGACCGGCTTGAATGCCGACGATGTGTTCCAGCACATTGTCCTCGACCCCTCAAGGTTATGGATACTGCAGTCCCCCCACTGCAGCATACGCGCCTATTCTAAAATTAGGAATTCAAGACTGAATGATCGGTGACTGCGTTGACTCATGGGTGCCGCAAGCAGGGAGTTCCAAGATCTCGGCAGTTCTTGATCACCCGCTGAACGATCGGATGCCCTTCGCGAAGGCGGTTTTCGATTTCCACCATCCCCAAATTGAGCCTTCGATGAGTGCCGCAACTGTCGAGTATCGTCGATGGTCATGCCCGCACGTTCGCGGAACAGGCCGACAGCAATCGTCGGGCCTGGCGTTCGTCGCGTCTGTCCTCTTCCACAATAACGAGTCCTATCGCGTCATCATGGCTCACCCCTCGATGGCACTCAAATATCTTGTCATCGACTGGTCCACGATACGAGACCCTTCTCGTTCGATCGTTCGGCCCGAAAATCCACCATAGACCGCCTCGAACCGATATGGGCGTACCGCTTCCCCGATACGTCTCACCGCCTCTGGGCCGAGCGGAATGAGGTTGGGATAGCTGCGCATGAAACTCACATATTTGCGGTCGAGTGTAACCTGCATCGTGTCGCCGGCGAATAAGGCGCCCTGGCCGTCCGCCAGCCAGGGACAGTACATGACTGAACTACCGGGGAAATGGCCGCCGCATCGGATCAGGGTCGACCGACCGAGTTGCACGCTTTCACCCTTCCATTGATTGAGCGCTCCGCCAGACCTTTGTACCCATTCGCCATCGTCGGAATGAATGTAGATCGGCACATCGCCCAGAGCGGAACTCCATTCCATCATCGAGGTGTAGAAATGCGGGTGCGAAATGGCGATGGCGCTCAGACCTCCCAATGCACCAATTCGGTTTATGCTCGCCTCGTCAATGAGACTGAGGCAGTCCCAAAGAATGTTGCCGTCGGGGCTCTCGATCAGGAAGGCGCGCTGGCCGATCGCGAAATCAGGCGAAACCTGAAGGCTGTGGATGCCTCCGGCTTCCTGACGCCAGGTCACATCATGGGTGCGACCAAGTGCTGCGATGTCCGTCCACGCCTGCCCCGATGCAGGGACAAACTGACGATCGTCTTCGCAGATGGGGCACGCGGGCGGCGGCTTTAAGCGCTCGTCGAACTGAGTGCCGCAAGCGGTGCAGATATGAAACCCCATGGTTATGTCCTTCCCCTGCTTTTCCAGCTTTCAAAACAATATGGACAATCCGACACTTGCGTTGCCGGCCGTGAAAAATAACGGGCAACGACCCGATGGCGTGGCCTGCGCGGCTCCGTACAATAGCGTCAGAGCCTGCCCTTTATCGCAGCGCGCAATATCATTGATGCAATCCTGCCAGCCGGAACCGTCTTCCTGCAAGTAGGCGAGCATGTCGCTGTCGATTTTGATCGAAACAAGCTTTGGTCGGCAGCACCGTTCGCTCGATGCCCGTTCCCCAGTTTCTTTGCCGCCTCGAACATGCTTCGGCGGCATCCATCGGATCGACCGCGCTGCGGGGCCGGTTTGCCATGGTTACCGTCGGGGACACTCCGGATCGGGCGCCATTCAGACGCTCCGGCCCAGCCGATGCTGGCGGTCTAAAGCGCAAGCCGCAACTGCGGCGTCGTGTCAGACCTCTGCCGTTCCAGTGAGGACAGCGTGACGCCGAGCAGACGTATCCCTTTTCGCGGCGGGAAGATTGGCGCGAGAAGTAGGTCGACCACCTCCTCAAGATCGGTGATCGCCGGCAGGGGAGCCAGAACGGTTTTGCTGCGGGTGATCTGGCCGAAGTCGGCATATTTGACCTTGAGCGTCACCGTCTTGGCGCCGATCTCATTGGCCTCGCAGTAGCTCCAGACTTTCGAAATCAGCGGCTGAAGCCCTTCGCGCGCGGGCTCAAAGGAATGGATGTCCTGCGAAAACGTGTCTTCCGCTCCGATGGATTTCCGCACCCGATCCGGCTTGACCTGGCGATTGTCGATACCGCGGGCGATGCCATAAAAATACGGACCTGACTTCCCGAAATGTTCGACGAGGAAGTCGAGCGTTCTCTCCTTGAGGTCCGCGCCTGTTTCGATCCCGAGCCGATGCATCTTCTCGGCTGTTGCCGGCCCGACGCCATGAAACTTCTTGACGGGCAGGCGCTCGACGAAGGCCGGACCGTTCTTCGGCGTGATGACGAACTGGCCGTCCGGCTTGTTCTGGTCGGATGCCATCTTGGCGAGGAACTTGTTGTAGGAAATGCCGGCCGAGGCGGTGAGCCCGGTGGTTGCTTTGATTTTGGCGCGGATTTCCGCAGCTATCTCGGTGGCGATCTCCATGCCTTTGAGATTTTCAGTGACGTCGAGATAGGCCTCGTCGAGCGACAACGGCTCGATCATCGGCGTGTACTCGGCAAAGACCGTCCTTATCTGCAGCGAGACGGCCTTATAGACATCGAAGCGCGGCTTGACGAAGATGAGGTCCGGGCATTTCCGCTGCGCAGTCACCGAAGGCATGGCGGAATGCACACCGAACTTTCTGGCCTCATAGCTGGCGGCCGCCACCACGCCGCGGGCAGCAGGACTGCCGACGGCAACCGGCAAGCCTCGCAGCTCCGGATTGTCACGCTGCTCGACCGATGCGTAGAAGGCATCCATGTCGACATGCACGATCTTGCGCGGCCGCACTCGGCTTTCTTCACCCGTCATCCCCTAGCTTCCATCAGCTAGACCACTACCCAAACATGGGAAATGTGCCCCACACTTGTCACCCCCGGGCGTCTGCATGCGCTCGCAGCCCATGGCCATGCGTCGGCGGATTTCCGCGAAGCTGACACTTGCGCCAAACGCTTTCACCAACAGCCTGCGCTCATGCGCGCAATGGCGGTCGCACAGACGGCAGAGGAGTTCAACCACCGGGACCTTGTGATCTTTCAGTCTAGGGATCGCATCGTCCACAAGCCGCGTTCGGCGCATCCGAAAATAACCTTCCTTGCCATCCGCTTGAATCCGATGGCGATTATTCTGCCTTGCACTCGCGGTCAACTTCAGCGGTCATATGCGCATTGACTCATTTACGCGTTAAGAACAAATATAGAACATATAGCTCCTACTCAAGCTGAAAACGGGTTGCCGTTGAAGGTAGATCATGAACTCCGCCGCCCAAAGGCCGTCCTTGACAGTTTGTGCGAGCAGATCGCGCACCTGGAAAGCGCTTGGCCTACGGGCGCTGCACGAGTGCGCTGGCGGCGGGGTCGGCACCGTCGACGTGGCGGCAGCCACCCTGTTCGTGGCCGGGATTGCCGCGCGTACCAAAGGCAAGGTCGTCTGGTGCCTGACGCGTCGCGACCTGTTCTTTCCTGCTCGGAAATCTCCGAACTGCCTACGAACGCGATCCCCGATCCTACGGAAGAATTCCAGGAGCAGAGGCTGAAGAGCCGTCCAACGATTGGTCGGGAGCTTTGCCCTGACCGGCAGGCAATAAAAAAGGCCGGGGCGAAACCGCACCGACCTTTCAAACATCGCTCTTCACACCAGTGCCAGTACATCCGTGGTCAAAAGCAGATAAGCGACTTCGGCAGTCGCGAACACTCTCGTGGAGCGCTCACCAGCAACGCCGATGACCTGAAGATAGTCGAGCACAGCGTCCGTTTCAAGGCCTGCCATACGAAGCGGCCCGGAGATTACCTTGCTTTAGAACCGCTGGGACCCGCAATAGGCCTCCTTAGCGAAGCAATCCGTCGCGTCCGAACTCCTCCCAGCCTGCCAGTTCCGTGCGAGGTGCCTCGTCGGATCCGGCGACGGTATCCCCCTTGACGGTCTTGCCCTTCTTCAGCGACCGCGTCAACTTCGCCTTATATGCCGCCCGCCGTCGGTTCTCCACCGCCGCCGCCGCATCCTCCTCGCGCCATTCTTCGACGACGCCTCGATCGAGCAGGTCTTCCACGACGCGCGGGTCGAAGACGTGGAACGTGATCTTCCGCGCGCGACCGCGCAGTTTCACCGTGCGCGTTCCAGCACTCGGTAGGCGGCCGTCCTTGAGCCAGCGATGACGCTCATTCGTCTTGATCGAAAGGATATCCTGGATCTCGCGCGGGATTACCGGCAGGCTTTCGATGTCTTTCAGCGCACTGGCGACAACAGACGCCGCTGCATGGAATTCTGTCTTGACACTTGCAGGCATCGACAGCGTGAGTTCTCCTTGCTCGATATCGAGCGACTTCTTCGAAGCGACCGGGAGCCGTGCACGGAGTTCGAGCAGAATTCCCTTCGCGCGGATCGACGATCCGAGGGTCGCTGCTGGCGGCAGCACCCACGTCTTGACCAGCTCGACATCGTTCTTTTCGTGTTTCGGCATGGCGCCTAGATGGGATCACCAGCGTTCCTCGTCAACGAGCGCGATATTCGCAGGATGAGCCAGGCGCGACCGATCGCTCGTCGCTGCTCACCCAAGTTCCTGGGCAAGCCCGATAAGAAGACCTTCGGGTCCGCGAATGTAGCAGAGCTTGTAGGCGTCCTCATACCGGACGACATCGCCGACAAGCTGGGCGCCGCGCGTGCGCAGCCTCTCAACGGTCTCTTCGACGTCGTCGACCGTGAACATGGCTCGCAGATAACCAAGGGCGTTGACCGGGGCGTTCCGATGATCCGCGACGACATCCGGTCTGAGGAAGCGCGACAGCTCCAGCCGGCTGTGCCCGTCCGGCGTGCGCATCATGGCGATCTCGACGTGCTGATCGCCAAGACCCGTGACACGACCGGCCCATTCGCCTTCGATCGTCGCGCGGCCTTCGAGTTCGAGGCCTAACTCCTGAAAAAAGTCTATTGCCACTGCAAGGTCTTCGACGACAATCCCGATGTTGTCCATTCGCTTAAGCGCCATGCTCTCCATCCTCCGGTTTTCGTTTCGATTTCCTTCTAGGACGTGGATGGGCCATCGGTCCCGACATCGCTATCGAAATCTTTAGGCAAAACATCGGATGGTGTGACAACGGCGCCCAGTTCAGGATCGTTAGCATCCGAATTTCCGAGCCCGACGATGTCGAGGTGATCGTTGGCGGCAGTTGCTGCCTAATCCCGCACGTCTGAAGTTTTGGCCGGAAGTGGTCCGCCACGCTCGTCCGGCACAATTCACCTGGCGGCCCACCCGCACCTGCGAGGAATTGCGGCCATTAGCTCGACAGTGGGCGTCGTGCTCACATCTTTTTCTGGCATGCCCGTGCCAAATAGTCGTCAGACGTGTGTCACGTTGATTTCACGCGATTTCCAAAGTGGGCTCTATTAGATTTTTTCGTAATCTCGCCGGGACGCAGAGCGCTTGTCGTTGGATCGCATTTCTGACAGCGCCGATCATCGAAGAGGCAATGAGTTCTCGTGCCGATCAACCCTTCTCCTCGGCGGCGGTCGGTTCATCTTGGTCATGCTGTAGTGCAGGGAGGTAGCTTAATATGCAATTTCTGATCCATTCAAAGACGATCGCGGAACTTGAATACGACGACAAGGCTTGCCTCTTGCGGGTCGTCTACAAAGACGGACGAGTTCGGTCTGTTCCTGATGTCGCTCCCACACTCGTAATGAAAATCGTAGCGCAGGTTCCCGTCGAGCAATCTCCCTACCTCATGCAGGCCGCAATCTGAAGGTTCCGCGAGCGGAGACGCGGCACTTTCATCTTCCTCACCGACGATCAGGGACCGTGGGCTTGGCTTCCCAAGGCAGAGGGCGCCTACGATCGCTTTGATAGATTCGGTCCAATCGCGGCCATGTCATCTGACGCGAGGATCTGGGAAATGCGCCGCGAGCCACAGGAGCTTCTCCATTCGAGGCTCATGTGCTGGGTGGCGGTCGATCGGGGAATTCGCCTCGACGATCGCAATAAGCAGGAATGGCGCCCGTAAAATCGACTGGACGCATTCGGCGTCTGATTGAGGTAACCGAAACCGATCGGCCGCTTCCATTATTATCCAAGCCGTTTGTAGCATCGACCTCACCTCCGTGGCGCAAGCCACGGAGGTGAGGTCCCACTTGCTATTCGTCCGCGGTTTGAAAAGGGAGTCTTTGCGCAAAAAAGAAGCACATCATGCGCTCACCGCATAGCTGAGATGAGAGATTGTGGCTGTTTTAAACCGATTGAAGCGCCTATATCTCCATCATCGAAACGGCGCCGGAACCAACCAAGGTTGCTGACGTCAGACAGCCCTCATGAAAGGGGATCATCATGAACGTAGCACGCTCTTTCAACAACTGGCGCAAGTTCCGTCAGACGGTCACCGAACTCGGACGCATGTCCAGCCGCGAACTGCAGGACCTCGGCATCGATCGAGCAGACATTCGCAGCGTTGCCCGCGCCTCGATCGCGCGCTAACCGCCCAGCACGACTTGAATCCACATTAGTTGATGCCCGCTCCTAAGGCGGGCATTTTTGCGTCGAGGCCGTGCCCCGGCGGCGTATGGAGCTCCAGTCGTATTGGATTCTTGCGGGTTGCGCCTTACGCATGGCTGCAGTGCAACATAAGACATTTGCATCGTCCGGGGTCTGTGTATGATCGTATCTGTCGAAGCAATGCACCTCCTCCCGCAAAGCTTCGCTTTCAGCCGGCCCACTTCTCCTCCCATGGGGCGTCTGTAAAAACAGCGGCACTCCTCCTCCCAGTCGCTGTTCGATCTTCAAAAAGCCTGCCGCACCTCCTCCCGCGGCAGGCTTTTTTGTATCAAGCCTCTTCCCGATGCAGATTAAGATCAAGTGCAGCCGTTCCCAACCTCATCACTCAGCCCACCGGACTCGGCTGCCCCTGGCACCGGGCCGGCAGTTCGCTCGAGAGCGATATCCCGCACAGCAACTGCTCTATCGATTGTCGGCCTCGCAGGAGACGCTGATCCAATACCGGCGCCGATGAAGAGGCTGTCAGTCATCGCATCATAAGGAGGTGCCGATCGCTATGAGCCTTCGCCCGCCTCAACGGCTTTAATGAACTCATCGAATGTCCGTCCAAGCACGCGGACCTCTTCCGACCACGCGCCGGCAAAGACAAACGGAACGGAGATGTAACTTCCGCCGATTATCCCATAAGCGGTCGGGCCGCCATTCAAACCAATCAAGAACCGGTCGACCTGAAACTCGAAGAGTTCATAACCGTCGGCCTTGGCAAGCTCCGCGACACTCCACAGAACGAGATATCCTTGACCGACTTCATCGTTGAATCCATTCGAGATGCGCAAGAACGCCTTATAGTCTTCCGGCAAGATGATCGAGAGCGAAGCCTCACATGCCTCGATCTCCGACAGACTGGCGCCAGGTAATTGATATCCATGCCGCAACTTTCCGAGCATGCGAGACACTCCGGTTCGAAATGCGATAGGCGTTGACGAGCGCAGAATAGGGCATCCCACTCCGCACGCAACCGCGCCTGCGATACGAACCCGCCGGCCGATTCGAAGGCAAGGAATATAAGGTTAGTCTCGACGAGGCTTACGTTACGAGCGTTTAGCCGCCCTGAAATCCGTTGGGCTCGAGCCGATCAGTTGCCGGAACTGTGTCGAAAAATGGAACGCCGAGTGAAAACCCAGGAGACCGGCGATCTCCTTGATCGATTTGTCGGTGTTCACCAGAAGGTCGATGGCCCGCTGGATGCGCACCCTCATCTGATATTGCTTGGCCGACATGCCAGTCTGCTCGCGAAAAAGACGCCGGAAATAGGGATAGCTGACGCCAAGTTCGTCGGCGAGCTGTTCGACAGACAGAGGCTGGCCGCAGCGCTCCATCAGAATCATCCGTGCACGATCGACGAGCCTATCGGCAGCATTGCTATTGAGATCGGCGGGGCGGCATAAAAGGGCCAGCAGTTGAAGGCCGAGGGTCGACAGCAGCGGCTGATTGCGCAGGCAATCGTCCTGCGCCAGCGCGTGAATCGACGCGAAAACACCAGAAATCTCGGAGCTGCTGGCATGGGCCGGCAGCTCGGGGCGCAACAGGCCTGCATCGCGCGCAAAATCGAAGGCGCTTCCCCGGCATTCGATCCAATGTTCGACCCATCCAGTCCGGCGGTCCGGAGCAAAACGGTGCCAGACGCCGGGAAAGAGCAGGAAAATAGAGCCTTCGGCGATGGTAACCTGCCGACGTTCTGGTCCGAACTCCAGCCTGCCGCTGCCCGCGCTGATGTGGACGATCTGATAGGCGCTCAGGATACGGCCACGCGACCAGCTGAAATGGTGGTCGTTGGGATGACGGCTCGGTGGGTAGTCGGAATTCGGTCCGATCTCTGTGTACCCAGTGGAGATGGCCGTACAGCCCCAGGCGGCGCAGAGGCGGTTGTCGGGCATGTAGACGAAGTAGCTCTGCATGATAGCGGCCAAGTCTGAGGATCATATTTTGCATGCAAAAGATCACTTTTGCGGAAATTGCCGACGTGTCAACGAAAATTCCTAGTGTTAACGTCACTATGCAAGGTCAGTTTTAGAATGACGCTGCAAAATATTTGCTGAGATCATCAGCGGGCCGCCGCTGCCGGGGAGGGCAGTGGCCGGGAGGAGAAAGACATGAAACATCAAGCCACACTGGTGGTGGTTGCCGCGTGCCTTGCGGCTTCCGCTTCTTATGCCGAGGACTTTCACGGGTTCGATCCGGCGAAGTTCGACGGCAAAATGCTATCGACCGAAAATCTGAAGGCGATGGTGGTCGATGCGACCAAGGCAACGCCGCCGAGAAACGGAAAGAGCTACAGTATTGGTTTCGCCAATCTGCAGCGCGATATCGCCTTCGGCGTGCTCGTCGAAAAGGGGATCCAGGAAAATGCCGATGCTGCCGGCGTCGAACTTGTGATTGCGGATAACCGCCTCGACGGGCCGACTGCGCTCGCCAATGCCAAATCCTTTGCAGAGCGCAAGGTTGACTACGTCATCGAATTTCAGACGGACGCCAATTTCGGGCAGACGGTGATGGATGTGTTCAAACCGGATGGCACGAAGGTGACAGCGATCGACATCCCGATGCCGGGCGCGAGCTTCTTCGGGGTCAATAACCCGAAATCTGGCTTCATGGGTGGGTCCTATCTCGCAACGGCGGCCGCAAAGAAATTCGGCGCCGATGTCGTAAAGACCGGTTATCTGGTCGTCGGCGCTTTACCGCAGTCGGGCGTCATCCCGCGCATGCGCACGGATGGCCAGCGGGCCGGCTTTATGGCGCTGACCAAGGATTTCCCCGCCGATCATATCATCGAGATCGATACCAAGAACACGCTGCAGGAATCTTTTGCGCAGATGAACAATGTCATCGGTCGCATTCCGCCCGGTGCGCCCATCCTCATCATTGCCATCAACGATCAGGCGACGATGGGGATGCTGCAGGCCGTGCGGGCTGCCGGTCGCGTCGATCAGGCAATTGCGGTCGGCAACGGGGCAGATGAGGCTGAGGCGCTCGCCACCGATCCGAACCTGGTTGCTGCCACTGGTTCATTCCCCGGCAGCTACGGCAACTATCTGATTCCGATCGCGCTCTCCGCTCTTGCCGGAAAGCCGGTTCCGGAGGCGACCTTCGTGACGCACCAAATGGTCACCAAGGCCAATATCTGCAAGTTCTACAAGGAGTTTCCCTGTGCCGGCGAGGCGGATGGATACGTGTTTCCGGAAGCGGAATTTTCAACCTACCTTGCAGACCTGAAGAAGCAGGATTGGCTGAAGGGCTATGAGGCCATTCTCCCTCAGCAATGAGCGAGACAGCGTCAGGGAGCGTGACATGACCGTCCAGAGCACCGAAGGGAGCCGCAATCGGCGGCTCCAGATCGCCAATGTCAGCAAAGCATTTGCCGGCGTGACGGTACTGAAGAACGTGTCGCTTTCTGCCGATGCGGGCGAGATCGTGGCGCTTCTTGGCGCCAATGGCGCGGGTAAGTCTACGCTCATGAAAATCCTCTCCGGTGTCTACACTCTGGACAGCGGACAGATTAGAATTGACGACACGGCCAGGAATATCTCCACGCCTCGGGATGCCGTTGCGGCCGGCATCCGGCTGATGCCGCAGGAGCTTTCCGTACATCCGGACCTTTCGGTCGCCGAAAACATCGCGCTTGGCTCCATGCCGAAGCGCCGCTTTTTGGGTATTCCGATGATCGATCAGTTGGCCGTCGACGCACAGGCGCGGGCGCTCCTGAAGCGATTGCGGCTCGACCATATCGAGCCCGGCCGGCGCATGGGCTCGCTGCCATTGTCCGAACAGCGCATTGTCGAAATCGCCCGCGCGCTGGCCGGCAAGGCGCGGATCCTGATCATGGACGAGCCGACGGCGTCGCTGAGTGAGGCAGATGCCGACAATCTGTTCGAGGTCATCGAGGCCCTGAAAGCCCAAGGCGTCACCATCATCTATATTTCGCATTATCTTGACGAGGTCTTCCGGCTAAGCGACCGTATCGTTGTCTTGCGTGACGGCGAGGTCCGAGGTCAGTTCGAAACCCGCGACACCAATCGCGACGAAGTTCTGACGGCGATGCTCGGCAGCGAACTCGGCGACCTCTACCCCGTAAAATCGAAAGTGCTTCAGGACGCAAAGACCGTCCTGTCGGTCGATGGACTGTCACTTCCCGGATGGCTCGACGGCGTGGCATTGACCGTGCGACGCGGCGAGGTTTTCGGCGTCTTCGGCCTTATCGGCTCCGGCGCCGAGAAAATAGGCCGGGCAATCTATGGCGCCGAGCCTGCCGCCCATGCCGAGGCCATTCTGCTGAACGATGTGGACATTGGTCTCTCTGGGCCGCGAAAGAGAGTGCATAGCGGCATCGGGTTCGTGGCCGCAGAGCGAAAGCGCCAGGGCCTGATTGGCAATTTGTCGGTGCGAACCAACACGACACTGCCCTATCTCAGCCTGTTCACGCAATCCGGCGTTGTCGACCAAAAGCGGGAAGACGACAGCACCCGTGAATGGATCAAAACCCTGCGGGTCAAGACCTCAGGTCCGGACCAAGAGATCCGCCTTCTGTCCGGCGGCAATCAGCAGAAGATCTGCCTTGCGCGTTGGCTGCTCGGAAACCCGAATGTTCTGATCCTCGAAGAGCCGACACGCGGGGTCGATCTTGGTGCCCGCCGCGAGATCTACATGGAAATCCGTCGGCTGGCGGAGGCGGGGCTGGCGATCCTGATCGTCTCCTCAGACGCGGAAGAGGTGGCGGGGCTCGCAGATCGCAGCCTCGTACTCGAGGATGGCAAGGTCGTCGCCGAGCTTGGGCAGGACGCAACAGCGACGGATCTGATGCAGGCAGCCGAGCCACGGGCAGCCCTCCGCGATAGGAATGAACTGGAGAAAACATGACCAACTCATCTTCCATTCCCGCAGCGTCGGAATCGTCGAAGAGGTCGGCAAAATCACGCAGCGACCTTCTTGGCCGCTCGGCCGCCGGCATCGCTCTCTTGCTGGTGTTCTACGTCCTGCTGCTGATCGCCTTTTCGGTTTTCTCCCCCTATTTCCTGACGCCGAGCAACCTGTCCAACATCGGCACCAACATGGCCTTCATCGGGCTGATGGCAGCCGCGGGCACCCCGCTGATCATCGGCGGAGGGCTCGATCTGTCCGTCGCCGCCGTCGCCGGTCTTGCCGGCGTCATTGTGGCGCTGATGCATGCCAAGGGAATCAACATCTGGGCGGGCTGCGGCACCGCTCTCCTCATCGGCTGCGCGGTCGGCGTCCTGAACGGCTTCATCGTCACCCGACTGAAGCTCAACCCGCTCATCGCCACGCTCGGCACAATGAGCATCTTTTCCGGCCTCTCAATGGTGCTGACCGGCGGCCTTTCGAAGCCGCTCTTCATTCCGGCTTTCAACTGGCTCGGGTCAGGGCGCCTCTTTGGAATCCCGTTTCCGATCATCCTGATGCTGTTGGTCTTCATCGCACTTTGGCTGATCCTGTCGAAGACACCGTTCGGACGCTTCGTCTATGCGAGCGGCGGCAATCCGGAAGCAAGCAGCCTGCTCGGCGTGCCCGTCGAGCGGACCCAGATGGTGCTCTATGTCGTCTCCGGCCTTTCGGGGGCGGCAGCTGGCATCATCCTTGCAGCGATGCTCGGCGCCGCAGCACCCAACGCCGCGGGCCAGCACCTGCTCACCATCATCGCCGCCATCATCCTTGGTGGCACCAGCCTCTTTGGTGGCCGCGGCAGCGTCTGGGGCACGCTGATTGCCGTTTTGATCCTCGGCACGCTGAACAACGGCCTGACGCTGATGAACGTGTCCTCCTTCTGGCAGGACGTGACCCGAGGCGTCGTCCTTCTAATGGCCGTCGGCCCCGATCAGCTTCGAGTGCGCCTGCAGAGCTGACGTCATTCTCACCCCATCGGAGAAACAGAAATGTCTGAACGCCCCTTGAAGGCCGGCCTTTTCGGTATCGGTCTGGAGGCCTATTGGTCGCAATTCAACGGTCTGGAAGCGCGGTTGCGTGGCTATGTCGATACCGTCGAGGCAAAGCTTGCGCGCCCAGGAGTCGAGGTCGTCAACCTCGGGCTGATCGACACGCCCGAAAAGGCGATCGAGGCCGGTCACCAGTTTCGCCAGACCGATGTCGATATCATCTTTCTCTACATCACCACCTATGCGTTGTCGTCGACGGTTCTTCCAGTGGTCCGTCGCGCCAAGGTTCCGGTGATCATCCTCAATCTGCAGCCGACCGCAGCCATCGACTATGCCACTTTCAACGCCCTCGGCGATCGGACAGCGATGACCGGTGACTGGCTGGCGCATTGCTCTGCCTGCCCGGTCCCCGAAATCGCCAATGTCTTCCGTCGAGCGGGCATCAGCTTTCACCAGGTGACCGGCGTTCTCACCGGCGATCCCGTCGTCGAAAACGAGATCGACGGCTGGATCGAGGCCGCCCGCGTCGCACATGTGATGGCGCATAACCGGCTCGGCGTCATGGGCCGCTACTACAACGGCATGCTCGATATCTATTCAGATCTCACCGCGCAGGCAGCGGCCTTCGGCACCCATATCGAGGTGCTGGAAATCGACGAACTGGCGCAGTTGCGGCGTGATTTGAGCGAGGAAGACGTCTCCACCTGCTTGGCGACGATCATCGCCGAATTCGATGTCCAGCCGGATTGCGACCCCAAAGAACTGGCACGTGCGGCAAAGACCGCCGTGGCGCTTCGCAAGCTGGTCGATAAGAAATCGCTCGGCTCACTTGCCTATTACTACGAATCCCAGCCCGGCCACGAATATGAGGATATCATCACCTCGGTCATCGTCGGCTGTTCGATGTTAACGGCCAGCGGCGTGCCGGTTGCTGGCGAATATGAGATCAAGAACGCCCAGGCGATGAAAATCATGGACAGCTTCGGTGCGGGCGGCTCATTCACCGAGTATTATGCCATGGATTTCGCCGCAGATGTCGTGCTGATGGGGCATGACGGGCCGGGGCATACGAAAATTGCCCAGGGGCGTACGAAGATCCGGCCCCTCAACGTTTTTCACGGCAAGGTCGGCTCTGGCGTCAGCGTTGAAATGTCGGTTCAGCACGGGCCGGTGACGCTGCTCTCTATCGTCGAAGACGCCGGCAACATCAGGCTGCTTTGCGCCGAAGGCGCCTCTGTGGCGGGCCCGATCCTCGAAATCGGCAACACCAACAGCCGTTATCGATTTCCACTTGGAGCCCGGCGCTTTGTTGAGACGTGGAACGCGCAGGGACCTGCCCACCATTGCGCAGTTGGCGTCGGACACATTGCCGGGCGCATCGAGAAGCTTGGAAAACTCCTGGATCTGGACGTCGTAAAAGTCTGCTGACAAGATGGGAAGCGCGCCACAGTGAGCAACCTTCATCGTGCGAAAGCCCTCGCAAGATGCGTTCGGGCCATTGCGGCAAAGCACCTGCCAGTCAGCATCCGTTTCAAGTCCCGCGTGCCGGGTAAAGAACCGTCGTGGGCGCTTTCCGGGGAGGCAAACGCCACAAGCCTGGCCAGCGGCCAGCTCCTTGACCTCTTCCCCACTCATCTGCGTAACTGTTGCTTCGGCTGTTTCGGGCATCTGGGTGTCCTTGCGGCTTCCTCTGCCCACGCGTGCTCCAAAGCGGAGACAACTTGGTTCTCTTGAACGAAGACGCGCGTGACAGGACTGCGCCGCCTTTCAGATCTCAGAACCCGGCCCGTGCGAAGCCTCGCGATATTGTTCCTTATGCCAAGTGGGCCCCTTTTCTGGAAGCGCCACCGATTGCCCGTCTGGGTCGATCAGCCGCAACTCGCCAAATGACGCGAGCCTGAGCTCTATGCGAGTATCACCTCGGTGTGCCTGATTACTCTCCGAGTGGAAGAGTGATATCCGCTACGGAGGCTCCCAATGTTACGCCGCGACTTTCCGCCTGCGCCATCGCCTTCACCAATGCGATGACCGTTTCGCGGATATTGCTGTCGGCGATCTTTAGAAAAGCGCGATTGAGCACCAATCCCTCTTTCGTTCGCAGGAATTCAGCGACCGGGTCCATATTCGCGGATAGATCCAGCCCTTGCAGCGTCAACGGCTCGGAATTCTCCTGCTCGAAGAAGAAGCTTGGCGACGTCTGAAGCACCTCGGCGATCCGCTGCAGCCGGCTGGCGCCGATGCGGTTGATGCCCTTCTCGTACTTCTGAACCTGCTGAAAGGTCACACCGATCTGCTCGCCAAGCCGTTCCTGGCTCATCCCGAGCAACTGCCGGCGCATTCTGATGCGCGCTCCGACATAGCTGTCTATTGCATTCGCTGTCTTGACATTCATCGTCTGTTTTCAGCCTCGATCGCTTTTTTCAATCGGTGCAGCTGTAGTATCCCCTGCATGGCTTTTCCATGGTTGTTTTCACATAGCATACTGGATATGCGATGATCGCGACTGACTGTGATATGAATGCCCGTCTGGAAAGACGCTAAGCTAGGCAGAAATCACTTGTTCGGAGAGCAAATCGAACAAAAGCCGTACCAATACGGATAAAACTGGGCTGTAATTGCGTCCCCGCTTACGCTAAATGCAGTTCAGCGACCGCCGCACGAGAGTCTTCCCAGCCCCGATCGCCCGAAAATCCATCGAATAAAATCGACGTGGCACGGCACCGGCCGTGCCTGTGCAGGAGAAGCATTGATGGCAACCGTTGCCGAGAGCGCGCCCCGTTTCGAAAAAACAACGATGTCCATCCTCATGGCGGTCAGCTTCTGCCACATGCTGAACGACATCATGCAGTCACTGCTCGCCTCGCTCTATCCGCTGTTCAAGGCGAACTACGATCTCGATTTCGTGCAGATCGGCCTCCTTACCATGACCTTCCAGGTCACGGCTTCGCTGCTGCAACCGCTGGTCGGCATCGTCACCGACCGCTGGCCGATGCCCTATTCGCTGCCCGTCGGCATGGCGAGTACCTTTTGCGGCCTCATTCTGCTCGGCAATGCCGGCAGCTTCGAACTACTGCTGGTTGCCGCAAGCCTGATCGGCTTCGGCTCGGCGGTCTTCCACCCGGAATCGTCGCGCGTTGCCCGTCTTGCCTCTGGCGGCCGCCACGGTTTCGCGCAATCCTTCTTCCAGGTCGGTGGCAATGCCGGCCAGGCGATCGGTCCGCTGCTTGCCGCCTTCATCGTGCTGCCGCTCGGTCAGCACAGCGTCTCCTGGTTCGCCGCCATCGCCATGGTCGGCATGGTCGTGCTGAGCTGGGTCGGCAACTGGTACATCAGCCACAGGCGCCAGAATGCCAGCAAGCCGGCGGTAAGCCGGACCCTTCCGCTGCCGCAGAACAGGGTCGTCTGGGCGCTGCTCATCCTCGTGCTGCTGACGGCAACGAAGAATGTCTACATGGCCAGCGTATCGAGCTACTTCACCTTCTATGTCATCGACAAGTTCGAGCTCAGCGTGCAGCAGGCACAGCTGATGCTCTTCCTGTTCCTCGGCTCCGTCGCCGTTGGCACTTTCCTCGGCGGGCCGATCGGTGACCGCTTCGGTGCCCGTTTTGTCATCTGGTTCTCGATCCTCGGCGTCATTCCCTTCGCGCTCCTGCTTCCCTATGCCAACCTTTTCTGGACGGGTGTGCTCAGCGTCGTCATCGGCCTGATCTTCGCTTCGGCCTTCTCTGCAATCGTCGTCTTCGCGCAGGAACTGGTGCCCGGGCGCGTCGGGCTGATTGCCGGGGTCTTCTTCGGCTTCGCATTCGGGGCAGGGGGGCTTGGTGCAGCCCTGCTCGGCAGTTTCGCCGACACCCATGGAATCGATTTCGTCTACCGCATCTGCTCCTACCTGCCGCTGCTCGGTCTCCTCACGGTCTTCCTGCCGCGTATTCCCAAGCAGAAACCAGTCTGAGGCGACATCGCTTACGGACAATCGATCGAGCCGGAATGTCACCGACACTCCGGCTCGATTTCGCACGTCGCCTTCGCCCATAGGCCCGAACGTATTTTTCTCCTGCTATGGGGAAGAGGGATCACCATTCCTTTAATCCACTATTTTTATAGATAATATTCGTCCAATAATGACGTCGGTCTCGGCACGATATTGGAAGGAAATGGCATGTCTGCTCACAAATTGGTCGGCCTTGCGGGTAGCTTCAACCGCCCCTCGAAGACCTTTGCGCTTGTCGAAAACGTTGCCGGTCTCGCCGGTGAGAAATACGGCTTCGACAACACTATCTACGATCTGACCGATGTCGGCCCCTCGCTTGGCCAGGCGCTGCGCCGTGACGATCTCGATAGTCGCGCCAGGGAAGTCATCGACGACATCGTCAATGCCGATGTGCTGGTCATCGGAGCACCGACCTACAAGGGCAGCTATCCTGGTCTCTTCAAGCATCTGATCGACCTGATCGACCCGCATGAGCTGCGCGCCAAGCCGATCATCATCACTGCGACCGGCGGCGGTGACCGCCATGCGCTGATGGTCGAGCACCAGCTCCGCCCGCTCTTCGGTTTTTTCATGTCGCACACGCTGCCGACCGCGGTTTACGCGTCCGACCGCGACTTCACCGATTACCGCGTCTCATCCGATCCGCTGTCCAAGCGGATCAGCGAGGTCATCGGCGAGCTCGAGGCGTTCTTTCCCAGCCGGAATCAGGCGCTGATCGCTGCCGAGTAAAGAGCGTCGGGATAAGCTTGAAACGGCGCCACGAGGGCGCCGTTTTCATTTTTGGAGCATGCTCTCAAGCCGCAATTAATCCATAAATTTGGTGGAAATTTATCCTGCCGATATCGATGGCAGGGCAAGAGTTTTTCTGGGCTTTGCTCCACATCAGACATTCGTGCTTCGCCCGCGATCTGCGCATTTGCCATGATCGGCCTGCTCGGGGCGTTCGGCCTCATTCAGTCAGACGGGATATACAATGACCAAGAACAAAAATCTTCACGGCTTCCACCTTTCGCGCCGGGCGGCTCTTGCCGCCGTCGCCATTTCTGCTGCCGCAGTCTTTTCCTTTGCCGCACCCGCGCCTTCCTTTGCCGAGGACAAGTCGATCAAGGTCGGCATCATGGCCGGCGAGGAGGAGGATATTTGGCGCGTGGTCGCAAGCGAGGCGGGCAAGAAGGGTCTCAAGATCGAGACCGTCATCTTCAACGACTACACCCAGCCGAATGAAGCGCTGGAACGCGGCGAAGTCGATGCCAACGCCTTCCAGCACCAGCCCTATCTCGACAACCAGATCAAGCAGCACGGCTATCACATCGTTCGCGTCGGTTATACCGGGGTCTGGCCGATCGGCCTTTACACCAAGAAATACAAGTCCGTCGCAGAGATCCCGGAAGGTGCCGTCATCGGCGTGCCGAACGACCCCTCGAACGAAGGCCGTGCGCTGCGCGTTCTCCAGAGCGAAGGCCTGATCAAACTGAAGGAGGGCACCGGTATTCTCGCGACCGTCGCCGACGTCACCGACAATCCGAAGAAGATCGAGATCAAGGAACTCGACGCCGGCATCGTCGGCCGTTCGATCGACGATCTGGATGCCGGTATCGTCAACACCGACTGGGCGCTGAAAAGCGGTCTTTCGCCGGCCGAACGCATTGCCCAGGAGCCGATCGCTGATAATCCATACCGCAACTTCATCGCCGTCAAGGACGACAGCAAGGATGCCGAATGGGTCAAGACGCTTGTGTCTTCTTATCAGAACGACACCGTCAAGGCCGAATTCGAGAAGGTCTATAAGGGCACCGGTCTCAGCGCCTATTGATCAGAGGCTGGGCTGGGGTTAAGGCCTGCCGAGAGGCGGTCCGGGCGTTCTTTGCCCGGGCCGCCTTCAGCATTTGCAAGGAAAACCACATGAATTCCTTTGTTTCCACCACGGCGATCGAGGCAGAGCCGCAAACGGCGACCGAAGAGGTGGTGAGGCTTACCGGTGTGAAGCGGCGGTTCGGAACCACTGCCGCACTCGACGGCATTTCGCTGACGGTGAAGAGAGGCGAGATCCTTGGCATCATCGGCCGCAGCGGCGCCGGCAAATCGACGCTGATCCGCTGCCTGAACGGCCTGGAACGCGCCGATAGCGGCGAGATCCTCATCGAAGGCCGAGATATCACCGGACTTTCGGAACAGGAATTACAGCCGCTGCGGCGCCGCATCGGCATGATCTTCCAGCATTTCAATCTGCTTTCTGCCAAAACCGTCGAAGAAAACGTCGCGCTGCCTCTGAAGATCGAGGGTCTTGCAAAGAGCGAGCGCCTGAAACGGGCGCACGAGCTGCTCGAACTCGTCGGCCTTGCCGACAAGGCGAAGGCTTATCCCGTATCGCTATCCGGCGGCCAGAAACAACGCGTCGGCATTGCCCGGGCGCTGGCGGCACGCCCGGCACTGCTGTTGTCCGACGAGGCGACATCGGCGCTCGATCCGGAAACGACCCGGTCGATCCTGGCATTGCTGAAAGACATCAACCGTAAGCTTGGACTGACCATTCTGCTCATCACCCACGAGATGGAAGTGGTACGCGGCATTGCCGATCGCGTCGCGGTCATCGATGCCGGGCGGATCGTCGAGGAAGGGCAGGTCTGGTCGGTCTTTGCCAATCCGCAGGCTGAAATCACCGGGAGCCTGCTTGGCGGTATCCGCCCGCAGCTTCCTGAGCATATCGCCGGCCGGCTGTCGGCGACGGCGGGCAGCGAAGCGATCCTCAGCGTCGATCTCGCCGGGCCACAGGCGCAGGGCGCGCTATTTGCCGAACTCTCGGCAGCATTGCCGCATTCCTTCCGCCTCGTCCATGGCGGCATCGACCATATCCAGAACCAGCCGGTGGCGCGGTTCTTCATCGCCGTTCCCGCGCGCGACCCCGCGCTTGCCGGAAAAGTCGAACAATTCCTGACGGCCCGGTCCGCCCGGGTGGAGGTGCTTGGTTATGACACCGATCATGCTTGAACTGCTTATTCGCTCCCTTTGGGAGACGGTCCTGATGACCCTCGCCTCGGGATTGATCTCGCTCGTCGCCGGCCTGCCGCTCGGCCTTGCTCTGGTCGCGACAGCGCGCGGCGGCATCGCCGAAAACCTCTGGATCAATCGCATGCTCGGGTCAGTCATCAACGGTTTCCGCTCGGTGCCTTTCATCATCCTGCTGGTGGCGCTGATCCCGCTGACGCGGCTGATCGTCGGCACCGCGCTCGGCACCTGGGCGGCCATCGTGCCGCTCGCCATCGCTGCAACGCCCTACTACGCCCGTATCGCCGAAGTATCGCTGCGCGAGGTCGACCGCGGGCTGATCGACGCCGTGCGCGCCATGGGCGGCAACCGCTGGACGATCATCCGCGAGGTGCTGGTGCCTGAAGCGCTGCCGGGCATCGTCGCCGGTTTCACCGTCACGCTGGTAACGCTGATCGGCGCCTCGGCCATGGCGGGCGCGATCGGCGCCGGCGGCCTCGGCGATCTCGCCATCCGCTATGGCTATCAACGTTTTGAAACCAGCGTGATGATCGCGGTGGTGGCCGTCCTCATCGTGCTCGTCTGCGGAATCCAGTGGCTTGGCGACCGGCTGGTCGCCAGGTTGGACCACCGATAGGTCAGCGCCGGAACTGGGCGGCGGGATGAGCGGCGGGCAACCTGCCGTTCCCGCCGCCGAAAAGCTTCTGCCGCAAGGGTCCTGCAGCATAGTCCGCCTTGAAGACGCCGCGCTCCTGCAGCACCGGGACGACCAAGTCGACAAAATCGCGCAGGCTTTCCGGCGCCACTGTCCGCGCCAGATTGAAGCCGTCGATGCCACCCTCGTCGATCCATGTTGCGAGATGATCGGCGATCTGTTCCGGCGAACCCACTATCGGCTTCATCCGGCTGCCGAGCACCATCTGGTCGATGATGTTACGCAGCGTCACGGGCTTTGGCGCCTGTTTCGTGATGGCCGCAAGCGCCGACTGATTGGCGTTGGTCGAGCTCTGGTCGATGACGTCGTCCAATCCATACTTCGAAAAGTCGATGCCTGTCGAAGCGGAGTAATGCGCAAGCGAAGCCTCAACGCTCGCATGGCGGCGATAGTCCTCCAGTCTGTCCCGTGCTTCCTTCTCCGTCCGCCCGACGACGACGGTGATCAGGCTCAGGATCTTCAATGCGTCGGCGCCGCGGCCGAATTCCTTCGCCTTCGCCCGCAGCGCATCGATGGTCGGCTTGGCCGCCTTGGGATTTGGCCCGGCAATGAAGACGCATTCGGCGTGACGTGCGGCGAAATCCTGCCCGCGTGCCGAGGCGCCGGCCTGGAAGAGCAGGGGCGTGCGCTGCGGCGAGGGCTCGGAAAGATGGATGCCTTCCATCCGGTAATATTTGCCGTCGTGACGGACAGAGCGCACTTTGGAGGGGTCGGCATAGACACCGCCTACCTTGTCGCGCACCACCGCATCGTCGTCCCAGCTCCCTTCCCAGAGCTTGTAGAGTATTTCGAGATATTCCTCGGCCGCATCGTAGCGCGCATCATGTTCCGGCAGCTTGTCGAAACCCATGCTGCGGGCGGCACTGTCGAGATAACCGGTGACGATGTTCCAGCCGATCCGTCCCTTGGTCAGATGATCGAGCGTCGACATGCGCCGCGCCAGCAGGAAGGGTGGCTCATAGGTGGTGTTGACGGTGACGCCGAAACCCAGATGTTTCGTGACATAGGCCATCGCCGAAATCGGGATTATCGGATCATTGACCGGGATCTGCGCGCCCGTCTCGATCACCGGCGCCGGGCTACCCTTGTAGACGTCATAGACACCGACGATATCGGCCAGGAAGATGCCGTCCAGCTTGCCGCGTTCGGCGGTCTTGGCAAACTCTGTCCAGTAGTCCAGATCGGTATAATGCGCTGAGCGGTCGCGCGGATGCGTCCACAGGCCGTGGTTGATATGCCCGACGCAGTTCATGTCAAAGGCATAGATCTGCATGGTCTTCATGAGGCGGGTCCCAAAGCCGGCAATAGAAATCAAGGATTTGCCGCATTAATAATCCTAGAGCATGATGCCGAAAAGTGTGAGCGGTTTTCGGACGACATCATGCTCTAACTATATAATATAGAACAGGATTCAGATTTTGGGCCGGCTCGGCCTAAAATCATCCTGTTCGGGCTCTATCGCACGAGGAGCCGGTGAAATGGTAGGGTGGGAATGAAAAAAGCCGGAGGAACCGCATGACGAAGAAGACGCTGTCGGATTGGGCGGAGCTTGCGCAAAAGGAACTGCGCACCTCGCCCGAGAAGCTGACCTGGCAGACGCCGGAAGGCATTGCCGTCAAGCCGCTCTATACGGCCGAGGATCTTGACGGCGCCGGGCATCTTGGTTCGCTTCCCGGCTTCTCGCCTTTCACCCGCGGCCCGCGGGCGACGATGTATGCCGGCCGGCCCTGGACGATCCGCCAATATGCCGGCTTCTCGACGGCAGAGGAATCGAATGCCTTTTATCGCCGCAATCTGGCGGCCGGCCAGAAGGGCCTGTCGGTCGCCTTCGATCTTGCCACCCACCGCGGGTATGACAGCGATCATCCGCGCGTCGAGGGTGATGTCGGCAAGGCGGGTGTGGCAATCGACAGCGTCGAGGACATGAAAATCCTGTTCGACGGCATTCCGCTGGCTGAAATGTCGGTGTCGATGACGATGAACGGCGCCGTCATCCCGATCCTTGCCTCCTTCATCGTGGCCGGCGAGGAGCAGGGTGTTTCGCGAGCCGACCTTTCTGGCACCATTCAGAACGACATCCTGAAGGAGTTCATGGTCCGCAACACCTATATCTATCCGCCCGAATCATCGATGCGGATCGTTGCCGACATCATCGACTATACCGCCCGCGAGATGCCGAAGTTCAACTCCATCTCGATCTCCGGCTACCACATGCAGGAAGCCGGCGCGACACTGGTGCAGGAACTGGCCTTCACGCTGGCCGACGGCCGCGAATATGTCCGCGCCGCCATCGCCAAAGGCCTGAGCGTCGACGAGTTCGCCGGCAGGCTGTCCTTCTTCTTCGCCATCGGCATGAACTTCTTCATGGAAGCGGCCAAGCTGCGCGCCGCCCGCCTGCTCTGGACGCGGATCATGGAAGGGTTTCATCCGAAGAAACAGTCCTCGCTGATGCTGCGCACCCATTGCCAGACCTCCGGCGTCTCCTTGCAGGAGCAGGACCCTTATAACAACATCATCCGCACCGCTTTCGAGGCGATGTCGGCCGTGCTCGGCGGCACGCAGTCGTTGCATACGAATTCCTTCGACGAAGCGATTGCGCTGCCGACTGAGTTCTCCTCTCGTATCGCCCGCAACACCCAGCTCATCCTGCAGCACGAGACCGGCGTCACCAAGGTCGTCGATCCGCTCGCCGGCTCCTACTATGTCGAAAGCCTGACGGCCGAACTGGCAGACAAGGCCTGGGCGTTGATGGAGGAAGTCGAGGCACTCGGCGGCATGACCAAGGCGGTGGCAGACGGCCTGCCGAAACGGCTGATCGAGGAAGCGGCCGCACGCCGCCAGGCGGCCGTCGACAAGGGCGAGGAGGTCATCGTCGGCGTCAACCGCTATCGGCTCGACAACGAGCAGCCGATCGACATTCTGGAGATCGACAACAGCGCAGTACGCAAAGCGCAGATCAGACGTATCGAGGAAACCAAGCGGCGGCGCGATGGCAAAGCCGTGCGCGAGGCCTTGGCGGCCCTGGCCGAGATCGCACAGAGCGGCAAGGGCAACCTGCTTGAAGCCGCCATCGAGGCGGCGCGGGCCCGCGCCACGGTCGGCGAGATATCGGATGCGATGCGCGATACCTTCGGCGATCATGCCGCCACGCCAGTGGTGATTAAGGGCGTCTATGGCCAAGCGTATGAAAACGAGCCGGAACTCGCCGTGCTCAAGACTCGCATGACGGAGGTTACGGAAGCCATGGGGCGCCGGCCGAAGATTATGGTCGCCAAGCTCGGTCAGGACGGACACGACCGAGGCGCAAAGGTGATCGCCTCGGCCTTCGGCGATATCGGCTTCGACGTGCTCGCCGGTCCCCTGTTCCAGACACCGGAGGAAGCCGCCGGTGTCGCACTCAGCGAAAAGGTCAACGTCGTCGGCGTCTCGTCCCTGGCGGCCGGTCACAGGACGCTGCTGCCACAGCTGATCGACAGGCTGAGGGAACAGGGCGGTGGTGATATCATCGTCGTCTGCGGTGGTGTTATCCCGCGGCAGGACTATGAATTCCTGCATGAACACGGCGTTGCAGCCGTGTTCGGCCCGGGAACGAACGTTCTTGAGGCGGCAAACTCCGTTCTCGACCTGCTGCAGGGTAGGCGGAGAAACCAGTAATTCAGCATCTCAAGAAAACGCGAAGCGGTTTTCTGCCCGGAAATGCACAAAAATCAGCACGTCAAAGCAGGCCGCGCTTTGCCAGATTGCTCATCAGCGCCGAAATGCCGAAGGTCCAGGGCGGGCATTCGGTGGAGAGGCGCACGGTGTTGATGAGCGCGCCGAGGCCTGCCGAGGAAATCTCGACGACATCGCCGATCTTGTGGGTAAAGCCTTGCTTCGGCGCGTCGCGGTCCTGAGTCGGCGCAAACAGCGTGCCGAGGAAAAGCATGAAACCGTCGGGATATTGATGATGGGCGCCGACCGTCTGCTTGACGAGATCGGTCGGATCGCGACTGATCTGCGACATCGAACTCTTGCCGTGCATCACGAAGCCATCCTGGCCTGACACCTTCAGGTCGAGTTCGGCCTTGCGTACATCATCGAGGCTGTAGCCGGCATCGAACAGGCGGATGAAAGGACCGATCGAGCAGGAGGCATTGTTATCCTTGGCCTTGCCGAGCAGCAGCGCCGAGCGGCCCTCGACGTCGCGCAGGTTGACGTCGTTGCCGAGAGTCGCGCCCGTGATTTCGCCGCGGCTGTTGACCGCGAGCACGATTTCCGGCTCGGGATTGTTCCAGGTCGAGATCGGATGCAGGCCGACATCCGCACCCCAGCCGACGGAGGAGAGCACCGGCGACTTGGTGAAGACTTCGGCGTCCGGCCCGATACCGACCTCGAGATATTGCGACCACATGCCTTCGTCGATCAGTGCCTGCTTGACCTTGGCAGCCTCCGGCGAACCGGCCTTCAGATTGGTGAGACTGCCACCGATCAGCGTGCTGACGCGCTCGCGGATCGAGGCGGCACGCTCCGGACTGCCGGCCGCCTTCTCCTCGATGACGCGCTCGATCATCGACTGCGCAAAGGTGACGCCGCAGGCTTTCACTGCCTGAAGGTCGACGGGCGCCAGGAGATAGGGACGCGCTTCATCCGGCGTGCCGGTGCTGTTGGCGGCGATATCCTGCAACGAGCCGATCGCCTTGCCGCTTGCAGCGCGCACGAAACCAGCAGCGTCCTGCTGCTCGAGCAGCGCGCTCAGTGTCGGCGCCTCGCGCGAGGTGATGTCGACCAGCTCCCCCTCTCGAAGCGCCACGATGCTCGGCCCGGCAACCTGGGGATTCCAGGCGCGGCCGACAAAAAGACCATCCGAAGCGGCGATATCGAGCAGAGGTTGAGACATGGTGGATCTTCCGTCACAGGCGAGCGGGGAGCGCTCTTCAAAACATTGCGGGGTGTTGCCGCCCTCCAGCCCGGCGGCAGCCGAAATCGATCACATTCACGGAGATGGGGCAAGATGCGCCGGGGAAAAAGACTTCGCCCGATCGGTTCAAGCCGTGGCCCTTTGTCGAAAGACCAAGCGTAAAAACCTGCAAAATAACTATTTAGATACAAATTAATCGTTATATTTCATATGTTTAATTTGCAACCCGGTCGATTTCCCCCTTCATCTCGCCTTGACAGGCGGCGGCTTTCGTTATCTGTTTTGCGCGACATGGAGGAGGCTGGCGTCAGGCGGCCACACGAAAATCCCAGGAGGATATTGCAGCGATGTTGAGATTTGCCGTCGTCGGAATCGACCATGGGCACACGTTCGATCACGTGAAGGGATTGCTGGCCGCAGGCGGCGAGTTCGTCGGCTATTGCCCGCAGACCTCGGTGCCGGCGTTGCGCGAGGCCTTCGAGAAGACCTATCCTGACGCGCCGCAGATCGACAGGCAAAAGCTGTTCGACGATCCGTCGATCGATGTCATCTGCATTTCCGCGATTCCGCGTGATCGTGCCGGGCTTGCCATCCGCGCAATGAGGTCGGGCAAGGACGTGATGACCGACAAGCCGGGCGTGACCACCTTCGCCCAACTCGAGGACGTCAGGCGTACCGTTGCCGAGACCGGCAAGATCTTCTCGATCTGCTTTTCCGAGCGCCACTGCGTCCGCTCCGCCGTCAAGGCCGGCAAGCTCGTCGCCGAAGGCGCGATCGGCAAGGTGATCCAGACGCTCGGTGTCGGTCCACACCGGCTGCAACTGCCGACCCGGCCGGACTGGTTCTTCGATCCCGAAGCCTTCGGCGGCATCATCGTCGATATCGCTTCGCACCAGGTCGACCAGTTCCTGTTCTATACCGGCTCGACCACAGGCGAGGTCATCGCAAGCTCGATCGGCAATTTCGGCATGCCCGACAAGCCCGCCTTCGAGGATTTCGGCGAGGTGCTTCTGCGCTCCGACAAGGCGGCGGGCTATGTCCGTGTCGACTGGTTCACGCCGGAGGCGCTGCCGACCTGGGGTGATGGGCGCCTGACCATCCTCGGCACCGAAGGTTACATCGAACTGCGCAAATATATCGATATCGCCGGCCGGCCGGGCAAGGATCACCTCTTCCTGGTCAACGGCAAGGAAATGACCCATATCGATTGCAGCGGTGAAAAACTCGATTATTTCGACGCTTTCACCGCCGACGTTGGCAACCGCACGCAGACGGCGATGACCCAGGATCACGTTTTTGAAGTCTGCCGTCTTTCGCTCGAAGCCCAGGCGAAAGCCGCGCGCATCGGCGCTCGCTGAGGAGGAAATCATGACCAGAAAATTGCGCGTCGGCGTCATCGGCGCAGGCATCGCTGCGCGGCATCTGGCCGGCTTCGGCTGGAACAAGGAGCTTTTCGAAGTCCCCGTGCTCTGCTCGCTCGATGAGGAGCGCGGCAGAGCGTTGTGCGAGGAGTTCGGCATTGCCGAATACACGCAGGATGCGGATTCGCTGTTTGCCCGAGACGATCTCGACGTCATCGACATTTCGACGCCGCCGAGCTCGCATTTCGAACTCTGCCGCAAGGGTATCGAGTCCGGCAAGCACGTGATCTGCGAGAAGCCGCTCTTCGGCTCGATCGCCGAGGTCGACGAGATGGCGCGCATCCTCGATCGTCACCCCGGCAGGAAGCTGATGCCGATCTTCCAGTACCGCTATGGTTCCGGCCTGCAGAAGCTGAAGCTGCTGATCGAACGCGGCCTGGCCGGCAAGCCGTTCCTGACGACGATCGAAACCCATTGGTGGCGCGGACCGGATTATTATGCCGTGCCGTGGCGCGGCAAGTGGGCGAGCGAACTCGGCGGTGGCCTTCTCGGCCACGCCATCCACGCCCATGACATGCTGAACTATGTGCATGGCCCTTGCGCCGAGGTGTTTTCCTATGGGGCGACGCTGGTCAATCCGATCGAGGTCGAGGATACGGCAGCCCTTTCGGTGAAGATGCAGAATGGCTCGCTGGCGACGCTGTCGATGACGCTGGGCTCGCGCAAGGAGATCTCGCGGCTGCGCTTCTGCTTCAACGACCTCGTCGCCGAAAGCATCATCGAACCCTATACGATGGGCCGTGATCCGTGGACATTCGTCGCCGGGGCAGAGGAACATCAGGCGCGGATCGACGAAGTGCTCGCCGCCTATGTGCCTGGCGAGGATGGCTACACCCGTCAGTTCGAGCTCTTCCATAAGGCGATCGTCGAAGACACCGACCCACCGGTGACGCTGCAGGATGCCCGCAATTCGCTGGAACTGGTAACGGCCGCTTACTTCTCGCAGCGAACCGGACAACCGACGCCGATGCCGATCGCCGCCGATCATCCGCTCTATCGCTCCTGGCTTCCAGCAGGGGAATGGCGGGCTGCGGCCACCGTCTGAACCGGGAAGGGCTCTCCGATGATGAAATCCTTCGAGCATGTCGGCATGACGGTCGGCGACATGGACCACACTGTCGATTTCTACTGTGGCCTGCTCGGCCTCAGCCTCGTGCTGCGCAAGACGATGGCGAATGGCATGCAGGTCGCGTTCCTCGATGCAGGCGGCGGCATGCTGGAGGTCTTTGCGCCGCCCGGCGGCGCGTCGAGAGCGGTCGACGTGCCTGAACATACGGCCGGCGTCCGCCACCTCACCTTTCATTTCGACAATGTCGACGAGACCTTCGCCCGCCTCGAAAAGGCGGGCGTCGAGATCAAGGAGCGGCCGCGCTTCGCTGTCCACTCCGAGATGCTGAACAAGATCGCCTTCGTTCGCGATCCCGACGGCATTATCGTCGAACTTGCCGAACGCTCTCAGAACCGCCAGGGCTGACACAGGTGCTGCCGATCGCTTCGCTTCGGGCGGTCAGACCGTCCCGCAGCAGATCGATCAGGCGCCAGACGAGTCTTGCCGCCATGGAAGGCTCTCCTCAGCTCGCCAGCTTGGCACTGATATAGTTGCGCCAGCCGCCAAGTGCGGTGATTTCCTCGGCACCCTTCACCGCATGCGCCTCGCAGACGAAGCCGGAGACGCTGGAACCGTCTTCGAGCGTCAGCTTACCGATGCCGAGGGGTGCCGGAATCTTCTGGACGAACCTGCCGAAAGCATCGGCCGGCAGTGCCCAGACCTCGACCTCCAGCCCGTTGCCCTTGTGGCCGGGCTCGCGCAGCAGCCCCGGTTTCGGCGGCGTGGTATTGGGTAAGACGAAGAGGCGATAATCGCCGGCCGTGCGGCAGGTCTTGACCAGACGCCCGCCTGCGCCTGCCAGTTCGTGATTGAGCGGCATGCCGGTCAGATGCGCACCGACGACCACAATTTCGATAAAACCGTCATCGCCGGGCACAACACGGCTTGCTTCGGGGATCGCAGCCTGCCGGTCGATGCCCATGCCGGAGCTTGCTGCGCGGTGCAGCGCATCGGCAAGTGGTGCCAGCGCATCGTCGGTGAAGGCAGGTGCGATGACGGTAACGCCGCTCGGCAACCCACCTTTTCCGAAGCCGGCCGGAACGGCAATCGCTGCGCAATCGAGCAGGTTGACGAAATTGGTGTAGCGGCCGAGGCGACCGTTGAGCACGACGGGATTGGCCAGCATATCCGCAACGGTGTAAGTGGTCGGTGCGGTCGGCAGCAGAAGCACGTCGGCCTTTTCCCATTCGGCCTCGGTCTTGCGACGCAATTCTTCCAGCCGGTATCGGCCGTTGAAAGCCTCGACCGCGGTTTTGCCCTTGGCGCCTTCGATAATCCCTCTGACCGTCGGGTCGAAATCAGCCGCGTTCGTGGCGAGGAAATCTTCGACCGCCGCCAGACGTTCGGCGACCCAAGGCCCATCATAGAGAAGGGCGGCGGCCTCGCGGAATGGCGCGTAATCGAAAGGCACGATCGTCGCGCCGAGCGCTCTGGCCCGCTCGATCGCCTGGTCGTAGAGCGCCTCAACCTCCTTGTCGCCGAAGAACTCCCGCTCGGCGTCGGTCAGGACGCCGATGCGCAAGCCCGACACAGGCAGGTTCGCCGGCTTGGCGTGACGCGAGAAAGCATCGGCGGCATCGAAGCCTTCGGCGACCTTGCGGATCGCAACACCGTCGCCGACGGTCGCGGCAAAAATCGTTATGCAGTCGACGCTCTTGCAGGCGGGCACGGCGCCGGTATTCGGCAGAAGGCCCGGCGTTGGCTTGATGCCGACCAGATTGTTGAAGGCAGCCGGCACCCGGCCCGAGCCCGCCGTATCGGTACCGAGTGCGAAGGCCGCGAGGCCGGAAGCAACCGTGACTGATGATCCGGAGCTCGATCCGCCGGAGATATAGGCCGCATCGAAGACCGAACGCGGCGCGCCATAGGGCGAGCGCGTGCCGTTGAGGCCGGTCGCGAACTGGTCGAGATTGGTCTTGCCGATGATGATGGCGCCGGCTGCCTTCAGCCGCGCAACGACGGTAGCGTCCGCTTCCGGCCGATATTCGTATGCCGGGCAGGCGGCCGTCGTCGGCAGGCCGGCGGCATCGATATTGTCCTTGACCGCGAAGGGCACGCCCCAGAGCGGCAGGCTGTTTGCCTCAGGCGCCCGCGCCATCAAGGCTTTGGCGGCGGCCCGCAGCTCCTCGTCGGGCACCGCCGTGATGAAGATCGCCGGATCTTTCGAGGCGGCACGCCGCGCAATCACCTCTTCGATGGCGTCGAGCGGCGTCAGGCCGGATTGATAGGCGGCGCGAAGGCTTGAGAGATCGAGGATGGTCGGCAGCATGTCAGCATTCCTCCAGAACGACGATAATATCGCCGGCTTTGACGTTTCTTCCCGGCCCGGCGCGCAGGTCGCGGACGCGGCCTGCCGCATGGGCGGTGACGTTGATTTCCATCTTCATCGATTCGATGATGGCGAGTGTATCGCCGGCCGCAACCGAGGCACCCGGCTCGACCAGCAATTTCCAGATATTGCCGGGTACGGCGCTGGCAACACCGAAGCAGCCGTCGGGAATATCCCCATCCGGACTTTCGCCTGTGCCTTCATCGGTGACGAAGCTGTCGAGCCCGGCTTCCTTCCAGCGTTGGCGCTCAGTATCGAAGGCGGCCTGCTGGGTTGCCTTGAAACGGCCGATCGACGCCGAATTCGCCTGCAATTCCTTCTCATAGGCAGCATAGGAGAATTCCGTCTCCTCGATCCGAATCGGATAGCCGCCATGCGGGAAGGCGGCGCGCGCCTCCGTCAATTCCTGATTGCTAACAGGGAAGAACCGGATCTGATCGAAGAAGTTCAGCAGCCAGGGCTTGCCCCTGGCGAAGGCCGGTGTCTCCCGCCATGTGTTCCAGACCTGGATGGTGCGGCCGAAGAGCTGGTAGCCGCCCGGTCCTTCCATGCCGTAAATGCACATATAGGCGCCGCCGATGCCGACGGCATTTTCCGGCGTCCAGGTGCGGGCGGGATTATACTTCGTCGTCACGAGGCGGTGGCGCGGATCGGTCGGGGTCGCAACCGGCGCACCGAGATAGACGTCGCCGAGACCGAGCACCAGGTAGCTGGCATCAAAGACGATATCGCGGACGGCCTGTTCGTCGGGAAGGCCGTTGATACGGCGGATGAACTCGATATTCGACGGGCACCAGGGTGCGTTCGGGCGCACGAGTTCCTGATATTTGCGCATCGCAAGCTCCGCATCCGGATCGTTCCAGGAAAGCGGCAGATGCACGATGCGGCTCGGCACCGTGACCTCCTGCGCTGCCGGAAGCGTCGCCTCAATCTCGGAGAGCAGCCCCAGCAGACGCCGACGCGTCAGCTGCGTGCCGTCATAATGGATCTGCAGCGAGCGGATGCCGGGGGTGAGGTCAACGACGCCGGGAAGGTGGGCCTCGATGACCGCCTGCATCAGCAGGTGCACCCGTAGCCGCAGCGCGATATCGAGCGTCATCGGCCCATATTCGACGAGCAGATTGTCGTCGCCCTGGCGGCGATAGACGACAGAAACCGGGCCATCCTCGCTGATGCCGAGGATCGGCGAACCTGCTTCTTCCGAGGGCCGCCGCGCCGCCGGGCCAGCGATCGGGTCTTCCGGCCGTACTACTGCATGAAAACGGATGCGGTCGCCGGGCTTGAACTGGCCCATCTTCCACTGCTCATCGCGGGTAATCACCGCCGGGCAAACGAAGCCGCCAAGGCTCGGACCGTCGGGGCCGAGAATGATCGGCATATCGCCGGTGAAATCGATCGCCCCGATCGCATAGGCATTATCGTGCAGGTTGGAGGGGTGCAGTCCCGCCTCACCGCCGTCGCTACGTGCCCAAACCGGGGCGGGACCGATGAGGCGAACGCCGGTGCGGGCGCTGTTGAAATGCACCTCGTAGGCCGTCGAGAACAGCGTCTCGATATCGCTGTGCTGAAAGAAATCGGGCGCCCCGTGCGGGCCATAGACGACGCCGACATCCCATTCGCGCGTCAAGACGGCCGGCTCCGTGGCTGGTCTCGCCGGTTCGGCCGGCACCTGCCGGGCAAAATGCAGCACATGCCCTGTCTTCAGGGTGCCGGTGGCGTTGCCGCCGAATTGGCCAAGGCCGAAGGTCGCGCGCGAGCCGAGTACAACGGGTGCGGCAAAACCACCGGCGACGGCGAGATAGGCGCGTTGTCCCGGCCCTTCGATCGTACCGATCGACAGAACCTGGCCGGCCCGGATCAATACCGGCGTGTCATGCGGCAATCTTGCGCCGTCGCATGTCATAGGCATCCGCGCGCCGGCAAGCGCGATCGTCTGGTCGGCATAAAACCGCAATGTCGGACCGGAAACGGTCAACTCCAGCGCAGCCGTCACATCGGCATTGCCAACCAGCCGGTTGGCATGGCGGAAGGAGCGCTCGTCCATCGGCCCGCTCGGCGGTACACCGACATGCCAGAGGCCGAGCCGGCCTGGCAGTTCCTGGATACTTGACTGCGCGCCGGGCGCGAGAACCTCGACGACATCCGGAACGAAGGCGAAGTCGCGTAGCGCCGTCGTCTTAACCTTGGCGCTGGCAAGCAATTCGGAAGCGGCGATCGTCCTCAGATAAGCGAGATTGGTCTCGATGCCTGATATCGACGTTTCGGCGAGTGCTGCCTTCAGCTTCTCGATCGCCGCCGGCCGGTCTTCCGCCGCCACGATCAGCTTGGCAAGCATCGGGTCATAGAAGGGCGTGACCTCGGTTCCCGTCTCGATCCAGCCGTCGACACGGGCACTTTCCGGAAAAATGACCTCGGTCAAAAGGCCGGCGCTCGGTCGGAAATCGGCATGCGGCATCTCGGCATAGATACGCATCTCGATCGCCGCACCCTTCGGCGTCAGGGCCTTAGCACCCGAGAGCACGTCCTCGCCGGCCGCCTGCCGGATCATCCATTCGACGAGGTCGATGCCGAAGACGGCTTCCGTGACAGGATGCTCGACCTGAAGGCGGGTATTGACCTCAAGGAAATAGAATTCCTCGCGCTGGGGATCATAGATGAATTCGACGGTGCCAGCCGATTCATAGGAGACCGAGCTTCCCAAATCGACCGCCGCCTTGTGCAGCCGCGCCCGTATCTCCGCGGAAAGGCCAGGCGCAGGCGTCTCCTCCACGACCTTCTGGTTCCGCCGCTGCAGCGAGCAGTCGCGTTCGCCGAGCGCGATCACGCGGCCCTTGCCGTCGCCGAAGATCTGCACCTCGACATGGCGCGCTTCGGCAACGAATCGCTCGATGTAGACGCGCGCATCCCCGAAGCTGGCGCGCGCGGTCCGCTGCACGCTTTCGAAGGAAGCCTTGAGGCCGGCGGCATCGGCGCAGAGCTGCATGCCGATGCCGCCGCCGCCCGCTGTGCTTTTCAGCATGACGGGATAACCGACGGTCTCGGCAGCCGAAAGCGCCTCGTCGATACTCTGCAAGAGATCGGTTCCGGGCAGCAGCGGCACGCCGCTCGCCTTTGCCAGTTCGCGCGCCGTGTGCTTCAGGCCGAAGGCTGACAGATGTTCCGGCCGCGGGCCGATGAAGGCGATGCCGTCGGCGGCGAGCCGCTCGGCAAAACCGATATTCTCCGAGAGGAAGCCGTAGCCTGGATGCACGGCATCAGCGCCCGTCGCCTTGCAGGCAGCAATGACGGCATCGACGTCAAGATAACTTTCGGAAGCAGGTGCCGGGCCGAGGCGGACGGCCTCATCAGCGGTCAGCGCCGGCTTCGAGAACCGGTCGGCATCGGAATAGACGGCAACTGAGGCGATGCCCATCCTCTTCAATGTGCGGATGACGCGGACGGCGATTTCGCCGCGATTGGCGATAAGAACCTTGGTGAACATCGATCAGTCCTCGCCATCCCAGATCAGCACCCGGATCGGCGTCGGATCGAAACCGTTGCAGGGATTGTTGATCTGCGGACAATTGGAGATGACGCAGAGCACGTCCATCTCCGCCACCAGCTCGACATAGTCGCCAGGCGCGGAAATGCCGTCGACGATGGTCATCTCGCCGTTCGGCTTGATCGGCACGTTCATGAAGAAATTGATGTTCGGCACGATGTCGCGCTTGCCCATGCCGTGCTTTGTCACCTCGAGCACGAAATTGTCGCGGCAGGCATGCAGGTATTTGGTGCCGTGGCCAAAGCGCACCGTGTTGCTCTCGCAGGAGCAGGCGCCGGCGGATGTATCGTGGCGGCCGCAGCTGTCGGCCGTCATGACAAGCATGACGTTGCCCTCGTTCGAGATGATCTTCGTGCCGGTGCCGATATAGGCGCCACCTTGCGCCCGCATCGTATCCTGGTTGGAATAACGCTCGGCAAAATCATCGGCGCGATAAAACAGCGTATCGATTGCCTGTTGGCCGTAGCTGTCCTCGATGCGGATGGTCTGACCCTTGCGTACGATGCCGGACCACGGCGCTTCGGCCGGGATGAAATGGTCCTGCACGGCATTTTCCAGGCTGCGCGAAGCTGAAGTCTTGATGAAATCGGTCATCGTCATCCTCCCTCAGGCCAGCATCGAGGCGTTGTTTTCGAAGCCGCGAAGGGCTTCGGCGGTCGCCGTGCGCGAGAGGTCGTCGAACGCGGGGGCGGGGGCGCGAAAGCGCGTGACGATCACCGGCTTCGGCGCATAAACAGGATCGGGATCGAGCGGATGCGGGCAATTGGAGAAGCCGACGATCATGTCCATTTCGGCGCGCAGTTCGGCATAGTCGCCGCTGTTGGAGAGTTTGCCGCGCCAGTGGAAGCCACCGTCATCGTCGACGCGGACGGAAGCGAAGAGATTGAGAATTGCGGGAATATCGCGCCTGGTGAGACCAAGCTTGCCGGCGACGAGCACGAGATTGTCGCGGGTGTTGCGGGTCTTGACGCCGGGATATTTGGCAGCGTTCGAAGCTGCCGTCGAGCCGCCCATCAGGCAGTCGTGGGCGCCGGAGCTATCCTCGATCAGCGAAAACATCACCCGGCCCATGTCTGAGAAGATAACGCGGCCCTTGCCGAGGGCGGTCGTCCACTGCACCTTGACCGTATCGACGAGATTGAGCCGTTCGCTCGTGTCAGCGGCGTTCCAGGCGACGAGCGCCACGGTCGATCCGCCTTCGCCCTGATCAATGCGGAGAGCCTCGCCGCGCTTCAGCGCGCTCGACCAGTGCCAGCCGCCGGGGATAGTTTCCTGATGGATGATTGCAGCCGCATCGATTGCGGAGGCGGGAAGGGGGCTCGGGGCCGGCAAGACCTTCGGCGCAAATTCCAGCCCCTTTTTCTGATGTTCCTCGTAACGCTGCCGGTTGGCAGCGATCTCCTCGGACGAACGTCTGACATGCATCATGGTTTTTCTCCTGACGGACTGGAAGCAGGGTCGTCCCGGCGAAGGCCCAGAGAAATGACCGGGCCGTCCCGGTCGGGGCTGAAGATGGAGGGCGCGCCGGCGAGCCTCGGCGGCCAGATCGAAATATCCTTGGTGATCGTCGCGCCGTAGCGCTCCTTTTCCTCCGGGCGGTCACGCTTGCGCTCGAAGGCGACGACCCGCGTCGCCAGCGTGAAGGCCTCGCGCATGTCGTGCGTCACCATGACCACGGTCATCTGCGTTTCGTGCCAGAGCCGCTTCATCAATGTGTGGATTTCGGCACGGATGCCGGGGTCGAGCGCGCCGAAGGGCTCATCGAGCAGCAGCACCTTCGGTTTCATGATCAGCGCCTGCGCCAGCGCCAGGCGCTGCTGCATGCCGCCTGATAGTTGGGCTGGATATTTGTCCTCGGCGCCGGAAAGGCCGACCTCGGCAATCAGTCGCCGGGCTTCGTCAATGGCGTTGCGACGGGCTGCGCCGAAAAGCTTGGCTTTATAGCGGGACGCCGAGAGTTCCCGCCCGAGCAGCACGTTTCCGAGCACGGTCAGATGCGGGAAGACGGAGTAGCGCTGGAAGACGACGCCGCGATCCGGCCCCGGCTCCTGCGGCAGGGTTTCGCCGTCGAGCAGGATGGTCCCTCGCGTCGGCCGCTCCTGGCCGAGCAGCATGCGCAGGAACGTCGACTTGCCGCAGCCGGACGGGCCGACAAGGGCGACGAAGGCGCGCGAAGCGACGGTCAGCGACACGTCCTCAAGCACGATCTGGTCGCCATACTCTTTCCAGACCTTTTCGATCACCAGTTCGCTCATGCCTGCTTCTCCAGCTCAGACCAGGGGAAGACGGCGATGCGGATGCGATCGAGGATATAATTCATGACCACGGCGAGCAGCGTGATCCAGACGACATAGGGAAAGATGATGTCCATCGAGAGATAGCGGCGGACGAGGAAGATGCGGTAGCCGAGACCGGAATCCGACGAAATCGCCTCGGCAGCGATCAGGAACAGCCAGGCGGGGCCAAGCTGAAGCCTGAGGCAGGTGATCAGCCGCGGCAGGATCTGCGGCAGCACGACACGAAGGCCGATCTGCCAGGAGGAACCACCGAGCGTTTCAGCCTTGACGATCTGTTCGCGCGGCAGCTCCAGCGCCTTCAGCGCAAGATCACGGATCATCGTCGGCGCGACGCCGATGACGATGAGCGCGATCTTGGAAGCTTCGCCGAGACCCATGGCAATGAAGAGGATCGGCAGCAGCGCCAGCGGCGGCACCATCGAGATAACGGCGACGAAGGGCGAGAGCAGGGCTCGGAGATACGGCAGCATGCCAATCAGCATGCCGATGACGAGCGCCGTGACTGTGGAGATGCCGAGGCCGGCAAGCAGGCGGATCAGGCTCGCCCCCGTATCGGACCAGAGCAGGTATTGGCCGGTGCGCGGATCGGCGATGAAGGCGAGGCGGTCGATCGCATCGGCAAAACCGGCAAGTCCGGGCAGCAGCTTGTCGTTGGCGTTTTCCGCCAGCCGTGCTGCCGAGCCGAAGGTATAGGCAACAATCAGCAGCACGAAGGGCAGCAGCGTCAAGGCAAGCTGCGCGCCCCGGCTCGGCCTCGTGTTGATCCAGCGCATAGGGAAAGCTCCGCTGATGAAGGGTGGGCGGTGCGGTCAACGCCGCACCGCTGCTTTGACATGGCTCAGAGCGAACCGTCGGCGGCGGCCTTCATGTACGTCTCGGTGAAGCGCAGCTTGACGTTGCCGCTGTCGCCGAGGATCTTGCCATCAGGCATTTCGATGCCGATGACGTCGGCCGATGGCGCGCCATTGCCGAGCAGGCCTTTTTCGAACAGGAAGTTGCGCACGAGATCCATTGTTTTCGGCAGGCTGCCCGACGAAGTGAAGGCAACGGCATCGGCCGGCTTGGCAAACAGCTTGGTGGCGGCAAGCTGGGATTCGAAGCCCTTGAGATCGGTGCCCGATGCCTGCCCCATCGCCTCGCGTGCAGCCTTGCCGTCGGCACTGTCGGCAGTCAGCAATGCTGCGGTTTCATACCAGATGCCGGCGAGCGCCTTGCCGAAATTCGGATTGTCCTTCAGCACGCCTGAATTGGCGACCATCAGGTCGATGATTTCGCCCGGCACTTGCGAGCTGTCGAAGACCTTCTTGGCCGTGGGATCCTCGAGAATGGTCGAGACCAGCGGGTTCCAGGTTACGACCGCAGTCACGTCAGCCGTCTTGTAGGCGGCGACCATATCGGCGTCGGAGGTGTTGACCACTTTCACGTCGCGCTCGGTCAGCTTGATGCTTTCGAGCGCGCGGGCGAGCAGGTAGTGCGAGACGGAAAATTCGACGAGATTGACGTTCTGTCCCTTGATGTCGGCCAGGCTCGCCTTGTCCTTGAGGATTACGGCATCATTGCCGTTCGAAAAGTCGCCAACAATCACGGCCGTGGTATCGACGCCGCCGGCAGCCGGGATCGACAGACCGTCCATATTGGTCAGCGTCACGGCGTCGAAGGCGCCTGCGGTATACTGGTTCATCGATTCGACGTAGTCGTTGAACTGGGTGACCTCGATCTTGATGCCGTATTTGTCGGCCCATTTCTTGACGATGCCGTGATCAGCGGCATAACCCCAGGGCATCCAGCCGACATAGATCGACCAGGCGACCTTGAAATCGGTCTTCTGTTCGGCCCTGGCGATGGAGCCCAGTCCCAGCGCCAGGGACGCCGTCAGCGCGGTGATCGATAGAATTTTCGAAAAAGTCTGCATTGAAATTCCCCTTTTGCTTTTCTTCAAAAGGGATCGGCAATGACCATCGTGCCGCCAATCCCTTGGCTTACGAGGTCTCCCGGGCTTTTGTCCCGCCGTGCACCCGGCGGGATGTCTCCCCTGCCGGTGGCAGCTCTCGGACCAGCCACGCCTTGCGACGCCGGAACCCTAGCCACCAACTCTGCAACTATCGAAGCAAACTGTGTGCCAAATTATAAAGCATTGATTTTATTGAGAGTGCGATGGCATCAATTCCCTAACAAATGCAATAGTGCATGCACTTGCACAAAAACTGTGCGCATTCTGCCGCCGCCTTAGGCGCTGGCTCTTTTTTGCCCAGCGAGAACTATCGCAGGCAGATGCATAGAACGCCGAAGTGCGGCTGGCCCCGAGCTAGTTTCGAAATGCGCCGGCCGGGATCGTCGTCACCAGCCGGATATCGCGGCGGAAGTCCGACGGCGACATGCCAGCGATGTGGCGGAAGGATTTGTTGAAGGCGCTGATCGAGCCGAAGCCGCTGTCCATCGCCACCTGCAGCACGTTGGCGCCCTCGCTCATCAGCATCGCCTGGGCGCGCGACAGCCGCAGCAGTGTCACGTATTTGCTGAGCGTCATGCCGGTCGATCGCTTGAACAGGTTCATCGCATATTTCGGATGCAGGTCGGCGGCGCGGGCGATATCGACCGAATCGATGTCGTGCAGGAAGTTGGCGGCGATGAAATCACACATGCGCGCGACGCTGCGCGAAGAATGCGGGTGCGGGTGATCGCCTTCGAGACTGATGACGGCCTGCGACGTCATCGAATAAGGTTCGAGCGCGATCCGCTCGATGCGCAGCAGCAGCTCGTCGACAGCATGCTGGGCCTTGGCGGCATCGCCTGAATTGGCATAGCGGAACCAGCGGGTGAAGTTTTCGTTGTCGGCGGCATCCGTTGCCGAGGTCAGCAGCGTCTCACCCTTCATCAGCCGGCTGGAAACGCTGATCGGCAGGCGCAGCCGGAAGAAATAGACGAGCGGCAGATGGGCTCCGGCATAGAGCGAATCGTCTGAGGATTCGTCCATCTGATGCGGCTGACCACCCCAGAAGAGGCACATTTCGCCGGCGTTCAGCCGGAATTCGTGATCGCTCATCCGGTAGTGCACGGTGCCGCGCATCACGTAGTTGACCTCGACCTGCGCGTGCCAGTGCGGCATGGCCATAACAGGCGGATGGGCATGGAACATCTGCAGCGCTGTCGGCAAACCCTCGATGCTGCTCGCGCCGGGCTGATAGATTGCACGTGTCCCGACCTTACTTTCCGCCAAATTCATGTTCCCTTTTTAGGAGACACCCGCTCCCTTACAGATAGTCTAACCGCGTTCGTGAAAGATCGGCAATTGAAAAGGGAGGATTTTCAATGCGCTTCAAACTTCTCGCTGCGACCGCAGCTGTCGCAGTGCTTGCTTCCGGCTCCGCATACGCGCAGTCGGCCAATCTCACCATCTGGAGCTGGAATGTCGCCGCGTCGGCATTGAAGTCCACGCTTCCAGGCTTCAACAAACAGTTTCCCGATATCAAGATCACCGTCGAGGACCTCGGCAACAGCCAGGTCTTCGATAAGACGCTGGCTGCCTGCGCCGCCGGCGGCGACGGTTTGCCCGACATCGTCAGCATCGAGAATTTCGAGGCTGAAATCTTCTGGAGCCGTTTCCCGGATTGCTTCGCCAATCTGAAGGAGCTCGGCTACACAGCCGATATCCAGGCGAAATTCCCTGATTTCAAGCGCACCGAGCTTGAAGTCGGCGATGTCGCCTATGCCATGCCGTGGGATTCCGGTCCTGTCGCCGTCTTCTACCGCCGCGATCTCTACGAAAAGGCCGGCGTCGATCCGAGCACGATCAGCACCTGGGACGATTTCATCGCTGCCGGCAAAAAGATTTCCGCCGCCAATCCCGGTGTCGTCATGGCGCAGGCCGACTTCAACGGCGACAGCGAATGGTTTCGCATGCTCGCCAACGAACAGGGCTGCGGCTACTACTCGACCGACGGCCAGAATATCACCATCAACCAGCCGGCCTGCGTCGCCTCACTGCAAAAGGTGAAGGAGATGAAGGATGCCGGGACGCTGACGTCGGCCAACTGGGACGAAAAGATCCAGGCCAATACCGCCGGCAAGGCCGCAAGCCAGCTTTATGGCGGCTGGTATGAGGGCACCGTGCGCTCGACCTCTCCCGATCTCAAGGGCAAGTGGGGCGTCTACAAAATGCCGAGCCTGACGGCCGATGGCCCGCATGCGGCCAATCTCGGCGGTTCGTCGCTCGCCATTTCGGCGACATCCGCGAATAAGGAAGCCGCCTGGAAATTCGTCAACTACGCCCTCGGCACGGATGAGGGCCAGATCACCATGCTGAAGGAATTCGGTCTGGTCCCGTCGCTGCTTTCGGCTGAGAAGGATCCCTTCGTCAATGAGCCGCAGCCCTATTGGGGCGGCCAGAAGGTCTGGGCGGATATTCTGGCGACACTGCCGAAGATCGTACCGAGCCGCGGCACCGCCTTCCAGAGCGATGCGGAAGCCATCTTCAAGGCGACGCAGACGAAGTTCTTCGCTGGCGGCTATCCCGATGCGAAGGCGGCTCTCGACGATGCCGCCAACCAGATCGCTTCGGCGACCGGCCTTCCGATCGCGCAATGAATGACGATGCCGGGCGCTTCAGGCGCCCGGCTTTCCCCCGGTTGCAAAGCGGCCGGTCATTCGTTCGTGAGGAGGAGGCTTGATGCCGTTCAGAACCCGGAGCGCCTATGCGTTCCTCGCCCCCTATCTGCTGGTCTTTGCCACCTTCTGGGTCTGGCCGATCATCAATTCGTTCCTGATTTCGTTTCAGAACACGCGAATCAATCCGTGGAAATTCAGTTTCCAGGCCAATTGGGGCCGGCTCTTCTATGACCCGGCTTTCTACAACGCTCTCTACAATACGCTGATCATCCTGGTGATCCAGGTGCCTGTGATGATTGCGCTTGCGACGGTCATGGCCGTAATGCTCAATTCGCCGCTGCTAAAAGCGCGGCCGCTCTTCCGCTTCGCCTTCTTTGCGCCTGTCGTCGTCGGCGAGGTCGCCTATGCTGCCGTCTTCCGGCTCATGTTCAGCCTCGATTTCGGCATCATCAACAAGCTGATCTCGGCCGTCGGTCTCAGCCCGGTCTCCTGGTTCGACAACGCCAATGCCGCCATGGCGCTGATCATCCTTGCCGTCACATGGCGCTGGGCGGGCTACAACGCGATCATCATCCTCGCCGGTCTGCAGTCGATTCCCGACGATGTCTACGAGGCAGCGACACTCGACCGGGTGAGCAAGATCCAACAATTCTTTCATATCACCCTGCCGCTTCTGAAACCGATCATCCTCTTTTGCGTGGTTCTTTCGGTGATCGGCACCATGCAGCTGTTCACCGAGCCCTTCCTGATCACCAATCGTGGCGGTCCCGGCGGCGGCACCGAGACGCTCGGCCTGCTGCTTTATCGCCAGGGCTTCACCTCGCTGAACTTCGGCTATGCCTCGGCGATCGCCTATACGATGGCTGCCCTTGCCGTGGCGATCTCGCTTCTCAATCTCTGGGTCGGGAGGGATCCGAAATGAAATCCAGATCGCAATCCCTTCTGCTGCGCCAGATCGCGTTGCATGCCGCACTGGCGCCGCTTGCAATAATCTGGCTGTTTCCGCTCTGGATGATGTTCGTCTTCTCGACCATGCCCGACAACGGCATCTTCAGCCCTGACATCGTGCTCTGGCCATCGACGAATTTCGTCGAGAATTTCAAGAACCTGCAGGCCGATACCGATTTCATCGGTGCGATGGTGATCTCCATCGGCGTCGCGCTCATCTATACGGTCCTGTCGGTCCTGCTGACTTCGATGGCGGGCTGGGCCCTGGCGCGTTACCGTTTCGTCGGCCGCTCCATCGTCATCGCCATCATCCTCGGCACCATCACGCTGCCGTTTTCGGTGGTCGTCATCCCGCAATTCATCATGGTGGCCCGAGAATTCAAGCTGGCAAACACCTGGGTGGCACTGATCGTGCCACCGTTGTTCAATTCGCTCGGCGTTCTGTTCATGCGGCAGTCCTTCTCGATGATGCCGGGCGAGCTTTTCGATGCCGCCCGCGTCGAGGGCGTCAAGGAATGGCAGATCTTCCTGCGCATCGCCCTGCCGCTGGCGCGCCCGACCATGGCCGCACTGGCGATCATCCTCTTCCTCGCCTCCTGGAACAACTACCTCTGGCCGCTGCTGATCAATTCCAAACCGGGAATGATGACGGCGCCTGTGGCGCTCGGAACGCTGATCGGCCTCACCAAGGTCTCCTGGGGCGGCATCATGGCTGGCGCGGTGCTCCTGACGGCGCCGATCCTCGTCATCTTCGTGGCTCTTCAACGCCATTTCATCGCCGGCATCGCGGCCGGCGCAATCAAATAATCGGGCAAATAATCGGGAGGCTGCATGGCAGAGCTTTCACTCAGCAACATCGTCAAGCGCTTCGGCGGCTTTGAGATCATCCACGGCGCCAATCTGGAGGTGAAGGACGGCGAATTCGTCGTCTTCGTCGGCCCGTCCGGCTGCGGCAAGTCCACGCTGCTCAGGATGATCGCCGGCCTCGAGGACATTACGTCAGGCGAGCTTCAGATCGGCGGCAGGGTCGTCAACGACGTCGAGCCCGCCGATCGCGGCATCGCCATGGTCTTCCAGTCCTACGCGCTCTATCCGCACCTGACCGTCGAGGAAAATTTGAGCTTCGGCCTGCGCATGAATGGCAATCCGAAGGGCGACACCGAGCGGCGCGTGCGCCATGTCGCAGAGATACTGCAGATCACCGAGTTGATGAAGCGTCGGCCGAAGCAGCTTTCCGGCGGTCAGCGCCAGCGCGTCGCGATCGGCCGCGCCATCGTCCGCGAACCACAGGTCTTCCTGTTCGACGAACCTTTGTCGAACCTCGACGCCGAACTGCGCGTACAGATGCGCGTCGAGATATCAAGACTGCACAAGAAGCTCGGTACGACGATGATCTACGTCACCCACGACCAGACGGAAGCGATGACGCTCGCCGACAGGATCGTCGTGCTGCGCGCCGGCAATATCGAGCAGATCGGCGCGCCGCTCGACCTATACGATGATCCCGCCAATCAGTTCGTCGCCGGCTTCGTCGGCTCGCCGAAGATGAATTTCCTTAAGGCCGTGGTGGTTGAGACGCAGCCGGGCAGGGCGGTGATCGCGCTGGAAAGCGACGCCAATACCCGCCTGACGCTGCCGGTCGCCGATACCATCGAAGCCGGCGCAAAAGTGACGCTCGGCATCCGTCCCGAACATTTCGTCGATGCGGGCACGGGCGATGCCGACCTCACCGTCACCATCGACGTCGCCGAACACCTCGGCAATACCAGTTACATCTACGCCACCATCGGCCCCGAGCAACTGATCATCGAGCGGCCGGAATCGCGCGTCGTCGGCAATCGCGACACGCTGACAGTCGGCCTTCCCGCCAACCGCTCATTCCTTTTCGACGGCGCCGGCAAGCGGCTTCGCTGAACTAAAATCCCAGGACACAAAGACGAAAGAGGATTTTCCATGACTTCAGATCAACCGATCCGCTGGGGCATCATCGGCCCCGGCACCATCGCCCGCACCTTTGCCGATGGCGTCGCTCATTCGCGCACCGGCAGACTGGTGGCGATCGCCACCCGCAATCCTGCAAAGCCGGGTCTTGCCGAAGGTTTCCCCGGCGCCCGCATCGTCGATGGTTACGAGGCGTTGCTCTCCGACAAGGAGATCGATGCGATCTATATCGCCGTCCCTCACACCGGCCACGCCGAATGGGCGATCAAAGCGGCACGCGCCGGCAAGCACATCCTGGTGGAAAAACCGATCGCACTCTCGGCCTACGATGCCGAAGCGGTTTATTACGAGGCGAAAAAAGCCGGCGTCTTCGCCGGGGAAGCCTTCATGTACCGCGTGCATCCGCAGACGGAGAAGCTGGTCGAACTCGTCAAAACCGGCGTCATCGGCACCGTTCGCATCATCCGCTCGAGCTTCGGCTTCAACATGGGCAGCTATAAGCCCGAACACCGGCTTTTCGCCAACGACACCGCCGGTGGCGGCATTCTCGATGTCGGCGGTTATCCGGTCTCGATGGCCAGACTGATATCAGGCGCCGCTGAGGGCAAGGCCTTCCTCGAACCGGAGAAGGTCTCGGGCGTCGCCCATCTCGGAGAGAGCGGTGTCGATGAATGGGCATCGGCCGTCCTCAAGTTCCCGAACGAGATCATCGCCGAAGTCTCCTGCTCGATCATGGCGCAGCAGGACAATGTGCTGCGCATCATCGGCTCGGAAGGCCGGATCGAGGTCCAGGACTTCTGGTTTGCCTCCGGCCACAAGGGCGGCGTCGGCAAGATCGAGATCTTCAAGGGCAGCAGCCGAGAAACCGTCGAACTCAGGGAAGACCGCTGGCTCTATTCCTTCGAGGCGGATGCGGCCGGCGATGCCATCCGCGCCGGCAAGACCGAATTCAGCTCTCCCGGCATGAGCTGGGCGGATTCGATCGGAAACCTGCGTGTACTCGACCAGTGGCGTGCCTCGGTCGGCCTCGAATACGGCGTGGAAAAAGCCAGCAAACGTACGACAAACATTGCCGGCGGCGCGATCGCGCGCGGCAACAGCGTTCCGCAGCGTCAAATTCCCGGCATTTCCAAGCCGGCTTCGGTCGTGACGCTCGGCTTCGAGTTCTTCCCGAACTTCGCCGCCGCCTCGCTGACGCTCGACGCCTTTTATGAGGCTGGCGGCAATGCCTTCGACACGGCCTATGTGTATGGCGGCGGCAAGACGGAAGCGATCTTCGGCGACTGGCACACGAGCCGCAAGGTGCCGCGCGAGGAGATCGTGCTGATCGGCAAGGGCGCGCATTCGCCGCTCTGCTATCCTGATATGATCGCAAAGCAGCTCGACCAGTCGCTTTCGAGGCTGAAGACCGACTATGTCGACATCTATTTCATGCATCGCGACAATACCGACGTGCCCGTCGGTGAATTCGTCGATGCCATGGATGCCGAGGTCAAGCGCGGACGCATCCGCGGCATATTCGGTGGCTCGAACTGGACGCGGGCGCGCTTCGACGAGGCGATCGCCTATGCCGAAAAGACCGGCAAGACGGCGCTGGCAGCACTTTCCAACAACTTCTCGCTTGCCGAGATGCTCGATCCGATCTGGGCCGGCTGCGTTGCTGCTTCCGACGACGACTGGAAGAAATGGCTGAACGAGAAGCAGATCCCGAACTTTGCCTGGTCGAGCCAGGGCCGCGGCTTCTTTACCGACCGCGCCGGCCGCGACAAACGGGACGATGAGGAGATCGTCCGGGTCTGGTATTCCGAGCGTAATTTCGGACGCAGGGACCGCGCCATCGAGCTTGCCAACAAGCTCGGCCGCAATCCGATCCACATCGCACTTGCCTATGTGATCGCCCAGCCTTTCCCGGTCATTCCGCTGATCGGGCCGCGCACCGTCGCCGAATTGGAAGACAGCCTCTCGGCGCTCGACATCAAGCTGACGCCCGAGCAGGTGAAGTGGCTGGAAGGCTGAAGCAATAGAGAGGGCGCGGTTTGAACCGCGCCCTTTGCTTTTCTACTTAAGTGGCTCGGAAGCTTTTTTCCTGGCTGCGTCGTCCATCAGCTCATACCACATGGCGTTGAGGACGGCGAAGGCTGCGGCCAGCGGCAGGCCGAGGATCCATGCAAAATACCACATCGTTTCGTCTCCCTCAGTAAGCGTGACTGTTCTTGTCGGTGATGGACTTCTCATCGACCTTGCCCCACAGAACCTTGTAGACCCAGGCTGTGTAGGCGAAGATGATCGGCAGGAAGATCGCCGTCACGACTAGCATGATGAACAGCGTCATGTGGCTGGAGGATGCATCCCAGACCGTCAGGCTCGATCGCGGATCGAGCGAGGAGGGCAGGATGAACGGGAACATCGACAGGCCGACCGTCGAAATGATACCGAAGATCGCCACCTTGCTGAAGAGCAGCGTCATGACCTCGCTCCTTGCCCGCACGGCAATGAAGGCCAGTGCCGCGCCGACGAAGCCGAGGACCGGCGCGATGATCATCCACGAATGGGTGGTGTAGTTGGTCAGCCATGCGCCTTTCTCCAGCGCCACGGTCTTCAGCAGCGGATTGGAGGGGCCGATCGGGCTGATATCGCTGGTGATGCGATAACCACCGACGCCGATCCACAGGAAGAGGCCACCGAGTGCGAAAAGCACGATCACGGCAAGGGCGGCGATGCTGCCATAGCTTCTGGCGCGCTCGGCGACCGGGCCACTCGACTTCAACACCAGCCAAGCCGCACCATGCATCGTCAGCATCGATAGGGAAAGCAAGCCACAGAGCAGCGCATAGGGGTTGAGCAGGGCAAAGAACGAGCCCTCGTAGAAGATCCGCATATCGTCGGCAAAGCGGAAGGGTACGCCCTGCAGCACATTGCCGACGGCCACGCCGAAGATCAGCGACGGCACGAAACCGCCGACGAAGAGCGCCCAGTCCCAGCCGCTCCGCCAGGTGGCGCTTTCCCGCTTCGAACGATATTTGAAGCCGACTGGGCGCAGGATGAGCGCGAAGAGGATCGCGAACATCGCCAGATAGAAGCCCGAGAAGGAGACCGCATAAAGCGGCGGCCAGGCGGCGAAGATGGCGCCGCCGCCGAGGATCAGCCAGACCTGGTTGCCCTCCCAGGTGGCGCCGATGGTGTTGATCGCCACGCGCCGTTCCGCATCGGTCCGGGCAACGAAAGGCAGAAGCGTGCCGACGCCGAGATCGAAGCCGCCGGTCGTCGCAAAAGCGATCAGCAGGATGCCGAGCAGCAGCCACCAGATGAGACGCAGGGTTTCATAGTCGATGAGTTCGTGAAGGATCATGGCAGGTCACTCCGCGGCCGGGACGAGGGTTTCGGAAATCAGAATCGCTTCCGGCTCGTCATCCGGCTCCGGTCCTTGCTTGATCGCCTTGATCATCAGGCCCATCTCGATGACGATCAACACGGTATAAAGTGCGCCAAAACCGATGATGGTCAGAAGCACGGTGCCGGCGCCGAGGCTGGAGACGGCTGCTGCCGTCGGCAGCACGCCTTCGATCACCCAGGGCTGGCGGCCGAACTCGGCGACGACCCAGCCGAGCTCGATGGCGACCCAAGGCAGGGGGATCGCCAGCACGGCAATCCTGAGAAGCAGCGGATATTTGTCGAGATGGCGGCGCGCCGACAGCCAGAAGAAGGTGGCGGTCAGCAGGATGAAGAAGATGCCGAGGCCCACCATGATGCGGAAAGACCAGAAGAGCGTCGGCACGTGCGGGATCGTATCACGCGCAGCCTGAACGATCTGCTCGTCGGTCGCCTGGCGCGGATCGTCGACGTAGCGCTTCAGCAGAAGAGCGTAGCCCAGATCATGGCCGAGATCCTCGAAGGAAGTACGCACTTCCTGCGCAACCTGACCCTGTGCCGGTGCCGAACGGATCTGCATCAGCGCGTCGTAAGCCTTGATGCCGTCGCGGATCCGGGTTTCGGCCTGCTGTTCGAGCTTGTCGATGCCGGGGATTTCGGTGGTCAGCGAGCGCGTGCCGATCAGGCCCATGACCCAGGGAATGTGCACGGCAAAATGCGTCTCGCGCGCCTCCTGGTCGGGGAAGCCGAAGGCGGTGAAGGCTGCCGGCGCCGGTTCCGTCTTCCACATACCCTCGATCGCGGCGAGCTTCATCTTCTGGTTCTCGGTGGCGAGATAGCCGCTCTCGTCGCCAAGCACGACGACTGATAGAGCCGAAGCGAGACCGAAGGAGGCGGCGACCGTCATCGAACGCTTGGCAAGCTCGATATGTCGACCCTTGAGGATATACCAGGCAGAAACACCGAGCACGAAGATCGAGGCGCAGACATAGCCCGCCGACACGGTGTGGACGAATTTCGCCTGGGCAACGGGGTTGAAGACCACGTCGAAGAAGCTTGTGATCTCCATGCGCATCGTCTGCGGATTGAGCGCCGATCCCACAGGGTTCTGCATCCAGCCATTGGCAATCAGGATCCAGAGGGCAGAAAAGTTCGAGCCCAGCGCCACCGCCCAGGTGGCGACCAGATGGCCGACCTTTGACAGCTTGTCCCAGCCGAAGAAGAACAGCCCGACGAAGGTCGCCTCGAGAAAGAAGGCCATCAGGCCTTCGATCGCCAGCGGCGCACCGAAGATGTCGCCGACATAATAACTGTAATAGCTCCAGTTCATGCCGAACTGGAATTCCATGACGATGCCGGTGGCGACGCCGAGCACGAAATTGATGCCGAACAGCCCGCCCCAGAATTTGGTCATCTGCCGCCAGATCTGGCGGCCGGTCATGACATAGACGGTTTCCATGATCGCCAGCAGCACGGACAGGCCGAGCGTCAAGGGCACGAACAGGAAGTGGTAAAGCGCCGTCAGCGCGAATTGGAAGCGCGATAACGCGACGATATCTAGTTCCATTGTTTTTCTCCCACGGTCCCACGGGGTACAAGGCGTTCCTCAGCACCGGCCGGCGCGTGAGGGTATGCAGTCTAGCTCTAGTCCGGCCGAAGCCGGTCGAGCGCCTTTTCGAACGCCGCCTCTCCACGGCCCGAAACTTCTATGATGCGGCCGCCTTCAATGACGGCGATGCGGTCGGCGATTGATGCCTCCCGGCGGATATGCGTGGCGATCACCAACGAGCGGTCCGTCGCCATGGCCGACAGACGGCTGAGCACGTCTCGGGCGGCGACTCCATCGAGGCCCTCCGTCGGCTCGTCGAGCAGCCAGAACGGCGTGTCGCGCAGGAAAATCCGGGCAAGCGCCAGCCGGCGCGACTGGCCACCAGAAAGACCGAGCCCGCCTTCGCCGAGCCGGGTATCGATCCCCTGCGGCATGGCCTCGATATCGGCAAGCAGGCCGGCGGTGGCAAGCGCTTCACGAAGCCGGGCCTCGCTCGCATCCGTGTTCGCAAGGAGCAGGTTGCCGCGCAGGCTGTCCTCAAAAAGTTCCGTCCGTTGCGTGAGCAGCGTCGCCGTCATCGCGGCAACATCTCCCGTCCTTGCCGGCAATTCACCCGAAAGGAGAGCAAGCAGGCTCGACTTACCGGCACCGCTGCTGCCGATGACGGCGAGGCGTTCGCCCCGTTGAAGCGCAAGTTCGATATCCTCGAGCGCCGGCACGGCGGAGTTTTCATGGAAGGCTGACACCTTCACCAGCGAAAAAGCGCATCCCGGCAACGGCGCCGGCAATGGTTCGGGTGCCGCCGCGACGGCAAGCCGCGGCGCGATGCGCCGTGCCGCAAGCAGCGTCCTGCCGAGCTCCAGTGCGCCACGGCGCAGCGCCGCAAAGGGTTCGACTGCCGCAAACGCGACGAGCAGGCCGAGTGCCGCGACAGGAGCGGTAATCACCTTCGTTTCCGCAAGGACCGCGACGGCAAGCAGCGCTGCTGTCAGCAGCACGGTGGAGACAAGGCCGAAGCCGAATGTCAGGCGGGTCTCGACGCGGTTCAACCGGTCGTCGGCGCGGCCGGCGTAACGATCGGCTGCGGCAATCGCCTCCCTTTGCGCGGCAACCCGGCCGGCCATCAGCAGATCGGTCTGGCCGGCAATGAGATCGATCGTTCGCGACCGTAGCGCCTCGATGCCATGGGCGCGTCTGCGGGCATGTTTGCGCGCCGCCCGGCCAGCGATCAGCGGCAGGCCGAGGCCGGCACCGGCGAGAAAAAGGCCGAAGCACAGGCCGAACAGGGGATGCATCAGCCCCAGCACCACGCTTGCCGCCAGGGCTGCAGCGATCGCGACCGCAGCCGGCACGAGAATGCGCAGGTAGAGGGAATCGAGCGCATCGATATCGGCCGTCAGCCGGAAAAGCAGCCGTGCGGGACGATGCAACAGCGCGCGAGCCGCACCCGGCTCGGCAAAGCCACGAAACAGCCTTTCGCGCAGGGCGGCGAGCACACCGAGCGTTGCATCGTGGGTCGCAAGCCTTTCGCCGTAGCGCGCGGCCGTACGGACAATGGCAAGCAGGCGGATGCCGGCTGAGGGCGCAAAGACGTCGAAGGTGATGACGGCAGCGGCTGAAAAGCCGGCGAGCGAGGTGGCGGTGATGAACCAGCCGGACAGTCCGAGCAGGGCGATGCCAGCCGTCACCGTCGCCGCCGAAAGTGCTGCGCCGAGCAGCAGCGCACGCCGGCGCTCGGCAAGGAACAGATGCAGAATCGGCTTGAGGTCTGCAGCAGATCCGCTCATTCGGCGGCCTCCCTCATAACGATGTCGGCATCGACGCGCATGGCGCGATGCATGCGGGCGGCAAGCAACGGATCGTGAGTCGCAACAATAAGGGTGCGGCCCCTGGCGAGCAAAAGCAGGCTCTCGGCCACCTCGGCGGCGGTAGTAGCGTCGAGATGTGCGGTCGGCTCGTCGGCCAGGATAATCCGGAGATGCGGATTGCAGGCCGCCCGCGCAATCGCAAGCCGCAGCGCCTCGCCGCCGGAAAGCCCGATCCCGCCTTCGCCGAGCGGCCGGTTGCCATAGGCGGCGGCAACTTTTCCGAGCCTGGCGGCGTCGAGCGCATCCGTCACGTCGTCGCGCAGGATACCAGGCCTGCCGAGTGCGACATTGCCGGCGATGGTGCCGGCAAAAATATGCGGTCGCTGGCCGATCCATGCCATGCTGGCCCGCAAGGCATGGGCGCTGTCATCCACAAGTTCGACGCCGCCGATGATGATGCATCCACCGGTGCAGGGCACTAGTCCTGAAATCAGCGAAAGAAGCGTCGACTTGCCGGAACCGCTGGCGCCGAGAAGCGCCAGATGTTCGCCGGCGGTGATATCGAGGTTGAAACCGTCAAGGATCAACGGTTCGCCGGCGTCGTAGCGAAAATCGACATTCTCAAGACGAATGGCCGGCGCCTCGGCGACGGCAGATACCGCCGGCGCGACGTCGGCTGCACCTCGAATGGACAGGCGGCCGGCAGCGAGGGCGTCCAGGGCCTTCAGCGCCGCCTCGCCGGCCGCCCGATCGTGCCAGACAGCGGAGAGTTCGCGCAGGGGCTCGAAGAAGGCCGGCGCGAGCAGCAGGATGAACAGTCCCTCGGTCAGGTCGAGCCGGCCCACCCAAGTGCCGAAGCGAATTTCGCCGAGCAGGCTGAAACCGACATAGACGGCAATCATCGCCACGCCGAGTGCGGCGAAAAGCTCGAGCACCGCCGAGGAGAGAAAGGCGATCTTCAGCACCGCCATGGTGCGCGTACGCAGCGACTCCGCCTCCCGACGCAGCCGTAGCGCGGTTGCATCGACTGCGTCGAGCGCACGGATGGTCGCCAGTCCGCGTAGCCGATCGAGCAGGAAGCCGTTGAGGCTGCCGGTCGCGACGAGTTGCCTTTCGCTGGCCGCCTGGGCGCGCCAGCCAATCAGCGACATGAAGATCGGGATCAGCGGCGCGGCGAACAGCAGAACCAGCACAGCGATCCAGGAGACCGGAAGGATGAAGGCAAGGATGACAAGCGGCACGAGGCTCGCCTTCATCCGTGCCGGCTGGAAACGGGCGAGATAAGGCACGATCAGTTCGGCCTGCTCGCCAATGACACTTGCGGCTTTGCCCGAGGCAGGCCGGCCGCGATCGACCGGCGACGACACGGAAAGTGCCGCGACGGCGATCTGGCGCCTGCGGCTGAGTTCGGCGCGGGCGGCTTGAAAAGCTAGGCGACCGCCGGCCGCGTCGAGACAGCTTCTTGCAAATCCGAGGGAGAGGATGCCGAGGGCTGGCCAGAGAACGTCATGCAATCCGCCGCCATCGGCGATGCGGCCGACCGAGACGGCGAGCAATGCCGCCTGCGGGATCCAGACGGCGGCGGCCAGCGCCTGCAGCATTGCCGCCCTGCGCAGCCCGCCTTTGACATTATCGGGGCGGGTGACAGGCGAGACTGTATCGCCGTCCGGCACCGGCTCGGCGCCCCGTCCGTCCTTCGCGTCGAAGAAAGCAGTGCCCATGGCGCTAACTCTTGTTCGCAGGATTTGGCCGGCGGCTGCGGCCGAGCGAAACGACCCGGTCCTTGGCCTCCAGAAGCTTGGTCACTTTCGCGCCCAGCGAGAGTAGCGTTGCGAGCCTTTCTGTTTCAAGTTGTTTTACGTCTTCATACCAATGCGTCAGTTGCTCGATCAGCGTGTGCATCTCGCTCATCCGTTGCTGCGCATGCCGCTCGGCGTCGCTGGCCGGCCGCTGCATCAGGATCTCTCGCAGAACCGACAGCGTCGGATCGACTTCGCGCTTCTTTCGCTCCTCGGCAAGCGTCCTCAATATCTGCCAGACATCATCAGGCGTGGTGAAGAAATCGCGACGGTCGTCCGGCTTGTGTTTCAGGATGACAAGGTTCCAGGCCTGCAGTTCGCGCAGGCTCATCGAAACATTGGAGCGCGAGATGCCGAGCGACTCGGCGATCTCTTCGGCGCAGACCGGCGCGGGCGAGACGAAGAGCAGGGCATAGATCTGGCCGACCGTGCGGTTGATTCCCCAGCGGGACCCCATTTCGCCGAAGTGGAGAACGAAGGACTGGACGAGAGGCGGAAGGTTCATGGTCGTTTCCGTTGCGTCTGTGATTTCAGAAATTTCTGAAATCACTATACTGACTTTCGCGTCTCGCCGGCAATCGGCAAGGCAGGCCTGCGTCAATTTGGATGTCCGTTCGTTGATGGTGGGCTAAAGCGCGTCGCGTTCAATCGGATTCATGCGACGCGATTTAGTCTTTGTTTTAATGCATGTTGTTATCCCAAAACCGCTGCACATTTTTGGGCGACATGCAGTAGATATAGCCGGGTGCGGCGCAGGCCGATTTGACTTGGATCAAGTCTACAGCACTTGCAGCGATGGCGCAGAAACGCTCGGCAATGCGCGGTGCATGCCGAGCGTTCTGGTTGGATCGTAATGTCTTGGTGGCTTTACTTCCTGATTTCAATTGAAGCCGTAAGCCCGAAGTGGTTATCGAGGCGCACCGCCTTGAGATTGTTTCCACAATGTTTCCGTGATGTACTTTACATATTGCTAAAGTAGTGTTCAGCTAACCTCGGGGATCAATCCCGCCGGGATGGCCACGCAAACAGACTTACATATACATTTCTGTTTCGAATAGCTTCGCTCAGGGCTCGGCAATACACCCTCAGCCATCGGGCCGCAGGTGCAACAGAATACGCAGCTGTTGATTTCAATGGAGGGTATTCGCAATGACCGCTAATCTTAAATCCGTAACCGGGGCCGCTGCAGTTGTAGCCGGCGTCTTGGCAGTCGGCTTGTGTCACCCAGTCTGGTCGCAGGAGGCCGAACACACTGATATCGGGGATCGCGACAAAGAAAAAGCCGCGCAGCTTTTCCCGAAACAGCGGCCTTATTCGCCTTACGCCGACAGAAATTTTCCAACGCGCCCCTTCTTTGGGGACACGCACCTTCACACCTCATTTTCGATGGATGCCGGAGCCTTCGGCGCGAGGATAGGTCCCCGGGACGCATATCGGTTTGCCAGGGGCGAACAGATCACAGCTTCCTCGGGACAGCCTGCGAAGCTTTCGCGTCCTCTGGACTTCCTGGTGGTCGCGGACCACTCCGACAACATGGGATTCTTCCCCGATCTGTTTGCCGGCAAACCAAACTTGCTCGCCGATCCGACGGGGCGCAAATGGTACGACATGTTGCAATCGGGCAAGGGCGCGGACGCCGCGATCGAAATTATTGTCGCGTTCTCCCACGGCAAGTTCCCGAAAGACCTCATGTATTTTCCGGGAACCGACTCCTATCGAAGCGCCTGGCAGGACACGGTCGCTGCCGCAGAAGAATTCAACGAGCCGAACCGCTTCACGGCCTTCATCGGTTATGAATGGACCTCGAATACCAACGGCAACAACCTGCATCGCAATGTTATTTTCCGTGACAATGCTGACAAGGCAAGCCAGGTCGAGCCGTTCACTGTGTATCAGCCATTTGGCAGCGACAATCCTGCCGATCTTTGGAAATGGATGGCGGGCTACGAGCAGAAGACGGGAGGTCGGGTGCTGGCAATCGCGCATAACGGCAATCTCAGCAATGGCCTGATGTTTCCCATCGTCGAGCAGTTCGGCAAGAAGATCGACGTGGATTATCTCCAGACCCGCGCCAAGTGGGAACGACTCTACGAAGTGGCGCAAACCAAGGGATCAGGTGAGGCACACCCCTTCCTGTCGCCGAACGACGAGTTCGCGGACTTCGAAATCTGGGACAAGGGCAATCTGGACGGTAGTGTGGCCAAGACGAACGAGATGCTCGAATTCGAGTACGCGCGTTCCGCTTACAAGAACGGGATGAAGCTCGAACAGCAGCTCGGCACCAATCCCTACAAGTTCGGGCTGATCAGCAGCAGCGACGCCCATACCGGGCTCGCCGCAATGGAGGAAGACAACTTTTTCGGCAAGACGACGCCGCAAGAGCCTAGTCCACATCGCATGACGGCGACTTTCGTCGACAACAAACAGACCGGCGTCAAGATCATGGACTGGGAGGTGTCTGCGGCGGGCTACGCGGCCGTGTGGGCCACAGAAAACACCCGGGCCGCTGTGTGGGATGCTATGCAGCGCAAGGAAACCTATGCGACGACTGGCCCGCGTATGGTGGTTCGCTTCTTCGGAGGATGGGATTTCGAGGCAAAGGACGCGCAGAACCGTATGCCGGCAGAGATCGGCTATACAAAGGGCGTGCCGATGGGCGGTGATCTCACCGCGGCACCGACCGGCAAGGTGCCGACATTCCTGGTTGCCGCCCTCAAGGACCCGATCGGAGCAAACCTAGATCGCTACCAGATCGTCAAGGGATGGTTGGACAAGGACGGCAATGCGCAAGAAAAGGTATACGACGTCGTCTGGTCCGATGACCGGAAACCTGCTGGAGATGGGAAATTGCCTCCTGTCGGCAATACGGTGGATTTATCGACCGCCACGTGGACAAATACGATTGGTGATCCCGAACTTATGGCTGTTTGGAAGGACCCGGAATTCGATCCGACGCAGCGGGCGTTCTATTACGGCCGGGTGATCGAAATCCCCACACCCCGATGGACTGCCTACGACGCATACCGCTTCGGCGTAAAGCCTCTGCCCGGCACCGCAATGACGCTGCAGGAGCGCGCCCTTACGTCACCGATCTGGTACAACCCGTCATGACGACGTGAACGTGGTAGGATGGCTTGAAAGAGGTGGCGGCGTTCGATTGCCACCTCGTCAATCTGGGGGTCACCCGCGTTTTCGTACCAGGTCTAAAGCGCGTCGCGATCTTTCAGATTCGCTCATCGCGCTTTAGGCCTTGGTTTTTACGCATGTCGTGAGCGCAAAACCGCTGCACACTTTTGCGCGACATGCATTAGCGATCATTGGCCGGAGGGCCTGCCTCATGCTCATCCGTAAAGTCCTGGTTGAACCCCTGTTCCACTTCCTGATTCTTGGCGTCGTCGTCTTCAGCCTCTATACGCTGACACGTCAGCCTATGACTGTTGGAGAGGATCTGGCCATCGTTGTCGACGAGGGCCAACTCGCACGCATGTTCGACACCTATTCCCGCACCTGGCAACGTCCACCGACGGAGGACGAATTGAAGGGACTCGTCGAGGGTTACATCAAGGAGGAAATCTTCTACCGCGAGGGTCAGAAGATGGGTCTCGCCCAGGACGATACCGTCTTCCGGCGGCGCATGCAGCAGAAGATGGAATTTCTGCTCGAGCCAAGCGTCGAGGAGCTGACGCCAAAATCGGGGGAACTCGAAGCCTATTTCACGGCGCATGCGCAAGACTACCGGCTGCCTGAAAAGCTCGCCTTCCGGCAGATATTTTTCAGGAGCGAACGCACGGGTGACAAAGGCGATCTGAGCGCAACCGCGGTGCTTTCGAAACTCAAATCCGACGCCGCGTCGATTGATATGACCTCTCTCGGCGACTCCTCGCTCCTGCCGGAGAGGACGGTGCTCAGCGACGCCGAACTGATCGCGACCAGCTTCGGTCAAGACTTCGTGTCCGAACTGGCGTCCGCGCCTGAAAACCGATGGTACGGGCCGATCCGGTCGGCATACGGCGTTCATCTTGTCTTCGTTTCAGAACGGCTCATGAGCCATCCGCCCGCACTTTCCGACGCTGGGACCGCAGTGCTTGCAGATTGGGAAAGTGCCCGACGCAAAGACATCGCTGACGCACGCTATGCGGCGATGAAGAAGCAATACGACATCGAGATCAACTGGCCGCGAGACATCGACACATCGCCGATCAAGACGTCGAGTCTGCCATGAGCCGCTTCCTCGGTCTGTTTTTTGGGTGTTTGCTTTGGGTCACTTGTACTGCCAACGCCCATGAACTTCGCCCGGCCTTTCTCGAAATCAACGAGATCGCGCCGGAAAGCTATGCGATCACCTGGAAGGTGCCGGCGCGCGGTGAATACAAAATGGCATTGTCCGTTCACTTGCCGGACGCTTGCCAGCAGATGACCGACCCGGTCGGAGGCCATATCGACACTGCCTATGTCAGCCGATGGCAAGTAAAATGCCCAGGCGGGCTCAGTGGCAAAACTGTATTCATCGGCGGACTATCATCGACATTTACCGATGCGCTGGCAAAGCTAACCAACCTAGACGGCACGACCCAAACAAGCCGTATCGCCCCTTCCGATCCGAACCTGACGATCGCCAAAAGCCTGACGCCCTGGGGCACGGCAAAGACCTATTTCTTCCTCGGCGTCCAGCATATCCTGGAAGGCGTCGATCATCTGCTGTTTGTCTTTGCTCTGCTGCTGCTGATCCGCAACCCGCGAATGCTGCTGCTTACCATCACCTCATTTACCGTGGCGCATTCGATCACGCTTGCAATCGCATCGCTGGACGTCGCCCGACTCCCACAGTCGCCCGTCGAGGCGCTGATCGCATTGAGCATCATGTTCGTCGCTGCCGAGATCATCCGAAGCGGTCGCGGCAGGCGCGATCTTTCCAGCCGTTATCCCTGGATTATCAGTTTCGTGTTTGGCCTCTTGCATGGCTTCGGCTTTGCCGGCGCGCTACGGGAAATCGGCCTTCCACAGAAAGATGTGCCTTTGGCCCTGTTCACGTTCAATCTGGGGGTGGAAGCCGGTCAACTGGCTTTCGTCGCGATTGCACTGCTCGCCGTGGCCAGCTTTAGGCTTGTACGTTTATTTGATTTTTCGCGCATGCACTTCTGGCTTGCCTACCTGATCGGCACCGTCTCGGCCTTCTGGTTCGTGCAGCGTGTGGCTGGTTTTTAGCCGACAAATCGCCACTAGCGCATCGGCCTGAAAATCAGAATCGGTTTTCAGGCCGATGCGTCGATTCAAAATGTTACAGCGTCCTTTTCGCATCTGAAAAGACACGCGGCAGCTGTAATGGCGCTTTTGACCAAGTGCCTGGGCATCATCTGTCTTGCCGGCGGCTCAGATCACGCCCGTCAGGATGCCGACACCGGCAACAGCGGCGAGGCCGCCGGCCGTCCGCACGACGAAGGGACCCTGACGCTCACCGATGCTGGCGATCAGTAAGCCGAGACCGAGGCCGGCGGCATGGAGAAGCGCGGTCGCGAACATGAAGCCGGCGGCATAGGCGGCACCACCGGCGTCTTCCGGCATTTCCGCGCCGTGCGCATGCCCGTGGAAGATCGCGAAGAGACCGACGATACCCATCGCTACCGCAGTCGGAGCCTTGACGTTGAGCGCCACGATTGCGCCGAGGACGATGACGGAAAGCGCAATGCCAACTTCAACGAAGGGAAGGTTCACGCCTGCTATACCGAGCCCGCCGCCGACAGCCATGACAAGGACGAAGGTCGCCGGCACGAGCCAGACCGCACGGCCGCCGAGCTGGAATGCGAAAACACCGACCATCACCATGGCAAGGATATGGTCGAGACCGGAAATAGGATGGCTGAAGCCGTGCATGAAGCCAGAGGTCTGACCGACACCGGTATGAGCATAGGCAACGGCCGGAAGTGCTGCGGCGGCAAGGGCGAACAAACCGGTCTTTAATGCTGATTTCATTGTTCGATTCCCTTGAGTTTTGAAGATCCTGCGGCCGCCGAACACCGGGCATGGTTCTAAAGTCGCGGGACTAGGCTAATTCAAAGAATTTATACCGTCAAATAAAAATGCCAAGAAATACCAAGCCAATTCAACTGCTTATCTGATAGGCAAATGCCACTTTCGATAGCTTCTCCCGGCGCGACGCGCCTCAAGATCGAACTGGAAACAACTCCGCACAGAGGCTATCAATCGTCCGGCAGAGACGGCGCAGACTGCCGCGATGGAGGAGACGCCCATGACGAATACCGAACGGCCGCTGGCGATCAGCGCGCCCGAGCCGCGCACGCTCGATCTGATCTTCAGCGACAAGGCGCGCGCCGAACTGCAGGAGAAATATGAGATCGTCGAGGCCGACCCCGAGAACATCGCCGGGCTCGGCGACGACATCCTCGGCAGGGCACGCTACATCATCGGCCAGCCGCCACTTTCGGCCGAAACGCTAGCCAGAATGCCGGCCTTGCGCTCGATCCTCAACGTCGAAAGCAATCTGCTCAACAACATGCCCTATGAGGTGCTCTTCCAACGCGGCATCCATGTCGTGACGACAGGGCAGGTCTTTGCCGAGCCGGTCGCCGAAATCGGCCTCGGTTTCGCGCTGGCCTTAGCGCGCGGCATCGTCGATGCGGATGTCGCTTTCCGCCAGGGCACGGAACTCTGGGGCGGCGAGGGAAATGCAAGCGCGCGGCTGATCGCCGGCTCCGAGATCGGCATCGTCGGCTTCGGCGATCTCGGCAAAGCGCTGCGCCGGGTCCTGTCCGGCTTCAGAGCCAAGATCCGGGTGTTCGATCCCTGGCTGCCACAATCGATCCTCGAGGAGAACGGCGTCGAGCCTGCAAGCCTCGATGACGTCCTGACAAAGAGCGATTTTGTCTTCGTCGCCGCTGCCGTGACCAGCGAGAACAGGGGATTTCTCAGCGCTGAGGCCTTCGCCAGCATGCGCAAGGGCGCGGCCTTCATCCTGCTCAGCCGCGCTGATGTCATCGATTTCGATGCGTTGATGGCAGCTGTCTCTTCAGGCCATATCGTCGCGGCGAGCGACGTCTACCCTGAGGAACCGTTGCCACCCGATCATCCGGTGCGGAGCCTAAAGGGTTTCATCCGCTCGGCGCATAGGGCCGGCGCCCTCGACAGTGCCTTCAAGAAGATGGGCGACATGGTGCTCGAAGACATGGACCTGATGGATCGCGGCCTGCCGCCGATGCGCTGCAAGCGGGCGGAACGCGAGACGGTCTCCCGCATGCGTTCAAAACCGGTCGCGGTGAATTAGAGCATGTCGCGCAAAAGTGTGGAGCGGTTTTGCGATACCGCCTACGCAAAAGCAAAGATCTAAAGCGCGAGGCGAATCTGAAAGATCGCCACGCGCTTTAGAGCAAAATACCGATTTCGCGCGTCGCTTTAGGCGGCGCGCTGCTCGGCACCCTGGATCGCCGCAAGCTTCCAGTCAGCGCCGGACTTGCGCACGAAAGTCCAAACCTCGGTGCTCTCGCTTGGACGGCGATCGTCGCCGGAAACGACGCGGCCGCTGTCGCGCTCGACAATGGCGTCGATCGAGGAATAACGCATGGCGAGCGTCGCATATTCCTGGCCGTCCTCGCGCCAGGCCTCGGCAATATCGCCCTGCAGCAGCTTGACATCGGAGACGCGGTTGCGCACGCCGTTGGTGGCATTTTCGCCGAGTTCCTCAGCGAGATAGGACATCGCCTCGGGCGTCGTCAGCCGGCGCAAGGTACCGTAATCCTCGGCGCCGTAAGCGGTCTGCACTTGGGTCAGCAGTTCCTCGAACTGATCGAGATCGGCTTGCGCCAGCCCGATCTCGTCGCTCGGCCGATTGCCGCGCGACTGCCCGCCGAAACCGCCCCCCGAACCGATCGTCGGGATCTGGAACGACGACTTATTCGTGGGCGACATGTTATAGGACCGGCTCTGGCCTCCGACGCCGTAGGAAGGCTGGCGGCGGTTGGCGAAATAACGCATGGCGAGCATGACGGCGCCGCCGATCAGCGCGATCTGCAACAGCATGCCGAGCAAGCCGAAGCCGCCGCCGAAACCGTGACCGAGCAGCATGCCGAGAAGGCCGCCGGCAATCAGGCCGCCGATCATCGAACGGCCGAAACCGCCGAACAAGCCAGGGCGCTGGGCGCCAAGAGGCTGCTGCGCGGTGGCAGGTGCCGTGGTCTGCGAACGCGGCGTCATCGACCGTTCGATCGGTGCTATGGCCCCAGGTGCGGTGCTGGTGACCGGCGGAGCCTGGAAGGTGCGCGTGCCGCGGCTTCCGAAACCGCCGCTGCCGGCGCGGCGCGCTTCTGCATCGTCAAGGGAAGCAAAAACGGTAGCGCTCGTCAGTGCGGCAATGGCCGCGATCTTGGCAAAACGCGAAACGGCACTCGGCATTCCTGATCTCCTGTCATGCACAATCACGGCATATCGAGAGCTAATATAGGTACTCTTTCCCGAGTGTGAAGCTCCCCGGATGCGTTACTGGCAGACATCGACCCAGTTGGCGCCAGTCAGCTCAGCCAGCCGTCCGGTTTCGATGCGTACGGCCGAGTTGGTCGAGCCGGCGGCCGGCACGACTTCATCGAAGCGTTTCAGCGAGATATCGCAATAGATGGGCAGCGGCGAGGGCAGGCCGAAGGGGCAGACGCCGCCGACCGGATGGCTGGTGACTGCCACAACCTCTTCGGCATCGAGCATGCGCCCCTTGGCTCCAAACGTGTCCTTGAACTTGCGATTGTCGAGCCGCGCCGTGCCGCCGGCTACGACCAGCATCATCTGCTCGCCGACGCGCAGGCAAATCGTCTTGGCGATCTGGGCCGGCTCGACGCCATGGGCTTCGGCGGCAAGCGCAACCGTCGAGGAGCTCTCGGCGGTTTCGATGATTTCGATATCGGGTGCGTGGGCGCTGAGGAAGGCGCGGACAGATTCAAGGCTCATGACGTGATGCTAGCCCAGGAAATACGCAATTTGAAGCGTAAAAGACGCCTGCCGAAAACCGCCGCTTGCAAGTCGCGCGGACATCGTCATAATAATTTTGCACACGTGCTCAATTTTGTCATTCGGCCGTTACGTTCAACCCCTAGAGCGGGATACGCCACGTTTTCGTGGGGTTTCGGAACGGTCATCATCAGCAGTGCTGACCCGTCAAGAGGCCTCACACTGCTCTTCTAGGGAGACGAAGAAGATGACTATTTTGCCGACACTGAAATCCCTTGCCGTCGCAGCCGCCATCCTGGCGTCGACGTCTGCAATTGCACTCGCTAAGGACGTTCACATCAGCGTCTGGGCCGGCGGCACCGGCCCGAACGACGTCTATCGCCTCGACGCCATCGAGATCGCAGCCCAGCAGCTGCAGCGTGAAGCCGCTCTTAAGGGCGAAGACCTGAAGATCACCGTCGAGAAGAAGCCTTATTCGGCCTGGGAGGACTTCAAGCAGGCGCTGACCCTTGCCGCCGAAGCCAAGACCGCTCCGAATATCGTCGTAAGCGGCCATGAAGACATAGCACCCTGGTCGCAGGCCGGGCTGATCGTACCGATCGAGGATTATGTCGATCTCGACTCTTGGCCGCTCAGCGACATCTATGAAAACCTGTTGCAGATCGCGTCCTATAACGGCACCGTCTACGGTATCCCGCAGGACGCCGAATCCCGTCCGATGTTCTTCTGGAAGCCTTACATGAAGGCGATCGGCTACAGCGACGCCGATCTGGATGCGCTGCCGCAGAGCGTGCAGGACGGCAAGTACACCATGAAGAACCTGCTCGAAGACGCCAAGAAGATGCAGGATAAGGGCCTCGTCCAGCCCGGCTATGGTTTCTATCCGCGCACCAGCAACGGCCCTGATTACTGGCAGTTTTACACCAGCTTCGGCGGCACGATGGAAGAAGGCGGCAAGCTCGTTTTCGACAAGGCCGCGATGACCCGCACCTATCAGTTCTTCGCCGATGCCGTGAAGAGCGGTGTTACCAAGAAGAACCACATCGGCATGCCGGGCGACCAGTGGTGGAAGGAAGTCGCCACAGGCAAGGCCGGCATCTGGGACGGCGGCACCTGGCACTATGCTCGCCTTGTCAACCAGGAAGGCCTGAAGGACTTCTTCGGCAACGTGATCTTCACGCTGATCCCCGCCGGCGAAGGCGGCAAGGCCAACACGCTGACCCATCCGCTCGTCTACCTGCTGACCGCAGGTCACGACCAGGAAGACACTGAGATCGCCGCCCAGTTGGTTAAGATCGCCTCCGAGCCACGCATCAACGCGCTGCATGCAGTCAAATCGGCCCATCTCGGCATCTCCAAGTCGGAATCCACCGTCGAATTCTATTCGGCCGACCGCTGGACCCGCGAAGCCACCGAGCGCCTGCTGCCACATGCCAATGCGATGCCGAACAATTCCGATTTCGGCAAATATTGGAACATCATGTGGAAGAACCTCGAAGCATCCTGGACCGGCGCCAAGACCGTAGACGCCGCGGTCGGTGATGCAGAGAGCGAGCTGAAGAGCACGCTCGGCGACAAGATCGTCATCCGCTAAGGTCGAAGCACTCTTCCGGGCGGCGGTAACCCGCTGCCCGGTCGGTCCGCGATGAGGGGCTTCCATGAAATCGTCCAGAACGCTCGGACTGGTGATGATCGCGCCTGCGGCGATCATGATCGTTCTTTTCTTCCTGATGCCGGTCGTTCTGACAGCGGTCTTTTCGATGACCAGCATGACGACGGCGACCGGTATTTCCGGCGGCGTCTATCAGATCGCACCCAACTCCATGATTGCGCTAAAATCGGCAATACCGGACATTGCCGCCGAGATGGCCGAACCGCGCTACACGATCGACGAGGCGGGCCTCAAGGCCGTCGAAGGACTCGGGCTTGCGCCGGGGATTGCTGGGGAATTGCGCGCCAAACATGCAGGTGAGGTGTTCACGGCACGCCGCGACGTCGAGCGCATGCTCAAGGATCTCGCCGACCGGCCTTCGACGCGCGACGTCAAGCAGATTTCCGAACAGTTCAACCGCTCCGTCCTCAACACCCGCTTCGACAGCAAGGAGCAGCTCTTTTCGGCGCTGGATAGTCTGGGTTTCAAACTGACACCGGAGCAGAAGGAAACGGTCGCCAAGGCCACTTATACCGGCTGGGTTTGGACGACCGACAATTTCTCGCGCATGACCACCTCACCCGATATGGCGCGTGTACTCTTGAATACCGTGCTCTACGTCGCGCTGGTGCTGATGCTGTTCAATGTCGGTTATGCGCTGCTACTTGCCATTTGGACGCATTACATGCCGCCGACGCCGGCCTCGATCTTCCGCGGCATCTGGCTCCTGCCGCGCATTACCCCTGTCGTCATCTATGTCATGCTATGGAAGTGGCTTGCCTGGGATACCGGCTTCATTTCGATCCTGATGGGCAAGTTCGGCTATCCGCCAAAGAACTACCTTCTCGACAACGCTTACAACGCCTGGTTCTTCGTCGTGTTGATCAACGGCTTCATCGGCGCCTCGATGGGCATGCTGGTGTTCTCCTCGGCGATGAAGGCCATTCCGAAGAGCCAGTTCTATGCGAGCGAGGTCGACGGCGCCTCGCGCTGGCAGCAGATTCGCTACATCATTCTGCCACAGATGCGCTGGCCAATCCTCTTTGTTACCTGCTACCAGACCTTGTCGCTGCTTGCCTCCTTCAATGAAATCCTGCTCGCCACCAATGGCGGACCGGGCAATGCGACCGAGGTCTGGGCGCTCTCGGCCTATCACACTGCGCTGAGGAACTATGCCGGCAACCTCGAATACGGGTTGGGTGCCGCCATGGCCTTGGTGCTCGTCGTCATCGGCGTGACGCTGTCGCTCCTCTATCTGCGCGTCTTCAACTACGGCACGCTTGTCGCCAAGCCCTTGATCGAGGATTGACCATGGCCGAACGATCGCAGCCCTCGGCAAACTACCGCAGCTGGCCTGTCATAACGGCGCTGACCATCGTCAGCCTGCCGCTGCTCCTGATGTATGTCTATCTCTTCCTCGACACGGTGACCGTGAAGCAGGCGGACGCACTGCTGCCCTCCGGCTTGACGCTCGACCACTGGCGCTTCCTCTGGCAGACGACGGAGGGCAAGGCGAACATCTGGCAGGTGACCGTGAATACGCTGCTGTTTGCGGCCTGCACCACCAGCCTCGTGCTCATCGTCTCGTCGATGGCGGGCTACGTGCTATCGCGACTGAACGTCCCGGCACGCGGCTTCTTCCTCGCCGGCGTCATGGTCCTGCATGCCTTCCCGTCGGTGACGCTGATCATCGCCATCTTCATCGTGCTGCAGATGATCGGTCTCTACAATTCGCTGATCGGCGTCATCCTGGTAAAGGCGGCGATCGACCTGCCGCTCGGCATCTGGTTGATGAAGGGCTTTTACGACACCGTGCCCTGGGAAATCGAAATGGCCGGCGTCGTCGACGGCGCCTCGCGCTTCCGGGTCTGGCGCAGCCTCGTGCTGCCGCAGGTCAAGCCCGGCATCATGGCGCTTGGCCTCTTCTCTTTCCTCTCCGGCTGGGGCGAGTTCATCCTGCCGCAGGTGCTGGCACCTGGTAATCAGGTGCAGGTGCTTTCGGTCTATCTCGCGGCCTTCCTCGCCGACGACAACAACTATGATTTCAACATGTTCAAAGCCGTCGGCGTCTTCTACCTCGTTCCGGTGCTGATCGTTTACGCGCTCTTCAACAAATACCTCATGAACATCTATGGCGGCGGGAGCAAAGGCTGATGCGAATCCTCCTCGACAATTTTTCGAAGAGCTTCGGCTCCACCAAGGTCATCGAGAACATGACCCTCGAAGTCGGCAACGGCGAGATGCTGGCGCTGCTCGGTCCTTCCGGCTGCGGCAAATCGACGACGCTGTTTTCCGTCTGCGGCATCCATCGGCCAAGCGGCGGACGCATCCTCTTCGGCGACCGCGACGTCACCGACCTGCCGAGCCAGGCTCGCAATGTCGGCGTCGTTTTCCAGTCCTATGCGCTCTATCCGCACATGACGGTTACCGAGAACATCGGCTTTCCGCTGAAGGTGAAGGGCATGCCGGCTGGCGAGATCCGCAAGGAGGTCGACCGTATCGCGGCTCTCGTTCAGATCGGTAACTTGATGGGCCGCAGGCCGGCCGAGCTTTCCGGCGGCCAGCAGCAGCGCGTCGCCCTGGCGCGCGCGCTGATCCGCAAGCCCGATGTGCTGCTGCTCGACGAGCCGCTCGCCAATCTCGACGCCAAGCTGCGCCTCGAAATGCGATCGGAAATCCGCCGCCTGCAGCGCGAAACCGGCATTACCGCCATTCTCGTCACCCACGACCAGGTGGAGGCGATGAGCATGTGCGACCGCATCGCCATCATGAAGGAGGGCGAGATCGTCCAGATCGCCACGCCGGCCGAAATGTACAATGATCCGAAGACCGCCTTCGTCGCCGGCTTTCTCGGCAATCCGCCTATCACCTTCCTGCGCGGCATCGTGGACAAGGGCGCATTCACAATCCCGCAAAGCGAGATCCGCGTGCCGCTGCCCGATACCGTCGGTGCCGCCGAAGGTACCAAGCTGATGCTCGGCGTCCGGCCCGAGCATTTCACGCCGGCAGGCGACATCGCCGTCCCGGGCAAGGTCACCTTCGCCGAAACGCAGGGCCGCGAGAACCTCTACGACGTGGCTCTTGCCGGCGGACCGCTGTTGCGTTCGATCCAGCCGGTGCGTAGCGATGTTCACGTCGGCGACGACGTCCGCTGGGCGATCGACAGCCGCGGCATATTCGTTTTCGACGAAAATGGCAGGAGGCTCTGATGACCCGCGATTTCTCGGTATTCTTCCAGCGTTACGGTTGGCCAACGGCCAAGGGCCGGCTTCCCTTCTGCATCGGCCATCGCGGCGCCAGTGGCCATGAACGCGAGAATACAATAGCCGCTTTCCGCCGTGCCGCCGAACTCGGCGCGGAAATGTGGGAGCTCGACACGCAGCTGACCAAGGACGGCGTAGTCGTCGTCTCGCATGACGACCATCTCGAGCGTGTCTTCGGCATCGACCGCCGCATTTCCGAAATGACGGCGGCAGAGCTCGCCCGCCTCGACGGCGTCGACGTGCCGAGTTTTTCGGAGGTGGCCGCACTCGGCCGCGAGACCGGAACCGGTCTCTATGTCGAGCTGAAGGCGCCTGGAACCGGCCTGCGCTGCTGGCAGCACCTTGTCGAGATGAACCAGCGTTTCGCCTGTCTCGGCTCCTTCGACACGGCACAGGTGCGCGAACTTCGCGACGCGGCCTGCGATTTTCCGCTTTCGGTGCTGATCCGGGTCGGCCACGATCCGCACGCGCTCGGCGACGAGGCCGGCGCCGATATCCTGCATCTGTGCTGGGAGAGGGCAGGCGAACGTCCGCAGGATCTGGTGAGCGAGGTGTTGATGCGCCGCGCCTTCGAGGCTGGCCGCGAGATCGTGCTCTGGCACGAGGAACGGCCGGCCATCCTCGATGACCTCATGAAGCTTCCGGTTCTCGGCATCTGCACGGATCTACCCGATCTGATGCGGCCGCCTGCGGCTAAGGAAAAAGCAATTGGCAGACAGGGATAAGGGACCGCGCAAGGTAACCTCCTTCGACGTGGCGCGTGTGGCCGGCGTCTCGCGCGCTGCCGTGTCGCGCGCCTTCACGCCGGATGCCAGCGTCTCGCCGAAGACGCGCGAGAAGGTCTATCAGGCCGCCAAGGAACTTGGCTACCGGGTCAACTATCTTGCCCGAAGCCTCACCAACAAACGCTCCGATCTCGTCGGCCTTGTCGCTGCCGGCCTCGACAATCCGTTCCGCACGCTGCAAATCGAAAACCTGGCAAGAGTGCTGCTCGCCCGCAATTTCCGCCCCATCCTACTGCCGACCTCGCCGGAGGCTGATACTTCGACGGTCATTGGCCAGCTGCTGCATTACGCCGTATCAGGCGTCATCGTCACCTCGGACGCACCGCCGACCGAGATCTGCGAGCAGTGCGCGGCCGAGGGTGTGCCGATCGTGCTGATCAACAAGGGCAACGACATTCCCTTCGTCGACCGCATCATCTCCGACGACCGCATGGCCGGCCATCTCGCCGCCACCCACCTGATCGACAGCGGCGTGCGAAAGCCCGCCGTGATGGCTGCCCCTGCCATATCCTATACGGCGCGGCGGCGCAGCGAGGCCTTCATCGCACGCTGCAAGCAGCTCGGCGTCGAGGCGCAGTTTCTGCAGGTCAGGATCAACGACTACCGGAGCGGGTACGATGCTGCAACCGAACTTGCCGCATCCGGCATCGACGGGCTGTTCTGCGCCAACGACTACATGGCCTGCGGCGTGGTCGATCGCATCATGCAGGGCCGCGGCCGCGAGGATGCGCCGCCGCTCTCCATCATCGGCCATGACGACATTCCTCAGGCGAGCTGGGCGGCCTATGATCTCACGACCATCCGCCAACCCTGCGACGTCCAGGCCGAAAAGACGGTCGACCTGCTGATGAGCCGCATCGTCGAGCCGGACCTGACGGCGCGTGTCGAATTCACGCCGGTGACACTGATCAGAAGAAGGACTGCCTGATGAACTCCGTATTCGACGCCGCCGCCATCCGCGCACGGGCGGAGGTCGCCATCACCGTTGCCCTCGATGTCGGACGGGAGACGGCCCGGTTTCGGCACGATTCCGACCCCGGCGCGCTTGCCGTCGAGAACAAGGGATTGCAGGATTTCGTCACCGTTGCCGACAGGAGGGCCGAGCAGGCGATCCGCGAAGGGCTGCTCTCGCGCTTTCCGGATGACACTTTCATGGGCGAAGAGAGTGGCGGACGATCGGGTAAGGGCGGCACCTGGGTCGTCGATCCGATCGACGGCACGACCAACTATATCAGAGGCTTCCGGCACTGGGGCGTTTCGATCGCCTTTGTCGTCGGCGGACAGGTCGAGATCGGCGTGGTCTACGACGCCGCCGGCGACAAGGTCTTTCACGCCGTCCGCGGCGGCGGCGCCTTTAAGGACGGTTTGCCGGTGCATGCGGCTGCGACCGCCGATCCGGCAAATGCGCTTGTCATTCTCGGCCATTCCCGCAAGACGAGCTTCGACGACTATCTTGCGCTCTCCAAACGGCTTCACGAACGCGGCATGGATTATCGCCGCACGGGTGCGGCCGCGATCGACCTCGTTCGTGTCGCCGAGGGTGCTGCCGATCTCTATTACGAACGCCACCTCAATGCTTGGGACATGCTCGCCGGCGCGTTGATCGCCGAAGAGGCCGGCGCTGCGGTGGCGATGCCGCCGGTCGAGAGGCTGCTTGCGCAGGGCGGACCTGTCATCGCCTACTCGCCGGGGCTTGCTGGCGAGTTCGCGTTCATCCTCGACATCGAGGGGCTATAGATAGACCACTCCCGGCGACGGGATCCGCCCGATTTCTGAGACTGCGAACTTTGCCCGGAACGCCCGTTACGCAACAACGCGATTGCGACCGGTCTTTTTCGCCGCATAGAGATTCTGATCAGCGATCGCCAAAATCTCGTTCGGAGACTTGGCAGACAGGGTACCGGCGACACCTATGCTGATCGTGACGTGCAGCCCGTTGCAGATCTCAGACCAATCCCATCGTTCAATGGCTGAACGCAGCCTCTCGCAGAGATCTGCGGCCCCTCGGGGAGCGCCGGCGAACAGGACGACGAATTCCTCGCCGCCAAACCGAATTGCCTGATCGGTAACGCGCAACTGGCTGCGCAATATGGTTCCAACGGCACTCAGGACCCGGTCACCGATCATGTGAGAGAAGTCGTCGTTGATCGACTTGAAGTGATCGACATCCAGCATCGCGATCGAATATGGACGCTTCTCAGATGTCAGCGCTTTAAAGCGGCTGTCGAGATATTTGCGATTATAGAGCCCGGTCAGTGCGTCCAGATAGACGGCATTTGCAAGGAGATCGGTTTGCTCCTGCAATTTCTGATAGGATGCCTCCAGCGTTTCTGCGCGCTTCGACTCCGTTTCGGCAACTTCCTTGAACCGTTTGGTTTCATAGTAGATTTCAGCGAGACGTGCGCGTCGCTGCGTACTCTCGGCGCTATTGCGCAAATAGGCTTGGTGGTATTTTTTATGGGCCGCCAGCGCCGGATCGAACTGTCCCAGCCCCTCATAGGCCTGCGACAGATAAAGATAGATCTGGACATAGGAATCGAAACTGCCGCCGGCGTCGATCAGCTCCACCGCCTCGAGCAGCGGCGACAGGGCTTCGGTGAATTTTCCGGAATTGTTGTAGATCTGGCCCAAAGTGTAGAGATATTGCTGCCTGTCCCTGACATAGCTGTTCTCTTGAAACAGCCGATAGCGGGCCATGCACTGGAGCGCCTTCTCATGCTCGCCCAGGTGGCTGTAGAATTCGGCTTGGTTGCCGAGACAGAGGCGAGCGGCCCAGCTGTCGCCGATCTCGATTGCGATGTCGAGCGCCTGTTCGGTCAGTGCCAGCGCCCTGACCAGCATCTGGTGTTCTTCCTCCGGCTGGCCGAGCGCCCGCGCGATATATCCACCTTCCGAATGAGCGCCGCCGAGATTGATAAGCCACCAGCATTCATAGTTCTTATTGCCAATCGATCTGGCGAGTTCGACAGATCTCTCGCTCATCAAGATGGCCCGGTCGGGCTGTTTGTTGCACCAGAAGATAATCCCTATGACGTTGGTGGCCAGGCTTTGTGCTTTCGGATCCGCGGCCTTGTCGGCCAGATCCAACGCGCGGGTCGCTTCTTCGATCGCTTCCTCCGGCAAGCCCAGTTCCAAGAGCAACCATCCGAAATAGGCCCGGGCACAGGCTTCCTCTTTGCGCTCCCCGTGCAATTTCCAGAAGTCTATCGCCCGCCGGACATGCGTCAGCCCAAGTTCGGCCTTGCCGATTTGAAAACAGTACCAGGCAATATCGGTGTCGCATTGCGCGGCGAGCCGATCGTCGCCCCGCGCCTTGGCATCAACAAGAATTTTGCCGGCCAGCGTGAGGGCCTCAACCGAACGGCCTGTACATCCAAGATGCCACGCTTCCTGTAAGCTGGAATTTGCTTGTCGAGTATTTGCTTCGGCATCAACAATTTGCATATCGGACACCAACATTTGTCTGCTGGCTATGGATAGCATCAGAAGTTTAAAATGATGCAAACTGCAAAAAGCAGGCGACAAACCTAGAAACAGGGTAGCGAAAGCCTCTCACACCTTTTTCGGCATCATGCTCCAACGCCCACCGGTTAATTCGCCATGCGGCGGCCCCAGCCGCGTTCAGTCGCCGGCGCCTCGTCGGTGGTGATCTGATCCGGCTTCAGGGCCATCAGCGCTGAAAAGCCTCGCCATTCCTCTTCGCTGAAACCGGCCTCCGGATCCTTCAGGGTGAAGGTCCAGGCATCAACGCGTTTGCCTTCGTCCCGGCAGAGCGCGATCAAGTCGAGACCTTGATTGGCGGCATCAAGGATCAGCGGCCAGTGCAGATAGATCGTGTCCGGTTCAGTCGGGCCGCGCAGGTCAGCGCGCAGTTCCGTCTCGACCGCCTTCCAGCCGTTGGCCATCCTGATATCGTAGAGCTTGTTGGTCGGATCGATGCCGCGCAGGAGATGGGGAAGCTTCTCCTTGACCGCGATGATGAGGTCGAGACTGTCGCCGCTGACAATCACCGAGGCGGCGATATCCCTAAAATGCGCGGCCAGATGCGCGACGCCCTTGGCGCCGATCGCTTCAAAGTCATCCTTCATGTCGAATTGCAGCAGTGCGGCTGGATGCGTCGATTGCATCATGGCGGCAAGATCCTCGCTGAGGATCAGCGGCCGGTCGCCCTCTTGCATCCTGATATCGCTGAGGTCACCGATACTCTTTTCGGCGACCGGTCCATGTCCTGTCGTCTCGCCTTCGAGATCCTTGTCGTGCAGCACGACGAAACCGCCGTCGGCACGTACGCGCAGATCGAGCTCCATCGAAGCGCCTGCTGCAAATCCCTCCGCCATCACTTCGGCTGAGAACAACGGATCGGCAAACCGTTTGCGCAACCGGTGCCATTTCAGGCGGGTCCGGTGCCCCTCATGTGAAATCTCCAGGCCCTGCGCATCCAGCAATCTTGTCATCTGCACCAAGTCTCCGCGATACTACTCTCCTGCCTTGATGAACCATGATTATCAAGGGCCGAATACGGCTTTCATCGACTGTAGGCTGCGGATATTGCCTCCGAGGCGGCTGATATATCCGAGGGATGGCCTGCCTGCCTGAGAGCGGCGCCATACGCCACGACATTCGACAGCACCGTCTGGAATGCGGCGCGCGAACCCGTGTGGTTCAGCCGCACGAGACGGGCCGGCGCTGTTCCAACGCCTTCGCTCAGCTCGACCCCGAGCTGCCCGGCAGCTGCGATCAGCGCGGCAGGCGCGAGCGCCTCCGGCACCGGCACTGCCGTGACCAGGTTCGACGCCTTTACTGCCGGCACCCATCCCGGGGCACCGAGCGCGGCAAGCCCCGCTCGCGTCGCCGATGCCGCCAGCGCATGGCGAGCGACCACATTCTCCAGACCCTCGGCCTCGATGCGGTCGAGCGCTGTCTCCAGCGCGAAGAATTCCAGCGACGCCGGTGTTCCCGGCAGGCCACGCCGGCCGCCGTCGATCCAGCTCTTCAGATCGGCCAAAGACAAGATCGAATCGCGCGGTGCGCCGTCACTGAGGATCAAATCCCAGGCCCTGCCGCTGACCGAAAGCGCGGACACGCCAGCCGGACCGCCGAGCGCCTTCTGTGGCCCGATCACGGCGATGTCGATGCCGAGACCGTCGACATCGAGCTGATGGCCGCCGACCGATGCGACCGCGTCGACAACCGTGACGACGCCGCGAGCCCGGGCAAGCGCCAAGATCTCGGGCAGGGGGTTGAGAATGCCGCTTGCGGATTCCGCGTGCACCAGCGCGAGAACATCGATCTTCGGACCTGTCTGGAGCGCTTTGGCGACTGTTTCGATCTCGATCGGCAGGCCCGGTTCGGCGACGATATCAGCGACCGACGCGCCACCCCGCCGCAGCCATTGACCGAACCAGCCGCCATAGGGACTGGTGATGATGTTGAGTGCTGAAAGGCCGGGGCGCGCAAGGCTGAGCGCCGCCGCCTCCAGCGCCACCACCGCCTCGGCCTGCACCAGTAATATATCGTTGCGGCTGCACAATATGTCGCCGATCCTGTCGGCAAGGACGGCGTAGCGCTCCGCGGGATAGGAGGGCACGGCATGCAGGGGATTCCAACCAAGATCGGACATGGATACTTCCTTCAGCAAAGATCGGTCACGAGACGGGGGACGGCGCCCACGAGCGCGCGGGCGGCCTCCGATTGCGGAGCGGCAACGACCGCCGCTGCCGGACCGGTCTCGACGATCCGTCCGCCATCGATAACGGCGATGCGGTGGGAAACGGCGCGCACCACGGCCAGATCGTGCGAAATGAACAGACAGGCAATGCCCTGTTCTTTCTGCAGATCGACCAGAAGCTCCAGGATCCTGCCACGCACGGTGACGTCGAGCGCCGAGACCGCCTCGTCGAGCACCAGCATCGACGGCCGCGTCGCAATCGCCCGCGCAATCGCCACGCGCTGGCGCTGGCCGCCGGAGAGCGAACGCACCGGCCGGGCGGCATAATCGGCGGTGAGGCCGACACGCTCTAGCAGATCGACGATCTCGCCGGGGCGCCGGTCTTTTGCGACGCCGTGGATGCGAAGCGGATCGTCGAGCACTGCACTAACGCTCGCCAACGGATTGAAGGCGGCGAGCGGATCCTGAAACACCATCTGCATACGCGCCCGCCGGCGGCGTAAAGGCGCGCCATTCAGCGCGAGCCAATCCTCTCCCTCGAAGCGAATCGAGCCGGCATCGGCAGCAACAAGCCGCAGCAGGATGCGCGACAGCGTCGATTTTCCGCTGCCGGAGGCGCCGACGAGGCCGAGCGTTTCCCCAGGCGCGATCGTCAGCGACACATTGTCGAGAGCGGCAACCTGGCGGCCCGCAGAAGCAAACCCTTTCGACAGGTTTTCGACGGAAAGCAGCACATCGTTCATGGTAGCTCCTCCGCGATCAGCGGCGGCGTCGCGAGGTCACGATGGCTGGCGATGAGGGCGGCAGTATAGTCGCTCTTGGGCGCTGAAAGCACCGAACGGACGGGGCCCGCCTCGACTAGCCTCGCATTGCGGAAGACGGCGATGCGATCGACGAAGCCGGAGACCAGCGCGATGTCATGGGTGATGAAGAGAAGCGTCATGCCATCCTCGCGCACCAGCCCGTCGAGCAGCCGGACGATCTCGGCCTGGACGACGACGTCCAGCGCGCTGGTCGCCTCGTCGGCGATCAGCAGCGCAGGCCTCGCGGCAATGGCCGCCGCAATCGCCACGCGTTGGCGCTGGCCGCCGGAAAGCTGATGCGGAAAGGCCCGCATCGCCTTGTCGGGCTGCGGTATCCGTACCCGCTCGAGTAATTCTTCGGCCCTGGCATAGGCCTGTTTCCAGCTGAGGCCGAGGTGGCGCCTGGCGCCCTCGGCGATCTGCTCGCCGATCGTCAGGACGGGATTGAGGCTGGAGCCCGGATCCTGGAAGACGAAGCCGAAATCGCGGCCGGGACGAGGCGGATGGCCAAGTGCAGGCCAGAGCATCTCGCCCCGGACCTTAGCGCCCTCCGGCAGCAGGCCTGCAAGCGCGCGGGCGAGCGTGCTCTTGCCGGAGCCGCTTTCGCCGATGATCGCCAGCCTTTCGCCGGCGGCGATATCGAGATCGACACTGTCGAGCGCGGCAGCAGCGCCGCGCCCATAGGTGACTGAAAGCTGCCGCAGGCTGCAGAAGATGCCGCTCATGCCGCCCTCGCATCGTTATCGCCGAGCGCCTTGCCGAGACCCTCGCTGAAGAGATGGACGCCGAGCACGGTGATGGCGAGCGCCGCGCCCGGTATGACGGAGAGATAGGATGCCGAGCGCAGCACGCTGCGGCCCTCGGCGATCATCGAACCCCAGGTGGCGATATTGGGGTTGCCGAGGCCAAGGAAGGACAGCGCTGCCTCGGTGAGGATCGCGCCGGCGACGATGGTGGCGGAGAGCGCCAGCACCGGCGGCAGCGCGTTCGGCAGGATTTCCCGGAAGGCGATCTCGGCCGGATGCATGCCGATCACCCTTGCCGAGGCGACGTAATCCTGCTCGCGGATGGCAAGCACCTGCGCTCGCGTCAGCCGCGCCGGATCGGCCCAGGTGCCGAGCGCAATGGCAATGACGACGACAGGCGTCGAGACGCCGATGGTGCTGACGAAGGCAAGGGCAAGCAGAAAAGCCGGCACGATCTGGAAGGCGTCGACCACGCGCATCAGCGCTTCGTCGACGAGCCCGCCGGCAAAACCGGCGGCCATGCCGACGCAGAGCCCAAGCACCATGGCCGAAAACGCTGCCGCAAGGCCAACGGCCAGCGAGGTCCGCGCGCCATAAAGCAGGCCCGCCAGCACGTCGCGGCCGAGCCGGTCGGTGCCGAGCGGAAAAGCCGGATCGGTGAAGGGCGTCAGCAGCGCACGGCCGGCAATCTTCAGTGGATCGCCCGGTGAAAGGATAGGGGCGAGCAGCCCGGCCGAAAGCAGGACGAGAAGGATCACAAGCCCGATCACGCCTTCCGGCGTGCGCAGCAGGCGGCTCATGTGCCGCCCTCCGAAGCGCCGATGCGCGGGTCGAGTGCTGCATAGACGAGATCGACGAGGAAATTGACGGAAATGACGAGGACGGCGCTGGTGACGACGATGCCCATCAACAGCGGCGCGTCGCGGCCATTGACCGCCTCTTGCGCCAGACGCCCGAAACCCGGGATCGCAAAGACGCTCTCGATCACCACGCTGCCGCCGAGCATCGCCGCCGATTGCAGTCCGAGCATGGTGACGAGCGGCAGCAGCGCATTGCGCGCCACGTGGCGCAGCACGATCCGGCTCCGCGACAGGCCCTTGGCGCGGGCGAAGAGCACGAAATCGAGCTTCCACGCCTCGACCATGCCGCTGCGCATCACCCGCAGGAACAAGGCGAGATAGATTAGGGCGAGCGCGCCGACCGGCAGAACGAGATGATCGGCGATATCGAGCGCGCGCGAAAATCCTGTCTTGCCGGAAGCGATCGTCTCGACGCCGGCGATCGGAAACCAGCGCAGCTTCACCGAAAAGGCGATACTCAGAACCAGGCCGAGCCAGAAGCTTGGAATGGCATAGACGATCAGCGAACCGATCGACAGCAGCCGATCGCGCATGCTGCCCGGCCGCGCGCCGGCAAGAATGCCCAGCGCCGAGCCGAGGCCGAAGGAGAGCGCGGTGGCGCTGCCCATCAGGAGCAGCGTATTGGGCAGGCGCTCGGCAATAAGCGCGCCAACCGGCCGGCCGAAGGCGACCGACCAGCCGAGATTGAGCCGCGCCAGCGATGAGAGATAGAGCCAGAGGCGCGCAAGCATGGACTGGTCGAGACCGTAACTCTCGCGCAGCGACTGCCTAAGTGCCGCATCGCCGCCGCCGATCGAGCCGAGATAGGCGTCGACCGCATCGCCCGAGGCTGACTCAAGCAAGAAAAAGGTGAAGATCACCACGATCAGCAGCACCGGAATACTACTGATCGCCCTGCGCCTCAGGAGGATGATGGCTCGTTTCACGCCTGACAGGGCCTCTGGAAGGGAATTGCCGCCGATCCTATCACGATTGCAGCGCGGTATCGCCCCAGTTCGAGACGGCCCAGCGCGGATTGTTCGAGACGTTAAGCACGGTGTCGCGCGCAACGGTTATGAAGCCCCATTCAGCGACGTTGATCAGCGGCAGGTCAGCGACGACGAGCTGCTGGAACTTGCGGTAGAGATCGGTGCGCGCCGCCGTGTCGACGGTTTCGGAGGCCTGCTTGATGATCTTGTCGAGCTCCGGATTGACGTAGCCGCCCTGGTTGGAAAAGGGCACGCCGGCTGGGGTGCCGGACTGGACGAGAATGGTGGTGGAGATCGCCGGATCGCCGCGGAAAACCGGTGGGCCGACGGCGAGGTCGAAGTCGTGGTCGGTATAAACAGCCTTCTGGTGTGCGGCCGCATCGGCATTGACGATCTCGGCATTGATGCCGATCACGGCCAGCGCCTGGCGAAGATAATCGCCGAACTGGCGGGTCTCGTTGAAATAGGGCGCGGGGCGGAGCTTCAGCGTAAAGCGGTTGCCATCAGGGCCCTGCTTATATCCGGCCTTGTCGAGAATGTCGTTGGCCGCAGCCGGATTGAAATCATAGGCCGCGACATCCGGCGTATAAAACTGCAGCGCATTCTTCGGCACCGGGCCGGTCGCGGCGGCGGCGTAACCGAGGAAGATCGTGTCGACCACGAATTTCTTGTCGATCGCCTGCGCGATCGCCTGACGGACCCTGAGGTCGGCCAACTCCTTGCGGCGGTGATTGATCTCGACGACGAGCTGATAGGTCAAAGCCTCATAGCCCTTCGAAATCACCTTGATGCCGGCGACCTTCGAGATGCGGTCGAGATCGGCCAGCGGCACCGCCGAGAAGGCGGCAAGCTGGATTTCCTCGGCTTCGAGCGCCGAACCCGCCGCTTCGCGATCGGGCAGCACGCGGAAGACGATCTCATCGAGTTTCGGCTGGTCCTTGTCCCAATAATTCTCGTTGCGCGCCAGCCGGTAATATTCGCCAGGCTTGTGTTCGGCGAACTTGAACGGGCCGGTGCCGATCAGCGTGTTGTTGGCCGGGTTGGTGGCGATGTCGGTGCCGTCGAAGATGTGCTTGGCGACGACGCTGGTGACGACAGGCAGCGCGTTGCGGATCAATTGGAACGGCGTTGGCTTGGAGAAGCGGAAGATGGCGGTGTAATCGTCGGGCGTGTCGACGGCTTCGAGATTGGCGAAGACCAGGCGGCCGAGATTCTGCAGCGGCTTCCAGATATTGAGCGCGGAGAAGGCGACATCGACTGAGGTGAACGGCTTGCCGTCGTGCCAGGTGACGCCGTCGCGCAGCTTGAAGGTGACGGAGAGGCCGTCATCCGAGCCCTCCCAGGAGGTGGCAAGGCGCGGCGCAAGCCCGTCCTTGCCGTCGAACGACGCTTCGGCCAGCGGCTCGATCACCTTGCTTGCGACGAAGAAGACGCCGTTCGAGGCGACGATCGCAGGATTGAGGTTCTTCGGCTCGGAATCGGCCGCAACGATCAGCCGGCCGCCGGCGGGAGCAGCTTGCGCAAGCGCCTGTCGGGCGAGCGCCGTCGAAGCAAGCAGCAGGGCAGTGCCCTTCATCAGCGTGCGCCGCGAGATAGATGATACGGTCATGACCCCTCCTGGTCGGTGAACAATTCGCCAGACTATATTCGAAGCGAAAAGATCATTGCGACGGATATTAAATTCAAATGCGCAAGCCGGGCGAGATATTTTTCTGCCCTGTGCGCATTCGCCACTGCATAATTCTAAGGAATTATGCAGCAATTCAAAGTGTTACAGCGACCTTTGCGCGTCTAAAAAGACGCGCGGCGCTGTGATCAATCACTGCCGGTCAGCCGCCGGCGGCAAGCCTGACCGGTTCTCCCGCCAGATTACGATAGGCAGCACCCGGATGCGGCGCGACAAGGCGCGGCCCCGCTCCCCCAAGCTTTTCCCGCAACGTCCCCTTGGCGTAGTCGGTCTTGTAGACGCCGCGCTTTTGCAGTTCCGGCACCAGCAGATCGACGGCATCCTCGAAACTCTCGGGCGTCACGGCATAGGCGAGGTTGAAGCCGTCGACATCGGTATCCTCGATCCATTCCTGCATCAGATCGGCGACCGTTTGCGGTGAGCCGACGAAAACAGGGCCGAAACCGCCGATGCCGACCCAATCGGCCATTTCGCGCACTGTCCATTCCTTGGTGGGATCGATTGTCGTGAAGGTTTCGACGGCCGATTGCACCGCATTGGTATGGCGGTGGCGCAGCACCTCGTCCGGTCCGAACTGGCCGAAATCGATGCCGGTCCAGCCGGAGATCAGCGTCAGCGCGCCCTCGAAGGAGGCGTATTTGCGGTATTCGTTGAACTTCCGCTGCGCCTCCGCATCCGTTTCGCCGAGGATCACGGTCTGCAGGTTGAAGGCAAGGATTTCGCGCGGGTTGCGGCCGATCCGTTCGGCCGCCTCGCGGACATTGGCGACATAACGCTTCAGCACAGGCTTCGACGGCGACGCGACGAAGATGCACTCGGCATGGGCGCCGGCGAAATCCTTGCCGCGGCTGGAAGCACCGGCCTGATAGAGCACTGGCGTGCGCTGCGGCGAGGGCTCGCTCAAGTGAATGCCGGGCACGTTGAAATGCTTGCCGGCATGGCGGATCGGGTGGACCTTGTCAGGATGGGTGAAGATACCGCTTTCCCGGTCGCGGACGACGGCGCCATCCTCCCAGCTTCCCTCCCAGAGCTTGTAGCAGACCTCGAGATATTCCTCGGCGAGGTCGTATCGGTCATCATGCTTCGTCTGCGCCGGCTGGCCGATATTGAGCGCGCCGCTGTTGAGATAGGAGGTGACGATATTCCAGCCGACGCGCCCCTTGGTCAGATGGTCGAGCGTCGATATGCGGCGGGCGAAGGTGTAGGGGTGCTCGAAGGAGAGCGACGCCGTGAGGCCGAAGCCAAGATGCTCGGTCTCGTAGGCCATGGTTGGGATCAGTTGCAGCGGATCATTGACCGGCACCTGCGCCGAATGGCGAAGTGCGGCATCGACATTGCCGTTCAGCACATCGTAGACACCGAGCACGTCGGCGATGAACAGCCCATCGAACTTGCCGCGCTCCAGCGTCTTTGCCAGATGCACCCAGTAGTCGAGATCCTTATAGGTCCAGGACTTGTCGCGCGGATGGCGCCAGAGCCCCGGCGACTGGTGTCCGACGCAATTCATGTCGAAGGCGTTCAGCCTGATTTCGCGGGTCATGTTTTCTTCCTTGGAATTAGGGATTGCTGCGGCCGAGGCCGTAGGTCAGCGCTAAGGCTCCGACGAGCACGGCGCCCTTGACGAAATCCTGGGTGTAGTAAGGGGCGTTCAGCATGGTGAGGCCGTTCAGCAGCACGCCGACGAAGACCGCGCCGGCAATGGTGCCAAGCACGTTTGGACGCCGCAGGTTGAAGACGGCAAAGCCGATCAATGCGGCAGCGACCGAATCCATCAGCAGCGAGCCGCCGGACGAGATATCACCACGCCCGACGCGGGCGGCGATGACAATGCCGCCGAGCGATGCCAGCGTGCCCGATAGGACATAGGCGAGCGTCTTCAGCCGCGCCGTCGAGGCGCCGGCAAGCCGGGTGGCGACCTCGTTGCCGCCGGTCGCAAACAATAGCCGGCCGATGCGGGTGCGTTCGGTGAGAATGAAGAGTGCGATGGCGACCACCGCCATCAGCACCACCGAAACGGGCAGGGTGCCGAGGATGCTGTAGCGGCCGATCAGCAAAAAGGCGGGGTCGTAGGCGCCGGTCGCCTTCGAGCCGTCGGGCAAAGTGAGGCCGGCCGAAATCGACCGGCCGGCGGTCGGGATCAGCTGCAGGCCGGAAAGCAGAAACATCATCGCCAGCGTCGCCAAGAGATCCGGCACCTTCAGGCGCACGATGAGGAAGGCGTTGACGAGGCCGATCAGGGCGCCAAAGGCGAGCACCAGCGGCACCGTCGCATAGGCATCAAGGCCCCAGACGATCATCGCGTAACTCGCCGCCATCACGCTCGATGCGGCGACCGCGCCGATCGACAGGTCGAAACCGCCGACAGCCAGTGTGACGGTGACGCCGGCGCCGAGGATGGCGACGACGGACACCGCCTGCAGGATGCTCATCAGATTGGCGATATTGATGAAGGCGGGTTGGGCAATGGTGAAGCCGACGATGAGCAGCGCCAGCAGGATGAACACCGCGCCCGCACGCAGGAACGCCCCGAGGGCGGCGAGACGGCCGTTATCGGCTTGCGGCGAGGCCCTCGGCCGGACGCTTGCCTGTGGAAGAGTGTCGTCGTCGATCGTCGTCATGCGGATATTCCCTGGATGGCAGAGGAAAGAGCGGCCCCGTCTGCCGCAGGCCTCAACACGTGGTGGTCGATCACGAGGATGCGGTCGGCCACCTCATAGGCCTCCTCCGGGTCGGAGGTCGCGATCAGCGTCGCCCGGTCGGTGCGGGCGCGAATTGCCCGGATGATGTCGTGACGGGCGCCGACGTCGACACCCTGGAAGGGTTCGTCGAGCAGCAGCAGCCGGCTCGGTTCCGCCTCCCAGCGGGCGATCACCGCCTTCTGCTGGTTGCCGCCCGACAGCGACCAGATCGAGGCGAGTGGACCCGCGGCCTTGATGCCGAGACGCGTGATCGCCTGTTCGGCCTCGCGTCGCTCACGGCCGCCGACAAGGAAACCGTGCGGATACCATTTGCCAAGATGCGGCAGGCTGATCGTCGCCGACAGCGAATGGCCGGGCCATGCCGGCGGCATCAGCGAGGAACGATGACGGTCTTCGGCCGCCATGGCGACACCCGATGCAATCGCTTCGGCCGGACCTTTCGGCCGGTAGGGCCGACCGCCGAGGAACATCGCACCGCCGGCAAGCGCCGTTACCCCGAAGATCGCCGATAGCAGCCGGCTCTTGCCGGCGCCGAGCACACCGGTCACCGCCACCACCTCGCCCTCATGCAATGACAGATCGAAGGAGGCGGCCCCAGAGAGCAGTCTGATATCGCGCATCTCGAAAATCACTGGTCCGGTCGCAGGCCGCACATCCGGCCGGGCCGCATCCAGTCTGCGGCCGATCATCGTCTCGATGGCGCTCGAAAAATCGATCGGCCGCGCGAAGGTGCCGACGACACGGCCGCCGCGCATGACGAGCGCGCGGTCGGCGATGGCTTCGAGGTCGGCGGTACGGTGCGAGATATAGAGGATCGCCAGTCCGCGCTTGCGCAGGCCGAGCAGAATATCGAAGAGGCGGCGGCCTTCCTCTCCGGAAAGGCTTGCCGTCGGCTCGTCGAGGATGAGGAGGTCGGCGCGGTTGGCAAGCGCCCGGGCGATCGCCACCAGTTGCCGGTCGGCGCTGGTGAGGTCACCGAAATCGCGGTCCAGCGGCAGGGTGAAGCCGGCGGCATCGAGCATGGACTGCGCGGCACGGCGGATGCCGGCGCGCGAGACGAAGAAGGGTGTGCTGCGATCGGCAAACCGGTTGAGCAGCAGGGCATCAGCAACGGTCAGACCGGCCGCGCCGACGAGATCCGTCGATTGATGCACCGTGACGACACCGGCCCTTGCCGCTTCGGCCGGGCTACGTGGCGCAAAGGCGCGGCCATCGAGGCTGACCATGCCGCCATCGGCCGGAAGCACGCCGGAAAGGATCTTGACCAGCGTCGATTTGCCTGCGCCGTTTGCGCCCATCAGCGCCACGATCTCGCCGCGTTCCATAGAAAAATCAGCGCCGGCAAGCGCCCGCGTCGACCCGAAACTGCGGGTGATATTTTCAATGTGAAGAAGCGGCATCGACAAAGGTCCGGGACTGTAATCGAAGCCGGAGTGTGCCCTGTCCGGGCGGTCGAACTCCAGGCACGCCTTTCCGCTGCGAGCCACGCTCAGGGAACAAAGAATCTCCCGCAGCCGGTAAAATCGGATCATTTACTCTACTAAAAACATAGAGATTATATCTAATAATTCAACGCGTCGCAGGGGCTTCCAGACCTGTCAGACGACGCCCCGATTTGCTAGAAGGAACGCGACGATGAAATCCCTCGCACGGCTCGCACTCTCTGCCGCCGTCATTCCGTTCATTTTCATTCAAGGCGCAAAAGCCGACGGTTTATCCGGTGCTCCCGCTCCCTTCGACAAGGGCGGCGTTAAAGTAGCGCTAATCAGCTACATCTCGGCCGGCGATTTCTTCCAGGCCTACCAGGCGGGAGCTGAAGCCCAGGCCAAGGCGCTGGATATCGACCTGCGCATCTTCCCCGGCCGGCAGGATGCCGCCGAGCAGCGCGAGCAGATCCTCCAGGCGATCAATCTCGGTGTCTCCGGCATCGTCATCGACCACGGCCTGCCGGAATCGCTCGGCGACGTCGTGCAGCAGGCGCTCGACAAGGGCATCAAGGTCGTGGCCTTCGACGTCAACCTCAACAACCCAAAGATTCCGCAGGTGGAGCAGAGCGATCACGAGCTTGCATCATTGGCGCTTGAACAGGTGGTGAAGGACAACGGCAACAGCTTCAACGCCGGCTATGTCTATGTCGCGGGCTTTGCGCCGCTCGACCGCCGCAACGAGGTCTGGGACAAGTTCAAGACAGACAATAAAGGCGTGGTCGAAAAGGCCCGTTTCGGCAATGTCAGCGACACGACGGCGACCTCGACCGCCGATCAAGCAAAGGCCGTGCTCACCGCCAATCCCGATATATCGGTCGTCTTCGCCCCCTATGACGAATTCGCCCGCGGTGTGAAGCTCGCCGCCAACGACCTCGGCATATCAAACAAGCTCAAGATCTATTCGGCCGACGTCTCGACGGCCGATATCCAGGAAATCACCGAGGAAGGCAGCCCTTGGGTCGCGACCGTGGCGACCAATCCTGCCGTCGTCGGCGCCGTCTCCATTCGCGCCGCAGCACTCGAAATCGCCGGACAGACGGTTCCCCACCAAATCACCGTGAAGCCGACCCTTCTGACGCAGGAAAGCCTGCGCGCAGCCGGTGTCAAGACGATCGAGGAGCTGGCCGAAAAGATCCCGGCCTTCAGCACGAGCGATGCGGCGACCGCCAACTGGATTCCGGACAAGCTTTTCTGAGGAGGTCACCCTCGATCCTTCCGGCGGGAGCCTCGTCTCCCGCCGGATCATCTTTTTGGAGAATTGGAGTTCCGCCTATGAGCCAGTCCAATGTCGTCTTCGCGACCAGCCGCAACCCGACGCGGGAAGACCTCTTTGCCCGTGCGCAGCATATCTCTGCCGACCTTTCCGGGCGCGCCGCAGACCTCGATCGCGAAGGCCGCCCGCCGCTTGGCGAAATCGTCAAATTGAAGAATGCCGGCCTGCTCAATGCGCTGCATCCCCGTGAGATCGGCGGCGGTGGCCTCGATTGGGTCGACGGGCTGAGGCTGGTGCGCATTCTCGCGCGTGGCGAGAGCTCGATCGGCCAGCTGCTCGGCTACCACTATGTCAACAGCCAGTACATCTATTGGGCCCTTGATACCGCACGCGCCCATGCGCTGGGCAGCGATACGGTCGCCAGGAACCTCTATTGGGGTGCGGCCGTCAATCCGCGCGATCCCGGGCTGGTGCTCACCCGTCGCGGCAACGGCTATGTGCTGAACGGACGCAAGTCCTTCTCCACGGCAGCGCGGGTCTCCGATTACATCAATGCCAATGCGACGCTCGACGACAAGATCGCCGGTTTCGCCGTGCCGACCAATCGTCAAGGTTACGTCGCCAATGACGACTGGGACAATATCGGTCAGCGCCTGTCAGACAGCGGTAGCGTCGAATTTCATGATTTCCCCGTTTACGAGGAGGATTTCGTCGGCGTACCCGCCGCACCCGACGCAGCACCGCCGGTGCTGTCGACCTTCAATACGCCGTTCATCCAGCTGGTCTTCGTTAATTTCTATCTCGGCACCGCGGAAGGCGCGCTGCACGCGGCCGTCGATTACGTCCGCAACACGACCCGGCCGTGGATAACCTCCGGTGTCGAGCGGGCGGCGGATGATCCTTATATCCTCGAACGCGTCGGCGAATTCACTGCCGCGCTGAAGGCCTCGGCGGCCCTTGCCGACAGTGCCGCAGCCGCCGTGCAGGCGGGTCTTGCCCGCGGCCGCGACGTCACCGAGCGCGAGCGCGGCGCCGCGGCGGCGGAAGCCTATGCCGCCAAAGTCCACGCCACTCATGTCTCGCTTGACATCACGTCGCGCGTCTTCGAGCTGACGGGCGCACGCTCAACAGCCGACAAATACCGCTTCGACCGTTTCTGGCGCAATGTCCGCACCCATACTCTGCACGACCCGGTCTTCTACAAGGCGAGGGAAGTCGGCGAATTCGCGCTGAACGACAAGATACCGGAGGTCAGTCTCTACAGCTGAGGCGACCACTCTTCCATCGAAGAACGAAGCCCCATTGCCGGCATCGGCAATGGGGCTTTTCCTTGGTAGGAATGGAGGTTTCAGAGCGCACCATTCTTCGGTGGCGTTACGCCGTTCAAATGGTAGTTGCCAACGACGTGATATTTCCAACGCACGGGATCGTGTAGCGTATGGGTGCGGGCATTGCGCCAGTGGCGGTCGAGGTTGAGGCCTGTTTGTACTGACGAGGTTCCGGCAAGCTCGAAAAGCGTGTTCGAGGCCTCGAGCGCCACTTCGGTCGTCAGTACCTTCGCCGCAGCGACTGCAAGCGTGGCCGCGATCACCTTTTCCTCCGTCGTCTCGACCTGCGCGGCATCGACCTTGTGCCCGGCGCGCTCCACCAGAGCCGTTGCGGCTTCCAGCCGGATGGCGATCTGGCCAACCTTGGCGATCGTTAGCGGATCGTCTGAGGCACGCTCAAGGCCGCTATCCATCCAGGGGCGTGATTTCGTCCTGACGAACTCCAGCGTTTCGGCAAAGGCCGCCCGTGCAATACCGAGATCGACGCCGGCATGGATGATCTGACCAACGGAGCCGATCGTCGTCGGCCGCTCGAAGCCCTTGTGATGGAAAACCACGGAATCGGCGCTGACATAGACATTGTCGAGGATCGTCGTACCGCTGCCGGTGGTGCGCTGGCCAAAACCGTCCCAGTCGTCGACGATCTCGACGCCTTCAGTACCCTTCGGCACGAAGGCCATGGTCAACCGGTCCTCCGGATCGAGCGCGAAGATGGTGATCCAGTCGGCGAAGAGGACGCCGGTCGAATAGAATTTGCGGCCGTTGATCCGGTAACCCGGACCGTCGCGGGTGATGCGCGTGTTGTAGTGGCCGACCGTCTTGGTGCCGCGCTCGGACAGCGCATTACCGAAACGGTCGCCGGCCAGCACGCGGCCGAAGAAATAGCGCTGCTGCTCCTCGCCGCCGTCGGTTCTGAGCGCCTCGAGAATATAGAAATGGTTCTGCGGGATCTGGCCGATCGAACCGTCCGCCTCAGACAGGATCGCGGTGACCTCGGCAAGCACGGCGTTGGAGACGTCAAGCCCGCCATATTGCGCCGGTACGGTGATCGCCAGAAGGCCGGACTGGGCGAGAAGATCGAGTTCACCAAACGGCAGCATCCGTTCGGCGTCGCGCTCGGCGGCGCGTGCGGCAAATTGTGCCGCCAGTCTGCGGGCGGTGGCGATCGCCTCATCATCGCTGCCGATACGGTCGGCCACGGGCCGGATCTGATCTGCTTGCCTTAGCACGGTGTTCATCGATGTCTCCACTTCTGACGATGCTATCGGTGAAAGAAATCGAGCGTCGAGATAAGAGCATAAATTCTATAGACGTCATCGAAAATGAAAAGTGTTTGCTTATCAGCCTCCGGCGGTCGCGATTAGGCTTCCGGTCTGGCGTTCGCGCGAAAACGCGGGTCGGAGAAGCAATGAAATTCCTGCCGGAAATTACCACCGCCGGCCTCGATTTGATTTCACCGACCTCCTACGTAACCGATATCCGATGCGTCGCCGCAGCGGCTCCAGACAGAACGCCCAATGCGGGGCAGGCGGCCGCCTTGCCCGATCCATGAGGAAAGTCATGACCCCACGGCAGTTGCGCCTCGGCGCCTTCATGCGTCCCGTCAGCCTGCATACCGGCGCCTGGCGCTATCCCAGTTCTTATCCCGACGCCAATTTCAATTTCGCGCATCTGAAGTCCTTCGCACAGGCGCTGGAACGGGCGAAATTCGACGCCTTCTTCATGGCCGATCATCTTGCCGTGCTCAACATGCCGGTCGAGGCGCTCAGGCGCAGCCACACCGTGACCTCCTTCGAGCCCTTTACGCTGCTCTCGGCGCTGGCAGCGGTGACGGAGCGCATCGGCCTCGTCGCCACGGCCTCCACCACCTTCGACGAGCCCTATCACATTGCCCGGCGTTTCGCCTCGCTCGACCATATCAGCGGCGGCCGCGCCGGCTGGAACATCGTCACGACGTCGAACCCCGATGCCGCGCTCAATTTCGGCCTCGACGAACATGTGGAGCATGGCGAGCGGTATCATCGCGCCCGGGAATTCTACGACGTGGTCACCGGGCTCTGGGACAGCTTCGCCGACGATGCCTTCATCCGCGATCGGGAAAGCGGCCTGTTCTTCGATCCGGCAAAGATGCATGTGCTGGGCCACAAGGGCGAGGAACTGAGCGTGCGCGGGCCACTCAATATCGCCCGGCCGCCGCAGGGTTGGCCCGTCATCGTCCAGGCCGGCCAGTCGGACCCCGGCCGCCAGCTTGCCGCGGAAACCGCCGAGATGGTCTTCTGTTCGCCGCGCGATCTTGCCGCGGGCAGGGCGCTTTATGCCGATATCAAGGGCCGCATGGAAGCCATCGGCCGTAACCGCGAGCACCTGAAGATCCTGCCCGCCGCCTTCGTCATCGTCGGCGACAGCATCGAGGAGGCGCGCGCCAAACGCGCCACGCTCGACAGTCTGGTGCATTACGACAGCGCCATCGCCTCGCTTTCAATCGCGCTCGGCCATGACGCTTCGGGCTTTGATCCCGACGCGCCGCTACCGGCCGATATTCCCGACACCAATGCCAGCAAGACCGGCCGGGCACAGGTGCTGAAGCTTGCCGCGGAGGAAAATCTGACGGTGCGTCAGTTGGCGCAACGTTATGGCGGCTATGCCGGCCTTGCCTTCGTCGGCACGCCTGCCAGCATCGCCGACGAGATGGAACGCTGGCTTGATGAGGAAGGCTCGGATGGTTTCAACGTCGTCTTCCCCTATCTGCCGCAGGGTCTCCTCGACGTCACCGACCGGCTGGTTCCCGAGCTGCAGCGCCGCGGCCTGTTCCGTAGCGAATACGAGGGCACGACGCTGCGCGAACATCTCGGATTGCCGCGGCCTGAGAACCGGTTCTTTGCAGCAGGTACATGAAGGGGCTCGCTTCTGTTTTCCGGAAGCAAGCCAATAGTGCTCAGGCCATGACCTCAACCCGAAACGCGTCGCTTTCGCCCGCCATCAGTTCGAGGGGCCAGATGATGTTGCGGTCGCCTCCCGGATAGAAATCTCGATAGACCGGCATGGTGGCGAGAAGCATCCGGGCGAGCGCGACGCCGAGATCGTAGAGCGACATTCGAAAGCAGCTGAGCGAGGGCTGCAGGAACCGTGCGCGCGGAGCGTCGCGGAAGCCGATCACCGCAAGGTCGCGGCCGGGCATGACGCCCGATTCCATCAGGCGGCGGTAAAGGCCGATCGCCATCAGCTCGTAGATCAAGATCACCGCCGTCGGCCGCTCTTCGAGCAGCAGCAGCTCATGGGCCGCCAGATAGCCGCCCTGTTCACTCGACTTGATGCGAATGACGAGCGTGGGGTCGAAGGGAATATCGTGCCGCTCGAGCGCGCGGCGATAGCTGTCGATAAAGAGATAGCCGAGGTTGGCCTCGCTCGATGGCGCGGTGATCGCGATCCGGCGGTGGCCCAGCGTGATCAGCCGCTCGACGGCATGGTCGGCCACGCCCTCGAAATCGAGATCGATCCATGGAAAATTGCCGGCCGAAAGGCTGCGGCCGAGCGCGACGAAGGGGATTTTCGCCCTCGACAGAAAATCAATGCGCCGATCGACGCGCTGCGTGTCCGAGATGATCATCGCATCGACGATGCGCCGCGCCACCATCCGCTTCAGATATTCGTGCGGGTCCTCGTCGCTCGGGCAGGGCAGCATGATGAGGTCGAGCTTGTGGCGGGCAAAGACGCTTTGCAGGCCGCTGGTGACGCCGAGGAAGAAGTTGTCGGCGTTCTCGACCGTTTCCTTGCTGGATTCGATCATCAACCCGATGACCTTCGTCTCCCCCTGCCTCAGGCTCCGCCCGGACTGATTGGCGACATAGCCGAGTTCCTTGGCCGCCGCCAGCACCCGCCGGCGGGTTTCCTCATTGACATCGGGCTTGCTGTTCAGCGCACGGGAGACCGTGCCGATCGAGATATCCAGGTATTCGGCAAGCTGGCGAATCCCCTTCATCGGCCGCGATTTTCTTTCGGTCTGCAATTTCGCATTTTGCCTCTATTGACACGGTAAAATGTTTCCGCATACAGTCGTAAACGTTTACGGAGTGCGTGTCATCAGGAGTTGGCGCCATTCTTTCGGAGGAAATCGTGAAATTCAGTGCCATTTTGTGCGGGTGCGGAGCTATGTCCAAAGGTTGGTTGCGCGCCATCGCTTCCAACCCTCTGCTGGCCGAATCCATCACCATCGTCGGCCTTGTCGACCTGAACCGGGAGACGGCCGAAAAGCTTGCCGCGGAGTTCGGCCTTGAAGGCGCCGTCATCGGTTCGGACCTGTCTGCGGTCATCACTGCCACGAAGGCTGATCTGGTCTTCGACATCGTCATTCCGGCTGCGCGCTACGACGTCGTTTCGACGGCACTCAAGGCCGGCTGCCATGTGCTCAGCGAAAAGCCGATGGCGGCCTCGCTTGCCGAGGGCGCTGCGCTGGTCGATCTTGCCGCCGAGACCGGCCGTATCCACGCTGTCATCCAGAACCGTCGCTTCATATCAGGCGTCAGGCGCCTGCGTCGCTTCGTCGACAGCGGCGCGATCGGCGAACTCACCGGCATCCATTGCGACTTCTTCCTGGCGCCGCATTTCGGCGGCTTCCGCGAAGAGATGGACAATGTCCTGCTTCTCGACATGGCAATCCACACCTTCGATTCGGCGCGCTACGTCGCCGACCGGAAGCCGCTCGCCGTCTATTGCGTCGAGCGCAATCCGAAGGGTTCGTGGTACCGGCACGGCGCCTCGGCCAATGCCATTTTCGAATTTACCGACGACATCGTCTTCACCTATCGCGGCTCCTGGTGCGCCGAGGGCGAGCGCACCAGCTGGGAAAGCCAGTGGCGTCTCGTCGGCTCGAAGGGGATGCTCACCTGGGATGGCGAGGAGAGTTTCAAGGCGACTGTTGCCGGCGAAGAGCCCGGCCTTTTGCATGGTTCCGCTGCCGTAAACGTTCCCGGTCCGGAACATGACGAGGAAACCCATGGCCACGCCAGCGTCATCGCCGACTTCATCGCGGCGATCGGCACCGGCAAACGGCCCGAGACGGTCAATTCCGACAATATCCGAAGCCTTGCCATGGTCTTCGGCGCAATCGAAAGCGCCAAGACGGGCAGGCGCGTCGAAATTTCAGCATAGGATGACGTGACGTGAGCAACCCTGCAAAATCCATTCGTATCGGCACCATGGTCAGCGGCAACAAGGGCGATGCCGCCGCGCGCATCGGCGAGATCGCCGGCATGGGCTTCGAAAGCTTCGAGCCCTTCTTCTGGCAGACGACGAAGGGCCAGGACCTGGCCGAGCTCGGCAAGCGTTGCCTCGATGCGATCGGCGACCGCGACATCACCATCTCGACGCTCGGCATGTTCGGCAATCCGCTGGAAGAGACCGCAATCGACCTCGAGACGCTGGAGGGCTGGAAACATTGTATCGACAATGCCCATCACTTCGGCGCCACCTGCGTTGCCGGCTTCACCGGCCGCATCCGCGGCAAGCCGCTGACAGACAGCCTGCCTCGCTACAAGCAGATCTGGAGCGAGCTTGCCAAGCGGGCGGCCGACAAGGGCGTCAAGATTGCTTTCGAGAATTGCGCCATGGACGGCAACTGGGCGACCGGCGACTGGAATATCGCGCATAATCCCGACGCCTGGGAACTGATGTTCAACGAGACGCCTGACGATAATATCGGGCTGGAGTGGGAGCCGTGCCATCAGATGGTCTATCTGATCGACCCTTTGCCGCAGATCCGCAAATGGGCGCACAAGTTCTTCCACGTCCACGGCAAGGACGCGACCATCCGCTGGGAGGTCATCAAGGAACACGGTATCTTCGGCAAGGAGAAATTCGTCTTCATGCGCACGCCGGGCTTCGGCGACAGCAACTGGACCGACATCATTTCTGAACTGCGCCTCGCCGGCTGGTCGGGCTCGATCGACATCGAAGGCTGGCACGACCCGGTCTATCGCGACGCGCTTGAAATGACCGGCCAGGTCTATGCGCTGAACCACCTCAAGCATGCCCGGGGCGGCGAATTCGTCGTCGACCCCATCTGATGATATCGTTTCCGGCAAGGAGGAATTGCCGGAAACGGGGATAACCACAAAGGAGGAGAACCATGGCTATCCGCAAATATGCAATTCTGGGCGCTCTCGCACTTGCAGGCGTCTCGCTGTTCGGTCTTTCGGCCAAGGCCGAAGACGTCACACTGACGCTCTGGTCGCTGGATAAGGACACCCAGCCGGCGCCGAACCTCGTCAAGGAGTTCAACGCCCAGAACAACGGCATCAAGATCGAATATCGGCTGATCCAGTTCGACGACGTCGTCACCGAGGCGATGCGTGCCTATGCGACCGGCCAGGCGCCCGACATCATCGCCGTCGACAATCCGGAGCATGCGCTGTTTTCGTCGCGCGGCGCCTTCCTGGATCTTACCGACATGATCGCCAAGTCGACCGTCATCAAACCGGAGAATTATTTCCCCGGCCCGCTGAAATCGGTCGAGTGGGACGGCAAGTATTTTGGCGTGCCGAAGGCGACCAATACGATCGCGCTTTACTATAACAAGGACATGTTCAAGGCCAAGGGCCTCGACCCGAACAAGCCACCGCAGACTTGGGACGAGCTCGTCGAGGACGCGCGTAAGCTGACCGACCCCGCCAAGAACGTCTATGGTCTCGCCTTCTCGGCCAAGGCCAACGAGGAGGGCACCTTCCAGTTCCTTCCCTGGGCTCAGATGGGCGGCGGCAGCTATGAGAACATCAATGCCGAAGGCGCGGTGAAGGCGCTCGGGATCTGGAAGACGATCATGGACGAGAAGCTCGCTTCTCCCGACACCTTGACGCGCGGCCAGTGGGATTCGACCGGCACCTTCAATTCCGGCAATGCGGCAATGGCGATCTCGGGCCCGTGGGAGCTCGACCGCATGACGCAGGAAGCGAAGTTCGACTGGGGCGTCACGCTGCTCCCGGTTCCCAAGGAAGGGGCTGAACGCTCCTCGGCCATGGGCGACTTCAACTGGGCGATCTTCGCCACCAGCAAACATCCGGCCGAAGCCTTCAAGGCGCTCGAATATTTCGCCTCGCAGGACGACAAGATGTTCAAGAACTTCGGCCAGCTTCCGGCCCGTTCCGACATCTCGATCCCCGAGACCGGCCAGCCGCTGAAGGATGCAGCCCTCAAGGTCTTCCTCGAACAGCTGAAATACGCCAAGCCGCGCGGCCCGCATCCGCAATGGCCGAAGATCTCCAAGGCGATCCAGGACGCCATCCAGGCAGCACTGACCGGCCAGATGAGCCCGAAAGACGCGCTCGACCAGGCAGCCGACAAGATCAAGGCAGTACTAGGCTGATCATTGGCTGCGAGCGAGCCGCTTGCTCCCTCTTCTCCCCAGCGGGGAGAAGAGGAACCGGAAGCAACGCGTCTTTTAACCGGATGAGCCTCGGTTCATCGCATCATTTCCTCCCGGCAGGGGCCGTCTTCCGCAGCATGCGCCAGGCGGCCCCGTTCGGAGTATCGGAGGACCCATGAAGAGGATCCTGATGAGCGTCAGGGACGGCCGCGGTTTCGATATCGTGCTGGTCGCTTTCCCGCTCGGCTTTCTGTTCCTGATGGCGGGGCTGCCGCTGATCTACAATGTCGTGATGAGTTTCCAGGAGGTCGACATGTTCAGCCTCGGGACCTTCTCGCGTCCCTTCGTCGGCTTCAAGAATTATACCGACCTCTTCGCGCAGCCGGAGACGCTGCCGATCCTCTACAACACCGTCATCTTCGTCGTCGGCTCCATCGCCGGCCAGTTCCTGATCGGCTTCGGCCTGGCGCTGTTCTTCTGGGTCAATTTTCCCGGCGCCTCATGGATGCGCGGCCTGTTCCTCGTCTCCTGGGTGATGCCCGGCCTCGTCGTCGGCGCCATCTGGAACTGGATTCTGTCGGGCGATTTCGGCGTGCTGAATTTCATCCTGAAGGAAAGCGGCATTATCTCGGGTAACATCTTCTGGCGCTCGGACCCGCATTATTCGCTTTATGCCGTCATCATCGCCAATGTCTGGCTCGGCACCTCGTTCAACATGATCCTGCTTTCCGTCGGCCTTGCCGGCATTCCCGCCGATCTCTACGAAGCGGCCGAACTCGACGGCGCCAATGTCTGGCAGCGCTTCTGGACGATCACGCTGCCGATGATGCGCTCGACCATCGGCGCCATCATCGCACTTGGCCTGATCTTCACGTTACAGCAATTCGATCTTTTCGCCGCGATCACGTCGGGCGGGCCAAACAATTCATCGAACGTCACGCAATATTGGGCCTGGGATCTCTCCTTCCGCCAATACGACTTCGCCAAGGGCGCAACGATCTCCGTCATCATGATCGTCTTCGTCATGTTCGCGTCCGTCGTCTATGTCCGGTCCACACGCCACGAGGTGCGCGGATGATTACGACGAATCGCGACCGCCTGATGCTCGCCATATCGATCGTCATGGCGGCGATCTATCTGTTCCCGCTCTACTGGATGTACATCACCGCGCTGAAAAGCGGCTCGGAGATGTTCGCGACGCCGCCGAGCTTCTGGCCGGCTGCACCCCAATGGGGCACCTATGCCTATGTCTGGGAAAGCCGCGACATGGGCCGTTATCTCTGGAACTCGCTGGTCATCGCTCTCGGCTCCATGGCGCTCATCACGCTGCTTGGCGTCGGCTGCGCCTATGTGCTCGCCAGATACCGCAATGTCTGGGTGGATATCGGTCTGTTCCTGATCCTGATGCTGCAGGTCCTACCGGCATCGCTGATGATCACGCCAATCTTCGTCGGCTTTTCGCAGATCGGCATGCTGAATTATCCACGCCTTGCCGTCATCATCGCGGTCGCGGCAAAGAGCATGCCCTTCTTCGTCATCCTGGTGCGCGCCACCTTCATGAGCGTTCCCCAGGAGTTGGAGGAGGCGGCTCTCGTCGACGGCAATTCGCGCGTCGGCGCCTTCTTCAACATCGTGCTGCCGCTTGCCCGCAACGGCATCCTGGTCAGCGCCATCCTGATCTTCATGCAGGCCTTCGGCGAATTCGTCTATTCGAAGTCGATGATCCAGGCGGTCGACCTTCAGCCGGCAAGCGTCGGCCTCAATTCCTTCATGGGGCCGAACACCAACGAGTGGAACAACATCATGGCCTACGCCACGATGTATGTGACGCCGATCCTTGCCATCTTCGTTCTCTTGCAGCGCCGCATCGTATCCGGCCTCACCTCTGGAGCCCTCAAATGACCACACAGATCGAGCTCAGAGGCGTCAACAAATATTACGGCGCCTTCCACGCCCTGAAGAACATCGACCTTTCGATCGCCAAGGGCACTTTCGTCGCGCTCGTCGGCCCCTCGGGCTGCGGCAAGTCCACGCTGCTGCGCTCGCTTGCCGGCCTCGAAAGCATTTCGTCGGGCGATCTCAGGATTGCCGGCGAGCTGATGAACGGCGTGCCACCACGCAAGCGCGACGTCGCCATGGTGTTCCAGTCCTATGCCCTCTATCCGCATATGACGGTCGAGGAGAACCTGACCTACAGCCTGCGCATTCGCGGCATCGCCAAGGCCGAGGCCAAGAAGGCGGCCGAAGACGTGGCGGCGACGACCGGTCTTTCGCATCTCCTGAAGCGCTATCCGCGCGAGCTCTCTGGCGGTCAGCGCCAGCGCGTCGCCATGAGCCGCGCCATCATCCGCCATCCCAAGGCCTTCTTGTTCGACGAGCCGCTGTCCAATCTCGATGCTGCGCTGCGCGTCCACATGCGCAAGGAAATCCGGTCGCTGCACGACCGGCTGCACGCAACCTTCGTCTACGTCACGCACGACCAGGTCGAAGCGATGACGATGGCCGACCATGTGGTGGTGATGCGCGACGGCATCATCGAACAGCAAGGCGCGCCGCTCGACCTCTACGACCGGCCGGCGAACCGGTTCGTTGCCGGCTTCATTGGCTCGCCGGCGATGAATTTCATTCCCGCGATCGCCGCGGAAGACGGCAAGAGCCTGATCCTGGACTTCGGCGCGGTGAAGCAGACGCTTGCGATATCACGTGCCATCGAACCCGGCCGCAAGCTCATCGCCGGCATCCGGCCGGAGCACATCGGCGTCGTCGAGCCCGGCCATGGCAGCTTCGACGTGCCGATCGCCTTCGTCGAATCGACCGGCTCGTCGACCTTCATCGTCGCGGAGACCCAGCCGGAACTGACAATCGTCGAGACGCGCCGCGACAGGGTCAAGGCAGGAGACATGATCGGACTTTCGGTCGATCCGGGCCAGGTCCATCTCTTCGACGCGTCGACGGATCACCTCATATAAAGGCAGCAGCCCTCGGCTTGGAATTGTCATAAAATCGAACCCGGCGACGCCGTCGAGCCAGATCTCGAAAGCATCACCGGCGACTGGCTGCGCGACAAGCTCGACCGGACGATCGCCTGAGGGCCTGTCCGGTCGAGCTTCGATCGGATCGCAAGAAAAACGAATGCCGCACGATCATCGCTGTTGACAACGGGGCACAATCGATATTGTCTTGTAAAGCGGTTTACTAAACCGCTTTACAATAGGTTCAGTCAATGGCCAAGGGAACGACACCAAGTCTGAAGGATGTTGCGGCAGCGGCCGGCGTGTCGATCACCACCGTGTCGCGTTTCGTCAATGGCAGTCTCGATCTTCCCTTTCAGACCAAGAAGCGCATCGAGGATGCGATCAAGACGCTGAACTACCGGCCGAACCCGCATGCGCGTCGCTTAAGCAGGGGGCGCTCGGATACGATCGGCCTCGTCGTGCCCGATATCGCCAATCCCTTCTTCGCGACGCTCGTCGCCGCCGTGGAGCAGGCGGCCGATGAAAAGAAGCTCGCGGTCTCCTTGCACGCCACCCTCAACCGGCCGGGACGCGAGATTGAATATCTGCAGCTGATCGAGCGCAATCACGTCGACGGTCTGATCTTCGTCACCAACCACCCCGACGATGGCGCGCTTGCCGCGCTGATCAACGGCAGCGGCAAGGTCATTATCGTCGATGAGGACATTCCCGATTCGAAGGCGCCGAAGCTATTCTGCGACAATGAGCAGGGCGGCTATCTCGCCGGTCAGCACCTGGCCGAACAAGGCCATCGCCATGTCCTCTTCATCGGCGGCGACGAGCGTATGATCAGCGCCCGCAGGCGCTATGACGGCCTGCTGAAGGCGCTCAGGGAGCGGCATGGCGGCGAGGCCCGAGCCGATCGCTATGCCGGCGAATATACGATCGAATATGGCCGTGCGGCGGCACTCGACTATCTCTCCGGAGACCGAAAAGCGACGGCGATCTTTGCCAGCTCCGACGAGATCGCCATCGGGCTGGTCGAGGTCTTCAGAAGCCGAGGCGTCTCGATCCCAGGCGACATCTCAGTCATCGGCTTCGACGACGTCGGTCCGCTTCATCTCTTTGCGCCGCCGCTGACGGCCATCCGCCAGCCGGTGCGTGAGATCGGCCGGCGGTCGCTGGAGCTGCTTCTGGAAACCAATTGGCACGAGTGGAAACCATCCGCCTCGGAAGAACTCCTGCCTGTCGAAATCGTGGTGCGGAACTCCGTTGCGCCGCCTGCGAAATAATAATCAGCAACGTCAAAAAACCAAAAGAGGATGAGAACATGACACTGAATTTGACAAGACGAACGATGATCGCAGCCGCCGGCTTCACGGCATTGACCTTCATCGGCCTGTCCAGCGCCGCGGCGCAGGAAAAGAAGACTGTCGCGCTGGTGCAGATCAACCAGCAGGCGCTTTTCTTCAATCAGATGAATGAGGGCGCCCAGAAGGCGGCCGATGCCGCTGGCGTCAAGCTGGTGATCTTCAACGCCAACAACGAGACGACGGCGCAGAACAGTGCCATCGAAACCTACGTCCAGGAAAAGGTCTCCGGCCTTGCCGTCGTGGCGATCGACGTCAATGGCATCATGCCGGCGGTCAAGCAGGCGGCCGATGCCGGCATTCCGGTCGTCGCCATCGACGCCATCCTGCCTGATGGTCCGCAGAAGGCGCAGATCGGCGTGGACAATGCCGCAGCCGGCGGCGACATGGGCAAATACTTCCTCGACTACGTCAAGGCGAACATGGGCGGCAAGGCCAAGCTCGGCGTTGTCGGAGCGCTGAACTCGTTCATCCAGAATATCCGCCAGGACGGCTTCGAGAAGACCCTGAAAGGCGTCGACGGCATTGAAATGGCCGGCGTCGTCGACGGGCAGAACATCCAGGACAACGCCCTTGCGGCGGCAGAAAACCTGATCACCGCCAATCCTGACCTGACCGCGATCTACGCCACCGGCGAGCCGGCCCTGATGGGGGCGATCGCCGCCGTCCAGAGCCAGGGCAAGCAGGATAAGATCAAGGTGTTCGGCTGGGATCTGACTGCCGAAGCCATTGCCGGCATCGATGCCGGCTTCGTCGTCGCCGTCGTCCAGCAGGATCCGGCCGCAATGGGCGGTGCCGCCGTCGACGCGCTCGTCAAGGCCTCGGCCGGCGAAGCCGTCACCAAGACGATCTCGGTGCCGATCACCATAGTGACCAAGGAGAATGTCGAGCCGTACCGGGCCGTCTTCAAATGATCGAAAGCGGACAGCGTGACATCGCTGCCGCCGGTTCCGGAGGCGTCGCATCCTCCGGAACCGGAACATCCGGCGGCACCCGATCCGACCCGCGCATCTCGCTGCGCGGCATCCGCAAGTCGTTCGGCTCGCACCAGGCCCTGCGCGGCGTCGATCTCGACATCTTCCCCGGCGAATGCCTGGGCCTTGTCGGCGATAACGCCGCCGGCAAATCGACGCTGACGAAAATCATCTCGGGAACCTACATTCCCGATGCCGGCACGATCAGTATGGAAGGCGAAGAGGTTCGCTTCTCCGGCCCCGCGGATGCGCGTGGCAGAAACATCGAAATGGTGTTCCAGGATCTCAGTCTCTGCGACCATATCGATGTCGTAGGCAATCTCTTCCTCGGCCGCGAACTCAGCCGCGGGCCGTTTCTCGACACCAGGACGATGCTGTCCGAAGCCCGCAAGATGCTGGATTCGCTTGAGATCCGCATCCCGAGGCTGACCGGCAAGGTCGCCCAGCTCTCCGGCGGGCAGCGTCAGGCGATCGCGATCGCACGCGCTGCCTCCTTCAAGCCGAAGGTGCTGATCATGGACGAGCCGACGTCGGCACTTGCCGTCGCCGAGGTCGAAGCGGTTCTGGCCCTGATCAACCGCGTCAAGGCGAACGGGGTTTCGGTGATCCTCATTACCCACCGGCTGCAGGATCTCTTTCGGGTCTGTGACCGAATTGCGGTGATGTACGAGGGCACGAAGGTGGCCGAACGGCAGATCGGTAGCACCAATCTCGAAGATCTCGTCAGGCTGATCGTCGGTGAAGGAGCCAGACAATGACGGCTTATACGGAACGCGGCCACGGCTCGCGCGTCGCCGATTTCTTCGGCGAACACGCACAGGTCCTGTCGATCGCCATCTTCTTTCTGGCCTGCATGATCTTCTTCTCGATCGGCAGCGAAACCTTCTTCACGCTCGGCAACATCCTGAACATCGTGCGGCAGGCTGCTCCCATCCTGATCGTCGCCATCGCCATGACATTCGTCATCATCACCGGCGGCATCGATCTTTCGGTCGGCTCGCAGGTCGCCCTCATCAACGCGGTCGCGGCGATCGTTATGGCGATGGGTGTTCCCTGGCCGTCGGTGGTCATCGGCATGATCGTGCTCGGCGGCTTCATGGGACTGGTCCAGGGCTGGTTTGTCGCCTATCAGGGCATCCCGGCCTTCATCGTGACACTTGCCGGCCTATCGATCCTGCGCGGTCTGGCGCTCTATCTGACCCAGGGCTATTCCATTCCGATCAAGGATGCGCCGGGCTTCTTCGCGCTCGGCCGGGGCGAAATCCTCAGCTTCCCGATCCCCGCGGTCATCGCCGTCATCATCGCCATTCTCGGTTACGTCGTTATCACCGCGACCAAGTATGGCCGCCAGGTCGTGGCGGTCGGCTCCAATGCGGAGGCGGCGCGGCGTGTCGGCATGCCCGCCAAATGGATTATCGCCTCGGTCTATATCATCTCCGGCGTCGCCTGCGCCGTCGCCGGCCTGTTGATCGCCGCTCGCCTCGGCTCCGGCTCGTCCAATGCCGCCGTCGGCTTCGAGCTGCAGGTGATCGCGGCCGTCGTGCTCGGCGGAACGTCGCTGATGGGCGGACGCGGCACCATTCTCGGCACCGTACTCGGCACGCTGACCATCGCCGTCATCGGCAATGGCCTGATCCTGATGCACATATCGCCGTTCTTCACCCAGATCGTCACCGGCGCCATCATTCTCGTCGCCATCTGGCTGAACACGCGCATCTTCACGGCCAATTTCCATTTCCGGCTGGGCAGGAAAGGATGAAGCTATGAGCGAACAGGCAGCAGAAAGCCTGTCTGAAGCGCATGTCCGCTCCGGCAAGGTGATGACCGTCACCGGCCCGATTTCGGCGGATGCGCTCGGCGTGACGCTGATGCACGAGCATATCCTCAACGATTGCCGCTGCTGGTGGCACGCGCCGAAGACACCGGAACGGCAATATCTCGCCGAAAGCTTCGTCTGCATGGAGATCCTCGGCGAACTCCGGCAGGACCCCTTCGTCAACAAGCACAATATCACGCTCGACGACGAACATCTGGCGGTGACCGAACTCAAGGATTTCGCCACGGCGGGCGGGCGCACCGTGGTGGAGCCGACCTGCAAGGGCATCGGCCGTGATCCGCTGGCGCTCCAGCGCATCTCGAAAGCATCCGGCCTCAACATCGTGATGGGGGCGGGTTATTACCTCGGCTCCTCGCATCCGGAAGGCGTCGCGGCAATGAGCGTCGATGAGATCGCGGGTGAAATTGTCCGCGAGGCGAGGCAAGGCGTCGACGGCACCGGCGTCAGGATCGGCCTGATCGGCGAGATCGGCGTCTCCTCGGATTTCACCGCCGAGGAGGAAAAGTCGCTACGCGGTGCGGCGCGTGCGCAGGTGCTGACCGGGCTTCCCCTGATGGTGCATCTGCCGGGTTGGTTCCGTCTCGGCCACCGCGTGCTTGACGTGGTCGCCGAAGAGGGGGCGGATCTCCGCCATACCGTGCTTTGCCACATGAACCCGTCGCATGACGACATCGCCTATCAGAGCGAGCTGGCGGAGCGTGGCGCCTTCATCGAATACGACATGATCGGCATGGATTTCTTCTATGCCGACCAGCAGGTGCAATGCCCGAGCGACGAGGAGGCGGCGCGTGCGATCGTGCGTCTCGTCGAGGCCGGATATCTCAACCGGATTCTTCTGTCGCATGACGTCTTTCTGAAGATGATGCTGACGCATTACGGCGGCAATGGCTACGCCTATATCCTTCGCCATTTTCTTCCCCGTCTGGAGCGGCACGGCCTCGATAGGACGGTTCTCGACGAGATGATGCGCGGCAATCCGCGCCGCGTCTTTCATGCCGGAGCGTAGCTCCATCCAATCAATCGATCACAGGTAACCGCAGACCATGACCAAGAAAATCCTCCTTGTCGGCGAGAGCTGGGTCAGCTCCGCCACGCATTACAAAGGCTTCGACCAGTTCGGCAGCGTCACCTTCCATCTCGGCGCCGAACCGCTGGTGAAAGCGCTCGCCGCCAGCGCCTTCGAGCTCACCTATATGCCGGCGCACGAGGCAGTGGAGAAGTTCCCCTTCGATATGGCGGGGCTCGATGCCTATGACGCCATCATCCTCTCGGATATCGGCGCCAATTCGCTGCTGCTGCCGCCGGATGTATGGCTGCATTCGCGCACGGTGCCGAACCGGCTGAAACTTCTGAAGGCATGGGTGGAAAAGGGCGGCGGCCTGCTGATGGTCGGCGGCTACTTCTCCTTCCAGGGCATCGACGGCAAGGCGCGCTGGCGGCGCACCCCCGTCGAAGACACGCTGCCCGTCACGTGCCTGCCTTACGACGACCGCGTCGAGATCCCCGAGGGCACGGTTGCCGAGGTGGTGAAGCCGGAGCATCCGACGGTGCAGGGGCTTGAAGGCGCCTGGCCGGTGCTTCTCGGCGTCAATGAGGTCGAAGTGCGAGCCCGCGCCGATGTCGAGATCGTCGCGCGCCTGCCCGAGGATCAGGGCGGCCATCCGCTGCTCGTCGTCGGCACGCATGGCACTGGCCGGACGGCGGCCTGGACGTCGGATATCGGCCCGCACTGGCTCTCGCCCGCTTTCTGTGAATGGGAGGGCTACGGCCGGCTCTGGAAGAACATCCTCGGCTGGCTCACCGAAAAGCAGGCGTGATGTCGGCACGCGCCAGGAATTGGAAAGGGAGGAATGACATGCAGGAAATTTCGGACAGGCCGTCCCACGCCATCAGGGATATCTTCGGCAGGGACAAGGTTCTGATCGGCATGATCCATTGCCCGGCCTTTCCGGGCGCGCCGCGCTACCGGGGGGCTGCGATGAATGCGATTTACGACGCCTGCATGCGCGACGCCGAAGCCTGCATGGAAGGCGGCCTGCATGGGCTGATCATCGAAAATCACGGCGATGTGCCGTTTTCGAAGCCCGAGGATATCGGCCCCGAGACGACCGGCTTCATGTCTGTCGTCACCGACCGGATCGCGCGCGCGGCCGGCATTCCGCTCGGCGTCAACGTGCTGGCCAATGCGCCGATCCCGGCTTTCGCCATCGCCATGGCCGGTGGCGCCAAATTCATCCGCGTCAATCAGTGGGCCAATGCCTATGTCGCCAATGAAGGTTTTATGGAGGGCAGGGCCGCCGAAGCCATGCGCTACCGCTCGCTGCTGAGGGCCGAACACATCAAGGTCTTTGCTGACAGCCACGTCAAGCATGGCAGCCACGCCATCGTCGCCGACCGTTCGATCCAGGAGCTGACGCGCGATCTCGCCTTCTTCGATGCCGACGGCGTCATCGCCACCGGCCAACGGACCGGCAATTCGGCAACGATGGAGGAGATCGAGGAAATCGGCGCGGCGACACACCTGCCGCTGCTCGTCGGCTCCGGCGTCAACAAGGACAATATCGTCGATATTCTCGCCCGCACCAATGGCGTCATCGTTGCGTCTTCGTTGAAACACGGCGGCGTCTGGTGGAACCCGGTCGATATCGAGCGCGTGCGCGCCTTCCGCGCGGCGGCCGAACCGGGCCTGGAGGGCTGAGCATGGCGGCAGAGAGCCTTTCGGCCCGCATCCTGCGCGAGAACAACGCTGTCCTTGGCGCGATGCTGAACCACCGCTTTGTCGAGGACGTGAAGAACGACAGGCTGAGCAAGGAGGCTTTCGAGCGTTATCTCGTCTATGAAGGCGCCTTCGTCGACAGCGCCATCTCGATCTTCGCCTATGCGGCGGCGACCGCCAACACCATGACGCAGAAGCGCTGGCTGATCGCGGTTCTCGACGCGCTTGCCAACGAGCAGATCGCCTATTTCGAACGCACCTTCGCCGGCCGCGGCATCGATCCCTCGTCCTTCGACACCGGCATCGCCGAGGTCGAGGCCTTTCGCGCCGGCATGTTGGAAATCGCTCGCCAAGGCGGCTTCCTCGACACGGTCGCGGCGATGTTTGCGGCCGAGTGGATGTATTGGACCTGGTCGAAGGAAGCAGCTAACCGCCCGATCAGCGATCCCCTCTTGAAGGAATGGGTCGACCTGCATGTCGATCCGAATTTCGCCGCCCAGGCGCAATGGCTGAAGAATGAACTCGACATGGCAGGAGAAACGCTGGAAGAGGATGAGAAAGCGCGGCTCAGCGCAATCTTCGGCCGGGCGATGCAACTCGAGATCGATTTTCACGATGCGCCTTATCTTTAGCTTCACCTTGCGAAAGCGGATGCATGCGCGCCTACATAGTCGGTAACGTCGCCATCGACGAAACCATCGCCGTCTCCGAACTTCCCGTTATCGGTGCCTCCATCCTCGGCAATGCCGGTGGCAGCGATCTCGGCGGCAAGGGCACGAACCAGGCGGTCGTCATGGCCCGCTGCGGCGTTCCGACAACGCTGGTGGCGCCCATCGGCAGGGATGCGAGGGCCGATACAATACGCCATTACCTCGCGGACGAACCGCTTCGGAGCGAACTGATCGAAATGGAAAATGCATCGAGCGATGTCTCGATCATCTTCCGGCTGCCGGGCGGCGAAAATGCCATCGTCACGACGACGGAAGCGGCGCAGAGCCTGTCCCTGTCCGATGTCAGGCGGATCCTGTCGACGGCCGGCCCTGGCGATCTTATGATGCTGCAGGGCAATCTGTCCGACCAGACGACCCGCGATATCCTGGAGCATGCAAGAGCGATGGGCATGGTCACCGCCTTCAACCCCTCGCCGGTGCGCTCTTATTTCTCTGATCTTTGGGGGTTGATCGACATCGCCTTCCTCAACAAGGGCGAGGCGCAGACCCTGACGGGAACGACGGGCGGGCAGGCTGCCGAATATCTGCTAAGCCGGGGCCTGCGAGACGTCGTTCTGACGCTCGGCAGCGACGGCGCGATGCTCGTGAACCGGCACGATAGTGTCGAAGTACCGGCCCAGGTCTGCGATGTTGTGGATACAACGGGCGCAGGCGATACCTTCATGGCCGCAGCACTGGCATCCTGCGTGATGCGCGGGCAGAGGCTGGACCGTCTAGCCATCGAACACGCAGCCGCGGCCGCAGCCATCACCGTCTCAAGACATGGAACAAGAAAGGCGTTTCCGACCACTTCCGAGCTTGAAGCGATCCTGAGATAACCGGCACGGTGTGACGAGCGCTTCATAAAACCATCATCAGCCTCTGCGAAGGGATGGCTTCTCGCGATTCCCTCCGCTACATCCGGACCTTCCTCATGACATCACCCTCGATTACCGCGCGTCTTTCCCCGACCGCCTCGTCCCGCCTCGTTGTGCTTGCCGAAACGGTATTGAAGGCGGGCGAGACCGCCCGTGGCTCGCTGCGGCGACGAACGTCGGCAGAAATGCTCGCCAAGGCGCCGCGCGATTATCAGACCGAAATCGATGTCGCCGTCGAGCGGATCATCGTCGACGAGATGACGAAGGCCTTCCCGGACTATGCCATCCAGGGCGAGGAAGCCGTCGGCAACCGCACGGCGGGTCCAGAAACGCCGATCATCTACATCGACCCGATCGACGGCACGACCAATTACGCCTGGGGCATTCCGCATTTCGGCATGACGATCTCGATCGTCGAAGGCGGCAGGCTCGTCATGGGCGTCGTCTATGACGCCATGCAGGACGAGCTGTTCAGCGCCGAGATCGGCGGCGGCGCTTATCTCAACGGCGAGCGTATCCGCTGCGCCGATGTCGGCGACATCGAGAATGTGCTTGTCGGCGCCGGGCTGCCGATCCCCGGCCAGGTCACGGCGGTTGCGGAAGCGACCTATTTCGAAGCCATCAAACGGCTGATGGCCAATACGGCGGGTTTGCGCCGCCTCGGCTCGGCAGCCTTGTCGATCGCCTATGTCGCCTGCGGCCGGCTGGACGGATTCTTCGAGGACGGGCTCGCGATCCATGATTTCGGCGCCTCGGCGCTGCTGGTCGAAGAGGCGGGCGGCATCGTCACCCGGTTTTCCGGGGCCGAAGTCAACGGGCAGGGCGATATCCTTGCCGCCAGCAAGGCGCTGCATCCCTGGCTGCTGGAAGGCTTCCAGAGCAAGGCGTGAACCGGCGCGCCCGAGCGTCTAAACTCGCAGGAGCTCTTCGATCTCCACATCGCCCTTTGCCGGCATCGACTGATGGACGAGCTCGTTGTCGCGGAAGACGAAAAAGCCGGCGAAACGCGGCTCGACCCTCATCCCGGCCCGGATGCGATCGTCCGGCGCCACCATCGCCTTCAGACGGCTGCCGTCGGCAAGATCGACATCGACCATCTTGTGGGTGCCGAAATCGACGATGCGATGGACTGTCGCGGCATCGACCCGCTCCGAGGGACGGATGGTCAGCGCTTCCGGGCGGGCGGCCAGCGTCACCGGCCCATCCTCGACAGGAACCGCAAGCGGGAAGAGCGGATGTTCGCAGACGCCGTTTCTGGTCTGACTCTGGACAAAATTCATCGAGCCGATGAAACCGGCGACGAAGGCCGTCTGCGGCTGCCGGTAGATGGTGCTCGGCGGCGCGATCTGTTCGGTGCACCCGTCGCGCATGACGACGATGCGGTCGGCGAGCGCTAAGGCCTCGTCCTGGCCATGGGTGACGAAGAGCGTGGTGATGCCGAGGCGCTGCTGAATATCGCGCACTTCCTCCCGCAGCCTTTCTCGTAAGTGCTGGTCGAGGCTGGCGAAGGGCTCGTCGAGCAGAAGGATCTTCGGCTCAAGCACCAGCGAGCGGGCAAGCGCGACGCGCTGCTGCTGACCGCCTGACAGTTGCGTCGTCATCCGGCGGCCGTAGTCGGCAAGGCCGACCAGCGCAAGCGCATCCTCGACACGCTCACGGATTTCGGATTTCGGCAGCCGGCGGAGCTTCAGGCCGAAGGCGATGTTGTTGAAGACATCCATGTGCGTCCAGAGCGCATGGCTCTGGAATACCATACCGGTCGGGCGTCGCTCGGGCGGCAGCGTCGTCACATCCTTCGCGTCGATGCGGATCGTTCCGCCGCTCGGGCGCTCGAAGCCGCCGATCATCCTGAGAAGCGTCGACTTGCCGGAACCGGATGGGCCAAGCAGGCAGACGAGTTCGCCGTCGCCCACTTCGAGCGAGAAGTCGCGAACGGCAAAGGTGGTCCCGAACAGCTTCGAAACGCCCTCGATCAAAAGATGTGCCATTCTCAAACCCTTCCTTGAACTGGTACGCGCCTCATGCGCCGAAGCCTCGTGCGAATGCGCCGGTGCCGATCACGCGGCGGGCAAACATCAGCGCGATGAAGGACGGCACCCACAGCATGACTGACAGTACGGCGCCGTATTGCACGACGATCTGGTTGTTGATGAAGCTGATCATCAGCACCGGCATGGTGCGGATCTGAGGCGCGCCGATCAGCCAGGCACCTTCGGTCTCGTAGAAGGTGCCGACGAAGGTCAAAAGCAGTGCGGCTGCGATCGTGGGTCCGGCCTGTGGCAGGGTGATCGACCAGAAGACGCGCAGCGGGGTTGCGCCGGCATCGCGCGCCGCCTCTTCCATGCGCCGGTCGACATTCTGGAAGGCTGCGACCGGAATCCAGATCATCAGCATCAGCGTGCCGACAAGCTGGATCAGCACGACGCCCCAGAAGGTGCTGATCAGGCCGAGCTGCAGAAAGATGCCGGCAATGGCGACGAGCAGGCCGAATTTCGGAAAGGCATGCGATGCGAGGAAGGAGAGAAACAAGATATTCCTGCCGGGAAAACGCATGCGCGCGAAGGCGTAAGCGGCGGGAAGGCAGATGATGGCGGAGAGCAGGGTCACCGTCGCCGTCAGCCGCAGGCTGAGGAAGAGCGCGTCCCAGACATCCCCGCGCGCCAGCGTCTGGCCCCAGAAGCGCAGGCCGAATTGCTGCGGGATCACCGAGGGATAACGCCAGACCTCGGTGAAGGCCCAGGTTCCGACGACGATCAGCGGCAGCGCGATGAACAGCGTCAGCAGGCATGCGAAGAGCAGGCCGATCCAGTCGAAGCGCAGGCCGAAGCCCGATCTGCCCGCATTCATGGCTGGGCCTCGCGGTTGCGGGCGATCGACCTGATATAGAGGATGCCGAAGATCAGGCAGAAGCCGAATGTGATGACGGCCTGGGTCATGGCGTTCAGCGGGTCGTTCATGTCGGCGAAGGTCCGCTGCATGAACGGCCCCATCATCTCCGGCGACGCCCCGCCGAGTACATAGGGAAGGGTGAAGGCGGAGAAGATGCCGAGCACGGCGAAGGAAGCGGTCACCAGCAGCGAATTGCCCATGCGCGGCAGAATGATCGAGATGAAGACACGAAGCGGCCTTGCGCCGACATCCCTTGCGGCTTCGACGGCGCTGTTCGAGACGGAGGAGAGCCCTGATGTCAGCATCAGGACCGTCAGCGGGAGATTGTCCCAGACGAGGCCGATGACAGGCCCCCACGGCGTCAGATAGGGGGTGCGCAGCTTGGGCAGGCCGATGGCGTTCAGCAGCAGGTCGACGGTGCCGTTCGGCCCGATGGTGCGGATCAGCGCATAGGCGAGAATGATCGACGGCACGAACATCGGGAAGATTGCCAGCGCCTGCACATAGGCGGCAAGACGCCCTTGCGAGAAGCGGAGGTAAAGCGCGATCGGAAGGCCGATCGCCAGAAGCAGAATGCCACAGACGGCAGTGGTCCAGAGCGTCAGCCACAGATTGCCGAGGCTGTAGCCGTCGGTGAAGAAGAAGCGGTAGGAGGCAACAGAAAACTCCGTCGCGCCGTCAGGGCCACGAACGAAGATCGTGCCGAAGACCGCCGAAAAGATCGGGAAGACGATCAGCCATGCGAGCAGGAAGACCGGCAGGGCAACGAGGAGGAGCCCGATGGAGCTCCCCCTGTTGATGGACCGGTGACGACGCAGAACCGCCCGTGCAATGTCAGTGGACATCAGGTGCGGCTGATGCCTGGAGCGACGTTGCGATACCAGCCGTCATTGATCGTCGTTTCCCAATTGCCGCCTGGGAAGGTCGGAATGGTCGACGGAATGACGTCGGCATATTTCTTGCGAAGGTCGTCGGAAATGTGGTCCCAGGAAATAGCCGGGAAGCCGCCGATCTCGGTGATGATCGCTTCCTGCATTTCCTTCGTCAGCATGAATGCGGCCAGCTTCAGGGCCGCATCCTTGTTGGCGCCGTTGGAGAAGACGGTGATGCTGGAGAAGCCGCCGCAAAGGGCGAGATCGGTAAGCTGCACCAGGCCGGTCGTATCAGGCAGCACACCCTGGGAGATCGCCTGCAGCACCTGGTCCGACCAGACCGGCACCATGGTGACGACGCCCTGGGCGAGCAGCTGGATCGACTGGGTGTTGCCGGCTGTATAAGCGCCCTTGTCGTAGAGCGCAGGGGCGAGGTCGTTGAGGATCTTCCAGGCCGGCGTCAGCGTCTCAGTGGCGAAGTCGGCGGTGAAATTGTCGATCTTGAACTTCTTCGGATCGCGGCCGTTCGCCTCATGGATCGCGCGGCGAACGAAGTTGCCGCCCGAACCGCCCTTGTCGGGTCTGTTGTAAATGAACTGGCCCGGATTGGCCTTGATCCAGGCGGTGAGCTGATCCCAGCTCTTCGGTGCATCCTTCGGATCGAGCTTGGTCTTGTCATAGGCGAGCAGGACCTGCGAACCACGATAGGGCAGCGAATAGGGCGTGTCGAAGGCAAGCGGGTTGATGCGGTCGTAACCGTCGACGTTTTCGGCGGAGAACTTGACCCAGAGCCCGGCGTCGATGCCGCCGGACGGCAGCCGCGGATCGAACTGCTCGAAAAGATCGGCCTGCGGATCGGTCTTCGTCTTCAGCGCGGCGAGCGCGCGGTCGCCGATGGCGCGCAGTCCATTATTGTCGCCGGCATCGGTCACCTTCAGGGCAAGACCCGGATGCGCTTTTTCGAAGGCCGGGCGGATGACGTTGTTCCAGAGGTCGACGATATTGGCATCCGAACCACTGTAGAGATCGATCGTTCCGGCCGCAGCCGATGCGAAACGCGGAAGAGCCAGCAGACCGGCTGCAGCGGACGATGTGATCAGAAATTCGCGTCTATTCATAACCCGTCTCCATCAGGTGTCGAGGCTGCGCCTCCGCAGGATGTCTGGGGCCTTGCTAGCGCCGGCGCGTAACATCGACATGACAGGGGCGGGCGTATCGGCGGAAAATTGCACAGCTGTGCTCTTTGCACCGTGTGGAAATCGGCGGCAGGAGACACTATCTCTTGCGGAAAAGGAGATATCCAATGACCGAAGAACGTGCAGTCCTCGCCGGTGGTTGCTTCTGGGGCATGCAGGACCTCATCCGCCGATACAAGGGCGTGATTTCGACCCGCGTCGGCTATACCGGCGGCGATGTGCCGAATGCCACCTACCGCAACCACGGAACCCATGCCGAGGCGATCGAGATTATCTTCGACCCCGCAAGGATCAGCTATCGGGAAATCCTCGAATTCTTCTTCCAGATCCACGACCCGAGCACGCGCAACCGCCAGGGCAACGACGTCGGCTTGAGCTACCGCTCGGCAATCTTCTACGTCACCCCTGAGCAGGAGCGCGTCGCCAGAGATACGATCGCCGATGTCGATGCATCGGGCCTCTGGCCCGGCAAGGTCGTCACCGAAGTCGTGCCGGTCAGCGATTTCTGGGAAGCCGAACCCGAGCATCAGGATTATCTGGAGCGGATTCCGAACGGCTATACCTGCCATTTCGTCCGGCCCGGCTGGAAACTGCCGGTCCGCCAGAAGATCGCCTGAAATTGATCAGGCTCCCATCGCCGCGCGGCTGGTTTCCAGAAGCGCGGCGACGAGATTTGTCCTCGGCGAGGATCGCGTCACCACGATGCCGACGGTGCGCACGGCGGACGAGCGGGGCAGGGGCAGCTTGAGGATATCAAGGCCAGCCGGCCAGGGCGGCGCCCAATCCGGCACGATCGAGATTCCGAGACCGCGGTCCACCATCACCGCGATTGCCTCCAGCGCGTCGAGCTCATAACGCTCGACCGGGCGGATGCCGATCTCGCGCAGATACTCGTCGGCGATGTGGCCACCCCACTGGTTGCGGTCGTAGCGGATGAAGGGCAGGGTCTGCAGCAGTTCGAGCGGATCCGCCCCTTCGCAATCCCGCGGAGCGATCAGCACCAGCGGTTCCTGGCGCAGTTTGTTGAAAGTCAGCGTCTTCTGCATCGGAAATCGCGGCTCGATGATGAAGGCCGCATCCAGCGCGCCGTTTAAAACCTCGGCATAGAGGTCCATCGACGCGCCCGGCTTGAGGAAGATCTCGATCAGCGGGTAATCCTGGGCGAGACGGTGGAGAATGTCGGGAACGAGGCCGGTCAGCGCCGTATTGATCGCACCGATCCGCATCTCGCCCGAAATCGTCGCCGTACCGGCCATCGCCTTCAGGTCGCGTGTGTCGCGCACCAGATCCCTGCAGCGGTCGAGAATGGCAAATCCCGCCTCCGTCGGCCGCATGACGCGGCCGGAGCGCACCAGCAGCCTCATCCCGAGCTCGGCCTCCAATGCGCGGATACGCTGGGCAACAGCCGCAGGCGTGAGGTTCAGCCGCTGGGCGGCCTCCGCCAGCGAGTGCCGCTCGGCAACGACAATGAAAGTTTCGAGAAAACGTGTGTCCATCGATAGTTTTTCTATCTCTTGAACGAAGCAGAAGCGATATTTTATTTACGATCCATTGCTCCGAAAGATGGCCCGACCATATGAGGAGATGAAATGGATTTCGGCCTGAAGGACAAGACGGCCCTGGTGCTTGGCGCCGGCGGCGGACTGGGCAGCGCGATTGCCGTCAAACTTGCGCGCGAAGGCGCCAGAATTGCCGCAGCGGATATAGATCTCGCCGCCGCTGAGAAGACCGCGGCTTCGGTTGAATCCGAAGGCGGTAAGGCGCTGGCGCTGCAATGGGATCTCTCCGATCTCGGATCGATCGATGCGCGTGTCGCTGCAATCGAGCGCCAGTTCGGACCGGTCGATATCCTCATCAACAATACCGGCGGCCCGCCGCCGACCACCGTCTCCGGCCAGGATCCGACGCTCTGGAACCAGTATTTCCAAAGCATGGTCCTCTCCGTCATCGCCATTACCGATCGCGTGCTGCCTGAGATGCGGGCGCGCAAATGGGGGCGCATCGTCACCTCGACCTCGTCGGGCGTGGTCGCGCCGATCCCCAATCTCGGCCTCTCCAACGCGTTGCGCCTGTCATTGGTCGGCTGGTCGAAAACGCTGGCGCGCGAGGTCGGACGCGACGGCATCACCGTCAACATCGTCCTGCCGGGCCGGATCGCCACCGGCCGCATCACCTTCCTCGACGAGCAGAAGGCCAAACGCGAAAGCCGCTCCATCGATGACGTCGTCGCAGAAAGCACCGGCAGCATTCCGCTCGGCCGCTATGGCCGGCCGGAAGAATATGGCAATGTCGTCACCTTCCTGGCGAGCGAACCTGCCTCCTATCTCACCGGATCGGTGATCCGCGTCGATGGCGGCATGATCCAGAGCATCTGACAGAAACCGAATTGGAACCGAATACCGATGGCCCTCAACGCTGAAGCGATAGCAACTCTCAAGACCGTCTCGACGGCGACCCTGACGACCGTTCTTCTGAAGAAGGGCCTGCGGAACGTCTGGATCCGCGGCGCCGTTCCCCTGAAGCCCGGCCAGCCGCGCATCGTCGGCCCGGCCTTCACCCTGCGCTTCGTTCCGGCCCGCGAAGATCTGGCGACGCCGGCATCCTGGGCCTCGCCGATCTCGACCCGCGCCGCGATCGAAGCGATGCCGGAAGGCTGTGTCGCCGTCGTCGACGCGATGGGCGTCACCGATGCCGGCATCTTCGGCGATATCCTCTGCGCCCGCATGCAGAAGAGAGGCGTTGCCGCACTCGTCACCGACGGCGTCGTGCGCGACCTTGCCGGCGTGCTCGACACCAATCTGCCGGTCTGGTGCCGCGGCGTCGCAGCACCCCCATCGGTCGCCGGCCTTACCTTCGTCGCCTGGCAGCAGCCGATCGGCTGCGGCGGCGTGGCTGTTTTCCCTGACGACATCATCGTCGTCGACCAGGACGGCGCGGTGCTGATCCCAGCCGATCTGCTCGACGTCGTGCTGACAGAAGCGCCGGAACAGGAGCGCATGGAAGCCTGGATCATGACCAGGATCGATGAAGGCGTATCGCTGCCCGGCCTCTACCCGATGAACGCCGAAACCAAGGCGCTTTACGAGGCCTCGAAGAAGTAAAGCACCGGGCCAGGGCGGATTGTAGTGGGCACGGTTTCGCCCAGCCCGTAACCCAACGTGAATTGCTTTGCGACAGAAATTTCCCCGATTTTTCTGCGGTGGCGATTTTTGTCGCGAACTTAGGATTTTTGCAACATTTGAACGGCCGGCTCCGACCCCATCTCGGCCGTTCATGGCAGGAGGCGAGGACGCCTAGAGCGGACTTTGCAGGTCGACATTGACTTGGATCATATCTGTCACATGTTTCGGGACTTTCGCGACAGGAATCCATGGAGTCGGTTCTGCCGATGACACCTGATGAAATGAAGATCGTGCGGCGAGCTTATGCGAAGCAGATCACGGCGGCTGCGAGAGTTGCCGATGAGCGTGTTGAAACAGCTTTTGCCGAAGTGCCGCGGGAAGATTTCCTTGGTCCCGGTCCGTGGCCGATCTTCCGAATGCGAAAAGCCTATGTTCCGACCCCGGCCGCCGACCCGGTTTACCTCTACACGGATGACGTTGTTGGTATCGTCCCTGAGCGCCACATCAACAACGGACAACCGTCACTTCATGCCTTCCTGCTTTCGCAGGCTGCGCCGCGAGCGGGCGAGCATATCGTGCATGTTGGCGCTGGTGCCGGCTACTATTCTGCGATCATGGCGAAACTCGTTGGCGCATCCGGCAAGGTGACGGCGATCGAGTTCGAGCCGGAGCTTGCCGCACGCGCGAAAGCAAATCTCGCTCCCTATCCGAATGTTTCCGTAGTTCCGGGCGATGGCAGTTCCGTGGCTTTCGATACAGCCGATGTGATCTATGTGAACGCGGGCGCGACCCGGCCCGCGAATATCTGGCTGGACCGGCTCAATAATGGCGGAAGGCTGATCCTACCGCTTACGACCGATCTTGGATTTACCAGCAGCAATTGGAGCAACATGCACCTTCGCGGTGCGGTGTTCCTCGTGATGCGCAGGGGTGAGGAATTTCACGCGCAATGGATTTCGCCGGTCGCCATCTTCCCCTGTGAAGGAATGCGCGATGAGGAATCGGAAAAAGCGCTCGCGGCGGCGTTCGAAAGCGGGGAGCACAAGCGGGTGACCCGGCTGTATCGTACTGATGAGGTGCCGGTCGAGCGATGTTGGGTTCGCGCTCCCGGCTGGTGCCTAGCCTATGCTTAGGAGACGGTTCGGCATCATACCGTCGCGTAATTCCTAAATTCCGCGACAGTACCGGAAGCTCTGATTTTCCAGGGATTTTCTGTCGCCTTCGCGGCCCTTTTGTTTTGGCGCAGATGGAAGCTCCTCCGGTAAGCCGGAAAGCCTCCGCAGCATCTCAATAACGAGGCACGTAATCCAACCCGCCGTCGATCCGTGCCGGGCGTCCGTCGAGGAAAAGCTCGCCGATGCGCGGCGCCGAGCGGGCGATGACCTTGCCGCGGCGGATGACCGCCAAGCGGTTCGGCTTCAGCCGCAGCGCTTCCAGCGTGTCGCTGGCCTGGAGGATGACGAGGTCGGCGTTGCATCCCTTTTCCAAGCCGTAATCTGCAAGCCCCATCGTCTTCGCCGAATTGACGGTCAGTGCGTCGAAGATCCTCTTTTTGTCGTCGATGCCGGCCATCTGCGCGACGTGAATTGCCATATGGCCGACCTCCAGCATGTCGCCCGATCCCATCGAATACCAGGGGTCCATGACGCAATCGTGCCCGAAGGACACGTTGAGCCCGGCGTCCATCAATTCCCTAACGCGGGTCATGCCACGGCGTTTCGGATAGGTGTCGTGCCGGCCCTGCAGCATGATGTTGATCAGCGGATTGGGGATGACGTTGATCTCGGCCTCCGCCATTAGCGGAATGAGCTTGGAGACATAATAATTGTCCATCGAATGCATCGAGGTCAGATGCGAGCCGGCAACGCGCCCCTGCAAGCCGAAGCGGATGGTTTCAGCAGCCAGCGTCTCGATATGGCGCGAAAGCGGATCGTCGGTTTCGTCGCAATGGATATCGACAGGCAGGCCGCGATCGGCGGCGATGCGGCAGAGCGCCTCGACGGACGCCGTGCCTTCGCCCATCGTCCGTTCGAAATGGGGAATGCCGCCGACGATATCGACGCCCATGTCGAGGGCCCGGTTCAGCGCATCGATCGCGCCCGGCGAGCGGTAATAGCCGTCCTGAGGGAAGGCGACCAATTGCAGATCGATATAGGGCGCTACCTTTTCGCGAACCTCGATCATCGCCTCGACGGTCACCAGCCTGGGATCACTGGTATCGACATGGCTGCGGATGAAGAGCAGGCCCTGCGTGACCGCCAGATCGCAATAGCGCAGCGCGCGATCGACCAGTTCCTCCTTCGTCACGATCGGGCGCAGCTCCCCCCAGAGCGCAATGCCTTCGAGCAGGGTGCCGGACACGTTCATGCGCGGCAGGCCGAGCGATAGGGTGGCGTCCATATGGAAATGCGGATCGACAAAAGGCGGACTGACCAGCCGGCCGGTCGCGTCGATTTCTTCTCCCGCCTGCGCCTGGAGATTACTCTCAATGGCAACGATCTTGCCGCCCTGGATGCCAATATCAATACCCTTTCGGCCATCGGGGAGATTTGCATTTCTGACGATCAGATCGAACATCGGAGCCTCATTGAGTGTGGGCGGTTTCATCGTTCGCCGCGGCGATAGGGCTGCATCAGTGCCTGCGGAACGCGGGCGCGGCGGGCCATGACGGCAAGGGCGGCAATGGAAAGGATATAGGGCGTCATCAGAAACAGCTGATAAGGCACGAGCCCGCTGAGTGCGGTTTGCAGCCGAAGCTGGAAGGCGTCGAAGAAGGCAAAGAGCAGGGCGCCGAACAGCGCGCGGCCCGGCCGCCACGAAGCGAAGACGACGAGCGCGATGCAGATCCAGCCACGCCCCTGCACCATGGTCGGGAAAAAGCTGTTGAACGCCGACAATGTCAGGAAGGCGCCGCCCATTCCCATCAGCGCGCTTCCCATGATGACGGCGCCATAACGCACCTTCATCGGATTGACGCCCTGGGCTTCGGCCGCATGCGGGTTCTCGCCGGTCATGCGGATTGCAAGGCCGACGGGCGTGCGGAAGATGATGTAGGCCATCAGCAGGGCGATAATGATCGCCAGATAGGTCGGCGCCGTCTGGGTGAAGAAGGCCGGCCCGATGAAAGGCAGCGTCGAGAGACCCGGAATGGCGATCGGCTGGAACGGCACGATGGTGGGTGGGGTATTGGCAAGCGGCACGATCAACCGGAAGACATAGTAGCTGAAGCTGGAGGCAAACAGCGTGACGCCGAGACCGGAGACGTGCTGGGAGAGGCCGAGCGTCACCGTCAGGCCTGCATGCAGCAGACCGAAGACGCCGCCGGCCAGCGCCGCAATCAGCAGGCCGGTCCAGAGATCGGCGCCGTGATAGACGGAAAGCCAGCCAATCATCGCGCCGAAGGTCATGATGCCTTCGATGCCGAGATTGAGCACACCGGCCCGTTCGCAAAGCAGGGCGCCGAGCGTGCCGAAAATCAGCGGCGTGGCGATCCGCAGGATTGCCGCCCAGAGCCCGGCGGAAGCAATGATGTCGAACAGCTGCATCATCGCCGGATCCTGTATTGGGTAAAGAACAAGGCAATCAGCATCGTCAGCAGCGACAGCGCCACCGTGACATCGGCGATATAGGTCGGGATGGCGAGGCCGCGGCTCATGCCATCCGCGCCCACGAACATGGTGGCCGTGAAAATGGCGGCGAAGACGACGCCGAGCGGATTGAGGTTGGCGAGCATGGCGACAACGATACCGGCATATCCGAAGCCGGGCGACAGATCGGTCGTCACATAACCCTTGACGCCCATGACCTCGATCGCGCCCGCCAACCCTGCAAGCCCGCCCGAAAGGCAGGCAACCTTCACCAGCGTCCTGCCGAGCGGGACGCCGGCGAAGACTGCACCTCCGGGATTGAGGCCCGCAGCGCGCGACTGCATGCCGAACACGGTGCGGGACTGGACGAAATGGACGACGACCGCCAGTGCGATCGCGATCGCAAAGCCGATATGCAGGCGCGAGCGGGCGATCAGCTTGGGCAGCATGGCGTGATCGCTGACGGATTGCGACTGCGGCCAGCCGAAGGCGAGCGGGTCTTTGAGGATGCCGTCGATGAGCATCGAGACGAAGAGCACGGCGATGAAATTCAGGAGCAGGCTGGTGACGACTTCATCGACCGAGAAGCGCAGCCTGAGCCAGAGCGGGATCAGGATCAGCACCATGCCGGCAATGGCGCCGACCAGCAGCAGTAGCGGAATGAGGATAGGTGCGGGAAGATTGCCGAGCAATTTCGAGCTTGCCGCGGCAACGGCGATGGCGCCGAGATAGAACTGGCCTTCAGCGCCGATATTCCAGAGCCGCGCCCGGAAAGCGACGGCGGCGGCAAGCCCCGTCAGCATCAGCGGCGTTGCCCGCGTCAGCGTTTCGGTCGCTGACAGCCGCGAGCCGAAAGCACCGGTCAGGATGCGCCAATAGGCATCGAGAACAGGCGCGCCGGCGATTGATATCAGGATGCCAGCCAGCGCCAGCGCTGCGATGACCGCGATCACAGGGGTGACGATCAGCAGGTAAAGCGGACCGTGTTCGCGGCGCTCAAATCGCATGGCCGGCCTCTGGGGTTTCCTGCCATTCGCCGGCCATCATCAACCCCAGCCTGCGGGCATCGGCGCTTTCGGCCGCGACGGGCGGGGACAGGCGGCCGCCGACGATTGCCTGTATGCGATCGGCAAGCGCGATCATCTCGTCGAGGTCTTCGGAGATCAGCAGCACGGCCGTGCCCTGCCGGCGGGCTTCGAGCAGACGAGCGTGCACGGCCGCCACCGCTCCCTCATCGAGGCCACGCGCGGGCTGCGCCGCGATCAGGATGCGCGGCCGCCGATGCAGGTTGCGGCCGAGAATGAGTTTTTGCATATTGCCGCCGGAGAGCAGCCGGGTGCGGATCGCCGGCCCGCCGCCGCGGACATCGAAGCCGTCGATAATCTCCTTCGCGAAGGCCATGCCCGCCTTGCGGTTGACGAGGCCACGGCGAGAAAACGCCGGCGATGCGATGCGCTCGAGCACGGCGTTTTCCCAGATCGCCATTTCGCCGATCACACCCTCCTCGTTGCGGTCCTCGGGAATGCGGCCGATGCCGGCTTCGACGACATCGGTAACACCAAGATTGCCGATGGCTTTCCCGAACAGCAGAAGGTCGCCGGCGCTGCGCGACAGTATGCCGGAAAGAAGATGCGCCAGTGCCGCCTGACCATTGCCGGAAACGCCGATGATGCCGAGGATCTCGCCCTGATGCAGGCGGAAGCTGATCGATTTCAATCGATCGACGCCGTCGATACGCACCGTCACATCGACCGCTTCGAGGGCAACGGCACCGGGTGTGGAAGGCTCGCGTACGGGCCGCGTCACGCGGCGCCCGACCATCAGTTCGGCGAGTTCCGCCTTGCTGGTGTCCGACGCCTTGCGTTCGGCGACCATCTTGCCGCCGCGTAAGACCACGATGCGGTCGGCCGCCGCCATGACTTCGTCCAGCTTGTGGGAGATGAAGATCAGCGACAGGCCCTGGCGGGCCATTTCCCTTAGCGTCGTGAACAGCCGTTCGGCCTCGATATTGGTCAGCACCGCCGTCGGCTCGTCGAGGATCAGGATGCGGGCGTCGTTATAGAGCGCCTTGAGGATCTCGACGCGCTGCTGCTCGCCGACCGACAAGTCGCCAAGGCGGGCATCCGGATCGACCTTGAGGCCGAAGCGCTCGGAAATTGCCAAGAGTTTCTTCCGCGCCGCCGACGTTCCCGAGCGCCAGGACCACAGCCTTTCGGTGCCGGTCATGACATTTTCGAGGACGGTCAGATTGGGCGCCAGCGAGAAATGCTGATGCACCATGCCGACGCCGGCGCGGATCGCCGCACGCGGCTTGCCCTGCGGCACCTCCGTGCCCTCGATCAGAATGCGGCCGGCATCCGGCATGTAATGGCCGAAAAGGATGCTCATCAGCGTGGTCTTGCCCGCGCCGTTCTCGCCGAGCAGGGCCACGACCTCGCCCTTTGCAAGCGTCATGGAAATATCGTCATTGGCAAGATTGTCGCCGAAGCGCTTGCTGACGCCGATAATTTCCAGCACAGGCCCGGTCATGACGGTAGTCCTGTAACGGGAAAACGATGCTGCCATCGCCCCTCGGCCTCCAGGCGCCCGGCAAGCGACAGGAGGCGCGGCTCGTGACCCATCGGCGCCATGATCTGCACCGGCAGCGGCATGGCATGCTCATCCTGTCCGAAAGGCAGTGTCAAAGCAGGAAAACCCGAAATATTGGCGAGGCAGGCAAGCGGCGCAAATGCCGTCATCCGCTCGAGATGCAGATCCGTGTCGGCATGATCGGACGGAAAGGAGCCAATCGCAAGAGGCGCGGAAGACAGCATCGGCATGAGGATGCAATCGACCGTGTCGAACAGCGCCCAAAGGTTACCGCTCACCAGGACGGCCTCGCTCAGCGTGTTCCAAAGCATGGTGGCCGACAGCGCTCGTCCGCGCGCCGCGAAAGCCTGCGTCAGAGGCTCGGCCCTGCCTTCATCGAGAGCCGCCGCCTTCATGAGTGCTGCGAGATTGACCGAGACGATATCGGCGAAGGCGCGGCCGCTTGAAGCGACGCTCCAATCGAACTCGGCCCAGTTCAGCGGAACAATGACGTGTCCGTCGCTTTCGAGCGCACGGGCCGCATCTTCGACGGCTGCGAGCCGATCACCCTCCGTCGGATAGGTCGACCCGGTATCAACAAGCAGGCCGATCCGCAAACGGCCGTTATCGCTGTCGACAGGGGAGGGGTCGGGAAAAGGTCCTCGCGATTTGCCGCTCAGCCTGTCGAAAATCAGCGCCATATCCTGCACCGAACGGCAGACCGCGAGTTCGCTTGCGATACCGGCCAAGTGGTTGCCGAAGGATGGCCCGCCGGGGATGGCGCCGCGCGTCGGCTTCAGTCCGACGAGGCCACAGCAGGCGGCTGGCACACGGATCGAGCCGCCGGCATCGGTGGCATGCGCAATCGCGACGATCCCGGCGGCAACCGCTGCCGCCGCACCGCCGGAAGAGCCGCCCGCGGTTCGTGCCGGATCGAGTGGGTTGCGACAGATCGGTCCGATCGCCGGTTCGCTGGCAAGCGACAGGCCGAATTCCGGGCTCGTCGTCAGGCCAAACAGACAGAAGCCGGCGTCGCGGAAACGGGCAGCCAGATCGGAATCCGCTTCGCCGCCCTTTCTTTCGAAAAGACCGGAACCGGCCGTTACCGGCAGCCCGGCAAAGGGGCCGCCAAGATCCTTCGCCAAGGTCGGCACGCCGGCAAAGGGCCTCGCGGCAAAGCGATCGGGCGCGCTCCGCCGCTCACTGTCGCGGTCGTCGGCCGAGGCAAGGCCCATGGCGGCATCGAGATAGGCGATGGCGCCGAGCGGCTCCTGCAGCACGGCCGCGGCAAGGGACGCCTGCATCGCCTCTGCAGCGCTCAAGCTGCCATGCCTGATCGCTGTCGCCAGATCCGTCGCATCGCCACGCATCAGCCGAATTACTTCGGCTCGTCCATCATCTTCGGAACTTCGAAGGTGCCGGCCTTGATCTCCGCCCGCTTGGCTTCCATGGCAGCCTCAGCCTCGGCGGGCGCCACGCCCTTCACGAAGACGATATCGCTGCCGCCTTCCTTCATCAGGCCGTAGGACGTGTAGTTCCTACCGACCGGCTTTCCGGCAGCGACATCGGCGATCGCAGCGTCCAGGATCGGGCGGAAATACCACATGGCGTTGGCGAATACCGTGTCAGGATAACGCGGCGTATAGTCGATCAACGAGCCGACCGACTTGATGCCGCGCTCCTTGGCGGCATCGGCAGTACCGATGCGCTCGCCGAACAGGATGTCGGCGCCGGCATCGATCTGGGCAAGACCGGCTTCGCGGGCCTTCGGCGGATCGAAGAAGGTGCCGATGAAGGAGACCAGGTGCTTGGCATCGGGATTGACCGCCTTGACGCCGGCTGCGAAGGCGTTGATCAACATGTTGACCTCGGGGATCGGAATGGCGCCGACCGAACCGACGACATTCGACTTGGTCATCTTGCCGGCCAGCATGCCGGCGAGATAGGCGCCGTCATGGTTCCAGGTGCCGAAGACGCCGAAATTGTCGCCGGCCTGCTCGCCGCTCGAACCCAGCACGAAAGCGGTATCGGGATAATCGGCCGCGACCTGCCGGGCTTCTTTCTCCACCGCATAGGCCTCGCCGATGATCAGCTTGTTGCCCTGTTCGGCATATTCGCGCATGGCGCGCGGATAATCGGTGCCGGAGACGCCTTCGGAGAAGACATATTCGATCACGCCTTCCTTGGCGGCGTCCTGCAACGCCTTGTGCAGACAGGAGTTCCAGGCGTTTTCGACCGGCGACGCATGGATGCCGGCAACCTTCAGCGGCGCAGCAGCCCTTGCCAGCGGGGCAAAGCCGCTGACCCCAAGCGCAATGCCGGACGCGATCACTGCCCGGCGTGAAATCAGGATATCTTTGGTCATTGATTGTTCCCCTTTTTTACCATTTGGTTCAAAAATCATAGTAGCGCCCAAAAATGTGTCAAGCGGCAAACAGGCTTAAAAATCAGGCTGTTCAGTCCCCAGTGCAGCCTGTCTTCATCAGCCAATTTTTTCCGAGTTCGGATAGCGTCACGGCTTAGTTGAAAGGACGTGGCATGGCACGCTACGCCGGCAAGTTCTCAAGAAGTCAGGGCTCTCTTCCAAAAAAAGCGCTTTTCCGGGTCAGCGCGACAGACCCTGGGCCGAATATACAGGGCGTTACGACTTGGCGCGACGACATTGGCAGGATATGCAGGGAGGATAGGGGTTGGGGAAAATGATAATGGGGGAAGAAGAAGGCGCCTCGCGGCGACCGATCGCGAGCCGGTCGTCGTCCTGGGCCATCGGCCTCAGCGCGTGGCTGGCGCGCAGCGGCGCGACGCCGAACGGCATTTCGCTTTTATCGGTCGTATTCGCGGGCATAGGCGCGGCGCTCATTGTTTTCACAACACATCCGATTGCCATGGTTTGCGCCGCGATCTCGGTGCAACTGCGGCTCGTCTGCAATCTGCTGGACGGAATGGTCGCGATCGAAGGCGGCAAGAAAACCAAGAGCGGGCCGCTCTATAATGAATTCCCCGACCGGGTCGCCGACAGCCTGTTTCTCGTCGCGGCTGGCTATGCCTGCGGCTTTGGCTGGCTCGGCTGGCTGGCTGCGCTGCTCGCCGCACTCACCGCCTATATCAGGGTCTTTGGAGGATCGGTCGGTCTTCCCCAGGACTTCAGCGGCATCATGGCCAAGCAGCGCCGCATGGCGGTGCTGACGGCGGGCCTCCTCGCCCAGAGCGTCGAGACGCTGGCATCAGGCAGCCACTGGTCGCTGATCTTGGCATCCGCGGTCATCGCGGCCGGCAGCCTTGTCACCTGCATCACACGCACGATAACGCTTGCCCGTTCCCTGGAGAGACTATGATCGCGCTCATCCGTCGCCTTCTCGTGCTGTTCGTCCGTATCCTGGTCGGCGCCCGAAGCGAGTGGCGGGGCTGCGCGCCCGATCCCAGCCGCCGCATCTATTTCGCCAATCACAACAGCCACATCGATACCGTCGCCGTCATGGCCGCCCTGCCATATCAGGTGCGCCGCATGACCCATCCGGTTGCGGCGCGCGATTATTGGGGAACCAGCGCCTTTCGCCGTTTCATCGCGGAGGAATGCCTGCGTGCCGTCCTGATAGACCGCAAGCCTCCGCCGGACAGCGATCCGCTGGCTCCGGTAGAGCGTCTGCTCGAGGAGGGGCATTCGATCCTGATTTTTCCTGAGGGAACGAGAAGCACCACCGATGAGATTGCCCCGTTCCGCAGCGGCATCTATCGCCTCGCCTGCCGTTTTCCGGATGTCGATCTCGTGCCGATCCATCTCGACAACCTTCAGCGCATCCTGCCGAAGGGAAGCATGCTGATCGTGCCGATCACCTGCACGGCGCGCTTCGGCAAGCCGCTCCGCGTCGAACCAGGCGAGGAAAAGACCGAATTCCTGGCTCGTGCCCGTGCTGCGGTCATTGAGCTCGCAGATGGGGGGCATAACGCATGACCAGCCTGTTCTCCATCGTGCTGGCCGCGATCCTCGGCCTGCTTGCCGTCGCCTCCGCGGTCGGTTTCATCCTGCAGCGGCGCGCGACCGAGCCCGGCTCCGTCGCCACCGTCCAAAATCTCAACGCCCGCATCCGCTCCTGGTGGATCATGGTCGCGGTGTTCGGCGGCGCGATCTTGCTCGGCGACACGGCGACGGTCATCCTGTTCGCATTCCTGTCCTTTATGGCGCTTCGCGAATTCTGGACGCTGACACCATCGCGGCGCGGCGATCACCTGGCGCTTTTCCTGTCCTTCTTCGTTGTGCTGCCGCTACATTATGTGCTGCTCGGAACGGAATGGTACGGCCTGTTTGCGATCTTCATCCCAGTCTATGCCTTCCTGATCCTGCCGGCGGTGGCGACCTTGACGGGTGACGTCAACGAATTCCTCGCCCGCAGCGCCAGGGTGCAATGGGGATTGATGCTGACGGTCTATTCGATCAGCCACGCTCCCGCACTGCTCATGCTGGAGACCGGCACGCCGTCCGCACTTCTTCTCGTCTATCTGGTCGTGGTCGTACAGCTCAGCGACGTCTTCCAGTATGTCTGGGGCAAGCTCCTCGGAAAGCACCGCTTCTCGCCGAATATCAGCCCGTCGAAGACGATCGAAGGGCTGGTCGGAGGCGGCGCCTCGGCCATCCTCGTCGGAACACTGCTTTATCGCCTGACGCCGTTCTCGCCGCTGCAGGCCGCTGCCATCAGCACGGTCATCGTCGTCGCGGGCTTCTTCGGCGGCTTCGTGCTCTCGGCCATCAAGCGGGATCTCAATGCCAAGGACTGGGGCTATGTGATCGAGGGCCATGGCGGCGTGCTCGACCGCCTGGACTCCATCACCTTCGCCGCACCGCTGTTCTTCCACATCGTCCGCTATTGGTTCACCGCGTAGAAGCTGGTTCTGTCTAAAACCGATCCATGTCCTCGAGGCTCTCGAACAGCTGGCGCTGAACATCCCGCTCCTGCTTGCCGATGGCGGTCATCAACTTGCCCATCGTTCCCCGCAGGCCGTGCAACTCGTCGACCAGCTCCATGACGATATCGACGCCGGCTTCGTTGACGCCCATGTTTGCCATGAGGTCCAGGATCAGCCGGGCGCGTGCGACGTCGGCGTCACGAAATTGCCTTTGGCCGCCTGAGATCTCCGGGATCAGCCAACCCTGTTCGATCCAGAGATCGAGCTGGACGATGTCGATTTTCAAGTAAAGACGGAATTCGAGATCATTCATGATCAAGCCTCCATGTTCTCTCTCGGATCGTAGGAGTTTGCCGTCGCCCATTCCTTCATCAAGCCCGTCAGCCGCTCATCCGGGGCGTCGGGCAGCACGATCTTCAGCGAAATGTAGACGTCACCGTGTCCGCCGCCGCGTTTTGCGACACCTTTGCTCTTGAGACGCAGGACCTTGCCCGTGTTCGAATGAGGCGGCAGCGTCAGATTGACCGCTCCCGACGGCGTCGGCACGCGAACCTTGCCACCAAGCACGGCCTCACTGAGCGAGATCGGCAGTTCCAGGCGGATATCGTCGCCGTCTCGCGTAAAGAAGCGGTGCGGGCGCACACGGATTTCGATCAAGGCATCGCCCACCGGCCCACCGCCGATGCCCGGCTCGCCCTTGCCGCGCAGCCGCAAGGTCTGGCCGTCGCGCGTCCCCGGCGGGATCTGTACGTCGAGCGCCGGACCATTCGGCATCTTGACCTCCGTCCTGGTGCCGTTGACGGCCTCGAGAAAGTCGACCTCCATGGAAAATTGCCGGTCACGGCCACGACCACGGGTCTGGCCGCCGCCGGCACGGCGTGAAAAGAAGCTGGCGAAGATATCGTCGGCATCGCTGAAATCGGCAAAGCCGGCGCTGTTGTGGTAGGGATCGCCAGGCCCGCTCTTCGACGCGTAGTCGCGGTAATAATTGCGCTGCGCCCGCTCGGCGCCTGTTATATCGATCTCCCCGCGGTCAAAGCGTCCGCGTTTTTCCTCATCACTCAAGATCTCGTAGGCCGCTGAAATTTGCTTGAACCGTTCCTCAGCCTTTTTGTCGCCGGGGTTAAGGTCGGGGTGAAGTTTCTTGGCGAGCTTGCGGAACGCGCTTTGAATATCCTTTTGCGTCGCATCCCGCTTCACGCCCAGAAGCTCATAGGGATCCTGGCTCATACATATCTCCGGTCGGGCAGCGAATACTGCTGGTTGGCTTGGGAATGATATAGGTTGTCTGACCGCCGTCGGGGAGGGGAGGCCGGTTGCTGTGATCGACTTCATCAATCAGCAGCGGAACTAGAACAACGCTGCGTCTTCCACTTGAGGCGCCGAGCCTTCATGCGCAGGATCGGGTCGTCGATCGATTAGAACCGAGCACCCGGCATGGCGCACGACCTTGTCGACTATCGAGGAGAAGACGAAGTCGGTGATATCGGTCACATGGGATGAAACCAGGATAAGATCGGCCGATTTCTCCCTTGCGACGGAGACGAGCAGGGAGGCGGCAACGCCGATACGAACCTCGGTCATCGCCGGAATTCCCAGCTCCTTGCAGAGCGATGCAAGTTTCTTTTCGGCGTCGACGATGGCGGTCGTTTCGAATTCCTCGGGAAGCTCCGTCAGGTGACGGCGCGGGATATGCTCGATGACGTGCATGACGACGATGCTTCCGCCTTCGTCCATCAGCGCAGCAGCCCGGCGCAGAAGGCGGCTGGCCGTTTGGCGGGGACCCATGCCGATGCCGCAGATGATCGTCCGATACATTTGAAATCCATATCCTCGAATGCGAATGATAGCACCGATCATACCGGTGTCGACCGTCCCGGCATTGACGAATATCAAGAAAAAGTGCCGCAACGGCAGCGCGCACGAAGCGGCCGGCTCTTCGGAAGGGGTTTCGGCTGAATCGTCGCAGTTGACGATATGGCCATCGGCAACAGTTCTAATCTGATGACGTCATTGATTGAGGTTCACATGCCGAATTTTGCGATTATCGGATCGGGCGCGATGGGAAGTGCCGTCGCCAAACGGCTGATCGACCACGGCGCTACGGTGCTGACTTACCTCGAGGGCAGGAGCGAGCGGACGATTGCGCGGGCAAAGGCAGCCGGCATGGTGCCGGTCGGCCGCCAGGAGCTGACGAAGGCCGAGCTGATCCTGTCGATCGTTCCGCCGGCTGAGGCGATCAAGGTCGCAGACCTCATCGCGGACATATCGTCGGGGATGCCGACGCCGCCTCCCTTCATCGACCTCAACGCAATCGCGCCGAAAACCATGCAGGCTTTGGCGGCACGCTTCGAAAGCAGCCGCGTCGAGGTGCTTGACGGTGCGATCATCGGCGGGCCGCCGAGCCCCGGCAAACCAGGTCCGACCATTTATATCAGCGGCGATATTGCGGAGCGAAGCAAGCTGCTCGAGGATTGCGGCCTGCGGATCCGCAGGCTCGACGGACCGCTCGGCGCCGCCTCGGCACTGAAGATGTGTTATGCCGGCATCAACAAGGGATTTGTCGGCCTTGGCACCGCCATGCTGCTTGCGGCATCGCGTTCCGGTGCGGCCGAAAGCCTGAAAGCCGAGCTCTCCGAAAGCCTTCCCGACATCGATCGCAAGCTGTCGGGATCCATACCCGACATGTATCCGAAAGCCTATCGGTGGGTTGCCGAAATGCAGGAGATTGCCGATTTCCTTGGAGAAGATGATCCGGCCGCGACCATCTTCCGCGGCATGGCGGATGTCTTCTCCAGGATGGCGAGCGACGTCGAGGGCGATCGCGTGCTCGTGGGGCAGCTGGACGAGATCATCGCGCGGCGGGAGAAAATATGACGCCTGTCATTTCGCCTCGAACGCCGCCCGTTTGCGAGCGTTGAACGCATCGAAATCGAAGGGCGTGGCAGGGCCGGATTCTTCGCCTTCAATCAAGGCGTCCTGCAATGCCTTCACTTTGGCTTCGTGTTCTTCAAGTAGGCGAAGGCCCGCCCGGATAACGTCGCTGGCTGAACCATAGCGGCCAGCCTGAACCTGCGTATCAATGAAGCTGGTGAAATGGTCACTGAGCGATATGGACGTATTTCTAGCCATCCTGAATCTCCTTTAAGCCAATATACCAATTTTTGGTACATAAAAAACCCAGTCTTCACAGCGTGAATCTGATCCCTGGCCAAGGCTCTGACGATTGCGTGAAACCGCTTCGACACCTCTGACAAAACCTCGTCGCCTCTGCTATGTCAGGAAAAATGCGGTGGCCAAACCCATTGGCATCGCGATCCTATCTGACCAATGCCAGGAGTTTGAAAGATGAGCGGTTCTTCCGAATATACACCCCCGAAAGTCTGGACCTGGAACAAGGCGAATGGCGGCCAATTCGCCAGCATCAACCGCCCGATCGCGGGACCGACGCATGACAAAGAGCTTCCGGTCGGCCGTCATCCGCTGCAGCTCTATTCGCTCGGCACGCCGAACGGCCAGAAGGTCACGATCATGCTCGAGGAGCTGCTGGCCCTTGGCCAAAGCGGTGCTGAGTACGACGCCTGGCTGATCAAGATCGGCGATGGCGACCAGTTCGGAAGCGGCTTCGTTGCGGTCAATCCCAATTCCAAGATCCCGGCGCTGATGGATCGTAGCGGACCAAAGCCGATCCGTGTCTTCGAGTCCGGTGCCATCCTCACCTATCTCGCCGAGAAGTTCGGCGCCTTCCTGCCGACCGAACCGAGCGAGCGCGCCGAATGCCTGTCATGGCTGTTCTGGCAGATGGGAAGCGCGCCCTATCTCGGCGGCGGCTTCGGCCATTTCTACGCCTATGCCCCGACGAAGATCGAATACGCGATCGACCGCTTCGCCATGGAAGTGAAGCGCCAGCTCGATGTGCTCGATCGTCGCCTTGCCGAAAGCGAATATCTGGCGGGCAGCGAATACACGATCGCCGATATTGCCGTCTGGCCCTGGTATGGCGGCCTGGTGAAGGGCTGGACCTATGGTGCAGCCGAGTTTCTGCAGGTCGAGGACTATAAGAACGTGCTGCGCTGGGCCGACACCATCCACAGCAGGCCGGCCGTGCAACGCGGCCGGATGGTCAACAGGCTCTCCGGCGATCCCTCGAGCCAGTTGCACGAGCGTCACGACGCCAGCGACTTCGACACCAGGACGCAGGACAAGCTCGCGGCCGCCGAGTAAGCAAGCGGCGCCAGCCACGTGTCGTGGCAACAAATGATGCTCCGCCGCCTTTAGGGCGGCGGAGCGTTTGCGTGCTGCCTGAACTCAGTTCTTGACCGTGTCTTCCAGGAAGAACCGGCCGAGCGGGTTCTGATAGAAGTTCTCGATATTCTTGCGAGAGACGTTGATATAGGGGCTGTAATAGAGGTCGATCCAGTTGACGTCGTCCTTGGCCATCTTCTGCAGATCGACATACATCTGTTCGCGCTTCTTCGGGTCGAGTTCGAGACGCGCCTTGGCAACCAGTTCCTTCACCGCCTCGCTCTTGTAGTTGGTCGAATAGTTGTTGTTGGAATCGTGGCCGAGGACGAAGGTGGTCTTCTGGTCCGGATCGAGAATGTCGTTGGTCCAGTAGTTGACCGAGACGTCGTAGTCGCCGGCAACGATCATGTCCCATTCCTGGCTCGGGTCGACCTTCTGCAGATTGGCGGTGATGCCGGCCTTCTGCAGCTGCTGCTGGACGAGCACAGCCGTCTGTTCGTCGACTTCGTCGCCGGCGCGGACCAGATAGTTCAGCGTCAGGTCCGAGACGCCGGCGGCCGCCAGCAACTCTTTTGCCTTTTCGGGATCATAGGGCCGCTGCAGGTTGTCGGCATAATAATAGAGCGCGCCCTTCGGAATATAGGAGTTGGCGACCGTGCCCTGGCCGAAGGTGACGGTATCGACGATCGCCTTCTTGCCGATCGCGAGATCCAGCGCCTGGCGGACTTCCTTTTTGCCGAGCGCGCCATGCGCATGGTTGATCAGCAGATGATCCTCACGGGTCGAAGCGTCTATATCGACGTTGAGGTTCGGGTCCTTCTTCAGCTCCTCGACCCGAGAAAAGGGAACGAAGATCGCCGTATCCAACTCGCCGGCCTGGACGTTCAGCATGCGGGTATTGTCGTCAGGCACCGAGATCCACTCGACACCGTCGAGCTTCACCCGGTCCGCCTGCCAGAAATTCGGGTTCTTCTTCAGGATGACGCGGTCGCCGCGCCGCCATTCCTCGACGGTGAACGCGCCGGATGCGATCGGCTTTTCACCATAGGCGTCGGCGCCCAGTGATTCCATGCCCTTCTTGGAGATGACGGAGGCATTCGGCAGCGCCAGCGTCGAAAGGAACGGCGCGGACGGGTTCTTGAGCTTGATCGTCAGCGTATGCGCGTCGGTCGCCACCGCCGTGTCGATCACCTTATAGGAATCGCTCCAGAGCGAGGCAGCGTCGTCGCGGATGCGCAGCAGGCTGTAGGCCGCGTCTTCCGCCGTCAGCGGCGAACCGTCGGAAAATTTCGCGTCGCGGATCTTGAACGTGTAGGTCAGCCCGTCATCCGCGGCAGTCCAGCTTTCGGCAAGGCCCGGCTCCAGTTTCGTGCCTGTCTTGTCGACCCGGATCAGCACGTCGTAGACGTTGGAGAACACCCAGTTGTCGATGTTCTGCGCGGTCTTGATCGGATCGAATGTCGTCGAATCCTCGCGGCGGCCGATGGTGAGCACACCAGCGGCCTCGGCATAGCTTGCGCTGAGCGTCAGACCGGCGAGCACGGCTGCAAGCCCGATTGATTTCCACCTGTTTGTCATGAGTTCGTTCCCTTCGTTGTTATGGCATGCGTTTGATTGATTGAATCGGCATCGAATGCGGATCGTCCTTGCCGTCGGCGTCTTGAAGCAGCCGCTTGTCAGGATCGATGTCGGGAATCGCGGCGATCAGCGCCGCCGTATAGGGATGCTTCGGCCGCGCGAAGACTTCTTCGGAACGACCTTCCTCGACGATCTCGCCGCGATACATCACGACGACGCGTTCGCAGAGATTGCGGACGATCGCGAGATCATGGGCGATGAAGATCAACGTCAGGTTCATCTTCGCCGTGAGCTCGCGGAAGAGCTCGATGATCTGCGCCTGGATGGTGACGTCGAGGGCCGCCACGCATTCGTCGGCGATGATCAGCTTCGGATTGACGGCGAGCGCACGGGCGATGCCGGCGCGCTGGCACTGGCCGCCGCTCATGCTGCGCGGTTTGCGGCCGGCGAATTCGCGTTCGAGGCCGACGAGATCGAGCAGTTCGCCGATTCGAACAGGGATATCGGCCCTGGCGACCTTGCCCTGCACCTTCAGCACCTCGGCCAGCATCTGCCCGATCGTCAGCCGCGGATTGAGCGCGTTATAGGGATCTTGGAAGACCATCGCCGTCTCGCGCCTGAGCTTTGCCAGGCCGGCACTCTTCTGCAGCGCCAGATCGACGCCGTCGAAGGTGACGTGGCCCGAGGAAAGCGGCGTGAGGCCGAGCACGGCGCGGGCAAGCGTGCTCTTGCCGCTGCCGGATTCGCCGACGATGCCGACCGTCTCGCCCGGCATGATCTGCAGGCTGACGCCGGCAACGGCGCTGACCGTCTTGGCACCGCCCCTGAGCAGGGCGCCGCCGGCTCTGAAACGCACATGGAGATCATCGATTTCGAGCAATGGCCGCCTCGCCGGTTGGCTGGCCGCGGCAAGCTCGAGCAGCGGCGCGACCGTCTCGCCCGGGATGGAAGGGTGGCTGTTGATCAGGTTGATCGTATAGGGATGTTGCGGCCGCGCCAGGATCGTCCGCTTCGGCCCCTCTTCGATGAGCTTGCCGCCGCGCAGCACGGCAATACGGTCGCAAGTCTGGGCGACGATACCGAGATCGTGGGTGATCAGAATGATCGACAGGCCGCGCCGGTCGCGAATGTCAATCAACAGCCGCAGGATCTGCGCCTGGATAGTCACGTCGAGCGCCGTGGTCGGCTCATCAGCGATCAGGATCTTCGGATTGCAGGACAGCGCCACGCCGATCATCGCCCGCTGCCGCATGCCACCGGAAAATTCGTGCGGATAGCTATCGTACTGGCGCTTCGGATCGGGGAAGCCGACTTGCGCCAGGATTTCCGTCGCCGCGGCGCGAGCCTCGCGGGCGCCGAGGCCCTGGTGATAACGGATGCCCTCAGCGATCTGATCGCCGATCCGCATCACCGGGTCGAGATGGCTGGTCGGGTTCTGGAAGATCATGCCGATCTCGCCACCGCGCACTTTCAGCATCTCGCCATCGTCGATCCGCATGAGGTCGCGCCCTTCGAGCAGCACGCTACCGCTTTCGATCTTCAGCAACGAGGAGGGCAGCAGGCGCACCAGGGAACGGCAGAACAGGCTCTTGCCCGAGCCGCTCTCGCCGACGAGACCGAGGATCTCACCCTTGCCGAGATCGAGCGACACCGCATCGAGCAGCGTGCGCGGGCCGGAATCGACATGTGCCCTGACGGTGAGATCACGGACGGACAGCACGGAGCCGCTCATTCATGCACCCCCAGCAGTTCGCCGAGCGCGTCGCCCAGCATGCTGAAACCGAAGGCGAGGCAGACGATGGAGAGGCCGGGAAACAAAGTGATCCACCATGCCGTGGTGATGAAGCTCTGTCCTTCCGCGACCATGACGCCCCATTCGGCGATCGGTGGCTGGACGCCGAGGCCGAGATAGCTGACGGCGGCGCCGCTGAGCAGCACCAGCGTCGCATCGGACATCGAAAAGACGATCGAGCCGGCGATCGCGTTCGGCAAAAGATGGCGGAACATGATGCGCGGGCGACTGAAGCCGAGGCTGACGGCGGCAACGGCATAGTCGCTGCCTTTCAGCACCAGCATCTGCGCCCGGATCAGCCGTGCATAGGAAACCCAGCCGACCAGCGCCATGGCGATGTAGAAGCTGCCGAGGCCCGGTCCGAGGATCGCGATGATCGACAGCATCAGCACCAGGAAGGGAAAGGCGAGGATGATATCGACGAGGCGCATGAACAGCGCATCGACGATCCCGCCGAAGAAGCCGGCGATCGTGCCGACCGTCGTGCCGATTACGAAGGGGAAGATGACGCCGATCAGCGCCATCTGCAGGTCGAGGCGCGCGCCCCAGATGACGCGGGAAAGGATATCGCGGCCGAAATTGTCGGTACCGAAGGGATGCAACAGCGAAGGCGCCTGCAGGCGCACCTCGGCATTCTGCATGATCGGGTCGTAGGGCGCGACGATAGGCGCGCCGATCGCCAGCAGCACGAAGAACAGCAGCAGGCCGGCACTGAGCACAAGCATCGGCCGCCGGCCGAAGAACCGGCGCCAGCCGGGGGATGCGGGGGCGGTCGCCTCGATGCTCATAGCTTCACCCTCGGATCGACGGCGACAGTGACGATGTCGGCGATGAAGTTGATGAGCACGGTGGCGCAGGCAAAGACCATGGCGACGCCCTGCACCACCATGTAGTCGCGTGAAAAGATCGCCCTGACCAGCAGCTGTCCCATGCCGGGCAGCGCAAAGACGCTCTCGACCACCACCGTGCCGCCGATCAGCCAGCCGATATTGACGGCGAGCAGGTTGATCGTCGGCACCAGCGAATTCGGCAGGACGTGCCGCCAGAAGACGATGCCTTCGGGCATACCGCGGGCGCGCGCCGCCGTCGCGACATCCGACTTCAGCTGCTCGATCATCGCCGCCCGCAGGCTGCGCGTCAGCACCGTCGAAAGCGATAGCGCGACGGTCAGGCTCGGCAGCACGAGATGCGATAGCTTTTCGCCGATCGTCGCACCATAGCCCGAAACCGGCAGCACGCCGAGTTCGACGCTAAACAGGATGATCAGCATCAGCCCCAGCCAGAAGGGCGGAAAACCGATGCCGAAGGTCGAGACGATGCGCACCGCATGATCCGGCGCCCGGCCGGCATTGCGTGCGGCGATCGCCGACATCGGTACCGCGATCAGGACCGAAAGCACGACGCTGGAGACGACGAGCGCAAGTGTCGGCTCGATGCGGGTGACGATCAGCTTCAGCACGTCGATCTTGTAGAGGATCGACTTGCCCATCTCGCCATTGGCGAGGTTCTTGAGGAAATAGACATATTGCAGCCACATCGGCTGGTCGAGGCCGTACTGGGCGCGGATACTGGCAAGGGCTGCCGGCGTCGCGCGCGTGCCGAGGATGTTGCGCGCCGGATCACCGGGGATCAACCGGACCAGAATGAAAGTGATGACGCTGATGCCGAAGATGACGGGCAGGAACTGCAGCGGTCGCGTCAGAACGAATTTATAGCGATGCATGACGGCGATCGCCCCTTTGTCTTCGTCTGGTTCGGTCCGCTTCCTGTTGCATCAGCCTGCCTCGTGCCGGGCGAGAAAATCGAGAAGCGCCGGATAATAATCCTGCGGGTTCTCATAGAACGGCATGTGGCTGGCATTGGCAAATACCTTAAGCTCGGCATTCGGCAGCGCAAGCTTCATCCTCAGCGCACAGGCCGGCGTCAGCTCGTCATGTTCTCCCGTCGTGATGAGCACCGGCAGCGTCAGCCGCGGCAGGTCGGGTATACGGTTCCAGTCCTTGAGGTTGCCGATATAGAGAAACTCGTTCGGCCCCTGCATCGTCTCATAGGGCGCCATGTTCCAATCGTCGAGCGAGCGGCGCACCGGCGCCGGCCATTCCGGCAGACGGCAGACATGGCGGTAGTTGAGGATGGTGACGGCGGCGAGATATTCCGGATGATTGTAGGTGCCTTGCGCCTCGTGCTTCTGCATCATCGAGACAGTTTCGGGACCGAGTGCCGCGCGCAGCCGTTCCAGTTCCGAGATCAGATGCGGCATATCGGCGACGGTATCTTCGAGGATCAGCGTCTTGAGGTTTTCGGGATAGGTCAGCGCGTATTCGATCGCCAGCCAGCCGCCCCAGGAATGGCCGAGCATGTGGACCTTGCCGAGCCCCAGCGCCTTGCGCACCGTCTCCGTCTCTTCGACATAACGGCCGATCGTCCAGAGCGAGAGATCGTCCGGCCGGTCGGAAGCGCCGGTGCCGAGTTGGTCGAAGGCGACGACGCGATAGCCCTTGTCGATGAGACAGGAATGCGCCTCGCGCAGGTAATCGCAGGGCAGACCCGGCCCGCCGTTCAGGCAGAAAACCGTCTCGCTGCCGGTCCCGAAACTATAGGCAACGACGCGATAGCCATCGACATCGATCTCGAATCGCTCGTCCGGCCGTATTTCACGCCACATTGATCGCTCCGGCAGAAGATTTCGCTTGCTCAATATTTGGGCACGGCTAAATTTTTACCTTAAACCGCATTCAGTGCCAGCTATAAGAAGTGATAGGGTGGGCCGCAATGCCGAACCCCGGGAGCAGCCCATGCTTGACGACCCCATTCGTGACGACCCCATTCTTGACGATATCGGAACGATCAGACGGCAGTTTGCAGCGCACGAAACGCTTGATGGACGCATCGACCAGGCCTTCGAGGCGATGAAGCAGATCGGCTTCGAGGCGCTGATCTACGACTATACACCGGTGCCTTACGATCTCGACGGCGCGATCATGATACCATCGCTGCTGAAGCTGCGGAATATCTCCGACGATATGCACGATTACTGGTTCAATCGCGGCTATTTCCGTATCGATCCGGTGCAGCAGGTGGCGCTGCGCACCTCCGCGCCCTTCTTCTGGAACTACGACCCGGACGCCGACACGCTGATCAACCGTTTCATGACCGAAGACACCGCGCCGGTGACGCGCTATTTGAGCGAACGCGATATGTCGACCGGCGTCACCGTTCCGGTTCATATGCCACGCGGCGACTATGCGACCGTCACCGGCATCCGCTTCGGCCGGAACAAAGATTTCGAACGGCACGCACTGCGCTATATCGCCGACTTCAACCTGCTTGCCCATGTTTTCCATGAGACCGCCTATTCGCTTTTCGACACGCGGGCGAAGAGCGTCGGCACGATCCGCCTGACCGAGCGGGAACGTGAATGCCTGCGCCATTCGGCGGAAGGTTACTCCGCCAAGGAAATTTCCCGCATCATCGACCGTTCGGTACCGACCGTCGTGATGCATCTGAACGCCGCGACAAAGAAACTCGGCGCCCGCAACCGAACCCAGGCCGTGGTGCGCGCCACCCATTACCGCCTGCTCGAAGACCGGCCTACCCATAATTGGCCACCCTATAACTTGTGATAGCTGCCTTCACCGTTGCCGCCGCGTTATGCTTTTTTTCATGACGCCAAGAGATGGAGACACCGGTGGGCGAAGTCACGACCAAAGAAGCTTACCTGCCCTTTCGCGACTATCGCACCTGGTATCGCGTCACCGGTTCGCTGGAGAGCGGCAAGCTGCCTCTCGTCGTCGCCCATGGCGGGCCTGGCTGCACCCATGATTATGTCGATTCCTTCAAGGATATCGCCGCCCTCGACGGCCGTCCGGTCATCCATTACGACCAGCTCGGCAATGGCAATTCCACCCGACTTCCGGAAAAAGGCCCGGATTTCTGGACGGTCGGCCTGTTCCTCGAGGAGCTGGACACGCTACTTTCCCATCTCGGCATTCGGGATCGTTATGCCTTCCTCGGCCAGTCCTGGGGCGGCATGCTCGGCGCCGAACATGCGGTGCGCCAGCCGCAAGGTCTGAAGGCGCTTGTCATCGCCAACTCGCCGGCCAACATGCACACCTGGGTTTCGGAGGCGAACCGGCTGAGGCAGGAACTGCCGAAAGAGGTGCAGGACACGCTGCTGAAGCATGAGCTGGCGGGAAGCCTCACCGATCCGGACTATATCGCCGCCTCACGCGTCTTCTATGACCGCCATGTCTGCCGCGTGGTGCCGTGGCCGCCTGAAGTGGCGCGGACCTTTGCAATCATGGACGAGGACAACACCGTCTACCGCAAGATGAACGGCCCGACCGAATTTCACGTCATCGGTACGATGAAAGACTGGACGATCGAGAACAGGCTGGACCGCATCGAAGCCCCGACGCTGCTGGTCTCGGGAAAATACGACGAGGCGACGCCCCTGGTGGTAAGGCCCTATCTCGAACGCGTTCCGGGCTGCGAATGGGTGCTCTTCGAAAATTCCAGCCATATGCCGCATGTCGAGGAAAAGCAGCTTTGCCTGGCGACCGTTTCCGGTTTCCTGTCCCGGCACGACTGAGAAAAATCGTTCCCGCCGACAGCACCATTTCTTGCCGCGGAGGTGACGCTTGAGATAGTCTTGGTCCCATTCGAGCGAACGGAACGGACCGATGAACGATCATTCGCCGACAGGAAGCGCGACAATCCTCGCAACGAGCAGGGGGCGCGGCTGGCACGGTCTGGAGGCTGAGCTGCTACGCATTCCGCCCGGCAGCACGCATATTTCAGGCACGCCCTACCATCGTCTCGGGGTCCACGTCGGCCGGCCGGTGCGGGCGCAATGCCGCTGTGACGGGCGGGAGCATCGCCGACTGCAGAAGCATGGCGATATCGACGTGGTGCCAGCCGGCCTTGATGGCGTCTGGGAGGACGACCGCGAATGCATGATCCTGCGACTGAAGATCAGCAAGGATCTTTTCCATCGGGCTGCCATCGACCTCGGCCGCGACCCCGCGACGGCAATCGTGCCGCAATTTCAACTCCGCGATCCGCGGCTCGAGGCCATCGTCTGGGCCTTGAAAGCGGAACTCGAAGCGGATGTGCCGTCCGACAACCTCTATGCCGATACGCTGGCGACAGCTTTGGCGCTCCGTCTGGTCGAGGCGGGCAGCGGCAGCTCTCGCCCAGTGGATAGCGGCAGAGCGCTCTCGCCCCGTCAGAAGCGGATGCTTGCCGACTACATCGAGGATAATCTCGACACCTCGCTTTCGCTTGCGGAACTGGCAGCTCTTGCCGGACTGAGCCTCTCGCATCTGAAGACGCAGTTTCGAAATAGTTTCGGTATGCCGCCGCATCAATATGTGCTGCACCGCCGGGTGGCTCGCGTCGAGGTGCTGATCCGAAGCTCCGGCCTGCCCTTGAGCCAGATCGCCCTGGAAGCAGGCTTTGCGCATCAAAGCCATATGGCAAACAGCATGAAGCGGCTGCTTGGCATCAGCCCCGGCACCATCACCCGCGCGCGCAATTAAAAAAAATTGGCCGATCCTGCAACGGATCGGCCGAATGCGCAGGCAATGCCCCTTAGCGGCAGTGCATCTTCCTTCGACTGCGAGCAGAGGAAGGAATGATCATGTTTGTCATCTTCGGCGCCACCGGCAAAATCGGCAAGGCAACGATAACAAGGCTTCGGGCCGAGGGCTCTCCCGTCACGGCGGTGCTCCGTAATCCCGCCAAGGCCGCACCCCTTGCGGCGCTCGGATGCGAGATTGCCATGGCTGAGGTCGGCGATGCCGATGCCATGGCGCTCGCGATGAGAGATGCGACGGCTGTACAGCTCATCTGCCCGATCGACCCTCGCGCCGCCGATGCCAGCCGCCAGATGCTGCAGTCTATCGAGCGGATGGCGGAGGCGGTCGATGCCGCCCGGCCGCCGCGCGTCCTGGCGATCTCGGATTACGGTGCGCATCTGACGATCGATACCGGCATTACCAGGCTGTTCCGTTTGATGGAGGAGCGGTTCCGGCAGTGCAGCGCCAGGATGGTCTTTCTGCGTTCGGCCGAACATATGGAAAACTGGGCACGCTACCTGAAGATCGCCAATGAGACCGGCGTGATGCCGAGCATGCACCAGCCGCTGGCACGACCCTTTCCGACCGTCTCCGCCGCCGATATCGGCGATATGGCTGCCGACCTTCTGCTGGCTGATGAGGATCATGGCCCTTCGCCGCGGATCGTCCATGGCGAGGGGCCGCGCGAATACACGGCGCTTGAGATCGCTGCGGCCCTGGGGCGATTGTTGACCCGGCGCGTTGTCGCACACGAACTGCCGCGTGCCGAGTGGCCGGCAACGTTGATCCGCACAGGACTCTCGGAAAGTTACGCCGAGCTGATCGTCAGGCTCAGTGACGCGCACAACAAGGGCCTGATCGGAGCCGAAGCCGGCATCGGCGAAATCCGCCGTGGCCGCACGGAGCTTTCCGCTGCCCTCGAAACATTTCGTCCTGACGTTCGGCAGGCTGTGTCGCGATAGCCTCAATCACGCATGGGGAGGCGTCCTTGGGCGAACCAGCCATTTCTTGGCGACACGGCAAGCCATCGTGTAGGCCGGGTCGAAGACGTTGCCGACATCGTAACGCACCACCTGGCCGAGCAGATGGCTGGCCGCCGTTCTGTCCAGACCATAATCCGATGCCAGCCAGTTCAACATTTCGCTGGTCGCGTGCTGGAGCGCCTGATCGAGGGGCCGGGCGTTGCCGATGGTGAAGATGTCTTCGGCGGTTTCCCCGCGCGGCCAGACCAGTCCGGCCTTCTTTTCCACCGTCAGCCGCACCATGACTTGGAACGTCGTCTCGACACCGGTTCCGACGATCTCGCCATCCCCTTGCACGGCATGGCAGTCGCCCAGAAAGAAAAGGGCGCCGGGGGCCGCTACTGGCAAGCGGACGGTGGTGCCGGGACCGAACAGCCGATAGTCCATGTTGCCGCCATATTCGCCGCTGGTCGCGGTCGATATCGCCTGGCCGAGGCTGGGCGCCACGCCGAAACAGCCGATCATCGGGGCGAGAGGCAGAACGAAATTTTCGAGGCCGCCGACCGGCTCGGAAAGCCGGACGGTCAATGCCTCACGGTCGATCGCCCAGATGGCGATGTCGCGCGGCGGCAGGTCGCGAACCGCCTCGGGATCGACGACATTGGCGGCGACGACGCTGCGGGTAAACCCCGTGTCCCTGGTCGGGATCATGCTGATGATCTCGACCTTCAGCGCATCCCCGGGCTCAGCACCTTCCACGAAGATCGGGCCGTTCACCGGATTGGGCCCGGATGCCTGCTTGGTGCCGTCCTTGTCATGCCCGGCGGCGTCGAGCGTCTCGGTGACCACGGTATCGCCGTCGGCGATGTGCAGGGCCGGCGGAAGAGAGCCGATGACATTGTGAAATCTCGTCGGAATGAAGCGGTGAGTGGTCATGAAATACAGCTCTCGCTCGTTCGAATGTCATGAGCCTGCGGCTGAATTGCCCGGCGGAGAGAATTCGAGACTACTGCATAATTGCTTAAACTGGAATCGACTTCAGGATTAAAATTATGCAGCAATTCAAAGGACTACAGCGTCCTTTGCGCGTCTTTTCCGACACGCAGCGCTGTAGATCAGAGATTGCCGGCACTGACGAAGTCGGGAGCAACGCGGTATCGACCGCAACATTCAACAGGGTTGAGCCTTAACGGTCCCAGATGCGATGCCTCAGCGCGACCGTTACTGCATGTACCAGCCATGGCTGACGACGAGTGACTGGCCGGTGAGAGCATTGGTTTCGAAACCGGCAAAGAGCAGCGCCACTTCTGCGACATCGTCGACCGTCGTAAACTGTGCATCCACCGTGCCGCCGAGCATTACCTTCTTGATGACCTCGTCTTCGGAAATTCCGAGTTCCTTTGCCTGTTCCGGAATTTGCTTGTCGACCAGCGGCGTCCGGACGAAGCCGGGGCAGATGACGTTGGCACGCACGCCATCCGGTCCGCCTTCCTTGGCGACCACACGAGCAAGGCCGAGCAAGCCGTGCTTGGCGGTGACGTAGGCCGATTTCAGCGGCGAAGCCTCATGCGAATGCACCGAGCCCATATAGATGATCGCGCCGCCCTTCTGCGCTTTCATGTGGGGAACGCAAGCCTTGGTGGTGAGGAACGCGCCATCGAGATGGATGGCAAGCATCTTCTTCCAGTCGGAAAAGGCGTAGTCCTCGATCTTGTTGACGATCTGGATGCCGGCATTGGAGACGAGCACGTCCACCCGGCCCCACTTGGCTACGACGGCGGCGACGCCGGCGTTCACGGCTTCCTCGCTGGTCACGTCCATCGCAAGACCGATCGCCTCGCCCGGGCCGGCAGCCGTCAGATCCTTGGCCGCCGCTTGCGCCGCCTCGAGCTTCAGGTCGGCAATGACGACCCTGGCACCCTCTGAAACGTATTTCCTTGCGATCGCCAGCCCGATACCGCTGGCCGAGCCCGTGACGATGCAGACCTTGTCCCTGAGCTTCATGGTTTGGACTCCCTATTTTGCAAGATAATCATGGACCACTTCGCCGAGGCCCAGCGTCAGGTCCGAGAGAATATGGATGGCGGATTTGACCTCAAGCACCGGCAGGTCGGCGACCGGCGCCAGCGCATGCGGAAACAGCGCCAGGGCGCCCGGACCTTCCCACGCGCCTTTCACCGTCAGATCCTCCAGATAGTAGCGCACCAGTTCGCAGATGCGCGGTGTGCAATCGACATGTGGAATGATCTTCAGCATGAAATTCGGCTGCTTCAGGCTTTCGAGGATTTTCGCCTTGTCAAGTGTTCGATGCTTGAAGCCCATCGTTGCGGTGGCGACGCGCTGACCGCCATAGTCGAGCGTGCCGACCAGCGCATCCTTGATGGATGTCAGCGACGGCTCGGCCAGTTTCTTCGGAAAGCCCCAAATCTCGCGGCCACCGGCGATCGGCGCGTCGTCGTTGAGGTACATAGAATGCACGTAACCGCCGTGTACGCCTTCATAGGTCACCGGGATGACCTGGCCGGATTCGGTATAGTCGCCAAAGCCGGTCGAGTCCGGCATGCGGATGAATTCGTACTTCACCAGCGGCTCATCGAACTGCAGCGGCTCCGGCACGACCCGGCGCAGGGCCTCCGGATCGGTGCGATAGGTGATGATCATGTATTCGCGATTGACGAACCGGTACGGCCCTGGCGGGTAGGATGGACTCGTCAGCGGCATGGCAAAGGCATTACGAACGACATCTTCAATTTTCATGGTTTTTCCCACGCAGGCGTTGCTCGGCAAGGTCGAAAATCCGTATCCCATTGGTCGGACGCGTCCGGTTGAGCCACTCTGGATGGTTCAGCGTCTCGACCACATCGTCATGGCCGGCCTTCCAGTGTTCCTCCACGGAGAGCCGCGAAAACTCATAGTCCTTGGATCCGGTTTCGTAGGCGGCACGCCTATAGATCAGGTGCACCATGGTGACGGCGCAATCATTGCCGATCCTTTCAAGAAGCTTCGCATCAGGATCGTCCTTCAGCTCAGGCGGCAGCTTTTCCATCAGCCGCTTGGCCGCCATGCGCACCGACTGAAGCTTGCGGAACTGGTCGGTGTTGAGCCGGGTACGGCTGGAAAAACGGATTTCCTTCTCGCGGGCATCGACGTCAAAGACATCCTTGGGCAGCACGCCCTTGGCGCTGAACAAATCGACCTGGAAGATGCAGAGATCTGTCTCCAACTCGCTACCACCGAGAATGCGCTGCAGCGGCGTATTGGAAACGATACCTCCATCCCAATAATAGCGGCCGTCGATCTCGACGGGCGCAAAACCCGGCGGCAACGCCCCGGAGGCGGCCACGTGTTTGGGCGAAAACGCGCAATCGCGGTTGTCGAAATAATTGAAGTTGCCGCTAACAACGTCGACTGCGCCGAGGCTGAGACGGATGGCACCTGAATTGATCAGGTCGAAATCGACCAGACCGGCGAGGGTCTCCTGCAACGGCGCGGTGTCGTAAAGGCTGATCGCGGCCATCGGGTCGCCCGGGATGTTCCATGGCGCAAAGACGCGCGGCGTGAAAAAGCCGGGAACGCCGGTCAAAGATCCCAGAAAAGCGGAGGATTCGTTGAACCATTTGCGCATCGCATTGCCATTGCCGAGAAAATGGCCGGGCAGGCCGGACGATACCCGATGCCAGAAGGTCCTGAGGTTATCGACACGCTGATCGACGGGGCTTCCGGCAATGATGGCTGAGTTGATCGAGCCGATGGATATCCCGGCCAGCCAGTCGGGGCGGATGCCAGCCTCATGCAAAGCTTCGTAAGCGCCGGCCTGGTAGGCACCCAAAGCACCACCGCCCTGAAACACCAGCACGGTTTTCTCTGTCGGAATACTACTCACGGGACGCTTTTCCTTAAATGCTGCAGCTGCTAACAAATAGCACAGGGAAGGCCATCGAGCTGCACAGGGCAGATTAAGTTTTAGTAATGCAGAAAAGCTTCTTCAGTAATCGTATTCTAAGTTATTTCAGAGGCTTGCTAGTCAAAAGCTGCGCATTCGTCGCAACCATTGAAGCATTTAGTTAGTCCTGCCGAGGGCATCTTGCAATGCAACAAAATGTGACAACGTTGGCTGTGTGGAGATGTAGACTGCGAATTCACCCACGCCAGGCCAATCCCTCATTTCAGGCTTGCTACGCCGTTCGACCAGCGTCGTCAGCTGGTTCAATCAACGAAGTCTCGCTTCGAGACAGGAGCAATCTTATGTTCCATAATATATATTACGCCGCAAATTTGTGTAAGGGCTATTTAGTAATGCGACAGTTGGGCCAGTTAGAGATGCGACAGTCTCGCCTCTCGACGCACTGGTCAAAGCCAACGTTGGGAGCAAGGATGACGATCTTCAGCCTGGTCAAGACCATGAGCGGTCGGAGTCGTCATGTCCTTTATGATCACCATGTCGCAGAAAGAGTTGCATCGCCTTGAAGTCATCCAGAAGATCCGTGACCTACGCCTGAGCGTTGTCCAGGCTGCCGAACTGCTCGGGCTCAGTCGAAGTCAGGTCCATCGGTTGCTGCAGGCCTATGACCGGGATGGTCCAGCCGGCCTCGTTTCCAAGAAACGATCGCAGCCGAGCAACCGGCGCCACAGCGAGGAGTTTCGCAATGCAGCGCTGGATCTGATCCGCGAGCACTATCTGGATTTCGGCCCGACGCTGGCTCGCGAGAAGCTGATCGAGCTGCACCGGATCTCTGTTGCTAAGGAGACGCTGCGGCAATGGATGACCGAGGCCGGCATCTGGATCTCGCGCCGGGAACGCAAGAAACGGGTTTTCCAGCCACGCGGCCGGCGCGACTGCTTTGGCGAACTGGTGCAGATCGATGGTTCGCATCACTGGTGGTTCGAGAACCGCGGCCCCAAATGCGCCCTGCTCGTCTATATCGACGATGCGACCGGCAAGCTGCTGCACCTGCGGTTCGCCGGATCAGAGAACACGTTCGACTATCTGCATGCGACTAAGGCGTATTTGCAGCAATGGGGCAAACCTCTCGCGTTCTACAGCGACAAACATGGGGTTTTCCGTAGCACGCATGCGTCAGAGAAAGACCGGACGAGCGGCCTGACGCAGTTTGGTCGTGCGCTTTATGAGCTGAACATCGACATTATCTGTGCCAACACTCCGCAAGCCAAGGGCCGTGTGGAACGCGCCAACCAGACATTGCAGGATCGGCTGGTGAAGGAGATGCGGCTTCGCGGCATCGATACGATCGAAGCTGCCAATGCCTATGCGCCTGAGTTCATTGCGGATTTCAATTCGCGGTTCGGCAAGCAACCGCGCAATCCGAAGGACATGCACCGACCGCTGGCCGACCATGAGAATCTCGATGGCGCCATGTGCCGGAAGGAAGTCCGCACACTGTCGCAGTCGCTGACGCTCCGTTACGACAAGGTCTTGTTCATTCTCGATCCGACCGAGATTTCCAGGCCATTGGCGGGTAAGAAGGTCGTTGTCTGCGACTACCCGGACGGCCGCCTCGAGATCATGCACGAGAGCTTCACCCTGCCCTACAGAACCTTCGATACATTGCGGTCGGTCCACCGGGCAGAGGTTGTCGAGAACAAGCGTCTCGACGACATGCTTTCCATCGTCGCCGAGCTGCAGGCTGGGCGGGAACAGCAGCGCAGCAAGAGCGGCCCTCGCCGCACCGGCCAGACGGATCATATGTTCGGTATTCCCGATGGCAGCCAGGGCAATGGTTATCAGAAGCGTGGCCGCAAGCCTGGCCGGCGGACGGACTTCATGAATGATCCGGAGGTGATTGCCAAAAGGCAGAAGGCGTTGATGAGGCAGCCAGCGGAATGAAGTTCGTCAGTGCACGCCGATGTCGCTTTGCGTATCCGATTCCAACTGCAGGCAGGCTGCCCAAAGTGGCGTCTTGTGGAAGGATCCGTCCTGGAGAAGAGTGAGCCCCTCTCGTGCCTCATAGAGCAAGCCGAGCCAGCATAAGCGTCGAAAGACGCCGTACTGGAGATCGGATTTCAACTCCCAGGCTTCCAGGGTTATTTCGGTGTCCGACAGAGGCGCCAGGTCTGGATAGAGGATCTTCACAACCTCCATTGGTGTGCAACCTTCTCTGGCCTTGATATTGAGAAGATTGAGGAACATGCGCCACCAGCGTAACCGCGCTCGGACCTCCTCTTCCCGCTCGGTGGCGTGGACATACGAATAGAGATAATCCGTGGCGACCAGATCAAAGAAGGCTTGCGGGTCCACCAAAAACTCCCGGCCGCGTTTGGTTGGCAGCAGCACGTCCTTTTTTCGGCGAAGAAGTTTCAGATGACGGGCCATGTCGCGCACGACCCAAAGCGGCGGCATGTCGCTTTCATTGAGCACCTTGTTCATGCTGTAGAGGTCTTCGGCTGTGAAGCTTGGCCAGAGGAAGTGCACAGCGGCCCAATGCACGAACTTGCGGTTCATGGCGCCGGTCGCAGTCAATCCTATGCCACCCTCACCGTCAGCATAGGCAACCGAAAGAAGCATGCCGCGAAGAAGTGGTGACAGCGCGGCGACATCGACGTGCCCCTGCAGGTTGATTTCCGGAAGCATCGTGCGGCTTTGATCCCCATCCTGCGCCATGCAAGTGCCAGCGAGTATCGAGCGACAAAAGAACAATTGCCAGTGAGAAAGCTAAAGCCGAAGGAAGTGTCATCACCCGCCCCCGCTCCGCCCTTTCAACCCGGCCCAGCCGGCCGGATCGGGGGCTGACTGACCTTGCCCCGTTGAAATAATCCATTTTGAAGTAAGCTCTGGCCCATTTGAGAGGACCAGAGGATGAAGCGCAATCGTTTCACAGACGAACAGATCATCGGCATATTGAAGGAGCACGAGGCAGGCACGCCGGTCTCGGAGCTTTGCCGCAAGCATGGCGTCAGCGATGCCAGCATCTATAAATGGAAGGCCAAGTTCGGCGGCATGGAGGTGTCCGAGGCCAAGCGGCTGAAGACGCTTGAGGACGAGAACACGAAGCTGAAGCGGCTTCTGGCGGATGCGATGCTCGACAATGCTGCCTTGAAAGACCTTCTGGGAAAGAAGTGGTGACGCCCGCGGCCAAGCGGAAAGCTGTCGCGCATCTGATGAGCCATCATGAGATGAGCGAACGGCGGGCGTGTAAAGCCATTGGTTTTTGCCGAATGACGGTCCGTTACGAGACCAGGCGCGACGATGATCATGAGCTTCGCGAGCGAATGAAGGCGTTGGCGCATGAACGTCGCCGCTTCGGATATCGACGCATTCATGTGCTGCTCCGGCGCGAGGGACACCTTGTGAACCACAAGAGGCTCTTCCGGCTCTATCGGGAGGAGAAACTGACGGTGCGCAAGCGCGGCGGTCGCAAGCGAGCGATAGGCACGCGAGCGCCGATGCTGGTGCCGATGGTGGCCAATGATCGTTGGTCGCTAGACTTCGTGTCGGATCAGTTCACCGATGGGCGCAGGTTGCGGATTCTGACCGTCGTCGATGATTGCACGAGGGAGTGCCTGGCGCTCGTCTCCGATACATCGCTTTCCGGTCTTCGCGTCGCACGGGAGCTTGACCGGATTATCGAGGAGCGCGGCAAGCCGAGGATGATCGTCAGCGACAACGGCAGCGAGTTCACCAGCAACGCGATCCTGCAATGGGCGGACCGGACCAAAGTTGACTGGCATTACATTGCGCCTGGCAAGCCTATCCAGAACGCTTTTATCGAAAGCTTCAACGGGCGGCTGCGAGACGAGTTCTTGAATGAAACTCTGTTCTCGTCGCTTGCTCACGCCCGGTCCGCGCTTTCAAACTGGCGTAGCGATTACAACGATCAACGCCCGCATTCAGGCCTTGGCTGGCTGACACCGGCCGAATTCGCTCAGACACTCAACCCGCGACGTGATGCGGTGCTGCGCAGCCGAAATGGCTCCGCACCGCAACCCGCCGCTACCGAACCAACAACAGCAACCAAAAACCGCTGGAGCGAACTCAAAACTGGATAAAACTTGGGGGCAAGGTCATGACCGACGGTGCTAGTGTCGCGTTTCTAACTGGCTGGCGAAGTCGCAGCGCTATTCAGCTTTGACAATTTGTGTAGCCGCAAAGTTAAAGTGTCCTGTTTCCGCAAAGTTGGAATGTCACTCTCCCTTTGTTTGATGACCTGGGAGATTGCGGATGGGACTGATTGCGATGAGCAAGCGTGATCTGCAGCGGATCGAGGTTTTGTCGAAGGTGGTCACGGACACATGACGATGGTAGCGGCAGTGCATGTGCTCACTCGGGATCTCGCCGGGGCGAACTGATCCGTCACATCCTACGGTTCGCGTATTGCGTTATCGAGGCCACGCAGCAGCGGATACAGGAAATAGGAGATCACCGTACGGTTGCCGACCTTGATTTCCGTGGACACGGTCATGCCGGGAAGCAGCCGCACCGGCATGCCTGCGGCATTCAGCCGGGTATCGGCAAGCAGGATCCGCGCCTTGAAGAAGGGGGCGGCCGGCTGGCTCGGGGTCTCTGTCTGCTCCTGTTGGCCGGTGAGGAAGGTGTCCTGGCTGATGGTTCTCACCTCGCCCGTGGCGGTGCCATATTTCTGGAAGGGATAGGCGTCGAGCTTGATGCGGGCTTCCTTGCCGACGGCTACGCGGCCGATGTCGCGCGTGTTGATCGAGACTTCGGCTTCGAGCGGCACGTTGATCGGCACCAGCGTCACGACCGGTTCCGCTTCGCGCACCACTGAACCGACCGAGCGGTGGGCGAGATCGAGCACGACGGCATCGGCGGGTGCGGTCAGCGCCACCATGTTGCGGCGCAGTTCCATCTTTTTCAGTTCCTCGTCAGCCATGTCACGCTGGCCGCGCAGTTCCACCAGTTGCTCCATTGCGGCGCGGCGGAAATCCTCGATGAAGGCCTGGCGGTCGGCTCGGAGCTTGGCATAGGCGTGGGCGGCCTCGTCTGCCCGGCCGCGGACGGCGGTCAGGTCGGACTCGACGTCAAGGCGGGCGTCACGCGAGCCGAGCAGCGTGATCAGCGAGCCGCTCTGCTTGTTATAGAGCCGCTCCCGGGCTGCCTCGATCTGAGAGAGCCCATCGCGCCTGTCGTTGAGCACGGCCTCCTGGTTCCTGCTCGCCGCAAGAGCGGCCGACTGGCCGGCGATTTGCTGCTCGAAATTCTGCAGCTGCGCCATGTAGAAGGCCTGTCGCTGGCCGAAGAGCTGCGCCTGCAGCACCTGGTCGGGCGTATCTCCCGCCATCTTCGTGTAGTCGTCGCCGGCAAGCTCGGCCTCGATGCGCCTCACCTGCGCGTCGAGCGCGGAGAACTTCGCCTGCTGCTGGTCGACATCGGCCTGGCTGAAAGTGGCGTCGAGGGTCGCGAGCGTCTGCCCGGCATGCACCACTTCGCCGACCTTCACCTCGATCGTGCGGATGATCGAGGTTTCGAGCGGCTGGACGACGATCGTTGGCTGGGTGGTGACGAGCTTGCCGGGCGCAATCACCACCTCATCGATCGACGAGACCGAGGCCCAGATGATCGCCGAAACAATCAGCGCCGTCACGCAGTACAGCGTCATCCTTGCAATGCGCGGCGGGGCGCGTTCCTCCAGCTCGACGGCGTCGGACTGGAATTCTGCAATTGCCGGCGGCAACGGCGGGCGGGCGGTGAGCTCCCTGCCCTTCCCCGAAGGGCCCTTGTCTGAAGGGCCTTTGCCTGAAGGGACCGGCAGGTTTTCGCTGGGTTTTCTAATGTGGGCGTTCATGCGACCTGCCTCATCTGCTGGGACCACAGGTGACGATAGGTCATGCAGCGCGATACGAGCTGATCATGCCGGCCGATATCGGCGACCTTGCCACGCTCGATGACGAGAATGGCATCGGCATCGACGAGCGTCGAAAGCCGGTGCGAGACGATGATGACGGTGCGGCCGGCGGCGATGCGGCTCAGATTATCGCGGATGATCGCCTCACTGTCGGGGTCGAGAGCGCTCGTCGCCTCGTCGAAGATCAACAGCTTCGGATCGGTGATAAGCGCGCGGGCAATGGCAAGCCGCTGCTTCTGGCCGCCTGACAGGTTGGAGGCGTTTTCCTCCAGCATCGTGTCAAAGCCGCGCGGCAGGCGCTCGATGAACTCCTCGGCGCCGGCGATGCGGGCGACTTCCATGATCTCTTCGATGCTGGCATCGGGCTTGGCGGCGGCAATATTCTCGCGCACCGAGCCGCGAAACAGGAAACTATCCTGCAACACGACGCCGATGCTCGTTCTCAGATGCACGAGATCGATCTCGCGGCTGTCATAGCCATCCATGCGCACGAGCCCTTCCTGGCTCTGATAGAGCCCCTGGATGAGCCTTGTGATCGTCGTCTTGCCCGAGCCGCTCTTGCCGACCACGCCGAAGAGGCAGCCCGCGGGAATGGCGAAAGAGACATTGTCCAGCGCCGGCGCGCTATCCGGGCCGTAACGGAAGCTGACCCTGTCGAATTCGATGCGGCCCTGCAGATGCGGCCGAACACCTCGCCCACGGCCCGCCTGCTCCGGCCGCTGGTTCATGATCTCGCCGAGCATGCGCACGGAGAGCGCGACTTCCTGATATTCGTGCACCATTGTGACGATCTGCACCAGTGGTCCCGAGACCCGGCCGGCGAGCATGTTGAAGGCGACCAGCGCGCCGATCGTCATCGCGCCGCTGAAGACATCGAGCGCGCCGAGGCCGATGATTGCGACGCTCATCAGCTTCTCCAACAGCCCGGTCATCGCCTGGGCGATGGTCGAGATCTTGTCGACCCGGAAACGCACGGAGATCGACTGGGCCGAATAATCGTCCCACACCTTGCGCTGGCGCGGCTCCAGCGCCAGCGATTTGACGGTGCGCATGCCGTGCACGGTTTCCACCAGCAATGCCTGCCGGTCGCCTTCGGCCTGGTAAAGCGCCTGCAACCGGCGCTGGAACGGCCCGACGAGCATCATCACCACGAGCCCGACGAGGGCGGCGAAACCGAGCACGACAAGCGTCAGCTTGACGCTGTAGAGAAGCAAGATCGGCACGAAGACCAGCAGCGAAACGCCGTCCAGGAGCGTAAGAAACAGCCGGCCGGTCAGGAATTCGCGGATGCGCCCGGTCTGCTGCATATGCTTGACGAGAACGCCGGCCGAGGCATGCTCGAATAGCGCGATCGGCAGATTGAGCAGATGGCCGAAGGTGCGGGTCGCGACGCGGATGTCGATCCTGTTCGTCGCATAAAGCAGCAGATAACGGCGCAGGAAGGTGAAGGTCGCGTCGAAGACGAGCGCGATCGCGATGCCTACCGTCAGAACCGTAAGCGTCGCATAGCTCTGATGCACCAGCACCTTGTCGATGACGAGCTGAAAGAAGATCGGCGTCGTCAGCCCCAGCCCGTAAAGCACGAAGGCGGCGAGCGCGACGTCGCGGAAGAAGCTGCGCTGCTTGATGATCTCGGGGACGAACCAGCGGAAGCCGAAAGGCCGATCCTCATCGGACATGCGATAGTTGCGCTTCAGCAGGATCACCGATCCGAGCCAGGCCTTGGCGAACTGCTCTTCGCTGAGCATCATCACCTCGGCGCGTGATGCCAGCGGGTCGAGAACGCGGATTCTCTCATCCTCCCCGCTCCCGACAGCGCCGGCGATGACCACCCAATTGCCGTTCGTCAGCTCAGCGAGCACCGGGAAGGCCTCGCCGAGTTGGAACAGGGATCGCCAGTCGAGCGTCAGATGCCTTGCTCTGAGGCCGGCATCCTTGGCCATTCGCAGCAACTGCCGCATGGCAACGGGATCGTTGCCGACGGCATAATCGTGCTGCAGTCGTTCAGGAGCAAGATCGACGCCGTGATGACGCGCTACGAGCGCAAGACAGTGCAGGTTGGTATGCAGAAAACTACTCATGGCCCACCCGAAACAATACGAGACCGAGGCTTCGATTTGAAAAGTTAGAGCGTCTTTGTGCGTCCGAATGGACGCACGGCGCTCTAGACCTGTTTTATCAGTTGAAGTTCGGCGAGGCGTTCGAAGCGCCAGCCTGCACCGTCTGAATATCGGCAGCCGCCGCAGCTGGCATATCGCCGATGCGACGGACCGCACCCGACTCGACCAACCCGCCAAGCGCCTTCTGCATGAGATCGACGGCATTGGCGAAGGCATCGACCGGCATGATGATTCGCTGGCGGAAGACCGGCTTCGGATTGTTGTTGGCGTCACGATCGGTGGCCGAGAGCGACATCAGGTCGATGCGCACGATCGTTCCGGTGATGGTGATTTCGCCGATGCCATCTGCATAAAGTTCGTTGCTCATTGTTCTCTCCTCTAGTTGATAATCAAAACGTCTTCACCTTAGGGCGCCTTACGTCCATTAGGACGCTCTAACTATTTGAATGTGCGTGCTGCCACGCCGGAAACGGGTCCCGAAGCCCGGCGGCGGTCTGCGGATCGAAGCCTGTCTCCTCACCGGTCAGGCAGTCGTCGAGCGCGGTGCGGATTGCGTCTTCGTCGAAGCCGGCGCCGATGAAAACGAGTTCCTGGCGGCGGTCGCCCCAGACCTCGTTCCAATGCCGGTCGATGAGTTGGTGGAACTGCGGATAACGCGGCCATTGCGCCTTCGGCACGGACGCCCACCAGAAACCCTTGGTGTCGATGCGGCATTGCGTACCGGCAATCGACAGCAGGCCGATCTCGTCGGGCCTTGTCGCCAGCCAGAAATGCCCCTTCGCCCGGATGAGGCCCGGCCATTTCCTGTCGAGGAAATCGCTCAGCCTCGAGGGATCGAATGGCCGGCGGCTGCGATAGACGAAGCTCGAGATGCCGTATTCCTCGGTCTCAGGCACATGCTCGCCCCAACCGAAGAGCTCCTTGTGCCAGAGGGGATGGCGGGCGGCTCTCGCTTCGCTGAAGAGGCCGGTATTCAGGATGGCGTCGAGCTTCAGCCGGCCGAAGCCAGTCTCGATGACGCGGGCATCGGGGTTGAGTGCGGCAACGATGCGGTGAACCTCGGCAAGCGCTGCAGGCGGCACATCCTGCGCCTTGTTGATGATCACGACATCGGCAAATTCGATCTGCTCGACGAGCAGTTCCACCAGCTTGCGCTCGTCGTCTCCGTCCCGGCTCTCGCCGCGATCCCTTAGGAACTCCGCGCTCGCATAATCGGCCAGAAGATTGATCGCATCGACGACGGAAACCATCGTGTCGAGCCGCGCGACGTCGCAGAGGGCTGCCCCGCTCTCGTCGCGGAAGGAGAAGGTGGCTGCGACCGGCAGCGGCTCGGCAATGCCGGTGCCCTCGATCAGCAGATAGTCGAAGCGGCCGGCGCTAGCGAGCCGGCGGACCTCGCTCAGAAGATCGTCGCGCAAAGTGCAGCAGATGCAGCCATTGGTGAGCTCCACCAGCGTCTCGTCCATCCGCGACAGGTTGGCTCCGCCGTCACGGACGAGATCGGCATCGATATTGACCTCGCTCATGTCGTTGACGATCACGGCGACTCGACGTCCCTCGCGATTGTGCAGAACATGATTGAGCACCGTCGTCTTGCCGGCGCCGAGAAACCCGGCAAGGACCGTGACCGGAAGTCTGTTGTCTGCACTCGTCATCGGTACTCCCCGCTCGCTTTTTCTACGCCGCGAGCTGCGGTCTGAATGCTACGTCCACATAGTAGTTTGTGCTGTTATAGCTGGCGCTCGGGAACAACCCGCTCGACCCATAGGCATAGACGCCGTTACTGCCGCTGAGCGCCTTCAAGTCGCCGTTCGTCACATCGGTGCTGAAGTAATTGCCGGTCGCCGAATAATTGCCGTTGGTGCTGTAGGAAACGACATAGGTCGTATCCGCGGCGACCTCGACCTGCTGGGTGAGTGTCGCGGTCTGCCAGCCGCTTGCCGTTTCGTTGCTGAAGGCGACGCTACCGAGCAGCGTGCCCGAGGCAGTCCAGAGATAGCCGTTATGCGGGCCCGTATTGTCGGCACCCTTGTAGAAGCGGATGCCGGTGATCCAGCCTGCCGTATCGGCCTGGAATTTCACGCCGAGATTGACCTGCTGATTGTCGTTGGTGGAGACGATTGCAGGCGTTGCATTGGCGGCAAAGACGTTCTGCTCCGGGCCTGCAGCCGGGTTGTTGATGATGAGCCCAACCTGGGCCGTGGCCGTACCGCCCTTGCCGTCTGATATCGCGTAGCTGAAGCTCGCCGGTCCCGAATAGGCTGCGGTCGGCGTGAAGGTCACCGTCTGGGCCTGGGCATTGTATGCGACCGAGCCGTTGACGCCGCCGCTGACACCAGTGATCGTGAGCGGATCGCCATCGGCATCGCTGTCGTTTGAAAGCAGCGCCGACGCCTGGATGGTGATCGGCGTGCCCGTATTGGTCGAGTAGCCGCTGTCATTGGCTGCGACCGGAACTGCATTCTGCGCGCCCTGCTGATAGAGCACGTCCACCCAGTAATTGCTGGCATTGTAGGAGGCGGTCGGGAACAGGCTGCCCGTGCCATAGGCATAGACGCCGTTGCCGCCGCTGACCGAACTTGCCGGCGCCGTCAGCGCGCCGCTCGTATAGTCCGTCGTGAAGTAGTTCGCGGTTGCCGAATAGAAGCCGTTCGAATGGTAGCTCGCCACATAGGTGACGCCGGCCGTGACATTGATCGGCTGCGTGAAGGAGACCGTCTGCCAGCCGCTTGCCGTCTCGTTGATGAAGGTTGCCTGGCCAAGGAGCTGGCCGCTCGTGGTCCAGAGCGAGCCGACATGCGTGCCGGTATCCTGAGCGCTCTTGTAATAGGTGAGCCCCGTGATCTGGCCGTTGGCGGAAGCGATGAACTTGACGCCAAGTTCGACCGAGTTGGCGTCATTGGCGGCGGCTGCACCCGACGTGTCGGCGCTTGTAAACAAGCTCGAGGTCGTGCCGCCGCCGGGCTGCGAATTGACAGTGAGGCTGACGGTGGCCGAGGCCGTGCCGCCATGGCCGTCCGAGATCGAATAGGAGAAGCTTGCGACGCCCGTATAGCCCGAATTCGGCGTGAAGATCACCGTGTTGGTCTGGCTGTTGAAGGTCACCGTTCCGTTGACCGCGCCATTGGCGCCAGTAATGTTCAGCGGGTCGCCATCGCTGTCGCTGTCGTTGGCAAGCAGCTTGGCCGCGGTAATCGACAGGGCCGTGTTGGCATAGGTCGTGTAGCCGTTGTCGTTGGCGGCAACCGGCACCGTGTTGCCCGTCGACTGGTTGAAGACGACATCGACCCAGTAATTCGACGACTGGTAGCTCTGGGTCGGGAAGGTCGAGCCCGATCCGACGGCATAGACGCCGTTCGTGCCGGCCAGCGCCGTCAGCGAGCCGTTGGTATGCGCCGTGTTGAAATAGCCTGCCGTTGCCACATAGCTGCCGGTCGTGTGGTAGGAGGCGACATAGGTCGCACCCGCCGTGATCTGCAGCGGCGTGGAGAAGGTTGCTGTCTGCCAGCCGGAAAGCGAGTCGTTGGTGAAGGTGACCGTGGCGACGAGCGTGCCGTCGGCCCTCCAGATAGAGCCAGTGTGCACACTGGTGTCGCCGGCGGCCTTGTAATAGCGGATGCCCGAGATCGTGCCGTTTGTGGAGGCGACGAACTTCATGCCGAGTTCCATCGCCGTATTGTCGTTGAAGCTGCCGCCGGTCGGTCCCTCACTCCCCGTAAACAGCGTCTCGCCGGCCGGACTTGGCTGAACGGTGAGGCTGACATTGCCCTGGTCCGTGCCGCCGCGACCGTCCGACAGCGTATAGGTGAAGCTTGCCGGGCCCGAATAATTATTCGCCGGCGTGAAGGTGATGGCTCCGGTCTGCGTATTGAGAGCAACCGTGCCGTGGAGCGCATTGCCGACGGCGGTGATGGTCAGCGCATCGCCATTGGCGTCGACATCATTTGCCACGAGTGCGGCAATCGAGATAACAAGCGTTCCGTTATGGCCGATGATCAGCCCGCTGTCGTCGGTGGCGACCGGCTGGCTGTTCGGGCCGGCATCGAACACCACGTCCACCCAATAGTTCGAGCCACCGGGGTTCTGACCGGGGAACGTGCTGGTGCCGCTATAGGCAAAGACGCCGCCGCCATCGACGGCCTGCAACGCGCCGCTGGCATAGGGCTCGTTGAAATAATTCTCGGTGACGGAGAAGAATCCGTTGCTGTGATAGGACGCCACATAGGTCGTGCCGGCGGCGATCTGAATCGGCGAGGAGAACATCACCGTCTGCCAGCCGGAGAGCGATTCACCCACGGACACGCCTGTTGCGAGCAGCGTTCCGTCGCCGGACCAGAGGCTGACGACGTGGTCGCCGGTATTGTAGAAGCCCTTGTAGAAGCGGATGCCCTGCACCGAGCCTGCCGTCGTTGCCTGGAAGCGCAGGCCGAGCTCGACCGGATCTCGATCGATTGCCGTTTCGACCGCAGGCTTTTCCGCCAGCGTCCACAGGCCCTGTGTGCCCGGCAGGGTGACCGTAACCTGCTTGCCGGCCGATGGTGCCTCCAGATTGACGCTGTCGTCGACGGCGCGCGACAAGATCGTATAGGTGCCGCTCGCCTGGACGACCCAGTTATAGCTCCAGCTCTCGCGGCCGGTGGCCTTGAACCAGTGCTGGCCGCCATCGGTGGAGATCTCGACACCGGCAATGATGCCGCCGCCGAAATCCTGCGCCGTGCCGGTGATGGTGACGCGCTGCCCCTCGACAAAGCTTGCGCCGATGATCGGCGAGCTGATCGACGAGGTCGGCTTCAACGCGTCGGTCGATTGAGTCGCGAGAATCAGGCTCGCATCGAGCGTGGTCGGCTGGATGCCCATGTCCGCGAACATGTTGACCATCGCCTGCTGCACGTTGGGATCAGTTGGCGTCTCCGCTCCCTGGTGGTTGGCGTTCAGGCCCCAGGACCAGAAGACGGTGCCGGCGCCGAAGACGAGCGCGCCGCTTTCGGCCCGGTACATGGTGAGGCTGTGGGTCGCCACCGCATCGCCGACCGTCGTGCCGTAGTCGCGCAGATAGGTGCTGACCGCGATGGAGGAGAGCGACAGATTGATGAGGCCATCCGGCCGGAAGCCGTTCTCGACGTCGGAATCCCACTCGTAACCGAGCAGGTTCTGCACCAGATTATAGGTCTCGCCTTCCTGCAGCTCGGCGACATCGGTGTTGCGCCAGAAGCGCAGGTTCGAATAGTCGTAAGGGATGGTGATCGTATCGGAACGGTAGCTGTCCACTTGGAACATCGTGCCGGTCAGCGAATTCTCCGGCTCCTGCCCCGGATCGGCATAGCGCGGATCACGCCAGGTGCCAGTGCCGGTACTGCTCGGGTCCGTGCTCGTGCCCCAGGTTTCTTTATAGCAGACCATCGTGCGGTAGGCCTGACCGCTGCCGTCGATACTGCTTTCCCAGCGCACCTTCCAGTAGCACTCGTTGCCGCTCCAGAAGGCGAGGTTTACACCCGCATCGCGGGCCGCCTCGACATTGGCGCGCTGCTCGGCCGACCAGTATTCGTCATGTCCGACTGAGAGATAGGCATCATGGTTCAGCAGCAGGCTGCCGCTGCGCGTCGCATCGACGCCGGAGATATAGGAAACATCGTAGCCGTTCTGCTCCAGCCACTGGATAGCCGAAGACTCGACGCCGAAGATGAAATCATGCGAGCCGCCGATCGGGCTGGTATTGGTGATGATTGGGCGGTTGTAGCTGACGGCCGAGGCGCGGCCGATCGCGGTCAGCCCGCAGCTGCAGTTCGGCGGCAGGTAGCCGATCATGTCGGCCGGATCGACGGGGACTTCGCCGTAATAGAGGCTGGCGCCGCCCCAGGCATTATAGGCCTGCCAGGTGGTATCGGATGTCTGGAAGACGATATCGCTGGTCGAGGCATCGTCGCGCACGACGAAGGGGATGATGCTTGCATCCTCGGTGCCATCCTCGCGCACGAGCTTGGCGAAATAGACGCCCGAAACGGCGTCGTCGGGAATCTCCCAGCTCGCCGATACCGACCAGTTGCCGCAATCGATGAGGCCGAGCGACATGTCGACGATCGGGTGCGGCTGGATCTGCGCCGATGTCAGCGATTGCTCTATCGAGTCGACCTTGCGCGCGCCGGCTCCGCCGTAATAGCCAATGCGGTAAATATCGATGCGGTAGTGGGTGGAATCGGTGGCGATCTTGAAATCCACCGTCTGGCCGATATTCGTGCTGATTTCGGTGGCAAAACCCTGAATGGTGCCACCGCCATCGCCCTCCAGACCCCACTCGCTGATCGGGTTGCCCTGTTTCAGGTTTTCGAGCGCGATTTTGTTGGGCGTCGCCGCAGCCGAAACCGCCGCCATCGGTGCCACCGGTGCCGCCAGTGCCCCCAATGCTGTCGGTGGCGCGGTCGTCTCAGCAGAAACGTCCTGGCTCGGCTCCAGAGAGACAGATGCTATCGAGGCCTGAAGGCGCAACGAAGTCGTGCCGAGACTGCTGGAAGAGCTGACCGGCGCCGCCGTCTTGGCGCTTCCGGTGTCGGCATCGCTGGTAACACCCGTCAGCGCGGGAGCGGCGGGCAGTGTGGCCGCCTCCTCGGAGGGATCCGGGGCAAGCACGGTGCGTTGCGATGTCGAGGAAGGCGTCTGGAACACCGTCGCAGCGGACGCTGTCTTCGTGACACTGTCTTGCGCGCCGCTATCTCCCGCAGCCGCCGGCATCGCCGTCGACGATGCGGAGGACGATTGTAGGTCGCCTGATGAAATCAGGGAAGATGTGACAGTGCCGGAGAAAGAGGATTGGACGGTTGCGCTGTCCTGATTGGCAAAGCCGTAGGAACCCTGAGTGCTTGAAGACACCACGGTCGCAGTTCCAACCAATGCGGTCCAGACAGAGGGTGGGTGACAGACGCTCGGCGTGCCGCCGGCAGTACTTAGATATTCGCGATTCCTCACATGAAATCTCAGCAAGAGCGGCGTCCCCGTTTCCCGTCGACCAGCATTGGACGAAATCATCCTGCCAGCTTTCGAAGGGGAACGTACGACAGCAATCTGGGGTATTTGGGTGATACTCCGTACTCCGATATGATGACCCACACCGCATACCCGACCCGACAAGCCCGCAAAGCAGCCTCCGGCTACTGCTCAGCGGCCGACTCTGGGTGAAGAGAAATTCTAGTTCGGTATTGTCTCGCCGGTCCGGCCGGTCGAGCCGGTACTTTTGCGTCGACCCCGGTACTCCCGCGTCCCGTGCTACCAGGCCGGAAACGGATCTTCGAGAGCCGACCAGTCCCGCGGGTCCGAGCTGGCCAGGCAGTCGTCCAACGCGGTGCGGACGCCTGTCTCGTCCATATCAACACCGATGAACACGAGCTCCTGCCGACGGTCGCCCCAAGCGCTGTCCCATCGGCTCTCGAGATGCTGGCGAAACTGTTGATGGCTGGGCCAGTCTTGTCGGGGAACGGCCGCCCACCAGAGCCCCATAGGCTCACAGCGCCGTTGCACCCCGGCAACCGACATCAGACCCACGTGACGCGGGCGCGTGGCAAGCCAGAAATGGCCTTTGGCGCGGATTACCCCCGGCCAGGGCTCGTCCAGGAATGCTCGAAACCGCTTGGGGTCGAAGGGACGTCTCGTGCGATAGACAAAGCTCGATACCCCATATTCCTCCGTCTCCGGAACATGATCGCCCGGATTGTACAGTTCCTTGTGCCACAACGGGTGAGCGGCGGCTTTTGCTTCATCGAAGAGGCCTGTACTGAGGACGGTTGCAAGAGAAACCTTGCCGAAGTCCGTCTCCACCTGGCGGGCATCCGGGTTGAGTGCAGCCACCGTCTTGCGGACTTCCGCGCGGATCTCCTCGGTCGCATCGGAGATCTTGTTGATCACGACAATATCGGCAAACTCGATCTGGTCCACCAACAGGTCGATAAGCGTCCGCCGATCCTCGCTGTCGCGCTGCAGGCCGCGATCGCGAAGCAGATCAGCGCTGGTGTAGTCGGCCAAGAGGCTTGTGGCGTCGACGACGGTCACCATCGTGTCGAGTTTCGCAAAATCGGAGAGCGAAACACCGTTTTCGTCGCGGAATGAAAAGGTTGCCGCGATAGGGCATGGCTCCGCAATGCCGGTCCCCTCTATCAACAGATAGTCGTATCGCCCCTCTTCGGCCAGTCGCCGCACTTCCGTCAGGAGATCGTTGCGCAGGGTGCAGCATATGCAGCCATTGCTGAGCTCGATCAACGTCTCCGTCGTATGCGACAGGTTACAGCCGCCGTCTCGAATAAGACTAGCGTCTATATTCACTTCGCTCATATCGTTGACGATGACCGCGACCCGCAGGCCCTCGCGATTGGTCAACACGTGGCTGAGAAGCGTCGTCTTGCCGGCGCCGAGAAAACCCGAGAGCACCGTCACCGGCAGCCGGTCGACGCTGTTTATCAGCATCCCTTGAATGAGGGCATTCGGAGCGACTGTCATTTGCGTTTTATGAGCCTCATTCGAAACCCTCTTTAACCTCGTTCGACGCGTCAAGCTGCAAGCTGCGGCCGGAAGACCACATCGGCATAATAGTTTGCCGAGTCAAAGGTGCTGGTCGGGAAGAGACCTGTGGTGGCAGATCCGCCGTAGGCATAGACGCCATTGCCGCCAGCCGCAGCGCTGGATAGCGCCGACAGCGGACCGTTGCTGACGCCGTTGGCGAAGAAGCCATCGGTAGCCACGTATGCACCGGTGGTGTGGTAGGAGGCGATATAGGTGGTGTTGGCGGCGATGGTGACGGGCGTTGTGAAGTTCACCGTCTGCCAGCCGCTCGCCGTGGTGTTGGTGAAGGTGGCGGTGGCAAGCTTGGTGCCGGTCGTGGTCCACAGATCGACGACGTTCTGTCCGTTGTCGTTGGCGTTGCGGTAGAACTTGATGGCGGTGACATCACCGATAACGTTCGACTGGAACTTGACGCCGACCTCGAGCTGCTGACCGTCGTTGAGGTTGGTCTGGGCCGGTGTGCTGGAGGCGTTGAACAGGCTGTAGGTCGCAGGCGCCACTGTCGCAGTGATATTGAAGGTCTCGTTGGCGGCAAGGCCGCCGAGGTCGGTTGCCGTCACCCTGACGCCATAGGTGCCGGATGTCGTCGGTGTGCCGCTGAAGGTCCGCGTCGTGGCGTTGAAGGCGAGCCAGGCAGGCAGTGCCGTGCCGTCGGCAGCCGTTGCCGTGTAGGTCAGCGTTTCACCGCTGTCGACATCGGTGAAGGTCGTTGTCGGTAGGACAAAGGAGAAGGCTGTGCCGACGCTGGCGTTCTGGGCAGCCGTCTGAACAGCCAGCACCGGCGCGTCATTGGCGCCATGGATGGTGACGGTCAGGTTGGCCGTGGCGGTGGCGCCGGCAGTGTCGCGCATCGTGTAGCTGAAGACTTCGCTCAGCGTGTTGGTCGACTGCCGCAATGCCTGCACGGCGGCATTGGTCTCGTTGACGGCATAACTATAGACGCCCGATGCGCTGAGCACGAGACTGCCATAGGCGCCGTTCAGCGCCGAACCGAGCGTGCCTGATGTCGCGCCGAAGCCGACTGCGGTCACCGCCTTGGTGTCACCGGCATCCGCATCGGTGTCGTTGGTCAGCACGTTGCCGCTGGCAACAACGCCGCCCGAACCGTTGCCCACGCCACCCTTCTCGGTCGCATCCCCGGCATCGGCAACCGCCGTCGGCGTCGTGTTGCCTGATGTCGACACGGCGATGTTGAAGGTCTCAGTGGCGGTGAGGCCGCCAAGGTCGGTCGTCGTGACCCTGACGCCATAGGTACCTGATGTCGTCGCCGTTCCGGAGAAGGTCCTCGTCGAGGCATTGAAGCTCAGCCAGCCAGGCAGCGCCGTGCCGTCGGCGGACGTTGCCGCATAGGCCAGCGTCTCGCCGCTGTCGACATCGGTGAAGGTCGTCGTCGGCAGCGTGAACGAGAAGGCAGAGCCGACGGTGGCGTTCTGGCTAGCCGTCTGGACCGCCAGCACCGGCGCGTCGTTGGCGCCATGGATGGTGACGGTGAGGCTGGCCGTGGCGGTGGCGCCGGCCGTGTCACGCATCGTATAGCTGAAGACATCGCTCAGCGTGTTGGTCGACTGCCGCAATGCCTGCACGGCGGCATTGGTCTCGTTGACGGCATAGCTATAGACGCCCGATGCGCTGAGCACGAGACTGCCATAGGTGCCGTTCAGTGCCGAACCGAGCGTGCCGGTTGTGGCGCCGAAGCGGATCGCCGTCACCGTCTTGGTGTCACCGGCATCCGTATCGGTATCGTTGGTCAGCACATTGCCGCTGGCAACCACACCACCCGAACCGTTGCCCACGCCACCCTTCTCGGTCGCATCCCCCGCATCGGCAACTGCCGTCGGCGTCGTGTTCGGTGTTGTCGATGCCGGACGGAAGACCACATCGGCCCAATAATTGGCAGCGTTGAAGGTGGCATTCGGGAAAATGCCTACGGTGGCGGATCCGCCATAGCGGTAGACGCCGTTGCCGCCGGCGACAGCGCTCGACTGGGCCGTCAGCGGACCACTGGTGACGGCGGTCGTATAGAAATTGTTGGTAGCCACGTATGCACCGGTGGTGTGGTAGGAGGCGATATAGGTGGTGTTGGCGGCGATGGTGACGGGCGTTGTGAAGTTCACCGTCTGCCAGCCGCTCGCCGTGGTGTTGGTGAAGGTGGCGGTGGCAAGCTTGGTGCCGGTCGTGGTCCACAGATCGACGACGTTCTGTCCGTTGTCGTTGGCGTTGCGGTAGAACTTGATGGCGGTGACATCACCGATAACGTTCGACTGGAACTTGACGCCGACCTCGAGCTGCTGACCGTCGTTGAGGTTGGTCTGGGCCGGTGTGCTGGAGGCGTTGAACAGGCTGTAGGTCGCAGGCGCCACTGTCGCAGTGATATTGAAGGTCTCGTTGGCGGCAAGGCCGCCGAGGTCGGTTGCCGTCACCCTGACGCCATAGGTGCCGGATGTCGTCGGTGTGCCGCTGAAGGTCCGCGTCGTGGCGTTGAAGGCGAGCCAGGCAGGCAGTGCCGTGCCGTCGGCAGCCGTTGCCGTGTAGGTCAGCGTTTCACCGCTGTCGACATCGGTGAAGGTCGTTGTCGGTAGGACAAAGGAGAAGGCTGTGCCGACGCTGGCGTTCTGGGCAGCCGTCTGAACAGCCAGCACCGGCGCGTCATTGGCGCCATGGATGGTGACGGTCAGGTTGGCCGTGGCGGTGGCGCCGGCAGTGTCGCGCATCGTGTAGCTGAAGACTTCGCTCAGCGTGTTGGTCGACTGCCGCAATGCCTGCACGGCGGCATTGGTCTCGTTGACGGCATAACTATAGACGCCCGATGCGCTGAGCACGAGACTGCCATAGGCGCCGTTCAGCGCCGAACCGAGCGTGCCTGATGTCGCGCCGAAGCCGACTGCGGTCACCGCCTTGGTGTCACCGGCATCCGCATCGGTGTCGTTGGTCAGCACGTTGCCGCTGGCAACAACGCCGCCCGAACCGTTGCCCACGCCACCCTTCTCGGTCGCATCCCCGGCATCGGCAACCGCCGTCGGCGTCGTGTTGCCTGATGTCGACACGGCGATGTTGAAGGTCTCAGTGGCGGTGAGGCCGCCAAGGTCGGTCGTCGTGACCCTGACGCCATAGGTACCTGATGTCGTCGCCGTTCCGGAGAAGGTCCTCGTCGAGGCATTGAAGCTCAGCCAGCCAGGCAGCGCCGTGCCGTCGGCGGACGTTGCCGCATAGGCCAGCGTCTCGCCGCTGTCGACATCGGTGAAGGTCGTCGTCGGCAGCGTGAACGAGAAGGCAGAGCCGACGGTGGCGTTCTGGCTAGCCGTCTGGACCGCCAGCACCGGCGCGTCGTTGGCGCCATGGATGGTGACGGTGAGGCTGGCCGTGGCGGTGGCGCCGGCCGTGTCACGCATCGTATAGCTGAAGACATCGCTCAGCGTGTTGGTCGACTGCCGCAATGCCTGCACGGCGGCATTGGTCTCGTTGACGGCATAGCTATAGACGCCCGATGCGCTGAGCACGAGACTGCCATAGGTGCCGTTCAGTGCCGAACCGAGCGTGCCGGTTGTGGCGCCGAAGCGGATCGCCGTCACCGTCTTGGTGTCACCGGCATCCGTATCGGTATCGTTGGTCAGCACATTGCCGCTGGCAACCACACCACCCGAACCGTTGCCCACGCCACCCTTCTCGGTCGCATCCCCCGCATCGGCAACTGCCGTCGGCGTCGTGTTCGATCCCGACGTGCTAAACATCACATCGACCCAATAGTTCGTCGACTGGAATGTGCCTGTGGGGAAGAGGCTGGCGCTGCCATAGGTGTATACGCCGTTGCCGCTGGCCGGCGCCGTCAGAGGCCCACTCGTCACATTGGAGATGAAGTAGTCGGCGGTTGTCGAATAGTGACCGGTATTCGTGTGGTAAGACGCTGTATAGGTTTGTCCGGCCGTCAGCGCCACCGGACTGGTGAAATAGGCGATCTGCCAGCCGCTGGCGGTCTCGTTGGTGAAGGTGAGGGTCGCAAGCCGCGTACCGGTGCTCGACCATAAAGAACCGGTGTGCGTGCCCGTATCCTGGCTGCCCTTGTAGAAGCGAATCCCGGTGACGGTCCCTGCCACAGAGGTCTGGAATTTGACCCCGAGTTCAACGGCTGAGGTATCGTCGGTGTTGACGACCGCTGGCGTCGCCGAACCGAACAGAGACGTGTAACTCGGTCCGCTGACGGTGACCGTTCGCCCGGCGGAGGGTGTTTCAAGGTTGATGTTGTCGTCGACGGCGCGGGACCGGATCGTGTAGCTACCGGCGACCTGCGGCGACCAGCTATAGGTCCAGTTCTCATCGCCTGTCGCTGGATGCCAGCTCGCGCCGTTGTCGGTCGAAACCTCGACGCTGGCGACCACCCCGCCGCCCGTGTCGGCAGCAGTGCCCGTAATCGTCACGTTGGATCCGACGGCCACCGTCGCGGGCACCGTGATGACGGAGGTCGGTGCAACATGGTCCGTGGAACCGGTTGTAGCGACAAGCCCGGATTGCAGCGTCCCAGGCTGAATGCCCATATCGGCAAGCAGATTGACCATTGCCTGCTGTACGCGGGGATCGGTCGGAGTCGCCTGGTTGTCGTGATTGTCGCTCAGGCCCCATGTCCAGTACACGGTACCGGCGCCGAACACCAGTGCACCGCTCGGCGCACGATAGAGCGTCAAATTGTGGGTCGACGTCGCATTGCCGGTGGTATTTCCGTAGTCAAGCAAGTAGGTGCTGACCGGAAGCGTCGTCGACGACAGCTTGACAAGGCCGGCCGGATCGAAGCCGTTATCGACCGCTTCGTCCCATTCGTAACCAAGATAGTTTTTGGTGAGCGTTGCGGTCTGGCCAGGCTGAAGATTGGCAACACTCGTATTGCGCCAGAAGCGCAGGTTGGCGTCGTCATATCCGACCGTGATGGCGGCGAGATTGCTGCCGACATCATCGACCTTGAACAACTGTCCGGTCAGTGAGTTTTCCGGGTTTCCACCGCCGACGGCGGGTGGGCTGAGGCGCGGATCACGGAATGTGCCTGTCCATTCGTTCGAAGGGTCGATGCTCGCGCCGGGCGAAAATGTCTCCTTATAGGTGATCAGAGTGCGATAGGGCGTGCCGTCGGCGCTATAGGCATTGCCCCAACGGGTGCGCCAATAGACCTCGTTACCGCTCCAGAACATCAGGTTGACGCCCGCATCGCGCGCTGCTTCGACATTGGTCCGCTGCTGACCAGACCAGTATTCGTCATGCCCAGCATCAACATAGGTCTTGTGATTGAGCAACAGGCTGCCATAGCGGTCGGCGTCGACACCCGACAGGTAGGAGACGTCATAGCCGTTCTGTTCCAGCCAGTAGATGCCCGCATATTCGGCGCCGAACAGATAATCCTGCGGACCGGCAAAAGTGCCAACCCCGCCGCGGGTCGCGATCGGTCTGTTGTAGCTGACCGCATAGGCGCGACCCGCACCCTGCCCCGTCGCCGGACCGTTGCCGCCATAGAGGTTTGCGCCACCCCAACCGTTGTAAGCTTGCCAGGTCTGGTCTGCCGTCTGAAAGACGATGTCGCTGTGGCTGTCGTCGTCGCGCACGATGAACGGGATGTGATTTTCGCCGGAGGTGCCATCCTGACGCACGAGCTTGGCGATATAGACGCCTGATACGGCGTCCTCGGGTGCGGTCCACGAGGCCGACACGGCCCAATTGCCGGCATCGACCGTGCCGGTCGTCGCATTGCGCAACGGATTAGGTTGATTCTGCAATCCGGTATGCTGAATGGTGTCGACCTTGCGCGCGCCCATGCCGCCATAATAGCCGAGCCGGTATATATCGATCCGATAGTTGGTGGAATTCGTATTGATCTTGAAGCTGATCGTCTTGCCATTGTCGACGCTGATGTCGGTCGCAAATCCCTCGATGTTGGAGCTACCGGCACCGTCGATGCCCCACTCGCTCTCTGGGTTACCCTGCTTCTGATTTTCCAGCACGATCAGGTTGCTTGCCGCAGCCGCGGCCGCCAGATTTTGCGTCGTCAACGACCGCTGCGTTGAAGGTGGCGTCGTCACCGAGCCGGAAAGAGTGCCGATACCCTTGGATGTGGCGGTGCCCGTTCCGATTTCTCCGCCGCCTGGCAACGATCCGTTCAAGATCGGCGAATCCGTCCATGTTGCGGTCCCGCGCCAGCCCGAGAGAGGGGAAAGGTTACGATCGAGAAGCGGGTCGCTGATCGAGGCGCCCATGGCCCGCTTGATCGTCGATACAAAGTCCGGCCCCTCGGTCAGCCTGGTTCCCGGTAATTGACCGTCCTGTTGGAGCACGGCGCCGCCATGGGCCCAATCGAGAATCCGCGTAGGAGAGGTAAAATAACCGCATCCGCACACACCAAAGGGCATGCCAAAAGCCAGCGAGTTAACTCCATCATGCTGCGCGGTCGCCTGCGCTGACGGGCTCGATTCGAGGATGACGACGTTGCCCGAGTGCGCACGCTCGCCCGTCACCGCGACAGAACCCTGTCCCGAAACTATCGGTGAAGAGCTTTGCGACAGATACGGAGCCAAAGGATCGTCGCCTATGAGGCTCATTCCAGCGTAGGTGCGATAAAGGGACGATTGAGCCCCGAATGCGACACCGTGCGCGTCCCGCTCGAAACTTGCAAAACCAGGCGTGTGGGCGAACAACCGAGACGCGGCAGTGTCCCCGCTTCGAACCCCTGTCTCGCGATTTGCTGTGAAAGCGTCAGGCAGGGCAGGCAAGGGCAGCGCTAGGTGGTTGATATCCACCCCACCTTCCGCGTCGCCAATCACGCCCCCACTCGGACCAACATCGTGCTCGTTGAGCGCCGCGTTGTTGTAGGGATTGTCGACAAGCGTACCATCATGCTTGTTTCCATCGGCCGTCTGCACGGATGTCGCAAGTTGAGCACTATCCTCGCGCTTATCGGCAGGCTTGCCAGGCCTTCCCTTTCCGCCGACGGTCAGCCATCGGGGAACCAACGAATCCAGCAGGAGTGAGCGTGATGTCCACCGGCGAGCGTTGCGATACATGGCGGGGCCCTCTCTCGCGAGATTATCGGGATCGATTCTACGGGGATCGTTTGCTACGAAGCCCTGAATGATAGCCCAAAAATAAGCGAGTAGGTCCTACGCCTTTCGCTCTACAGGCGGTATCCTTTGGGCAACGACATTGTTGGCATCGGCCACGTGATGCGCGAGACACGCAAGGTGTTCGTTTCGGGGCATTTTTTCCTTTGCTCCGACCGTTAAGGCGGCGCCGCCGGTCAATATCAACGTCTCGAAATCGACGATCCAAACAATGGCTCTGCCGCAAGGGATCGTTGTCCTGCGCGGCGAGCGCGCCTCTTCCTGCGCATGATCACCTGATTTCCCGGGCCAATGCCTCTGTACCGCAACGAAGGTGTATGTTGCTGCCCGGTTTAGGTTAAGCACCCTCCCCCACCTCATCAATAGTGATTAGGCGAAGCAAACAACCGCCACCTTCCTCAAGGCTTCGCCAGATTGCACACTGGCATTAAGGCTTCGGACCTGGTGCCCGACGCTCGCGTAACGCGTAAGGCGTTGAACCGGTGTCCGTTTAAGGATGCTATTGCAGGCTGGACATGTAAATGAAGCTATCGTATCGCGTTCTCAACGTGTTTTTTCCGGCGACACTTGTCATCAGTACACTGGTCTTTCTTGCCGGAACTGTACCGCCGGCTCTCGCCAATGACGCTGCTTTTGCTCCGCAAACGAAAATCCGTCTGACGATTGTCCAATGGATGCAGTCCAAAGGCCAATATGAAAGATGGGATGCGCTTGGCGGCGAATACACCGTCTCGGATGAAGGCGCTGTCTTTCTGCCCTTTCTTGGATCCGTTTCCGTCGGCAATCTCGATAACACCAGCCTCACAACCGAGATTGCCAAGCGTTTGCAAGAAAAAATCGGATTGGTTCAGCCACCCGCCGTCACCATCGAAATTCTTGAATACCCGCCAATCTATGTCGTCGGAGACGTAACCACGCCTGGGGAGTACAAATTCCGTTCCGGACTTACCGTCCTGCAATCCCTGGCAATGAGCGGTGGCCCATTCCGCGCCACAAGTCAGCAGCAATCGCAGACGATCAAACTCGCAGGCGAATTGCGGGAAATCGACCACTCGCTGCTGCGCAGCACTGCCAAATTAGCACGGCTCCAAGCAGAGATGATCGGGGCAAAGGAGATCTCGTTCGATCAGACGGTCGGCGTCGATCAGCGATACGCTGCGGGAATATACAACGAGGAACGGGTTATTTTTCAGGCTCGTGCAAATGCGCTGGACAGGCAGTCGAAGGCGCTCACGGAATTGCGTGATCTTTTGAACAGTGAAGTCGGCATGCTGGGCGAGAAGGTGCAGGGCTCGGAGGACAATATCAAATCTATCGAGGAGCAGCTGACCAGCGTCAAAACGCTGGTTTCGAAAGGCCTCACACTCTCGTCGCGTCAATTGGATCTGGAACGGTTGCTCACCACCTACCGCTCCGATCGGCTCGACCTTGTCACCGCCATCATGCGGGGCCGTCAGGCGATCAGTGAGACAACGCGAAATCTTGAGGGGCTTTATGACACGCGGCGAAGCGAAGTCGCTTCCGAATTGCAGTCGGAACAGGCAAGCCTCGATCAGTTCAAATTGAAGCGCGAGATGACGCAAAAACTGCTTCTCGATGACCTTGCGGCAGGAGGCTCGACTACCACCGACGAGGCGCTCCCGCTGACGTTTACGGTGAGCCGGCGAAGCGAAGGGCAAATCAGGCAGTTCCAGGCCTCCGAAACAACGGCGCTGATCCCGGGTGATGTTGTGAGGGTCGTTCGAACCCCAATTGCCGATCCGGTGTCTCAGGCCGCGCCCGCCGACCTGTCGCGTGAAACTGAGACACACGCCAGTCAGGCAAGCCAGTGACCCGCGAAAAGCATGTATTACAAACGAGCTCGCAGCGGACGATTGAGCAGCACCAAGGCGTTCCGACTACGTGCGCGACAAGCTGTTATAAACCCGACCAGGTCTTGAATTCGCTCCCTGCCCCAACAGGAATGCCTTTGCCGCATATCTCCGAAGCGGCGTTGGTAAACATGTCGGCGACAGCGCGCCGGAGATCCCGCCCCACAGCATAGCGGCCAAGGATGATTGATGACTTTGCGCATGATCCCAGCCAGTGGGCAGACTTATACCCAGATCCTCAAGTCGACGATGCTGATGGGCGGTTCCTCGCTCGTGAACGTCGCTTTAAGCATCATTCGCAACAAGGCCCTGGCCGTTCTGCTTGGGCCTGAAGGCGTGGGGCTCATGGGCCTCTACCAGTCAATCGTCGATATCGCGCAAACGGCCGCTGGCCTGGGACTGGGCGGCAGCGGGGTGCGACAGGTCGCCGAGGCCGCCGGTACCGGCGACGAAGCGAGGATCGCACAGTCGGCGAAGGCGTTGAGACGCATATCGATAGTACTCGGGGTGGTTGGCGCGCTCCTTCTTGCGGCGCTGGCATTTCCCGTCTCGGGGTTCACCTTCGGCGACTACCAGCACGCCGGTGGCATCGCACTGCTCTCGCTCGCCGTATTTTTCCGGATAGTGTCGTCCGGGCAGACGGCGTTGATCCAGGGCTTACGTGGCATTGCAAATCTTGCCCGCATCAATGTGCTCACAGGTTTTTTCGGCACGGTTATCACGGTCCCGCTGATTTACCTGTTCGGCGCGCAGGCGATCGCACCCTCTGTCGTAGCGATTGCGGCCGTCACAACACTCTCCACCTGGTGGTACAGCAGACGGATAGGCGCACACTCGCCGCGAATGTCGGCTCGCCAATTTGGCCAAGAGTGGGCACCTCTGCTGAGATTTGGCGCCGTGTTCATGGCGAGCGGACTTCTAACCTTCGGCGCGGCCTATGCCATCCGCATCATCATATTGAAGGATGGGGGCGTGATGGCCGCAGGATTGTATCAGGCAGCCTGGGGGTTGGGCGGTCTCTATGCCGGCTTCATTTTGCAGGCGATGGGAACGGACTTCTATCCGCGCCTGACCACGACTGCGGATAATCATGCCGAATGCAACCGCCTGGTTAACGAACAGATGGAAATCAGCATCCTTCTTGCCGGCCCCGGTCTGCTCGCCACTTTGACGTTGGCGCCGCTCATGATGAGCCTATTCTATTCTTCGGAGTTTCATGGCGCGGTTGATCTCTTGCGCTGGATCTGCCTTGGCATGATGCTCAGGATCATCGCGTGGCCGATGGGCTTCATCATCCTGGCGAAGCGTGCACAATCCATTTTCTTCTGGACGGAGGTGGCGGCCACGCTCGTGCATGTAGGGCTGGCATGGCACTTCGTATCGAAGTTCGGTACGCCAGGAGCCGGCATGGCGTTTTTCGGCCTCTACGTCTGGCATAGCATCCTCATTTACGTGATCGTGCGGCGGCTTACCGGCTTCCGCGGATCCGCAGCCAACCGCAGGCACGTGCTGCTTTTCCTGCCTGCATCGGTGCTGGTATTCTCGGCGTTTTGGGTCTTGCCGTTATGGCCGGCGATAGGGATCGGCACCTTGGCCGTAGCTCTGACTGGGATCTACTCGCTGCGCATGCTGGTCCAGCTTCTTCCGCCCGAAGTGATGCCTGCAGTGATCAGAGGATGGATCGCGAAGTTCGCCTAGAGCCTTTCCGGGTCAGATTGAATCATTCTGCCGGAACAGGTGTTCGTCCGGGAAAAGGCGATTGGCGAAGGGCATACCCCAAGGTACGTCCGAGCCGATCGCCTCTGATCCAGGTGGAGAGATGCCCGGCCCACCGGCCGCACTGCTTCGCCATGCGAAGCGATGCGGCCGGCAATTCTAGAGTCTTGCAGATTTGCTGGGCAAATCTGCGGGGGTTGGCTGAAACGGGCCTGCCTGATCGACCTGCCGGCTTGGCCGTAGAGCTTGGCTTCGACGCGCGCCGGCCGGGGTCGACCATCCGACTCCGTTTGAGCCAACAGAATGCTTCAAATTGACCAGGAAAGGCTCTAACAAAAAATGCGCATCGAAGCGATGCGCATCAGGTCCTGCGGCACAACAAAGATTGCATCACGCAATCAGGAAATCATACAAGAGCGATATCCCTATCGTGCTGTAAGGCGGGTATGTTGGCGACCTCAGCCAATGAGCTTCGAAGTGCTTCGACAACCCTGACAATGTCGAGATCCGTCATCTGAGCATAAAGCGGAAGGACTACCGTTTGCCGCTGCGCTGCCACGCTTCGCTCCAGACTTGTGGCGGCACGATAAGAACTCTGGTCGGAATAGGCACCTTCCAGATGAATGTTCATCACACCGCGCCGGGTCGAGATCCCTTGATCGAGCAGTGTCTGCATGACCTTCCGCTGGTCGACGGCATCAGGCAGTCTCACGCAAAAGCTCTGCCAGTTGCTACGAGCCCAATGCGGCTCGACCGGTGAGAGCCCAGGGATCGTAGACAGGCGCTCACGATATTGCTCGGCGAGCCGCCTGCGCTGCGCAATCAGCCCCGGCAGCCGCCGTAACTGTTCCCTTCCGACGGCAGCCTGAAGGTCGGTCATACGGTAGTTGTAGCCCAGTTCGTCATAGTCTTCGAAGATCACCTGTTTCGAGCCATGGCGAACAGCATCGGTGACGCTCATGCCATGCTGACGCCACAGCCGGAACTTTCGATCATACTCGGGATTGGCGGTGGTCAACATGCCACCATCACCTGTCGTGACGACCTTCCGGGGATGGAAGGAGAAGCAGGCAATGTCGCCATGCGGCTTGCCTATCTTTTCCCAACGCCCGTCCCACAGGATTTCGCTTCCCGTCGCGCATGCAGCATCTTCGATGACCGGGAGCTGATAGCGCTTGCCGATCTCCACGATCGAGCGGAGATCGCAAGGCATGCCAAGCTGATGCACACATAGGATTGCCTTGGTGCGGGGCGTGATGGCTGCTTCGATCAGGCTGGGGTCGATATTGTAACCATCTGCTTCGATGTCGACGAAGACAGGGACCGCATTGCAGTATCGAACAGCGTTCGCGGTGGCGATGAACGAATGGCTGACCGTGATGACTTCATCGCCGGCACCGACATCGACCGCCATCAAGGCGAGATGCAGTGCGGTCGTGCAGTTTGAAACCGCGCAGGCATGTGCGGCGCCGACAAAGGCTGCGAATTCGCCCTCGAAGGCCGCGACTTCCGGTCCCTGCGTTACCCATCCTGACATAATAACGCGGCGCGCTGCTTCGGCCTCCTCTTCTCCGAGGACGGGCTTGGCGACCGGAATCGTTGAGAGAGACGCGCTCATGCAGCTTGCCCTCCTGCCGCAGCGGTCTTCGACTGCCACCAGGCGACAAGGTCGCGAAGCCCTTGTTCCATCGATATTTCCGCTTTGAAGCCAAGGAGTTTCTCGGCCTTGCTGATATCGGCAAGACGACGGGTTACGCCGTTGACCGCGCGGGCTTCTTTGTGCTGCGGTTCGAGTGAGACCCCCATGATGCTGCTCAGCATCTGCGCAAGCTGCAGGAGGCTTATTTCCTCGCCGCTCGCGACATTGAACACCTCATCGGTGACATCGCTCTTCGCAGCCAGCAGGTTTGCCCGGGCGATGTCACGTGCATCGACGAAGTCCATCGTCTGGCTGCCGTCTCCGTAGATGAGGGGTGGCATTCCGGTCGCCAGACGCTCCATCCAGCGGATCAACACTTCGGTATAGGCACCGTAAACGTCCATTCGCGGCCCGTATACGTTGAAATAGCGCAGCGCCACATAGCGCAGGCCGTACATCTCCGCGAAGCTGCGAAGCAGCCCCTCGTTAAAGGTCTTGGCCGCGCCGTAGATCGTCCTGTTATTATATGGATGATGGGCTTCGGTGGTCGGAAAGGTCTCGGCCAAGCCCAGCACAGAGGCTGAAGAGGCAGCGACGACCTTCGACACGCCTGCCTTTACGGCAGCTTCGAGAACATTGAACGTGCCTTCGGCCAGCACATCGAAGGCAAGCCGTGGGTCTTCCGCGCATTGCGTGATGCGAATGGCCGCCTGGTGAAAGACGATGTCCACACCCTCGAAGGTTTTCGCCAGCAAGGCTCTGTCACGGATATCTCCCTCGATAATGTTGACGGACCCGCCACCTATTGCCGTGCTGAGATTGTCCCGGCGTCCGCGCACGAAGTTGTCGAGGATGATAATCTCGCGCGGCTTCTCCAATGCGACGAGATCGGCGATATGCGACCCGATCAGGCCGGCTCCGCCGGTAATGAGTACCCGTTGATCTCTCACGATCTTCCTCCACGCGATATATCGACCACAGCATCGGCTTCCGTGCGCCAGCGTATAAACTTCGCCGGCACGCCCGCCACGACTGAAAACGGTTCGACATCGGAAACAACGACAGCGCCCGCTCCGACGATCGCCCCCTTCCCGATGCTCACGCCGGGAAGAATTGTTGCGTTCGTTCCAATATCGGCCCATGCGCCGATGCGGACCGGCTTGATTTCGAGATCCGTGCGAATGATCGGCACATCCACCGGCAGTGCCGTGTGGGTCGACCCAAGCACTTTGGCGCCAGGACCCCAGCCGACACAGTCCTCGATAACCAGATCGCGTGCATCGAAATAGGCCATCGGGCCGATCCAGACATTGTCGCCGATCACGCAGGTGCCGTCGAAGCGTCCCTGGATATAGGCCTGGGCGCCGATGAACACGCCATTGCCGATTTCGAACGTTTCCGGATGTTTGAAACCGGCGCCGCCCGCGACCTGAAGTCCCGCGCCGCAGTTCCGCGCGATCGCTTGCCAGATGGCTTTGCGCATCAGAGTGTCGACGACCCCGTCACCTGTGGCGAAACGACCATAGAGGTCTATCAGGCCAGCGCGCCCGTATGATTGTCTGAGCTCTTCGACCAACCCAGTTTGGTAGTCAGGATCTGCCGGCCTTTCATGGCGACCATGGACCGCCTGCACCAGTCGAGCCTCGCCTGGGCGGTTAACTGACATAGGCGTACTCCAGCGCGGCGGCCACCTGGTCAACGTGTCGTACAGGCATCTCTGGATAGATCGGCAGCGAGAGGACCTCCCGTGCGGCGGCTTCCGAAACCGGGAAGTCCCCGGCCTGGTAACCAAGGTCGGCATGGGCTTTCTGCAGATGAACAGGGATGGGATAATGCAGCCCGGACGGAATGCCTTCCGCGCTGAGCAGGCGTTGAAGCCCATCGCGATCGTGGCTTCTTATGGCATAGACATGATAGACGTGACGCCGGTCGGCTGCTTCGACAGGGATTGTCAAATCCGTCGATCCGGCAAGCAGCGAAGAGTAGCGGCGCGCATGAGCGCGACGCGCCTCGGTCCAGTCTTCAAGGTGCCGGAGCTTGACACGCAGGATCGCGCCTTGAATGGCGTCCATGCGATAGTTAAAGCCTTTCAGCAGATGGTGATAGCGTTGCTCCTGACCCCAGTCTCGCAGCATGCGCATCGTCTTGGCCTGATCATCGTCATTCGTAACGACCATACCCCCCTCGCCGCAGGCGCCGAGGTTTTTGCCCGGATAGAAGCTGAAGCAGCCGGATAGGCCGATACTGCCGGCACGGTGGCCTTTGTATTGCGCGCCATGGGCCTGGCAGGCGTCTTCGATGACGGGTATCCCGTGGCGCTCGGCAATTGCCTTGATCGCGTCCATATCGGCCATTTGACCGTAGAGATGGACAGGAACAATGGCCTTGGTGCGGGGAGTAATCTTTGCCTCGACCTCCGCCGGATCCATCGTGAGTGTCACGGGCTCAACATCGACGAACACGGGTCGCGCACCCGTATAGCAGATCGCCGACACGGTTGCGACGAACGTGAATGGCACCGTAATGACCTCATCGCCGGGACCAACGCCCGCCGCAAGCAGGGCAAGATGCAAGGCACTCGTTCCGGTGTTGACCGCTATCGCATGCTTGACGTTGCAATAGTCGGCGAATTCCTGCTCGAAATGCGCGACCTCGTCGCCCAATACGTACTGCCCCGAGGCGAGGACGCCGAGCACAGCGGCGTCGATCTCACCCTTGATTGACTGATATTGTGCCTTAATGTCCAGGAACGGGATCATGCGATGCGCCTTGCCTCTTCGAGCTCGATGATGCGACCGCGCTGGGCTAACGACCGGCTTGCAGCTTCCAGAATGCGAACGACGCGCAAGCCGGCATGGCCGTCCGTAATGGGCCGCGAGTTCTGCTCGATGCACTCGACGAACTGATCCAGTTCGCGTTTCAGTGCTTCGGTCATATCGAGCTTGGGCGCCCACATGTCGCCGCTGCGGTAGCCAACCATCATCTGATGCACTTTCTCGCCGTAAGCCTGAGAATTGGGGTTCAGCGTGATGCCCTTGTCGTAGACCTTGATCTTTTCGCTGGGCTCCAGATCGTCGTAGACGACCATCTTGTTGCTGCCACCGATCAGCGTGCGGCGCACCTTGACCGGCGCCAGCCAATTGACGTGGATGTGTGCGATGAGCTTGCTTTCGAAGAAGAGCGTGAGATAGGCGATGTTTTCCGGCTCGCCGAGGACATGGCTCATGCCTGTCGCTGAAACAGCCACCGGCCTTTCCTGCACAACATGGTCCAGGATGGAGAGATCATGCACCGCGAGGTCCCAGATGACGCTGACATCATGCTGGAAGAGCCCCAAATTGACCCGAACCGAGTCATAATAATACATGTCGCCCAAGCCGTTCTCGACCAGTTCGCGCATCTTGCGGACGGCGCCGGTGTGGACGAAGGTATGATCCACTGCCAGCACGAGGCGTCGGCGTGCGGCCTCTTCGACCATCCGCGAAGCTTCCTCCGTCGTCGATGCCATCGGCTTTTCGACGAAGACATGCTTTCCGGCCATCATAGCCTGCATTGCGAGCTTGAAATGGGTGAAGACCGGCGTCGCGATAGCGATGGCATCAACTCTTGGATCACGCAGCACTTCCTCGAAATCATCGGTGATCGTCACGGCGGGGTAGCGGCTTTTGACAGCCGCCAACCGCTCAACATTAAGATCACAGACAGAAACGAGGTGCGCTCCGGCCGCCTCCGAGATGTTGCGCACCAGATTCGGGCCCCAATATCCATACCCAACAACAGCAATGCCGATCATTTCATTCCTCCCGACGCATACATGTCGACTGGTCCGTCATTGACGCGACCGATCACCCTGGCCGGAACGCCAATAACAATGGCGCCATCCGGTACATCTTTTGTTACAACGGCTCCGGCGCCGACCTGCGCAGCCTCTCCGATGGTCACGCCAGGCAGAATGGTGGCGTTGCTGCCAATCGACGCGTGGCGCTTGACCAGGGTCGGGACGACAATCCAGTCGGCCTCCGTCTGGAGGCTGCCATCCGGATTGACGGCGCGCGGGTATGTGTCGTTCGTAAACATGACCCCGTGGCCTATGAACACGCCGTCTTCCAGCGTCACGCCCTCACAGAGGAAGGAATGGCTGGAGATCTTGCAGCTTTTTCCGACCAGGACGTTTTTCTGGATCTCAACGAAGGTGCCGATGCGCGTTCCGGCGCCGATTGTGCAGCCGTATAGATTCACAAGATCCGGATGGTGGATAATGGTGCCGTCATCCAGCTTGACGTTTGATGCAATCATCCCTGCAAAACCCCTACTCTTGAACACGCCCAGACTTTCAGTTGAAACCAACAATCGCTTGATTGCACCCAAGGTTTCAGACCGACAGGGCTAATATTTTTCTACATTGCAAAGAGAATTGTTTTCTGCATCTGAGTAAAGAAACAAAACGTTTAAGGTTATTCACCTAAAGGCGTATCTACTTATGATGACTTACGCCCATGTTCATACATCGGCCAACGTTGGTGGCGGACTCACCGACCGCATCCGCAGCCGGTCCTACGCCGGAGACTGCGATTGTTTCCATGCATTTAGTGACCCGTCACAAACTACGGTGTAACGATGAAGTTTATCCTGAAAATTATCTAGTAACGCGTAAGACTACTTCAGATTTACTTTATATTTCCGACTTGTTATGAAAGTTGTGCGCTACTTAGCCTATATTAGCTACTGTAACGTCCCGCGAATTGTGGTATTCGATTCCTACTTTAGAGTTTCCTAAACCCCCGAATTGAGAGGGGTTGGTACTCGGAGCCTTAGTTGAGCGTAACGTGTTAGGGGAGGGTGAAGCTGTGAATTCAGCACTTATACCGAATTTGGACCTCAGGCAGGAGAACGTAGCTCTTCCCCTCAGGATAGATAATCCGAACACAGCTGTCGTGCCGGGAAGACACACGCATTCGCTTGTCATTCTCGATAATCGTGAGCTTGATCGGCAATGCCTGGCGCAATGCATGGCTGCCGAAAAGGCGGATTTGCAGATTCTGGCATTTGGATCAATTGAGGAGTGGAAGCAGAAGCGCGACGAATATCCTCCGCTTTCGGCAATCCTCTTGAACGTCGGCGGCAAAAAGATCGATGAACCGGCCGTTTCGGAGCAAATCCGGAAGCTTTCGTCAGAATTTGTATCAACGCCACTCATCGTATTGGCCGATAGCGACGATTTCGGTCAAATCGTTAGGGCACTTGAGTACGGAGCCAAAGGGTTCATCCCCGCCTCAGTCAGCGTCAGTGTCTGTATGGAGCTGATCGCGCTGTCGGTGGCAGGAGGAATTTTTGTGCCTGCAAGCGCCCTGTTCGCCATGCGTCATTTGCTGGACTCGAGCAATTCGACCGCACGCCCGCTAGCCGGCATATTCACGGATCGTCAGGTCGAAGTCGTGGAGGCGCTCCGACGCGGAAAGGCAAACAAAATTATCGCTTATGAGCTCAACCTGCGAGAAAGCACTGTAAAGGTGCATGTTCGCAATATTATGAAAAAGGTCAAAGCGACGAACAGAACGGAAGTCGTGTTCAAGCTCAACGATCTGTTTCTTTCGGGCGGCTCTGCGACAAACAGCCTGTGCTGATGCGGTCGGCCGATCAGATCTTGGATCGCATCAGGAGCGCATTCTCGCTCTAAACATCCTCGGTGGCTGCACGGCAAATACGCCACCGAGTCCGCGATTGCATCTTCAGCCTCACTTGGAAAGTCTGTCATGTACGACTCTCCAGGTGTCGCTGTTTGCATGTGCAATTTTCCCACGGCTAATTGCCGGTGCCGATAGGAAGCCTGGAAAGCGCTATTCGGATCTTGCGCAACGGGCCTCTCTGCGAATGGGGGACCAGACCCCGCGCAAGATGCCAGAAATATCGGAACTCAGGCAGCGGCGGCACATTCGGCCGCAGGCCATTCAGGCGCAGTCTGACCATCAGGCCATCGACGCCTGAATATAGTCGCAGACGCCAGCCAGCATCACGTTTGAATTGTAGAGATGTTACTTTCTCGCCGGCGCTGCTTCCGCCGACGGGAGCGTGACGAAGAACATTTGCAAGATCTGGCTGCTGACAGCGCTCAAGAATATCGGAAAACCATGCAAGCCACTCGGAATCGCTCCGATCAGGAATCTGATGAATGCTTTTTCGATCCCTGCCATACCGCCCCGAGACGACCCCATCGCCTGAGCGACCGAGTTGCGCGATGACGAGGCGCGCGCGCCTGAATTCGTCGTGGGATAGCGATGGATAGAAATCTTGCAGCCTTCGCGCCCGCTCAAACTGGCCTCTGGAGATTAAAGCGAGAAGGAAGTACGCCCACTCGACCGGATCCGGGTTGAGTGCCCCATATTCGCTCATGGTCACCTTGACCAGGTCCACCAGAAGCTCATAGGCGTGATCGGCGTCGCCCTCCTGCAACGCACAGATGGCAAGGCGGAATTTAGCTTCGGGCAGGTAGGATACATAGTCCAGGCAGCGCGCGTAGCACTGCTTGGCCTCCGCCACCCTGCCCTGCTCGAGAAGCAAGTCGCCCTGCTTCAGCAAAGCGCGATCGCTGGCTTCCCCCACGATATGGACGCTCTCTCGCCTGGAGCTACGCTGAACCTTTGTAAGATCGCCGAAGGGGCCGGACTGAATGATCTTTTCACCGAACTGCAGGCCTTTGTTCAGCATGAACCACTGATATATTTGCGGCCTGTGGCTCAGTGTGTGACACGAATGGATCAAACTGTAACCGGCTTTCGTGATACGCCGTATTTCGTCGGGATGGGCAAAAAGGTAATCTAGTCGCTCGACGACGTTTTGGCCGTCAACAAAGACACAGTTCTCCATATCGACAAAGCCAGCTGCCTCCACTGCTGCTGTGCGTTCGGTCACGAGACAGGCATTTGCCCCGGGAATCTCGAAGTGCTTGCGTACGACCTCGCCGCCCATAGTGCCGCATGTGGGGACGACGAGGCTCGAGTTGAGCGCGCGCGCGTAAGCCTCTCCGGACAGGAGCTGGGAAGCTAGCTTGCTCTCATAGGCGTGTTGCGGCGAGACCAGGCAGGGGTAACGGTCGCGGATCATCGGAAAGACCGTCTGTCGCCAGGGATAAAGGCCATAGGCCTGACCTGTGAGCATCACCGGGATGACCTTTTGCTGGCCATAGTCGTGGTAGACTTTGGGATCGATGAAATTTGGCCAGACGAAGAGATTCTCCTTCACCGCCGGCATATATTCCGGAGTCATCGTTGCGATCGCGAAATACGCCTCGATGCCCCACTGCTCCATATCGGAAAGGAAGCCCGCGCGTCGATCGCACCATGCGTCGGCGTTATGAAGGCCAAGCTTGGGAACGACGATATGGGTATTGGTGTTGGTGATTTTTATGCGACGCGACCCATGCGACCGATAACCGCTTTCAAACAGCGTCAGATCCGGTTCGTACCTGTCGCATATCTCTGCATAATCGCAGTCGCGGTTAATGACGACGACATCGAAATGTGTTGTGAGGCATTTGACCTGCTGCTGCATGTGCAGCAGCAGGTAACCGGCCGCGTTCGCATTGGGCTGATGGTCCCATTGAAAAAAAACGAGCCGCGGCTTTCGATCATTAACGTTGCTATTCATGTCCCTATCGAATGGCTTCAGGAGCAGTGAGTTCGACGTTCGCAGACGCCAGATGCGGATAAGCTTCTTGCGAGGACTTGGCGCTAAGCCTGTTCCTTACGCCGCCGGAAAGCTTCCACTCGAAATAAGCGATCGTTCTCTCAAGCCCCTCACGAAGGTTCACCTTCGGCTGCCAGCCCAGTTGTTGCGTTGCGCGGCTGATATCGGGCTTGCGCTGTGTCGGATCGTCGACCGGCAGAGGATTGAAGACGATACCGGACTTCGATCCGGTCATTTCGATCACCATTTCTGCCAATTCACGGACCTGGAATTCTCCGGGATTGCCGAGATTGATAGGGCCTGTGACTCCAGCGGGCGCACCCATCAGACGGATAAAACCGTCGATCAGGTCGTCTACATAGCAGAACGACCGTGTTTGCGTGCCGTTGCCAAAGATGGTGATCGACTCGTTTCGAAGCGCCTGAACGATGAAATTGGAGACGACGCGGCCATCGTTGGTCTGCATGCGAGGCCCATAGGTATTGAAGATCCGCGCCACCCGGATTTCCACGCCATATTGACGATGATAGTCGAAGAACAGCGTTTCGGCGCACCGCTTGCCTTCGTCATAACACGCCCGCGGGCCTATGGGATTGACGCTTCCGCGATAGTCCTCCGTCTGAGGATGGACTGCCGGATCGCCGTAAACTTCGCTGGTGGAAGCCTGGAAGATCTTCGCCTTGGTGCGCTTGGCCAAGCCCAGCATATTGATGGCCCCATGCACATTGGTCTTCACAGTCTGCACAGGATCGAACTGGTAGTGAACAGGAGATGCCGGGCAGGCGAGGTTGTAGATCTCGTCGACTTCCACATAGAGCGGGAAGGTAATGTCGTGCCGGAGTATCTCAAAGCGAGGATCGTCAAGAAGATGCAGCACATTGTCGCGCGAACCGGTGTAGTAATTGTCCACGCAGAGGACGTCATTGCCCTCGCGCAAAAGCCTTTCGCACAGGAATGATCCCAGAAACCCGGTGCCGCCGGTTACCATAATTCGCTTTTGTCCGTGCATTGGTATGCTCCGTTGTTGATGGTTGCCTCGCGGAAGCGAGGATGGTCAGTAGGCTCCCCCGCGCTTGAACACCGCAGGGATTGTGCTGAGAAGAATTTGGCAGTCGAACCACAGAGACCGGTTGTCGATGTAGAACTCGTCGAGTTGCTGCTGCAGCTCGATATCCGCATTGCTTCGTTCGGATATCTGCCAGAGGCCTGTCAGCCCCGGTGTTACCGAACGCCGCTTGTCACGAAATTCGCTGTCCATCGCTGAGAGGTGATATTCTGGAAACGGACGCGGTCCGACGATGGCCATCTGCCCCGCAATGATGTTTGCCAATTGCGGCAGCTCATCGATGCTCGAAGAGCGCAGCATATGTCCGATCACCGGAAGGACGCGCGGATCGTCCTTGAGCTTGAAGTGGCTCAACCACTCGGCGCGCATGTTGGGGTCGTCTCGGAAGACAGCTTCAAGGCGCTGCTCTGCATCCTGATACATCGTCCTCAATTTCAGGACGTGCACCGGCTTGCCTGACCGCCCCTCCCTGGTGTGCCGGAAGAAGACGGGGCCCGGATCGATGGCATAGATTGCGGCCGCTGCAAACGCGATGAATGGGGCGACGACGATCGATGCAGGGATGGCGATTGCGAGATCGAGGATTCGGCGAACCAGGTCCGAGTTCACCGAACTCCCACTGTTGGTAAGGCGAATACCGATTTCTCCGCCGACATCCGCAGGCCGCAATCCGGTTACCTTGAGGCTCGGCGTGTCGGACAGCAAAATGACTTCGGCGAACTTCCGACGCATAGCCGCCAAATCTGGTGCAAGCACGCCTGTGTCGCCCGCAATCATGGCAATGGATGGCCCGCCATCGGGCAATGCCTCCACACTATCGGGGGAAATGGCCTCCGGCCTGATGCCATACTGCCAGTGGTTCTTGAAATGGGCCACGAGAGCGGGGGTAAGGTTGCCCCCCCCTATGACAACCGCGTGCTCCCCCCAGACTCCAAGTTTCCAGCACAGGCCCCGTGCAAGCCAATGCACAAATGGCTGAACAATCAGCCCGAGAGCGAGGAACCCAATGACGGCAAGCAGCAGTCGTTCCCCCTCCGGGAGGATAATTGCTCCAAACGCCGCCAGGACAGCCACCTTGACGGCAGCTACAGTGCGCCGCCGCAGATGTTCGTGCTCATGTAACCGATATCCAGGGTAGAGGCCGGCCGATGCGTAAAGAATAATCGCGGCGAGTGCTGCGATCGCGAACGTACGCTCCGCCAGCGTGCCCTCCAAACCACTGGGGAAAAAGGACAGGACAACAAAATAGGCAACCAAATAGCTTGCAATGTCGCCGGCGGCCAGCAAGGACGAGGTTGCAAGCCGAGGAAGCCGACGCCGTAGTGCGGCGGGCATATTCAGCCCTGCCCGGTCAAAGGGATCGGCGGTCTTAGCTGCTATGGGCGGCACGGAACCTGCCGCAATCGCCCGCGACGTCATGTCACTTGATGTGGCTGCCTTCGACGGACGCGGTGTCATTGCTGGCGACGCAAATAAGGACATGATGGCTTTACACCTTTGCAGCTGCTTCTTTTGGCGCGCTTGGTCCAAAAACCGCGTCTTCGATCGGAAACTTCCGAAGCCCCAGTCTCTGGAATGCCGTCAGTGAGATGAAGGTCGGCACGACGACCGCATAGCGCCGCCACAGCCGTCGCGGCTCGCACAAAAGGCGGAACGCCCATTCGAAGCCGCTTCTTTGAATGATCCTTGGAGCCTGCCGCTTGAGGCCGGCGTGGAAATCGAATGCGGCTCCGACCCCGATGAGCATCGATGCTTCCAGACGATCGCGCATGCGCGCCATCCAGAGCTCCTGCTTTGGACTGCTCAGGCCGACCCAGATGATATCGGCGCCCGATCGATTGAGCTGGTCAGCAATCTCCGTTTCCTCCCGCGTCGACAGTTTGCGAAAAGGTGGCGCATAGGAGCCGACGATCTGTGCTTGCGGAAATTTCGCGAGAAGTCGCGCCTGCAGCTGTTCGAGCGTTTCGGCCGTTGCGCCATAAAGGAAGTGGCGCAAGCCCTTGGAGCTGCCGGCATCGAAAACGGATAACATGAGATCCGGTCCATAGACCCTGTCGCTTTCGGCATGACCGGCACGTTTCAATGCCCATACCAACGGCATGCCGTCGGGTGTCACGAGGAACGCACGGTTATGTATCGACCGGAGTTCGGGATCATCTTGACATCGGACGACACCGTGCGCGTCGCGAACGCACACATATTCCTTCCTGCCGTCTTCGATCGCTGTTTGAATAAATCCGGTGGCACTTTTGAGATTAACTGCCGAAATGCGAACACCAAGGACATTAATAGATTCCGAATAGCTCGGTCGATTAAGAACCGAATCTTGACTGCTGTCTGCTAGTTGCTTTCTCATGACCTGCGCTTTCGCGATCTAAACTGTCATCAGAATATGCTGTAAGGGCGATTGCCTCCATACTTGCCGTTCCAACTATTGGACGTAGATGAGACTTCATATTTCTACGCCTTACGCGGGGATAAGTTACAATATTTGGAGTAAGGCAATGTACCCCTATGGTTTACGACGTGCTCTTTTTGATGAGTGCCGTCGCGAAAGAGCGTTTGGCCGTCGCAAAATCGAAGAAGATAGTCGCCGTCGCGCAGACAGGGCCGGGGGTGAGCGCACAAGCCGGGAGAGAGATGTGGGGATCCGACAGGCGAGATGACGGCCTCGGCTGGCGAGCAGTCAGAGCTGGACGACAGAATCCGCTGCAGAAAGATTTGAGTTCCGACAGCTACACCGTCATCAGGGAACTGCTAGCCGCCAATCAGGTGGAATGCTTACGACTGATTGTGACACAGTACCTGAAATCGGAAGGCCGGTATCAGTACGGTGGCAAATTCCAGCTTCAGGCCAGGTATGTCGCAGAGGAAGTCGCCAGATTTCTGACATCCGACGTGATCCTCAATCACCTCAAGGAAATCACGCAACCGCTTGACGTCGTTCTCACAGGCGAATGCGATATGATGATCAACACGACATCGTCGTGGCATAATGAGGTTCCCCACCACCTTGCCTGCATTGACGGAACTATCTTCGCGGACGAGTCTTTTAGGGGTATAAGATCGCATTCTACCTGCAGGATCGGGACGAAAACTCGCCAGCGACATTGAAGGTTCGACCAAGATCTCACCTCAGGGGCCTGGTAAGGAGCATGCCGGAGAAGGGGCAGGCGATGCCATCATTTTCGATGTGCGGATCGAACATGCCGGGCAAATGCCGACACTCGTTGACAGAAGCCTACGCAAGGATCGTGTCCACGGGAGTGGTGTAGCTGACGGCTGATGGCCGTGCTTTCCGACATGGGTCGGAGCGGATATCAGCGAGCCACAGCGGGCAGGCTGATTTGGGGATCATCGCTCATTTGAGCCATGGTCTCAAGGGTCATATACCTGGCGCGTTGGACGGCCCACTCGTCGTTCTGTTCGAGCAGCAGCGCGCCCACGAGACGGACGATCGCCTCGTCGTTCGGAAAGATACCGACCACCTCGGTGCGTCGCTTGATTTCGCCATTGAGACGCTCGATTGGATTCGTCGAGTGCAGCTTTGCACGGTGCTCTTTCGGGAAAGTCATGTAGGCGAGCACGTCTTCTTCGGCATCGTCCATGATGGTGGCGAGCTTCGGCACTTTCGGCCTGATCTGATCGGCGACGCTGCGCCATTGAGCGCTTGCTGCCTCCGGCGTCTCCTGGGCCAAGGCCGTTGCGATGAAAGCGGAGACGACCCGCCTGCCGCTCTTTCCGGCGTGCGCCAGCACGTTCCTCATGAAGTGAACCCGGCATCTTTGCCAGGTGGCATTCAAAACCTTCGTGACAGCAGCCTTGAGGCCTTCATGGGCATCCGAGACGACGAGCTTCACGCCGCGCAATCCTCGGCGTGTCAGCCTACGCAGGAATTCCGTCCAGATCGGTTCGGCCTCCGACGTCCCGACCTCCATGCCTAGGACCTCGCGCCGGCCATCGCTGTTCACGCCGACAGCGATAATGACGGCGACGGAAACGACACGTCCGCCGCGCCGGACTTTGAGGTAGGTCGCGTCCACCCACACGTATGGCCACTCGCCTTCAATCGGCCTGTCGAGGAAAGCCTTCACCTTGACGTCGATCTCTTCACAGAGCCGGGACACCTGGCTCTTCGAAATACCGCTCATGCCCATGGCTTTGACCAGATCGTCGACAGAACGGGTCGAGATTCCCTGGATATAGGCTTCTTGGATGACGGCCGTCAGAGCCTTTTCCGCCATGCGACGGGGTTCAAGGAAGCTCGGAAAGTAGCTGCCCTTGCGCAGCTTCGGAATGCGGAGTTCAACGGTCCCGGCTCGCGTCTCCCAATCGCGGTCGCGGTAGCCATTGCGTTGAGCAAGGCGCATCGGGTTCTTCTCGCCGAACTCAGCACCGCAGCTGATCCGACCTCCAGCTCCATCAGCCGCTCGGCGGCAAAGCCGATCATCTCACGCAACAAATCTGCATCGGCGCTCTTCTCAACAAGCGAACGCACGTTCATCATGTCATTGGTCATCGGTGGTCTTTCCGTCAGGTTGGTCTTCAACAACCCGACCCTAGCGGAAAACACTGATGGCCGCCCGCAAACCCAATCACCCGCTACAGCGCTATGAAAAGCGCGCGGGCGCTCGGCTTTGCTACCTCCCGCCACCTACACCACGTGCCGGGACACGATCTACGCAAGTTCTGCGACCGGATCGGGCCGCGACTTCGCATTGACTCGCAAAGGGCTTTCACCGTGGCACGATCAGCCCTTCGACGGATGGCCGGGACTCCTGACCGCGTTGCGGTTTTCATGACCATTGGTCCGTCTGATGTATGGACCCATTCTTATGCCGATGAAGGCTCCAATCGTCATCCGGGAGTTCGGGGAACTCTCAGTGCAAAGGTGCTGACCCAGCTCGCTGCCTACAATATTGCCCCGCCTCAGCCTGCCTCACCCTACCAGATCTCCGGATCCTGATTTTGATGCAGTATACTTATGTCGGCTATCCCCGCGCGTCTGGCGCGGGATCCGAACTGGCAAGGGTTGCAATTTCGCTTTCGAATTGGCTCACCAAGGGCATGTCTTCATCGTTCTTAACTGCTGCAGTCACCAGCAACGCGTGCACGAATGGCGGAGCGGGTTTACAAGTCGCCATAGCCGAAGGCGCTATCGCGGGCAGGAACACCGCTCGTCGCCGCGCCTTTTGTTACTCCGGCGGCGCGACGACGCTTGCGGTGTCCGCCCCAGCCTTCTGGAGATCCCTTAGATTGCCAAATTCTCCCGAACGCATGATGCTCGGATGTATTCGGAAGCTCTTGTCGTTCAAATTGCCGATGTAGCGGTTGCGAGCGAACTGCACGTATCCAGGCCCGTGGCCGGGAGCGTAGACGTATGCTGCAAGCCCGCTACTACTGCCGATCGACACGATATTGCCCTCGATACGGTTGGGGCGTGCCCATGGCGGATGCCACTCCCTGCCGGTACCGTCATCAACGCGAAAAGCCGCGCCCGATCCGTGCGTGATGACGTTTCCCGTCACCAAGTTGCTCCAGCCGCCGTTGATGCCGATCGCCGATATATTGTCCGAGAGCGTATTTCCTTCGATGCGCACACCGCTGGCCTTGCCATCGGTGTAGATCGCCCAACTGATAGGGGTCGGCCATTCATTGATATTTTCATATCCGGGAGGCCAAAACGTCCCATCGGCCCTGTTCATAAGTTGACCTGTCCCGGTAACCAGGTTGTAGCGGATGCTGCTGTTCAGGAGGTCCGCCTGCTCGCCCATCAGCTTGATGGCACCGCCATCTGCCGTCTGCTGATTGGCATTGCGGATCACGTTATGCTCGATGACTGCGTCGTGGACTGCGTCTTGTGCTCCCCACAGTGAGCCGCCGGCGATACCGAACTGCGCAGTATTTTCGACCAGGTTATGGGCGATCCTGATACTGTCGGCCGCCTGGAACCATATCCCCGCGGTTTCAAAGTAGACCCTTCCGATGTCATGAATATGGTTCGACAGGATTCTGGCTCTGTCGGATTTGCCGAAGCTGCCATAGGTTGTGCCAACGTAAATCCCATTGCCAGCCACATCTCCAATCACGTTGCCGGCAATCAAGACATCTTTGCTCTCGGAAACATGGATGCCGACGCCGACATTGTCGATGGAATTGCCGAGCAGCCGGACGCCATCCGAGTGATCGAGCCGTATGGCCCCAAAGCTTCTGGTGTCGGTACCGAACTTGCCGCTGCCCCGAGGATCCCCATCCCGAAACTGGAGCCCCGAGATAACCATCCCGTCGGCTCCATCCAGCCTGAAGAAGGTCGGCAGGATGCCGGCGACAGCCGTAGAACCGGTTGGTAGCCGATCGGTCGGGAAATAATCGAGTTGACTCTTGGCGCGGTCATACCACCACTCCCCGGGCGCATCGAGCAGCGCCGCCGCCCCGGTCAGAAAATAGCGGCTGCCTTCTGCGGTGAAGAAATAGCTGGTGCCTTGGGTATTTATCGCCCGGTTCGCGGTGTCGATTGAAACCACTGGGAGGGTGTCACTGCCCCACTGGCTGCCGGGGTGAAAACCACCTACGATGTGGGCGACTAGCCCTGCCGCATTTTTTGAGATCGGAAGATCGCCGGCATGGAAGCAAAAGCGCGTGTTACCATGCCATATATCGTCGTCCTGCGTGCACTTAGCCGCGAAAAGCCACCCTTTGCGCGGGTCTCCATCGAGTGGAGCGTTGGGAAAGCGAGCCCGCGTCTGGCGCGCGCCGCTGACGAAAAGATCGCCCACATCCCGGCCCGCAGGCAGCTTCAGTGACGCCTTCCAGCGACCATCGGCCTGCGCCGTCCAATTGCGCACAATCGGGCCGCCGTGCAGGACTGGCGCCTCGTTGCATCTCGCCGCGATGATCAGGCCCGCATCGCGAGCATCGAAGACTATCGGTTCAGCGAGATAATAATCCCCATTGCCCATTGCGATCGTATTCTGGCCGCCCTTCTGGCGCGCAGCATCCCGCGCTCTTTCAATACTGGCAAAAGGACCGTCTGTACGCCGAGAATTTGCTTTAGGAAGGTGCCCGCTCCAGGTGTCTTTGCCATCGGGAGAGACATAGAATACTGCCCGGTCCGCGGGTGCTCCGGTCACCATGCTGCTCAGTGAAGTCCCCTTCAGCTTGTCTGAAAAAGTCGCCGGCGAGGCTTCCGCGCAAGTTGCCTCCCTGACCGTCGTCTGCAGCCTCTCAGGCGCATCTGCGTTCGGGCTCACCGAGGCCAGCTTGCTCGGCTGCGGAAAGAGCATCGCAAGCAAAATGCTCAAGATCGGCGCGAAGCGCAGCCTCATGAGATTTGCAGCTCCGCCGTTGGGCTGCGGGCCGATGCTCGCAGTTGCCGGCCGGGAGCCGTCGAAACAACAACAGGCTTGTATAGAGAGAACATGATGATGGCTGTTGTGAACAGAATGAAAATCGCGTCATTCTGGATAAGGAAGATTGTCTCGGTCAGGTTCATCACCAAAACCACAACCGTGAAGACGTTCAGCCAGAGCCAGCCATAACGCGGGTCCCCGCATTGTAGGGCCGCCCCTTGGCGGAGTGCCTGCAAAAGCATCAGAGCGAACAAAGTCATTCCGCTTATTCCGAAGCTCAGCAGCGTATCGCGGAATCCATTATGGGCGTGGGGAGCCATCCATTGGATCTTTGACCAGATAATCCACGCTTCGGGATTCGCTTCTGTCCAAAACGCCTGGTAGCCGAAGCCGAGCAGGAGATGATCGGCGATCTGACCGTCGACAAGTTCCCACAAGGGCACTCGGCCCGTCAACGTGGCATCCTTGCCAAGCGCCTCAAGGAAAGGGACCAGGAATTCATGAAGCAAAAGGAGGATCCCGACGAACATTTGAACAAAAAACAGGATGAAGACGATCCGACCGATGCCACGGATTCGCTGCAACAAGGAGTAGAATCCGATCAGGCAATATGCCGATACCGTCGCAATTGTCGCGGTCATCGATCCGGAAAGGAAGAGACAAGCCCCGCCCGCCATCAGCAAGATCAAAGCGGTTCGCCGCAAGCCTCGGTTGCCGTCCATTACGACGGCGGTCGACACCAGTATCATCATACCGGCGTACCAACCAAGGCTGTTCTTGTGGATGAATATGCCGCGCACCGCGCTGTCCGTGGGCATGCGAGCGAGCCCCGGTGACACCACAAGAAGCAAAAGGCTGAGGACGATACATGTTCCGAAGGTCGCAAATGCAATGAGAAGCAGCTGCCTCGGCGTAAAGCGTATTGCCAATACATAAGCCAAAAGAACCGTGAAGAGCAGGCCGATGGCACGCCTGAAAGTCGTCGACGGGCCAACCGACCAGAAGACGGACAAGAAGGGCATAGCGACCATCAGCGGGACAAACCAATTTCGCTTCAGCGCTGTGATGAAGTGCGGAAAATTTCGTGCCAGCATCAGCAATGTAAACCCGTATACGGGTAGACAAAGCAGACGCAATATCGACCTGGCATGATCGCTAAGGCCTCCGTCGGCATCCGCGAACATTAGCGGGAAAAGCGCGCCTGTCTGAAGAAAAAGGCAGAGGCCGGCGCCCCAGCACTCTATTGTTCGCCAACTGACAGTCGGCCCATTCGCTATTCTAAGCGTGTACGCTCTCATTACCCGTCCCGACTTGCTTGGACAGATGAGAGGGTATTGATCGCGGCAATGTGGAAAGACATGAAACCCCTTTCATAGCTGCGCCACCACCAGCGAACATCCCGCCACCTCCCCAGTCAACTAACGCAAACGTAGGCGGAGCTAATCCTAACGCGCTTACCCACCATCTAAGGGCGTTGTTTAGTTTAAGCTCCCGGTTTGCCCCTCCTCCAAAAGTTGGTGCCGGGACGTACAACATTGCCCATAAGAGCAGATGTCACCTGTGACCAATCACCGGTAGCTTCACGATGAAAGATGCCGCAAAGCACGTCGCGCTGAGCCGCAGTTTTCGGTGAAGTGAGACAGTAATTCTAGCGCAACTGACTATTGGCAGGTGACGCTTAGAAGGGTTGGGATTGGTATGGTTCTGCGTCATGATCCTGGTTTTGTAACGGGAGTGCCACGCGTCAAGGCGTTGTCGGCGGTAAATCTAGCTCGAGGCGAAATCCTCACCGAGCAGAACAATACCTGTCTGCATCTCATCTCTTTCCGCCAATTCGCGCTACCAGACGCGCGAGCGTTGGCAACTCTGGTGCACCGAAGCGTCGCGCAGCGACGAGCTTGAGGAGGCGTCATGGAGAGACCGACATTCAGCGTCCTTATCAACAACTACAACTACGGTCGCTTCGTCGAACGGGCGATTGACAGCGCCTTGGGACAAGAGGCGTCCAATGTCGAGATAATCGTCGTCGACGACGGCTCGAGCGACCAGTCGCGCTCTGTTCTCGACGGCTATGACAAGCGGGTGGCGGTGCTTTTCCAGGAGAACCAGGGACAGGCCGCAGCCATAAATGCTGCTGTGAAGTTGAGCAGTGGCGACATCCTCTGTTTTCTCGATGCCGATGACTGGTGGGCGCCAGGCAAGCTGTCGGCAACCGCCGTTGCTTTCCACTCCAATCCTCAGGCATCTCTTGTTTATCACCGGCTTCAGCCAACGCAGACCGATGGCTCACCAGCCTTCAAGCCAATACCTCGGACCCTGTGTTCAGGAAATTTGTCGCCACTGCTCGCCAAATCGGCTGGTTGGTGGCCCTTCCCGATGACATCAGCCATCGCTGTAAGACGCAGCGCGTGGGATGCTGCAGGGGATATTCCCGAGCAGTTCCGTATGTCTGCCGATGCCTGGCTCACAGGCATCTATCCATTTCTCGGGGGCGTTGTCGCCTTGTCGGATCCACTCGGGTTCTATCGGATTCACAACAATAATTGGTATCGGCCAGTCGATGACGCCGCCATGCTGCGGAAGCGGATGGCCCATTGGCAGGCGACGGTTGAAGCGACGAACCGGTTTCTTTCCGCGCATGATCTGGCGGGAAGGCTGCGTCTGACTGATCACTATCCGTACCGGGTAGCCTCAGCCAGGCTGCAGGGCGCCGATACACGCACCCGGTTCAGCCTCGCGGTGGAAGGGCTCTTTTTCGCCGGAGAACCAAACTTGCTGAGGCGGACGCGTGATGCATTGCGCACAGCCTACGACTTGCCTCGACTTGGTCAGGATGTCGGCGTGTCGGAGTCTGCGGGATGAAGGCGCTGCTGCTGGTTTCCGAACTGGAAGACTACACCATCTCCTTCGCTAGCGGCGTTGCGCGACATGCGCATGTCGTCCTCGCGGTTCCGCGCCGGCGCTACGCACACCTTGCTTCATGGATCGATCCGGCTGTCGATCTGCACCTCATGGACTGGCCAAGGCACCGCTCGCTCTCCAATCCCTGGTTCCTGCACCAACTCACACGTCTTATCCGGCAGGAGCGGCCGAACGTCATTCACCTGCTGAGCAACTCGACGCTCTGGTTGAATTTTGCCGCGCCGTTCTGGCGACCGATCCCGATCGTGACCACCGTCCATGACGTGGAAGTGCATCCCGGCGATTCCGACACCCGCACGCTGCCCGCCTGGGCTCCCCAATTGATGGTGCGGCAATCGGGCCATGTCGTCGTCCATGGCGAAGGGCTGAAACAGATGGTCCTCGAGCGATATTCAAAGTCGCCTGATTGTGTCCATGTCTTGTCGCATCCCGCCATTCATCGCTACGCGGAACTCGCCCGGCGGCACAAGATGGCGCGGCGCGGCGCAGATGGAACTTTGCGCGTTCTGCTTTTCGGACGGATTTTTGCTTACAAGGGATTGGAGCATCTGATCCGTGCCGAGGCAATGCTCAAGGACCTGCTCCCCAATCTACGCATCACGGTGGCAGGCCGCGGCGACGATCCGCGGATCTTCCAGCCCCTTATGGGGGACGCTAGTCGCTATGATATTCGCAATCGCTTTATCGAGGATATGGAGGTCGCCCAGCTCTTTCTGAATGCGGACATCGTTGTCCTTCCCTACACGGAAGCCTCTCAAAGCGGCGTCCTCAATCTTGCCGCCGCATTTGGCAAACCGGTTATCGTGACGGATGTCGGCGAATTGCGAGCCACCGTTCTGCCAAACGGACTGGGAATGGTGGTTCCACCCGGGGATGCGGAACAGCTCGCGACAGCCATACGGACACTGGCGGAAAACAGCGAGCTCAGAAGCAGCTTCGGGATCAACGCACTCGCTTGGGCTACAGGTCCGAATTCGCCGCAACAGGTCGGAGCACAGGCTGCGGCCGTTTATCGTAAGGTGGTCGGGGCATGCTGATGAACACGCTCACGGATGGAAATCGGGTAGCGACGCGGAACGCAGCAGCAACCGTCCGCCACTACGTCCCGGGTGGTTGCGAAAACGGTGGCGGAATTGGCAGGCTCGTCGGCTATATATCGAACACGGCAAAGGAGGCCGGCGAAACACACCTCGTCACCGACACTAGAGGGTCTCGGTGGTCCTCCGTTGCGTCGCCTTTGCGCGTGCTCGGCGCCGTCTTGATGATGGCGAAGGACCGGATAATTGCTCCGGCACGCATTCACCATATTCATGTCGCGGGTCGCGGCAGCACCGCAAGAAAACTGATCCTGACCGAGGCTGCCCGTCTCCTCGGATGCTCTCACATATTGCACCTGCACGACTACGACTACGCGCGCGATTTTGCCGCACGCTCGCCACGTCAACAAATGCTTGTACGCCGGATGTTCCAACATGCTGACCAGGTCGTGGCACTGGGCCAGCGCGACCGCATGACGCTTACGACGCTTCTCGGCGTGGATGAGCGCCGCGTAGTCGTCATTGGCAATTGTGTGCCCGACCCCGGACCGCGCAATGTTCATGTCGGCGAGATGCCGTTGATCATATTTCTCGGCCGGCTGAGCGAACGCAAAGGCGTTCAGGAGCTTCTGCTTGCCTTAAGTCATCCGATCATGAAAGAGCTCCAGTGGCGAGCCGTGCTGGCAGGCGACGGACCTGTGGAAGACTACCGGCGTCAGGCTGCCGCCATGGGACTTTCAGATCTGGTGAAAATGCCGGGCTGGCTTGGCGCCGACGAGGCGCGGGCGTTGTGTACACGGGCAGATATCCTGGTCTTACCTTCGCATGCCGAGGGCTTGGCAATGGCTGTGGTCGAAGGGCTTGCCCATGGGCTCGCCGTCGTCACCACGCGCGTCGGCGCGCATGGCGAAGTCATCTCCGACGGTGAAACTGGCGTCTTCGTACCTGTCGGAGACAAGGATGCCCTGGCTGCGGCGCTGGCTAAGCTCGTCACCGACCCGGAAGTCCGCAACTATCTGTCGGCCAAGGCCCGCGCTCATTATCTCAATAATTTCAGTATGAAGGCTTATATGCGATCGCTGGACAAACTCTACGACGCTATCTCCGCGCAACCTCAAACAACGGCGGGTGAACGATGACTATTTCGACTGTGCCGCCAGACCGCAACACCTCGCTCTCATCGATGCGCTACGATCCCCGGCTTCAGGTAGAGACCCGTTCGGACGAAATTGATCTGACGTCAGGCCTGCGCCTTATTCGGCGACGGATGGTCATGATAATGGCCATCATCACGGTACTTATGGCGGTTGCCGCAACCGTGATTTCGGGATTGAAGCCGACTTATCATGCCGAGTCCCGGCTGATCATCCACACGCCTCTGGCGACGAAGCTCGGCACCGACGAGTCCGGCCGCAACGATCCGCTGGACGCCACATCTGAGACCGAACGGCTTCTTTCCAGAAGCATCGCAGAGCGGGTAATCCGCGACCTGCGCCTCAATGAATGGCCGGAATTCAATCCGGCGCTGCAAGAAATCTCGCCTATCGACAAGATCCGATCAATGCTTCGCGGTTGGGTCGACAGTGAAAAACCGTCCCTGCCGGTACGGGACAGCATCGAGCCCATAATCCCGAAGTACTACAAGGCCCTCCGCGTTTGGCGCGATGGCCAGGGTGACGTCATTCAGATCGGCTTCGATGCGAGCGACCCCGAACTGGCCGCCTCGGTCCCGAACCGGCTCATCAGCATCTACCTCGAAGAACGCAAGGACAGTCTGCGTGGTCGAGTGGACGCAGCAGAAGAATGGATTCTGCTGCGCATCGACGAACAGATGGGGCGCGCCAAGGCAGCACGCGATGCCGCCGACGGGTACCAGAAAATTATGGACGTCGCCTCAAGTGATGACGATCAGGTTGAACAGATCAAGTCGATCATGGAGTTGGGCGAGCGGCGGACAAAAATCGAACAAAGCCGCGTTGAAGCGAGAGCAACGATATCTGCACTCGAAGCGGCCGACGACCCCTCGCTCGCCCTGCAGAATATGGTCATTCCCGACAGCATTGGCGCAATGCAACGCGAGCTTCGTGCGCAGGAGCAAGATCTCGAGCGCCTTCTCGAGACATATGGCAACACGGCAGAATCCGTGCTCGACACGCGGGCCAAGATCCTTAAATCCCGCACCGATCTCAGCCTTGCGACCGATCGATATCTCCAATCGATACGCGCCAAGCTTGCGGCGCTCGATCATGAGGACGACGCAGTCCGGTCGGCATTGGCGGCCGCTCATGAGAAACGCGCTCGCTCCACACTGGCGCAAACCGAGTTGGCCCGACTCGAGCGCATGGCTGACAAAGAGCAGACGGCACTGGACAAGCTCGACGAGCAGCGCCGTGGCCTGGCTGCGCAAGCCATGTTGCCAGGCGCGGAACTGGAAGTCTTGTCACCGGCCGCGGTGCCGCTGGCGCCAACGGGACGCGGGCGGCTTTTCTATTTGATCGGCGCCCTTTTGGCTTCGGTATCGATCGCGGTGACGGCCGCTTTCGTGGTCGAGATGCTGGACAACTCAGTCCGCAGTTTCGACCAGATGGCCGGAATGTCGCGCATCGTACCCGCCGGATTCATCCCGCACCTCAAACGGAAAGACCGGAGAGATCCGTCGATGCTCTTCGGGAGCATCCAAGACGGGATGTTTGACGAAGCAATTCGCTCCGTGATGACTTCGCTCAAACAATCTAACGGCGGGAAACTGCCAAACACGATTGTCGTGACGTCGGCTCACAGCGGAGAGGGCAAGTCGCTTGTCGCCAGATCCCTGGCAATCGATCTCGCCGCCAACGGAATTCCGGTGCTGCTTGTCGATGGCGACCTCAGACTCGGAAATCTCGACTCGTTTTTCAAATCAGAGCTAAAGCAGGGGTTGAACGAATTCCTGTGTGGGCAGGCGGGATTGCGTGACATCATCCATCACCATCCAAGCGGCATCGACTTCATCCCGGCTGGCAATGCCAGTCTCCATCGGCGCGTCCGCTTGACTGATGCAGCTGACATCGTGGCGATGGCCGCCTCACTGGGCCAAATCGTCATCTTCGACAGCGCGCCTGTGCTCGCCTCGGCTGATACGATGCATCTGACAGCGTTAGCAGAAAGAACGCTGGTGGTCGTAAAATGGGGAAAGACGAGCCGTCGGGCGGTAGAGTTTTGCCTACATCAGCTGAAGACCGCGCGCAACGCAGAGATTGCCGTTGCCATAAATAACGTCAATACGAACAAACACGCCATGTACAACTTCCGCGATTCAGAACTGTTTGCGAGCTCACTGCGGAAGTACCACGAGTTCACGTGAGTTCGAACAGCGCGTGTCCGCCTGATTCCGCCGAAATAAATTACGGAGACCGCATGAAAAACGAAAATAAGGTTGCACTGGTTACAGGCATAACAGGTCAGGACGGTGCGTATTTGGCCGAACTGCTCCTGGAGAAGGGCTATATTGTTCACGGCCTCAAGCGACGCTCATCGTCCTTCAACACCAGTCGCATCGAGCATCTATACGAGGATCCCCATGTCGAAAATCCTCGCTTTATTCTGCATTACGGGGACATGACCGATTCAACGAACCTCATCCGCGTGGTTCAGGAAACGCAGCCGGACGAGATCTATAATCTCGCCGCACAGAGCCACGTTCAAGTCTCTTTCGAGACCCCGGAATATACGGCTAACGCCGATGGAACCGGCACCCTTCGGCTACTTGAAGCCATTCGCCTCCTGGGGCTGACAAAGAAGACCCGCTTCTATCAAGCATCGACCTCAGAGCTCTACGGCAAAGTCCAGGAAGTCCCGCAGAGCGAAACGACACCTTTCTACCCTCGATCACCCTACGCTGCGGCCAAGCTCTACGCCTATTGGATTGTGGTCAATTATCGCGAGGCATATGGCATGCACGCCTCGAACGGCATTTTGTTCAATCATGAAAGCCCGATCCGCGGCGAAACATTCGTGACGCGCAAAATCACCCGGGCGGCTGCGGCGATCCATCTTGGACTGCAGGAAAGGCTTTATCTCGGCAACTTGGACGCCAAGCGCGACTGGGGACATGCACGAGAATATGTCCGTGGCATGTGGCTGATGCTGCAACAGGATGAACCGGAGGACTATGTCCTTGCGACCGGCGAAACGCACTCGGTTCGTTCCTTCGTTGACAAGGCCTTTGCCCAGGTGGGCATGCCGATTGATTGGCGTGGGAACGGAGTTGAGGAAAAGGGATACGACAAGACATCCGGTCAGTGTGTGGTGGAGATCGATCCCGCTTATTTCCGCCCGACTGAAGTTGATCTTCTGATCGGCGATCCGACGAAAGCGCACACGAAGCTTGGTTGGAAACATGAGACCAGTCTTGATCAACTGATTGCGGAGATGGTTCGCGCGGATCTGAAAGTCATGGCACGAAATGTTCCGTCGGTCGGTGTAACCAAGGGTTTTGCCCATGCCTGAGGTGATCTACAGCCTTACCAGAAAGAGGGTCTATGTCGCGGGCCACCGCGGCATGGTGGGCTCTGCGATCGTGCGGCGTCTCGCTTCCGAGGGCTGCGAAATTTTGACGTCCACCCGCGCCGAGGTCGACCTCAGACGGCAGGACCAGGTGGAGGCCTGGATGAGTAAGCATCGTCCCGATGCTGTCTTCCTAGCTGCTGCGAGGGTCGGCGGTATTCTCGCGAACGCTACCTATCCGGCCGACTTCCTTTACGACAACTTGATTCTCCAAGCGAATGTCATCCACGCAGCCCATAGAACTCACGTCGAAAAACTGATGTTTCTGGGCTCGTCCTGCATCTATCCGAAATTCGCCGACCAGCCGATCGTTGAGGACTCACTTCTGACCGGATCGCTTGAACCCACCAATGAATGGTATGCGATCGCCAAAATTGCCGGATTAAAGCTCTGCCAAGCCTATCGCAAACAGCACGGTAGAGATTTCATCTCGGCCATGCCGACCAATCTTTACGGTCCAGGCGACAATTTTGACCTCGGGTCAAGCCATGTCATGCCGGCGCTCATACGCAAGACACATGAGGCCAAGGTCAGCGAGCAGCAAGAGATATGCGTCTGGGGTACGGGCACGCCGCGGCGCGAATTCCTGCATGTTGACGATTGCGCCGACGCCTGCCTCCATCTCATGAAAACCTATTCCGCCGAAAGTCATGTGAACGTAGGTTGTGGCGAAGACATTACCATTCTCGAATTGGCATACCTCGTCTCCAAGATCGTTGGTTTCGAAGGCAAGATCACCCGCGACCTCACCAAGCCAGATGGCACGCCACGTAAACTCCTGAGCGTCGACAAGCTCCGCAGTCTCGGCTGGTCTCCTAAGATAGGTCTGAAAGAGGGCATCGCAGATGCCTACCGCTCCTTCCTTGATGGCCATCATCTCGAACGCAGCGACAGAGCTGTGTCCAGCGACTTGATCGGTCAAAGCGACATCAGTTTCGAGAAAGCGAAGAGTTCGGCGCCGCACGCGCCCACGCTCTCGACCGTTGCGCATCATCCCTCGCCATAGGGAATTTGCACGAGGGATAACAGGGGTTTTGTCTCGGGGGGACGTATATGCTGGGACGGCGCAAATAATGCAGCCTGTAGAAATCAGGATTGCAGCGCTCATTTTCTTGATGGTCGTGTGGTTGATGATTATCGGTGCGGCGTTGGATTTTTTCGCGGTCGAAATGCCGATATCGCTTGTCGCGCTACTAGGCAGATAGTCCACATCGGATGACTCCACCGGGCCTTACCTTCGGCTGACCTTTCGGACGACAATCGCTGGAGTAAAGTCGACAGGCGAAGAGGAGCCGGACGGAACCCCGCCTCAGTTGATTGGCGGTTCCGCATCGATGTCACTGGGCGGCAAACCTGGCTTACCGAGCCCGAAGAACGCGCGCGCGGTCAAGCAAGCGTCATCCCCTGGGACGCAGGCGCGGCAGACATCAGGCCGAAGATCGTACACTTGACAGGATGTCTCTGAACCGACGCGACCGACCAATGCGGAGCAGCGCGCACCGTCGCAACGCATTCCTTGCTGGTTCGCAGCTACGAAATGCGCTGGCAGCAAATCGAGAGCAGCGTCGGTTTCCGTGGAAAATCTGGGCCAGGTCGGCGAATAGGAGCAGCAGGCTCCGCAGCCTTGGCAATTGAAATCGATCAATGATGTCATGGCCCGCTCCTACCACATAGGCCGCCAAGAGCAAAGCCTTCGGCTATGCGCTGAGCGAGCGCACCGCAGACGCGGCATCGACTACGTGAAATGGGCCATCGACTGCAGCGACGCGCTCGGCACGACGATGCTGAGCGGCCCGCGGCATTCGACGCTCGGCAAAATTCGGGAAGCCGGCCGAGCGCGGCGGAACTCAAGCGCTCGGTTTCCTCACAACACGCGATCGGCGATCATGCAGCAAAGCACAGCGTAATGATCGGGCTTGAGGCGCTGAATCGCCTCGAATGCTCTGTTCAACACGATGGACGATCTTGCGGCCCATATCGATGCGGTCGGACATCCGCATATCTGCGCCATGTACGACACGTTCCACAGCAAAATCGAAGAGACAGATCCAATCGGCGCGTTCACGCGAAACAGTGACCGCATCGTGCATGTCTACATTTTGGAGAACGACCGCCGCTTACCCGGCGGCAACATTCCCTGGGCAGAGAGGTTCAAGGCGCGACGCGCGAGCGGCTGCGACGGGTGGCTGACAATCGAGGCCTTTGGTCGAGGCCTCAAGGAGCTCGCCGCCGCGACAAGGTCTGGCGCGACTTTTCCGAGACACCGGAAGCGGTCTATCGCCAGCCTGAGCCTCCTCGAAATCCCTGGTCCGACCCAAACATCTACATCCCAAGCCCCAAGCTCTTGCCCCGCGAAAGCGACCGCTTCAACTCCATCTGCTGGGTGAGCTCCGCACGATGACCGCGGTCGGCAAGGCGAGCAACCTGGCGGATCCGCTCGACGTCCTCAACCTGATCGGGCCCCACTCGCTTCAGCTGCTCCGCGAGATCTGAGGGATCGGCGCGACCGAAGCGCGTTTCGATCGCAGTCACGATGTCCTTTGCCTCGGCAAGCGCCTGACGGCCCTCCGGTGTCGCCGCCAGCTGCTCGACGAACTTTGCCTTGTCCGTATAAGGCAGATCGTCGAGCTGGCGCAGCAGCGCTTCGCTCCGGCGGCTCGGCCCCAGAACCTCGACCCCGTCCTGCTTTTCCCGCTTCCAGCGCTCCGAGCCGCATTCAGCCGCAAGGCGACGCTGCCAGGTGTTGGCGGATTGGCGAACATGTGAAGCCAGCGCATCGATCCGCGAAAGCGCGTGCTTGCGTTCGGCGTTGTCTCCGAACAGGCCGGTCTTGCCGGCGAGCGCACCGATCGTCTCGGGCAAAGTGCTGAGTTGACTGGCAAGCGCGACCGGATCTGCATTCTCGTTCAGGATGCGGCCGCGCAACACGTCCATGGCCGCTGGCGCGTCCTTGAACACCTGCGGCGCGAGCTGCTTTGCCGCCTCCCAATCTCGGTCGAATGCCAGCATTGCCTTTGACCGTCCGACCTCTTCGACGCTCATCGCATAGGTCTTAACCGCCGCAACGAGCACGCGGCGTTCATCGCGACGTCCATCGACATTGGGGTCCTGGTGCGAAGAGCCGCCATCGGCGATGCTGCGGGCTGCGTGCGGCCGTGGTTCTTGCATTGGCTTGGGAACCGCCGTGTCCAGGATGGGCTGTATCCCTTTGCTGATTTCGTGAGATGCGACCTCACTCTCGCCCTGCCCCTGGCGATCCTCCATGCCGCGCCGATTGGCAAAGTCATGCGTGTAGTCGAGCGTCGTCTCCTTCACGCCTGAGCGGCTCAGTGTCTCTGTCAGGGATCGCTCCGTCTTGAACGCATCGATCCCTGCATAGAGCTGTACCGCCTCGCGATGACGGGTCATCGCCACGTAGGTCAGATGCCGGTCCATCGTCGTCGACGCCAGAACAAAACTCCGGTCGACGGTAGCCCCTTGCGTCTTGTGGATCGTCGTGGCGTAGCCGTGATCAAAGGCTTGGTAACGATTGACCGGTACGGTCACCTGGCGTTGCCCATCTTGCGTCTGCGCCTTGCCGTCAAGCCGAACCTGTATTGCGTCCGGTTGGACGGCGATCACCTCGCCCAGCATGCCATTCTTGACGCCGAGATCACGATCGTTCTCCAGGAAGACGATGCGGTCGCCGCGCGCAAAAGATCGCTTCCCATTGCTGGTCTGGTAGGTGAGTTCCTCACCACGATCATCCGAGGTGCCGGTGCTTCTTGAGAGCTCACCGCGCTCCTGCAACCGAGCGCGAATGCCGGCATTGATGGCAGCCACATCTATCCGCCGATGGGCCATGGCAATGCGCGTGTCGTTGGGATTGGCCGATCGGTCAGCGACGTAATCGGCAATGATCGCCTTCAGCACGTCGTCGCGGTTTGCTTTCAGCTGGATGTTGCCATGTGCTTGGTAGGCAGCAAGCCCGTCCGCAGTCCGATGCGAGGCAAAGTCGATCGAGGCCTGCTTTTGCCAATCGGCTTTTTGCCGGCGCACTTCCGACAGTTGCGCGTGACCGACGGCTTCGGCAATCGCCCGGAACGGCGCGCCCGCTCCGATCGCCTGAAGCTGTTCATGATCGCCGACCAGGACCAGCTTGGCGCCGGCCCGTTTGACCTCGTCGACAAAGCGGGCGAGCTGACGGCTTCCGACCATGCCGCCCTCGTCGATAACGAAGACGTCACGAGCATTCAGCCGACCGCGATCGGCCTGCCAGGAATATTCCCAGGACGCCAAGGTGCGGCTCGATATGCCGGACGATTGCTCCAGGCCTTCCGCGGCCTTGCCGGCCAATGCCGCGCCATGAACGCGATAGCCCTGCGCTTCCCAGGCCTGGCGGGCAGCTGCCAGCATCGTGCTCTTGCCGGCACCGGCAAAGCCGATCACCACGGCGATCTGAGAGGCGCCGGTGACATGCTCGATCGCCTGGCGCTGTTCCGCCGACAGCCCCTGCCCCGGTGAAGGATTTCCCGCCTGGATCGATCTGTCCTGTTCGGCGATCGCAGCATCGACATTGCGCTTCGCCACACCGTGGTTTTGGCGCGTCTTCATCGCAACAGTGGATGTTGCCATCGCGCCCTCAATCGTCACCATCTCGACCGTCGAATAACGTGCCTCTCCGTCACGGCCGCGAAGGCTTGAACTGTCGGGTCTGAGCTCGACCAGTGCCTTCGACGCCATGACCGCGGCAAAAGCATTCTGGAATGTCTGCGGATCGTCATTGATGTATCGATGCAAGGCCCTGGCAATGTCATAGCGGTTGAAGACGCTCTTCTCGTTGGTGATCAGCTTCAGGATCTCATCCGGGCGCCTCCGGATGGTCTCGGCATTTCGCTCGGCCGATTGCGGTGAGATGCGGACGCGCGAGACTGCCCCACCCTGCCGATTGATCTCAGTCGCATGCACACCGACATGTTCGCTCGGCTCGATCGTGATCCCGGCTTCCAGATGCGAACGATGATCGATGCGGATATCGAGCCCGGCCCTCTCAAGGTGCGTGTTGGCAAGATGCTCCCAGGCCTGTCTGATATCCTTCAGCTGCAGCTGCGATGGCGGCAGGTGATTGGCGAGAAGCCATCTGTTTTCCCGCTCGAGCAGCGTCTTGTCGCCAAGACCGGTTTCCCTCACCTGGCGCGTCGTCATCATCAGATGCGCGTGGCTGTTTCTGATGTCGCTTCCCTCGCCCGGCCGATGGATCGCGAAGTCGACGGCGGCGCCATAACGATTGGCCAGATGCAGCGCAAAGGCCCGCGTCAGCGCCAGGCGTTGATCCGGCGTCAATTCGTGTGGGAGCGCGATTTCGAATTCCCGTGCAATACGGGCGTCGCTGCGTTTCTCGGCACGCTCGGCGGCATTCCACAAGGCCGATCGCTTCATCGCCCAATAGGAGGAAGACCCAGTCGGCAAGACGATCTCGGCATGCTCGACACCTTTCCTGTTGCTAAAATCATGGGTCAGCCCATCACGCTCGTTCGTCAGCCGCTCGGCCGCACGATAGGCGGCGGACGCGACAGCGCTGCGGCCAGCGCTGCGGGCGATCGGCTTCATGCTGAGATGATAGATCGCCATCGCTTGTCCCCTTTGTTAGCGGGCTGCCGGCCCGCGCTTTGAGTTGCCCGGCAACTCGTAAGTGCGCCCTTGTGCCTTCGTCGCTTCGCGCCTTCGGGCACTGGTGGGAGCACGCGGCAATCTCCCGATGACCTCGTAAGCCGTTCAGCCGGTCGCTTCCACGCGCAGATTTGCGGGTTTCGAAGTGCTGCTCTTCGAGACAACTTCGATCCAGGCACGCCGGCGGCTCTGATCATCCATTCATTGCCGCGGCCAATGGCTCAATGGGACCAAGGGAGAAATCATCATGGCGCGCAAAACCATCGGCGAGCGGCTCGCCCAGCTGGAGGCCCAGCGAAAGACATTGCAGATCCGTCTCGGCAAGCAGGAGCGCGCCATCGACACGCGCCGCAAGGTGTTGATCGGCGCACTGGTGCTGCATCGGCTGGAGAATGACCGCGATGTGCAGATCGGCGGAGGACTGGCAGCCTGGCTCAGATCCGAACTGCCAAAGTTCCTCACCCGCGATGGCGACCGGGATCTGTTCGACGATCTGCTGAAGCCGCAGGCAAATGAGCCGACTATCGGCGATATCGGCAACGGGAGTGCAACATCATGATCCATGCCAACGAGATGAACAGTGAGACCTAGGGTCGCTAGTCCGACTTAGGTCCGGCTTTCCCTCGGCACAATCGGGCCTAGATTGTCCTGATGCTTGTTGAAAGGACGTCAGGGAGGTTCTAGCAATGTTGCCGACTCCAGTCAGAACCTCCCTGATGAATTGCCAAGTCGCCGAACCGTGTTGGAAACGAACAATGCAAAGAGTCGGGATAAAGCGAAGACTTCCCTCCGCTGATGCTTGTGGTGAGCGGTCAGGAAAAGCACAGGCTGGCTCGATCACTCGGCGACGATGTCGATGCCCCGATTATCAGGTGGCCGGTAGTGATTGCGAGGAACATATTGCGGGGATACAGACATGCCTTCATTCGGGCCAATGTCCACGCTAGGATAGCTCGGCCCGCCGGAGGCTCCAAATCATCGGTTGACATTCAAAAGGCAACGACATGCTCAAAACAATGGCAGTCGGCTTGGCCGCCTTGATCGCCATGTATGTTCTGGGCGGCATGAGCGCGAGACATGAGATCTTTCCTTGGCCACAACTTTCCGCGCTGAAGAAAATGGTTGGCGGAGAGAAGGCGGCGGCTCCAAGCCGTTATACGTTCGACGACAACGAACGACTGATCGGGGATGAATCAAAAACGCTTGTGGCCTGCCCGCCTCAGACTGACCGAACTGCTGTCTTACTCATTCTTGGCCAATCGAACGCGGCCAACTACGGTGGACAACGGCACCGCTCGAATTATGGCGCTCGCGTTGTAAACGCCTTTGACAAACGCTGCTTCATCGCGGCGTCGCCACTTCTTGGATCGACCAATACGAGGGGAGAGTATTGGACGCTTCTTGGGAACAATTTGATAGCATCGGGTCAAAATGACAACGTCATCCTCGCACCTCTCGCATATTCCGGATCTGAGGTCGCACGATGGGCGGCAGGTGGTGACTTCAATCCCGTGCTAGTCGATACAGTGAAACAGCTTCAGGGTTCCGGTTACCGGATAACGAACGTCCTCTGGGTGCAAGGAGAGGCGGACCTCGTTATGGGCACCACTGCGAAGGCCTACCAGGAACGTTTCATGTCGATGGTTGACACGTTGCGTCAGCACGGCGTCGAAGCACCCGTTTACATTTCGATTGCATCGAAATGCCTCGAACCGAGCAACGGCGGCTTCAAGGAGCATATTCCAGACAATGCGATCGTACGGGCGCAACTGGCCCTGTCAAAAAGCAGCCATGGTATCCGAGAGGGGGTAAATTCTGATGCGTTACTCGATGGAGACGACCGCTACGACGATTGCCATTTCGGGGGCACAGGCGGGGAGAAAGCGGCCCGGGCCTGGCTGAATCTTCTGCGCGGCGATCGCCATCTGGAAACCTCGCAATAGTCAGGCGTTGGAGCCTGAACAACGCTGTCGGTACAGGCCCGGCAGGCGTATTTGGGACGGCGGTGACGAGGACGCGTGCACTGCGCTGGAACGACGCCCAACCGTTCGGACACGTCCTCGCCAAGCCATGCAAGCCTCCGCCGCAGAGCAGATGGGGGCTTTCCGGCTCGATGATCTCCTCGATACGAGGAAGATGGACGGGCCGCAATTGGCGGCGCGTGTTTTGGGGTGCTGCTTGCCTGAAGGGCTATCGGCCTCGGCTCTGCATGAACGGTCGCGATAGCTGTCTCAAGGTCTTCCACCGCGAGATCCCTTCGCTTGTCCATGGAAAGGCGATCACAGATCAGGGCGGCGAGAACAATGTGGGAGCAGAAGACGGACCGCTCGATGTGCTATCGCGTGTACGTCGTGAATCAAATGCCGAACTTGCGACTGTCAGCACTTCTTGTTCTTGAGATCGTGCCTGCCTCGGCAAGGACGCTCCTCCAAACAATGAGCATACCAGGCGAAGGCGCGTCCGCGCCGGCGCCAGTTCGCGCACGGCTTGACCGGTTAAAAGGGCAGCCGCAGGAGGGTTAGCGGAGCGCCGCTCGGGAACGAGCGGAACCCGGGACCGACTGCCCCCGGCAAGCCGTTCCGCTTTGGGCGGACCCGTGGGCTCCCTCGCCTCACCTGGCCGGCCGAGCCAGTGACCTCGCGATATCGACGATGTCATCGCGCGAGGCGGTTGGGTCGTCCTTGCTCCACGCAACACCGAGCCCGATCCTGAAGTCGATGCCTCTGACAGCCTTCAGTTCGAAGTCCCGGTTCGGCAGGCCCTCGGTCCATTCCGGCGCAAAGCCGATGCCAAGGCCGGCAGAAACCAGCGACACCAGCGAATAGGTGTCGTCGCAGCTATAAGCGATGTTGCGGGTCAGATCGTATTCCTCGAATTTCTCATTGAAGTACCGCTCTGTGTAGGAGAGGTTCTTGCGATTGAAGGCGATGATCTTCTCCCCGCGCAGATCCTCGATGGAAATCTCTGCCTGCTCCGCCAGTGGGTTGCTCCTCGCCACCGCCAGCAGATAACGCTCATGGGCGATCGAGGAGAAGCGCAAGGAGCCGATGTTTTCCACCGGCCGGATGAAGCCGAGATTGATCTGGCCGTTTTCCAGGCCGCGGATGATGTCGCCGGTATTGCCGCTTGATATATGAATGCGGATATCCGGGTACTTGCGGGCGATCTTTCCAAGGAACGCCGGCAGCACGCCGGTGGTCGCCGGATAGACGGTGCCGATCCTGATCTGCCTTATCGTCTTGCCGGCCACCGCCCTGGTGATCTCGGCGGACAGATCGACCTCGCTGAGGATCCCGACGCAGCGCTCGTGGAAGATCTCCCCTGCCCGCGTCAGTTCCACCCGTCTGGTCGAGCGGATGAACAGCGCGCAGCCGAGCTCCCGTTCAAGCGCCTGCACATGGTTGGAGAGCGCCGGCTGGGCGATGCGCACCTTGGCGGCCGCCCGGCCGAAGTGCAGTTCCTCGGCCACCGCGACGAAGTAGGAGAGCTGGCGTAGTTCCATGAATGCCCTGTCCCGACGACGTCTCACGCCGCCCTCGCGCTTCAGCACTGAGCTAGGCTATAGTCGCCGTTGATAGAATCAGCTCGCGCGGGAGGTAGCCCCCGCAAAGTGTGCATACGACGCAAAAATCGCCATGTCAAGGCGAATTCGATATGGGGAAGCGATTTTGTTGCCTATTCAGTGTAAGATGGCGCGAACCGCGCTGGAGATGGGCGTGAAACAACTCGCCGATGCAGCCGCTGTCTCAACAAATACGATCGTGAGATTTGAGCGCGGCGAGGATCTGAAGCCGAGGACAATCGCAGCCATTCGGACAGTTTTAGAAGAAGCAGGGGTTATATTCCTCGATGGCGATTACTCTGGGGTCGGTGGTCCCGGAATTCGGTTGAAGGCAATGGAATGACGCACGGCAAGTCCACAGCGCTGGTCGAACTTATAGTGCGGTTCGAATCCGCTCTTCACGCGTTTTGTGTGCCCATGATCTCCTGCAAGACGTCCCGAAGTCGTGCGTCCTTGGCCGATAAAATGGCGTCTCGCAGTTTCAGGAGGCTGGGCGCATTGACAGAACGTCTCATCCGGAGCGATCGAGTGTTTTTCGAGCAGGACCGTCGCGTCGGCATCGTTCAGGGCATCGAACGGGCTCAGCGAATACTTCGAACAGACCGGCAATCAGATGCACGGTTTACCGCCGTCGCTGAAGTTGAGGTGGCTGGCGTGCTCCTGCAAGCCAGCCACCTCACTCGTTGACTTTCCTGACGAGGCCTGGAATGTGGCGCGACATTTCCAATAGAAGGCGCGACCTGTCAGGTGGCCTCGAGGATCATGTTGAGGGGCGTCTGGGCTGCACGCCGGATATGAGTGAAACCGCCTGAGCGGATCACCTCGGCCAATCGCCGCTCTCCCGCTTGCGCACCGAGTGCCAGCCCTGTCTCCTGCGCAAGCGAGGTCGGAACGCAGATCATCGTCGAGGCGGAGTAATAGAGCCGTCCAACCGGATTGATATTCTCCTCCAGCGTATCTCCGGCCATTGGTTCGACCACCATCCACGCACCGCCCTCCTTTAACGCCTTTCGGATATGAGCCGCAGCGGCTTTCGGGTCGCCCATGTCGTGCAAGCAGTCGAAGCAGGTGATCAAATCGAAATCTCGCCCGTCGAAATCCTGCGCCCTGCCGACTTCGAAGTGCAGGTTCGTCAACCCGTGTGCCTGGGCGTGCGCGGTTGCAGCGGCAATCGAGCCCGGATGGAAGTCGTAGCCCACGAACCGGGAATTGGGAAACGCCTGCGCCATCAGGATCGTCGATAGCCCGTGCCCACATCCAACGTCCGCCACCTTCGCACCGGCTTTCAACCTGTCGAGGACACCGTCAAGCGCCGGCAGCCAGTCCTGCACAAGGGCATTGACATAACCTGGGCGAAACAGCCGCGCGACGGCGCAGAACATGCAGCCAGCCTGATCGCCCCAGGCAACGCCTCGGCCGGTTTTGAAAGCGGACTGCACCTTCGGCTGGTTTTCGACCATCGCAGCAGCGGTATCGAACGCGCCGATCAGATTGACCGGGCTGTCCGGCTCGGCAAACACGAAGGCCTGTTCGGGCGTCAGCGAGAACAATCCTCGCTCATGGTGCACATAACCGGAGGCAGCCTGTGCCGCCAGCCACTCGCGCACATAACGAGGTGCGCATCCCGAGGCATCGGCAAGTTCGTCGGCCTTAACCGGCCCGGTCTCCTTCAGCGTCCTGTACAGCCCAAGAGCATCCCCGATCCGGACCAGAGGTACGCTGACCGCTCCGCCAAGGTCGCCAAGGACGCGGCCCACGAGTTCATTGAGCGTTGTTTCGTTTATTTCCGTCACGTGAATTCCTCCCGGTGCTCGGATGGCGTCCTGCCATCCGTGACGCCGAGGATGAAGCTTGCCGTCTCGGCGGGCATGAGGCGGTTGTCCCGCGTCTGCGAAGAAATCCCGCTCCTTGGAGGGACACATGTCCCATTGGCATCGGAGGAGGTCTATCCACCTGCAGAAGCGGGACTATCGGGAGAGCGCGACGACGATCGCTTGCGAGCGGCTATGCACGCCGAGTTTGCTGAATATCACCGACAGCTGGTTTCGCACGGTCTTTGCACTCTTGCCAAGCCGTTCTGCGATCGCGCGGTTGTCTAGCCCCTCCGCAACGAGGTCGAGAAGGGCGGCCTCGGCGGGTGTCAGACCGGCCTCATTGACCGCACGCGGCCGCACCGACCGATCCTGCCCGAGAAAGGCAGCAAGTTCCGTTTGAAACACATTCCACGCGGGCTCGTCCGGCAAGAGCACATGGTTCTTGCTCTCAAGCGGCACGAAGCTCGCGCCCGGAATCGCGGCGGCGAGCTTGCAACCCTGATCAAACGGCACGCGCATGTCACCGCGGCTGTGTACGATCAACGTCGGAACGCTCAGCATCGCCGCAAGATCCAGCACATCGATCCCCTGCATCTGCCAAAGCAGTTGTGCGGCGACGTCGGCCGTTGCCGTTTGCCGCTCGAGATCGCCCCACCAGCGATGCTGTTCAGGCGTGCCGTCGGGGATAAAGAGATTGGTGAAGAACCGGCAAAACGCCGGATTGTCGCGTCCCCAGCCGACGCGAACGAAATTGACAAGGGTCTCGGCTTCCAGCCGCTCCGCCTCGGTCTGAGCTCTGGCGCGGGCACCCTGACCATAGGCGTTCAAAAGCACCAGATGCGATACTCGCTCGGGATATTTGAGGGCATATGCGATAGCGAGCGCGCCGCCCTGCGAAAGACCGAGGAGGACGAAGCGCGGCTCCTCGATCGACGCCGCCACGGCAGCAAGGTCGGCGTGCCACGCTTCGACCGAGAGGTCAAAGACATGCCGGTCCGACAGGCCGCAGCCGCGCGGATCATAGCGTACAAACCGGTTGTGGGCGGACAGTGCCTGGAGCCACGGCCGCCACACCGGGCTTTCGAGATCGTAATCGACATGGCTCAGCCAGTGCGCCGCCCGCAGGATCACCTGACCCTGCCCGCAAGAGGCCATGGCAATACGGGTGCCGTCCTCGGCTGTAGCGAACCGTATGGTCTGACTGAGTTTCATCGGTCGAGAATATCGCAGCCGACGATCGCATAACAGACCTATCTCCTACGGGGGCGATTCCAATTGATCCAGCGATGGCCTGTAGTTTGTGAATTTCATGATATGCCCAGTCTATGCGAGGATAAGGCCGGCAGCTTTGCCTGCCGCAGCCATGACGGCAGCGTTGGTGTTGCCGCTGACGATCGTTGGCATCAGAGACGCGTCTACGACCCGCAAGCCTCGTGTACCCCAGACCCTGAGGCTGGAATCCAGGACCGCATCTGGGTCGCTGTCTTGACCCATCTTGCACGTGCCGACAGGGTGATAGCCGGTTTTAACAGTGCGCTTGCAATGAGCGGCGAGGGCCTCGTCACTTGTCGCGTCCGCGCCAGGGAATATCTCTTTTTCGATCAGCTCACGCATGGGGGACGCTTCGAGAACCGTCCGGGCGAACCGGAACCCTGCAATGGTCAGGCGCAGGTCATCGGGATGGCCGAAGATCTGGGTGTCGACGATCGGGTTTTCGAATGGATCGCTTGAGGCCAACGTCACCGATCCTCTCGCCTTTGGACGAAGCAGAAGCGAGTTGATCGTGACGCCATCACCGGGTTCGGTGCCCATGACGTCCCGGTCCAGGTAGACGGTCGGCACACAGAACATCTGGATCGTCGGTCGATCGTTATTGCCGTCAGGGTCGTAGAACGCGCAGGTCTCCACCCCAGTCGTCGACACCGGACCCGTCTTGAACATGAGATACTGCAGCCCAGCTTTGATCATCGGCCAGCCTCGGTCCGCACCGTAATAGCCAAACGCCCCCTTCGTGGTTGCAACGACCGGGCACTCGTAATGATCCTGCAGGTTTTTGCCGACGCCAGGCAGCACGACTTTCTTCTGGATATTATGCTTGGTGAGTTCGTCATCCGGTCCAACACCAGAAATCATCAGCAGTTTTGGCGTCTGGTAGGCTCCAGCGGCAAGAATGATCTCCCCCGCGCTCGCGGATTTCCGGCTCCCGTTGCGTATGTAATCGACGCCAGTCGCGCGATCGCTTTCCATCCTGATCGAGGTGACGGTCGCTTCCGTCTCGATGGTCAGCAGCGGATCGCTCATCACCGGTGCGAGGAAGGCATCGACGGCGCTGGACCGCCTTCTGGTCTTCCAGTCTATGGTATGCTGCATGAATCCGACGCCAAACTGATGTGCGCCGTTGAAGTCCGGGTTGTAGGGGATTCCCATGGCTTGCAGGGTTTTCACGTAGGTCCGTGTCATCGCACTTGTGTGTCCAAGATGTGAGATCTTCAGCGGCCCGCCGACACCATGGAAGTCGCCGGCAAGATGATCATTGTCCTCCTGCGCCTTAAAATATGGAAGCAGGTCGCCGTAGGACCAGGCGCCGTCATTGGATCCTTTCGGCGTAACCAGTTCGTTCCAAAGATCAAAATCCGCCTCCTGTCCGCGCATGTAGACCATCGCGTTGACGGCACTGCCGCCACCTAGAACCTTGCCCTGCGGCACAATGGGACCACGGCCGTCCAGTTGGGGCTGCGGCTTCGTTTGATGCATGGCGAGATATGTGTCTTTGGCAAGGAACTTCATATACCCGGCTGGAAAGCTCATGATCGGATTGGCTTTTGCGGGTCCGCGCTCCAGAAGCAGGACGCGCGCCTTGCCCTCGCGCACCAGTTTCTCGGCGACGACGCAGGCGGAGCTTCCTCCACCAACGATGATGTAATCGTAACGGTCACTCGCAGGCATTGGGAACTCCGTAATCGATATCAGATGCTGGAGGGGCGCATGTGGATGCTGCCAGAGATGGCTTCACCGGATTTCAAAACCTTGAGCCCGCCAAGGTCGGGCATATTGTGGCCGTTGGCCAGATGGCTCATCGGCTCAAAGCAAAAGTAGTCACGCTTGAAGCTCGTATCGAAAGTCGTATCTGATACGAACACAAAGGCGTGCTTGAAAATGGCGTCGGCAGTTAAATGGAGCGATGTATTCCGCTCCGGCCAAGTGATGAGTGCTTCACCACTCCAATCCTCGAACCCGTTGTTGACCCAATGTTGGGGCAGCGACGCCGGAGAACTAAAATCCAGCTCCTTCGGTATTTCGGTCTGGTGGCCTGGCAGCCATCCTTCGACTTCCGTCCAAAACTTGCGAGCCGGAGCAAGCAACGTCGTCTTCGGCGTCATCGGAAAGTAAGGATGCCAGCCGAGTCCGAACGGCAGTGAGCGTTGGCCACGATTTTCGACCGCAAGCGTCATGGTCAACCCTTGTTCGTCGAGGGCGAAGCGCTGCCGGGCTTGGTATTCGTATGGGGTGCCTTGGCCCTCGTGGGCGAACACCAGTTCAACCGACGTCGGTGTCCTCCGTCCGATAGACCAGTCCGCCTGCCAGCCTTCGCCGTGCAGATAGTGCTTGTCCCAATCCGTGTTCAGGCGGAAGTGATAGTCGCTTCCTTCAAACGAGAATTTATTGTCTTTCACTCTGTTGCCGAATGGCACAAGCGGGTAGCAGGAAGAGCCAAGCGCATCGACGTCGTCGGACAGGCAGGGACGCAGAAGCGCTGTCCTGGCCGACCCGACATCTCGCCAAAAGCCGAGCACAAGCCCTCCTCTTGTCGAGACGCGAAGAGACAGCGGCCCTGCCTCAAGGCTTACAATGGACATGAGATCAGCTCTTGTTACGGGACATGCTGCGCTTGATCGCCTGGATGTTGGCGAGCACCGCGATGACGATGATCAGACCGCGCACAACCTGCTGGAAGAAAGGATTGATGCCAAGCAGGACAAGGCCGTTACCGATGAGGGTGATAACGAGCACGCCCAGAAGCGTGCCAAGCATCGAGCCCCGCCCGCCAGACAGCGAAGTTCCTCCGACCACGACTGCTGCGATAACGTCGAACTCGAGGCCGGTCGCTGCGGTCGCGTTGCCCGATCCTAGTCGTGAGAGCAGGAGAATACCGGAAATTGCCGCCATTGCACCGGCGATCGCAAACAGCGCGACGCGTATCTTGGAAACACTGATGCCGCTCAGAAACGCTGCGTGAGCATTGCCGCCGATTGCGAACACGGACCTGCCGAAAGCTGTCTTTCGGCTGATGAAGGTGAACACCGCAAACAAGATCAGCATGATGATTGCGGCAGGCGGAATGCCAAGAAACGAACGATCAAGGGCGTCCAGGGTATCGTTGCGACCGATAGAAACGGGCAGCGCATCGGTCACGAACAATGCAGTCCCGCGAAGAGCACTCCACAGACCGAGCGTGCCAACGAAGGACGGGACATCGAAGTATGCTCGCAGAGCTCCGGCGATCGAACCAAGCATAGCACCGACCAAAATCGCAAGCGCGAAGGCGATCGGAGTCGGAACGCCCCACTGAAGCAGAAACGCAAGCACGACTGAAATGAACGCCACCATCGGACCGACGCTGACGTCGATTTCACCTGCAATGATAATGAGCGTAGCCGCCCACGCAGCGATCCCGATCGTAGCCGCGTCTCGGAGGATGTTGATCTGGTTATTGAACGAAAGGAAACCGTTCGCGGTGGCTGTAAAAACGACGTAAAGTATTACGATCGCAACGAACAAACTGAGTTCGTTCATATGTTGCGACAACGAGAAACGAGATCTTGTTCCTTCGGTCGCCGATTCCGACTTTGCAGTCTGGTCGAGTGACATATCGCGTCTCTCCCTCAATGTCCGGCGATGCAGGCGGCCATCAAGGCGTCCTGATCGATCTTGGGTGATTTGAATTCTTCCTTGAGGGTCCCGTCCCTGAGGACCAGCACTCGATCGCAGACGAGCGGCAGTTCCTCAATCTCGCTGGAAACGAAGATCACGCTCCGCCCTTCCGCTGCAAGCTGACGAATGATGGCGTAGATCTGAGCCTTCGCTTCGACGTCCACGCCTCTGGTGGGCTCGTCTAGGAGCAGGACGCGGCTGTTGGCGTAAACCCATCTGCCGATAACGACCTTTTGCTGGTTTCCGCCCGACAGCGTGCCGATCGGGGTGTTCGTCTGGGCTGTCTTGATATGCAGGCGCTGGATCACCTTGCGGGTGGCATCCGCCATCATCTTGGCAGATAGGGTTCCGTGCTTGCTGACGCCGGCAAAATTTGTCGAAAGCGTATTCTCGTCGACACCGAGAAGAGGAACGATCCCCTCTTCTTTCCGGCTTTCGGGCGTATAGGCGAAGCCCATGGCAATCATTCTTTTGTACCGGCCGGGTTGAGCGGCCTGACCGTCGACGAGGACTTGCCCGTGATCGTAGGAGCGGACGCCCATGATTGCCTGAAGGAGCTCTGTCCGCCCGGAGCCTAGAAGCCCGGCAATCCCGAGCACTTCTCCAGCCCTGAGTTGAAAGGAAACGGAAGTCAGCTTGGGCGCCAGGGCGATGTCTCGAACTTCCAGAACGGTGTTCTCTTGGCTTCGATTGTCCAATGCCGCTGCCTTTGAAGCCTCGGCGCCAAGCATGAGCCGAACGATCTCTCGAGTATCGGCGCCCTTGACGTCGACAGTATCGATGATGCGCCCATCGCGCATGATCGTGGCTGAATGCGCAATCTGGCGGATCTCGTTCATTCTATGGCTGACATAAATGACCGCGATGCCTTCCGAAGCGATGCGGGTCACCGCCGCCATCACCTTCTCGGCTTCGGCGGCCGCAAGCGAACTGGTCGGCTCGTCGAGAATGACGAGTTTCGGCCGTCCAAGGAGGACGCGAGCAATCTCGAGGAGCTGGCGCTCAGCCGGGCTCAGGCTTGCAACCAGGGCATTGGGGGTACGGTTGAGCCCTAGTCGTCGCATGGCCGCGGATGCTTCCGCTTCCATGTCGGCGTATTGGATGACACCGCCCTTCCTCGGCCAACGGCCAAGGAATAGGTTTTCCGCAAGCGTCATGCCAGGAACGAGACTGAGTTCCTGGTAGACGACCCGAACACCCTTTTCGAATGCATCCTGAGCGCGGCTGGATCCCGAGTGTCGCAGTTCCTCGCCGTCGATCATCACGGTTCCGCTATCGGGGATTTCAGCTCCAGTGAGGAGTCTGATCAGCGTCGATTTGCCCGCGCCGTTCTTGCCAAGTAGCGCCCTCACCTCTCCGGCCGCTACTGAAAACGATGCGTTGTCGAGAGCTAGCACGCCAGGATATTGACGTGTGCACCCCGCAATCGATGCGATCGGATGGGAAGCGAGTTCGGCCGTTCGCGATGTCTGTGTCATTCAATTTCCACCTCCGAAAAGGCGCCGCCGGTCGTCCGGTGGCCTCGACGCTCGTGACTTGGGAGGTGAGCTTACGGAATGCCGTCGGAGTGGGCCTTCAGCCACGCCTTGCCGTCTTCGGAAGATTTGTAGAGATCGATGTTGTAGGCAACCTTGATGCCTTCCGGCGGTTGCCCGTCGATCGACTTGATGGCCTGAGCGAGCGCAAGCTTCCCGAGACCTTGGCCGGAGATATCGACAACGGCCTTGATGACGGTGAAGTCGGCCAGCTCCTGAGCGATCTCGGTCGTCATGTCGCCACCGAAGACGACAACCTTTCCGGTCTTACCCTGGCTCTTTACCGCACGAGCGGCACCGAGTGTTGCACCACCTGCCTCGCCGAAAAAGGCATCGATATCAGGGTTCGACGACAGCATCGTGCTTGCTACCGAAACCGCCTTGTCAAGGACAGCGCCTTCCTGGTTTGCGACGATCTGTGCGCCTGGGACCTTTGCCTTCAGTGCCTCCTCAAAGCCCTTGCGGCGAGTCACGCACACCTCCACGAATTCGCAGTTAAGGACGGCGATCTTCGGCGCATCGTTCTTTTCCGCGATGAAGTAGTCGGCTGCAGCATCACCAAGCTTGTGACCGAAATCATAGGGATCGCCGACAGCGTAGGCCGAGATATATTCCTTCATGTCGGCGTCGTTGAGGCATGTGTTGTAGCAGACGACCGGAATGCCGGCTTCATGAGCGCGGCGGATCGCGCGATTCGAACCATCGGCGGAGACAGGCGATACGATGATGGCCTGCACGCCCGATGAGATCAGAGAGTCGATGAACGAAGATTCTTTGCTTACATCACCCTGAGCGTTGGTCTCGACGATGTCCAGCTTGCGGCCGGCATCATTCGCGCCGGTCTGGATGCCTTTGCGAACACCTGCATAAAACCCCTGAGCATCCATGTAGATGGCGCCGACCTTCAGGTCCTTGTCTTGCGCGAAAGCTGACGTGGCATGTGATCCAGCAATTGTGGTGAGCGCCAGGATCGCGGCGCGTACGATGAGCTTCATTGCTCCCTCCCGTTATCTTCAACGACAGGCTCCATGGCGGAGCCAACCGACCAGGCGAATTTAAGTTAGGTATGATTATTGTCAATATAAATAGTATTTATTTTTTTAAAGATATGGCGGGCGGCTCTTTTCGTGTGCTACAACCCAATTGACGCGGCGCACAGAAACAAGGCCTGAAAAAGAGTTTCCGGTCGTCGCAAGTTTCGGATAAGCCGCAATAGGGGTTATGGGAGGCAGCCAGTGATAATCTCACGCAACGAGTGGAAGCTCACCGACGGGGGCATCGAGATCGCATCTCGCGGCAAGCGTTCCGTTCGCGAGGCATTGCTCTCCAAGTTCGTAGAACGGATTGTCTCCGGCGCGTTGCCTGAGGGTTCTACGCTCCCCAATGAAGCGGACCTGACCGATCAATTCGGCGTCAGCAGAACGACGTTGCGCGAAGCCATGCAGTATCTATCGGCAATCGGGTTGATCCGGTCCAGAACCCGAGCCGGAACCACGGTGCTTCCGCGAGAAAACTGGAACTACCTGGATCCGCTCGTTCTTGACGTAATGCTTTCCCTCGGTGGCGATGAGTCCTTTTATACGTCACTGATCGACGCCCGTCATTTGCTCGAACCCGCCGCTGCGGAGCATGCGGCAACAAAGGCAACCGCCAAACAGCTGGCCCGAATTGCCCAGGCATTCGAGGACATGGTCGATGCAAACGCCCGTGACAACGAGGAATGGAGCCGGGCGGACCTTGAGTTCCACACAGCGATCATCAATGCCAGTGGTAACTGGGTCTTCAGGCAGTTTGCGAGCGCCATTCGTGCCGCCCTCCTTGCGAGCTTTCGCCTCACGAACCGCGCCAGTCAGTCTCACGAACAGGCCATTCAAAAGCACCAGGACGTTCTGGAAGCGATACGCGTTCGCGATCCAGTCGCAGCCAGAAAGGCGATGGAAACCTTGATCGGCGTTGCGAGAGCGGAAATAACGGACGCGCTTCGAAAGAACAAAGGGAGCCGCTAAGGCAACAAGAGTGCTTCGCTCAGCGATGGGAGAAGCTGGATTCAACGCGCGAGCATGCAGGCGCCGCCACGGGAGGCCTTCGCTCCCATCCCAAGCCCTGTTCATCGGTCTGTCGTCTCTAATTCAGGAGGCGATCATAGTTGCGGCAATGACGGCCGTCGCTATCCCAAACGATCGTCGCACCTGCTAGCGCTTGAGTACGAAGCGAAATCACCGCAACGTGACGCTGTACCTCCGTTGACTGTCGCTGAGCTCACGGTCTTGTGGCAAGAGCCAGGAGGCCATCGTAAAGCGCGGTGGCAAGCGGGTCGACATCCGGTGCCTCCTGATGGAGGCGGACGAGGATCGGTCTCAGCCAGTTCCTCGATGCCGGAGCCGACCGGTTGAGCTACCGCAGCATTATCAGCGGCAATAGCTTTTCAAGATCCTTCGGCGAGCAGTCATAGTGCCGCCACAGAATTCAGCCCAATCAAGCTTGTTCAACAAGCGGAAGGCGACAGATGAGATTGCTGGCTCTCGTGGCTGCGGCCTTTTTGCTGACGGTCTTTCAGACTCAAGCCCAGATCTATGGGCCGTATGACGGATATGACGACTTTGACGGATCCGGTTACGACGATCCATACAGCCCCTATCCGCCACCACTCGATTACGATCCAGCGCCTCCCTATCAAGAGCCCCTGCATGATCGCATGCAACCGCCGACAGGACGTGCAAAAGGAACCATCGAAATCGTGACGAGCGAGCATACGCTCATTTACACCGCCCCTTGGGGCGAGCAATTCGCTTACCCCATCGCGGTCGGCCGTGAGGGCAAGCAATGGTATGGATCTACGCGGATCGTGTCGAAGCGAGCGCATCCTGAATGGCGACCCACGGCCAGCATGCGGCAGAAGAACCCTCGGCTTCCAGCGGTGGTGAAGCCCGGCCCCGCCAATCCGCTTGGAACCCGCGCGATCTATCTCGCCGATGGCCTGTTGCGCATCCACGGCACCAACGACCCCTCGTCTATCGGCACCAACGCGTCGAGCGGGTGCTTTCGAATGTACCGTCAAGATGTTGAAGAGCTTTACGAGATCGTGCAGCCGGGAACGAAGGTCATCGTTCGGCGCTAACTGTAGCCGATCGATCGCTGATGGACCTCTGCGGATTGGCGTTGGAATCTAACTCTCGATACGCAGCTTGCGCGCCAGGGCCTGAAGTTCCTTGAACCCTTCGTAACGCTTGTCATGAATATGAGGGATCGGCCCTTCTGATGGCAGGAATGTCGTTTCGACCGCCGAGAGTGTCGTCATCGCTTCGCGTACATCCGCAAACAGACCGCCGGCGACAGCGCCCAGGATGGCGGCCCCCAGGAGCACCGGTTCCTCAGCATTTGTCGCGATGACCGGCTTACCGCTCGCATCGGCAAGCAGCTGGCGAACGAAATCGTGCTGGCCGGCGCCACCGCTGATGACGATGTTTTCAATGGTAACGCCCGCATCGACCTGCGTCTCGATGATCTGCCTGAGGCCGTAGCCGATACCGCAAAGCCCTGCCACGTAAAGAGAGACCAGGCTGCCGATATCGTCCTCCATCCCGAGACCAGCAATGATTGCGCGGGCATGCGGATCGGCAAAGGGCGCGCGGTTGCCGAGGAACTCGGGAACGACGTGCAGTCCGCTCGCAAGCATGACGGCGTCGGAAGAACGGCCCGCCTTTCGGGCGGCCATATCTGCGAGCAGAACCGGCAGCGGAACGCCCGCCCTCTTCGAAAGCTCCCGCGCTTCCGCGGCAGCCGGATGGAAGGCGAGCAGTTGGTCGATCGCCGCGCCGGCGGCACTCTGGCCACCCTCGTTCAGCCATAGTCCCGGCACCATGGCCGAATAATAAGGCCCCCAGACACCGGGCACGAACGACGGTTCAGCTGTCGATGTCATCGTGCAGGAGGAAGTGCCGAAAACATAGGCCAGATTGGCTTGTGGATCGGTACCGATGCCAACGGTTCCTATTCCGCCCGCATGGGCGTCGATCAGTCCGGCAGCGACGGGCGTTTCCGGCTTCAGGCCGAGCTCGCCGGCCGCAGCCGTGGTCAGTCCTCGACCGAGGGCCGAACCGGGCTCGACGATAGCCTGCCCGATGCGGGCAAACTCTTCGTCGGCGAGCGTGCCGAGGCCGATCTGATGAAAATAATCGCCATCCCAGCGCTTTTCATGGGCGAGATAGGTCCACTTGCAGGTGACCGTGCAGGTCGAACGCGACAGATCGCCGGTCGCTCTCCAGGTCAGGAAATCTGCAAGGTCGAAGAATTGCCACGCGGCATCAAAAACTTCAGGGCGATTTTCCCTCAGCCAGAGGAGCTTGGGCGTTTCCATCTCAGGCGAGATGCGGCCGCCGACGTAACGCAGGACGTCATGGCCGAGCGCATTGATGCGCTCCGCCTGCGGGACGGCGCGGTGGTCCATCCAAACGATGACGTCCCGGTTCGGATCTTCCGAAGGCCCGACCGGAAGCGGCTTGCCGCCTTCGCCGAGGACGACGAGCGAACAGGTGGCATCGAACCCCAGCCCCATGACGGACGCCGGATCGACCCCGGCCGAGGAAACCACCTCGCGCACTGCCGCGCAAACCGCCGCCCAGACCTCGGTGCTCGATTGCTCAACCATGGAACCCGGTTCGTGAAACAGGGTGATATTCCGCTTGGCGGACGCAAGCATCCGGCCGGTCAGGTCGAACAGGCCGGCGCGGGCGCTGCCGGTGCCGACGTCGACGCCGATGACATGTTTGGCATCTGCTTCTGGCGTGCGAGATGTGTCGCTCATGGTCTCTCCTTTGAAGTCGGCAAGGATCAGGCTAACTGCAGTCTGGGGCCGGTGTTTACAGATCCACGCTATTCGGCAGAATCACAAGATCGCGGACAGTCACATTACGCGGTCGCGACAGCATGAAAAGGACGGCGTCGGCCACTTCTTTCGGCTGCATCAGGCTGCCATTGGCCAGCGCTTCCTCCATTTTCGCCTTCGGCCAGTCGTCGAGCAAGGCTGTGACGACAGGTCCTGGCAGCACCGCACCGACGCGCACGCCGTGCTGAGCCACTTGCCGGCGCGTGGAATGGACGAAGGCCTGAACTGCGAATTTCGAAGCTGTGTAGATCGGCTCCCACGCGACCGGCACGACGCCTGCGATCGAGCTCGTAAACAGGATGTCGCCGGACTTCTGGGCAACCATGTGCGGCAGCACCGCATGGACCGAGCGGAAGGCCGCGTTGATGTTGAGGTTGAGCATGCGGTCCCAGGCATCCGGATCGCCTTCGACAATGGGACCGCCAATATAGGCGCCGGCATTGGCGTGGAGGATGTCGAGCCCGCCGGCCACGTCAAGAATGCGAGGCAATATTCCCGAGACCTCCTTTCCATCGAGAAGATCGATGACGAGCGGCAGAGCGCCTCCGCCGATCTCCCTGCAAAGAGCTTCGAGCTTGTCCTTGGCGCGGTCGATGAGCACGACCGTTACACCTGCGGCGTGGAGAGTGCGCGCACATTCCAAACCGATGCCCGATGCGGCACCTGTAATGGCGGCAACCTTGCCTTTCATGAGATCAGTCACGAGGAATATTCCTTGCAGAAGCGGGATGGGACGCGTCCATGGCTGCCACGAGAGCAGGGTTTATGCCCGAACCAGACGCCATCGGGTGAGACCGCGAATGAAAGCCTTTTGCGCCGGAGACCCTCACAGCGTGCCTCCGATATCCTCCAGGATGGCGACAAGTTGCTCCGCCCCCATGGCAACGGCAAATGCTCCAGCTGTCACCAATGTCGTATGCCGGTCAGGTCTCGGATCGGCCGGGTCGACAAATCCGACGGCCGTCATTCCTGCGGAAACGGCTGCCGCCACGCCATGACTGCTATCGTCGATCATGACGCATCTGGAGGGACGGGCTCGAAAACGCTCCGCGCAGTGCAGCAAGAGATCGGGCGCGGGCTTCGGCCGGGCGACGGCTTCGGCACTGAAAACCTCCTCTCCAAATGCGCTCCACAGATCCAATATGCCCAAGCTTTTGCGAAGCCGCTGCATCGTGCTGTTTGACGCAACGCATTTTGGTCGCTGAAGTCCGTAGACGACATCGGCAATGCCGGGGATCGGCAGCAACGAGCGTGAAAACTCTTCGAATAGACTCTGGTGCCATGTTTCAAACAATTCGGGGATATCGATAATCCCGTAATCGCGCCGGCACATCTCGCCGATGATGCTTTCTGAATTGCCGGTAAATTTGAGATGAGCCTCTGTGGCGGTGATCGCAATGCCGGCACCTTGCAGAGTTTCCGCCAAGGTGCGGCTGGCGATCGGCTCGCTATCGATCAGCACGCCGTCGCAATCGAAGATCACGAGATCAATGCTTTCCAAGCCTTGGTGGTCCGGCATACCGGGGCAATCGACGCGGTTATCGAGCATCTCTCACCTCCGCGCCTGCAATGCGAGATCCGGCCGATCCGTGGTGATCTGCCGGATCGGTTTGGCAAGCCAGTATTCGAGATCTCCGATGTCGTTTGGGACCCAGGCTCCAAGACGGTCGACCGGCACGAGTTCGGTAATCTGCTCCCATTGTGCCGTAAGCAGCGACTTCTCGACGGCGATGATATCGGAGCATTCCTTCAGCAAGCTGAGGCCGTTCATCAGACCGAGACGCTCGGCCGACTTGGAATCGAACGACGACAAAGTGCGGATATGCGGAGCAACCCTGCGTATGTCGACGAGCACGTCCGGATGAAAGCTGGTGAGAATTGACCTCTTCGCCAGGTCAAGGCGATCGACCGCAGCGGCTGCCTTGGCGGCAAGCCCCTCATAGGGCGTTCCGTCGGCATTGGTTTTCAGTTCGATATGAAGCTCGAGCGACGTGTCCTTGAAGACGGCGAGAACTTCTTCCAATGTGGGAATGGTCTCCCCGTCGCTCTCTTTGAGCCGCACCGCGCGATTTTCGCCGGGGTGAAGGTCGGCGACCAGCCCGTCGGCATCTGTCGTTCGCTCCAGCGTCGGGTCGTGAATGACAAGCACTTCTCCCGCGCGCGTCAGGTGAATGTCGAATTCGACACCGTCTACCGGCATTTGCGCGAGTTTGCGAAAGCCCGAAAGACTGTTCTCGGGCCAGAGATTGCGACCACCACGGTGGCCGATGATATGCACCATTGTCTGAATATCCTTGAAATTCGGGATGTTACTTTCCGGAGTCCACCAGTCCCTTGGTGAACCAGCGCTGCATGAAGAGAATGACGGCCGCAGGCGGAAGCATGACGAGAAGTGCCGCACTCATCGCGATGTTCCAGGCAGGTGCTGAGTCCGAGACGGGAACGAGCTGCTTCAGCCCAAGGACCGCAGTTCCCATCTCCTTGTCCGTGGTGAAAAGCAGCGGCCACAAATACTGGTTCCAGCCATAGAGAAACAGGATGATCGACAGGGCCGCGATATTGGCGCTCGAGAGTGGAAGGAGAATGTCCTTGAAGAATTTCAGCGGGCCGGCTCCATCGAGCTTGGCCGCCTCGCAAAGTTCATCGGGAACGGTCAGGAAGAATTGCCGGAAAAGGAAGGTCGCGGAGGCAGAGGCGATGAGCGGTAGTATGAGGCCGGCGTAGCTGTTGACCATGTTCCACTTCAAGGATGTTTCGATACTGTATCCGGTGAGCCCTTCAACGACACCGGAAAGACCGATCGACCCGGCCAACCAGCGCAGCGGCCCGGCGGCATCGGCGACCGCTTCATAGGTCGGGATGATGCGGACTTCGACTGGAAGCATCAGCGATACGAAAATGAGCCAGAATGCCGTCATGCGAAACGGGAAGCGAAAATAGGTTACGCCGAATGCTGCAATCAATGAGATCGCCAGCTTTCCGATCACGATGCCGGCAGTGACGATGATCGAATTCAAAAACAACTGCGAGAACTCGCCTTGCTGCCAGGCGGCGGCAAGGTTTTCGAGAAAATGCGGGCCTGGGATGACCGGGAACGGTGCCTGCTGAACCTCCTGCAACGTCAATGAACCGGCGACGAAAGCGAAGTAGAGAGGAAGGCAGACAAAGACCGCGCCAATCAGCAGTATGGCATGGCAGAAGATCGAAAGACCGAGATGACGTTCGGGCATGATTACACCTGGTAATTGACCTTGCGCTCGAGGGCGCGGAATTGAACGATGGTGAATAGGATGGCGATAAACATCAGCAGCACGGATTGTGCGGCCGACGACCCGAGGTCCAGTTGCACGAAACCATCCTGGTAAACCTTGTAAACCATGCTGTTCGTTGCACCGGCCGGGCCGCCGCGCGTGACCGCGTCGATAATGCCGAAGGTCTCAAACAGCCCGTAGACGAAGTTCATCACCACAAGGAAGAAGATCGTCGGTGAGATCAGGGGAAGCGAAATTGTGAAGAAGCGCCGAACGGGTTTTGCGCCATCGAGCTTTGCCGCTTCCAGCAGCGAAACGGGCACGGCCAACAGTGCGGCGACGAGAAAGATATAGTCGTAGCAGACATTCTTCCAGACCGACGCGATGGTCACCAGGAGCTGCGCATCGAAAGGACGCCGGTTCGGATCCCATTCGAAACCGAGCCCATGCAGAAATTGAGCGACCGGTCCGACCGCAGGATTGAACAGGAAGGCCCAGATCACGCCTGAAATCACCGGGGCGATCGCGTAGGGCAGAAGGATTATGCTTTTATAAATTCCCCTGCCCCTGACCACGAAATCGGTTGCGAATGCAAACAGACCTGCAAGCACAAGCGTTGCAACATTCTGTGCGAGGGTGAACCAGAGGGTGAATAGCGCACTGCTTCGATATTCCGGACTTGCGAACAGATTGTAGAAGTTTTTCAGCCCGACGAAGATTTGCGTGCCGCCGAACGGGTCGACCTGAACGAAGGCCAACGACAGTGCCTTGTAAGACGGTATGAAAAAGAAGAACAACAGGATCAGCAGCTGCGGCGCGACAAGTCCGAAGGCGAGCCACGGCCTGTTGAAGTGAGCGGACTTCAATCCAGCATCCGACGACGGCGCGATCAGGCGGCCCGCCGAAAGAGCGTGCGGGATGCGAAGGCGCCGGGTGGCGCCCCCCATCTCTCCGAGGGTCTTACTTTGCTGCATGAAGCTGCTCATACTGCCGAAGGATCTGGTTTCCGCGGGCCGCCGCAGCATCCAGTGCCTCCCGCGGCGTTTTTTGTCCGGTCCACACGCCTTGGATCTCCTCAACCAGAAGCGCCATCGACTGGTTGTGATTGCCAAAGCGGAAGCCGCGCGAATTGTCGGTTGGCGTGCCGCGCGTGAGTTGGAGAATGGCGACCTCGCGGGTCGGATGCTCCTTGAAATAGCCCTCGGATTTGGCCTCTTCGTAGGCGGCATTCGTCACCGGGACATAGCCGGTTTGCTTGCTCCACCAGACTTGTGTCTTCGGCAAGGCGACAAAATTCAAGAAGGCCGCAGTGCCTGCGTATTCTTCGTCCGACTTGCCTTTCAACACCCAAAGCGCTCCGCCGCCAATGGTGCTGTTCTTAGGCTCGATGCCCTCCTCATGCGGTAGGAACGTCGCGCTCCATTGAAATTTCGCACCGCTTTCAACAGCGGCATGCGCCGCGGTCGAGGCCACATAGGTCGAGCAACTGCCAGAGGTAAACAGCTGGTCGGGTGAGAGGCCTTGCCCGGCGATCTGCAGGACCCCATCGTCGAGCCACGTCTTGAGGCGTGTCACCTGGCCGACGATCAGCGGGCTCTTGTTGAAGATGAATTCGGTATCGAGACCACCGAAGCCGTTTGCCTTGGTACCGTAAGGCTGGTCCTGGATCGCGGCGTAGTTCTCGATCAGGCTCCAATAGAAGTCGTTTGCAAGCGCCATCTGGCACTTTGAAATTCCCTTCTCCTTGATAGCGTGCAACTGCTTGTCGAGTTCCTGCCAGGTCTCGGCCGGCTTGTCGAAGCCGGCTGCCTTGAAGTGATCGGCATTGTACCAGAAGATCGGTGTCGAGCTGTTGAAGGGCATTGCCGCCGGCTTGCCGTCAACGAGATAAAAGCCCGCGACCGGAGCGATGAAATTGCCCCAGTCGATCTTGTAGCCTTCCTTCTCCATAAGCTCCGGCACCGGGATGATGGCGCCGGAATTATACATGGTCAGAAAGCCTCGCTCGGCGGCTTGGATAAGCACGGGCTGCTGACCGACGCGATAGGCAGCCACCATCGCCGCCATGGTTTCCTCGTAATTGCCTTTGCTGATGCCAACGAGCTCATATTTGTCCTGCGAGGCATTGAAGTCCGAAATCAGCTGTTTGGTGATCTCGGCCAGGCGGCCGTTTGCTGCGTTCCACCACTCGATCTTGACGCGATCAGCTGCACTGGCGTCGCCTGCATTTGCCAATCCGAGCGTCATAAGAGCAGCGCCTGCCGCGAAGGACCGGAATCTCCGTCCTATGCGAGCGCCCATCGAAAATTCTGTCGTCATTTCGCTTTCCTCTCCATTGCCGTTGTGTTCGCCGACCGGCACGTCCAGCGCCGATCAACCCCTCCCAAGGTGGCGATGAAAACAAGGGTGGGGCCACTTGTTACAAATGTCAATAGCGTGTTACAAATGTATGACGATATCGAAGGGAGGATACTTTGGCAGCGATCGAACTGATTGACCTGAAGAAAAATTACGGCCCCGTCTCCGCGGTGAAGGGGATCAATCTCACCGTCGCAGATGGTGAAATGATCGTGCTGGTCGGACCGTCGGGATGCGGAAAGTCGACTTTGCTTCGTATGATCGCCGGCCTAGAAGCCATAAGCTCCGGGCACCTCAGGATCGCTGGCAGCGACGTTAGCCATGTCGATCCGGCCGACCGCAACATCGCCATGGTGTTCCAAAACTATGCGCTCTATCCTCACATGACCGTTCGGCAGAATCTCGAATACGGCCTCAAAAATCGCCGTGTCGCTCGCGGCGAGATTGATCGGCGAATCGCCAATGCCGCCAGCATTCTGGAGATTGGCGAATTCCTCGAGCGGCGCCCCCGCCAGCTGTCCGGCGGACAGCGGCAACGGGTTGCCATGGGCCGCGCCATCGTCCGCGATCCCGCCGCCTTTCTCTTCGATGAACCGCTGTCCAACCTGGATGCGAAGCTGCGTGTGCAAATGCGCGTCGAAATCCGAAGACTGCAGCGGCAGCTTAAAACGACAAGCCTTTATGTGACGCACGACCAGCTCGAGGCCATGACGCTTGCCGACCGGCTGGTGGTCATGAACGGTGGCCGGATCGAGCAGATCGGGACACCAATCGAGGTGTTCCGCCGGCCTGAAACGGTGTTCGTGGCAGGGTTCATTGGCTCACCGCCGATGAACCTGATCGATCTCGATCAGCTTGGCCCCTGCCAACTCGCGCTTCCCAGGGATACCGATGTCATCGGCATCCGGCCGAGTGCAATCAATCTCGGTGGGAGTTCAGCGCATGATCTCCGGTTCGACGCTTTCGTTGAATTGATCGAGACCGTCGGCGATGAGAATAACGTCCATTTGCGCATCGATGGCGCGGACAAGCGCGTCGTGGCCAGTGTTTCCACCAATCAGCGTCTGCAGGAAGGTGATCGGATTTCGTGTCATGTGGGAATGGATGGCCTGCATCCCTTCAACCGGGCGACCGGGCGTCGAACCGATTGACAGGGGAAGCAAACGGCATCCAACCGTCACAATTGACAACGGCAGGAATTCGCGATCCATAGCCGTCAAAGCGGAGGCGCAGATATTGCATGACGCAGAATAGAAATTCTCCATTCGCCCCCGTTGCGCTCCCAGATGAGCAAATGCAGGTGCGCGTGGTTTGGCTCTATTACATGGAGGGGCGCACGCAAGGTGAAATTGCCGAAGCACTTTCAACCAACAGGCTTCGCGTCAACAAGATCATCGCAGAAGCGCGCCGATCAGGATTGGTCACGATCACGCTCAATTCGCGGCTGACATCCTGTGTGGCTCTGGAACAGCAGTTGGCGGCGGAATTCTCGCTCACCAGGGCTATCATCGTACCGACTCCAGAGGATGAGGACCTCATCCCCGTCCTGCTCGGTCAAGCGGCAGCCGATTATCTCGTTCAGTTGCTGAACGGCGGCAACATTCGCGGTATCGGCGTCGGATGGGGAGCCACTCTGCGCGAAATGGTGCGTCATATGCCTTCACAGCGGCGACCCGAAATCTGTGTCAACTCTGTCATGGGCGGACTGACGCATGGCATCGAAATCAACACGTTTGATATCGCAAGCGACCTTGCCCGCCAGCTCAATGCCGAATGTTCCTATCTTGCCGCGCCCATTTACGCCGGCAGCCCCGAGTCGCGCGAAGCGATCGTCAGACAAGACGTCTTTGAAGCGGCCTTCCGGCAGATCGAGGCCAATGACGTCATCGTGCTCAGCATCGGCGACATGACCGAACGCTCACTGCTGATGCGCTACGGCCTGCCGAGCAACATCAACATAGAAGAGCTTGTCGCAGCCGGCGCCTGTGGTGACGTGCTTGGCCAGTTTGTCGATAAGACCGGGCGCCCGATCGAGCATCCGATCAACAGGTGCGCGATTGCTCCGGAATTTGAGGTGTTACGAGCCATTCCCAATGTCGTCTTCGCATCGGGCGGCTTGAACAAGGTTCACGCAATTGCCGCGGTTTTGTTGTCCGGCCTTGGAAACGTGCTGATTTGCGACGAAGCGACCGCACTGCAGGCGCAACTCGTTGCTACCGAGTTGAGGACGCGCGGCGGGTCATAGACCGCGCATCGACGGCCGATCCCGGCTGCGAGCTCCTCCGGATACATCCACGTGCGCCTGCGCATCTCAGGAACTCTCCGGTCGCCCATCTGTTTTACATTCTGCACCGCCCAGAAATTGCCCCCAGAGGCAATCGGCGGCAGTGGAGCTGATCCATGGATATGACGCGCATTCGAGATCGCATGGTGGAGCACCACGTGACGTGTCGTGGCATTCGCGATCAAAACGTCATCGGGGCGATGCGCATGGTGGCGCGCGAAAAATTCGTTCCTCCAGGCTCCGAGGAATTCGCCTATGAGGATGCGCCGCTGTCGATCGGCGAGGGCCAGACGATTTCGCAGCCATTCATCGTGGCTCTGATGCTCGAAAAGGCCAATCTGAATGCCGGTGACAAAGTGCTCGAGGTCGGAACGGGCTCTGGCTATGCTTCCGCCCTCATCAGCCGGATAGCAAGGTATGTCTATTCTATCGAGCGCCATGAAAAGCTGGCGCTTGAGGCTAAGGAACGGTTCGAGAAACTGGGATACCGCAACATCGACGTTCGCGTCGGCGATGGCAGCAAGGGCTGGGCGAAAGCCGCTCCGTTCGATGCCATTATCGTTTCCGCGGGCGCACCCGAGGTGCCAACCGCCTTGAAAGAACAGCTGGGGCTTGGAGGGCGGCTGATCATTCCGGTCGGCCGCGGTGAAGGGCAGCGCCTGAAACGGCTCACGCGCACCGGCGCCACCGCATTCGAGGAAGAAGATCTCGGCGGGGTGCGCTTCGTTCCCTTGATCGGCCAAGACGCCTGGACTGCTACCCATCCGATGTACACGGCAACGGCCCCCTCGTTGCCGGGAACGGTTGCCTCCGAGCCAAGCTCTCCGCAAGACGCACAGGGAGGGGGCATGGGAAAGATAGACAAATTGCCCGCGCTGCCGCATCAGCATCATCAAGCAGCAGAAATCCGGCTGACAATCGACGACGAAGGAGACATCGCGAGTTAAGAGTATGAACTCTCTACCATTTTTGAGTTGATCACCGCTTGGGAATGCCCGTCAGAAGGATAGATCGAGCACCCTGCCCTCGAACAGACGGTCCCGAGAGCCTTCGAGATGCGCCTTCATCAGTCTTTGTGCATCGTCAGGCCGGCCATCGGCGATCGCCTTGTAGATGGCGTTATGCTCTTCATAGACCTGTTCCAACCCTTGGCGAGGGCCGAGCAAAGAGAGGCCGTGGAGATGCATGCCGACGGCGATATGAGCCTTCAGCGCATCGATCGAGGCCGTGTAATAATGATTGTTGGCAGCCTCCGTCACCGCGCGGTGGAAGAGGAAATCGGCGTCGGTGCGATGAAGTTGGTGGCTGGTCGCCTCACGCAGATCCGCAAGCGCGCTGGCGATCTTCTGGATGGCCTGCTCATTGCGGCGTTTGGCGGCGAAATAGGCGGCCGCCGGCTCGATCGTCAGTCGGAATTCGTAGCAGCGCTGAATGTCAGCGATGGTCTTGACCGGCGAATAGGCAAGCTGCGTCGTCGGCGATCCATGCGCGCTGACGAAGGTGCCGGCGCCCTGCCGGGCATAGACCATGCCTTGATCGCGCAGGCGCGCCAGCGCATCGCGGACGATCGGCCGCGACACACCCAGCATCGAGGCAAGCTCATGCTCGCCGGGAAGGCGTGAATCGGGCGGATAGTTTCCGCCGCGGATACGCTCGAGCAACTGGTCGAAGACGCGATCGACCAGCTTGACGCCCTTGCCGCGTTCGGGCTTGCCCGGCGGGCCGGCTTCCGCGTTCAAAGATTCGCCATTCACTTCAGCCACGTCATTCTCCCCGACGGTATCTTACTATGCCGCCCGATTCCAAAGGACCAGTCTTATCAAACTATCGGGCTTGCCGAAGCCCCCCGACTTCACGGCGCACCGAAAATGCCGCCCGTCGGCTGCCGTGACATCGAACCACGGCACACCGGCTTCGATTTCGCCCTGCGGCGCCAGCACTCTGACCCCAAGCGCCTGGAAAACGGCAAGCGCCGTATCGCCGCCGCCGACCATCAGCATGTCAGGCCTGGTATCGTCGATGACCGATCTAACGCCTGCAGCAAAACAGCGGGCGACCTCTGCTGCATCGGCTGTCATATCGCCGGTGCAGCGCAGCAGCGCCGGCAGCGCCATGCCCTCCCCGACTTCGACCTGCCCCATCGGCGCGTCTACCACCATGCGCAGGACACCCGAGGCTTCGAGCCGGTCCATCTGGGTAGCGGTAATCGGATCGCGCGAGCCAAAAGCGAAAAGGGTGCGTCGGGTCGCTGCAAATTCCGGCACCGGCTGCCGCCCCGTTTCGCCGAGCTGGCGGGCAAGAGCAGCACCCAGACCCCGTGCGCCGACCGCAAGTGCCAGCCGCCAGTCCTGATCAACCACGATCTGGTCGAGATCACTGTCATTCTCCGCATCGGCAACGGTGACGCTGCCTGCGCGGCTCTCGAACAGATCGGCGATCGGGAGCGGCTTGTCGACGCCGCGGCCGACAACACAGCCTCTGTAGGTCACGCGCTCCTGATCGGGAATAGCGGGCGCCACGAGGATAGTCTCCAGGCCGAGCGCATCTGCCAGCGCCAGGCTCTCCGCCGCGACATTGCCCTTCAGACGGGAGTCGATCTTCTTCATCACGACTGCGGGCTTCACGCCACGAAGTGCCTCGGTCGCGAAGCGCACCCTTTCGGCAGCTTCGCGCTCGCCGAGCGCGCGCGAGGCCGTGTTGATAACGACCACGTCACAGCCAGTGGCGATGGCATCCTCTGCGGCCTCGACATCAACGGCGACCGAAATCGAAAGGCCGGCTTCGACGAAGGGCGTGCCTGTATCGAGCGCGCCGGTCAGGTCATCGGCAATGATGACGGCCTTCAGCGTCATGCGGTCTGTCCGGTGTTGACGGCGTGACAGGCGACGAGATGGCCGGGTTTTGCTTCCTGCCACGCGGGGATAACCTTGCTGCAGACATCCATGGCGATCGGGCAGCGCGTGTGGAAACGGCAGCCGGTCGGCGGGTTCAGCGGGCTCGGCACATCACCCTGCAGGATCTGGCGCTGGCGCGTGCGCTCATGCTCCGGATCGGTCTCCGGAACGGCCGACAGCAGCGCTCTGGTATAGGGATGCAGCGGATTGTCGAACAGTTCCTCGCGGCTGGCAAGTTCGGCCAGCCGCCCGAGATACATGACGCCGACACGGGTGCTGATATGGCGCACGACCGCGAGATCATGGGCGATGAAGAGATAGGTCAGCCCGTATTTTTCCTGCAAATCGAGCAGCAGGTTGATGATCTGTGCCTGGATCGACACGTCGAGCGCCGAAATCGCCTCGTCGCAGACGATGAATTTCGGCTGGCAGGCGAGCGCGCGGGCAATGACGACGCGCTGGCGCTGACCGCCGGAAAGCTCGTGCGGGTAGCGCTGGGCAAACCGCGTCGGCAGGCCGACATCGGTGAGCAGTGTCGTCACCCTGTCCTTCAGCTCGGCCTTGGTGCAGAGCTTGTGGAAGAGGATCGGCTCGCCGATCGCCTCGCCCACCGTCATGCGCGGATTGAGTGTCGAATAGGGATCCTGGAAGACGATCTGCAGGTCGCGGCGAAACGGCCGCATCTGCTTCTCGTCGAGCGTCGCGAGATCCTGGCCCTTGTAGACGACCTTGCCGCTGGTCGCCTTGTAGAGGTTGAGGATGGTGAAACCGGTCGTCGACTTGCCGCAGCCGGATTCGCCGACCAGGCTCAGCGTCTCGCCTTCCATGATGTCGAGATTGACATTGTCGAGGGCATAGACGGTTGCCGAGCGTTCGCCGAAGGCGCCGAGCTTGACGTGGAAATGCTTGACCAGGTTTTCGATCTTGAGCAGCGGTTGAGCGCCCATCACGCGGCCTCCTGCATTCTCTGGACGACGAAACAGGCGGCGCGGTGATTGGCGCTGCCGCTCAACGGTTCGAGCTGCGGCACCTTCTCGTGGCATATGGCTTCGGCAAGCGGGCAGCGCGGCGCAAATGGGCAACCCTTCGGCCGGCGGCCAGGCTCCGGCGGCGTGCCGCCGATCGAGCTCAGCCGGCTTGCCGGCGGGTCCGAAAGCTTCGGGATAGAAGACAGCAGGCCGCGCGTATAGGGATGGCTCGGGCGGGCATAGAGCTCGTCGACCGGCGCATCCTCGACCACCGTGCCGGCATAGAGCACGGCGACGCGATCGACCAGGCCGGCGATCAGCGCCAGATCATGGGTGATCCAGACGACCGACATGCCGAGCTTGGCTCTGAGATCCTTCACCAGATCGACGATCTGAGCCTGGATGGTGACGTCGAGCGCCGTCGTCGGCTCATCGGCAATCAAAAGCTTCGGATTGCAGGCAAGACCGATCGCGATCATCACGCGCTGGCGCATGCCGCCGGAGAGCTCGTGCGGATAGGCCTGCAGGCGCTCTTCCGGGCCGGGAATGCCGACAAGCCGCAGAAGTTCGACAGCGCGGGCGCGGGCCGCCGCCTTTTTCATTCCGCGATGGTAGACCAGCGGCTCACAGATCTGGTCGCCGACGCGCATCACCGGATTGAGTGAAGTCATCGGATCCTGAAAGACGAAGCCGATATCGCCGCCGCGCACCTTGCGCAGCTCGCGATTCGACATCGTCTGCAGGTCGCGGCCGTCGAATGTCGCCGATCCCTTGGTGACCTTGATCTTGTTCGGCAGCAGCCGCATCAGGCTCAGCATGGTCAGGCTCTTGCCGCAGCCGGATTCGCCGACGACGCCAAGGGTCTCGCCCTTGTTGACATGGAGATCGATGCCATCGACGACCACGGCCGGGCCGTTGCGGCCGTCGATCTCGACGGTGAGGCCCCTGACATCGAGCAGGCGGTCGGTGCTTTTCGTATCCATCATTTGCTGCCCCGCGGATTGAGCGCGTCGTTGAGTCCGTCGCCAAGGAAGCTGAAGGCAACCGAGGCAAGGCCGAGCACGGCCGCCGGAGCGGCGAGAAGGTGGGGATAATGCTGCCAGACGCGCAGGCCGTCCGAGATCATGTTGCCCCAGCTCGGCGTTGGCGGATTGACCCCGACGCCGAGGAAGCTGAAGGCGCTTTCCAGCACCATCGCCGTGCCGAGGCCGGCGCTGACCGAGACGATCAGGGGGCCGAGCGCATTCGGAATGACATAACGCTTGATGATGATCCAGTTCGACAGGCCGAGCGCCTGGGCCGCGGTGATATAGGGCCGGCTGCGGATCGACAGTACCTGGGCGCGCACGAGACGGGCGTAAGGCGGCCAGGAGATCAGCGCCATCGAGCCGAAGACGAGAATGAAATCCACCCACATGGTTTCGCGGTAGAAGGGATTGAGGGTCGCGAGATAACGCGCCTCCATCCATTTGCTGATCGGCGATTTCAGCGAGGCGTTGATGACGACGACGAGCAGCAGGTTGGGAACCGACATCGTCACGTCGGTCAGCCACATGATGGCGCGATCGAATGGATTGCCGAAGAAACCAGCGACGGCCCCGAGCACGAGGCCAATCAGCACCGCGAAGACGGTGACGATGATGGCGACGAGGAAGGCGGTGCGTGTGCCGAAGACCACGCGGCTGAAGACGTCGCGGCCGAGATCGTCGGTTCCGAAGAGGTGGCTCATCGACGGCAGGACGTTGCGGGCGTTGAGGTCCTGGCTCAAATAATCATAAGGCGTGAGGTAGGGGCCGAAGATCGCCGTGAAGCCGAGGATCAGGACGATGACGAGGCCGAAGATGGCGAGCCTGTTGCGCTTCAGCCGATACCAGGCATCGCGCCACAGGCTGACCGGCTCTTCGACGGTTTCGGTGGTGGAAAGAGGGATGGCGGACATGGTCAGCGGCTCCTTCTTGAATCATTGGCGCGCGGGTCGAGCAGCGGATAGAGCACATCCACCAGGAGGTTCGAGACCATCACCAGGAATGAGCCGATCAGCGTGATCGCCAGAATGACCGGATAATCGGAATTGATCAGCGCCTGCACAGTCAACCGGCCGAGGCCCGGCAGGCCGAAGACGAGTTCGACGAAGATCGCGCCGTTGACGATGGTGATCATGATCAGGCCGAGCTGCGTGACGACGGGCGTCAGCACCGGCCGCAGGATATGGCGCAATGCCACGATGATCTCGGGCACGCCCTTGGCGCGGGCGGTGCGGACGAAATCCTCCGACAGTACCTCGATGACGGCGGCACGCGTCTGCCTCACGATCAGCGCGATCGGCTGGAAGGAAAGGACGAGCAACGGCAGCAGGATACGGACATCGAAGATGCCGCCCCAGCCATAGGGCACGCTTGCACCCGGCAGCAGCACGATGAGGCCGACCATCAGCATCGGACCGGCGACATAGGCCGGGATCGCCCAGAGGAAGAGTGCGGAGCCCAGAATGGCATAGTCGATGCGCGAATTCTGGTTGAGCGCAGCGATCATGCCGAGCGGGATCGCGACGACGGCGGTCAGGATGATGGAACAGATCGCAAGCTGGAAGGAGACGGGGGCTGCGGCCGAGACCATTGCCCAGACGGAGCGGCCCGAGGTCAACGAATTGCCGAACTGGCCGTGCAGCAGGTTCCAGATGTAAAGGCCGAACTGGACGATGAAGGGTTTGTTGAGACCGGCACTTTCGCGAATGGCTTCGATGCGCTGCGGATTATAGGCGACGTCGCCTGGCGCGCGCAGGAAGATCAGCTTGATCGGATCGCCTGCACCATAGAAGGCCAGCGCGTAGACCGCCAGCATCACCACCAAAACGGACGGAATCCAGATGGCAAATCGGGTTAGCACGTAGCGCAGCAAGGCCACCTCCCACCTGTTGTTCGACGCGTTCCCGCTTTTGGCTGCGATCGCATCTCTTCTTTTTGATACGTGCGCGAAGGCCTTGCGGCCTTCGCGCGGGTTATTGCCGATTGGAACGGTTTCCGCCGGATCAACCGATGGAAATGTTCCAGGGTTCGACGACCTGCCAGTCAAGGTTCTTTTCCAGGCCCTTGACCTCTTTGGTAGCCCAGCGCGACATCGCCTGAGAATACCATGGAATGAAGGCCCAATCCTCGCGGAACGCCTTCTGGGCTTCCTGGGCGAGAGCGATGCGCTTCGGATCGTCCGCAGCCTTGGTCGTGGCCTCGGCAAGGGCACTGTCGACCTTGTCGTTCTTGTATCCACCGAGCTTGTTCTGCGCATTCGACGAGGTCGAGGCGATGCAGCCCGCCAGATAGGAGACGGCATCGGGAACGCGGGTGCCGACGTCGTCGCGGAAGATCTGGACCGAATTCTGATCCGGACCCGCATAGGAATCCTGCTGCGGCTTCATGTCGACGGCTGTGATGCCGAGATTCTGACGCCACTGCTCGGCGATGAACTGGGCGGCGGCCTGAATGGCCGGCGCCGAAATGCCGACGAACAGGATCTTCGGCAGGCGCTCCGGACCGCCGTAGGTCGATTCCGCAAGCAGCTTCTTGGCAGCAGCCGGATCATAGGGATAAGGCTCGAAACCGGAATTCTCCGCACCCGGAACCGAGTTGAGGATCTGGTCGGCTTTCTTGTGCGGGCCGTCGGGATAGGACGCCTTGAACAGGCCGTCGCGATCGACGGCCATGATCAGCGCCTGGCGGACCTTCGGATCGTCCATCGGCGCGCGGGAGATGTTGAACCAGAAATGCTGGCTGGTCGGGATCAGCGGGCCGGCCGAGAATTCCGGACCAAGATCCTGGATGATGGTCGAGGTGACAAGTTCGGTATGGGCGTTGAACTCGCCCGATTTGATCAGCGACGTTGCAGTGACATTATCCTCGATCGAGGTGATATCAATTCGGGCAAGCTTCGGCTTCGGTCCGAAGAAGTTCTCATTCGGCTCGAACGAGAGTTTGCCGGCGTCGATATCGATGCTCGTCAGCTTGAACGGACCGGAGAAGACCGGCTTGCTATCGGGCTTATACCAATCGATGATCTCCTCGCCGTCGCTGCCGCGCGACTGCGATGCCTTGGTGATCGGTGCGATGTGGTTTGCCAGGCGCATGAAGAAGATCGGGTCTGCGGCACCAAGCGTCACCACGACCGTCCCTTCGTCGGGTGTCGCGACACCAGTCAGTTCGTTGCCGGAGCCGGCGGCGATTTCGGCGTAACCCTTGACCCTGCTCAGCACCTGGTCGGCGCGCTGGTTCTTGGTGTTGGGCATCGAGGAGACTTCCCACGATCCCTTGACATCCGCCGAGGTGATCTTGCTGCCGTCGGAAAAGACGGCCTTCGGGTCGAGCTTGAAGGTCCAGACTGTGTTGTCGGCCGATTCCCAGCTGGTGAAGACGTAGGGCTTGATATTGCCTTCGCTGTCGAAATACATCGGCGATGCCCACCAGATCGAATTCCAGCGGAACGTCCTGCCGCCGCCGCGCAGCGGCGACCAGTCCTGGTCGAAGGCCGGATTTGCGACCTTCAGGACCTGGCCTTCATCGGCCATAACGATGCGGGCATTCATCCCGAATACGGTGAGGCCGACACCGGCTGCAAGGCCGAGCTTCAGCGCGTTACGACGTGATATTTTGGTTTTATCCGATTGATCAGACATGGCATTCCTCCCAGAGTGAATTCGGCAGCGCTCTCCCTGCACCTGCCAGGCGCAGCACAATCCGTTCCGTATCGTTCTCCCGTTATTGTAAATATGTCAACAAAAAATCGCGATTTCAATCCGAACAAAATTTTCTCCTGAAAATATATAAGTTATAACAGATAGATAACTTTTCGCGGCGGCTTCACGGCATTTTGTCTTCTTGACAAAAGCGCGGCAATATAAAAGTTCTTTGCACTCCATCGCGACAGACCGATGACAATTGCAATGCGCAGCCTCCCGGTTCGAACACGGATCGGCAAGACAGGACGCGCCGAGGAGGGCGGAATGAGCCATCACAGGATTACCGGCGTTTTCAGCGCCTCCGCAACGCCGCTGACGGCGGACAACAGGCCGGATTTCGCCCTTTTCACCGACCATTGCCGGCAGCTGCTGACCGAGGGGTGCCATGGCGTGGCGCTGCTCGGTACGACGGGCGAGGCCAATTCCTTCTCCGGAGCCGAGCGCCGTGCCATTCTGGAAGCAGCACTGAAGGCCGGCATTCCCGCCGACAGGCTTTTGCCGGGCACTGGCGTCGTCGCCATTCCCGAGACTGCGGAATTGACCCGGCACGCGCTGTCGCTTGGCGTCACCAAGGTGGTGATGCTGCCGCCTTTCTACTACAAAGGCGTTTCCGACGATGGTCTCTTCGCCGCCTATTCGCAGGTGCTGGACAAGGTCGCCGACACGCGCTTGCAGGTCATCCTCTATCATATTCCGCAGGTCTCAGGCGTTCCGCTATCCATTCCGCTGATCGGGCGGTTGATTGCGGCCTTCCCGGAGACGGTGGTCGGCATCAAGGAATCTGCGGGAGATTTCAACAACATGCAGGCGATCATCGCCGCCTATCCCGGCTTCTCGGTGCTCGCAGGCGCCGATCCGCTGTTGTTGCCGCTGCTGAAGGCCGGCGGTGCCGGCTGCATCACCGCCACCTCCAATCTCGTGGCGAATTCGCTGCGCACCGTCTACGACCATGTCCATGACGAGGCGCGCGCCGCCGATGTCGAGGCGGCGCAGGCCCGCATCAACGCCTATCGTACGCTTTCCAATTCCTACGTCCAGATCCCGACCATCAAGGCGATGGTGGGGCTGAAGACCGGCAATCCCGCCTGGAAGCGTACGCGCGCGCCGTTGATGCCGCTCGGCGATGCCGACTATGCCGCACTCGCCGAAAGCTACGCCAAGCTGCCTTGAGGAGATCCGTCATGATTTTTACCGGCCTGCCTCCGGAAGCCATTCCGGCCCTGATGACCGGGGCCATCGCCCCTCACCCCACGATCGAGGGTCGTGCGGATGCCTATCTGCCCTCCCCCTGCATCCAGAACCATGCCGCAAATCTCGCCTTCCTGCCCGACGGCACGCTGACATGCGTCTGGTTCGGCGGCACGATGGAGGGCATGGGCGACATCTCGATTTACATGTCGCGGCTGGCGCCGGGCTCCGGGCGATGGTCTGTGCCGGAAAAGATGAGCGACGACCCGGAGAAATCCGAACAGAACCCGTTGATTTTCAACGCTCCAGACGGAAACGTATGGCTGCTCTATACCTCGCAGACTTCCGGCAATCAGGACGGTTCTGTTGTCAAATGCCGGATTTCAGGTGATGGCGGCCAGACTTTCGGCCCGGTCCAAATTCTCTGCGACAGTCCCGGCACTTTCGTTCGCCAGCAGATCGTCGTCAACGGCAGGGGCGATTGGCTGCTTCCGGTCTTCCGTTGCGTCGGCCTGAATGGCCAGCGCTGGAGCGGCGATGCCGATACGGCTGCGGTGCTGATGTCACGTGATGGCGGCGCGAGTTGGCAGATGCGCGATATTCCAGACAGTATCGGCGCGGTGCACATGAACATCCTGCCGCTTGGCGGCGACGAGATGATCGCCTTCTACCGCAATCGTTTTGCCGAAGAGATCCTGTCCAGCCGATCATCCGATGGCGGCGAGACATGGAGTGCGCCCGAGCCCGCCGAACTGCCGAACAACAACTCCTCGATCCAGGCCACGATCCTGAATGATGGAGCAATCGCAATGGTTTACAACCATTCGAATGCCGGCATGTCGGATGCACGTCGCCAGTCTCTCTATGACGAAATCGAGGGTGGCGATGCTGGAGAGACCACCGTCGTTGCCGATACCAGCGCACGCAAGGCCGTCTGGGGTGTTCCACGTGCGCCGCTGAGCCTGGCGATATCAAGGGATGGCGGCAAGAGCTTTCCGCATCGCATCGATCTCGATACCGGCGACGGCTTCTGCCTCAGCAACAATTCGAAAGAGTCGCTGAACCGCGAGTTCTCCTACCCCTCGATCGTCCAGGGCGGCGACGGCACGCTGCATATCGCCTACACCTACTACCGGCGCGCCATCAAATATGTGCGCCTCGCCCCGCAATCCCTGCCGTGAGCAAAGCGGCAGCCGGAAAATTGTAAACCTGCATCCGATCGCAAGGATGCAGGATGGCAACGGCTGCGGGTTGACGGACGGGGAAATTGACAACAGGCTCAGATTATTCACCGCCGTCGCAAAGATGATGGGCCAGCGGTGCATGAAATGCCGGCATAACCATGACGAATTTCATAACACACTGATATCTTTATCGATATTGGCACAGCAACGCCGCGTTGAAGCGCGCTCGAGCGCACGTCAGATGATAAAAACTTCTGCTCTCTGGAATGCTGGCTTGACATTGACCTTACAACTTTACATTAAAGAGGACGATGATATTGCCGCAAGATCTTGCAGGGAGGACTGGTTCATGGCCAGCTTGGATTCGCCGATCACGATAGTTCGGCCGCATCTGATCGAATTCGGCGTCGGCACGGCGGGAAAGCTCGGCAAATGGGCCGCCGAAAAGGGCTATCGTCGCACGCTCGTCATCTCCGATGCCTTCAATGCCTCGCGCATCGACGTACTGGAGCTGAAGGGCGAGGTAACCGTCTTTGCCGAAGTGACGCCCGAACCGGATACGGCCAATCTCGCAAAGGTGCTGGCGGCGGCAAACGCCGCCGATGCCGAGCTGATTGTCGGCTTCGGCGGTGGCAGCGCCATGGATCTAGCAAAACTTGCCGCCGTGCTTGCCGGCTCTGCCCAGACGCTGCACGAGGTCGTCGGTCCGAACAAGGTGCATGGACCGCGCAAGGTAGCGCTTGCCCAGGTGCCGACGACATCGGGCACCGGCAGCGAGGCCGGCATCCGTGCGCTTGTCACCGATCCGGCGACGATGGCAAAGCTTGCCGTCGAAAGCCTGCATATGCTGGCCGATATCGCCGTCATCGATCCTGCTTTGACCTTCAGCGTCCCGGCTCGCACGACGGCCGCCACCGGCGTCGATGCCATGGCCCATTGCGTCGAGGCCTTCACCAACCGCAAGGCGCATCCGATGGTCGACATCTATGCGATCGAGGGGACGCGGCTCGTCGGCAAATATCTCGCCCGCGCCGTCAAGGACGGCACCGACGCTGAAGCGCGCGCCGGCCTCTCGCTCGCCTCGCTTTACGGTGGCTTCTGCCTCGGCCCGGTCAACACCGCCGGCGGCCATGCGCTCGCCTATCCCCTCGGAACGCGCTGGCATGTGGCCCATGGCGCGGCAAATGCGCTGATCTTTCCGCATGTTCTCGCCTTCAATACACCGTCCGCGCCTGAGAAAACCAAGGCGGTGATGGAGGCGCTTGGGTGTGAAACCTCCGGCAACGTCACCTCCGTCTTCGATGCGGCTTATGCTTTCTGCGCCGAACTCGGCATCGAGATGAAGCTCTCAGGCCTCGGCGTGCCGGAAAGTGATCTCGACGCCATGGCCGACGACGCCTTTGCCATTCGCCGTCTGCTCGATAACAATCCGCGAGATCTCTCTCGGGCCGACATTCGCGCGATTTACGCGGCTGCCTTTTAAGCGGTAAGGTTTTTTAGAAGGGACTCGATCGATGGACAGGAATGCGAAAGTTGCCGTGACGCTCGGCGATCCGGCCGGCGTCGGCCCCGAGGTGATCGTCAAGGCCTTGGCAGCCCTTCCGAGGGAAGAGCGCCGCGATTTCGTGATCGTCGGCAATGTCGAAGCGCTGGAGCGCGCCGACCGCGTCACCGGCACCGGACTGCGGTTCGGGCCTGCGGATGCACCCGGTGACGACAGGATCGCCGTCGACGAAGTGGCGCTCGGTGCGGCTCTACCTGAGATCGGCAAGGTCAGCCCCGTCGCCGGCGATGCCTCGGTGCGCTACATCACCCGCGCCGTCGATCTCGCCATGTCGGGTCAAGCTGACGTCATCGTGACCGCGCCGATCAACAAGGAGGCGATGAACCTCGCCGGCCATCACCATGACGGCCATACCGGGCTGCTCGCGCATCTCACCGGCTCGAAGAGCTCCTTCATGCTGCTTGCCTCCGAGCGGCTGAACACCATCCACGTCTCCACCCATATCTCGCTGAAGGGTGCGATCGAGCGCGCCAAGACCGAGCGTGTTCTGGCCACCATCGAAGCTGGCCATCGACACTTCCTGCGGCTTGGCAAAACAGCGCGCATCGCCGTCGCCGGCCTCAATCCCCATTGCGGCGAAAACGGCCTGTTCGGCACCGAGGATACGGAATTCCTGGCGCCCGCCGTCGAGCAGGCGCAGGCAAAGGGCATCGACGTCGTCGGTCCGATCTCCGCCGATACGGTGTTTGCCCGCGCCTATAACGGCGCCTTCGATCTCGTCATCGCCCAGTATCACGACCAGGGCCATATCCCGATCAAGCTCGTTGCCTTCGACACGGCGGTCAACGTCTCGCTCGGCCTGCCGATCGACCGCGTCTCGGTCGATCACGGCACCGCCTTCGACATCGCCGGCACTGGCAAGGCAAACCACGTCAACATGCTGTCGGCCATCGCCTATGCCAGGCTGATGGCCCGCTCGCCGCGGCAGAGAGCGTGATCGCGGCTTCCATGAGGACCAACAAGCGCCCATCGCCGACACAACGATTTTGAACTTCGTTATGACATCCAATAGCAGAACCGGACTCTGTCGTTCAGGAGCGTCCCGCCGTTGACGCGTCGACATTCCAAGACTACATAGCTAGACAGTCTAGCTAGGAGCAGAATCGATGGAATGGCAGTTGCAGGACGCCAAGAACCAATTTTCGAAGGTCGTGCAGAAGGCCCGACAAGAAGGGCCGCAGGTGGTGACCGTGCGGGGCGAGCGTACGGCCGTCGTTCTGTCCGCGCGCGACTACGACGCCCTGCGTGCCGGTAGGCCGACCCTCGTCGACGACTTGCTCGGTGGCCCCGCCTGGGACGATGAGTTCGCCGATGCGGTAGAAGCACGCAACAAGACTCCAAGCCGCGACGTTGCCTTCTGATGTATCTGGTCGACACCAACATCGTCTCGGAGGCGCGACGCGGCACGCCGCAGGCGGTCTCCTGGCTGCGCTCCGTCGGTCCGCTCACCATCCACCTGAGCGCGTTGACGCTTGGCGAGATCATGCGCGGCATTGCCCTCAAACAGAAATCGGATCCGAAGACCGCGGCGCATCTCACCGAGTGGCTGCGCAAGCTGCGTTATGATCATGGCGACCGGATCCTGCCGGTGACCGACGAGATCGCCGTCGAATGGGGCCGCATCGCCGCCATCCGGCCGCGTGGCGATATCGACGGGCTGATCGCCGCAACCGCGATCGTTCATGATCTGATTGTCGTCACTCGCAATGTCGGCGATTTTGACGACACCGGCGCAGCGGTGATAAATCCATGGGAGACGGACGCGTGAGCAGTCGAGGCAGCCACTTCCTCGTTTAAAATGGCCTCCTGTGCCTTTGGATAAAGGCCTTGGCTACGTCGGGCCGAGAACTATTGTCGGCGCGTTTGGTGGCAGCATCATGATCTGCTGACCAAGCCTCATCTGTCCGGCGTTTTGATCTGCTCAGCGGAAACGTTGATTGCACCGCAACCCGTCACATGCCGAACAAGCGACGATCCCAGAAGACCGGTTGGTGGAGGCTGGTGGTGATCGACGGGAATTCCGGGTGGGCCGGATTGATCAGCACGTTGCGGTCGGCGCGGGCGACGACGCTTGGGACCAGCAGGATGGCGCTGCGCTTTTCCTGGCACCAGCGCTCGCCGAAAGCCTTGCTGACGTTTGCCGGCATGCTGTCCCAGCCGGGCAGCGCGGGCTCGGAGAAAACCTCGTAGCTTAGCCCACGCGGTAGGGTGATCGTGACATAGTGCTGATTGGGTGGCAGCCGCCCGCTGCCATGGACGAGCTTTTCGAGCAGTGCCGTCGAATAATGCTCGCTCGTATAGATGATCGGGCTGCCCGACGTGTTCCACCGGCCAGGCGCGATGGTCGAGCCGGTGGCGTCGAAGATCGGATAGGTTCCGTGGGGATCTCCGATGCGGACGGATGTCAGTGTGCGGTCAAGAACCTGTGCGCTCACGCAGCGCTGCCGTATTTCAGGCTTCCGAGAATATCGAGCACGAGCTCGCCGCCGATCTCGCTCTGGATGACCACGTCGATCGGCCGCCTGTCCTCAAGCATTGCATGCGGCCGAAACAGGAAGTCGCGGGCCTCGATCTCGGTCTGCCAGACATCGAGCGCCTGGCCCCAGACGCGCGCCAGACGGGCGAGCTTTATGCCCTCGTCGGAGGAGAGCCGATGCTTGGACTTGCGCCGCTCATAGGTGGCCTTCGGAACGAGCCGATACTTGAACTGAGTATCATCAGGCGCCAGAAGCAGCGCCATGCGATCAAGCGCCTTGACCGGCAAGCCTTCCTCGATGCTGGAGAGCAGGCCAAAGGCCGAGCGCGACGCCGGTTCCCGGGCGGGCAGTCCGAGAACGTCTGCGATGACTGCAAATCCCATCATGACAAAGCTCCTTATCACTTGAGGATATATCTAGCCTCAAGTGAGGCGATGTTCAAGGGTGCCATCCCGGCTTATCTTCGATAGCGGCGGATTGCCGTGCGCGCGAGAGACCGCTATCTTTACCTAAGGCACACGAACAATGAAGGAGGTTGCCTATGTCACCGCGGGACGCCTGATCCAGCAATATCAAGACTTCTGCCTTTCCAAGGGCATCAATTTCATACGCATCGAATCCGTACGGCCGCATGACGATACCACGCTCTTCTGCAGCGCTGGAATGCAGCAGTACAAGCCCCTCTTCTCCGATCCCTCCCATAGTGGAACCGTCGCAAACAGCCAGGCTTGCCTGCGCATGGGCGACCTCGACGAGATCGGCGACGGAACTCATCTTCTCCATTTCTCCATGCTCGGCCTTTTCTCCTTCAGGGAAATGACCGTCGGCAACGCCATCGATTTCTGGCTCGAGTTTCTGGAAACGGTAGGGCTCGTGCCGGATCATGTGACGATCCATCCCGACCGCCTGGTGGAATGGACGCCGCTCTATGGCGGGCGCGTGCCCATCGTGCCGGATCCCGAATGCATATGGAGCGATGGCGGCATCAGCGGATACTGCACCGAGTTCTACAAGGATGGCGTCGAGATCGGAAACATCGTCAATCCGCTCGGAACCTGCATCGACGTCGGCTTCGGCGCGGAACGCCTCGACATGATCGTCAGCGGCGCGCCGCAAGACGATGCGCTCGGGACACTGTGCGAGACGGTCATGACCATCGTGGAAAGCGGCTACCGGCCGGGCAATAAGGAGCAGGGATACGTCTTGCGAAAACTGCTCCGCCGCATCCACAAGATGGGCGGCACGCTCGATCATCCCTTCTTCGCGGAAGAGGTCGAACGCCAGAAGCGACTGCGCGCCAAATATCTGCGTTTGCGTGACCGCCATTCCGAGATGAGTCCCGACTGGTGGTTCGACACCCATGGCATCGATCTCTCCGACATCGGGGAGACGATGGACGAATAGCGGAAGCAAGGCCTCCCGCAGACAAAGCGGGAGGCCTTGCCATATGCCGGAAAGTGTCAGCGTTTTGGCCATCCCCTGTTTGCCCAGGCGATGAGCCAGTCATGGAGATGTGCTGCCCGCATTGAACGCTTTCAGTTGCGCGCCGGCTGCAGCCGACGGAAAATCCGCTCGATCTGGGCAACAGCGGCAAAAAAGACGATGCCGGAGAAAGAGGCGAGCACGACGGCGGCAAAAAGCCTTTCCGCCTGATAGTTGAATGTCGACTGGATGATCACTGCGCCCAGCCCCTGGTTCGAGCCGATCCACTCCCCGACGATCGCGCCGATCACACAGGTGGTTGCCGAAATGCGCAGCGACGCAAAAAGCAAGGGGGCGGATCGTGGGGCGCGTAAGCGCCAGAACGTCTCCCACCCGCTCGCCGAAAGCACATGCATCAGGTCAAGCTCGCTCGCAGTCGCCAGATTGAGGCCCCGGGCGGTATTCACCAGGGTTGGGAAGAAGCAGATCAGAGCAGCAATGATGACCTTCGGAAGCATGCCGAGGCCGAAGATGAGGATGATGATCGGCGCGAGCGCCAGCACGGGGATGGTGTTGAAGAGCAGGACGACGGGAAAATAGGCGGCCTGGAACCGCGGATTATAAACAAAGGCAACCGCCAGGATCACGGCGAGACTATTGCCCAAGAGGAAGCCGAGGCCCGCCTCACCCCATGTCGGAACGGCATTCGACAGAAGGAAGCGCCATTCGATGCCAAGCGTGCGCAGGATCGCCAGCGGCGTTGGAACGATATAGGCCGGAATACCGAGCGCCGGCACCAGCCACTGCCAAGCGAGAATCAGCGAAAGGGCGCCGATAACAGGAAGGCCGATTGCCTCGGCGAATGACAACGGACGATGCATCATGCAGCCGAACTCCCCTGCTGCAACAAATGGCGCAGATGGGCGGCTGTCTCCTGGACATCGAGACTCTCGCGCCGACAGAGGCCGCGCTCGTCTTTCAGGGGCGCAAGATCGATCAACGCCTGGACGCGGCCCGGATTGGCCGCCAGCACCAGCACGCGTCCGCCGAGATAGATCGCCTCGACGACGCTGTGGGTGACGAACAGGATGGTCGTGCCGGTCCGGCGCCAGACGTCCAGAAGCTCGTCGTTCAGTCGTTCGCGGGTGATCTCGTCGAGCGCACCGAAGGGTTCGTCCATGAGCAGGATATCCGGCTGGCATTGAAGCGCGCGCGCAATGGCGACACGCTGGCGCTGGCCCCCGGACAGTTGATGCGGATAGCGGTCGGCCAGATGCGACAGGCCGACCAGTTCGATCCAGTGGTCGGGCCGCGGATCGACCGATCGCGAGACGCTGTTCTTCCCCACCTGCAGCGGCAGCGCGACATTCTCTTTCACGGTCCGCCACGGCAGCAGCGTTGCGTCCTGAAAGACGAAGGCGACCTCGCGCCGCCGGCGCGCCTCCGACGCTGTCCTGCCGAGCACCGACAGCCGCCCGTCAAGCGGCGGGAGAAGATCCGCCACGGCACGCAGCAAGGTCGACTTGCCGCAGCCAGAGGGACCGAGAATGGTCAGAAACTCGCCCCTGCCGACGCTGAGGTCGACGCCGGACAGAATGCGGGTCGTCTCGACAGCGCCGGCATAACCGACAGCCAGATCCTTGGTTTCGATGGCCGCTGCTTCAGGCAAATCCGCTCTCACGCAATCTTCGGGCGGTCGTCCGCCGTCATGTCCAGGATTTTGGCCGTATAGCAGTCCTCCAGCTTCGGCGCGCCGCTCTTGAACTGGCCGATCTTGTCGTAGACGGAAATCTGTTCGGCAAGCGCCGCCGGATCGAAACTGCCCCAGCCATCCTTACCGGTTGCTGCGTCGAAGCTCAGCGACAATATGCGCGGTATCGTCTTCAGCTCCACGGCAAGGTCGAGCTGCGGATAGGCCTCCACTGTCAATTTGACCGCCTCTTCGGGATGGTCATGCGTCCAGGCCCAACCCTTGGCGACCGCACGCAACACCTTTGCCAATGTCTCAGCATGGCCGGTCACGGCATCGTCGGTGGCAAAATAGACGTTGGCGTAGGACGGCAGGCCCGTGTCCTTCATTATCAGATCAATGCGGTCGGGGCCGATGATGGAAAGGGCTTGCGTGTTAGTGATCCATCCGGTCACTGCATCGACCTGACCGGTCATCAGCGGCCTCATGTCGAAGCCGATATTGGTGATGGTCAGGCTCGAGGGATCGATATTGTTCTTCAGCAGGATGGCATCAAGGACATAACGAGCCGTCGGCTGGATGCCGATGCGCTTGCCGATCATGTCCTTGACGGTGCGGATCGGCGCCTTGGGCAGCGAATAGAAGGCGAAAGGCGCCATGCGGAAACCGCAGGCGAAGATCTTGATCGGCACGCCGGATGACCTGGCAAGAAGAAGCTGTGCCGAATCCGAGAACTGGCCGAGCTGCGCATCACCCGTGATCACGGGCGGCACCGTTGCCGAATTGGGACCGCCAGGGGAAAACTCGACGTCGAGACCCTCGGCCTCGAACAGCCCACGCTTGACTGCGACGATATCGCCGATCTGTCCGTTGCTCATCAGCCAGTCATATTTGATGACGACCTTGGATGCGGCGGCTTTGGAGTGACGCGGCACGAACACGCTGATCCCTGCCGTCGCTGCAGCAAGGGCAAAGGCTCCGCCCTTCAGGACGGTACGCCTGCCGACCACGATTTGTTTGTCTTCCCCGTTCATTTGTTTGCCTTTCCCCTTGTTGGATTGTTGGACGACCGACCGATTGCGCTCGCTATTGCGGGCCGATGTCACCGATCGGGCCACCTGCGGACCACGCATAGATTTCCCAGAGATTGTCGTCAGGATCGGCGAAATAGACGCATCGCGCGTTCCAGACATAATCCTGCGGCGGCGCGTGGAAGAGCACGCCCGCAGCTTTCAGCTCCGCATAGGCAGCATCGACCTGCTCTGGCGAGGCGAGCTCGATGGCCGCGCAGGCCTTGTGCGCACCTTGCGGGGCACGGCGGCTTGAGACACCGGTATTCTCGGCGATATGCTCGATCTCCCAGAGCGCCAGCGTCACGCCCGCCCCTTTGAAATCGGCAAAGCCCGGAGCCCGGCGGCGCGGCTTGAAGCCAAGCCGCTCGACATAGAAGGCCGATGCTTTGTCGATGTCCTCGACTAAAAAGCAGATGTCGGTAATCGGATTGGTTTGGGCAAAAGCGGTCATATGGGCCTCCTGATGGGAAAAGCCTCGCAGACCGCAGCCTCAAGAGATTTCAAATTCGTGCGGTTGTCTTTCGCAAAGCTGCTGATCTGTCATCGGCAAGAGCCGGCTCAAAGACGGACCGAACGCTGGTATTCCTTCGGTGTCGCCCCCATCAGACGGCGAAAGACGCTGGAGAAATGCGCCTGGCTGGAAAAGCCTGTGGCATAAGCGATGTTTGCGAGCGTCTCCTTGCCATCGGCGAGGTAAAGCCGTGCTCGTTCGATCCTGCGTTCGAGAACGAAGCGATGCGGCGCCATGCCAGCCGCCCGTTTGAATTCCCGGCTGAAGTGAAAGGGGCTCATATGGGCCACCCCGGCCAGTTCCTCCACACTCAGATCGGATTTGCCAAGCAGGTTTTCGATGTAGTCGATCACCCGTCGAAGGTTCTCCGATGTCAGCGGACGATCGCCGGCTTCAGGTTTGGCGCCCAGCAGTTTTACAACGCAACAGGCGAGCGCCATCCCCAGATGCTGCATCAAAAGCGGGTCGTCGCGCCTGGTCTTCTCGGCGGCAAATGCAAGGGAGAGCGCGACCTGCAGCGTTGTCGGATCAGTCGTCGCGCTGAGCGCATCACTATCCCAATGCTCGGAATCGAAGCGAGAGCCGCCAATGCTGCTGTAGAGCGCAGGTGACTGGAAGATCGAGATATAATCCGCCGCATCGCCATCGACTTCAAGGACGGTGGCGGCCGGTTGAAATCCGAGGGTGAACGGCGGCCTCTCAACTTTGCGGAATGCCCCGCTTCCAAGCCGATAGGCATATTTGCCGTGCGCCGTGCGGTTGATCGAAATTCGATGAAGGGAGCCCCTCGAAACCATTTGCCCCGCGGCGCTACGATAGGTCTCGACAATCATGTCGCGTTGAACGAAAGCCTTGTAGCCTCCAAGGGATGGCCGGCTTATTGAGAAAATCTGCGGGTCGATATCGGGCATTGTTTCATTCTCCCTGGCAGGGGAGAGGCAAGTTGCGCGCCAAGTGGAGCGAAGCTTCGCGCTGGATATCAACGTCGCAGCATAAAACCCGACGGTGCCCCGTTAAATCGTGATTTTACGCCTGCTGTCGCGCCACACGGCACCGCGGCCCGGCAGGAGTTCGCCTTCGGCAAATTTGCTCGCATGCGCAAGAATTATGCAGTGCATGTTCTTCTTGATCGGTGGCTGCAGACTCATCGACCGCTCTGAAAACCGCCGAGGCCTCCGGAATCATCCCTGGTCGCGGGAAACCGCGGCCAGGGAAGAGCTTTCGTTTTGTCCACTCTTTCCCCCGGAGATCGTTCTTTTGGAAATTCGTTCCTATCCATCCGCATTAATCCATTTAATCTATAGACATAATTAATTGGAGAGAAATTGCGATGAATATCGAAAAGTCTGAAAACGGTCTCGGAAGACGAGAGCTGCTGAAACTGTCTGCGGCGGCCGGGGTCGCCGTCGCCGGTGCATCGCTCATCGGACAGAAGTCGGCTTTTGCCGCGGGCGAAGAACTGTCGCTGAAAGGCAAGCGCATCGCCATCAGCGCAACCGGCACCGATCACTTCTTCGACCTGCAGGCCTATAATGCCCAGATCGAGGAGGTAAAGCGCCTCGGTGGCGAGCCGATCGCCGTCGATGCCGGACGCAATGACGGCAAGCTCGTCTCGCAGCTGCAGACGCTGATTGCCCAGAAGCCGGATGCGATCGTTCAGATCCTTGGAACGCTCAGCGTCATCGATCCCTGGCTGAAGAAGGCGCGCGATGCCGGGATCCCGGTTCTGACCGTCGACGTCGGTTCGACCAATTCGATCAACAACACCACCTCCGATAACTGGGGCATCGGCAAGGACCTGGCGCTGCAGCTCGTCTCCGATATTGGCGGCGAAGGCAATATCGTCGTCTTCAACGGCTTCTACGGCGTAACCCCCTGCGCGATCCGCTACGACCAGCTGGTCAATGTCGTCAAATATTTCCCGAAGGTCAAAATCCTCCAGCCGGAACTGCGCGACGTCATCCCGAATACCGTGCAGGACGCCTTCACGCAGATCACGGCGATCCTCAACAAGTATCCGGAAAAGGGTTCGATCAAGGCGATCTGGTCGGCCTGGGACATTCCGCAGCTTGGCGCGACCCAGGCCTTGGCGGCCGCCGGGCGGACCGAGATCCGCACCTACGGTGTCGATGGCAGCCCGGAAGTGCTCCAGCTCATCGCCGATCCGAATTCGCCAGCCGGTGCCGATGTCGCCCAGCAGCCGGCGGAAATCGGCCGCACCGCCATCCGCAACGTCGCCAAGCTGCTCGCCGGCCAGACGCTGCCGCGCGAGACCTATGTTCCGGCACTGCTCGCCAACAAGGCCAATGTCGGCGAAGTCACCAAGAAGCTCGGCATCGGCTGACACTGAACACGAGCGGTCCGGTCATCGCCGGATCGCTCGCAATCTGCCCGCCCGGAGAGATCGATATGACGGCCATTTCGTTGAAGCCGCCGGTGACGGCCCGCGACGACATCATCCGCTTTGAAGGCATCGTCAAGCATTTCGGCGGTGCGCAGGCGCTTGCCGGTGCGTCGCTGATCGTCAGGCGCGGCACCATCCACGGTCTCGTCGGCCAGAACGGCGCCGGCAAGTCGACGCTGATCAAACTGCTGGCCGGTCTTCATCAGCCGGATGGCGGCCGGATCGAGATCGAAGGGCAAACATTCGACAGGCTGACACCACATCTTGCCGAAGAGCTCGGTATCCATTTCATTCACCAGGACCGGCTGTTGGTGCCGACCTTCACCGTCGGCGAAGCTCTGTTCCTTGGCCGGGAACCGCGGATATCGGGCACACCGTTCCTCGACCGGCGACTGATGCAACGTCGCGCGTCTGATATTCTCAACGACTATTTCGGTATCCGGTTGCCGAACGCCGCCTTGATCAGCGAATTGTCGACTGCCGAAAAGCAGATCGTGCAAATCACCCGCGCGCTCCTCAATCAGCCGAAGGTGCTCGTCTTCGATGAGCCGACGGCCGCACTGGTGCGCCGCGAGGCCGATATCCTCTTCCGGTTGATCCGCCGTCTGCGCGACGAAGGCGTCACCATCATCTATATCTCGCATTACCTGAACGAAATCGAAGAGCTCTGCGACCACGTCACCGTGCTGCGCAATGGGCTGGACGTCGCCTCCCTGCCGATCGGGGAGACCTCGGCTGGCGCGATTGCGCGGCTGATGGTCGAACGCGACATCAAGGAGATGTTTCCGAAGCCGCAGGTGACGCCCGGCGCGGAAATCCTCAAGGTCGAGCAGCTGTCGGCGCCGGGGAAATATAGCGACATCAGTTTCACGCTTCGCCGCGGCGAGGTGCTTGGCCTCACCGGCCTGCTCGGCTCCGGCGCAAAGGAGCTGGTCCGCACTCTCTTCGGTCTGGAGACCCCGGCTTCCGGCCATATCGAAATCAGTGGCAAGGCTGCCCGTTTCACCAATCCCACCCAGGCGGCCGGCCGCGAGATCGCCCTGGTGCCGGAAGATCGGCGTCGCCACGGCGTCGCGCTCGACCTCAGCGTCGCGGAAAATATCAGTCTTTCCAGCCTTGGCCGCTTCACGCGTTTTGGCTTTCTCGATCGCAGACGCGAACAGCAAGAAGTGGACGCTCTGATTACGCGGCTTCAGGTGAAGACCAATGGGCGGGACGCCCTGCTGCGCACGCTTTCGGGCGGCAACCAGCAGAAGGTGGCCATCGCCAAGTGGCTGAGCCGCCGTTCCGAGGTCTATCTCCTCGACGAGCCGACTGTTGGAGTCGATATCGGCTCCAAGGTCGAGATCTATACGCTGATCGGCGAACTCGCGTCGCGCGGCGCCGGCGTCATCGTGCTGTCTTCGGACCTGCCCGAACTCGTCGGCATCACAGATCGCATCCTCGTGCTCTTCCGCGGCCGCGTGGCGCGGGAATTCATCTCGTCGGAGACCACGGCGGATGCGGTGCTCGCTCAATCGACCGGATCATCCGAGGGACATCGCCATGTCGGCTGAAGTGGAATTCGCGCCTTCCGGTTTTTCCGCTGCGGAACCGCCTCCCCGACGGGCCGGCAATATTGCAGCGACCGCGTTGCGCTTCGGATCGCCGATCGCATTCGCCGCCATCCTGATCATCTTCTCGCTGACCGCACCCTATTTCCTCAGCATCGGCAATATCGGCAATGTGCTTGGCCAATCGGCCATCTCAGGTGTGCTTGCCATCGGTCTGACGATCGTGCTGATCGCCGGCGGCTCCAATGTCGTCACCGGTGGCATCGACCTGTCGCTGGCTGCCAATATGGGTCTCAGCGCCGCCGTCTATGCGAGCCTGACGCAGCTCGGCTACGGCGATGCGGCGGCAATTGCCGCGACAATCTTGACCGGTGCCCTGATCGGCACGGTCAATGCCATTGCCGTTGTCTATGCCGGCATCGTGCCGCTGCTGGCCACGCTTGCCGTCATGAACGTCGTCGCCGGCCTGGAGTTGGTGCTGACCGGCAATACCGTCCTGCCCGCCTCGACACCATTCCTGTCGGCGCTTTCCGCCTCGGATCCTTTCGGCATCCCGGTTCTTGCCTATGTGCTCCTCGGCTTCACGGCCATCACCACGGCGATCGTTCAATATACTCCGCTCGGCCTGCGTCTCTACGCCGTCGGTGAGTTTCCGGATGCGGCGCGTGCCGCCGGTCTGCCGCTTCGCCGGCTGCTGGCCGGCGCCTTCCTCGCCAGCGGCGTCTCGGGCGGCATCGCAGGCATCCTGTCGGTTTCCTATCTGAGCGGCAGCACGACCGGCGCCGGCGAGATGCTATTGCCCGTCGTCGTGACGGCCCTCCTCGGCTCGGTCTTTTCGCGCCGGCTGGTTCCGACGATCACCGGGACGCTGCTTTCGGCCCTTTTGGTCGGCTTCCTGGTCAATGGTTTCCAGCTGCTGAACATTTCGAGCACGCTGGTCAGCGGCGTCCAGGGCGTGCTCATTCTCATCGTCGTTTCTGCGACCACGCTGCTGCGCCGGCAGGAGGCCTGACCATGTCGCTCCAGACCCCTCCCCCCGCCAGCATCGACTTGCCGCGTCTCATCGCCGGCGGCCTGGTGCGCTATGGGCTGATCCTCGCCCTGGTTGCGGTGTTTGCCGCCTTCTCCGTGGCAACCCCGACTTTCCTGACGCCTGCCAACCTGCAGAGCATTCTGGTCAACAATTTCACGCTGCTGGCTATCGTCTCGGTCGCCATGACCTTCGCCGTCGCATCGGGTGGCATCGATCTTTCGGTGGGAACGGCAATGGATTTTGCCAGCTTCGCCTTCGTTTCGCTCGTCGTCGCCGGGCAGCCGGTGGCAGTCGCCGCCCTCGCGGGACTGGCCGCCGGAGCGTTCGTCGGCGCCTTCAACGCGCTCTTGATTTCCGGGATCGGCGTGTCGCCGTTCCTCGCCACGCTCGGCACCCTGTTCATCGGCCGCAGCGTTCAGCAGTTGCTGACCAATGGCGGCAATCCGGTCTATTTGCCGCCGAACGGCGTGCCGGAAGCCTTCCGTTTTCTCGGCCACGGCACGATCGCCGGCTTTCCGGTGCCGCTTGCCGCCGCCATCGTCGTCATCGCGGCCGCTGCCGTTGTTTTTGCCCGCACGCGTTTCGGCCGCGTCATCCTGTCGATCGGCATCCAGCCGGGCGTCGTGCGCTATTCCGGCATCGCCGCGCCGGCCCATGTCGCGGTGACTTTCATCCTGGTCGGGTTGATCGCGGCAATCGCCGGCCTGATCCTGACCGCAACCGTCACCACCTACATCCCCTCCTCGGGCAATGCCTTCCTGCTCAATGCCATCGGCGCGACCTTCATCGGCACCACGCTCAGCCCGCTCGGACGGCCGAATGTCGGCGGCACCGTTCTCGGCGCGCTGCTGCTCAGCATCGTCGCCAATGGCTTGCTGCTGACCGATCTGAATTTCTACTGGCAGCAGGTCGGCACGGGAACGCTGATCTTCGCCGTGCTCGCCCTGAGCTTCATCAATAGAAAGGCCGCCGGCGCGTAAGTGCCGGAAGCGGCTCTATCCCGCGGAGGCGTCCGAAATCATTCTGGATACGGCATTCTTCCAGCCGATGATCTTCGTTTGCCGCTCGGTCTCATCCATCGAAGGGCTGAAGCGGCGGTCGCAGGCCCAGGCCTGCGCAAAATCCCGCTTGCCGGGCCAGATGCCGGCTTTCGAGCCGGCAAGCCAGGCTGCGCCCAGCGCCGTCGTCTCGCGGATCGCCGACCGGTCGACAGGATTTCCGGTCATGTCGGCCAGGCACTGCATCGTCCAATCCGAAGCCGCCATGCCGCCATCGACGCGCAGCACCGTTTCCAGCTGGTTGACGCCCCAGTCCTTCTTCATCGCCACCAGCAGGTCGAGCGTCTGGTAGGCGACGGATTCAAGCACCGCGCGGGCAAATTCCGCCGGCCCGCTGTTTCGCGTCAGACCGAAGATCGCGCCGCGCGCAGCCGGATCCCAATAGGGGGCGCCGAGGCCGGTGAAGGCCGGAACGATGTAGACCTGCTGTCCGGGATCGGCCTTGGCGGCAAGCACTCCCGCCTCCGACGCCTGGTCGATAATGCCGAGGCCGTCGCGCAGCCATTGCACGGCGGCGCCGGCGATGAAGATCGAGCCTTCGAGCGCATAGGTCGTCTCGCCGTCGAGCCGGCAGGCGATCGTCGTCAGCATCCGGTTGGAGGAGGAAACACGATCCCGGCCGGTGTTCAACAGGGCAAAGCAGCCGGTGCCATAGGTGGATTTCATCATGCCGGGCTCGAAGCAGGCGTTGCCCATCGCCGCTGCCTGCTGGTCGCCGGCGACCCCGAGGATCGGAAGTTCCGCGCCGAACAGCGCCTTGTCGACGCGGCCGAAATCATCGGCGCATTCCCTGACGTCAGGAAGCATGGCGGCCGGAATGCGGAGAATGCCGAGAAGCTCCTCATCCCAGGCACCGTCATCGATATTGTAGAGCAGCGTCCTCGATGCATTGGTCGCATCGGTGGCATGCACGCGTCCACCAGTCAGATTGTAGATCAGCCAGCTGTCGATCGTGCCGAAGCAGACATCGCCCACTTCCGCCTTCTCACGCAGGCCATCGACATTGTCGAGCAGCCAGCGCAGCTTCGTTCCGGAGAAATAGGGGTCGAGCAGCAGCCCGGTCTTGGCGCTGAACAGCTTCTCGTATCCATCGGCCTTCAGGCTCTCGCACATCTCGGCCGTGCGCCTGTCCTGCCAGACGATCGCGTGGTGAAGCGGTGTCCCGGACCTGCGATCCCAGACGACCGCCGTCTCGCGCTGATTAGTAATGCCGATCGCGGCAATGTCGGCGGCATCAAGTCCGGCATCGGCGATCGCCTTGCGCACAGTATCGACGACGGACTGCCAGATTTCGGCAGCGTCATGCTCCACCCATCCGGGCTGCGGATAATATTGAGTGATCTCCGCCTGCGCCGAGCCGGCCATTTTCATGTCGCTGTCGAAGACGATCGCGCGCGAGGAGGTCGTGCCCTGGTCGATTGAAAGAATATAGCCGCTCATATCCGTCTCCGGCTCGCGCGAAACCGCTCCTGCCGAGGACAGCAGGACGCGGACGTTTCATGAGAGAAAGATTGTGGGTGCCACCGGCTTGTTGCCGGTGGCAGGAAGTGATGGCCGGAAGCCCCGTCGCTTCCGGCCTGGTCCGCCTTACTTCGACTGCCAGCTCTTGACGAGTTCGTCGTAGTTGACCGTGACCGGCTTTTCCTTCTCGTTCTCGATCTTCAGCTGCGGCGCAAGGTTGCCCTTCTTCACCGCATCCGCGTTCCAGTAAGCGAGATCATGCTCTTCGGCGAGTTTCGGGCCGATATCACCCTGGACGCCCGATTTCTCGATACGGCCCATGACCTTCTCCTGCTCGCCGCAAAGAGAATCCATGGCTTCCTGCGGTGTCTTGGCGCCGGCAGCGGCGTCACCGATAGCCTGCCACCAAAGCTGAGCCAGCTTCGGATAGTCGGGAACGTTGGTACCGGTTGGCGACCACTGGACGCGGGCTGGCGAACGATAGAACTCGATCAGGCCGCCGAGCTTCGGAGCGCGCTCCGTAAAGCTCTTGTCGCGAATGGTGGATTCGCGGATGAAGGTGAGACCGAGCTGGCTCTTCTTCACGTCAACCGTCTTGGAGGTCACGAACTGTGCATAGAGCCACGCGGCCTTTGCACGGTCCGTCGGGGTCGATTTCATCAGCGTCCAGGAACCGACGTCCTGATAGCCAAGCTTCATGCCGTCTTTCCAGTAAACGCCATGCGGGCTCGGTGCCATGCGCCATTTCGGCGTACCGTCTTCGTTCATGACAGGCAGGCCAGGCTTGACCATGTCTGCGGTGAACGCCGTGTACCAGAAGATCTGCTGCGCGACATTACCCTGCGCCGGCACCGGACCGGATTCCGAGAAGGTCATGCCCTGAGCTTCCGGCGGTGCGTACGCCTTCAACCAATCGAGATACTTCTGGATCGAATAGACCGATGCAGGGCCGTTGGTATCGCCGCCACGCGCGACGCACGAACCGACGGGACGCGAATTCTCGTCGACTTTGATACCCCATTCATCGACCGGAAGACCGTTCGGCAGACCCTTGTCACCATTGCCGGCCATCGACAGCCAGGCGTCGGTGAAGCGCCAGCCGAGCGACGGGTCCTTCTTGCCGTAATCCATATGGCCGAAGACCTTCTTGCCGTTGACGTCACGGCCGGTAAAGAATTCGGCAATGTCCTCGTAGGCCGACCAGTTGACCGGAACGCCGAGATCGTAGCCGTATTTCGCCTTGAAATCGGCCTTGTTCTTCTCGTCGTTGAACCAGTCGTAACGGAACCAGTAGAGGTTGGCGAACTGCTGGTCGGGAAGCTGGTAGAGCTTCTTGTCCGGCGCTGTCGTGAACTTGGTGCCGATGAAGTCGTCGATATCGAGGCCGGGGTTGGTAACGTCCTTGCCTTCGCCGGCCATCCAGTCGGTCAGGTTGCGCACCTGCTGATAGCGCCAGTGGGTGCCGATCAAGTCGGAGTCGTTGACCCAGCCGTCATAAAGGTTCTGCCCGGTCTGCATCTGCGTCTGGATCTTCTCGACAACGTCACCCTCTTGAATGACGTCGTGCGTGACTTTTATCCCGGTAATCGCAGTAAAGGCCGGAGCTAGAACCTCGGACTCATACTTGTGGGTGGTCAAGGTTTCCGAAACAACCTTGATGTCCATCCCCTGGAAAGGCTTCGCAGCATCGATGAACCATTGCATTTCCTTTTCCTGGTCGGCGCGAGAGAGCGTCGACACGTCGCCGATCTCTTTATCCAGAAAAGTCTTTGCCTCGTCCATGCCGGCATAGGCCGACCCGGTCATGGCCAGCAGCACGGCTGCTGTCGTCGTCAATAAATGCCTTCGCATGATATCCTCCCAGGGTTTTGCGATTGCAGTCTTCACGTCTCAGGCGGCCAGAAAAACCCTGGCCATCTGCATCAGTTTGCCTCACACGTAACGGAATACGCCAACGGCGTAGACAACGGAGAGAGCGAGAGCCCACCAGAGGCTTGATCCAGCGAGACCAAGCCAGGCAAGATGGATAAAGGCGCTGCCGAGCAGCGAAAGGAAAAGCCGGTCACCGCGCGTCGTCTCGAAGCGCAGGATTCCGATCCGGGGATTGCCGCCCGGAGCGGCGTATTCCCAGACCCCCATGCCGATCAGCAGCAATGCGATGACGACGAAGAAAGTGGCCGTCGGCCAGGTCCATGCCATCCATGAAAAATCGGGAAACGAAAAGCTCATCAAACCCTCCCCAGGGCGAAGCCCTTGGCGATGTAATTGCGCACAAACCAGATCACCAGCGCTCCTGGGATCAAGGTCAGAACACCGGCGGCGGCGAGCAGGCCCCAATCCATGCCGGATGCAGAGACGGTACGGGTCATGGTGGCAGCGATCGGCTTTGCGTCGGTCGTCGTCAGCGTTCGTGCGATCAGCAACTCGACCCAGGAGAACATGAAGCAGAAGAAGCAGGCGACACCTATGCCGCTCGCAATCAGCGGCGTGAAGATCTTCAGGAAAAAGCGCGGGAACGAATAGCCATCGATATAGGCCGTTTCGTCGATTTCCTTCGGCACGCCGGACATGAAGCCTTCAAGGATCCAGACCGCAAGCGGCACGTTGAAGAGGCAATGCGCCAATGCCACCGCGATGTGCGTATCGATCAGTCCAAAGGCTGAGTAGAGCTGGAAGAACGGCAGGGCAAAGACCGCCGGCGGCGCCATCCGGTTCGTCAGCAACCAGAAGAAAAGATGCTTGTCACCAAGGAACCGATAACGGGAGAAGGCATAGGCCGCCGGCAGCGCGGCTGCCACCGAGATCACCATGTTAATCACGACATAGGTGATTGAATTGATGTAGCCGGAATACCAGGCCTTCTCCGTGAAGATCGTTACGTAATTGGCGATCGTCGGCTTATGAGGATAAAGCGTCAGAGAATTGACGATTTCCGCGTTGGTCTTGAAGCTCATATTAACAAGCCAATAGATCGGCAGCAGGAGCACAATGATATAGATCGTCGGAACCACCCACCACCAGCGCGATTCCTCGCCGCGCCGGCGCATCAGACGGCTGACTTCATCGGAGGAGAGACCGCTTGCGACACTGGTAGCGCCAGAGATTTTTCGGCTCGCTGTCGTTTCGTTGGAGGCGCTCATTTCAATTCTCCGCGTCGTGGCTTGTCATGACGGTGTAGAACACCCACGAAAGCAGCAGGATGATCAGGAAATAGACCAGCGACATGGCAGCGGCCGGACCGAGGTCAAACTGTCCGAGGGCGGTCTTGACCAGATCGATCGACAGGAAAGTGGTCGCGTTGCCGGGACCGCCACCAGTGACGACAAAAGGCTCGGTGTAGATCATGAAACTATCCATGAAACGCAGCAGCACGGCGATCAGAAGAACGCGCTTCATCTTTGGCAGCTGGATATAGCGGAACACAGCCCAACGAGACGCACCGTCGATCTTGGCTGCCTGATAGAAAGCGTCCGGAATGGAAACGAGGCCTGCATAGCAAAGCAAGACGACCAGGCTCGTCCAGTGCCAGACATCCATGATGATGATCGTCACCCAGGCGTCGAACGGATCCTGCACATAGTTGTAATCGATGCCGATGGCATTGATGTAATAGCCAAACAAACCAATGTCGTTGCGGCCGAACACCTGCCAGATCGTGCCGACAACGTTCCACGGGATCAGCAGTGGTAGCGCCATCAGAACCAGGCACACCGGCACGCCGATGCCCGATTTCGGCATGTTGAGCGCAATGAAGATACCAAGCGGGATCTCAAGAGCGAGAATGATCAACGAAAAAATCAGGTTTCGCTGTAGAGCGGCCCAGAATCGGTCGGAATGCAGGATTTCGGTAAACCAGTCAGTTCCGTTCCAGAAGAACTGGTTGTTTCCGAAAGTGTCCTGAACGGAATAGTTCACAACCGTCATCAAGGGAATGACGGCCGAGAATGCCACCAGCACGAGGACCGGCAGGACCAGAAACCACGCTTTGTTGTTCCAGGTTTTTTCCATCATCAAGCCTCCGGTCCGGCGCGCCAAGAGTCGGCATAGATACTGATACCCGATGGCTCGAAGGTCACCCGCGGATCAGCCGGAATGTCCTCGTCCTCAGGGACGACGATCGCGATCGGCTGGCCGGCAAACTGCGCGCGGACGATCTTCTGCCGGCCGATATCTTCCACCTTGCTGACGGTCACAGGCATGCCCTCGCGGCCGACCCGAATAAACTCGGGCCGGATTCCAAGCTCTACCTTGGCCGCTGCCGAAGTCTTTGGCGCATAGTCGAGCGTCAGCGCATGCTCGCCGACCCGAACCGTGCGGCCTTCCACCTTGGCTGGCATGAAGTTCATGCCCGGAGAACCGATGAAGTAGCCGACGAAGGTATGACTCGGACGCTCGAAGAGCTCGGCCGGCGTGCCGATCTGCACGATCTCGCCATCGTACATCACCACGACTTTGTCGGCGAAGGTCAGCGCCTCCGTCTGGTCATGCGTGACATAGACCATGGTAAAACCGAACTGCTTATGCAGCCGCTTCAGCTGCGATCGCAGTACCCATTTCATATGCGGATCGATAACAGTGAGCGGCTCGTCAAAGAGAATCGCGTTCACATCCGAGCGCACGAGGCCGCGGCCGAGCGAAATCTTCTGCTTTTGGTCCGCCGTCAAACCGCGCGCGCGACGCTTGGCCCAATCTGCAAGATCAATCATCTCCAATATTTCGCGGACACGACGATCAACATCAGGCTCCGCGACTCCGCGGTTTCGCAAGGGGAAAGCCAGATTGTCATAGACAGTCATCGTGTCGTAGATGACCGGAAACTGGAATACCTGCGCAATATTTCGCTGCTGCGTCGGCAGGTTCGTAACATCCTGTCCGTCAAAGAGAATTCGCCCTTCGGAGGGCTGAATAAGGCCCGAAATGATATTGAGCAGCGAGGTCTTTCCGCAGCCTGAAGGTCCGAGCAGCGCATAGGCACCGCCATCGTTCCACTCGTGGTGCACTTCCTTGAGAGCGTAGTCCTTCTCGCTCTTCGGGTTCGGCCCATAGGCATGTCGAATATGATCGAGGGTGATACGTGCCATGATCTTCTCCTAGCCCCTCTGCCTAGCAGTGGTGATCGCCCGGCCGTCCGCGCCGAACGCCATAAGGTGGCGCGTATCGATGAAAACGGAGAGATCCGTGTCCGGGTCGACATTGAGGATGCCGTGCGCAAGCATCACCCAGCGGGTGTCGGCAAATTGCAGATGCACGAAACTTTCCGACCCGGTGATCTCCGAAATCTGTGTCCGTGCTGTCAGCCGCGCCGAATCAGCCGTCTGGGCGGTTGGTGCAAGATGATGGGGGTGAAACGCGATCGTTGCCGGCCCGTCTGGCACATTCTGAAGATGCCGCGGCACGGCAAAAATCACAGCGCCGTCGCGCAGGAAATTGCCTGCCGATTTGATTAGATCAATAAAATTCAGCGGCGGATCGGCAAAGGTTTTCGCCGTCGTCAGATCGAGCGGATTGCGATAGACCTCGACCGTCGGGCCAAACTGGGTGATCCGGCCCTCGCTGAGCGTTGCCGTATTGCCGCCCAGCAACAAGGCTTCGGAGGGTTCCGTCGTGGCATAAACGAAGATCGCGCCGGACTGGGCGAAAATGCGCGGCAATTCCTGCCGCAGTTCCTCGCGCAGCTTGTAGTCGAGGTTGGCCAGCGGCTCGTCCATCAAAACAAGGCTCGCATTCTTCACGAGTGCACGGGCAAGCGCCGTGCGCTGCTGCTGGCCGCCCGAGAGGTTAAGCGGCGTGCGATCGAGATAAGGCCCGAGTTTCAGAAGTTCGGCAGCCTTGCGTACCTCCAGATCGATGATCTTGGCATCCTTGCCGGCAATCCGCAGCGGCGAGGCAATATTCTCGTAGACCGTCAATGCCGGATAATTGATGAACTGTTGGTAGACCATGGCGACGTTGCGCTTCTGCACCGGCATGCCGGTGACGTCAGTGCCGTCGAAATGGATGGAGCCGCCTGTGGGACGGTCAAGCCCCGCCATCAGTCGCATCAGCGACGTTTTACCCGCGAGCGTCGGCCCGAGCAGGACGTTCAGCGTGCCCCGCTCGAGAACCAGATCGGTCGGATAGATATGATAATCCGCGCCCACCATCTTGGCGGCGTTTCGCAATTCCAGCATTCCGATTCCCGTGCCTCCACGCAGCGGGGACCACATGGCTCCTACCCGGCCATCGCCGGCATGGCAGCCATGTACTCCTCCAGTGACTGGGCCTGCTCTTTCGAAAGGCGCAGACCATCCTTTGTTCTCCTCCACAGCACGTCTTCGGCGTGCCGGGCCCATTCATGTTCGACGAGATAGGTGACCTCTGCCTCGTAGAGATCGCCACCGAACAGCCGTCCGAGATCATCGATGCCGCTGGCATCGCCAAGCAGCGCCTCGGCCCTGGTGCCATAGCGGCGCACCAGCCTGCGGGCATGCCGATCGGCGAGGAACGAATAACGCCGCTTCAGCTTGGCGACCTCCGCCTCGTAACCCTTGACCGCGAAGTCGCCACCCGGCAGATGGCTTTTGGCCGTCCACGGGGCGCCTTTGGCGCCGATCGCAGCGCCGATCTTCTCCAGCGCATGTTCGGAAAGCCGGCGATAGGTGGTGAGCTTGCCGCCGAAGACGTTGAGCAGCGGCGCCGCGGCACCTTCGCCTTCCAGCTTCAGCACATAGTCGCGCGTCGCCTCCTGCGCCTTCGAGGCGCCGTCGTCATACAGCGGCCTGACGGCCGAATAGGTCCAGACGATATCCTCCGGCCTGACGGGCTCCTTGAAATATTCCGACGCCGCATTGCAGAGGTAGACCGTCTCCTCCTCCGAAATCCTGACATCCCTCGGATCGGCGGTGTAGTCGCGGTCGGTGGTACCGATCAGGGTAAAGTCGCCCTCGTAGGGGATGGCGAAGATGATGCGGTTGTCAGGATTCTGGAAGAAATAGGCTCTCGCATCGTCGAACTTCTTCTTCACGACGATATGGCTGCCCTGGACGAGGCGGACGTGGTGGGCTTCGTTCTGGCCGAAGGCGGAACGGATGACATGGTCGACCCAAGGACCGGCGGCATTGACCAGCATGCGGGCCTGATGGCTGTCATTGCGGCTAGTGACGGTATCGGTGGTCTCTATATGCCACAGGCCATTCTCGCGCCTTGCCGACACCACCTTGGTGCGCGGCATGATGGTCGCGCCTTTGTCGGCGGCGTCGCGGGCGTTCAGCACAACCATGCGGGCATCGTCGACCCAGCCGTCGGAATATTCGAAGGCCTTGGAAAACAGCGCCTTCAGCGGCCTGCCGGCCGGATCGCTGCGCATGTCGAGAACGGATGTCGGCGGCAGCAGCTTACGGCCGCCGAGATGGTCGTAGAGGAAGAGGCCGAGCCGGATCAGCCAGGCCGGACGGATGCCGCCCTTGTGGTAGGGCAGCACGAAACGCAGCGGCCAGATGATGTGCGGCGCCATCGCCCAGAGAATCTCGCGCTCCATCAGCGATTCACGCACCAGGCGAAATTCGTAATGCTCGAGGTAACGCAGGCCGCCATGGATCAACTTGGTGGCGCCCGACGAGGTACCCGAAGCAAAATCGTTCATCTCGGCCAATGCGACGGAATAACCCCGCCCCACAGCATCACGCGCGATCCCGCAGCCGTTGATGCCGCCGCCGATGACGAATATGTCGTGAATCTCCCGGCTCATTCCCCCTCCGAGACTGCCATTGATTTCGCATCGCACAAAACTTGCGCAATTGCGAAAGTAACATCAGTTAAAACGAAAGGAATACGAATGTCAAACGAATGTTTGTGAGGGTCGTTGTCTAGCGAAATCTGCCGTTCGTTTCGATCAGTTTCACATTGTTTTCGAGGCATAGATTGCGGATCGAGGGCACCGGACAGTGATCGGTGATGAAGGTATGAACCTGGGAAAGCTGGCCGATCCTGACCGGTGCGGTGCGTTCGAATTTCGTCGAATCGGCAACGAGAATGACATGTCGGGCATTGGCGATGATGGCTTGGGCAACCTTCACTTCGCGAAAATCATAGTCGAGAAGCGCGCCGTCGATATCGATCGCCGAAGCGCCGATCACGGCGTAATCGACCTTGAACTGGCGGATGAAATCGACGGCCGCCTCACCGACGATCCCGCCGTCCGAGCCGCGCACCACCCCGCCGGCAATGACGACCTCGATCGCCGGAAAAAGACGCAAGCGATTGGCAACATTGATATTGTTGGTGATCACCATCAGCTCGTGATGGTCGGCGAGCGCCTCGCCTACCGCCTCGGTCGTCGTTCCGATATTGATGAAGAGTGAGGCCCCGCTCGGGATCAGTTCGACCGCGGCAATGCCGATCGCCTGCTTCTCGGAAGCGGCGATCTGCCGCCGCGCCTCGTATTTGACGTTCTCTGTCCCGCTCGGGAAGGTGGCGCCGCCATGGATGCGGGTCAGCACCTGCGCATCGCAGAGATCGTTCAGGTCCTTGCGGATCGTCTGCGGCGTCACCGAAAAGCGGGAGGCGAGCTCTTCGACCAGCACCCTTCCGCTCGTTTTCGCAATCGCGACGATTTCGGTTTGCCGGTCGGTCAAGAACATGAGCGTGTGCCTTTCGATCTGCTTTCGTTTTAAAGAAAGCGAACGGCGGCGCAATGCCTAACTGTTTGCCGGGCCGCCTTCACGGCCCGAATTTGCCGCTACCGCTTCCGCATCACGTTGACGATCAGCACGCCGAGGATTGCCATGACGCCACCAACCGCGCCGAGCGCCGTCGGCGTTTCGCCCAGCCAGACAAACCCGATCAGCGTGGCGACCGGCGGAACGCCGTAAAGAAAATTCGAGGCGCGGGCCGCCGTCAGCCGCTTCAGGGCGATCGCCCATGTGAGGTAGCCGATCGCGGTGGGGAAGATAACGAGATAGCCAACGCCCCAGTTCACCTCCGCCGGTGCGGCGGCCAGCGCCTGAATCGTCGCCGGGACGGCCGGAAACAGTGGCACGGAACCGATGAGCAGGATCCAGGCAGTGACAGCAAGTGCCGGCAACCGTCCGAGCAGCGGCTTCTGCAGCACGCTGGCGATCGCCGAGCAGAGCGCTGCGCCAAGGATGAGGACAGCGTTCGGATCGAGCTTGAAGCCGCCGTCGGAGGCGACCGCAATCAGCGCCACGCCGCCGAACGAAACCGCGGTGCCCGCCCAGCCCCAGCGGCCGAAGCGCTCGCCGAGCGCGAATGTGGCGATGAGGGCGGTGAAGACGGGCATGGTGTTGATGATGAAGCTCGCCGGTCCTGCCGCAACGGTCTGCTCGCCGGTGTTCAGCAGAACCGCATAGGCGGCGATGAAGAGCACGGCGGCAACGGAGAGGCGGAAAAAATCGCGTTTTTCCGGCATCGGCCGATAGATGACGAGATAGACGAGGGCGATGGCGCCGGCTGCCACATAACGCGCCGTCGCCAGTTCGATCGGCGTCAGTGGTCCAAGACAGATGCGGATCACCACGAAGGAGGAAGCCCAGGAGAGGATGGTGACCACGATCGCCGCAAAGGCCACCAGATCGAACCCGCCTTGCTGTTTCGTCGAAACCGGTGCGCTTGCCGCCATGCTCATTTTCACCTCCATATGTTCCTGCGACAGTGAGTAGGCCTTCGATGCGTGCTTGAAAAGCATCGCAATCGATGATCAAATGTGCGTATGGTTCACAGCTCGCCAGTGCTTCCGCCGCTCGATACGCTCGAGACCTTTGCCCGCGCCGCCCGGCTCGGATCGTTTTCGGCCGCCGCTGAGGAAAGCGGCATCACCCACGGCGCGGTGTCGCGGCAGGTCTCGCGCCTGGAACGCTGGATGGGCGTGCGCCTGTTTGCGCGCGAAGCCCGGGGCGTGCGCCTGACGCCGGAAGGCATGCGGTTTTTCGCGCGGGCCGAAGAAGCACTTACGCTGCTCGGCAATAGCGGCGAACGCTGGCTGCCTCGCCGCAACAAGGCGGTGGTTCGCCTTTCGGTGACGCCCTCTGTCGCCTCTCTATGGTTGTTTCAGCGCCTGCCGAAGCTCGAAGGAAACGAGCTGCATGTCGAGCTGACGCTCGAACACCGGCTGGCGGATTTCGGCGAAGGCACGGATCTTGCCATTCGCTGCGGCAAGGGACCGTGGGCCGGCGTGCGCGCCCTACCGCTCTGGCAGGAGAAATCGTTTCCGATCGCCGCCCCGGCGTTGGCGGAGCGGCTCGGGCAGCGCTCCGATGCCTCGGCGCTGCTCGATCTGCCGATCCTGCACGATTCGAATATTGAAGGCTGGCGGCGCTGGCTCTCTCGTGAGGGCGTCGACTATATACCGCGCGGCCACGATCGGCGCTTCGAGGACTACAATCTTGTGATCGATGCCTGCGCGCAAGGCCTCGGGATCGCGCTCGCGCGGCCACCGCTATCGGATGCCGCGATGGCCACCGGACGCGTCGTCGCTGTATCGGAGCGGACGCTCGACTATCATGTGGCCTTTCATCTGATTAGACCGGACGAGGCACTGAGAAGCCCTGCTATCGAATTCGCTAGCCGCTTCCTGCGCGAGGCCGGCCACGACGAGGCGACGATCGCTACTTTTATCGCACCCGGCCGAGCGAAAGCGTAGGCGGAAAGCTGGCGGCGGCCCCGGCGATCGCCGGTCGCTATTCCGCCGAAAACTTCAGGCGCATTTCCTTCGCCAGTTCGAAACCAGTGGCCCGATAGACGTGCTCGCCGGCATCCGAGGCATGGATGACAGCGGTCGTGCAGCCGATCGATTTTAGATAGTCGACAGCCTTGTTGGTCAACGCCAGTCCGATGCCGCGCCGGCGGAAGGCGTCGGCAACATAGACGGACCAGATGTAACCGTGCAGCCGCTGTTCCGGCTGAATAACCTCCGGAAACGGCGATTGGTGCAGCTGGCAGGATGCTGAACCGGCGATGTCGCCGTCGACGATGGCAAGGAACGAGGTCAGGCGGCGCTCTTCGCGACCGCTTCTGATGAAAGATAAAATCCGCGCCGCCGCATCAGGCCTGTAATGTTCCGGTGGTGTGCCGTAGCTGTCCCAGATCTTCAGATAGTGCCCAACCAGGATCTCGTCCTCGCTGGGCGTTGACATTCGAATATCCATCATGTCGTGATCCGGCTTGGGCATGCGAGGGTGCAAAATCTTGCCTCGGACGAGATGACGTCCCCTGCCGCGACGCGGCAGGGGACGTCACAAGGCCATATCAATTCGCTGGTGTAAGCGTCATCGAGGCGCTGCCGGCCGCAACGTTGAGGCCGAGCTGACCGGTCAGGCTGACCGTCTGCAGATGGATCGAGCCGGAGGTGCCGCCAACCAGGAGATTGGCGCCGACACCGGCGCCGAGCGTCGCTTCGGCGGTGGCGCCGACGTAGAGGCCGGCGAGCGATCCGCGGTGATAGCCGGCCGTCGGCGCGAACACGGCCCAGATCAGGCGGCTGCGCGTGGTGAAGCCAAGGTCGATGCCCAGCTTTCTCATTTCACCCGTATAACGATCCGAAAGTTCGTTGCCGACGGTCGACTGGAAGATGCAGTCGGCCTCTTTGGAGGAACCGAGCACGTAACCCGTGCCGCCACCGATATCGCAGGTGAGGTAACCGATCTTCACGCCATTGCGGAGGTCCGGCTCCTCATATGTCCTGGTGCCGAGATCGGCGGCATTGACCGCCCCAGCGCCGACAAACGTCAACGATACCGCGGCAAAAGCCGTCGCAAGAATTTTGTTCATAAGTCTCTCCTTCTCAAATCGTGACGGGAGCATACCCGGCTACTCGCCACCAGATTCGGCAACAGATAACGGACGGAACCGCAAAACGATCCCGAACCGGCATCATTTACGCATCGCATGTCAAAGCGCCTGGGAGGGCGCAAGCGATAAACACGCTTACGGTTCAGCTCCCATTGGGACATTTCGAAGGCATCTTTTCGCGTCATCCGGTTATTTCACGATGTTGTCAGGGATGGTTGCCGGAAAGGCACGATCCTGGTCGCCGTCAACTCTCGACGAGCGGTATCATGCACATCGCAGGCGCCCCTATTTGGATAGTATCGATGATCGCGCAGGTTGCCATGCCGTATAGATAGCTGTACTGTATCGAAGATACTCTCCATGCAGCAGTGCAACTGGAGAGAAACAGCATGATTGCTTGGCATTGCCGCAGCATTTCCGCTTGTTTTCCGGATTTCTGCTTCTGCTCGAACAGAAACTAAATCTGAATTTGAGAAATATAATCAGGCGATATTTTCGCGGGGGCCGAACAATCGTACGCCCGCCGATCTCTATTGGAGATAACGGGTAATTTTATCGGGAGGGAAAGATGCGCATACGCAGGACAAACATCATACTGGCGGGATGCCTTGCCGTCTCCGCCTGCCAGTCCGGCCCGACGTCGCAGGCCGTCTCGGATCGTAATTCCGAATTCGGCTGCATCGCCGGAACCGTCGGCGGCGCGATTGTCGGTGGCTTGATCGGCAGCACGATCGGCGCCGGAACCGGGCAGGTGCTTGCTGTCGGCGCCGGCATAGGCGGCGGCGGCTTCGTGGGTAACCGCCTGGCTTGCCGATAATTGGGGAGGGATATCAAGCGATGAAAACTTTGGCTTTGGTGACCACATTCATACTGTGCCAATGCGTTGGGGCAGTGGCGCAACAACAGCAACAGCCCGGATCAATGTATCAGGGCCAGATGGATCGGCTTGACGCAAATACCAGCAAGACCGTCGACCGATCGGAATACGAGACCTTCATGGGCTCGGCTTTCGGAAGTCTCGACAAGAACAAGGACGGCAGCCTGCAGTCCGACGAGACGGTGCAGATCCTGACGGTCGAGCAATTCACTTTGACCGACGCGAACCATAACGGCCGGATCAGCCGAAGCGAATTCATGCAGCGGGTGATGGCGGATTTCGCGACAGCCGACCACGACCGGGACGGAAGCCTTCAGTGACGGAGACATGAAACCGAATGTGGCAATAAAGAAAAACCCGGCGATGTGCTTCGCCGGGTTTTTATACTTTAATCTGTCCGCGTTATACTTTTCGCATCAGTCGCATGACGAGCGATACGACGAACAGCACCAGGAAAATGAAGAACAGAACCTGGGCAATGGAAGCTGACGCCCCTGCGATGCCGCCAAATCCGAGGACGCCGGCAATCAAGGCCACGACGAGAAACACCAGAGCGTAGTAAAGCATCGCAATCTCCTTGTACGTTGCTGCGGAGATAACGGAGACGGCCGCATTTGGTTCCCGTCCATCTGATGGTCGGGACATGCGGCGTCGCATCGGCTCCCTTCAGCCGAAATGAAAGGCGCCGCTGTACGTCCGGTCGCCTTCATTCGGCTCGGGAGGTTCGGCTGCATCGAGATAGGCCTTGAGCGGCCCGGTCAGCACGAACCAGATGCTGGCTCCCAACATGAAACAGGCTCCCACCGGATCGTCGATGCGGGCGATGAACGGAAGGCAGGCCGATGCAAAGAGGACGATGATCCGCACCGACCACTCCGCCTCACGTTTGGCGATGGCGCGCGCTCTCAGCGACTTGTACTCCCGGGCGCCGTACCCGCCTTGCCCTGCCTTCACAGCCGAAAGCAGCTTTCGCGCAGACGGCAGCGCCAGCATGATCAGCGCGGCGACACTGAGCGCAAAAGGTTTGCCGGCCATAACCTGCCCGCTCGCGATCAGCAGAAAGGAGAGCACGACGAGATTCCATGTCGGCTCCAGCAGCTCCGGCGGTTGCCGCGTGCGGAGATGCCAACTCCGCAACAAACCCGCCGCGCCGTGCAGTAGCGGCTGATCGATATAACGATTGATCCAGTCCATGCCGATGCGCCCGTCCCCGATTGCATGAAGAGGCCTCCGAACACCACGGAATTTGGTCATCATCGTGGCAATAGCCGTCGAATCCGCTCTTCGCTTGGAAGAAGCGGCCCGTCCGTAAGGCCGATGACGGCAAAACTTAAATCGCACGAGGGGGGTTAGCGCAATTCGTGCGCGACCTCCCAGACATGGCCTGACGGATCCGCAAAGGCCGCGGTGCGGCGGCCCCATGGACGATCGATCGGACCATTGAGCAGCGCAACCCCGAGTTTCTGCAGCTCCGCGCAAACCGAATCGACGTCATCGACCTTGATCGTCAGCAGGATGCGTGCGCCCGAACCGGGGGCTGACACGGCGGATGGCTCGACCAGCTGAGGCGCCTGCGCTGCATCGAGCAAGTTGATCATCGTTCCCGAGAATTTCAGGACAGAGGATACCGCGTCTTCATAAACGACGTCGAGCGCAAAGACCTTTTGGTAGAACGCTTTGGCCTCGTCGATATCATCGACGAACAGGGTGACGACCTCGATCCGATCCAACAGCATGGGCATTATCTCCTCCGTTGCTTCGAGCGGCCAACCGATATCGCTGGCCTGCTCTCCGCTTGTCGATTCGACGCTGACGGTTTCGACATGCTGCGCAAAAAACCGTCAGCTTCGCAGGCCGGGCGCCTCGTGGCCGGTGCGCGCTACATATTCGGTGTAGCCGCCGCCATATTGGTGGACACCCTCGGGCGTCAGTTCCAGCACCCGGTTGGAGAGTGCTGCCAGGAAATGCCGATCGTGCGAAACGAACAGCATCGTGCCCTCATATTGCGACAGCGCCTTGATCAGCATCTCCTTGGTGTCGAGGTCGAGATGGTTCGTCGGTTCGTCGAGCACCAGCAGGTTCGGCGGGTCGAACAGCATGATCGCCATGACCAGCCGAGCCTTCTCGCCGCCTGACAGGACCCGGCACCGCTTCTCGACATCGTCGCCGGAGAAACCGAAGCATCCGGCCAGCGCGCGCAAAGGCCCCTGCCCGGCCTGGGGAAACTGGTCTTCCAGCATCTGGAAGACGGTCCGCTCGCCGTCGAGAATATCCATGGCGTGCTGGGCGAAATAACCCATCTTGACGCTGGCGCCCAGCGCAACGCTGCCCTGATCAGGCGCGGTCGAGCCCGTTACCAGCTTCAGCAGCGTCGACTTGCCGGCGCCGTTGATGCCCATGATGCACCAGCGCTCCCGGCGCCGCACGACGAAGTCGAACCCCTCATAGATGCTTCGGCTGCCGTATTTCTTGTGAACGTTCTTCAGGTTGACCACGTCTTCGCCGGAGCGCGGCGCCGGCTGGAACTCGAAGGAAACGATTTGGCGGCGCTTGGGCGGCTCCACCCGGTCGATCTTCTCCAGCTTCTTCACCCGGCTCTGCACCTGCGAGGCATGCGAGGCGCGCGCCTTGAACCGCTCGATGAACTTGATTTCCTTGGCGAGCATCGCCTGCTGGCGTTCGAACTGGGCCTGCTGCTGCTTCTCGTTCTGCGCCCGCTGCTGCTCGTAGAATTCATAGTCGCCGGAATAGGCCGTCAGCGTGCCCGCATCGATCTCGATGATCTTGGTGACGATGCGGTTCATGAACTCGCGGTCGTGCGAGGTCATCAGCAGCGCGCCCTCATAACCTTTCAGGAATTCCTCCAACCAGATCAGGCTTTCGAGATCCAGATGGTTGCTCGGTTCGTCGAGCAGCATGACATCGGGACGCATGAGGAGAATGCGGGCAAGCGCAACGCGCATCTTCCAGCCGCCCGACAGCGCACCGACATCGCCGTCCATCATCTCCTGGCTGAAGCTCAGCCCCGCGAGCACTTCGCGGGCGCGGCCTTCGAGCGCATAACCGTCCAGTTCCTCGTAACGCGCCTGCACCTCGCCGTAACGCTCGATGATCTCTTCCATGTTGTCGGCTTGTTCGGGATCGGCCATGGCCGCCTCCAGATCGCGCAATTCGCCGGCAACGATGCTGACCGGACCGGCGCCGTTCATCACCTCGGCGACGGCGCTGTGGCCGGCCATCTCGCCGACATCCTGGTTGAAATAGCCGATGGTGACGCCCCTCTCAACGGAGACCTGCCCCTCGTCGGGCTGGTCCTCGCCGTTGATCATCCGGAAGACCGTTGTCTTGCCGGCGCCGTTCGGACCAACAAGGCCGATCTTCTCGCCTCTGTTAAGAGCCGCGGATGCCTCGATGAAGAGGATACGGTGGCTGAGCTGCTTGCTGATATTTTCGATACGGATCATGATTTACGCGGCGCCTGGAGAAGGAGATTTTGGCGCGCTTATGCCATGCGGGGAAAGCGCAGGATAGCCCTGTTTCCCACCCTCTCGATCAAGAATATGATGCCGAAAAGCCTGAGCGGTTTTCGAACCACATCATGCTCACCTTCTTTAATTTGCAACAGGATTGGATAATATCGCGGCTCACACCAACGGGAACTCGCGCCAATGAGCGTTCGTCCGCCGCAGTCCTTCAGACCATCCGAGCAGAATAAAAACGGTTTCAACGTCCTCGAATACGAGCTGATGTCGGAACGCGCGGATTCGCTTGGACGTCACGGACTGAAGGTGGAGGCGACGCTTGCCGCCCTGAAGGCCTGGGCTCCCGATCGCCAGAGCGCTGAGGAACGCGAGAGGCTTCTCAATGAAGCATCAGACGCCGTCTGGGCATTCTTCATCCAGCGTGAGATCTGCGGCTTGCGGAACAACCGCGACGCCATCCAGCGTTACGGCATCCCCAACGAAGTAATCGCGAGATTGGGCGCAGTGCGAAAATAGCGCGGCGACGGCTGGTGTGGCAGCCGTCCAGCCTCGCTATTGGGTGGAAATCGCCGGGGCGGAACGGTATGGCTTGATGCGGAACCAATGCGAAAGGAAACGCGATGCCAATCTCAATTCGGATCGGGAATCAGGATCTCACCGTCGATGTCTCCTCCCTCGGCGCCGAGATGCAGTCGCTCACGTCAAGCGACGGGCGCTCTTGGTTATGGACCGGCGACGCAGCCTTCTGGACCGGGCGGTCACCGATCCTGTTTCCGATCGTCGGCAAGGCCCCGGATGACAAGGTAACGATCGACGGCACGCTTTATCCGATCGCCCAGCATGGTTTTGCCCGTCGCAGCGAATTCACCCTTGCGGCCTCCACCGAGACGATGTGCCGGTTCGAACTGGTCGCCTCGGATGCGACCCGGGCGGTGTATCCTTTCGATTTTCAGCTGGCCGTCGTGCATGCGGTGGAGGGTCACGCGTTGACTGTCACGGCGGAGGTTACCAATCGCGACCGGAAACCAATGCCCTTCGGTCTCGGCTTCCATTCGGCCTTCGCCTGGCCATTGCCCGGTACTTCCGGCCGCGACCACATCGTCACGCTCGACAATGAAGGCGAGCCGGCGCTTGTGCGGCTGGAAGGCGGCCTCATCAACCCTGCGGCCCTGCCCTCCCCGTTCAAAGCCGGCCGGCTGGTGCTCGATCATTCGATGTTCGAGCAGGATGCGATGATTTTCCCTGATGGTGCGGGCGAAGGGCTGGCTTATGGCGCCGAACACGGGCCGACCATGCAGTTCCATTTCGAAAACCTGCCCAACCTTGCGTTATGGACCAAACCGGGCGCGCCCTTCCTCTGCATCGAGCCCTGGCACGGAACGGCTGCGGAAGAGGGGAGCTCGAGCGAGCTTTCGAAAAGGCCGTCCACCACGATCCTGGCGCCGGGCGCGGTGGCGAGCTTCGTCTTCACGGTCGAAATTCCGCAATAGAAGACAGCGGAAAGCGCTCGCCGGGAAGTCGGGCGAGCGCCGATGTTTCATTTAATGAGCGCCAGCGCCACCGCCGGCCTGCGGCTTCTGGGTGAGCAGCAGGGCGACGGCTGCAATGGCAAGAACCACGCCGATGACGGCGAAGGTATCGGCAAAACCGAGGATGAGGGCCTGGCGTTTGACGACCTGGCCAAGCGCCACAACGGCCTTCTGGGCTGCGACGGCATGGTCGGAGACACCATGCTGCATGAAGTAGCCGGTCAATTGGTCGAGACGGGTGCGGACTTCGTCGCGGCCGAGCGTCACCGACTGGCCGATGATGTTCGAGTGAAACTGCTCGCGTTTGGTCAGCACGGTGCCGAGTGTTGCCGTGCCGACCGCGCCGCCGAGATTACGTAGCATGTTGGTCAGGCCCGAGGCGGCAGCCGCATCCGAAGGCGCGATGCCGGCAGTGGTGATGGCGGTGATCGGCGTCAGCACCAGCGCCTGGCCGATGGCGCGCACGATGTTCGGGATCCAGAACTGGTCGCCTGCGGTATCGGCTGACAAGGTGATGTTCATGAAGCAGCTGATCGCGAAGATCGAGATGCCGAGGAAGCCGATATAGCGCGCATCGAAGCGCTTCATCATCATCGGCACGAGCGGGATCAGAAGCAGCTGCGGCAGGCCGGTCCAGGCCAGCACGTTGCCGATCTGCTCGGCATTATAGCGCTGCACCTGGCCGAGATATTGCGGCAGGATATAGACGGTGCCGAAAAGGGCGACGCCGACCAGCACGTTGACGGCAACGCCGATGCCGAAATTGCGCTGCTTCAGCAGGCGCAGCTTGACCAGCGGCTTCTCCACCGTCAGCTCGATCCAGATGAAGGCGACGAGGAAGACGAAGGCGACGATACTGAGCTTGACGATGAAGGGCGAGGAGAACCAGTCCTCCTTGTTGCCTTCTTCGAGCACCGTCTGCAGCGCCGAGAGACCGATCGCCATGCTAAAGATCCCGACCCAGTCGCCTTCCCGAAGCAGGCCGAGGCGCATCGGCTGCTTGTCGAGCGTCAGGGCAAGGGCGACCGCCATGATGGCGCTCGGGATGGCGTTGATGAAGAAGATCGTCTGCCAGCCGTAGTTTTCGGTGAGGTAGCCGCCGATGGTCGGGCCGATCGCCGGCGCGAAGGTGACCGAAAGCGCGAAGGCCGCAAGGCCGAGCGGCTGCTGGTGCTTCGGCAGCTTGGTCAGCACCATGGTGAAGGCCATCGGGATCAGCACGCCGCCGGCAAAACCCTGCAGGCCGCGCAGCACGATCATCGTGCCGAGATCATGGGCGAAGGCACAGCCAATCGAAAACAGCGGAAACAGGACGGAATTGACGAGGATATAACGGCGGAACGAGAAGACATTGCTGAAATAGGCGGTCAGCGGAATGACGACGATCTCGCCGATGAGGTAGGAGGTGGAGATCCAGGCGCCGTTGTCGACGCCCGTTCCGATGCCGCCCTCGATGTCGAGCAGCGAGGCATTGGTGATCTGGATGTTGAGGATCGCCATGAAGGCGCCGATCATGCCGGCGAGAACGGCGATCCATTCCCTGGTGCTGGCGCCGGATTTCGGCTGCGGAGCGGCGATTGATGTTGCTGCGATGGTGGACATGACACGAACTCCTCGTCCCCCGGCCTAGCTACGGTCGTTCTTGGTATCGATACTCGGCTGGACGGACATGCCGGGTCGCAGGTCGCCATTGGCGGCGGCGTCGCCGTCGAGTACGATCCTGACCGGAATGCGCTGGACGACCTTGGTGAAGTTGCCGGTGGCGTTATCGGGCGGCAGCAGGGCAAATTCCTGGCCGCTTGCCGGAGCGAGGCTGTCGACATGGCCGTGATAGGTGCGGCCGGGGAACATATCGACCTCGATATCGACGGGCTGGCCGGCCTTGACGTCGGTGAGCTGGGTTTCTTTGTAGTTGGCGATGACATAGGCAGCCGTCGTCGGCACGACCGACATCAGCTGGGTGCCGGCCTGTACATATTGGCCGACGCGCAGCGTCCGGTTGCCGACGGTGCCGTCGACAGGCGCGGTGATCGTCGCATAGGAAAGGTTGAGCTCGGCCTGGTGCTGGACGGCCTCGCTGCGGGCAAGGGCTGCCTTTGCCTGGGCCAGTTCGGCGTTCAGCAGATCGACCTGCTTGACGGCGGCATCGAGCGAGGCGGTGTCGCGGACGATCGAGGCCTGGGCGGCAGCGATCTGCGAGGCGGCCTGCTGCGCCGTCTGGACCGGGGCATAACCGCTGGTGGCGAGGTTCGAATAACGCTTGTTGTTCTGCTCGGCAAAGGTCTCGTTGGCGCGGTCGACGTCGACGGTCGCGCGGGCCGCAGCGATGGTCGACTGCTGGATATCGAGCGAAGCCTGCTTGGCGTTGACGGTGGCCTCTGCTGCGGCGACATCGGCCTTGGCCTGATCGAGGGCCGCCTTGAAGTCGCGGTCGTCGATGCGGGCGAGCGGCTGGCCGGCCTTGACTGTCTCGTTGTCCATGACGAGTACCTCGGCGAGATAGCCTGAAACCTTGGGGGCGATGGTGCTGCTGTCGGCCTTCACATAGGCGTCGTCGGTCGAGATATGGAAGCGGCCGACCGTCCAGTAATCATGGCCGTAATAGGCGCCGGCGGCGATCATCACGAGTGCGGTGGCGCCGAGAAGCAGGGAGCGGCCACCGCGCTTGCGGGCGGGCTTTTCCTCGGCAACGGGGGCGGCAGCTTCGGTGACGCGCGGCGGCTTGCCGGCGTCCAAGCTTGCCGGGGCGGCTTCGGCGGTGGTTTCGACGGCTGTATTGTTGTTCAAGGCATGCAGCTTCTTGATGGTCATTGTCTCTCTCCGGATGACGGGTCGCCGTCTCTTGGGCTGCGGCCTCTGAATTCAAGTGAAATCCCATTTAGGAAACTTGATGTTTTCCAAAATATGCACTATAAAATGGATGTCAATGGGAATTTGGAAAATCATCATGGTCCAAAATCAACAAATTGAGAGAAGGCCGCGCGGAAGGCCGCAGTTGCGCTGTGACGACGACACGAGGAGCGTGATCATCGAGGCCGCGAACACCCAGTTTCACGAGAATGGCTACGCGGCGGCCAGCATCGCCACGATCGCCCAGGAGGCTGGTGTTTCCACAAAGACCCTCTACCGGCTGTTTCCGACCAAGGCCGATCTCTTCGCCAGCACGATCTCTGAGCGTATCGTCGGCTTCCTGCTAGCGCTCGATCCCCCGACGCTCGCCGTCGCCGATCTGAGAGATGGGCTGGAGCGCATGCTGATGGCTTACGGCATGCTGTCGCTTTCGGAAGATACGGTCACCATCATGCGCCTCGTCATCGGTGAGTCGGACCGCTTCCCTGAAATCGCCACCTCCTTCTACGAACAGGCGATCCTGCGCACCAATGCGCTGATGGAGGACTGGCTGCGCCGGCAGGTCGACCGCGGCCTCATTGCGCTCGAGGATCCGCATCTCGCCTGCGGCATGCTGCGCGGCATGATGGCCATGGAGCCGCAGCGCGCGGCGATCCTGCGCCAGGAACCGCCGCCGAAGATCGAGGCGATTGCGGCACGAGCAAAGATGTGCGCCGACCTTTTCCTGAAGGGCTGCGCGCTCTGAAGCATCGCTCAGGCTTCAGAGCGCAATGATTTTCCTTACGAGCGAGCCGGTGCGGGTGCAGGAAAAAGCTTGCCCCTGATGAGCAGCCAGATCGTCCCGATCGCGATCAGGGCGACGGCGACATTGGCAAGCAGGAACAGGAAGGGCGCAAGATCGGCAACGGCCCCGATATCACCGCGCCCGACCATGCGCAGTGCTGACGTCGACAGCGCCGTGACGCCGAAGGTGAAGGCCCAGTACGAAGCCCCGAAGGGTTGCTTCATGATCCAGGGCAGCAGGCGCAGCAGCAACAAGGCCTGGAGTACGGCGTAACCCAGCATGGCATGAACAAGCATATCCGGCGGGCCGGAGGTGGCGCTCAGATAAGCGAGGCTGCCGACGGCAGGCGGAGCAAGCTGGATGCCGAGCGTCGGGCGCAGTTGCTCGGCCATGACGGGGGAGGTCATCAGGCGATGGAGCAGCACGGATTCGATTGCGAGCGCGGAAAAGAAACCGGCACCGAAGGCAAGCTGCCCCCAATCCTGATAACCGAGAGCGCTGACGACCGTCGCCGCAACGAAGGAACCGGCGCCAAGCGGCAGATAAAGAACCGCCGTCGTCGCTGCAGGATCACGGCCGCCGCGCCAGAGAAGCCCGGTGCGCCAGAGGGCGAAGAACAGCGTAAAGGCGGCACCGATGGCGAAGAGAATTTCACTGACGATTCTCGTATAGGGCAGCAGGGCCAGAGCGACGAGCATGGTGGCAACGCCGGCAAGGCCGACGAAGCAGCATTGGACGGGATGCTCGACCTCCGCCATCGCCTCCTGTCCCGCCACGATCCACTTGGCCGCATAGAACAGGGTCACGACCAGCCAGATCGCCACGGCCAGCAAACTCAGCGCCTCCCCGACGCCTGTGGGCACCGGCCACATGGCCGCTGCGGCCCTCCAACTGCTGCCGAGGCCGGCAACGCCGAGCACGATACTGAAGAAGGAAGCCGGAACGCGCGGCAACCGCAAACCGGTACCGATGTTCCGTTCGGCAGATTGCATTGTCATGGTCTGGTCTCGCTCTGGTTCGGACCGGCAGGGCATAACGCCCTGCCCTCACATGGTTGGACGAACGACTAACTGGCAATGGTCTCGGCGGCGTCGAGTACGCGCGCCGAGTAGACGAGTGCTGCACCTGCATTGACCGAGATTGCGACGCCGAGGGCTTCGGCGATCTCCTGCCTGGTGGCGCCGAGCTTTTCGGCTTCGGTCGTGTGGACCACGATACAGCCATCGCAGCGCAGCGTCACGGCAACAGCAAGAGCAATCAGCTCACGCTGCTTGGCGTCGAGGTAATTGGTCTTCTGGCCGGCGGCGGACAGTGTCTGGTAGCCCTTCACCGTCTCCGGCGCGAGCTTGGCCATCTCACCGACCCGGCCGAAAAGCTCCGCGCGGTATTCCTTCCAGTTCAACATGGCAGTTTCCTTTATCTCCAGGCGATGGCGTCGTTGCCTCGTCTTTCCGAAAGGACTATGAACCCGCGAAGAGATCCTTTGAATGCTCTATTGGCTCAATTTCTAGCGCGAACGTCTCATGGATATGCTTAGCCGCCTGATCGACCTCTCCCGCCTTCAACCGGCGCTCGACACTCGCTGCCGGCTGGAAGGCGCCTTTCATATCGATCATGAAGCCACTGCCAGAGGCAGCGTGCCCTTTCATCTCGTTCTTGGAGGAAACTGCCGGATTCGCACGTCGGCCGGCCATGAGGTGTTCATGCAGTCCGGCGATTTCGTGCTTCTTCCGCGCGGCGCGGCCCACGCCATCATCGGCACGGAGGACGCTGGGCCGGCAACGCCGTTCAAGGTTACGCATGAGGGCATGCTGCCGCTGCGCGAAAACGCACCGGCGGAGACGGCGGATGTCGATCTGCTCTGCGGCCATTTCGATTGCGCCTGGGGCTCGTCGACACTGCTGCTCGATACACTGCCCGATGTCTTTCAGGCCTCCCTGATCGGCGCGCAGTCGGAGGAAACGCTGAAGATGCTGGTCTCGCTGCTGCGTGAGGAGACTTCGCAAGAGCAGCCGGGCGCCCGCACGATCGTCACGGCCATGTGCCTTGCGCTTTTCACCATGGCGCTCCGCTCGCGCGGCGCGGCTTCGCTCGGGACGCCGGGCGTGCTGCCGCTGCTGACCAATCCGCGGTTGGTGAAATCGGTGATGGCGGTGATGGCTGACCCCGCGCGTGACTGGACGATCGATGAACTGGCCGATCTCAGCGCCATGTCGCGGGCGACCTATGCGAGACAATTCAAGGAATCTGCGGCAATGACCGTCGGCACCTTCCTGAGGGATCTCAGGATGATGCTTGCAAGCGACCTGCTGTTGCGGACACGCCGCACAGTCGCGGATATCGCCGCCGAAGTCGGCTATGAATCAGAGGCCGCCTTTGGCAAGGCCTTCAAGGCGGGCAAGGGGCTGACGCCCGCCCGGTTCCGCCAGCAGTTTTCCTGACTGTCCCTGACGCTCGAAGGTCTCCTCAGTTCGGCGGCGCGCCCAGCGCATGCAGGATGCCGCGGAGTTCGGCGAGGCCGCGCATACGGCCGATGGCCGGGTAGCCCGGGGTGACGACCTTGTCGAGATCGTCGAGCATGCGGTGGCCATGGTCCGAGCGAAAGACGATGGTGTCTTCGGGAGCGCGGCGGCTGTCTTCGGCAACCAGCTCGCGAAGAACGGAGACCATGTCGACATCACCTTCCAGGTGGGCGCTTTCATGGAATGTCCGGCCGTCGCCCTCGCGCGTCGTGGCGCGCAGATGGGCGAAGTGGATGCGCGAGGCGAAGCGCTGGGCGATCGCAGATAGGTCGTTCTCGGCGCGTACGCCGAGGCTGCCGGTGCAGTAACACATGCCGTTCGCCGCCGACGGCACCGCATCGAAGAGAGCGGCATAGTCCTCGGCCGTCGAGGCGATGCGCGGCAAGCCGAATAGCGAACGCGGCGGATCGTCGGGATGCAGCGTCAGCTTGACGCCGCGCGCTTCGGCGGCGGGCGTGACGGCCTCGAGGAATTCGACCAGGTGCCTGCGCAGCCTTGCGGCATCAATACCGCTATAGGCAACCAGCTTATCCCGAAAGGCCGGAATGGTCAGAGGCTCAGTGGTCGACCCCGGCAGAGCGGAGGTGATGATGCGGGTGATGTCGGCGACCTCATCGTCGGTCATCGACTCGAAGACCACACGCGCCCTCTCGCGGTCCTCGGTGGAATAGTGCTGGGCCGCATCCGGCCGCTCCAGGATGAAGAGATCGAAGGCTGCGAAACGCTCGTGATCGAAACGCATGGCGGTGGCGCCTGTCGGCGTCACGTAATCGAGGTCGGTGCGGGTCCAGTCGACGACAGGCATGAAATTATAGCAGACGATCGGAATGCCGCAGGCAGCCACCGCTTCGAGGCTGGCGATCCACGCCTCGATTTCGGCCTTCGCCTCCCCGCCCTTGCGCTTGACGGCATCGGGGATCGGGATGCTCTCGACAACCGACCAGACGAGCGGCGAGCGGTCGCCGGGCGTCGCCTCGATCAGGGACTGGCGTTCGCGCACTTCCTTCTCCGTCCAGGCCCTGCCGATCGGCACCTGATGCAGCGACGAGACGATATTGGTCGCGCCCGTCTGGCGGACGTCATCCAGCGTCACCGGTGCTTCCGGTCCGAACCATCTCCAACCCTGTCGCATCTCTCTTCCTTCCGTGGTCTTTCGTTTCGTGTTGGCCTGCCGTCAGCAGAAATAATCGGGGTAACGCGCGCGCAACTCGTCGACATCGGGAATGACGGCGCTTAGGTGATGGATCATCGCGTTGCGCGCAGCCGCCGCATCATGAGCGGCGAGTGCATCGCGGATGATCATGTGTTCCTGCACTACGGTATCCATACGCCCGAGCACCGGCAACGTCAGCCGCCGTGCCCGGTCGATCTGCACCTTGACCGTTTTCAGAATTGCCCAAATGCCGGGATAACCTGATATCTGCGCAATCGCCTCGTGGAAGGCCTCATCCTGCTCATGGAAGCTCGAGGCATTGCCAGTCGCGGCATGGGCCTGCTGGCGGGCAATGATGGCGTCGAGACGGGCGATATCGGTGGCGGAGGCGGTCAGCGCCGCAGCCTCGACCGTCGTGCCTTCAAGCGCCTTGCGCACGACGACTGCCTCAGGGATCGCCGAGACCGGCACCCGCGACACGACGGTGCCCGATTGTGGGTAGATATCGACCAGTCCGCCTTCGCAAAGCCGGAGCAGCGCCTCGCGCACCGGCGTGCGGCTGACGCCGAAATCATCGGCGATCCGCTTTTCCTGCAGCAGCATACCGGGCGGCATCCGAAGCGACACGATGTCTGCATAGAGGCGATCGTAGATGGCGCCGGCTGTGGTGATCCGGCGCAGCCTGCCCCCGACCTCCCGCAATGCCGGGGCGCCCAAAACTTCGGTTTCTGATGCTTGCCGCATGGATATACCGAGACGCTGAAATTCCGTGGCATACTAGTATATCAGTTTTATCGCCGTGCCAAGACATGCCTCTCAAGGTTCCGCGCTTCGCGAATTGAGCAAGTCGACCCGTGTGCCGTAGGCTCGAGGCAAAAACATGGAACGGCAATTACGGTGCGAAGCCCGGGTGAATGACAGACCTCGCAGAAATGTAAACCCGATCTCTGCACCGAGGCGCTCTTTATTTGGAACTTAGATCGGCCAAGTTGGTTGAGATCCGCAAGGAGACCCTCATGAAAAAACCAGCACAACCCAAAACGAGCGAAAATACGACCGATGGCAGCCGACCGGGAGTTCGACCCGCCGCGGACGCAGGCAGACGGAAAGCGGCTCCGCGAGCCTCAAAAGAAGTCGGCAGCCAGAGCGGCGGATCGCCGGCAGCAGGCCGCGAGGAAGAGATCCGAAGAAGGGCATATTCCCTGTGGGAGAAGGAAGGGAAGCCGGAAGGCAAGCACGGGCATCACTGGACCCTGGCCGAACATGAACTCGATGCGCAGCAGGGCGAAGCCGACAACCCTCCAAACCTGGCAGCACTGCGAGAGGCCTCGCGGCAGCATACGGATACATTTCTCGTCAAGACCGATCTCGAGGACGCCGACCAACGCGAAGCCTCCCCCGGCACACGCGAGCAGGATTGAACTTTCCGGCGCGCCAATCTCAGACCTCTTGCCAATTTCAGAAAGGTACCCGACATGACCGACAAACAGAACTTGAACGCCGGATTCACCGGAACGCCCACTGAGCAGCCGGAGGGATTGACCAAGGTCGCGAAGTCGGCAGCCAATGAGATGAAGCGTGAGGCTTATGCGGTCGCCTTCGGTGCCAGAGAGCACCCGCGCACTGCAAGCGCATTGCTGCTCACCACCGGCATTGTCGCATTCGGGCTTGGATATCTCCTTGGTCGATCATCGGCGGAAGGTTCGACACGCCCATATTGGCGATAGCGGCCGCCGCTTCACTTCAACGAGGCGCATGCATCGGTTCTTCGACCAGCCGTGCCGATCTGGATGTCGCCGCCTCCTCTTCTCTCGGCAACGCCCGTTGGCTGCTTGCTATCAACCTTCAAGCCCGCACTTCAAACGTGTTTTCTGTTGAGGCCGGACTTACCGTCGCAGCCATTTTCCACTGATCATCGAATGGAACCACGTCTGTCCGGACGCCTGTTGCTGGAATACCACGTCGAATAAAGCCATAGATTGCACCCTCATCACAGCTTGACAGCTGTGATCGCGATCCTTAGCGAGGCAGCATCGACACGGTCAGGACCGGCAAAGTGAATTATCTTAGACAACTCAAGATGGCAGTGCTTTGTCAGGGGGATGAGGCCGGAAGCGCACTCGACCGAAACAACCGCATTGCCGTCTTCCTCTTTGCAATCCTTCCAGGGCTTTCGCCGAACTTTAACTCCTTCATCCTCCTCGCGTCGATGGTGTGGGGCATCTGCTGTCTGGCGACGGGCCGCCTCGTCTTGAACCTGTCGAGATCCGACCGGCTGGTTGCCATTTTCATGTCGATCTACCCGCTGGTGATGATCGCCAGCATCTTCATCAATCCGCCTTACTCCGAAGTAGCGGACTGGATATTCCGGCTCCTGCCCTTCTTTTCGATCTGGCTGATATTGCCGCGGATGCGCCAATCTCCCGATGGCCGTCTTGTGCCGCTCTTTATCCTCGGCGCAGGCATCGGCATGATCGTCACCTTTCTTTTCAGTCTCCTGCAGATCATGTTTCTGATGGAGAGAGCAGAGGCCGGAACTTCGAATGCTGCGCTCCTGGGCGTGATAGGGATCCTGTTTGGCGGCATTGCGCTTCTCAACGTTCAATCTCCCAGAAGCGTGGAGCAAAGAGTAGCGATATTGGGATATGCCGCCGGTCTAGGCTGCGTTCTGCTTTCGGGAACGCGCTCGGCCTGGCTGGTCATTCCGATCCATATCGTCATCTTCCTCTGGTATTTTCGCAAACACAGCTTCCATCTGAGTTTGCGCAGCCTGGCTATTACCAGCTCCCTGCTGTTGGCGGGACTTATCACCCTGGGCAGCGGCCAGATCCTCCATCGCATCCAGGCGCTTCAGGAAAATCTGACGTCGCTCGAACGCACCGACGGCGAGATCACGTCGCTCAGTGCCCGGTTCGCCTTGTACAAAGGCGCACTATCGGCAATCAGTAAGGACCCGTTGACGGGTTATGGCCCGCAGAACCGGATGAGTTCGGTTTTGGCAGAACTGCCCGATAACATAAGGCCGCAGCTGCCTTACTCGCATGTCCACAACGGCTTTCTGACCGCAGGAATCGACGCCGGCGTTTTCGGTATTGCGGCACTTTCGCTGATGCTGCTGACACCGGTGATAGGCGCATTGAGAAAAGAAGCGGGACCCGGCCGGGATTTAGCGATTGCGCTCGCTCTTCTGCTCGTCAGCAGCTACGTCATCACGGGCAGCTTTGGCATCATGTTCAATCAGAAAGCTTTGGATCCGATCTTCGCTTACCTCGTCGCCCTTATTTGTGCGGATCGCGGCAGCACGCGCTTTGCCCCCGTCGTCCGGAGCTGACGTCTGGCATCCCTTGCGCCTGCAGACTCTACAACGTGCTTTGAATTGGCTGAGGCAGCCGTATTGGCTCGGCGCCGCTGAAAGCCAGATCCGAGACCTCACCTGTTGAGGAATAGCCGGAGACGAGTTCGGCCAACATCGCACGTGCCGCGACCATATCGTTCCGATCCAATACCGCATTGAGCGAGTTGAGCTTTTTCGAAAGCTCCGACCAGAAGAGGAAATCCTCGCGCGCCTTCATAATGCGAGGATGTTCGGTTGTTTCTGGGTTGTCGCCGATCAAAAGTTCTTCGTAGAGCTTCTCGCCGGGCCGAAGACCGGTTACGGACAGCTCGATATCGCCTTCGGGATTGTTCTCGTCGCGGACGGCCAGCCCGGAAAGCTCAACCATCTTACGGGCGAGATCGGCGATGCGAACGGGTTCCCCCATGTCGAGCAAGAAAACGTCGCCGCCGTCGGCCATCGCGCCGGCCTGTATGACGAGCTGCGAGGCTTCCGAAATGGTCATGAAATAGCGGGTTATGTCAGGATGTGTCAGCGTAACAGGGCCGCCTTCCTTGATCTGCTGCCTGAAAAGCGGCACGACGGATCCGGAGGAGCCGAGGACGTTTCCGAAGCGGACCATGCAAAAATTCGTTCGCATTCTGTCAGTCGCCGATTCTGCTGCGAGCGCCTGCAGAACCATCTCTGCCAACCTCTTGCTGGCGCCCATCACATTTGTCGGACGCACGGCCTTGTCTGTACTGATCAGCACGAAATTCGAGACGCCGCATTTATTCGCCGCGCGTGCCGCGACCAGCGTACCCATCACATTGTTCTTGATGCCTTCCACGGCATTATGTTCGACAAGGGGAACATGCTTGTAAGCGGCCGCATGATAGAGCGTCTGAGGTCGCCAGCTCTGCATGACATGTTCCATGCGATCCTGATCGCGGACAGAACAGAGAATCGGGACGATCTGCGTATTTGCGTGTTTGTACAGTTCGGCCAGCTTCTGCAATTCGGCATGAATATTATAAAGCGCAAACTCGTTCTGATCGATGAGGACCAGGCTCGAAGGCTCGTTGCGCAGAATCTGGCGGCATAACTCGCCGCCGATCGAGCCACCAGCACCCGTGACCATAACCACCTTGTTGCGCATCGCCTTGTCGAGCAACTCCTGCCGTGGCGCGACCGCTTCCCTCCCCAGCAGATCTTCGATCTCCAGCTCTCTGATGTCGGAGACGGCAATGCGTCCCTGAGCCAGGGCCGTGAGATCCGGCAACGTGCGAACATTGACCCTGGCTTTACGGATGTGCTCCAGGATTTCATTACGACGCTGCCGCGATGCGGAGGGAAGAGCAAGAAGCACGTTGTGCACGCCGAGAGATTCTGCAAGCACCGGAAGATCCGAGGGGTCGTAGATCGGCAAACCACCCATGACGCCGCCCTTGAGACGCGGATCATCATCCAGATAGCCGACGACATTGAGTTCGGCACTGTTTATCAAGGCACCGGCCAGCTGCCGCCCGGCCGTCCCTGCCCCATAGATCAGCACCTTGGCGAGCATATTCTTGTGAAGGATGCGCTGGTAGGCGTCCCCGAGCCAGTAGCGGATACTCAACCTCGACAGTCCGATCGCAATCAACAGCAGGAAGGGCTGGAGGATACCGACGGTTCTGGGAACACCGGGGACGCTGAGGGCAGTAAATATCGTCATGAAGGCGAAGCCGTAGATCGCAATGGCCTTCAAAACAGTAATGAAAGCAGCCATATTGGCATAACGGAAGATCGCCCGGTACATGCCCATGACGATGAAGATGGGAAGGGCCATGCACAGTGAAACGACGACCGGCAACCACTGGACACCAGTGAGCACCGTCCATTCGTTCAAACGGAAGCAATAGGCCAGCCAGATCGTCAGAACGCAAAAGCTGGAATCCACCAGCAAAGCCAGAGCGCGTTTGGCAACACGCGGCATTGCCAGCAGAGGGGCGACGAGCGCTTGCAGCGGCATCAAGAACCATCCCGAGCGCGGCGTCTCAGTGGGCGTATTTTCAGGCATTGCTTACCAGCGTCTCGCAGATCAATAGACAACCACCTTCTTGTCGCTTTCTGCAACGAGCGCAACTGAAATAATCGGAAATCAAGGTCTTCCGCACCGACTTATCTATCAGAAGTAGGTAACTTAATGCCGTATGCCCTTACGGCGGATGACCTTCCCGGCAGTCATAAACAGAATGCGTATGTCGAAGCCGAACGAGCGACGTTGGAGATATTCGACATCGAATTTTACCTTCTCCGGAATCGGCAATTCGTCCCGGCCATTGATCTGCGCCCATCCCGTCAATCCGGGCAGGAGCTTGTCGACACCATGGGCGGTGCGCAACTCTATCAGGTCATATTGATTGTAGAGTGCCGGTCGCGGGCCGACGAAACTCATCTTCCCCTCGAGAATGCACCAGAGTTGTGGCAGTTCGTCGAGGCTGGATTTGCGCAGAAACGAGCCTATGGGTGTCAGAAACCGATCCGGATTTTCGAGCAGATGCGTGGCAACCGTCGGTGTGTCGACACGCATGCTGCGAAATTTCGGCATCAGGAAGATCTGATTGAAACGTCCGACACGTTTGGACCAATAGAGGATCGGTCCCGGCGAGGTCAGTCGCACACAAAGAGCGACGACAAGGATTGGAACGAGCAGGATCGCCGCCGCAATCAAAGCCAAGAAAAAATCCACCGCCCGTTTCAAACCCATGCTCCGCAGTTCTTCCGCCTTACCGGCGGTCTTTCCGCCATCCGCCCTGTCGTGTTGCCGTATCGTCAAAGACCGTTTCGCGTCAACTGCCATCATTCTCCGGTGGCGGACGGACGAGGATCGGCAAATCTTGACCGCGGAGGCAGATCGCCACGATCAATTCGCGAAAATCGTTCACCATTTTGCGCCAACCGGTCCGTCATGAACGAATCTTCGATCAGGGCGGGATCGAGATCAATCGACGTCTGACCGGTCGCGAGCTTGACCGCGATCACGTTTGCCGCTTCCGCCTTGCAGCCAGCGCATCGATACTGCGCGCTGACGGCACCGAGAGCGCCGATCCTCTTATAGGTGATTTGCTGTTTTCTCGTCCCTGTGCTGAGCCTGACCGCCTTCGCGGTTCTCCTACGATTGAGTAGGATGAGAGCAATGCCAGCGCTTGCAAAGTAACGGATGAGGCAGCGATCGTCGCTGAATAGAGTTGAACCCGACCTGGCGCGGAGGCTATCGGACGTCGGCTACTTACATCGCCATCCGCGTCCTTTCGAACGCGACGGAGCCCAAGTCCTTTCGGACAGCGGCTTTTCTACTTTGCGCTGCATCTTGACGCATGTCTCAGCTCACCGTAGCGCGGCACAATTGTCGCCGACGGCCTATGGCCGCGCCAAGGAGGGAACAGGATGACGACTATCACCTATCATGTCGGCGAGCACGACGGCGGATTTGCCTACCGCCTGGGAAACGTCTGGTCGGAGACCTATTCGGACCACGATAGCGCGCTCGCTGCCGCCAAGTCGGCGGCCCAGCGCCAGCACATTGAAGGCCGCGATGCCGAAATTTCATATCAGCTCGCCGATGGTCGGTGGCAGAGGGAACATGCCGATGGCGGCGACCGCCCGGATACCGAAGTCGTCGACGACGAATAGGCAACCGTTGATGGGCGTCCTGGCAGAATCCTGCCTCCGCGGAAATGTGCGCATTGCCATCACTGACCCTAACGCGGATGGCATCTGTCACTGTACCGACTGACGGCAGGGGACCCGCCGCATTCACCTACTTCGCCATATGGCCGGCCGGTCAGTTCGAGAGCGATGGCGGCACTGTCGATCGGTGGACGCCAATTCTGTCCGGAGTGCGGATGTCCTCCGTGGACAAGTAAAGCCGAGCTCAAGCAGGGCGTGTCTTTCCGAAGCGTCGACGCCCCGACACACAAGCTCTGGATCAAGCGCCGCGAGGCAAGGCTGCGCCCGGTCGACGCCTCCACGCAGTTCCAAGAGGATTCGGTAGACGAGTGACCGCACCTTGCTTCAAAGAAACTGCGAGAGATTTTCGGCGCTCGCCGTCGTTCGAACGATCCCCCTAAATTTCTCGAGCGAGCCAGCGGATCATGTTGGCCATCAGCAGATCATAACCGGGCCATTTCATAAAGTCTTGGGACAGCCAGTGAGGACCGATGTCGGTCGTCCAAGCCAGAGTCCGGCCGGCGCCATAGTCGCGAACCGACAGGAGCGGCATTTGTCCGGTGCGATGGCCGCAATTAATCAGTGTTTTTGTCTCCATGTCGCCGCGGGCGGCAACGCGGTTCATGCCAAGGACATAAGGTATCGGCGATGGCACTCCTGCCAGTATCGGATGACCGATTTCATGAATGACCGGATCCAGGCCCTCTGGCGCCTCCAAGCCATCCGGTCCGGGAAAACACTCGATAGGCAGGCATTCCTCCACCGCCGTGCCGCGGAACATGGCAAGGCCATCGATGCCTTGAAAGCTGCAATATCCGCCTGCCATCATCAGCGCCCCACCTTTATCCACCCACTCCCTCAGAAGCTCGAGGCGGTTCACGGAGCGGCGGCCTGCCCTCGTCTGCGGGGTGTAGAGAAGCGACAGCGCGCCCACGTCGGACAACACGACCGCCGAATAGGCGTCAAGTCCGTCCATCGTCGTCGGAAATTCGCTTTCGCAACGCTCGCCGCCGATCTGGACGACCACGACGCCATGCGCCGCAAGGCCCTGAATGTAGCGCTCGGCACCGTTCGAATATCGCGCAGACGCTCCAACTTCATATCCCTTGGAGGCAAAGGAGGTGACGTGAAACGTCTCGCCGGCAAGCAGAACTGGCTTCATGGTGGTCTCCCGATGTCAGTTGAATCGGGTGGTGCCACTGCGGCACCACCCTTCACGTCGACGGATTTCAGAACTTGAATTCTTCGACGTTTGCCGGCGTCACGATATCCGCAGGTCCAAGAAGAACTTCGCCGTTAGCTCCAACCTTGTAGGAACCGAGCCTGCCTGCTTCGAAGGTCTCACCCTCCTTGCCCGTCAATTTGCACTGCGCGACGGCCTGGGCCGCATAGTAGGTGAGGTAGCCGAGATCCTTGACGTTCCACCAGATATCCTGGACGGAGCCGTTCTGGATATACTTCTTAATGAGGGTTGCCGGCGCCAGACCGGTCAGCTTGACCTTGCCGAGAAGGCCCGCCTGGTCCATTGCACGGGCAGCCGCGGGCAAGCCGATGCCGGCCGGGATGATGATGCCCTTGAGGTTCGGAAATGCCTGCGCCAAGGCCAGCGCCTGCTGCTGGTTGACCTGTTCGCTCTCCTGGCCATAGGCGACCTGAACGAGCTTCATCTTGGAGTATTTCTTGTCGCCCGCCATCGTCTTCTTCATGAAGTCGATCCAGGCATTCTGGTTCGTGGCCGTCGGGGTCGAGGACAGGATCGCAAACTCGCCGTCATAGTTGATCATCTGCCCCATCGATTCCAGCATCATTTCGGCCAGGCTGTCGCCGGCCGCCTGATTGAGGAAGACGGAACGGGCGGCAGTCGATACGTCGGAATCATAGGATACGACTTTCACACCCTGCTTGGCCGCGCGGCGCAAGGCAGGGGCCACGGCATTGGCGTCGTTGGCGGAGATCGCGATGACACCGACTTTCTGCGAAACCAGATTGTTGATGAAATCGATCTGCGCCTCGGCGGTTGCCTGCGACGGAGCCTGCTTGATCGCCTTGCCGCCGATCTCCTTTGCAGCCTCCTCCGCACCCGTTTGTGCAACCTGGAAATAGGGGTCTGTGTCGAGCTTGGGCAGGAAGCCGACCGTGACCGGTTCCTTGGCGCATTCCTGCGCGTTTGCCGCCGCGATGCTGGCGATCAAGCTGCCCGCGACAAGTAGAGTTTTGAAAAGATGCGATGTCATGTCGGTTCCTCCTCAAGATATCCGGTTCGGTGAAGCAGGCTAGCCCCGGAACTACTCGCCTGTTTTGACTTTGAAATATCGCGTTCGAACGCTGGCGAAGACGCGTTCCGCCGCATTGCTGGCCAACAGCGAAACGATGAGCAGAAGGCCGATGACCGTCCCCTGCGCGTCGCCGCCGATCTGCAGCAGCCCAAGGACGTTGCGAATGGTGGCGACCAGCAGAAGTGCCCACAGCACGCCGGTCAGCCGGCCACGCCCGCCGAAGACGCTGATCCCGCCCAGAAGCGCGATGGTGATAACGTCGAGCTCGATACCGACTGCGTTGTTGGCGCGAGCATTTGCAAGCCGCGCCGCGTAGACCATGCCAGCCGCCGCACAAACCACCCCTGATGTGACGAACAAGCCAAACACCGTTCGGGCGAGACGAATGCCGGAATAGCGCGCAGCGTCGGGACTTCCGCCGATCGCATAGATGCGTCGGCCGAGCGGCATCTTTTGAAGCGCTATGGCGAAAACCGGGGCAAGCAGCAGAAAGGGAAGGATGGTCAGCGGCACCGGCGATGCGCCGACAGTATCGATACCGAAATCAAGGAAGCTGTCGGGAAAGTCGTTGATCGAGTCCGAGCCGAGGAGAATGTAGGCAATGCCGCGAAACAGGGCCATGGTTCCAAGCGTTACGACAAGCGATGGAAGCCCGAGCTTCGTGACTAGCGCGCCGTTAAAACCGCCGCAAATTCCGCCGGCGACCAGCGTGACCGGAATGGCCAGCAGGAGTGGCGCGCCGTGCTGGACGAGCAAGCCGAAGATCACGCTGGTGAGAGCCAATATACTGCCGACGGACAGGTCGATTTCGCGCGCGATGATCAGCAGCACCATCGGCAATACGATGAGCGCGCGCTCTGAAATGCCGGCGACAGCCTGCGAAATATTGAAGACGGAAGTGAAGTTCGGCACGCCCAAGAGAGCGTAGGCGACGACGACGATCGTCAGCGCCGCCAGGAAATTATCCCAGTTGGCAAAGCGGGTGACGAAGTCGGGATTGCGCTCGGAGTTCGTGCTCATCAATGTGCTCCCTTGCGCTTGCCGGCGGCGCGGCGGGCGACGAGTGCGTCGATGCCGATGGCGGCGAGAATGACGAGGCCATAGACCCCTTGCAGCCAGAGGGGATCGACACGCACGAGTGTCAGCCCGTTGTTGATGATAAGCAGCATCAAGGCGCCGGCGGCGACGCCGAGCACGGTGCCGGAGCCGCCGCGGACGGCAATGCCCCCGACGACGACAGCCGCAATCACGGTCAACTCGAAGCCGTAGGCAACGCGTGCATCGACTGTGGCGTAGCGCGAAGCCCAAAGCGCACCGTCGAACCCGGCCAGAAGCCCGGCTGCCGAAAACGCCATGAGGATACGCGCCCGTGAGGGAATGCCGATGAGGCTCGCTCCGCCGGGATTGGAACCGATGGCAAACAGTTCCCGGCCGATCGAGGTATTGCGGAGGATATAGGCGACGATGAGAAGTGTGGCGATGGCGATCAGGAGCACGGCCGGAACCCCGAAAATATTCGCCGCCGTCATATCCAGCCAGGCCTGCGGCACCTGGTCCGCACTCACCTGCGTTCCGCCTGCCCAAAGGCTGTTGATGCCCCGGAAGATGGACATGGTGCCGAGCGTGACGACGATGGCCGGCACGCGGCCGTAGGTGACGATGAGCCCGTTCAGGAAGCCTGCGGCGAGCCCGATCACACAAGCCAGGGCGACACCACCCATGACGCCGATCTCGGGATGCAGATGGATCGTCGAGGCCGCTCCATAGGCTGCAAGACCGATGATCGCGGCCACGGAAAGATCGATGCTGCGGGTGATCACGACAAGCATCTGGGCGACGGCGACGATCATCAGCAGGCCGGCGTCCATTGCCAGGGCGGACAGGTTTGCGCCGCTCAGCATGCGTATGTTCAATATGGAAATTGGAATGACGACAGCCGCAATGGCCGCAAACAGCCCCAATTCCCGGCGGGCCAGAACCCGCCGCCATGTGCCCTGCGCCGCTCTTTCCGGGATCTCCGATTTTTCGTCCTGATGCGGGACCGGTTTGGCAACGATCTCGCCATCCACCTTCCTCACGATCGAATCGGTCGCGGCGCCGATCACCTTTTCCTGCGTGGCCTCGTCCCTAGAGAATTCGGCAGTGACCGCCCCTTCTCTCAGCACGATCATCCGGTCGGCCATGCCAAGCAGCTCCGGCAGTTCGGATGAGATCAGGATGATCGCCATGCCTTTGCCGGCGAGATCGGTCATCATCGCATGCACGTCGGCTTTGGTCTGAACGTCAATGCCTTGCGTCGGCTCGTCGAGGATAAGGATGCGAGGATTGGTCGCCAGCCATTTTGCCAGAACGACCTTTTGCTGGTTGCCGCCGGACAGCGCACCGACCGGCTGATCGAAGGAGTTGAAACGCAGCCGAAGACGGTCAAGAAACGGCTTTGCAATGGCAATTTCCTTTTCGCGCGACATCAACCCGCCTCGGGTCGCCTTGTCGAGCACAGTCAACGACGCGTTGTTCAGAATAGGGAAGTCCATAACCAGGCTCTGCCCGATCCGGTCTTCAGAAACATAGGCTATGCCGTTGCCCATGGCATCTTTCGGCGAGGCAAAGCGCATTGTTTTGCCATCGATTGCAATCGTTCCACCTGTCGGCTGATCGATGCCAAACAGGACCCGGGCGATCTCGGTCCGGCCACTGCCGACCAATCCGCCGAACCCCAGGATTTCGCCAGCTCTCAGTTGAAACGACACATCCTTGAACGAACCGTCACAGGACAGTCCCCTGACGTCAAGAACCACATCGCCAGGCGCCGTGTTGTTGCGAGGATAGAGCCCATCCAGGGAACGCCCGACCATCATCTGGACGGCACGTTCACGGGATAGATCCGCTGCAATCTCCGTTCCGACATGGCGACCATCACGCAGGACGGCGATACGATCGGCGACGCGATAGATCTCGTCCATGCGATGGCCAACGAACATCATCGCCACACCTTGCGGGCGGAGATTGTCCACAACCGTAAACAACCGTTCCACCTCTCTCTGCGACAAGGCTGCGGTTGGTTCGTCCATGATCAAAACGCGTGCGTCGAGCGAAAGCGCACGGGCAATTTCGACGAGCTGCTGCTCGGATGTCCGCAGCCGCCCCAAAGGGGCTGTGACGTCCACGTCAAGGCCGACGAGCGTCAGAAGGCGCGCAGCCTCGCTTTGCATCTGCCTGTGGTCAAGTTTCCAGCGTAACCCGGTCTGCCCGATGAAGAGATTTTCGGCGATGCTGAGATCGGGAAAAAGACCTGGATGCTGATGCATGACGGCGACACCGGCAGTTTGCGCCTCCAGTGGAGACGCGAACGCAACGGGCTTGCCCAGCATGACGACCTGGCCGCCATCTGGCCGATGGACGCCGGCGAGAAGCTTGACGCAGGTGCTTTTGCCTGCACCGTTCTCTCCAAGCAGGGCAAGCACCTCTCCTGCCCGCAATTCAATCGACACATTTGCGACAGCGACGGTGCCACCAAAGACCTTCGTGACGCCCTCGAGCGACGCGACGACTTGGCCGGTCGCCCTCGCCCCAGCAGCTTTTGGTCTGCCTGATACATCAAGCATCCGGCGCATCCGGAATGACGAGAATTTCCAACCACGCGCAGCGAGCCATTCCTGGTGCCTCCTCCGACCCCCTAGGGCAGACAACTCCACCCAACTCCCATCGGGCATTTATTAAAGCAGTTTACTATAATAATGCTTGATTGTGGTCAACCCACATTTTAAAGATGGCCTCTAGAGACAGGGTCCTGGCCTGCGCGATAGTTGCGTAAATTCAGCGGTCGCGTTACCGGTGCTGGCACTTAAAGCAACGTGCTTTTGAATGGTCCTTTCACGGTTGGATCGCATGGCAGGAAAAGGCAGTAATTCCGTCCAGCTTCGTCACTACAACGAGCGCGTTGTTCTGGACGCAGTGCGACGCTTTGGCCAAGCATCCAAGGCGGAGATCGCGCGGTTCGCACATCTTACCCCACCAGCTGTTGCCGCGATCGTTGAGGCTCTTGTCGCAGGTGGCTATCTGGTCGAAAATGGCAAGCGCTTCGGCGGCAAGGGCCAGCCGTCTGCAATGTACGGGCTTGCCAGCACCGGGGCTTATTCGATCGGCTTTCATATCGGCCGCAGAGCGATGGATGCCATCCTAATCGACTTTGCGGGGCAAATCTGCGCGTTCGAGACCCACGACTACGATCATCCGGATCCCGACAGCATAAAGCGCCTAGGCGCTGCCGCCATCGGGCGTTTCAATTCACAGCTTGGCGCTGTTCATAGCTCGCGCCTGATCGGCATCGGGATTTCCGCCCCTTATTTCATTGGCGGATGGGACGAGGAGCTCGGATTTCCCAGTGATGTCCAACTGGCCTGGCGGTCCTTTGACCTGAAGGGCCATTTTGCCGACACCCACAGTCTTCCTGTCATGATCGAGAATGACGCGTCGGCAGCTGCCGTCGCGGAATTGGTGTACGGGTTGGGTAAGAAATTTTCTGACTTCCTCCACATCTCACTCAGCACATTCGTCGGCGGCGGCCTTGTCCTCGATGGGACCCTGCAGACTGGTCCGAACGGCAATACCGCAGCTTACGGGCCGTTCCCGGTGACACATTCGACGCTAAGCTCCGTTCCCAAGCCGGCTGGAAAATTCGAAGTCCTGCTTCATCGTGCCTCAATCTATACCCTCGTCCATCATCTCAGGACCAACGGTATAGACATCAGGCGGGTCCGTGATCTCGACCCGATGCCGCCAGCCGCGCGCACATTTGTTTCCGAGTGGCAGGACGACTGCGCGGATGCTCTTGCCCAGGCGATTATCGGAAGCATTGCCGTCATCGATGTCGAAGCGGTTGTCATCGACGGGCTTCTCCCCGCTCCACTGCTCATGGAAACCGTTGCCCGCGTCCGGCAATGTTTTTCAGAGATGGTTCCCCCCGGCTTGATCGCACCCACGATCACCGCCGGTGCCCTGGGAGCCCGGGGTTCCGCGCTCGGAGCGAGCATTCTTCCGCTCTACCTGATGTTCGGTCCAGATACCGGCGTTCTCATGAAAAAAGGCAACGATAAGAAGCCGCTTTTGATTGGCTCTTAGGAAAGTTGATCGTGCCTTTGGCTTCCAGGGTAGAAACGAATACGTGGCGGTACGGCGGGCGGGGCGAAACAGGATACGCCATTACTTTTTGCATTCGGCTTGATGAGAAGCAGGCACAAGACTTTCGCCCGTCAGCTTCCCGGCGCTTATTCTTCCACCGGGAATCGGATGAGGGCGGGCGCGAAACGCACTGCCCATCGCGGATGTGTCAAGGGCAACGAAGATTATCCCTCGTGCATGGCAGCATGGACATCTGCGCCCGCCTTTCGATTAGGCTGACGGCGCTATAGGTCTTTGGTTTTCCGCATGTCGCGATCGCAACCGCGCAGTAATGCGGGACATACTTGAGACGCCGCTATCCTCTGGATGGGCCCCTGAAGAGCGGCGAGCTGTTCTGCAATCAGCCGCCGTGTCGGGCTGCACACCGCGCTTGATAAAAGGGCGCCAGGGACGTCGATGCTTTCGACCAGTTTCAACTCGGTACGGCGTGTTGGAAAGGAATGTCTCGGACACAAGAAGTCCTGTCCTCGACGGACAGAACATCTGTCATCCGCTCCCCTTTAGCGACCAGGAGCTCTTGCTTTCTTGGGGGCCGAAATACCGCTTTCCCGCTCAAGCTTTTTGCGAGCGAGTTTACGGACACGCCTGATGCCCTCGGCCTTCTCACGAGCACGTTTTTCGGAGGGCTTTTCAAAACGCTCCCGAAGTCGGGCCTCCCGGAATACGCCCTCGCGCTGCAACTTCTTTTTCAAAAAACGGAGCGCTTGCTCAACGTTGTTGTCACGTACCAGAACCTGCATTCTAAAACTCCTAGGATCGCTAACGCGCCTCATTAGATCCACACGCGTTGATGATCAAGCCTTGGAACGCCGATTGCCTAAATTCTCTGTCGTCACTGTTTCATGGGCACGATCGCGAATGGGGCTAGAGGTAAGTTCTGCCAGCGATTTAAGGGTCGGAGGTTTCGCAGCTAAAGGACGACTGAAAACTCCCCAATTGGACTGAGTTGCCCGCGTCAAATCGAACGCGATGATTTACCAGTTTCCTATTTGCGGCCCGGCGCGAGGCGGTCTGATGATCGCCACGATTGATCTAAGGGCAGCCGCAGCATTGCCCAGTTTGACCGGATTGGGAGATTAAAGCCAGGCCGCGTGGCAGCTTGCCGGTTCGATGAAAAACGCCATATAACGCGCGATGACGTTTGATTCGAAAATTTTTGTCGGCCTGAGGCCCACGAGCAAAAAATCAGCTCTTCCCCCCCGAGCCTTCCCAGTCGAAATGCCAGTGGGACGGTTGCGAAAGCGGCGGTACCAATCGTGCGCCCGTTGGGCGAGATGCGGAGGGTTTGTACCTGCTGTTCTGCCCGCAACATGCGAGAGAATACAATAAGGGATATAATTTCGCGAGCAATCTGTCCGATCCGGTGACCGCCCGCTATCAGAGTGAGGCAGCAAGTGGCGCCCGTAAGACGTGGGGTACCCGCGTTGATCATGCGACAGAGATGCCGCTTCCTTCGACCGTCCGCTCGGGCACGGCAAAAGCCCTTAATGCACGCAAGAGTGCTGCCCAACATCAAGCAACGAAAGCTGATCTCCAGCGACGTAAGCTCAAGGTATTGGAAGCGAAAGCCTTCGAAACGCTCGGCCTTTTGCAGGACGCGGCGCCCGAGGAGATCAGGCGCCGCTACAAGCAGATGCTCAAGCTACATCATCCAGACGCCAACCGAGGAGATCGAAACTCGGAAGCTGAGCTCCAGGCGGCAATCGACGCCCATAAAATCCTCAAGTTGAACGGGTTCTGCTAAATCGGAGACACAGTCTCTGCGGGTCAACAGGCAAGACGTCGCCGTGAAAAAGCTGTGTAGTGCGCGACGCACGTCTCAAATCTTGTCTAAAACCCCTAGAGCGGCCGCGGTCCTTCGTATCCTTGACGCGTCGAAATCCGTGTCGTTCTCCAGAGCTGTCACTTCGGCCACAGTCAGACCAGTGGTTTCTGCAACGTCATCCAGCGAATAGCCGCGAGCCGCGCGAGCTTCCGCAAGCAAGCCGCCGACGGACAGAGCAACAGGGGATTTCACAATCTTCGAGACCATGTTCATGTCGTTAAAACTCCTTTTGGCGGCCGAAAAACGTACAAAACAGTTTCATAGTTCCAACGCACTGCCCGGGTCCGGGCGATTTCCGCCGGTTCGCACCGTTCGACGTAGGAGCTGTTACCTACGTGTGAGACGTAGCAGCTAATAGCCGGTCATTTCAAGATATCCGACACCCGACGTGGAGCCTGTGAAGTTGATCGGCCCCTCCCAATAAGGCGTAGAGGTCGCCATCCAGGACTGCTCGTTCAGCGGTTTCGTCGTAATATCAAGTGACTTACTCGGCACGCGTATGCGCCACTCAACCGGCATCCGGCGCCCATCGACCGTTGCCTTCCGCGTCGGCTCCAGTTGGACGTCGTCTTTCGACAAAAGTGTCGTTCGTCCATCCGCCGATATCCAGTTCGCGGAGATAAACCCGTCCTTGTCATCACGAAGGCGAAAAGCCATCAGCTTGTCGCCGGAATTCAGATGCAGTGAGAACCAATCCCACCCCGTCTGATTGGACGCAAGCGGCTGCGACGACCACTCCCGATCCAGCCAGGCTTTGCCAGTGACCTTAACCGGCGCTCCGGATGTCATGATCGTTCCCGCCACCTCATAGAAAGGCTGCGAGTAATAGTAGCTCGCCTGCCCGTTCGCCGACTTCACGGAAAAGCCGTTTTCCCCCTGAAGAACGAGCGGGCCGGCGGCCTTGAGGTCTAAGGTGTAGCTGAAGTCCAGCCCGCCCGCAGAGACTGAAAGGTTGCCAAAGGCGTCCGAGCCGGTTCGCTCGCTACCCTCCAACCGCCAGTCGTCTATCCAAGCCCGAAATGGTCTTGCGGCAACGCCTGCCTGCCCGACGCCTCCCCGCCCCAAGCGCTCAGCGACGTACTGATGACCTTGGGTGGTGATCGCCGCGTGCCCAGCCCAGATCTGCGGATCCGCGAAACCTGCCTTGTCTCCCGGAGCCAGCGCAGAGCGAAACAGCGTCCACTGCGCTCCATATTGCCTGCCATCCTCGTCTTTGAGATTGGCAGTCACATACCACCACTCAATGCGATAATCAGGATGAGCGCCATGATCGGCGGGGAAAGAAAGAACAGAACCCCGCTCCGGGATCGCAAAACCTTGCGCATCCGATCCCAATCCGGCGAAGCCTTGCGCGAATGCCTGACCGCTCGCGCAGATCATAGCCGCCGCTATCAGGACAGATGCCGACTTTCTACCGTTCATTGGCGAAAATCCTCAGCAGGTGCGCAGGATTGATCGAGGCCAGACGCCGAACCGGCACCAGCACCGACAGCAATGCAGCAGCAAGAGCAATTGCTCCCAGCCAAAACCAGTCCATTGGAAACACCATCATTGGCAATCGCCAACCAAAAGCCTCCACGTTCACGATCGCAAGCAGGACCCACGCCAGGGTAAGACCGACCGGGATCGCAGCCATAAATGTCGCCAGCCAGAGTGCAAGTGTCCGGGCAACTTCGTAGAGCGCCAGATCCCGTCGCCGTACACCCATTGCCCATACCGGCGCGAGTTGCGGAAGCCGAATACCAGACAGCGTCAGGAGACTTGAGAACATGGCAAACCCTGCTACAGCAAGGGTGAGGACGTTCAACGCGCCGGTCACCTTGAACGTCTGATCGAAGATGGCTCTCGATTGCCGCTTAAGTGAGGCCTGGTCAACGATGGCGGTATCCGGAAGGCCAAACTCCTCGACCAGCCGACGCTTGAGATCTTGGGCTTGCTCGGGAGCAACTCGGACACCGTAGCGAAGTTTCGGGACATCGCGGTAATGATCGACGAGCGTTTTGACCCCGACTATCACTTGCCCATTCGGATTTCCATAGTCCGAGTACACGCCGACCACAGTTGCGCTCCAGCCTCCAGGCATGACCAACGGCTGGCCGATCTTGGCTTCGCCGCGACGCCACATCTGTTCGTTGATCAGAGCACCCTGCCCGGCGGCGATCCTTGCCCAAACGTCGTTTTCGGAAGCGATCAACGGCCAGTGCTCCCGGTAGGTCGAATCGTCCGCAACGCCAAAGATCTGGATCTGTTCGCCAAGCACCTCGGCGTCGACGCTCCAGATGGGCAAGACCGCTGTTGAGCGTGGTGGAAGCCAGACTCGGAGAAGCGCAGCTTCCTCCTCATCCTTGGCAGTGACGTAAAGCTCGGCAGCCAGGCGTTGATCCAGCCATCCGATGAAAGTCAGCCGGAAGCTCGATACCATCGTGCCGACACCGATGTTTGCCGACAATGCCAGCAGCAGAGCCATCAAAGCCAGCGACAAGCCGGGAAGCTGTATGCGGGTGTCGGCCCAGAACCATTCCATGAGGGCGCTTCGTGCCAAATGCTGCGCTTTGGTCAGGATGACCGCAAGAAGTCCAGGTAGCACCAGAGCTGTTCCAAGAAGCAGGCAGCCAAGTGTCGCAAAACCCGCTACCAGCCCGGGCGCAGCTATCGCCAGGATAGCAGCCAAGATCAGCAGAACTCCGCCCGTTCCCGCTTGAAAGGCAAGCGATCTGGCCGACTCTCTTGCCCATGCTCGCGGCTGGGCGGCAGCTAAAATCGGCAGCTTCCATACCCGCCACAGGCTCTGGCCAGACGAGACAGCGGTTCCTCCGAGAGCAATCGCCAGTCCAGCCAACCACCACTCCGGCCGAATGGATAGCGAGCCTGACACATTGGCACCGTAGAGGCCCCTGAGGGTCGCGGCGACACCCGGCATCAGGAGCCATGCTATGACGTAGCCGAGCATGACGCCGATCAAGCCCGATATCAGCGCCAGCATCGAAAGCTCGATCAAGAGCACCGTGATCAATGCTCGAAGCGAGACACCAAGAGATCTGAGTGTACGGAAAGTGCCTCGACGCTGTTCGAAGGTCAGGCCCGTGGCGGAATACACGATGAAGAGCCCGACGATGAACGAAAGGAAGCCGAAAGCCGTAAGGTTGAGGTGGAAGCTGTCTGTGAGGCGAGCGGCGTCTGGTTGTTCACCCGGTTCGCGGATCGTCAATCCCGCCTGATCGATTGCTTCGGTGGTGATCCTTTGATCGGCCGCGACCACCAGGCGGTCGATCTTCCCGTGCTTGTCGAGCAACCTGTCGGCGACCGATATGTCGACGAAGGCAGCACCGTCGGGAACTTTACCATCGATTTTGACGCTCATGTCGGTACTGCCACGGAGCCGCTCGGCAGTCGCGCTCGACACAAGCAACTGTCCACCGGCTGAAAAGAAGCCGGATAGGTCTAGACTGCTGGCGACGGTCTGGTTCCCGGTGTCCCTTGGCATCGTCAGAGGTTCGATACCAACCAATCTGATTCTTGTGCTTCCGAAGCGGTAGTTGCCCTCGATCACGGGCGAAACATTCAGACCCGCTCGACGCAGGCTGCCATAGACCTCGCTCGCGATGCCGTCACCGTTCTTGGCGACGATCTCCCGGAGGTAGCCTTGCTCCAGAACCGAAGCCGCCCGCGCATAGCTCGCCCTCGCCTCGGCGTTGATAGCCTGAACGCCGGACCAGAGAGCCGTCGCCAGCGCAATCCCCATGACCAGCGTCAGAAGCTGGAGAGGTCTCCGACGCCAGTGTGACAGCAGGGCTGCGAATGCGACGAAGTTCATTCGGCAATCTTCCCACCGCGAAGGACCACTGTTCGGTCCAGACGCGCTGCAAGCCTCGTGGAGTGGGTGACGAGAAGCAGAGCCGATCCCACCGTCCGGGCCAGGTTGAGCATCAGATCGAGGACGGCATCGCCTGTTTGCTCATCCAGGTTGCCCGTTGGCTCGTCCGCAAGGACGAGAGGAGGTCGAGCAGCCAAGGTTCGCCCGATTGCAACGCGCTGCTGTTGGCCTCCGGAAAGTTGCTCGGGATATCGGGCGGTGTATTCTTCCAACCCCAATTCCTCGATCAACTGCCTTTCCCAAGCGTGATCGTACCGGTTTGCAAGCTTGGCGTGGAACGAGATGTTGGCTGCGACGCTCAGTGATGGGATGAGGTTAAACTGTTGAAAAACGAGGCCGACCTTCGTTCTCCTGTATCGGGCCCGTTCGCTTTCAGCAAATAGCCCCAGATCGCTGCCATCCATCACGACCGAGCCGCTGTCTGCACGGTCGAGCCCGCCTGCCAGATGCAGCAATGTGCTTTTGCCACTGCCAGACTCTCCGGTTAGAGCAACACTTTCGCCCGCAGCGACTTCCAGATCGACGCCCTTCAGGATTTCAATCGGGCTCTCCGCAGTGGAATAGGATTTTCTAACGCCTGCGAGGGTGAGGATCATCTCGGTCTTCTCGAACACGGAGTTTGCAGAATGCAAAACCTCCGGTGACCTAAGAACTTTCGAGATGGATCGCAAGATCCGTGCGGCAGCACAAAAACAGCGGCCCGCATCAGCTTACGCTCAGTTCAAGCTGTCATGAACAGCGGTGACGTCCAAATGCGGGATTGATCCCTCTGTCTCGCCGTCAGGAAAAGCGGGTGTTCGCGGCCGTGGCTCAATCCAAGTCCTGGAAGCGGTATCTCGCCTGAGAGATCGCGTGGAAGAGGGCGATCGGTGACGCGCTCCAACAGAAGTCGAAGCTCGACACCCTGAAGATCGACCGAGATCGAGCCCTTTGCGATCAGCTCGCTTCCGCATGCCTCTAAAAACACCTCGGGAGCATGGACATGTGGCGGCGGCTGGAGCGGATCCCCGATCTTGCTGTAGCCATGGAGCTTCGCGGCTACGACGATGCGCGCGTCGCGCAGGTCGGAAAGCTTAAGTTCGATTCCGTCGACGTCGCCATGTGTTGCCGTCCTGAAGCCGAGGGTGCCGAGCCCAGTGCGCCAAACGCTTTGTTCGGGATGATCGAAACCGATGCCGCGCACATCCAGAAGCGCTGCACCGGTGACAGCCACTTCGCCGCTCCAATAGGCCGCGCGATAGCGATCCTTTATCCGCGCGCCGCCGAAACGGATCCGCACACTGCGCTCACTGAGGCCCGCTTCGGCATGCAGATCACGTCGCCACACCATGCGGTCGCCGTCGAAAAGCTGAACTTCCTCCCAGCCGGCGTGGCCGAGCAGGCGGTAAGAGAGCGGCTGATTGAGCTCGGCGTCAAACACCTCGCCCATGAAATGTTTGCCTTGGGACAGAACCGCAAAACTCCGTTCACCAGTCGTGGCAAAAGTGCGCCTCGCCCGAAGTGCAGCGCCAACGCCAGCACGGTCGAAACCGTCGGCGATGACGCCGGTGAGCCCCCCACGTGCACCGAAGGTTCCGGTGGCCGGCGCACCACCGCCGCATCGGCCCTGATGTTCGTCGCTAGCGGCGGAAGCGCCAACTCTGTGTCCGCGAGCTAGAGCTTCGACGTAGAGCCAATGAAATTGTCCCCAGGCGGAGCCAACCTCGATGAGGCGTTCCAGCTCCGGATGGTTCCAGTCGAGAATGCAGCGCCGGCCACCCACATGTGGGATCAGCAAATGGCCTTCCGGATCATCCGCATAGGCTCCATAGAGCCGGTCAACCGGCCATATCCCAGGACGGATCGCTCCCGCCGTCGTCTCATTCCATTCGAAAGAGCGCAGGGAGCGTCCCTGCTCGTCGAACGGAAACCTGGGCTTGCCGTCACGCAGGAAGACGACGTTTCGGTCGCCACCGGCAGCGGAGTTGCCGCACCATTCGGTGCCTGGATAGCAGACGAAGCGACCGGGCTCGTTGAGTTCGTGGATGGTCTTGACGGCGGCGTCCCAGTTCGTCTCGGTGATGTTGAAATCGTTGACGGTGTAGCCCACCACGTCAAGTCCGGCGATGTCGCGCCCGTAGGTGAGATTGTAGGTGGCATCATTGGTGCCAACGGTGTCGTCGGAATGGACGTGAAGATCGGCATAGAGAGGGCGCAAGGCACCCTCTTCGCTCTGTACATAGGCGATGCCCGGTGCGACGCCGGGTTCGTCATTCAGCCATGCTTCCAATTTCCACTCGCCGGCAGCAGCGAAGGAAAGGCCGGAAATCCGCGCAAATGTCCAGCCTTCCGCGGCGAATGCCACTAGCTCCGTTCGTTGCCCGCCATCCGGGGCAGTAATGACGAGCGCACCATGCAGGTCTCGACCCTGGCAAGTGTTTCCCCATATATCATCGACGCGCACGATAGCGTCGAAGAAGTGACCGCTGCCAACCAGCCGCGGCGCGATGACCTGAAGGGCCTGCGGCTGCCCGGCCGCGATTTCCAATTTGCAGTCGCCTGGCACCTCCGCAAATTTTGAGCTACCCAGCGGATCGACGAACAGCCGGAAACGGAACACCTTCTCCACGAAAGTCTGCACCCGTGTGCCGGCGCCGCCCTGCCGCCGATCGCCCAGACGGATGACGATCCTGTCGCCGGGGTTGAGATAGCCGTCGACGACGTCGATGATGACCGCCTTCTGGAAGGGACGTTCGTGTCCCTTCTGATCGAAACGCACCTTCAATGCTTGAACGGTACCTGGGCTTTGCCCCGAAACCAGAGGACCGGCGTGGTATTCGGCGGAAATATAGTTGGCGCCCGTCGGCTCCGTTGTCTGGAACAGCGCCCAGTCGGAATAGAACTTGAAGGCAAGCTTCAGCCACGCACCGTCTGCGAGGCCGACAGCTCCGACCTCATAAACGAGCTCCAATTCGGTCCACTCGCCCGCCGTCAGCGTCTGCCGCTGACAGCTTAGACGGCCGAGGAAGGGCAGAGTATCGAAATGATCGGCAAGCCCCATCGGAGAATGGGCGCTGGCTTGAATCGTCTTTTCTGGCAAAATCTTTGTCATGGGGATCGTCCGTTATTGTCCGCGCCAGCCTTCGTAGCGGCGCTCTATCCGTCGAAACACGAGGCTCTCCATCAGCCACGCGGTAAGTCCTATCAGCGCGATGCCGAGAAGCACCTGCGCCGAATTACCAACCTGCCCGCCCATGGCGACCATCCAGCCGATACCTTGAGATGCGCCGATCATCTCGGCTGCAACAAGCGCGCGCCACGCCTGGGCAAAACCGATGCGCAAGGCGGCAGTGAGGAAGGGGAGGGAGGCCGGAAGATATACATGGGCCAGCAATTGCAGCCTTTTGGCACCCAGCATGCGCGCGGCACGCACCTCGCCGCTGCTGATGGAAAGCACGCCTTCCTGAATCGTCTGGGCGATCGGAAAGGCCGATGCGATGAATATGACGACGGCAATGGAAAGATATCCGAGGCCGAAGAAGATCAGCGACAGCGGCGCCCAAGCGATCGGAGGGATGGCCATGAAGAGACCGAGCAGCGGCTGGACGAATTCGCGAAACGGCCGCCAAAGTCCGGCAGACACGCCGATGAGCACGGCGGCCACGACGGCTGCGCCGAAGCCGCCGAATTCGCGCAACAAGCTCGCCATGACCTGGCGACCCAACTCGCCCGACCGGATCCAGCGAACCCCCTCGGCCGCCACGTCCCACGGCTGCGGCAGCACATAGGAGGGAACGCGGCTTGCCGCGATGCTCCACACGACAAGGAGGAACGGAAGCGCTGCCCAGCGCCAGGACGGTTGCGGAAAACGCAGCCGCGCTGCCAACTTCTTCATCGATCGGATCTCATCGTTGAGCGGCCGCTTTTGCGGCGAAGCTGTCGTCAATGATGTCGTCGACATTCAAGCGCTTTTCGAGAAAGCCGAGGGCCACCGAGTAGTCGATGAGCCGCTGGATGAAGGCACGATCGGACGGCTCGATTTCCGCCGACCACCCAAGGCGTTTCCTCGCCTCCGTGACGATCGCTTCCGGCGGAACGATACTTCCGTCCGCGGCCGTCAGGGATTCCAGCTTAAAGTTTTGGGCGATGATCCGATTGGCCTCTTCGGGATGCTCCCGCAGAAACGCAATGGCCTTCGAATTCGCTCGCAACAGTTTCACGAGATCGTCCGGGCGTTCCTTCAGCGTCTTGGCAGGCGCTGCTATGACGTACCAGGGATAGCCGGGCAAAGCTCCGTTCACGTCGAAGACGACGCGACCTGCACCGCGGAGCACCGATTGGCTGATGAAGGGCTCCCACAAAAAGGCTGCATCGACGACGCCGGTATCGAGGGCAGCGTTCATGTTACCCACGGGCATTTGCGACAGCGCAAGATCCGTATCCGGGCTGAGGCCGGCGGCCTCTTTGAGAACGTAGCCACGCAGCAGCACGTCCATGCCGCTGCCCCTGTTGACGCCGGCAAGCCTCTTGCCCTTGAGGTCGGAAAGGGCGTGGATCGGACCGTCAGTCTTCGCGATTACCGCTGCCTGACCATAGTTGACCTTGGCGATGATTTTCGCGTCGAGACCGCGCGCCGCCCATTGATAGACCGGGGGCGCACCGATATAGGCCACATCGATTTCGCCTCCAGCCACCGCCTGCTGGATGACGGGACCATCGCCGAAACCCTTGAGCTCGACGTTCAACCCCTCGTCGCGAAAATAGCCTTTCTCCTCGGCGATCAGGGCAGGCGCATTGGCCATGGCCTGGACCCAGCCAATGCGAAGCGGCCGCGGGTCCTCGGCATGGGCAGGCAAAGCGGCTGCGAGGGCCAGAAGAACTGCGGGTAGAATGTGTTTCATCGGATGCTCCCCTTCAGGTAACGGGTAGATTGCTGGTCATGACTTTGGCGATTTCCTCCGAGAGCTGTTCGCGCAGTTGAGCGAATAAAGGATTGGCTCTCGTGCCACGCTGATCGCGAGGACGCGGCAAATCGATTGCCACTTCGGCGGTGATGCCTGTCGGCGGTAGCCCAAGGACGAGAACCCTGTCGGCAAGATAGATCGCTTCGTCGATGTCATGGGTGATGAACAGTACGGTCTTCCCCAAGCCCGACCAGATGCGCAGCAATTCATCATTGAGGGATGCACGCGTCAGGGCGTCGAGCGCTGCGAATGGTTCGTCCATGAGCAGGAGGCGCGGCTCGAGCGCCAGTGAGCGCGCCAGCGCAACCCGCTGACGCTGGCCGCCCGACAATCGGTGAGGCGGCTCCTGTGCCTGCTCTTCCAGGCCGACAAGTCGAAGAAAATTAAGCGCGACGTCTCTCTGCTCCTTCGCAGATCCACGGCGATTCATGCGCAGGCCAAAGCGAACATTTTCCAGGGCACTCAACCAAGGGAAGAGGTTTGGCGACTGAAATACATATCCAAGGACCGGATGCTCCGGGACAACAGGCACGCCGTCTATGGTGATATGCCCCGATTGCGGGCGCAGGAAGCCCGAGAGAAGATTAAGGAGCGTCGACTTGCCACAACCGGACGGACCCAGGATCGCCACGAATTCTCCCGACCGAGCCTTCAGCGAAAACCGTTCGAATACGGCGCGTCGGCTTTCGGGATAGGCGAACGCCATGCGGTCCACCGAGAAGGCGGCGCCGGATGAAACCTGCCTTGGGATAACTGGAGATGCCATGTTGCGTTAGGACGACCCTGGATTGGAGTTGCCCCAATTTTTAATACATTATAATACAGGTTATCAACGTGAAGAGTTCCCCTTGTGTGGCAGCAAAAGGGAACGCTATTCCAAAGCTTCGCTGCATCGTGGTGTTTTCGACCCTATGGAAAATAGATGAGTCTCATACGCAATAACCCGGTGGCTATGTACCTGCAGATTGCCGATCGGCTTCGTGCCGAGATCGCCGAAGGCGCCTACGAGCCGTCCGGACGGCTCCCGTCGGAATCGCAAACTACGGCACGCTTCACAGTCAGTCGCGTCACCGTGCGCCTGGCGCTCCAACAACTCGATAGGGATGGGCTGATCGAGCGCCGGAAAGGCAAAGGCACATTCGTGGCCGGCAAGCACGTGCGCCATCAAATTGATACACTGCGTAGCTTTCATGAATCGCTGAAAGTCCAAGGCTTCGATGCTACGATGCGGATCGTCGAGTTGACCGCAATTGAAACACCGTCTGCTTTCATCCCGCTGTTCGGGCCGACATGCGCACGTCTGGAACGACTTCATGTGGTGAATGACGAGCCGATTGCATTGGGCCGAAGCTTCCTGCCGGCCTTCATGTCGGAGCTGGAGCGAGAGATCGCCGAACAGCAACCAACTTATGCCTTACTGAAAGACAAAGCCGGCGCCGACATTGTCTCCGCTGAGATTGCGATCGGGGCGCGTGCTGTCTCGCCCCGGATAACATCGCTGATTGGAGCGGCTGAACATGCAGTCCTGCTTGTGCTGGAACGGAGTTCCTATTTCGAAACGGGCGCTTGCGCCGAAAAGTCTGAATTTTTTATTCGACCAGAGCGGTACCAGTTTGTCCTCGGCAGTCGAACGCCCGACCGCTGAGAGTTCGACAGATTGGATGTCTGATTTAGGCATGAAATTCTGAACGAAGCGGCCCTTGAAGGCTAGGAAATCCCCTATGCGCCGGAATCGTTGGCTCGGGACTTCCTGGCCGTCCCGAAGCTCGCGGCTGTTCTAGCGGACTGGTCACCGCGCTTGCCTGGTCTCTTGCTGCATTACCCGGGCAATCGTCACGTGCCGTCGGCTCTTCGGGCATTCATCGACCTTCTCCAGGAGAGAAGCCGGCGGTTGCAGTCGCAAAAGGGTGGGACTTGATTCTGTCCCGGTTGCCTGGATTGGCGCCTTCGAAGAACGCCGTTCAGTCCGGCAGGAGTTTGCGGCAACTCATTCCATAGTGGTCATGAACGCAGGAACCTGCTGCTCGAAGAACTTAGAGAACGACGCGATGCGCGGCGGCAGCGACTGGTATGGCGGATAATAGAGCGTCAGCCACAGATCCGGCGGCGACCAATTTTTCAGAATATGAACCAGCCGCCCGGTGCGCAGATGCTCGGCGACATGGAACTTCGGCAGCATGGCGACACCGACCCCGTCGGCCGCCATGCTCGCCAGGACTTCGCCGCTGTTGGCGCTGAACGCCCGCCCCGCTGAGATGTTGGCACTGCCGCTACCGTCCGACAATACCCAGTTTTCCCGCCTGCTCTCGCCGCTATATGCAAGGCAGTCGTCAGGGGTCAGCTGGCTTGGATGCTTCACCTCCGTAAATCGGCTACCTGGCGCAGCCACCAGGATACGCCGGACCATGCTGATTTTCCTCCAGATCGTGAACTTGTCGGACGGCGCCGCAGAGATCCGGATCGCGAGATCGTAGTCGTCGTCGATAATGTTGACGAGCCCGTCAGCGAGTGAAATCTCAAAACTTATCTTCGGGTACAACTCTTTGAAACCGGCCAGGATCGGGGGCAGAGCCTGCTGCCCGAACCAGGTCGGCGCACTGATCCGCAGGCGACCATGGTCGGCCTTGTGCGTGTTCATGAGGTCAGCGCGTGCATTCTCCAACGCCTCCATCGCCGGCTTGATCTGGGCTGCATAGATCGCGCCGTCGGTCGTCAATGAAACCTGCCGTGTCGTCCGCACGAAAAGCTGCACGCCCAACTCGTTCTCGAGTGCGGCAATCGCTCTGGTGACCGCCGCCGGCGTCATATCGAGCTCCCGCGCGACTTGCGCGAAATTGCGCTTTTCCGCAGCCATCAAGAACGTCCTAAGCGCCCTGTAGTCGTTCATTTATTATTTCATCCTGAGCAATTCATTCGAAATCTTTATTGCAATTCCGGAGAGCAGGCAAGCGAACTAGATTTCAAGCACGCACAACGAACCACATCGGCGATGAAAGGAAAACATCATGATCAAGGATATCAAAGGGCTGCACCACGTCACCTCGATGGCTTCGGACGCCCGTCAGAACAATGCGTTCTTCACCGACGCACTCGGGCTTCGCCGCGTGAAGAAGACCGTGAACTTCGACGACCCGGCGGTCTATCACCTCTACTACGGTGACGAGAACGGCACTCCCGGCACAGTCATGACCTACTTCCCTTTTCCCGACGTGATGCGCGGCCGCGCAGGCGTTGGCGAAGTCAGCGAAACGCAGTTCGCAGTGCCCAGGGGCTCGCTCTCGTTCTGGCAGGATCGCCTGTCTGCAAAGGGAGCGGCCAACCTGCATACCGACACTGCCTTCGGCGCTGCCCGCCTCCTGTTCAAGGGGCCGGACGGCGAAGGGTTTGCCCTTGTCGAAGCGGAAAACGACGGCCGCAAGACCTGGGACGGCGCCGGCATCGACGAAAGCGTCGGCATCCGCGGCTTCACCGGCGCCAAGTTCCGCCTGCATGACGCCGATGCGACGTCCGAACTGCTCGGTTTCATGGGCTACCAGCGCGCCGAAACGGATGGTGAGGTGACCCGCTTCATCATGCCCGGCGGCAATGGTGCGGACACGATCGACCTCGAGGTCCTTCCGAAGACGCCATTCGCAAGGCAGGGCGCGGGCTCGGTGCATCACATCGCTTTCGCCGTCGAGAATCGGGCAAAGCAACTCGAAGTCCGCAAGGCCCTGATGGATACGGGCTACCAGGTCACGCCGGTAATCGACCGAGATTATTTCTGGGCCATCTACTTCCGCACTCCCGGCGGCGTGCTCTTCGAAATCGCCACGAACGAACCCGGTTTCGACAGGGACGAAGACACGGCACATCTTGGCGAGGTCTTGAAACTGCCGGCACGCTACGAGCCCTATCGTGACCAGATCGAAGCCGGCCTGACCCCGCTCGCCGCCTGAGGTCGCTTTCCGACAATACGGCGGCATAACTTTCAAGACGTGCCGCCTTCCCTGCCCCATTACCTACCTTCAACCCTAGTCAAAGGAAGACACGAGATGTCCAGCAAGCTTCAGGTCCTGACCCCGCAGAACAGTCAGATCATCTTCATCGACCAGCAGCCGCAGATGGCCTTCGGTGTTCAGTCGATCGACCGCCAGGTCTTGAAGAACAACGTTGTCGGTCTTGCCAAGGCGGCGAGGATATTCAACATCCCGACCACCATCACCACCGTCGAGACCGACAGCTTTTCGGGCAACACTTTCCCGGAACTGCTCGCTGTCGTCCCGGACAATGATATCCTTGAGCGCACGTCGATGAATTCCTGGGACGACCAGAACGTCCGCGACGCGCTGGCCAAGCACGCTGCCGATGGCCGCAAGAAGATTGTCGTCGCTGGCCTCTGGACGGAGGTTTGCAACACCACCTTCGCGCTCTCCTGCATGTACGATACCGACTACGAAATCTACATGGTCGCCGATGCCTCCGGCGGCACCTCCGTCGATGCGCACAAATATGCGATGGACCGCATGGTGCAGGCCGGCGTCGTTCCGGTGACCTGGCAGCAGGTCCTGCTCGAATGGCAGCGCGACTGGGCCCGCAAAAAAACCTACGACGCGGTCACGTCGCTGGTGAAGGAGCATTCCGGCGCTTACGGCATGGGTATCGACTATGCCGTCACCCACGTCCACGGCGGCGCCGAGCGGGTCAGCCATGGCAAGCGGATCGGCCCGAACCCTGCCAAGTAGATGCGGGCATTGCTCCGGTCGTGCGCCAATTGCCGGAGCAAATTGCTTCTCAAGCGAAGGTCTTCTCCATGAAAGTCTATCTCCTGTCACTTGGTGCCGGCCTGCTGGTTGGCGTGATCTACAGCCTGCTCAATGTCCGCTCGCCTGCCCCGCCTGTCGTCGCGCTCATCGGGCTGCTCGGAATTCTTGTCGGCGAGCAGCTCGTGCCATTGGCAAAAAGCATCTGGGCTCGTGAGCCTGCCGCCGTCTCCTGGCTTCACCAGGTAAAGCCGCACATGTTCGGGCACCTCCCGAAAGGCCGGCAAAACGTGGTGGCGGTGAACCCGCCCCACGAAGATTCAACATCGGGGAAAAGCTGATGACGACGCGCCGCACGTTCCTGGGCGCAGCATCGAGCCTCGCCTTTTCAAACCTGTTTTCGCCGGCCAATGCCGCCGATCCCACCACGACCGGAGCCGCTGCCATGCACGCCGATATCGTCCTTCACAACGGGTTGATCACGACGCTTGATCGTACAAATCCGAGCGCCACAGCGGTCGCCGTCAAGGACGGTATGTTCCTGGAGGTCGGCAGCGACAGCGAGATCATGGCGCTGGCCGGGCCCGATACAAAGATCGTCGACCTCAAGGGCAAGCGCGCGCTTCCCGGCCTGGTCGACAACCATACCCATGTCGTGCGCGGCGGCCTCAACTTTAACATGGAGCTGCGCTGGGATGGCGTCCGTTCGCTAGCCGACGCCATGGACATGCTGAGGCGGCAGGTGGCCATCACACCCGCTCCACAATGGGTGCGCGTCGTCGGCGGCTTCACCGAGCACCAGTTCGCCGAAAAGCGCCTGCCGACCATCGAGGAGATCAATGCCGTCGCGCCCGACACGCCGGTCTTCCTGCTGCACCTCTACGACCGGGCCTTGCTGAACGGCGCGGCCCTCAGGGCCGTGGGCTACACGAAGGACACGCCCAACCCGCCTGGCGGCGAGATCACGCACGACGCCAACGGCAACCCGACCGGCCTGCTGCTGGCCAAGCCGAACGCCGGCATCCTCTATTCGACACTCGCCAAGGGACCGAAACTGCCTTTCGACTATCAGGTTAATTCGACCCGCCACTTCATGCGGGAACTGAACCGCCTGGGCATCACCGGCGTCATCGATGCCGGCGGCGGTTTCCAGAACTACCCGGACGATTACGCGGTCATCCAGAAACTGTCTGACGGGGACCAGCTTACGGTCCGCCTCGCCTACAACCTCTTCACCCAGAAGCCGAAGCAGGAGAAAGAGGATTTCCTCAACTGGACGGCCTCGGTCAAATACAAGCAAGGCAACGATTATTTCCGTCACAACGGCGCCGGCGAGATGCTGGTGTTTTCCGCCGCGGACTTCGAGGATTTTCGCCAGCCCCGCCCGGACATGCCGCCGGAAATGGAAGGGGAATTGGAAGACGTCGTTCGGGTGCTAGCCGAAAACCGCTGGCCGTGGCGTCTTCACGCCACCTATGACGAAACGATCAGCCGCTCACTCGACGTCTTCGAGAAGGTCAACAGGGATATCCCGCTCGAAGGCCTGAACTGGTTCTTCGATCATGCCGAGACGATTTCGGAACGCTCGATCGATCGTATCGCAGCACTCGGCGGTGGCATCGCCACCCAGCATCGCATGGCCTATCAGGGCGAATATTTCGTCGAGCGCTACGGCCACGGTGTCGCCGAAGCCACTCCGCCGATCCGGCGCATGCTGGACAAAGGTGTCAACGTCTCGGCCGGCACGGATGCGACCCGCGTTGCCTCCTATAACCCCTGGGTCTCGCTGTCCTGGATGGTCACCGGCAAGACTGTCGGCGGCATGCAGCTCTACCCGCGTGCCAATTGTCTCGACCGTGAGACGGCGCTGCGGATGTGGACCGAAAAGGTCACCTGGTTCTCCAACGAGGAGGGTAAGAAGGGACGCATCGAAAAGGGCCAGTTTGCCGATCTCGTCGTCCCGGACAAGGACTTCTTCGCCTGCGCCGAGGACGAGATTTCGTTCCTGACGTCGGAACTCACCATGGTGGGCGGCAAGATCGTCTACGGTGCCGGCACTTTTGCCACCCTGGATCAGAGCGATATCCCACCCGCCATGCCGGACTGGTCACCAGTTCGCAAGTTCGGCGGTTATGCCGCCTGGGGCGAGCCCGACGGTGCAGGCAGTCACTCGCTGCGCCGTACGGCGATCGCCTCCTGCGGCTGCGCCAGCGATTGCGGTGTCCATGGCCACGATCATGCCGGTGCCTGGACATCGAAGCTTCCTATCGCCGACCTGAAGGGCTTCTTTGGCGCCCTTGGCTGCTCCTGCTGGGCCGTCTGAGAACGCGGTCTACCCATACAAGCTCCCTTTGCGGCACGATCTGTAGAGGAGCTTCCAGACGAACGACGAGGCCAGGCGAAATGGCCGCAGCCCGGAGAAATCATGTCCGCTATTCCACTCCTTGAACCAGCTCAGCCAGCCGTCCAGATGATCGATCAACAAACCGGTCTCGCCTTTTGGCGTCGGGTCGACGGATCGTCAGTTCCTTCTCAGCGCCATGGTCGCGCTGGCAAGGGCAGCGAAGGCATTCAATCTCCCGGTGATCGCTTCGACGTCGGCGCGATGACAGGTGTTTTGAGGATACTCCTATGACGACCATCCATGCTCAAGAAACCGGCAGCTTCGCCGGCAAGGCTTCCGTCGCCGAATTCCTGGCATTGCTCGCGCTCTGCTCCGCCTACATCCAGGGTCCGCTGACGAAGGTTCTCGACTTCCAGGGGGCCGTCGCCGAGATGAACCATTTCGGGCTGGCTCCGGCGCCACTTTTCGCAGGCGGCGTGCCGATCTTCGAACTCGCCATGTCCGCCCTCATCCTTTTGGGGCGCTTGCGCTGGCTGGGGGCTCTTGCCCTGGCGATATTCACCTTGATGGCGACATTCCTTGCCCTGCGGTTCTGGGAGATCCCGGCCGGATCCGAGCATTCGGCAGCCATGAACGGCTTCTTCGAGCACGTCGGTCTTAGCGGTGCCTTCGTCTTCGTTGCTCTTGTCGACCTGCGCAAACGCGCGAGAGGAAAATAGAGTGCATCGTCCGATGCCTGCCATGATGACGTCATATCCCTCCATTTCTGAGCCGTCCTTGCGACCAACAAAGCCGGTCGGGCTGAGATCTTGAGAACGCACCGAGCTGGCGAGATCCACGAGGCCGTCATGCGACAGCTCGAGCATGAACTCGACCTCCAGGAAATGGCGCGCAAAATCGCCGATAACCAACCACCAAAGCTATCTGTCCGACCCAGACTTCCGTGTCCCCATTATTGCAAAATAGGCAATTCAATCGGCGGAATTATTGTAATTGTTCAATTCTGACGCCCGAGCCACTATCCCTTCACAAACAGATGCCCGCCGGAACCGACCTAACCATGAGGATGTATCCATGACCTTTCCATCAGCTGGATTGAAATTCGCCGTTGCCGTTGCCGTCGCTACGATCATGGCCTCTTTTGCCACAGCCGCAGGGGCTGCTGGCAAGAACGTGGCGGTTGGCGCCCAATACGACACCACTCATGTCTATGTTCCGGTAACCGACGTCGATGTCTTCGCGGCGAGTTTCGTCGCCACGTTCGGCGGTGCATCGACCAAGCAGATCGTCGCCACGGTGACGCCAACACCGAGCAGCACGACCTCTCAACTGATCCAAACGCCCGCAGGCACAGTCTCCCTGTTCGGCTTCAAGACGCCGATCCCCGATCCCTTCGGTAAGGAGCGGACAGGATATCTCGTGACGGACTTGGACCGGGCGATCCGCGATGCTCGAAATGCCGGCGCTTCAGTCATTGTCGAAGCCTTCCCTGATCCGATCGGCCGCGATGCCGTCATCCAATGGCCGGGCGGCGTCAATATGCAGCTCTACTGGCACACCAAGGCGCCGGACTATCCCAAGTTCGATACGGTCCCTGAAAACAGGATATATGTTTCAAAGGATTCCGTCGGCGCCTTCATTGATGATTTCCTGACCTTCTCGAAGGGCAAAATCCTCTCCGACGACAGGAAGGCACCCGGCGTCGAGATCGGTCGCCAGACCGACACCTACCGGCGCGTCCGTATCACATCGGACTTCGGCAACATGTCGGTCCTCGTGACCGATGGCCATCTTCCTTACCCTTTTGGCTATGAGACCACCGGTTACGCGGTGAAGGATCTCGATGCAACCCTCGCAAAGGCCACCGCTTCCGGCGCGACCGTGCTCGTCCAGCCTTATGAGTCGGACAAGCGTCGGGCAGCCATCGTTCAGTTCCCCGGCGGATACATCGCCGAGATCCACGCACCGCTTGTCTCGGAATGACCGGCCGCTCGGGCCTGCTGTGACGGCGGACGACCAAGGATGCCGCCGATGTCCAACAGAGCGTCGCCGTTTCAGGCAACGTGGCGCGCGGCGGGACATCGAGGGGCGCTATGTCCAGGTATGCGTGGACAACGCCTTCAATGCCAACCTGACGGGTGGCATCGAGGCCATTCGTTCCGACGTCGGCGAAACGATCCGCCAGGCCGGCGGCCAGAAGAATAAAAGCTGTCTCGGCGCCACGCCGAGATTCTCCCGCAGCGGGACGGCAAAGGAAAAGCACGTATGAAAAAAATCTCTCTTGCAACAGTCTTGAGCTTCGACGCCGGATACGTCGACACAGCAGGCTTTCTGGCGCTTCAGGGGCTGTTCACGGCGCATGTCACAGGTAATTTCGTGACATTCGGCGCGGCCGTCGTGCTCGGCACCTCCGGGATCATCGCCAAGCTTCTTGCTCTCCCGGTCTTCTGCGCTGTCATTCTTGTAACTAGACTGGCGAGCTTCTGGCTCGCCGGGCGCAAATACGCGGTTTTAAGCACGATGATGAGGGTGAAGCTGCTGTTGCTTGTCGTGGCGGCGGTCCTTGCGGTTTCCTTTGGTCCTTTCCCGAAAGGAGACGGATGGCCGGCGATCCTGACGGGAATGGTGCTGGTGGCCGCGATGGCGATCCAGAACGCCGCGCATAAAATCCATCTGGCGAAGGCACCACCGACGACGATGATGACCGGCAACACCACCCAAATCATGATCGATTTGGCTGATGTCATTCGCGGGGAAAGCCTGGAAGCGAAAAGTGCCGCCAAGAAGCGGATGATCAAGATGCTGACGAGCGTCTGTGCTTTCGCCATCGGCTGCGGTGTCGCCGCCGCAGCCTTCATGTGGCTTGGCATCTGGTGCCTTGCGATCCCGCCGCTGCTCGGTCTCCTGGCGCTGATCGCGGAGATCGAGACACCGGAAGGCGACGCGAAATAGCTGCTCACCCGCGATCGGCGGCCAACGTTTTCCACCCCACCTCAATCAAGGAGACAAGAGAATGGGCTACATCACCACCAAGGACGGCGTCGAGATCTTTTATAAGGATTGGGGGCAGAAGGATGCCCAGCCGATCGTCTTCCACCATGGCTGGCCGCTGTCGTCGGACGACTGGGACGCGCAGATGCTGTTCTTCCTGTCGAAGGGTTACCGCGTCGTCGCACATGACCGTCGGGGTCACGGCCGTTCGGCACAGGTTTCCGACGGACACGACATGGACCACTATGCCGCCGACGCCTTCGCTGTCGTCGAGGCGCTCGATCTGAAGAATGCCGTTCATATCGGCCATTCGACCGGCGGGGGAGAAGTCGCCCGCTACGTCGCAAAATACGGCCAGCCGGCCGGGCGCGTCGCCAAGGCGGTTCTGGTTTCCGCCGTACCGCCGCTGATGCTGAAAACCGAGACAAATCCAGGTGGCGTTCCACTGGAAGTGTTCGACGGCATTCGCAAGGGCGTCGCTGAAAACCGCGCGCAGCTGTTCATCGACTTCCCTACCGGTCCGTTCTATGGCTTCAACCGGGCCGACGCGAAGGTCTACCCAGGTGTGATCCAGAATTGGTGGCGGCAGGGCATGATGGGCAGCGCCAAGGCCCATTACGATGGAATCAAGGCCTTCTCCGAAACCGACCAGACCGAAGACCTGAAGGCGATCACCGTTCCGACCCTCGTCATGCATGGCGACGACGATCAGGTCGTGCCGATCGATAATGCCGGCCGGCTGTCGGCAAAACTGGTGCAGAACGGTACATTGATAGTCTACAAGGGCTATCCGCACGGCATGCTGACCACCCATGCCGATGCCCTGAACGGCGATCTGCTGGCATTCGTCGAAACCTGATTGTCAGTCCGGGTGCGGCTTCAGTGCCGCATCCGGACCGCGCACATCGCGTCTAAAGCTGTTTTCACCATGACGTTGTCGGCGCTTTTCCTTGAAACCGAGGTCGAGGGAAAAATCGCGGTGCAGCGCGTCTCCAGCTTCAACTCGCCTAGTGGCGATTGCGTGAGCGCCACTCCGCCGGAGCCATTCCCACAGTCTTCGAGAAGGTGTCGATGAATGCATCCTCATCAGCAAAACCGCACGTCGCGGCCACCTGGGCGATGGTATCACCGGTCCTGCCCAGCTGTGATTTAGCCCTGGTCATCCGGTACGCCGACATCCATTCGGCAACGGACTGCCCGGTTGTATTCAAGAAGCCTGAACGGAGGTCATCCACTGAAAAACCGGTCGCTTCGGCGATCTGATCGACGGTGATGTTGGCCGACAGATTTGCGACCATGTACGTCTTGATGCGCTTTTCCTGCATGGGAGACAGCCGACCGCTCGCCGACAGTCGCTGTGCGGGTGAGCGTCCGTAACGATGGGCGAGATGGGCGTTTAACGCCAGCCCTATATGGGGAAGCAGCTGATCCCTGACTTCGTCCGGCATGTCGAACATCGGCATCAGTGCTCCACCAATATTGCGGATCACTTGATCGTCTATCCCTCGGCAGGTGGCGAGGTCATCGACGCGCGGTTCGCCTGCCTCCTCGGCGAGCTCGGCAAAGTGCGAGCTCGGGATATGAAAGGCAAGCGCCTCGAAATGACCGCCAATCGAGATCGCGGCGCCATACCTCAGACTGATGAGACAGACCGAACCTTTGGGATAGGTCTTCAAAGGTGCGACGGTCTGGTCCGGACAGATGTCGCGATGATCGACATCGACGAGATAGAGCATGACCAGGAAGGCATCATCGGCCGGAAGGAAGACAGGATGCGCCGCATCTCCATAAACGTGGTCAAGATGAACGACAGAGAGCTTCGCCTCGCGAAGAGGTCTGATGACCAAGGCCCTCGCCGCATCGATGCCAAAACATGCTGCAATCCTGTCGCCGACCGCCAACGCTTCACTCAAATGTGTCTCGATCCTCCGGGCTGGGAACGGTATAGCCCAACCGTCGTGATGCCACGATTTGAGAGTTCCTATACATCTTCGAAGCATCTATCTTGAACAAAAGCATTCTCGTCGACGAGATTCTGCGCTTTTGCAGAAGGCTGCGCTGAAGGGCTGAGCCGCGAGATTAGTCTTCAAAAAACGGAAAGCTTAGCGTCTTGGTTCCTATTTCCGGTCACGTGAAATCACTCGGCGCAACGGCAACCGACACTTTCGGATGTCCTCTAAAACAGTTGTCGATCGACCAGGCGCTGGCAGGTTCCGATATTGCGGTCTTTCGCAAGGGAACGAGCGTCGTGCGGCTCGATCAGGTCATGACATCGGCAAGCGACCGCGGGTTCGTTGTCGGTGTCTCTTCGATCGGCGGTCACACGCGGCAAATCCAACACCAACATCATGTGACTACCCACGACTTTGCGGAGAACTCGATCTACATTCGCGATCTGGCCGAGGCCTACAAAGCGGATCTCAGCGGTTCTTTCGATTTTCTCCTGTTCGAAATCTCGCCTGCGGCTCTCATCAGGATCGCCGATGCTGCTGAACTTTCCGGCATCACTTCGCTCGCGGCCGAAACCGCCTCGAAAGACATCGTGCTTGCCAACCTCGCTCGGGCGCTGATCCCGGCACTCGAAAAACCGGAGGAAGCCAGCGCGCTGTTCATCGACCAGATGACTACTGCCATCGGGACCTACCTGGTTCAACGCTATGGCGGCCGGTCCGTTGCAACCCCCAACAGATCACGAAGCCTGTCGCGCATGCACGAGCATCTGGCGAAAAGTCTGCTTCTCGAGAACCTTGAAGGGGACATCTCGATCGAGCAAGTGGCGCAGGCCTGCAATCTGTCTCGCGGCTATTTCATTCGCGCCTTTCGCGAGACGACGGGCATGACACCGTATCAATGGCTTGTCAGCCAACGAATAGATCGCGCCCGCACCCTGCTGCGCACTTCAAATGCTCCGCTCGCCGAAGTCGCCATCGCCTGCGGCTTCGCCGATCAAAGTCATTTCACAAGGGTTTTCTCCAGTGTCGTTGGCGCAACGCCTGGCAATTGGCGGCGTAACGTATAGTGGCCGAGCAGAGAGACCCGTTTGGAATAGACTGAACTCGGCATCCCCAATCGCCGCTTTGAGGCACCATCCTCGTCCGCCGGCGATGCTATCCTCGAACGGCCGCTTCAATCACCCCGACGTCGATCTTCTGCATCTTCATCATCGCGTCGAAAGCTCTCTTTGCTTCAATACCGCCAGCTCGCATCGCATCCATCAAAACGCGCGGCGTGATCTGCCACGAAATTCCCCAACGGTCCTTGCACCACCCGCACTCGCTTTCCTGTCCGCCATTTCCAACGATGGCGGTCCAGTATCGGTCGGTTTCCTCCTGGCTTTCGGTCGAAATCTGGAATGAGAAAGCTTCATTGTGTTTGAAGGTTGGACCGCCGTTCAATCCCACGCACGAGACACCGGCAACCGTAAATTCGACAACCAAGACGCTGCCGACTTTTCCATCCGGATAATCGCCGGGTGCACGGATAATCGCTCCGACGGCGCTGTCAGGAAAAGTCTGCGCATAGAAATTTGCGGCTTCCTCAGCATCTTTGTCGAACCAAAGACAGATCGTGTTCTTGGCCATTTCAGTCCCTTTCATAATTCGGTTTGAGGATTTAGCGGTCGTCATGATTGAAAGACGGATGAGCCATCCAGCAGCCGACATCATTCCAAAAAAAATTCCATGGCCCGCGCAAGGGCAGATATCGCGACCGCATTTAAAAAAATCGATTCATGAAGTTAAAAAGCCGGAGAGCGATTTGCGGGGCCAAAACGTGTCGCATTTATTCAACCTCATAGCCGGCAGCTTTGAAGAAGTTTCGACATTCTGAGAGCGAGAGAGGCTGACGATATCGCCGAGGGCTTGAGAAATGGCATCGATGCTTCGGGCTGCTCGTTTGCGCAGCAAGGCTTTTAGTTTGAAAAGGAAATTATGCTCTATCTTCAATGGCTTGACCGAAAACAGAGTTCGTTAGCGCGTACTGGATCCTCGACGTGCTGGAAGTTGGCTAGCAAGCTCTTCTTCACGCCGAAGACAGCGTCAGATTGGATGTACGGGTCGTCCGGATCGAAGATGTGCGTCGTGAGCGTCTCGAAGCCGTCGCCCTTGATGATATAGTGCAGGTGGGCGGGCCGATAGGGATAGCGAGCGAGCGCGCTGAGCAGCTTGCCAACGGGTCCATCGTCCGGAATTGGGTAATATTTGGGCTTGACCGCTCGAAACCAATAGCGGCCGTCGGCGCCAGTACGGAAAACGCCGCGAAGGTTGAAGTCTGGTTGGATCCCCTGCTGCTGCACTCGTAGAAGCCCTCGTCATTGGCCTGCCAGACGTCGATAACCGCATCCTTGATAGGTTCCCCGCCGTATGGCTTGGAAGGCCCGTGGGGCCGCCGATCATGCGAGCATCTCATCAGTTGAGGAAAAGGCGGCTTACGCCGCCTCCTCCTCGTCGAGCTCCGGCTGCAAGGAATGCAGGTAGTCGACGGCGCGCTGCGCATATGCTGCCGCCGAGAAGATGGCGCGCTTGTCGTTGCCCAGAACCTTCAGCCAGCCATCGAGATAGCTTGCGTGGTCGGGGCGTGGTTCGAGCTCGGGGACGATTCCGAGATCGGCGCAGAGAAATGAGCTGCCGAGTTCGGCAATGAGCTCTTCGCGGGCGCGTTCGCTTCTGTCTTTTGCGTAGCGGCTGAGATCGCGATCCAGCCGTCGCGGCGCGGCGGTCCAGTGCGTGATCTCGTGGCTGAGGATGGCGACATAGGCGGCATCGTCCCGGAAGGCATCCAGGCATGGCATCTGGATGTAATCACGCTGAGCGGCATAATAGGCAGCCGATCCTCCGTGGCGGATCATCGCCCCGGTATTGGCAAAGAAGCGGCCGGCATTGCCGATGCGGCTCATCGGATCCTGGTGAGGTGCGATGTCGTCAAAGCGCCCGTTAAGACCGGCGATCTGATCGGTGTTGAACACCGTGTAGGCTTTGAGGAATGGAATATCCTGTTCGATCTCGGTGCCCGTCTCGGTCGTCTCGGTGCGGACGAACGAACTGGCAAAGACGACGGTTGTGCCGGTTTCGCCCTTGCGGACGGCGCCGCCGAGTTCGATGGCCTGGCGAAACGTCATCCACCTCGATGAGGCAAAGCCGCGGGCGATGGCTTCGGACCAGAGGAGCAGGACGTTGATCCCGGTGTAGGGTTGGCCGTTGTGGCGCAGTGGCCGGCTGACCTCACTTGCCGCATGTCCCATGGTCCAGGGTTTGGTCCATGGCCGCACACCCTGTTCGAGATCGGCGATGATCTTGGTGGTGATGCGGCTGTAGATATCGGATCGTTGATTGGTTTGTTGCCTGCTCATGTCTGAACCTCCGTTTCGAGGTCGCGGCCATCGCGACCTGCTACGGCGGTCCGAAAGCCGGGCTGCAAGCGCTGCCTGCACCCGCAGGGCCGAAACGCAGTGGAGGACGGCAAAGCCGTTGCCGGCGGCGCGAGCCTGGCAGGACCAAAAGCCGGGGCAGGACGCGATGGCCGCAATTCAAGTGGAAGGCTTAGATGGAGGCGGACATGGCAAATCCGTGAGCCGGTATTCCGTCGCACACATCGCAAATGAACCGAGTGCGATCCAACATCACGCGCCAATCAAGATCGTCATCCTGAGCGATGAACATCGAGGCATGGCGCGAGAATGGGCTTAACAGCCGGCTGGCAACGATCGATCGCGCTCTTGTTTGGCGAGGCAAGCAAAGCCGGAAGTATGTCGCTTCAAACTCTCTCAGCGATGTCCCTCGATGAGCGCGAGGTGGGCTTTGCAATTGTCGCCACGTGGCGGAATGTTCGCGGGACTGTGGTCGGACAGACTCACCGGGGATGACTTCACGTCACTGCCAACCGGTCAGCCGGGCTGATGTTGGAGACGGAGGGACCGCAGAGTTATTTCGGCAAAGGCAGGCGGAATCGGAATTGAGCACAGCCGTATGAAAGCCCCGCTGCTCGCTCTCTCTCATTCGGGCAGCAGGCCAACCAGACCTTATCCAGTTCACGAGCAACGCAGCTCATACCCGCTCCTAGCCAAGGCACGATGGCCGCGATTGTGTACGAAGGAAATGACAATTCAGCGCTCGAACCGATCCAGCATCCTCTTCAGTTGTGCGTTTTGCAGCCTAAGCTTCGTCGCCAACTGATCCCGGAGCAGCCGGATTTCTCCATCCAGGCTGACTGCGTCGTCAGAAACAGCGGTAGCGCCTGGAGAAGGTGGAAGAACGACAGCAATCGTTTTTGCTTTTTTGCTCTGCCTGCTGCGCTTTCGCGTTGGACCTTCGCCTACTGGCAATGCCTTTGGTGAGGGGTGCCCGGCTACGTCGGCCTCATTGGATAAGGCCGGATCAACCGCTTTCTCAAGCGTGGCGCTTTCGACATCTGCCGTGTCATCAACACTGCTTACCGCTTCTTCGGCATCATGCGAGGCTACCGACACCGCTTTGTGTTGTTCGTGAGTGACCGGCTTTTCGTTGGCCGCGCGGTCTGCGGCTTTCGACCGGTTGTCGGCCGCCGTTTCAGTCGGCTCCGCGATGGCAGATACGTCCGGCTTCACATCATCGGTCGAGCCGTGTTCTTGCTTCTGCTGGCGTCGCCGTGACACCAGCCCAGCAAGAAGTTTCCATGGAGACGCCATTTTATTCGACCTCGAATTCTACTGCGTATGCAAACTGCGAGCAAAAACGTTGGCGACGGAACGAACCGCCGCCAAAATCTTCACTTCAATAAGCATGAGAATGCGGCCAGCGCTTGACCGTCTGCTGCCGATCAACCGAGGTTGAGGCGCTTTCGCAGATCGGCATTTTCAGCGCGGAGCTTCTCCGCCAGCAGCTTGCGCAGTTTCTGGTTTTCCTCTTCGAGCTGCAGAAGATCCGAAATCTCATCAACGGCCGCCACCGACGGTGCAGCCGCTATCGACACAGCCTTCGGAGCACGTTTGACAGGCGCACGCTTGGCACCCGTCGTCCCTTCGTCAGGCTTTGCTTTGCGTCCTCTCGTCTGCTTTCCAGCTTTGGCATCCGAAGCCGCTGCCGGTTGCAAAGAAACGGCGGCTGAGGCGGTTGCAGGCACCACCTTCTTGGCGCGAGGTTTGCGCACCTTCTTCAGTCCATCGGGCGCCGCGGCGGCCGGCGTGTCAGCATTGGTTGTCGTATCTTTTTCGTCGGCCATTATGGTCTCCTGTAAAGCCGATGCATTTGTCTCTTGCTCGATCGGCAGTGTCAATAACGGCCCGGCCTGTTCTTCTTCGGATACAAGCATTCCGGTGCTTCTTGCCTGAGGAGACAATGACATAAATGGCATTGCCTCGTCCTGCATATCTTGCGCAACGGACTTGAGATCCGTGTCTGCCCAGATCGAGCTCGGTTTGGAGTTGAGTTTTCGCCGACCTGATTTGTACTCGACGGCAAAGCTGCGCTGCACTTTTTTCAATTTAAAAAAGCCTTGGGTATCTGCGGTGATGTTTCAGCGACGTTTTCAGCATCGCAACATGGCGTGCAAATAACGACTATTGCGCCGTTGGTCTATACCCTGGCGACACCAGAGCCACGGGAGCTGAGACGACAAAAGGTACCAGTGGGCCCATATGGAGCGAACGTTGCCGCTTCCAAACGCCCTTCGTGGGCTGATACTGATTCCGCGACCGCCTGGTCGAAGAGATCAGGAACGGGGCAGTTGGTCTTTATACGCATAAGGGAGCCTTTATTTGCCGTGTCCCATCGCCAAGGCAAACAGTCTTGCCTGCCGCTCCGCAAATGCCCGTGGGTTCGCCGGCTTGTCGCCATCAAGAATGCGGGCCTCATCGAGGAGGAGCCAAGCTGCATCCTCACGAAAGGCATGATCGTCCATCGATGCGATGCTTCTGACGAGCTGGCTCCGTGCGTTGATTTCTAAAACGGGCTTCGAAGCCGTCTGCAGCCGCCCTGCCCTCTGGAGCATTTTCTCAAGTTGTCGATCAGGCCCGTGCTCGGAAGCAACCAGGCAGACCGCACTTTCCGTCAATCGACCGGAGACACGCACATCGGCGACCTCCTGGCCGAGAGCACCGCGCGCGAAATCGATGAAAGCGGCAACCTCGGAAGAAGCTTCCTGCTTTTGCTCGTCGGTGCCTGCCTCGCCGGCGATGTCATTCAAATCGGCAAGGCCCTGGGTGACCGATTTGAATAACTTGCCCTCGAAATCAGGGACATTGGTGGGCCAGAAGCTGTCTACGGAATCGGTCAAAAGCAGCACTTCGATCCCCTTGGCCCGGAAGCCCTCGAGCTGTGGTGAACCATTCAACTGCTCCAGGTTCGAGCCGCTGATGTAAAAGATAGACGACTGCCCCTCCTTCATGGCTGCCACGTATTCCGTCAGGCTCCGTGTCGCGCCTTCGACAGCAGTTGTGTGGAAACGCGCCAGCTTGAGCAATTGCGGGCGGCGCTCGAAGTCTTCGTAGATACCTTCCTTGACGATTGCCCCGAAGAGGCCCCAGAATGTGCCGAACGTCTCGGTTTCGCTGTCGGCCATTTTCTCCAATGCGGTAAGGATCCGGCTGGTTACGCCTTTACGGATCGCGGTGAGAACCGGGCTCTCCTGGATCATCTCGCGGGAAATGTTGAGCGGCAGATCGGACGTATCGACGATACCGCGCACGAACCGGAGGTAACGCGGCAGTAACTCGGCGTCATCGGTGATGAAGACGCGCTTCACGTAGAGCTTCATCCGCCCCTTGCGATCCGGATCGAACAGATCGAAAGGCTGGGAACCGGGTACGAAGGCCAGCGTCGTATATTCGTGCCGGCCCTCGGCGCGGAAATGCACGTTGGTCAGCGGCTCATCGTATTGACCCGAAACGCCACGGTAGAAATCGTCGTAGTCCTGTTTGGAAATTTCGCTCTTCTGCTTGGTCCAGAGCGCGGCTCCATCGGAGATCTGCGACGGCTCGGCCGCTTCCTTATCGACGAGGCGAATGGGAACAGGTACGTGGCCGGACTGATCGCGAATGATCTTTTCGACAGTCCACTTGTTGGTGTATCTTTTTGCATCTTCCATGAGATGCAGAACGACGCGGGTACCCCTCGTCGGCGCCTCGACGGAATCGGCCGCGACGATGTCGTAGCTTCCCTTGCCGTCGGACGACCACTTCCAGGCTTCCTCCTGACCCGCACGCCGCGAGATCACATCGACCTTGTCTGCCACCATGAACGAGGAATAGAATCCGACGCCGAATTGACCGATCAGTTCAGCCTTCTCGCCGGCCTTAGCAGCCTCAAGCCGCTCCATGAACGCCTTTGTCCCCGAGCGCGCGATCGTGCCAAGCGCGTCGATCATCTCGCTCCGGCTCATGCCGATGCCGTTGTCCTCGACGGCAAGCGTCAGCGCCTCTTCATTGAGGGTCACGAGAATTCCAGGCTGTATACCGTCGGCCGAGAGTTGCGGCTGGGAAATCGAGTCGTAACGCAGCTTTTCGCAGGCATCCGCCGCGTTCGAGATCAATTCCCGGAGGAAGATATCTTTGTCGGAATAAACCGAATGCACCATCATGTGCAGGAGCCGACTGACATCCGCTTCGAATGCATGTTGCTCAGGCTGCCGCTCGTCGAATGTCGTCATCGATAATCCCCATTTTGCAGAAGTCGCGCGTCAGATGGTTTTCCGCTGATGGATTTCAAGCGCTTCACCGTTGCGGTCGATTGATTGGCGCCAATTGCCGGGGATTGCAAATGGTTTCAAAAGCGCGAGAGGTTCACCAGAACCCTGCTCTTGAGCAGGTTTCGAACTAACGACTACGTCTTTCGCATCTTGCGGGCGAACTGAGCGCCGACGACATCGGGAGCGATCTTGCGGGACGCAAGCGGGATTGGCTGCACAAGGCTTCAACTGTGGAATTCGTAATGAAAAAACTGGAGAGGTGGAAGAGCTTCCAACAATCTGAGCTCACCTAGTCCGGCGATCTCGTTCAACAGCTATGAACAATTTCGCGTGTGTGATCTTCACGCGGGTTTCGACATAGAGGTGATATTATTCAAACCTGACGACAGTCCTCATCGGGCTAAGACTGCATGACGGATGACCACGGTGACGTGGACTCTTCACCGCAGGCGCTCAGAAGCCGTGAGAATCCGCTGGGTCGAGCGGCGGCATCGCTTAGCAGTCCTCAACAGGAATGCCACCGGCAGCGATAATCGCCTCGGCGGTATCGACATCGGTTAGCGCCGCGGCTCCTATCTCGACCTCAATGACCTGCAGCCCCGATGTTCTGATCAGGTCACGGGCACCGATATCGCCCCTCAAGCGCAGAACGCTGTCGTTAAGGGACCGTGGCAAGATTACCGGGTTGCCTCGCATACCCTCAGAAGCGGCGCAAACGATTGCGGCGCCGTCCGCGACTTGGAACGCGTCAATCAGCTGATTCAGATTGTCTGTAGAAATGCCTGGCATATCGGCAAGCAACATCAGAACACCATCGGCGCCGTCGGCTACAGCAGCGGCAAATCCGGCCGCCAGTGAACTCGACATGCCCGCTCGGTAGTCTGGATTGACGATAATATGCAGGGGCAGGCCGGTGAGAACGTCCCGGATATCGTCTTGCCGATGGCCGACGACGACGACGATGGAAACGGCGCTACTGGCCTTGGCGACCAAAGCCGAGCGACGCACGAGCGGCATTCCGTCAAACATGGCCAACAGCTTGTGCCCGCCATTCGAGCCCATGCGCGTTGCCAAGCCAGCCGCCAGCACGACGATTGATACATTCGGCTTTGCTCCCATCTCTTTCCCGATCCCACCAGCGCCGCAGCGTCCTCCGTCGACGAGCTCCAGGTTACGAGGTCGCGAACGTGCAGCCGCTTAGCGTCCAGGCAAGCTATTTTCCATCTGCGTCATCGTCGGAGGGTGAGCCTCTCCATAGGCGCTACGCAGGCATCGTCTGGCGGCTGCTCGTGCGAAGCGCTTTGATGACCTGAGCAAGGATCGCTACGGCGATCTCAGCTGGATTGGATGCGCCGATGTCGAGCCCGATCGGCGCGTGGATCGTCGAAAGCGCATCGGCACCGAAGCCGTATGCGGCAAGGCGGCCTGTCCGCGCTGCGTGGGTCTTTCGGCTGCCGAGCGCGCCGATATAGAAGCAGCCGGTGCGCAATGCCTCGGCCAAGGGAAAATCATCGATCTTGGGATCGTGGGTGAGTGCGACTAAGGCGGTATAGCGGTCGAGTGGATCCGCTATCAACGCATCGACGGGCCAATCGGTGCACATCTGCGCATCGGGAAAGCGATCATGCGTCGCAAAGGCTGTGCGCGGATCGATGATGCGCACATCGAAGCCGGCCAACCTTGCCATCGGCGTCAGATACTGGCTGATATGGACGGCGCCGATGACGGCGATGCGCGGGGCAGGTATGTAGACATTGAGGAAGCCGCTGGCATCTATCGTGTCGAAAGCCATCGAGCGGCCAGACCGAAAGGCGCCTTCGACGAGCGCGGCAAATGGCGGCTCGACCGGATCCCCTTCCAGGAAGATATGCTCTTCTCCCCGAAAATCTGTCAGCAGCACGACGGCGAGACGCTTCCGGCGCGCGGCGTTCAGACGCTGCAGGCTGTCGCGGAGCATCAGCCGAGCCTCTCGACAAAGACACGGATGCGCCCGCCGCACGACAGCCCGGCGCGCCAGGTGGTCTCGTCCGCAACGCCGAATTCCAGCATCTGCGCCTTGCCGGCGGCAATTACCTCGGCAGCGGCGGTAACCACCGCACCCTCGACGCAGCCACCGGAAACCGAACCCTCGAAGTTGCCATCACCATCGACCACCAGATGACTGCCAACCGGACGCGGCGCCGAACCCCACGTCTCGATCACCGTCGCAATCGCAACAGCACGGCCCGTTTCCATCCAGTGCTCGGCCGTCAGCAGCGGGTCGGTCAGGTTCGTCTGGATGGTCATTCCTGCGGGCCTCAATCTAGTGTCGGTTTAGTTCTGAAAAGACTTCGGCAATATCCGCCTCTTTGACGCTGTCTCCTACATACCAGCTCAAAGTGTCGTAGAAGCCGAGAAAGGAGCCCTTTGTCTTGGCAAGAAGGGCCATGGCTTCGGCAGCGGAGATCGAAAGCCTGCTGACGAAGAAACCAACGAGAGCGGCCTCGGCGTTCGGGTGGGCAAAGACAAGCGCTGTCGGAGAATTGGCCGAAATCGTCGGCAGCGCCGGAGCCTCTGACCTGCATGGCAAGGTGATCGACAAGCGGATGTCTCTGGAGGATGCAGCCGCTTCGATTACAAAAGCCTCGGCATCGAGAACCCAAGCCGAACGCGACGTGTCGAAATACTGGAAATCGCGCTGCGCCAGGCCAAGCGTTACCCTCTTCGCTTCTCCTGGCGCCAGATGAAGCTTGGTGAAAGACTTGAGCTCACGGACGGGTCGTTTGAGACCCGGCTTAATCGGCCGGACATAGAGTTGCACGATTTCCTTGCCGGCAACCGTACCTGTGTTGCGAATGGTAAGGGCGGCGGTGCAGCCGGCGCCGGGCGTGATCTCGTGCGTATCGAGCCTGAGATCCTCATAGGCGAACGTGGTGTAGCTGAGCCCATGTCCGAACGGAAAGGCTGGCGTCATCGCCTTCAGATCGTAGAACCGGTAACCGACGAAAATGCCCTCGCTATAGACATGCCGGCCATGCTCGCCCGGATAGGTGTGCCAGCCCGGAATATCCTGCATGCGAACCGGCATGCTGGCGGAGAGCTTGCCGCACGGGTTCTGCTCGCCAAACAGGATGCGGGCCAGTGCTTCGCCACCGCCCTGCCCGGCATAGAAACTGGCCAGGACGGCGTCGACATCCCCGATCCACGGCATCTCGACCGTGTCTGGCATCGAGAGCACGACGACGAGCTTGCGACCTGTCGCCGACAACGCCGTGATGAGTGCATCGTGGCTGGCGGCGAGCTTCAGTGTGTCGCGGTCGTTGCCCTCGCCGTGACGGCTCTTCTCGTTTTCCGCAAACATGACAACTACATTGGCACCCTCCGCGGCTTCGACGATCGCCTCGATCGACGCAGTCACGTCGGGCTGCGCGACCGGCGAGAAGGGCAGATGCCGGACCTTCAGGCTGTCTCCTGCCCGCGCGGCAATCTGAACGAACGGACCGTCGACGCGATAGGGATTGGTGGTGGCCGAGCCGGAGCCTTGGATAACAGGAGTGACGGCGCCGTCGCCGACAATGAGAAGCTCACCCGGCCCGCCGGGATCGAGCGGCAGCGCCTGGCCCTCATTGCGCAGCAGCACGATCGATTCCGCCGCGATGTCGCGCGCCAGCACATGATGCGCCTCGAAATCCGCCGGCGTGCCGCGCCGCTCGCTCGACTTGCATTTGCGCACGAACGCCAGAACATTGGCGCAAGCCGCATCGATCACCTCGGGCGCCACGTCGCCGGCGTTGATCGCCGCATGGAGACGCGCTTTGCGGGGCTTGCTTTCCGGCATGTCGAGTTCGGTGCCGGCATCGAGTGCAGCGCCACGATCCTTGATCGCGTGCCAGTCTGACAGGACAAGCCCGTCATAGCCCCATTCACCGCGCAGCACGGTTCGCAACAGCCAATGATGTTCGGCGGCCTGGATGCCGTTCAGCGGATTATAAGCGCTCATCACGGTCCACGGCGCGCTCTTTTCGATGGCCCGCTCGAAGCCTGCCAAGTATATTTCGCGCAGGGCGCGTTCATCGACATCGGAACTGGTCGTGGTTCGCTCGATTTCGGAATTATTGCAGGCGAAATGCTTGAGCGAGGCGCCGACGCCGTTATCCTGCAATCCGCAGATGACAGCCGCCGCCATGTCGCCGCTGATAACAGGATCCTCGGAATAATATTCGTAAGCCCGCCCGGCCAGCGGCGTGCGCCTTATGTTGATGCCGGGGCCCAAAAGCAGATGAACCCCGAAATCCTGGCACTCGGCCGCCAGTGCAGCGCCCATGCGATAGGCAAGATCAATATCCCAGGAACAGCCGAGCAGATTGCCGTTGGGAAAGCACGTGGCTGGACGGGTGGCCCCGAACATGCCGCCCGATCCGTCGCCCTGTTGCCCGACGAGATCGAGGAACGCCCGCAGACTGTCTTCGTCGTTATCGCCGGCGTCGATCTGGGTGGTCGAGTAGCGCACCCCATAGGCCCCATCGGTCATGACGATCGAAGGAACACCAAGCCTGCTGATCGATGCCGTCTTCCACAGGCCACGCCCGCTCAGGAGATCGACCTTTTCGGCCACCGTCATCTGATCGACAAGCGCTCGAATTTCGGCGTCGCTCGGCTGGAACATGAGTGGTCTCCGGTACTGCGGATCAGGCGTGTGTCAACAGATCTTCTGGAGGAGTTCCATCAGCATCATCCGCTCGGCAAGCGTCAGCGTGCTCAGCGTTTCCTGCGAGATCTGCAGCGCGACCGACAGGTTGCGGGCGACTGTCACCTCGCCTTCCGGCGTCAGCGTCAGCACCAGCCGGCGCGCGTCGGTCGAGTCGGGGGCGGTGTGAACGAGGCCACGCTTCACCAGTCGATCGACGACGCCCTTGATCGTCGCCATATCCATGGCGGTCTCGCGGCCGAGATTGCCCTGCGAACAGGGCTGCAGGTCCTTCAGCCTGACGAGCGCCGCCCATTGGGTGGTGGTCAGCTTCTCCGCCATCAGGCTCGCAAAGATCGCCACGTGCCGCTGGTTGGCCTGGCGCAGATAGAAGCCGATCTGCTCGCCAAGCGCATACTGTGCCTGCTGGCCGGACCCTTCGGTCGCTGCGGTCTTTTGTCGGCCGCCTTTGTCTTTGAACGGAACGTCCATAGGATCTCTCAAATCTGCCTGTTCGTCGTGGTGACTGGCAATGGCGCTACCGAATTTACTCTCGCCATAATTTCAGAATGGCTTCTGTCGTTAGAATTTCAATCTGCTCCGAAAGCCTTGGCGCCAGGATCTCGATGACCATGGCGTGCGCCTTCAAGTCGCCGCTTGCCAGTGCGTCCTCGGCGAGGATGACCCGGTAACCGGCGTCGACCGCATCAAGAACGCTGGCGTAGACGCAGACGTCGGTCTCGACGCCCGAGAAAATCAGCGTGTCCGTTGCCGATCCTTGCAAGCGCGCAGTAAACCCGGGCGAGCCAAAGACCGAGTAGGTCTTTTTGTCGACGATGGAGCCTGGAGCGGCGATCGCCGAAAGCGGCGCCACCAGATCCAGCATGGCGACATCGAGTTCATCCAGCGTCACCGATGACCACCGACGATAGTAGGTCTTCCAGCGACCCGTGGCATCTTCGGCATTTTGGGGCACCATGAAGCGAGCAAAGACAGTCTCAGCGGGCCGCGCTTTGCTGAGCGCCACCACATTGGGAAGGATGCCTTCGATCGCTGGCGTATACCACGCCGTTTGCTCGGCGAAGAGCCGCTGCATGTCGATGACGACATGCAGCGCATTCCTGGAGAGTGGCGCGGGTGCCATCATCAGTCGGCCACCGGGACGGTGTGTTCCGCGGCCCAGGTCAGGGTGATGGTGTCGCCATCGCTCAGGACCTTGCCATCGCGGTTCTGTGCAAACAGCTTCAGCGGCAGACCGTCTGCCGTCTCCAGCAGATAGGACAGCACGGGACCTGCGTAGATGACGGTGGTGATGCGCGCCGTCAGGCTGTTGCCATCCGTCGCACCTGATGCGATCGACATCTTCTCCGGGCGCACCGCGAGCGTGACGTTCGAGCCGCTTGATGGCAACGTGCCGGTGGTCTGAACTACCGTCCCATCGGCGAGACGCACGGCGCCGTTCTCCACGGTGCCGGTGAGGAAGTTGGAATCGCCGAGGAATTCGGCGGCAAAGCGCGTCAGCGGTCTCTCATAGACGGTTTCCGGCTCGCCGATCTGGACGATGCGGCCCTTGTCGAGGATCGCTACCTTATCGGACAGCGTCAGCGCCTCTTCCTGGTCGTGGGTGACGAAGATCGTCGTCAGGCCGCTTTCGCGCTGGATGCGCAGCAGTTCGACCTGCATTTCCTGGCGCAGGCGCCGATCGAGCGCCGACAGCGGCTCGTCGAGGAGCAGCACGCTCGGCTTGATGACCATGGCGCGGGCCAGCGCAACGCGCTGCTGCTGGCCCCCGGACAACTGCTTGGGCATGCGATCGGCAAAGCCAGGCAGATGCACCATTTCCAGCGCGCGGTCGACTTCCTTGCGGGCGGCGGCGCCCTTGATGCCCCGGCGTTCGAGACCGAAGGCGACGTTCTGGGCAATCGTCATATGCGGGAACAGCGCGTAGGACTGGAACATCATGCCGATGTTACGGCCCCAGACCGGAATGTCGGTGACATCATTGTTGCCGATCGTGACGACGCCCTGGTCGGGCTTGATAAAGCCCGCGATGATGCGCAGCAGCGTGGTCTTGCCGGAGCCGGATGGGCCGAGAAGGCTGGTGAAAGAGCCTTCAGGGAACTCGGTGGTGATATCGGACAGGACCGGTGTGCTGCCGTAGGTCTTAGCGACGGAATTGACTTTAACGTTTGTCACTTGTGTCTCCGGGCTTGGCGAAGCGCGCAAAAATCAGGATGATCGTCATCGAGCCGAGCAGAAGCACGGTGGAGATCGCGTTGATTTCAGGGGTGAAGCCCTTGCGGATCGAGGAGTAGATCTGCACCGGCAGGGTGGTGTATCCGGGCGTTGCGAGGAAGTAGGAAATCACGAACTGGTCGAGCGACACTGCGAAGGCGAAGAGCGCGGCGCCAAGGATGCTCGGATAAAGCAGCGGTAGCGTCACCGAGAAGAAGGCGTGAACCGGTGTCGAACCAAGGCTCATCGCGGCTTCTTCAAGGTCGGCGCGGATTGTCTTGAAGCCCGTGCCGACGACCAGAACAACGTAGGGGATGGCGAGTGCCACATGGCCGATCAACAGGGCATGCATGCCGCGCCCGATACCGGTCCAATAAAAGAAGATCAGCATGGCCGTGCCGGTGATCAGCCAGGGAATGGCAATCGGCGGCAGCAGCATCAGTTGCAGGAGACTTCTGCCGCGAAAGGTCCGGCGCGACAGCGCAACGGACGCCATGGTACCCAAAGCCGTCGCCAGAACCGCGGTGATACTCGCGATCACCAGGCTGTTCAGACCCGCCGTCAGAAGGATGCTGTTGTCCCAGAGCGCGTCGTACCATTGCAGCGAGAAATGGAATGGCAGTTCGTAAAGTGGCGAAGCGTTGAACCCCATCGCCATCATCACGAGAATGGGCGTGTAGAGGAAGATGAGGATGGCGATGAGATAGATTGGACCGAGCGTTTTCATGATCCCTTCCTCAAGCGACCGTTCCGCGGCGCAGGACACCGGAGAAGGTTGCGAAAATTGCGAGCACGACCGCCAGCATCGTAAAGGACAACGATGCGCCCAAAGGCCAGTTGAAGGCCTGGGTGAACTGATCCTCGATCACCGTTCCCATGGTCACGCCGACACGACCGCCCAGAATGCGCGGTTCCATGAATGAACCGATGACCGGAATGAAGATCAAAACGGCGCCGGAGATCAGTCCGGGAGCCGCAAGCGGCATCAAAATCTTGAACAGGATGGTCCACCAGCGCGCGCCGAGGCTTGAAGCAGCCTCAATGATCGCGTCGTCGATGGCCACCAGCGCTATGTAGCAGGTCAGGATCATGTACGGCAGATAACCGTGAACAAGACCAACCACCACGGCATAGCGCGTGTAGAGAAAGCCGATGGAACCCGCGTCCGGAACAATCATATGCAGCAGACTGTCGAGAAAGCCGTTTTCGCGCAGCACCATGGTCCACGAAAAGACGCGCACAAGACCGTTGGTCCAGAATGGCAGGAGAATGAGGATCAACAACATCTCGCGCGTCTTGCCGAAGGTCGAGCGGACCAGCGCCACGGCCGCCAGGAAACCAAGCACGGCGCAGAACAGCGTCGTCCAGAAGCCGATCAGCAGCGACGTGATGCCGATCCCGACCAGATAGGGTTGATCGATGAACGCGCGGTACTGCTTCAGCGTAAAGACGATCGGGGTCTTGCCCATCGGTGTCGCCGACATGAAGCTGAACACGAACATGGTCAGCAGCGGCAGAAAGACGGCAAGTGTCAGCCACCCATAGGTCGGCAGCAACAGCGCCGTCGTCGAAACCCATGGCGGGAGTGGGCGCCGGCTGCGCGGACCCGAAGGTCCGCGCTCTGACGCTGATATCAGACGATCATTCTGCATAGAAGGCTTTCACTTCCTGCCAGATATTGTTGAAGGCTTCGCGCCGGTCGTCGGGAATGCCCGAGACAAAGGACGTGGTCTTCAAATATTCGGTCTTGTGTACCAGGCGGGTGAGATCGTCGGCAGGAAGTGCTGAAAGGGCTGCCGAATTTGAAGAAGCGGGGGCTCCAATCTTGGTTGCCCATTCGACATAGAATATCGGATCGATCATCCAGTTGACGAAGGCAAGAGCACCTTCTGGATTCGGAGCCGATGCCGGAACACCGAGACCATCGACCCAACCGACGCCGCCTTCCTTAGGCACTACGAACTGAACCGGAAGTTTAGAAACGCGCTTGGATCGCACCGAGCCGCCCGACCAGAACAGCGACAGGTCGAATTCCTTGGCGGCGAACGACTTGTTCCACTGATCTTCCGTCGACCACAGCAACTTGACGTTCGGCTTGATCGATTTCAGCGCGGCCGTAACAGCAGCCAGATCCTTGGGATCGTTGATGTCCTGCCCGCTCATCAGCGCGCCAACGCCGACATTGATGATGGCGTCGTCGTCCATGGCAACACGGCCCTTATAGGCCGGGTCGGCGAGGACCGCGTAACTGTCGGGAACGGTCATGCCTTCACGGATGGCAAGCGAGGTCATGCCCCAGACCCACGGAACGGCATAACCCTTGCCGTCCTTGCTGAAGTTCGGGTTGGCGCGCAGGGTCTCGTCGACTGTTGACGCGTTTGGAACCTTGCTGAAATCGATCGGCTGCAGCAGGTCTTCGGCAACCGCCTGGGCGCAACGCGCAGCGTTGAGGATAACAAGATCGTAGGCGCCCGGATTCGTGCGCATCTTGGTCAGCATTTCCGATTCCGAGCTGTAGTAGTCATGGACGACTGTGATGCCCGTCTTTTCGGTGAAAGCCTTCAGCGACCAGGCTTCGTCGGTGCCGTAGCCCTGCCAGTTGAGGACCGTGATGGATCCGGCCGAAAAGGCTTTGCGCGGCAAGGTGGAGATGCTGACGCCAGCAATCAGTGCTGCGGACATCAACTTCATTGTGTTGCGTCTGGTGAGTTCAGTCATTGTGGCACCCCTCTTGAAGATACACAGTTATGGACCATCATGACCCGCGGTCATCGACCTCAACGGATCGGCTAGCTTGAAAACAAACAACGTGCTAAAGCGCGCTTAATCATTTGTATGCATACTAAAAGCAGATGAGCATTGTCCGTGGAGCACTGACGTCTCGGCGAAATGAAGCGCGCGCTGCGACGCAGCGGCACACTACTTCTGTAAGAATAGTACATCACTTCACTGAGCGGCCGGCATGAATCCACGGATCTCCTGCAAGCTGTTCGTTCAACCCTCTGACTTTAGCATCAGTCTTTTATTTTATATGTACACAAACTATCTGTGAGGAATCGAGACCTGTCAAGCACTGCCTTGCTTTAGTGAGCGCTTGACGATGAAAAATAGACGTCGAGCCGGCGATCCTCCGCGTGTTCAGCAATCATGACGCGTATTCCGTCGCCGCCCGACACATAGTTGATGTCCTGCCCGTTGATACGGGCGGCAAGAACATCGCCCAATGCCAAGCCTGGCAACTCGATGAAACCTGCCTCGGAGACCGGAGCAATCGTGCAGGCCACCCGCCCGTTGGCGAAGACGATGCGCGACAGCGTAGTGTGCAGATCTGTCTTCAGTGCTGCGCGCCCGTTCAATGTCATCACCAGGGTTCCGGACTTGACGACCAGCTCGAGCGTTCCCGACGGCGAGACCATAGGTCCGAGCACCACATCCCGGCCGGCATGGCGCATCGTCCATCCGGTCCACGGATCGAAGTCAACAATCTCACTGGCAGCCATCAGCGGTAGCATGGCGGCCCAGATGTAGAATGGATCGGTATCGCCTTGGTCCATCGCCTCGCCGGTGACGGCATTGTAGTTTTCGGAGGCGATACGATGCTCGCGCCAATTCTTCATGAACAAGTCGTAGCTCTGGCTTGCCAGCTTGCTCGCCGCCGCCACGAAGCCGTAGCGCCGCAAGCCGAGCCAGACCATGTAGTTGACGTTCGGCCAGATTCGGCCGCGCCAGTAGACGTTGTCGGCGAAGGCCGGATCGTCTCGCGTTGCGTTCGGCAACACGAAATCACCGCCGAAGGTCGTCTCGTCGCTCAGATGCTCGAGCAGACGCTCCGCCTGCGCCGGCGTCGCGGCGCCGCACAGCAGCGGGTAGAAGCTGGTCGGCGACAACGAGCGCACGAAACCGCCGCGCCGCTGGCGATTGGCGAAGATGCCGCGGCTCTCGTCCCAGAGCATCTGCGAGATCAGCGTCCGGTGACGCTCGGCCAGAGCGGCGAATTCGCGGGCATCGTCATGCTTGCCGAGCACGGCGGCCATTTTCGAAAGCATCTCGGCATCGAGAGCGGCCGCGCAGTTAAGGCCGAGATCGAAGGTCGACAGCGTCCGGGTGACGGGATCGTAGATCGCCTCGTCATGGGTCGCGGAATTGTCCATGCCGGTCTCGTTGCGCGCGGCAAAGGCCGTCCCCTTGTAGAGGCCCTCGCCGACATCGGAGGTGCCGCAGGACAAAAGGCCGGTACCATCAGGATCGCGGTTGTCTTGCCACCAGCGCCGATTGCGCACCAGCGCCTCGTAACTTGCCTGGATCATCGATCGCTCGCCGGTCCGCTGGTAGAGCTGCCAGACGACCAGTGCGCCGAACGGCAGCTGGGTGCGATCGACCCAGGCATCGTTGGAGGTGACGATGCAGGCGATATTGCCCTGCGGGGTTGCGCCGGCCATCGCGGTCGCCATGTTCTCGCGCGCCAGATCGGCGTCGAACACGCCCGCAAGAAGGGCGGCGAAAATCTGGTCGTTGAACCAGACGGCGAATTTCCCGAGGTTCCAGATGCGGGTGACGGCGGTGTAGGAACGCGCGTTGGTTTCGTCCCAGATGGTGTTCCAGGCGACGACGTCACGCATCGCGTCGAGCGCGCCCTCGAACATGCCGGTCTGCGCATCGGCGATCGCAGCTGGCGCGCCGGCGGCAAGGCATGCCTGCGCCTTGGCGATCGCCAATTCGGCACTATCGGCGACGCCTGCGGCATAGGCGCCCTGGCGCATCATCTCAAGATTGAAACGCAGGGCAATCAACGGCGCTTCGCTCCTGCGGGTGGCGGTATAGAAATAACCGTTTTCCTCGAAGTCGGCCCGCAGCGCCTCGATCGTCTCGTGGCCAGTGACGTGCACCGGCGCCTCGGCGGTCGCAACCGCCACGAAGCGCGTTCCGACCTTCACCAGCGTGATGTTGCGACCCGCGTCATGGACCACCACATCGCCGCCATCTGAGGAGATTGCCAGCGTCAGCCAGAATCGCAGTCCCCACTCGGCCGATACCTTGCCGTTCCAGCTGCCGCGGATGGCGAAGGGGTCGGTCTTCGTCGTAGAAAAGGCGACCGTCGTGCCGCTGAGCTCGGTCTCCAGCTCGATCAGCGAGCCGTCGATGGAGTGACGGCCGAGGCGAACCATATCGCGTCGCGGCTCGATCGCGGAGGTCGTCTTGCTGCGGGTCGAATAGAGAACCGGTGTGATCCGCACGCCGAGCGGCAGGAAGACCATTTCGGCCGGCCGGTTGGACCAGCTGTTCCAGGCACGCATCAGGGGTATCGTCGAATGTTGTAGCATGGGTCTGTAACTTCCGGTCAGTTTGCCAGCTGGATGAGCTTCGGTGCGGCGGACAAGCCGCTCTTGTCGGCGGTGTCACCGAGATAAGGCGTGTTGATGTAGTAGCGATTTGCGGCCGTGTTGGCGACGCGCAGTTCCAGCGAATGGACGCCTGGAAGCAGCCACCCCAGAGCAAAGCGGTAGGGGCGCCAGCCTCTTCGATCGATCTGACGGCCATCGAGCAGCGCCGCGACCACCGTGTGGACCTCCGGCAATTCGAGGACCCACTCGGCCTCATCGCCGATTTCGAGCGCCAGCCGATAAATGCCGGTACCGGAGAAACCGGCAAAACCCTGCGTTTCCCACCCTGCAACCACCGAGATCGGCACGAATCCCGCGTCAGGGCCCGGCGCGAAGCTCCAGCCGTCGACAAGCGATATGGCACGAGCCGCGGCAAGCAGCGGCTGGTGCTCGAGATGGCCTTGCACGGTGGTCTTCTGCGTCGTCTCGCCCAGTCGAATGCATTGCACCTCCTGGGGCGCGAGCGCGACTGTCAGGTGGCTGAAGGCGGTTGCCTTTCCCACGTCTCCCGTCGTCGCGGACCAGACCTCGCACGCGAAACCGTCGCCGAAGGAAATCTCACTGATGAGGTGCGATGCGCCATCGTTGAACAACACGACCCGCCACCAACCAGCGGCCTCATACCCCACCCATTGCCAGGGTCTGCCCGTGGAATGACAGGCAAGATCTGGACCCGATGACCGAAGCGACTGCAACAGAGCGGTGATGTCGCCTTTGCCGGGCATTCCTTCGAGATGGATCGACGTGCCGACGGCACGCCCCCCTGCGCCATCGCAGACGGTGGAGAGCCGCTCGCCTGAAGACCAGACAGCACCACCCGCCGCCTTGAAGACGGCGAGCATGTGCAAGGTCTTCGTCGTCTCGAGCACGGTGACGGACGGCAGAACGACAGCATCGAAAACAAGGCCGGACGCGCGCAGGCGGCCGTTCTTGATCGTAGCGGTCGCCAAATCGGCCTCGCTGACGAACATGAAGTCGCAGCCTTCTGCTAAGAGCCCTTCGCACCAGGCGCCGATATGGGTTGCATGGCTGTGGCGCGGCCCTTCTGCGAAGCCTGTATGAAGAGGATAAAGGATCGCAACCGGCGTGCGGGGCGTGGCCCCCTCGATGAAGGCGGAAATCCGTGCCGTCTCCTCGGCAAACAGATCGTGGTAGCTCCACCACGGCTCGAAATTGATGCCCGGCCCGAAATCGAAACGTGGATTGGAAAACGGCGTCGGATCGTTGTCGCGCCCGTCCGTCTGGTAGACGCCGTGCCAGAGGAATTGCCGGGTCCCGAGGCAGTGAAGCCGGATGGCCTGCGCCCGCATCGTCTCCAGCGTCAGTTCCCATTGCCCGGCGGCACGCACGGGCGTTCGCTCGGCGCTGGCATAAGTTTCGACGACGCATCGGCTGCGACCATTCGAACGGGCAACGGAGTCGCCGAGCTTCGGCGCCAGCTGCGCCACGAAATTGTTGCAATCAACGGCCGTCTCGTGCCGGTAGGCATCGATGCCGAAGAAATCCACGGCAAGCGCCACCCTGGGGTCGATGCTGGTAAAACCGCCGTTCAGCGACCAGGAACTGATATGCGGCAGGATCTCGTGCCCGGTAAGGACGATCCCCCTACCCTCGGCCCATCGGCGCAACGTGCCGGAGAAGGCCTCGTTCATCAGGGCCGAATAGGCGGCGTAGAATTGGGCGCGCAGGCGCAGGGTTTCAGGCCCGACGTCACGCACCAGCGCCAGCAGGGCCCTGGCGAAGGTCTCTCCCGTGCCGCGCGACACGGCGTCCGGCAGGGTCGGCGCATAGAGCAGGCTGTTGCCGAGGTCACCGGAGATCTGGCTCCACTTGTAGAAACCCGCCGCCGGCTGGTCGTAGAACACGAAGCCGACGGGGTCTGGCACGAGATCACCAAGCACCTCGACCAACGGGTCGAGCCCGACCTCGGTGAATCGTTCCGCTGCCTCTGGCAGGAGATAATTGATCAACCGCGAGGTCGTCGACCGGGCGCTGACGAACACCGTGAGCACCTGCCCCCCATCGGGCACGCCGTCAAACAGGTAGGTGCACGACGTTCGGTCGCTTTCGACGACGAATGTCCGCGCCGTGACGTCGACCACCTGATCGAGACTGTCGATGCCGGCCGACGGATGCAGTAGCGCTGCCTCGACGGTCCATTCGCACCACTCGACGATGCTGCCCTCATACTGCCACGCGACGATATCGGGGCCCATCGTCCGGGTGAACGGCGGATGGACGCCGCTGATGTCGCCCCGCGCCTCTCCCGAGGACGACCAGAACAGGTGGCGCTCGCGCAGGTCATCGCGGTCCACGACCGTCCGGCCGCCGGCGTGACCGCTGATCCAGTTGTAATCGTCGTAGATTCCGAGCTTCAGCCGCAGCTTGCCGGCAATCCCAGCCGCAACACGATAGGCGTCCAGATAGGCCGGCGACAGGTAGTCATCGCGCGACATTGCGAGACGGGCCTGGATCAGGATCGTGCCGATCCCCTTCTGTTTGAAATCGGCGAGCTGCGCATGGCAAACGTCCTCTGTCGGGATCGAATGCCAGAACCAGTAGGCCGACGGGCGAAACGCGGCTGTCGGGTTCTCGAACAAGTCGCGGCGGCCGATATCCTGTCCGGTTCGGATCTGCTCCAACTCGTCTCTCCCTAGTGGCTTGCTGCCGTTACGCGTTGCATGGCTTTGGTCGTTTCCGTCCAGGCCGGCTTGTCGGGGGCGAAGCGCGCTCTCAGATAATCGGCGAGATCCTTGATCTGGCCGTCGTTCAGCGTCTGGCGGAAAGCCGGCATCGACATCACTTCAGGGGCTTGACGGCCGGTGGTCTGCGCCAGGATTGCCGGCGCCTCGACACCCTTCAGGATTGCCTGGATGAGATTGTCCGGGGTCTCCGCATGAAGATTGCTGTTGAGCGCCAGCGACGACAGGATCGTGTTTCCAGTGTGGCATGTGGCGCAGGCGCCATTAAACAGCCGCTCGCCCTTCGGCGATATGCGCGCGGCGGAAGCCTTGGCCGCTTCGCTCGCGGCAATAGCCGCCTGGCTATGCACCTTGCTCTCGGCGGGGGCCTCGTTGAGGCTTGCGAGATATGTGGCCATGGCGCGGATATCACTGTCCGGCAGCGGCTGCATGACCTCGACGACATGCGCCATCGGGCCGGCGGCACTGCCGTGATCGCGCGAATGTCCGGTGCGCAGATAGTCATAGAAGGCGTCTGCCGTCCAGCCGACCGGGCCATTGGCGAACGCATTCAGGGCCGGCGCCTCCCAGCCATCGGCAAAGCCGCCGGAAAGCCGGGCGCTGCCGCTCTTTTCCGCGCCGAGCACATTGCGCTCGGTGTGGCAGGCCGAACAGTGGCCCAAGGTCTCGACGAGATAGGCGCCCCTGTTCCACTGCGCATCGCGGGTCTCAACATATTTGAACGGCTGCGCCTTCAGGAACAGCGCGTTCCAGCCCGCCATCATCGCGCGGATGCTGTAGGGGAATTTGAGCTTCGTCTCAGGCGCCTTTTCGGCGAACGGCGCCTGCGTCATCATGTAGGCGTAGAGCGCCTGAAGATCGGCATCCTCGGCGCCGGCGAACGAGGTGTAGGGGTGCGCGGGATAGAGGTGATGGCCGTCGCGGCTGATGCCCTCGCGCATGGCACGTTCGAAGGCCGGGTAGGACCAGGCGCCGATGCCGCTTTGGACATCGGGCGTGATGTTGGTGGCATAAACTGCGCCGAATGGCGTGTCGAAGCGCCGGCCACCGGCAAAGGGTGTTCCGTCGTTTCCGACATGGCAGACATTGCAGGCGCCGGCCGCCGCCGCCAGCCGGCCGCGCTCGATGGTGGCGGCGCTGTAGACATTGGCGTCCGGCTGCTGGATGGTGCCGATCGCCGGGCGCCATGGCGATGCCATGGTCACGATACCGGACAGAGCGGCGACGGCACCGATCGCCGACAGGCCGACGTTCCACCACCTCCGCTTTATCGCGACCGGGGTGGCCGGCGTTTCGTCCGTCTTGCCGTTCAGCGCGGCAAGGACCAGTTCCGGCGTCAGCGGCAGTTCGCGGAAACGAATGCCGGTGGCATCGTAGACGGCATTGGCGATGGCCGAGGCGCTGGGAACGGAGGCGGACTCTCCGACGCCGAGCGGCGGCTCGTCCTGGCGCGGCACCATCAGCACGTCGATATCAGGTACCTCGGGGAAGGTAATCAGCGGATAGCCGCCCCATTCCTTCGACTGCACCGCGGTCGAGGAAAATTCGACCTTTTCCTTCAGCACCCGGCTGGTGGACTGAATGATGTTGCCGTGGATCTGGTGGCGCACGCCGTCAGGATTGATCATCATTCCCGAGTCCTGCGCACATGTCACCTTGGTAACCGCGATCTCGCCGGTCTTCTTGTTGACGGCGACATCGGCAACCCATGCCGCCCAGGCGGCGGCCTTGCCCGGAAACGGCCCGTGGACGTAGACGGCATAGGCAAATCCACGGCCGTAGAGCAGATCGCCTTCGCCGCTGAGCGTGCCCCACGTCGTATGCGGCACCCACTTCGCCCGTTCGGCAAGCGCGTGCACCAGGTCGACGGCGCGTGGGTCGTGGAGGTAGCGAAGCCGGTACTCGACCGGATCGACGCCGGCGGCGGCGGCCAGCTCGTCGACGTAGCATTCGTGGGCGAATGTATTCGGCATCGCCGACACGCCACGGAACCAGGAGGCGCGTGCGATCGGCGGCATGTCGTGCACGGTTACGCGCAGGTTGCCGTAGGCATAGGGTGGAATGGCGGTACGATCACCCATCTGCACGACGTCGGAAACGGGCGGCAGCTTGCCGGTGAGGATCAGGGGAAGGGTCGGCGCCAGATTGGAGGGATAGCGCGTTTCAAAATCATAGGCGGACGGACCGCCCTCCAGGTCGAGACCGCCGCGCACATCCATGATCTGGGCGGCGCCCTTCGGCTCCCAGGCATGTTCCTGTTCGCGCGTCAGCTGGACCCGGACGGGTGCCTTGACGGCCCGCGACAGCAACGCCGCGTCGGCTGTTACGTCATCGGCGCAGTTGCGGCCGTAACAGCCGGCCGCCTCCAGCCGCTCGACCCTAATCTGCTCTTCCGGCATGTCGAGCAGCAGCGCCAGATCGCGGCGCATGGGATAAGGGTTCTGGGTTCCCGACCAGACGGTCAGCCCGGCGTCATTGTAATCGGCCACCGCGCATGACGGACCGATCGAACCGTGCATCTGGTAAGGCCAGACATAGGTGCGGTTCATCGGCTGGGCGCTGCCGGCCAATGCCATGTCGACATTGCCGCGATCGGCAAGCTTGCGTGGCGTCGACGGATTGGCACGCAGCGCCGCCTCCGGCATGTTCAGATCCGGCCACTCGGGCGGCGCGCGCCACACGACCTGCAGGCTTTTCGCCGCCTCAATGGCGATTTCCTCACGGGTCGCGACAACACCGACGAAATCACCGATGGCGACGACGCCGACCAGCCCTTCGATATGCGCGACCGAGGTCTCGTCGATCGAGATCAGGCTGTTTCCGACATGCTCGCCATGATCGAATCCGGCATATGGCGGGCGAATAACGCGGCCGTGCAGCATGCCAGGCACGCGCACATCGTGGACATAGGTCCAGCGCCCGGTTGCCTTCTCGGGAATATCGACGCGCGGGCGCGACGAGCCAACCAGTTTATAGTCCGACGCCGGCTTCAGCGCCGCATTGCTGTCGATCGACAGCCTGACATGGCTGCCGACGACAACATCGCCGAAGTTCAGCTGCCAGTTCTCGCCGCCGTCGGCACGGATAGTGCCGTCCTCCAGCCGTAGCCGCTCAATCGGCACGCCGACCTTCTCGGCGGCCTTGGCGAGCAGATGGTGGCGGGCGGTCGCGGCGGCCTGGCGCAGCGGCACTGCGGTGATCTGGATGGTTTCGCTTGCGATGGTCGCCCCCTGATTGGGCGCGGCGGTCGTCGTGCCGAGAACCATGTCCACCTGTTCGAACGGCACGCTGAGCTCTTCGGCGACGATTTGCGCCAGCGACGTGCGGATGCCTGTCCCGAGATCGACGTGGCCGTTGAACGCTGTCACCCGGCTATCGGCTCCGACAGCGATATAAAGCTCGGCGGCGTCGCCCATCGACGCGTCATTGACAATGAGAAGCGTGCTCGCGGCTGCCATGTAGGCGGACTTGGGTGCTTCGCGGTGGTTCATCGCGAAACCTCCGTCATGTCGTCGGTCATCGGGTCGACTGGCCGGCCGGCTTTGGTAAGGGTTACGGCGCGCCGCACAGCGGCCAGTATCTCAACATGCGTTCCGCACCGGCAGAGATGGTGCCGCAGAGCATCGCGAATATCGCTCTCGTCGGGATCCGTATTTCGCTGAAGCAGTCCAACCGTGGCGATGATCATGCCGTTAAGGCAATAACCGCATTGCGCCGCCGCCTCTTCGATGAAAGCCTGCTGTACCGGGTGCAGAAGCCCATCCACCGCCAGCCCCTCCAGCGTGATCACGCGTCGTTTGCCGATCGCGCCAAGCGGCACAGTACAAGAGCGCACCGGACGGCCGTCAACCAGAACCGCGCAGGCGCCGCATTCGCCCAGGCCACAGCCATATTTCGGTCCATTCAGGCACAAGTCGTTACGCAAGATGTAGAGAAGCGGTGTTTCCGGTTTCGCGCTAACGCGCCAAAGAGCGCCGTTGACATTCAGTGAAACGGAAACGGAAGGCTTCATGGGAGCTCCTCCAGCATCGCGCAAATAGCCAGGCCCTTTGCTACTGGACGGATCGCTATACGGCGGGCGCCTTGGCGGCGCGTGCGCATCATAACGATGCGACTGTCACCGACATCACGCATCTACTGCCCCTCATTTTTATATAAATAGCGTATACGCTTCATATGGAGCACTGGCAAGTCGAATTTCGTTGTTGCAAACGTCGAAAAACGCGTTACGCTTGGGTATCCAATGAAACCAGCCGCCACGGAATGCTTGCTCGCTGTTGCATTTTAAAGCGTATACGCTATAAGTAAGCCAATTCGCCTATCGCCAGAGCGATACGTTGAAAAACGGAAAAAAAGGGGTCGCCATGTCCACCGGAAATGAAAAGATCGCGATCATCGGTGCCGGCCTCGGCGGCGCGGCTGCAGGCGCGCTGCTCCAGCATGCCGGCTTCAACGTCCAGATCTTTGAACAGGCCCCGAGTTTTTCCCGCCTCGGCGCCGGCATCCACATGGGACCGAATGTCCTGAAGATCTTCCAGCGCATCGGCATGGACCAGAAGCTGATCGATATCAGCAGCACGCCGGCCTATTGGTTCAGCCGGGATGGCCTGACGGGAGACTATCTCTCCCGCATCCCGCTCGAAGGTTATGGCGCGACCTATTGTACCGTCCATCGCGGCGATCTCTCTGCCTTGCAGATGGACACCATGACTCCCGGCACCGTCCAGTTCAACAAGCGATTGACCCGCCTCGAAGACAATGGCTCGGATGTCTACCTCGAATTCCAGGACGGCACCTCGGCGCGCGCCACGATCGTGATCGGTGCCGACGGCATCAATTCGCGCGTCCGCGAGACATTGCTGGGCGCCGAAAAGCCGCACTATAGCGGCTGGGTCGGTCATCGCGCGATGATCTCGGCGGAAAAGCTGAAGAAGTTCGACCTGACCTTCGAGGATTGCGTCAAGTGGTGGGGGCCGGATCGCCACATGATGGTCTATTACACCACCAGCCGCCGCGACGAATATTACTACGTGACCGGCGTCCCGCACCCCGCCTGGGAATTCGACGGCGCTTTCGTGCAGAGCAGCCGCGAAGAAATGTCGGAAGCCTTTGCCGGATACCATCCGGTCATCCAGGCGCTGATCGAAGCCACCGACGACGTCACCAAGTGGCCGCTGTTCAACCGTAACCCGCTACCGCTCTGGAGCCAGGGCCGCATGGTCCTGCTCGGCGATGCCTGCCACCCGATGAAGCCGCATATGGCTCAGGGTGCCGCCATGGCGATCGAGGATGCGGCCATGCTGGCGCGATGCCTGGAGGAAACCGGATCGCAGGATTACGCGACCGCCTTCCGCCTCTATGAGGCCAGCCGACGCGATCGCGCGACGCAGGTTCAGACCGTGTCCAACGCCAATACGTTCCTGCAGACGCAGGAAGATCCTTCATGGGTCTACGGCTACGACGTCTATGCCGAGCCTATCCTCGACAAGAGCGTCGCATGAGCGCGGCCCTTCTCTACGGCGCGAATGTCTTAGCCAACGGCATTCGCCAGCATTACCTCCGCTATGGCGGCAAGGGTCGGCCGGTCATCCTCATTCCCGGCATCACCAGCCCGGCGATCACCTGGGGCTTCGTTGCCGAACGCCTTGCCGAACGCCATGACGTCTACGTTCTCGATGTCCGGGGACGCGGCCTGTCCTCGACCGGTCCGGATCTCGACTACGGTCTCGATGCCATGGCCGCCGACGTCATCGGCCTTGCCCAGGCGCTCGGTGTTGGCGCTCCTGCGCTGCTTGGCCATTCGATGGGTGCGCGCATCGCCATGCGGGCGGCAAATACCGGCGGCGAGTTCTCCCGCCTCGCCCTTATCGATCCCCCCGTCTCCGGGCCGGGCCGCCGGCCTTATCCGAGCAAGCTGCCCTGGTATGTCGATAGCATTCGCCTCGCGCTGGCAGGCATCGATGCCGAGGGCATGAAGGCGTTTTGCCCGACATGGACGGAAAGCCAGCTGCAGTTGCGTGCCGAATGGCTGCACACCTGCTTCGAGCCTGCCATCGTCACCGCCTTCGAGGACTTCCGCAAGGACGACATCTTCCCGGATTTCGCCACACTGAAGCAGCCGTCGATGCTGATGGTCGCGGGACGTGGTGGCGTGATTGCGCCGGAAGATGTAGCGGAAATCCGTGGGCTCAATCCCGCTATCGAGATCAGCCGCGTCCCGAATGCCGGCCACATGATCCCTTGGGACGATCTCGACGGCTTCTTCGAGGCGCTTGGAGATTTCCTCTCCCGATAAACGCCAATGGCGGGTCTTTGGCCCGCCATTTTTATTGCGGCAGCGAGAGCGCCCAATGTGCGCCCGCTCACTCATCAAAGGAGCCGTCCGTGCAGAAACCCTATCGTATCGGCCAGATCGTGCCGAGTTCCAACACAACGATGGAGACGGAAATTCCGGCGATGCTGATGGCTCGCCAACTGATCCGCCCGGAGCGCTTCACCTTCCACTCCAGCCGCATGCGCATGAAGAAGGTGGTCAAGGAAGAACTGGCCGCCATGGACGCCGAATCCGATCGGTGCGCCATCGAACTGTCCGATGCCCGCGTCGACGTGCTGGGATATGCCTGCCTCGTCGCCATCATGGCGATGGGCCTCGGCTACCATCGCCAGTCGGAAAAGCGCCTGACCGGCCGCACGCAGGAAAACGACACGAACATCCCGGTCGTCACCAGCGCCGGCGCGCTGATCGAGGGCCTGAAGGTGATGAAGGCGAAGAAGATCGCCGTCGTCGCGCCCTATATGAAGCCGCTGACCGAACTCGTCGTGAACTATATTCGCGAGGAAGGCTTCGAAGTGATGGATTGGCGGGCGCTTGAAATTCCCGACAATCTGGATGTTGCCCGCCACGATCCGGAAAACCTGCCGGCCATCGTCCAGACGCTCGATCTTTCCGATGTCGATGTCATCGTGCTTTCGGCCTGCGTGCAGATGCCGTCGCTGCCCGTCATCGCCAAGGTCGAGGCCATGACCGGCAAACCGGTGCTCACCGCTGCCGTGGCGACCACCTATTGCATGCTGAAATCACTAGGACTGGAAGCCGTCGTGCCGGGTGCCGGTGCCCTTCTGTCCGGCGCTTATTGAACCTGAATTTGTCGTTTCCGGCCGCATTGCGGCGGAGGAAAACAAGGAGTGCCCCATGCAGAGTGCTGAAACCAACTATCAGGGCGTTTGGGGCAACCGCATCGGTTTCGGCCAGCGGCCGGCCCTTCTGGTGATCGACTTCCTGAAAGCCTATACGGTGGAAGGCGCGCCGCTCTATGCGCCGGGTGTTGTCGATGCCGTCGCACAAACACCAGCACTTCTGGCTGCGGCGCGCGCCGCAGGCATTCCTGTCATCCACACCCGCATTCTCTATCTCGCCGAGAACTGCGCCGATGGCGGCATGTGGGTGAAAAAGGCTCCGGTCATGATGGCGATGGTCGAGGGCAACGTGCTGGCCGAATTCTGCGACGGCGTCGAGCCGGAAAAGGGCGAGCTGGTCATCGTCAAGCAATATGCCAGCGCCTTTTTCGGCACAAGTCTCGCCTCTCTGCTTCACACGCAGGGTATCGATACCGTCGTTCTTGCTGGATGCTCGACAAGCGGCTGCATTCGCGCAAGTGCGGTGGATGCCGTCCAGCACGGCTTTCGGACGATCGTCGTGCGCGATTGCGTCGGCGACCGGCACCCCGATCCGCACAATGCCAACCTCTTCGATATCGACAGCAAGTATGGCGATGTCGTTTCGAGGGAGGATGCCATCGCCGAAATCGCCAAGATCAAGTCCGACCGTCCGCAACTTTGCAAAAACAGCCAAGCCTTCACGTAAGATAGGGGAACGAGCATGGATCAATTCAGCTTCACCGAAATCTGCCTGCATCAGTTGAAGATGTCGGGCGTCCACGAGGGCGAAAAACTCATCGTCCTGACCCAGGGCAACGAGCGCCTCGATTATGCCGACGCCTTCATGGCGGCGGGCATGCGTCTTGGGGCCAAGATGTATCACATGCGTTTACCGCCGGTGCCACCGGCGGGTGCATGGGCCGTCGGCCAGACAGGCCTAGCGGCCATGCCTGACGCGGTCGAGGCCCTGAAGGCCGCCGACATGCTGATCGATTGCATCTTCCTGCTCTTCAGCCCGGAACAGATGGCGATCCAGGCGGCCGGAACGCGCATCCTGACCGCCGTCGAACCGCCGGAAATTCTTGCCCGCATGTTGCCGACAAAGGAACTGCGCGAGCGGGTCGAATTTGCAGGAGACCTGCTGTCCAAGGCGAAGGTGATGCGGATCACCTCGGACCATGGCACGGATGTCACCTACAAGCTCAACACCTATCCGGCCGTCACGGAATATGCGTGCACGGACGAACCGGGCCGCTGGGATCATTGGCCATCCGGCTTTGTCTTCACCGGTGGTGACGATGACGGCGTCGACGGTACGATCGTCGTTGCTCCGGGCGATATTCTGCTGCCGCAGAACATCTACGTGCGCGATCCGATCTACTACACCATTGAAAACGGTTGGATCACCGACATTCGCGGTGGCCTCGACGCCGAGCTGGTCAAATCCTACATGGACGGTTTCAACGATCCGCGTGGCATGGGCATGAGCCATGTCGGCTGGGGTCTTAATCAAAACGCCAAGTGGCATCGCATGGTGCCCGGCGAATTTCCGGGCGGCATGGGCATGGAGGCCCGCTCGTTCTACGGCAATGTCATGTTCTCGACCGGCCCGAACAATGAACTGGGCGGCCCGAACGACACTGCCTGCCATCTCGATATCCCGATGCGCAATTGCTCGCTCTTCCTCGACGATGAGCCGATGGTCCTGAAAGGCGATATCGCCGTCAAGGAAATGAAGCACAGCGTCAAATCGTAATCGAAACCAACCTGCTTGGCGTGAAAACACGCCAAGCAGCCCGAGCCTCGTATGCCTTGACCGGTGAAACATGCTGTGGTGTTTCCTGCATGGACGCACTAGACGCCGCAACCGATGGACCCGCTAACATGACTGTCAAAGACATCGAACGCCCACGTGAAGCCGCGGTGTCTGAAACCGCCTATGATGTTACCGAGCAGGTGGGTCACTTGCTGCGAAAAGCCTATCAGCGGCATCTCTCGATCTTCCAGGCCAACGCCAGTGACCCAGACCTAACATCCGTCCAGTTCGTCACGCTCTGCGCGCTACACGATCTCGGACCGAGCTCTCAGGTCGAATTGGTGAAGGCCACGTCGGTCGATCAGGCGACCATCCGCGGGATTGTCGAGCGTCTGAAAGCACGTGGATTGATCGACCTGTCCAAAGACAAAGCCGACGCCCGCAAGGTCGTCATTTCTCTCCTGCCGAAGGGTGAGGCGCTGCTTCAGGACATGTATCCTCGCGCATATCTCATCAGCGAGAAAACCGTCTCTCCCCTCAATCCGGCGGAGAGAATTGCGCTGCTGTATCTTCTTCGCAAAATCGCGGACGATGAGGTTGGAGAGCGGTGACGAGATTGGCGCCCTGCCATGATGGCGTGTCGTAGAATATCGACCTCATGACCGGCATCGTCGTGGTTGACCTTCTTCACAACTTCGATCCGGGGTACGGCAGCGGCCTTCAGTCACTGGGCGTATGCCCAACAAGGACCGTCTGCTATACGCACGCGCCGCATCCCGACCGATTTCGCCGTGATCAGAGGATAAACAGCGCGGAATGAAGTCTTGCAAATGTAGTTAAGTATTTTCTAACATGAATTGCATGTCGCTCAGCTCCGCCGGGGAACAAGCGGAGGTGGGCGGCGTTCACCCGGCACACAAGGAGATTGCGATGGCTCGATATCTCGGCTCTGCCCATGGACGCCCGCTACCGCCTACGCCCGACATTGCAACGCGCATCCGCACCAACCCGCGCGTCAAGGCGATCCTCTGGTCTATTGTCATCTGCATGACCGTGCTGGTGGTCATAGCCCTGTTCTCATCCCATGTGCTCTAACCACCATTCACGTCACAGTGGCGTCACGAGTGGCGACCGCTATCGGGTCGAGCCCGATGGCGGCTCGTGGACAGTCATGGACACCTTGACAGGACTTCCGGCCGCCACGAACGGCAAGGATCTGGTGCAACTTCCAAAGCGGGACGCAGATGAAATCGCCGAGGAGCTGAACGGTTGCGAGCGTCGCGGGACTGCCAGTCCCTTGCTCTAAGAGACCGTCATCGGAGTGCCGCGAGCTATTGTCGCCGGTCGGGGCCATTTCGTGGTACCGTCAACCAACCCACTTTCAGCATTGGTGCCACCATCCCGTCATAGATGCCAAGCGCCCACCGACTGATGAAGACCGCCGTAAGTGCCAATGCCCAATTCGATCTCGCGCCGCTCTTCGGAGCGGGAATGATGCTGGCCTTGGTAGTAGGTGTCTCTTAGTGATCTGACCATCCCTTTGATTACGGGGCGGGTCCGGTGTCCACAAATCAGGGGGGTGGGGTTTTAAAGTGTGGAATCGAGAAACTTTGGTTAGCGCGTTGGGCAGTAAATCGAGAGCTTGTCTCAGGGCGAGAAAGCGCCCCTGTTCACGTCGCCAACGCCTGCTGCCTCCGCCGCAGCCTGGGCCACAGGATCAACCAGCTCACCAAAGCAAGGTTGACGCAGTTCCAAAGGAAGCCATGCAGGAAAGCCAGGCGGTAAGAGCCGGTGGCGTCGAAAATATAACCAGCGGCCAAGCCCCCACAAGCCATGCCAAGAACAGTCGCCATCAACACCAGGCTGATGCGGATACCCGCCTCACGTGGCGGCAGATATTTCCGAATGATCACGGCATACATCGGAACTATGCCACCCTGAAATAGCCCGAACAGGCCGGAGATCACATAGAGCGACGACTTGCTGTTGAAATACAGATATAGCAGCAGCGCTGCCGCCTGCATCGAGGAACCGAGGATCAACATCGGCCCGGCACCGATCCGATCGGCGACCGCCCCGGACGCCAATCGGCTGACGACACCCAGTCCAAGCATCAAGGCGATGATCTGCGTGCCCACCGCCACACCGTAGCCGAGATCCCCGCAATATGCGACGATATGGACCTGCGGCATTGACATTGCCATGCAGCACGCAAAGCCCGCGACGACAAGGACGACCTGCAACGCGTTCGGGCTTAGGCCCAGTTCGTTGCGTGCTGCTTCGGTTACCGCCTCGGCCTGGACATAGGTTACGGTCTGTAGACGCCGCTTCAACAGCAGACCGATGGGCACCATCACCAGTGGGATGAAAATGCCGATTCCGACATGGGTTGCGCGCCAGCCCTGGGTCGTCTGGAAATGCTCGATAGCCATCGGCCAAACCGCCCCGGAAAGATAGCTGCCCGAGGCCGCAAAGGCGACTGCGAGCGCCCGGTGCCTGCTAAACCAAAGAGAGAGGTCGGATATCAGCGGCGCGAAGCCGGCAGCTGATCCAAGGCCGATTACCAGCGAGAAGGCTGCGAACTGCCAAATATTGGTGGTAAGAGCAGCCAGGATGTAGCCAACGCAAAGCAGGAACGCGCCGATCAGTACTGGCACGACGATGCCGACCCGATCGGCCAGACGCCCCATTACAACCCCGCCAAAGGCAAAGCCAAGCATGGTGCAGGTATAGGGAAGCGAGGCACCGCCACGCACCGTGTCGAACTCGACTTGCAGGGTTGGAAGAAGCACCACGACGGACCAATTGCCGACGCAGGCAACGGTGCCGAGGATCAACGTGAGTACCAGCCGCCACCAGGCATACCCAGAGTCGACGTCGCCAGAATCGGGCCCACCTGCCGCAGTCATCCGCTTTTCAAACATGGCCACGGCGAGAACTCCTCAGGGTCCGATTATGAACTGAACGCTCTCGACCAATGCCAAGTGCATTCGTCTCGTATGACGAGCTTCGGTGCGTTGAATACCTGATTGACGAGCCCATCCTCAAGCCCCCGCCATCAAATCGCGCCGCAATCGTCGCAATCTCCGGCGGCGAGGCGTCGAGCCGCTTGAGCTCCGCGTCGAGCAGTATCGGGGCTATACGGTTTAGCATTAAAAAAGAGGCGCTGCAGGCTCGCCAGTTCCGTCTGGCTGAGGCCGAGATCGAAGGTCAAATCTCGCCTCAAGGATACGATGTAAAGGCCTTGTTCCACGCGTCCGCCAACCGAGAGCCCGCCCTGGCGAGCTGCTCGTCCGCAATCACCTCGGATCGAGGGGCGCTTTGATCGATGATGTCCCCTCGGCACTGCCATCGACGAATTATTGCGGGTGAGTCGGACTTCGGTCCGATGGTAGACAGCAATCTCTCTGCTAATTTCCGTTCCGCTGAGACTGCAAAACTCAGCACGAAAAGGGTGTCTGCCCCTGATCCGGAGCACCCTTTTCAAACTCGCTTTCCGCAGTCCCCATTAGCCCTCGGCGCCGATGGTTCGCGGGCGGCCAACCTCCCAGTTGATAATAGTGTATAGGTAATCTGCGAGAGAGTTCCAACGACGGCTGTCGAAACCCGGATCGTGTCTCGCGAGTCCTGCTCGAGGTCGTGACCTGGCTTGCTGCGGCTATACATTGACAAGAGCCGCTCCAAACAGGCCATGCGAACACTATATCCCGACGCCCATCGAACCCAAACTCAGTCTCCACGGTCACGAGTATGGGCAAGGTTCGGACGGATCGCTTCATGCACGGTAACACGATTTCAGGATCCAGGCTTGCTTATGACATGATTTCGAGCGCCATTGATTTTCCGACACGCCGGCTTTCTGCCACGCGTTCAATCGCCAGTCAGGAACACACATGAACGTACTGAAAGCCGGCGTCGCAAGCGAGACACATCACCCGGCAATCCCGACGTGGACGTGGCTCTCCCCGCTCTTGGCATCCCTGCTTCTCGCTGTGAAGTTTCTCCACTTCGTTCCCTCCGACGGTCCGGTGGTCCTTGTTCTTGCCGGTATCATGCTTGCCGCCACCGTCTTTAGCGCAGTTCACCACGCGGAAGTCCTCGCGCTTAAGCTCGGCGAGCCATTTGGTTCGATCCTGTTGGCAATCGCTGTCACGGTCATCGAAGTCGCATTGATCGTCTCGATTATGGTGTCCGGGGCTGAAGGCAGCGGCTCCGTCGCGCGGGATACCGTGTTCGCCGCCGTGATGATCGTGCTCAATGGCGTCGTCGGGCTTTGTCTGATCATGGGAGGAAGCCGGCACTTCGAGCAGTCGTTCCAGCTTAAGGGTGCGTCCTCCGCTCTGGCGGTGCTCGGCACCCTCGCCGCCTTGGCGTTGATCCTGCCAAATCACACGCTGACAGTTCTCGGCCCGTCTTATTCTCCACTCCAGGCGATGTTCATCGGCATCGTTTCTCTGATGCTTTGGGGCGTCTTCGTCTTCGTGCAAACGGTCAAGCATCGCGCCTACTTCTTGGATGGCCCCGCTGAAGATGTGATCGGTGAGGACATGACGGAGGTCTACCACCCGAAGCCTTCAGACCGGGAAGCCCTGGCATGCCTGGGTCTGTTGCTGGTTTCGCTAGTCGCCGTCGTTCTTCTGGCGAAGACCTTGTCGCCCTCCCTCGATGCGGCCATCGATCTTGCCGGACTGCCGCACACCTTTGTCGGCGTGGTCATCGCCGCGATCGTGCTTTTGCCGGAAGGGATTGCCGCAGCGAAATCCGCCCTCAAGAACCAGCTTCAGAATAGCATCAACCTAGCTCTCGGATCGGCCATCGCGAGTATAGGGTTGACCATACCCTCTGTCGCGGTAGTCTCGCTTGTTCTTGACCAGCAACTGGCCCTAGGCATCTCGGCCGCGAACACGACGCTGCTGGTGCTTACCTTGTTCGTGAGCACCCTGACCCTGGGGACCGGCCGCACGACGGTGCTACAAGGGGCGATCCATCTAGTGATATTTGCCGTGTTCCTGCTGGTTTCGGCGATCCCCTAGGGCTGCTTCGCGAGCTTTGCTGCGCGATCAGGGTCCGGACGGCGGCGTGCAACTTCTCTCCGAACGGGGTCACGCGATCATGATCGTGAAGCACCAGGCCACGGATAAAGCGCTCCCCACCAGCTTCCTGTAGTTGCCTCAACCCTTTGAAGCCGTCCGATTTGACCGTGACTGATGCTTTCTCTTCAATTCCGACGATCCGCCCGCGGCGGTCCTCGATTACCCCGTCCAGCTCGTCCTGATCCTTGGTCCGGTAGTGCTAGAAGGTTAGGCAGCCGCTCCGACCAGGACGCGAGTTTCAGAAGCTCGGAAACCACGAAGCTCTCCAAAAGTGCTCCAAACGCAGCGATCGCAAACGGTGAGATGATCGTCGTCGCAAATGTCTGGCAGTTCATGCGCGACAACTGGCTATCAAACCGGGTCTTCACGTCCTATGACGACATCGTCGGTCACCGCTGAAGGCCTGAAAGAAGCTCATCGACCAACCCTGGAAGATCATCTCAATCGGAATGCGCGACGGGGTGCATCGGTTCTGATCAATGCAGATTGGTATGAGACCTCCCCAGAGCGACAAAGTGGTGATCGTGCGGCCTGGCTAGCTCCTCTAAGATCGACCAAACGTGCTATTCAATTGGCTCTCCTCATACCGTTCCTGCTTATCGGTTATGCGGGACCAAGCGGGTGAGTATTTGACGCGTCTCCAGCAAACCCCTACACCGCGAATGGTCCTTTTAAAGGACACGCGCGGCTCGAGGAAACCAAGGCTAAACCTAAAACAATATGCGCGATTCACTCATACCCCGCAAAAAGACATTTAGAGACGGAGTCTTCCTCGCGCTGATCATATGGCTGCTGGTTATCCCGCTGACTTTCATGACACAAGTTTTTGCCCCTTCCGTTTTTGTTCTTTTGGAGGGGATTGGGAATTTTCAATACAAGCCTTGGATTTTTCTCGCCCCAACAGCGTGCGCGCTCATTGTGGCGTTGGTTTTCATGCCGGGATATTACAGCCCGAGCGTTATTGCGGGCTCTATTCTTTGTAGTGCTGCGGTGACAATCGCAGCCGCAATTGCTTTCCTTTTGATAATGATATCGATTCCACGATTGCATTATTGAGCCCTGCGTCAGAAGGCTACTTGTCGGAATCATTCGGCTGGACCGTCACCACGCGTATAACTCGGAATATTTCGACCGTTAGCAGTCACTAAGGCAAACACTCATTGGCTGCTCCTACGATATGAATGTAAAATTGCCCGGTGAATAATAGCGCCTTCATTGGCGAAAGACACACAATGCGCATTCTTCTCATTCTTGGCTCCCTCATCGTTGGAACGATTGCCGGCATTTGCGTATTCGGGATGATCTGGCGAACCACTGCCCCGGAAGGTGCAGTAGCGATGGTCATTGGAGGGGGCACGCCGGTTGTCCTCGGAGCTTTGGCATTTCTCGGCACAAAGGCGGCTGACGGTCGGCGACCAAGCTTTCTCGATATACGGACATGGTTTGCTCTTGTGGGGATAGCGGCGGCGGCGGCCGGGCTCTTCGTGATCTTGATCGTTGCTCTTTTTCTGGCGGTTCAGCGTGGATAGCCCGCTTGGGGCCAGAATAAGAGCGGCGATTGTAAATCGTCCGGACCGTTTGCCAGGGACAAACGCGCGAATGAACTGCTTGGCTACGGCCTCACGGCAAACGCCAAATTCCCCTGGATGAACCAGCCGCCCCTCCACATCTAAAAACATCGCCCGAGAAGCTTCGATGAACACCTGGGGATGAGTAAATCATGTCCCCCAAAAGGGTCTGAACAGCGGATGTTTGGTATTTCGTCATCGGAAGCGCCTCGTTTCTCAAGAAACTACCAGCTGATAATGTTTGAAATTTCATCTTCATCCGGCTCCCGCCGTCTATCCACATATCCAGTTGCGTATCCTCCTGCATTTCGCAGGAGAAATCAGCGGCTATGTAGAACGAGCGATGCCCGCGAGCCCTGTATTTTGACAAGCAGAACGCTTCGACCGTTGAAGTGGCCCCTTGTAGTAGAAATAGTCTCGGCCTCCGTTACCCCCGCAATCCGCGTCCCCTCGCCATTTTCCCTCGACAGAGCCATGAGCATCGGCCCAAGCGAAAACTCTCCGAGTTCCGCGCGCTTCGTAAGATCGCGCAGATATCCGCCGGCCGATTTTATGAAGTTTGATCGCTCGGGAATGCACGCCATCGCCACTGCGGCATTCTCCGGGCCCAATGCATCGCAGGCGCAGCGGCGTCAAGGAGACGGTGGATCTTCTGGTGAGAAGTGGAATGTCAAGCGAGACGATCGTCAAGAACTCGATGGGACGCGGAGCGGCGCGCCAGTTCGAGATTTCGGAGGCTCTTCTAAAGAAGCTAAGCTCGTTCGGAGTTGAGTGACCACCGAATTAGAATGACGAGTTTTCAGGGTCGTCGATTCTTGTGTGTCGTGGATTGTTGATCCTCCATCTTCGGGTAGAGGATGCGTTACGCTTCTCCAGCAGTGGACCCAATATGAGTCATGCTTACCGATAGGGAATTGGCCAGCATTACCGGAACGATAGCCAGGCGCAGCTGCGCATTGCCCTCCCGCAAGACTTCGTTCTCGGATCGCAGCACTTCTCCCTCGGTCTTGAGCGCATGCAGCTCTTCGACTAGCCCGCCGACCGGCCGACGCATTCCCACCAGACTACAGCGCCTCTACCTGCTGAACCGAGGGTCGGTTCCTTTCATGGGACAGGAGGAAATCGGGCGGGTGCCGCGTTGGCAAACAGCACCCGCGCGTCCCGTACGGCGCGGCGCCGATGCTGCGCCCACAATTCCGTCAAAGCTGTCCCCGCCAACTGTAACAATGATGACCGCCACCCTTATGCCTACCGCGCCACGTACGTGGGGCAAAATCCATGGCGGCGTTTTGGTGAGCGGTCATAGAAGTGTGCATAACCGCGCGCTTTGAGAAGTGATTGCTAGTCTGGGGATTCTCAAGCCGGGGCAAATCATGATTCGATTCTGCCATGAAGAAACGGCTCCCCTCCCCCGAGCATGCCGACACGCTTTCACTGAATGCGTTGCGCGGATTGGTGACGGGTCTTCTGGAACGGTCGCAGCAGGCAGAAGCCCGGCTTGCGAAGCTTGAGGCCGACAACATCCAGCTGCGGGAGGAAAACGCCGCCCTTCGGCTGGAGAATACCCGCCTGAAACTCGAGAACCAGCTGTTGCGCGACGAGATCGCCCGGCTGAAAAATCTGCCGCCGCGCCCGCCGTTTCGCGCCTCCGGCATGGAGAGGGCAACGGAGGCCTCTCCAGCAAACCATGTGGCCGGCAGGAAAAAGCCGCGGGGTCCGAAGCTGGATGTGGATCGGGTCAGCCGGCAGGAGATCCTACGCATCGATGCTCCGTCCGGCTCGCGCTTCAAGGGATATAGAAGCGTCTACGTCCGAGACCTGGTGCTCAAGGCGGAACTCGTGCACTACCGCCGTGAATGCTGGGTGACACCGGATGGAAAGACGGTTCTCGCTCCCTTGCCGGCCGGGATCATAGGTGGCTATGGCGCCAACCTCCGGCGGCTTTGCCTGATGCTGCACGCACAAGGACAGGTGACGACGCAGCGGTTGACGACATTGCTGAACGATGTCGGGATCGCCATCTCCAAGCGTCAGATCGTGCGGCTTCTCACCAGGCAGCTGGAGGGCTTCGTCGCCGAGGATGCCGCACTGCTGCATGCCGGTCTCGTGGCGTCGCCTTATGTGACGGTTGACGACACCGGCGCGCGGCATTCCCATAATAACTATTACACCACACAGATCGGCGGTGCGGATTTTACCGTCTTTCGCACCACGAAATCGAAGTCACGCCTGAACTTTCTGTCCCTGCTGCGCGGCGGCTATCAGGATTATGTGCTGGGTGACGCCGCATTCGATTATCTGAAAGAACGTCGCGGCAATCCGCCCGTAGTCCATGGGCTTCGGACGTTTGAGCCGCAACACTTCTGCAACCAGGTACCGTTCATGGCGCATCTGGCTGACAAAGGTGTCGATATTCTCAACCGCCAGGAGATCGGCACCCTTGCCGAAGCAGGGCTTTGGGGCTCCATCCGCCATCACGGCCTGATGGCAAATACGGTGATCGTGTCCGACGATGCCGGACAGTTCCGTGTCGGCAATCATGCACTGTGTTGGGTCCATACTGAGCGCCTTCTGCAAAAGCTGATGCCGACCACTGCAAAGGAGGAGCGGCTGGTCACGATGGTCCGAGATCTCGTCTGGCGTTTCTATAAAGCGCTGAAAGCCTACCAGCAGTGCCCTTCCCCCCAGTCCGCTCCCGCATTCCGACGACGGTTCGATAGGATCTTCACACTACGTACGGGTTATGAAGCACTCGACACGCTTCTCGAGCGACTGCATCGCAGGAAGAACGAGCTGCTAAAGGTGCTCGAGTATCCCGGCATCCCGCTCCACACCAATGCCTCCGAAAATGCCTTACGGACGTTTGTCACGAAGCGGAAGATCTCCGGTGGCACAATGAGCCAGGATGGCCGTGTTGCGCGCGATGTCATGCTCGGCCTGATGAAGACCTGCCAAAAGCTCGGCCTTTCCTTCTACCATTATCTCGGTGACCGGCTTGGGATCGGCAGTGAAGATCACCCCATCCCGTCTCTCCCGGCCACCATCCTTGCCCGGGCTTAAACGCTGGAGCCACCAACGGTCATCAGCGCTCGACGCTTCTGCCTGCCAAACCGGCAGCGCCATCGAATCTGCCCCACTTACCCCGCGCCACATGATCTGAGACAACGTAGATGAGGCGTAACGCATTGAAACCATGGTTAACATCCCGTTAACCAGAACCTATATCTCAGATTACTTCCGCCACCTCGTTGTCTTTTCTTCAGTGTCGTCGAGATCCGACGACGATCATTGACGATCGGCGGGGTGATTATTTGCCGAAAAACCTGCCCTGGCGCTCGAAGGAGCGATTGAATTCCAAGGCTTTCGGACCCTTGATGGACTTTCGCTGAGAGCCGGGGAATGCCACCCGCCTGATGAGGCCAATCACCACTGAACGATAATAACGAGCTCACAGAGAAAACAACCGCTTTCATCCCTAAAGCCTATTCGATCGCGAGACTGGCCGCGACAGTGGAGGAAATCGCTCCGCCACAGGGGATCTCACGCGGGCAGGCATTTCCAGCCAAAACAGGCACCCGCCTCCCCCTCAGCTGGCATAGCGCGGCACTCCACCATTCGCCCGCGCGAGCGCCATCAGCATCGGTCCGATTGCAAACTCGCCCTTTTCGGTCCTTCGGGTCAGATCTCTGAGATAACCGCCGGGCGAGTTGATGTGCCCTCCCCTCTCCAGGATGCAGGCGATCACCGTGGCGGCGTTTTCCGGCCCCATGCCCGAGCAGGCTTCCTCATAGGCCGAGGGACTGACGCCGAGCATCGAGCGCACGACGACGGCGGCCGACATCAGGTCTCGCCAATTGCCGATGTTTCCGCCAGGCCCATAGTCGAGAATACTGGGGCAGGCCTGGAGGACGAGGCCGAGCGGGAAGGATTTCAGGCTTGGTCCGGCGCCCGGATCGGCCGCGCCCCCCGCCCTGTTGCTCATCCGGCCGGAAGGCCTTTGCTGTTTCAATCTTCGTTCGTCTGACGGCCCGGCGTTCGGGTCGTTATCGGCCGCTGCCTTTTCGCCCTGCTTCGTTTCGAAGCGTGGTTCAAGTTCATAATTGGAGTCGGGATTTGAATTCTGTTTGTGATGCTCAATTTGAGACTCATTGGCGTCTATTTTTTGTGTTTTTATCCGTCTTTCCAGCATGTTGACGATCTCTGCACGCAGCATCGCCATCTCGTCGAGCAGCGGTGCCAGGTCTTCGGCGGTCGCCACCCGTGGAATTCGGGCAAGAAGCGCTCGAAACATCGCCGAAATACCTTCCCAATCACCGGAAACCCCTTCTTCGAGCGCCGCCGTGATCAGCTTGGAAATGTCCCGCCGGCACAACGTCAGGCGTTCCCTGGTCACCCGTAACAGCTCCCGATCGGCAACCGCCTGAGCGGCCAGGCTTTCGATTTCGACAGCACGCGCCAGAAGCGGTGCGACGCTGAAGCCGAAGGCATCGCCGATCGCCCCTGCCCTGTCGCGGCGCGCATAGCGCTTTCCATTCGGGCTATCCTTGCGCAGGATCAGGCCGGCCTCGACCAGGACAGCAAGATGCCGCCTGAGGGTCGCTGGCGTCATGCCGCGGGCGCGCAACGAAAGCTGCGCATTCGACGGGAAGACGATCAGTCCCTTTTCCTCGGAGATTTCGTCGTCAGGGTAGAAGGTCAGAAGCGCGTCGAGCACCGTCAGTGCCCGATCGGTGACGCCAAGCGCCGGCCGTGCTTCGCAGATCGCCCTGAACAGCTTCCATTTGCTGCGTTTCATTCCCGGCTCGATGGTCTCGGCCAGGTGCTGGCTTGCCAGCATGCCAAGCGACATCGGCCGCCGCCCAAAGGGCGTCGTCACATATCCACTCTCCATTTGCCTTCACCTCAGTTTAGGCAAAAGAAATCTGCTCACCAAAAAGCGGCGCCAAGACTCTTGACTGTGATTCGTGGAAATGCGATTCTCGATCTGCTAGGAATACGAGGAAGGCTTCCACGACCGCGTCGTTGGGGGCCTTTTTCTTTTGCGGTCTACTCTCCTTGTTGAACGTTTCGGCCTCGATAAGCCTTGTAGAGATCCGTCAGACTTTCGGAGAGGAAATCTCCAAACCCGACCGCATCCTTGGCCTTCAAAGCAAGTGTAAAAGTTCGTCCATCGCTCCGCAGGTCGGCGGCAACGGACTTATCGTCGGCAATCCATTTGCTCGCACGAACCTGTTTCGATGGAGTTGACCTGCCTGATGCCTTGATATGCGTCAGCAGGACGTTAAACCGATCGTCGCCTGTCTTCGCGTTGAATTCCTCGGTTCCGAGGAAGGCACGTGCCCTCTCCAGATTCGAGGGCCGCTCCAGCAGGGTCTTCAGCTCATACCAGCGATCACGTCCAATGCCCTTGGCTGCTCCGACCGCAGCCAGCAATTCGCGAGGCATGCTCGCCACCGCCAACATCTTCGATAGGGTCGCCCTGTCCACCGAGAGTGCCGAGAGAACAATTGCGTTGTCACCATCGAATTGAAGCCGCGCGATCTCACTCGCGAACATTGCCTTCTCAAAAAATGACAGATTGGCGCGCGCCGAATTCTCTTGCCCCTGCGCAACGAGATGATCGCTATCTTTCAGGTCTTTGACAACTGCGCGGACGTTTCTTCCGAGCGCCCTTGCCACTCGAAGACGTCGATGCCCGAATACCACCATATAGCGCTCGGAATCCTTGGGGTGAGGCCGCACCAGGATCGGGCTGTCCTGCCCCCGCTCCCGAATTGCCGCAAGCAATTCGTTGAACTCCTGTTCATCCTCCTCAATGCGATCGCGCACGAACGATATATCGACCAGATCCGGGTTCAGCTCGATGACAGTCTCGCCCTCCAGCAGCTTATCTGCACGGGCCGCCATCTCATCGATGGAATTCAGGATCGACTTAGAAGCGCCCCGGATGGTGTAATCAAGCACTGCCCGGTTGCTGTCGGCCGGCGTGTCGCTCATCACATTGGCGAATGGGTTTTTCCGAGCCATATCGCTATCCTCGAAGCCATGTTATCGGGTTGTTTCGACTGCAGAATCTTGCTGTTTTGACGGCGGTCAACATCATTAGAGCCTCCCCCAAGCCCTATGGATCAATCCTTGGATCTCGAAATTGACTGCATCCATGCATTCGATCGCGCGGTCATAGGTTTCTCGCGTGAAATTTGAGCGATCGAGCTCGTAGAGGGTACGTTTCGTCAAGCCGGCATCGGAGATTGCCGTTGTCTTCACCATCGGGCTCTTGAGGATTTCCTCGGCAAACATCGATTGCATGAAGCCCAGCATCTGCGCCTGCGGTACATCCGTTGGCTCAAATCTGGTGATCAGGTAACGGAGCCAGTCCATGCGCACATTGGCACCAGCCTTTTTGATTGTCTTGGTGATATTGCCGAGCATGAGCAGGAACTGCGACATCGACATCAGGTCCAACATTTGCGGATGGACAGTAATCAAGACGGAGGTCGCCGCAGTGAGCGCGGTTAAGGTGAGATATCCCAGTTGCGGAGGGCAATCGACCACCACGACGTCGTAGCGGCTGTCAACCTCCTCGAGCGACTTGCCGAGACGCGTGAAGAAGCGCTTCCCATCCGTGCCAGACTGCATCGCAAGCGGCGTGTCGTATTCATACTCTTGCAATTCCAGATTCGCCGGGACAATATCGAGGCCAGGGAAATTGGTCGGCAGAATGACGTCGGCAATCGACTTGCGCTCGTCGTCATACCGTATCGCATCGTAGAGCGAGGGATTCCGATCGAGCTCCGGCTGGAAACCGTGCAGAGCCGAGAGCGACGCCTGTGGGTCAAGATCGATGGCAAGCACGCGGTGTCCGGTTAGCGCCAAGTGCTGGGCAAGGTGAGCCGTGGTGGTCGTCTTGCCAGAGCCTCCCTTAAAGTTCACAACTGCAATGACCTGCAATTTATCGCCCGGCTTGCGGTGAGGAACATATTTCTTAGCTTCGGACTTGCCCGTCCTGTCCAGAAAAAATCGCAGCTCCAACATCTGTTCGGCAGTGTAGTATCTGCGATTTCCCGACGTTGTGATCGGCTTCGGGCCCTTGCCGTCGAGATAGAGGCGCTTCAAATTGCTCGGGGTGACGCCAAGATAGTGCGCGACCTCCGCGAGCGAAAACTGGCGCAAGTTCTTTTTCGCGTTCGGGGGAAAGTTTTCCAGACGCAGTTGATCGAGCTTGCGCGAGATTTCCGCACCTTGCATCAGGATCTTGTCGTCAAACTCAAACGACGGTAGCGGGCTAAACGCGTTCAT
>NZ_JBYGKN010000002.1:0-1509034 GCF_057653695.1 Rhizobium sp. SRDI943 | reverse complement strand
GATCTTTTTCCCAAGTAACTGCGCAATTTTGAACGAAAGCGCTTCAGTTGCGCAGTTACTATATGCCTCGATTCGTTACCAATTTACAAATGCTTAACCAAACCGCCCGTTTCCGCCCGCCGAGACGACCGGCGACGTCGGGAAGATTTGAGGCGGTGCGAGCCATGCCAATGGTTCGCAATGGTTGACAACACGGGTGACTTTCAAGCCAGCCGGAAATTCAAGAAATCCCCGGATAAATCCAATTTATCAATAGCCTGGACGCTGCCTCTCTATTTTCCGTCGTCCTTCAGGTAGTTGTTGCCGTTGATCACCAGAAGCCCGTCGGAACCTTTGTCCGGTTCGAATATGCTCATGGTCTCGGTCTTGCCGCTGGCGTCGGTCAGATCGAGGCGATAGCCGGAAAGTTTGTAGCGTCCGCTGGCGCCCGGCCGGTTGCTTGACGTGGTGACGCCCGATTTCGATCCGCCGACTTCGTTCGTCGTCGAGGCGCCCGACCAGCCTGTGCGTTCGAAAGTACCGTTTCGATGAAGCCTCAGCGTATGGCTGGACGCCACCGATCCCGACGAGGTCGCGGTCATGCCGCTCGAGGCGAAGGTGGATACCCATTCGCCGTCAAGTGTCGTGCTCTCATCAAATGGCGGCACGGCGCGATAGTCTGCCTCGGCAATCACCAGGTCTTCGCCCTTTTTCGAGAATGTCTTCGTCTCTGTCTCGATCGTGCCGTAGGCAGAGGTGACGCTGCGCGTTTCGATCGACCCGGCGGAGGAGAAGAAACCGCCGCCGACAAGCTTGTAGAGGCCGCAATCGGTCGGGGTCTCCTTACAATGTTCGGTGATGCTCCGGCCGCCCTTCGGGAGCTCTGTGCTGAACAGACCCTTCGGGTCGAAGATGGTGATCGTGCTGTCCGAATAAAAATCCATGCCGCCGAAGACATTCGGCCGGATTCCGGTATCGAGATGGGTGAAGACGCCGTCCAGCCCGCCATCGCCGCTCGTCGGCACGAGGTCGAAATCCTTGTCGGAAGGATCAAGCTTCACCGAGCGGACCAGGGCAGCGAAATCGGCCTCGGCGCCACTGCTTCTGTCACCGCTGACATTCAGCAGCACGAGCTGCAGAAAGGCCTGCCGCTTGTCGCCGGCGATGCCGACGACGATCTGGCTGATGCTGACGTTCTTCTGTTGGACGCAGCAGCGTTCTTCCGCGCGGATGTCATAGCCGTTTACCGAGACCCCGTAATGCTTGATCAGGATATCTTCCTTGGCCATGTCGGGCAGCGTCGCAACGAAGGTCTTCATGCCGGCCTGCAGGGAATTGCGCGCTGCCGCGAGCGGCTTGGTGATCTGAATCAGAGCATTGCCGCGCTTGTCGTCCTCCGTTTCCAGAAATTCCTTCTGGAGCATGAAGAGATTGCCCTTTCCGGCTTTCCTCCAGCCGGAAGCAGCATCGGGCAGGGTCACCGTCAGGCCGCCGATATCGGCGGGTGCGGCGAAGGATTGAGGGCTGGACAGTAGGGAAACGAGGACGAGAATGAAACCCAAGCCTGGTCTCACTCGACCGACCCGATCGATCTGTGCGTTGCCCATGTGCGCCTGCCCTCCTTTTCGACTGCTGCCGACGGGATTTGGAGCGGGGTGCGACGAGTTCAACCCTGAGCTTCATACAGGTTTCTTGAATGCTTCGAGGTGATGAACCCCGGCGACTTGGGTGAAAACACCCGAACCTCCAGAGTCGCGCCCCTCGACCTTCCGACGGACGCCGTCCTCAGCATCGGGCGGCAGGGTGCGCCTCAGATCACGGGTCTAAACCGGCCAACGTTGACGTAGCCGGCAAATGAATGTTTGCCATCCCTCGTTTTGCAGTGCACAATATTTGCTGTTAACAGGGATGTGAGCCGTTGAGAATTTGCATCTACAAATCAGATGAAGCTCCTGAAGTGACGCTGTTCTTACGAGAAGGCGTACCGGTGCCCGCACATCCGAAGAGCCAAAAGTGGCGGCACATAAAAGCGGTTGTTGGCGAAGAGGTAAGGGCCGACCTTCTGACCCAAATAGAGATCGGCAATGGATGTCTTTTTGTCAACCTTGGGGCATCCCCGAAGCACTGATCTAGGCGGCTGGGTTAAACGCTGCTCAACCGACACGGAATATGCTCGCTCATTATTGTACCCGCCGCCAATCTTTCAGGAGGCAAGCCTTGCCCCCCTCGTTCATCTCGATTTAAAGATTGCGGTGAGCCTTTGAGGGTTCTAATCGCAGCCAGATGAACGTTCTGTGGCGGGTCGATTTTAAGTCTCCTACCGGCCGGAAGAAAAGCCGCGCGGCCTACTCCCCCATCGATTGGTAGAGCCAGTCGGAAAGCGTCTGGCGCGCCATGCGCGCACCGGCGCTAGGAATCAGGGCGTCGTCGGTCAGTTCGACACCGAAATACGACGTGGATCGATCGGTTATCACCTGCCGTTCGTCTTCATTCGCGGCGAGATAGATCCGGGCGATTTCATCGATGCCGAACTGCTCCGGGCCGCCGATTTCGACGACATCGCCCAAGGGAGCACCAGCTGCCAGTTTCGCCAGGAACGCAGCGACATCCCCGGCTGCGACCGGCCTCATCAAGGCCGACGGCAATCGAAAGATATTGCCTTCCGCACCGATGTCGATCAATCCGTTTATGAACTCGTAAAATTGCGTCGAGCGGAGGATCGTATAGGGTCGACCTGCAGCCCGGATGAGATTTTCCTGCACCATTTTCGCGCGAAAATAATCGCTCTCCACGAGGCCCGGCGTGCCAACGACGGAGAGTGCGAGATAGTGCCGGATGCCGGCTTGCGCCGCAGCTGCGAGCAAGTTCTTCGTCGACGCCTTGAAGAAATCGAGCGCCGAACTGTCACCGAACGATGCGGCATTGGTCACGTCCACAACGACCTCGGTTCCCGCCATAACCACGTCCAGACCCTTGCCGGTAACCGTGTCGACGCCAAGCGACAAAGATGCGGCCGCGACGTCGTGGCCCGACCAGCGCAGCTTCTCGCTGAGCCGCGTTCCGATCAGACCGCTTGCTCCCACCACGGTGAATTTCATATCGGAATCCTCTGTTGCATCTCGTCTGCAATGCCTCACGCGGATCAACAATGACCGGAAAGCCGGACGCCTTCCATCGTGCCTGAGGTCTGGCGCCCTAGCCGTAGGGCATAGCGGAACCAGCCCGAAGCCTAGGATGCGCCATCGGGAAAACCGAGCATTCTTCCGATCCGTCGTTTGCCCGAAAATTCCGGCTACATTCCCGCGCAATGCATGGGTTTCCATGAGTTGCGGTTGTGGTGCAGCGGGATTACGGTTCGTAACATGAGCTCGCCAGCCCCGAAATCGAGAATGACTGCTGCAGGAAATGCTGACGATCCCCCGGTTCTCTCTGTCCGGCAGGAGCAGTTGATGCTGAGCGTCTGGTCGCACCGTCCCCGGCTCCTGCACCTGGGGCTTTTCTTCCTCGCCTATGTACTCGCCTGCGGCTTCGCACAGTCGCTGGCAATCGTGCCGGGAACGGGTATTTCCATCTGGCCTCCGGGCGGGCTCTTCGTCGCGACCCTCATCCTCGCTTCCAGGCGCAGCTGGTCATGGTGGATCCTGGCGGGCTGCCTGGCAGAGATGTTCAGCAATTTCCTGTGGTTCTACAGCCCGGTGCCTGCGGCCTTCCTGATCTATGTCGGCAACGCTCTTGGAGCAATGGTCGCGGCATGGCTGGTGAATCGAACCTTGAAGCATCCCGTTCAGCTGGAAACTCTGCGGGAAGTTCTCACATTCGTCATCCTGGCTGCCGGAATTGCACCGATCGTGAGCGCGACCGTGGGAAGTGCCACGCTTGCCGGGTTCGCGATCCAATCGCAATCCTTCGCGACGGCCTGGCCGCTATGGTGGATCGGAGACGCAACCGGTATTCTCATCGTCGCACCGCTGGCGTTGGTCCTCTTTCACAGCTGGCGCAGCAAGACGCAGTTCTCTGCCGCGCAATGGGTGGAAGCCTGCGTCCTGGCGCTGATCTTTCTCGGTGTGGCGGCTCTTTCACTGAGCGGCTACCTTCCCTTCGCCTATATCATCATGCCGCCTCTTCTTTGGGCCGCGGTCCGCTTCGAGTTCAAGGGCGCCGCCGTATCGCTCGCTCTGCTTGCTCTGATCACGGCGGTGTTCACGATAACAGGCGCCAGCCAATTTGCCGGCGATCCCGAATCCCAGAAACACAATCAGATCATGCTGCAGCTGTTTCTGGCCATCTCGGCATTTTCGGCGCTGATTGTCGCCGCCATATCCCGACAGCATCAGCAGGCGGTGCTCACTTTGCGCCAAAGCGTGGAGACATTACGCGAACGGGAACGGGAACTCTCACACCTCGTGGATATGGTTCCGAGCCACGTCTGGCGCCTGACGCCTGAAGGCGAGCCGAGCTTTTTCAACAAACGGATGGTCGATTTCCTCGGTCTCGATGTGGTGGATTTCGACAAGCCCGGCATGAGCCGGCTGGAGGCGGTTCTAGAGGCCACCATCCACCCCGAGGATGCGGCGGGGTTCGGAGACACCCTTCGTCATTGTCTCGTCAGCGGCGGCAGCTTTGCCATGCGCTATCGCCTGCGCCGTGCCGACGGCCTCTATCGCTGGATGTCGAGCCGTGCCGAACCAATGCGGGATCAGTCGGGGCGCATCGTCCAGTGGTACGGCCTTTGTCACGACATCGACGATCAGGTCCATGCCGAGGACGTTGTGCGGCGGAGCCAACAACAGCTCCAGCAGATCATAGACGCCGTGCCGGTCCGCATCTGGAGTGTGGAGCCCACCGGCGGCTCGTTCTATTTCAATAAGCGATATCAGGATCATTTCCGCTCCGTAATCGCCAATTTTGACGCTCTCGGTGAACCGCGTATCGACGATCTTCTGCAGCAGCTGGTTCATCCCGAAGACGCTCCCGATGTCCAGCGTACGCTCAGGAACTGTTTCGAGACCGGCGACGGCTCTGCGATGCGATTTCGCTGGCGCGAAAAGGATGACGTCTACCGTTGGGCGGAATGCCGGGTGGAGCCCCGGCGCGACGATGACGGAACGGTCGCGGAATGGTATGGCGTTTCTCTCGACATCGATGAAGAGGTACGCGCGCTGGAGGCGTTGCGCAATCGGGAGCGCGAACTCTCGCAGCTCGTCGACATGGTCCCGGTTCAGATCAGGCGTCTGACGCCGGAGGGCGAGCCGGTCTTTTTCAACAAGCGACTGATCGACTTCTTCGGTCTCGACGTAGGGGATATGGACAGGCCGGGCATGAGCCGGTTGGCGGCGGTCATTGGTACCCTCATCCATCCCGACGACGCCCCAATGGTGCTGGAGACGATCCACCATTCCCTCGCCAGCGGCGAACCTTTCTCGATAAAATATCGCATGCGTCGCGTCGACGGTGCCTATCGCTGGGTCGACGGTCGCGCGGAACCGCTGCGGGATCAAAGCGGCGCAATCATGCAATGGTATGTGATCTCAGTCGACATTGACGATGAGATGCGCGCGCAGGAAGCGCTACGCGACCGGGAGCGGGAGCTTTCGCAACTCGTCGATATGGTTCCCAGCCTGCTCTGGCGGCTCAATCCGGAAGGCGCTCCGACCTTCTTCAACAAGCGCCTGATCGATTTTCTCGGTCTTGAGATGGCGGATATGGACAGGCCGGGCATGAGCCGGCTGGCGGCACTCATCGAGGCCGCAGTCCATCCCGACGATGCGGCGATCCTTGAAGAAGCGCTTAACCATTCCTTCGCCACCGGCGAGCGCTTCTCCAGCCAATATCGCCTGCGGCGTGCCGATGGCGTCTATCGCTGGGTGAAAGGCAGTGCCGAGCCGCTGCGGGACGAGAGCGACCGGATCGTCCAATGGTATGGTCTGTCGCATGACATCGACGATCAACTGCGCGTCGAAGAGGCACTGCGGGAGAGAGAACGATCGCTCTGGCAGCTCGTTGAAACGCTGCCGGCAATGATCGATTGCGCAGCACCTGATGGAGAACCGATCTATCGCAGCCAGCAACTGCGCGACTTCCTCGGTTATAATCTCGATGAGTTGGATGGAACGGGCAAAACCCGGCTGGACGGCACACTCGATGCCGGTGTTCATCCCGACGATGTGGCAGGGGTCAAAGAAAACTATGCCCATTCATTGTCCACTGGCGAGCCCTATGCGCGTAGGCACCGTCTGCGGCGCCATGATGGTGAATATCGCTGGGTCGAGACGCGTGCGGCACCGATGCGCAATGCCGAAGGCGTCATCGTCCAGTGGAATGTCATCTGCCTTGATATCGACGGTGAGGTTCACGCGGAGGAAGATCTGCGTCGAGTGCGAGAGGGCCTTGCACGGGCGAGCCAAGTGGCGAGCCTCGCCGAGCTTTCAGCCTCCATCGCCCACGAGGTGAACCAGCCGCTTGCGGCCGTCGTGGCGAACTCACATGCCTGCCAGCGCTGGCTCATGGCCGAGCCGCCGAATATGGAGCGGGCACAGAGGACGGTCGAGCGCATCATCCGGGATGCCAACTCGGCGGCGGATGTCGTCAGCCGGATCCGCGCCCTGTTCAAACAATCCGTAGACAGGAGGATCTCATCGACGCTCTCCGGTATCGTCAACGAAGCGCGCAACCTCATGGCCGACGAGGCCTGGCGTCGTCACGTTCGGATGGAGGTGGAGGTCGACCCCACCCTTCCGCCGATCGCAATCGACCGCGTCCAGATCCAGCAGGTTCTGATCAATCTCATCCGCAACGGCATCGAAGCAATGGACGCCACGACAGGCGACAGGGTCGTCGAAATCCGCGTGCGCCAGATTGGGAATATCCTCCAGACTGAGATCAGCGATCGCGGACAGGGCATCGACTTTCCCGAAAAGATGTTTGAGCCGTTCTTTACGACCAAGGAAAACGGCATGGGCATGGGGCTGGCCATCTGCCGCTCGATCGTCGAGCTGCATGGCGGACGATTGTGGGCCGAGAAGAACAATCCGCATGGAGCGACGTTGCTATTCACCTTGCCCATAGAAACGAAGGCGGCGTCATGACGGGTGATGACCATATCGTCTTCGTCGTCGATGACGATGAACGTGTTCGGGAAGCGCTCAGCGAACTGCTGGACTCGCACGGCATGCGCGCCATCACCTTCGAATCGGCCGGCGACTACGTGAAAGCGGACAAGCCGGATGTGCCCTCCTGCCTCATCCTCGATATCGAGCTGCCTGACATCAACGGCCTCGATCTGCAGAAACAGATCGCCGACAGGGATCATCCGCCGATCGTCTTCATCACAGGTCACGGCGACATTCCCTCCTCGGTGCGTGCGATCAAGCACGGCGCGGTGGATTTCCTGACCAAACCCTTCAGCGATGCGGACCTGATGGCAGCAATCCACGCGGCGCTCGCTGAGGATCGGGAAAAGAGATCGCAACGCGCCGAACTCGATACGCTCAAACGACACTATCTCGACCTGACGCCACGAGAGCGCGAGGTGCTGCCGCTTGTCGTCAGCGGTCTTCTCAACAAGCAGGCAGCAGCCGAATTGGGGATCAGCGAAGTGACGCTGCAAATCCACAGAAGAAATGTGATGCAGAAAATGGCCGCGGCATCACTCGCCGATCTGGTGCGGATCGCGGAGAGATTGGAAATACCGATAACCCACTCGCGCCGAGTGGGAGGGAATTGAACATGAACAAGACAAGACACGTCGTGGCAATTGTCGATGACGACCCAAGGTTGCTTGAATCGATGGGCGACCTTCTTGAATCCGCGGGCTATGTGGCCCGCAGCTTCTCGTCGGCGGGCTCACTGCTCGTCAACGGGCTGTCGGACCTCGACCTGCTTATCACCGATATAGGAATGCCTGGCATCGACGGCTTCGAACTTCGTGACCTCGTGAGGAAGTCACGTCCGGAGCTGCCGGTATTCATGATCACGGGCCGCCACGAGATAGCGGATCAGGGGCGCGCTCAAGGCGCGAGCGGATTTTTCCGCAAGCCCTTCGACGCCCAGGCCCTGCTGGCGGCCATTGCCAACGCTTTGCATAAATCGACAGATGGAGGGTGACATGAGAGTTGACCAGCCGTTGCTGCGGAGATCGGCGCCGTTATCATTGCAGTGCAGTTATGATGAGAGCCAGCCGCTTGTCATTATCGTCGATGACGACGCATCGGTTCGCGAGGCGCTGTCGGAATTGATCCTGTCGGCGGGTTTCCAGTCGACCAGTTTTGCTTCGACCCGTGAATTGCTTGACGCCGATATTTTGGATAGCCCCGGCTGCCTGATCCTCGATGTGCGCATGCCGGGCGCAAGCGGCCTCCATCTGCAGCGTCATCTGGCCGAAAACGGCATTTCCAAGCCGATCATCTTCCTGACCGGACATGGCGATATCCCGATGACAGTCCAGGCGATGAAGGCCGGCGCCGTGGATTTTCTCACCAAGCCGGTGCGGGACCAGACGCTGCTCGACGCCGTGACTGCCGGCATTGCGATGGATGCCGAGCGACGGGCGGAAGCCGCGATCGCCGAGCGCAACATCAAGCGCCTGGAGACGCTGACGCAGCGCGAGCGCGAAGTTCTGCATGAAGTGGCTCGCGGCCGCCTCAACAAGCAGATCGCCTTTGATCTCGGCATCAGTGAAGTGACGGTGAAGCTGCATCGCAGCAATGTCATGCACAAGATGGAGGCCGCCTCCATCGGCGAATTGATCCGGGCCTGGGAAACGCTGCCCGCGCAAATGCGCCAAGTCGGTGCGCGCTAGCTTATAGGCGAAGGATGCCGGGCTCGAAGACGAGCCTGCCGCCGCTGTCCATTTGATGCGCGCCGTATCCGATTCGCGCCAAAAAAGACGATAGAGCGCCGATAATGGGTTTCGGCTCCGCACCCATGCGTTATCTCTAAATTAAAGCTCGGGGATATGACCTGTTGCCCGGCTTTGGTTCCCTAAAGGAGATCTCGCCTTGAACAATCAATCGTCAGTTGCGCCTTCCCCTGAAACCAACGCCTTCGACAACGAAGCAAACTTCCTGTCAGCCATGGGGAATGCCAAACGGCTTCACATTCTGCATCTGTTGGCCGAAGGAGAAATGTCCGTGAGCGTCCTGGCCGACGAGGTGGGATTGAGCCAATCTTCGACTTCCCAGCATTTGGCAATTCTTCGAGAACAGGAACTCGTGCAGACCCGAAGGGCTGCCCAGACGATCTACTATTCACTTCAATCCGCCGCAGCCACGGCGATGCTCGATACGCTCGCCGACATCTTCGGATGGCATCCTCGCTCTCCAGTGGAACGCGTCCAAGCCGTAGGCACCTGACGAAATGACGAAGCGTTGCTCTTGCGGCTCATGATTGGAGCATGATCTTGTAGGCAACTCGGGATCGGCGCAGCGGCAACGAAGAGCAGCGCAATGGCGAAGTCGGCGAAAAAGACAACTGCGGCTTGAGCGCAAGCGCCAAGCTGAGGCCCTTCAGGGGCGTCCTTCCAGGCCGGGATGCGGTGGCGCGGGAGTCCAGCGATGCTTCGCCCACATGCCCCCCCGCAACGCATCGATCCCTGATGTACGTTTGATGTACGCCTCCTAGACCACGGTGTGATTACGCCTCCATTGCGAATGGAGATAATGAATCACATCAGGAACGGAACAGTCAGGAGGAAGCGGCCATGACTATGGACGTAACGAACGGCCAGCGCCATGGAGGCGATCATGGACGTATATGAGGCAGTCAAAAGTCGACGGTCGGTGCGAGGGTTCAAAGACGAGCCTGTGGACAGGGAGGTGCTTGAGCGTGTGCTGTCCGCCGCAGCTTGGTCGCCGTCAGGATCGAACATCCAGCCGTGGAATACCTATGTGATGACCGGCGCATCGCTGGCAGAGCTCAAGACGTCCGCCGTCGAGCGCGTGGCCCATGGTGACCCCTGGGACAAGCGGCAGTACGAGATGTACCCGCACGAGCTGAAGCCCCCCTATGGGGAGCGCCGGTCCGCCTTCGGCAAGGAGCGCTACAGCGCGCTCGGCATTGCGCGCGAGGACTGGGAGGCGCGCCAGCGGGCAGCAATCGCCAACTGGAACTGTTTCGGCGCGCCCGCCGCCCTATTCTGCTACATCGACCGTGACCTCGGCCTACCCCAATGGGCCGACGTCGGCATGTATCTGCAGACCATCATGCTGCTGCTCCGCGCCGAAGGTCTGCACAGTTGCCCGCAGATGGCGTGGTCGCAGGTTCGCGAGACGGTCGCGGAGGTCCTGTCGCCCCCGGACGGGCTCATCCTCTTCTGCGGCATGTCGATCGGGTACGAGGACCCCACGGTTAGTTACGCCCGTACAGGCCGCGCCCCGCTCGACGAGACGGTCACGTTCCTCGGCGATTAGTGACTTGCGATCAAAGGACAGGAACCCCTTCTGTGATCCTAGCGTATGATACGTCCCTTATCATGCGAGATATTGGAGAACGCCATGACCACGCATAAAGTAGGCTATCTCATCGGCAGCCTTGCCAAGGGCTCGATCAACCGCAAACTCGCCAAGGCGTTGGTGCGGTTCGCCCCGCCGGAACTTGAAATGTCGGAGATATCCTTCAAGGACCTGCCACTCTACAGCTACGACTATGACGCCGACTACCCTCCGGCTGGCAAGGCATTCAAGGCGGCAATCGCAGCCGTCGACGCCGTGCTGTTCGTCACGCCCGAATACAATCGATCCATACCTGGCGGGCTGAAAAACGCCATCGACTGGGCTAGCCGCCCCTACGGCACCAACTCGTTCACACGCAAGCCGTCAGCGGTGATCGGCACGTCGCCGGGCGCGATAGGCACAGCGGTCGCCCAGCAGAATTTGCGCAGTGTGCTCAGTTTCTGCAACTCTCCCCAGATGAATGCCCCGGAAGCCTACATCCAGTTCACACCGGGGCTGATCACCGATGACGGCGAGGTCACGAACGACAAAACCGCGGATTTCCTTCGCACGTTCATGCAGGACTTCCATGTCTTCATCGCAAGGGTTCGCTCAGTGCTGCCGAAAGATGCCTAGAACTGGATGATTTTAGGCCCGTCGGCCTAAAATCTGAATCCTGTTCTAAATTAAAGAGTTAGAGCATGATGTCACCCGAAAACCGCTCACACTTTTCGGCATCATGCTCTAGAAGCGTCGCCCTGCGGGAGCTGGCCGGGCCATCCGGGCGGCCAGCTCCCGTTTTTAAAGCGGGCAATGCCCTCAGGCGAAGGCGTAGGAGCCGTCGGGCCGCTTCGGTACGCGCCGCTGCCAATGAATGTAGCCTTCCTCTTCCATCGCCTTCTCGTCCATTTCGACGCCCCAGCCAGGCCGGTCGGGACGCAGCTCCAGATAGCCGTCCTTCGGCAGATAGGGATCGACGACGTAACGGGTTTCCCCCTCCCGCTTCTCGATATCGAGGCCGCCATAGACGTAGGCCTGTCCCTTCGGCAGCCGGTATTCGAGGATGCGGAAATTCTGTGCCGCCGCCGAAAAATGAACGTTGACCGCCGTCGCAAGCGGACCCATCGGGTTGTGCGGGGCCACACCGACGAAGAAGGCTTCGGCAAGCGTGGCGATGCGGCGCATTTCGCTGATGCCGCCAACGACGCAGATGTCAGGCTGGATGAGGTCGGCGCCCTTGACCTGCAGCAGCCGCAGGAACTCGTTTCTGTTGTAGAGCGACTCGCCGGTCGCAAGTGTGCAGTTGAGCCCCTGTTTCAGATCGCCCCAGGCCTCGATATTTTCAGGACGCAGCGGCTCCTCGAAAAACAGAGGGTCGTAGGGCGCCAGCGCATTGCCGAGCTGGCGAGCGGCGATCGGCTCGAAAATCTTGGCATGGGCATCGAAGGCGATCTCATATTCGTCATCGACCGTTTCGCGAAGCGAGCGGAAATAATCCGCCGAGGCTTTGACGACATTGCCCCAGCGATTGGAGTGCATGTCGATACGCCAGGGGCTGAGCTTGAAGGCGGTGAAACCCCACCCCTCCTTCAGACGATCGAACTCGTCGCGGGCCGCCGGCGCATCCGGCGCGGTATAGACCCCGGCATAGACCTTGATGCGGTCGCGCACTTCGCCGCCGAGTAGCTTGTAGACCGGGACATTCACCGCCTTGGCCGCAAGGTCCCACAGGCAGTGATCGAGCGCGGAGATCGCGGCAAGACCGAGCGCCCCCGGCGGAAACCGGCTCTGCTGGATCAGCAGATTGACAAGATACTCCACGCGTGTCGGGTCCTGGCCGGAGACAAATCCATAGAGATAATCGAGCAGCGGCGGCAGCGCCTTGTCGGGGCCGTGATTGTAGCATTCGCCCCAACCCGTCAACCCGTCATCGGTGTCGAGCGCGACGATCACGCGCGGACGGTCCTTGTCGCGGGTCATGAAAACCCGCATGCGGTCGATCTTCATCCTTCTGTCCTTCTAGCGATTGAAATAGGTGCGGCGCGACTGGCGCGTCTGCACGTAGAGATGCTCGTTGTCGGTTCCGGTATTGTAGGCACCGGCACTTTGCGGCACCGAGACATTGCCGTTGCTGGGGAAGCGCGCCACGAAGGCCTCGTCGATATCGCAGCCAAGTCCCGGGCCATCAGGAACGGCGATCAAGCCGTCGACCTGTTGCGGATGCGGCACGATCGTCTGGCGGCGGCCATCCCAGTCGTCGTCGAGGCGCTCGAGGATGAGCGCGTTGGGGATCGCGGCGAGCAGATGCAGAGCCGCATATTCCGCCACCGGTCCGAGCGAACCCGAATGCGGCGCCATCTGGATATGATGGGCTTCGGCCATGGCCGCGATCTTCTTCATCTGGGTGATACCGCCGGCCCGGCCGGTGTCCGGCTGGATGACGTCGACCAGTTCCTTCTCGATAAGCTCACGCTCGCCGAAGATGGTCGCCGAGCGCTCGCCGGCGGCAAGCGGCACATGTGCTGCGTCGCGGATGCGCCGGTAGCCGTCGATATTCTCCGGCGCGATCGGATCTTCCACCCACATCAATTCATAGGGTTCGAGCGCCCGCACCAGCCGGCAGGCATCCGCCGGTGTCAGCCATGGCGGTCCGTGCAGATCGATAGCAATATCCATGTCGTCGCCGACGGCGTCACGCAGCGCGGCGACCTTGCGGACCGGATCGGCGACACCGCCGCACTTGATCGCCTTTATGCCGCGTTCCTTGATGGCAAGCGCGCGCTCGGGAGTATTCGCATGCGAGTAGATCGGAATCCGGTCGCGCATCTTGCCGCCGAGCAGCATCCAGACAGGCACACCGAGCGCCTTGCCTTTGATGTCCCATAACGCCATGTCGATGCCGGTCATCGCACCACCTCCGACCGTCCCGAGCATGCCATGTCCCATCATGGCGATATGCATCTTCTGCCATAGCCGTTCGGTATGGGCCGGATCTTCGCCGATAAGGAGTGGGGCGAGATCATGGATCGCTGTCTCGACGACGCGCGGCCACCCTGAGCATTCACCGATGCCGGTGATGCCCTCGTCGGTATCGATCTTCAGAAAGAGCCAGTTTCTGGTGCCGCCGAACTGTTTCGAGGCGCCACTGCTGGACCGTTGGTCGGAAGGCCAGTTCGCGGGATCAGGCTGACCGACATGCATGAGAAAAGTGCGGATTCCGGTGATTTTCATCGCTGCAAACTTCCATTCTTCAAAATCTCCGGCGCGACGTAGCGGAAACGCCTGGAATGGTCGCGATCACGCGGATCAGGGCGCGGGATCGCTGATATGAGCGCCTGCGTATAGGCGTGCTCGGGCGTGCGGCAGACCTTCTCCGCGTCGCCGATTTCGACGAGCTGGCCTTTGTACATGACGCCGACACGGTCGCACATGTAGCGGATAACGCCGATGTCATGACTGATGAAGATATAGGCGAGCCCGAGTTCGTCCTGCAGGCGCATCAATAGATCGAGCACCTGCGAGCGCACCGAGACGTCGAGCGCCGAGGTAGCCTCATCGGCAACGATGACGCGCGGATTAAGGGTGATGGCGCGGGCAATGCCGATGCGCTGGCGCTGGCCGCCGGAGAAGGCGTGCGGGTAGCGTTCGCGCGCCCTCGGGTCGAGGCCAACCTGCTCCATCAGATGGCAAACGCGCTCCTCCAGCGCCCGCCCCTTTGCGACGCCATTGACGAGCAGCGGCTCGCCGATGATTTGCGAGACGGTCATGCGCGGGTTGAGAGAGCCGAAAGGATCTTGAAACACCATTCGCAATTCCCGCCGTGCCGCGGCAAGCGTCTGACCTTTTGCCGTTGCCAGATCGATGATGTCGCCGTCGGCACGGCGATAGAGGATTTCGCCTGAAGTCGGATCGATCAGCCGCATGATCGAGCGACCCATCGTCGTCTTGCCGGATCCGCTCTCGCCGACGATGCCCAGCGTTTCGCCGGGCAGAAGCGAAATGGACACATCGTCCAGCGCTTTCACCTCGCCGAAATCCATCGATACATTGCGGAGCTCGAGGATCGGTGGCGCCGTCGTGTCGAGCGGCGGGCGCGCCAGCCGGATTTCGGCCTTCGCTTCCAGCTTCAGCACCGAGCCGATCAGCATGCGCGTATAGTCGTCTTTCGGTGCATGAAAGATCTGCTCGACCGGCGCATATTCCTTGGCGACGCCGTTGTGCATGACGAGCACATCATCGGCGATCTGCGCCACGACGCCCATGTCATGCGTGATGAAAAGAACGGCCATGCCCTTGGCCTTTTGCAGCCGGGCGATCAGGTCGAGAATCTCGGCCTGCGTCGTCACGTCGAGGGCCGTGGTCGGCTCGTCGGCGATCAGCAGCTGCGGTTTGCAGGCGAGCGCCATGGCAATCATCGCGCGCTGGCGCATGCCGCCGGAATATTGAAAGGCATATCGGTCCAGCGCTTTTTCCGGCGAGGGAATTTCGACCTGGCTGAGCAGCGATATGGCTTCAGCGCGCGCCTCTGCCTTGCTCATCCGGGTGTGAAGGCGAAGCGCCTCGACGATCTGGTTGCCGACCGTGTGGATCGGCGACAGCGACGACATCGGCTCCTGGAAGATCATGGCGATGTCGCGGCCGCGGATCGCCCGGATCTGACGCCCGCGCGGATTGAGGCTGGTCAGATCGATCGAGCCGCCGTTCTGATCGTTCAATATGATCGATCCGCCGGATATGCGGCCAGGCGCATCGACGATCTGCAGGATCGAACGCGCCGTCACCGATTTGCCGGATCCGCTTTCGCCGACGACACAGAGCGTCTTGCCCGGCTCGATCGAGAAACACAGATCGCTGACGGCGCGAAAGACGCCGGTGCGCAGAGGGAACTCGACCGTCAGATTTTTCACCTGGAGCAGCGGCCTGCCGGCAATAGGAGGGGTATCGGTCATGCCGGCCTCATTTGTTGTAGGGGTCGGCCGCATCGCGCAGGCCGTCGCCGAGAAGGTTGAGCGCCATCACGGCGACCACGACGGCACAGCCCGGCATGAAGAGCCATGGCGCGGTGGCGATCGAGCGAATGTTCTGGGCCTCGCGCAGAAGCACGCCCCAGGAGATGGTCGGCGGCTGCAGACCGAGCCCCAGGAAGGAGAGAGAGGTTTCGGCAAGAATCATTGCCGGCACCGCAAGCGTGATCGACGCGATGATATGGCTGGCAAAGCTTGGCAGCATGTGGCGAAAGATGATGCGTCTTTCGCGAACGCCGTCGAGCCTGGCGGCGGCGACAAATTCCTCGGTGCGCAAGGACAGGAAGCGGCCGCGCACGACGCGGGCGAGCTGCGCCCAGCCGGTCAGCGACAGGATGATCGTGATCATCATATATTGTAGCGTCGCAGGCCAGTCCTGCGGCAGGGCTGCGGCCATCGCCAGCCAGATCGGGATCGTCGGCAGCGACAGCACGAAATCGATCACCCGCTGCAGGAAGAAATCGATGCGGCCGCCGTAATATCCCGAGATGCCGCCGAGCACGATGCCGAGCATCAACGAGAAGAAGACGCCGACGAGGCCGATCGACAACGAGATCTGCGAACCCTGCACCGTTCGGCTGAAAACATCCCGCCCAAGCCTGTCGGCGCCGAACAGAAGCAGCGGCGTCGTCTTGTCGGGCGAGGCGATCAAATGGATGTTGGTCCTGAACAGGCCGAACACCGAATATTCATAGCCGCGCCCGAAAAACTGGACGTCGACACGTTTTGTCGTGTCTTCCTTGTAGATGGCGGCCAGCGTTTCCGGATCGCGGGCCAGCTTCATCGGATAATAATGCAGGCCGAACGAGAACCCGTTCTCAGTATCGATCAGACGCAATTTCTGCGGCGGGTGAAAGGTCGCCCGCGCATTTTGCAGGTACGGGTCGTTGATGGCGAAGAAGCCGGGAAGCAGGGCAACGATATACATCAGCACAGTGACGACAAGCGCCACCATGGCCAGCCGGTGCCGGCGGAAAGCCCACCAGATGAGCTGCCACTGCGATGCAACGGCGGCGCGATCCGGGGGAATGTTTGTAACGGTGATGTCGGCCACGTGGGGCTCCTATTCCAACCGAATGCGGGGATCGACCAGCGCAAGCAGGATGTCGCTGATCAGAGAGCCTATCAGCGTCAGCGCGCAGATCAGCAGGACGAAGGCGCCTGCGAGATACATGTCCTGAGCCATCAGCGCCTGCAGCAGCAAAGGTGCGGCCGTCGGCAGATTGAGGACGATGGCGACGACGACCGAGCCGGAGATGAGGTTGGGCAGCAGCCAGGCAATCGTCGAGATGAACGGATTGAGGGCGATCATCAGCGGATATTTCATCAGCAGCCGGAACTCTGAGAGACCTTTTGCCCGTGCCGTGGTGACGTATGGCTTCGGCAATTCATCGAGCATGTTGGCGCGCATGACGCGGATGAGGCTCGCCGTCGAGGAGACGGCAAGGATGATGACGGGAAGCCAGAGATGCGAGAAGAGGTCGACCATTTTGGCGAAGCTCCAGGACGCGTTCTCGTATTCCGGCGAAAAGAGCCCGCCGACATCCTGGCCGAATTCGACCGCCGCGACATACATCAGCACCAGCGCCAGCAGGAAGGACGGAACGGCTAGGCCGAAAAAGGTGAAGGCGGTGAAGAAATAGTCGCCGATCGAATATTTGCGCACGGCAGAATAGACGCCGATCGGCAGCGCGATCGCCCAAGTGGCGATCAATGTCGACAGAGCCAGAACGAGCGTCAGCGCCATGCGCTCCCAGATCAGGTCAGAGACCGGCTGCTGCCATTCGAAGGAAATGCCGAAATCGCCGCGTGTGAGAATGCCCCATATCCATTTGAAATATTGGACGAGCATCGGGTCGCCGAGGCCGAAGCGCTCGCGCAATTGCGCCGCCGTGTTCTGATCGACGATCTCGTTGGAGGCTGCCAGCGTCGCAATATAGGTCGTGACATAATCGCCCGGCGGCAGCTGGATCAGCACGAAGGCCAGGAAGCTGACGGCAAACAGCGATGGAATCATCCATAGGAAGCGTTTGGCGATGAAGACCAGCATGGGGCGCCTCTTGCATTGAACGCCGCCTTCCGGGCCTTGTCGGCCGTCAGGGCCGGCAAGGCATCTCGGAGGGCGAACTGAAAGAACGCGCCGCACCTGATGGTACGGCGCTCAAGACGAAAATCAGCTCGTGAAGGTGAATTGCTGCGGCATTGCCGGACCGGGATTGGGCCAGGACCAGCTATCCGGCTCCTTCTCGGGAACATTGCGCAGATTGTTGCGGATGATGCCGAAACCGCCGACGGCAAGGCAAAGGCCGACGGTCTCGAACTCCTCGGCCGCGATGTCGAAGATCTGCTTCATGATCGCGCCGCGCTTGTCGAGATCGGCCGTCGAACGCGCTTCGTCGAAGAGCTTCATGCGCTTCTTCTGGCTTTCTGGCGGTTCTTCGCCGCGTGCGCCGTTGGAGGTGTACCAAAGCGTCCACGGAATGGCGTAACGCGAACCCTGCGGATGGAAGGCGAAGAAATCGCGCGGATCGAGCATTGGATCGAGACCGCCAGGACCCGGCCACACCGCCGCGTCATGGGCGTTGTCGTCGCCGCGGGTGTAGTAGAGCGCCCGCTCGATCGTGTTGACCTTCATGTCGACACCGATCTGAGCCCAATGCGCCTTGACCAGTTCCAGGGCATCGACGAGGTCGGGATAAAGCGTCGGAATGACGTCGATCGAGAAGAACACCTTCTGGCCGTCGGGCCGGAGGCGGAAACCGTCGCCGCCTTTCTTGTAGCCGGCCTCATCGAGCATCGCGCCTGCCTTGTCGGCGTCGAATTCGGTGAATTGGCGCGCGTATTTTTCGTTATACCACGGATGGGTCGGACGCGGCCCTGCCTGGTAGGGCTCGCTCTGTCCGAAATAGACGATGTCGATGAGCTCCTGGCGATTGATGCCGATCGAAAGCGCTTGCCGGAACGCCTTGTCGGCAAACATCTTGCGCATGGCAGGATCTTTGTGGGTGATGTTGAAATAGATCTGGCACTGTTGCGAGGCCGAAGGCACGAGCGTCAGCAGCCGATAATCGCCCTTTTCCATGTTCTTGGACAGCGTCGGCTTGTTGGCGAGCACGCTGATGTGGCGTTCCTGTATGTCGATCTTTCCAGAGATGACTTTCAGCATCAGCGATTCGACGTCCTGTGAGATGCCGAAGTTGATTTCATCGATGTAGGGAAGCTGGTTGCCCTCGGTATCGACCTGCCAGAAATAGGGATTGCGGGTCATGACGACACGCGTCGCACCGCCGGCATAGGGCTCCTTGACCACCCATGGATCGAGCGTCGGCTTGTCGACATTGCCCCATCGCGACGGGATCTCGATGTCGCCGCAACGGCTGCGGAACAGCTCCGTCCAGCTGGTGACGCCGGCCTTCTTCGCATCGGCCTCGATATTGGGATTATATTTCGGCAGGAACTGGCTGCAGTAATGCTTCGGGAACAGCGTCGGATGCTGACCAAGCGGCGTGGCGAGGTTCTCCAGATAAAGCGCATTGGCCGCGGCAAAGGTGAACTTCACCGTGTAATCGTCGATCTTCTCGACGGTCACCGGCTTGCCGGCGACGGCAAGCTGCGCCGGTGTCGAGCTGTAGAGCTCGGTGTTCTTGACGCAGTCTTCGATCGCGAAAACGACGTCATCGGCCGTAAAGGGATGACCGTCCGACCAGCGCACGCCTTCGATCAGATGGAACGTGAATTGTGTTGCGTCGTCGCTGACTTCCCAGCGTTCGGCAAGGTTCGGCTGCACGGCGGTAAAGTCGAGGTTCCAGCGCACAAGGCTCTGGTTGCCGACCATACGCAGGATGCCGTTATGGTCGGATGAACCGCGAAGGCCGCGGCGCAGCGAACCGCCATAGGTGCCGACTTTCTCGAACGGCGTCACGACCATCGGCTTTTTCGGCAGGCGCTCGGCGAGCGGCGGCAGCTTTCCGTCCTTGGCGAGTTGCGCAAGTGCCGGCGCTTCACCGCCTGCGGCAGACACGCGACCGGCGATAGACAGCGCCGCGACACCAGCCATGCCACCAAGCACGGCGCGGCGGGTGACGCCACGCGACAGTATTTCTTTGGCCATCGAATTCCTCCCTTTTGCGCCGGCGCAGCCTTTGCACCGGCTGATGCGTCGGGCTCCCGACCCGACGCTGACGCCCTCCTCGGCGCGACGAGCGAAACCATAGACACGTTCTCAAATGATTACAAGAGTTGACAGATAATTACAAATTTTGTAGCCATGCTGCATTGAAATGCGACTTTGTGCCGCCGAAATGCGGTCTACAGGACGAAAAACGTTGAATCTGTCAGATGCTGTGCGCCGCCCTGAACATCATGGCCGGCAACAGCTAAGGTGCGGCCGCTGACCCGGCGCACGCGGCGTTGAGAGAAAAGGACCATGGTGACATTCGCGGTCGATGCCGTTTCGAACAGGGGCGCAACGCGCTTCAGCGACATCATCTACGAGAAGATCGTGGGGATGATCGCCGACGGCAACTTTCCGGTGAACGAACGACTGCCGCCGGAGACGAAGCTCGCCGCTGATTTCGGCGCATCGAGACCCGTCGTGCGCGAAGCGCTCGAACGCTTGAGAGCCGATGGGCTGGTCGTTTCGCGCAAGGGTTCCGGTTCCTATGTCAGGCAAAGGCCGGATTCGTCGATGCTGAAAATGGTACCGGTCGGCTCCTTGGCCGATGTCCAGCGGTTCTTCGAATTTCGCGCCGGTCTCGAAGCCGAGGCGGCGGAGCTTGCGGCGCGAAACTGGCAGCCGGACGACAGGGAGCGGATAATGGCAGCGCTTCTTTCGATCGAGCAATGTTTGCGCGACGGGGAGCTTGGTGCCGAAGAGGATCAGGCTCTGCATGATGCAATTGCCATGGCGACCGGTAACCAGTTCCACATCACCTTGCGCGAGTGGTTCAAGCCGCATTTCGCCATCGGGCATTCCGTTACGCGAAGCTTGAGCTTGAAGCGGACGCCGGAACAGATCCGCAGCGTCCAGGATGAGCATGCGGTGATCGTCGAGGCGATCTTCGCGCACCGGGAAACCGAAGCGCATGATGCGATGAAGACACACATACTGAATGCTCGCGCCCGGATGTTCCAGGGCGTTTGAGCGATAATGGGAGGAGAGACGATGAAACGGGTCGCTGTGACGGGTGCTGCCGGACGTGTGGGGACGCTGCTGCGCCCGCTTCTTCGGTCGCATTTCGAGCACCTCAGCCTGATCGATTTGCAGGAGCCTGACGGGCTTGGCGAAAACGAGACTTTCGTCAGGGCCGACTTTACAAAGCTCGACGAGGCGACGGCTGCGCTGAAGGATATCGACGGCGTCGTCCATTTGGCAGGTATCGCAAGCGGCATCGACATGAACGCCATTCTGCATGCGAACGTGCTTGGGACATACAATCTCTACGAAGCGGCGCGGATCAACAAGGTCCAGCGGGTCGTCTATGCATCGAGCAATCATGCCACGGGCTTTTATCCGCGCGGCCAGCTGGTGTCGCCGCTCGACCCGATGCGCCCCGATAGCCCCTATGGACTTTCCAAATGCTGGGGCGAACTTGTGGCGGGACTTTATTACGACACGTCAGGCATTCGCTCTCTTTCCATCCGCATCGGCAATGCGGGCACCTATCCCAATAGCGAACGATCGGTTGCGATCTGGATCAGCGCGCGAGACCTGGCGCAATTGGTCAGGATCGGCCTGTCGCACCCGTTGATCGCAGCAACAGTGGTCTACGGCGTTTCGGACACCGAAGAGATGTGGTGGGACAACGGTCTGGCGGCACGATTGGGCTACCAACCACAGGACCGGCCGCGTGATCACGCCCGCATCGAAGAGGGATCCGAAGGGCCGGTCGCGCTGGCGTTCCAGGGAGGCGGGTTCTGTGAGATCAATCACGACGGCACCATCCGCATGCGCGACGCCGAGGGTCTGGCCAAGAGCCTGGAGACGGTTGAATGACGGCGCCTCGGATCATCCGCCCGGACGTCCGCTCCGTGAGCGAACAGCCGCTGACGGTCGGTGAATCGCCGGTATGGGACGACGAGACCGGCACTTTGTGGTTCGTCGATATTCTGGCGCCAGCACTCGTTCGGCTCTCGGCTTCAGGAAAGAACGACCGCTTTGAGATGCCGGCCGCCATCGGCGCGCTCGGGCTTTGCCGCGATCAAAGGATCGTCGTGGCGCTCCAGACAGGCGTCCATCTCTTCGATCCCGTCTCCGGAGATTTCGAGTTTGTGTCCGATCCGGTCGGACGCGACATCAATTGCCGCCTCAACGATGGAAAGGTCGGTCCCGACGGGCACTTCTGGATCGGCTCGATCAGCGAATCCAAGCCACAGATCGATGAGGCCGCACTTTTCCGCGTGGGCGCCGACGGCAGCACGCGGACCGTGGCCACGAAACTGACGAGCTCCAATGGCCTTGCCTGGTCGCCGGACGGCCGGCGGATGTATCATTCCGACAGCCGGCAATGCTTCCTGCAGGCATTCGATTTCGATCCTGATACGGGCGACCTCGGCGATGGGCGCCGGCTTCGCAGCTTCACGGAAGACGAGGGTCGGCCGGATGGAGCGACAACCGATCGTGACGGGTTCTACTGGAGCGCCGGGGTTTCCGCCGGTCACCTCAACCGTATTTCGCCTGAAGGCGACATCGTCGAAATCTACATTCTGCCGGTCGCTGCACCGACGATGCCGTGTTTCGGGGGGCCGAATCTGCGCACCCTCTACGTCACGAGCCTGTCGACAGACCGCACCGGACGTTTCGAGGCGGGGAAGGTCATCGCCTTCGATGTGGATGCAGAGGGCCTGCCGCCGTTTCGCTTCGGGGCCAATCATCCCTCCGGGATGGCAGCGGCCGATCACCCTTCGGGTGACGGCGGATTGATGAAAGATAACGGGGAAGAAAGATGAGCATCGCAACCATGCGCAAGGCGCTTACAGGCGTATCGGGTGTTCCCGTCACCGCCTATGACGGCAAAGGTGAAGTCGAACCACGGATCACGGCGAAAGTCTATGAGCGGGTGGCGGCAGCCGGCATTCACAACATCGTCGCTGCCGGCAATACCGGGGAATTCTATGCTCTGACGCCGCAGGAAATCCGGATCGTCCATGAGGCGGCGGTTTCAGGCGTCAACGGCAAGGCGCCGGTGACGGCGGCAATCGGCCGGTCGCTGCGCGAGGCGATCGGCATGGCGAAAGATGCGGCGACGATCGGCGCATCCGCCGTCATGTCTCATCAGCCCGTCGATCCTTTCGCAGCACCTGCGGCCCAGATCGACTATTTCTGCAATCTTGCGGATGCTTCCACCCTGCCGCTCGTCGCCTATGTCAGGGCAGAGGGTTTCGGCGTCGACGATATCATTCGTCTCGCAAACCACGGCAATATTGCCGGCATCAAATTTGCCACGACCGATCTGATGCTGTTGTCCAGAGCGATCGCTGCGGCCGATCCGGCCGGCGCACTGTTCGTCTGCGGCCTGGCGGAGAGCTGGGCGCCGACATTTACGGCTGCGGGTGCGCGCGGCTTCACATCCGGCCTCGTCAATGTTGCGCCGCATCTGTCGCTTGCCGTTCACAATGCGCTCGAAAGAGGAGACTTCGGCGCGGCCAGGGCTATCGTCAACCAGCTTGAACCATTCGAGAGGATGCGGACAAAATTCCGCAATGGCGCGAACGTGACTGTCGTCAAGGAGGCCGTCACCTATTCCGGCCTCGATGTCGGCCCCGTGCGCGTGCCGGGATTGCCGCTGCTCGATCGGCATGATCGCGAGGAACTCCATCGGCTGCTTCGGGGCTGGGATGCCGCCGGCAACAACCAGATCCGTCCACACCAGCAGGATTCCGCAAAGGCGGCCGGCTGAGTTCAACACGAGAGCGGCTCAACTTTTCATGGAAGCGCAGAGCCGCTCTAACCCTTTGTTTTTACGTAATTCCGGACGGAAAACCGCTTCACACATTTTCTGGAATTGCTCTATTTCCGCCAACAACAGGATTGGGAGGTCTTGAGATGCTGAGACAAGTACTAACAACGATCGCAATTACCGGCGCCATGATGACGGCGCAGCCCAGCTTCGCGGCGTCGCCGCCCAATATGCTGGTGATCGGCACCAATCTCACCGGCATAAGGACGCTCGATCCGGCGCAGAACAATGCCCGCACGGTTTCCGAACTGATCTCGAATATTTACGACAACCTCGTGCAGCTGTCGCCGGACGACCTTAAAACGCTGAAGCCGATGCTCGCGAAGCAATGGAGTGTCTCGGCGGATGGCAAGATCATCACACTGACATTACGCGACGACGCGGTCTTCCAGAGCGGCAACAAGGTCACCGCCGAGGATGCGGCCTGGTCGATCCAGCGCGTCATCAAGATGGGTCAGGTCGGCTCCACCGACATCGCGCTCTGGGGTTTCACGCCTGAAAACGTCGAAAAGCTCGTTCGCGCAAAAGACGAACACACGCTCGAGATCGAGCTGCCGCAGGCGGTCAATACCGATCTGGTGCTCTATTCGCTGGCGGGCTCGTCGATCGGCATCGTCGACAAGAAGACGGTACTGTCGCACGAGGCAAACAGCGATTTTGGCGGCGCCTGGCTTTCCGCCAATTCCGCCGGCAGCGGCCCATTCAGCCTGGCGCAGTGGCGGCCGAACGATGTCGCGATCTTCAATGCCCAGCCGAAATATTGGGGCGGCAAGCCGGCCATGGCCCGTGTCGTTGCCCGTCACATCCCGGAATCCGGCAATCTCCGGCTTCAGCTCGAAGCCGGCGACGTCGATGTCGGCCAATATGTTTCAAGCGGCGACCTCGGTGCGCTCGCCACCAAGAAGGACATGGTCATCGAGAATGTCCCGGGTCTCGGCTTCTACTATATCGCCCTCAATCAGAAAGACCCGGATCTGCAGAAGCCAAAGGTTCGCGAGGCCTTCCAGCATGCCTTCGACTGGAAAGCGATCTCCGGCAACATCATGCGCTATACGGGCTTTCCCTGGCAGTCGATGATCCCGCGCGGCATGATCGGCGCTCCCGGTGAGGCGGCGGTCCGCTACGATTACGATCCCGCCAAGGCCAAGCAGTTGCTGGCGGAAGCCGGATATCCCAATGGCCTGAAGAAGGTGCTCAATCCGTCGGGAGCCGCGACCCTGCCCTTCGCCGAAGCGCTGCAGGCGAGTGCGCGCGCCGCCGGCCTTGATCTCGATCTCGTGCCCGGCGAGTTCACGCCCGCCTTCCGCGAGCGCAAATTCGAAGTGCTGCTCGGCAATTCCGGCGCCCGCCTGCCCGATCCCTTCGCGGTCGCCACGCAATATGCCTTCAACCCCGACAATAGCGACGAGGCACGCCTCGGCAGCTATTACCTCTGGCGCACGGGCATGAAGGTGGACGAGCTCAACACGCTCATCGACCAATCGATGAAGGAGCGCGACACGGAAAAGCGCACAGACATCTTCAAGAAGATGGATGGCATCTATGCCGGCATGGCTTCGCCGCTGGTCATCTTCTTCCAGCGAACCGACCCCTATGTCATGCGCGCCAACGTCAAGGGCTATCACGGGCATACGACATGGTCGACGCGCTGGCATGACGTGACCAAGGAGTAGAACGCCGTGGCGAGCGCCGATCTGACATCGAAGTCTGAGAGCAGCCGTGGTTCCACGAAGGGCGGGTTCGCCGAGGCGGCCCCGCACCCGGCGCTGAGCCTGCTGCGGCGCCTGGCGGGACGCGTCGTGGCAGTCGTGACGACGCTGCTTGGCCTGCTCTTCCTGACCTTCTCGATGGGCCGCCTGCTGCCCGCCGACCCGGTGCTCGCCATCACCGGGGCGGAGGTCAGCAAGGATGTTTACGATCGCGTCTATAACGAGCTGGGTCTCGGGCAGCCGATCTGGATGCAGTTCCTCTCCTACGTCGGCAAGATCGCCACAGGCGATCTCGGCATGTCGGCGACGACGGGCCAGCCGATCCTCACCGATCTCCTGACAATCTTTCCCGCAACGATCGAACTTGCGATCATCGCCATGATCATCGGGGCGATCGTCGGCATTCCCTTAGGGATCACCGCCGCGGTCAGGCGGGGAACCGTTATCGACCACATTGCGCGGATCGTCGCCCTTGCCGGCCACTCCATCCCGATCTTCTGGACCGGGCTGATGGCACTCTTCGTCTTTTATGCGAAGCTGAAGCTCGTCGGCGCCTCGGGCCGGATCGATGTCTTCTATGAAGGCCTCGTCACGCCGATGACGGGCTTTCTCCTGATCGACGCAGCGATTCAGGGCCAATGGGACGTGTTTTACAACGCCCTTGGCCACATCATCCTGCCGGCCGCCATCCTCGGCTACTATTCCGTCGCCTATATCAGCCGCATGTCGCGAAGCTTCATGCTGGAGCAACTGAGCCAGGAATACATCATCACCGCCCGGGCCAAGGGGCTTGGCACCCGCAAGGTGGTCTGGCGCCATGCATTCAAGAACATCCGCGTACAGCTCCTGACGATCATGGCGCTGACCTTCGGCGGGCTGCTCGAAGGCGCGGTGCTGATCGAGACCGTCTTCGGGTGGCCGGGGCTCGGCCAGTACCTGACGCGGGGGCTGCAGATGAACGACATGAACGTGGTCATGGGTTCGGTGCTGACGATCGGCGCCGTCTTCCTGACGATCAACATCCTGTCGGACTTCCTTTATCGCATTCTTGATCCGAGGACACGGTGACGCCATGACGATCTCCTCTGAGCACGCAGACAGCGTCAACACCGGCGGCCTCCGCAACTGGCTGCTCGCACCGGAGCCTCGAGGCTGGTTCCAGTCATCGGCGCAGCAGATTCATCAAGGCTGGCGGAAATTCAGCCTGCACCCGCTTGGTCTGGCGGGACTGGCCATTATCCTGCTGCTGATCGCCGTGGCGCTGGCCGCACCCCTGCTGACGAGCTACGATCCGATCGTTCAGGACATGGCCGGGCGGCTTGCCGCGCCATCGGCGAGCCATTGGCTCGGCACCGACAATTTCGGCCGCGACGTCTTTTCCCGGGTGATCTATGGCGCCCGCACGACGCTCTACATCATCATGCTCGTCACGGTCATCGTCGCCCCGCTCGGCCTGCTGATCGGCACCGTCTCAGGTTATTTCGGCGGCCTCGTCGACGAAATCCTGATGCGCGTCACCGATATTTTTCTCTCCTTCCCCGGTCTCGTGCTGGCGCTGGGTTTTGCCGCAGCGCTCGGTCCGGGCATCACCAATGCAATCATCGCGATTTCACTGACGGCCTGGCCACCGATCGCGCGTCTTGCGCGCGCCGAGACGCTCAGCCTGCGCAAGGCGGATTACATCGCCGCCGTGCGCCTGCAAGGCGCGACATCACTCGCGATCATCACTCGTCACATCCTGCCGATGTGCATTCCCTCAGTGATCGTCCGCGTCACCCTCAATATGGCCGGCATCATCATCACTGCCGCCGGTCTCGGCTTCCTCGGCCTCGGCGCGCAGCCGCCATGGCCGGAATGGGGGTCGATGGCCGCCAGCGGACGTGAATTCATGCTCGACAGCCCCTGGGTCATCGCAGCACCCGGCATTGCCATTGCGCTCGTCAGCCTCGCCTTCAACCTCGTCGGCGATGCGCTTCGCGATGTTCTCGATCCCCGAGGTTCAGAATGACAGAGCCCTTGATCGATATTCAAAATCTCGAAATCGCATTTGGCGGCGGACAGGTGCGGGCCGTGCGCGGCGTGAGCTTTTCGCTTGGACAGGAAAAGCTCGGGATCGTCGGTGAATCCGGATCGGGAAAGTCGACCGTCGGCCGCGCCATCATGAAGCTGCTGCCACCGACGGCCATCGTCAATGCCGAGCGGATGCGGTTTCGCGACGTCGATCTGCTCAAGGCGAACGAAAAAACGATGATGACGATCAGGGGCCGGCGGATCGGCCTGATCCTGCAGGACCCGAAATATTCGCTCAATCCCGTCATGCGGATCGGCGAACAGATCGCCGAGACCTACCGCTTCCATCATCCGAGGGTGAGCAAGAGCAAGACCTACAGGCAAGCGCTCGATATGCTCGAAGCCGTCCAGATCCGTGATCCCGAGCGTGTTGCCCGCCTTTACCCGCACGAAATCTCGGGTGGCATGGGTCAGCGGGCGATGATCGCCATGATGCTGATTGCCGAACCCGAAGTGCTGATCGCAGACGAGCCGACGTCAGCGCTCGACGTGACGGTGAGGCTCGAGATCCTGGCACTGCTCGACGAGCTCGTCTTGCGCCGCAATCTCGGTCTGATCTTCATCAGCCACGACCTCAATCTCATCCGGAATTTCTGCGATCGCGTCCTCATCATGTATGCGGGGCGGGTCGTGGAAGTGCTCGAAGCGCGCGATCTCGACAAGGCCCGACATCCTTATACGCAAGGATTGCTGGCATCCCTGCCGACGATCGAAGATCCCCCTGCCCGGCTGCCGATCCTTAAACGAGATCCGGCCTGGCTTGAAGAATTCGCATTGGAGCCGCCGCGGTGATTAAAATCGACAATCTTACGGTCCGTTTCGGACCCGGGCAGCGGCCTGTCGTTCGAGACGTAAGCTTCGCCATCGAAAAGGGAACTGCTTTCGGTCTGGTCGGCGAGTCCGGCTGCGGGAAGTCCACTGTCTTGAGGGCGCTTTCCGGCCTCAACGCCAACTATGACGGCCGGATCGAGCTCCACGGCGAGCCGTTAAGTCAACGGCGCAGTCGGCCATTCTTCCGCCGGGTGCAGATGGTGTTCCAGGACCCCTACGGATCCCTCCATCCCCGCAAGACCATCCGCTCGCAGCTGAAAGAACCGCTGCGCAACCAGGGCCTCGATACGAATTCCGTCGACGTCAACGCCGTCCTGAGATCGGTCGGCCTCGATCCGGCGCTGAGCTACCGATTTCCGCACCAGCTCTCCGGCGGCCAGCGCCAGCGCGTGGCCATCGCCCGCGCGCTGATGCTGAATCCGGACGTTCTGCTTCTCGACGAACCGACATCGGCGCTCGACGTGTCAGTTCAGGCCGAGATCCTCAATCTCCTCCAGGATTTGCGCGTCAATCGCGGTCTGACCTATCTGCTCGTCAGCCACGACCTCGCCGTCGTCTCGCATATGTGCAGCCGCGTCGCCATCATGGAAGCGGGCGAAATCGTCGAACAGGTCGATGTCGGCGCCCTCCGAAGAGGTGCGGTCGAACACCCCTATTCGCAACGCCTGCTGCGCGCGAGCCGGATGTACGGAAGGGCGTAGCTGTTGGTCGGTGGGCCCCTGCCTGCTTCTTGATGCCACAAGCTACCGACCGCAATGGGCTTCGATAGCAGAAGTGATCTCCTGCCAATCCTGGAGATGAATTTCGTGGCCACCGCCTTCGAGCCGAATGAGCTTTGCTCCCTTGACGGTTCGTGCCAGCAATTCGCCGTGCTCAACGGGATAAATCGGATCAGCCGTTCCGTGTATGACAAGGAGCGCGCGGCAAGTTCAGCCAGTTTGCTCCTTAAGGTCTGGCCGCCCTTCACCATGAAATGATTGGTAGCGCTGACGAAGTTTTGGGCCCGTTTGACGTCACGTTCAACAAAGGCGCGCGCCTGCCGTTCATCGTAAGGGTGCGCCGAACCGGCGATCATCTGGGTATCCTTGACGAGGAATTCGATCACCTGGGCATTGTCTGTCCAATCGACGTTCTCACCCGTCGCTGCGTGCTCCATGTAGGCGTCGGTAGTGTGGGGTAGAGCACTGGTATCAACGCCCACCGGCGTGGTGGAGATCAGTGTTAGCGTCTTGACGCGCTTCGGATTTGACAGTGCCGCGATCTGGGCGATCGTGCCGCCCAACGACATTCCAATCAGATTGGCGCGATCTATGCCGTAGCCATCAAGTACCCTTGTGGCGTCCTCGGCCATGTCGTCCATCGCATAGGGCGGCTCCCCCGGCGGGTAGATCGTTGAGCGGCCGGTGTCTCGATTATCGTAGCGGAGGACATAGAACTCGTGATCAGCAAGCTTTTGGCAGAATCCGTCCGGCCACCACAACATGGAAGCCATGGCGCCCATGATGAGCAGGATCGGCTCATGCGCCGGATTGCCGAAAGCCTGAGTGGCAATCTCGACGTCGTCAAACTTGATCATACGTTCAGTCACTTGGCGGCATCCTTTATTGGCTTGGATGAGGCAGCGAAAATCGCAGGCCTTCGTATCTGCAGGCTTCCACGCGAACGCCACTCGACGTCTGCATGTTCCCTATCCTGTGGCTAAGGTGAGTGGTGCCGCATCGGGCATATTGAGTATGACGGTCCCCAAAAACCATTTTCGCGGCATAAGGTGGTCCAAGCGGATTCAGGTCAGGGTTCCGGGGACGGAATATCGCCGGCACGTGGGATCTCCACATCGCTGCTCTGCTAGGTCGGGATGACTATGTCTTCATCTCTGCTAATCTCGAACTTCAGGTTTCAGGGTCAGCCGCGACGGCGATGGATGGCACACGTTTTATGCTCGCAGACCAGAGTGATGCACACGTCTTGCAACGTGCCTTGATGTCGATCGATCAAATGACATGCACGCCGAGGGAGCGAAATCAGCAGGCGTCAGATCTTTTGCTGAGGGATGTCTATTGATACCCATGCGTGGCGGTTCTCATCGTAAACCGCCTGCGATGGCTCCAAGTCTCGCTTCTCGTCGAAACAGCCAAGTGCGACTGCTGTTAAACCCGGCCTGAACTCCGGTTTCCAAAAAACGGTCGAACCGCATGTGGGACAAAAATGGAATTCGATCAGCTTCCCGCTATCACCCGATCTCCTGAAGGTCGAAGACAACCCAGTTTCCTCGGTTGTTTCCGATGCAAAAAAGACCCCTACCCCAAAGCTTGATCCTGTCCGGCGTTGACAAGCGGCGCAATGGCAGACGGAAATTTTTAGGGGGTTTCCACGTGCGATGATGGAAAGTGCACCACACGAGCATGAAGCTCTTCTTTCCACGTAGGACCCCACTCTGTTTGAAGCCTTGGCGCCGTTCGCAGCGACAGAGCTAATGGCGGCTATTTCGGCCACCCGCGCGGATAAACGATGTCTGCACGGACGGAAGAGGTTCGAAACATAGTGGCGTCGGAACATTCCGACGCCACATCAGCATTTCTGACGCCGTGTCAGTACCCACGTAATCTCAACTTGCTCGGGCGTGTCTTGCACGGACCGCAGTTGCCAGCGTCTGATGCGGCGAGGGTGAAAGAGCGTGATGATGGGTGACGCTGGCTGCAGCAGGATTGCGGATGTTACGCGCTCCTACGTTAAAGCGGGAGATCAGTCTGGATAGCGTGACGACTTCTTCCGCAAGTCTGCTGGTACTTGCGGTGGCCTCTTCAACCATCGCGGCATTCTGTTGCGTGACCTGGTCCATCTGATTGACGGCAGTGTTGACTTCGGCGAGACCGGTTGCCTGCTCCCTTGCCGCGGTCGCAATTGAGTGGACGTGATCGTTGATTTTGGTGACCTGTGTTTGGATCAGGCTCAAGGCGTCTCCTGTAGCGGTCACCAAGCTAACGCCGGTGCGTACCTCTCCGCTTGAACGGGTGATCAGTTCCTTGATGTCCTTTGCGGCGCGAGCAGAACGCTGAGCAAGCTCGCGAACCTCTTGCGCGACAACGGCGAAGCCCTTGCCGGCCTCACCCGCGCGGGCCGCTTCGACGCCTGCATTCAATGCAAGCAAGTTCGTTTGAAAGGCGATCTCGTCTATGACACTGATGATCTGACCAATCTCGCCGGAGGCCTGTTCAATAAGACCCATGGCGGCAACAGCATCACTGACCACCGCACTCGATTGATCTGTGCTTCGACGCGCTTCGCCAACCATTTGACTGGCTTCCGATGCTCGATCCGTAGAATTCTTAACCGCCGATGTGATCTCCTCAAGCGCTGCAGCGGTTTCCTCCAATGAAGCAGCCTGCTGTTCCGTTCGTTTGGACAAATCGCCGGCCGCATCGCTAAGTTCACCGGTCCCAGAATTGATTGTGTCGATCGCGGTACCGACTTCCGCTATAACCGTTCGAAGACCCTCCATCGTCGCATTCACATTGCGCTTTAGCTCCCCGAAGGCCCCCTGAAATTCGCCTTCCATCTCCTCGGTGAGATTTCCCTCCGCCAGCGCCGCGATCACACGTTGGGTCTCACTGACGCCCCGATGAACAGACGTCACGAGCTCATTGACGCTTCCCGCGAAACGATTGAGGTCCGGACTATCATAAGTCGTCTCAATTCTTTTGGTGAAATCTCCCGCCACCGCCGCCGCAACCACCTTCGAAATATTTGATGAGAGGTCCGCGCTCTTAGCGTGCAGCGCAGTTTCCTGGGCGTTGAGATGGCGCATCCTAATGCCGTTCTGCTTGAACACTTCCACCGCACCCGCCATAGCGCCGATCTCGTCAGGTCGGCTGGCGAACGGTATGATTGTCTCAAGGTCGCCGTCGGCCAGTTGTTTCATACTGGTGGTCAACTTCCCGATTGGGCGAGCGATCGCCCTGGAACCAAAAATAGCTGACCCGATGAGGGTCATCACCACTAGACATCCCGCTCCGAGACTAACCTGCATCGCCAAGCTAGATGCTGTTGCCATCTGCTGACCTGCTTCGTCCGCTTTCCCTTTGGCCGCTGTTACACACTCGTCGAGCAACGATCCGATTTCATCGGCAATAGTCAGCAGCTTGACTTGAGCGGACCTTTCCGCGCTGGCAGCCTTGGAGCCGTCGGCTGAGTTGTCCAACTTCGCGTCGATAGCGGTTGAAAGCCCCCCGAACTCGGTCATCCACTGACTTGTCAATTCGGAGACCTTTGACACTCGATCCTTATTGGTCTGGAGCGTTATACTGGCGCTCGCGCTTGTCAGGTATTTGATGACCGACTCATGGCGCTTGGCGACATACTCGCGCGCCTTCGTCGCTTCGGCCGAGCTTTCCGCGAGGCGCAATTCCATCATTCCCATCATCATGCCGCGTAGCGACGCTTTCGCATCAACCAGGTCACGGGAAATGACCAATTGCATCCGGCCGAAATCGGAGCTCTTGCCGACCGAGGTGCCCCCGACCCAGACCGCCACCAGCAAGATCGCAACCATGAGAATGGCGGCTGCGGACATGGCGGTTAACTTGGCACCTATACGGGTAAAAAGTTTGGGCGGCATTTCGATGCTCCTTGGCGCACGGGACGACCGGCTCCCGGCTGCTGCGATTGGTCAACAAGCTGGACAAACGTGCTCCAGCTGCACTTTGCATTCGGGTTCCCAACACCAACTCCCACACGCAACGACGCTGTGGGTGGTTATTTAGAATTATAGTAATGAGCTTAAGTTTCTGTTGAGGCTGTGGGCGACGGTCTGTGGTGGGTTTTTCGCGGATCATCGAGGCATGCAAAAATCGGTCGATCGCCAGTTGCTACCGATTGAGCCGCGAGAGTGGGTTACGGTGCGCGCAACCGAACGGGGCACCTACAACCGTGCAGAATTGTGCCGCTTTGGCCGGCCGCTTCCACGCGCGCAGCCGATTGCCCCTACCGATGATGAGGGCGCCCGGTCAAACAGCGGGCGCCATCTTTTTATTTCCAGCTCGTATAATCGTCGGCGACGCAACCAAACGGCGCGCGACCCTGACCAAACCGCTTCTTCAGTTGCTCGCATCCCCACTCGTTCAACGGCGCTGGCATGAGATTGTTGATGTCCATGCCAGGCGATTGGAATGCTGTCGGGGAAGTCGTGATGTACCAGAGCCAGAAGCCGACCACACCGACGACCATCAGAAGCAACACACCGAAGAAAAACTTCACCCGCTTCCAGATCGATACCGTCCTTTTGGTGTCTTCGATCAACACCGGAACGCTCTGATCGCGTTCTTGCTGATACGCGAAAGGTGCAAGAGCTGCGGTGCGTTCTTTATCCGTAAGCTCCACACGCTGCAGCCGATCGTCGAGAAGCACCGGCAGGGCAGTATTGCCGTGCCTCACGGCCAATCCGATCGCCTTGCCATTGGCTTCACCGACGATCAGAGGCTCCTCTCCATCCTTCATGCGCGTGTAAGCCGATCGCCCTGTTTTGTCATCGGCAATCTTGTCGTTGTAGGTGATGGAAAGGACGCCGCGTTTGCGGTCGAATGCGGTGATCTCGACCGGGACAGGGGTCAGCATGGCAGGCCGAAGCAACTGGCCCTTGACCCGCCAAATGCGGATGGCGAGAAAAATCATCCCCAGGCCCATGCCGCCAAGCAGGACGGCAAACACAGTAAGCGTGATGATCCGGTTCCAGAGCATGTCCAGACCCAGGCTCATCGTCGCAAGTTCCGGATGATCGGCTGATATCACCAGACCCGTTTCATAGTCGCCGGTATGGAAATCGACGAACATGACCTCGACTTCGGTATCGTAGTCTCGTCCACCGTAGCTGTAGACCAGGCGTGCCTCGCAATCGGTAAAGACTGCCTTGCGTGTCGTGCATCGCCCATTTTGCACGTCGCCATTTTCGAGCGTCAAAGGGTTCTGGCTGATCTGGAAATCGCGGATCACACCTGGTGCTTCCGAGACGAATAGAAAGCCAGCCAGTGCCAGGATAATGGGCGTTGACCAAAAGTAAGCATTCGGCGTGGAGATGACGTTGCGCGCCAACGAGAGCGGGCGACCAGGAAGAACAAGCGAAATCAAAGGCGTCGGCCCCCTCATATGTGACAGCCCCGTGGGCTGGCAAAGTTTCTGTCGGCGGCCCCCTATGCAGCAGTTCAAAACGCAACAACCTCCTTTGCGCATCTCAAGACGCGCGGCGCTGTAGCGGAACTGAAGCCATCCCAGCCGGCTCGCACAATCTCATTGTGCAAGACCGATCTAAAGCTTCAGGCGGTAGATCGGCAATCCCTTTCAGCGTGCGTGGGCATCATTGGCCCGTTGATCTTGTTGAAAACGTGCGCGCCGTGTTGGGAACGCGATCGAATGCCGCCCATACGGAACCAAATCATCGTCGAGCGGTTATATGACACCCTCCTCCTCGAAGAGCCGAGCGTCATGATGCGGATGTTATGCGGCCCGAAAGTTAGCCAGATGTTTAAGATCCTTGCCTGCGCAATCGCCGCTGCGACGGCGTCAATGCTCACGGCCGGCGCCGCCCACGCCGACGAATCCGCCTTCCTCAAAACACTGGCGGGAAATTGGAGCGGTAACGGTACGGTGAAAGTGCGAACAAACGCACCCACCATTAAAGTCACTTGCCGCTTCAAGTCGGACGCGAATGCAAGTTCCCTCGCACTCAATGGACGCTGCACCAGTCTCGTCGTTTTTTCCCGTGTCATCAGCGCTAACCTCAAGGCCAGCGGTGACAGCTACACCGGCTCCTACGTGGGCGCGGGCACCGGCACCGCGGGTCTAGGCGGAAAGCGCGCTGGTAATGCCATAAGCCTCGCGATCAAATGGGCAAAAGAGGTCAATGGCGACCGCCGTGCGCAGATGACGATCGAAAAAACCGGGGCATCGGGCATGCGCCTAACAACCGTCGATACCGACCCCGCTACAGGTCGATCGGTTGTTACGAGCCGCATTGACCTTCGTCGGAGCTGATATCTTTTTACATTCAAAGAGCCGTCGGCGTGCTAAAGGGTTGATAGAGAAGCCCCGAAGCTATAGTTTCGCCTTCGCAAATCGCTGAACGACACAAGGAAATAGTTATCTCATGCCGACAGGTACCGTTAAATTCTTCAATGACGACAAGGGCTTCGGCTTCATCACCCCTGAGGGTGGCGGGCAGGACGTTTTTGTTCACGTGTCTGCGCTGCAGAGCGGCGGGTCGCTCCGCGAAGGCGACAAGGTCAGCTTCGAAGTTGGACAAGATCGCAAGACCGGAAAATCGAAGGCTGAGAACGTCTCGACTCTCTGATCAAAAATGGCCCAACCTGCATTGAGCGGGTTGGGCTCATCATTACGAGCCGCAGGCGCGAATGCCTTCGTACTCTACAGCGCGGCGCGATTTTTCATATTCGCTCTTCGCGCTTTAGGTTTTTGTGCGCATGTCGTTGTCGGAAAACCGCTGCACAGTTGCGCGGTATGCTTTAAGCCGAAACGCCGCCAATCGAGGTCTGGGCGTGTCGTTTAACGCCAGCACCTTGGAAATTCCGAATAGTGACGACCCTCACGCCAGCGCAGTCGCGGCAAACTGAGCATTTTGTCTCTGAGAAAAGGATGTTCCACGCATTCGCTTTAGACAATGCGAGGAGTTCATCACGGCGAAGAGCCCATCACACCCCTGATAGAATGCTTTCCGCGGCCTTCTCGGCAATCATGATCACCGGCGAGTTGGTATTGCCCGACACGATTGTCGGCATGATCGAGGCATCGACCACCCGCAGTTTCGCCAGCCCATGCACCCGCAATTGCGAATCAACAACCGCCATCGTGTCGCTGCCCATCTTGCAGGTGCCGACCGGATGGAAGATCGTCGTGGCGATATCGCCGACACGACGGATCAGGTCCTCGTCGGTCCGGTATTCCGTGCCCGGCAACATCTCCTGCGGCCGGTACTTGGCGATGGCACCGGCCTCCATGAGCCGGCGGGCGTGCCGGATCGATTTCGTCGCAACCATCCGGTCGCCGACGGTCGAAAGATAATTCGGGCGTATTTCCGGCGCCACCGAAAGGTTCGGGCCGCTAACATGCACGCTCCCCCGGCTCTCCGGCCGCAGATTGCAGACGGAGACGGTGACGGCGGGATATTTGTGCAGCGGCTCGCCGAGCCGGTCGGTGCTCAAGGGCTGCACGTGATATTCGAGATCGGCGGTCGCAACAGCCGGATCGCTCTTGGCAAAGATACCGAGCTGGCTCGGCGCCATCGACAGAGGCCCGGACCGGCGCAGCATATATTCAAGCCCCATGCCCGCGCGGGTGAACAGGTTGTGATAGAGCTGGTTCAGCGTCTTTGCGCCCTCGATGCGGAAGACCGTGCGGATTTGCAGATGATCCTGCAGGTTTTCGCCGACACCTGGAAGTTCGTGGACGACGTCCAGCCCAGCAGCCGACAACACATCCGGTCGACCGATCCCGGAAAGCTCAAGGATTTTCGGCGAATTGATCGCACCGGCAGACAGAATGACCTCGCGACCGGCGCGAGCCAGATGACTCCGTCCGTTCAGCCGGAACCGCACGCCGGTCACCATTCTGCCCTCGAATTCCAGCCGCTCGGTTTCGGCGCCGGTCAGCACACGCAGATTGGGCCGCTTCATCGCCGGGCGCAAGAAGGCCTTGGTCGTGTTCCAGCGCAGGCCGCCGCGCTGGTTGACCTCGAAATAGCCCGAGCCTTCATTGTCGCCATCGTTAAAATCGTCGGTCTTCGGGATGCCGAGTTCTTCGGCGGCATCGCGAAAGGCATCGAGGATCGGCCAGGACAGCCGCTGCTTTTCCACCCGCCATTCGCCGCCTGCCCCGTGCATTGGCGACTGGCCACGATAGTTGTCCTCGGATTTCAGGAAATAGGGCAGCACGTCGTCCCAGCCCCAGCCGGAATTACCCGCCTGCCGCCAGCCGTCGTAATCGGCCGCCTGGCCGCGCATGTAGATCATGCCGTTGATCGACGAACAGCCGCCCAGCACTTTTCCACGCGGATAGGGCAGTGACCGACCGTTCAGTCCGGCCTCCGCCGCCGTCCTCATCATCCAATCGGTGCGCGGATTGCCCATGCAGTAGAGATAGCCGATCGGTACATGCACCCAATGGTACCGGTCGCTGCCGCCGGCTTCGAGCAGCAGGACGCGGGTTTTCGGATCGGCCGATAGCCGGTTGGCCAGAACGCATCCCGCCGATCCCGCGCCGACGATGATGATGTCGTAGCTTCCCGCATCAATGGCTGCATCATTCACACGAATATTCACGCCGCTGCCCCCGCTGCCGCCGGGGGGACCGCCGTCAGACGCCGCCAGAGCGGTGCCATCGCTTCGGCGATATCCTGATAGAGAGCGTAGCGCCGCGCGTAATGCGCCTCAAGCGAGACATCCGGACGATAAAGCCTCTCGGTCCGGACCATGGCCGCAGCACCAGCGCCGAAGTCCGCGAAAATGCCGACGCCGGTTCCGGCCGCAATCGCCGCTCCCAGCGCACCGGTTTCACGCGAGCGGGCAACGCTGACCGGAACGCCGAGCACATCGGCAAAGATCTGCGGCCAGATCAGGCTGCGCGAGCCGCCGCCGGAGAGCACCGCTTCGTTGAACACCGCGCCGGCCTTTCGGATCGTCTCGATGTGCTGGCGATGACCGAAGGCGACCCCTTCGAGAAGCGCGCGAACGAGATGCCCCTTGGTGTGCCAACCGGCAATGCCATAGAAGCCGGCGCGTGCGTGGCCGTCCTGCTGGGCGCCATAGAGATAGGGATGGTAGAGCGGGTCGTCTGCCGTGGGCTCGATCGCCCCGGCCAGCGCGCAGCAGGCATCGAAGGGCGACACGCCTTCCGCATGCTCGCCTTCGAAGAACTCCCGCACCAGCCATTCGAGATTGGCCGCCGAGGTGGCGCTGTTTTCCATCGCCATGTAGCGGCTGCGATCGAAGGTCGAGGACATGAAGACCGGCCCGTCGAGGTCGGGACTATCGATAACGACCTGGTTGATGCTCCAGGTGCCGGCGATGATCGAGGCGCTGCCGGTGCGCGAAACGCCCGAGCCGAGCGCCGAGGCGACAACGTCGAACAGCCCGCCGACCACAGGCGTCCCGGCGGCGAGCCCGGTTTGCGCCGCCACCTCTTCCGTTACCGTGCCGGCAATGTCGGCGCTTTCGATGAGCGGCGGCAACAGGTCCATGCAATCGCCCAGCCCATAGGCCTCCATCAGTGCCTTGTCGTAGCGGCGCGCGGCAAGATCGAGCAGACCGGCCCCCGACATGTCGGACACCTCGCTGACGCGGCGGCCAGTCAGGCGGTTGACGACGAAATCCTTGGAGAAGAACACCGTACCGATGCGGTTGAACAGGTCCGACCGGTGACGCTTCAGCCAGGCAAGCAATGTCGGCGTCTGGGATGGCCACGGGCGCTGGCGGGCAATCGGATAGGTCCGGTCTCCAACGCCGGCTTCTCGCCATTCATCGACCAGCCCGGCCGCCCGTGTGTCGAGCGACTGGATGCCGATGAGCGGAGCGCCGTCGCGATCAAGCGCATAGAGACCGTTGCCATGCCCGGCGCAACCGATCGCGGCAATTTCCTCCGGCTGGATCTCTGCCTTTTCGATGCAAGCGCGGATAACCTGCCGTGCATTCGTCCAGAGTTCGTCCAGACCCCGCTCGACATGCCCCGGGCTCGGCATGCGGCTGTGTCCTTCTTCGGACGCAGCTGCGATCTCCTTGCCCGCCCGGTCGAAAATCACCGCCTTGATGACGGTGTTTCCTGCGTCGAGCCCCAAAAGATAGTTTCCCATGCAGAACCCTCCCAAGGTTCGAGATCGCTGCTCAACCCTGCTGATAGAGCGCAATGGCCTGTTCGCCGCTCGCATCCTCGTGCACGATCGCCATCAGCCCACGCACCACCGCACTCGGATTGGCGTGCTGATAGATGTTGCGCCCATAAACCATGCCCATTGCGCCCTGTCGCATCAAGGCGGCGGATTTGTCGAAGACGGCACGAAGATCTTCCTTGCCGCCACCGCGCACCAGAACCGGGCAACGGGCTGCTTCCACCACTCTATGGAAATCCTCGGCACTGGTGGTCGGATCCGCCTTGACGATGTCCGCCCCCATCTCGCGGGCAAGCCGCGTCAACGTAACGATCTTGTCTGCATCGCCGTCTATCATGTAGCCACCCTTTTCGGTGACCGGCTGCATCACCAGCGGCTCGATCATCAGCGGCATGCCATACTTGTCGCAATCGGCCCGCACCCGGGAAATGTTCTGCACGCATTGGCGGAACAGGTCCGGCTCGTCCGGCAGCATGAACAGGTTGACGACGACGCAGGCCGCATCCATTTCGATCGCGCCGATCAGCGGCTCGGCCTCGTTCTGCAGCACCGCCCACATGTCGCGATGGCGGATCCGGTTATAGGGATTGCCCATGTCGATGCGCATGACCAGAGCCGGCTTGTCCTTGCCGGACACGTCCTGCAGCAGGTCTGCCTGGCCGTAATTCATCTGGATGGCATCCGGCCCGGCAGAAACCAGCGCCTTGACGACGGCCTGAATATCCTCCAGCCCGTTGAGGAAGGACGGTTCGTTGCACACGCCGTGATCGATCGCCACGTCGAGGCAACGGCCGCCGCCGAACAGCCGGTTCATCCGGACTTTGCTGTTGTGTCGCATTCTATGCTCCTTGGTTCGTTCCTTGCGGAAAGCATGTCTTCGTCGACGCCGTGGCGTTCGGTGAGAAGGGTGAGAAAACGGTCGCGCTCACGGGTGCGATGCGGGTGCGCGAGCGTCCAGTGCTTTTCCTGCGTCAGCAGGTCGAGCACAGCATCCATCATGTCGAGCGAAAGCTCGCCAGAAACAGCCAGCGTCGTGCGCCGCAAAAGCAGGTCGTCGAGATGTTCCACCGCTTCACAGCGGATCAGGAACTGCAACTCGCGCATCGAGTAGCCGGCGTGCGGCAGCGCGGCATCGGGGCCTGCCGCGATGAAACCGGCAATCGTCTCCGCATCCGTACCGTATCGGGCAAACAGCTCGCCCATGCGTGGGCCGGAGAGGCCCTTGCTGGCTGCCACCTGCGTTAGCCAAGCGGGCGCGTTGGCGGGGAATGACCGCCCGCCGCCGATCGGCCGATCGGTTGTCTGAACGCGGCGGCGCCTGCCTAGCCGTTCCAAAGACATGTCCGCCGCCAGTTCCCCGAAGGACCGGAATGTCGTCCACTTGCCGCCGATCATGCACAGAACCGGTGGACCACCCTCGGAAGGCTCCAGCACGGTGCAGAAATGATCGCGGGGAATGCGCCCTGTAAAACTGTCGGTGCTGGCCGGCAGCGGCCGCACGCCGGAAAACTGGAAAACGATCTGTTCCGGCCGGATGACGATATCAGGCAGCACGAAGGCGAGCGATTGCAGGATATAATTCCGCTCGTCTGCCTCGCAGCGCACCGTTTCCGGATCATCGACACGGATATCGGTGGAACCAACGAGAACCTTGCCGAGATAGGGAAACAGGATACAGATGCGCCCGTCCTCGTTCTCATAGTAGATCATGTGATCGGCGAGCGCGTCGCGCAGCTCTGCATTGTCGACGATCAGATGCGAGCCCTTGGTGCCGCCCATCAGTGGAGCCGGCCGCGCTTCCGGCGAAAACAGGGTCTGATTGGCGATGTCGATCCAGCCGCCGGTGGCGTTGATGATCAGCGCCGGTTCAACGGCAACGGACGCACCGCCGATCTGGTCTTCGACACGGTACTGACCATCCTCTGTCAGCCGCAGTTCCGCATAGTTCAGCGCCATTGCCCCGAACTTTGCTGACAGACCGTCCTGTAGAAGCTCGATGCCCAGCCGCTCCGGATGGCTGACCCAGGCGTCGAAATAGGTGGCGGAACTCTTGATGTCGGGATTGAGCGCCGGCCACTTGGCAAGCGTCGTGCGGCGGCCGCGAAACTGGTGGTGCGGCATCAATGCCCGCTTGCGGGTCAGGAAATCATAGATGCTCAGGCCTGCCTTGATGGCGATAGCGCCACGCCGGCTCGGGCGGCGGCTGAGACCCAGGAAGCGGACGATGCCATTGCCGAGGCCGGAAAAGATATCGAACACCGGCACCGTCGTCGGCAGCGGCGCGACGTAGTGTGGCGCATTGCGCAGCAGCCGGTCCCGCTCGACCAGCGATTCCTGCACCAGCTTGAATTCGCCGTTTTCAAGATAGCGAAGCCCGCCATGCACCATGCGCGACAGCGCCGAACTGGCCCCGGAGCAATAGTCGTGTTTCTCGACGAGCAGCACGTTCAGCCCCTGGAGCGACAGCTCCCGAAAGACGCTGATGCCGTTGATGCCGCCGCCGATGACACACACGTCCACCTTCGGGCTCCGGCGGAGCCCGTCCAATATCTCTTGCCGTTTCATGATGGCGATCCGCTACCTGTCCATGTCAGTCAGTTTCGCCGCTATGGCCGTATCGATGGCCGCAAGCTCGGCCGCATTCAGCCGGATGGTCCCGGCCCGCGCACTATCGAGCGCTTGTGCCGGATTGCGCGCCCCGCAAAGTGCAAAAGTGATGCCAGGCTGTGCCAGCGTCCAGGCAATCACGATCTGGGCGATGCTGGCGCCGTGTTTTTCGGCGACCGGCCGGATGGCGTCGGCCAGCGCCGTTGCCTTCCGGCGGTTGCCGACTGAAAAGCGCGGATTGCCCTTGCGCTGGTCGTCGCCGGAAAACACGCGGTCAGGACCGATGGTCCCGGACAGCAACCCCAGCGCCAGCGACGAATAGCTCAGCGTCGAAATGCCGTTGGCCTTTGTCAGCGGCAGAAGTTCCGCCTCGATTTCCCGGTCGATCATGCTGAACCGCTCCTGGATCGCATCGAGATCACCGGCAGCGATATAGCCATTGAGGTCGTCGGGGCTGACATTGCTTGCGCCGATTGCCCGGATCTTGCCCGATGAGCGCAGGTCTTGCAGCGCCCGCATCGTTTCCTCGATCGGGGTCGTCGGGTCCTGCCAATGAGTGATGTAGAGGTCGATATAGTCGGTTCCGAGCCGCCTAAGACTTTCCTCGACCTCGTGCAGGATCGCGTCGCGGCCGAGATAACGGTGGACCGGCTTGCCGTCCTGGTCGAAGAAACGACGGCCCTTCTGCGTATACCAGACAAGGCCGCATTTGGTAGCGATGACAGCCTTGTCGCGGCGCCCGGTCAGTGCCTTGCCGACGATCTCCTCGGAACGTCCGAGCCCATAGGCCGGCGCCGTGTCGATCAGCGTCACGCCGGCATCGAGCGATGCCTGGATTGCGGCGATGGATTCGGCTTCATCGGTCCCACCCCACATCCAGCCGCCGATCGCCCAGGTGCCGAGCCCCACCGCCGAGGCGGAAACGCCCGATCTGCCGATCTCACGTGTCAGTTGCTGTTCGCTCATGCCCATTTTCCTTCACCATTCGCCAGTGCCAGCACGCGGGCACCCGTCGCCTCATCGGTCACCAACGTATCGAGATGATTGCCGCGCAGAACACTGAGGATGGGACCTGCCTTGTTCGGCCCGCTCGCCACACCGATCTTGGTGGGGATGGAGGCGAATTCCGCCAGCGTCAGCGACACCAGCGAACGGTTGAGGCTGTAGTCGCAGACCTGGCCATGATCATCGAGCAGATGCGCCAGCAATTCGCAGGAGGCGCCGGACCGCTCGATCGCGGCGCGGTCGGTACTCGAGGATGGATGGAGGTCGTAATAGCTCGAATCGTCCGAGAGGATCGAGCCGATGCCGACCACCGCCACCTTCGCCTCACGCGCCCGTTTGAAAACGTCTGCAACGGAACGCATGTTGATCAGCATCGCCCGCTGCTCGGCATCATCGGCAAAGAGCGGTGCATGGATCTGGTAGGAACGCCCCCCAAGCCGGTCGGCCATCAAGGTCGAGACATGATTGACGTCGGTATAGTGTTTACCCTGCACGCAGCCAGTTGCTGGAATGACCTCGACATCAAAACGACGCGGCGGCTGCAGACCGGCAACGACGGCGCTCACCCCTTTGCCGCCGGTGATGCAGATCGTATCGCCGTCGGTGATCTCTTCCAGCAGCAACCTTGCTGCCGCTTCGCCGACGGCTTGAAGTGCCGTCTGCGGATTGTCGGACACTGTCGGCACCACCACGGCGCGGCCGATACCGCCAAGCGCTTGTAGCCGTTCTTCCATATCGACCAGCGGCTCGACCGGCGACTTGATCTTGATCTCGACCAGACCGAGCTGGCGGCCGCGCTTGATCAGCCGGTTGACGGTGGCGTGCGAGATGCCAAGCTGATCGGCAATCTGCGCCTGCGTCAGCCCTTCGAGGAAATGCAGCACCAGAGCCTGGTGCATCTGCCGGGCGATGACGATTTCCTCGCGCGGCGCATTTGCGGGTTTGAGCTTGGCTATCGGCATATCAGGCAGCCTTCCGCTTGTGCAGGAAATGATCGATCGAGACGGCGGCAAGCAGAATGCAGCCTTTGATCATGTCTTGCCAATAGACAGACACGTCGAGCAAGATCAATGAGCTTGTTACGACCGACAGCAGGGCAATGCCGAGAATAGCCCCAAGGATCGTGCCGGAACCGCCCTTCAGCGACGCACCGCCAATCACAGCGGCTGCGATTATGTTGAGTTCCATGCCGACACCAAAGGTCGGGGTCGCGGCACCGAAGCGAGACATGTAGATGACCCCGGCAACACCGGACAGTGTGGCGCAGAGCACCGTCACCCAGAACTTCACCTGGTTGGTCTTGATACCGGAATAGAGCGCCGCCTTCTCGTTGCTGCCGGTGTAGAACACCTTGCGGAAGGCGGTTGCCCGGCGCAGCAGGAAATCGAACAGCACGACAACCGCAACAAAAATCAGGATCACATAGGGGACGCCATAGAATGTGCCCTGCCCGACCGCCTTGAACGAGGGCGGCAAGGTGAACAGCGACAGCGGCGTTCCCTTGGTGATGATCAGGCAGATACCACGCACGATGACCATCGCCGCAAGCGAGGTGATGAAGTGGTTGAGCCCGACGACCGTGACGAAGAAGCCCATGGCACAGCCGATCAGGCCGCTGGCAAGAATGCCGATCAGAGATGCGCTCCACGGATCGAGCCCCATCAGGAACAGCGAGCCCGACAGCACCATCGAGAAGCAGACGACCGAGCCGACCGACAGGTCGATGCCGCCGACGATCAACAGGATGGTCATGCCGACGACGACGATCCCTTCCACCGAGAACGACATCAGCATCGCCCGGAAGTTGCCGAGCGTCAGAAAATGCGGCGAGGCAAAACTCATGACGATGCAGAGCGCTAGGATGATCGCGATCAGTCCCGCCTCGCGCATCGTCCCCAGCCGTTTCCAGCCGGGCGCACGTGCCTGATGTGCCGTTGCCAATGTAGCGTCCGCCATGACCCCGTCTCCTGCCCCTGCTTTTTCCCTATGCGGCATGCTCTGATGCCTTTGAATTGTTGTGACCGCCGATACCCGAGGCGAGCCGCATGATCGCTTCCTCCGTCATCGCCTCGCCCTCGACCTCGCCTGCAACCGTACCTTCGTGGATGACCAGCACCCGATCGCACAGACCGAGAAGCTCCGGCAGTTCCGACGAGATGACGACGATGCCGATGCCGGAGCGCGCGAGATCGCGCAGCAGCCGATGGATTTCCGATTTGGCGCCGACATCGATGCCGCGGGTCGGCTCATCCATCAGGATGATCTTGGGATCGACCGCCAGTTGCTTGGCAATCGCCACCTTCTGCTGGTTTCCGCCCGACAGCGACGAGACCGGCATGTCGATGCCACCCATCCGCACGCCGAGCCGCCGGACCAGGTTGTGGGCACGATCCGCCTCGGCCTTGGAATTCAACAGTCCCAGTGGCCCGGTCAGCGATTTCAAATCGAGAACGGCAATGTTCTGGGCAATGGAAAGATCGAGGAATATGCCGGAGCCTTTCCGGTCTTCCGACAGATAGACGACGCCCGCCTGCGCTGCCTGCGCATAGGAGCGCGCCCGCAGCCGCTGTCCGTGCAGCTGCACCTCGCCGTCGATTACCGGACGCAATCCGCAAATTCCTTCGGCTATCTCGGTGCGGCCCGAGCCGATCAGCCCGCCGACGCCGAGAATTTCCCCTTTGCGCAGGTCGAAGTTCACATCCGTGAAGCGGCTGCCGTCACCGAGATCGCGAACGCTCAGAATGACCTCATCGGTCCGCTCCGCCGGCGCCTGCTTTTCCGGATAGAGCTGGGTGATCTCGCGCCCGACCATGCGGCGCACAACATCATCCGGCGTCACGTCCGCCACCTTCTCCGTCGAGACATAACGGCCATCGCGAAACACGGTGACCCGGTCGCACAGGCTGAAGATTTCGGCCATGCGGTGGCTGATATAGATGATCGAAATACCCTGCGCCTTGAGGTCGCGGATGATTGCGAACAGGACCTGCGTCTCCGATTCCGTCAAAGCCGCCGTCGGTTCGTCGAAGATCAGCACCCGACAATCGAGCGTCAGCGCCTTGGCGATCTCGACAAGCTGCTGGCTGGAAATCGACAAGTCGCCGACTTTGCGGCGCACGTCGATCGGCGCCAGACGGTTCATCACGACCTGCGCATCCCGCTCCAGCCGCCCATAATTCATGAAAGGCGAGCGGCGGCGGTTGGTCGCGGCCATGAACATGTTCTCGGCCACCGTCGCATCGGGGCAGAGCGCGATTTCCTGATGCACGAGGCCAAGCCCGAGCGATTGCGCCACGGCCGGCGACGTCACTTTTACCGGCGCGCCATCGACGAGAACATCCCCCTCGGTCGGCTGCAGCACGCCGGCAATGATGTTCATCAGCGTCGACTTGCCCGCGCCGTTTTCGCCGCAAAGCGCATGAACCTCGCCCTTCTCCAGGCTGAAGCTCACCTCCGTCAACGCCTTCACCGCACCGAAGTGCTTGCTGACATTGCGGATTTCCAAAACCGGCACCGACGCCATCATCGTCTCCTCCTCCCGCTCGCGGTGGCTGTCCGGAGTTTCCTGCCCCCGGACAGCCGGCACAAAAGCTTACTCCTCGATGCCTTTGGTGCCCCGCCGCTTCAGATACTTGTCCCAGTAGAAATCGTCGGCATTGGCAGCCGTGACGATCGACAAGCCGTTGTCGACGAACGGAATGCTCATCGGATTGAAGCCGACGCGCTTGGCGTCGTTCATCGGGTCGATGAGTTCCGGATGCTTGGCAAGCCACAGGAGCATGAAGCCCATGTAACCCTGCATGCCCTGGTTCGGGTTGATCGAGCCGAACACTTCGCCCGCCTTGATCATGTCGAGAATGTTGGCGTTGACGTCGGCGCACATCACGAGGATCTTGCCGCCGCTTTCCTTATTGGCCTGCGAAGCGCCGATGGCCGAATTCGCTTCCGGCATGAAGACGGCGCCAATGTTCGGATGTGCCTGCACCAAGCTCATCAGACCCTGATAAGCCTTGTTCGGGTCCTGGTTGGACGCAGCCCGGCCGACGAGCTTCATATCCGGATATTTTTCCTCCATACGGGCGATGAAGGCGGCGATACGCTTGTCGTGGTTGTCCTGGCCCGGATTTTCGAGAACGCCATACTCACCCTTGCCACCCATCTTTTCGGCAATCGCGTCGGCCGCATAGGTGCCTTCGCGGGTATTGTCCGACGTGACGAACGAGATGCGCTTGGAAAGCGGCGCATCGGCTGCGAATGTCACGACCGCCGTGCCCTGGTCGATCGCCCGGTTGATCGGCTCGATGAACGGGTCGGAGTTCATCGGGTGAACGAGAATACCGGCCGGGTTCTGGGCCAGCGCCTGGTCGAAAGTGGCGATCTGCTTGTTGACGTCATATTCCGGCGTGCCGGTATAGGCGGTCTCGCAACCGAGCTGCTGACCGGCCTGCTTGAACATTTCATAGACCGGGAACCAATATTCGACGCCCGATACCATGACGTTCATGACGTATTTTTCACCGGGCTTGCAGCGGAATGGATTTTCCGCGTCCGCATTGGCCGCGCCGGCGAAAAGCGTCGATGCAAGGACCGCCAATGCGGTCGTGCTTAGAAATTTGCGCAAGTTTCCTCCTCGAGGCCGAAGCCCCTCCCAAATATCCGGCGGCGCCTCAGCGGCTGCCGATGATCCATTGAAGACCGGAGTTCCTCCTCGAAGTCCGGTATGGGTAGATAATCGCAACGGCAGAGCGCTGTCAATATAATTCATCATGTGAAATATATTTCACAACGCTCTCTCGCGTGGCGGTCGATGTAAGCCGCCCAGCGCTCGAGAATTCATGCCGATCGTCGTGGCGACTGGTGATGTCGCCCAGTTCCGCAAACGACCCCAATAGAGCGCGTCCGCTTTTCCGCGCACCGGGAACGCTTTATCTTTTGGTTTTGTGCAATCCGGGTGCAAGTCCGCGAGGCACTTTGGTGGAATTGCTCTACAGCCGATTGCGCGCAATAGGGGTCACGGAAACATGACGACCTATGCTTCCGCCTGACTTGGATGCACGGGCTGGCCGCCGATCGCTTGGAAGGCACCCGGAATCTTTGCAAGTATTTTGGGCGTATCACCTCGATCAGACGATATTCAGCAGCCCGATCAGGCAAAGCCCCAGAGCCCCCAGCGCCAACAGCGACAGCGCCGCCGATGCGAGGACACGACCGCCGGTATGGGCGACGGATCTGACATCGACGGAGAGGCCCAAAGCGGCCATGGCGGTGACGGTGAAGGCGGCGGAGACCGCCGCCATCCCGGGCAGCAGCGGCGCCGGGATCGCGTCGAGGGAACGAAGCGTCGCCATGGCTGCAAAACCGAGGATGAACCATGGGAGAACATGGCGGAGATTGACTGGCGAACCGCCAGGGCGGCGGTCATGAACTGCGCCGAGCACGAGGATGACCGGTCCGAGCATCATCACGCGGATCAGTTTGACGAGCGTGCCCACCTGGGTGCTGACGGCTCCGGCAGAGGCCGTGGCCGCCAGGACCTGCGGGACGGCATAGGCTGTCACTCCTGCAAAAACGCCATATTGTACGGCGCTCAGACCAAAGAGCAGGTGAAGAAGCGGCAGCGTCAGCACTGCACCGATGCCGAGTAGTGCGGTAAAGGCTATCGAGGCCGCGATATCGTCGGGTTTGGCGCCGATCACGGGCGCCGCGGCGGCAATCGCGGAATTGCCGCAGATCGAGTTGCCGCAAGCAACCAACGTCGCCAGGCTGGCCGACAGCCCGAAGAGCCGCCCGATAACAAAGCTGCCGGCCAAAGACAGAGCAACCAGAACGGCAATTCCGCCGACAAGCGGCAGTCCGGCCTGCCTGATGGCAGCCGTGCTGAGCGAGGCGCCGAGCAACACGACCGCAATCTCGAGCAATGTCTTGGCGGCGAATTGGATGCCGGGAATAAACGTCTGCGGCAGGCAGATCGAGGAGCGCACGGCAATGCCGATCAGAATGGCGAGCACGAGGCTCTCGATCCAGTGCGAGCCGAAAACCATCGTCTGCAGCTGTTCAACGAGATACGCAGAGAGCGTGACTGCCGCACTCAGGACAAGCCCCGGCAGGACGGCGGGAAGCGACAGGGAACGTGAGGTGGAACCGAGCATCGGCAAGACCTTGCGGAGGGCTCTAATCTCCCACACTCAATTGTCGACTTCCATTGAATAGTATAGCATCGTTCATTCGGTAAAATCGAACGATTGAATCAATGACGTTTGAACAGCTTTCCATTTTTATCGCGGTTGCAGAACGCGAGCATCTGACCAAAGCCGCCTTCGCGATCGGGCTCACGCCATCGGCCGTCAGCTCGGCTATCCGCAATCTCGAGACCTCCTATGGCGTCGAGCTTTTCCACCGCGTCGGACGCCGCATAGAGCTGACATATGAAGGACGGGTGTTTCTGGGGGAGGCTAGAGCGACGCTGGCGCGCGCAAAGGCGGCAGCGCTCGTCCTGTCCGATCTCGGCGGCTTGCAAAAGGGCGAACTGGTCGTTTTTGCGAGCCAGACGATCGCCAGCTACTGGCTGCCGGCGATGCTGATGCGTTTCAAGATCCGCTACCCGGGCATTGACCTGAAGCTGATGATTGGCAACACGACCACGGCGGCAAAAGCGGTTCTCGATGGATTGGCCGAAGTCGGTTTCGTCGAAGGCAGCGTTGATGAGCCGGCGCTCAATGTTCAGCCGCTTGCCGAGGACGAACTCCTTATCGTCGTCGGTCCGCGCCATCCCTGGGCGCGTGGCAAACCAATTGCACCGGCAGAGCTGGTTTCGGGCGCAAAATGGGTCATGCGGGAAAAGGGGTCCGGAACCCGATCGGCTTTCGAGGCGGCGATTTCCAGTCTCGGCATAGCCCCCGCAGATCTGGCTGTCGCGCTTGAGCTGCCGTCGAACGAGGCGGTCATATCGGCGGCAAGAGAGGGCCTCTGCGCGACGGTCGTCTCAGGTGCCGTGGCCGCGCCGCTCTTGACGCAAGGTCTGCTGGTAAAGGCGCGCTTCCCTCTGCCGTCCCGCCAATTTGCGATCCTGCGGCATAAACAAAGGCACTCCAGTCGTGCCTCGCTGGCGCTGGAAACCATATGCCGCGAGGACAAAGCGGCCGAAGTCCAGAATTGGGATGATTGGGCGCTTTAGGTCGGATCCATCGCGCCGGTGGTCAGCTTCATCGCATCATCGAGCGCTTGACATCGGCATTGTTAAGGCAGAAGCCGCACTCGGCCACGCATGCGCGGCTGCTTTGCGAGGATGCGAGAGATGACAACCAAGACTGGCGTAGCCAACGCCGGAAACCTGATCATGACCGGCGTCCTGCTGATGCTGCTTGGCGATCTGCTCTTTGCGCTGAACGATGCAATGGGCAAGTGGTTGGTCGCGAGCTTTGCCGTCGGCCAGGTGCTGGTGATCCGCTCGGTCGGCGCTTTCATCGTGCTCGGGCCAATGATCCTGCGGCAAGGGCCGATGGCCTTGTTCCGCGTCGAGCAGAAGGGCTTGCAGTTCATCCGTGTTTTCATGGCGACTGTCGATGTCGCCCTATTCTACGCTGCCGTCGCCTATCTGCCGCTCGCAGATGTGATGACCTTCTATATGGCCGGACCGATCTATATCGCGGCGCTCTCGCATTTCTTTCTCGGAGAGAAGATCGGCTGGCGCCGTTGGCTGGCCGTTCTGATCGGCTTTGCCGGCGTCGTCATCGCGCTGCGTCCATCCACGGCGATGCTGTCGCTTCCATCGCTCTTCGGTCTTGCCGGCAGCCTTGCCTTTGCGCTGTCGCTGGTGATGAGCCGCTATCTGCGCTCGACCAGCGACACGACGCTGGTGACATGGCAGACGATCGCCGCGCTCGTCACCGGCATCGTCTTGAGCATCGGCCACTGGCAGCCGGCAACGCTCATCGACTGGTCCGGCATGCTGCTGCTCGGCATCGTCGCCTCCTGCGCGCATCTGCTCATCACCCGCTCGCTGAAGCTCGCGCCGGCATCGCTGCTCGCGCCGCTGCAATATACGCTGCTGCTCTGGGCGATCGTCCTCGGCTACCTGTTCTTCAACGATATTCCCGATGCGCAGATCATCGTCGGCGCCGCAATCATCGTCGTTGCCGGGCTCTTCATCTTCCACCGGAAGAATTTGAAAGAGACGGTTCCGACTGAGGCCGTCCCGCCCGACGGCCATTGAGGGCTACAGCGCTGCTTATCTTTCAGCTTCGCATGGGACGCGGCTGTAACTCCTGGAATTCCTTCATACTTCCATCCTTAGACCGTGCGGGAATAGGTCAAACGGACGGGGGCTCAGTCACGCGGGCCTTCCAGGGAACAATTTGGACGCTTGCACGCTACTCCCGAGCATTCAAGCCCGGGAGATCGCAATGGCGTCCATGACCCTCGAAGACCTATCCTCGCAACTGAAGAAGATCGATTTCTGCATGCTGTCGACGAATGCCGGGTCGGGCCGCATCTCGGCCCGACCGATGAGCAATAACGGCGACGTCGAATATGACGGGGATTCCTGGTTCTTTTCCTATGAAGATACCAGGAAAATCACGGAGATCGAAGGCATCGACACCGTCTCGCTGACGTTCACGGCGCCTCCCAGCCTCCTCGGCAAGCCGGGGATTTTCATCGCTGTCGAGGGCTTCGCCTCGCTGGTGCGGGACAAGGCGGCATTCGAAGAACATTGGGTGCCCGATATCGAGCGGTGGTTTCCTGAAGGAGTGGATACTCCTGGGATCGTTCTTATCAAGGTTTCAGCGTCCTCCATCCGGTACTGGGATGGTGAGGAAAACGGCGAGGTCGTCCTGCCTGGCTCAGCGAGTTAAGATCATGGCATAAAGCGTGCCCTATTCTGCGGGCGGCTCCTCCCAGCCGAAGACGGTCCGGCCGCCGAAATCGGCGGATTGGCGGAATTCGCCGGCGATGATTTCCTTGAGGTCGGGACCGGTCACAAAGCGTTCCATCTGCCTGGATTGGTCGTCCAGGCGCTTGAGCGCCTGCAACTCCTCCTCGCGTCCGAGCCTGCCCTTCTGCACCGCCGATTTCATCACGGCGATCGTCTCGTCATAGACCTTGAGCGGGACCGGAAAAGGATGGCGGTCCTTGCCGCCATGGGCGATCGAGAAGCGCGCCGGATCGGAAAAACGGCAAGGCGCGCCGTGGACGACTTCCGCCACCATCGCCAACGCCTTCACCGTGCGGGCGCCGACGCCTGGAACGAGCAGCAGCTCTTCGAAATCCGCCGGCCCGCGGTCGGCGGCGGCAGCCAGATTTCCATGCAGGCGCCGCATGTTGACGTCGCTCTCGCGGACATCGTGATGGGCGGGCATGATCAGGTGCGGCAGCATCGGCTGTTCGGCGGGTTCGGGCGCCGGCGCTTCGGCACGCAGCAGTGCGGCGGCTTCGCGGATGATCCGGTCGGGACCGAGGGTCGCCAGCAGATCGAGCTGACCGCGCCGCGAGCGCTCGGCGCGCCGGTCGGCAAGATTGACGATCTCACCCTGGCTTCTTCCCTCGATTGCCGCATGCGGCGAGTCGACGAAGCTCTCCAGCCCTTCGGATAGCCAATGATAGCGCCGGGCCTGCCGCTTATCGCCGTTCATGCCTTGCTGGACGACCACCCAATGGCCGTCATCGGCGACGATGAACCCGTGTAGATAAAGGTCGAACCCGTCCTGGAGGGCGGCGCTGTCGACCTTGGCAATAAGACGGCTCGTGGTCGCGAGCCCCTCCCCGTCGAGACCGACACGCTCGCCGATCGAGACGAGCTCCTGCGGCGTCTTGCGCGAATGCGCGCCGCGGCCGCCGCAGACATGCAGACCGAGCTCGCCGGCACGCGGCTTCAGCCCGCGCTTCAGCGCGCCGAGAACGCTGGTGGTGATGCCGGAAGAATGCCAATCCATGCCCATGACCGCGCCGAAGGACTGGAACCAGAAGGGATGCGCGAGCCTGCGCAGGAATTCGTCGCGGCCATAATGATGGACGATCGCCTCGGTGATCAGCGTTCCGAGCCGCGTCATCCTGTCGCCAAGCCAATACGGCACGCGTCCCCCGTGAAGGGGAAGATCGGCGCTGCCTGCTCGTTGTGACATCTCGTTTCCTTGCACTTCGTATCGCCGGCCCCTACCAACCAGACCGCCTCATCTGGCGCCGCAGGGAACCCAAAAATATTCCAAGCGTTTGCTCTCGCAGTTAGAGCCGAGGCAATCATGACGACATTCGAAACCATCTTCAATAACCCGAGCTTGCCCCAGACAAAATCACAACGCCCGAGCGACCGCCAAAAACAGGGTGGCAGCGACTTGCGTTTCCAAGGGAGCGCTGCGAAGACGACCTTCCTGATCAACGGCAATAGCTACTTTGCGGAGTTGGCGCGCGCACTGCGGCAGGCACGGCGCACCGTCTGGATCGTCGGTTGGGATTTCAACCCCGACATCCCGATGGAACCTGACAAATCCGACGAGACCCTGTCCGACCTACTGCATGAACTGGCGGCCGCAAATCCGCAGCTCGAAATACGCATCCTCGTCTGGACGCTCGGTCCCATCTATTCGGACAAGTCGCTCCGGCTGCTTCGCAAGAAGAGTTTCCCAAGGAATGACCGGATCGATCTGCGCTTCGATCTTCAGCGCGCGGTGCGCGGCTGCCACCATCAGAAGCTCGTCTGCATCGACGATGCCGTCTCCTTCATTGGCGGCATGGACCTGACATCGCGGCGATGGGACACCTGGCTTCATCGCGCCAAAGATAAACTTCGGCGCGATCCCGAGGGCGTTTCATACGATCCCCTGCACGACGTTCAGGCAATGGTCACCGGCGATGCTGCTAGGTTGATCGGCGATATCGCCAGGCGGCGCTGGGAAAACGCGACCGGTGAAAACCACCTGCCGTTGGCCGAAGATGTCGCTTTTTCCTGGCCGGACGATCTCGCCGTTTCGATGAGGGACATCGCGGTCAGCTTCGCGCTGACGGAGCCGTCGACCGCTTTTCGCGCCGGCATCAGCGACGGAATCGCCATGACATTGGACGTCATCGTCCGGGCGCGGCGGCAGCTTTACATCGAGGCGCAATATCTCGCCTCCTTCCGCGTCGCTGACGCCATCGCGGCGCGGCTGCAGGAGGAGGACGGTCCCGAGGTCGTCATCATCTGCACGCGCAGCTCTCATGGGCTGATCGAAAAGCTTGTCATGGGCGGCAATCGCGACCGCGTCATCCGCCGCCTCAAACGCGCCGATCGCGCCGATCGCTTGCGCGTCTATTATGCCGTCGTACCCGGGCCAGTCACGCCCGGAGAGAACGGCGAGGTGGAGGTGCTCGTCCATTCCAAGCTGATCATCGCCGATGACGAGCTGGTCCGCATCGGCTCCTCCAATCTCAACAATCGCTCGGAAGGGCTGGATGGCGAATGCGACATGTTGTTTGAGGCAGGTAGTGACGCGCACCGCGGCGCGATCGCGGATCTGCGCAATCACCTGCTTTCGGAATATCTCGGAACCACCCCGGAAACCTTCGCCGCAGCCTTGATGCAAAGCGGCACGTTGATCGAGGCGGTCGACGCTCTCAATGACGGGCCTCGGGGTTTACGGGAATTCACCGTCGAGCTGTCGGGCAGCATTTCACCGATTTCAGGCACGGCGATCTTCGACCCGGTTCGGCCCTTCGCAGTTTTAAACCGATTGGGCCTCGGCGCGCTCGTCCGCCGCCTCATTCGCCCCGCCTGACCTCCGTCGGAAAACGACCTCGCTGATGACGAGCAGCGTCGTGCCGAGCGCCAGTGGAATAAAGAAATAGGCGCAGCGGAACGCAATCAGCGCGCCGATCGACGCCTCCTTCGGCACGACATAGGAGACTGTCGCCTCGAGCACGCCGAGACCGCCCGGAACATGCGTCGCGAGGATCGCCGAATTGGCAAGCACGTAAGCCGTCACCGACCTGAAGAAGGCAACGTCGCCGAAGGCCGAAAGCATCTGGTGCAGGCAGGCGGAGACGAGCATGAAATTGATCGTCCCGACCGCAACCTGTGCGACCGCGATCGAAAATGGCGGCAACTGAAACGACCAGCGCCACAGCCCCAACGTGCCGCGGATGAAAAACGCCAGGCCCGCATAGAGAGCCGGCACGACCAGCGCCAGCAAACCGAAGATGCGCACACTTGCCGGGTCGATGCGCAGAAGGCGCCCGGCATCGCCGGGATTGACGATCATGGCGATGCCGCCAAGCGTGATCAGCCCGAGCCCTACCGTGACACCGCAAAACAGGATGATCTTCGCCACGTCCTCCGCCGTCAGCCCCCAGCGTGAATAGAAACGATAGCGAAAGGCGCCGCTGCTCAGGCCGGCGAAGCCGATATTGTGCCCGAGCGAAAGGCTGATGAACGAGGCGAGCAGGATATTCCGGTAGGGCAAGGATTTGCCGAGCGAGCGGATCGCCAGGAGGTCGAAGCAACTGAGGCACAGATAGGACGCCGCCGCAAAGAGAAGTGCAGTGCAAAAGGTCGAAAGGGGTATGCTGCGAACCGATTGGACGATCTGATCGAGGCTATATTGTTGGAACATTCGATAGAGGAGAAAGACCGCAAGACAAAGGGCAGCAACGAGCAGTCCATTCCATACCATGCTTTTCAAGCTCATCGATTGTCCTCAGGAGTGCGAGCGCGATGGTCGATGATCGGGAACGATCAAACGAGTTTTGTGTTCCCTGCAGAACCAGTTCTATGTTTTCCAGGGGAGCTTCCATGTGCTTTCCGGGGGGAACTTCTATGTTTCCCCGGGGGGAACGAGTTCAGCAGGGCCTATGCCGGATCAATCAATCAAAATCCTGACCTATAACGTGCACAGTTGTATCGGCGGCGACCGGAAGCTCGATCCCGGCCGCATCGCTTCTGTCATTGCCGAGGCTGAGGCTGATATCGTCGCTCTTCAGGAGGTCGATGTCCTCCGCCGCAGGACCGGCGGCGTCGACCAGGCCCATGCGATCGCCTCGCTTTTGAAGATGCAGGCTCATTTCCATCCGGCGCTGTCGATCGCTGAGGAGCAGTATGGCGATGCGATCATCACTTCGCTGCCGACCGGCGCGGTCAAGGCCGGACCATTGCCATCCATCGGCGAACAGCGCGGCGCCATTTCAGTCGAAATATTGGTCGGCGACAGAAAACTGCTGGTCGTCAACACCCATCTCGGCCTTCGCGGCCGCGAGCGCATCCGGCAGATGACGACATTGCTGAACCCCGGCTGGCTACGCGGCACGACGGATGAACCTCTTCCAACCATCCTCTGCGGCGATTTCAACGCCATTCCGTCATCGGCGACTTACCGACTTGCCGCGCGGTCATTGAAGGACGCCCAGCTCGCAGGCAGCGCCGCGCCGAGAGCCACCTTTCCCTCGCGCTACCCGCTGATGCGCCTCGACCACATCTTCGTCACTGACGATCTCATCGTCAAACAGGCGGCGGTCCTCGAAAACCGCCTGACAAGGATTGCCTCGGACCACCTGCCTCTGCTCGCGGAAATCGGCTTCGCCTGATCAGTCATCGACAATGACGAATTTCACCGGGCAAGCTTCCGGTTCATCACCGCCGCCACCAACGGTAGCGCCGTGGTCGCCACGGCTCCCAGAGGCAAGCGCATGATGCCCCTGGTGACGACGAAGGTCGCCGCCATTGCACCTGCGAGCTTGAGCCAAGGCTGTTTGCCGAGCTGCGCATGGGCGCTGGCATCGGCCCATCGGACGTTCTCCGTCACGACGGTCGCGGCCTGATGTTGGATCACATGAAGGCGAGCGCGGAGGTTTTCGAGTTCTTCTCGCAGTTCTTGCAGACGGCCTTCCAGCACATGACCTTCGTAGATCGGGAGGGGCTCCTCGACGGTGTCTCCAACGGAAGCATGAGCACCGAGCGTCGCAATATATGCCCGATATTCGGCCTCGCTGGCGAAACCCTCACGTCTGATAAGATCAGGGTTGATGCCCGCCTCTTCGAAGGAGGCCGGGGCGGTTTCCACAGCGTCGCGCATATCCTTGTTTGTGCCGGTGTCCCCGAGTTCGTCCTTGAGCATGATGTGTCTCCAGTTGTTCCTGGCGATAGAACGCTCGACGGCTCAGAAGGATGCATCGGCCTCCGCTCCGGCCTTCATCGTCGCGACGCGCTGAAACGCTCCGGCCGAAATTCCGCCAGCAGCGGATGCCGGCGTCCAGTGACGATCTCGTCCGCCAGCAGTTCGCCGGCAATCAGGCCGAGGGTGGCGCCGCTATGGCTGAAGGCGACGAAATAACCCGGGATCGACGGCAGTTCGCCGAAAACGGGCTCGCCGTCGCCCGGGATAGGCTTGAGGCCGACCCCATAATCTTCGACCTCCAGCGCAGGATTGCCTTCGAGAACCCTGGAGGCCTCGCGCAGCAGCCCCTCCAGCGTCGATTGTCTGATTTCATAGCTGCCGTCGGGCTTCACGCTCACCTCCTCCTCGGACCAGGCGGAATCGAGCGCGAAGCCACCGTTGGGCGTCGGCCGGATGGCGACGCGAGGCGTATTGAGCACGGCCTTCAACGGGTGGCGGATCGGCTTTGTCCTGACGAGAAGGGCGACGGGCGTTGCATCGCCGATATGCTGGCCGGCCTCGGCAACGATTGCGGGAACGTCGCCGCCGGCAGCAAGCAGCACGGCATCCGCGTCGCGGCGCATGCCGTCTGCGGTGATCACGCCACGGGCGCGCCCGCCTTCAATATCGACCGTCGCGCGACCCGCGTCCGTGATGATCTCGCCGCCCAGCGTGCGGAATTCTTCCACAAGCGTGGCGATCAAGGACGGAAGATCGACCCAGCCCTCCCCGGGGTTGAAGATCGCGCCTTGCCGCGTCACCACACTTGCATCGACACCCGGCGTCGCTGCAGCAATTCGTTCGGGGGCGAGCCACTGCGCGTGATAGCCGAGATCGCGCTCATAGTCGAAGATCTCAGCGATCTCGTTGCCGGCATCGTCCGCATCCCAGGTCAGGCCGCCATCGAAGCACAGCCACGGCGCATCGGGATACCGGACGGCCAGCGTGCGGTAGCGATCTATGCCGGCCAACCGCAGCCGGTGATAGGCATCGGTGCGTTTGCGCGCCGAATTGAGCCAGGCGAGCGAACGACCGGAGGCGCCGTTGGCGAGCGGGCCGTCATTGATGAGCACGATGCGGACCCCGAGCCGTGCCAGATGGACAGCCGTCGAGACGCCAAAGATCCCGCCGCCGATGACGACGACCTTCGAAGGTTTGGTGGAAGCATTCATGTCGATAACCTTGTTGTCTGCTCTTGCTAGATCGAATGAAATCCGGCGCACCCGGCATGAGGACGACCGGGGGCACCATGCGTTGCCTCAGGCGCTTCAGAGAACTTCCGCAAGGAAGCGCTTCAGCCGCTCGCTTTTGGGATTGTCGAAGATCTGCTCCGGGCAGCCGGCCTCGACGATGCGACCCTCATCCATGAAGACGACTTGGTCTGCCACCCTTCGGGCAAATCCCATCTCATGCGTCACCACGGCCATCGTCATGCCCTGTCGACCGAGAGCGGCCATCAGGTCGAGCACGCCCTTCACCAGTTCGGGATCGAGCGCACTCGTCACTTCGTCGAAGAGCATAACCTCTGGATCCATGGCAAGCGCGCGGGCGATGGCGACGCGCTGCTGCTGCCCACCCGACAGGCCGGCGGGCCGATGATCCCTACGCTCTGCGAGACCGACCTCCGCCAGACGCGCCTCGGCGATGCGCTGCGCCTCCTGCCTCGGCATCTTCTTGATCTTGGTCAGCGAAAGCATGACGTTTTCGAGTGCCGTGTGGTCGGGAAAAAGGTTGAAGTGCTGGAACACCATGCCCACACGCCGGCGCAGCCTCTCCGGCTTCATCGCCAGGATGCTCTCGCCATCGAGCAGGATGTCGCCGCCTTTCGGCTCGACAAGCCTGTTCATGCATCGCAGCAGCGTCGATTTTCCCGAGCCGGAAGGGCCGATGATGCAAGTGACGGTTCCGGCAGCGATGTCGAGATCAACACCCTTCAACACGTCGAGATCGCCGTAGGCCATGGCGAGGTCTCGGATTTTCAGGGCGCCGCCTTTGAAGCGCGGCGTACTCTCCTCGGCCGTGCCCGTGGGATGGGGGTCAGCGGCCCGCAACTCGCTTACCTCGACCAATCCGCTCGCAACACCCGAGCCGCGGCCTTGTTTTCCGAGCCGCAGTCTCGCATCGATATAGTTGACGAAGTGGGTCAGCGGAACGGTGATGACGAGATAGAAGACGCCCGCCAGCAGCAGCGGTGACAGATTGCCGGTGACGACGGCCTGATCCTGGCCGACCCGGAAGATCTCCCGCTCGGAAGCGAGCAATCCGAGGAAGTAGACAAGGCTGGAATCCTTGACGTTTCCGATGAATTGATTGACCAGCGCCGGCAGAACCCGCCTGATGCCTTGTGGGATGACGATCAGGCGCATGCCCTGGCCATGGCTCATGCTGAGAGCCCGGCAGGCTTCCATCTGGCCGCGCTCGACGCTTTGAATGCCGGACCGGAAAATTTCGCCGATATAGGCTCCGGCAATCAGGCTGAGCGCCAGGATGCCGAGCGGAAATGGAGACGGACCGAAGATCTCGCGCCCGATCCGGGCAAACCCCTGGCCGATGATCAGGATCGTGACGATCGCCGGAAGCCCGCGGAAAACATCGGTGTAGATGCGCGCCGGCAGCCGCAGCCAGCGGGATTGCGAGATGCCCATCACGGCAAGCGCCATACCGATGATGACGCCGAGCACGGTCGAGGCAGCGGCCAGGATCAGCGTATTCTTCAGGCCGACGCTGATCATGCTCGGCAGAACTTCCGCCATGGCGTCCCAGTCCAGGAAGCTGCGGCGCAGATTTTCAAGCCAGTTCATTCAGATCCCCATGAATTCTTGCCCGGCGCGGACGCCGCCGTCCGGCAGAGCCTTGGTAAGCCGCCCGCCATGAGCGGGCGGCTTGCGGCGTCACTTCTTGGGAAGATACTGTTCCGGCATCGGCGAGCCGGGGAACCACTTTTCGTAAAGGGTCTTCCAGGTGCCGTCCTGCATCGCATCGTGAAGCGCGCCGTTGAGCGCCGTGCGAAAGGCGTCATTTCCTTTTCGGACCACGAAGCCAGCAGGCGCATCGAAGGAGGGGATATTCACGGCAACCTTCAGCGCGGGATAGCGCTCGCCATATTGCTTGGCGGCCTCGTAGTCGAGAAAATGCGCATCGACCGTTCCGTTGTTGAGGGCAGCCACGGCAGAATTGTTGTCGGGGAATTTCACCAGATCGGTTCCCCCGAAATTCTTGGCCGCATAGACTTCCTGCAAGGTCCCCTGCACGACCCCGAGACGCTTGCCCTTGAGGCCATCGGCATCCTTGATACCGGCATCCGGGGTCAGCACGGAGAGATAACCGGCAAGATAGCCGTCGGAAAAGTCGATGGTCTTCTTGCGGGCTTCGGTGGTTCCGATCGCCGCAACGGCAACGTCGAACCTTTCGTTTGCGACCGACGGCAGGAGTGCTGAAAATTCCTGGCCCGTAAACGTCACCTTGTCTTTTTGAAAGCCGAGGCGGGAGACGACGTTGAGAAACAACTCGATATCGAAACCGGTAAACTGGCCGTCCGCCGTGGCAAACGTATAGGGCTTGGAATCGCCCATCGTGCCGACGCTGATAGTCCCTGGCTCGATCAGGTTATAGGGATTGTCGGCTGCGGCCGCAGAACCTGCCCCCATCGCAAGAAGGCATGTGACAAGGCCGGCCCGCAACGGGGCCATGATGGCCGGAAAAAATAGAAAAGGCTTCATCGTCGTTCTCCGCTCTGAAAGGAATGCTCTTGTCGGCATTGTCGTCCCCCGCTGCCGCGCATCGCGACAGAGATTTGTGGACAAGATACCGGTCTCTGATATAAAGAGACCGGTCTCAATACATATTTGATATCCGTCAATTGACCTGCCGTCAACAACTCTTGTAGTCCTCGGCCCATGGAAGATTCCGCTCATCCGAAACGTGCAGTCACGGTCGCCGACGTCGCGAAGGCCGCAAAGGTCTCGAAGGCGACGGCCGCCCGCGTTCTCGGCGGCTACGGCGTGGTCAGCGCCAAGATCACAGATCAGGTCATGGCGGCCGCCGCCGCCCTCGAATACCGCCCGAACGAACTCGCCCGGAGCATGAGCACCGGAAGATCCGGTATCATCGGGGTCGTGGTCGGCGATATCGAGAACGCCTTCTTCAGCCTGGCGGTGCGCGGCATCAGCGATGCCGCCCGCCTCGCGGGATTCAACGTCATCATCGCGAATTCGGGCGAAGAGCTCGATGCGGAAAAATCGGCCGTCGACCTCCTGATCGGCAAACGCGTCGATGGCCTGATCGTCACTCCGGCCCGCTGCGACAGCATCGATCATCTCCACCACGTCCGCCGCGCCGGCGTGCCGCTCGTCCTGTTCGACCGGGCGATCCCGGAACTCGATGTCGACGCCGTGACCGGCGACGACCGGGATGCGGCCATCGCGGCGACCCGGTATCTGATCGAGCAAGGACATCGCCGCCTCGCCTACGTCTCTGCTATGGATGCCGAGGGCGGCGGGCCTACAGATATCGGGCGGATCTCGAATTCCGCCGTGCGCGAACGCGTAGAAGGTTTTGTCAGCGTCCTGACCGAGGCGGGTTTGCCGAACCCTCTTCATTATGTCAGGCTCGGAGCCACGGACCAGCGCCAGACAGACGGCGTGATCAAAAGCCTGCTCGCCGACAGTGCCGCGCCGACGGCGCTGCTGGCGTCGGACAGCCTCGTCGGCTTGCGCATCTTCAAGTCGCTACAATCGCTCGGCCTGTCGATCCCCAAGGACGTGTCGATGATTTCGTTTCTCGACGCCGACTGGACCAGCGTCACCGTTCCGCCGATCACCATCGTAGACCAGCGCGTCTACGAGATGGGCAAGCTCGCCGGCGAGCGGCTCATCGCCCGTATCGAACGCACCCCTCTTGCCGTCGAACGTCTGCGCGTCCGCACGAGCCTCGTCCTGCGCGGCTCCGTCGCCACGATCGGCCGGTGAGACCTATTGATTTGGCCATACCCGCTCGCTTGAAGCAGCGAGCAGTGCCGCACTGCGATGTGCAACTGATGTCCATGGTCGCCGATTTGATATTACATGGGGGTGCTGTTGTCTTTACCTGACCAACGTTATTTAATACCGAAAATACTCGCTATGGGATTTTCAGAAAGATCATGCTCCAGTCAAAAGACGCTTCATCTGAGCTGATAGATTTGATCTATGGAAGTCTATTCGGTGAGTGCAACTGGCAGGATTTTCTAGATCGCGTTGCGCAAACCTCGCCGAATGGAAAGGCTGCCCTCCATTACCACGATCTGGCCTCGCCTGTGGCCCATGTTCCCTACGTATCGGGGTTTTCGAGGAATGAGGTCGACCAGTTCAGCAGCCACTTTGCCGCAGTGAACCCCTGGATTCCGAGATTGAGCTCAGTGCCCGTCGGTCAGGGTGTCTGCGGAGACGAGATCTTTCCACGCGAGGACTTGCTCAAATCGGAATTCTACAATGATTGGCTGAAGGGGCAGGCCCAATGCGAGACGAGCATTGGTGTCTCCATCATTCGGGAGGAAACCCGCACCTTCGTCCTATCGACCTGCACGTCGTCAGCGGATCCCGGTTTCAACAAGGAGGCAGCCGAGCGGTACACGATACTCGCTCCCCATTTGAAAAGAGCTTTCGACTTCATCCGGAAGCGCGATTTACTCGCCCCGGAAAGACAGACAACGCAAACCCTGTTTGATAGCATCGGCGTCGGACTGATCTACGTTTCGGAGCAAGGGCGAGCACGCCAATGGAATAAGAGCGCGGAAGCCTTAATGGCGACTGGCTTTCCTATGCATGTCGCCCCAGGCGGCAAGCTCGAAGTTCAATGCGAGAGGTCGACCGCTGTTCTCGATTTCCTGACCTCCAGAAAAGGTGTGCAAACAAGGCCGCATACGGCGATTGCAAACGGGAAGGACAAGGCAAGTTATCGCATCACACTCCTCCGGCTCCAGTCCGACGCATTCACTGAGATCTTGGAGGGGCCGACCGTGGCCGTCATTGTCGAGCCGATGGTGGCCACGCCGCTCAATGAGCGGCGAGACTTCCTAATGGAAGCCTACAAACTGACTGCGACGGAAATTCGGATCGCATCAAGCATAGCCTCGGGCCATTCTCCAAAAGAGGTGGCCATAGCCGATCACATCAGCTACGAAACGGTCAGAACCCACCTCAGAAACATCTATTCCAAGCTCGGGGTAAACTCCCGGGTTGGTTTGGTCGCGCTGCTCATGCGCTGACGATAATCTTGCAACTCGTCCCTACCGCCCGCATGGCTAGCCAGCCTTCGCATATTGCGAACGGGTGCCGAGAGCAAAGACATGCAACACTCGAACATTCCGGCAACCCTCGTCCCATCGCGGGGAAAAACCAGTGCTACGCCCACTAATCATAGAGTTCGCCGTGGCCGATCTGGTCCTGCCTGGTGGCTGCGTCGCTGATTGAGGGATCGTCGGCCGGATCGGGATCTCTCTTGTTGGCATCGCTTAAAGACTGGGCGGCCTTAAGCAGTGCTGCGGTTATCTCCTCAGTGCCCCATCCGGCTTCATTGGCGGCTGCAATCAGCCTTTCCAAAGCGTCGCGCGCGGCTGCGGTCGCCTCTTCGAAGCGCTCCGCGGGAGATTCGGTTTTAGGTCGTGAAAAGGTCATAGGCGTTCTCTCCAATAGGTCCGGCTCTTCGGAGTGAACGCAGCCCGGGGGAAATAGATGCACGACCGTGCTGATTAAACAAACCGATGCCCAGCAGCGCCGTACCGGAAAAGGCCCGCCACGTCTTTTCCCCTCAGATGACCGTCTGCAACAGAAACGGAGAGCGCTCCAACGGACGCTGGGCGAGGATCCTCAGCATTGCGGGGCCTTGTATGCCGGAAGTCGTGCAGGAATGGCCGTCGTGATAGACCACCGTCATGATGCGGCTGAGACTATTGTACCTGATCTCTGCGATCGTCCGGGTGTGAACCGGAAAGATGAATTCATGGGGTTGAGATTTCTCCCCCGAGGTTTTCAAGGTCATTGCGATGCCCCAACGAAAAAAGCAATTTTAGCCCCACCGCGCCTGGTCTGAGCCTAACGGTGTCCATCAAGCACATATTGCTGCGACGGTCGCGTGACATCGGCGTGACACGCAGAATCGGCACTGCTAACTCAAAGCGGAATTGGTGACGCGTCAGCTGCCAAAGCGGCCATCAACCGTCAATGCAATGTCCGTCGGATCCCGTGTGCGAGAGCGGCCTGCGGCCAGCATTCGACCGTGCGTGCCAACGATCGAACGGCTTCGTCCACGTTGAAAACCACGTCCCCGAGCCGCTCGATCTCATGATCGAGCTCGTAGACCTCGACTTCGTCGAGGTCGTCATTCTGGAGCATTCGCCTCATTGCCTCGATAAGGCGCTCAGTTCGCCCAACGATATCCAGCGCGCTGCGTATGATGATGTCGAACATGCCGTCCCCTCGCTTCGATAATGAAGGGTCGGCCAGAATCGTGATGCTGACAATCCTGAAATCTTGTCAGATGCGCTCGCGGATCGTGTCGTAGAGATCCCGCAACTCCCGCAGTGCGGGTTGAGGCCGATGGCGCGGCAGGGCGGCGCGACGCCCAGCCAAGGCAAGTGCGCCGGCGACCGCCGCGACGATCAGCAGCGTTGAGGCCGGGTAGAGCTTCACCGCCGCTTCCGTCTGACTCATTGCTTTCCCGGCACTCCCCTTTACCGATCGGGCGGCATCGAGGACCTGTTGCTGGAGCGTGCCGATCTGCTTTCGCAACGCGCCGAGCTCTTCGGCCAGGTCATGATCAGACTGTCGGGGAACGCCGACCGATGCGGTATTCGTATCGATGACGGCTTTCGGAACGGGCTCGCCGATCTTGGCTCCCTTGGTGTCGAGGGTCGTCGTCTCAGTGCTCTTGCGGCGCGGCATGATCATTTCTCCTTCCTGGAACATGATGCCGAAAAGTGTGAGCGGCTTTCGGAGACAAGATTCAGATACAGGTCAAAGGGACCTAAAATCCTCCCGTCTAGTCGTCGTCGAGCGAGAAGACCGGCCGGTAGTGGCGCTCGGCGATCAGCAAGCTCCGGTCGGGCCGGATGATGTAGATCTCCTCGACCTGGCGCCCCCATTGATCTGTGAAGGTGTGGGGGAAGGAAGAGCCCACCGGCGATTTCGTCAACTTGGTACGAGGCTGGCCATTATACGTGATGCTGCCGGGAATGGGTGCCAGTCCTGCCGACGAATAACTGCCTGCTCCGGTCGTACAGCCTGTCAGCACAACCGCAAAAACCAGCCCAAATCCTATGCTCCGCTTCATCGATCCCTCCAGCTGCCTTGTCTTCACGCGGCACGCGCTTTTATCGTCAATGTAACAGGGGACGACAGACATTGTTCCAGAATTTGGCCGGATACATCAGAGGAGGCGAGAATTCGCTCGAAACCGGAACGACCGCGGCATCGCGTCGTTCTGTCGAAGCCCATGCAGTCGCCTATCCCCTCACGTTGGCGTTGAACTTTTCGTAGACCGAGTGGTAAATCCGAGAATATGCGCGGATATGATGACGGCGATGTTAGCAAGACCAGCCGGGTATGCCCGGGCCCGCGATCGCTGCTCTGTGGGCGGCCTGCCAGATCGGCCGACTTTATTCCTCCACCGAACCGTTCGGTCCCGAGCTCATGAATGTCGCAAGAAATCTCGGCACTTTCATTCTGCCAGCGCTCGTTCTTCTCCTGGCGGGGCCTTTCAGGATGTGGTTCGACAGATTTGCGCCGCTGTATCCCTTTGTGCTCGGAGCCGGTATCCTCAACATCTATGTGCAGGACGATGCGCTGGCTGCCGGCTTACCGATGATCGTGCTTGTCTACCCCTTCCTGGTAATCTTTGCGCTCGCCTATTTGTTTCGCGGAGAGGTGTCGGAAATGCGCAATAGAATCCTGCAGTGCCGCGCGTGTTTTCTGACGCGCAAATGACGCTGTCGCGCCTTGAATTGCTGCCGTCACGGGCGACCTGCTGGCGCAATCGCTGAAAGGTGTCGCGCCGATGATGATGGCGCAGCTCAATATGACGAGTTGCAAAACCAGGTGGCGGCTGCCGTCAACACTTATCTCGACGGACCGAAATGCCTGACGATCAGCGCCGCCGGAAAAGCCGGTTCCCGTCCCGATGGTCATCGGCGCGGCCAAGGGCGCACCGAACACCATTTCTTCGCTGCTTGGCGTCAAGGTCACGGCGAACGACTAGCTATTCGCAAAGGCGTTTCACAACGCCTCTGCCGGAGGCGGGTTTTGCAAACCTGCCTCTGCATCCCTTTTCTGGGAAATCATAGTAACAAGCCGACGAAAGGCGTCCGCCACCTCGAGCCATTCCAGGAGAAGTGCGAAGCGGTTTTACCGCGAAAGGCTCTAAAATTCGTCGCTGCGACGCTTCACGGCGTGCTTCAACGCCACCATATGCCTTCGCCGCTCCAGCATATAATCGGCATATCCGACGCAGATGAACAGCAATATCGGACCGACGTAGATGATGATCAGAGCCAACGCGATAAGGATGAATGCGCTCGTCATGGTCTTTTTTCCATCAATATAGTCGCCGCATTCGACGCGGCGGACGGCTCCTCGTCTCGGCAATGCCTTATTCCGTTGAAATTCACCGGCTTCCTATTGGTTCCCTGCGCGAAGCGATTTCCATATGCGCGCCAGGCCCTATCAAACGACAATGATGAAGCGAACGGCTCGCCCGGCCTTGATCACTCCCGCGGACGTTCCTCCCGCATTGCCGCCGTCACGCTCTTCAGCAGCGGGCTCGACATCAGATCGGCGAGCAAAACCGATAGCTTCGGCTTCCAGTTCGGATAGCTGTCGCTGGTGCCTGGCACGTTGGTTGGCCTTTTTTCGTCGGTGAGATCGGCGAGACGGACCGCGGCGAGAAGCGAGGGCGTCCTGGCGATGAAGCGATAAGCGCTGACGGTCAATTCCCTTAGCGTCTCCTCGCTTGCCCGCGCTTGGAAAAGCCTGGCCGGCAGTTCGAGGCCGGCAGCCTTCAGCGCCGCTTTCAGGTTCCTCCGCTCGCGCTTGCGGTCTTCGAGGTGCTTCTTGGTGAGATCGGGCGGCACGATGCCGTGGTCGCACCGGGCCTGAATGTCGGCGCCGCGCCACCAGCCGGCAAGGGTTTGGTGGTCGTGCGTCGAAATGCAGGCCAAAGCCATGGCGGGATAGACGTCCGCCGGCTTGAAGCCCTTCTCGTCCTGTTCATAGGAAAGGATGCGGTAGGAGAGAATGTGGGCCGCCGCCAGATCGTCCTGCAATCCCTTGGGGATCAGGCCCAGGTCTTCTCCGATAACGAGGCACCGATGCTCGGCGGACACTTCGGCGAGGATCTGCAGAAGCCGGTCCTGGGGATAGCGGACATAGGCTCCGCCGTCCGGCCTGCTGCCCAATGGCACGAGGAAGAGGCGGCGAAGTGCTGCGGCGTGGTCGATGCGGATGGCGCCCGCATATCGCATGGCAGCGCTCAGCATGCGCCGGAAAGGCGACATTTCTCCTGCCGCGATCGCGGAAGGCAGATATCCGGCAAGGTGCCAGTCCTGCCCGTCCACGGCGAATGGATCGGGTGGGCTGCCGATGGTGGCCTTCGAGACATAGGTATCCGGCTCGCTCCACGTCGCGGAACCGTCGACCGCCTCCCCGACGGCAAGATCGAGATAGAGCCCGATCCGCAGGCCTGCCTTCCGCGCCCGGTCCGCCGCCTGCATCAGCTGCCGGTGGGCGAGCCATTGCAGCCACATGTGGAAAAGGACGTCGTCCGCGTGTTCGCGCTCGAATTCGGCAACGGCGGCGCTTTCGAAGCGCTGGAAATCGGCCGGCCAACTTTGCCAGCCGGCGCCTGTCCCGCGCTCGACCATGGAAAACGAGAGGGATTCGAAAAGCGCATGCAGCCGCAGGCTGTTACCACCTTGCGTGATGAAGGCGTCGAAATCGGCCGGATCATAGGCGTCGTCGATCACGCTGCTCTGTCGCCAGGCCGGCCAAAGATCGCGCAGGACCCTCAGCTTGATCCGTGCGACGCCGACGTAGTCGACGAGATCGGTTTGGCGAAGGCTTTCCAAATGCCGTTCGAGTTCGGGACCGCAGGCAAAACCCGGCAATCGGTCGACCGCGATATAGAGCGGGTTGAGATGCTGGCGGCTCGACGGCTCGTAGGGACTGCAACGGTCTGGATCGGCGAGAAACGGCGCATGAAGCGGGGTGAGGCCGATGAAATCGGCGCCCAACGATCCTGCGAGATCCGCCATATCCGACAGATCCTCGAAGTCTCCTATGCCCCAGTTGCGCGCCGAACGGAGCTCGTAAAGCTGCAGGCTCACGCCCCAGACACGCGTGCCGGAAAGGAAATCGGGCAGAAATGACCTGGCGATCTTCTTAGCCGCCGGCTTGGGCTCCCGCCGCGGCGCGCCGGTCTCGGGATCGGCCGTTCCCGGCACGTCGATCTTCAGTGCCGAGAGGATCTTGCGCTTGGTCTTGGCTGATATCGCCACCTCCCGATTGTCCGGACTGGGCCTGGTCAGGCTGATGCCGTGCCGGCGGGCGAGCTTGTCGAGCTCAGCAGGTTTCATCTTTTAATCGCCTTCCTGTCAGCACGCCGTTACGCCTCGCTGATTTTCCAAATCACCGTCCAGGGTGCGAGATCGCCGCCGTCGCTGCCGCCGAGACCGAAGATCGTCTCGCCGTCGTCCTGCGGCGAGACGAGCGGCACCGCCTCGGCGCTGAGGTTGGCCTGCAGATGAAGACGCCGGTTCTGCGCCAGGGTCCAATCCACCGCGAGCGCGCTTTCCGCCGAGCGATAGACCGCGGTTCCGGCGCCAGCGCCTTTCAGCAAAGGCACGATCCTGCGGTGCCGGAGGTCGAGAAGCATCCTGTAAAAACCGATTAACTCGGAAGAGGCGAGTTTCGACCAGTCCAGCTTGGCGGCGGCAAAGGTCGATGGCGCCGTCGGGTCTAGAAGGTCGTCAGCGTCGAAGCCCGGGAGACGGGAAAGCTCCTCGCGACGGCCTTTCCTGACCTTCTCGTTCAGATCCTCGTCGAAATCGCAGAAGAAGGGGAAAGGTTCTGTGGCGCCCCATTCCTCCCCCATGAACAGCATCGGGATCTCAGGCGCCAGCAGGTAGATGGCGGCGACCGCCTTGACGACATCAGCCGGGCTCGAAGCCAGAACCCTATCCCCCAGCGCCCTGTTGCCGATCTGGTCATGGTTCTGGATGAAGGAGATAAAAGCGGTGGGCGGGAGATGGCCGCTCGGCTTGCCACGGCTTCCGCCGCGATAAGGCATGTGTTCCCCCTGAAACACGAAACCTTCCGCCAGCGCCCGACCGAGCTTGCCGGCGTCACCAGCGTAATCGGCATAATAGCCGAAGGTTTCGCCGGTGGCGGTGATATGCAACACATGGTGCACGTCGTCGTTCCACTGGGCGGTGAACAGCTTCACTTCCCCGTTTTCGTCACGCTGCAATAGGTCGCTGTCGTTCTCCTCGTTTTCGACGATCAGATGAACATGCCGGTCGCCGGCCGCGGCCCTGACGCGGCGGGCAAGCGCGTGAAGCAGATGCTCGGAGCTATCGTCCTTGATGGCATGCACGGCATCGAAGCGGAAACCGTCGAGCCTGAACTCGGTGATCCAATAGATGGCGTTCTCGATGATGAATTCGCGGATCATCTCCGACCCGTCGCCGTCGTAATTGATACCGTTGCCCCAGGGCGTCTTGTGATGATCGGTAAAGAGCGGTGCATAGGCCGGGATGTAATTGCCGTCCGGCCCGAAGTGATTGTAGACCACGTCCAGGAAAACCGAGATGCCGTGCTGGTGCGCTGCGTCCACCAACGCCATGAAATCTTCCGGCCGGCCGTAGCTGCTGTCCGGAGCATAGGGAAGCACCCCGTCATAACCCCAGCTGTAACGGCCGGGAAATTCACTCAGCGGCATGATCTGCAGCGCCGTGACGCCCAAAGCTCGCAGATGGTCGAGCCGCTCGATCGCGGCCTTGAAAGTACCCTCCGGCGTGAAGCAGCCGATATGCATCTCATAGATCACCATCTCTTCCCAGGGCCGTCCCGTCCAGTCGCTCGTCTTCCAGCGATAGAAGGAAAAGTCGACCACTTCGCTCGGTCCGTGCACATCCTGCGGCTGAAACCGCGAGGCGGGGTCGGGTATTTCGAGACCGTCCGGCAGGATGAAGCGGTAGCTCGTACCGACACTGGCATCCGCGACTGTAGAGTGGTGCCAGCCGTCCCCGGCCGCCTGCATTGGCCGCGGATCAGCGCCTTCGATCTTCAACAACACGCTTTCATGCAAGGGAGCCCAGAGGCGGAATAGAATGCCCTCTTCAGTGGATGCCGGTCCGAACGTCATTTGGGTCAAAGGAAAGCCTTCGATGAAATTGGGATGGGATCTGGGTAACTTTTGTCAGGGCAAAAAGTTTCGCACGCACGAAGAGCGCAAAGCGGCCTCCGTCGCGAGGTGCCCTCAGGAAGAGACCCAACGAGTATGATTCCATCCTATCGATTTCTGTAAACCTGCAAAAAATAGGAGTGTGATGATGCGTTCGACGCAACAAATGAGCATCACGTTGCCCGTGGAAATGGCGAAGCGCGTTAAACAGCGGGTGTTCAACGGTGATTACGCCTCGGAGAGCGAAGTCACACGCGAGGGACTGCGGGCTTTGCAGGAACGCGAGAATGCCGTCGATCATTGGCTGCGAACAGAAATTAGGGCCCACTTCGACCCTCAGGCCGCCGCGACTTTGCCCGAGAGCGCCTGATCCATCGCCGCCTGAAGCTGTTCCTGTGTGAATGGCTTCTTCATCCGCAGCATCCGGCCGAGGCCATGGTCCTCGGAAATTTCGGCATAGCCTGAGGCAAGGATGATGGGCAGGCCTGGAAAGGAGGAGCGAAGGTGACGCGCAAGCTCGGCGCCCGTCATGCCCGGCATGGCATGATCGGTGATGACGAGATCGCAATCCTGCCCGTGGGCAAAGAATTCCAAGGCCTGGGAAGCGGAAGACGCTTCCTGTGGCAGGTGCCCGAGATCCTCCAGCATCGCCACGGTTCCCGTCCTCACAAGGGCGTCGTCGTCGACAACGAGAATGGCAAGCGGCCGCGACGCGATTTTCAAGGGCTCCGGGGCCGGAGGCTCGACAGCCGGCTGCACCTTGACGAAGGTTTCGGCAACGGGCAGCCACAGCGAAACCGTCGTGCCTTTGCCCCTAACGCTTGATATCTGGATCGAGCCACCGGATTGCGCCGCCAGGCCATGCACCATCGACAGGCCGAGACCGGTGCCCTTGCCGACCCCCTTGGTGGTGAAAAACGGTTCGGCGGCACGCGAGACCGTTGCCTCGTCCATCCCCTCGCCATCGTCCGACACCGATATCCTGATGTAATTTCCGCCTGCAAGGCTGGCCGGCCGGGCTTCTTCGGCTGCCGCCGCGGCAACCGTCACGGCTCCGCCGCTTTCGAGCGCATCCCGCGCATTGACGAACAGGTTGAGCAACGCCAGTTCCAACTGGTTGCTGTCGACCAGGAGGGGTGCCAGATCCGCCGGGATGCTTTTGCGGATTTCGATGCGCGGCCCCACCGCCTTGGCGAGAAGATCCTCGACGTTTTCGAACAGCCTGAAGAAGTCGACCGCCTGCGGCTTAAGCTCCTGGCGGCGTGCGAAAGCAAGCAGGCGCTGGGTGAGCGCCGTGCCGCGTTCGGCCGCCTGGATCGCGTTCGTCACCAGGCGTTCACTGCGTTCATCGGCCGGAAGCCGCTTCTTGAGAAGATTCAGGCTGCCGAGAACTGCCATCAGGAGGTTATTGAAGTCGTGGGCCACGCCACCCGTCAGGTGGCCAATCGTGTCGAGCTTCTGCGCCTCGAACAGCTGTGCGAGCGCCTCTTCGCGCTCCCGCGTCCGTTGATCGATCCGGTGCTCGAGTTCCTCGTTGAGCTCACGCAACTGCGCTGCAGAAGCCTCGAGCTCGGCGGTGCGCTGGTGAACGCGGGCCTCCAGCTCGACGTTCAGGCGTTCGAGTTCCCTCGTCTTCCTGTAGAGCTCGGCAAAGACCCGCACCTTGGCTCTCAGCACCTCGGGGACGATCGGAACAGAGACGTAGTCGACCGCGCCCACAGCATAGCCGCGCAGCCGGTCGGGTTCCGCCAGCATCACGGCGGAAACAAAGATGATCGGCGTGTTCTGATAGCGCGGATGCTGCCGGATCATGCTGACGAGCTCGAACCCATCCTGTTCGGGCATGCAGACATCAACGAGGATCACCGCGATTTCAGTGCGCAACAGGTGCTCGAAGGCTTCGCGAGCGGATTGCGCCTTGATGAGGTTTTCCTCGAGCTCTTCGAGAATGACCTCGTAACTCAGGAGCTTTGCCGGTTGGTCGTCGACGAGGAGGATGTTGACGGGGTTCATGGCGAGGTCCTCAGCGATGCAGCCACATGCGAAGAGCCGACAGAAGCTGTTCGGTATTGACCGGCTTCGCCAGATAGTCGGATGCGCCCGCTTCCAGGCATTTCTCGCGGTCGCCCTTCATCGCCTTGGCCGTCAGCGCCACGATCGGCAGCCGCCGGAACCGGGGCTCCGAACGGATGAGCTGCATCGTCTCGTAGCCGTCCATTCCAGGCATCATGATGTCCATCAGCACGATCGCGACAGAGGGTTCGTTGTTGATGACATCGATGGCTTCGCTGCCGGTCGTCGCGGTCAGGACCTTCATTCCCCGGCGTTCGAGGACGCTGCTCAGCGCGAAGATGTTGCGGGCATCGTCGTCGACGAGCAGCACGGTCTCGCCGACAAGATCCTCATCCGAGCTGTGCAGTTCCTGCAGCGTCGCCTGTTTTGCGGCCGGCAGGTCGGCGACCACCCGGTGCAGGAACAAGGCCGTCTCATCCAGGAGACGTTCGGGCGACTCGACCCCCTTGACCACGACGCTGCGGGCCATGCTGTGCAGTGCCGCGTCTTCCTCGGCGGAAAGCTCCCGGCCGGTGAAGACGACCACCGGCACCTCGCCGATCTCGGCGTCGTCGCGTATCTGCTCCAGCACGTCGAAGCCGGACATGTCGGGAAGGGAAAGGTCGAGCACCACGCAGTCGGCGGCATTCTGCCGAAGGGCTGCGAGAGCCTCCGATCCGGAGCCGACGCTGGTGATATCGATGTCGTCATGTCCGAGAAGGGCGGTGACGCTCAGACGCTCGGCCTCGTTGTCTTCCACCAGCAGCAGATGCTTGCGGCGCGGTTGTGCATAGGCCTTCAATCGCGACAGTGCCTTGCCAAGGCCTTCTGGTGTCGTCGGCTTGCTCATGAAGGCGAAGGCGCCGCGGGTCAGCCCATGTTGGCGATCCTCGTCGAGGCTGATGATCTGGACCGGAATATGCCGCGTCTGCGGATTCTGCTTGAGCTGGCTCAGCACCGTCCAGCCGAGCATATCGGGCAGAAAGATGTCGAGCGAGATCGCCGCCGGCCTGTAGTCCTGCGCGAGTGCGAGCGCATCGCTGCCACGCATCGCCACCAGAACCTTGAATCCATTGTCGCGGGCGAGATCCACCAGCACGCGGGCGTAATGCGCATCGTCCTCGACGACGAGCAGCACGGAGTCGCCGGCCTCTATCTGATGGCGATCGTCTTCAACATGTTCGATCGGCTTTTCGGCGCGGCGGTTTGCTGCCGCCTCGGCGAATTCTACGACATTTGCCGACGGAACGGTCTTGGGGGCAGCCGCGCCGGCGCCGACATAGGTGAGCGGCAGATAGAGGACGAAGGTGCTGCCGATACCGGGGGTGCTGCGCAGCTGGATTTCGCCGCCGAGCAGGTTCGCCAGTTCGCGACTGATCGCCAAGCCGAGGCCGGTGCCGCCGTATTTGCGGCTCGTCGAAGCGTCCGCCTGCTGGAACGCCTCGAAAATGATGCGCTGTTTTTCAGGCGGTATGCCGATGCCGGTATCGACGACTTCGAAGGCAATGACCGAAGGCGCGTGCTTGAGGGAGGGATGATCGGACGACCAGCCGCTCGTTGCCGACGCGACGCGAAGTGTCACGCCGCCCTGCGCGGTGAACTTGAAGGCATTCGACAGCAGGTTTTTGAGGATCTGCTGCAGTCGCTTCGAATCCGTGATGAGGCTCTTTGCAACATCGGCGCCGACATCGACCGAGAACGACAGGTCCCGGTTTTCGGCCTCGTGCCGGAATGGCCGCGCCATCATCTCGAGCAGGTTGCTGACAAAAATCTCCTCGGCATCGACCGAGACTGTTCCGGACTCGATCTTCGACAGGTCGAGGATGTCGCTGATCAGGTTCAACAAATCGGTTCCCGCGCCGTGAATCGTCTTTGCGAACTCGACCTGTTTGCCCGAGAGGTTGCCATCCGGATTTTCTCCCAGCTGCTGGCCGAGGATGAGGATCGAATTCAAGGGCGTGCGCAGCTCATGCGACATGTTGGCGAGGAATTCGGATTTGTACTTCGATGTCAGCGCCAGCTCGGTTGCCTTTTCCTCGAGCGCGCGCCGGGCCTGCTCGATTTCCTGGTTCTTCGCCTCGACTTCGACGTTGCGCTCCTCCAGTTGCTGCGCCTTCTGTCCGAGCTGCTCGTTAGTCTGCTGCAGCTCGCGCTGCTGCGTCTGAAGCTCGGCGGCAAGCTGCTGGGACTGCTTGAGCAGGCCTTCGGTCTGCATCGTCGCTTCGATCGAGTTGAGGACGATGCCGATCGATGTCGTCAGCTGATCGAGGAAGGACAGCTGCAACTCGGTGAATTCGCCGACGGAGGCCAGCTCAATCACTGCTTTCACCTGCCCCTCGAAATGCACAGGCAGCACGATGGCGCTCCTCGGCAAGGTCGTGAACACGCCGGAGCTTATCGGAACGACATTGTCGGGAAGGTCGGTGACCAGGATGCGGCGGGCGTCGCTGGCGCACTGGCCGACAAGTCCCTGGCCGAATTCGAGCCGCGCCGGGTGCGCCGCCTCGCCCCCTTTCGCGTAGACAGAGAGCAGCGACAAGATCGGCTGCCGCTCGTCGGAATCCACCTGGTAGATGACCCCCTGATGGGCACCGACCAGAGGCGCCAGCTCCGACAGCAGCATCTTGCCGACCAGCGTCAGGTCGCGCTGCCCCTGCAGCATGTTGGTGAAGCGCGCCAGGTTGGTCTTCAGCCAGTCCTGCTCGGTGTTGCGCTCGGTGGTCAGCCTGAGGTTATCGATCATCGTGTTGATGTTGTCCTTGAGCTCGGCCACTTCGCCGCGCGCGTCGACCTTGATCGAGCGCGTCAGGTCACCCTTGGTGACGGCGGTCGCCACCTCGGCGATGGCGCGCACCTGCGTCGTCAGGTTGGCTGCCAGCAGGTTGACGTTACCGGTCAAGTCCTTCCAGGTTCCCGCAGTACCTGGAACATTCGCCTGACCGCCGAGGCGGCCTTCCACGCCCACCTCACGCGCAACCGTGGTCACCTGATCGGCAAAGGTCGCGAGCGTGTTGGTCATGTTGTTGATGGTCTCGGCAAGGGCTGCCACCTCGCCCTTCGATGCGACGGTGAGATTTTGCTTGAGGTCGCCGTTCGCCACCGCCGTCACCACCTTGACGATGCCGCGCACCTGCTCGGTCAGGTTGGCGGCCATGACGTTGACGGTGTCGGTCAGGTCTTTCCAGGTTCCGGCAACGCCCGGCACCTGCGCCTGGCCGCCGAGCTTGCCTTCGGTGCCGACTTCGCGGGCAACACGCGTCACTTCTCCGGCGAAGGCGTTGAGCTGGTCCACCATCGTATTGATGGTGTTCTTCAGTTCGAGGATTTCCCCCTTCACGTCGACGGTGATCTTGCGCGACAAGTCGCCGCGCGCCACGGCCGTCGTCACTTCGGCGATGTTGCGGACCTGGGTCGTCAGATTGGCGGCGAGCAGGTTGACGTTATCGGTTAGATCCTTCCAGGTGCCGGCGACGCCGGGAACGACGGCCTGACCGCCGAGCCTGCCATCGGTGCCGACTTCGCGGGCAACACGTGTCACTTCGCCGGCAAAGGAGCGAAGCTGATCGACCATGGTATTCAGCGTATCCTTCAAGAGCAGGATTTCGCCGCGCACGTCGACCGTGATCTTGCGCGACAGGTCGCCGTTGGCGATAGCGGTAGCCACCTCGGCGATGTTGCGCACCTGCGCCGTCAAGTTGCCGGCCATGGAGTTGACGCTGTCGGTCAGGTCCTTCCAGGTGCCGGCAACACCGGAGACCTGCGCCTGGCCGCCGAGCTTGCCTTCGGTGCCGACTTCGCGGGCGACGCGCGTCACTTCGCCGGCAAAGGCGTTGAGCTGGTCCACCATCGTGTTGATGGTGTTTTTCAGTTCGAGGATTTCCCCCTTCACGTCGACGGTGATCTTGCGCGACAGGTCGCCGCGGGCCACCGCCGTCGTCACTTCGGCGATGTTTCGCACCTGGCCGGTCAGGTTGGAGGCCATGGAGTTGACGTTTTCGGTAAGATCCTTCCAGGTGCCGGCGACACCTGGCACCTGCGCCTGGCCGCCGAGCTTGCCCTCGGTGCCGACCTCGCGGGCAACGCGGGTGACTTCGGAAGCAAAGCGGTTCAGCTGATCGACCATGGTGTTCAGCGTTTCCTTGAGCTCGAGGATTTCACCCGAGACCGACACCGTGATCTTCTTCGACAGGTCGCCATTGGCAATCGCAGTCGAGACTTCGGCGATGTTGCGCACCTGCGCCGTCAGATTGCCCGCCATTGAGTTGACGCTGTCGGTCAGGTCCTTCCAGGTGCCGGCGACGCCGAGCACGTTCGCCTGGCCGCCGAGCCGCCCTTCCGTGCCGACCTCGCGCGCCACACGCGTCACCTCGCCGGCAAAGCCGTTGAGCTGATCGACCATCGTGTTGATGGTCTCTTTCAGTTCGAGGATTTCGCCCGACACCGTCACGGTGATCTTCTTGGACAGGTCTCCCTGGGCGACGGCGGTCGCGACTTCGGCGATGTTGCGCACCTGCCCGGTCAAGTTGGAAGCCATGGAATTGACGCTGTCTGTCAGGTCCTTCCAGGTGCCGGCAACGCCGCGCACATTCGCCTGGCCGCCGAGCCGGCCCTCCGTGCCCACTTCGCGGGCGACGCGGGTCACTTCCGAGGCAAAGGCGTTCAGCTGATCGACCATCGTATTGATGGTCTCCTTCAATTCGAGGATCTCCCCCTTCACGTCGACGGTGATCTTCTTCGACAAATCGCCATTGGCGATGGCAGTCGAGACTTCCGCGATATTGCGCACCTGCGCCGTCAGGTTGCCGCCCATCGAGTTGACGTTCTCAGTTAGATCCTTCCAGGTGCCGGCGACGCCGCGCACGTTGGCCTGGCCGCCGAGCCGGCCTTCGGTGCCGACTTCGCGGGCCACGCGGGTCACTTCCGACGCAAAGGCGTTCAGCTGATCGACCATCGTGTTGATCGTTTCCTTCAGCTCGAGGATCTCCCCAGACACCGTAACGGTGATCTTCTTCGAGAGGTCGCCGTTGGCGATCGCAGTCGAGACCTCGGCGATGTTGCGCACCTGCGCGGTGAGGTTCGAGGCCATGGAATTGACGTTATCGGTCAAGTCCTTCCAGGTGCCGGCGACGCCTGGCACCTGCGCCTGACCGCCGAGGCGGCCCTCTGTGCCGACTTCACGCGCCACACGCGTCACCTCGCCGGCAAAGCCGTTGAGCTGATCGACCATCGTGTTGATGGTTTCCTTCAGCTCCAGGATTTCGCCCGAGACGTCGACGGTGATCTTGCGCGACAGGTCGCCGCGCGCCACGGCCGTGGTCACCTGGGCAATGTTGCGCACCTGAGCCGTCAGGTTGCCGCACATGGCATTGACGCTGTCGGTCAGGTCCTTCCAGGTTCCGGCGACACCCGGCACCAGCGCCTGTCCGCCGAGCTTGCCTTCGGTGCCGACCTCGCGGGCGACGCGCGTCACTTCCGAGGCGAAGGATCTGAGCTGGTCGACCATGGTGTTGATCGCCTCCTTCAGCTGCAGGATCTCGCCGCGCACGTCGACGGTAATCTTCTTGGAAAGATCGCCATTGGCAACGGCGATCGTCACTTCGGCGATGTTGCGCACCTGCGCCGTCAGGTTCGACGCCATCGAGTTCACGCTTTCGGTGAGGTCCTTCCAGACGCCGGTCACCTCCGGCACCTGCGCCTGGCCGCCGAGTTTTCCGTCCGTGCCGACCTCGCGCGCGACGCGCGTTACTTCCGAGGTGAAGACGCTCAACTGCTTGATCATCGTATTGACGATATCGGCCGAGCGCAGGAATTCACCTTTGAGCGGCCGCCCGTCGACGTCGAGCGGCACGGTCCGCAAGAGATCTCCCTTGGCGACAGCCGTAATCGTGCGCGTAACAGCTGTCGTCGGCCACAGGAGATCGTCGATCAGACCATTGATCGATCCCTCCATTTCAGACCAGGAGCCGTCCGACAGGCCGAAGCGTACGCGCGTGCTCGTTCGCCCGTCCCGACCGACCACCTGCCCGACATGCTCGAGCTGCTGGGCCATGCGCTGATTGGCGGCAATGATGTCGTTGAGGGCATCGGCGACTTTGCCGGTGAGACCTGTCAGGTCGGACCGCATCCGTACGGAAAAGTCGCCGCGCCTAACCGCGACAAGGACTTCCAGAAGCGCGCTGGCGTCGTCGAACGCCATCGTTTTGTGGTCATGCCCATTGAGGCTATCTACCGCAACGCTGTCGCGCGCGAATTCGCTAGTTTGGTTGCTCACGAAAATCCCCCTATTCGACGACTGGTAATTTAGTGCTCAACTCAGAAAATGGTATGGGCCGTCCCGCGTTCATCCTAACATGATTCACCACCCAAAATGAGCCTGATAGTTGCAAATATCGGAAATGCTCGCCCGAAACCGCTCCAGTCAAATTTGTGGTTTTTCGTGCGCGGAACACTTTGCTGCCGGCTGTCGTTACCGTTCTGACAATGGAGAGCGACATGTCGAACGTCTCAAGGACAGGCAAGGAAGAAATCAATAACGCGACCAGCCCGACCACTTTCGGAAAGTCGGTCGAGAGCCAGGCGCAAATCGAGGATGCTGCGCAAGCGTCGTCCGACATAGGCGGCGAGATGCTCAACATCTACCGGTTGGAGCCGATCGCCGCACCCGACGATCCGAGATGGGACAATTCCCCCGGACACGGCACTGTCGTCGTTGCCGCCAGAACGCCCGGTGACGCCAGGATCGTCGCCGCGTCTCGTGAGCTCGACTTCATGGAAGTGGATGCGGCTCCCGCCGAGGATGTCACCACGGTCAATGCCAGCGCCTTTCGGGACGACAAGCTTTACACCGTGATCGAGATCGACCGGAACAGGCGCGATATTACGCGCGGGATCCTCGAGGGCGCCGTCGCCGTCGATACGATCCGGCCGGTTCAACCGGACTGACGTAGCAATGCCGCGGCGCAATCGGCGATGAGCCGGAGCGCCATCGTCCCATCCATCGTTTCCTCGGAGTTCTCATGAATACGGCCAACCTCCAGCTCAAGGGCCTGATCATGGCCATGGCGTCGATTTGTGATGCGATCGTCGAGAAAGAATTGCTCACCAGCCAAGAACTCAATGCCGCGCTCTCGAAAGCCAAGAAGGCAATCGAAGACGATGACGACCATGAACTGTCCGGTGCCAACCGCGCCGCGATCCTGTTTCCCATCCGTGTGCTGCAGCTCGCCGAGGAGGCAGGCAGGAAAGGCGAACGGCTGACATTTTCGGACTATGCCAAGCTCGTGGGAAAGCTGAGCTGAAGATGTTCGATGGCTTCACCCTGGATGCGATCGACACCGCAGCAGGCTCGCTTCGTGTCCGTCACGGAGGATGGGGGCCAGCCGTTCTTCTTCTCCACGGCCACCCAAGGACCCATATGACCTGGGGCAAAGCTGCAGATTTCTTGTCATCGGGCTACCACGTCGTCTGTCCCGATCTTCCTGGCTTCGGCCGCTCCTATCAGCCGGGCGACGCTCCGGATAGCAGCAATTCCTCTAAGCGCGCCAAGGCTCACGCCCTCGTCGAGCTGATGAAACGATTGGGACACGAAAGCTTCTTCGTAGCGGGACACGACCGTGGAAGCTTAACGGCGTTCCGCATGGCGATGGATCATCCCGCCTGCGTGCGCAAGCTCGTCATCGTGGACGCCATTCCTGTTATCGAGCATCTGGAGCGCGCCGACTGGACCTTTGCCAGAGACTGGTATCACTGGTTTTTCTTTGCCCAGCCGGAAAAACCCGAACGCGCAATTTCAGCCGATCCGCTAGCTTGGTACGACAAGCTGTCACCCAGGCTGATGGGTTCGGAGGCCTATGATGACCTGCTCGACGTCATCCGTGATCCCGTTGTGATCCATGGCATGATCGAGGATTATCGCGCCGGCCTCAGCATCGATCATCTGCACGACAGCGCGGACCGCGACGCCGGCAGGAAAGTGACCTGCCCCATGCTGTGCCTTTGGTCGCTCAGGGACGACCTGGAAAAGATCTATGGCGATCCTGTCGCCATCTGGCGAAGCTGGGCGAATGATGTGCGAGGTTTCGGCATAGAGAGCGGTCACCACGTGGCCGAGGAAAATCCATATGCGCTCTCCCGGGCGATGAGGGAGTTTTTTGGAGCTCACTGATGAGCGCCGGCTTCGTTACATGGTTGACTTGATATGATCATGAGCCACAAAAATACCTTGTCAACCAAGGAGCCACTCAGTGGACAATCACGTATCCGGTCCCTTCACTGTGCAGGAAGAACCGAACTCCATCAGGAGTGCGTTTCTGCGACGCGCGACGTCGGCGCTGGAGCGCATTTCTACGAATGTCCCGGCAAATGAGCTGGCCGAGGCGCTTTCAGCCACGACGGACGCTGGATCGTTGGCGCAGCTTCTCAGCCGCTCGGACATGGTGGGCGCGGCGATAAACGATCTCGATCCGCTGGTTCCGGCACTGGCTCGCAATGACGAGCATCGCTGCAGTTTAGCGGGTGATGGCACGTAGCCCGGCAGCAAAAGCGCTGTCAATTTTGAGATAAGTTGATTTTTGTGGTCTTGTTTTCCGCCCGTTTCTGAGGCTATACGGCGGCCGGATGTACTCACTCACCGGGGAAACTTCGTGACCAGCCTCAAATCGCTTCTGGCCGCCTGCGGCCTTTCCGCCATGATCGGCCTTGCCGCAAATCCGTCTTTGGCCGGTTCGACGACCTATCCGCTGAGCCTGGGAAACTGCGGCGCGCAGGTGACTTTCCAGAAGGCACCCGAACGGGCGATCGGCCTTGGCCAGAACAGCGCTGAAATCCTGCTGCTGCTCGGCCTTCAGGACAAGATGGCCGGCACGGCCTTCTGGCCGAGCAAGGTCCTGCCGCAGCTCGCCGAAGCCAATGCCAAGGTCAAGCTTCTGACCGTCGAGATGCCGACCTTCGAATCGATGCTCGCCGAAAATCCCGACTTCGTGGCGGTGGCCTTGCCGAGCCTGGTCGGGCCGAACAGCAAGATCGCCAAGCGCGAAGATTTCGACAAGGTGGGCGTCGCGACCTATCTCTCGCCCAGCACCTGCCTCAGCACCAAGGACGTCAAGGACCAGTACGGCAGCCGCGCCGAGCTGTGGAACATGGATCTTCTCTATAAGGAAATCGATGAACTCTCGCAGATCTTCGACGTCGCCGATCGCGGCCAGGCACTGATCGCCGACTTCAAGGCGCGCGAAGCCAAGCTTCGCTCCAGCGTTTCGAAGGACGGCAAGAACCTTTCCTACGTCTTCTGGTTCTCCAGCCCCAGCCCGTCGGCCGATGCCTATCTCGGCGGCAAGAACAGCGCGTCCGGCTTCATCGCCGACCTGCTCGGCGGACACAATGCGATATCAGCGGAAGCGGAATGGCCGACACTCGGCTGGGAAGGCATCATCGCCTCCGATCCCGACATCATCGTCGTCGCCAGTCTCGACCGCAACCGCTGGGAGCTCGACAAGCCGGAGGCCAAGATCAATTTCCTGAACACCGATCCGGCCGTCAGCCAGATCCCTGCCGTCAAGAACAAGGCGATCGTGATCATGGACGGCCAGGCGATGAACCCGACCGTCCGCACGGTCTACGGCGCTGAACAGGTGGCCGGCCAGTTGAAGGCTCTCGGTCTGTTGAAGTGACGGAAGCGGGCCGTATCTTCCGGCAGCTGGGAGCCGTCCTCGCACTGCTCCTCGCCTCTTTCTGCCTCATCGCTATCGCCATTGGCGTCAGCGTCGGGATCGGCGACCTGCCGATCCCGCTTGCGACCACGTTTTCGGCCGTCACCAACCGGCTGGGATGGACCGCGGTCGAACTGAACCGCATCCACGAGACCGTCATCTGGGATTATCGTCTCAGCCGGGCGCTCGTTTCCGCCTTCTGCGGCGCGGGCCTTGCGCTGTCGGGCGCGATCATGCAGTCGCTGCTGCGCAACCCGCTTGCCGAGCCCTATGTTCTCGGCATCTCCGCCGGCGCCTCGACTGGCGCCGTCGCAATTGTCATTCTCGGGATCGGCGCCGGCGCGGTCTCGCTTTCGGCCGGCGCCTTTGCAGGCGCCTTCGCGGCCTTCTTCTTCGTGGCGCTGCTCTCGAACGGCACGCGCGGCGGCGCGGATCGCACCATCCTTGCCGGTGTCGCCGCTTCGCAGCTTTTCAACGCCACCACGTCCTATATCGTCACCACCTCGGCCAATGCGCAGCAGGCCCGCGACGTCATGTTCTGGCTGCTCGGCAGCTTCGGCGGTGTGCGCTGGCCGGAATTCGCGCTGGTCTCGATTGTCGTCGGCATCGGCCTCATCGGCTGCCTGTTTTATGCCCGCGTGCTTGACACCTTCACCTTCGGCGACGAGGCGGCTTCCTCGCTCGGCGTCAATGTCGGCCGCGCGCGCATGGTGCTCTTCGCGCTCACGGCGATGATGACGGCGACGATCGTCAGCATGGTGGGGTCGATCGGCTTTGTCGGCCTCGTCGTCCCGCATGTCGCCCGCTTTGTCGTCGGGCCGCTGCATGTGCGCCTGCTGCCAGCCTGCGCCATAGCAGGAGCGATCTTCATGGTGCTCGCCGACATTGCCGCGCGCGCCCTCATTCCCAATCAGATCTTGCCGATCGGCGTCGTCACGGCCCTGATGGGCGTCCCCTTCTTCTCTATCATCCTCTACCGGTTCCAGCGCGCATCATGAGCATCAAAGCCGACAACCTCATCTGGAAAATTGGCAAGAAGACCATTCTCGATGGCGTTTCCATGGAGGCGCAGCCCGGCCGGATGCTTGGTCTGCTCGGGCCAAACGGCTCGGGCAAGACCTCATTGCTGCGGCTTCTGGCCGGCCTGAAGCGGCCGCATTCCGGCCGGGTCACGCTCGACCGGAGCGACATCGGCACGATCAGCCGCCGCTCGATCGCCAGGCGCATCGCCTTCGTCGAGCAGCACGCCACGACAAATGCCAATCTGAAGGTCGTCGACGTCGTCAAGCTCGGCCGGTTCCCGCACCGGTCGATGTTTTCGGGCTGGACGAAGACCGACGAGGAAGCAGTCGAAGAGGCGCTGGCGCGCGCCGGCATGGCGCAGAAGCGCGACGATCGCTGGCAGAGCCTGTCGGGCGGCGAAAAACAGCGGGCCCATATCGCAAGGGCGCTCGCCCAATCGCCCGAGGAGCTGATCCTCGACGAGCCGACGAACCATCTCGATATTCAGCACCAGATTGGCCTGATGCGGCTCGTCTCCGGCCTGCCGATCACCAGCATCGTCGCCCTTCACGATCTCAACCATGCCGCCATGTTTTGCGACCAACTGATCATCATGCAACAAGGCAGGATCGTTGCCTCCGGCGCACCGCAGGATGTATTGAGCGAAGACCTTCTGCGTGACGTCTTCTCCGTCGAGACGCGCATCGAGGCCTCTCCCTATCATGCGCGCCCGCATATCCATTATCTCAGGTGACGGTGAAACCGTCACCGAAATGACAGTTCCGCGGCCGCGCCGTCAAGGCGACGGCCCCTGCAGAAAAATCGTCGATAGCGGCGGCAGGGTCAGCGACAGGGAGACGGGCCTGCCGTGGGCGGGTACGGGCTCAGTCGACACCGCGCCATTGACCAGGCCCGAGCCGCCATATTCCCGCGCATCCGTCGTCATCTTCTCGATCCAGACACCGTCGCTGGGCACGCCGATCCTGTAGCCGTAACGTGGCACCGGCGTGAAATTCGACATGACCAGCACCGGTGAAGCGCGATCGGGCGCATACCGCAGCATGCCGAGGACGGAATTGACGGCGTCGTCGGCTGCCGCCCATTCGAAACCCTCGGGATGAAAGTCACCGAACTGCAATGCCGGCTCGTCCGCGTAAAGGCCGTTTAGATCCTTCACCAGCCGCTGAATGCCGACATGCTGAGGCCGGTCCAGCACATCCCAGGTCACCGACCCATCATGGTTCCACTCGCCAGGCTGGGCGATTTCGCTCCCCATGAACAAGAGCTTTTTGCCGGGATGACCCCACATGAAGGCGAGATAGCTGCGCAGATTGGCGAACTTCTGCCATTCGTCGCCCGGCATTTTCGCCAGCAGCGAGCCCTTTCCGTAGACGACCTCGTCATGTGAAATCGGCAGAATGAAGTGTTCGGAATAGGCATAGATCATGCCGAAGGTCATCGTGCCATGGGCGTAACTGCGGTAAATCGGATCCTTCTCGATGTAGCTCAGGCTGTCATGCATCCAGCCCATGTTCCATTTGATGTCGAAGCCCAGCCCCCCCTGCTCCGGCGGCTTTGTCACCCCGGGCCAGGCCGTCGATTCCTCGGCGATCGTCATCGCGTGCGGGCAGCGCTCGTGAATGATGCTGTTCAGGTGTTTGAAGAATTCGACCGCTTCCAGATTCTCGCGACCACCATATTGGTTGGGGATCCATTCGCCCTCGTTGCGGCTATAGTCGCGGTAAAGCATCGAAGCCACGGCATCGACCCGCAAACCGTCGATATGGTAGCGCTCCAGCCATTCCAGCGCGCTGGCAATCAGGAATCCTTTCACCTCTTTGCGGCCGAGATTGTAGATCAGCGTGTTCCAGTCGCGGTGAAAGCCTTCGCGCGGGTCTTCGTGCTCGTAGAGCGCGCTGCCGTCAAAGCGGGCAAGCCCCCAGACGTCTGTAGGAAAATGGGCCGGCACCCAGTCGAGGATGACGCCGAGCCCGGCGCCATGGCACCGGTCGATGAAATAGGCGAAATCCTCAGGCGTCCCATATCGGCCGGTCGGAGCGAACAGGCCAAGCGGCTGATATCCCCAGGAACCGCCGAACGGATGCTCCATGATCGGAAGCATCTCGATATGGGTAAAGCCCATGTCGCTGACATAAGGAACCAGCCGCTGGCTGAGTTCCACCCAGTCGAGCGACCTGTTGCCATCCTTTTGGTCGCGAAGCCAGGAGCCGACGTGCACTTCATAGACGGAGAAGGCGCCCTCCAGTCTGTCTTGCCGGGACCGTCCCTTCATCCAACCGTCATCGGTCCATCGAAACGGCGTCGACGATGCGACAATGGAAGCGGTCGAAGGGGCGGCCTCGCTCGCCCTGGCCACCGGATCGGCCTTCTGCGGCAGGCAAGTCCCTTGTGCATCGACGATCTCGAACTTGTATCTTTCGCCGGGGGCGAGGCGCGGAATAAACAGCTCCCAGACGCCCGCCGACGGTCTCAGCCGCATCGGATTTCGCCGCCCATCCCAGGCATTGAAGTCGCCGACCACCGAGACGCGGCGCGCATTCGGTGCCCAGACGGCGAAACGAACACCCGATATCCCGTCGATCGACATATCAACTGCGCCAAGCGTCCGGCTCAGACTATAATGGGTGCCCTCCGATATCAGATGAAGGTCGAGCTCTCCGAGCAGCAGGCCGAAACTGTAGGGATCCTCGGTGATCTGCACGGCATCCGGCCATGTGATCCGCAGCCGGTATCCCGTCCTCGACGCGGCTGCTGCCGCGAACAGGCCGGACGGATGGGCGATGCTGAACGGCGTCACCACCCGACCGGTCGCTGCCTCGATGAGATCGACAGCTTCCGCTCCGGGCAGATAGGCCCGCACGATCGTCATGCCGCCGGTTTGGTGGGGACCGAGGATCGAAAAAGGATCGCCATGGCGCCCGTCGATCAAGGCCCATAGCGCATCCTGGCCGATGCCCGCCAGAAGTTCCGAGCGCTCAACATTCATGCCGTGACCCCCGCCAGACGCGATACGATTTCGGTAAGGCCAGATAGCGGGATCGGCAGCCATTTCGGCCTGTTGCGAGCCTCATAGGCGATCTCGTAGGCGGCCTTTTCGAGAAGAAAAGCATCGAGAACCCTGCGTCTTTGATCGGGTGGCATGTCAAGCTCCTTCGATACGGAGACCGCCTGCCAGTAGGCATCCAGAAAGGCCTCCTCGGCATTGCGCCCGAAGCGGGCGATCGCCTCGCGGCGGACCTCGTTGTCGTGTTCGATGACCGCGTCATTATCGAGCTGCGCGGTGGCCACGAGGTAGCTCAGCGACCTCAAAAGCCCGGCGACATCGCGCAGCGGGTTTGTCTTGGCGCGGCGCTCGGTCAGATTTTTCGCAGGCTCGCCCTCGAAGTCGATGATGACGGCATCACCCTCGCTGACAAGGATCTGGCCAAGATGGAAGTCGCCATGCGTGCGTGTCATCAGCGTATGGCGGCAGCTTTCCGCCAGCGTCCCGGCGAGCTCTGCGAGTTCGGAGCGGCGCTCGAGAAGCGGGGCCGCCAGCAGGTCGATTGCAGGGTCGGCATTCTGCTCGCGTTCGTCAAGCTTCGACATGGCATAGGCTACCTCGCCGGAAACGGCCTTCTTCATCGCCTCGACCTCTTTGTCGCCTGATACCACCGGGCTGAAGGCCTCGTCCCCGGTCTTCGCAGCGAGCACGACATGCAGCTCACCGAGCCTGAGGCCGACCATCGCGACGAAGCTGATCAGCGACTGGAAAACGTCGTCGTCTGGTTGGACCGCCGGATCGTTCAGCACCAGTTCGTCGGCCCCGCGGCGCAGATTGTTCAGCATCCAGTTCCAGGCGTCGCCCTGATTGCGGATCGCGCCCTGGACGATGATCAAGGTCGAACGGCGTCCTCTGGAATCGGTATGCGCGACCTCGCCGAGCAGGGGCGCTGTGTGGTCATAGCCGGCGCGGGTGAGATAGCGCGTCATCTCCACTTCCGGATGGATGCCCGGGAAGATGTGCCTGATCAGTTTGATCATCGCTACGTCGCCGACGAGCAGCGAGCTGTTGGATTGTTCAGCCGATAGCCAATGCACCGGCAGCTCGTCCGAAATATCGAGACTGTCGAGCTGTTCTGTCCCAAGGAATTCGAGCGTGCCGGTCCGGCCGGTGGTGCGCGAGCGGTCGCGAAGTCCGTGCAGAATGCCGCGCGCCATTGGCTCCACGGCAAATCCATCTGTGAGGAAACCGACGCGTCTACCTTGGCGAATCCTCCCAAGCGCAAGCTGCTGGGCAAGCGCGGAAGGGTGGGCATCGTCCCAGGCGACCGTGAGCGGCAGTTGGTAGGATTCGCTGTGGTTCGGCAGCACGACCTCCAGCTCGCCGAGGACGACGCCGTCGGCGAATGGGATTGGTGTCGCGGAGACCAGTCGGGCGGCCTGAAGCGGCTGGTCCTTTGCCCCGAACCATCGCCGCCTGGAGAGATAGGCGGGCAAGATTTCGCCGCTCAGGATGCGTGCATGGCCCGGTTCGTCCACGAGGTCGAGCAGGCTACGCCGGATGACCATCGTCAACAGATCAGGAAGCTGTTCGGGCGGGGCGGTGCGCCACGCCGGCGGGTCGGCATCAGCCGTCAGCTGGAACCAGAAGAAACCGTAGGGCGGCAGGGTCAGAAGATAGGTCAACTGGCCGATCGGCGGAAACGGCGACATGCCGGTCAGTTCAATGGGCACGCGCCCCTCGAAGCTCGACAAGTCGAGTTCGACGGCCTGGGGCAGGCGCGAGAGACTTGCAACACAAAGCAATACCTCGCCTTCATACTCCCTGAGATAGGCAAGGATCTTGCGATTTTCCGGTGAAAGAAACCGCAGCGTGCCACGTCCGAAGGCCGGATGCCTGCCGCGCAACGCCAACATTCTGCGCGTCCAATTGAGCAGCGAATGCGCGTCCGTGCTCTGCGCCTCGACGTTGACGGCCTCGAAACCGTAGAGCGGGTCAGCGACGGGCGGCAGGACGAGACGCGCCGGATCTGCCCTGGAGAAACCTCCATTGCGGTCCGGAGACCATTGCATCGGCGTCCTCACCCCATCCCGGTCGCCGAGATAGATATTGTCGCCCATGCCGATCTCGTCGCCATAATAGATCACTGGCGTTCCCGGCATCGACAGAAGAAGCGCGTTCATCAGCTCGATCCGCCGGCGGTCGCGCTCCATCAACGGCGCTAGGCGCCGCCTTATGCCGAGATTGATGCGGGCACGTTTGTCGGATGCATAGGTCTCCCAGAGATAATCCCGCTCGGCGTCGGTCACCATTTCAAGCGTCAGCTCGTCGTGGTTGCGAAGGAAGATCGCCCATTGGCAGTTGTCGGGAATCTCCGGCGTCTGGCGCAGGATATCGGTGATCGGAAACCGGTCCTCCTTGGCGATCGCCATATACATGCGCGGCATCAGCGGAAAGTGGAAGGCCATGTGGCATTCGTCGCCGTCTCCGAAATATTCGCGCGTGTCCTCCGGCCATTGATTGGCCTCGGCAAGCAGCATCACGCCGGGATGGGTGGCATCGAGCGCGGCGCGTATGCGTTTGAGGATTGCGTGGGTTTCCGGCAGATTTTCGTTGATCGTCCCCTCGCGCTCGACGAGGTAAGGTATAGCGTCGAGACGAAACCCGTCGATGCCGGTTTCCAGCCAGAAACGCATCACCCTCAGCAATTCCTCCATGACGAGAGGGCTGTCGAAATTGAGGTCGGGTTGATGGGAATAGAAGCGGTGCCAGTAGTAGGCGCCGGCGACCGCGTCCCATGTCCAGTTGGATTTTTCCGTATCGATGAAAATAATGCGCGTTTCCGGAAATTTCTGATCGGTATCGGACCAGACATAGAAGTCGCGCTCGGGCGAGCCTGCCGGCGCCTGGCGGGCGCGCTGGAACCAGGGATGCTGATCGGAAGTGTGGTTGATGACGAGCTCGATGATGACGCGGATATTGCGCTGGTGGGCGGCGTCGACGAAAGCCCGGAAATCCTCCACCGTCCCGTAATCGGGGCTGACGCTGCCATAGTCGGCGATGTCGTAGCCGTCGTCTCGACGCGGAGAGGGAAAGAAAGGCAAAAGCCAGATGGCATTGACGCCGAGGGCTGCGATGTGATCGAGCTTCTGGTGCAAGCCGGCAAAGTCGCCGACCCCGTCACCATTGGCGTCGTAGAACGACTTGATGTGCAGCTGGTAGATGATTGCATCCTTGTACCAGAGCGGCTGCGACGCGCTATCTGCATTCATCGTGTCCATTCATGCCTCCGTTGAGCGAATACGCCAGATCGCATAGGGCAGGACCTCAGGATTGAGACTGATGCTCTGCCATTTGCCGGTCCACTTGAAACGATGCCCGCCGATCAGATCTTCGACATCCAGCGTGCCGCCGTCGCCCAGCGACCACTGCCAGAGCGGCAGCTCGACGTCGCTCTGCTGGAAATTGTGGGGATCGAGGCTGATGGCGATCAGCAGGACATTGTCGCGGGCACGGCTCGCCTTCTCGAAAAACAGGATATTGTCATTTCGCGCATTCAGCAGCGTCAGCCCGAGATGCGAATGCAGCGCGGTGTTTTCGTTGCGGATGCGATTGAGCGTCCTGATTTCGGCGATGATATTGCCCGGCCGATCGTAGTCCCAGGCGCGGATTTCGTATTTCTCGCTGTCGGCATACTCCTTGCGCTTGGCATCGGGACGCCCCTCGCAAAGTTCGAAACCGTTATAAACGCCCCACAATCCCGACAGGGTAGCGGCAAGTGCTGCGCGGATCAGAAAGGCCGGGCGCGGCGCGTTCTGCAGGAAATCCGGATTGATATCATGCGTGTTGACGAAGAAATGCGGGCGGAAGAATTCCTTCGGCGCCGTCTCGGTCAGCTCCCGCATATATTGCTCGAGCTCCCACTTGGCATTGCGCCAGGTGAAGTAGGTATAGGATTGGGAGAAGCCGATCTTTGCCAGGCGGTACATCACCTTCGGCTTGGTGAAGGCTTCCGACAGGAAGACGACGTCGGGATGACGGCCCCTGATATCGCCGATCAGCCATTCCCAGAACGGAAATGGCTTTGTGTGCGGATTGTCGACGCGAAACAGCTTGACGCCCTGGTTCACCCAAAGCTGGACGACATCCCTGAGCTCCACCCATAATGAAGGCAGCGCGTCTTTCGTGTAGAAATCGACGTTGACGATGTCCTCGTATTTCTTGGGCGGGTTTTCAGCATATTTGATCGTGCCGTCGGGGCGCCAGTCGAACCAGCCGGGATGCTCCTTCAGCCAGGGGTGATCCGGCGACGCCTGGATCGCGAGGTCGAGAGCAATCTCCAGGCCATGCCGGCCGGCTTCCTCGACCAGCCGGCGGAAATCCTCGAACTCGCCGAGCTCGGGATGGATGGCGTCATGGCCGCCGTCCTCGGAGCCGATGGCATAGGGACTTCCGGGGTCGCCCGGCGCAGCTTTCAGGGTGTTGTTGCGACCTTTCCGGTTGGTCGAGCCGATCGGATGAATCGGTGGGAAATAGAGCACGTCGAAGCCCATGTCGCGGATGGCGGGCAGTCGCGGGATGACGTCGTCGAAGGTGCCGTGCCGGTCCGGATCGCCGCTCTGCGAGCGCGGGAAGATCTGGTACCAGCTGGCAAAGGCGGCCTCCTTGCGTTCGGCATCGACGGCGCTTGCCGTCGAGCGAAGCCGAAACGGCCTGTTGTCCGCCTTGTTCATCAATTCGGATGTTCCGGCATCGAGCAGTATCGCCGTGCGCTCGGTATCGGACGCCCCTTCGAGACTATCACCAAGGGCCTTCAATTCGGCATTGAGCGTTGCGCCGGCATGCACCTCAGCCGAGCGGATGAGGTTCAATCCCTCCTGGAGTTCGAGCTTCAGGTCCAGCCTGGCATCGTTCTTCTTTGTCAACTCGTAGCGAAAGATCGCAAACGGGTTCTTCCATGCCTCGACGGCAAACTCATAGCGTCCGATGCGCTCCAGCAGGAATTCGGCGCGCCAGCGGTCGTTTTCGACCAGCTGCATCTCCGTCTCGTTCCAGTCCGCCGCATCGAGCGGCCGCCAGAGCAGGACCACGGCGATCGGGTCGTGGCCGTCGGCGAATATATCGGCCTCGACGGTGAGGATGTCGCCGACCACCCGTTTGACAGGAAAGCGCCCGTCGTCGACCCGCGGCAGGATATTTTCGATGGCGAGTCGGGGTGAAGCTATCGCCTGCGCGACGTCGAGGATTGGCCGCGATGTGATCGGCGCCGGCGCCTTGCCTTCGACGACAAGGGTCTCCCCTGCCCGCAGCCGCAGAACCGTGCCGTCGGCTGCGACGGGAAGGAAACCGGAGCCCGCTTCGCGCAGTGCTGTTACCGGAGCGGGCGCACTTTTGCGAAGGTCCCTGTTGAGCAGGATGAACCGCACATTTTCGGCGCTGCGAGGGTCTTCCGCCGCCGATTGCAGCAGCGCCGAGACCGGTCCGTTGGCGTTGCGGATGAGCCGAAGCGATGAGGCAAGTGCATGGGGTTCCTTGCTGATCTCGGTGTTCGCAAGGCGAATTTCGGAGGAGATATCGAAAGCCAGATCATGGCGCAGTCCCCGCAAACCCGTTCCATTCCCATGGGTCGGATCGAGCGGCGTGGCTGCGCCATATTCGAAGCCCATCGGAACCATCAGGCCGCCGCCGAGCGAGGCGGCAAGGCGTAGCGCCCTAACGGCGCGCCGTTCGAGGATTTCGCGGCTCTCGGTTCCGTGGGCGATACGCCTGCCGAAGGGCGGTTCCGGAAAAGCGATCTGCCAGCCGAGCGGCTTCTGGACCCGGTGTTCTTCGATGAACCATCTCTCGTCAAAATCCCACCAGGCCATCGATGAAAAACATCCATCGAAGCCTGTATTCTTGACCGCGTCCCTCACGCCGAAATCAGTGCCGGGCGTCCAGGCAAGGAATTGCGCGTCCGTCTTCTCGCGCACCGCCGAAATCAGCGATTTGAAAACCGCCGGCCCAATGCGATCGATCCCGAGCGCCCGATAGCCGGAGAGGCCAAGACCGGCCAGCCCCCGCAGCCGTTCTGTCCATTCTTCCAACAGCCGGGATTGAGACTCCGCCTCCATCGCAGTCATCGGCTCTGCCGGATCCAATGGCGAGCGTCTCGGATCGACAGGGTGAAAGCCCACCTTGAGATCCCGGGCCTTGCCGTCGAGCATCAGGTCCATCATCAAGGCGACGCCGCTCTTACGGGCGGCCTCCGCTAGGCGTCCCACCCCATTTTCGACCGCGCTTCCGAGCGACAGTTGCGGATCAAGGCGCTTCAGATCCTGGGAGGCAAAGATGCTGCGCTCCCCGCCCCGGTCGAAGAGAGGTGCCGTCAGTACGCGGTCAAAACCGGTATCCGCCGCATGGTCGAAAACCTCGCGCCATGCATCGATACCCTGAAGAAGGAGTGGATTGACATAATAGATCCGGGGTGGGGTGCTCAACACACCCTGGTTTGGAGAGAATGACATCGGCCGCCGCTCGAGTTTGCTTTGAAGGCAAACTTCTGTTGCCGGAGGTTGTTCCACCGAAAGTTCCAGTGACGATGCACCAGACATCGCCGGCTGCACTCGCGCAGGATCGATGGGACGCGCTCCATTCGCGCAACAAAGGCGCCGCTTCCGCAGATGGGCCTTGAAGTTTCGTGCCGTCTTTGGATAGTCTTCCGCTTCCCGGAAGGGTGAGCCATGGCGGCTCACGGCACACCATTGCTTCGATCGACACTCCTTAGCGCCGCCCTGTCGGCTTGCGCGCTGTGCCTCGCTTCCTGGAGCATCGAGACCGATCGCTCCACTGAGCACACCCATGGCCTGTTCGAAATCCGCGAGGAGGCCAAGCGCTTCATTGCGCACGAGAACGCCAAGGGGCATCCGCAATGGGACGTGCTGGAGCCGAACCTGAAGACGCTGGTTCCCCGATGTGCAGTCCCGCTCGAAACACGGTGGACGCCGAAGAGTAATGGCCGCTCGAAATTGAGCGTGATGGTCACATGCACTGCCGCGGTGCCGAACACCGTGATGAGACGTTGGAATGTCCATGTTCCGGTAGAGCGGAAGCCAATTCAGGCGGGAAGCTCGGCACCCTCTGAAAGAGCAGGCGCCCGAACGGGACTTGATGTATCCGAATGAAATCACTGCGATTGCAATAGAGGCGACCAGACATGAATCCATCGGTGGAGTTGTGTTCATATCCCGAACTCGATGATCGTATCGTGATCGTCAGGGCGGGGGACGAAGTTGATGCCGTGTTCGTCCGGACCGAGAGGTTCAATGTGCTGATCGATACGCTCGGAACGCCCGAACTCTGCATGGCGGCACTGAACCTGCTCGAGGCACAGACGAACGCTCGTCCGCTGATCGTCGTCAATTCGCACATGGATTGGGATCATTTCTGGGGAAATGCCGCCATTGCCGGGCGCGCGCCCATTATCGCGCATGCCGCCGCGCTCGACCGTTTGCGCGCCCCTTCCGCACGCGAGGTCCTGAGGGACAAGGCGAGCCAGGAGTCGAGGTTTCGGAACCTCGACCTTATCGGTCCCGATATCACCTTCTCCGCCTCTATGACCCTCAACGGCGGCGATCTGACGCTGGAGCTCATTCATACAGCGGGACACACGCCCGACCATATCGCCGTATGGATTCCGGAACTTCGCGTCTGCCTGGCCGTCGACGCAGTGGAATACCCGATCCCCGAAGTCTGGAGCAAAAATGCAGGCGACCTTCGCTTGATCCGTTCCTCGCTCGAGCGGATCCGTGACCTCAATGCAAGACTGGTCATCCCTGCGCACGGCCGGACGCACTCCCCTTCGGCGGTGGATGACAACCTCGCCTATTTCCAAGCCTTGGCCGATCGGGTCGGCAGTATGAGCGAGAGCCAGCTGGCGGACCCGCAACTCGGCAGTTCAAGCGGCCTGCGGTTGGAAGACTTCGTCCTCATCCCCGACGGAATGGCTTCCGACACGGCGGCATTCTATCGGCAGTTCCATGAGACAAACCTTGGCGCGACGGTTCAGGCCCATCTCGAAAAACTGAAATTCGCCTAGAGAGACTTCAGGAGGCCAAAAATGGAACCATTGGAGGGCGGACGAGCCGGGCAGATCTGGCGTGACGGCAACACCGTGATCAGGCCTTCCGGCGCATGGACGCCGACGGTGCACCGGTTTTTGCGCCATCTCAGGAGCAGAGGCTTTCTGGGAGCGCCGGATCCTGTGGAGATAGCCGGGAACCAGGAAGTCGTCAGTTATGTCAGCGGGCGCGTCTGCGAAGATTTGGGCGACCGGTTTGTCGGATCGGAGCGCATGCTGCTTTCCGCAGCCAAGCTCCTGCGCGATTTTCATTCGGCATCTCAAGGGTTTCTCGAATCGGACCGCGAGATCCAGACATGGATGCTGCCGCCGCGGGAACCGTGCGAGATCGTATGCCATGGAGATTATGCGCCCTACAACATTGCTACGGCAGACGATGAGGCTGTCGGGATCATCGATTTCGATACAGCCCATCCGGCACCGCGCTTATGGGATCTGGCCTATTCGGTTTACCGCTGGGCGCCGCTTTCCGATCCCGCCAATCCGCACGTGACCTTCGGCCTCGACGATCAGTTGCGCCGGGCGGAAATCTTCTGCACGGCATATGGGGCGACAGGGGAAGACCGGCTCCAGCTCCCCGAGATGATCTGCCGGCGGCTTCAGGCGCTCGTCGATTTCATGCTGGTAAATGCCGTGGCCGGAGATGAGACATTCGTGGAGGACGCGGCTGCAGGAGACGCCCGGCTGTATTTGAGCGATATCGACTATATCAGAAGGCATCGGGATCGACTGCTAAACGCCCTGTGCTGACGCGCCTTTGCCAAGCAGGATGTCCGTCTGCCGCATACCCGCCCCCTGCGTCACATATCTAGAGGATGTCGCGCAATGTGCGGCGGTTTTGCGATAATGACATGCGCAATAACAAAGACCTAAAGCGCGAAGAGCGAATCTGAAAGGTCGCGACGCGCTTTAGAGCCACTTCTTCCGACGGAAGAAACCGAAGAGGCCCAGGCACAAGGTGACGATGACGCCGAGTACGACGAAATAGCCGTACTGGGTTTTCAGTTCCGGCATATCGCTGAAGTTCATCCCGTAGATACCGGCGATCGCGGTGGGAACGGCGAGGATTGCCGCCCAGGCGGCGAGCTTGCGGGCGATCGCCGTCTGCTCCGTCTGGCCGATCATCACGCTGGCCTCGAAGGCGAAGGCAAGGACCTCGCGCAACGCATCGATATCTTCCTGAACCCGGCGCACGTGATCGGTCACATCGCGAAACAGCGACTGCAGCGTCGGGTCCATGCCGGGTAGATCGATGTGCTCGTACCGCCGGCAGACGTCCACGAGCGGCACCACGGCATTGCGCAGCCGCAGCAGCTTGCGCCGCAGCAGGTAAAGCCGCTCGATGTCGGACTTTTCCAGCTGTTCGCGCAGCACCAGATCCTCGAGCTTCTCGACCTCCTCCTGCACAACCTCGATGACAGGCATGTAGTTGTCGACGATGAAATCGAGGATGGAATAGAGAATATAATTCTCGCCGTGGGCCAGTGCTGCCGGCGTGGCCTCGCACCGCTGCCGCACCGCCAGATAGGAAGACGAATCCCCGTGGCGAACGGAGACGACATAACCGCGACCGACAAACAAATGCGTTTCGCCGAAGATGATTTCGTCATCCTTCATATGGGCGGTCCGGGCGACGATGAACATAGCGTCCCCGTAAATCTCCAGCTTCGGGCGCTGGTGCGGCTGTGCCGCGTCCTCGATCGCCAAGGCATGGAGATTAAACTCGGCCTGGACCTGATGCAGCAGCACTTCATCCGGCTCGTGCAGGCCGATCCAGACGATGGCATTCTCCCGGCTTCGCCACTCGCCGGCCTCTTCTATCCTGATGTCGCGAATGCGTTGCCCATGCTGGTAAACGGCGGCAGCCACGACGCCGGGCCGTTCATACGGAGGCGATGTGGAACCGCCACCTTCTCGCGCGAGAGCACTATCCAGATCCTTCAGACGTTCCAAATCCTGCCGTCCTCCATTCCGCGCGGATCACATATCCGCAGCCAGCCCCTCCGCCGGTCAGGCGCTCGACCGATCATAATGCTATTTCGTAAAACATGCATCACCGCGTCGGCGCGGGGGTCTAATCGGGTTAACATGCCGCGAGGCGGCATCACGTGTCTGTGGAAATATCGTCCCAATCCTGGTCCATGTAACCAATCAGCCAGTTGAGGGCGTAGTGGCGTTGCTGCCCTCTCGTAGCGGTAAATGAGGTCGGCAGCGTCGAGCAGCTCTTTGTGCGGGCGCAGCTTGGCACGGCGCATCAGTCCGTCCGTCCCCAGTTCACGCAGCGTGTTCGCAATCGAAGGCGACAGCGGCTTTCCGGAAAACTGGTAAACGACGTTTTTACATACGGAACAAATCGTTAAATTTTTTTCGATACAAAAGTCCTTGGGCCAATCCGGTACGAAGCCGGACGTTCGATGGGGACTTTCAATGCGTCGTCCAAACATAAAATCGAGTTTGCTGTTGATTTTCACCGGCATAGCTCTTCTTTTCGGGCTTGTCGCCTATCTCGCAGTCGACGGTCTTCAAAAGACGAACGGCTCCACCGAAGAAATTGCGACCAACTGGCTACCGAGCGTGCAGGCGTCGCAGGCGATCAATCTCGCCATGACGAATTTGCGCCTCGCCTACCGCGATCACATCATCGCGCAGTCGGATGCAGAAAAGAAAACGCGCGAAGACGCCATCAAAGTCGCCGAAGATTCGGTTGGCAAATCGGTAGACGCCTATCTTTCGCTGGCGTCATCCGACCACGAGCGCGAATTGATCAAGACGATAAAGGAGAGCGTTGGTGGCTATATCACCAGCAGCTCGCAACTGCTCGTCCTTTCCCGGGCCAACAAGACCGAAGAAGCCGGGCAATATCTGGGGGGCGAGATGCGCTCCTATTCGGATAAGCTCAAGGAAGCCACGGCAGCCCTGGTCGAACTGAACGTCAGCGGCAGCAACAAGGCCGCCGAACTCAGCAAGGAGGCCTTCGCCTCGATAGAATTCGAACTGTTTGCCGCGATCGGCTTTGCCGGATTGCTCGTTCTCGGCGCCGTCGTCTTCGTGCTGGCCGGCATTGCCAATCCGGTTACCGGCATCACCGCCGCGATGCGGCGGCTGGCCGAGGGAGATACCGGATCGGTGATTCCGTATGCCGACCGCGCCGACGAAATCGGATCGATGGCGGGAGCAGTGGAAATCTTCCGCCAGGCCGCGATCACCAACAAGCGGATGGCAATCGAAGCCGACGAAAACCGCAACAGGGCGGAGGCCGATCGTCTTGCCGCCCAGCAGCAGGCGGAAGCTGACGCCTCGGAGCGGCTACGCATCGCTACCTCGGGTCTTGCCGCCGGTTTGAAACGGCTTGCAGGAGGCGATCTCGCCTTCCAGCTCAACGAGACCTTCGCGCCCGACTTCGAGGCGCTTCGCCATGATTTCAACCAGTCCGTCACCCAGCTCGGCGCGACTCTGAGAGCAATTTCCGACAGCATCGGCACGATCGACGGAGGCACGCGGGAAATTTCCTCCGGGGCAAGCGATCTTGCAAAGCGCACGGAGCAACAGGCGGCTTCGCTCGAAGAGACGGCCGCCGCACTGGAGGAGATCACGGCGAACGTGTCAAACTCCAGCAAGCGAACCGAAGAGACGCGCACGGTGGCCACGGAGGCAAATCGCAGCGCCGGGGTCTCCGCGGAGGTCGTTTCCCACGCCGAAGAGGCTATGGAACGCATCGAAACCTCGTCACAGCAGATTTCCAACATCATCAGCGTCATCGACGAAATCGCGTTCCAGACCAACCTTCTTGCGTTGAATGCCGGCGTGGAAGCGGCAAGAGCCGGCGAGGCCGGCAAGGGCTTCGCCGTCGTCGCACAGGAAGTGCGCGAACTTGCCCAGCGTTCGGCAAGTGCTGCCAAGGAAATCAAGGGCCTGATCCAGAACTCCTCGAAGGAGGTGGAAGGCGGGGTCAAGCTGGTGCGCGATACCGGCCAGGCCTTGAAGACCATCGGCGGCTTCATCACCCAGATCAATCACCATATGGATTCGATCGCCACCTCTGCGAAAGAGCAGTCCATCGGACTCAGCGAAGTCAACGTCGCGGTCAACCGGATGGACCAGACCACGCAGCAGAACGCCACCATGGTGCAACAGTCGACTGCGGCATCCGATTCGCTCGCGCAGGAAGCCCAGAAGCTTCGCGAACTCATCGCCCAGTTCAGGCTCGACGATGCGGTCAGTCAGTCCTCGGCCCTTCGTTCGACGGCGAGAACGATGGCGCAGCCCACGGCCCGTCCGGCCATGCATGCGGTTGCCGCTCGGCGCTGAAACAGGCCGCAGCAGGAAATCCGACATGAAAGGCGCCCGGCAATTGCCGGGCGCCTTTCATTCTGTCAGGACGCGAAGGCCGGATTACGCCGCGCGCCCATTCTCAACACGAAGTAGATCGCTCCGCCGATGGCGACGCCGAAGAACCAACCGTAGGTTCCCCACCAGTCCGGAAGGATGGTGGTGAAGGTCGGCAGGATCGAGGAGAACAGCACGCCCACCGCAAATGCGATGAAGGCATTGCCGTGCCATCCGCTCTGGAACCGGAACTCGCCATTCTCGTGATAGAGCGCCTCGACGTTCAGCTGGCTTCTCCGGATGAGATAGTAATCCACCATCATGATGCCGAAGATCGGCCCCATCGTCGATCCGATGAAATTGACGAAATGCGCAGCACCCGTCTCCCATGGAGCAAACGGGTACAACACGAGGGCGATCAGGGCGGCGATATATCCCCCGCGTTTGAAGTTGATCTGGCGTGGGAAGACATTGGAAAAGTCGAAGGCCGGCGACACGAAATTCGCCACGACGTTGATGCCGAGCGTTGCGATCGCGAATGTCAGCGCGGCCAGCAGCGCCAGGAACCAGCTGTCGAATTTCGCCGATATCTGTTCCGGATGCAGCAGCACCTCTCCGTAGACGGTGAAGGCGGCGGTGGTCGTCACGCCTGCGACGAGGCAGAACGCCAGGAGGTTGATCGGAAGCCCCCAAAGATTGCCCTTTTTGAGCGCCTTTTCGCTCGTTGCGTAGCGCGAAAAATCGCAGAAATTCAGGTAGAGCGCTGCGAAATAAGTGATCCAGGTGGCGGCTACGGCAGCAAGGGCTGCAATCGAACCAGGCTCGCCTGGCACGCCCGCATCCTTGGTCTTTTCGATCAGCACATCGCGCGGGATTTCGGACCCGAAGGAGAAAGTGCCTGACTTGACGACCAGATAGACCGCGAGCATCAACATCATGATCCAGACGGCCGGACCGGCCCAATCCTGGAACTTGCGAACCGTTTCCATCCCACGCTGAATGATCAGCAACTGAAGACTCCAGACGATGACGTAGCAAATGACCTCAAGCGTCGAGTGGCCGAGCAGGTGGCTGTTCTGGTGAAAGGCGAGCAGGCTCTCGTTACGGATCAGCAAGGCAACGATTGCGCCGGATGCGGCGGCAGTCTGCGCCCCATACCAGAAGCAGGCGACCACCGCCCGGACCAATGCCGGAACATTCGCCCCGAATGTGCCGAAGGAGGCGCGCGCCAGAACCGGAAAGGGGACGCCGGTGCGCACGCCGGCATTGCCGACCAGGCTCATCAGGCAGAAGATGACCAGAGATCCGAGACCGATGGCGATGACGAAATTGACGAAGCTGCCGCACAGCAGGAACAGGCTCGCCGCCAGATAGTAGCCCCATAGGCTATGGACGTCTGATGTCCAGACGTTAAAGATGCTGAATGCACCCCATTTACGCTCCTCGGCGGGTGCAAGATCCTCGTTGTATAACGAGGGAGACGGATTTCGTACGCTCTTGAATGCCCTCCCATATCCTTGAGGCCAAATCGACCACAGGCGGAAGTCTGCTCTTCATTTGTGCAGCTGACAATTTAATAGTCACATTATGCACATCTCTTGACGATGCCTCAGGATTAGCCAGAGGCGCGGCTCTTACCTCGGTCTGTTCATTGCGAGCCGACGACACGTCCGGCCAGACGAAATGGACTTGCGACCGCGGCGCCGGCGGCATCGAAGACATAGGCGCCAACCTCCCCGGCGGTCGAACGCTTCCCACTTTCGAAGGAGGCAAGCTGCGCGCCGAACTTGGCGAGCGATGCGTAGCGCCCCATCCCGTCGGACGCCTGGATCGACGTGATGTCGATGACCCGAAGCCTTTCCTTCAAGGCAGCCTCCCTGATGACGGGATCGTCGATATCGAGGCGTCCGACCCGCGCCCGCTCTCCGGCTATGAAGCTCGAGGCCACCAGCGCCCTGTCGTCCTTCGAAACGAGAAGGGATATTGGGATCGGCATCCGCCCGATATCCTTCAACTGCGACCGGAAAACATCGACGTCGATGTCAGGGGCGGCGAGGATCACCGCCAGTTTACCGATGACGTCGTCGCGATGCTGCAGTTTGAGCTCACGCACTGTCTCCATGACCAGGAATCCGCCCATGCTGTGTCCGAAAAGGATGACGCGTTTCACCTTTCCTGAAGCCGAGAGCGAGGTGATAAGCGAATCGAGGTCGCTACGCGAGGACAGCGCCGCATCGCGGTCGGCGACATAGCCGGCGACGGCAGCGGCCGAAGGCCACGAAAACAGAATCGGAGAGCCCGGAATATTGGCGTCCGCAGCGATCTGCGCGGTGCGAAACAGCGCCTCCTGATAGCTATAGTTATAGCCATGGACGAAGATGCCGACAGTGCCGTCGGACTGAACGGAGCCCAGCGCTGCCTGCACGAAGGCCGCCTTTGCAAGCTGCTTGCGCCCGATGACGGCAAATTGCCGTTCGGGATCCGGTCTCGCGGTCGGATATGTGATCGCGGTGTCCTTCCGGTTGGGAGGGACCGAAAACGCATATTGCTCGTAGGTGAGATTGTCAGCCCACGCGCTCCCGAACCCACCGCGCGCAGTGTCGGGGCTCCTGTTTGTCGCAGCGAGCACGTTTACGTGGTTCGCAGCGGCTTCATCGGAATGAAGCGATGCATTCAGATGACCTGGGAGATGAACCGGCAGACGGACCGGGTTCAACACATCAGGCGATGGTCTCGTGGCGCAACCGGCGAGCATCGCCAGGCCGATCGCGACCAGCATCGCCTTGGCTCCCATCGGAAACCCATTCAAACGCTGTTCCGTCATCGAGCTCTCTCCTCGGAAACCAGGACATGCAGCGGCCGCCGCGGCGGCCGCATGCGATGGACGTCGAAGCCCATGCTCATGCCTTTGCCGCGGCTTCGGCCTGAACGCCTTCATCCCTCGGAATCCTGAACCACGCGACGTAGAGCGCAGGCAGGAACAGCAGGGTGAGCGCGGTTCCGACGACGATGCCGCCCATCATGGCGTAGGCCATCGGCCCCCAGAAGATCTCGCGCGAGATCGGGATCAGCGCCAGTGTGGCTGCTGCGGCCGTCAGCATGATCGGCCGCATGCGGTGTTCGGTGGCTTCCACGACCGCCTGCCATGGCGCCATTCCTTCGCTGCGCAAATGCTCGATTTGGACGACCAGGATGACGGAGTTTCGGATCAGGATGCCGATCAGCGCAAGCACGCCGAGGATCGCGACGAAGCCAATGGGGGCATTGCTGAGAAGCAGCGCCGCGACGACGCCGATCAGAGCGGTCGGCGCGACGGCGAACACCAGGAAGAGGCGGCTGAAGCTTTGCAGCTGGATCATCAGGATCGTCGCCATCGCAAACAGCATCAGCGGAGCCACCGCCGCGATCGGCCCCTGAGCCTCGGCGCTGGATTCGACCGCGCCGCCCACTTCCACCTTGTATCCCACTGGAAGGCCTTTCTGGAATTCTTCGACCTTCGGCCTCAGTTGGTCGACGATCGTGGCCGGTTGCGTCGGACCGACGACGGCAGCCTTGACCGTTATGGTGGGTTGCCTGTCGCGACGCCAGATGGTCGGCTGTTCGAGCTCGTAGCGGAAATTGGCTACGGCGGAGAGCGGCACGACCTTGCCGTTGGAGGTGGAGAGCTGCAGGTTCTGCAGCGTCTGGATGGAATCGCGCTCGGATGCCCTGGCGCGACCGATGACGTTGACCAGGTAGATGCCGTCTCGAACCTGGGTGGCCGTCGAGCCTTCGACGATGCCGTTGAGGGCGGTGGCAATGTCTTCGGAGGATACGCCGAGCTGGCGCGCCTTGTCCTGGAGCACATCGACCTTCACCACGCGAGAGGGCTCGTTCCAGTCCAGCACCATGTTCGTCAGAAGCGGGTGTGATCCCATGACGCCGGCAAATTGCTGGGAGAGATCGCGGACCTTTTGAATATCGGGGCCGCTGATCCGGTACTGGACCGGCTTGCCGACCGGCGGACCGATGTCGAGAAGCTTCACGAAGGCATCGGTGCCGGGGAAGGTTTTCGTCAGATAGCCCTGCAGTTCCGCCCGCACCTTGTCACGCACGTCGAGCCCCTTGGTGACGATGATCGTCTGCCCGAACGACACGTTGGGCGTCTGCACGTCGAAGGACAGGATGAAGCGCGGCGCCCCTTGGCCGACATAGGTCGTCCAATGATCGATATCCTTGTTGTCGGCCAGCATCTCTTTTTCGAATCTCGCCATCTGCCTGTTGGTTTCGGCGATCGAACTGTTGTGGGGGAGGTTCCAGTCGATAATGAGCTCCGGCCTGTCCGAATTGGGAAAGAACTGCTGCTGTACCAGCCCCATGCCGCCGACGGAAAGGCCGAAGACGCCGACCGTCAGGATGATGGTGACCCAGCGCCAGCGCATCGCAAGCCCTAGAAGCCAGGAGAAGATGGAGGCAAAGCGGCCCTTCTTCTCATAATGCGATTTCGTGGTCTTCGGCAGGATCGTGACGCCGAGAAGCGGCGTAAACAGCACCGCCACTACCCAGGAAACGATCAGCGAAACCGCGATGACGACGAAAAGCGTGAAGGTGAATTCGCCCGCCGCGCTGTCGTTGAGACCGATCGGAATAAAGCCCGCAACGGTGACGAGCGTCCCCGTCAGCATCGGGAAGGCGGTCGATGTATAAACATGGGTGGCGGCTTTCCTGAGATCGTCGCCCGCCTCCAGGCGGGCCACCATCATCTCGACGGCGATCATGGCGTCGTCGACAAGCAGCCCGAGCGCGATGATGAGCGCGCCGAGCGAGATGCGCTGAAGCGAAATGCCGGAATATTCCATCACCACGAAGGTGATCGCCAGGACGAGAGGAATTGAGATCGCCACCACCATGCCGGCGCGAAGACCGAGGCTAATGAAGCTGATGATGAGGACGATGGCAATCGCTTCGAAGAGCGCGCGGGTAAATCCGGACACCGCTTCGTCGACGACGGCCGGCTGATCGGAGACACGGTGAACGTCCACGCCGATCGGGAGATCGGCGACGACGCGTTTCATCTGCGCGTCGAGCCCCTCGCCGAACTCCAGAAGATTGGCGCCCTGCTTCATGCCGATCGCAAGCCCGATCGCAGGCTCGCCGTTGAACCGGAACAGCGCCGACGGCGGATCCACGTAGCCACGTTTGATCGTGGCGACGTCGGTCAGCGGAAAGAAGCGGTCGTTTATCCGAAGATTGATCGATCTCAGACTGTCTTCGGAGGTGAACTGTCCACTCACCCGCAATGCGATGCGCTCCGGCCCGGCGTCGACAAAGCCGGACTGCGTGACGGCATTCTGCGCCTGCAGAGTCTGGATGACCGACTGCTGGTCGATCCCGAGCGCTGCGATCTGGCGCGTGGAGAATTCGAGATAGATCGCCTCGTCCTGGGCACCGACCACATCGACCTTGCCGACGTTGGGCACGGTCAGGACCTCGGAGCGGGCGTTTTCCACGAGATCGCGAAGCTGCCGCTGGGTAAGGCCGTCGCTGGTGAAGGCGTAGATGTTTCCGAAGACGTCGCCGAAGCGATCGTTGAAGAAGGGACCGACGACGCCGGTCGGGAAATCGCCCTTGATGTCGGCGATCATGTTGCGGATGCGCAGCCAGGTGGGAGCGACATCCTTTGCCTTGGTCGTCGGCAGCAGCTCGACGAAGACGGTTGTCTGGCCGGCAACGGTCTCGCTCTTGGTGTAATCAAGCGATTCCAGTTCCTGGAGCTTCTTCTCGATCCTGTCGGTCACCTGCCGCGTCACTTCTTCGGCGGAGGCGCCGGGCCACTGGGCGGTGATCACCATCGTCTTGATCGTGAAGTTCGGGTCTTCTTCACGGCCGAGCTTCACGTAGGAGAAGGCGCCTGCGAGAATGAAGACGATCATGAAGTACCAGACGAGCGAACGGTGTTCGAGCGCCCAGTCGGAGAGGTTGAAGGACTTCACTGGCTGATCTCCTGGTCGATCCGGATGGCCTGGCCATCTTCAAGTTTATGCACACCTGCCACGATCACCCTTTCTCCGGGGGCGAGCCCCTCGGTAACGCGCACGGTGCCGCCGTCTTCGGCGTCGCCGTCGATCTGCACGCGGCGAAGCGATACCTTCCTAGCCGCCGCATCGACGATCCAGACGCTCGGGCCGTCGCTACCGACAAGGATTGCCGAGGAAGGCAGGACGATCTGCGGATCGGCGGCAATGGTTGCCGAGGCTGTGATGACCGAGCCGAGCCTGAAGGCTTCGGGCGAATTGGTGAGCGCGATCTTGGTCCGGCTCGTGCGGGTAGAGGTCTCCGCCTCCGGTGCTATTTCGCGCACGGTCCCCGACGTGCGGATGGTTGAATCGAGCTGCAGCGTCACCTCGAAGGGCGCGCCGATCTTCAGTTTCTGGGCGGCGGCCTGGGGCACGTCAACCACGGCGTCGCGCTTGTCCGGCCGTGCGATGGTCACGACCGTCTGGCCGGCCGACACCACCTGTCCGACCTCAGCCGAGGTCGCCGTCACCACCCCGTCGAATTCCGCCCGAAGCTGCGCATAGCCGAGCTGCTCTTTGGCCTTGTCGAGGTTGGCCTGCGCCTTGGCGACGGCGGCCGCCGCCGTCCGCCTTGCCTGTTCCGCCTCTTCGAGCGAGGCTTCGGTGCCTGAGCGCGACTCCAGCAGCGCGCGTTGGCGCTGCTCTGTGGTCACCGCGTTCCTGAGCTGGGCGTCGCTGTTTTCCACGTCCGACTGGGCGTTGCGCACGGCAAGCTCCAACGCCAGCGGATCGATGGCGGCAACGACGTCATCCTTCTTGACGAGATCGCCGACATTGACGTTGCGGGCGATCATCCGCCCGAGAATCCGGAAGCCGAGTTCGGTCTCGATCGTCGGCTCGATCGTACCGGTCAGGCTCAAGCTCGAGGCCGACGTCGGCTTGACTGTCATCGACAGCACGGGACGGGGCGCTTCCCCCTTCTTCTCATCCTGCGGCGCGCAGGAGGAGATCAGGGCCGTACCCATCATCAGAGCGACTATTTTGAGACGAATACTCACTTGGAAGCTTCCTTGACATAAGACACGATTTCACCCGGCCCGAGGAACTTGGTCCCGTCCGTCACCACGATGTCTCGTTCAGACACGCCTGACTTCACGATGAAGCTGCCAGTCTCATAGCCGGCGACATCCACCGCCCTTGCCGACACCGCAGACGATGCGGGATCGACGATCCAGACGGCCGGATTGCCGCCCTTGGACGTCATGGCCGACCAGGGAAGCTGGATGACGTCCTGCGAGACGTAATTGAATCTTCCGACGACGGGTGCGCCGAGAGGGATCGGAGCGTCGCTCGATATCGCGACCTTGACCTTGATGGTTCCGGTGGAAGAATCGATTGTCGGCGAAATTTCGCGAACCTTCGCGGCGATCTTCTGCGTCGGGTCCGACAGAAGCGTCACGGTCCCGTCGCCGTCGATCGGGCGCAGGAACGCGCTTTCGACCACCTCAAAGACGGCATCCCTGTCGCCGTCATGGGCAAGCGTGAAGACGACCTGGGCGGCCTGCGCCACCTGCCCGACCTCGGCATTGCGGGCAGTGATCACACCGTCGGCGTCTGCCTTCAGCTCCGTGTAAGACAAGGTGTCCTGAGCGGTTTCCAACAGCGCCTGCGCCGACTTCGTCGATGCCTGCGCGGTCAGAAGCGCCTCCTGCGCCTGATCGAGTGCCGCACGCGTCGTTACCTGGGTTCGAAACAGGCTCTGCTGGCGGTCGTAAGCGAGCTGCGCCTGAGTTTGCTGCGCCTCGGCCGACTGAAGATTGGCGGCCGCCACACCCAGGTCGGCCTTCTGCTCTTCCGGATCGATCCGCGCGAGGAGCTGCCCCGCCTTCACGGATTGTCCGACTTCCACCAGCCGCTCGATGATCTTGCCGCTGACGCGGAAGGACAGATCGGTCTGAACGCGCGCCCGCACTTCTCCGGTGATTGCGCCGCCCTGAACCAACGGCTCAGACTTGGCGACGACGGTGCCGACCTCCCGTGAGGTTGGCTCAGTCGGCCCGCCCGCATCGCTGCATGATCCGAGACCGATGGCGCATATGATCGCTGCGGCGACCAGAATGGTTCTCATAGTTGACCTCTTGCTCTCAACGGCAGCTGCTATATAATTGACTGACCGATTAGTCAATGAAACTTTGCGTCGCAGGGAGAGAGCGCACGCAACAGGTTGGAGGATCAGAAAATGACAGCCCAGAAGAAGCTCACACGCTCTGAACAAAAGGCGCTGCGGCCCATCCAGATTCTCGATGCCGCCTTCGAGGAATTCGTCAGATGCGGTTTCACAGGCACGAGAGTCGAAGACATCGCCGACAGGGTCGGCGTCACCAAGGGTACGGTGTATGTCTACTTCGAGACGAAGGAGAAGCTTTTCGAAGCCATGATCAACCACTTCTCCGTGCCGTTTCAGGAACTGCTGGGGATCACGGAGGGCCTCAGCGGCAGCGTCACCGACCGGCTGATTTCCATTCTCGGCCTGCTCTACGAACAAATCGCCGAGGATCGCACGACCCGCGAGCTGACGCGGCTGGTCATTGCCGAAGGACACCGGTTCCCCGACCTGATCGACCGCCATCACGACCAGTTTATTGAGCCGATCATCGCCAAGGTCGACGCTCTCATTCTGGAGGGTGTGGCGTCGGGGGAGTTTCGCGAAATTCCGGTGGAATTCTCCGAAATCGTGGTCGCGCCCATCCTGACGACGACAGTTCTGCGGCTGATATTCGACGACCGCCGCGTGCCCACTCCCAACAAGGAGGCCTTCCTGCAGGCTTATTTCGACCTGCTGCTCAATGGCCTGCTGGCCAAACCTCACTGATCGCGGAATGGCGAAAAATACCGCGCCAGGCACGTAGCTTTTCTCAAGTTTTTATGTAAAAACATTGAGTTAGCTATGCCTTCGAAGGCACGCCCTCAATTCGCGACGGAAACAGTGGAACGCAAAGTCAATCTCAAGGATGTCGCGCGCGACGCGGACGTGTCGCTGAGCACGGCCTCGCACGCGCTCAACGGAACCGCGCCGCTGACGATCGAGGTGCGCGAAAGGGTTCTGGATTCGGCCAAACGCCTGGGTTACCTCGACCGCCGAAGGAAGAAGGCGACGATCGCGACCTTGCGCGTCCTGCTTCTCGCCATTCCCGACGATGCCGCGCCCGAGAGCGACCTCAATCTGGTGAGCTGGACGATCCTCAACGGTCTTCGCAGGGAGTGCGAACGCCGCGGCATCAGGATCGTACCCTTCGTCAGCACCGGCCGGCGCATTGACGGCGCTCAGGTCAGGCAGATCGCGCTCTTGGAACGTGCCGACGGCATTGTGGTTCTGAACGACGATCAGCCGGAACTGATTCGAAGCCTCGCCTCGCCTGATATGCCTGTTGTCATCGTCAACGGCGAAGACCCTGCCATGCTGGTCGATACGGTCACCCCGGAAAACCGCTTCGGGGCGCGGCTCGGCATCGAGCACCTGCTGGCGCTTGGGCATCGCCGTATCCTGCACCTGACATGGAAGGGCCGCACGACGATCCAGCGCCGATATGACGGCTTCTCCGATGCTTATTTCGCCGCGCAGCTTCCGGTGCCGGATGGCATGATCGTCGAGGCCGAGGGATATGAGCCGAGGCACGGCGAGGCAGCCATCAACGCGCTGCTCGACCGCGATCCCACGATGAAAGGCGCGACCGCCGTCTTCTGCGCGGCCGACAATCTGGCGCTCGGCTGCCTGAAGGCATTGGCCGATCGCGACATACGCGTGCCGGAAGCGATATCAGTGCTGGGGTTCGACGACATCGTCCCCGGCGAATTCAGCCGCCCGCCGCTTTCGACGGTCAGCGTTCCCACAGACAAGCTCGGCGCTGCCGCTTTGGCACTCATCGAACAGAGGCTGATCGCCAACGATCCGCAGCGGCCGGCCCATCGCCTGGAACTCGGATGCCATCTCGTCCTGCGCGGCAGTATCGCGGCACCGCGCTCCTAGAGCATGATGTTGTCCGAAAACCGTTCGCACTTTTCGGCGTCCTTGCTCATCGCAAGCGCTCAGCCTGCAGGCGCGTATCGCGCGGGCTTTCTCCAAAGGCGCTGCGGTAGACGATCGAGAACCTGCCGGCATGAGAAAAACCCCACGTCGCGCAGATTTCGCGGACGGATCGCTGATTCATTGGATCCCGCAATTGGTCGCGGGCTGCTTGCAGCCTGATCGTGCGCAAGTAACCGCCCGGTGAAGTTCCCCGGAAGGCCCTGAAACCCGTTTGCAGCGCGCGAAGTGAAACACCGACACCATCGGCAACCATCGTCATGGTGAGGGGCTCTGCGATGTTGGCGTGCATATAGTCAATAGCACGCCGGACATGCCACGGCGCGATCAAACAAACTTTCTGTTTTTCCAAATGGTCGGAAAGACGGTGGCGGCCAAAACGGATCACGAGGTTAGCAAGCGTTTCGCTCATCGCCGCCAAGGCCAGAGGTGAAGACAGAAGTGGACCGCCATTGCGCATGCCCTGCACGATCGTCTGCACCAGGCTGCCGATAAGCTGGCCCGACGGCGTTGCGAGATCCACAACCGGCTCAAGGTCAAGCGAGTCGAGGATCGGCATTTCCACCAGTGAAACGAGCATTCGCCTCACAACTTTCCAGTCCAGAAAGAGGGCGTCCGACCAGTGCGGGCCGCCTAGGATGAGACGATCGCCAGCTTCGTGGTTGTTGGCCATGAGGAGACGACCAGGCCCACTTTCAACCACGGTCTTTCCAATGGACAGCCGGAAGGATCCCGAGTGCGGAATGTAAAACGCAAGGTGTTGCGGCGTCTCATCGAGCGTCCGACTTGTCCAGGAACTCTGATAAACCGAATGAAGCACCGTAAATGCCTCACTTGTTCGCAAGTCCGCGGCCCAGGCAAAGGCCCGATCGTTGCTCAGCGGCTTGGCGCCAAACACCCCGTAGCCCGCCGAATAGGCTCGAACCATCGACTCGAAGTCAGTGCCTTCATGCGTTGGCGCAAACTCGGATGCCTCAGGCTCGGGCGCGCGCGCCGTATTTTCGGATCTCCACGATATCATGCAACTTGGTTCTTTCCCTCTCCACACCCCGCCCCGCTAACCGCCGATCAGGCGCTCCATCTCGTTCGAGACCCGCAACGCCGATATCGTGGCCTTCCAAACGCTCGGACACGATCCCCTTTGAAAGGCCGTCGGCCTGACTGGCTTGGCCAATCTCGATGAGGTAAGCAGGGCCGGCAAAGCGGGGATCGAATTCCTTGTTTGACAGAAGCAGAATGCCCTCCCAATGTGGTTCACACTCACAGTGTAAATCAAAATGAACCGAAAATGAAGTATGATCCGCTAGACCATGTTGCCGCGCATTTTTTGCGAGACACACAACCGATGCGCGTGGCTTCCCGCAACGAGCGCGACCTGTTGCGGCTGATCTGGAAGTCTCCGGGGATCGAACGCTCCGACCTGACAGAGCCGCTCGATCTCACCCAGCAATCGTTGCACAGGATCGTCGCGCGGCTTCATGAGCGAGGAATGCTCGTCTTTTCCCATTCGGAAACCCGGCGGCCGGGACCGCCCAGCCCGGAGCTGACCCTTCGCAAAGACTGGTGTTTAACCCTGGGCATCTCCGTGAATGTCGGTTCGATCGGCCTTTGCCTCATGGGTTTCGGCGAACCAATGGAAAACATGGAAATTCCACAGGCGGGCTCCTCGCTATCCGATGAAATGGAGCGGATCGAAGCGGCGGTCGAAGACATTCTTGCCCGCCGGGGCGCCAAACGGCGTGATGTCCTCGGCGTCGGTCTGGCCGTCGCCGGCCACCGCATGCTGGAGACGGCCTTCAATTGCCCCTTGCCGCTCGCTCATTGGTCGTTGATCGACCTGGCACCTTTGCTTGGAAAGCAACTTGGCCTGCCGGTCTGGGCAGACAATGTCGCCAGGACCGCAGCCTTGGCGGAAGCCATTTTCGGCGTTGGCCGCGATGTCGCAGATTTCGCCTACATCGCCCATCTTCATGGCTATGGCGGCGGCCTGGTTTCCGGAGGCATGCCGTTTCGCGGCAATTTCGGCAACGCCGGCGAATTTTCCGTTCTCTTCGGGCGTCAGGACTACGAGGAACGCCCTGCACTCGGCGTCCTGCTTGAACATCTTCGTGCCAAAGGGCGCATGAACTTGACCCTGAGGGACCTGAAGAACGAGGACCTGATGGACTGGGATGGCGTTGGCGAGTGGGTCGACCGCGTCACGCCGGCCCACAATCGAGCCATCAATGCGATCTGCGCAATATTCGACCCGGCATTGATCGTCCTCGGCGGCGAGCTTCCGCACTCACTCGCGAGAATGCTGATCGAACGGACCGAATTCAACAATCTGCCTCGGCATGGCATTTTACGCGACGTCCCCAGGCTTGATGTGGCGCAGATAATCGATGCCCCCGGCGCAATCGGCGCGGCCTTGATCCCGCTCTTCGAAACCGTTTTGTGACGTGTGCAGGACGCCGTCGCACTTTGAAATCGATGTCGGCATAGCCCAAAAACGGCGGCCTACCAGGTCGCCGGGGCGGCTGGCCTCGGTGGCAAGCGCTACGCTTGCCGCGGCGAACCTCCCTCAGTATGAGCAACGGCCTTGGGAGTCACGCACAAAGACAACGACCGAAACGCGCCGCATGAACCAGGTTCATTGCGACGCGCTTCAGCCGGGAGGTAGGCGTGGTATGGGTCGTTCGGCGATTGTGAGGAGATCTCTATCTCCACGCCTTGCCGTTCACTTCATCCCTGTTCCGGCGATGCCCGTGGTGATGTACTTCTGCAGGAACAGGAAAACGATGGTGACAGGCAGCAGGCTGAGGAACGTCATCGCCAGGATATAGTGCCACTGCACCGAGAACTCGCCCTGGAACGCATTCAGACCGACCTGCAGGGTGAAATTCTCGCGGCTGTTGAGGACGATGAGCGGCCAGAGGAAGTCGTTCCATCGCCAGAGCACGGAAAATATCGCCAGCACCGCGAGAGCCGGCGCCGTCAGCGGCAGGATGATGCGCCAGAAGATGCAGAATTCGCTCGCCGCATCGACGCGCGCCGCCTCTATCAGCTCGTCGGGTATGGTCAGCATATATTGCCGCAGCAGGAAGACGGCGGTCGGAGAGGCGACCGTCGGCAGGATGACGCCCCAGAGGTTATCGGCAAGCCCGACCCCGACGATGACGAGATAGGCCGGCACCATGACGACGGCGAGCGGAATCATCAGCGTTGAAATGATGATGACGAAGACCGTCGTATCCCCTGCAAATTTGTATTTCGACAGGGCAAATGCCGCCATGGCGTTGACGATCAGCGTCAGCAGCGTTGCGACGAAGGTGACGAACACCGAATTCTTGAGGAAGGTCAGGAAGTTGAAGCGCGTCAGCGGATCGGTGTAATTCTGCGTGGCGATCGTCAGCTTCTGCACCGGCGTCAGCCCCTTGACGTCGACGCTGACGGGCTGTCCCGGATTTGCGGGATCAACCATTTGGGCCTTGAGGCCGATGCGGCGGACCATGGCCATTTCGCGCATCTGACCGTCGATGGTGACCTTCCAGAGGCTGAGCGGTTTGTCGAAGCCGGGTACGGTCTGCTCGACGGCGGCCCGAGGAAGCAGCGTTGGCGGAAATCGGGTGATCTCGGCGGCCGGCTTCAGCGAGGAGAGGCCGGCCCAGATGACGGGAACGAGCACGACGAAGGTTCCGCCGATCAGCCAGACCCACGACAATATGTCGGTGATATCGATGCGTCCGGCCCGGCGTGTGCGCTTGAAAAAGCTGATCGGGTTCATCTCAGGACTCCATTCGCTTGCCGAAACGCAGCTGTATGAGGGTGAGAACCAGAAGCACCAGCCCCATGAGAACCGATGCGGCGGAAGCCAGTCCGAAGAGGCGAAGATCGCTGCCGAATGCCATCTGGTAGATATATTGGACGATGAAGCTGTTGGCCGTGCCCGGACCGCCGCCATTGGTCAGAACCCAGGCCTCGTCGAAGATCTGGACGGATTTGATCATCAGAAGAATGAACACGACTAAGAGGTTCGGGGCCAGCAGGGGCAGTGTGATCCTGAACAGCGTGCGGCGCGGCGAGGCGGCATCGATGGAGGCAGCCTCGTAGAGCTCCTTCGGGATGGCCTGGAGGCCGGCCAAGAGGATGAGCGTGTAAAAGCCCATGTGGAACCAGACCGACACCACGACGACGAAGAAGCGCGACCAGCCGACGTTGAGCAGGAAGATCTCAGGGGGAACGCCGATCATCTGGAAGAAGGCGTTCAGCAGCCCGTTGCGATCGAGGAACCATTTCCAGATCAGGCCGATGACGACGGGCGACAGCAAGACAGGATAGAAGAACATCGCCCTGAAGAAGCCGCGCGCCACGATCGCCCGATTGAGGATCAGCGCCGTGATCAGCGCCACGAGCAATGTGGCGACGACATTGAAGGCCACGAACCAGAGCGTATTCCACACAGCCGTCCAGAACAGCGATTCCTGGCAGGTTCCCGGCTGCAGATAATTGCCGCAGGAAAGCAGCGTGCGGAAATTGTCCAGGCCGACGAAAGGCCGCTCCGACACGAATAGATTGGTGCCACCGGTGAAGGCGTAACCGACCGCGATCGCGATCGGAAGGAACGTGAAGATGGCGAACAGAACGAGGTTCGGCGCCAGGAACAGCCATGGCATACGCTTGCGGCCGAAGATGCGCTCGATCACATTTATCGGGGCTTCGACCACTCTCATCGCCGTTTCCCCTGCCTGGGACAGCAATGCACCTGCCTTGAGCGCCGCCATGTTCAGCGCCTCCCCTGTCCGGGCCGCCGGGCAAAAGCCAGGCCGCTTTCGGGATCGAACAGATGAACCCGCCCCGGGGCGGCATCGATCAGGATGCGATCACCAGGCGCCGGCGCGAAATGGCCGGCCTCGTGAATGATGATCTGCTCGTCATGGCCTGCAAGATTGCCATAGACATAGGTCTCCGTACCGAGGCCCTCGTGATACTGGACGATGAACGGCAGGCCCTGCTCGCTGGAGCGTGAAAAATGCGCGGGCCGGATGCCGGCGAGAACAGCCTGTCCGACCGCAATTCCGGCGGGATCGACATCGCTGACGACCTTGCCACCATTGCCGACATCGATGACGACGCCGCCTTCCTCGATGCCAGCGACCTTGCCCTTGATGATGTTCATGCGCGGCGAGCCGAGGAAGCCGGCGACGAAGAGATTGCGTGGGCTATCGAACAGGTCCAGCGGCGCGCCGACCTGCTCGACCCGCCCGGCGCGCAGCACGACGATCTTGTCGGCCATCGTCATCGCCTCGACCTGGTCATGCGTGACATAAATCATCGTCGTCTTGATCTCGCGGTGGAGCTTGGTGATCTCGGCGCGGGTCTGAACGCGCAGCGCCGCGTCGAGATTCGACAGCGGCTCGTCGAAGAGAAAAATGTCCGGTTCGCGCACGATAGCCCGGCCGATCGCCACGCGCTGGCGCTGGCCGCCCGAAAGCTGCTTCGGGCGTCGGTCCAGGTAGGGCTCGATCGCCAGCATCCTGGCGGCCTCGGCAATCCGCGCCTCGATCTCGGCACGCTTGAACTTCAGGTTCTCCAGGCCGAAAGCGAGGTTTTTGCGAACGCTCATATGCGGATAGAGCGCGTAGGACTGGAAGACCATTGCGATCTTGCGCTCGGCCGGCGAGAGCGCGCTGACATCGCGGCCCCCGATCGCGATTGCGCCCTCCGTCACCTCTTCGAGGCCGGCAATGACACGCAGCAGGGTCGACTTGCCGCATCCCGACGGCCCGACGAAGACGACGAACTCGCCGTCCGTGATATCGAGTTCGACGTCATGCAGGACTTTGACCGAGCCATACGATTTGTTGACGTTGGAAAGTTTCAGTTCTGCCATGCCCCACTCCCATCAGGTGCCGCCGTTTCGAAGACGGCGTCGTTTTTGTTCCAGCCTTGCGGCAGCGGTGTCGGCCTTGTGATCCGCACCTCGTTCATCAAGATCCCGGTGACATCAGCCACGTAGACGGCCGGCATTCCTCCCGGATAGTGCTCAAGACCGATTACCCGCCCGTCTGACCCGCGGGTCCAGGCATTGGCGCGGCCGCCGCCATCGGCTGTCGGGGAAAGGTCGGCGTTCGTTGGACGCAGGTCGTAGGATCGCGCAGTGCCGAGCTGCCCCGGCTGCTGATCGATGGCGATGCGTGCCAGCGATGCGTTGCGGATGCCGGCCGGCGAGGTCGAAATGACGGTGATCGCCCCCTCCATCCGGCCGGTGATGTCCTCGACGATGAGATTTTCGATGGCGCCTGCCGCGCGTTCCGTAACACGGTCGACGACATTGACGGTCAGCGCCTCCCCCGAGCCCCAGAAACCATCGGGGGTCTCGCGGCACTCTACCGCAATTCTCGAAAACCTTACGTTCGATATCCGGCCGCCGTCGCGGGAAAATATGCCGAGCGCCCTGTTGGAGGATGAGACGTTGCAATCCTCGAACACGACATTGGTGACGTCTCCATGCGTTTCCGTGCCGATCTTCAGCGCGCAGCTGAGACTCTGGACGGAGCAGCGGCGGACGAGAATATTCTCGCACCGCCCGATGGCGACACGGTCAGGACCGATGCTCGTCTTCAGGCATATGCCGTCGTCGGCCGTCGATATCCGGCAATCCTCGATAACGGCGCCGCGACAGGCATCCAGCACGATCCCGTCCGTGTTGGGAAGGCGGCGGTCGTTGTCGATGATCACGTTCCTGACCGCAACATCGGTGCAGTTGACGAAGTGCAGCGTCCACATCGGCGAGCGGCAAATATGGACGGAGCTGATCTCGACCTCGTCGCAGCCCTCGAAGACGACGACGCGGGGACGAAATTCGGCCGGGATGAAGGTTCCCACCGTCTCGTCGTCTCCCACGATGAAGCTGTCACAACCGGCTTCGATGCGCCCCGCCCCCGTCAGGCTGATCCGCCGCGCATCCTTGGCGACGATCATGCCGCGGTCGGATTTTTCGGCGATCACCGAAACGGTCGTCTGCGCATAGGCCGCGTAATCCGGAACGGGACGCAGGATCGCACCGGCGGCCAGATGAAGGTCGACGCCGGATCTGAGCTGGAGCCCGCGGCAGACATGGATGCCGGCCATGAGCTCAACGCGTCCGCCGCCTGAAGCCGACAGGCCGTCGATGGCCGCTTGCAGACGGACCGTATCGTCGCTCTGCGCCGGCTCGATCGCGACAAGAGACACGGGGCTCATTGGCGCTGGCCGTTCTCGAGAAAGACTTCCGTCAGCAGCAGCATGGTCAGCGCCTGGCCATAAGGCGTCGGCACGTTGGGGATGCGCTTGTAGAAATCGAGGTCATGACCCATCGGCGTGCCGTCCGAGACGCCGTGGACGACGCCTTCTTCATCGATCTGCGCCAGCACCGCCGCAAGCGCGCGCTCCGCATAGGCCCTGTCGTCCTTGTCGAGAATGCCGGCATCGATGGCGCGCAATATGCCGTAGGCAATGCCCGCCGTGGCCGAGGTTTCCAGCGGCGACGACGGATCGTCGAGAAGCGTCGTGAACATGCCGTCCGGCCGCTGGTATGCTTTCAAGGAGCGCACCTGGCTGACGAGGACGTTCGACAGAAAACGCCGGTCCTTCTCCCCGAGCGTCGGAACGAGGTCGAAGAGCTCGGGGATGGCGACGGTGACCCAGGCATTGCCGCGCGCCCAGAAGGCATTGGCAAAATTGTGCCGTCCGTTGAAGGTCCAGCCGTGATACCAGAGCCCGCTGACCGGATCGGAGAGATAGCGGGTGTGGATCACGAACTGATAGACGGCCTCGTCGATCCACTCGCTGCGCTCGCAGAGAACGCCGGCGCGGGCGAGAAACAGGCAGGCCATGAACAGCGTATCGTCCCACAATTCGCCGTCGTTGAGGCGCTCCTTGACGACGTGCTGAAAGCCGCCGTCCTCGGTCTTCGGCAGTTCCTTGACGAGCCATTCGGCCCAGTCCTCGACGAGCGCGCGAAAGTCGGGACGGTCGACATGCTGGACCAGGATCGCAAGCGGCAGCATCGGCGCCGTGCTGTTGATTTGGCGCGGCGGCAGGCCGCGTTCAATCTGGCCGGCATACCAGGCGACGAGTTCCTGCAGCGCTTTTTGATCATTGGTGGAAATGGCGCGGCGCAGGAAGCCGTAAAGACCGACGCCGACTTCCCAGTCCCACTCGTCGAACTGGATTCCGGAGGCCGAATTTCCCGTCACGAGACCTTCCTTGATGCCTCTGAGCCGGCTGAAAGCCGTTGCCACGCGATCAATCGTCGTCAGGAGGGCGGCGTTATCGACAGATGTTGTGTTCATGCTGGAGACCTATGTTTTCAGGAGTAGAACGGCCCGTCAGTGCCGGCGCCGGAGGCAGCACTGTCGTAGGTGAGGATCGGTTGCGGCTGATCGTGGGTGAAGGGCCTCGCCTCGCCGCCGATCGAAAGACCATCGGCGTAGGAGAGGTCGATCGCCGGGCCGCCCGGCGGCGTCAGAGAGAGACGCCGAAGCCCGGGATCGAAGGAAACCGTCGTCTGGCCCAGGCGTTCGACGAACGCCTTGAAGGCATCGTCGTTGCCGCATCCGACGATACCAGCCCAGCCGCAAAGCTGCCCGTAGGAGCGCGCCTCGCGGCCGGCGGTCGGGCCGTCGGTGATCAGCTCCAGGCCGTTCGACGCCCAGAGGGCGGAAAATCCCCGGCCCGATCGCGCGATGAGCCACTTGTCTTCGATGATGAGATCGTCCAGCCCGTCGCGGCCGATATAGGCGTGCGTCCATGCGTGGCGTGCGTCGCTTGTGTCCTCGATCAGGAGGGCAACGTCGCGATGCTGGGCAACGCGCGGCAGGATGCCGTTGCCGGCCCAATAGGACGGCCTTTGATTGCCCCAGGGGTCGTCCTCGCCGGGATGGTTGACCCACAGCCTCGCCATCGGATGGCCGGCCAGCCGGATGTCGAGCACATGCTGCTGGTGCCCCTTCTGGCCGGTCTTGTGATCGACGACCGTCGAAAGCTGCGCCGCCTCGTTCTTGAACAGCACGAGTTTTCCGCTCTCGAGGCCCTGGCTGTAGCGCGCCTCGACGCTTCTTGATCGGGTGAGCGGCGCAAGTTCGGCCAGATCGGCGGGCGGCTCATAGCTGCCGGCGCAGAACATGGTCAATGCCGCCACACCATTGTTCAGCCAGCCGGTTCCGAAGGCGACCTGGGCGAAGGGCGCAAGCTCGGTCAGCGGGCCGGCGCGCAACTCCTTGTCGTAGGCACGGCCCTGCGATCCGGCCGGAACGCCTGCGAGCGTGTGAAGGGCGATCATGCGGAAGATGAGATCGATCTGGGCGCGGGCGCGCTGGGCAACGGCCGCCTCAGCCCAGCGCTCCAGCGCCAGCAGGCCGATGAAATCGATCGGGTAATAGGCCGCCGAGTTCCACTCCGCCAACCCATGGGCTTCGACGCTGTCGAACCAGCGGCCGAGCCGCTCGCCGGCAAGTTCCGCCTGCTGCCGCCCCGTGCGGCCCGAGGCCGAAAACACCTCGTCGGGCAAAAGAAGTCCGGCCAGCAGCTGGCTGGTATGAAAGCAGAGCACATGGTTCTCGCTCCAGAACCACATCGCGTCGTTGCCCGGCTCGTCGACCCAGTAACGGTAGGAGCGGGCGGAATGCCGGATGCGAGCGATCACTGCATCGGGCATCCGGTCGGCATAGGCGCCGAGCAGCCACAAGAGCGGCACCATGATGAAATCCGAGCAATCCTCCCGCGCATCGATGGAGGCGAGCGTCGCCTCGATGATGCGGTCGAAGCTTTCCTGGTCGTGGTGACCGGTTTCCATCATCGCAATGAGGCGCCCGACGCGGTTCGCGCCGAAGCGGGCGCTGTATTCCAGCGCCTGCCGCTTGCGGGCGGCGAGCGACGCCTCGGCCGACAACGGCGAAATGCTGCTCATGAAAGCGGCATCGATGACGCGCGTGACCGAGCCCGTGCCGGAGCCGATCGTCATGTGGACGCCGTGATAACCGTCCGGAATGCCGCAGATATCGTCGGCCGTTAGGCTGCTCTGATGGGCCTTGAGCGTCAATCGGGAATGCGCGAGAACGGGCCGCTCGTGACCATGACCGACGACCTTGATCTCTACCGGCAGATCGCGTTCGGGCGCTGTGCCGAAGATGATCTCCAGCGGCTGATTGACGAAGACGTCGCGAGCCGGACGGACGCCGCGAGCAAGGGCTTCCAGCTCGCGGACCTCATCCTGATCCAGCGATACGGGCAGCAGCACGCAGAGCGGCTCCTCGTCCAGCATCTCGAGCTCGAAGAACCACGTCGTGTCACGCTCGGCCAAGTCTTCGGTATGGACGAGGATCTGGTTGTCGCCGGCGTCCAGCGCCAGCCTTATGTCGGTTGCGCTCTCGGTGTTGCGCTTGAAGGGTTCGAAGCGCACCGCCTCCTGTCCGTTGACCCATATGCGAACGCCGCCGCAGGTCTTCAGTCTGAGATTGAGCGTTCGCGCGGTCTCCGTTCTGAACGTGCCCTTCAGCCATCGCCTGAGATGCGTCGGTACGTGCCAGAAGCCGGTGAACTCGACGCGACGGTTCGAGCCGGGAAGATTGAGGCTTTCGGTCGGCCAGGCGGTGTCGGGCAATAGCGGCCGCCCGACCATGGTCGACCAAAAGGCCTTGCGGCAGGGCAGATCTCCGACATCGACGAAACCGTTGATGAAACGATAGTTTACGCGATCTTCGGCCGGCGCGGGCTCGCCGGGAGAATAGCTGGCGATGAGGCCGGAAACGGCCCATGCCGTGATCGTCTGGCCCGTGGCCACACTGTATGCTGGCGCCATCTCGCCCGGCTGCTTGATGCATTCCGTTTTCACAGACCGCCTCCTCCGCAATCCTATGAAAATATTTTCATTAGGTTATTTGTGCGCGCCATTTTTGAAAAATGCCCAAAAACATCGCTATTGCCGCAGAAAATAGCTTGACGCAACGAATGTCAAGTATATGAAATTGATTTATCGATGGCTGAGGCCGCGATTGATGAAAATGTTTTCATGGGAGGATGAAAATGAAAACCTATCTCTCAGGGGCCGTCGCACTGGCGTTGGCAACCGTTTCTTTCGCATGGGCCGGCGCGGCCATGGCGCAAACCAAGACAATCACCTTTCTGTTCACCGACGACGACCAGGCTTACGTCGAGCGCATGGAAGCGCTCAGCAAGGAATTCGAGACGGCGAATCCCGACGTCAAGGTCAACTTCGTCTCTTCGGGCTATGATGCGGTCGCCAAGCAGCTGCCGGTGCAGCTTGCCGTCGGCGAGGGCCCTGACATCGCCAAGATCACCGACTGGCAGCTTGCGCCCTATTACCTCGACATGCGTCCCTACATGAAGGACCCGGATGGCTTCGCCAAGCTGCACGGCGACAGCCTGAACACGCTTCGCTTCCCCGGCGTCAACGATCCGCAGTCGATCAACGGCTATATCGCCTCGCAGACCTTCAACCTGCCCTTCGTCAACAAGACGCTGTTCGAACAGGCCGGCGAACCGCTTCCCAAGCCCACCGCCACGCTGAAGGATATCGTCGAAGCCTCGGCGCGCGTCGCCAAGGCGACCGGCGCTCAGATCCCCTTCACGATGGACCGCTCGGGCCACCGCTTTTCCGGCGCGGCATTCTCCTACGGTTCGAACTACGTCAAGGACGGCAAGTTCTTCTTCCCCGACGATGCCGCCAAGCGCTACGTCACGGATCTCTACGGTTGGACGAAGGACGGCTCCTTCCCGAAGGAAATGTGGGGTGCTGCCGGGGGAACCCAGTACAAGAACATGGGTGACGAGTTCGTCAACGGCAACGTCGTGACCTATCTCGCCGGCAACTGGATGGTCAATCCGTTCCAGAAGAAGATCGGCGACGCCTTCGACTGGACGGCGATCAGCGCGCCCTGCGGCGATGCCGGCTGCTATGCGATGCCCGGTGGCACCGCGATCGTTGGCTTCAAGCGCACCAAGTCTCCCGAGGCCGTGGCCGCGTTCATCGAGTTCCTCGGCTCTGAAAAGGTCCAGCGTGAAATCGCTGAAAATTACGTCGTCCTGACGGGCGCCGACATCAAGGACCCGCAATACAAGCTTGAGAGCAAGAATGCCAAGGAGGCGATGGCCGTCTTCCTCGGAAGCCGCAATAGCGTGCCGCAGGCAGCCCGGGACCTGGAACGTCTCAAGGGATCCTCCGCCATCTATCAGCTCATCGTCCAGAGGATGAGCCAGCTGATCGTCGGCGAGCTTTCCCTCGACGAGACCTTCAAGGCGATGAATGCCGACGTCGACAAGGTCAACCAGGCGCTCGCCGCCAAGTAACCGGTCACGCGTTGTCCCGCAAAATGCGCGCACGCAGCAGCCACGGCCTCGCAACAGGGCCGTGGCTTTTTCGTTTTTTCTCGAACACTTCGATGCTTTTCGAATTGTCGATGGCCTGAACGACGTTACGTTTCCTACTGCATAATTCCTTCCGGAATTGGCTTAGCGATAAAATTATCGCGGCAATTCAAAATGTTACAGCGTCCTTTGAGCGTCTAAAATGACGCGCGGCGCTGTAATGGAAAGGCAGCGTCATGAATTCAATCGAACAAAACTCCAGGGCTTACGCACAGTTGAAGCCGGCCTCTCTCGCCATTCTCTGCCTCGGCGTGATCGTGGCGCAGGTCGATACATCGGTCGTTAATCTGGCGGTTCAGCCAATCGGACTCGATCTCAAAGCCTCCGTCACCGAGCTGCAATGGGTCGTCGACGCCTACAATCTCGTTTACGCAGCACTTCTCATCAGCGGCGGCTTGTTCGCCGATCTTTACGGCCGACGTCTGATGTTCGTGATCGGCTGCGCTGTCTTGGCGCTGGCGAGCCTTGGCTGCGCATTCGCCTCGACCATCGCGATCCTCATCGCCGCGAGAGCCTTGACCGGCTTCGGCTCCGCCCTCCTGCTGCCCGCTTCGCTTTCGCTGATCCGGGTCATCTACCGGGATGAGAAGGTCCGTGCCCGAGCGCTCGGGATCTGGGCCGGCTGCAATGGAATGTCGCTTGCGATCGGCCCAAGCCTCGGCGGCTTCCTCATCCGTGATTTCGGCTGGCGATCCGTCTTCTTCGTCGTCATCCCCATCGCGCTGATCGCGGCGGCGGCGGCACGGTTTTTCGTTCCGGAAAGCGCCGATCGGCAAGGCCGGTCCTTCGACATGCCGGGTCAGTTGCTGGGGATAGCATCCCTCACCGTTCTTACCCTCACGGCGATCGAATCATTGCATCTGCCGCCTTTGTGGACGGCCCTCCTGGCCATCGCCGGCGCCCTGCTTCTGCTGCTCTTCATCATCGTCGAAAAGCGCCTGGAGCAGACGGCTCTGGTTCCGATCTCGATGTTTTCGGGCAGGCAGTTTCGCGGTGCGATGGCCGGAACGGCGGCAATGACGTTCGGCATGTATGGCACGCTCTTTCTCTTTCCACTCGCCTCCCTCAGCCTTCGACGCCTGGCCTCGGTGGAGGTCGGGCTGTCTCTGCTGCCAATGGCCATCAGCTTCATCGCGATCTCACCCTTCTCCGGTTCGATCTCGGAGCGCCTGGGGAAGAAACGCACCATATCGGCGGGACTGGCGCTGATGGGTTTGGGCAACCTTCTGCTCGGCTCATCCTTTCTGGCCGATTGGTTCATTGCCGAAGAGGTCGGATTGTTGCTGACCGGGGTCGGGATGGGCATGGCGACGGGGCCTCTGACGGCGGTCGCGGTTTCAACCGTGGCGGCCGATCGCGCCGGCACGGCGAGCGCCCTGATCAATGTTGCCCGCATGGTCGGGGCGACGATAGGCGTCGCCTTACTGGGAGCGATCTTCGCCTTTTTGGGAGAAGCAGAAACGGCCTTCATCGTCGCGATGTCGGTCGGCGGCAGCACGCAACTGCTTGGAAGCCTCGCTGCCTGGCGCTTGCTCTGAACGGTCAGGCACGATCACGCATATGCGGCGGAACGGCGGCGATGTCCTTCGTCAGCGCAACGAAATTCCGCACGATGGAGAGTTTCAGATCACGCCGGTAAGCGATGCAGAGCGGCAAGGGTGAAAGTTGGCCGGGAGCGAGCGCGCGATAGGCAATGGCCTCCGGATGGAGGACCTGCATGGAGGTTGGAACGATCGTGACGCCGCGACCGCCTGCAACGAGGTTGATCGCTGCGACGATGCGATAGACTTCGTCGACGATCGCAGGCGTCACGCCTGCACGATCGAGGGACTGCAAGATACGCTCGAATATGCCTGGGCCGTCGGGTCGCCGGTAAACGACCACGTCCTGCCCCTCCAGCATTTTCAGCGTGATCGGACCGAGGCGTTCATCCGCAAGGGGATGACCAAGAGGGATGGCGACGATCATGTCCTCTTCGGAAAGCACCGTGCTCGCCAGATCCGGAAATCGATTTGCGTCGATGTGCAGCAACGCTGCATCGATACGGCCCTCCTGCAAGGCGAGAATGAGTTCGTAGGTCTCGCTTTCTTCGACGGCGATTTTCACGAGCGGATAGGAAAGACGGAACTGCTGCAGCAGCTTCGGCGCCAGAACATGCAGCGACGCGGAACTCGTAAAGCCGACGGACAACTGGCCAGCCTCGCCTTTGTGGTAGCGGCGGACATTTTCGACTGCCTGACCGGCGCGCTTCAGAATGTCGCGGGCGTCGGCAAGAAAAACCGCGCCGGCAGCGTTGAGCACGATCTTCTTCGGATGCCGATCAAAGAGGGAAAGGCCAAGCTCGTATTCAAGATCGCGGATCTGCTGACCAAGCGGCGGCTGCTGGATGTTGAGACGCGCGGCAGCTCGCGAGATGCTCCCCTCTTCTGCGACGGCCACGAAATAGCGGAGGTGTCTCAATTCCATCGGCTTCCAACATAAACTTAAAAGGTTCCATGCATGAATTATATAAATATTTTACATACTATAGATGCCGGATTACGACTAGCGCCATCTTGATTGCCAAGGGAGGAAAATCGCATGGCTGGAAGTAAACCGAAAATCGCGATCGTTGGTGCCGGCATGGGTGGTCTCGCCGCCGCGGCGACCCTTCGCCAGGTCGGTATCGACGTGAATGTCTACGAGCAGGCACCGAAATTTGCCCGCATCGGCGCCGGCATCCAGATGCTGCCGAATTCGTCGCGCGTCCTGCGCGGTATCGGCGTTCTCGACAGGCTTCAGAAACTTGCGTTCGAGCCCTATTCTCATCTCAACCGCGTCTGGGATACCGGTGAGATCAAGCGCGAGCTTCCGATGCCGGAAAGCCTTTACGGCGCGCCCTTTCTCTGCATGCACCGGGCCGACCTGCATGAAGCGCTTTATTCCGTGCTGCCGCCGGAGATCGTTCACCTCGGCAAGAAGCTCGTCGGCCTGGATCAGACGAAGGGCGGCGTGACGCTCTCTTTCGCCGACGGCACGAAGGCGGATGCCGATGCGGTGATCGGCGCTGATGGCGTGCATTCGCTGGTTCGCGACATCGTCGTCGGCCCTGACAAACCGATCCACAAGGGCCGGATCGCCTACCGCGCGGTCTTCGACGCGAGCCTGATGAACGGCGGCGAGATCCAGGCGTCCAGAACGAAGTGGTGGGGTGTCGATCGCCACATCGTCATCTACTACACCGCCGCAGACCGCAGCTCGCTCTACTTCGTCACCAGCGTGCCTGAGCCTGCTGACTGGCTGACCTCGGAATCCTGGTCCGCCAAGGGCGACGTGAAGGAATTGCGCACCGCCTATGAAGGCTTCCATCCGGAAGTGCAGATGGTTCTCAATGCATGCCCGGACTGTCACAAGTGGGCAATCCTCGAACGTGAACCTCTGGCGCGCTGGAGCGACGGACGCGTGGTGCTTCTCGGCGACGCCTGCCACCCGATGACGCCCTATATGGCGCAAGGAGCTGCGACCTCGATCGAGGACGCGGCAGTGCTGGCGCGGTGCCTTGCCGGCGTCGACAATGACGACATCGAAGGCGCGTTCCGCCGCTACGAGGCAAACCGCAAGCCGCGCACCTCACGCATCCAGGCGATTTCGAGCGCCAATACCTGGATGTCGGGGGGCAACGAAGACACCTCCTGGCTCTATGGCTACGATGCGTGGAACGTGCCGCTCGTGGGGGAAAACGATATGGCGCTTGCCGGATAAGGGAATGTCGATGTCCAACAGTGCAGCAAATGCGCGCGAGACGGCTTCCGGCGTCGCCTATGCGAGAACGTCCGATGGTATCGGCCTTGCTTATAGACGCAGTGGACGGCCGGGTGGGCCGCGCGTCGTTCTGATCCATTCACTGGCGCTCGACGCCAGTGTCTGGGATCGGGTTGTCGGGCGGCTGGAGGATGCGGATATCGTCACGATGGACTGCCGTGGCCATGGCAGGAGCGACAAGCCTGCCGGTCCCTACGATGTCGAGCGGTTCGGCGACGATATCGCCGACCTGATGGGAGAACTCGGGTGGAGTGACGCCGTCGTTGCGGGCTGCTCCATGGGCGGTTGCGTGGCGCAGACCTTCGCGGCGCGGCACCCCGAGCTGGTGCGCGCCATGCTGCTGATCGATACCACCGCCTGGTATGGTGCCAACGCGCCCACGGAATGGCGGGCCCGGGCGGCAAAGGCTCGCAGCGAAGGGCTGGCATCGATGGCCGAGTTTCAGGCAACGCGCTGGTTCGGCGATCGATTCCGGATGGATCATCCGGCGCAGGTTCAGCATGCCATGTCGGTCTTTACCGCCAACGATATCGATGCCTATGCCGCGACCTGCGCCATGCTCGGCGATGCCGATCTGCGCCGGCATCTGGGAGGTTTCCTGTTTCCTGTTTCGGTGGTCGTCGGCGAGGAAGATTACGCCACCCCCGTCGAGACGGCCCGAGATCTCGCTGCGGCCATTCCGGGCGCATCCCTCACCGTCTTGCCCGCCGCGCGGCATCTGACGCCGATCGAATGCCCCGACCAGATCGCCGATGCGATCCGATCGCTGTTCAAGCGGACCAACGGCTAACGCCCAATGCCGGCGCTACGAAGGCGCCGGCCATCATCAAGGTGCTGAATCTGGGAGGATAGAATGCACGACAACACAATTACGCTGGCCGCATCCGCGACCGCAGATGGGCTTGAGGCCCGCGATCCGAGCCCGGCATCCGACAGCGGTCGCGCCGCAGCGCTGGCTGCCCGTTTCGAAGCCATTCCCTTTACACCCTGGCACCGCCGGGCGCGGATCGTCATGGGGAGCGCCACGTTTCTCGATGCCTTCGATGCCCTTTCGCTGGCATTCGTCCTTCCGATCCTGATCAAGCTATGGGAGCTTTCTCCGGCCCAGATCGGCTGGATGATCGCCGCCAGCTACATCGGCCAATTGCTCGGCGCCCTGCTTTTCAGCCGTCTTGCCGAAAGTTTCGGCCGCGTCCCCATGGCGGCAGCGGCCACAGCGCTGATGTCGGTCATGGGCCTGGCCTGCGCGCTCACCGGCAATTTTCAGATGCTTTTCCTGTGCCGGCTGATCCAGGGTATTGGCGTCGGAGGAGAAATGCCGGTCGCCGCCACCTATATCAGCGAACTTTTGCGGGCGAAGGGACGCGGCCGCTATTTCATGCTGTATGAGATGATCTTTCCGGTCGGGCTGATGATCACCGGCCAGGTTGGGACCTTGCTCGTGCCGATCCTCGGATGGACATCGCTGTTCTTCATCGGCGGCATTCCCGGTCTCGTCATCGCCTATCTGCTTTATCGGCTGCCGGAATCGCCGCGCTGGTTGATCGGCCAGCAACGCCTGGACGAAGCGGAAGCGATCATCCGCCAGGCTGAGGCGAGCGCAAGAAAGGCAAACCTCGACTATCAACAGGAGCCGCAATCGGCGCCTGAAGCGCCGGCTGCAGCGCCCGCCCCCGCACAGGTCGCCCGGCAGCCGAGAAGCCGCTGGAGCGAGCTGCTGTCTCCACGCTTCCGCGCCAGGACGTTGATCGCCTGGGTCCTTTGGGCGAGTTCGTTCTTCGTCGCCAACAGCCTCAACAACTGGATGCCAACACTCTATCACACCGTCTACAAGCTCGAGCTCGGAAGCGCTCTCCGGGCGGCGTCGATGACCAATGTCGCCCAGGTCGCCATCCTTCTGGTTTGCGCTTTCTGCATCGACCGCATCGGTCGAAGAACTTGGGCCATTGTATCCTTCCTGGTCGGCGCGGCACTGTTGACCGCTTTGGCTGCCGGTGGCGCAGGCCAGCTCTGGTCGTTGATCGTGCTGGCAACGCTTGCCTATGGCGTTGTCGGGTCGATCAATGCGGTTTTGTATCTGTACACGCCGGAGATCTATCCGACGCGGATGCGCGCTATCGGAACGGGTCTTGCGACATCATGGCTGCGCATAGCCTCGGCCGTCGGGCCGACCACGGTCGGTTATATGATGGGGACGCAGGGCATCAATTCGGTGTTCATGATGTTCGCGATCGTCGCCGCCATCGGTGCGGTTGCGGCTATCGGAATGATCGAGACCGGGGGACGTCGACTGGAAGAAACCTCATCGTAAGGTCAGCATCACCAGTTCAGCGGGTGACAATCGAGCAATAGGGCAACGATGTCGCGCACGCCGCCGACATCGTTGCCCTTTATGGTGACATGCGGTTCGGGAGAGGCTATAGGCGTTGTCAGCCTTCGCCGGCTCGCAGGCGCCATGGTCAACTCACACATGCCGGCAACCCGCTTACATCCGGCGATCCAGCGACTGTCTACCGTATAGAGGTGCATTTCCATGCCGATGGGCTCCGAGCATCCGCTGCGAAGGGAACTTCACAACGAGCTCCACGCGCGGCCGTCGCTTTACTTCGATGGCGACACGGATGTGTGGCACGTCGCCATCGTCGGCGAGAATGCCCCTCCTCAGATACCAACTTCCCTGCCGGGACTGGAAGATGTCTCCACGACCCGCGAGGGCAACCACGGCATCGGCCGCATCGGCGACGGCCGGCTGAAGTGGGAGGCGCATACCGAGTTCCTCACCCTGACTTTCGTCGTTCCCGCATCGGCCGAACCCGGCAGCAATCCGCCGGAAGCCTTTCAGGCCTGCTGCCGTCAGATCGACGGGAAAATCATCGCAGCCGTCCGCGTGCTGGTGCGGGACGAAAAGGACGGGCAAGGTCCGGAAAAACCGAAGCTCGACTATGTCGCTTCACAAGTCGGCGGCGGCGACGCGGAAGTGCATTCGAACTTCCGGCTGACCGATAGCGGTTTCGTCGAATTCCTGTTCTTCAACCGCAATCTCAACGCCTATCGCACCGGCCGCATGGTCAGGCGTTTCCTGGAGATCGAGACGTACCGGATGATGGCGTTGCTGGCGTTGCCGATGGCACGCGAGACGGTGTCGAAGCTTTTCGTCTTCGACCGGCGCCTCGACCTGCTGATCTCGCATATGCAGAGTGCGGTCAAAGTCGACAAGGCCCTGCTTTCCGAGGTCACCAAGCTCTCGTCGGATGTGCTCAATTTCTCCGCTCTCGCTCGTCACCGCTTCGGCGCGACGAAAGCCTATGCCGAGATCGTCGCAAGCAGATCGTCGGAGCTGCGCGAGGAGCGCGTCGAGCAGCGCCAGCGGATCGGCACCTTCATCGACCGGCGCTTTCAGCCGGCCGTCCGTGCGGTTCACGCCGCCGAACGCCGCCTCGATGAACTGGCCGAACGTGTGAGCCTGGCCGGAGACCTGCTCAGAACCACCGTGCAGGTTCAGCTCGAAGATCAGAACGCCTCACTCCTGACATCAATGGAAGAGCGGGCGCGCATCCAGGTGCATATCCAGCAGGCGGTCGAAGGCTTCTCCGTCATCGCCATCACCTATTACACCGTTGGCCTCGCAAAGATCTGCCTGGAAAGCATCTCCGAACTGGGCGTCGATCCGCACATCGCAAAGCTCGCCGTTCTCGGCGCCATCCCGCTCGTGCTCTTCGCCGTCTGGACGGCAGTTCGCCATGTTCGCAAGAGCATTGCCGGCCACTCTCACGGTCCCGCATCAGAGAGCCATTGAGGCGACGCTGGCCGATGACCGCTCACCGCCGCCCTTTCGCGGCGGCGGCGTTTTCTTGCCTGCATCGGCAGGACGTCAGGATGCCATCGCGTAGTGGCGATGTTCCGATGCCCGGCCGCTACCCGTCCTGAACCGCCGCAGCAGTTCGGCAAGGCTTTCGGTTTCATGTGTCAGGCTCTGCGCGGCCGCCGTGGTCTCTTCGACCATCGCGGCGTTCTGCTGCGTCACCTTGTCCATCTGGTCGCCGGCAGCCGAGACCTCGCGCAGGCTTGTCGCCTGTTCGCGGGCGGCAACGGCGATCTCGGCCACGGTCGCATTCATGGCGGTGACCTGCTCGACGATCTGTTCGAGCGAAAGGCCGGATTCGCCCACCAGCTGGACGCCGGTCTTGACCTGCGCCGAGGATGTAGAGATCAGCTGTTTGATCTCCCTTGCCGCGTTGGCGGAGCGCTGGGCGAGCTCGCGGACTTCCTGGGCGACGACGGCAAAGCCCTTGCCTGCCTCGCCGGCGCGCGCCGCTTCCACGCCGGCATTCAGCGCCAGCAGGTTGGTCTGGAAGGCGATCTCGTCGATGACACTGATGATGTTGCCGATCTTGGACGACGAATTTTGAATTTCCGTCATCGCATCGATGGCGCGAGCAACGATCTCTCCGCCCTTTTCAGCATTGGTGCGGGCGGTTGCCACAACACCCTGGGCGCGGCTTGCGCCCTCCGCCGTTCCATTGACGCCGCGGGTCACTTCACCCAGCGCCGCGACAGTCTCCTCCAGCGAGGCTGCCTGCTGCTCGGTGCGGCGGGCGAGATCGTTGGAGGCGGTGGAGATTTCCGCAAGACCGGAGCGGATGGTGCCGACCGCGCGAATGACGGCGTCAACCGCCTCTTCGAGGCTTGCGACCGAATTGTTGAAATGATCCCGGATCCTGACATAGCGATGGTCGACTTCGCCGACGCGGACAGTGAGGTCGCCCTTCGAGAGTGCGTCCAGCCCGACAGAGATCTGGCGGAAGGCATGCTCCATCACCTGCGCGTCGCTGAGCCGCTCGGCCTCCTGGCGGAGCCGCTCTTCTTCGGCCGCCAGGCGGGCGCGGTCGGCATTGGCTTCCGCAATCAGCTTGGCGCGCCCCGTTTCCTGGAAAACCTTCAGCGAACGCGCCATGGCCCCCAGCTCGTGGCGATGTTCGACGCCCGTTATCACGATCCCTTCCTCGCCGCGGGCAAGCTGCTCCATGGACTGCGCCATGTTGCGCACCGCCGAGGAAATCAACCGGCCGACGAAATAGGAAAGGACGAGGCCGATGACGATCAGCAGCCCGCTGATAACAAGCGTCGTGCTGGTCGCGGAGGCAACCGTTGCGTCCACCGAACCATCAAGGGTCTTCTGCGCGCCCGTTACCGTCGCCTGCAGATCCTTGAAGCCGCCTGAGATTTTCGGCGCGAGCACGCTGAGCTGCGTCTGGCGGATGTTGCCCGAGGCCTGCAGCACGTCCTTCATGTCGCCGAGACGGGCGGTGTAATTCTGCATCAGCTGGCCGGCGCCCATCAGGCGCTTCTTCTGCAGCTCGTTCTTTGCGGCTTTCGCAGCCGCTTCGTTGAGCGCGACCGCTTCGGCCAGTGCTGCCTGCGCCGTGTCATAGGCTGCAAAATCATCGGAGTGCACGAAGCGTTCGGAGAAATAAAGGCTGCGGTTCAAGGCCTCCAGTGTCGCCGCGGTCATCTGCAGCAGGGCCACATCGTTCTGGCGCCAGGCGCTGCGCACGACATCGTTGAGCGCAATACTGGTCCAGGGGCCGAATTCGGTGACCTTGGAGATCAAGGCATCACGCCTGGCCTGCAGCGCGACGATCTGTTCGAAAGCCTTGCCATAGGTGGCGATGTCCTGGCGGATCGCCGCAAGGCCGGACTGCAGGTCCTTGTTGCCGGCAAAACGCGGGTCGTCGGCGTCGAACGCTTTCACGCCGGCGCGGAAGCGATCGACGACATCCTGCGTCGGCGTGGAGCGGAAGGCTTCCGCCGACATCTGAATCTCGTTCAGCTGGTCGCTGTAGTCCGAGATGGCGAGACTTTGGCCGGCCGTGGCGCGATAGGAAGAGAAGATCGAGGCGAGCCCGTTCATGCCGGAGATCGCGCTGACCGTGAGCAGGCTCATCAACAGGATCAGCGGCACGAAGCCGGAGGTGATCTGTGCGCGAATGCCGAATTTATTCCAGAAATGCAACATCATAATCCTCTTATGCTCACTGGCTCTTCGGCAGATAGGTGGCAATGTTCTCAGGTGTGACGAGTTCGAAGGGAACGTTGTTTTCGCGCGGCACCTTCTCTTTGCGGATCAGCTTGACGGCAGCGTCGACAGCGGCAGCGCCCTGCCCGACGGCGCTCTGGAGAATGGTCACGTCGAGATCGCCGGCGACCATCGCTGCGAGCGCGTCGTCGGTCGCGTCGACGCCGGCGACGACGACATTTTTCATCGGTATGCCGGCCTTCTTCATGGCCCGGATCGCGCCGAGCGCCATCTCGTCATTGTTGGCGATGACCGCGTCGAACTTGACGCCGGCCGACAGCCATTCCTGCATCTGCTGGTCGGCATAATCGCTCGACCAATAGGCCGCCTGCCGCTCGACGATCTGAAGGCCCCTGCAATCCGGGGTGGCAATGACGTCTGATATATCCTGGGTGCGGGCACGCGCGGCGGCGTGGAATGGTTCGCCCATCAGCACGACGACGCGGCCTTTGCCTTTAAGGAGCGCGCAGACCTGCTTGGTCTCCAGCGTTCCGGATTCCTTCTCGTTGGAGGCGACCACCACCTGATTGTCAGGCAGGTCCAGCAGGTTGGAAGGAACGTTGTTGATGTACACCAGTGGAATGCCGGCATCTGCCGCCATCTTGGTCATTTGCGGCCCGAGGTCGCCATCGGAGACGGCAAGGATGATCGCGTCGACCTTGTCGGCAATGAGCTTCTGCACCTGCTGCTTCTGGAGCTCCTTGTCGCCATTGGCATTCTCGGTGACGAGTTTGAGGCCGGATATCGTCTGCCCATGCGAGACAACGCCGTTTAGAAGCGCCGTCCTGAATTTGTCGAGACCGGACATCGAAACCCCGATCGTCTGGGCATGGACAGCAGAGATCGATATCGCCAAGGCGATGGATGCAAGCGTGGCCGTTTTCATGAATTCCCCTGCACAATTCGGATCTGAAAGGGTTATTTCAAATTTTGGTTAAATTTTACTTTTCGGCCGGAAGAAAAAGGTTAAGCGCCAGGATATGATTGCGGTGGCAATTCGACCAGAAGGTGGAAGGCGCCGAGCGTGATTTTGTCGGTTCCGACAACCCGCTGACCACCACCATCCTGACGGGACATCTGCTGCAGCTCGGCCACAGACGGATCGGCTTCATCTCCGGGCCGAGCGGCCTGCACACTGCCGACGAGCGTCTGAAGGGTTTCATGAACACGATGGCCGGCGCCGGTGTGGACATCGATCCTTCGCTGGTCGTCGAAGGCGGCTACACCAGAACCGGCGGCCATGCGCAGGCGATGCGCCTCTTGATCCGCCGCGACCGACCGACCGCCATCATCGGCGCCAACAACATGACGGGCCTCGCAGCGCTGCAGGTGATGCAGGAGATGGGTTTCCGCTGCCCTGACGACGTGTCGCTGGCGATGGTCGACGACGTGCCCTGGAGCAATGTCATCACGCCTCGCATCACCATGGTGGTGCAGGATGCGCAGAAGCTCGGCGAGCTGGCGGGACAGCGTCTGCTGGCAAGAATAGCAAGCCCGGAGGGCGCCGCAGCACCGCCGCAAGACCTCATCCTGACGCCGAGATTCGTCCGCGGGGAGTCGACCAGGCGGTTGTGAGTGCTTCTACCTGTCCTCACGCGTATGCCAAAGGCGCAAGACATAGATCATCGACTGCTGGATTTCATAGCGCAGCTCGTAACGGCCGACGAGAATACGGCGGACCTCTCGAGGATCGAACTCCTCGAGCCGCTCGCCGAGGCGCGGCTGCTCAAGCAGCCGTGCAGGCGCTGCCGTCAGTGCCCGCACGGTTCGGACCGCCGCTTGCCGGTCGACCGGAGTGAGAAAGTCGTACAAGCGGGAGACGTCCGAGACCGCTTTGCTCGTCCACTTGATCTCCATCACCGAGGCAAAGAGATCGGCTCGTCGCTATCGAGGCTATCGGCCCAGGCTTGAACAGACTGGTGCTCGATAACGTTACCATCATCGACGTCGGCCAACGCCTCGAGCGTCAAACGCCGGCGCTCCTCCTCCTGGTCGATCCATGCCATGAGAGCCTGCTTGACGATCCAGCCACGCGAACGTTCGAGCCGCGACGCGAGTTGATCGACCTTTTGCGCAAGCGGGAGCGGAACATGAGCAGTCAGAACCTTGGTCTCCATCGAAAACTCCTCGTCAATCATTTCTAATCGTAGCGATTAATTTTGATTATATCCAGTCGCATGTACATGGCGAAGTAAAGTCGCGGCATGGCAGTAAGCTAACGCAGCATCGAGAGTTTTGAGAGAAAGCGCAGTGCCGAATTTTCGTCGGATCGCAAAAACAGTCAAGGAACAAAGCGCAGGCGCCGCTCGTCCATTGAAAGACCATCAAATTTGTCATACATGTGTGATGAATCGCAAATTTCGGGTGCCGTGAGTTTGGGTGGCATTCGGATCAGAGCCGAGGCGGGGTCAGGCGTGGCTATGCAGATGAAGGATCGCAGTAAAGGCTCCGGGTCGCTGGTCACACAGGTCGGCGAAAGCCTCCGGCAAGCCATATTGAGCGGCCAGTATTCCGTCGGCGACAAGCTTCCGAGTGAACATGAGTTGACCGAAACACATGGCGTCAGCCGGACGGTCGTGCGCGAGGCCGTGGCCGCACTTCGCTCCGACGGGCTTGTCGAGGTGCGCCAGGGGGCTGGGATTTTCGTACTCGGTGCTGATCCGGCGCTCTCCGCGCGGAAAGTCGACAAAGCCCGCGTCGCCTCCGATCTTGAGGTACTTGAGATCAGGACACCTGTCGAAATCGAGGCGGCAGGCCTCGCAGCCTTGCGCCGCTCGCCTGCGCAGGAGGAGGCGATATTCGAATGTCATCGGAAAATCCTCCAATGCATCGAGAGCGACCAATCCATTCGCGATGCGGATCTGGAGCTCCATGCCGCAATCGCCGAAGCCACGAACAATCCGCTGTTCAGGCAGTTCCTGGAGTCCCAGGGTTCGGCGATCATCCCGCAGTCGAGACTCGTTCCGGAAACGAGGACGGCCGAACAGACGGCCTATCGAAAGCTGATCCACAGGGAGCACGAGGCAATCGTCGTCGCCATCTCGGACAGAGACGATGAGGCCGCCCGCAACGCCATGCGCGACCATCTGGTCGGCAGCCAGGCCAGGTATCGCAACCTGCTGAGAGATCTGCGAAGCTTTACGAGCTGACATCTGATCCAAGAGCTCACACGTTCCAGCCGATCATCAGATGACCATGACGGCCGCGGACAAGTCGTCTCACGATTTTCATGTTGGAGCGGCTACCGAAAAGGCTGAACGCTGCCGATGGAAGGGACAGCGCATCCGGCTTAAGAAATGCAGGCGCGCTCATTGCTCCCGCGCTCTGCGACGGGTGGTGCATGGGCGGGATGGGACGGGCTGCCTGCCCGTCCGCGACTGAAAGCTAGTTGAAAGCTTCGACGTCATAGGAAGGAGCGGCATCGTGGAGGAGACACGGTCAAGGTGGCGAGACGACGATGCCAGCCAAACACAGGAGGAGATTTCCATGCGTTCTTCACGCAGCCTTTTTCACACCGTCGCTTTTTCGACGCTTCTCGCCGCAGCATCTTTCACGACCAGCGCCGCACATGCGGCCGACAAGATCACCATCATGGTCGGTGGTTATGAGAAGCAGATCTATCTGCCCGCCAAGCTTGCCGAATCGCTCGGATACTTCAAGGACGAGGGTCTCGACGTCGAGCTGCTGAACGAAGCTGCCGGCGTCGATGCCGAAAACCAGCTTCTGGCGGGCGCCGTCCAGGGTGTGGTCGGCTTCTACGACCATTGCGTGGATCTGCAGGCCAAAGGCAAATTCGTCGAATCCATCGTCCAGTTCAGCCAGGCGCCGGGCGAGGTCGAGATGGTCTCGAGCAAGTATCCTGACATCAAGTCGCCGGCCGATTTCAAGGGCAAGAGCCTCGGCGTCACCGGTCTCGGCTCGTCCACCAATTTCCTGACCCTCTTCATGGCCTCGAAGGCCGGCCTCAAGCCCGGTGATGTCGTGACAATTCCAGTCGGCGCCGGCGGCACCTTCATCGCCGCCATGCAACAGGATCAGATCCAGGCCGGCATGACGACCGAGCCGACGATTTCGCGCATGATCAAGACCGGCGAGGCGAGCGTGCTCGTCGATATGCGCACGGTCGAGGCGACCCGTCAGGCGCTCGGCGGCACCTATCCGGCCGCCTCGCTCTACCTGGAAACCTCCTGGGTCGACGCGCACAAGGAAGAGGCACAGAAGCTCGCCAACGCCTTCGTCAAGACGCTGCGCTACATCAACACGCATTCAGCCGCCGAGATCGCGGACAAGATGCCGAAGGACTTCTACGTCGGCGACAAGGACGGCTACATCAAGGCTCTCGACGAGGGCAAGGGCATGTTCACACCGGATGGCGTCATGCCGGAAGACGGTCCGAAAACCGTGCTTGCCGTGCTCTCTGAGTTCTCCAAGAACGTCAAGGGCAAGCAGATCGACCTTGCCAAGACCTACACGACGGAATTCGTCAAGAACGTCAAGTAAGGCGTCGCGTCGCTTCCGGTCCCAACCGGAAGCGACCCTCCCGATCGATCCATGGGCATTGCGTGCACGCGCCCAAAGCACGCCTCAGGTATCATCATGCAACATGACAAGAACGAGATCCCGGCGATCGAGCTGATCAACGTCAGCCGCCGCTTCGTCTCGCCGACCGGCAAGTCCCTGACGGCCTTGCGCGATTTCAACATGACGGTCGCCCGCGGAGAGTTCGTAGCCGTCGTCGGCCCCACCGGATGTGGTAAATCGACGACGCTCAATCTTGTGACGGGTCTCGCCCGCCCCAGCGCCGGTGAAGTCCGGCTGATGGGCGGCCCGATCACCGGCATTGACCCGCGTGTCGGCTTCGCATTCCAGACCGACGCGCTCTTTCCCTGGAAGAACGTCATCGACAACGTCATGGCCGGTCCGCTGTTTCGAGGCAAGTCGCGCGCCGAGGCAGAAAAGAGCGCACGCGACTGGCTCGCCCGTGTCGGCCTTTCGAAGTTTCTCCATCATTATCCCCACCAGCTGTCAGGCGGCATGCGCAAACGCGTCTCGCTGGCACAGACCTTCATCAACGAGCCGGAAATCCTGCTGATGGACGAGCCGTTTTCGGCTCTCGACGTGCAGACCCGCACCGTCATGCACGAAGAGCTCTTGAAACTGTGGGCCGAGCGCAAGGCCTCGGTGGTGTTCGTCACCCACGACCTCGAAGAAGCTGTCGCCCTTGCCGACAAGGTCTATGTCTTGACCGCCGGCCCCGCGACGGTCAAGTCGGTCTACACGATCGATCTCCCCCGTCCGCGCGTCGTGTCGGAAATCCGCTACGAGCAGAACTTCATCGACTACTGCAAGACGATCTGGGAGGACCTCCGCGAAGAGGTCGAGACCAGCTACCGCCGCGCGAGCGAAGCGGCCTGAGGGAGGATATCATGGCACACACCACTCTTGAGGCCGGTTCGGCCACCATGTTTCGGCCCGGCACGTCGGACACGGAAATCGAGGCGTCGGCGCTGAAGGCGATGCGCCAGCGCAAGACGCTGGTGCGCTTCTGGCAGATCGCCATCCTGGTCTTCGTGATCGGCATGTGGGAACTGTCTTCCAACATGCAGTGGATCGATCCGTTCTTCTATTCGAGCCCGAGCGGCGTCGTTCAGCGCCTCTACGAATGGGCAACCGAAGGCACCACGGAAGGTTCGCTCTGGTATAATCTATGGGTGACGATGGAGGAGGCCTTGATCGGATTCTTCGCGGGTTCGATCACCGGCGTCGTCGTCGGCATCGGTCTTGGCCGCAACCGCTTCCTGTCGGACATTTTCTCCGTTTATATCAAGGCGATCAACTCGATACCGCGCGTCGTTCTCGCCCCCATCTTCATCATGATCATGGGTCTCGGCCTGCCCTCCAAGGTTGCTCTCGCCTTCATCATGGTATTCTTCGTGGTATTCGCAAACGCGTTCCAAGGCGTGCGCGAGGCCGACCGTAATATGATCGCCAATGCCCGCATCCTCGGCGCCTCGGACTGGCAGGTCACCCGCACGGTGATCATTCCCTCGGCGATGAGCTGGATCTTCGCCAGTCTGCATGTGTCCTTCGGTTTCGCGATCGTCGGCGCGATCGTCGGCGAATTCGTCGGCGCCCGCTTCGGGATTGGTCAGCTCATCTCGATCGCCAAGGGTACGTTCGATGCCGCCGGCATGTTCGCGGCAATCCTCCTGGTCATGGTCGTCACGCTTTTTGCCGAATACATCATGACATTGATCGAGAACCGTCTGGCGAAATGGCGTCCGCAACAGCACCTCGATACCCAGTGATCAAATCGGCCTCCTCCCAAGGCAGATAGAGAAGAAGGCCGGGTGCCATGCCCGGCCTTCTTCATTTGACGCGCTCGAGTTTAAGCGAGCGCAAGCCGTACCGTCACGATGAGCCCGCCGCCGCCTTCCGCATCATCGAGCGAGACTGAACCTCCTGCACCTTCGACAACCTCCCGAACGATCGACAACCCCAGACCGCTCCCCTCAGCTTCGGTCCCCATGATCCGGTAGAACCGTTCGAAAACCTGCTCGCGCTCCCCGCTCGGAATACCCGGCCCGTTGTCCTCGACGGTCACGACGGCATTGCCGTCCGCCTGCCCGACGGCGACGGTCACCCGTCCATTCGGGCGGGTATAGCGGATCGCGTTGTCTATGAGGTTGACCAACATCTCGCGCAACATCGTCGCGTCGCCGTCGACAATGACCGGGCGGACCGCTTCCAGACCGACGTCGATGTTGCGCCTGAGCGCCTCTTCGGCATGCGCTTCCAGGATCTCGCGGGCAGCCTTGCTGAGGTCTGTCGCATCGCTGCGCGGGCGCCGGCTTCCGGGCTCGGCCCGCGACAAGGTAAGAAGCTGGCTGGCGAGACGCGAAATCTGCTTCGTGCTGGTGCGAAGGGCGACAAGCGCCTCGTCACGGCGAGCCGGATCAGCTTCCCGGGCCGCCACGCTCGCCTGCGTCGAAATCAGCGCGAGCGGCGTTCGGAGCTGATGCGCGGCATTCGATACGAACCGTCGCTGCGCGGCCATCTGGTTCTGGACGCGCTCCATATGGTCGTTCAGGGCATGGACGAGCGGCTGCAGTTCGCTCTGCACCATTTCCGGCGGCAGCGGATCAAGACGATGGCGGCCGCGCTGGCGCACGGCGTCCCGCAGTCTCAGAGCGGGCGCCAGACCCCGTTGAAGCCCGAGGATGGTCACCAGGCTCGCGACGAAGACGAGCACGAACTGCTTCGAAAAGTCCGAAAGCCACAATTGCCGTCGCATCGCATACTGGCTGTTATGCGTAACGGCGACGGTCACGGAGATCGTGCCGTCATCGGGCAGGCCGACGACAGGATGGTCGAGCATCATGACACGCACATCGGCACCATGGAACGCGCGATCGGCGCCTGCCCGCTGGACGGCCGGCAACGGCAAGTCGGGAAAGCCGCTGACCAGACTGCCCCACGCGGTGATCACCTGGTAAGATACCCGGTCGCCGAAGCCTGTATCAAACATCTCCAGCGCGGAAGGCGGCACGTCCACCTGGACATTGCCGCCCTCGTCGACGCGGACGGCCTCGGCAATGACGCGGGCCGAGGCCAGAAGTGTTCGATCCGTCACCAGCTTTGCCGTCGCATCCGCCGTCCAGAAGCTGTCGTAAAGATTGAAGCCGATCGCGCCGAACAGGGTCATCAGCACCCAGCAGAGCAATTGTACCCTCAAGCTGTGGCTGAGCCGCGCGATCGCCGCGCCGACCTTTGTAACGAGGCTACTGGACATGTCGGAGGAGATAACCGAGCCCGCGCAACGTCGCAATCTGAACCGAACTGCTCTCCAGTTTCTTTCGCAGCCTGTGGACGTAGATTTCGATGGCGCTCGCATCCGCCTCGTCGTCGAAACCGAAGACGCTTTCAGAAAGCGCGGATTTCGAAACCGTGATGCCATGCTTCATGACGAGCTGCTCGAGAACGGCATATTCGCGCGGCGTCAATTGCAGCGGCTCGCCTGCGACGAAAAACTGCCGCGTCCCACCGGAAAAAAGCAGGTTGCCGACGGTGATTTCCGACGAAGCCCGATCCTGGCCGCGGCGGACCACCGCACGGATCCTCGCTTCGAGCTCGGCGATTTCGAAGGGCTTGGCGAGATAGTCGTCGGCGCCGCTGTCGAGCCCCGCCACACGGCCGTCCAGGCTGGCATTCGCGGTCAAGATGATGACCGGCAGCTTGCTCCCGGACTGCCGCAATCGCTTTAAAAGCGTTAACCCGTCAAGTTTGGGCAGAGCAAGATCGAGGATCATCGCCGAATACTCAGCCACCTTGAGCAAATGCTCGGCGTCCTCGCCGTCATGGGCAATGTCGATAGCATATTGCGCCTGTCGCAGGGCTTTGCCCAGCCAGGCCGCCAGATCCTTGTTGTCCTCCACCACAAGCAGTCTCATCCGACCTCCTTAGCATGTGCGGACGGTCTGGCGGAAGCGCGACCCGATTTCCTCCGCCGAGGCCTGGCGTCCATGGCGCGAATTGTCCGTTATTTGTCCGGCGCGCGCATTTTCCTCTGTCTTCAAATCGCCGAATATGACTTCATAATCAATCTGGATGGAGCAAAAAATGTCCGGCCATGATACTGTCCTTCTCGTTATCGACGCCCAGGAGTCTTTCAGACACCGCGATTACTGGGATGAAAACCTCGCCTCCGCCTATATCGATCGTCAGCAGGCTCTGATCGACGGCGCGGAAGCCGATGGGATACCCATCATCCAAATCTTCCATGTCGATGAAAACGGCCCGTTTTCGGAAGCATCCGGGTTCGTCAGCACACTCGCTCCGCTCAGGATCGCCCCCAAGGCGACGTTCAGGAAGAGGCGCCATAGCGCCCTGGTCGGTTCCGGTCTCGACGTGTGGCTGACCGAGAACGGCGTCCGTCGTATCCTCGTCTCCGGCATCCGCACCGAACAGTGCTGCGAGACCACGACCCGTCATGCCTCCGATCTCGGCTATCAAGTCGACTATGTCGGCGAAGCGACGCTGACCTTCCCGATGACCGACGCCACAGGACGCACTTGGAGCGCCAAGGAAATCCGGGACCGGACCGAATTGGTCCTGTCGGGCCGGTTTGCTCGGATCGCGACCGTCGACCAGGCCCTGGCGGGGCGTGGAAAGTCACTCGCCGCATGACGGACGCCGCGCAGCCCTTCGATATTCCGGTCTTCGTCGTCGTGCCGCCGCGCGTGCTGCTGCTCGACGTCGCCGGCCCCATCGAAGTGCTGCGCAAGGCGAACCTCGAACAGTGCACAGTGCGCTTTACCGTCGCCTATATCGGCCCATCGGCGACGGTCGGCAGTTCGATCGGCCTTGCCGTTACGGGAGTCGCCGCATTGCCGGAGAGCTTGCCCGATACCGCGCTTGTCATCATTGCCGGCAGCGCCGATGCCCCGATGAAAAACAGCGCGCCAGGGAACGAACAGGAGCGCGCCGACCAGGCTGCCATCGTCGCATGGCTGAGGCACGCCATTCGCCCGGGAATTCGTCTGGTCTCGATCTGCTCGGGCGCATTGCTCGCTGCCGAGGCAGGCATGCTCGATGGCCGCGATTGCACCACCCATCATGGCTGCATAGAGGATCTGGCGAGGCTCGCTCCCACCGCGCGCGTCCGGGACAACCGGCTCTATGTCGAGGATGGAGATCGCCTCACCAGCGCCGGCATCACCGCCGGCATAGACCTCATGCTGCATATCGTTGCCGAAGCGGCCGGGCACGCGTGTGCGCTTGCGGTGGCACGATATCTTGTCGTCTATCTCAGGCGCGGCGGATCGGATCCGCAGCTTTCACCCTGGCTCGAAGGTCGCAACCATATCCACCCGGTCATTCACCGTGCACAGGATGCCGTGGCCGCCAACCCGTCTGAGGATTGGTCGGTGGTGTCGCTCGCCCGCCTCAGCGGCGCCAGCCCGCGCAACCTTTCACGGCTGTTCAACGAGCAGACGGGCATGAGCGTGACGGATTTCGTCAACCGTATGCGCGTGGCTCTTGCCCGCGAGATGCTCGCCGGTTCACGGCTGGACATGGAGGCTGTCGCGATGCGCGCCGGCTTCGGCTCGGCGCGGCAACTCCGCCGCGCCTGGAACCGTCTGAATGACGGCCCACCGAGTGCGGCACGGTCGAGGCTACCTACAGGCTCATAGCACAAGAGGAAGGACGGACGGGCCGATGCCCTACACCTCGACTCCCCAGATTTCGATCTGGGTCAGCGCCGGATAGGGCGAGGCGTCTTCGGCCTTGATCAGACCGTGCAGTTCCACCCATTCGACGATGCAGGGTTCTATGGTAAAGCCCTGCGCAACACCCGATTTCACCAGCGAAAAACAGGAGGTCTTGCCATTCGAGAAGGTGACGCTGGCCTTTTCCCACCAGGAATCATGCGGAAAGTCGGCCCGGAGATAGAAAACGATCTCGTCGATCCTGACCGGCCTACCGAATTCCACCGTCAGTGCTGCTTGCGGATCGCGATTGATGCCCCAGCTCGTATAGGGCCAGAAGCCGTGATCATCGTTGGCCTTCTCGCCATCGATCGCGTTGCGCGCGGCAAAGACCGCTTCGCCGCGGGTCTCGACGTTGGCGCGCGCATGCGGAAACAGAGCCCGATTGGCGTGATCGTCCCAGGGGTTGAGGGCGAGATTGCGCCGATGGACGATCTCGTCAGGGCGTGTGCTTCGCGCTGAAAGCCGGTGGATATCGCCCCTGAAGGCATTCGGCGAATAGGGCTTGCGCTTATCGCCGAAGGGCACGGCGAGCGAATAGGCGCATTCCTTCATATAGACCAGGCCGGGCTGGACCGCGCCATCAAGGGAGAGGAAGACATGTCCGGGCTCGGAGACCTCCACGACCACGCGATCGCCTTCGCGATAGCTCTGGCGATAGACCAGGAACGTCTCGTCCCGGCCGATGGAACTCGCCAGCACCGCCCCACCGGCATCCACGATCTTCAGCGTCAATTCCATGCTCGCCCTCCCCAGAGCATGATGCCGAAAAGCGTGAGCGATTTTCGGACGACATCATGCTCTAACTCTTTAATTTTAGAACAGGATTCAGATTTTTAAGCCGACCCGGCCTGAAATCATCCTGTTCTAGACGATCCGCAATCTCAGCAGCCTGCCGGCAAACGGCAGGCGCAACCGGTAGATTTTCTCGGGCCAGGCCGATCTCAGCCGGGCGTCCTCCACGACGATCTCGTCGATTTCGATCTCGCCGGCGCCCTCGACGAAAATGCTGCCGAGATCGGCGAGATCGATCCTGTCCGGGCCGACGGTCGGCGCCAGGCATGTCATCAGCGACAGGACCGCCGGCTTGCCGCCGTCATAGGTGTCGACGATCTCGACATGGCGGCCGCGCAGCAGGGAAACAACGCGCCGATAGCTGTGCAACTGCGCTTCAGGGGGATAGGCGTCTGAAATATCGAGCGCTATGCGCGCGCTCCCTTCGTCAAACCCGACCTCGACATCGCGCGCGCCAAAAGCTTCGCCGGCCGACTGCATGACGCCTGCAAATGTCGGCAGGTTGTGGAACGCCGACTGCATCGTCCATATCTCGTAGCGCCGCGCCGAAAAGGTTTTTGCGGTATAGGTCTCGACGCCGACATCGATCAGGAACGGACGTCCCCTCTTGTAGAGCGTCACGCTCCCGACATCGTTGTGATTGTGGCCCTCGCCATTGTTGCCGCCCTTGACGGCAAGCGAAAACTGCTCGTCGCGGGCGATGAACAGTCCGATGCCGGGATAGAAGATATCGCGCTGGGATGCAGGATGCGGCGGGGCGGCAGCGGGAAGCGTCGGGCCGGCCAGCAGTTCCTGCACGCGATACCAGAGGTTCCATTCCCCGGGCATATGCGAATTGTTGGAAGCGGCTCTGTCGGCTGCGGCGAACTCAGCCAGCATCTCAGAGCCGACCGCCTGTCCGAACAGGTATTCCCGCGCGCTGCAGGGTTCGACCACCGCGGAGGAATCCGCGAAATTGAAATAGTAGCGGCCGGCCACATGCATATGGGCAATATATTCAGCCATGTTGCGGATCTTCGGCTGCTGCCAGACCCCGGCGAACAGGCCGGCCGCCACGGCGTCCAGGATGGTCAACGCACCATGCAGGCAGAGCGCGGCGTGGCGGTAATAGAGCACACCCTCCTCGCAGGCCCCGTCCTCGGCATAATCCTTCAGGAAGGCGTCGAGGCTGCCGAGCGCCTTTCTAACGACGGCGTGACGCGTGGGCTGATCGGTGTTCAGGGAGAAGACCGTCAACAGGACGTTCTGGCTTATCCATGCCGTCCAGTTGTTCATCCGCTCTTCGCCGCGGCCCATCCACCAGAAATGCCGGCCGAGATAGGGCGAGAGGATTCGGATCTCGATCTCGCGCTCCACGCGTGCCGTAATCTCGGGGCTGATGCCGTCGAGTTCGTCGCGAAACAATGCGACGACGGTGGCAAGCAGGGCGGCTGTTTCGGCGGCGAAGAGATCGACGACAGGCTGCGAATTGTCGGGAAGCGGCAGGCGCGCGCCGCTTCGTTCATAGGCGTTATGCGCCGGCAGCTGCCAGCCGCTCTCCTCCACGATCAGGAAGATGCCGTCGACGATCTTCCGCAGGAAGCGCGCGCCGCCTTCGACGAGTTCGCCGAGCACCAGATTGTTGAGCATCCGGCGGCGTGTGAAATAAAGCTCCTCGAAGCGCGCGCGGTTGCCGGTTTCGGTGAACTCCCGGTAATCCGAGGCCGCAATCAGCGGCCAGGCGCGCGCAACCGTCTCTTCGGCCTCGCCAATGACCAGTTCCCGTAGCGCTTGCGGCACAGTGCTCCATCTGAGGCGATCGGAGCCGACCGCCCCGGGCATAAAATCGCCCAGCACATCCGGCAGCTCCCCTGAAATCTCGCTGAACATGTCCCTCCCCGTACCGGAAAAGCATCGATGGTCGTTTGGTCTCTGCATGCTCACCTATCATATGTATTTCGCGCTTTCTATAACATTCGTATGACCTATCCAGAACTTGTTTGACCAATACCCGATATGTGCTATGTGGTTGCGGGAGGAAGAGGAGGCATCGGTGTCCCTATCGAATTCGGTCATCGCGACGGATGGCGCTCCGGCAATCCCAAGCCGAAAAGTCGCGGTCTTGTCCAAGCGGCAGCGCAGGATCCGCAGCGCGCTCGTCGCCTATTCCTTCATTGCGCCGAATTTCATCGGCTTTGCCGTCTTCACGCTCGGCCCGATCCTGTTCGCCTTCGTGCTCGCCTTCATGCATTGGGACGGCTCGAATGCGATCACATTCGCCGGGCTGGATAATTTCTGGCGGCTCTTCGAGGACAAGGCCTTTATCGCGGCGTTCTGGAACACGGTGATCTATACGGTCGCTTCCGTGCCGGCGACGCTCATCTGCGCGCTCGGCCTCGCCGTTCTCCTCAATCAAAAGATCGCGGGGCGCGATTTCTTCCGTACGGCGATGTTCTTCCCCTATGTCGCCTCGCTGGTGGCCGTCGCGGTCGTCTGGAACATGATCTTCAATCCCGAGATGGGACCGGTGAACATGATCCTCTACACGCTCGGCCTCGATCCCAAGAACATGCCGGGATGGGCTGCCGATCGCCACTGGGCGATGGTGACGGTGATCCTCTTCGGCATCTGGAAGAACATGGGCTATTACATGGTCATCTATCTGGCCGGCCTGCAGGGTATTAATTCGGAGCTCTATGAGGCCGCCGATCTCGATGGCGCCAATTCCTGGCAGAAGTTCATCCATGTCACTGTGCCGCAGCTCGGGCCGACGACCTTCTTCGTCACAGTGATGCTGACGATCCAGTCCTTCAAGGTGTTCGACCAGATCTACATGATCACCCAGGGCGGGCCTGGCACCTCGACGCTCGTCCTCGTCTACCACATCTACAACGAGGCCTTCATTTCCTGGGATCTCGGCTATTCCAGCATGGTTGCGCTCGTTCTGTTCTTCCTCGTGCTCGCGGTCACCGTCTTCCAGTTCCGGCGCCAGAGGGAGGATGGTGAATGAGGATCGCAGGACGCAAGGTGACCGTCAGATCGGTCGCGATCTACGCCATCGTCATCGCAGTCACGCTCATCATGCTGATGCCGTTTGCCTGGATGCTTTCGGCATCGCTGAAGCTCAGCCGCGACGTGTTCGCCTTCCCGATCGAGTGGATACCGTCCGAGCCGCAATGGCATAACTACGTCGATATCTGGACGAAGATCCCGCTCGCGCTCTTCATCTACAACACGTCGAAGCTGACGATCATCGTCACGCTGCTGCAGCTTTTGACCTCCAGCTTTGCGGCCTACGCGTTTGCCAAGCTGAATTTCCCCTACAAGAACACCCTGTTTCTCGGTTACATCGCCACCATCGCCATGCCCTGGCAGGTCTATATGGTGCCGCAATTCCTGCTGATGCGTGAATTCGGCCTCAACAACACCCATCTGGCGCTGATCTGCCTGCAGGCCTTCACCGCCTTCGGTGTCTTCCTGATGCGGCAGTTCTACATGTCGATCCCGACCGAGCTCTGCGAGGCGGCTCGCATCGACGGCATGAACGAGTACCAGATCTGGGCGCGTATCATGCTGCCGCTGTCGAAGCCCGCACTCTCGACGCTGACGATCTTCACTTTCGTCACCACCTGGAACGATTTTCTCGGGCCGATGATCTACCTGACCAAGACCGAGCTGAAGACCGTCCAGATCGGCCTGCGTATGTTCATCTCGCAATATTCGGCCGAATACGGGCTCATCATGGCTGCCTCCGTTGTCGCCCTCATTCCGGTTCTCGTCGTATTCCTCTCTCTCCAGCGTTTCTTCGTCGAGGGCATAGCCTCGACGGGACTGAAGGGTTAAATCCATGAACGCCGTCTCGTCCGTCGCCCCACAGCCGATCACCGATCCGGAGGTCAAAGCCGCGCTCGATCTTGCCGTCGAGCAGATCAGGCGCAACCTCCCCCAATTCACCCATGCCTCGCAGAACCATTCGAGCGTCGGAAATTTCTATCCCGCAGTGGCGAACGACCAATGGACAGCGGGCTTCTGGCCCGGCGAGCTGTGGCTCGCTTTCGAGCACAGCGGCGAGGCGGTTTTCCGCGATGCCGCGCAGGTCCAAGTCCAGTCATTCCTGCATCGGATCGTGAACCGCATCGAGACCGATCATCACGACATGGGCTTTCTCTATTCGCCCTCTTGCATCGCCGCCTGGAAGCTCGTCGGAGACGAGGATGGCCGCAGGGCCGCCATCCTGGCCGCCGACCAGCTGATCGAGCGCTTCCAGCCCGTCGGTCAGTTCATCCAGGCCTGGGGCCGCAAGGGCAAGGCGGAGGAATACCGCTACATCATCGACTGCCTGCTGAACCTGCCGCTTCTCTACTGGGCAAGCCGCGAGACCGGCGATCCGAAATACCGCGAGATCGCGCTCATTCACGCCCGCACCACGCTCGCCAACTCGGTTCGGCCGGATGACTCTACCTATCACACCTTCTATCTGGACCCGGTCACCGGAGCGCCGGTGCGCGGCGCCACCAAACAGGGTTACAAAGACGATAGCGCCTGGGCGCGCGGACAGGCCTGGGCAATCGCTGGCATGGCGCTCTCCTATCGCTATGAGCGGATCGAGAAATATCGCCAAACCTTCGACAGGTTGCTTGCCTTCTATCTCAACCGGCTGCCGGCCGACATGGTGCCCTATTGGGATCTCGTCTTTTCGGATGGCGATGGCGAGCCGCGCGACAGCTCGTCGGCCTCGATCGCCGCCTGCGGCCTTCTGGAGATGGCCGATCTCGTCGAACCGGAACCGGCCTCACGCTATCGCACGCTGGCGCGCCGCATGATGAAGAGCCTTGCGGATCATTATGCGGTCAAGGATCCCACCGTCTCCAACGGCCTGGTGCTGCACGCCACCTATTCGAAGAAATCGCCGTTCAACACCTGCCGGGGCGAGGGCGTCGATGAATGCGTCTCCTGGGGAGATTATTATTACATGGAAGCTTTGACGCGCCTTTCGCGCAACTGGTCTTCCTATTGGTGAATTCAGGAGAACTCGATGGCCAGCATTTCGCTTAAAGAGCTGAACAAGAGCTACGGTGCGCTCACCGTCGTCCACGACATCGACCTTGAGATCGCAGACAAGGAATTCATCATTCTGGTCGGCCCGTCGGGCTGCGGCAAATCGACGACGCTACGGATGATCGCCGGCCTCGAGGAAATATCGGGTGGAGAGCTCAAGATCGGCGGCGACGTCATGAACGACGTCCCTTCCAAGGATCGGGATATCGCCATGGTGTTCCAGAATTATGCGCTCTATCCGCATATGACCGTCTACAAGAACATGGCTTTCGGTTTGCAGCTCAGGAAGGTGTCGCGCGACTTCATCGATGCCCAGGTGCAGGACGCCGCCAGGATCCTCGACATCAGCCATCTCCTGAACCGCAAGCCGAAGGCGCTTTCGGGCGGGCAGCGCCAGCGCGTCGCGCTCGGCCGCGCCATGGTGCGCAATCCGGCCGTCTTCCTTCTCGACGAGCCGCTTTCCAATCTCGACGCCAAGCTGCGCGGCACGATGCGCTCGGAAATCACCAAGCTGCACAAGCGCCTCAACGCCACCTTCATCTACGTCACCCATGACCAGGTCGAGGCTATGACCATGGCGGACCGGATCGTCGTCATGAAGGACGGGCACATCCAGCAGGTGGATACGCCGCAGAACCTCTATGACCGCCCCGTCAACATGTTCGTTGCCGGCTTCATCGGCGCGCCGCAGATGAACATGCTGCCCTCGACCATTCTGCGCCGGGGCGACGGCTACGTCGCCGTCTTCGACGGCCGGGAACTGCCGCTGCCTGCCCATTTCGACAAAAGCAGGATCGCCCCCTACGAGGGCCGCGAACTGGTGCTTGGCATCCGTCCGGAGAATTTCCACGAGCTGCCGCCGGCCGACATCGCGCCCGAGAACCTGGCGCCTCTCAAGGCGGTCGTGGAACTTGCCGAACCGATGGGATCGGAAGTGCACCTGAACATGGTAGCAGGCGGTCGCAATCTGATCGCCCGCGTCTCGCCGCGCTACCGGCCTGATATCGGCGAGGAGGCGGTGCTGGTCGCCGATATGACCAATACGCAGCTGTTCGACAAGGAAACGGAACGCTCGATTCTATACTGAGACGCCTGCGGGAGACGGCAATGCAGTGGTTGCGGGACATGTGGACGAGGGAGGGACCGGGCATTCCGAAGGATGCGCCGAAGAGGACCGGCCTTGCCCTGTTCGCCGAGATCCTCGTCCGCGAGTGGTGGGAGATGGTTAAGCTGAACATCCTCTTCATCCTGTCCGCCCTCTTCGTCGTGACGCTGCCGGCAGCGCTCGCCGCCATGGCCCGGGTCTCGGTCGCCGTTGTGGAAGATCGCAACACCTATCTGCTCAGGGACTTCACGGAAGCTTTTCTGCGCTACTTCTGGCGCGCCACCGGTTGGGGCCTGGCGTTGGGCGGCGCCCTCGCGATCGGCATCTATGCGATCGTCACCTATGCCGCAGGCGCGCGCAACAATCTGTTGCTCAGCGCACCGCTGACGATCGCCCTCGTCGCCACCGCTTTCATCGCGGTTCTCGCCTGCCATCTCATCGTTCTGATGGTGATGCGCGATCTACCGGCTCTGAGGTTGCTGCGCCTCGCCGCGCTCGCCTCCGTCATCCGTCCGCTCCCGGCGCTCGCCGCACTCGCCTTTACCGCCGGCCTCTGGCTGGCGCATGTCCTCTTCTATCCGGTTTCGGTGTTCATGCCGGCAACCTTCAATTTTTCACTCGGAATGTTCGCCGTCGCATTCGGCGTCCATCGGGCGGCGGTGACGGTTCTAGACCTGCCAAACGCAACACAGCCGCACAGCGAACCGCATCGACGAGACGCTTCATAGAATAACTGATCCAGAGATGATCCAGGGAAGGAGAACGGGAATGTATTTGGATAAATTCGGGGGGACGGTGAAACTTGCCGTGGCAGGATTCACCTTGGCGGCGATGACGACCGGGGCAGCGTTTGCCCAGGACGCCGTGACGCTCAAATGGGCTTTGTGGGATTGGGACAAGACCGCCTATTACAAGCCTCTGATCGAGGCCTATCAGGCCAAACACCCCAACGTGAAGTTCGAGCCGATGGACCTCGGCTCGCAAGACTACCAGCAGATGATCTCGACGCAGCTGACCGGCGGCTCCAAGGACATCGACATCGTCACCATCAAGGATGTGCCGGGCTACACCAATCTGGTGCGCGCCGGTAACATCGCCGATCTCAGCGGCTTCGTTAAGGATCAGAAGATCGACTCGGCTCCCTTTGGCGGCCTGATCGAGGAACTGACCATCGATGGCAAGATCTACTCCCTGCCGTTCCGCTCCGACTTCTGGGTCGTCTATTACAACAAGGATATATTCGACAAAGCAGGCGTCCCCTACCCCACCAATGACATGACCTGGGCGCAGTTCGACGAGACCGCCGAGAAGCTTTCGGGCGGCATGGGCACCAACAAGACCTATGGCGCGCTTCTGCATACCTGGCGGTCAACCGTTCAATTGCCTGCCATCCTCGACGGAAAACACACGCTTGTCGACGGCGACTACGGCTTCCTGAAGCCCTGGTACGAGAGGGCGCTGACCCTGCAGAAGGATGGCGCGATTCCCTCCTATGCCTTCCTGAAGACGTCGAACACACATTATTCGGCGCTCTTCTTCAATGGCACGATCGGCATGCTGCCGATGGGAACCTGGTTCGTCGGCACCCAGATCACCAAGGTGAAATCGGGTGAATCGAAGAGCAGGAACTGGGGCATCGTCAAGTTCCCGCATCCCGACGGTGTGGCAACCGGCACGACCGCTGCGCAGATTTCCGGCCTGGCGGTCAACGCCAATTCCGACCACAAGGATGCCGCGCTCGATTTCATCAAGTTTGTCACCGGTCCTGAGGGCGCAGCAGTTATCGCGTCGACAGGCACCTTCCCTGCGCTCAAGACGGATGATGTCAGCGCCAAGATCGCGGCAACACCCGGATTTCCTGAGGATGCGGCCAGCAAGGAGGCGCTGAAGCCGTCGAAAGCCTACCTGGAGATGGCGGTCAACCCGAACGCCGCCAAGATCGAGGTCGTACTCAACCGGGTGCATGACGCGATCATGACTGACAGCACCTCCGTCGATGACGGGCTGAAGGAAATGACCGAAGGCGTGAAGGCGATCAAGTAGGCGTCCAGAAATTTCGACGGCCGCGGGCAATATCTGCCCGCGGCCGATCCTGTTTTTCATGAATTTCGAGCCTGACAATGATATATGATCCCGCCCGGGCCAATCCGCTTTTCGGCAATCCCCTGAAGACACGCGACGACCTCGCCAAGGCAGTCACCGATCTCTTCGAGCCGCTGCTGCCGTATTTTTCCGAAGGCGGCGCCCGTGTGCGCCTCGGCGCAGCCGGCGCGATTTTCGATCGGGCGGCGGCGGATCTGGAGGGATTTGCGCGGCCGCTCTGGGGGATCGTTCCGCTCGTTGCCGGCGGCGGCGCGTTTCCGCATTGGGACCTCTATCGCCGCGGGCTGGCAAACGGCACCAATCCTGCTCATCCCGAATATTGGGGCGATCTTGCCGACCGCAATCAGCGGCTGGTCGAGCTCGCCGCGGTCGGCTTCGCCCTGGCGCTCGTGCCCGAGCACATCTGGGAACCGCTCAACGACGGCGAGAAGAAGACGGTCGCTGCCTATCTTCTTCGAGCGCGCGAGTTGGAATTCATCGACAATAACTGGAAATTCTTCCGTGTGCTCATCGATCTCGGGTTGGAACGCGTGGGCGTGGCGTTCGATCACCGGAAAACCCTCGCCTATCTCGACGAACTGGAGGCCTTCGACCTCGGAGAAGGCTGGTATCGCGACGGGCCGGTTCGGCGGGTCGATCATTACATTCCCTTTGCCATGCATTTCTACGGAATGATCTATGCCGTCCTGGCCAAGGGCGACGAGGCGCGCAAGGATCGTTTCCGCGATCGCGCCGAGATCTTCGCCAGCGATATCCGCCACTGGTTCGGCCCGGATGGGGCAGCCCTTGCCTTCGGCCGCAGCCAGACCTACCGCTTCGCGGCGGGAGGTTTCTGGGGCGCGCTTGCCTTTGCCGGTGTCGAAGCCCTGCCCTGGGCCGAGATCAAGGGCTATTACATGCGCCATATCCGCTGGTGGGCGGCGATGCCGATTGCCGATCGCGACGGCGTTCTTTCGGTCGGCTATGGCTATCCGAACCTCTTCATGAGCGAGAGCTACAACTCTCCCGGCTCGCCCTATTGGGCGCTGAAATTCTTCCTGCCGCTCGCCCTTCCGGGGGATCATCCCTTCTGGGCGGCCGAGGAGGCGCCGCAGCCGGAATTTCCGGAGCCGGTTGCGTTGAAGCCGGCGGGAATGGTCGCCATGCACACGCCGGGAAACGTGGTCGTGCTCTCCTCAGGGCAGCAGCACGACAAGATGCTCGGCGCAAACGAGAAATATTCGAAATTCGTCTATTCCACCCGCTACGCCTTCAACGTCGAAGCCGACGACCGGAATTTCTCCGCCGCAAGCTTCGACGGCATGCTCGGCCTCTCCGACGACGGCGTCCATTTCCGCATGCGCGAAACCCTCGAAGAGGCGTTGATCGCAGGCGACCTGCTCTATTCGCGCTGGCGCCCCTGGAGCGATGTCACTATCGAAACCTGGCTGCTTCCTGAAAATCCGTGGCACATCCGCATTCACCGCATCGCCACGCCACGCACACTCAGCACCATCGAGGGCGGTTTTGCGATCGAGCGCGCGGATTTCAATGCCGACCGCTCCGATGCAAGGGATGGCCGGGCTGTCTGGTACGGGCAGACCGACGTCAGCGCCATCGTCGATCTATCGCCCAATCCAAGGGCCGGCCATGCGATGAGCCCGATCCCGAACACCAATCTCATCCACGCCAAGACCCTACTGCCGCAGCTGCGCGGCAACATCGGCGCAGGTACCATCGTGCTGGTGACCGCCGCGATGGCCCTGCCCAGCCGTGAGAACTGGGCAAAAGCGCTCGATAATACGCCAGCCTGTCCTCGCCTCGCCGAGGTAGAGCGGCTCTTCCGCGAGAAAGGCGTACGGGTACCGGCATTCGCCCTCGGGATGTAGCTTGGAGGCACCGGCTTCCGGGTTTCGACCGCGGGCCCGACGGTTGATTATCGTGCGGTGAACTCGAACCGGTATGCTTCACCAATGCGCTGCGCCAGCTGGGCCATTTGATCGTCAGGGATCTGCAGAACCCCGTGCTCCGCCATCAGTGCATGGTATTGCTGCTTTTCAAGAGGCACACCTGAAGGCAAGGGAACGACATGAAAATGCAAGTGGCTGTTGGCTTGTTGGCTGCCGAGCGAAAGCACGTAAATTCGCTCGGCGTCGAACACGCTTTTGAGGGCGCGCGACAAGACATGCACCTTCTCCTGTAGTCGAAGATATTCATCCGTCGACATGTCCCGCGCCAGATCCTCACGGTGCTCCTTCGGACAGACGAGGCAATAGCCCGGTAGAGTGGGATATTTGCTCAGGAAAATGATCGTCTCATCGTCTTCAAAAACGCGATGATGAAAGAAGGCGGGGTCGTCCCTGACCAAGCCGCAGATAAAGCATGGTGTTGTTCCGATGTCGTGCACATAGGCCTCGAGATCAAATGGTTGGCGTTCGATGATTCTGAACCTCTCCAATGGCGGTCGCAAACTTCCGGAATTTTGGCGCGGCAAACCGGCTGAAGAACATAATATTTTCGGATTACTCAATAGTTATATTTACATCTTCAACTAATGAATAAGAAAAACCCACTCTTCACAACATTGCTGTAATGAAATCCGGCAAAGCGCAGCAGCATACTCAGCTTTCAGTTTCCGAAATCTTGGGAGGAGGACGCAATGCCTACCATAATGATCTGTCACGACGTTAACGACACGAAACACTGGCTCGCTTCACCAATCCGCAAACAAGTATTGGAACCCAACGGCGTCACGAACATTCGCACGTTTACGGACCCTCAAAGCTCCAACCGCGTCGGCTTGGTCATGGACGTTGCAGACATGGAAAAGTTGATGGCCTTCATGCAGACCAAGGCAGCGGCCGATGCGATGGCGAGTGATGGCGTCTTGCCCGAAACCATGATGTTCCTCGTTCAATCGTAACACACGTCTTAACGAGTCTTGGAAATGCAACGCGGGAGGATGACATGACGACATTATTCGTGCGGCACGAGGTCTCCGACTACGCCGCTTGGCGCAAGATATATGATACCTTTTCGCCGGTGCAGAAGGCCAATGGGGTGACGGCGCAGGCCGTTTATCGAGCAATCGACAACCCGAACGATATTACCGTCACCCACGAGTTCGCCACGCTTGAAGCGGCGCAAGCATTCAGCAAGCTGGACGAATTGAAGACGGCGATGCGCACGGGAGGCGTGCTCGGCGCGCCGACGGTGTGGTTTACCAACAAGGCGTGACCGCTCTCAGTGCATGACATGCAGGCGGGTAGTGTGCGCTCGGCCGATTGCCGACCCTGATGGCAATGGCTAGCGACTGCAAATTTGTCCGAGTTCCTATTATCCGCTCCTGATGTCGCGCAAAAGATCCAGGCCGCGCTGGTATTTTTCCGTTTTCTTGCCGCTCTGTTCGGCCTGCCGGAGATTGTCTTCAAGATCGGCCTGTTTGACGGACAGGGCCAGCGGGTTTGATGCCGCACGTCTGACGAAGTCGTCATCCGGCTCATCTGGCCGCCGTGTCAAAGCATTCACCGCGGAGATGATCGCCGGCGGAAAGCCTTCTTCTCTCAGCCTGTCGAGCGTCCACCCGCTGCCCTTCTCGACCACATCATGAATGTAGGCGACCGTTCATGTCTCGTCGCCGGAAACCAGAAGCGCTACCCGCTGGCAGTGCTCGAAGAATGGCCGGCCGGTCTTGTCCGCCTGGCCTTTATGGGCCGTAAGAGCGATCTGGATGGCATGGTCGAGATGCTGCATGGCGATCACGGCCCTTCGGTCTTCTTCACTTTCCGCCGGAAAGGCTTTTCGCCCGTCGTCATCTCGACGTCAGGGACCGGAGCCACGGCTGTTTGGACCGGCCTCGCTCGTGGCCGATCGAAGTCGCCGCTCTCACCGGCGCCTTGAAGCAGCGCCGCATCGTCCCTGTCGTCTTCATCGAGCAGGTCCTGCAGCGTCTCATGCTCATCCTCGCCGGCCAGTTCGTCGCAGGCTTGCAGCCAATGGCGCTCGTCAGCGCCATCGGGGTGGCCCTCGGCCTCCCAGATTTCGTAGGCGCGCTGGCGTATCTGCTCGTGCTTGTCTATGGCCATGATCTCCTCCAAGCGCATTAGGATGAGCCCTCCGAAGAGCGGCCCGGCCGCCTTTCAGGGCGTGTTGATGGTTGGAAGAAAATCCTCCACCTGTTTGCGTTGATCCTTTGGAAGCGTCTCCACCCGTTCCTTCCAGAACCGTTCGGCCTCCGGCGGGTCCTCATCCCATTGGCGGACATCGGTGATATTGTCGTCGATCTTGGAGCGGCGGTGGCCGCCGAGGCTGAGATATTCCCTTGCAAGCTTCAGGCTTGGGGTTTCCGTGCCGCTATTGCGATCTAATGCCGTCCTCGCGTTGCGCCGGGCAGTTTCCAATGCCCTTTTGCGATCGGTCTCGGCCCGTTCTGTATCGGCGGACCGCGCGTCGTCTGTGCCGCTCTCAGGCGGCACGCTGGATTTGAAAGTCGTCATGGATCACCTTTCGATATTGTGATCCAATAACCTTCGCAGGCAGTGAGAGTTCCGCGTGAGTGGTGATTGATTTGAGCGGGCGATCCAGGCGGGGCCACGCCGCCGGCAGTCAATGGACAGCCATGCTCACCATCCGATAGGGGTGCACGGCTTCGAATTGCGAGATCATCGCCGCTGCCTGCTGCAATACCAACTCGGCATTCTCAGGATCGTCACGGGCGAGTTCATCGGCATTGACGCGGATCGCTTCAGCCATGTTGTTGGAGAGTGCCGCAAAATGCGTATTTCCTTCGACAAAGGCCTCGCGCGCCGTGTCCTCCAGCGTACGAGCGATATCGACGAGGATTTCCTCGCGTTCCTCGATACTGAGGTCTTTGATGATATTGGTCTTCTCTTCCATGTCACTCACTCCAAAAAGACGTGGGACGATGACCGAGCTTAAGAAAGCCTCGATCACCAAAGATTTGGGAATGCCGAAATCCGGATTCAAGCCTCAATCCTGCTCGAACTCGCCTCCGGCACCACGCCGTCGCCTTCATTATTCGAACGCGGGAGCCGATTTTCTGTTCCCTGCCGAGCGTTGGCACTCACCGGCAGAGAGTGCCAATTTTTCTTCCATCACCTCTTGAATTGTAGAACCATCGAACCAAATCATTCTCGCAAGGCGCGCGCGCGAGCACCCGCCCGGATTGGTCATTCGGTCCGGTTAGAACAGGATGACTTTAGGCCTGCTCGGCCTAAAATCTGAATCCTGTTCTAATCTAAGAGTTAGAGCTTGATGTCGTCCGAAAACCGCGCACACTTTTCGGCATCATTCTCCAAGGGAACAACGTCATCACTGTTTGTCGATGGAGGAAAGACATGTCGTTCCGACCGCTTCATGACCGCATTCTCGTCCACCGGGTCGATTCAGAGGAAAAGACCAAGGGCGGCATCATCATTCCCGACACCGCCAAGGAAAAACCGCAGGAAGGCGAGGTCATCGCCGTTGGCCCTGGCGCGCGCAACGACGCCGGCCAGATCCAGGCGCTCGACGTCAAGCCCGGCGATCGCATCCTGTTCGGCAAATGGTCGGGCACCGAGATCAAGATCAATGGCGAAGACATGCTGATCATGAAGGAAAGCGACGTGATGGGCATCATCGAACCGCAAGGTGAAAAGAAGCAGGCCGCCTGAGATCTGCGGACATCAGTCAAGGCCGGAGCGCTTCAGCTTTTCATGGAAACGCAGAATCGCTCCAACCTTTAATTTCTGACGCAATCCGAAAGGAATCCGCGTCGTACTTTTCCTGGAACTCTGGCCGCCTATGAAGGAGTGAGGACATGGCTGCTAAAGAAATCAAATTCAGCACCGAAGCCCGCGAGAAGATGCTGCGTGGCGTCGACATCCTGGCCAACGCCGTGAAGGCGACCCTCGGCCCGAAAGGCCGCAACGTCGTGATCGAACGATCTTTCGGCGCCCCGCGCATCACCAAGGACGGCGTTTCGGTTGCCAAGGAAATCGAACTCGAAGACAAGTTCGAGAACATGGGCGCCCAGATGGTCCGCGAAGTCGCCTCGAAGACCAGCGACATCGCCGGCGACGGCACCACGACGGCAACGGTACTGGCCCAGGCGATCGTCAAGGAGGGCGCCAAGGCGGTTACCTCAGGCATGAACCCGATGGACCTGAAACGCGGCATCGATCTTGCGGTCGGCGCCATCGTCGCGGAACTGAAGGCCAATGCCCGAAAGATCTCCAACAATTCCGAAATCGCCCAGGTCGGCACGATCTCCGCCAATGGCGATGCCGAAATCGGCCGCTTTTTGGCGGAAGCCATGGAAAGGGTCGGCAATGATGGCGTCATCACCGTTGAAGAAGCCAAGACCGCCGAAACGGAACTCGAAGTCGTCGAAGGCATGCAGTTCGACCGCGGCTATCTCAGCCCCTACTTCGTCACCAATGCCGACAAGATGCGGGTCGAGTTTGAAGACCCTTATATCCTCATCCATGAGAAGAAGCTCTCGAACCTGCAGCCGATGCTGCCGGTTCTCGAAGCTGTCGTCCAATCCAGCAAGCCGCTGCTCATCATCGCTGAAGACGTCGAAGGCGAAGCCCTGGCAACGCTCGTCGTCAACAAGCTGCGCGGCGGCCTGAAGATCGCCGCCGTCAAGGCTCCTGGCTTCGGTGACCGCCGCAAGGCAATGCTCGAAGACATCGCCATCCTGACCGCCGGCACCGTCATCTCCGAAGATCTCGGCATCAAGCTCGAATCCGTCACGCTCGATATGCTCGGCCGGGCCAAGAAGGTTTCGATCGAGAAGGAAAACACCACGATCGTCGATGGGTCAGGCGCCAAGTCCGACATCGAAGGCCGCGTTGCCCAGATCAGGGCCCAGATCGAAGAAACCACGTCGGACTATGACCGCGAGAAGCTGCAGGAACGTCTTGCCAAGCTCGCCGGCGGCGTTGCCGTCATCCGTGTCGGCGGCTCGACGGAAGTCGAAGTGAAGGAAAAGAAGGACCGCGTCGACGACGCGCTTCATGCAACCCGCGCTGCCGTTCAGGAAGGCATTCTGCCTGGTGGCGGCGTGGCGCTGCTGCGCGCCGTCAAGGCGCTCGACAATGTCAAAACCGCCAATGGCGACCAGCGCGTCGGCGTCGACATCGTTCGCCGCGCAGTCGAGGCACCGGCTCGCCAGATCGCCGAAAACGCCGGAGCGGAAGGCTCGGTCATCGTCGGCAAGCTGCGCGAGAAAAGCGAGTTCTCCTACGGCTGGAACGCTCAGACGGGCGAATATGGCGACCTCTATGCGCAGGGCGTCATCGATCCGGCCAAGGTGGTTCGCACCGCGCTGCAGGATGCGGCCTCCATCGCCGGTCTTCTCGTCACGACGGAAGCTATGATCGCCGAGAAACCCAAGAAGGACGCGCCACCGCCAATGCCCGCCGGCCCCGGTATGGACTTCTAAGGCGCTTGCCGGCCCGCCGGCCTCGCTGGGCGGGCCTTATCTGAGGGAATAGAGATGGTTCAAACGATCAAAACCCGATCGCAGGCACCGCTGGACTCCCGCGATCTCGAAATCTGCCAGCGGGTCTTCGACAAGATCAGATCCGAGTACCAGCTGGAAAAGGACAGCGACGAAGCCGAACGAACGGCGAGCATCATCATCGAGCTTTACCGGCAGGGCGTGCGTGACCCCGATCACCTGCAGTCGATGGTCGAGGCGGCCCGCGGCCTCTTCGAAACGAGCGACGGTAGGAAATGCCGCGCCTGCGTAGTAAGCCGCGCGGAACAGAGATGTGATGGTGTTAGCGCGGATGCCCTCCGGAGGATTTACCCCGAAGAACGGTCATCTGCTCCTGCTGCACTTCATTTTCATCGTTCAAAATGGCTCGCCAAAGCCTGTTGCCGAGGCGAAGCGACACCCGTTTCGTCCCCTCGTGTTCAGCCGTGCCGATTTCCACGGAGCTGACGACGGAGCCATGGCGAATGTGGCGGCGAAGATCGGCGAGCGACAGCCCAAACCGCTGCGCCAGTTCGGATGATTCCAGGATGAAATCACCATTTGAATCGCGCTCGATCAGCACCGACTTTTTCTCCAGCTTCGTCCCACGCCGACCGCTCAGGCCACCGCCGGAATTGCATTGTCTTCCTTTGGCAGCAGCCGCGCTACTGCGCTCAGCAGATCCGTTTGCGATATCAGGCCGAGGATGCGGTAATCGTCGTCGACGATGATGACGGCATGCGTGCGGCCGTCCGTCAGAACGGGCAATAGCGACAGAGCGGCATCGGAAGGTCTGGCCACCGCCGGCCTCGAGATCGCATGCGCGATGGTCTCGGTGCTCATCGACAATTCCCGCAAGCCGACAGCGCCGACGAGGCGGCCTTCGGGGTCCTTAACCGGCAGCGTGCGGATATTATGCTTCAAGAGCAGATGCCGTGCGGCATCCGGTTCCGAAGCTTCGCCAATGGCGATCACGTCACGCGACATGATATCGGCACAGCTGATCTTGTCGGTTGAGCGGATCGCCGCTTGCAACTCAACCTGCTGCAGCAGCCGGCCGAGGTCTGCCCGGTCGATATCGAAGGTTTCGTCAAGCGCTTCGAGGGCCGCGTCGACATCCTCCTCGCGAAAACCCACCCGCACCGCCGATGGCAGGTCGATCGTCTGATGGGTGTTCTCCACGGGTTTCGGAACGACGTGCGGATAATTCCGCTTGGAAAGCTTGTGGAACAGCAGGCCAAGGCCGACGAGAATGCAGGAGTTCAAGGCGACGGGCACGAAGGGAAAGAGAAATCCCCAACCGGCAACGACAGGGCCGCCGAGCACGGCGGTCAGTGCGGCGGCTCCTCCTGGCGGATGAAGGCACCGCGTGAAGGACATCGCGCCGATGGCAAGCGAAACGCCGACACCGGTCGCGATGATCGGATCACGAATGAAATAGGCGGCAATGATCCCCATCAGAGCGGAAATCGTATTGCCGCCGATGATCGACCATGGCTGCGCCAGCGGGCTTGCAGGCACCGCGAAAAGAAGCACTGCGGACGCCCCCATCGGCGCGACGATCAAGGGAAGATGCGGCCCCTGCCCGAACAGATAGCCGCTGATGACGCCGGTGAAACCAATGGCCAGCAAAGCGCCGAGACATGCAATCAATCGCTCTCGTAGAGTCGCTCCCGCCAATATGGGTGAGAACAAACGGAAGCGGAGGAGGCGGCTCGATCCCACCTTCGGGGAAACGGGATACTGCATGACAAGACCAATTTTAAGCGAGGATTATCTGGCGGCGAAGGAGAGGGGCGTGCGAACTAGTTTGTTGTCAGCCTGACATCTCTGCCCTTTGTCGCGCTGAGAACTTCGTGGAACGCGTTGAACGCGCTGGGGCGATCATTCTTGCGATAGACGAGCAGCGTCTCGACAGCACCGAGCTGATGGGTCTGGACCGGTGTCGGCCAGTGCATGAGGTCAAGGACCGATCGGGGCATGACACCCGCCGTGTTCCCGGTCGCAACGCTCGCCAGGATCGCGTGGTATGAACCGAGTTCGCTCGTCGGCAGCGCGCTCGATTTACGCGCCCAGTTTTCGGCGATCCTGCGATAGGTGCAGCCAGGCTCCAAAGCGGCGAGCGACCCGACACGCAGGTCGGCGGCGGATTTGATGGAGGGATGCCCGGATGGCAACACGATCAACAGGTCTTCGACGAAGGTCAGCTCCATTTCGAGCGCCTTGAGTTCGGCATCGAAGCTCGAGTCTTCCTCGCGCATCGTCTTCGGCAGGCGGGCAATCAGCGCACAATCCAGCGCATCAGAGAGAACATCGCGGGTCAGATCGCGGGACGCCCCCATCGTCAGCTGAAGCGACACATCGGGCCACATCTGATTGAATTGCATCAGCGCCGCCGGCAGCCTGCTTGCCGCCGTGCTCTCCATAGTGCCGACCCGCAACGTCCCCGATGGGGCGAGAGGCCGCACGGCCTGGCGCGCTTCGAGCGCAAGCGCCATAAGCCGGTTGGCATAGGCGAAAAACGTCTCCCCCTCCCGCGTCAACGTCATCTTCTTGCCATCACGGCTGAAGAGGGAAACGCCGAGGTCCTCCTCCAGTTGCTGGATGCGCGTCGTCACATTCGATGGCACCCGCCCTACGGCCTTGGCAGCCTTCGTCACGCTGCGGTCGCTGACAACGGCGAGGAATATCTCGATCGATGAAAGGTCCAATGAAAAGATCTCGTTTCCGGAATTAAGACGACAGATAATTCTCTATATAAAAATCATTGCTCCAGCTCAAGCCGGTTTCGGCATTGGACGAGAAACATGAGCCCAAGCAGACGAGCGATTGCCGAAAAAAGGGTCGCGACGCCGAGGAAATAGCCATGCAAGCCGCGACATTGCCTCTATCGGACGACGTTTTGAGGGTTTGAGGCTGGCATGAGGTTTGCATGCATAGGGCTATCTGCGGATCGATCGGCGACGTCCTATGTTGCAACTTGTCTTGACCTGTCTTCTTCTGAGCGTCGCTTCAGGCTTGAGCATGCGCCGTTTTTTAATGCCGTACTTCCCAGGCGGCGATCTCGCCCAGAAATCCGCCCCCGTGACCATCGTCGCCAACGCCGTCTTTCTGGCAGCAATCGCTTTCACCGTCTCCGATCAGGAGCTTTGGGCAAAATCCGTCATCCTGATGCTCGGCCTTGCGCTGGCGGCGATGTTCGACGATGCGAGACCCAGGCTGACAATCGCCCTCTCCGCCGTCAGTTTGGCGGCCTATCTCGGGCTACGTGCGATCACCTGAGGCATCCCGCTTTCACGGGATAATGCAGTCCTGTTGGCGGTACCGAAGCCCTTATCGAGACGCTGCATCCAGAGACGAAAGTCATTCGTCAGCAGCACCACATCGTACAGCCATTCCGTGCGCAAAAGCTCCCAACGACTTGCTTCCGCATTCTCGAGCAAGGCGTGAACTCTTTGCCGCAGTTTTTCGAAAGCCTCATCACGAGGGAAGGGCGTGGGGCAGCGCGTTGCGGGATGAAGTCGGTTTTCCATAAAGCTCGCTCCTCGACAATCGGGCGATCTTGATAATATCGTATTACGACCTATTATCAAGATAACCTGAGTGAGAGCGTCACGGCTTGGCGCAGAGAGAGCAATATTCCTGGATTTCCGCCACGGCGGCTGAAGCCCTCCCTCCGGCGAGAGAGATTTCAGGCCACGCGAAAAACAATCTCTATTGAAGAATAGTACCGCACTGTTATTCTCTAACGTTGAACACGGATTGAGGGGCGACGAACAGAAAAGAAACGCTCCATGAGTGACGATGCCATGAAAAACAATGCCGATGGCTTTTCCTCACCGGCCTGCTTCATTCATGAGGTTGATCCGGCTTACATGGGGCTCGAACCGGAGCCCGAAGTCGTCCGGGAGTGGCGGAAGGAACAACGCCGTCGCCTGATAGACTGCCGGACGCTGCTCGGCGCGAATGAGCGCGAGCAACGAACATCTCTTATCCGTCATCATCTGGATCGGCTGCTGCCGAAGATCGCCGGCCGCAGTGTAAGCCTCTACTGGCCGTTTCTGGGCGAGCCGGACCTCCGCGGCTGGATGCAGTCTGCGGCAGCTTGCGGCGCCACTTGCCTGTTGCCGGTGGTGACGGAAAAAAGGAAGCCCCTCAGCTTCCGCTCGTGGTGCGTCGGCGAAGAACTGACACGGGGCATCCTGAACATCCCGGTTCCGCTTCAAGGCGAAGAGCGCCGGCCCGATATCGTCATCGCCCCGGTCGTCGGATTCGATGCGCAATGTTACCGGCTCGGTTTCGGAGGCGGTTATTTCGATCGAACGCTGGCCGCTCTCCATCCCCGGCCTTTCGCGATCGGCGTTGGTTTCGACTTCCAGGAGATCGAGACCATCCGTCCTCAGGACCATGACATCCCGATGGATGCGATCGTAACCGACGTCGAAATCCGCTTTCGCAAAGGCAACGGCTCCGTTGCCGCGCGGATGTTCCAGGATTAGCCGATGATGAGGAGATGAGCGATGATCATGGACGGGAAACCGGCACGAAAGATCTGGTCGCAGTGGTATGCGTGGCATCCTGTCTTGCCGATCGATGACTCGGTGTTCTGGCTCGAGACAGTGTATCGGCGGGAAAGCCCGGAGGGTTTCTGGCAATACCGCTCGTTCCGGCCCGAACTCGAACGCCAGCAGGCTCTGACCTGCCTCCCCGTCTGTCCCGGCGCCTAATCCACGCGAAGGCCGGTTTGCGTCGGGCGCCCGTGCGGGTTTGCGTCAACCGAGTGCCTGGCTGACGAGTGCATAGGTCTTCGGCTCGGGCGCAGTTGCGCGTCCGGCAACCGGAAGCCAAGCGCCACCGAGCGACATGGTCGTCACGATATCGTAGACAGGAAGACCGCAGCGGGAGAGGAAATCGGAAAAGGCTCCGCCCTGCTCGCGTGTATCGAGGCGCAGGAACGCACCTGCGCGTTCGGCCGCATGCGGGCGGACGACGGCGATCGCGTCGGCGTCACTGCGCGCCACAACAGGACCGATGACATGGCCACGCCCGAACCGCCGGCAAAGCGAGAAAGCCTCGATCCGGCCCGCGCGGGTCAACACGATGCCCTTGGAATTCGCCATGAGCCGGGCCAACAGCAGTTTGCGATCCGTGCCGAAAGCCACACAATCCAATTCGGCGATCGCTTCCAGATCGCCAGCCTCCACTGCCCGTATTGCGGCACCGGACGGCAGCTCTACATCCGGCGGCGACATCGCTTCGCCTTGGCATTGAAAGACCAGCGCCTCCCGAACAAAGTTCAAGGACCGATAAAGGCGGCGCGCTGCGCGCGTCGCATTCAGCCCGAGGTTCCGCCCGGCGACCTGAGTAAGCGCGTGTCCCATCAGCCATTGCCCGGCGCCATTGGTTTGAAGACGCGGCGAGGTGATGACCATACCGACCGTGGCAAATTGCGCGTCATAGGGAAACCACATGGCAGAGCCCAGGATACGGCCGATTTCATCGATCGCCACGATGCCCTGGCCGAACTCCCGCAGGAACTGCCAATCCTCGCCGCGATGCGGCCAGGCGACGGTCATCGAAAGTGCGTGCAACTGGTCGAGAGCAACGCTGTCGATCCCGGCGATATGCGTCTCGAAACTATCGACGAACCTGGATTCGGATATCAGTTCACTCACTCCCGCCCTCCTGCCGCATTGGCCAAGTCTGCGCCCGGAAACTTCTCCGTCCAGACTAGAACAGATCGTTCGATACAATTCACTGGTGAAGCCTGCGCAAACACAACAATCGACCAAATCCCGATGCGCTTTCGGCAAGTAACGCCTGCGTCTCCCGCTAGACTCATTGACAGATCCAGCGGCCGGAGTCGCTGTTCACTGTGAGAGCCCGGAAATGTCCCCCCCCTCAGTCCAGTTGCAAACACCTCTCACATCTCGCTGGGCCGAATTGTCGTTTCCGCCGGCGGCATGGCCGCCGTCTCGGCAAGCAGCATGTTTGTGAGGTCGCCGATGCAGGCCATTGAAATTCTCGAAAGGCTCGTTGGCTTCCCCTCCGTCGTCGGCACGCCGAACGGCGAGATCGTGGCGTGGATCCGGCACTACCTGCAAAGCCACGGCGCCGTCGTCACCGAGCTTCCCGGCCCGGAGGGCGACCGGTCGAACCTCTTCGCCACGATCGGCCCGAAGGAAACGCCGGGCTATATTCTCTCCGGCCATATGGACGTGGTTCCCGCCGCTGGAGGCGGCTGGACCAGCGATCCGTTCCGATTGCGGGCTGAAGCGGACATCCTCTACGGTCGCGGCGCTACCGACATGAAAGGCTTCCTGGCCGCCGTTCTCGCGGCCGTTCCGGCGCTGGTGGCCTCACCGCTTCGCCAGCCCGTCCACCTTGCCTTTTCCTATGACGAGGAGGCCGGCTGCCGCGGCGTGCCGCACATGATCGCGCGCCTGCCGGAGCTCTGTGCAACCCCGCTTGGCGCGATCATCGGCGAGCCGAGCGGCATGCGGGCAATCCGCGCCCACAAGGGCAAGGCCGCCGCCCGACTGACGGTCAGGGGCCGGTCCGGCCATTCCTCGCGTCCGGACCAGGGACTGAACGCAATCCATGCCATCACCGATATTCTGGCTTGCGCTCGCGCCGAAGCCGAACGGCTCACGCGCGGCCCGTATCAGCCTGTCTTCGAACCGCCCTACTCCTCGCTTCAGGTCGGCACGCTGAAGGGCGGCCAGGCGGTCAACATCATTCCCGACAGCTGCGAGGCCGAGTTCGAAGCGCGGGCTATTTCCGGCGTCGATCCGATTACGTTGCTGGCGCCACTGCGGGCATCGGCCGAGGGACTATCGCAGCTTGGCTTCCAGATAGACTGGCGCGAACTCAGCGCCTATCCGGCGCTTTCGCTTGCCGCCGATGCGCCGCTTGCGGCCCTGCTTAGCGAACTGACCGGCATCGAGCCGCTCGCCGCCGTCAGCTACGGCACCGAGGCCGGACTTTTCCAGCGCGCCGGCATCGATGCGATCATCTGCGGACCGGGCGACATCGGCCGCGCCCACAAGCCGGACGAATTCATCCTCACCGGCGAACTGCTCGCCTGCCAGGCGATGGTCGAGGCGCTTGGCCGCCGCTGCGCCTGATGACATCGGATCAAGGAGCAGACGCCATGACCTTCCTCTTCAATTCCGATGCGAAGCGCGGCGCGATATTCGCCGAAGCCTTCGCGCGCGAACTGCCCGACATTGCCTTCTCCATGGATCCCAAGTCGGTCAAACCCGACGCCGTACGCTTCCTCATCACCTGGACCGTACCGGAGGATCTCGCCCGCTATCGCAATCTCGAAATCCTGTTTTCGATCGGCGCCGGCATCGACCAGTTCCATATCGATGCGGTGCCGGCGTCGGTGAAGGTGGTGCGCATGGTCGAAGACGGCATCGTCAGGATGATGCAGGAATATGTGACGCTGGCGGTGCTTGCGCTCCATCGCGACTTGCCGGCCTATCTCGACCAGCAGCGGCGCCGGACCTGGCAGACGATCGCTTCCAGGCAGGCCTCGGAACGCCGCATCGGCGTGCTTGGCCTCGGCATGCTTGGCAGCGCCGTGCTCGAACGGTTGCAGCCCTTCCGCTTTCCGCTTTCGGGATGGAGCCGCAGCCCCCGCGAGATCGACGGCATCCGATGCCTGAGCGGCCGCGACGGCCTCGATATTCTGCTTGCAACCACCGACATTCTCGTCTGCCTGCTGCCGCTGACGGATGAGACGCGGGGCTTCCTGAATGCCGAACTCTTCGCCGGACTGCCGGCCGGCGCCGCACTCGTCCATGTCGGCCGCGGCCCTCAGCTCGACCATCAGGCGCTCATTGACGCGCTCGATGCTGGGCATCTCTCCGGCGCCGTCGTCGACGTCACCGATCCGGAACCGCTTCCCGCGGATGACGCCTTCTGGAACCATCCGAAGATCCTGCTGACGCCGCACATTGCGAGCGTCACCCAGCCTGAAACCGCGGCAGTGGCCGTCATCGGCAACATCAAACGGCACCAAGCGGGCCTCGATCCGATCGGCCTGGTCGATCGCAACCGCGGCTACTGAGTTCTCAACCTAGGAAAGCAAAATCATGTTCCTCCTCAAGACGATCGACACCGACCCATCCTTCGCGCCGCGCGAATCCGGCCCCCTCCCCGAACGGTTGATCTCGGGCAGTCCTGCCTTCAAGACCTGGGCGCAGGACGCTGCCCGCGGCGAGACCGTTCATAGCGGCGTCTGGGAAGCGACACCCGGCGAGACGCGCTCGATCAAGGGCGAGACCTTCGAGTTCTGCCATATCCTTTCCGGCCTGGTCGAACTCACTCCGGAAGGCGGTGAACCGGTGGTCTACAAGGCCGGCGACAGCTTCGTCATGAAGCCGGGCTTTGTTGGCGTCTGGAAGACGATCGAGACGGTGCGCAAGATCTACGTCACCGTGTCGTGATGCCGACGCCGTAGATTTGACTGCCGCAGCGACGAAAACGCAATTTTTCGCCGCTGCGGCATCCCCGGTCGACGCATGCTGCTCGCCTTCGCCAGTTAGGCTTGTCTCAGCCCACCCCGAGGACATGCGATGACACTCAGCTTCGATCCGAACACGATTTCCCTGCCCGTCGGACATTTCATCGGCGGCCGGCTGGTTCCGGCCGAAGCCGTCATCGACATGCATCGTCCATCCGACGGCAAGGCCTATGCCGGCTGCCCGCTGGCCGACGAGGCCCTTGTCGATCAGGCTGTCGAGACCGCCAGGACCGCATTGAAGACGAGCAATTGGGGTGGCATACGGCCACGCGAGCGCACCGCGGCGCTGCAGCGCTGGGCGGACTTGATCGAAGCCGAGGCGGAGACCCTCGCCAGGCTCGAAGCGCTTTCCTCGACACGGCCAGTCGGCCATCTCGTCGCCGGCGATATCGCCGTCACCGCCGAACAGATCCGTTTCTTTGCTGAATTCGCCGACAAGGAAGGCGGCGACCTCGTCCCGACTGACGATGCGAACGTCGGCATGATCATGACGGAACCCTATGGCGTCGTCGGCGCCATCACACCCTGGAATTTTCCCTTGTCCATGGCCGGCTGGAAGCTCGGCCCGGCGCTGGCGGCGGGCAATGCGGTGGTGCTGAAACCATCGGAAATGACGCCGTTTTCGACGCTCTATCTCGCCGAACTTTCGGTGCGGGCCGGCCTGCCGGCCGGTCTCGTCAACATCGTGCTCGGCGACGGCCCGACCACCGGAAATGCGATCACCGGACATCCAGGCATCTCCAAGGTCAGTTTCACCGGTTCGACCGCGGCCGGCTCGGCGATCATGACCAATATCGCCCGCACCGGTGTCAAGCCGATGACGCTCGAACTCGGCGGCAAGAGCCCGCAGCTGGTTTTCGCCGATGCCGATCTCGAGCTTGCGGCGGGCGCAATCGCCGGCAGCATTCTCTCCAACGCCGGTCAGGCCTGCGTTTGCGGATCCCGCCTCATCGTCGAGGCGAAGGTGGCGGACGCGCTGGCAGCTGCGCTTATCGAGAGGCTGGCGGCCATCCGCCCCGGCCCCACCTGGGACGAGGCGACCGATTATTCGCCGGTCATCTCCGAACGACAGATCGCCCGCATGGACGGCATCATCCGTGCCGCTATCGACGACGGCGCCGAATGCCTCACCGGTGGCCGCCGGCTCGACCGCGAAGGTTATTTCTACGCACCGACCCTGATTTCGGGCGTGACCGCAACATCGCCGGCGGTTCTTGAGGAAATTTTTGGACCGGTGCTGACCATTCAGACCTTCGAGGACGAGGAGGAGGCGCTGAGGCTCGCCGACCATCCGGCCTATGGGCTTGCCGCCGGCCTCTTCACCCGCGATCTCTCGCGTGCCATCCGCGTGACCCGCCGCCTTCAGGCTGGCACCATCTGGGTCAATCGCTACGGCCGTTCACGCGACCATATCCTGCCGACCGGCGGCTATAAGCAGTCCGGCATCGGCAAGGATCTCGGCCGCGATGCCTATCTCGCCAACCGCAAGAGCAAGAGTGTGCTCATCAGCCTGTGAGGACCTGCGATGAAAACCTACAAGATCGCCCTTCTGCCCGGAGACGGCATCGGCCGCGACGTGACGGCAGCAGCCTGGGCCGTGCTTGAAAAAACAGCTCGCCTGAACGGATTTTCTCTTGATGCAACCAGCTATCCCTGGTCCTGCGACTACTATCTGGAGAACGGCAGCATGATGCCCGCCGATGGCATCGAGACGCTCCGGTCCTTCGATGCCATCCTGCTCGGCGCCGTCGGCTGGCCTCGTAAAGTGCCGGATTCGGTGTCGTTGCATGGGCTTCTGCTGCCGATCCGCAAGGCTTTCGTGCAGTATGCCAATATCCGCCCGCACCGGCTGCTGCCGGGTGTGCAGGGGCCGTTGCGGTCCGATGGTTTCGACATCCTCTGCATTCGTGAAAATACCGAAGGCGAATATTCCGGCGCCGGTGGCCGCGTCCACCAGGGCACCGACAATGAAGTGGCGGTCGAGACCTCGATCTTCACCCGCACGGGGGTCGAGCGCATCCTGCGTTTCGGCTTCGAGCAGGCGCGGACGCGACGCGGCAAGCTTGCCTCGGTGACGAAGTCCAACGCCCAGAAATATTCGATGGTCTTCTGGGACGAAATCACCCAGAAGCTTTCAGCGGAATATCCCGATATCGAGGTGACCAGCTACCATATCGACGCCATGGCTGCGCGTATGGTCATGGCGCCTGATAGTCTCGACGTCGTGGTCGCCTCCAACCTGTTCGGCGATATCCTGACCGACCTCGGCGCCGCCATCCAGGGCGGGCTTGGCTTTGCCGCCTCCGCCAACATCAATCCCGATCGCTCGGCGCCGTCGATGTTCGAACCCGTCCACGGCTCCGCGCCCGATATCGCTGATCTCGGCATCGCCAATCCGATCGCCGCCATCTGGTCGGGCGCGATGATGCTGGAGCATTTGGGAGAAGCGGCTGCCGCAGCGAAGGTGATGGCCGCTATCGAGGCGACGACGGCACGCGGCATCGGCGCAATTCCCGGCAAGGACAAGACCGACGCGATCACGGCATCGGTGCTTTCGGCACTTGGTTGATCAATGGAGAACAGAATGAACGGATTAAGGGATAGCAACCTGCTTCGTCAGCAGGGGCTGATCGACGGAGAATGGCACGGAGCTGAAACCGGGCGCACGATCGAGGTCATCGATCCGGCGACGCAACATGTGCTGGGCACGGTGCCCGACATGGATGGAGCCGATACGAGGGCGGCAATCGCGGCGGCGGAAAAGGCCTTCGGTCCATGGCGCGCAAAGACCAATGCCGAGCGCGGCGCATTGCTGGAAGCCTGGCATGATCTGATGCTCGACAATATCGAGGATCTGGCGCTGATCCTCACCCGAGAGCAGGGCAAGCCACTGACGGAAGCGCGCGGCGAAATCCGCTACGGCGCCTCCTTCATCAAGTGGTTCTCCGAGGAGGCGCGCCGTATCGGCGGGACGACCATTCCCTCGCCGACAGCGGACCGGCGGATCGTCGTTCTGAAGGAGCCCGTCGGCGTATCGGCGATCATCACGCCGTGGAATTTTCCGAATGCGATGATCACCCGCAAGGTCGGGCCGGCGCTCGCAGCAGGCTGCGCCGTCGTCGTCAAGCCATCGGACCTCACCCCTTATTCGGCGCTGGCGCTCGGCGTATTGGCGGAGCGCGCCGGCATCCCCAAGGGCGTGATCAATATCGTCACCGGCATGCCGGCCGGCATCGGCGACGAACTGATGGCGAACCAGACCGTTCGCAAGATCTCTTTCACCGGCTCGACCCGCGTCGGCTCGCTGCTGATGCGCGGCGCGGCCGACAGCATCAAGCGGCTCAGCCTCGAACTCGGCGGCAACGCGCCCTTCATCGTCTTCGACGATGCCGATCTTGATCTGGCCGTGGAAGGCGCAATTGCCTCGAAATTCCGCAATGGCGGGCAGACCTGCGTCTGCGCCAACCGGCTTCTCGTCCAGTCGGGCGTCTATGAGGCCTTTGCCGCCAAACTTTCCGCGCGCGTATCGGCCATGAAGGTCGGGGCCGGCACGGATGCAGGCACGGATATCGGGCCGATGATCAACAAGGCGGCGATCGACAAGATCAAGCGTCATGTCGACGATGCGGTGGAAAAGGGAGCAAGCATCCTCGCCACCGCAGATTCCGTGCCTGAAGGCGACCAATATGCGGTGCCGATGGTGCTCGGCGGTGCGACGACCGAGATGCAGCTTGCCAGCGAAGAGACCTTCGGACCCGTTGCCCCGCTTTTCCGTTTCGACCACGAGGAAGAGGCGATCCGCATTGCCAACGCCACGCCCTTCGGGCTTGCGGCCTATTTCTACACCGGGAGCCTGAAACGCTCCTGGCGTGTCGCCGAAGCCCTCGAATTCGGGATGGTCGGCCTGAACACAGGGGCGATCTCGACCGAGGTGGCTCCCTTCGGCGGCGTCAAACAATCCGGTCTTGGCCGCGAGGGCGCGCAGTGCGGCATCGAGGAATATCTCGAAATGAAGAGCTTCCACATCGGCGGTCTCGCCTAACTAAAGGAAAACAAAAGAGCGCCGGGACATCATCCCGGCGCTGGATGATCGGGAGCCACGGTCGATGCTCCCGCTGGAGCAACACCGACACATCGTTCTAAGTACTCCGCAGCCTTTGGCGGATGCCCGCAAAATTACGGTGCCCAAACAACATTTCTTTGACGCTGCTTTGACGGCAGGATGCTACGGCCGGTTTGCGAAGTTACGCAGAGGGATTTCAACCGGTTATGCTTCAGTTCGATCATCGCCATAGCATAGATTTACATTTCGCAATCCCGGTTTCCCTTCCCGGTTGCTTGCCAGGAGCCGAAGTTGTGGCAGACTGGCCCCTGGATGCCAGGTTTTCCGGCCGCCAAACGAGCGTATCGGAGGCAGCGGGGGCGGGGCCGGTGGATCGCATGAACAAGGAGCAATATCCGTTTCGGATGTTCCTGCTCGGGCCCTTTGCCCTTGTGGACGCCGGGGGGCGGTCGGTTGCTCCGAAATCCAAAAAGGCACAGGCACTTTTGGCAATGCTTGCATTGTCCACCCGGGGCTCGCGCTCGAGAATCTGGCTTAGGGACAAGTTATGGAGCGATCGCTCCGACGACCAGGCGGCAGCCAGTCTACGCCAGGCGCTTTTGGACATTCATAAGAGTCTGGGGCCGGCACGTGATCTCTTGATTGCGGATAAGAATACCGTTTGGCTGGATATGGACCGACTGGCGCTCGATATCGACCTGGTGGTTCGGACGGAGCGGTCTGCGGATCAAGTCACCGACGAATTGCTCGAAGGTATCGACATCCGCGATCCTGAATTCGAGGACTGGTTGGCGCTGGAAAGGCAAAACTGGTATCGCCGTCTCGATGAAGGACAAGTCCACGACGTCTTCGAGCCGCGACAGCAGCCGAGCCGCGATATCGCCAAACATTCCGCCCTGCTGCCGTTAACTGGCGCCCCGGATACGTCGAGAACAGGCAAACCACCCGTGGATATCGCCAGCAGCGGTCCCTCTGGGCGGCGGGTTGGCGGTGACTGGCGATGGATGATGGCTCTTCTGTCCCCCATCGTGGTGGGTGCCGGCGAGGGCGGGCAAATTGCTGCGACACGGTTCCAAAACCTCATTGCAAAAGCCATCATCGATGGGCTGGGCTTTGGCGTCACCGACCTCTCGTTCACCTCGCCGCATATTGAAGAGAGTGAACAGCAAATCAGCCTTCCCCTATGCCTTCAGCTTCGCCTGACGTTTGATGGTGACATGGTGCTGATCGAACTGGTGATGAAGCACCTGATCAACAACCGCATTCATTGGCTGGGAAGTCAGGCAATCAACCGCACGCAGTTCGAGCGCGGCGAGTTCGGCATCGCCGCTGCGCTGATCAGCCAGGCAGTCGATCAACTGGCCTATTTCGAGGAGATCCAGGCAACCGACAGCAGATTGTCGCAAGACGGTCTCCTGATCGACGCCGTCAATGCGATCTTTCGGCTGTCGCGCGACGACCTCGACAACGCGGAACGGCGCCTGGAAGAACAGATCCAGTATCAGCCGCGATCATCGACTTTTGCCTGGCTGTCATTCATTCGGACTTTCCAGGTCGGCCAGCGTTTCAACGCGCTGGATGCCCATCTGATCGAGGAAGCCCAGGCCTATGCACGCAAGGCGCTGGAACTCGATCCGCAGAATTCCGTGTCGCTCGCGCTCGTCGGCCACGTCCATTCGTTCCTGTTCGGCGAATACGACTATGCGGCCAACCTGTTCGAAAAATCGATCCGCCTGAATCCGGCCCTGCCGCTCGGTTGGGACCTCTACGCGATGCTGCACTGCTATGCAGGCCAGCCCGACAAGGCGGTGGCGATGGCGCGTTGGGTACAAGAGCTCGGCGTCTACAGCCCGCATAAATATTACTTCGATACGACCAAATGCATTGCGGCAGCGCTTGCAGGCGATCATGCCGCAGCCATATCTGCAGGCGAAGAAGCCCTGCGGGCACGGCCGAACTTCAACAGCCTGCTGCGCTATCTTGCCTCCAGTCATGCCCATTCCAACGATCTCGGCGGCGCGCGGCATTACCTGCAGCGTCTTGAGGCAGTCGAGGGCGGTTTCTCCATCGACGCCTTCCGCGGCAGCGGCTATCCGCTGCTTGACACAGGCGGCGGGCAGATCCTGATCGACGGCCTGCTCAAGGCCGGCGCCAAGCTGCGCTGAACCCCGGACAATTCTTCACATCATCGCGCAAGGAGGCTGCCATGGAAGCGGACACTGCCCACGAATCGCAATCAAAATTAGTTTTATTTCTAAACAGTTATAAATTCAGGATTGAGCCGGATACGGTCCTTCCATGCGAACCCAGGGACGATACCGGTGCTGATCCTCTCGCCGGTGCGTCGCCGGCTGCACCGGATGCAGCCTCCGAACCTGCGCTGCTCCCCGGCACCGGTGAAGATGCAGCGCTTCTGGCCGGGCCGATGATGGCGACGATGGCCGTAGCCTCGGTTCTCAACAAGAGCGTGGCGAACAAGTCGGTGCTCAACAAGGCGTCGCTGAACAAAAACAAGAACAAAAATAAGAACAAGAACAAGAACAAGTCGACGATGGACGGCGGCAGCCTCGGCGTGTCGCAGCTTATCCCCTCCTTCGAGCTGCGCAGGCTGCACCAGCAGCCGTCACGCAACGCCTATACCGCGGCGCGGCGCTTCACCTGGGAAATGCTGGATATACTTCCGCCACCCGGCCCGGATTATACCCGCCTCGAAACGACGGTACTGCTCTCTATGCAACGCCGCGACCGCGAACGCATGCGGCGCCTGCCCGATATTCAAATCGAGTCGACCATCTCCGTGGGGGAATTCACCCGCGCATTGTATATCGAGGATCTCGGCGGTTTTGAGCAGACGGAAGGCCTTTTTCAGGCGATCCTGACGGCCTGCGAATATGTCGGACTGATCTACAAGAGCCAGTTCAACCGGCAGCGGCCAAACCAGTTCGAGCCCCTGCTGCGGCCGTTGCTGGCCGTGCCCGTCCACGAGTCCTATCCCAGCAACCATTCGTTCCAGTGCTTTTCGATCGCCTTCGCGTTCTCAACAATCCTGCCGGAACATCCGGCCACCGACGAGCTTGCCCGCATCGCCCAGAACGTCGCCGAAAATCGCGAATGGGCCGGCCTGCACTATCCGAGCGACACGCAGGCGGGGCGAGATCTCGCCCGACGCTTCGCTCCCTACCTCCACGACGCGTTCGGTCCTTTGTTCGCGGCCGTACACGACGAATGGGTCTGAATTCTCCAGCTGCTGCTCAACAGGGTGACAACCATGACGGATCAAACACAAATGCCTGAGCCCTCGCCGATCAACTACTATTACCTCTGGCACCTGACTGCTCTTGGCGTAGTCGACGCGGAATACGGATCGGCTCCACCGGCGCCTCCAGCGCCCGATGCGAGCTCCGCACGCGCGCTCTCCGATCCCCTCATCACCGGCACGGTCTGGGATGCCATCGCTTCCGCCGGCCCGCTGCGACCCGCGCGGGTCGCGCTGATCGATGTCGGCGTATCTCCGGATCATCCCAATCTGGCAACCCGGCTTGACCGGGAGGCGTCAATCGATTTGACGACCCATCGTTACGGCGCACGCGTGCTCGAAATTCTCGAGACGACCACATCCTTCGACCGCGAGGAAAGGCATGCCTTCTTTGCCGGGCTCGACATCGCTCCGCTCGGCAATATCGGCCTTTCGAACGACGACCGGGACTATCTCGGTGATCTGGTTGCCGAATACGCCGCGTCGGAGGGTGTTCTCCGGCGGCTCTACAATCCGGAATCGCTGTTTGCGTCGCATGGTACTTGTTGCGCTGGGCTGATCGTCGGCGAACCCGCCGTTGTTGCGGAAGAAGGCACGCCAAGCCTTCCGCCGGAAGGAGCCTTCTACGGGAATGGCGACGAGCTGCGCACGAGCGGCAATCGCAACGTCATCCCCTATTTCGGCGTTGATCCTTTCTCAAGGCTCATCTCGATCAGAACCTCCTTCGAAGACGATGTCAGGCAGTTCATTGCTGCCTTCCTTTATGCCTATCTTCAGAAAGCAGACGTGATCGTCTTGCCGCGCGGTCTGCCTGACCCGAAACACAGTATCGTTGACCCGAAGAACGAACTGAAGGCCGACCTGGAATTATGGAAAAACCAGGATGCCGCCAATCTGTTCACGCGCATTGCCGTTGCGGATCAGGGTGGGCCTGAACTGGAGCCGAAGGCAGCGCAGAAAGGCTCTAATCCCGATCGCCCATGGCATGTCCTCAAACAACTCATCCTCGCCATCAGCCGGCACATCCCGATCGTCTGCGCCGCAGGAAACAGTGGCGAGAGCCAGCTGATCTATCCGGCTAGTCTTGCCGCCGACAACAACGGCATCATTGCAGTTGGAGCCGTTACCGTCGAAGGTTTCCGTTCGGGCTACAGCAATTACGGCGAAGGATTGACGGTTGTCTCCCCCTCTGACGACGGGGAGGTCTTCAACAGGCATCAGTTGCGCCTCGACCGGCTTTCTCCATTTGCCGCGCAGCACGACTACAGCGCTTTTCGAACGCGGGAATACTACTATTCGCACTTCTCGCTGCTGACGACGGACCTGCCGGGGATTTTCGGTTATAATCATGGCTCCGATCCGTGGTCGGCCATCGTGCCGTTCGGTACCAATCCGGGCATCGGGGGCGGATACTACACCCCCTTCGGGGGCACATCAGGCGCGTCGGCGCAGGTGGGCGGGTTATGCGCTCTGATACAGCGTGCCCACAAAAGCCGCCACAATCCCGGTGACCGCCTCTCGGGGCCTCAAGTCAAGTCAATTCTGAAAGCCGCCTCTCGCCTGGACGCCATTGTCGCACCCGGAACGAGACAACTGACGGCAGATTGCATGAACGCCGAAAGCGAGGACGCTCTCGACGCGGTCTATTTCTTCGGGTCGGGCCTGCCGAATGCGCGGGCGGCGGTTGAGGCCGCTCTGGCGATCTGACTGCTGCGGCTGCGTTATCCAGAATTCTAAGCCTCCTCGATCTTGGAGGCTTTTTCTTTGTTTACGTCATTTTTACGGATTTTTAACGCCAAACTGGCGGGCCAATGACGCCCTTGGGGAATAGTGCCTCTCAACCGACGACGCGCAACGTTCCGATGCCGGGCAAAGCCGTCCCGAACTCCGGCATTTTTGCCCGAGATGCAACCTTGATCCGCCCGAAGACAAACTCTCGGAGGCTGCCGATGTCCGCGTCCCGCATACAACAGTTGGCAGATGAGGCGCGCCTCCTGCTCAAGCGCAATCCCCTGATGGCAAGTTCCGTCTCCCTCCAGCGCGTGGCAACACGCAACCTTTTGAAGCGACGCTTCGAATATGGCCGCACGCTTGCGGCGGCTTCGAAGCTCGCCGGTTGTTCGGCTGGGGTAGAGGCACTGTCAGGCTATTTCCCCGACCTTGCAGATGGCCGATACACTCGCCTGCCGGAGCTTCCGCCAGCGGTTGCCGGACCGGTCCGCGCCGACCCTTACCGTTCATCCGTACTTGCGGCCTGGATGGATGCGCTCGCGCGCAGTCTGGAATGGCAGGCAGCCCGCCCCGATGTGCAGGTTGTCGGCCGCTATCTGCAGCCGGATCTGATCGCATCGGATCTTGAACTCGAACGTCAGACAGCGTGCCGGCTCTCTTGCGGCATCGGCCTCATGCACATCGAAAGTCCGGCGCGTAGCCGTATCATGCAAGCCCTCCTGCGCCGATGCATGCCGGACTATCCCCGGCCCGGCTTTCCGATCTCCGACGATGCGCAATTGGATCGAATCGCCGACCATCTGGAGAAGGCCTTCGCATTGATCGCGGACTTGGACGAGTATGGCCATCAGCGTCTGATCGCCGGCCTGCACACGCTTTACGTTGGCGTGCGGCGCGAACCGCAGTGCTCCTTTTCGAGTTCGAACGAATTGCCGGGCAGCGCGCTCATCGTCCTTTCCAGCGAGAGATTACGCGCCGGCGATCATGCCGCGACAGCGGCCCAACTGCTTCATGAGGCGGGGAATATCCTGCTCGGGTTCTATACGACCTCGGCGGCGGCATCCCTGCCCGGCGAGTTCCAATATGTTTCCCCATACAAGAAGGACCTACAGACGCTCGAGAGCATCCTGCATACGGCCTACACCATTCCCTGGGAGTGCGCCTTGCGCATGGCATGCCTATCCACCGAGGCGGATCCTAAGCGCCGCTCCCGGAAAGCGGCATTCATAATCGCCTATGCCGCGCGGCAAGTCCCGCTTATCGACATCGCTCGGAAAGGGATCGAACGTCTCGGCGGCGATGTCCTCCTCGACCTCCCAGACATCGCCGCCATTCCTTCCTGGAGTAGTCGGATCTTGTTCCTCGTCAGCCAGTTGCTTGCCGAAGAACCCATTGCGCACCGGCAGGCGCATCTTGCCGAGCGCCAGCGAGTTCTCGATCGCCAAGCCTGGGATATCGGACAGATGCTGCTGCGCGGCAAGGAGCCGATCGATCCTCGGATGGGCCGGCGAGAGATCGATGACAGCGGCGACAATGTCAGCCTGTGGTACGACGGCAAATTCCACGTGATTGTGAAGACACCCGATTATGCGATGGGCGAGGATTACGGTCACTACGCCGCGACGATCCGCGGAGTTGCGCCCCGCGAGATGGAGGCGATGTGATGGTCAATTATCGGTCCAAACGATTATCGGCGGCTGCCAGCGTATCCGTCGACTTCCCGAACCTTGTCACCCACAGCCTGGGGCGGGGCGGCCGGGGGGCTCTGTTCACCGGCAATAGTGCCGATTCTGTCGAGGAACAGAGCCCCCATGTTACCAGGCCTGCATTCGTCGTCTCGTTGGAGGCTCCAGATATGCCGGCGACGGACGAATATGATCCCGCCGCAGTCGATCATCACGACCCCTTCCTGGCGCCTCTTTGCCATCGGCAACGCGACATCGCACTGTTTGGCGACATCGACTTCGTCATCATCGGATGCGGCGGCTTGGGCTCGCAGATCGCCATCCAGCTCGCGGCCCTCGGCGCGCGTCGTTTCCTTCTCGTGGATGCGGATCGTATCGATGAGAACGACTTGAACCATCTCCCATGGGCATGCGAGGCTGATCTCGGCCGGCTGAAGACGGACAGGCTGGCGACCCATCTGGCCGCGGGTTTCTCGGCCACTGTCTTCGCGCTGCCGGAATTTGCGGAAGGCGCCTCGGCGCTGCGGTTAATCGCAAACTACGCCAATAACCCGTTCCTCATCCTCGCCGGCGGCGATTCTCGTCCAACCCAAGATCTCCTGTCAGCCTGCCTGGCATTGGAAGCCGGCCTGCCGCCTCATCTGCATCTGGGCCGCTCTGCAAACTATTGCATGGCAGGGCCTTTGGCCTTGGTGCATGAGGACGCATGTTCCGTCTGCCATTGCGCTACCCAAGTCACGGCCGACGACGGCTTACGCGCGCCGCAGGCTACCGTCGACAGCCCATTGGTCGCCGGCCTTGCCGTGTCGCAGATTGTCCAAAAATGCCTTTCGAGACACTCGCTCGCCCGGGGACGCCAATGGATATTGGACCTCAAAGGCGACCAGGCCAAGCTGCGCTCTCTCCAAAGAACCCGAATGTAAGGTATGTCCATGATCGCGCTATTTTCCTCGGAATATCATTGCTCCGTTGGGGCAACTGCCGGAAAGAACGATGAGCTGACGATAACCGAAGCTCTTGGTGATCCACTGATCGCCATGGTGATGCGCGCGGATGGCGTAACCTCCGAAGAATTCAAGCGACTTCTTGAGGCGGCAGCCCGCGAGCTAAAAGCCAAGCTTGCTTCCCACCAAAGGGAAGAAAGGCGACGTGATTGTCGAAACGACACCGAAGATGGTTGACGAGCATGTGTGGCCAATCCCGGTCCGAAACCATGGCCCGGCATTGGCACTGGCCGTCCCGCGGAGTTCAGGGGGCAATGAGATTCGATATGTTCAAAAGTTTCCCAACGATAATTCTGGTTTTTGCGGAAGGGAAAGATCGCAAGGTGATCCATACCGCTCGCGAGGCTGCCCAACTGTTGCTGAAGGAATGGCCCACCGACGACGGTGAGGAATTTCTCACGGCGGTGAGCATCTGTTTGGAGGTCCTTACCGGAGAGAGCGAGCCTGAGAAATTGCATGAGGCAATCGTCCGCGCCGCATATGAGGCGGGTATTGCAGCGATCACGACTGATAACCGCCTTGGGATTTTCAGGATTTATCCCGTCAGCGAGGCCAGGTAGTTAACCGCCGCGCGGGCGCTCATCGCAATCCTAGAACAGTGGCAATCGGACTGATCCGGCCCGTTACTGGAAGCGATCGAGCGTCTTGTAATAGAGCCCGACGAGCGGCAGGAACCACGGCTTGCCGAAATGGCCGGGGACGGCGGGCCAGTCGAGCCCCTTGATCGGATTAAGGTCGGCCTTGCCGAGGATGGCGTCGGCCATGATCATGCCGAGATGGGTGGAGAGCTGGGCGCCGTGGCCGGAATAGCCCATGGCATACCAGACACCGTCGACATAGCCGGCGCGCGGATAGCGGTCCTTCGTCATGTCGACGAGCCCGCCCCAGCAATAGTCGATTTCGACGCCGGCAAGCTGCGGGAAGATTTCAGCAAGGCTGGCGCGCAGAATATCGCCGCTCCTTGCGTCCGAGCGCTGATCCGACGTGGCGGAAAATCGCGCACGGCCGCCGAAGATCAGCCGTTTGTCCGGCGATAGCCGGAAATAATTACCGATGTTCATCGACGTCACGCAGGTCCGGTTGCCCGGCATCGTAGCGGCGATTTCGGCGTCGGTCAGCGGACGGGTGGCGATCAGAAAGCTGCCGACGGAAATAATCCGGCGGCGGAAATAATTAAAAAGCGACGGCGTATAGGCGCCTGTCGCGACCAGCACGTGGTCTGCGGTGACGGTACCGCGTGCCGTCGTCAGGCTGTGGCGGCCGTTGCCCTGCCGGTGGGCGGTCACGGCCGCCTTTTCGAAGATGGTCGCGCCGTGACGCGCGGCCGCCGTGGCGAGCCCCACGACATAGCAGCCCATATGCATCATCGCGCTTTTCTTCGAGAGCATGGCGCCATGGAAGGGCGACCCAACCTCGCTTTTCAGGTCACTCGCCGTCAGAAGTGCCGTGTCGGGATCGACTTCTCTGTGAACAGCCTCGAAATTGCGGGCAATGGCGTCGAAATGCTGCGGCTTGGAGGCAAGCTTCAGCTTGCCGGCGCGGCGGAAACTGCAGTCGATCTCCTCTTCGGCGATAATCGCCTCGATCGTGTCGATGGAATCGTCGAACGCCTTGTAGAGGGCGACGGCCCGCTCCACGCCGAGTGCTGATTTGGCAGACAGGAAACTGTGGGCGAGCCCGTTGTTGAGATGGCCGCCATTGCGCCCCGATGCCCCCCAGCCGACCCGTTCAGCCTCCAGCACGACGACCTTGACGCCGGCCTTTGCAAGCTGGCGCGCCGCGGCAAGCCCGGTGAAGCCGGCGCCGATGATGGCGACGTCATAATGTCCTTCGACGGGGCCCTGAGCGCCGCCGGCAAAGGCTGGTGCCGTGTCGTGCCAGTAGGATTCGAACCACATCCGCGTCTCTCCGTCAGAGCCCGACGACGCCAGGCAGGCCCGAGATATCGGGAATTTCGACATAGCCGTAATAGGGATTGGCCGGCTCGTGGCCACGATTGACCCAAACCTTGTTCTTGATGCCGAGGTCGTGGGCCGACATCAGGTCATAGCGGAAGGAGGACGAGCAATGCAGCACGTCTTCCGGCCCGCAGCCCAGCATATCGAGCATATATTCGAAGCCCTTGAAGCGTGGCTTGTAGGACTGCGCCTGCTCGGCGGTATAGACCGCGTGGAAGGGCGCGCCCAGTTTTTCAACGTTCGACATGATCTGCGAATTCATGGCGTTGGAGAGGATGACCAAGGGGATTTCCTTGGCGACCTTGGCGAGACCGGCCGGGACGTCTGAATGTGGCCCCCAGGTCGGAACCCGCTCATAGACCATCCGGGCGGCTTCGTCGCGAAATGTCACGCCGTTGCGCTTGCATGTCCGCTCGAGCGAATTGTGCACCACCTCGGCATAGGGTTTCCAGTCGCCCATGATCTCGTCGAGGCGATAGGCAGCGAAATTCTTGATGAACTCCGCCATGCGTGGCTCGTCGAGCTCTTCGCCGTAGAGATCGCGTGCCGCCTCCGCCATCTGAAAGTTGGTCAGCGTGCCGTAGCAGTCGAAGGTGATGTATTTCGGACGGAACGTCGTCATTTGAGTATCCTTGAGCGATCGGAACTGGGGACGTGTCACAATCATAGGGACCGCTTCACCCACAGCTCGCCTGAATTGCCGCCATCGGAAGCAGAATCTATCGTATCGAAAGCAGGGTTTGGCAGAAGGTTGTGCGCCTGCCCGCCGTCAACGGCCGGCGGAGTGACGCCTTCAATCGCCGTCGTGATCATCATCGTGATGCGACGGAAGGTCGAGGCCGAAGGTGTTGACGAGATCGGCCACCTGCGCCGGGCTGAGGAAACGGGGATTGAGGTTGCGCAACAGCAGATAGAGCTTCGCCGTTTCCTCCAGTTCCTCGGTCGCAAAGACCGCCGCTTCCAGGCTGTCGCCGGCAACAACAGGTCCGTGATTGGCCAGAAGCACTGACGAATACTTGCCCGCCAGTCCGCGGATCGCGTCGGCCACCGCCGGATCGCCGGGACGATAATAGGGCACCAGCGCGGTTTCGCCGGCGCGCATCAGATAATACGGCGTCATCGGCGGCAGGGCGGCGCGCGGATCGATCTCCGGCAGCATGGTCAGTGCCACCGCGTGGGTGGAGTGAAGATGGACGATGGCGCGGGCACTGCCGCGCGTATCATAGAGGGCAGTGTGTAGCGGGATCTCCTTGGTCGGCTTGTCGCCGGACAGGAGCCTGCCTTCGGCATCGAGCCTGGAGATCCGTGCCGGGTCGAGAAAGCCGAGCGAGGCGTTGGTCGGCGTGACCAGCCAGCCGCCATCCTCCAGCCGCAACGATATGTTGCCCGATGAACCAGGCGTCAGCCCGCGCTCGAACAGCGAGCGGCCGTATCGGCAGATTTCCTCACGCAGGCGCGCGTCGGACATGACAGTTCCTCCAATATTACGCGGTTGCCCCTTCGATCAGTTCAAAGCCGAGATCGACGGCCTGCGGCGGCGCATTCGTGACGACCAACTGCGCGGCCATCTGTCCGGTCGCGACACGCGGCGTTCGGATGGTCGATAAGGGTTGCGGTGTTGCCCGGCCGATATCGAGGCCGTTATAGCCGAAAATGGCGAGCTTCGAGGGGATCGCTATCCCCTCGGCCAGACAATGAAAATAGCCGCCCAGCGCCATGTCGTCGTTGGAGAAATAAACCGCATCGAGATCCCTCGTCCGGGCAAGCAGCCGCTCCAGCCCCAGCCTGCCGTTTTCCACGGATGAAGCGCCGGCGAGAATTTCACGGGCGACGAGCGGGGCGTCATGCGCGCCGAGCGTTTCACAAAAGCTGGAAAAACGCTTGCCGGCACGGGTATCGCGGTTCAGGTCGTGACCGACATAGCCGATCCGGCGATACCCCCGCTTGAGCAGGAAGGCAGCGCTCTCCCGCCCGGCCGCGCGGTTCGAGAAGCCGACGGCGATATCGAGAGCATCACCGTCCAGATCCAGCAGTTCGACGACCCGGCACCCGCTGGCGCGCAGCATCTTCACCGTGCCCTCGCTATGCTCGCACCCCGCCAGCATGACCGCCGCCGGCCGCCAGGCAAGCATCGCAGCGGCGAGCGCTTCTTCCTTGCCCGGATCATAGTCGGTCACCGAGAAAACCGCCTGATACCGGTTTTCCTCCAGAACGGCACTGGCACCGCGCAGCACATCGGGAAAGACGATGTTGGACAAAGAGGGAATGACGAAGGCGACAAGACGCGAACCGGTGGAGGCAAGCGTTCCCGCGATCCGGTTCGGCACATAGCCCAGTTGCTCGACGGCGGCCATCACCCGCTCGCGCGTCTTGTCGGAAAACGAACCATGGTTGCGCAGCACGCGCGACACCGTGCTCTCGCCGACACCGGCGGTTTCCGCGACTTCGGCAAGCGTTACCGTCGGCTGATGTTTGAATTCCATCACTACGTCTGACCCAGCTTGCGGCCTGGTTGCCCGGCCTGTCCGCCGATGGCCACTTCCCCATCACCTGTTTCATCGCTCCCGACAAGAAGCAAGACTTTTTTGGCAGCGCTACCATTTGGAGTTGGCAACGCTGCCAAAATGCTCTAATGAAATTGGCAGCGCTGCCAACGTGCGACTGACGTACCTTCTGCCCTCCCAGACCTGACACCCGGAGGCGCAGACCTTTTCTCACAAGACTGGAGAACCTGCTCATGCCACCGCTTGCTGAAAACTCGGGCTCGGCCGTTCTCGCAGCCGTCATCGGTCTTGGCTCCATGGGGCTTGGAATGGCCCGGTCGATGAAGCGCGCAGGTCTCGACGTCGTTGGATATGACATCATGCCGGCGGCAGTAGACCGCTTCATCGCCGACGGCGGACGTGGGGCGGCGACCCCTGCCGCTGCGGCAAAGGACGCCGACATTGTCGTCTCCGTGGTCGTCAACGGCGCGCAGACCGAGGCCGTGATGTTCGGGCCTCAAGGCGTCGCGAGCACAATGAAGCCCGGCGCCGTCTTCATCTCGTCGGCCACCATGGATCCCGCCGTCGCGCGCGATCTGGCCGGGCGGGTGGAGGCTCTCGGCCTGCATTACCTCGACGCGCCGATTTCAGGCGGCGCGGCCAAGGCGGCGCGGGGCGAACTGACGATCATGGCCTCCGGCTCCAGACAGGCCTTCGACACCGCGCGTCCGGGTCTCGATGCCATGGCCGCCAAGGTCTACGAGCTTGGCGACGAGGCCGGAAAAGGTGCTGCCTTCAAGATGATCAACCAGCTTCTCGCCGGCGTGCACATCGCGGCCGCCTGTGAGGCGATAACCTTTGCCGCCAAGCAGGGCCTCGACCTCGACAAGGTCTATGAGGTGATCACCGCGTCGGCCGGCAATTCCTGGATGTTCGAAAACCGCGTGCCGCATGTGCTGGCCGGAGACTATACTCCGCTCAGCAGCATCGAGATTTTCGTCAAGGATCTCGGTATCGTCCAAGACATGGCCCGCTCTGAGCGTTACCCGGTACCGCTCGCGGCAGCAGCCTTGCAGATGTATCTTGCCGCCTCCGGGGCGGGCATGGGCCGTGACGACGATTCCTCGCTCGCGCGGCTCTACGCCAAGCTTTCGGGCGCTGAATTGCCCGGTTCCACCAAAGGGCTGCAGAGCCTGTAAAAGGAACGCTCGACATGCCGGTTTTCGCCGCCAACCTGACGATGATGTTCAACGAATGGGCGTTCCTCGACCGCTTCGACGCCGCAGCCGATGCAGGCTTTGCCGCCGTCGAATACCTCTTTCCCTATGAAGCCGCGCCCGAGGCGATCGCCGAACGGCTTGACCGCAACAATCTGCAGCAGGCCCTCTTCAATCTGCCGCCAGGCGACTGGGCATCCGGCGAGCGGGGCATCGCGGCCCTTCCCGGACGCTTCGATGCGCTGAAAGCCGATGTCGAGCGGGCATTGGACTATGCGGAGGCGACCGGGGTCAGACGGTTGCACCTGATGGCAGGCATCGCCGACCATCATGACGAAGGCGCCTCCTCCTGTTATCGGCGCTCCGTCACCTATGCTGCAGAGCGGCTTGCGGAAAAAGGCATCGATCTGCTGCTCGAGCCGATCAACGGGCGAAACATGCCTGGATATTTCCTCAACGACTTCGGCGCCGCCGAACGGCTGATTGCCGAATCCGGTCTGCCGAACCTGAAGCTGCAGTTCGACATCTATCACCGTCAGATCATCCATGGCGACGTCACCATGGCATTGCGACGCCTGCTGCCGATCACCGGCCATATCCAGATCGCCAGTGTGCCGTCACGCAATGAGCCGGATGGGGAGGAGTTGAACTATCCCTATCTGTTCGGCGAAATCGACCGCCTGGCTTACGACGGTTTCGTCGGCTGCGAATACATTCCGCGCGACCACACTCTCGACGGTCTTGGCTGGTTCAAACCTTTTGCACGGAGCTAGACGATGGCTATTTTCCTCGGATCAATCGCTGACGACTATACGGGCGCATCCGACCTCGCCAACACCCTGACGAAGAACGGTCTGCGCACGGTACAGACGGTCGGCATTCCCGACCCGTCGCTGGCACTACCGGATGTCGACGCCGTGGTCGTTTCCCTGAAGATCCGCTCCGTCTCGGCCTCGGACGCCGTGACGGCTGCCATCAGCGCTGAGCGATGGCTGCGCCAGCGGGGTGCCGGCCATGTGCTCTACAAGATCTGCTCGACATTCGATTCCACCGATGCCGGCAATATCGGTCCGGTCACCGAAGCCTTGAGGGAGGCGGCGGGCGGCGGCGTCGTGCTGGTGACGCCCGCCTTTCCGGAAACGGGACGCACCGTCTATCTTGGCCATCTCTTCGTCGGCGGACAGCCGCTGAATGAAAGCCCGCTCAAGGATCACCCCCTCAATCCGATGCATGACGCCAATCTCGTTCGGGTGCTCACCCGACAATCGCGCAATGCTGTCGGGCTGGTCGATCTCACGACCATCGGCGCCGGACCCGGCGCCGTCAAAATGAGGCTCGATTCCTTTCGCACCGCAGGCGTCACCGCTGTTATCGCCGATGCGATTTTCGAACGCGATCTGGAAACGCTCGGCGAGATTGCGTTGGAAATGCCGGTGTCCACCGGTGCGTCCGGCCTCGGCCTCGGCCTTGCCCGCGCGCTCGTCCGCTCCGGTCGGATTTCCTCCGGCGGCGCAACGACGGAGGACGCCATTCGCCCGGTGGGCGGGCTTTCCGCGATCGTTGCCGGCAGCTGCTCGAAGGCGACGCTCCGCCAGCTCGACATCGCCGAACGATCGATGCCCGTCCTGCGGCTCGACCCTGAGCGGCTGCTTGCCGGTCCGGATGAGATCGCCGCGGCGATTACCTGGGCCGGAGACCGCATCTCCGCCGGCCCCGTCGTCATCGCCGCGAGTGCTGCGCCTGCAACCGTGTCTCGGCTGCAATCGCTCCATGGACGAGAGGCATCCGGCCACGCGATCGAGACCGCGACATCGATCATCACAGCCGAACTGGTGGAGAGAGGCGTGCGGCGCCTTGTGGTCGCCGGCGGCGAAACCTCTGGCGCGGCCGTCGACCGGCTCGCCATTCCGGCTTTTCTGATCGGCCCGGAGATTGCGCCCGGTGTTCCGGTGCTGCGCACAGTCGGCAATGCCCAGGGCGACATGCTGCTGGCGTTGAAATCAGGAAACTTCGGAGGCGAGGATTTCTTTACGGCAGCGCTGGCGATGATGCATTGACAGACCCGGGATCCGACGAATATCGGTCGGTTCTAGCATAAGATGCGGCCGCCGATGATAGCAAAGCCATAAGATACTGCTTGAACCACGGCCTTCAGACGATCTGCCCGCCGGCGCTCCGGCAGACTGGCGGGCACGACATGAAGGACGCCGCCATGCAAACAAGTCAGATCGAAATCGTCCCGTTCGGCCCCGACCATCTGGAAGCCGCCGTTGCGCTCTCAAGGCAGGCGGGCTGGCCGCATCGGACCGAAGACTGGCAGCTGGCGCTCGCCTTGAGCAACGGGATGGTTGCGGTCGAGGACGGCAAGGTCGTCGGCACCGTCCTCGTCACGCCTTACAAGAGAGATTGTGCGACGATCAACATGGTCATCGTCGACGAGACGATGCGCGGCAGGGGTCTCGGCCGCAAGCTCATGGACGCCGCATTGCTGGCCGCCGGAGACCGGCCGCTGAGGCTGGTGGCGACGACGGCAGGCCTGCCGCTCTACCAGAAGCTTGGTTTCCACGAGACGGGAACCGTGGCGCAACATCAGGGCCTTGCCGGAGACATCGCCGTGCCGGCGGAAACGCAAGCCGCCACCGACGCCGACCTCGCTGCTATCGCGGCACTCGATCGCCGTGCCTTCGGCGCCGATCGCGAAGGGCTGCTCTCTTATTTCGCCGGGATCGGCGCATTCGCCGTCATTCGCCGCGATGGCCGCGTTTCCGGCTTTGCGTGCCTGCGTCCCTTCGGCCGCGGCGAAGTGATCGGACCCGTCGTGGCCGCCAACCTCGGCGAGGCCCGAAAACTCATCGAACATTTCATCGCCAGACGGTCCGGACGGTTCCTCAGGGTCGACACCACTGATGAGACCGGGCTTTCCCCATGGCTCGCCGAACAGGGGCTCGCTCATGTCGGCGGCGGAATCACGATGGAAAAGCCGTTGGTTCGCCAAGCTGCCGACCCGGCCGTCACCACCTTTGCCCTCGCCAGCCAGGCGCTCGGCTGATCCGGAGATCTCCATGTACAGCAATTCCCTCATCGAACTCGATCGCGCTCACCTCATCCATCCGGTCGCCTCCTACCGCGGCCACGAAAAGCTCGGCGTGCGCGTGCTGGCCTCGGCCAAGGGCGCGACGGTCACCGACGCCTCTGGCAAGCAGCTGATCGACGGCTTCGCCGGCCTCTGGTGCGTCAATGCCGGTTACGGCCACGAGAGCATCGTCGAGGCAGCGGCCCGGCAGATGCGCGAGCTTCCCTATGCGACGGCCTATTTCGGCCTCGGCTCCGAGCCCGCGATCCGGCTTGCCGGCGAACTCGCCGACCGCGCTCCTGGCGATCTCAACCATGTCTATTTCACGCTCGGCGGCTCCGATGCAGTGGACAGCACGGTCCGCTTCATCCGCTACTATTGGCATGCCCGTGGACAGCCTCAGCGCGATCAGTTCATCTCCGTCGAACAGGGCTATCATGGTTCCTCGACGGTCGGCGCGGGTCTGACCGCGCTGCCTGCCTTCCATGCCGGCTTCGGCGTTCCATTCGATTGGCAGCATAAGATTCCGTCTCACTACGCCTATCGCAACCCGGTGGGCGACAATCCGCAGGCAATCATCGACGCCTCGCTTGCGGCGCTGAGAAGCAAGGTCGAGGCGATCGGGCCGGAACGCGTTGCCGCCTTCTATGTCGAGCCGATCCAGGGCTCGGGCGGCGTTCTGGTGCCGCCGAAAGGCTGGATGAAAGCCATGCGCGAATTCTGCCGCGCGCACGACATCCTTTTCGTCGCGGACGAGGTGATCACCGGCTTTGGCCGCACCGGCCCGCTTTTTGCCTGCACCGAGGATGAGATCGTGCCCGATTTCATGACGACCGCCAAGGGCCTCACCTCCGGCTACGTCCCCATGGGCGCTGTCTTGATGGCCGATCACGTCTATGAAACGATTGCCGAGGGCGCCGGTGCTGCCGCCGTCGGCCATGGCTACACCTATTCGGCCCATCCCGTCAGCGCCGCGGTCGGCCTCGAAGTCCTGAGGCTTTACGAAAATGGCCTTCTCGAAAATGGCGTCAGGGCCGGTGCGCGGCTGATGCGGGGACTGGAGTCGCTGAGGGATCATCCGCTCGTCGGCGATGTCCGCGGCCGCGGCATGCTGGCCGCCGTCGAGCTCGTGGTCGACAAGGTGAACAAGACGCCGTTGCCGGCATCCGCCGAACCTGCCCGCCGCATCTTCGATCGCGCCTGGGAAAACGGCCTCGTCATCCGCGCGTTCGGCAATGGTGTGCTCGGCTATGCGCCGCCGCTCTGCTGCACCGAAACGGAGATAGACGCGATCGTCGAGCGCACCCGCATCACGCTGGACGAGACGCTGGAGGACCCGGATGTGCGTCGGGCGCTGCAGGCCTGAGAATATCGGGAAACGGTCAGATTCGGTATTTTGTGCCGCCTTGTGACGTCTATTCGGCGAATCCGGCGCAGTGCAGGTGACAAACTGAAGTCAACGAAAGGCCTGGATCCCGGCAGATGCGGCCTTCCCATACAAGAGCGGGACAATGACCCCGCCAGCGGAACAGAATTTTCTTCTTCGAGAAGCCGCGCTCCGACAGGAGCCGAACACTGGGGAATTCACGTGAGCAAGAGCCTTTCGGAATTCAAATACATGACCTTCGACGTCGTCGGCACGCTTATCGACTTCGAGGGCGGTCTCAAGGCCTGCCTTGCCGAGATTGCCACCGAGGCGGGGACTGAAATCGACGGTGAGCAGGCCCTTAGCCTCTACCGGGCAGCCCGCTACTCCGAAGACGCCGATCTTTTTCCCGACGACCTTGCGCGCGTCTACCTCGCGATCGCGCCGAAGCTCGGCCTGCCCACTGAGCAAAAATATGGCGAACGGCTGCGGGACTCGGCGAAGAGCTGGAAGGGTTTTGCAGACAGCGCCGCAGCGCTGGCCAGTCTTGCTAGGCATTACCGCCTTGTTGCAATGACCAATGCCCGCCGCTGGGCATTCGATTTCTTCGAGAAAGAGCTTGGCAATCCCTTTTATGCCGCCTTCACCGCGGATGATACCGGGACTGAGAAACCCGATCCCGCCTTCTTCGAGAAGGTATTCGACTACGTCGCCTCGCAAGGGCATTCGAAGGACGACATCCTGCATGTCGCCCAGAGCCAGTACCACGATATCGGGATTTCCCGGAAACTCGGGCTGACCAATTGCTGGATCGAGCGGCGACATGCCGAGAAGGGTTACGGCGGCACGATCGAACCGGCCGAGTTCACCAAACCCGATTACCATTTCACCTCCATGGCCGGCCTTGCCGATGCCGTGGCTGCCGCCCGCGCCTGACTTTGAAAGCAGATCGGGCCTGCCCGCAACGGGCAGCCCGCCACACAAGAAAAGGGGAATGAGATGAACGACAAGATCACCAATTGGACCAGATCCGACGACGCCATGGTCGAAAGCGCCATCCGCCGTGGCGCCACCCGTCGCGAATTGCTGCATATGATGCTTGCGGGCGGTGTGGCGCTGTCTGCCGGCGGGCTCGTGCTTGGCCGCGCCGGCAAGGCGCTCGCCGCCACGCCCGTTTCCGGAGGTACGCTCAAGGCGGCCGGCTGGTCGTCCTCGACGGCCGATACGCTCGACCCCGCCAAGGCGTCGCTCTCCACCGACTATGTCCGGTGCTGCTCCTTCTATAACCGCCTTACCTTCCTCGACAAATCAGGCACGCCGCAGATGGAGCTTGCCGACGCGATCGAGTCCAAGGATGCGAAGACCTGGACGGTCAAGCTGAAGAACGGCGTTACTTTCCATGACGGCAAGCCGCTGACCGCCGATGACGTAGTTTTCTCGCTGAAGCGCCATCTCGACCCATCCGTCGGCTCGAAGGTCGCCAAGATCGCCGCCCAGATGACCGGCTTCAAGGCGGTCGACAAACAAACCGTCGAGATCACGCTCGCCAGCCCGAATGCCGACCTGCCGACCATTCTGTCGATGCATCACTTCATGATCGTCGCCGACGGCACGACCGATTTCACCAAGGCCAACGGCACCGGCGCGTTCGTCAAGGAAGTCTTCGAGCCGGGCGTTCGCTCGGTCGGGATCAAGAACAAGAATTACTGGAAATCCGGCCCGAACGTCGATTCCTTCGAATATTTCGCCATCAGCGACGACAATGCCCGCGTTAACGCGCTGCTTTCGGGCGACATCCACCTCGCAGCCTCGATCAATCCGCGCTCGATGCGCCTCGTCGAGACCCAGGGCGACGGCTTCACCTTGTCGAAGACCACCTCCGGCAACTACACCAATCTCAACATGCGACTGGATATGGAGCCCGGCAACAAGCGGGATTTCGTCGAGGGCATGAAGTATCTCGTCAACCGCGAACAGATCGTCAAAGCGGCGCTGCGCGGTCTCGGCGAAGTTGGCAACGACCAACCCGTTTCGCCTGCGAATTTCTATCATGACGCAGAGCTGAAAGCGCGGGCCTTCGATCCCGACAAGGCGAAGTTCCACTTCGACAAGGCCGGTGTGCTTGGCCAATCCATCCCGATCATCGCCTCCGATGCGGCGGCTTCCTCGATCGACGTGGCCATGATCATCCAGGCGGCCGGCGCCGAAATCGGCATGAAGCTCGACGTCCAGCGGGTACCTTCCGACGGTTACTGGGACAATTACTGGCTCAAGGCGCCGATCCACTTCGGCAATATCAACCCGCGTCCGACCCCTGATATCCTCTTCTCCCTGCTCTACACCTCGGACGCTCCGTGGAACGAAAGCCAGTACAAGTCGGAGAAGTTCGACAAGATGCTGATCGAGGCGCGCGGCTCTCTCGATCAACACAAGCGCAAGACGATCTATAACGAGATGCAGGGCATGGTCGCCCAGGAAGCCGGCACTATCATTCCGGCCTATATCTCGAACGTCGATGCCACGACAGCCAAGCTCAAGGGCCTGGAAGCCAACCCGCTTGGCGGCCAGATGGGATATGCTTTTGCGGAATATGTCTGGCTTGAAGCCTGATACGGCAAAGGAGACTGGGGCTGCAGCCGCGCCCCAGTTCCTCCATCTGCATTGATGGAACTTAACTCGAACGCAAAGGGAAGACGCCCGTGAACCGCCAGGTCTTATCCCTTGTACTGAGCAGATTGTTCGTCGCCGTGATCACCCTGGTGATCGTCTCCTTCGCCGTCTTCTTCGCGACAACGCTGTTGCCGGGAGATACGGCGACGATCCTGCTCGGCCAAGCCGCCACGCCGGAAGCCGTCGAAGGCCTGCGCAAGGCCATGCATCTCGACGAACCAGCGCTCTTTCGTTTCCTGCGCTGGATCGTCGGATTGCTGCAGGGCGATCTCGGCACGTCCTATGCCAACGAAATGCCGGTCGCCGCTCTCATTGCGGGCCGCTTCGTCAATACGCTGAAACTTGCCGGCGTCACCGCGCTGTTCTCCGTGCCGATTGCGCTGACGCTCGGGATCACCGCGGCGATGCTGCGCGGCACCCTTTACGACCGGATCGTCACCGTGATCACCATCGGCGTCATCTCCGTGCCGGAGTTCATGGTCGCGACCTCCGCCGCGCTCATCTTCGCCGTCTATCTGAAATGGCTGCCGGCGCTGTCTTTCGCCAATGAGGTCCACAGTCTGACCGATCTGTTGCGCGTCTATGCCATGCCGGTGATCACCCTCACCTTCGTCGTCTCGGCCCAGATGATCCGCATGACGCGCGCGGCTGTAATCGAGACGCTCAACACACCCTATGTCGAGATGGCATTGCTCAAGGGCGCTTCCCGCCCGCGCATCGTTTTTCGCCATGCACTGCCGAATGCGCTCGGCCCGATCGTCAATGCCGTTGCGCTTTCGCTGTCCTATTTGCTTGGAGGCGTCATCATCGTCGAGACCATTTTCAACTATCCCGGTATCGCCAAGCTGATGCTGGATGCCGTCGCCACCCGCGACCTGCCGCTGATCCAGAGCTGCGCGATGATTTTCTGCCTGGGTTATCTGCTCCTGATCACCATCGCCGATATCATCGCCATCCTTTCCAATCCGAGGCTCCGATGACCATGACCAGTTCCGAAACCACCTCCGGCCGGCTGTCCGGAACCCGGTTTGGCTATCGCTTCAACATCGTCGGCGCGATTGGCTTCACTGTGATCCTCTCATGGGCGCTCGTTGCGATCTTCGCGCCATGGGTCATCCCCTACCCCGTCGGCGAGATTATCGATCTCGACTATTTCGGCCCGATGAGTCGGGAACTCTGGCTCGGCTCCGATTATCTCGGCCGCGACATGCTCTCGCGGATTCTGATGGGCGCGCGCTATACAGTCGGTATCTCGCTCGCTGCGGTAACGATCGCCTGCTTCAGCGGCGTCGTGCTCGGCATGATCGCAGCGGTCGCCGGCGGCTGGCTGGACACGATCCTCAGCCGCTTCCTCGACGCCCTCAACTCCATCCCGAGCAAGTTGTTCGGCCTGGTGGTCGTCGCTGCCGTCGGCTCGTCGGTCCCGGTGCTGATCATGACGCTGTCGGTGATCTACATCCCAGGCGCTTATCGCTTCGCCCGGGCGCTCGCCGTCAACATCAATGCGATGGATTTTATCACGGTCGCGCGCATCCGCGGCGAAAGCACCCTCTATCTCATTCGCTCGGAAATCCTGCCCAACATCGTCGGGCCGGTGCTTGCCGATCTCGGCATCCGCTTCGTCTTCATCGTTCTGCTGCTCTCCGGGCTTTCCTTCCTCGGCCTTGGCGTCCAGCCGCCCTATGCCGATTGGGGTGCGCTCGTACGTGAGAACATCGGCGGCCTGCCATTCGGTGCGCCGGCGGTGATGTTTCCCTCGCTTGCCATCGCCAGCCTGACGATCAGCGTCAACCTGCTGATCGACAACCTGCCGCAGAAAATTCGCGACCGGAGCACGTCATGAGCAATTTCATCGAAATCCGTGACCTGAAGGTCGAGGCCACCACCGATTCCGGCCGACGCGTCGAAATCATCAAGGGTGTCAGCCTCGATGTTGCCGAGGGCGAGATCGTTGCGCTGATCGGCGAGAGCGGCTCGGGCAAGACAACCATCGCCCTGACCCTGATGGGCCATACCCGTGCGGGCTGTCGTATCTCCGGCGGCAGCGTTTCGGTCGGCGGCAAGGACATGGTCACGCTCAGCGAGAAGCAGCGCGCCAAGGTGCGCGGCACCGAAGTCGCCTATGTCCCGCAATCGGCGGCTGCCGCGTTCAACCCGGCCACATCGATCATGGACCAAGTGATCGAAGTCACGCGTATTCACCAGCTGATGTCGCCTGATGATGCGCGGGCCCGGGCCGTCGAGCTCTTCCGGGCGCTGTCCCTGCCGGAGCCCGAGACGATCGGCAACCGTTATCCGCACCAGGTTTCCGGCGGCCAGCTGCAACGTCTGGCGGCCGCCATGGCGCTGATCGGCGACCCGACCCTCGTCATCTTCGACGAGCCGACGACGGCGCTCGACGTCACGACCCAGATCGAAGTGCTGCGCGCTTTCAAATCGGTCATGAAAAAGGGCGGCATCGCTGGCGTTTATGTCTCGCACGACCTTGCCGTCGTCGCCCAGATCGCCGACCGCATCGTGGTCTTGAAAGGCGGAGAGACCCAGGAAACTGGCACCACAGACGAAATCCTCAACAATGCCAAGCATCCCTATACCAGGGAGCTGCTCGCAGCCTTCGAACCGAAACCGCGTGGCGCAACTGGCCCCGCCGAACCCGCGACGGCTCCCCTGCTGAGCATCGAAGGTCTTGTCGCGGGCTATGGGCAGCGCCAGGCCGATGGCCTGCCGCTCGTTCGCGCGGTCGAGCATGTGAGCCTGAAGGTGGAAAGAGGCCGCAATCTCGGTATTATCGGCGAATCCGGTTGCGGCAAGTCGACGCTCGCCCGCACAATCGCCGGCATCCTGCCGGCGGCGGTCGGCAAGATCGTCTTCGACGGCACGGAACTGCATCGCAACGCGCGCGAGCGCTCGCGTGATGAGTTGCGCGAGATGCAGATCGTCTTCCAATATGCCGATACCGCACTCAACCCGGCAAAATCGGTAGAGGACATCCTCGACAGACCTTTGGTCTTTTACCACCGCATGGATCGAAAGGCGCGGAACGCCCGGATCGATCAGCTGCTCGACATGGTACGTCTGCCCCGCAACCTGCGCCATCGCCGGCCGGGCGAACTCTCGGGCGGGCAGAAGCAGCGCGTCAACTTCGCCCGGGCACTCGCCGCCGATCCGAAGCTGATCCTCTGCGATGAGATCACCTCGGCGCTCGACACGGTGGTCGCCGCCGCGGTCATCGACCTGCTCAAGGAATTGCAGCGCGAACTCGGCCTCTCCTACATCTTCATCAGCCACGACCTCTCGGTGGTGGAGGCGATCTGCGACGAGATCGTCGTGATGTATGGCGGCCGCAAGGTCGAGGAAATCACATCCCTGACGGTGAAGGCACCGCAACACCCCTATTCGCAACTGCTCTTCTCGTCGGTGCCGACGCTCGATCCGGCCTGGCTCGACGGGCTCCAGCAGGATCCGGAACTGGTGCGGGCCTACTGCCGGCATTGAGCGCCGATTCTACTGCAAAATTTCTCAGGTCGGATTTGCTTCAAGAAATTAGGCAGCAAACTGCTCTGCCCTCCTCGAAACCAAGAGTTGGGCGCTTGCCAGATCAAGCGCCCACCGGGTCAGGTCGTGCTGGAAAGCCTCGACTCCGCGGCAGGAGCCCAGCAAGTGGCAGCGAACATGGCTTTGGAAGGTAAGGCCGAAATTTTGTCGCAAGTCCTTCCAACCAGTAGAAGCTTATCCTTATGGGGAGAACAACCTGCGACAGCGAGAACCTGTATCCGCGCAGGACTGATGAGTGACGCAAAAACTGCGCAGTTTTGCTGAAAGGCTCTAATGCGGAAATAAGGTGGTGAGCGGCATGTGAGCCTTGATAATCGGCGATTTCAGGACAACGAAGCTGAAATATTTGTCGATGCCGACGTCCAGGTCGGTCAGCCGCTCCATGATCGTCTGGTATTCGTCTATCCCGGCAGTGACGAATTTCAGCATATAATCGTAGCCGCCCGAAACCAGGTGGCATTCGATCACCTGGTCGACCTTCTCGATCGCCGCCAGGAAGCGGGCGAAGTCGATCTGCCGGTGGTTTTTCAGGGTGATCTCGGTGAACACGGTCAGCGTCTGCCCCAGTTTGCTGACGTTGATCTGAGCCGAATAACCTTCGATATATCCCTCCGACTGCAGCTTCTTCACCCGCATCAGGCAGGGGCTTGGCGAAAGATTGACCAGTTCGGCGAGTTCCACATTGGTGACGCGGCCGTTCTTCTGCAGTTCGTAGAGAATTTTTACGTCGATCCGGTCGAGTTTCATCTCACACGCCCTCATTTGCTCGAGATCGCCAATCACGCAGCAGATTATGCTGCTGCTTGCCGGCACCAACCTTAACACATGACGTTGGCCTGTCGATCGCGTTGCAGGACAGGCCGAAGCACAAACGACTGCTGGCATGCTCCCGACACGGAATCTTCTGCTGCCACCAACCGATCTCCGGCAAAGCCGTGGCGTCGGATCCGCTACACTACGCTTAAAACGGAGACTCTCCCATGCCCGCACCGCTCAATCGCGTCGACACCACGCCGGAACTGCCTTCCACCGCTGATGTCGTGGTCATCGGCGGCGGCATCGTCGGCGTTTTCACGGCCTATTATCTCGCCCGGCGCGGATTGAAGGTGGCCCTCGTCGAGAAGGGTCTGATCGGCGCCGAACAATCGAGCCGCAACTGGGGCTGGTGCCGCCAGCAGAACCGCGACGCCCGCGAACTGCCGATGTCGACGAAGAGCCTCGACCTTTGGGAGCGCTTCGCCACTGAGACCGGGGAGGATACCGGGTTCCGTCGTTGCGGTCTTTTCTATCTCAGCAACAGCGACGAGGAACTGTCCGGTTGGGCCCGCTGGCGCGATTTCGCCCGCTCGGTCGGTGTCACGACACATATGCTAAGCAGCGCCGAGGCGACCGAACGCGGGCGTGCCACCGGCTCTTCATGGAAAGGCGGGGTGTTTTCGCCGACCGACGGCACCGCCGATCCGGCGAGCGCTGCGCCGGCGGTCGCCCGTGCGATCCTGAAACTCGGCGGCACGGTGCATCAGTCCTGTGCAGCCCGCGGCCTCGACGTCGAAGGCGGCAGGCTCTCGGGCGTCGTCACCGAGCATGGCACGATCCGGACAAAGATCGCTGTCCTCGCCGGTGGTGCCTGGGCCTCCTCCTTCTGTCGTCAGCTCGGCATTCGATTTCCGCAAGCCTCGATACGCTCCTCGATCCTCTCCGTATCTCCAGGCCCAAGCAGCCTGCCGGATGCGCTGCATACATCAGCCGTTTCGGTAACGCGGCGCCGCGATGGTGGTCACACGCTCGCGATCAGCGGCCGCGCCCGTGTCGATCCGACGCCACAGCAGTTCCGCTTCGCGCGGCAATTCCTGCCGATGTTCGCCCGGCGCTGGCGCAGTCTCGCACCAGGCGGGCTGGAGGGCTTTCGCTCCGGCCACGAGTCTCTGGCCCGCTGGCGGCTCGACAGGCCGACGCCAATGGAGCGCATGCGCATCCTCGACCCGACTGTCGACGAGGCTACCATTGCGCTTACGCATTCGCGGGCACTCGAGCTTCTGCCCGCCTTGAAGAAAACCGCCATCAGCGCGGCCTGGGCAGGCTATATCGACAGCACGCCGGACGGCGTGCCGGGGATCGGCGAGATCGCCACCTTGCCCGGTTTCATCCTTGCTGCAGGCTTCAGCGGCCACGGCTTCGGCATCGGGCCGGGCGCCGGTCATCTGATTGCCGATATCGTCACCGGCGATGAGCCGATCGTTGATCCGAGACCCTACCACCCCGACCGCTTCGGTGGATCCGCCTGGGGCAAAGTGGCCGATTTTTAGGACACGGTCGGCCTTTGCGCAGCGTTCGACGACGCGGATCGGCACGACTTTGGTACCGGCCATAGGAGCCGATGCGTCGCGCTTCGATCGCCACGATCACGAAAAACCGGCGGTCAAGGGAAGGTGTGTCGCTTCGGTTCCTCACTGGCATTATTGGCAATCAAGGCGCGCAATGCTGCCGCCACAGGCGTGCCGAGGACAGCGAGATCGCGCACCGTGCTCATGTGATTGCCGTCTGCGACCTGCGATGCCCGCACGTCAAGCCCTTGGGCGGCAAGAATGCCCCTGAAGGCATTTGCCTGAATTTTGAACGGACCAGTTTCCTGTTCGCCGGTCATGATGGCGACACGCGTTGCAGGATCGTGCTCATGACGCATGGGCGTAAACCGTCGCACCTCCTCGTCGCTCAGCGCGATCTCGTCCCGCAGGAAAGACGTCTGCAGGGGTTCCAGATCGTATAGCCCGCCAAGCAGGAAAGCAGCGACGACCCCCGAAGGCGCTGAGCGATGAAAGAGAAAGGTTGCAAGATGTGCACCGGCGGAGTGGTGGCTGACGGAAAACCGCTTTGACGTGGCGCCAAAACGATCGGCATGCGCCAGCAGAAAAGCCTTGGCCTTCAGGACCTGACCAACCAGGGCGTCCATTCTCGCCGTGGGCATCAACGAATAATCGACGATGGCTGCGACCGCGCCGGCGCCGGTGATCGTTTCAGCGACGCAGGAATAGTCCTCCTTGGAAAACATCCGCCAATAGCCGCCATGGATGAACATGTGGATCGGCATGTCCGAGCCGGCGCTGTTTGGCAGGAAGATATCGAGCGTCTCGCCAGGCCTATCCCCGTAGGCGATGTTGGCCTCCATGGCGACAGTGCGCCGCGTTGCAAGGCTGCGAGCTCGGATATCGTCAACGATCGCGTCGAAATCTGCGACATGGTCACGAATGCGGAACGGATCGGCGGCCACAGGTTCCTCCCTCAGAAACTTGTCGCAATGTACTTGGCTTCCATGAACTCGGCGATACCGTGATGCTGCCCTCCTTCACGTCCAAGGCCGCTCTGTTTCACACCGCCAAAGGGAGCGGCGGGATCGGAGACCAGTCCACGATTGAGCGCGATCATGCCGGCCTCGATCTTGGAGGCGACGCGCATGCCGCGGCCAATGTCGCGGGTATAGATGTAGGCGGCGAGGCCATATTCCGTATCGTTGGCGGCAGCGATGACTTCTGCCTCGCTCTCGAAACGGTAGAGCGGCGCGACGGGACCGAAAATCTCCTCGCAGCCCATATCGGAGGCCGGGGAAACATCGACAAGCACCGTCGGCCGATAAAAAAAGCCGCGGCCTGCCAATGATCGTCCGCCGCAGAGGACACGCGCTCCCCGCGAAATGGCGTCCTCAACAAGGCGCTCGATCTTCTCCACCGCCTTGCGCGTGATCATCGGACCGCATTCCGTATCCGCATCCACACCCGAGCCTACGTTGAGGGCGGCCATGCGTTGGGTAAATTTTTCGGCGAAGGCATCGTGGATACCGTACTGGATATAAATGCGGTTTGCCGCCGTGCAGGCCTCACCCGCATTGCGCATTTTCGCGACCATCAGACCCTCGATCGCCGCGTCAATGTCCGCATCGTCGAAAACAACGAACGGGGCGTTGCCCCCGAGTTCCATGGAACAGGAGATGACATTTTTCGCCGCTTCCGCCAGAAGCATGCGGCCGACGCCGGTCGAGCCTGTGAAGGAGAGTTTTCGCACCCGCGGGTCGGCCAGCATGGCGGCGATGACGGGGCCTGGCGTCGATGTTGTCATCACGTTCACGACGCCCGGCGGCACGCCAGCCTCCTCGTAGAGAGCCGCAAGTGCATAGGCCGTCAGCGGCGTCTCGCTCGCCGGCTTCAAGATGACGGTGCAGCCTGCCGCAAGGGCAGGCGCGATCTTGCGGGTCGCCATCGCGGCCGGGAAATTCCACGGTGTGATGAGAACGCAGATGCCGATAGGCTGGTAATCGACGACGATGCGGTTTCCGCCGGCCGGGGCAAGGCCGAACTCACCAGAGATCCGCACCGCCTCCTCGGCGTTCCAACGAAAGAAGTCCGCCGCATAGGCCACCTCGGCGCGCGCGTCGCGCAACGCCTTCCCGTTCTCGAGCGAAATGAGCCGGGCAAGCGTTTCGGAGCGCTCCACCATAAGTTCGAAGCAGCGGCGCAGGATCTCGGAACGCTTTCTAGGCGGCGTCTCGCGCCAGCTTTCCGCGGCGCTTGCGGCGGCCTCCACGGCCGCTGCCGCATCCGCAAGGGTCGCATCCGGCACGGCAGCAATGACCGCCTCGGTCGAGGGGTCGATCACCTCGATCCGACCCTCGCCCGCCGCAGGCCGCCAGGCGCCGCCAATATAGAGGCCGCGGGAGAACGCGCCGAGCTCGAAGGGATCGTGGTCTGGATGCGAAGAATGCTGGTTGACGTTCATGATGGTTTCCCAGGTCAGAGGGCGGAAGCGGCCAGGTCGCCGTCATAGGCGGCGCGCACCAGGCCGCGCATGGCGGCCGCATCGAAGGAGCGGGGGTTATTCTTGATCAGCCGGCCGATGCCGAGCGCCTGCTCTGCGGCCCAGTCGATCCGGTCTTCCGGAAGGCCGAGCCCGGCAAGCGTCGGCGAGATGCCGATCGCGGCGAAGAGGCGGCTCACCTCGCCGATCGCGGCATCGGCAAGCGTCTCGTCGTCCTCCACTCCGGTCGGATCGAGGCCGAGCGCCCTACCGACAATGGCGATGTCCGCGCCCGCGACGCGGCGATTATATGTCATCACATAGGGCAGCATGGTCGCAACCCCGAGGCCGTGCGGCGTATGGGTCAAGGCACCGACCGGATATTGCACCGCATGGGCCGCAGCGGTACCCGCCGTTCCGAAGGCGCAGCCGGCTGCGAGCGCACCCATCATCACATCGGCGCGCGCATCGATGTCGGAGCCGTCGACGAAGGCCTTTTCCAGGCTCCGGCTGAGGAGCCGGATGGCATGCAGCGCGAACTGGTCGGAGAGATCGCTCTTGCCGATGAAGACATGCTGCTGCGCGAGTTCAGGATCGCCGGGGCGGCGCATGGCCGTGAAGGCTTCGATGGCATGCGTCAACGCATCCGCACCGGCAATCGCCGTGAGCCCGGGCGGGCAGGACAAGGTCAGTTCCGGGTCGCAGATCGCCGTTGTGGCGATGAGATAAGGGCTGGAAATGCCAACCTTCAGGGTACGGTCAGGATCGGAAACAACCGCGACCGGCGTCGCCTCTGAGCCTGTGCCTGCCGTCGTCGGCACGGCGATGACCGGCAGGACGGGCGCCGGCACCTTGAACTCACCGTAGTAATCGGCGAGCGCGCCGCCGTGCGCGAGCAGGAGCGAAGCGCATTTCGCCATGTCGAGGCAGCTGCCGCCACCGATGCCGATCACCATATCGGGCTCAAAGCCGCGCGCGGCCTCAACGCAAACCGCGACAGTTTCTTGCGGCACGTCCGGCAGCGTCTGGTCATGAACCAGCACGACAATGCCGGCTGCTTCAAGCGCGGCGATCATTTCCGCGAAGACCGGTGTTGCGGAAAAACGCGCATCCGTGCAGACGAGTGCGCGCCGGCCGGTTCTGCTGGCGACGCTCGCGAGCGCATGGCGCTGGCCGACGCCAAACAGAATTTCCCGCGGCAGCCTCAAGGCGGCAAACAGGCTCATGATCTTTGTCCCTCGAAGGCCAGAATGCGGGGGTGCGAAAGCGCGTTGAGGTCTTCCCACAGGCGCTGGTCGATCTCGAACCCGTTGCGGCTTGCCGCCGCTCGCCGCCGGCGGGCACGGTCGCCCGGGACGAGAACCGGTTTGCCGGCGCTGGCGGGTGGTGAAGCGCGCACGGCATCGAGATAGGTCGACAGTCGCGCCGGCAGTCCCGGCGCCAGACTGGGCTCGATCAAGATGAAGACGTCGCCCTTGTTGCATGGCGACTGGCTGTCGAGCGTGCCGCGCGCATCCGGCGCGAGCGCCGAGCCGGCAAGAGCTGCCACCAGCAGCTCCATGGCGATGCCGAGCCCGTAACCCTTCGCGTCGCCGAAGGGCGCAGTCGCGCCGGCCTTCGCACGCCCCGGATCGGTCGTCGGGTTACCGGCCGCATCGCGCGCCCATCCCTCGGGAATGGGCCTGCCGGTCGCCGCGTGATGATGGATGCTGCCCATCGGCACGAGGCTGGTGGCCAGGTCGAGCACGAGCGGTTCCTCGGCCGTCGGCACGGCGATAGCGATGGGATTGGTGCCGAGCATGGCCCGGGTACCGCCGAAGGGATGGACCAGCGCCTCGCTCGACGAGAGCGCGATGCCGACGAAACCCATTGCGGCGATGGCCTCCACATAATGCGCGAGCATGCCGAGATGGTTGGCGTTGCGCACGGCGACAAGGCCGATGCCAAGATCCGCAATGTGAGGCGATAGCCGCTCGATCGCGGCCATGGCGACGACGGGGCCAAGTCCCGACGCCCCCTCCACCTCCAGCACCGCATCCGCGCGCCAGCGCTGTGTGCCTTTCGTCTGCGGGTCAATGACCCCGGCCTCGATCCGTTCGACCAGCCGCGGAAGCCGGTACAGGCCATGCGACGGGTGCCCCTTCATCTCCGCCGTCACCAGGACGCGAGCCTGCAGGGCCGCATGGTCACGCGGTGCGCCATGCTCTTCGAGCAGTCGGGTGGCAAGCGCAAGCGCTGCCGCTTCGGATAGACGCATGATTTTTCCTCCCTATATTAAATCGTATAGGATATAGGATTGTCTTAGCCGCAGCATCGTGCTAGCGATTGGACCTGTCAAGAGGCAAGGCAGCGGATGATTTCGACGAGACCGAAGGAACCCTCAACGGGCACAACCCAGATACCGCGCGCCAACAGCCTGGCGGGCGACGTCTACGAGGCAATTTTCAACCAGCTCATGTCGTTGAAGATTGCGCCGGGGACGCGCATCACGGTCGACAACCTGGTCAAGGAGTTCAACGTCTCCCATACGCCGATCCGTGAAGCCCTCGGGCGGCTTGAAGGCGAAGGCCTCGTCGTCAAGCAGCATCTCGTTGGCTATCGTGCCGCGCCGCAGATCACGCGCCACCGTTTCGACGAGCTCTATGAACTGCGTCTGCTGTTGGAACCTGCCGGCGCTGCGAAGGCAGCCGAGGCGATGAACGACGAAAAGCTGGCCATTCTCACCGAGGCCGCGGGCGTGATGACACGCAGCGACAACAGGGACGAACGAGCGAACTATTCGGCCTTCGCGCGCCAGGACGCCATCTTTCACGACCGGATCATGGAATTTGCCGGCAACGAGTTGATCCGCGAGATGCTGACATTCCAGCACACGCATTTCCATATCTTCCGCCTGATGTTTCATCGCCGCGTCACCGAGGAGGCGCTCGCCGAGCATCAGACGCTGCTCGATGCCTTTGCGGCGCGCGACCCGGGCGCGGCTGCGAACGCAATGCGCATTCATATCGAACATTCGCGCGACCGGCTGTTGCCGGCATTCGACGAAGTCTGAGCAACCGCGCCGGGCAAGGACGAGCCTGCCCGACCTGACAACGAGGAGGAGAACCCATGCCAGGCAAGAAAATCCTGATGCTCACCGGCGATTTCACCGAGGAGTACGAAATCTTCGTCTATCAGCAGGCGATGGAGGCGGTCGGCCACACGGTGCACGTCGTGTGCCCGGACAAGAAGGCCGGCGACATCCTCAGGACGTCGCTGCACGATTTCGAGGGAGACCAGACCTACACCGAAAAACTCGGGCACAACGTCACCATCAACAAGACGTTTTCCGAGGCCGAGAACCAGCTCGACCAGTATCATGCCGTCTACTGCGCCGGCGGGCGCGGACCGGAATATATCCGCACCGACAAGCGGGTGCAGGCAATGGTGCGTCATTTCCACGAGCAGAAGAAGCCGATCTTCACCATCTGCCACGGGGTTCAGATCCTGATCGCGGTCGACGGTGTCGTTCGCGGCAAGAAGGTGGGTGCACTTGGGGCCTGCGAACCCGAAGTCACCCTGGCGGGCGGGACCTATATCGACCTCTCGCCAACCGAAGCCTATGTCGATGGCACGATGGTTTCAGCCAAGGGCTGGACGGCGCTCGCCGCCTTTATCCGCGAATGCCTGAAGGTGCTGGGAACGGAGATTCACCACACCTGAGACGACGGACCAAATAACAGAAGGCCCGGCAGGTGACATCTGCCGGGCCTTGTTTGCGGTTGGGCCAGCAATCACGCTCCGCCGCGGTTCCAGCCGCGGCCACGCTCGCCGAACATTTCATAGCCGCCATCGGTGATGGCGAGCGTATCCTCCAACTTGATGAATCCGCGCTTTGGGTGAAGCATCGTCGTCTCGACCGAGATCACGCTCCCGGCTTCCAGCGGCTTGTCGGCATCGATGCCATCATAGGTGACGGGGTGGTTCGTCATGAGGAATGGCGCTTCGTGGGCGATGAGGCCCATGCCATGGCAGAAAAAGTCGGTGAAGGCCGCTGACGGCGAGGCCTTGAGCTCGGCCTCCGCTGCCACGATCATCTCCCTGCCCGCAGCCCCTGCCCTGACATTGGCGAAGGCCGCTTGCTGGATGCATTCGACTTCGGCCAGAAGATCCTCCAGCTCCGCATCCGGCTCGCCGAGCACACCCATGCGGCACAGGTCACCGATATATCCGTGATAGTTGCCGCCGGAATCGATCGACAGGATCTCACCCTCGACCCAAGCTTGCGGCGAGCCCGCGCGGTTGTGGCTGGAGCCGAGCGTCAGCAGGCAATATTCGAAGTGCAGGCCGCGGTTCGTTTCCTCCCGGCGCAGCTGCTCGATGATCTCCATCTTCGTCGAACCGGCGCGGGCCGCCGCGACCGTCGCCAGCATCGAGTCGGTGATCAGTTCGGAGGCGCGTCTCAGCTTTGCCAGTTCATCTGGCGTCTTGACCGCCCTTAACCGCTCCAACACATGCGTGGCATCGACAAATCGGGCGCCATCCAGCCGATCGGCAAGCAGGTCGCGGGCGTCGGATGGCAGGAAGGCTGGCTCGATGCCAATGCGCCCACCGGTCTTGCCGATTTTCTTCAGGTGCTCGACGGCGAGCCCGGCGGCATCCTGCGTGCCCCAGCTCGCCGTATGCACGGCAGGCGTCCAGAACGGATTATTCTGGTGTTCTGCGCCCTCCATGCGGTTGCCCACATAGGCGGAGTGATCGGGCGCGCCTTTCTCATAAATCACCATCGGCAGATACCGGCTATGCCCGATCGCATCCATGGCCGCGAAGAAGATGAACTTGTAGCCGCCCATGAGATATTGCGTGTTGTGTTTGGAGGTGGCGACGATGACGTCGATACCGGCTACCTCCATGAGACGGTCGAGCTTGGCCGTATCGAACGGCGTCACGGCGGCCTGCCTTGTTTGCCCTGCATTGTCGTTCATTGTCTTTCCTCCCAGAAAATGGATGCGACGCCTCAAAAGCCCGGCGGCAGCAGGCGGAAGTCCGGCAAGTCGCGAAGCGCAAGCTCCGGCCCCGCCGGTGAGTAGACCACGAAGAGGAGCATTGGCCCGCCGCCAGTGTTCTTCGTCGAATGGAAGCGACTTTCGGGAACATAGATCGTGCAGCCGCTGGCGACCTTCCTCGTGATCGGATTACCCGTCTCGTCCTCGACCATTTGCTCGCCCTCGCCGGAAATCACAAAAATGATTTCCTCCGCGCCAGGATGATTGTGGCGGGAATGGCCTTCGCCGCTTGGCAGTTCGACGACACCGCCCGAAAAGCGACTGGCGCCGTTGACCTCGGGCGCCACGGTCAGCGACAGCTTGCCCCAGTCGAAGCCGAAGGCGCTCACATCCTTAGGATAGATGAAGTACTTGTCCTTTACCATGAAACGGCTCCTCCACGTCCTTGCTCAGACGACCGCGCCGATGGCGAGCGCCTTGAAATCTTCCGTCTGCTTACGAATTGCCGCCTCTGCCGGCAGGCGCTCCATCGAGCTTGCGCCATAAAAGCCGTGGCAGCCAGGGCAACGCTCGAGAACGTAGCGCGCATCCTCCGGCATCGAGATCGGCCCGCCATGGCAGAGCACAATGACATCGTCGCGCACGGAACGCGCTGCCTTGGCGATCGCGGTGATCTCATCGATGCAGTCATCGAGCGACTTGCCGGAGGTGGCCCCGATCGTGCCGCCGGTTGTCACGCCCATATGCGCCACAATGATGTCGGCGCCGGCGACCGTCATGGCGACAGCCTCGCTCTCGTTGAAGACATAGGGTGTCGTCAGCAGGTCGAGCCCGTGGGCGGTGGCGATCATCTCGACCTCCAGATTGTAGCTCATGCCTGTCTCCTCGAAACTCTGCCGCATCCGGCCGTCGAAGAGACCGATTGTGGGGAAGTTCTGTACGCCGGAAAAGCCCATTGCCTTGAGGTCGGCGAGGAAGCGCGGCATCAGCACGAAGGGGTCCGTGCCATTGACGCCGGCGAGTACCGGGGTCTTTTTCACGACCGGCAACACTTCGAGCGCCATGTCCTTGACGATCTCGTTGGCATTGCCATAGGCGAGCAGTCCGGCGGCCGAACCGCGCCCCGCCATGCGGTAGCGCCCGGAATTGTAGATAATGATGAGATCGATGCCGCCTGCCTCCTCGGCCTTGGCGGAGATGCCCGTGCCGGCCCCGCCCCCGACGATCGGCACGCCGGCTGCGATCATGCCGTGAAATTTTTCGAGGATGGTGTTGCGCGGTATGACTGGCATCGATTTGTCTCTCAGGGGTTGGCGATGTCACGATAGGCCGCGACGGCGGCCTCGGCGAAATCTGGGTCGTTGATATGGAGCGGCAGGCGAATAATACGTCGCGACGCCGTCGGCTTCACCGTCGCCTCGAGCGCGGCGAAAAGCGCGGCGTCGGCTTGCGGATCGAAGAACGCACCGCCTTCGATGTCGAGGGCCGAAACACCCTTTTCGGGAATGAGGAAGCGTAGGGGGCCGTGGCAGAGATTGAGCTTGTCGCCGATCCAGCGACCAATCTGCGCGCATTCGGCCAGCGTCGTGCGCATCAAGGTGACGTTCGGGTTGTGCTGGTAAAACAGCCGACCGGAATAACGCTCCGGAACGGTCGCCGGCGCCCAGAAGTTCACCATGTCGAGCGCACCAACCGAACCGATATAGGGCAAGCCTTTGCGAGCAATGGCGCCGAAACGGTCCGAGGTGGCCGGCAGGACGCCGCCGAAAAGCAGGTCGCAGACCTCGGTCGTCGTGATGTCGAGCACGCCAGAGATGAGCTCGCTGTCGGCAAGCTTCTCCATCGCCCGCCCGCCCGTGCCTGTGGCGTGGAAGACCAGGCAATCATAATCTGCTCGGAGGCGCTCGACCATGGCCGATACGGCAGGTGTGGTAACGCCGAACATGGTAAGCCCGAGGGCCGGTTTGGATGCAGTCACCTCAGCCGGGCGGTGGGTCATGGCGGTGATCGCCTGAGCGGCGTTGTGAAGGATGACGCGGCTCAGCCGGTTCAGGCCCGCCATGTCCGTGACCGAAGGCATCATCACGATGTCTGAAACATCGACAAAGGGAGCCACATCGCCGGATGCGAGCGTCGAGACCATGATCTTTGGCAGACCGAGCGGCAATTGGCGCATGCCTGCGGTAATGATCGAAGTGCCTCCGCCTCCACCTATACCGATGACGCCGGCGATGTCCTGGCGCTCCACAAGGAAGCGCGCGAAAGCAATGCCCATCGCCGCGACCGCACTTCCGCGGTCCCCGCTGGCAAGAACGGCTCCAGCCCCGTCCGGATGGCACGCCGCCACTGCGTCGGCCTTCACATCGACGGCGGTCGCAGGCTCGCCTATGCCGACGTCAACGCGGACAACACCGCCGCCCGCCGCTTCGATGCAAGCGGCAAGATAGGCAAGCTCCTCGCCCTTCGTGTCGGCCGTGCCGACCACGTAGATCTGCTTCATTTCCCCTCCGAGACCGGGTGGATTTCCTCCCGGCATATCTCACGTTGGGACAAAGCGACGGGCCCTTGCAAATTTGTGAGACGTGCGTATCATAAAGACATGGATGTCTCACGTCAACAGAACGAAACAGCCAGGACCGAGCGAGGCCCGCGTGCCCGAACGCGAAAACTGATGCTCGAAACGGCTACGCGGCTCATGCAGTCCGGCATCACGCCGTCGGTAAGTGAAGTCGCCGAGGCAGCCGAAGTCTCGCGTGCGACGGCCTACCGTTACTTTCCGAGCCAGGCCGTGCTCGTGCATGCCGTGGTGGATGAGGCTCTGGGGCCGATACTCAGTTGGTCATCGGATAGTCCGGACGCACGCACTCGCGTTGCCGACCTCTTGGCGACTGCAATGCCGCGCATCGATGAGTTCGAGGCCACCTTCAAGGCGGCGCTGAAACTTTCGCTGGACCAGTGGGCGCAGCGCCAGGCGGGCACGCTCGGCAACGAGCCGCTGTTCAAGCGCGGCCACCGGGTCGACCTGCTGAAGAGCGTCACGGCCCCCCTGCAGGGCACTGTGCCGCCCGAATCCCGGGAACGCCTTGCACAGGCGCTTTCGCTTGTCTTCGGCGTCGAGGTGCTGATCGTATTGAAGGATATATGGGGCCTGACCTCGGAAGGCGCGCAGTCTGTTGCCGAGTGGGCCGCCAGGGCTCTTGTCGATACCGCATTACGGCAGGCAGAGAGCGGGGCATAACGTGGCGCGCCCAGACTTGGCGCACAACTGGTTAGACCAGTGGCAGTAATATGTTCTTGTATTGTGGTCCGGATCGGCGATGATGAATGTGAGGCGGCCCGCCACGACTGCGTCGGCAGGCCCGGAATTACAGGGGAATGACAGCGAAAGCCTGAAGACGAGCCTTTGACGAGAGGTCTCCCAGGTTGCGCTTGACGATAATGGCATTTGGTAATACCAGATCAAGTTAATGACATTCAGGCTTGAGATCTGAAACGAGCTAGGGGTCGAGGAGGACCCCCAGCACGAACACCACCCAGGAGGATCGGGAAGCCAGATCGGGAGGCCCGCGATGAAGCGGGAGGCGTGCATAAATGGGAGGAAACGTTATGCGCAAAACTATGACCGGTCTGTTGGCCGGTGTCGGATTGATGTGGGCGTGCGGAACATCCGCACAGGCCCAGGAACTGACCATCTTCTGGGCCGAGTGGGATCCGGCAAACTACCTTCAGGAACTCGTCAACGAATACGAGGCTCAAACCGGCGTCAAGGTCACGGTCGAGACCACGCCGTGGGCCGACTTCCAGACCAAGGCCTTCACCGAGTTCAACGCCAAGGGTTCAGCCTATGACATGGTCGTCGGCGACAGTCAGTGGATCGGGGCAGCGTCAGAAGCCGGCCATTACGTCGATCTGACCGACTTCTTTACCAAGCACAATCTGACCCAGGTGATGGCCCCGGCAACGGTGAAATACTACGCCGAATATCCGTCGAACTCGAAAAAGTACTGGTCGGTTCCGGCCGAAGGCGACGCCGTCGGCTGGTCCTACCGCAAGGACTGGTTCGAAGACCCCAAGGAGATGGAGGCGTTCAAGGCCAAATACGGCTACGATCTCGCACCGCCGAAGACATGGGCCGAGATGCGTGACATCGCCGAGTTCTTCCACCGTCCAGACCAGAAGCGATACGGAATCGCCATCTACACCGACAACTCTTATGACGGTCTCGTCATGGGTGTCGAGAACGCGATCTTCTCGTTTGGAGGCGAACTCGGCGACTACCAGAGCTACAAGGTCGACGGCATCATCAATTCCGAGAAGAACGTCAAGGCGCTCGAGCTTTATCGCGAGCTCTACGGCTTTACGCCACCGGGCTGGGCCAAGTCCTTCTTCGTCGAGAACAACCAGGCGATCACTGAGAACCTGGCGGCGATGAGCATGAACTACTTCGCCTTCTTCCCGGCCCTGGTGAACGAGGCGTCCAACCCGAACGCCAAGGTTACCGGCTTCTTTGCCAATCCGGCGGGCCCAAACGGCGAGCAATTCGCAGCGCTCGGCGGCCAAGGCATATCGGTCATCTCCTACTCAAAAAACCAGGAAGAGGCGATGAAATTCCTCGAATGGTTCATCAAGGACGAGACCCAGAAGCGCTGGGCCGAACTCGGCGGCTATACGGCAAGCGCCAAGGTGCTTGAATCGCCGGAGTTTCAGAACGCGACACCCTATAACAAGGCCTTCTACGAGACGATGTTCAAGGTGAAGGACTTCTGGGCAACGCCTGAATATGCCGAACTGCTGATCCAGATGAACCAGCGCATTTATCCCTTCGTCACTGCCGGCCAAGGCACGGCGAAGGAAGCGCTCGAATCCCTGGCAGCGGACTGGAACGCGACGTTCGCGAAATACGGACGCCACAAGTAGCAAGCGCGCTCAGCGGAGGGGCCGCGGCCCCTCCCATTTCATTCTGCATCTCCGCGTTGAAGGCGCGGCTCAAGAGGGCGCGGCGCCCGGAATTCACTTCGCGCATCGTGATGCCGTTCCGGCATCCGGCGCCGAACTCTCGGAGGAGGAGAGGATTGGCCACCGCAGTCATGACATCGCTGGACACGAAATCGCGTGCCGCATCCCGCGGCATGAGCGACATCCGGATTCGCAATCTCTTCATCATTCCGACGATCCTGTTCCTGATCGTCTTCAACATCTTTCCGCTGATCTATTCGCTCGGCTATTCCTTCACCGACTTTCGCGCTTCGTCGAACGCGCCGGCCAACTTCGTCGGCCTGCAGAACTACCGCGAGTTGCTGAACGATCCTTTCATCTGGTCGAATTTCGCCATCACCGCGAAATATGTGATCGTCTCTGTGACGGGGCAGGTGATCGTCGGCTTCGGCACCGCGATGCTGCTCAACCGCGATATCCCGCTGAAGGGTCTTTTGACGACGCTGCTGTTGCTGCCGATGATGCTCTCGATGGCAGTGGTCGGCCTCTTCTGGAAGCTGCTCTACGACCCGTCCTTCGGCATCATCAACTACGCACTCGGCCTCGGCTCCTTCGAGTGGCTGTCGAATCCGGACATGGCGCTCTATGCGGTCGCAATCACGGACATCTGGATGTGGTCGCCCTTCGTGATGCTGCTGTCGCTTGCCGGCCTTTCGGCCGTGCCAAAGCATCTCTACGAGGCAGCGGCGATCGACCGGGCGGGGCCGTTTTATACATTCTTCCGCATCACGCTGCCGCTGGTGGCGCCGATCCTGATGATCGCAATCATCTTCCGCACGATGGAGGCCTTCAAGACCTTCGACCTCGCGTACATCCTGACCAGCCAACCGACGACCGAGGTGATCTCCATCCGGCTCTACAAGATGGCCTTCCAGGAATGGCAGACTGGGCGCTCCTGCGCACTCGCCTACATCGTCCTGATCATGGTTCTCGCCATCACCAACATCTACGTCAAGTACCTCAACAAAGTGAAGGAGCGCTGAGATGGCTGCCGTCCAAACCCGCTCCGAACGCGCGCTGAACCGGGTGGCGATCGCCGCCGTACTGGTCATCACGCTGATCTTCCTGGCGCCGATCTATTGGATCACCTCGACGGCCTTCAAGCCGCGCAACCTTGCCACCACCATTCCGCCGACGGTGCTCTTCGAGCCGGAACTCTCGCCCTTCGTGAAGCTCTTCACCAAGCGCTCGCAACTGCGCGGGGCGCCGAGCCCTGAAGAATATGCCGCCGCCCCCTGGTGGGAGCGGATGGTGTTCGACGGCGGCGAGAAGATCGTTCGCTCCGGCCGCGGCGAGGTGCAGCCCTCCGGCTATCCGAACCGCTTCATGAACTCGCTGATCGTCGCCGTCACGTCCACGGTGCTGGCCGTCGGCATGGGAACCTTCACAGCCTACGGCTTCTCGCGCTTCAAAGTGAAGGGGGAGGCAGACCTTCTCTTCTTCATCCTGTCGACGCGCATGCTGCCGCCCGTCGTCGTGGCAATCCCGATGTTCCTCATGTACCGCGTCGTCGGCCTCAACGACACGCATTGGGGCCTCATCATCCTCTACACCGCCTTCAACCTTTCCTTTTCCGTCTGGCTGATGAAGGGCTTCATCGACGAGATCCCGAAGGAATACGAGGAGGCCGCGCTCGTCGACGGCTACACGCGGATGGAGGCCTTTTTCAAGATCGTCATCCCGGAAGCAGCGACCGGAATCGCCGCGACCGCGGTCTTCTGCTTCATCACGGCCTGGAACGAATATGCATTTGCGCTAATTATGACCAACCGACGCGCGCAAACGGCTCCACCCTTCATCCCGAGCCAGGTCGGCTCAGGCCTGCCGGATTGGACGGTCATTGCGGCCGGCACGTTCCTGTTCCTGCTACCGGTCGCCATCTTCACCTTCCTGCTCAGGAACCATCTCCTGCGCGGCATGAGCTTCGGAGCGATCCGCAAATGACTTTCCGCGCCTTGAACCAGAAATATCTCGAACCCGCTTCACAGTATCTGATGATCCTCGGCATTATCGCGCTCTGCCAGCCCTGGAACCTGTTTCTGCATCGCTACGGCATGACGATGACGCTCGTCGGACTGATCGCCTTCATGGTGACGACCAAAATCCCGCGGGACGCGCAACCAGACGAAGGCAACCATTCATGACGCAGATCGAACTTCGCGGAATTCAGAAATATTTCGGTGCCGTCCAGGTCATCAAAGACCTTAATCTCGCCATCGCCGACAATGAATTCATCGTGCTCCTTGGACAATCGGGCTGCGGAAAGACGACGACATTGCGCGCCGTCGCGGGGCTGGAAACGATCGACGAAGGCGACATTCTGATCGACGGGCAGCCGGTGCAGCATATCAAGGCGTCCGGCAGGGACATCGCCATGGTGTTCCAATCCTTCTCGCTCTATCCGCACATGACGGTCTACGAGAACATCGCCTTCCCGCTCCGCGCTACCCGGATGAGCCGTGCCGATGTCGATGCGTCGGTCCGCGAGATCGCCGGTGTGCTGCGCATCGCCGGTCTGCTGGCCCGCAAGCCTTCGGCGCTGTCAGGCGGCGACATGCAGCGGGTCGCAATCGGCCGTGCGCTGGTGCGGCGGCCAAAGGCCATGCTGATGGACGAGCCGATCGGTGCGCTCGACGCGAAGCTGCGCGAGGAGATGCGGGCGGAAATCAAGCGTTTGCATATCAAGCAGGGTTCAACCACCATCTACGTGACGCATGACCAGGTGGAGGCCATGTCGCTCGCCGACCGCATCGTCATCATGCACGAGGGCATCCTTCAGCAGGTCGGCACGCCGGAAGAGGTTTACGCGCAACCCGCCAACACGTTCGTCGCCCAGTTCGTCGGAAGCCCGGTCATGAACATGGCGCCGGCGACTATAAGCGAAACGGGCAGCCATACCAGCGTGCAGATTGGCGACGGGACGACTGGCTTCGAGTTCCCCGCCGTGCTGGCCAACCGCCTCTCTGACGCAAGAGCCGAGAACGGCAAGCTGACACTCGGGGTCCGGCCCGAGGGCGTGCTTGTTTCACGGGAGGCCCGCGAGGGCTTCATGCCGGTCGAGGCGCATATCATCGAGCCTCTCGGCTCGCACGACATCGTGGACCTGAAGGTCGGTCGCCAGATGATCAGGGCACGCACCAAGAGCGGTTTCGTGCCTGGTCCCGGCGAAGCCGTCTGGGCGCGCATCGACCCCGCCCAGGCACATTTCTTCAACACCGCGACCGGCTCGTCGCTGGGGATCAGACTCTGATGGCGCATATCGAACTCAAGGGCATCACCAAGACCTTCGGCAACCACACGGCGCTGAAAAACCTGAACATCGACATTGCTGACGGCGAGTTCTTCGTGCTGCTCGGGCAGACCGGCGCCGGCAAGACGACGACGCTGCGCCTGATCGCCGGTCTCGAAAAGCCGACCGCAGGCCAGGTCTTCATCGACGGGCAGGACGTTGCCGACTGGGGTGCCGCGGAGCGCGATGTGGCCCTTGTGCTCCAGCAATATTCACTTTACCCGCGCTATACGGTACGGGAGAACCTGGAATTTCCATTGAAATCCCGTATCCGTCGCGTTGAGCCCGGAGAAATCAAGGAGCGCGTCGACCGCGTTGCAAAGACCCTGCGCATCGAGCATCTGCTCGACCGCAAGACGGACCGGCTGTCGGGAGGCGAGATGCAGCGCGTATCGATCGGCCGGGCCATCGTGCGCAAACCGCGGGTCTTCTTGATGGACGAACCGCTTTCGGCGCTCGACGCGAAGCTTCGCGAAGCACTTCGCACCGAGCTGAAAAACCTGCAGATGAACCTCGGCGCGACCTTCCTCTTCGTCACTCACGACCAGATAGAGGCCATGTCGATGGGCGACAAGATCGGCGTCCTGAACAATGGTCAACTGGTGCAGACGGGTACGCCGCAGGAGATCTACGGAAACCCGGTCAACACCTTCGTCGCGCGCGCGGTCGGCTCGCCGCCGATGAACCTGATCGCCGGCACGCTTGCCGGCGGCGAAGCAGTGGCGAGCGAGGGCTACCGGCTGCCCCTCGGGAAAGGACACGGGATCGCGACAGACGGTCGCCCGCTCACCTTCGGCATCCGTCCCGAGGACATTTTTCTCGACAGCGGCGCGCCCGGCGAAGCACGGGTCCACGACGTGGAAAATCACGGTGTCGAAAAGATCGTGACGCTGCGCACCGGCGAGAGGTTCATCCACGCGACCGTGCCGACACAGACGGCGCTTCGGATCGAGGATGAGGTTCGCTTTTCGTGGAATCCGGAAAAGGTCGTGCTGTTTGACGCCGGAAGCGGTGTAAGCCTGCGGCACGCGGGCTGACCTGATCGGTCCGAAGGATGCCAGCGGCCTCGGCGGCACGGCAGGGGCAGCGAGCGTTTCGAGTTGTCGCGACGAGGCGCTATGCGGGAAAGCGCCGGCGGTAGTGTTCTACCACTTCGGGATTGCACAAATTGACGGGCAAGTCGCCCTTGATGACGCGCAGGGCTTCGCTCGCCGCGCCTGTTCCCATGCGCATCATGCTCTCTTCCGTCAGACCAGCCAGATGCGGCGTGACGATGACGTTGTCAAAGCCGAAATAGGGATGGTCGAGCGGCAGCGGCTGCGTTGCGAAGACGTCGAGCGCGGCTCCGCCGACGCGACCATCGCGCAGCGCCTCGACCAACGCCGCATCATCGATCACCGGGCCGCGCGAGACGTTGACCAGAATGGCCGCGGGCTTCATGCGCCGGATGCGACCGGCGTTGAGCAAGCCGGTCGTCTCCGGCGTCAGCGGGCAGCAGAGCACCACGATGTCGGCCGTCGCTACAAGCTCATCGATCGTCAGGAAACGCACGCCGTCCGGCACGCTTTCCGGCGACCGGCTCGTGGCCACCACCTCCAAGCCGAAGCCGAACTTCGCGATCTTGAAGATCGCCTTGCCGACATTGCCCATGCCGACGATGCCGATGGTGCGGCCGGCGAGGTCGACGGCCGCGTCCGATCGGGCGCGGCCCGCCACCCAGCCGTTCTGACGCAGTTCGCGGTCCATCAGGCGGAAGCGCCGAAGCAGGGCCAGTGTCACAAGGAAGACGTGCTCGGCGACAGTCGAGGCATTGGCGCCCGGGACATTGGCGACAAGCACGCCGGCGCGGGTCGCTGCATCCATCGGCACCATGTCGAGCCCGGCACCATGGCGGATCGCCGCGCGAAGCGCCGGCGCATCCTCGAAGAAGGCCGGCGGGATCGGCGCTCGTATGACGAGGATGCCCGCGCCGCGGCCTTCTCGCAGCAATGTTTCGGGATCGGGCGCGGAAGCGACGCGCAGATCACCCGCAGCCTCGAGCATGGACCTGGCCGCAGGGTGCAGGGGATGTGTGGAAAAGATGAAGCTCATCGGCCCTCCCCGCCGGTTACGCCTATCAAGCTGCCGTCGCTGGACCGCCGATAAGGCCCTTCCAATAGCTTTCCGCACCTTGAAGATGCGCGCTCATCAGCGCCTGGGCGAGATTGCCGTCTCGGGCAAGCAGCGCCTCGTAGATGCGGATATGCTCCTCATGCGAGCGCCGGCTGCGGGCGGCGTCGGCAAAATAGATCGGCAGGCGGTGCTCGCCCATGACGTAATAGACGCTGCACACCCGATGGAAGACGCTATTTTTGGTGGCCCGGACGATCTCCAAATGAAAATCCCGGTCCTCGCGCGCCAGCCCCTCGCCGGCGGCAAGCTTCGCCTCCGACGCGGCGAGGATATCGCGCAAGTGCTGGTAATTCTCCTCCGTCGCCCGATTGCATGCGAGTTCCGCGGCCTTGATCTCATGGATCTTGCGAAGCTCCACGGTCTCGTAGATCAGGATAGGGTCAAGTGGTACGCCGGCGCGGGCAAAGAGTGCCATTGCCTCCACGCTCGCCTCCGTGGTCGTCAGATAAATACCCGACTTGGCCCGGCGCTCGACGATGCGCATTGCCTCAAGAATGGCCAGTGCCTCGCGAACCTGGCCCCGGCTGACGCCGAAATGCTCCGCAAGCTCTCGCTCCGAAGGCGTACGGCCGTTGCCGCTCGAGTTCGAGAACAGGTGGGCTGCGAGATCGGAGAGGAGGGAGTTTTCTTTCATCGTCACTGTCTTTGCGCGTGAGTCTCCAGGACCCGCTGATTGATCGTGAAGCCCAGGCCAGGCCTGTCCGGGATCTCTACCATACCGTCCTTCACCGACACAGTGTCCTCGACAAGATCGTGGATCATCGGATTGGCGCCGAGCGAATATTCGATGATGAAGCTTGCCGGAGAGGCCGCGCACAAGTGCAGGCCGGAGAAGAAGCAGGGCGCGCCGGCCCATAGATGCGGCGCGAAACGGAGGTTGAAGGCGCTGGCGAGCGAACTGATGCGCATCGCCTCCGTAATGCCGCCGCAGAAGGCGGGATCCGGCTGGAATATGTCGGCGGCCCGAAGCATGGCAAGATCTCGGAAAGCGAAACGCGTCGCCTCGCTCTCGCCCGCAGCGATCGGCACGTTCCCAGCCGCGCGCACCTCCGCCATGCCCGGCTTGTCATCCGCTATCACCGGCTCCTCGAACCAGGCGAGGTCGCAATCGGCGACCATCTGGATGAAGCGCTTTGCCTCCGCAACAGTATAAGTGCCGTGCGCATCGACCATCAGGTCGACGTCGGGGCCGATTGCCTTGCGAGCCGCCCGCACGCGCGATGCCGAGACATGCAGCGCACGATCCATCGCACCGACACGCATCTTGACCGACTTGAAACCACCGGCCGCGACATAGGACCGGAGCTGTTCGCCGATCCGGTCCACGCTCTCCCAACCGCCCGAGGCATAGGCGGGCAACCTGTCCGCCTTGCGCCCACCCAGCAGCTTCCAGACGGGGACGCCGAGCGACTTGCCGAGAATGTCCCAGAGCGCTATGTCGACCGCGCTGATCGCCGCGACGGAAAGGCCGCGCCGCGCGATCTCGGGCATGGCGTGACCCGAACTCGCCGCCGTCTCGTGGCGTACGCCATTATAGAGCATCTCCCAAATGGTGGAGATGTCGGCGGGATCGCGGTCGATGAGCTTCGGCCCAATCTCGTGATTGAGCATGTGGACCAGCGTGCCATAGGTGCCCGAACTGCCCGCGGCATTCTTGCCCTCTCCCCAGCCAACGATGCCGTCGTCCGTTTCGATCCGCAGGATCGCACTATCGAAGGTCGTCAGACGGCCGAAGTCGCTGCGGTGCTGACGGCTCGCCTCGATGGGAATTTTAATCCACCAGGCCTCTACGGTCTTGATGCGCATGTCTCGGATCCCCTGCCCCTCACGGCCCGCGAGCCGCAGGGCATTTGTCTTTCCGTTCGTTACTTGATCAGCGGCAGGATCGTCTCGGCGGTGATCCGCATCTGATCGTCGTAGAACTTCTCAGTGAGAAGACTCGAGCCGTGGTCCTGGATAAATTTCAGTTGCTCCGGGGGAATATCGACGGGGTTGCGCTCGACCATGTCCGGATATTTTGAGGCCGGCGTGCGGTCGACCGGAGCGACGAATTCGTTGGTGACGGCGCCGTCGTACCCGATCTCCTTCAGCGTGCCGATGATCTTCGGCCAGTCGAGCTGTCCGAGGCCGGCGGCAAAACGATTGTTATCGGCGACGTGGAAATCGAACAGGCGCTTTCCAGCGAGCCGGATCGCTTCATACATGTCTTCCTCCTCGATGTTCAGGTGGAAGGCATCAAGGCAAACCCCGCATTCGGGGCTGACGGCATCGGCGAGCGCCAGCGCTTGGGCGGCACGGTTGAAGAAATAGGTCTCGAAACGGTTGAGTGGCTCGACGGCAATGCGCACGCCCCTCTTCTGAGCATGGGCAAAACACTCCTTGGTAGCGTCCACCACCCATGTCCACTCTTCCTCCTCGGTGCCATCCGGCACCACCTTGCCGACGGTCGCCGGCACTAGGGTGACGATCTCGCCCTCGAGTTCGCTGACCATGGTGATGACGCTCTTGACATAGTCCACCGACCTGGCGCGCTGGCCTTCATCCCTGGCGGCAAGATTGCGCTCGCCGAGCGTCAGCGTAACGGCGCCCCAGCAGCGGATGCCATGCTCTTTCAGCAGCGCCCGCGTCTCGTTGACGTCGTACTGCGCCGGCTCGCCGGATATCTCGATGCTTTCGTAGCCATATTTCTTGATGCGCTTCAGCGTGACGGCGAGCGGCTCGGCCCGCATCCAGTTATGTGTCGAAAGATGCATGAGGTCCTCCCAGATAGTTGCAGCACGGTCCACCGCCAATCGGGCGGCAAAATGTTGTGTTATCGTTGGCCGCTCTCGCCATCCTCGGCAATCTGGTTTGGCCAATTCTCGTTATTTTAAAGCTCTAGCTCAATTCTTGAACCTCTGCAAGACGGAGCCAGAAGGTCGATATTTCTTTAGCCGGTCGGTATTTAATCTCGAATTTCTCGCTTACGTACGAATCGGGCACCCCAAGCGCGTAATAAACTGGCTTGACCAGATTCGAAGATTTGGTATGACCAGATCTGGAAAAGTGATAGGACGTTGAAAGCATCTCGGAGTGGCCGCAGGCCAAGTGGAGGGGAGATGAAGATCGGCATGTGCATGTTCCTCTGGACGACAAGTGTCGGCCGGAAACACGAGGCACTGTTACGCGATATCAAGGACACGGGGTTTGACGGTGTCGAGATCCCGATCTTTTCGGGCACACCCGACGACTACCATCGGCTGGCGGACATACTTGACCGGATCGGCCTGGAACGGACCGCCGTTTCCGCCATGGGCGATCCGCAGATGAACCTGATCGCCGCCGACAACGCGACCCGCAGGCGCGGCATCGACTACATGAAATGGGCCATCGACTGCAGCGATGCGCTCGGCGCGACGATGCTGAGCGGCCCGCTGCATTCGACGCTCGGCAAATTTTCCGGCAGCGGGCCGAGCGCCGCGGAACTCAAGCGCTCGGTTTACTCGCAACGCGCGATCGGCGATCATGCAGCAAAGCATGGCATCACGATCGGGCTTGAGGCGCTGAACCGCTTCGAATGCTACCTGTTCAACACGATGGACGATCTTGCGGCCCATATCGACGCGGTCGGACATCCGCATATCCGCGCCATGTACGACACGTTCCACAGCAATATCGAAGAAGCCGATCCCATTGGCGCGTTCATGCGAAACAGTGACCGCATCGTGCATGTCCACATTTCGGAGAACGACCGCGGCGTACCCGGGCGCGGCAACATTCCCTGGGCGGAGACGTTCCGGGCGCTACGCGCGAGCGGCTATGATGGGTGGCTGACAATCGAGGCCTTCGGTCGGGCACTCAAGGAACTCGCCGCCGCGACAAAGGTCTGGCGCGACTTTTCCGAGACACCGGAAGCGGTCTATCGCGAAGGCTACCGCCATATCCGCGATGGATGGCACGCGGCGGCATGAATACCAACCGATTCTCGCCGCGGTCGATCAGGGAACCATCGGGCTGAACGCTGCACTGGCAGGCCACGCCTTACGCCTGAGCAATCACCTTCTGCCTGCTCTCATCGAGCGGCCCGATTCCCTTGCAAATCGAAGAGATTTCCGAAGGCGTCCGCTCAGGAGACATCCCGTCAGGAAACCAGGGACATCGGCGGGCGGGCGGCGGGCGATGCCTTGCGGATATCGGTGGTCTGAAAGTGGGAGATTCTTTCGTTCAACACTTCCACCTGATGCCGGAGCCGATGAATCTCCGAGGTGTTTTCCTCCACCATGGCGGCATTGTGCTGGGTGATGTGTTCGACATCACGAACGGCATTGTTGACCTCGTCGATCCCCTTGTATTGCGTGGTCGTCGAAGACGAGATGACTTGCACCAGCCCATTGATCGAGGTGAAGTGTTCCATGATGGATGAAAGCGCCTGGCCGGTCTCCTCGACGAGTTGGACGCCTATGCCGACCTGCGATGCGTCTTGTTACTCAGCTGATGGCAATAAGGCTTGCATTGCCGCCGGCAGCCGCCGTGTTAATCGACATCGACACCTCCTCCAGCAGCCAATTCAAGCAATAGGCTTCGGGATCGCCCGCAATTCCTCGGTCGTCGCGGTGTGGACCAGCAGAAGCGCTCTGGCAGGGGAGCGATGAAGCTCAAACCCCAACGCTGAGGATGCAAGCCCAGAGTCTCTGAGAGGTAGCTTGAGCCTCCTCGAAATCCCTGGTCCGACCCAAACATCTACATCCCAAGCCCCAAGGACTTGCCCCGCTTCAGCGACCGCTTCAACTCCATCTGCCGGGTGAGCTCCGCACGATGACTACGATCGGCAAGGCGAGCAACCTGGCGGATACGCTCGACGTCACCATCCCGATCCGGTCCCACTCGCTTCAGCTGATCCGCGAGATCTGAGGGATCGGCGCGACCGAAGCGCGTTTCGATCGCAGTCACGATGTCCTTTGCCTCGGCAAGCGCTCGACGGCCCTCCGGTGTCCCGGCCAGTCGTTCGACGAACTTTGCCTTGTCGCTATAGGGGAGATCGTCGAGCTGGCGCAGCAGCGCCTCACTCCGGCGGCTCGGCCCCAGAACCTCGACCCCGTCCTGCTTTTCCCGCTTCCAGCGCTCCGAGCCGCATTCAGCCGCAAGGCGACGCTGCCAGGTGTTGGCGGATTGGCGAACATGTGAAGCCAGCGCATCGATCCGCGAAAGCGCTTGTTTGCGTTCGGCGTTGTCTCCGAACAGGCCGGTCTTGCCGGCGAGCGCGCCGATCGTCTCGGGCAAAGTGCTGAGTTGACTGGCAAGCGCGACCGGATCTGCATTCTCATCCAGGATGCGGCCGCGCAACACGTCCATGGCCGCTGGCGCGTCTTTGAACACCTGCGGCGCGAGCTGCTTTGCCGCGGCCCAATCTCGGTCGAATGCCGGCATTGCCCTTGACCGTCCAACCTCTTCGACGCTCATCGCATAAGTCTTCACGGCCGCAACGAGGACGCGGCGTTCATCGTCACGTTCATCGCCAGTGGGATCCTGGTGCGAAGAGCCGCCATCGGCGATGCTGCGGGCCGCGAGCGGTGTCGGCGGCCGTGGTTCTTGCATTGGCTTGGGAACCGTCGTGTCCGCGATGCGCTCCGCCTCCTTGGTGATTACCGCAGGTGCGACCTCGCTCTCGCCCTGCCCCCGGCGATCCTCCATGCCGCGCCGATTGGCAAAGTCATGGGTATAGTCAAGCGTCGTCTCCTTGACGCCTGAGCGGCTCAGTGTCTCTGTCAGGGATCGCACAGTCTTGAACGCATCGAGGCTGGCATAGAGCTGCACCTCCTCGCGATGACGGGTCATCGCCACGTAGGTCAGATGCCGGTCCATCGTCGTCGACGCCAGGACAAAACTCCGGTCGACGGTAGCGCCTTGCGTCTTGTGGATCGTCGTCGCGTAGCCGTGGTCAAAGGATTGGTAACGATTGACCGGTACGGTCACCTGGCGTTGCCCATCTTGCGTCTGCGCCTTGCCGTCAAGCCGAACCTGTATTGCGTCCGGTTGGACGGCGATCACCTCGCCCAACATGCCATTCTTGACGCCGAGATCACGATCGTTCTCCAGGAAGACGATGCGATCGCCGCGCGCAAAGGATCGCTTCCCATTGCTGGTCTGGTAGGTGAGTTCCTCACCACGATCATCCGAGGTGCCGGTGCTTCTTGAGAGCTCACCGCGCTCCTGCAACCGAGAGCGAATGCCGGCATTGATGGCACGGACGTCGTCACGCCGATGGGCCATGGCAATGCGCGTGTCGTTGGGATTGGCCGATCGGTCAGCGACGTAATCGGCAATGATCGCCTTCAGCACGTCGTCGCGGTTTGCTTTCAGCTGGATGTTGCCATGTGCTTGGTAGGCAGCAAGCCCGTCGGCAGTCCGGTGAGATGCGAAGTCGATCGAAGCCTGCTTTTGCCAATCGGTTCTTTGCCGGCGCACTTCCGACAATTGCGCATGGCCGACGGCTTCGGCAATCGCCCGAAACGGCGCGCCCGCTCCGATCGCCTGAAGCTGTTCATGATCGCCGACCAGGACGAGCTTGGCGCCGGCCCGTCTGACCTCGTCGACGAAGCGGGCGAGCTGCCGGCTTCCGACCATGCCGCCCTCGTCGATGACGAACACGTCACGAGCATTCAGCCGACCCCGATCAGCCTGCCAGCTGTATTCCCACGACGCCAATGTGCGGCTGGCGATCCCCGACGATTGCTCCAGGCCTTCCGCGGCCTTGCCGGCCAACGCCGCGCCATGAACGCGATAGCCCTGCGCTTCCCAGGCCTGGCGGGCAGCTGCCAGCATCGTGCTCTTGCCGGCACCGGCAAAACCGATCACCACGGCGATCTGAGCTGGCCCTGTGACATGCTCGATCGCCTGGCGCTGTTCCGCCGACAGCCCCTGCCCCGGTGAAGGATTTCCCGCCTGGATCGATCTGTCCTGTTCGGCGATCGCAGCATCGACATTGCGCTTCGCCACACCGTGGTTTTGGCGCGTCTTCATCGCAACAGTGGCTGTTGCCATCGCACCTTCGATCGCCACCATCTCGACCGTCGAATAACGTGCCTCTCCATCACGGCCGCGAACGGTTGAACTGTCGGGTCTGAGCTCGACAAGTGCCTTCGACGCCATGACCGATGCAAAGGCGTTCTGGAAGGTCTGCGCATCGTCATTGATAGTGCGATGCAGGGCCCTGGCAATGTCATAGCGGTTGAAGACGCTTTTCTCGTTGGTGATCAGCTTCAAGATCTCTTCAGGGCGCCGGCGAATGGTCTCGGCATTGCGCTCGGCCGATTGCGGTGAGATGCGGACGCGTGAGACTTCGCCACCCTGCCGATTGATCTGAGTGGCATGCACACCGACATGTTCGCTCGGCTCGATCGTGATCCCGGCCTCCAGATGCGAGCGGTTGTCGATACGGATATCGAGGCCGGCCCTCTCAAGGTGCGTGTTGGCAAGATGCTCCCACGCCTGTCTGAGATCCTTCAGCTGCAGCTGCGATGGCGGCAGGTGATTGGCGAGAAGCCATCTGTTTTCCCGCTCGAGCAGCGTCTTGTCGCCAAGACCGGTTTCCCTCACCTCACGCGTCGTCATCATCAGATGCGCGTGGCTGTTGCGGATATCGCTTCCCTCACCCGGCCGATGGATCGCGAAGTCGACGGCGGCGCCATAACGATTGGCCAGATCCTCGGCAAAGGCCCGCGTCAGCACCAGGCGTTGATCCGGCGTCAATTCGTGTGGGAGCGCGATTTCGAATTCCCGTGCAATACGGGCGTCGCTGCGTTTCTCGGCACGCTCGGCAGCATTCCACAAGGCCGATCGCTTCATCGCCCAATAGGAGGAAGACCCAGTCGGCAAGACGATCTCGGCATGCTCGACACCTTTCCTGTTGCTAAAATCATGGGTCAGCCCATCACGCTCGTTCGTCAGCCGCTCGGCCGCACGATAGGCGGCGGACGCGACAGCGCTGCGGCCAGCGCTGCGGGCGATCGGCTTCATGCTGAGATGATAGATCGCCATCGCTTGTCCCCTTTGTTAGCGGGCTGCCGGCCCGCGCTTTGAGTTGCCCGGCAACTCGTAAGTGCGCCCTTGTGCCTTCGTCGCTTCGCGCCTTCGGGCACTGGTGGGAGCACGCGGCAATCTCCCGATGACCTCGTAAGCCGTTCAGCCCGTCGCTTCCACGCGCAGATTTGCGAGTAGCCGACATGCACCCATCGCTGCAGCATCTGCGCATGCGATCGTGTGCGGTCATTTGTCCTGGTGCCGTGGGTTCAATCGCTCATCGACGAGAAGGGAGACAACGACAGTGGCACGTAAATCCATCGGCGAACGGCTGGCGCAGCTCGAGGCCCAGCGAAAGACGTTGCAGATCCGTCTCGGCCAACAGGAACGCGCCATCGATACGCGCCGCAAGGTGTTGATCGGCGCACTTGTGCTGCATCGGCTGGAGAATGATCGCGATGTGCAGATCGGCGGAGGACTGGCAGCCTGGCTCAGATCGGAACTGCCAAAGTTCCTCACCCGCGATGGCGATCGGGACCTGTTCGACGATCTGCTGAAGCCGCAGGCAAATGAGCCGTCGCTCGGCAATATCGGCAGTGGGAGTGCGGCATCATGATCCTTGCCATCAAGATCAAGATTGCCTTGGCAAACATGATGCGCATGGCGGCCCGTGATCCGCTCTGGGCGATCGTCGCGTTCATCACGTTTCCGCTGCGATATGCCAAGTCGGTTGTCATGGGTGCATTTGGCTATTTGCTTGTCGTGTTCACCGTCTACTTCGGGATCGACTACCTCAGACGCGTGATCCTCGGGGGCCACAGAGGTGACGTCATCTGGCATATCGGCGATTGGGTGGTGATGGCCTTTGCCGTCGCGCTGCTCATTCGACTGTTGTCGACCCCGTTGATCACGCATTTTGGCACTGCGAGCGACGCCGACACGCACGGCACGGCTCGGTTCGCAGGTACACGAGAGATCGCGCCGCTGACAAAGGCAGAAGGCGGATTGCTGATCGGCCGCGCGCCGGGTTCGGCTCGCTTGCTGCGATATGACGGGCCTGCTCATCTTCTGACCATGGCGCCGACGCGCAGCGGCAAGGGTGTCGGCACCATCATCCCGAACCTTCTGACCGCCGACCGCTCGATCATCTGCATCGATCCGAAAGGCGAGAACGCGATCATCGCCGGTGATGCGCGAGAGAAGTTCGGGCCGGTTCATATCCTCGATCCGTTCGGCATCACCGGCAGACCAACGGCAGCCTTCAATCCGATGGACGGTTTTAATCCTGCCGGCATCGATGTTGCCGAAGACGTCTCCACCTTGGCCGACGCGCTGGTGTTCGACGAACCTGGTCTTTCAGGTGACGCCCATTGGAACGAGGAAGCCAAGGCGCTGATCGCTGGATTGCTTCTTCATATCGTTGCCAGCGCGCCAAACGACCAGCGCAATCTCTCGGCGCTCCGGCGCGATCTGACGATGGCGCCGGCGGCATTCCAGAATCTGCTTCATGAGATGCAGGGGACTGGTGCGATCAACGGACTGATTGCCCGGGCTGCCAATCGGCATCTTGGCAAGTCGGATCGCGAAGCTAGCGGTGTGCTGTCGGCAGCCCAGCGACATACGCACTTTCTCGACAGTCCGCGCATGACCGAGGTGCTGTCACGGTCGGATTTTCGGTTCGGTGACCTCAAGGCAGACAAGGCGACCGTGTTCCTGGTCTTGCCGCCAGACAGGCTTGCGGCCTACTCGCGTTGGCTGCGTTTGCTGGTGGCCCAGAGCCTGACCGAGATGGCGCGAACGCCACCCTCGCCGCAACCATCTGCGCCACCTGTTCTCTATCTGCTCGACGAGTTCGCCGCCCTTGGTCATCTGGCACCGATCGAACGGGCCATGGGACTGATGGCAGGTTACGGTGTGCAACTCTGGCCGATCGTCCAGGACATTCATCAACTGCGCGCCACCTATGGCCAGCGCGCCGGCACGTTTCTGTCCAACGCCGGCGTGCTGCAGGTGTTCGGCGTCAACGATCACGACAGCGCCCGTCTGGTATCCGATCTGCTTGGCCAGGAGACGGTCGTCTTCAACACGGCGGCACGCGCGCTCGATTCGGAAAAGACCGGCCTCTCCTTTGCCGAGCAGCATGTCGGTCGCCCTCTGCTGACGCCCGACGAAGTGCGCAACATGCATGCCGAAACCGAGCTGCTGTTCATCGCCGGTCAGCGGCCGATCGTTGCGACGAAGTTGCGCTATTATGCCGATCCGGAATTTGCCGGATTGTTTGCCAAGCACGAGAGATAAGGCAGGACAGATAAGCCAGGAGAGAAAAGGCAGGAGCGATGAACCAGGCGGTCCCATCACCCCGATGAATCGATCGGGCCTAACCGATTCACAAATGTCGTTGGACGCCGCCGCCTGGTCTTTGCGATTCTGCCGGCATGACAGTTCAGCCCTATCGTCTCTACATCGAACGCATCGATCCATCGAAGAACATGGCTCGCTTTTATGCGCTGTCGATCGAGCCGAACCTCTTCGGCGAGACCTCGCTGGTGCGCAGCTGGGGACGCATCGGCAGTCGCGGGCAGCAGAAGATCCATGTCTTCGACAGCGAGGCAAAAGCCGTCGATCTCCTGCTCAGCCTTTTGCGCAGGAAGCGGTCGCGAGGCTATCGGGTCCTGCAGTGATCGGCGTCCGCGTCTCTCATGCCTGAGCGAAAGAGGAGACAGTTGAGAGGAGGAAGAGACGGCTTACGCCGCCTCCTCCTCGTCGATTTCCGGCTGCAAGGAATGCAGATAGTCGACGGCGCGCTGCGCATGTGCTGCCGCCGAGAAGATGGCACGCTTGTCGTTGGCCAGAACCTTCAGCCAGCCATCGAGATAGCTGGCGTGGTCGGGGCGTGGTTCGAGCTCGGGAACGATGCCGAGATCGGCGCAGAGAAACGCGCTGCCGAGTTCGGCAATCAGCTCTTCGCGGGCGCGATCGCTCCTGTCTTTGGCGTAGCGGCTGAGATCGCGATCCAGCCGTCGCGGTGCGGCGGTCCAGTGCGTGATCTCGTGGCTGAGGACGGCGACATAGGAAGCATCGTCCCTGAAGGCATCCAGGCATGGCATCTGGATGTAATCACGCTGAGCGGCATAATAGGCAGCCGATCCTCCGTGGCGGATCAGCGCGCCGGTATTGGCAAAGAAGCGGCCGGCATCGCCGATCCGGCTTATCGGATCCTGGAGAGGTGCGATCTCATCAAAGCGGCCGTTAAGACCGGCGATCTGATCGGCGTTGAACACCGTGTAGGCCTTGAGGAATGGAACATCCTGTTCGATCTCGCTGCCCGTGTCTGTCGCCTCGGTGCGGATGAACGAACTGGCAAAGACCACGGTCGTGCCGGTTTCGCCCTTGCGCACCGCGCCGCCGAGTTCGATTGCCTGGCGGAACGTCATCCAGCGTGATGAGGCAAAGCCGCGGGCGATGGCTTGCGACCACAGCAGCAGGACGTTGATCCCGGAATAGGGTTGGCCGTTGTGGCGCAGTGGCCGGCTGACCTCACTTGCCGCATGTCCCGTCGTCCAGGGTTTGGTCCATGGCCGCACGCCCCGTTCGAGATCGGCGATGATCGTGTTGGTGATGCGGCTGTGGATATCGGTTCGTTGGTTGGATTGCTGCCTGCTCATGTCTAAACCTCCGTTTCGAGGTCGCGGCCATCGCGACCTGCTACGGCGGTCCGAAAGCCGGGCTGCAAGCGCTGCCTGCACCCGCGGGGCCGCAACGCAGTGGAGGACGGCAAAGCCGTTGCCGGCGGCGCGAGCCTGGCAGGACCAAAAGCCGGGGCAGGACGCGATGGTCGAAGTCTAGGTGGGGGGTTTTGACAGAGGCAGACGTGGCAAATCCGCGAGGGGATCACATCGCTCGCCTCACAGCTGACCGAAGCGCAGATCGTTTACCTGCTCGGCCGTGCCAGTGAGCGGGCGATATCGACAATGTCGTCACGCGAGGCGGTTGGATCTTCTTTATTCCAGGCGACACCGAGCCCGATCCTGAAGTCGATGCCTCTGACCGCCTTCAGCTCGAAGGCCCGGTTCGGCAGGCCCTCGGTCCATTCCGGCGCAAAGCCGATGCCAAGGCCGGCAGAAACCAGCGACACCAGCGAATAGGTGTCGTCGCAGCTATAAGCGATGTTGCGGGTCAGATCGTATTCCTCGAACTTCTCGTTGAAGTACCGCTCGGTGTAGGACAGGTTCTTGCGGTTGAAGGCGATGATCCTTTCCGAACGTAGATCGTCGATGGAAATCTCCGCCCGCTCCGCCAGTGGGTTGCTCCTCGCCACCGCCAGCAGATATCGTTCATGGGCGATCGAGGAGAAGCGCAACGAGCCGATGTTTTCCACCGGCCTGATGAAGCCGAGATTGATCTGGCCGTTCTCCAGGCCGCGGATGATGTCGCCAGTGTTGCCGCTTGATATATGAATACAGATATCCGGGTACTTGCGGGCGATCTTTCCAAGGAACGCCGGCAGCACGCCGGTGGTCGCCGGATAGACGGTGCCGATCCTGATCTGCCTTATCGTCTTGCCGGCCACCGCCCTGGTGATCTCGGCACTCAGATCGACCTCGCTGAGGATCCCGACGCAGCGCTCGTGGAAGATCTCCCCTGCCCGCGTCAGTTCCACCCGCCGGGTCGAGCGGATGAACAGCGCACAGCCGAGTTCGCGCTCCAGCGCCTGCACATGGTTGGAGAGCGCTGGCTGGGCGATGCGGACCTTGGCCGCCGCCCGGCCGAAATGCAGTTCCTCGGCCACCGCGACGAAGTAGGAGAGCTGGCGTAGTTCCATGCAGATTTTCTTTCGATCTTCGCGCCGTAACCCAGGCAAGAATATCGTTTTTCGTATAGAATAGCCAGTTATTTAATTCTCATCGTAATGATCAGGTGGGCAGATGACGCCCCGTGATCTGCTAGCTTGGAATGTGAAGAAACTTCGAGTTAAACGCGGGCTGTCTCAAGAGCGCCTAGCGCTCGAAGCAGGATTAGAGCGGGTCTCGATTTCTCAAATCGAGCGGAAGCGGGTGAACCTCGGAATTGATTCTCTCGGAAAGATCGCGAGCGTCCTCGGATGCGACATTCTTGAACTGTTCGTCAAACCGGCGATGGGCGAGCAACAACCGCAGAATTTACGGCGTGGCCGCCGCTCGCTTTAAAATCCAGTGGCGCGGCAGATGCTATCCTTTAGCTCCCCAGATTCAAATTTGAGCGTCTTGAGAAACGAACCGGCGACCTTCACCCTACCCTGTGCGACCGCCATCCTATGCTGCTCCCACGCCTAGTTTTTGAGGTGTAAGCAGATTTATGGAACTGCCACGAAACGTCTATCGATTCTGGCCCGACAACGAGGACGGCATCGTCATGCCATTCCATGCTGTCGAAGATCCGAGCGTTCTTTATTCAGTTTTGAACTGATCGGGTTTCCGTAACCTTCTTCAGGTTTGCGGGTGCATCCGGATTGTGACCTCGCGAACGTGACCAGGCTTCGACGAACACGTAAAATGGCAGAATCAGCACCAGTGCATCGGTGATTGCGTGGCCGGTCTCGACGAAGGGGAGCGGCTTTGCCTTTGTCCCAAGTGTCGACGTGATGTGGACGAAAGCGCCTTTGGCAACCAGTTCGTCAGCCACGGCTGCTATGGAACCCTCCGCAGCATCGCGAGCAGCAAGCGCCAGTATCGGGAAACGCGTGCCGACGATTGCGAGCGGTCCGTGCAGGACTTCGGCCGCGGAAAAGGCTTCGGCATGAATCCCGGTCGTTTCCTTGAACTTCAATGCCGCTTCGTTGGCGATCGCCAACCCCGGGCCGCGACCCAGCACGTAGATGGATTCGGCTTCATCGGCGTCGGCGGCAAATTCCCGCCAATCAAGTTTCGCAGCGGCGGCAAAGTGCCTCGGTAAATCCGCCACCGCCCGCTTAAGCGCAGAATCCCCGGTCCACTCAGCCAGCACCGCAAGGCCTGCGACGACGGAGTTCACATAAGACTTGGTGGCGGCGACCGCATTTTCCGGACCGGCTAGAATGTTGAGGGAATGTTTGCAGGCGTTCGCAAGCGGTGAGGGGAGCGTGTTCGTCAGAGCGATCGATGTGGCGCCCGCGCGCGTGGCTGTTTCCGCCAGGGCGACAATGTCGGGGCTTTTTCCAGATTGCGAGATCGCGATGGCTGCGCCGCGACCAAGTTTGAGCTCGGTGCCGGTGCCGGTGGCGAAGTTGCCGCGCTGCTACGACAAGGTTGAGAACTACACCGACCTGCCGGAAATCTTTGTGAAGCAGATCGAGCACTTCTTTTCGCACTACAAAGATCTGGAGCCCGGCAAGTGGGTGAAGATAGCCAGCTGGCAGGACGTCAATGTCGCAAAGAAGATGATTAGCGATGCGGTCGGCCGCTACAATTCGCAAACGTAATCGCCAATCGAAAGAGCCAAATAAGGTGGCGCCCAGTCTTTGCGCGGCCTTGGACCGGAGGCAACCTCATTATGGTTCCATAAGATAGATTATGCCACTTTTACAATTATAGATTGCATCAATTAACTACCTCACTCCAGTTTCCTGGGAAACTCCGCCGGGGGCGCCCTGAGATCCGGCTTTCAAATATCGTTTGGTGATCGCAGTTCATAGAGCACGTGACGGCGCAACGGATGCCCCTCGGCCAGATTGGGATGATCGAATTCACCGATCCGGTTCATCCCTAGCCGTCTCATCAAACCCCAGGAATTGCTGTTTGCGGGCACCGTGAAGCTGACGATGCGGTCAAGCTTCAGCTCGTTGAATGCAAAGTCGAGAGACCGTTCCGCGGCCTCGCGCGCATAGCCGGCGCCGTGCCGAGACGCTGAAAGCCGCCAACCGATTTCGACTGCCGGGGCAAATGGCAAAGCAGGTGAAACCTTAGCGAGGCCGCACATGCCGATCAACGCGCCGCTTGCCTTTTCCTCCAGCGCCCAGAACCCCCAGCCATGATCCTCGAAGTGAAGGTCGATGCGGTCGAGCATCGCATTCGACTGTTCGTCGGTCAGAGGGTTGAGATATCGGACGACGTCGGGCTCGGCATTGATCGCAGCGAAGGGCTTGCGATCCTGTTGTTGCCAGGGTCTCAAAATCAGGCGTTCAGTTTCGAGCTGCATCGTCTCTCACCATTAGCTCCTACCAGAGCGTCATGTGACGGTTGACGTCCTTGTAGAGCAGGTAGCGGAACCGGCCGGGGCCACCGGCGTAACATGCCTGCGGGCAGAAGGAGCGCAGCCACATGAAGTCGCCGGCCTCGACCTCGACCCAATCCTGGTTCAGCCGATAAACGGCTTTGCCCTCCAGCACATAGAGACCATGCTCCATGACATGGGTTTCCATGAAGGGGATCACGGCGCCCGGCTCCAGAGTCACGATATTCACGTGCATGTCGTAGCGGACATCGGCCGGATCGATGAACCGGGTCGTCCCCCAGCGTCCATCGGTATCGGGCATTGCCGAGATTGGGTGCTGGTCCTCATGCGTGACAATCGCCGGCGGCGGCTCCAGCCCCTCGACCTCCTGAAATGCCTTTCGAATCCAGTGGAATTTTGCCGCAGTCGAGCCGCCGTTTTTCAGGCGCCAGACGGAACCCGCCGGAATATAGGCGAAGGAACCGGCGCGAAGCGCATGGCTGACGCCTTCGAGTTCCACTGTCATCTCGCCTTCGACGACGAACAGGACCGCTTCCGCCCGCTTGTCGGGCTCTGGCCGGTCGCTTCCGCCGCCCGGCTGAATTTCCATGACATATTGCGAGAAGGTCTCGGAGAAGCCGGAGAGCGGCCGGGAGAGAACCCATGCCCGTGTCCCCGTCCAATGCGGAAGGACGCTGGTGACAATATCCGTCATGACGCTGCGTGGGATAACCGCATAGGCTGTGGTGAAGACGGCCTTGCTGGAAAGCAGCTCGGTTTGCGGCGGCAATCCGCCGAGTTTGGAATAATAATCTCTGTTCATCGGTCCAGGCTTCGCGGCATTTGGTTATGCATCTGCTTTATGCGCCGTTTGCACGTTAGGCAACTCCCAATGGGCCGAGCGGAGCCAACTGACGGACTGCATAATTCCTGAAATCGGACCAGGCCTCAGGATAAACTAGACAGCAATTCAGGATGTTACAGCGCGATCTTCAGGCGTCACGAAAAGACGGGCGCGTTATGGCTTACCGATCGGCCATGACCAGATGGCCCGGCCCGACTTCGCGATAAGACGTGCTCGCGGGCTGATAATCGACCGGGCGCATCGGGCTCTTGATCTCGTCATTCGCCACCATCCGCTTTTCGTGGCGACGGTCCGGATCCGGCACGGGCACTGCCGCAATGAGTTTCTTCGTATAGGGATGTTGCGGATTTTCGAAGACCGCGGCCCGCGGGCCGATCTCGACGATCTCGCCGAGATACATCACCGCCACCCGGTGGCTGACGCGCTCGACCACCGCCATATCGTGCGAGATGAACAGGAAGGCAAGGTTGAGGCTCTGCTGCAGGTCGAGCATCAGGTTGATGACTTGCGCCTTGATCGAGACGTCGAGCGCCGAGACGCTTTCGTCGGCGACGATGACCTTCGGCTGCAAGGCAAGCGCGCGCGCAATGCAGATGCGCTGGCGCTGGCCGCCGGAAAATTCATGCGGGTAGCGCGCTGCCATATCCGCCGACAGACCGACCTTCACCAGCAGATCGGCGACGACGTCTTTTGCCTGTTTCGAATTGCCCATCCTGTGTTCGAGATAGGGTTCGGCGATCGCAGCACCGACCGTCATGCGCGGATTGAGGCTGGCAAAGGGATCCTGGAAGATCATCTGCACGGATTTGCGCATCTCGCGCAGATCCTTCCTGTCGAGGCCGAGCACCTCCCTGCCCTCGACGAGAACGGAACCGGCCTGCGGCTCAATGAGCCGCATGATGGCGCGGCCGGTCGTCGATTTGCCGCAGCCGGATTCGCCGACGAGCGACAGCGTCTCGCCGGCATGAAGGTCGAAGGAAACGTTTTCCACTGCGTGCACCCGGCTGGTCAGCCGGCCGAACAGACCGGAATGAATATCGAAACGCTTGGTGAGGTTCTTCACCTGCAGGACCGGCGTCGCTGCCACCGTATCGGTGACCTCGACGGGAATGTCGGATTCACCCGTTGCGGTGTTGACCACGGGAAAGCGCAGCGGCCTTTGCCTGCCCTGCATCGAGCCGAGCACCGGCACGGCGGATAGTAGCGCTCTGGTATAGGGATGTTTGCCGCGGTGGAAGATATCGGCGGTGGCGCCGCTTTCCACCTGTTCGCCGCGATACATCACCACCGTCCTGTCGGCGATCTCGGCGACGACACCCATGTCATGGGTGATGAACAGAACGGAGGTTCCCTCCTCGTCCTGCAGCATCTTGATGAGATCGAGGATCTGGCCCTGGATGGTGACGTCGAGCGCCGTCGTCGGCTCGTCGGCGATCAGCAGTTTCGGCCGGCTGGCGAGCGCCATGGCGATCATCACCCGCTGGCGCATGCCGCCGGAAAAACGGTGCGGATATTCGCCGAAGCGCGAGGCGGCCGAGGGGATGCGGACCTTTTCCAAGAGCCGGATCGTCTCCGCCTTCGCATCGGTTTTGCTCATGTCGGAATGGCAGAGCAGCGCTTCGGAAATCTGGTCGCCGATGGTGAAGAGCGGATTGAGCGATGTCATCGGCTCCTGGAAGATCATCGCCACCTCGTTGCCGCGAACCTGCCGCATGGCATTTTCCGGCAAGGCCAGAAGGTCGCGTCCGCCGAGCATGACGCGGCCCTCGACACGGCTCGTATCCGCCTGCAGCAGCCGCATGATCGAGAGCGAGGTGACGCTCTTGCCCGAGCCGGATTCGCCGACAATCGCCACCGTTTCCGCTGGCGCCACCGTGAAAGACACATCGCGCACGACCGGTTTCCAGACGCCGTCCACCATGAAGGATGTCGTCAGACCTTCGACGGAAAGAACGTCGGTCGTCGTCTGGATCGGTTGGGTTTGGGCACTTGCCATGGTGGTTCCTCTTGCGACAGGTAAGCGGCGATTCAATCCGGCCAGCGCAGCGCACCGTCGAAGCGGTGCCTGCTACGGTTCTCGATCGGCGTTGCGATGATCTCATTGGACGCGCGCGCCTTGTCGAGTTCCTGCGCCAGGCGCTCCGCGACGACCGTCTCCTCGCCGGGGTGCAGGTTGCAGGGGTCGAGATAAAAATAGCGGTGCTCCACCTCATGATCGCGCACGATGATCGGCGGGCTGCCCTTGGCAAGCGCATCGGCCAGATCCCAGGCGGTGATATGGGCTTGCTCGGGATCGATGATCAGGCGCAGCCGCTCGAGCGGATTGTGGGTCGGATCGGGCTCGATCAGCGCGGTAAGGCCAGGGCGGCCGTCGAGCGTGCGCTTCCACAAGTTGAGATAGCCGGTCTCGCGTTCCCGGATGCCGGCATGGTCACGGTTTTCCCAGGCTTCGAGTGCCGCCATGACGCCGAAGATGCTCTCCTTGCCGACCTTCATGCCGCGGCCGATGCCCATATTCTGCAGGAAGGCATGGCGCACCAGCTCCTTCCTGCCGGCAACGATGCCCGAAGTCGGACCGCCGAGGAATTTGTGGCCGGAGTAAAGGGCGATATCGGCCCCCTGCTCCAGGAAAATCCTGAGATCATATTCCGAGGCGGCATCGACGATGACGGGCACGCCCTTGGCATGGGCGATCTCGACGAATTCCTTGAGGTTCAAAAGGCCGTAATCGACGACATGGTGGGAGACGACATAGACGGCAGCCGCGGTCTTGTCGGTGATGGCGTTTTCCATGTGGAAGCGATGCGTTGATGTCGCTTGCCCGACAAGCACGACCTTGCCGCCGGCAAGTCGGATCGCCTGGTCGACCGGGGCGCCGTAGCTGACCACATGGCCCATCTGCACCAGCACTTCGTTCTTCTCCGGCACGACATCCGGCAACCTCTCGATCGCCAGCAGATTGTTGCCGGTGATCGCGCCGGCAACAGCCAGCGAAATGCCGGCCGAGCAGGAGGCGGTGACGAAGCCCGCCTCGCCGCCGGTCAGCCGGCCGATGACGCCGCTTGCCTTGCGCTGCAGGTCGTTGATCTCGACGAAATGCGGCAGGATCGATGCCATCGCGCTGATCGCTTCTGGAACGACGATCGAGGCGCCGAGGCTGGTCATCGTGCCCGATACATTGATGACAGGGCGAAGGCCAAGCGACGGGCGGATATCAGTGGACATGGAGATCTCCAGGATTCTGGGTCGAAAAACGAAACATGGGGCGGTCGATCAAGTGTGTCGAGTTCCCGTCAGCCGTGCAAGGCGACGATTGCCTCGATCTCGACGGTGATGTTGCCGGGCAGCGAGCCGAAGCCGACGGCCGAGCGGGCATGTTCGCCGGCCGGCCCGAAGACTTCAATCAGCAGATCCGAGCAGCCGTTAATGACGCTCGGATGATCTTCGAACTCAGGCACGGCATTGACCATGCCGAGCAATTTCACCACCCGCTTGACCCGGGCGAGATCGCCAAGCGCATCCTGCATGACGGCAAGCAGGTTGATGCCCGTCAGCCGCGCATGGCCGTAGGCCTCGTCGATACTGACTCCACCGCCGACCTTGCCGGCATGCATGAAACCGTCGGCCTCACGCGGTCCCTGGCCGGAGAGGTAGAGCATATTGCCTTCGATTACGTGCGTGACGAAATTGGCGATCGGCGGCGGCGGCGGCGGCAGCGCAATGCCGAGGGCGGCAAGCCGTTCGTAAGGCGAGTTCTCGACCTTGCCGGCGGCGGTGGGAAACTGATTCACGCAAACTCCTGTCATGCAATTTTCGATTTGGCGAATTTCGATTGGGCCGACGCTTGGTCGGCGGATTAAAGATCCTTGCGCAGTCTTGGATCGAGCATGTCCCTAAGGCCATCGCCGACCATCTGCAGCGACAGCACGGAGAGGATGATGGCGACACCCGGAAACAGCGTCATCCAGTCGGCCTGGCCGATATACTGCCGGCCGGCGGCGATCATCGTTCCCCAGGTCGGGATTTCGGGGCTGACGCCGAGGCCGAGGAAGGACAGGCCGGCTTCGGCAAGCATCGCGCTGGCAAAGAGGAACGTCGCCTGCACGAGGATCGGCGACAGCAGATTGCGCAGGACATGCCGCGTCATGATATGGAAGGTCGAGATGCCGAGCGCCCTCGCCGCCTCGACATAGGGGAGTTCACGAATGACCAGCGTCGAAGCGCGCACGATCCGGGCAAGGCGTGGCGCATAGACGATCGACAGCGCGATGATCACAGTCGTCAACGACGGCCCGAGGGCGGCGACGAGCGCAATCGCCAGCAGAATATCGGGAAACGCCATCATCGCATCGATCAGCCGGGCGATCGGCGTATCGAGCTTCTGGAAGAAGCCGGCAAGCAGACCGAGCGTCACGCCGATCACGGCTGACAAGGTCACGACCGCAACACCGACGAGCAGCGACAGGCGGCCGGCGAAGATCGTACGCGAAAAGACGTCGCGGCCGAACTCGTCGGTGCCGAAGAAGAACATGCCGCTCGGCGGCTTCAGCCGGTTGACGATGGAAAGCTTCGACGGCGAATAGGGCGCGACAACAGGTGCAAAGACCGCCAGAAGCACGAAGATCGTCAGGATCAGCAGGCCGCAGGCGACCGTCTTGCGTTTCAGCAGGCGCCTGGCGAATTTGCTGCCCTCACCTTCGACGGGCTTGATTGCGATATCGGCCATCAGTAGCGCACCCTCGGATCGATCAACAGATAGAGCATGTCGATCGCAAAATTGATCAGCACGTAGAGAGCGGCGATGACGAGCAGCGCCCCCTGGATGACGGGATAGTCGCGGCGCAGAACCGCGGAGACGACGAGATTGCCGACACCAGGCAGGCCGAACACGGTCTCGGTGACGACGGCGCCTGAAATCAGCACCGCTGCCGTCAGGCCGATCACCGTCAGGATCGGGATCAGCGCATTCTTCAGCGCGTGCTTGAGGATCACCCGTCGCTCGATCAATCCCTTGGCGCGGGCGGTACGGATATAATCGTCGCCGAGCACATCGAGCATCGACGCGCGGGTGAAACGCAGGATCAGCGCCGAGGAGACGATGCCGAGCGCAAAGGCAGGCAGCGTCAGGTGATACATGCGCTCGAAGAAGGTCGAGCCCGGACCGCCATAACCCGAGACCGGGAAGAGATTGAGCCTGACGGCGAAGAACTGCATCAGGATCAGGCCGAGCCAAAAGCTCGGAATGCTGGCGGCAAACATCGCGAGCGTCGTTGCCGTCTGATCGATGAAGGAGCCGCGCCGATAAGCGGCATAGATGCCGATCGGCAGGGCGATGATGCTGGCGATTGCGAGCGAAAACAAAGTCAGGAAGAAGGTCGGCTCGGCCCGGTCGAGCAAGGCCGAGGTGACCGGCATGTTGAGGAAGATCGACTGGCCGAGATCACCTCTCAGCATCTGGCCGATATAATAGACATATTGCAGGCCTAGCGACTGATCGAGGCCGAGGCGAGCCCTGAGGTCGGCAATATCCTGCGGCGTCGCATCCGGCCCGAGCATGACGGCGGCCGGATCTCCCGGGGTCACGCGCACGATGACGAAGACGATCGTGACGACGAGAAACATCACGACGATCATGCCGAACAGGCGCTGGAGGATGTAGCGTATCATGAATACCTGGCAAACCCTTGCAGATGCTACGAAAAAGAAGACCGATACCGACCAGGGATAGCCGGTATCGGTGGCGATGCTTACTTCTTGATCGAAGCATTCCAGAAATACGGCCACGGAGCCGGATCGACGCCTTCGAGCTTGGTCGATTCCGCCGAAACGGCGTTGAAGTCGCCGATCTTCATGAAGGGTGCGTCGGCATAGATCGCCTTCTGAACATCGGCCCAGAGCGCCACGCGCTTCTTCGGATCGACTTCCGAGGTGAAGGCATCGACGGCAGCCTTGCGGGCCGGCGTATCCCACCAGCCCGGCGAGCTGGTCGAGAGCGAGCCGATCAGGGCAGGCTCCGGCAGGAAGGGGCTATGGGTGATGTAGATATCCCAGAGCTTCGGATCGGTGCGGCGCTGCGTCAGCGTCGCCCAGTCCACAACCTGCATATCGACAGTGAAGCCGGCAAGCTTCAGATATTCGGCGGCGACCTGCGCCATCTTATAGTGGAACTCATACTGGCGGCTGGTCAGGATACGGATCGGTTCGCCGTTGTAGCCGGCCTTCTTGGCGGCGGCGGCAGCCCCTTCCGGATCGGCGGCGTTATAGGCGCCCTCGACGCCGGCATCCGTCGACCAGGCAAAGGTCTTTGGATAGATGGCGCCGTCGAGCGCGTAGAAATCCGTGCTGCCGAAAGCCGCGGCCAGCATGTCTTCCATGCTGAGCGCCTGGCGGATCGCCTTTCGGACCTCGACATTCCCAGCAATACCTTCCTTCGTATTGAAGACGAAGACGGGATAACCGAAGGGCTTCAGGATGATCGGCTGCGAGGCGGTGGAGGCCTTCAGCTTGTCGTAGGATTCAACCGGGATCGAGTCGACGTAGTCGTACTGGCCGGAAACGGCAGCCTCGACGCGGGTGTTCGGATCCGGCACCGGCACGAAGCGGATCTCATCGAGATACTGGTGGCGGGCGCCGCCATAGCCATCGCTGTCGCCTTCACGTGACTTGTAGCCATCGAAGCGGACAAGCTGGATATACTGGTCGGCCTTGCGCTCCTTCAGCATGTAGGGACCGGTGCCGATGAAGTCCTTCATCGGCTCGTCCTGCTTCTCGGATGGGATGATGATGGCGGCCGAATTGTTGAAGGCGAGCAGCGAGGTCAGCGGCGCATAGGGCTGCTTCAGCGTGATCGTGACGGTTGCCGGATCGACGGCGGTGACCTTATCGATGAAGCCGGCCACCTGCTTGCCGCGCGAGGCGATCTTCATCCAGCGGCCAAGCGAGGCGACGACATCTTCCGAGGTCATATCGGTATTGTCGTGGAACTTGATGCCGGTCCTGAGCTTGATCGTATAGGTTTTGCCGTCGGCGCTGATCTCTGGCAGGCTTTCGGCGAGAAGCGGCGTAACGTTCCAGCTCTTGTCGAAGGTGTAGAGCGTTTCGAAAATGTGCTGCGTGACGATGCCGACCAGATCGGCCGTCGACGACATCGGATCGAGCGTCGGCGGCTCGCCGATCGTCGCGACATTGATGACGCCGCCTTTTTCCTGGGCAAGAAGTGTCGAAGGCAGGGCGACGAGCGCAGTGCCAAGAAGGAATGCGACCAGTGTTTTCATGTGAGGTCTCCCGTTTAGTTCCACAATTATGTAACTCATCTTTTTGTAACAGAATAGGAGATGGATCGATCCTGTCAAGCACGAGCGACGGATTATGCCCTCGGCGGATATCGGGACGCCGGAAAAACACACAATCTTCGGCTGCGCCAGCCTGCAACAAGACCGGGCATTATGCCAAGATGAGCCAATCGCCCTGCGGTGAGACTTTCAACGGAACGGGAGAACAGGATGAGCATCGATTTCAACGACGGCAAATGGCTGAACGAGCCGGCTCAATGGCAGGCGACCGACGCCGGCCTCACCCTGACGACCGACGAAAAAACCGATTTCTGGCGGGAGACCCATTACGGCTTCACCCGCGACAGCGGCCATTTCCTCGCCTTTCCCACGGCCGACGGCTTCACTGCGCAAATCCGCGTTCAGGGCGAATTCCGCACGCTCTACGACCAGGCAGGCCTGATGGTGCGCATCGACGAAAAACGCTGGGTGAAGACGGGCGTCGAGTTCACCGACGGCGAACCCTTCCTCAGCACCGTCGTCACCGATGGCAGGTCCGACTGGTCCGTGGCCCAGCCTTTCAAGGAACTCGAGGATTTCTATATCCGCGTCACCGTCGCCAATGGCGCGATGCGCATCCAGGCTTCGCGCGATGGCAGTTTCTGGCCGCTGCTGCGGCTCGCCCCCTTCCCGGCTGCCGATCACTACGAGGTCGGACCCACGGCCTGCACGCCGGAGCGCAGCGGATTGGCAGTCCGCTTTTGCGAATTCTCGATTGGGCCGGCGACTGCCAAGGATCTGCATGATTTGAGCTAGAAGAGCGTTCTTTGCGGCTCTACCGAGAGACCAAGATCAAATGACCGCGAGTGCAGCGCAGCACACTTGACAAAGACAAGCTGCCTGTATTTTACTCAAGCCTGCGGATTAGGCAAAAGGCCTGCCGCATTGACATGACTCCGATAGTCTCTGGGCAGTTTCGCCCCATGACGCCTCATCGCTCGATGGGACCAGCGTCGTGGGGTTTTTGATGTGGTCACCTCATGAATGACGCGCTGAAAATCGGCATCCTCTATTCGACCACCGGGCCTTACGGCTCGATGGGCCGCGACGCGCGCGACGGCGCCGATTTCGCGATGGCCGAATATGCTGGCGTCGAAGGGCTGGCGATCGAACCCGTCTTCTTCGATCCGCATGCCGATCTTGCCGCCTATCTCGATGGCGCGCGCCATCTTCTGCGCGCCGGCTGCCGCCATATCGTCGGAACGATCACCTCTGCGGCACGCAAGGAAGTCATCCCGCTCGTCGAGAAACATGACGGCCTGCTCTGGTACATGTGCCCCTATGAAGGTTTCGAGGCCAACGAGAACGTCATCTATGTCGGCGGCTGCCCGAACCAGCATCTGCTGCCGCTTTTCGAGCACCTGATCCCGCGTTTCGGCGCAAGGCCCTATCTCGTCGGCGCCAACTATGTCTGGGGCTGGGAGATGAACCGGCTCGCCCGCGAACTGATTACCAATGCCGGCGGCGAAATACTTGGCGAACGCTATCTTCCGCTTGAGGAGACCGCCGTCGAGCGCATTGTCGCCGAGATCGCACAACGCCGCCCGAGCTTCATCCTCAACAATCTGATCGGCCCCTCGAGCTACGCCTTCCTGGAGGCGATCAAGGCCCTCGGTGATCGCGACCCGGCCTTCCGCGCGGAAAACTGCCCGGTCGTGAGCTGCGACCTGATGGAATGCGAGCTCGACGATATCGCCGCCGGCGCTGCTGCCGGCCAGCTTTGCGCCGCTTCCTATTTCGACAGTATCACGACCCCCGAAAATGCCGCCTTCAAGGCCCGTGTCACCGAGCGTCACGGCGCCGAGCGTCGTGTCTCCAGCGTCTTTGCCAGCGCCTATACGGCCGTCCGGCTCTGCGTCGACGCGATCGTCGCTGCCGGCGGTGACGAGCCCGACGCCGTCCGGCGCGAGCTCTACAATAGATCCTGGCCGACCCTGTTCGGCGCGCTTTCGATCGACCGGGAGACCAATCATGCCGCCCTGCCCTTCCATCTCGGCCGGATCAACGCCGACAACGGCTTCGATGTCGTCGCCTCACGGCCGCCGCTCGCCGCCGACCCCTATCTGACCGGCCGCAACCGCCAGGCCTTTCCACGGCTAAGGGTGGTGTCATGAGAGAGACACCCAATTTCACCGGCTGGCAGGCGATGGTCCTGCATCGCGAGGACGGCAACACCGAAAAGCTGATCCGCCAGCTTCGCCTGCTCGGCATCCATGCAACGCTGCAATGGGCGCCGCTCTCGGCTGCGGCACTGCCCGATCTCGTCATCGTCGATGCCGACCAGGGTTGGGACGATCTGCTGCCCTGGAACGGCGAAACGCCTGCTTGCCCCGTCGTCGCCTTGCTTGGTTCGGAAGCCCCCGGCCGCATCGCCTGGGCACTCGGACAGGGTGCCGGCGCGATCATCGCCAAGCCGATCGCCACATCGGCCGTCTATCCAGCGCTTGTCATGGCCGTCTCCATTCATCAGGAGCGCAAGGCGACGGCGGAAAAACTGCAATATCTTGAAGAGCGCGTCCGGCTGCGGCCGCTCGTTCATGCCGCCGTCGAAAAGCTTCAGGCCGCACACGGCATCGACGAGGAGAGCGCTTACGCAATCCTGCGCAATTGCGCCATGCGCCGCCGCCTGCCGATGGAGCAGATATCAGCCTTCATCCTGGCGGGTGCCGAACCCCTGCCGGAGGCCGGCTGATGCATGTCTTGAAACAGATGATCCGCCAGCCGACGGCTCTCTTCGGCCTGATCGTCGTCACGCTCGTCATCGGGCTCGCGATTGCTGCGCCGTGGATCGCGCCGTTCAGTCCAGACGAGCAGATGTTTGACGGCCTGTCGCTCGAAGGCGCGCCGCTACCGCCGGGCGGGCCCTATCTGCTGGGCACCGACACGCTCGGCCGCGACCTCTTCTCGCGCCTGCTTTTCGGCGCCCGCACCTCGCTGATCATTGGCCTTGTCGCCAACGGCATCGCGGTGGCGATCGGCCTCTTCGTCGGCATCGTCGCCGGTTATCTCCGCGGACTGCCGGGCAACATCCTGATGCGCTTCACCGATCTGATGATGGCCTTTCCGGCGCTGCTGCTCGCCATCGTGCTCGCCGCATTGCTGAAGCCGAGTCTCTGGATCGTCGCCATGGTGATCGCGCTGGTCAACTGGGTGCAGGTCGCCCGCATCGTCTATACCGAGACTCGCGGCCTGGTGGAGCGCGATTTCATCATGGCCGAGCGCTCGCTCGGCGCCGGCCATATGCGCGTGCTCTTCATGCATATCCTGCCGCATCTTGTGCCGACGGCAATCGTCTGGGGCACGCTCGGCATCGCCACCACCGTGCTGCTCGAGGCCACACTCTCCTTCCTCGGCGTCGGCGTCCAGCCACCGCAGCCCTCCTGGGGCAATATCATCTTCGAGAGCCAGAGCTATTTCCAGGCCGCCCCCTGGCTGGTCTTCATTCCGGGCGCGATCATCCTTCTGACGGCGCTTTCCTTCAATCTGGTCGGCGACGCGCTGCGCGACATTCTCGACCCGACCCAGCGCGGGAGGGGCTGATGGCGTCACTCATGCTCCGCAGGCTGGCGCAGGCGGCTCTAATCCTGCTCGGTGTCGCGGCGATCACCTTCGTGCTGCTCTACGCCCTTCCGGCCGACCCGGCCCGCATGATCGCCGGCCGCAGCGCCACGGCCCAGACGGTCGCCAACATCCGCCATGAGCTCGGCCTCGACCAGCCGCTGCTGGTCCAGTTCGGCACCTATCTCGGCAATCTGCTGCATGGCAATCTCGGCCGCTCCTATGCGCAGAAAACCGATGTCTGGACGCTGATTGCCGCGCGACTGCCGGCAACACTGACGCTGATGCTTGCCGGCATCTTCGTCGAGGTGGTGCTTGGCCTGACGCTCGGCACCATCGCCGCCGTGCGCCGCGGCGGCTTCATCGACCGGCTGGTGATGATGGCCTCCTTTGTCGGCACCTCCGCACCGCAATTCCTCGTCGCCCTGCTGCTGCTCTATCTGCTGGCGGCAACGCTCGGCTGGTTTCCGATGAGTGGCTACGGCAGCTTCTCGCATCTCGTCCTGCCTGCTGTCACACTCGGCATCTGCGGCGCCGGCTGGTACGCCCGCATGGTGCGCTCGTCGATGATCGACGTGCTGAACCAGGATTATGTCCGCACGGCGCGCGCCAAGGGCCTTTCCTCGAGACGCGTCATCCTGCGCCACGCACTGCCCAACGCCGTACTGCCGATCATCGCCATGATCGGCATCGATATCGGTCAGTTCATGGGCGGCGTGGTCGTGGTCGAGGCGGTCTATGGCTGGCCCGGCATCGGCCAGCTCGCCTGGCAGGCGATCCAGCAGGTCGACATCCCGATCATCATGGGCGTCACGCTGACCTCGGCACTTGCCATCATCATCGGCAATCTGCTTGCCGACCTCGTCGCGCCGGTCATCGATCCGCGCATCCGCACACGCTGACAGCAACCAAAGAAGGGGAACCAAGATGTTCAAACGCTGGCTGCAACAGACGACCATGGCAACGATGGTGGCGCTCGCTCCATTGTCCGTCATGGCTGATGAAACGCCCAAGCAGGGCGGCGATATCGTCGTCACCTACAAGGACGACATCACCACGCTCGACCCGGCGATCGGCTACGACTGGGTCAACTGGTCGATGATCAAGAGCCTCTATTCCCGCCTGATGGACTATACGCCCGGCACGCCGAACCCAGTTCCCTCGCTTGCCGAAAGCTTCACCGTTTCGCCCGACGGCTTGACCTATACCTTCAAGCTGCACAAGGGCGTGAAGTTCTCGAACGGCCGCGAGGTGGTCGCCTCCGACGTGAAATATTCGATCGAACGCGCCGTCGACCCGAAGACGCAAGGCCCCGGCGCCGGCTTCTTCGGCGCGATCAAGGGCTTCGAGGATGAAACCGGCGGCAAGACGACGACGCTCTCCGGCATCGATACGCCTGACGATAGCACCGTCATCTTCAACCTCTCGCGCCCAGACGCCACCTTCCTGCACGTGCTTGCCATCAACTTCGCCTCGGTCGTGCCGAAGGAAGCCGTCGAGGCGGCCGCCGGCGACTTCGGCAAGAAGCCGGTCGGCTCCGGCACCTTCATCCTGAAGGACTGGACGATCGGCCAGCAGCTCGTTTTCGAGCGCAACAAGGATTATTTCGTCAAGGGGGTTCCCTATATCGACAGCTTCAAGGTCGAGGTCGGCCAGGAGCCGCTGGTGGCGCTCTTGCGCCTGCAGAAGGGCGAGGTCGATATTGCCGGCGACGGCATTCCGCCGGCAAAGTTCCTCGAAATCAAGAATTCGGCCGAAGGCGCACAGATGATCGTCGACGGCGAACAGCTGCACACCGGCTACATCACACTGAACACCAAGGTGAAGCCTTTCGACAACGTCAAGGTTCGCCAGGCCCTGAACATGGCGATCAACAAGGACCGCATCACCCGCATCCTCAACGGCCGCGCAACGCCTGCCAACCAGCCGCTGCCGCCGCTGATGCCGGGCTACGACAAGGCCTTCACCGGCTATGCCTATGACGTGGCGAAGGCCAAGGCGCTGCTTGCCGAAGCCGGCTATCCCGACGGCTTCGAGACCGTGCTTTACTCCACCAACACCGATCCGCAGCCGCGTATCGCCCAGGCAATCCAGCAGGACCTGGCCGCCGTCGGCGTCAAGGCCGAAGTCCGGGCGCTCGCCCAGGCAAACGTCATCTCGGCCGGCGGCACGGAAGGCGAAGCGCCGATGATCTGGTCGGGCGGCATGGCCTGGATCGCCGACTTCCCGGATCCGTCCAACTTCTATGGCCCGATCCTCGGCTGCGCCGGCGCGGTTCCGGGCGGCTGGAACTGGTCATGGTATTGCAACGGCGATCTCGACAAGCGCGCCGTTGCCGCCGACTCCATGTCCGATCCGGCAAAGGCAGCCGAGCGCACCGCCGCCTGGGGCAAGATCTTCACCGACATCATGGCCGATGCGCCGTGGATTCCCGTCATCAACGAACGCCGCGTCGTCGCCAAGTCGCTGCGCATGGGCGGTGCTGACAATATCTACATCGATCCGACCCGCGTCATCAATTACGACGCGATCTACGTCAAGCAATAAGCCCTGAAGAAACAAAGCCTTCCCGGTCCCGGCCGGGAAGGCGTCATAAAATCGAGGGAGACATGACATGTGCATCGCCTGCACCCACACGATCCACCGCGCCCAGCATAATTTCGGCTGGAACAAGGATTTCACCCCCGCCGTCGTCGCCAAGCCCGGCGAGACGATCCACTTCGATTGCATGGATTCATCGGGTGGCCAGCTCGGAAGCGACGCGACGCTCGAAACGCTGAACGCGCTCGATTTCGGCAAGATCAACCCGGTCTCCGGCCCGGTCTATATCGAAGGCGCCAAACCCGGCGATGCGGTGAAGGTGACGCTACGCAAATTCATTCCGTCGGGCGTCGGTTGGACGGCCAATATTCCAGGCTTCGGCCTGCTTGCCGACCAATTCAAGGATCCGGCGCTGCACGTCTGGTCTTATGACGCCAACAGCATGGTGCCCGCTCTTTATGGTCCGGGCGGCCGCGTGCCGCTGAAGCCCTTTGCCGGCACGATCGGCGTCGCCCCCGCCGAGCCCGGCACCCACTCCGTCGTTCCCCCACGTCGCGTCGGCGGCAACATGGACATCCGCGACCTGACGGCGGGGGTGACGCTCTACCTGCCCGTCGAGGTCGACGGCGCGCTGTTTTCGATAGGCGACACCCATGCCGCGCAGGGCGATGGCGAAGTCTGCGGCACGGCGATCGAAAGCCAGATGAACGTCGAAGCGACGATCGAGCTCGTCAAGGACGCCAAGCTGCAGACGCCGCGCTTCACCACGACCGAACCGGTGACCCGCCATCTCGACGGCGCCGGTTACGAGGTCACGACAGGCATCGGCCCTGACCTGATGACCGGGGCGCGCGAAAGCGTCATGCGCATGATCGATCTTCTCGGCGCCGAACACGGCATGAGCGCCGTCGATGCCTATCTGCTCTGCTCCGTCTGCGGCGATCTGCGCATCAGCGAGATCGTCGACCAGCCGAACTGGGTGGTTTCCTTCTACTTCCCGAGGATCGTGTTCTCGTGAACGAAGCCATGCCCGCCGCGGCACCGGTGCTCAGCCTTCGCAATCTGAGCGTTGATGCCCGCACCCCCGAAGGCCGCAAGCCGGTGCTCGAGGATGTCAGCTTCGAGCTTGCAAGCGGCGAAACGCTCTGCATCGCCGGCGAATCCGGCTCGGGGAAGTCGGTCACCTCGCTGTCGATCATGGGGCTCTTGCCGAAAGCCTCGCTGCGGGTCGCCTCCGGCAGCGTGCTGCTTGGCGAGCGCGACCTGCTCACGCTTTCCGACCGGGCGATGCGCAGCGTGCGCGGTGGCGATATCGCCATGGTGTTCCAGGAGCCGATGACCTCGCTCAACCCGGTCATGTCGGTCGGCAACCAGCTGACCGAGGCAATCCGCGCGCACCAGGGCAGCAACAATGCTGAGGCGGTGGCGCTGAAGATGCTCGATGCAGTGCAGATCACCGAGCCGGCCCGGCGGCTGAAGCAATATCCGCACGAGCTGTCCGGCGGCATGCGCCAACGGGTGATGATCGCCATGGCGCTCTCCTGCCGGCCGAAGGTGCTGATCGCCGACGAGCCGACGACGGCACTCGACGTCACCGTGCAGGCGCAGATCCTCAGACTGATGCGCGAGTTGAAGCGCGAATTCGGCGCCTCGATCATCCTGATCACCCATGACATGGGCGTCGTCGCCGAAATGGCCGACCGCGTCGTCATCATGCAGAATGGCAGGATCGTCGAGCAGGGAACGGCGCTCGCCATCTTCCAACGACCGAAGGAGGCCTATACCCAGCAATTGCTCGCCGCCGTCCCGCGGCTCGGCGCGCTTGCCGGCACCGACCGTCCGCCGCGCATCACGCAGCGCGCCGTCGAGACGCTGCATCCGGACCGCACGCCGGTTCTGAACGTGCGCGACCTCACCGTCACCTATGGCAGTGCCGCAAGCCGGTTTTTCAAGGGCAAGCCGCCGGTTGCAGCCGTCGAAGGCGTTTCCATCGATATCCTGCCGGGCGAAACGCTCGGCCTCGTCGGCGAAAGCGGCTCCGGCAAATCGACGACGGGCAAGGCCGTGCTCGGTCTCATCCCCTTCAAGGGCAATGTCCTGATCGACGGCCGCAATATCGCCGGCCTCAGCCAGCGCGAGATGCGGCCCGTGCGCCGCTCGGCGCAGATGATCTTCCAGGATCCCTATGCCTCGCTCGATCCGCGCATGGCCGTCGGCAAGGCGATCGGCGAACCGATGCTCATCCACGGCATCGGCAACCACAGCGAACGGCAGGACCGCGTCGCCGAACTGCTGCGGCGGGTCGGCCTGACACCCGATGCGGCGACGCGCTATCCGCACGAATTCTCAGGCGGCCAGCGCCAGCGCATCTGTATTGCCCGGGCCCTGGCACTGGAGCCGAAGCTGATCGTCGCCGACGAGAGCGTCGCAGCGCTTGACGTCTCGGTCCGCGCCCGGGTGCTCGACCTGCTGCTCGAACTGCAGGAGACGATGGGGCTCGCCTATCTCTTCATCTCCCACGACATGGCGGTGGTCGAGCGCATGTCGCACAACGTCGCCGTCATGCGCGCCGGCCGCATCATCGAAACCGGCACACGGCGGGATATCTTCGAAAACCCGAGAGATGACTACACCCGCGCGCTGATCGCCGCGGTTCCGATCCCCGATCCGGAGGTCTATCGCGGCAAGGAAGCGCATGCGTGATTGAAGGTTTGAGACTGACTAAAATGTCGACGAGGAGCGCCTCGTCGGCTGACCGCGTTTCGTAAAAGAGACGCGCGCCGCGTCGGTCGCAGGATTGTCATTTTCGGGGTGACATCAGCCCCGTTCTCTGCGAAAAAGAGCGCGATGAGAGACAGGGGCGCCCGTCGACAGACGGGCTGAGAAGCACCCTTCGAACCTGAACCGGATAATGCCGGCGGAGGGAGTCGCTCGGGGTCGCGGCATCGCCCGCACGAACCGCCCCGTGCCCGCCCCCGCCTGAAAGGGGCCATATGCAGACCAAGACCACACCCGGAGCGATGCTGAAGGCGATGCGCGAGAAGCCGCCGCTCGTTCAGTGCATCACCAATTACGTCGCCATGAACATTGCCGCAAATGTTCTGCTTGCATCAGGCGCCTCGCCCGCCATGGTGCATGCCGCTGAAGAAGCCGGCGAGTTCGCCGGGATCGCCAGTGCGCTGACCATCAATATCGGCACGCTGTCGACGCAATGGATCGACGGCATGCAGGCAGCGGCGAAGGCGGCGACATCCGCCGGCAAACCCTGGGTGCTCGATCCGGTCGCGCATTATGCGACGGCTTTCCGCCGTAACGCCGTCGCCGACCTCCTGGCGCTGCGTCCGACCATCATCCGCGGCAACGCTTCCGAAATTATAGCGCTGGCCGGCGGAGAGAGCCGCGGCCAGGGCGTCGACAGCCGCGACCCGGTCGAACAGGCGGAAGGTTCGGCGCGATGGCTCGCTGAGCTGCAGCGGGCGGTCGTTGCCGTTACCGGCGCGGTTGATTTCGTCACCGACGGCGAGCGGGCCGTGCGCATCGAAGGCGGATCGGCCTTGATGCCGCAGGTCACAGCGCTCGGCTGCTCGCTCACCTGCCTCGTCGGCGCCTTTGCCGCGACGGCACCTGAGGATATCTTCGGCGCGACGGTTGCGGCACTTGCAACCTTCGCCATCGCCGGCGAGGAGGCCGCACTTGGAGCGGCCGGGCCCGGCTCCTTCTCCTGGCGCTTCCTCGATGCGCTGGCCGCGCTCGACGCCGAAACGCTTGACGCCAGGGCAAGGATATCAGCGGCATGAAGGCTTTCGACCTTTCGCTCTATCTCGTCCTCGACCCCGATCTTTGCGCCGGGATCGGCATGGTCGAAACTGCGCGCCTTGCCATTGCCGGCGGCGCCACCATGGTGCAACTGCGCGTCAAACATGCCGGCACCATCGGGATGATCGAGACCGGCCGCGCCCTGAAACAGGCATTGGATGGAACCGGCGCCCTCCTCATCGTCAACGACGATGTCGAGGCGGCCATCGCCATCGGCGCTGACGGGTTGCATATCGGCCAGGAGGACATGGATGCGATGAGAGCGCGGACGATGATCGGCCCCGACATGATCCTTGGCCTGTCGGTCGAGAGCGAGGCGCTTGCGAACGCGGTCGACCCTGATCTCGTCGACTACACGGGCGTCGGGCCAGTGTTTGCGACGCCGACCAAGGCCGACCACAAGCAGCCGATCGGCTTTGACGGCCTTGCAAGGCTGGTGAAGGCCTCGCCGGTGCCGTCCGTCGCTATCGGCGGGCTCAAGGCGGATCATGTCGCCCAGGTGTTCGCCGCCGGCGCCAGCGGGCTTGCCGTTGTCTCCGCCATCTGCGGCACGCCCGACCCCGAAGCGGCCACGCGCCGCATCGCTGCAGAAATCCGAAAGGCCCGCGCATGATCCGCAACGTTCTCTCGATCGCCGGCTCCGATCCCTCCGGCGGCGCCGGCATCCAGGCGGATCTCAAGGCTTTTTCCGCCCGCGGCGTCTACGGCATGGCGGTGCTGACCGCGCTGACGGCGCAGAACACGCAAGGCGTCAGCGGCGTGCATCTGGTGCCGCCGCAATTCGTCGCCGACCAGATCAATGCCGTCTTTGCCGATGTCCGCGTCGACGCCGTCAAGATCGGCATGATCGCCAATGCTGGCATCGCCGAAGCCGTTGCCGGTGCGCTGACTGACCACCGCGACATTCCGATCGTTATCGACCCGGTCATGATCGCCAAGGGTGGAGCCGCTCTGCTCGCGCCCGAAGCGGTCGACGTACTGACCCGCCGGCTGCTGCCGCTTGCCACGCTGCTGACCCCGAACCTGCCCGAAGCCGCCGCCCTACTGCACCAGCCGGTCGCGACAAACCGGGCGGAGATGGCGGCGCAGGCCGAGCGCTTGCGGGCGCTTGGACCGGCCGCAGTGCTGGTCAAGGGCGGCCATCTCGACAGCGACGAGAGCCCTGACGTGCTTGCCACTGCCGCCGGCCTGCACTGGTTCGAAGCCAGGCGCGTGCCGACCAAGAACACCCATGGCACCGGCTGTACGCTCTCCAGCGCCCTGACGGCCGAGCTCGCCAAGGGCGCCTCGGCGCAAGAGGCCGTCGCCATCGCCAAGGAGTATCTCGCCGGCGCGGTCGCCGCTGCCGGACACCTAAGCGTCGGCTCCGGCCACGGCCCGGTGCAGCATTTTCATGCGCTTTGGGAAGACGGCGAATAGGCGCTCGTTCCACCAATATTCCGCCAATCGACAACGGCCCGGCCTTCCCGGGCCGTTTTTGTGTCCGGCACCTACTTTGCGTCGAAACCGCGGAGGGCGGCGGCGGGTCGCGCCTTTGGCCGTTTGAAAAACCTTGTTGACAAGCCCGGCCAGATAGCCAAGTCTATGACACTAAAAGGGGATATGTTCCGCAATAACGGAATAACTGGAGGAGTGACGGGTGCCAGACCTGCTTGTGAGCCTATATTCCACTGAGCTCGCCGACCTGAAACGCAAAGCCGGCGATGTCGGCGTCTCCATCCGTCCGGCCCTCCCCCCGGAACTGCATCTTATCGTCAGCTGGGTTCGCGAACGGTTCAGCGAGAACTGGGCAAGCGAAGTCGCGGTCGCCTTCTCCCGCCAGCCCGTTGCCTGCCTGATATCAGTCGAAAACGGCAAGCTCCTGGGCTTTGCCTGCTATGACACGACGGCGCGCGGCTTCTTCGGCCCGACCGGCGTCGATCCCGACGCCCGCGGCAAGGGCATCGGGCTCGCCCTCTTTTCCGCCTGCCTTCAGACCATGAAGACGCTCGGCCACGCCTATGCCTTCATCGGCGATGCCGGCCCGGTCGATTTCTACGCCAGGACCGCAGGTGCAACCATCATCCCCGCCCCCGACAAGGGCATCTACGAAGGCATGCTGAGAAGCACGCCGAAATGACCATCTGATCCCGGAGTTACAGAATTGTCCTCGACCCCGCTCGCCCTTTTCGTCGGCCTTCCGAATCCCACTATTTCGGATGATGAATTCGCCCTCTTTCGCGAAACCAATCCGCTCGGCCTCTTCGTCGGCCGGCGCAATCAGCGCGAGCCGGAGCAGACGAGGCGCCTGATCGACCGCTTCCGCGAAGCCGTCGGCCGCGACGACGCGCCTGTCTTCACCGACCAGGAAGGCGGCCGCGTTCAGCATCTCGATGCCGGCCCCTGGCCGCTCTTCCGCAGTTTCGGCCAGTTTTCCGAACTTGCACGCCGCGATTTCGATCTCGGCAAAAAAGCACTGCGCCTTTCCTCCCAGGCCATGGGCGCGATGATGACGGAACTCGGCCTTTCCAGCGGCTGCTCGCCCGTTCTCGACCTCGTCTTCGAGACGACGAGTGCGGTCATCGGCGCCCGCTCCTTCGCCCCTGATCCCGATTTCGTCGCTGCCCTCGGCCGCGAGGTGGTCGATGGCCTGCTCGAGACCGGCAACATGCCTGTCATCAAACATATTCCCGGCCATGGCCGGGCGACGCTCGACTCCCACAAGGAGCGTCCGGTCGTCAATGCCAGCCGTGAGACGCTCACCGCCACCGACTTCAAGCCCTTCGTGGCACTGAAGGATACGCCCTGGGCCATGGTCGCCCATGTCGTCTACTCGGCCTATGACGCTGAGCTGCCGGCGTCGGTCTCGCCTGTTATGCACGACGTGATCCGCAACGACATGGGCTATGAGGGCGTGCTGATTTCCGACTGCATCTTCATGCAGTCGCTCTCCGGCACCCTGCCGGAACGCGTCAAACAGGTGCTCGACGCAGGTTACGACATTGCGCTCCACAGCCACGGCGACATTCCGGAAAGCGAAGCCGCCGCCAAGGCCGCCCGCCCGCTGACGGAAGCCGCCCTCAAGCGCATCGCCGCCGGCAAGGCCCGCCTCGGCAATCTCAAGATCGATGTCCGCGCCGCCCATGCGGAAGTCGAAGACATGTTTGCAAGCGCGTTGGTCTCCTGACCGGCACCTCATCTCTCACCGCATAAGAAAAGGGGAATAAGACATGAAAAAATATCTTCTTGCCGCCGCCGCACTAACGCTGCTTTCGGGATCTGCCATGGCGCAAACGATCCTCACAGTGAATATCGAACCGGCGACGACCTGGGTCCGCAACTTCAATCCGTTCAACCAGACCTCGTCGCGCCAGTCCACGCTCGACTTCATCTACGAGCCGCTGGTCGTCTTCAATCGCTTCGACAGCAACAAGCCGGTCTATCGCCTGGCCGAAAGCTTCAAGCTCTCCGACGACCTGAAGAGCATCGATTTCAAGCTGCGCCCGAACCTGAAATGGTCGGACGGTAAGCCGCTGACCGCAGCCGACGTCAAGTTCACCTATGATTACCTGAAGAAATTTCCGGCGCTCGACTTCGTCAGCATCTGGACCTTCATCACCGATATCAAGGCCGTCGACGGCCAGACGGTGCGCTTCACGCTCGCCAATCCGAGCTCGCTTGCGGCCGAGCAGATCTCGCAATTGCCGATCGTTCCGGAACATGTGTGGAAGGACGTCGCTGATCCGGTGACCTTCGCCAACGAGACCCCTGTTGGCAGCGGCCCGCTGACGGAAGTGCCGCGCTTCACCGGCCAGACCTACGACCAGTGTCGCAACCCGAATTACTGGGACAACGAGCACCTGAAGGTCGATTGCATGCGCTTCCCGCAGCTTGCCGACAACAATCAGATGCTGACGGCAACGGCCGACGGCACGCTCGACTGGGGCGTCTCCTTCATTCCCGATATCGACAATGTCTATGTTTCCAAGGATCCGGCGCATTTCCACTACTGGTATTCGCCAAGCAGCATGGTCGCCTTCCTGTTCAACCTGGAAACGGCGAACGAGAACAACAAGAAGGCCTTCAACGACCTGAAGTTCCGCCGTGCCGTCTCGATGGCACTCGACCGCAAGACGATGATCGACGTCGCAGGCTACGGCTATCCGACGCTGAACGAAGACCCCGGCCTGATGGGCGAGCTTTACAAGAGCTGGGCGGACCCGTCCGTCAAGGCCGACTTCGGCAAGTTCGCGACCTATGATGCCGATGCTGCCAAGGCCTTGCTCGACGAGGCGGGCTACAACGACAAGGACGGCGACGGCTTCCGCGACAATCCCGACGGCACCAAGATCTCCTTCTCGATCATCGTCCCCAGCGCCTGGACGGACTGGATCGACACCGTCAACCTCGCGGTCGAGGGCATGCAGGCGGTCGGCATCGACGCCAAGATCGAAACGCCGGAGGAAGCAGTCTGGACCGGCAACCTCATCAACGGCACCTTCGATGCGGCGATCAACAGCCTGCCGGCATCGGCCTCGCCCTATTACCCCTACAAGCGCGCTTTCAGTGCTTCGGATAAGGGCAAGACCCGCTTCACCGCGCAGCGCTGGTTCAACCCGGAGGTCGAGAAACTCGTCACCGAGTTCACCCATACCGCCGACCTTGCCAAGCAGAAGGACGCGATGAACAAGGCGCAACGCATCGTCGCCGAAAACATGCCTGTCATTCCGGTGTTCAACAATCCGAACTGGTATCAGTACAACACCAAGCGCTTCACCGGCTGGTCGACCAAGGAAAACCCCTTCGTCAATCCGTCGATCTCGCGGACCAATCCGGCACGCCTGCTGAACCTGCTGGCCCTCGAGCCGGTGAAGTAAGCATCGCAATCCTCGGGAGCGGCGTAAAGCGCCGCTTCCGTCACGACGGAGTTCCCATGGCTTTCCTGCTTCGCCGCCTCGTCTTCTACATGGCAGCCTTCATCGCGGCAGCGACAATCAATTTCTTCCTGCCGCGGCTGATGCCGGGCGATCCCGTGCAGATCATGTTTTCCAGCGCCGGCACCGAATTGCCGCCGGAAAGCCTGCAGGCGCTGAAGCTTACCTTCGGCTTCGTCGACGGTCCGCTCTGGCAACAATACCTCACCTATCTCGGCAGCATCTTCACCGGCGATCTCGGCCGCTCGATCAAGTATTTTCCGCTGCCGGTCACCTCGGTGCTCGGCCATGCACTCGTCTGGACCGTCGGCCTGATGGGCACGGCGACGATTGTCAGCTTCGCGCTCGGCACCTTTCTCGGCATCGTCGCCGCCTGGCGCCGCGGCAGCACGTTCGATGTCATCGTCTCCGTCGGCGCGATCTTCGCCACCTCGGTGCCGGCCGTCGTCACCTCGCTGATCGTGCTCTTCATTTTCGGCTTCACGCTCGGCTGGTTTCCGAACGGTTATGCCGCCGACCCATCGCTCGATCCGGCCTTCAGCCTGCAATATATCGGCAGCCTCGCCTATCACGGCATCCTGCCGATGGTGACGCTCTGCACCGTGCTGATCGGCGGCTTCACCGTCACCATGCGCAACAACATGATCAACCTGCTCGGCGAGGATTATATCATCATGGCCCGCGCCAAGGGCCTTTCCGACCGGCATGTGATGCTATGGTACGCGGCGCGCAACGCCCTGCTGCCGACCGTCTCCAGCCTTGCCATCGCCATCGGCACCATCCTCGGCGGCTCCCTGGTAACGGAAGTGGTCTATAACTATCCCGGCCTTGGCAATATTCTATACCAGGCGATCCTCGCCCGCGACTATCCCGTCATCCAGGGCCAGCTCCTCATCATGACCGCGACCATGCTGATCGCCAATTTTATCGTCGACGTCAGCTATGTGCTGCTTGACCCGCGGCTGAAGGGAGCGTGAGATGAAGACCCTGCTTCGAAATCGCAAGGCGCTGATCGGGCTTGCCATCATCGCCTTCATCGTCCTCGTCGCGATCGCAGCACCGCTGCTGACACACTACGATCCCGCCGCCCGCACCGGACGACCGCACCAGTCGCCGTCGCTCGATCATATCCTCGGCACCACCCGCATCGGCCAGGATGTCTTTGCCCGACTGATCTACGGCGCCCGCACTTCGCTTGCCGTCGGCTTCGGCGCCGGCCTGCTGATCACGCTCGTCGGCACCGCACTCGGCATCATCTCCGGCTATCGCGGCGGCAAGACCGACGAGATCATCAGCTTCTTCACCAATATGGTGCTGGTCGTTCCGAACCTACCGCTGCTGCTCGTGCTCGCCGCTTTCATCGGCCAGGCAAGCCCCCTCGTCATCGCCCTCATCCTCGGCGCCACCTCCTGGGCATGGGGTGCACGCGTCACCCGCGCCGAAACGCTCTCCGTCAAGCAGAAGGATTTCGTCAAATCGGCCGAGATGATGGGTGAGCCGCAATGGCGCATCATGACATTCGAGATCTTTCCCAACGTGATTTCAATCGTCGGCATCAATTTCATCGGCAGCGTCATCTTCGCGATCATCACCGAAGCGACGCTCGAGTTCCTCGGCCTCGGCGATCCGAGAGCGATCTCCTGGGGCACCATGCTCTACAATGCGCAGAAGGCTTCGGCCCTTTCGGTCGGCGCCTGGTGGGATATTCTCACCCCGTGCTTCGCGCTCGCCTTCCTCGGTATCGGCATGTCGCTCTTGAACTTCGCCGTCGACGAGATCGCCAATCCGCGGCTGCGCACCGGCAATCACCTGAAGCGCTGGTCCCTGCTCGTTCGAACAGGGGAGGGCCGCCTGTGACGCAGCCGCTGCTTTCGGTGAGGAACCTCACCATCGATTATATCGGCGAGGAGAAGGATTTCCGCGCCGTCGACGACGTCAGCTTCGATGTCGCGCCCGGCGAGGTCTTCGGCCTTGCCGGCGAATCCGGCTGCGGCAAGAGCACCATCGCTTTTGCCATCAGCCGCCTGCACAAGCCGCCGGCGCTGATCCGCAAAGAGAGCCGCATCCTGCTCGACGGCCGCGACGTGCTCGGCCTCGACCGCCAGGCGCTCAGCGCGTTTCGCTGGCGCGAGGTTGCGATGGTGTTCCAGAGCGCCATGAACTCGCTGAACCCGGTGCTGCGCATCGAGACGCAGTTCTACGACATGCTGCGCACCCACAAGGGCATGAGCCGTGCTGCAGCCCGCGACCGCACCGCCGAGATGCTGACACTCGTCGATATCGCGCCGGATCGCATGCGCGACTATCCGCACCAGTTTTCCGGCGGCATGCGCCAACGTATCGTCATCGCCATCTGCATGGCGCTCGATCCGAAGCTCGTCGTCATGGACGAACCGACGACAGCGCTCGACGTCGTCGTCCAGCGCGAAATCCTGCAGCGCATCAACGAACTGCGCCGCAGCTTCGGCTTTTCCGTGCTGTTCATCACCCATGATCTCGGGCTGATGGTGCAATTCTGCGACCGTATCGGCATCATGCTCGCAGGCCAACTGGTGGAGCAGAACACGGCCGAGGCGATCTACAGGACGCCCAGGCATGACTACACGAAGAAGCTCTGGGCCTCCTTCCCCTCGCTGCATGGAGGAGTGCTGTTATGACGGACGCCATTCTCGCACTCGACCAGGTGACGAAGACCTTCGGTCACGGCTCCGCGGCCGTGCATGCGGCGCGCGCCATCTCGTTTTCGCTGCATGCCGGCCGGGCACTGGCGCTGGTCGGTGAATCCGGCAGCGGCAAGACCACCTGCGCCCGCATGGCGATGCGCGAATATCTGCCGACATCGGGCCAGGTTCTCTACAAGGGCCGCCCTGTCGAGGCCGCCAAATCCGCCGAGATCGCCCGCTACCGCCGCTCGGTGCAGATGATCTTCCAGGACCCCTTCGCCTCGCTGAACCCCGCCCACACCATCGCCCATCATCTCCGGCGGCCGCTGAAGCTGCACCGCCCGGAGATCAAGGGGGCCGAGATCGACGTTGCGGTCCGCGAACTGCTTCAACGCGTCAGGCTCGATCCCGATCTCGTCGCGCCGAAATATCCGCACGAGCTCTCCGGCGGTCAGCGCCAGCGCGTCAACATCGCTCGTGCCTTGGCCGTCAAGCCGGAGGTGATCGTCGCCGACGAGCCGACCTCGATGCTTGACGTCTCGGTGCGCCTCGGTGTGCTGAACCTGTTGAACGAGATGAAGCAGGAGATGAATCTCGGCCTGCTCTACATCACCCATGATATCGCCACCGCCCGTTATGTCGCCGAGGACATCGCCGTGATGTATGCCGGCCAGATCGTCGAATGGGGCAACGTCGCCAAGGTGATCGACAATCCGCTGCATCCCTATACCCGTCTGCTGCTCTCGGCCGTACCCGATCCCGAGGTCCGCTTCGACGACCCGAAGGCCCGGCTGAGGCCCGACGAGGTAGAGGACATCCGCCGCCGTTCGGCCGTGCCGCAGGACGACATCGTCGAATTCGAGCAGGATCATTTCATGCGGATGATCTGAGGCCGGCTTGCTGGCCTCGTCGCCTGCCCTATGCTAGGGGACGCTTCCTTTCATGCGAGGCGAAGCCGTCATGCTGCCCTGGATCCAGCTCGATTCCGCGACCATTCCCGGTGAGAACGGCGAATTGCGGCTGAAGCAGCGCGGCAGCGAGTTCTCGATCATGCTTGGCGCCAACGAGCTGATGAACAGCCGCCTCAGCGGCTCGGAGGAAGCGCTGGCGACCCTGTCCTGGGATCGGATCAAGTCGCATCCGAAGCCGCGGATCCTGATCGGCGGGCTCGGCATGGGTTTCACCCTGCGCGCCGCTCTTGCCGTCCTTCCCGAAGATGCCGGCGTCATCGTCGCCGAACTGGTGCCGGCCGTGATCGCCTGGGCCCGCGGGCCGATGGCCGAGGTCTTCAAAGGCTGTCTCGACGATCGGCGCGTCGGCATCCATCAGGGCGATGTCGGCGAGGCGATCCGCGCCGGCAAGGCTGCCTATGACGCCATTCTGCTCGATGTCGATAACGGCCCTGACGGCCTGACCCGCAAATCCAACGACCGGCTCTACGATTTTGCCGGCCTTCGCGCCGCCAGCGACGCGTTGCGCCCCGGCGGCGTGCTCGCCGTCTGGTCGTCCGGTCCGGACCCCGATTTCACGCGGCGTCTCAAGGGCAGCGGGTTTGCCGTCGATGCGGTCAACACGCGCGCCAACGGCAAACGCGGCGGCGCCCGCCACGTCATCTGGCTGGCCGTCAAGCCGGTGAAATGACGTTCAAGCCGAAGCGATCCTGCGGGCGGCATTGATGGCGCGGCGGGCGCCGGAGCGCAGCTGCGCTGTCTCGGCACCGGCAATGACCAGATCGAAACCGAACTTCAGCAGTTCACCGGCCCGCTCGCCGTCGCCGGCAAAGGCGCAGGCGACTTTGCCATGGGCGCGGCAGCGTGAAACCGCATGCTGCATGGCGCTGTCGATCTCGGCGGCGTTCGGCGCCACCTGGTCGCCGTTCGAGAGTGCGATCGAAAGGTCGGAAGGACCGATGAAAATGCCATCGATACCGGCAACGCCAAGGATGTCGTCAATCGCCTCAAGGGCTGCCCGGGTCTCGATCATGGCAATGGCGACGGTAAGCGCATTGGCGTTCTTCAGATAATCATCGGCCGACAGGCCTGTATGGTTCAGCGCCAGGGACGGTCCCCAGCTGCGTTCCCCGAGAGGCGGGTATTTGGTGGCCTTGACGAAGGCTTGCGCGTCTTCGGCCGAATTGATCATCGGCGCGATGATGCCGGAGGCGCCGGCATCGAGCAGGCGCGAGGCGGACGCGAAATCACCGACCGGTATGCGCGCCAGCGCCGGCTTGCCGGCAAGCCGAACCTGGGCAACGGCGTTCGCGGCCGAGGGCATGTCCCACATGCCGTGCTGCATATCCAGCACGATGGCGTCGAAGGCCTCCTGCGCCAGGTGATTGGCGAGCGTGGCGTCGGGAATACCGATCCAGGCGGAGATCATGCCGCCTCGGTGGTGCCTGATCCGGTCCGCAAAGCCGTCGATTTCAGCTGCGCTCATGCCATTCTCCTCAATTCGACAGGCCGCCAGCGGCCAGATATTTCACCTCGAGGAACTCTTCAATGTCGAATTCCCTCAAAGCTATGCACGGTTGCCGGCTTATCCTCTCCGGCGCAGCCGTGAAATAATGACCGTCACGGCAATCCCCGCCGCAGCCATGATGCCTCCCCAGAGGATCCAGATGCTTTGGTTGATCATGAAACTGGACGCGGGATAGGGAAAATAACCGCTTCCCTGGGCGATCCAGATCAGCCCGAGGAGGATCAGGAGCAGTCCAACGGCGTATCCGACGGTTCGCAACATGCTTCGGCCCTTCCCTATGAATCGATGCCACAATGTCGATCGGCATCGGTCATGACAAGGCTTCTCTCCTTGAGCGCGAACATATTCCCGATGCAATGACGCGCCAGCCTCCGTCCGAATGTCATGTCCTGCCGACTTCATCCACCAGCCAGGTGCTGAGCCTCTCGCTATCAACATTTGCCGATCGCGGCGGTATCAGCCAGTAACCGCGGTCCCAGGCCTCGAGCGGCGGCCCGGCTTCCACCAGCATATGTGTGGAGAGAAGCGTATCGACCAGCCCCATCCAGCCGATCGCCACGCCCTGTTCGCTGAGAGCGGCCTGGACGACCAGCGAGTAGGTGTTGAAACTGACATCACCGCGGCCGGCATGGAGATCGCGAGTAACGGAGAATTCGGCGAGATAACTTCGCCAATCGAACCAGGGCGATGGCATCGGCGAGTCGAGATGAATCAGGATCGCTTTGGCAAGCTGCTGCGGATCGTCGAACGGACCGTTGCGATCGAGAAAGCCTCGCGTACAGACGGGCACGACCTTTTCCTGCAGCAGAAGCGATCCGATGGCGCCGAATTCCGCTTTGGTGCCGAAAACCACCACCACATCCGCGTCGTCACGAAAGCCGGGTTCAAGCCTTTGGGTCGCGACGATCTGTAGATCCGTTTCGGGGTGAAGCAGGCGAAAGCCGTGCATGCGCGGGATCAGCCAAAGCGCTGAAAAGGCATAGTCGGTTCTCAGCCTGACCACCGGCCTTTGAGCCTCAGTGCGGAAACTGCGCGCCAGGGCATCGATATCACCGACCGTCTTGGCGGCGACCTGGAAAAGCCGCTCTCCCTCCGCGGTCAACTCGACGCCGCGGTGCTGGCGGCGCAGCAGGGCGACGCCGAACTGCTCTTCCAGCCGCCGAATCTGATAACTGACAGCAGGCTGCGTAAGACCGAGACCTGCCGCCGCGGCCGAAAAGCTGCCGAGCCCTGCGACCTCCGTAAAGATGCGCATCCATCCCAGCTCAGGCCGGCGGTCTGGCATAAAAATTCCTTTTGGCAGCCATCGAAAAAAGCCAGCTTTACAGGCACTATGATACTGGCTTTGATAAGATCTGCAAATAGCAAGGGACGTCCCCTTCCAGCAAGATCGTCCCGGCCTTTGAGACCATAGGAGACAATGTCACATGGCGCATCCGAATATCCTCATCCTGATGGTCGATCAGTTGAATGGCACTTTCTTTCCCGATGGCCCCGCCGATTTTCTGCATACGCCGCATCTGAAATCATTGGCGGAGCGCTCCGTACGTTTTACCAACGCCTATACGGCAAGCCCGCTCTGCGCACCGGCGCGGGCCTCCTTCATGTCCGGGCAGTTGCCGAGCCGAACCCGCGTCTATGACAATGCGGCGGAGTTTGCCTCCGACATTCCGACCTATGCGCATCATCTGCGCGCTGCCGGATACCAGACGGCGCTGTCCGGCAAGATGCATTTCGTCGGCCCCGACCAGTTGCATGGCTTCGAGGAGCGCCTGACGACGGACATCTACCCGGCCGACTTCGGCTGGACGCCCGATTATGGCAAGCCCGGCGAGCGCATAGACTGGTGGTATCACAATCTGGGTTCGGTCACCGGCGCCGGCATTGCCGAGATCACCAACCAGATGGAGTATGACGACGAGGTCGCCTACCATGCCACCCGCAAGTTGTTCGATCTCTCGCGCGGCCATGACGAGCGCCCCTGGTGCCTGACCGTCAGTTTCACCCATCCGCACGATCCCTATGTTGCCCGCCGCAAATTCTGGGACCTCTATGAGGATTGCCCGGCACTAGACCCTTCGGTTGCGCCGATTGCCTTCGAGCGGCAGGACCCGCATTCGCAGCGTCTGATGAAAGCCTGCGATCACGACGCCTTCGACATCAGCGATGAGCAGATCAGGCGGGCAAGGCGCGGCTATTTCGCCAATATTTCCTATGTCGACGACAAGATCGGCGACATTCTCGGCGTCCTCGAACGGAGCCGCATGGCTGAAAACACGATCATCCTCTTTGCCTCCGACCATGGCGACATGCTCGGTGATCGCGGCCTCTGGTTCAAGATGAACTTCTTCGAAGGATCGGCCCGAGTTCCACTGATGATCGCAGCACCCGGCTGGAAGCCCAGACGGATCGACCAGCCTGTCTCCACACTCGACGTGACGCCGACGCTGGCGGGTCTTGCCGGGATCGATATCGCCTCGCTGAAGCCGTGGACCGAGGGCGAGGATCTCGCAGCACTTGCCGAAGGCACCGGCAGCCGCAGCCCGGTGCCGATGGAATATGCCGCAGAGGGTTCCGAGGCGCCGCTCGTCTGCATCCGAGACGGACGATACAAGATCTCGCTCTGCGAGAAGGATCCGCCGATGCTGTTTAATCTCGAGGCCGATCCGCAAGAACTCGACAATCTGGCGGCCGACCCGGCCCATGCCGAGATCTTGGCAAGGCTTGTCGAACAGGCCGGCCGGCGCTGGAACCTTTCCGATTTCGATGCAGCCGTGCGCGAAAGCCAGGCGCGCCGCTGGGTGGTCTATGCGGCACTACGCAACGGGGCCTATTATCCATGGGACTACCAGCCGCTGCAGAAAGCCTCGGAACGCTACATGCGCAATCACATGGATCTGAACGTGCTGGAGGAAAACCAAAGGTTCCCGCGCTAGAACAGGATGATTTTAGGCCGGGTCGGCCCAAAATTCTGAATCCTGTTCTACATTATCTAGTTAGAGCATGATGGCGTCCGAAAACCGCTCACACTTTTCGCCATCATGCTCTGGGAATGAGAAAGAAGTGCTTCTGATTTAAGCCGTCTTGCGCGCCGGCGCCTCGCGCAGGAAATCCTCGATGAACGTCTTTTGCAGCAGGATGCCGTCCCATTCATCGGGGAAGAAGGGCGAGTCGTAGATCAGCGTGAAGGGGCCGGCATAACCGGCCTTCTCGCACATCTCCAGGCAGGTGCGGTAATCCTCGGCATCGAGACCGGCAACGCCGTAGTCGGCCTTGGCATGGCAGATTTCCGCCCGGCCCATGATATCGGCAAGGCCCTGATATTTCGCTGGCGCCGCCCAGTTGCCGAGGTCGCCGTTAAGCCCGACCTTGCCGTCCAACCGGTCTAGCAGCCAGTTCATTTCGACCGGCGACGGCAGCAGGTCGAACCAGTTCTCGACGACGACGCGCACACCGCTGCCTTCCGCCTTTTCCGCCAACCAGTTCAGATGATGGGCCGCGCGGGTAAGATTTTCCTCCGTCGGCTTCTGCTTGCCGGCAATGACGCGCATCCTCTCAGCCCCGAGGGCTGCGGCGATGTCGATCCACCCCGCCATCCACTTGACGTCGCGTTCGGCGGCCTCGGGATGGCTCGGATCACCGTCCTCGACGAGCAGCGTCTGGAACAGCACGTTCGAGGTCGCCATCGCATCGCGAAATTCGCTTATATAGGCGGCGTCGAGGCTCGGCAGATGGAAGGAACAGACCTCCAGCCGGTTGACGCCGCGTGCCGCAAGCGCCGCCGGAACATCGATCAACGCCGCAGCACCGGGACCATAGGGTTCCTTAGGCGCGGCACTTTTGTCGGGATCGGGGCTATAGGCATAAACGGCGCCAAGCAGCCGATGCAGCGACCATGTCGAAACCGCGAAACGTCCGTTTTGCAAAACCTGCACGTGTCTTCCTCCAGCATCTCCTCATGCCATCAATGGCAACTAAATCCCGGCGGTTCAATTGCCAATTCAGGCAAAATCGTCGCGGATGATCGGCTCGGCGGCAAGGGCAATCCCCAGCAGCGCCTCATCGCGATGGGTGGTGGCCGAAAGCAGCAATCCAACAGGCATGCCAGCCTCGCCGGTGCCGCAGGGAATGGAAACGCCGCACCAGTCGAGGAAATTGCCAAGTGCTGTGTTGCGCAACGTCTTGTTGTTCGTCGCGAAGAACAGCTCGTCATCCTGCTCCAGCGGCCCGATCGGCGGCGCGACATGGGCGACAGTCGGAAAGGCGAGCAGCCGGTCGCCGACCAGGCGCTCGACATCGGCGATCAGGCGGCTGCGCGCATCGAGGATCGCCAGGTAATCGGGCAGCGTCGTCTTGCTTCCGAGACGGGTGCGCATGACGACACGGTGGTCCATCCTGTCCGCATCCGGTCCGGCCAAGCGTTCGCGGTGAAGTGCGAAAGCCTCCGCCGTCACCAGCGGACCATATCTCGTCATCAGCTCGAATATCTCGTCGAAGGCGGGAATGACGGTACGGGCAACCTTAGCGCCGGCCTTTTGAAGACGTTCCAAAGCTGCCTCGAATGCAGCGACGACGCCGGGTTCCGCTCCGTCGAAGACGATGTTTTCAGGCACGATGAGTTCCAGCCCTTGCAGGGGAAGCTCAACGACATCAGGCGCCGTCAGGCCGCGCATTGCCACATCGATCCAGACCGCGTCCCTGACGCTGCGGCAGAGCGGCCCCAGCGAATCCAGGCTCTTTGCCAGCGGATAGACGCCTGCCATCGCGTGGCGACCGCGCGTCGCCTTATAGCCGACGATACCGTTGAAGGCGGCAGGAATACGCACCGAGCCGCCGGTATCGGTGCCCATGGCGACCGGAACCAGTCCGGCGGCGACGACGACACCGGCGCCAGAGGACGAGCCGCCCGGAATGCGTGGAAGATCAGTGCCGCGCGGATTTACCGGCGTGCCGTAATGCGGATTGATGCCGAGGCCGGAAAAGGCGAACTCGCTCATATTTGTGCGTCCGACGGCGACCATGCCCGCCTGCCTGAGCAAAGCGACAACAGCCGCATCGCGCTTGGCCGGCATATCCTTTGCCAGAACGACGGAACCCGCCGTCGTCGGCAGGCCTTCCATGTCGAAAAGATCCTTCCAGGCAATCGGAATGCCATCCAGCAATCCAAGCGAGCGCCCTTCCCGCAGACGCCGCGAAGAGGCGCGCGCCTCCTCCATCGCCCGGCTTTCGAGCAATGTGGTGAAAACCGCCTTGTCGGCATAATGCGCGATGGAATCGAAAACCGCCTCGGTCACCTCGACCGGATCGACCGCGCCACCTTGAATGAGGACGGAAAGCTGCGCGACCGACATCGCGCCGTAGGATTTGCTCATGGGACTATCCAGAAGAGAGATGTTCCTCTCTGGACTACCCCGGATCATTCCGGTCAACCAGAGCTTCACGATATTTTGCATTTATTGGTACGATTTTTTGAACACTGCGTTTGAAGATCGCCCCTTCAATTGCCACGATCGAAGACACACATGCTGCTCGCATGCGGAAGCGGTTCGGCACGAGGGTGGGAGTTTGCCCTAAAGAGACCGGCGCCGCATGTGTTGCAGGAGTAATTGAAATGACAGATTGTGAAACTTTAAGCCGTCGCCAGGATATGGTGACACTTCATGCGAAAGAGGACGAAACCGCCGGTTTAGGCGAGCGCGATTATGTAGATCATGTCAGCGCCCAGAAACTTTCAGCCTTCGAGCGCATTGTCGTGGTCGGAGCGCTGGTTCTCTTGAGCTTTGCGGGGTTTGCCGCATATTCTTCCGGCAATACGGACCCGATGACGACATCGGCCATTGCCGCCCCGGCCGGCGATAACATGCCGCCGCACCCGGCCTACGGCCATTGCCGCGACAGCAGCCCTTACGCTGAGAGGGTTTGCTGATAGCAAAACATATTGCCGGGCGTGGAAACCTTGGCCCAGGCTGCATCGACAGCAGGAAAAGGGAAAAGGACCATGGCCGGCGACATCGACTTCAAGCTTCACCGCTTCATAGACGCCCAGAACGGCGTCTACGAACAAGCGCTCTTAGAGCTGAAAGCCGGGCGCAAGACCTCCCACTGGATGTGGTTCATCTTCCCGCAGGTCGCCGGTCTCGGTACGTCGGCGATGGCCGAAAAATATGCGATCCGCTCGGCGGAGGAAGCCGCCGCCTATCTCGCCGATCCTATTCTCTCAAGCCGGCTGCTGCGTTGCGTCGAGGCGATCCTGTCCGTGAACGGCCGATCGGCGCACGCAATCCTGGGTTCACCCGACGACCTCAAGCTGCGCTCGTCGATGACCTTGTTTGCCGCGATCAGCGATCACGGTTCGCCCTTCCACCAAGTGATCGAGCATTTTTATCAGGGAAAATTCGACGATCGAACGATGAAAATCCTCAGTGCCAGCACCGACTGATTTTATGCCGGTCGGCTTAAAATCTGAATACTGTCGCAAATTAAATAGTTATCGGCCCGGCCTGCTCTCCAGCGTAGCAATTTCCTCGGAAATTTCGCTCAGCCGCTGACGCAGATCGCTGTCGGTGCCGTCATCGACCTCTTCGTCGCCGAAACAATAGCGCGCATCATGGAGCTCCAGCTTGGCCTCAAGCTCGGCGCGTTTGGCATACAGGCGTTTGAGATAGACGTAGTTCATCTCCCTGCCTCCACATCGCTCTCGGGTTAGTGTGAAAACGGCATGGAAGCGGTAAGGTTCCCCTCCCACACACTTGTGGTCGTCAGGCGAAAGAAGCGATTGCCGCCTGGCAGGCCTTGGCGAAATGACCGCAGCAGCCGGCAGCGCCCATGGCCTGGCGGCTGACGCGCGCGCCTTCGAGCAGCAGCGTCAACGTATCGGCAAGAAGCTGGGGTTCGCGCGCGCCGGCCGCCGAACAGAGCGCAGCCAGGCGATCACGCTGTTCGGCCTTGTGCCGCTCGATCATTTCGTGGGCGGGATGGCCCTCGCCCTTCAGCTCGATGGCGGCATTGGCGAGATCGCAGCCGGCGGGCTCACCGTTCAGACATTGCGCCCGCAGTTCCACCCAGGCATCCAGCTGGGCGCGCGGATTGTCGGGATAGGCCGCTTCCAGATCTCGCCAGATGGTACCCGCCTTTTCGGAGGCGCGGCGCAGCGTTTCGCAGACGAGTTCGTCCTTCGAGCCGAAATGCCGGTAGAGCGTCATCTTGTTGGTCAGAGCCGCGTCGGCAATGGCATCGACGCCGATGCCGCGAATGCCGCGCTCGCGGAAAAGCTCCGAGGCGGTCGAGACGATACGCTCCCGCGGCGGGATGCGATCTTCTAAAACGGCTGCGGAGATTTCATTCGAAGTTTCTGATTTTTTTGAGGACGTAGTCCTTGACATCAATGTGACCGATCGGTAACAAATGCATTGTTACTTACCGGTAACACCACAAAACGCGAAAGTCAATGCCGAGGGCATGGCAGCGGAAAGTGGAACACGGGCGACCGCCCACGAAAGGAGGACAACCATGACAAAGACCAGAGATGACCTGACGATATCCGAAGCCCTTCGCGACCCCCTGATCGCCATGGTGTTGCGCGCCGACGGCGTAAAGCTTGAAGACTTCAAGCAACTCCTGGAGACGGCCGCCCGCAAACGCGAGCCGCGCTCGACATCGGTGGGCAATATGATCGGAGCACTCGCAAGCCGCGCCAATCTGCCGGCAATGCCCTGCTTCGGCTAAGGAAGCCGCCTAAACAGCTTGGGGATCTCTCCCTGCCCCCGTCGAGGGCTGCCGTCATAACCAGACGGCGGCCCTTGCCGCTTTAAAGGATCGGCTTGCCGCCGGTGACCGCGATTGTCGTGCCGGAGACGTAGCTCGACAAGGGATCGGCCAGCATCACATAGGCTGTGGCAAGCTCGGCCGGCTGTCCCGGCCGTTTCATCGGCACCTGCTTGCCGAAGTTACTGACGCTTTCTTCAGGCAGTGTCGATGGGATGAGCGGCGTCCAGATGGGCCCTGGCGCCACCGCATTGGCGCGAATGCCTTTCTCGGCCAGAAGCTGAGCAAGGCCGGCGGTGAAATTCTGGATCGCGCCCTTGGTCGTCGCATAGGCAAGCAGCGTTGGGTTCGGATTGTCCGAATTGATCGAAGCCGTGTTGATGATGGCGCTGCCGGGCTTCATATGGGCAACGGCCGCCTTGGTCAGGTAGAACATCGAATGGATATTGACCTTGAAGGTCAGTTCCCACTCTTCATCACTGATCTCGTCGATGCTCTTGAAGCTTGCCTGATGTGCGGCATTGTTGACGAGAATGTCGATACCGCCGAGCTCCTTGACCGCCGTCTCGACGATCTGTCTGCAGTGGGCGGGATCCTGGATGTCACCGCTGACGAGGATAGCCTTGCGTCCGGCCTGCTCGACCAGCCGTTTCGTCTCATCGGCATCCTCATCCTCGTCGAGATAGGACAGCAGCAGATCGGCACCCTCCCTGGCATAGGCGATCGCCACTGCCCGGCCAATGCCGCTATCGCCGCCGGTGATGATCGCCCGCTTGCCCTTCAGCCGCTCGGAACCGCGATAGCTCTTTTCGCCATGGTCGGGAACCGGGTCCATCTGTGCCGTGAAACCCGGCATCGGCTGCTTCTGGGACGGGAAAGGCGGTGTGGGATAATTTGGCATCGTGACCTCCTGAGTTTCAGAGATCAAACTCGGCCTGGTGCTTGTTGTTCCAAGTCTCGCGGCGGAACGACCTTCTCGAGCAACCGCTCGCGCTGTGCGCGCTCACGGCCGTCGCCGCATCCTAAATTTCCGGTGATGATTGAAAACGGAGCCTCATCTGATCGGCCCAATCCGACTGGCAACCCGCGAAATGTTGCCATTTGCCACGGCGACAGCTATGCCATAGTAATGTAACATAGTCGCGTTTTCATGAGGGGCGTTGAATTGGACGGAAAGACATCAGCAGCAGTTTATTCCGAAGATGAGGGTGTTGCCGGCGAGACCGGTGGCAAGACCGCGCGTCGCGCGCGCGTCAGCGGCATCGACCGGGCGCTTCAGGTAATCGACCATCTTTACGAGACCGGATCGCCCGCCGGCGTCTATGCTATCGCCAAGGCGGTGAAGGCGCCGCTGTCGACCGTTTACGTCATCGTCGACGATCTCGTCGAGAAGAACATGCTGACGCGCCAGGCCGACGGCTCGATCTGGCTCGGCGCGCGGCTTTACCATTACGGCCTTGCCTATGCCAGGTCGCTGGATTTCATGAGCATCGCCACCCACGAAATGCACGATCTCTGCCGCCAGGCCGGCGAAACCGTGCAGGTCTGCGGCCGCGACGGCGACTATATGCTGGTGCTCGCCATGGCCGACGGTCCGAGCCATTTTCAGGTGGCGTCCCGCGTCGGCACAAGGGTGCCGCTGAACTGGACGGCCTCCGGCCGCCTGCTCGTCGGCCACCTGGCCGAAGACGAGCGCATCGAACTGTTCAAGCGCTGCGCCCGCTCTTCACCGACCGGCCGCGCCGAGATCGATCCAGGCACGCTGTCGGAAGCCGCCGGCAAGGCCTTCGAATCGCGCCTTTCGATCCAGGCGGGAGAATCCGACTACGCGGTTGCCTGCATCGCCTCGCCGATCTGCGATCGCGATGGCCAGTGCGTCGCCACCATTTCCATCGTGCTGCCGGAACAGAAGGCGTTTTCCGACGAGAACCACTATACGGCCCATGTGCGCAGTTCAGCGGAACGGATCGAAAAGCTGATGGGCTGGCGCAACCGCTAAGCATTTGCGCCCTTCAGCGGATCCTACCTGTAGGAATAGCCGTGGCTATGGCGCACCAGCTTGCGCGCCCGCGGCACATAGCGGCTGGCGGCAAAGGCATCGGCGCCCATCACCGCATAGCGCGGCTCGAACAGCTTATTGAGGACCGAAACGTCGCCGTTGGAATCCGTCGCCTCGAGATCGGAATCGACCAGGTCGAAAATAGTAAATTCCGCTTGCGAACCGACCGCAAGCCGGTTCTCCATCGACAGCTTGATGACGGATGCCGGTGCATGGGTGACGGCTTCCACCACCTTGTCGAAAGGCATGCCGACGCTGAGCAGCTTCGACATCGTCGTCGCCAGGTCCCAGACCGGGAAGTTCATCGAATGGCCGTGCAGGTCGGTCGAGATCGAGAACGGCAGAAGCCCGCGCGCGATCGCCGCCTCGGCGACCTTGAAGGAGAAGGAGGCGCCGCCATGGCCGATGTCGAGACGGATGCCTTCTGAGGCGCAGCGCTCGGCGAGATTGAAGAGGTCCTCGTCTTCCATGATGCTCGACCCGGCCTTGCCGTTGAAGCAGTGGGTGACGACGTCGCCGGGGCCGAGGATCTCCAGCACCTCGTCATAGAGCGCCGGCGGCTCGCCGACATGCACCATCATCGGCACTTTCAAGATCTTGGCGATCTTCTTGCCGAGCTTGACCGGGGTGACGCCCCAGGATCCGGTGATGACATGGCTGGCGCGCACCTTGATGCCGACGATGTGCTCGCTGTTTGCGGCATAGACTTCGAGGATGCGGTCGAGATCGATATCGCGGATATCCCGCAATTCCGCGACGCGGTTGCAGGCCACGAGGCCGATCGAGCCGAGATTGAGGAAGGCCTTGATGCGTTCGCGCGAGGGCTCGATGATATATTCGCGGAAGCCATGGAAATTCGCCTCACCAGCCGAACCGGCATCGACGAGCGTAGTGACGCCGCGCTCGAGGCCGCATTCGGACGGGCGGATGGAAATATCTGTGCCGCCGTGCCAGATATGCACGTGCAGATCGACCCAGCCCGGCGAAATGAAGGCGCCTTTGCCGTCGATGCGCGTCACATCCTGCGAGACGGAAAGCGACGGACCGATCTCGGCGATCCTGCCGTCGGCATTGACGAGGATGTCGGTCGCCCCCTCGGATGGGCCAGAACCGAAAGCCATCGGTTTGACATTGGTGAGGAGAAGCGGCTTCTTCGCCTGGTCGCCGGGCATGACATGCATTCCTTTCGAAGTCTTGGGCCGGGATTACTCCTCGGTCCTCCATCTAAAATTCCATAGTTATGCTATATAAATCTTTATAATAGAATAAAGCCGCGGATGCCGCTGTCAAGAACAATGACGTGGCCGACACCGCTGAGAAAATGGCAGCGGCGCGCTCCTTGCGAAGCGCGCCTATCTCGAAGATCCGATAAATTCGCGTTTATTTTCAATCCCCAAGGATCGAATAGTCGAGCCTTTGCAGGTGCTCCGGATCAGCGATGGCGTCGATCGCGGCGATCCTGCCATCGGCGATCGTCAGCGCCACGACGACGCGGAGCTGGCCCTGGATCTCCACGACGAACCCAAGCTCACCGCCGACGATGGCGATTTCGGCTGCCTGCGCCCGACCCTTGAAGGCTTCGGCCACGTCAGTTGCGCCGCGCATTTCGCCAATGGTGCCGAGGCGGGCGGCCGTCGCATCCGGCCGGAAGACGACGTCGGGGGCAAGCACCGCGATCAATCCCTCCAGATCGCCGTTGCGCGAGGCCGTCAGAAAGGCCTCGGCGATCGTCCGCTTACGGCCGAAATCGACATCTGGCGCTTCGTCCACCCCCTGCACCCGGCGGCGGGCGCGGCTTGCAAGCTGGCGGGTAGCGGCGGACGAACGGCCGATGATCGGCGCGATCTCGTCGAAGGGCAGATCGAACATGTCGTGAAGCACGAAGGCGACACGTTCGGCGGGCGCCAGCGTCTGCAGCACGACGAGCAGCGCCAGACCGACCGAATCGGCGAAGGCGGCTTCGCGCTCGGGATCGTTCGCCGGATCGGCGATCCCGCCATGGTCGGGCACCTCCAGCGGCTCCTCGCGCCGGGTCTTGCGGGCGCGCAGCATGTCGAGGCAGATGCGCGCCACCACCGTCGTCAGCCAGCCGCCGAGATTGCCGACCCCTGTCGTATCGGTGCGGCTAAGCCGCAGCCAGGCCTCCTGAACGGCATCCTCCGCCTCGCTGCGCGAGCCGAGCATGCGAAAGGCTGCGGCCCTCAGATGCGCTCTGTTCGCCTCGAATTCTTCAGTCAGCCATTTTTTCTCGTCCATTTGTCACATTCCTCCGCTGCGTTCCGTCAAGGCCATGACGCATAAAACCCGGCCGATGTGACAGCGCCGGCGGATCGTCGAACACGAAACGTATAAGGAGACATATCATGCAGGAGAGAATGGGAAATCCCGCCCTCGTCCTTCCCGCGGCCATGCAGGCGCTCAATGCACTCAGCAAGGTGCCGACCGAAACCGGCCTCTCGCCAAAGCTGCTCGAACTCGTCAATCTGCGCGCCAGCCAGATCAACGGCTGCAGCGTCTGCATCGATGGTCATTGGCGCATTGCCCGCAAACACGGCGAGACCGATGAGCGGCTCTTTGCCGTCGCTGGCTGGCGCGACGCCCCCTATTATAGCGATGCTGAACGCGCCGCGCTTGGGCTGGCGGAGGCGATCACCCGCCTTAGCGATCGGGCGGATCCGGTGCCGGATGATATCTGGGATGAGGCGACCCGGCATTATGACGGAAAGAGCCTTGCGGCACTGGTCATCGCCATCGCCAACATCAATGTCTGGAACCGGCTGAACGTCGCCACCCGACAGGTCGCGGGGCAATGGAAGCCGTAAACGGCGAGGTTGCCGGCAGCGCGTCACGCCTGCGCTGCCGGCAACCATCATCCCGCTCAGCATGGCTTCAGGCCATGCGAGACAATCGGTCGTTCAGATGATGCCGCCGCCGCCGGCAGCGGATGCCGGGCGCTCGGCCGCCACTTGTCTGCGATAACCGCTGGCGCGGTAGACGGCGATCGGGTCGATTGCGCCGCCGGCCCTGCGGCGGGCTTCGGCCAGAATCGGCTCGACATCGGCGCGATAGGCGCGCTTCAGCGTTTCCGACGCCATCAGCGCGTCGTTATCGTCCTGGTAGCCGGAGAGCGCCTTGCGGTCGACGAGCAGTGCCTGCGCATAGGCACGGCGGATTTCGTTGGCGCTGTTGATCAGGCTTTCGATCGGGTCGGTGACATTGTGCGACTGGTCGATCATATGGGCCGGGTTGAAATCGTTGACGCCGCGCTGCTCGGCGTCGACCAGTTCGTTGAAGACGAGGAACAGCCGGTAGGGATCGATCGCGCCGGCGTCGAGATCATCATCGCCATATTTGGAATCGTTGAAGTGGAAGCCGCCGAGCTTGCCGAACTGGATCAGCCGAGCGACGATCATCTCGATATTGGTATTCGGCGCGTGGTGGCCGAGATCGACGAGGCAATAGGCCTTGGGGCCGAGCGTCTGGGCGATCAGGTAGTTGCTGCCCCAATCCTGCACGATGGTGGAATAGAAAGCCGGCTCGTACATCTTGTGCTCGGAAAACAGCTTCCAATCGTCGGGCAGCGCCTTGTAGATATCCGCCATCGAGGCAAGGTAACGCTCGAAAGCCTTGGTGAAATGGCTCTGGCCGGGGAAGTTCGAGCCGTCGCCGATCCAGACCGTCAATGCCTTGGAGCCGAGCGCCTTGCCGATCTCGATGCATTCGAGATTGTGCTCGACCGCCTGGGCCCGTGTTGCCGCATCGGTGTGGCTGAGCGAGCCGTATTTATAGGAATGGACCTGGCCGGGCGCATCGGAAAATGTGTTCGAATTCATCGCATCGAAGCCAAGGCCGAGCGCGCTACCCTTGGCCTTCAATTCGCTGGCATCCGCCTTGTCCCAGGGAATATGCAGGGAGACGTTCGGGGTCGCCTGCGTCAGCTGATTGATGACGGCGCAATCGTCGAGTTTATCGAAGATGCCGCGCGGCTCGCCGGTACCGGGGAAACGGGCAAAACGCGTGCCGCCGGTGCCGACGCCCCAGGAGGGAACGGCAACAAAGAATTCCGCAACCTTCCGGGTGACCGCCTCGATATCGACACCGCGACGGGCAAGCGTCGCGCCCAGTGCCTCGTAATCGGCTTTCAGAGCGGTTGCCCGCTTGTCGTTGTCAGTCGCGACCAGATCTGGCGCAATCCTGGAATCTGTCATCTATTCCTCCCTGGTCGCGAACCATAGGGGCACGGTTCGCGTTCAAACGCTTACATGTCTTCAAACGAAGGAGCTACGATGGACGTTGTCCGCATTCTTCTTGCGATCATCCTGCCGCCCCTTGGCGTATTCTTGCAGGTCGGGATCGGCCTGCATTTCTGGCTCAATATATTGCTGACACTCTGCGGCTATGTGCCGGGGATCATCCACGCAATATGGGTGATCCTCCGGAAATAGCTCTATCCGTTTGCTTACGCGTCCGGACGCAAAACCGAATCGCTCTAACGCGTAAAACTCTGCACGTTGCCGGCATCGACGTTGATGATGTTGCCGGTCGATTTCGCCGAAAGGTCCGAGGCGAGGAAATAGATCGCCTCGGCGATATCTTCCGGAAACACGTTGAGTTTCAGCATCGAACGCTTGCGGTAATGTTCCTCGAGATCGTCCACCTCGATCTTGGACGAGGCGGCGCGCTGCTCGCGCCATTCACCGCTCCAGATCTTCGAACCGCGCAGGACCGCGTCCGGATTGACCGTGTTGACGCGGATGCCGGCATCCGCGCCTTCCAGCGCCAGGCAGCGGGCCAGATGGATTTCGGCAGCCTTTGCGGTGCAATAGGCAGATGCATTCGGCGAGGCGGCAAGACCGTTTTTCGAAGCGACGAAGATGACGTTGCCGCCGAGCGTCTGACGGCGAAACAGGCGGAAGGCTTCACGCGAGACGAGGAAATAACCGGTCGCCAGAATATCGATATTGCGGTTCCACGTCGCAAGCTCGGTCAATTCGATCGGCGCGGAGGAGGCAATGCCGGCATTGGAGACGAGGATGTCGATGCCGCCGAATTCGACGCAGGCTTCCGCGAAGGAGGCGATCACCGCATCTTCCTTGGTGACGTCGAGCCGGACGCTGCGCACGGCGTCAGCGCCGAACTTCTTGACGAAATCGGCTTCGGTGCCTTCGAGCGCTGTCTGGTCGATATCGGCAAGCACCACGCAGGCGCCTTCGCCGACGAGGCGCGCGGCCGTCGCCCGACCGATGCCGCCGGCGCCGCCGGTGACGAAGGCGACGCGACCGGCAAGGCTCTTTGGCTTCGGCATGCGCTGCAGCTTGGCCTCTTCAAGCAGCCAATATTCGATATCGAAGGCTTCCTGCTCGGGCAGACCCTGATATTCGGAGACCGTCGAGGCGCCGCGCATGACGTTGATGGCGTTGACGTAGAATTCGCTGGCGATGCGGGCCGTCGCCTTGTCGCGGGCAAAGGACAGCATGCCGACGCCGGGCACCAGGAAAATGACGGGATTGGCGTCGCGGATGGCGGGCGAATTGTCATGCTTGCAGTCGTTATAATAGCGGGCGTAGTCGGCGCGGTAATCCTCTAGCGCCTTGTCGAGACCGGCAACGATCGCGTCGACATCGGGCTTGGCCGGGTCGAAATCGACGATCAGCGGACGGATCTTGGTGCGCAGGAAATGGTCAGGGCAGCTGGTGCCGAGCGCGCCGAGCGGGCGCAGATCGCTGGAATTGACGAATTCGAGCACGGCATCCTGATCGTCGAAATGCCCGAGCTTGCGCTCCTGCTTGCCGATGCGGCCGCGAATCTCCGGCATCAGCCGGGCGGCGATGGCGCGGCGTTCGGCGACAGGCAGGCTTTGTGTCAGCGCGCCACCGAAAATCGTCTTGCCTTCGGTCTTTTCGGCAAACCAGACGATCGCCTTGTTGATGATATCGAGCGTCAGTTCGTAGCAGGCCTTGGCATCGTTTGCCCAGGTGAAGAGGCCGTGGCTCTCGAGCACGACACCCTTGGCATTCGGGTTTGCGGCGACGAATGCGCCGAGGTCGAGGCCGAGCTGGAAGCCCGGACGGCGCCAGGGCAGCCAGCCGATCTCGTCGCCGAAGATCTGCTGCGTCAATTCCTTCGAATTCTTAGACGCGGCGATCGCGATGATCGCGTCGGGATGCATGTGGTCGACATGGGTGAAAGGCACGAAACCATGCAGCGGCGTGTCGATCGAGGCAGCACGGGCGTTCAGGTTGAAGGTGCAGTGCGGCAGGAAGCCGACCATGCGGTCCTCGTCCTCGACGCCCTTGTAGATGCTCTTCAGCGATTCCAGCTTGTCCTGGTAGAGCGTCGCGAAACCGTCGAGCTTGATCGTGCCGACATCGCCGCCCGATCCCTTGACCCAGAGTACATTCACCTTGCCGCCGGTCAGCGGATCGGTTTCCAGCACCTTCGCCGAGGTGTTGCCGCCGCCGTAATTGGTGATGCGCTTGTCGGCGCCGAGCAGGTTGGAACGATAGAGCAGCTTGCCAGGCTCATCGAGGCCCGCCGCGTAAGCATCATCCCACCGGTTTTCCAAAAGCCGGACGTTCGCCGCCATGTCATCCTCCCATATGAAATCATCATCGGAGCGCAAAGTTCGCGCCCCTTTTCGCAGACGGTATCGCTCATCAAAACGGAGGTTGTCAATCGAAAACGATCAAATTCGATTATTGTGCAGCGCAATATGAAAATTTATGATCGTTTTTGATTGACACATTGTCATATGTGCGAAATAAACGATCGAAGGAGGAGCCCCATGCACGAACGCGAACGCCATCGCATCATTCTCAGCGCCGTTCAGGAAAAGTCCGTCGTGACGGTTCAGGATATTTCCGAACTGACCGAGGCTTCCGAGGCGACGATCCGGCGCGACATCGCGGCTCTCCATGTCCAGGGCAAGATCCGGCGTGTGCGCGGCGGCGCCGAGGCGGTACATCCGCCGCAGCTCGGCAATCTCGCGGGGCGTCCCTTCCGCGTTTCGGAATCCGTCAATATCGATAAGAAGCGCGCAATTGCACGCCAGGCCGTCGAGCTTTGCGATCCGGGCGATGCGATCATCATCAATGGCGGCACGACCACCTTCCAGATGGTGCATTTCATGGCGGCGCACCGCCTGCAGGTGATGACCAATTCTTTCGCGATCGCCGAACATCTGGTCAAACATTCGAAGAACACGGTGACGGTGCCAGGTGGCGCGATCTATCGCGAGCAGAGCCTGATCCTCTCTCCCTTCGACAATGACGCGATTCGCAATTTCTACGCCCGCCGATTCTTCATCGGCGCGCAGGGCATCGGCCCGCTCGGCATCATGGAAGCCGACGCGCTGATTATTCAAAGCGAACAGAAGCTGATGCATCAGGCCGACGAACTGGTCGTCATGGCCGATTCCAGCAAGTTCCATCGCCGGTCGAGCCTCATTTTATGCCCGCTCGAGCGTGTGTCTACGATCATCACCGATGACGGCATTCCAGAGGAAGCCGTCAGGATGATCGAGAATGCCGGCATCAGGCTCATTGTCGCGAGCCCGGTCGCCCAGGCAATCAAGGAGGATTCCTCGTCGGTCGCATAAGGCGCCGGGGAGGTGTGAAGAGTGTCAATCAAGTGGGAGGATGAAAGCATGAAACTCGCAAAGAAACTCGCAATCGGCGTGGCATTTGCCGTCGCCATGATGGCCGGCACGGCAAGTGCTGCCGACATCAAGATCGGTCTCGTCGTCAAGTCGCTCGGCAACGGCTTCTTCGATGCTGCCAACAAGGGCGCGCAGGAAGCTGCCAAGGAGCTCGGCGGCGTCGAGGTCATCTATACCGGTCCGACGACGACGACGGCCGAAGGCCAGATCGAAGTCATCAACTCGCTGATCGCTCAGGGCGTCAGCGCCATCGCCGTTTCGGCCAACGATCCCGACGCGCTCGTTCCGGCGCTGAAGAAGGCTGCACAGCGCGGCATCAAGGTCATCTCCTGGGATTCCGGCGTCGCACCTGAAGGCCGTATTCTGCAGCTCAACCCGTCGTCCAACGAACTGATCGGCAAGATGTGCCTGACGCTCGTCAAGGACCATCTTGACGGCGGCAAGGGTGACTTCGCCATCTTGTCGGCGACGACCACCTCGACCAACCAGAACATCTGGATCGACCAGATGAAGAAGCAGCTCAAGGATTTCCCGGGCCTCACCCTCGTCACCACGGTCTATGGCGACGATCTCTCGGACAAGTCCTATCGTGAAGCCGAAGGCCTCTTGAAGGCGAACCCGAACATCAAGGTCATCGTCGCTCCGACGACCGTCGGCGTTCTCGCCGCTTCCAAGGTCGTCGAAGACAAGGGTCTTGTCGGCAAGGTCTACGTCACCGGTCTCGGCCTGCCGTCCGAAATGGCCGGCGCGATCAAGTCGGGCGCCACGAAGGAATTCGCCATCTGGAACCCGATCGATCTCGGCTACTCCGCAACGCAGATCGCCTATCGCCTCGTCAAGGGCGAGACCGACGGCAAGCCGGGCAGCGAGATCGAAGTCGGCCGCATGGGCAAGATCAAGGTCGGCGACAATGGTGAAGCCGCCATGGCCGATCCCTTCGTCTACAATGCTTCGAATATCGACCAGTTCTCCAAGGTCTTCTGATCCGGAACCACCGCATTAAAGCCCGGCGGCCTGATGGCCGCCGGGATTCTCATTCGACACTGGTAGAAGCTTGATGAACGCTGCCTTTCAACAAACCGCCACGGACAGCAAAACCGGTGATGCGCCCGCCATTCTGGAAATGCGCGGCATCTCCCAGATCTTTCCGGGCGTGAAGGCGCTCGACAATGTCAGCATCGCGCTGCATCCCGGCACGGTGACCGCGCTGATCGGCGAAAACGGCGCCGGCAAATCGACGCTGGTCAAGATCCTGACCGGCATTTACAGGCCGAACGAAGGCGAGATCCTGGTCGACGGCCAGCCGGTGACCTTTGCCAGCGCCCAGGCCGCAATCGATGCCGGCGTCACCGCCATCCATCAGGAAACCGTGCTGTTCGACGAGCTGACGGTTGCCGAGAATATCTTCCTTGGCCACGCGCCGCGCACGCGTCTGCGCACCATCGACTGGCAGGCGATGAACAGCCGCGCCAAGGCGCTGCTGACCGCGCTCGAAAGCAATATCGATCCGACGATCCGGCTGAAGGACCTCTCGATCGCGCAGCGCCACCTGGTGGCGATTGCGCGCGCGCTGTCGATCGAGGCCCGCATCGTCATCATGGACGAACCGACGGCAGCCCTTTCCCGCAAGGAGATCGATGATCTCTTCCGCATCGTCCGGGGCCTGAGGGAAAAGGGCAAGGCGATCCTCTTCATCAGCCACAAGTTCGACGAGGTCTACGAGATCGCCGATGATTTCGTCGTCTTCCGCGACGGCCGCGCCGTCGGCCAGGGCCGGCTCAAGGAAACGCCGCAGGACGAGATCGTCCGCATGATGGTCGGCCGCGACGTCGAGAATGCTTTTCCGAAGGTCGATGTCGCCATCGGCGGCCCGGTTCTGGAGATCCGCAACTACAGCCACCGCACCGAATTCCGCGACATCTCCTTCACCCTGCGCCAGGGCGAAATTCTCGGCATTTACGGTCTGATCGGCGCCGGGCGTTCGGAACTGTCCCAATCGCTCTTCGGCATCACCAGGCCGGCCTCCGGCACCATGATGCTCGAAGGCCGCGAGATCACCATCCATTCGCCGCAGGACGCGATCCGCGCCGGCATCGTCTATGTGCCGGAGGAACGCGGCCGCCACGGGCTGGCGCTGCCGATGCCGATCTTCCAGAACATGACGCTGCCTTCGCTTACCCGCACCTCGCGCCGGGGCTTCCTCAGGGCGGCAGAAGAATTCGCGCTTGCCCGCAAATATGCCGAGCGGCTGGACCTACGCGCCGCCGCCCTTTCCGTCCCGGTCGGCACGCTGTCGGGCGGCAACCAGCAGAAGGTCGTCATCGGCAAATGGCTGGCGACGGCACCGAAGGTCATCATCCTCGATGAACCGACAAAGGGCATCGACATCGGTTCGAAGGCGGCCGTGCACGGCTTCATCAGCGAACTCGCCGCCGAGGGCCTGTCGATCATCATGGTCTCGTCCGAACTGCCTGAAATCATCGGCATGTCGGACCGCGTCCTGGTGATGAAGGAGGGTCTCGCCGCCGGGATTTTCGACCGCGCCGAGCTGTCGCCGGAAGCGCTGGTGCGCGCTGCCACCGGCAATGCATGAGGCCCGCAATGCATAAGGCCCAGCAATTCATAAGGCCCAGGAATTCCTAAGGTAAGAGCATGGCAAGACTGATCAGAAAACGCGAAACCCTGCTGTTCCTCATCATCGTCGTGATGATCGCGATCTTTTCGACGCGCGCTGCCGATTTCGCAACGCCGGAGAACCTCGCCGGCATTTTCAACGATACCTCGATCCTGATCATCCTGGCGCTGGCGCAGATGACGGTTATCTTGACGAAATCGATCGACCTGTCGGTCGCCGCCAACCTCGCCTTCACCGGCATGGCGATCGCGATGATGAATGCCGCCTATCCCGACCTGCCGCTCGTCGTGCTGATCCTTGCCGCGATCGTCATCGGCGCCTGCCTTGGCGCCATCAACGGCTTTCTCGTCTGGGCGCTGGAAATCCCGCCGATCGTCGTCACACTCGGCACGCTCACCATCTATCGCGGCATGGCCTTCGTGCTTTCGGGTGGAGCGTGGGTCAATGCTCACCAGATGACGCCGGTCTTTCTATCGGTGCCGCGCACGCCGATCCTCGGCCTGCCGGTTCTTGGCTGGGTGGGCATCGTCATCGTGCTTCTGATGTCTGTCCTGCTCAGATACACCCAGTTCGGCCGCTCGGCCTATGCCACCGGCGGCAATCCGACCGCGGCCGTCTATGCCGGCATCGATACGGGCTGGACGAAATTCCTGGCCTTCGTTCTGTCGGGCGCGCTTGCCGGCCTTGCGAGCTATCTCTGGGTGTCGCGTTATGCTGTTGCCTATGTCGATATCGCCAACGGCTTCGAGCTCGACAGCGTTGCGGCCTGCGTCATCGGCGGCATTTCGATTGCCGGCGGCGTCGGCTCGGTCGCCGGCACCGTGCTCGGCGCGCTTTTCCTCGGCGTCATCAAGAATGCGCTGCCGGTGATCGGCATTTCGCCCTTCACGCAGATGGCGATCTCCGGAACCGTCATCATTCTCGCCGTCGCCTTCAACGCCAGGCGCGAGCGCAACCGCGGCCGCATCATCCTGCGCGACCGCGCCGCAGCCGAGATCAGAACGGAGGCCGCAGCATGAGCACCGTGTCCACACACGAAAAGCGGATCATTCCCGACCGCCTCGGCACACCCTTCCGCCGTATCCTCGCGAGCTGGGAAGTGCTGCTCTTTGCCGTCGCCGTGCTGATCTTCATCTTCAATTCGCTGGCTTCGCCCTATTTCCTCGATGCCTGGAACCTTTCGGACGCCACCTTCAACTTCACTGAAAAGGCAATGATTGCCTTCGCCATGGCGCTGCTCGTCATATCAGGCGAGATCGACCTCTCGGTCGCCGCGATCATCGCGCTCGCCTCGACGGCAATGGGCGCGGCAGCGCAGGTCGGCATCGGCACACCAGGCCTCGTCGCGATCGGCATCGGCACCGGCCTTGCCTGCGGCATCTTCAACGGCGTTCTGGTCTCGGTGCTGAAACTGCCGTCGATCGTCGTCACCATCGGCACGATGAGCCTTTTCCGCGGCATTTCCTATATCGTGCTCGGCGACCAGGCCTATGGCAAATACCCGGCTGATTTCGCCTATTTCGGCCAGGGCTATGTCGTCTGGGTATTCTCCTTCGAATTCGTGCTCTTCATCGTGCTGGCGATCCTCTTCGCCATCCTGCTGCATGCGACGAATTTCGGCCGGCAGGTCTATGCGATCGGCAACAACGACTTCGCCGCCCGCTTCTCCGGCATTCCGGTCGAGCGCGTCAAATTCATCCTCTTCCTGCTGACCGGCGTCATGAGCGGCGTTGCCGCCGTCTGCCTGACCTCACGCCTCGGCTCGACCCGGCCGTCGATCGCCCAGGGCTGGGAACTCGAGGTCGTCACCATGGTCGTGCTCGGCGGCATCTCGATCCTCGGCGGCTCCGGCACCATCGTCGGCGTCGTCATCGCCGCCTTCGTCATGGGTCTCGTCACCTTCGGCCTCGGCCTACTGAACGTGCCCGGCATCGTCATGTCGATCTTCATCGGCCTGCTTCTGATCATCACCATCGCCATCCCGATCATCGCCCGTCGCATCAAGGTCATGAGCTCCCGATGACTTTAGAAAAACACGCCTTCAAAATGCAGCTCAATCCCGGCATGGAAGCCGAATACCGCAGGCGGCATGACGAGATCTGGCCGGAACTGGTCGATCTCCTTCATAAATCAGGGGCCAGCGACTATTCCATCCATCTCGACCGCGAAACCAACACCCTGTTCGGCGTGTTGACGCGGCCGGCCGACCACACGATGGCGAGCCTGCCGGACCATCCGGTCGTGAAAAAATGGTGGGCGCACATGGCCGATATCATGGCGACCAATCCCGATAATTCACCGGTCCAGAGCGATCTGGTCACCGTCTTCCATATGCCATGAACGCCATCTCCTATCGCCGCATCGCAGTCCTCGATATCGGCAAGACCAATGCCAAGGTCGTCGTGCTCGACAGCGAGACGGGCGCCGAGATCGCCGTGTTGAAACGGCCGAATATCGCGATCAAAACCGGTCTCTATCCGCATTACGACGTGGAGGCTCTGTGGTCTTTTGCGCTCGATGCGCTGAAGAGCCTTGCGCGCGAACCTGGCTTCGACGCCATTTCGATCACAACCCATGGCGCCTCCGCAGCACTGCTTGGCCGGGACGGCACGCTTGCCATGCCTGTCATCGACTATGAACACGAATATCCGCAGGACATCCGCGACGCCTATACGCGGCTGCGCCCCTCCTTCGACGAAACCTTCTCGCCGCGCCTGGCGATGGGTCTCAATGTCGGCGCACAACTGCACTACCAGAAGAGCGCCTTTCCCGAGGAATTCGCTAAGGTGGCGACCATCCTCACCTATGCGCAATATTGGACGGCGCGGCTGACGGGTGTTGCCGCCAATGAGCTGACCTCGCTCGGCTGTCATACCGACCTCTGGAATCCCAAGGCCGGCCGCTATTCCTCGCTCGTCGACAGGCTCGCCATTCGCGACCTCATGGCGCCGATCCGTTCCGCCTTCGATGCACTCGGCCCGGTCCTGCCGGATATCGCCACGGAGCTCGGCCTCAACTCCCCCGTGCCGGTCTATTGCGGCATTCACGATTCCAATGCCTCGCTGCTGCCGCATCTGGTTCATCGAGAGGCACCCTTCGCCGTCGTCTCCACCGGCACATGGGTCATCAATTTCGGCGTCGGCGGCGATCTCGATCATCTCGATCCGAAACGCGATGCGCTCGCCAATGTCGATGCCTATGGCCGTGCCGTCCCCTCCTCGCGTTTCATGGGTGGGCGGGAATTCGAGATCCTGTCGGCCGAGATCGGCCCTGCCGACGAAAATGACACTCAGGCGGCAATCGGCCCGACCATCGACAAGGGCATGATGCTGCTGCCGAATATCGCCCCGGGTTCAGGGCCTTTCCCGGGAAAGACAAGCCGCTGGATCGCTGCAGAGGAGGCAAGCCCCGAGGAGCGCTCTGCCGCTGCCTGCCTCTATCTCGCTTTGATGACCGATGCCTGCCTCGGACTGATTGGCGCCAAGGGCCCGGTTATCGTCGAAGGGCCTTTTGCGCTGAATAGGAGCTATCTCAAGCTGCTTGCCGCCCTGACCGGCCGCGAGGTCATGGCCCTTCCGGGTTCGACCGGCACCAGCCAGGGTGCGGCCCTTCTTACCGGCATCCGGCCAGTGTCGGGTGCCGAGACGCATGTTCCGCCGACCGATATCCCCGGACTGACCGCCTATCGCACCCGCTGGCATGCGGCGATGGAATAGGAGTCTTTCCAAAAGCGGCCTTGTTCGTCCCAACCTTCTCGCTAGTGTGGCACCTCGAAAATCATGTCGAGGAGATAGCATGACAGAGACATTCGATCCCCGCGCCCTTGCCACCCGGCTTCACAGCCTGCGCCAGGCCGGCCGACAGGAAGCAACGAGCGCTTTCGCGCTGCCAACCGATCTCCATCAGGCGATGGAGGCGCAGGATTTGCTTGCCGCTGCGGGCGGCATTTCCAGCAATGCCTGGAAGGTGACGGTCTCGCCGCAGGACCAGGCGGTCACCGGCCCGCTGCATCCCTATGCCGAAGCCGTCTCGGGCGCGGACATTCCATGGTATCCGGGCCTGAAATTCGAGACCGAGATCGCCGTCCGCCTCGGCAGCGACCTGCCCGTCCGCGCCGGCATTCCTTACAGCCGCACTGAGGTGGTCGAGGCGATTTCCGCTGTCTATCTCGGCGCCGAGCTGCTGGTCAGCGCCGTCAAGGAAAGCGGCAACGTTTCGTTTCTGCTGTTCGTCGCCGACCGTCTCGGCAATAGCGGCTATGTGCTCGGCCCGAAGCTCGAAAAAAGCGTCGTCGATACCGCCGGTAGCACGCCGCTCAAGGTCACCCATGCCGGCCGCACGATCTATGATGGTCCGGCACAGCATCCGAAGGGCGACGTTCTCACCTGGCTCGTCGATTATGCCAATGACGGCTTGCGCCCGCAGACATCGCTGAAATCAGGTGCGCTCATCACGACGGGCACGTTGAGCGGCGCGATCGAACTGACCGAACCCGGCGAGATCGACATCCTGCTCGGCAATAGCAGCCTCAGCTTCTCTGTATCGAAGGTCTGATTGACCCCGATTTTCCCTGGATTGGTGCCGGAATTGGCAATTGCCATCCGGTTCGGCCTGCGGTAATAAACTTGATTACAAATTGAAGGTTTACTTCCGGCGCGTCGCCGGAGGCGGAAGTGGAAATGACGTTTCAACCGCGGATGCAAAACAAGATCCAGGGCTTTTCCGTCGTCGGCGGCGTGCATCGCCGCCTGTGGAACGGCATCGTCGCCGATGTCTGGGACGTGGAATGTGCCTCTTATGCCGGCGGCTATTACGTCTCGCGCGATCCGCGGCTGTTCATCATGCTCGACAAGCGGGGACCGGGCAATTCGCATATCAAGCTCTCGCCGAAGGAGCAGGGCACCGTCCAGGACACCGAGAAACGGCCGATCTCCTATGTGCCGGCCGGCATGGAAGTCTGGGCCGATCTGACCGACGTGCATTCGGTGCGCCACCTCGACATCCATTTCGACACCGAGACCGTCAGTCGCCGGCTGATGGAGGATATCGATCCGCGCCGTCTCGAAAGCCCGCAGCTTCTGTTTTCCGATGAGCGGCTGCTGTCGCTGGCACAGCTGGTCGCCGCCGAATGCCTCAATCCGGAGCCGTTGCACGATCTCTATGGCGACGGCCTGGCATTGGCGCTGATCATCGATGTCCTGAAAATTGCCAAGGCAATGCCGCGCAAACGCAGCAAGTTGGCCTCCTGGCAGCTTCGCCGCGCCACCGAATTCATCGAGGAAAACTGCCTGCGCAATATCCGCCTCGAGGAACTCGCCGGCCTGACAGGCCTGTCGCAATCGCATTTCAGCCATGCCTTCAAGGCCTCGACCGGCATCGCTCCGCATCAATGGCAGACCAATGTCCGGCTCGACAGGGCAAAGCGGCTGCTTGTCGAAAGCGAAAATGCGTTGACCGCAGTCGCCGCCGAAACCGGCTTTGCCGATCAGGCGCATTTTACCCGCGTCTTCCGCAAGCATATCGGCATCACGCCGGCGAGCTGGAAGAAGGCACAAGTTGCCTGATTGCAACGCTTGGCGGGCAATTGTTTGCAACGCGGAGAATTGCCCAAAAACGTTCAATTTTCCCCGATCGCGACAATCCACCCCGGTAAAACTGAGTTAATCACTCATCTTATTCAGGGCTTCGCCGCACGCGGGTATCGCGCGGCACGAGTGGGGTAGGACATATGCGCGGGCAGACCAGGGGTCTCAATTTCAAGGTAATTCTATTGGCAGGAGTGGCGATCGCCGGCCTGATCGCGGGCTCCGCCGCGGCGCAGGAAGCGAATTCGACTGAGCTCGCGCCGATCGTCATCCAGGGCGGCGGCGACACCGCCACCAGTCCGGTCAAGGGCTATGTCGCCAAGAACTCCTCCGCCGGCTCGAAGAGCGACACTGCGCTCAACGAAATCCCGCAATCCGTCTCCGTCATCGGCACCCGTGAAATGGACGATCGCGGCATTACCAACAAGATCGACGAGGCGCTGCTTTATACGCCCGGCGTCACCTCGCAGCCCTTTGGCAACGACGGCGATACCGACTGGTTCTATATCCGCGGCTTCGACGCGACGCAGACCGGCGTCTACTTCGATAATCTGACGCTGTTCAGCTATGGCTTCGGCGGCTTCCAGCTCGATCCCTTCATGCTGGAGCGCGTCGAGGTGCTGAAGGGTCCGGCCTCCGTGCTATACGGCGGAGCAAACCCCGGCGGCATCGTCAATCTCGTCCGCAAGCGCCCGCTCGACGAGCCGCTGTTTTATACCGAGATCGGCATCAACAGCAACGGCAACGCCTTCACCGGCTTCGATGTCTCCGACAAGGTCGGCTCCAGCGGAACGATGAGCTATCGCATCACCGGCAAGGTTGCCGGCGGCGACAATTATTCGGATTTTTCCGAGGATCTGCGCGGCTTCATCATGCCGCAGCTCACCATTTCGCCGGATGACAGCACGAGCCTGACGGTCTGGGGTTACCTCGCCGGGCTCGACCAGGTGCATACCGGCAACGGCTTCTTCCCTTATGTCGGCACTGTCGAGGATGCGCCTTTCGGCAAGATCGACCGCGACGCCTTCTATGGCGAGCCCGACATCGACAACGGCAGCTATGTGCAGAAAATGATCGGCTACGAATTCGAGCATGAATTCGACAATGGCATCAAGTTCTCGCAAAATGCGCGCTACGGCCATCTCGACAAGCATGAGATCGGCCCCTACCTGAACGGCTGGGTCGGCGGCGTGCCGACGGGTCCGGACTACCAGCTGGCGCGCATCGGCTTCGAAGGCCGCTCGGGGGTCGATAGCGTCTCGATCGACAACCGGCTCGAAGGCGAGACCGAAATCGGCGGCGCCACGCATAATCTTCTCGTCGGGCTCGACTACACCTATTACCGCCTCGAAAATTGGCAGGCCTGCTGCGGCTCCAATTCGATCAGCGCAACCGATCCCATCTATGGCACGACACAGGGCGCCAATTTCGTCTATGCGGACGGCGTCGTCACCAAGAACCAGATCGGCGTCTACGCCCAGGATCGGATCCATTTCGGCGATGGCTGGCTGCTGACGCTCAACGGCCGCTACGACTATGTCGATATCGACCAGGACGCCGTAATCGGCACGACCTACAGCACCAACGACAGCGCGCTCAGCGGCCGCATCGGCCTTGCCTATGAGTTCGACAATGGCTTGACGCCCTATGTCAGTGCTGCGACTTTCTTCAACCCGCTGGTCGGCACCGGTGTTTCCGGCGCGTTGAAGCCGGAAGAGGGCGAGCAGTTCGAAGGCGGCATCAAGTATGAGCCGGCCTTCATCGACGGCTCGCTGACCGCCTCGGTCTTTCACATCAACAAGCGCAACAACACGGTGACCAACCCGCTGACCTTCGCCCAGAGCCAGCTCGGCGAGGTGGTTTCGCGCGGCGCCGAACTCGAGGGCAAGGTCAATATCAACGAGAACTGGAAGCTTCTCGCTTCGCTTGCCTATACCGACATGGAGGTGATGGAGAACGACGCCAATCCGGCGCTGGTCGGCAATTCACCCTATATCGTCCCGAAGGTGACGGCCTCTCTCTGGGTCGACTACACGCTGACGACAGGAGCTTTCGAGGGCATGAGCTTTGGTGCCGGCGTCCGCCATCAGGGCTGGTCCTGGGCCGATGAGGCCAATACCGAGAAGGTGCCGGCCGCCACCCTCGTCGACGCTGCGATCCGATATGAGAAGGAAAACTGGGGCGCCTCGCTCAACGTCGCGAACCTCTTCGACAAGGAATATGTCAAGGGTTGCGGCGGGCTGACCGTCTGCGGTTACGGCGATGCCCGCACCATCACCTTCAAGCTCAGCAGGAAGTGGTAAGTTGACAATCTGAGTTTAGTTTTGCAGGAACCTGTGGGGAAAGGGAGGGCCTGCCCTCCCGAACCCGTTGCAGCGCCGAACCTGGAGCAGACCATGCCTTCGCCTTTCCTTGCCCTGTCGGCGATAGATTATGCCATCGGGCCGAAATCCATCCTGTCCGGCATCGACCTGACGCTTGAGCGCGGCCGCATTTACGGACTGGTGGGGCCGAACGGTTCCGGCAAGAGCACGCTTTTGAAGATCATCGCCCGCCAGGTCGCGCCGAAGTCCGGCGCCATCTCCTTCGACGGCAAGCCGGCGGGTGACTGGGGCAGCCGGGCCTTTGCCCGGCACGTCGCCTACATGGCGCAATTCACGCCGGCGAGCGACGGGATGACCGTGCGGGAACTCGTGGCGCTCGGCCGTTTTCCCTGGCACGGCACGCTTGGCCGCTTCACCGCGACGGATCGCAACATGGTCGAGGAGGCGATCGTCCGCACCGAGCTCGAGGATTTTGCCGATCGTCCCGTCGCCAGCATGTCCGGCGGCGAACGCCAGCGCGCCTGGATCGCCATGATGCTCGCCCAGGACGCCCGCTGCCTGCTGCTCGACGAGCCGACGTCGGCGCTCGACCTCGCCCATCAGGCCAGCGTTCTCTCGCTGGTCAAGGAACTCAGCCATGAACGCGGGCTGACCGTCATCATCGTGCTACACGATATCAACCTCGCCGCGCGCTATTGCGACGCGATCATCGCGCTCAACCGCGGCCGGATCACTGCCGAGGGCACGCCCTCCGAAATCATGCAGGCCGACACGCTGCAGTCGATCTTCGGTGTCGGCATGGGCGTCTTCCCGCATCCGGTTCGAAACGAGCCGGTCAGCTATCTGTTGTAGACCATGGCTGTTTTCTCCCGCAGGCAGTTTCTGGCCGGTGCGGCGGCCTTGCTCTCCGCCCCCGCGCGTTTGCGGGCGGCGGAGGGCTTGCGCGTTGCGACACTCGATTGGGCGCTGCTTGAAACGCTGCTGGCAATCGGCGCGAATGTCGTTGCGGCGACGGAACTGCGGCAATTCCGCGAGGTGGCGGTCACGCCTGACGTGCCGGCCACGACTGCCGATCTTGGCCTGCGCGGCACGCCGAATTTCGAGGTGCTGCGGTTTGTACGGCCGGACCTGATCTTCAACTCGAACTTCTATGCCTGGGCAGACCAACGCATGCGCGGAGTCGCGCCTGTGGAAAGCCATGCGATCTACAAACCCGGCGAAAGCCCCTTTTCGCTTGCCGAACAGGCCACACTTGCAATCGGCGAGCGCCTGCAGCTTGCCACCGCCAGACAGTTGACCGAAGAGCTTGCAGCCAGGCTCGATCGCCACCGGGCCCTCCTTGCCGCCGGTGACGGGCGGCCGGTGATCCCGATCAATCTCGGCGATGCCAGGCATTTCCGCGTCTTCGGCTCCGACAGCATGTTCGGCGAGGTGCTGAAACGCGTCGGCCTCACCAATGCCTGGCAGGCTCAGACCAGCTACTCGGCCGCCGCTCCCGTCGGCATTGAGATATTGGCATCGCTGCCCGACGCCTGGATCGTGATGATCCCGCCACACCCGGCCGATGCGCTCGCCACGCTGGCGACCAGCAGCTTCTGGAATGCGTTGCCGGCCGTGCGCGAAAAACGCGTGCTGATGCTCGGTTCGATCAATCCCTATGGCGCACTGCCGGCGGCCGGCCGCTTTGCCGATTTTCTGGCGGAGGGGCTTCAACATGCATGGAATGGTTAGCCGCGCCAAGCCCGCAGGAAGCGCGGGCACACCCGTCTTGGCGATATTACTGCCCGTACTCTGCATCACGGCCTTCGCACTCCTCATCGTAACGCGTCCTGAGGTTCCGAAGGGCGATGCCGATGCAGCCATGCTGAACAGCGTGCTGCTCTGGAACAGCATCATGCCCCGCGCCATGCTGGCACTGATCGCCGGTGCGGCACTCGGCCTTTCCGGCACATTGTTGCAGCGTGTCCTGCGCAATCCGATCGCCGATGCCTCCACGCTCGGCATCGCCTCCGGGGCGGAACTGGCAATGACCGCGGCCATGGGCTTCTCGCCCCTGCTCATCGGATTTTCGCGCGAGATGGCCGCCTTCGGCGGCGGGCTCGCGGCTGTCGCCATCGTGCTGGCTTTGAGCTGGCGGCGCGGGCTCGATCCGGTGACCGTGGCACTCTCCGGCCTGATCGTCAGCCTGATCGCCTCCGCCCTCAGCGTCACGCTGATCCTTTCGCGCGGCGAATATGCCATGTCGATCTATATCTGGGGCGCCGGTTCGCTCAGTCAGCAGGATTGGAACGGCGCACTCTCGCTCGGGCCCCGGCTTATCCTCGGCTTTGCCGCCGCTCTTCTCCTGGTGCGGCCGCTCCGCATCCTTGCCCTCGACGACAGCGGCGCCAGGAGCCTCGGCCTTGCCCTGCATTCGACCCGCCTGGCGATCATCGCACTCGCCGTCTGGCTTGCCGCCTCGGTGATATCAGAGGTCGGCGTCATCGGTTTCGTCGGGCTCGCAGCTCCGGCCATCGCAAGGCTTGCCGGCGCACGCAGCACCGGCAAACTGATGCTGACAGCGCCGCTGATGGGCGCCGGCCTGCTGTTCCTGACCGATTGCCTCACCCAGATCCTCGGCCCCGGCTTTACCGACCTTGCGCCGACGGGAGCCGCAACCGCCCTGCTCGGCGGTCCCTTATTGCTTTGCCTGCTGCCCAGCGTGCATTCCGTTTCGGCCGTTGCCACCCAGTCGAACGCAGCGCTGAACAGGCTCGCTAAGCCGCTTCTGGCCCTTGGCGCGCTTTTTACTGCCCTCGCCCTGATCTTCGCCGTCGTCCTCACCCTCGGCCCTGCCGAGGACGGCTGGCATGTCGCGACCGGCTCGCTCTTGACCGATCTCCTGCCCTTCCGACTGCCGCGAACGATCGTGGCGGCCGGGGCCGGCGCCATGCTGGCGGCAGCCGGCTTCATCATGCAGCGCGTCACCGGCAATCCGATCGCCAGCCCCGAGGTCCTGGGCGTCAGCAGCGGAGCCGGTGCAGGTCTGACCGTGGCGCTCTTCCTCTTCGGCTTCCCCTCGCCCATCATCATGCTGCTTGCCATGGCGCTCGGCGCGCTGGCAGCCTTCCTTGCAATGATCGCCATAGCAGCCCGCGCCCAATTCTCGCCGGAACGCATGCTGCTTGCCGGCGTCGGCATCGGCTCCTTCGCCATGGCGATCGTGACCATGGTGCTCGCAAAGGGCGATATGCGCAGCTATATCCTGCTGACATGGCTTTCCGGCTCGACCAACCGCGCCGGCGCCTTCGAAGCCTGGACGGCCATCATCTCGCTCGTCGTGCTGACGGCGCCCTTGCCCTTCCTCAGCCGCTGGCTGACGATCCTGCCGCTTGGCGCCGGCCCCAGCCGCGCTGCCGGCCTTCATGTCGGGGCAAGCCGACTGGCGCTTGCCATCCTCGCCGCGCTGATGACGGCGATCGCCTCATTCCTTGTCGGGCCGCTCAGCCTCACCGGCCTGATTGCGCCGCATCTTGCCCGCCTTGCCGGCTTCCGCGCCCCGGGCCACCAGCTGACGGCGAGCCTTCTCCTCGGCGCCGGCGTGCTGATGGCGGCGGACTGGCTGTCGCGCGTCGTCATCTACCCCTACCAGGTGCCGGTCGGCCTCTTCGCCGCCCTGATTGGCGGCCCCTATCTCATCTGGCTGCTTTCGCGAAAGGAGGTTCAGCAATGATGGCTGAACGATTTACAGTATCCGGCATCGCGATCACCGCCGATCCCGGCAGAATGCTCGACGAGATCTGCACACATTTCGTCGAGCACGGCACCGTCACCCGAAACGGCGACGCCGTGACAGTCGAGACGATGATCGGCAAGGCCGATATAAGTCGAGACGGCCAGGCACTCGCGATCGAGCTCTCCTGCCGGAGTGCGCGAGCGCTGCAGAATGTGCGGGCCATCCTTGCCGAACACCTGTTCGACTTTGCCGGCGAGGCGACGCTGGAGCTCACCTGGTCCGATGCTCCAAAGGCGGACCGCCTGCCCGATCTGCGCGAAATCCGCGTCATCGGCGCCAAAAACATCACCCCGCATATGCGCCGGGTTACCGTCGCCTGCGACGACACCAGGCATTTTGCCGATGGCGGTCTGCATTTTCGCCTGCTCATTCCGCCGAAGGGGCGCCCACCCGTGTGGCCGCAATTGCGCCCCGATGGCCGCATCCACTGGGCGAGCGGCGAAGACGCACTGACCGTGCGCATCTATACGATCCGCAGCGTCTATGTGGAGCGGGGCGAGATGGAGATCGATTTCGTCCTGCATGAGGGCGACAACATGCCCGGCGCCGAATGGGCGATCAACGCCAAGCCGGGCGACATCGCCGGCGCCCTCGGGCCGGGCGGCGGCGGAGTTCCCGACGCAACGTCGATCATCCTTGCCGGTGACGAGACGGCGCTGCCCGCCATCTCCCGCATCGCCGCCGATATCCCCGAGGGAAGGCGGCTCACGATCTTTCTTGAAATCGACAGCGTCGCGGAAGAACAGCCCCTGCCCTCGGCGGGCATTCTCGATGTCACCTGGATGCATCGAAACGGCAAACCGGCCGGCACGCTTGATATGATCGAGAAATCAATCAAGAACGCGCTCAGCGATGCGGATGCCGACACCTTCGTATGGGCCGGCTGCGAAAGGGCGGAAGCCAAGCGCATTCGCGACTTCCTGAAGACCGAGCGCGGCCATGACCGCCGGAGGATGAGCATCGGCGCCTATTGGGAGCGCTGATCAGCGCTTACGCCTTCTCGCGGAACATCTCGATGATGGCGGAAAAGTCCCTTCCGCCATGTCCTAGCTTGTCGAAGAGCGCATAAAGCTGCGCGGCTTCCGCGCCGAGCGGCGTGGAGGCGCCGCTTGTCAGCGCCGCCTCCTGCGAAAGCCTGAGATCCTTCAGCATCAGAGCTGCGGCAAAACCCGGCTTGTAGTCATTGTTCGCCGGCGAGGTCGGCACCGGTCCGGGCACCGGACAATAGGTATTGATCGACCAGCACTGGCCCGACGAGGTCGAGGCGACGTCGAACAGCGCCTGATGCGAGAGACCAAGTTTCTCGGCGAGCACGAAGGCCTCGCAGACGCCCACCATCGAAATGCCCAATATCATGTTGTTGCAGATCTTCGCCGCCTGGCCGGCGCCGGCCTCGCCGCAATGGATGATCTTCTTTCCCATCGCCTCCAGGATCGGCTTCGCCCTGGCGAAGGCGTCTTCCGTGCCGCCGGCCATGAAGGTCAGCGTGCCCGCGGTCGCCCCGCCCGTGCCGCCGGAGACCGGGGCGTCGAGCGACAGGCAGCTTGCGGCCTTGGCCATCTCATGCGCCTTGCGGCTGCTCTCGACATCGATGGTCGAGCAATCGATGACCAGCGTCCCTTGCGCGGCGGACTGCAGGATATCGGTCCAGGCGGTCAGCACGTGTTTGCCCTGCGGCAGCATGGTGATGATGATCTCCGCGTCCTTGACCGCCTGGCTGGCATGGCTTGCCGGCTTGACGCCGCTCTCCTCGGCCGCCTTCAGCACCGAAGCCGCGAGATCGAAACCGAGCACCTCGTGACCTGATTTGACCAGATTGGCCGCCATCGGCCCACCCATGTTGCCAAGCCCGATGAATGCGATCCTTGCCATGCTCTTCTCCTATCGATTGTCTTCGAGGATCATTGCTGCCGCCTTTTCGGCGATCATGATCGTCGGCGAATTGGTGTTGCCCGAGGTGATCGACGGCATCACCGAGGCGTCGGCGATCCTCAGCTTGCCGAGCGCCCGGAATCTCAGCCTAGGATCGACGACGCTGTCCCTGTCGGCGCCCATGCGGCAGGTGCCGACGGGATGGAAGATCGTCGTGCCGATCTCGCCCGCCGCCCGCTCCAGATCGGCCTCCGTCTGATAGGCGGGGCCCGGCTTGAATTCCTCCGGCCTGAAACGGGCAAATGAAGGCTGCGCGACGATCCTGCGGGTCAACCGTATTGAACGGACAGCTATGTCACGATCGCGCTGCGTCGAGAGGTATTTGGGGCTGATCGTCGGCTGGGCGGCAAAATCCGGGCTGGACAGGTGCACCGAACCCCGGCTTTCCGGCCTCAGATTGCAGACACTCGCGGTGATTGCCGGGAAAGGGTGGACGGGATCGCCGAACTTCTCCAGCGAGACCGGCTGCACATGATATTGCAGGTCGGGCGTTTCCCGGTCCGGGCCTGATCGGGTGAAGATGCCAAGCTGGCTCGGTGCCATCGCCATCGGCCCTGAGCGGCGGACGAGATATTCGAGCCCGATCGCCGCCTTGCCGATCAGCTTCGTCGCCTTCTCGTTCAGCGTCGGAACGCCTGTCACCTTGTAGGCCAGACGCAGTTGCAGATGGTCCTGCAGGTTCTCACCGACACCCTTGACCTCGGTGACGACATCGACGCCGGCACGCTGGAGAACCTCGCCCCGGCCGATGCCTGACAGTTCCAGGATATGCGGAGAACCGATCGATCCGGCGGACAGGACGGTTTCTTTCACCGCGTAGGCGCGTTTCGCTACGCCCCGATGCTGGAATTCGACGCCGGCAACGGCGCCTTCCTCCACCAGCAGCCGCCGAACCTGCGCCTTGGTCAGGACGGTCAGGTTGGAGCGCCTCATTACCGGGCGCAGGAAGGCCTTCGAGGTGTTCCAGCGAATGCCGGAACGCTGGTTGACGTCGAAATAACCCGAGCCTTCGTTGCTGCCGCGGTTGAAATCCGCGGTCTCCGGAATGCCCGCTTCCCTGGCCGCCTGCTGAAAGGCATCGAGCACGGCCCAGCGCACACGCGCCTTCTCGATGCGCCACTCGCCGCCGGCACCATGCATCTCGTCTTCGCCGCGATAAAAATCCTCGGACTTGCGGAAGAAGGGCAAAACATCGTCCCAACCCCAGCCGCTGCAGCCCATCTGCCGCCAGAGGTCGTAATCGCGCGCCTGGCCGCGCATGTAGATCATGCCGTTGATCGACGAACAGCCGCCGAGAACCTTGCCGCGCGGATAGCTCAGCGCCCGACCGTTCAGTCCCGCTTCCGGCGCCGTGGTGAAGCACCAGTCGGTACGCGGATTGTTGATGCAATAGAGATAACCGACCGGAATATGGATCCAGTGATAGTTGTCGCTGCCGCCGGCTTCGAGCAGCAGCACCCGGCTCCGGCCATCGGCAGACAGCCGGTTGGCGAGCACGCAGCCGGCGCTGCCTGCCCCGACGATGATGTAGTCGTAACGATCCATGCCCCGACGAGACTCCAGATGCTTGCCGCTTCCCTCTCCCCGCAGCACGGGGAGAGGGAGAGTCGCAGCGCCGCCGCCCGTCTCTTTTCCCGGGAAAAGTAATTCTTTCCGGAAAGAGAGAGGTCCGCCCGTTCAGCGGCGATAGACGAAGCCCAGTTTCCGCCCCAGCCGCGAGGCGTAGAATTCGCCGATGATGCCGCGGCGGAAGATCAGCACGCAGACCATGAAGACGATGCCAGTGATGATCGTCACCGGGAATTCCGAGGTGGCGAGGTAGTTTTCCAGCGCCACCACCAGCCCGGCGCCGAAGAGCGGGCCGATCAGCGTGCCGATGCCGCCGAGCAGCGTCATCAGGATCACCTCGCCCGACATCTGCCAGGCGACGTCGGTCAGCGTCGCAAACTGGAAGACGATCGATTTCACAGCACCCGCGAGCCCGGCAAGCGCTGCCGACATGACGAAGGCGCCGAGCTTGTAGCGCGCTACGGAGTAACCGAGCGAGATCGCCCGTTGCTCGTTTTCGCGGATCGATTTCAGGATCATGCCGAAAGGCGAGTTGATGAAGCGCCAGATGATCAAGACGCCGATGATGAAAACAGCCAGCACGAAATAATACATGTTGGTCGAGCTGTTCAGATCGATGAAGCCGAAGAGATGGCCGCGCGGCACCGACTGGATGCCGTCCTCGCCCTCGGTGAACTCCGCCTGCAGGCAGAAGAAGAAGAACATCTGCGACAGCGCCAGCGTGATCATCGCGAAATAGATGCCCTGGCGGCGGATGGCGAAGAAACCCATGACGAGACCGAGAAACGCCGCACCCGCCACGCCGATCAGGATGCCGAGTTCCGGCGGCAGGCCCCATGCCTTCACTGTATATGCGGTGAAATAGGCCGCGCCCCCGAAAAAGGTGGCGTGGCCGAAGGACAGCAGGCCGGTATAGCCGAGCAGCAGGTTGAAGGCGCAGGCAAAGAGCGCGAAGCAGAGCAGCTTCATCAGGAAGATCGGATAGAAAAAGAACGGCGCCAGCAGCAGGATCAGCAGCCCCGCCAGCAGAAAACCCGCCTGCACTGAAAGAGCGGTACGGCTTTTTTCCGTTTCGATGGTTTCGGTGACGTCAGCCATGTCAAGCATCCCGTCCGAAGAGGCCCGCGGGCCTGATGAGAAGCACGATCGCCATGATGACGAAGATCACGATGTTGGACGCCTCGGGATAGAAGACCTTGGTCAGGCCCTCGGCGATGCCGAGCACATAACCGGTGATGATCGCGCCCATGATCGATCCCATGCCGCCGACGACGACAACGGCGAAGACGACGATGATCATGTTCGAGCCCATCAGCGGCGAGACCTGGTAGATCGGCGCCGCCAGCACGCCGGCAAAGGCGGCAAGACCCGCCCCGAGCGCGTAGGTGAGCGTCAGGAGCACCGGCACGTTGACGCCGAAGACCTGGACCAGCACGGCGTTTTCGGTAGCGGCACGCAGGTAAGCCCCGAGTTTGGTCTTCTCGATCAGCAGCCAGGTGCCGAGGCAGACGACGAGCGAAACGACCACCACCCAGCCGCGATAGATCGGCAGGAACATGAAGCCGAGATTGGCGCCGCCGGCGAGCGCTGCCGGCGTCGCATAGGGCTGGCCGGAGGAGCCATAGAGATAGCGGAAGGTGCCCTCGACCGCGAGCGCCAGCCCGAAGGTGAAGAGCAGGCCGTAGAGCGGATCGAGATCGTAGAGGCGGCGCAGGAAGAGCCGCTCGATGATTGCACCGGCAAGGCCGACGATAACAGGTGCCAGGATCAGCGATGGCCAGTAGCCGATGCCGGCATAGGTCAGCAGCAGGTAGGCGACGAAGGCGCCGAGCATATATTGCGCGCCATGGGCGAAGTTGATCACTCTCAGAAGGCCGAAGATGATGGCGAGGCCGAGGCTGAGCAGCGCGTAGAACGAGCCGTTGATCAGGCCGATCAGCAGCTGGCCGAGCAGCGCCTGCAGGGGAATGCCGAAGATCATCGTCATCTGATCACACTCCCAGAACCTTGTGCAGCGTATCCATGCGCTGCGGTAGTTCACCGACCGGGAATTCCGACACCATCTGCCCATGATCCATCAGATAGAAGCGATCGGCAATACGGCTGGCGAAACGGAAATTCTGCTCGACGAGCAGGATCGTCATGCCGCGCTCCTTCAGGGTCTTCAGCACCTCGCCGATGCGCTGGACGATCACGGGGGCAAGCCCCTCCGTCGGTTCGTCGAGAATGAGCAGCCTGACGCCGGTACGCAGGATTCGGGCGATCGCCAGCATCTGCTGCTCGCCGCCTGATAGTTTGGTGCCCGGGCTGCCGCGGCGCTCGTAGAGATTGGGAAAGAGCTCGTAGATTTCGTCGAGCGTCATCCCCCCTTCTGCCACGACAGGCGGCAGCAGCAGGTTTTCCGAAACGGTGAGCGTCGAGAAGATGCCGCGCTCCTCCGGCACGAATCCGATGCCCCGATGAGCCGTCTTGTGCAGCGGCACCTGCATCATGTCGCTGCCGGCAAAGCTGATCTTGCCCTTCCGGGCACGCACAATGCCGGTGATGGTGCGCAGCGTCGTCGTCTTGCCGACGCCGTTTCGGCCGAGAATGGTGATCATCTCGCCTTCGTTCACACGCATGTCGACGCCGTGCAGGACGTGGCTTTCGCCGTACCAGGCATTGAGCCCCTGGACTTCGAGGAGAGTGGCCATCAATGCTCCTCCGTGCCCATATAGGCCACGCGTACGCGCTCATCCTGGCTGACGGTGGCATAATCGCCCGCGGCGAGGATCTCGCCGCGCTGCAGCACGGTGACGTGCTGGCAGATATTGGCGACGACGGAGAGATTGTGTTCGACCATCAGCACCGCCCGGTCGCGGGCGACCTCGCGGATGATCGAGGAAACGACGCCGACATCCTCCTGGCCCATGCCGGCCATCGGCTCGTCGAGCAGCAGCACCTTCGGATCCAGCGCCAGCGTTGTCGCGATCTCCAGCACGCGCTTGCGGCCATAGGAAAGATCGGCGGCGATATGGTCACGCTCCTTGGAAAGCCCGACGCTGGCCAGCAATTGCTCGGCGCGCCCATTCAGCCGGTCGAGCGCCGAAATCGGCCGCCAGAACTGCGTGGAAAGATTGTTCGGTCGCTGCAGCGCCACACGCACATTGTCGAGAACGGTCAGATGCGGGAAGACCGCCGAGATCTGGAAAGAGCGGACCAGCCCCATGCGCGCCACCTTGTCGGGCGACGTCTTGGTGATATCGGTGCCCATCAGCGTGATCGTGCCTGAGGTCGGCTGCAGGAACTTCGTCAGCAGATTGAAGACCGTCGTCTTGCCGGCGCCATTCGGGCCGATCAGCGCATGCACACTTGCGTCATGCACGTCGAGATCGACATTCTTGACGGCGGTGAAGCCGCCGAAATCACGGCGCAGGCCGCGGGCGGACAAGACCACCCGCGGCTTTTCCTGAGTTTCAATTGCGGAAACCGCCATCGTGCCTACTTCACCAGATCGCAGCCGCTCTTGGCGGGATCGATATAGGCTTCCTTGCCGGGAATGGTGGCGAGCACGTTGAAATAATCCCACGGCTCCTTGCTTTCGGAAGGCTTCTTGACCTGCAGCAGGTACATGTCATGGATCATCCGGCCATTGGCGCCGACCGTGCCGCCGCGGCCGAAGACGTCATCGACCGGCAGTTCATGCAACTGCTTGGCGACGGCTTCCGTCTCGTCGGTGCCGGCCTTCTGCACCGCCTTCAGATATTGCGTCACTGCCGAATAGGTGCCCGTATGGATCATGTTCGGCATCTTGCCGGTGCGGGCGAAGAATTTTTTGGCGAAGGCGCGGCTTTCGTCGTCGCGATTCCAGTAAAACCCTTCCGTCAGCGTCAACCCTTGAGCCGCTTCGAGGCCGAGGCCATGGACTTCGGCGAGCGTGAAGAGCAGCGCCGCCAGATGCTGGCCGCCCTGGGTGATGCCGAATTCGGCCGCTTGCTTGATGGCGTTCGAGGTGTCGAGGCCGGCATTGGCAAGGCCGATCACCTTGGCGCCGGACGATTGCGCCTGCAACAGGAAGGACGAGAAGTCCTGGGTCGAGAGCGGATGGCGGACGGCGCCGACCACCTTGCCGCCGCTTGCCTTGACATAATCGCTGGTCTGCTGTTCCAGCGAATAGCCGAAGGCATAGTCGGCAGTCAGGAAGAACCAGCTATCGCCGCCCTGCTTGACGAGCGCGCCACCGGTGCCGACGGCCAGTGCATGGGTGTCATAGGCCCAGTGGAAGCCATAAGGCGAGCAGGCCTTGCCGGTCAGATCCGTCGTCGCAGCACCCGTGACGATGTCGATCTTCTTTTTCTCCTTGGCGATTGCCTGCACGGCGAGCGCCACGGACGAGGTCGTCAGTTCCATGATCGCATCCACCTGCTCGGTATCGTACCATTGGCGGGCGATATTGGAGGCGATATCAGGCTTGTTCTGGTGGTCGGCATCGACGATCTCGACCGGAACATCCAGCACCTTGCCGCCGAAATCCTCGACCGCCATCTTGGCGGCTTCGACGGAGGACTTGCCGCCGAAATCGGCATAGACACCCGACTGGTCGTTCAGGATGCCGATCTTGACCTTGCCGTCGGTCGCGCTCTGCGCGAGCACCGCTGTGCTGCTTGCAAGCAGAAATGCAACTGATGCAATGAGATTCTTTCGCATATGATCTCCTCCCAGAGATTGGCCAGATTGCCGATCTGTTCAAATTTGGCCAGCCGCACTCCTCAGAACGACGGACCCTCCCCCTACGATCACGGAAATTCCGCCCTGAGGCAACGGGTGATTTACAACTAATTCCAAACAGTATCTGTTCGTTTTTGAACAGAGGGGACCGCGATGAACAATCCACCGCAGTTTACTTGGGACGATCTGCAGTTTTTTCTAGCCGTCGCCCGCACGGGACAGCTGTCGACGGCGGCCCGCCAGCTGCGCTCCAGCCATGCCACCGTCTCGCGCCGCATCGACCGACTGGAGTTCACCCTCAAGGTCAAGCTGTTCGAGCGCAATCCGCGCGGTTACGTGTTGACCGCCATGGGCACCCGCTTCGTCGAGACGGCCGAGAGGATGGAACAGGAGACCGAGCGGCTGCGCGCCGACCTCGCCGACGGCTCGATGGCGCAGCGCGGCCTGGTGCGGCTCAGCGCGCCGGAGGGTTTTGCCAACTTCTTCTTCGCAACCGTGCTGCCGCAGTTTGCCGCCCAGCATCCGCATCTATCGCTCGAACTGGTGACGATCCAGCAGATCATGTCGCTGTCGCGCAAGGAGGCCGATCTTTCCGTCGTGCTCGATGAGCCGAAGGGCGGGCCGTATTTTGCCGAGAAGCTGACCGACTATCATCTGCAGATCTATGGCTCGCGCGACTATCTGGCGAAGGCCGCACCGATCAGCTGCCGTGAGGACCTGCTCGGCCATCCCTTCGTCAGCTATATCGAGGAGATGATTTTCGCGCCGGGCCTGGATTATCTGGGCGATGTGCACCCGCGCATCAAGCCGCAGTTCCAGAGCTCCAGCATCTTCGCACAGCTTACTGCAACCAGAAACGGTCTCGGCCTTTGCATCCTGCCTTATTTCTTCGCCAGCCGTTATCCCGAACTCGTGCGCGTGCTGCCAGACGAGATCGACCTCAAGCGCCATTACTGGATCACCTGTCATCGCGACCTCAAACAGGCGCCGCGCGTGCGCGCCGTCATCGACTTCCTGCGCGAGGCGGTGCGCGGCGAGGATGCGCGCTTCGTGCCGCCCTATGTCACCGCTGCCGGCCCGGCGCGCCGGGCAAAGGTGGAAACCTGACTACTTCAGGAATTCAGTCCGATGCGGGGTGAAAGCATCGATCAGCCGGCCCTTTTCCAGCGCCTTGACGCCGTGGACCAGATTGGGGGGCACGATGAAGCTGCCGCCCTGTTTCAGCACTTCGGTCCGGTCGTCGATCGTCACTTCGAAACTGCCTTCGGCGACGTAGCTGGCCTGGATGTGCGGATGAGAATGGGCCGCACCCACGGCGCCGCTTTCGAAGACCACTTCCACCAGCATCATCTCGGGCAGATAGGTCATGATGCGCCTGACGACGCCGGGCTCGGGATTGACCCATTCGGCGCCTTCGGCCGATACGAACAGATCGCTTGACGACATTTCCGCCTCCTCGTTCCAGAATCGATCGTGGGCAAAGTGGATCATGCCGACGCTTTTGAAAAGATGGCCGGGCCTGTCTTTTCGACGCGACCGCCGTCTGTTGACGCGGTCGGCTGGCGGGTCTATGGCCAACTTGAGCGAGGCAAGCTGAGGAGACACCGCCATGCAGCATACGCGCGAAGTTTTCGACTGGGCCGATCCGTTCCGCCTGGTAGAGCAACTGACCAGCGAAGAGCGCATGGTGCAGGACACCGCCCATGCCTATGCGCAGGAAAAGCTTGCTCCCCGCGTTCTCGACGCCTTCCGCAATGAAAAGACCGATCCCGGGATCTTCCGCGAAATGGGTGAACTCGGGCTGCTCGGCCCGACCATCTCGCCGGATTATGGCGGCGCCGGTCTCGGTTACGTCGCCTACGGCCTGATCGCCCGCGAGGTCGAAAAGGTCGACAGCGGTTACCGCTCGATGATGAGCGTCCAGTCCTCACTGGTGATGGTGCCGATCGAAACCTTCGGGTCTGAGGCGCAGAAGCTGAAATACCTGCCGAAACTCGCCACCGGCGAATGGATCGGCTGCTTCGGCCTGACCGAACCCGATCATGGCTCCGACCCCGGCTCGATGGCGACACGCGCCAAGAAAGTCGACGGCGGCTACAGCCTCACCGGCTCGAAGACCTGGATCTCCAACGCGCCGATCGCCGATGTCTTCGTCGTCTGGGCAAAGACCGAGGACGGCCTCATCCGTGGCTTCATCCTCGAAAAGGGCTGGAAAGGGCTTTCGGCTCCCGCCATCCACGGCAAGGTGGGCTTGCGCGCCTCGATAACAGGCGAAGTGGTGATGGACGGGGTCTTCGTGCCGGAGGAAAACCTTCTGCCTGATGTCACCGGCCTCAAGGGACCATTCACCTGCCTCAACTCGGCCCGTTTCGGCATCGCCTGGGGCGCACTTGGTGCTGCCGAGGATTGTTATGCCAGAGCCCGGCAATATACGCTCGAGCGCAAGCAGTTCGGCCGGCCGCTTGCCGCCAACCAGCTGATCCAGAAGAAGCTCGCCGACATGGCGGCGGAGATCTCGCTCGGCCTTCAAGGCTGCCTGCGGCTTGGCCGCATGAAGGAGGAAGGCCATCCGCCGGTGGAGCTGACCTCGATCTTGAAGCGCAACAGCTGCGGCAAGGCGCTGGAGATTGCGCGGGCGGCCCGCGACATGCTCGGCGGCAACGGCATCTCCGACGAATTCGGCATCGCCCGTCATCTCGTCAACCTCGAAGTGGTCAACACCTATGAGGGCACGCACGACATCCACGCGCTGATCATCGGCCGGGCGATCACCGGCATTGCCGCCTTTGCGAACTAATACATGCCGCCCAAAAGTGTGCAGCGGTTTTGGGACAACGGTGTGCATAAAACAGAGACCTAAGCGCGTCGCATGATTCCGGTTTGACGCGACGCGCTTAGCCTTTGACGCGAAAGGGCGAATTGCCACGCGCCTGACAATGTGCAACCTTCCCTGACGACGGCAAGAGCCGGCAAAAAGGGGATCATGCATGTTTCTGCTTCTTGCATTACTGATTGGTGTCATTGCCGGGCTTCGCACGATGACCGCGCCTGCCGCCGTTGCCTGGGGCGCGGCGCTTGGATGGTTTGATGTCTCGCAGACGCCGCTTGCCTTCATGGGTTACCAGTGGACGCCGTGGATCTTCACGCTTCTCGCCATCGTCGAACTGATCGCTGACCAGTTGCCGACCACGCCGTCGCGCAAGGTGCCGATGCAGTTCGGCGCCCGCATCGTCTCCGGCGCGCTGGCCGGCGCCACGATCGGCGCCGCCAGCAGCCTGCTTTTCGGCGGGCTGATTGCCGGCGTGATCGGCGCCGTCATCGGCACATATGGTGGCGCCGCCGTCCGCGGCAGACTTGCCGCGTCCTTCGGCAAGGATCTGCCGGCCGCTCTCATCGAGGATGCCGTCGCCGTCATCGGCGCGGTGCTGATCGTGGGGGCCGTCGCATGAAAAGCTTCGACGCCATCGTTATCGGCGCCGGCCAGGCCGGCCCGTTTCTTGCCGCAAGGATGGTCGAAAAGGGCATGAAGGTGGCGCTGATCGAGCGCAAGTTCCTCGGCGGCACCTGCGTCAACGCCGGCTGCATGCCGACGAAAACGCTGGTCGCCAGCGCCCGCGCCGCCCATGTCGCAAGAAACGGCGCCACCTACGGCGTCAATATCCCAGGCGAGATCGCCATCGACATGAAGGTGGTCAGGGCGCGCGCCGAAACCGTGACCATGAACGCCCGCAACGGCCTGATCGGCTGGTTCGCCGGCATGGACGGCATGACCGTTATCTATGGCCACGCCCGTTTCGAGGACCCGAAGACCGTCAGCGTCAACGGCGAAACACTGACCGCACCGCGCATCTTTCTCAATGTCGGAGCACGGCCAGTCATCCCCGATCTGCCCGGGATCAACGATATCGATTACCTCACCAGCACTTCGATCATCGATCTCGACTCCCTGCCACGGCATCTGGCCGTCATCGGCGGCAGTTATATCGGGCTGGAATTCGCGCAGATGTATCGCCGTTTCGGCGCCGAAGTCAGCGTTATCGAGCATGGTCCGAAGCTCGCATCGCGCGAGGACGAGGATATATCCGACGCGATCGCCGACGTCCTGCGCTCGGAGGGCATCGACATTCATACCGGCGCCAGCGACATCGCCTTTTCCAAGAGCAGCGACGGAATAACGGTCGCCACCGATTCAGCGAGGATCGATGCGAGCCATGTGCTGATTGCCACCGGCCGCAAACCGAACACCGACGATCTCGGCCTCGATGCCGCCGGCGTCATCACCGACGGACGCGGCTTCATTACCGTCGACGACAAGCTTGCCACCAATGTCGACGGCATCTGGGCGCTCGGCGACTGTAACGGCCACGGCGCCTTCACTCACACCTCCTACAATGATTTCGAGATCGCCGCCGCCAATCTGCTCGACAGCGACGACCGCAAACTCTCGAGCCGCATCCTGGCCTATGCGCTCTATATCGACCCGCCGCTTGGCCGTGTCGGCATGACGGAGAAGCAGGCGCGCGCCTCGGGACACAAGATCCTGATCTCGACCCGGCCGATGAGCCGCGTCGGCCGCGCCAACGAGCGCGGCGAGACCAAGGGATTCATGAAGGTGATCGCCGACGCCGAGACCAAAAAAATCCTCGGCGCGGCGATACTCGGCATCGAGGGCGACGAGGTGATCCACGGCATCATCGATGCGATGAATGCAGGAACGACCTATCCCGCATTGCAATGGTCGGTGCCTATCCATCCGACGGTGTCGGAGCTGATCCCGACGCTGCTTGGGGATTTGAAGCCGGTTTAGCGATGAATTGATGCTTCGAAATCGACAGCTGGAGGCGGGCTGAGTGTCTATCGAACTGCTGATCGAGCACTACGGCCTGTTGGCGATATTTCTGGGCGCGGCCTTCGAAGGCGAAACAGCCGCCTTCCTCGGCGGCGTCATTTCCCACCGCGGACTGCTGACCTATTGGTCGGCGTCGCTCGCGGCAACGGCAGGATCCTTCGCCGGCGATCAGTTCTGGTTCTTCGCCGGCCGTTATGCGGCTCGATGGGGTCTCGTGCGCCGGCTGATGGAAAGGCCGGCGCTGGCGCGCGCCACCCGCCTTCTGGAAAGATATCCGACCGGCTTCATCCTTGCGTTTCGTTTCCTGGTGGGATTGCGGACGATCAGCCCGATCGTCATCGGGACAACGCGAATAGCGACCGGAAAATTCATCATCCTGAATGCCGTGGCCGCGTTTGCGTGGGGGCAGCTTTTCACGGCGCTCGGCTATCTCTTCGGGCACGGCATCCAACAGACATTGGGCCACCTTCCGCTGCACCGTCATCTGCTGATTGCAATCGGAGCCGCGGCTGTCGTCGCAGCTGCGGCCCTTGTCTTTCGCAAGATGAAACTGAGCGCCAGGCACTCATAGCGGTATGACGTCCTAGAACAGGATGATTTTAGGCCGGGTCGGCCTAAAACCCGAATCCTGTTCTAAATTATATAGTTGGAGCATGTTGTTGTCCGAAAACCGATCACACTTTTCGGCATCATCATGCTCTAGTCCATCACGATTTGCAGCTTCACGTCGCTTGGCCGGGCCTCGACGGCGCGATCAAACGCCTTGATCGAATCTTCGAACTTAAAGGTCTCTGATATCAGCGGCTTCAGATCCACGCGTCCCGAGCCGAGCAGCGCGATCGAGCGCTCATACTGATGCGCGTAGCGGAACACTGTCTCGATGCGGATTTCCTTGGTGGATGCCGTCGAGACGTCGAAGCCGATCGGGTTGACCGGCAGGCCGACGACGACGATGACGCCGCCTGGGCGCGGCAGCGCCATGATCGTCTCCCAGGCCTTCGGCGAGCCGGAGCATTCGAAGACGACATCGGCGCCCCAGCCGTCGGTCAGCCGGGCAACCTCTTCGGCCAGGTTCTTCTCGCGGATATTGACCGGAATGACGCCCTGGTACTGCGCGGCGATATCGAGCTTCGGCTGGGCAAGATCGGCGACGATGGCGCGGGCGCAGCCGCCGGCAAGCGCCGCGATCGCCACCATCGTGCCGATCGGCCCGGCGCCGAGGACGACGGCAGTATCACCAGGCGTAATCTTCGCCTTGGTGGCCGCCTGCATGCCGACGGCGAAGGGCTCGACCATGGCGCCTTCGGCGAAGCTGACATTGTCGGGCAGCTTGAAGGTGTAGTTGGCGGGATGCACGACCTCCGGCGTCAGCACGCCGTGGATCGGCGGGGTCGCCCAGAAGGTCACGGCCGGGTCGATATTGTACATGCCGAGCCGGCTTGCCTTGGAATTCGGATCGGGAATGCCGGGCTCCATGCAGACGCGGTCGCCGACTTTCAGATGCGTGACGCCGGCGCCGACCTCGACCACCGTGCCCGCCGCCTCATGGCCGAGCACCATCGGCGCGTTGACGATGAAGGGGCCGATCTTGCCGTGCGTGTAATAATGCACGTCTGAACCGCAGACGCCGACCGTGTGGATCCTGATCTTTACCTCGCCGGGGCCGGTTTCGAGCGGCAGATCGATATCGCGGAGCGCAAGCTCATGCTGGCGCTCGAGGACAAGCGCACGGACTTTGGTCATCGTCGGTTTCCTTCCCTAGTGGCTTGCCCATGGTTTCATCGGGCAGCGTTGAAGCCGACTATAAAGCCCGAAGCCTTCCCAATTCAACCAGATTGAGAAGGCTTTTGCTCAACAAATGAAAAACTGCTCACGCAGATCTGCCGCGGCTCAGCACCGGCAGCGGCCCGCCCGAAAACTGCACCAGGCTGGTCCGATGGCGAGCGGCCCCGTAGGGGCATTTATAAGATTTTTATATTGATGGCCTGTCGTCCGTCTCGAACCTTTATGCGCTTCGGCTCCATATTGATGTCCGAGAGATCGAAAGATCATCTCCAGCCAGAAAGCATGAAAGGCAGCCTCCCAGCGCCCTTTGTCTTGTCTGACTCCAAGAAGAACAACAGGAGTCACGATCATGATGGACATCATTCTACTCGGCACCGCGATCATATTCTTCGCGCTGTGCTTTGCCTACACCCGAGCCTGCGACAGGCTTTGACCGGAGAACCGACGATGACCCTCGATTATGTCTTGAGCGGTGCCGTAACCGTGTTTCTCACCGTTTACCTCACCTACGCTCTCCTTCGCCCAGAACGCTTTTGAAGAGAACTGGCGCTTCTGAGGTCGCGCATGCGCGACCGAGAAGCAGCCGGGTATTGAAAGTTTACCTCCATGACCCTCAACGGATGGCTTCAGATCCTGCTTTACTGCGGGATCGTCCTCGTGCTCGTCAAACCGCTCGGCGGCTACATGACGCGTGTCTTCAACGGCGAGCGCACTTTCCTGTCACCGGTCCTCGTTCCGATCGAACGGGGGCTTTACCGCATTGCCGGCACCAGCGAAGGCGAGGAACAGCATTGGACCTCCTATGCCTTCGCCATGCTGCTCTTCAGCCTGCTCGGCGTCATCGTGCTTTACGCGTTGCAACGCCTGCAGGCCGGCCTTCCCTATAATCTGGCCGGCATGGCAGCCGTCCCGCCCGAGCTTTCCTTCAATACCGCCGTCAGCTTTGTCAGCAACACCAACTGGCAGAACTACGGCGGCGAAAGCACGATGTCCTATCTGACCCAGATGGCCGGCTTCACCGTCCAGAACTTCGTCTCTGCGGCGACGGGCATCGCCATCGCGCTCGCCTTCATCCGCGCCTTCTCGCGCGCTTCGGGCAAGGTCGTCGGCAATTTCTGGGTCGATATGACGAGGGCAACCTTCTATGTGCTGCTGCCGATCTGCATCGTGCTGACACTGGTCTACGTCTACCTCGGCGTGCCGCAGACGCTTGGCCCCTACGTCAATGCCACCACGCTCGAGGGCGCGCAGCAGACGATCGCCGTCGGTCCCGTTGCATCGCAGCTTGCGATCAAGATGCTCGGCACCAACGGGGGCGGCTTCTTCAATGCCAATTCCGCCCATCCGTTCGAAAATCCCGACGCGATCTCCAATCTCATCCAGATGGTCTCGATCTTCGCGATCGGCGCGGCTTTGACCAACGTCTTCGGCCGCATGGTCGGCAACCAGCGCCAGGGTTGGGCGATCCTTGCCACGATGGGCATCCTGTTCATCGTCGGTGTCGGCGTCACCTATTGGGCGGAAGCCGCCGGCAACCCGCTGATGCATGCTTTCGGTCTTGGCGGCGGCAATATGGAAGGCAAGGAAGTCCGCTTCGGCGTCGCCCTGTCCTCGCTCTTTGCGGTCATCACCACCGCGGCCTCGTGTGGCGCCGTCAATGCGATGCACGGCAGCTTCACCGCACTCGGCGGCCTCGTACCGCTGATCAACATCCAGCTCGGCGAAGTCATCGTCGGCGGTGTCGGCGCGGGTTTCTACGGCATTCTGCTCTTCATCATCGTCGCCGTCTTCGTCGCCGGCCTGATGGTTGGCCGCACGCCGGAATATCTCGGCAAGAAAATCGAGGCGAAAGAAATGAAAATGGCCGTTCTCGCCATCCTCTGCCTGCCGCTCGCCATGCTGGTCTTCACCGCAATCGCAAGCGTCCTTCCGAGTGCGGTTGCATCGGTCGGGACCGCCGGTCCGCACGGCTTCTCCGAAATCCTCTATGCCTATAGCTCGGCTGCGGCCAACAACGGCTCGGCTTTCGGCGGCCTGACGGGCAACACGCCCTGGTACAATATCACGCTTGGCCTCGGCATGCTGATGGGCCGCTTCCTGGTCATCATCCCGGCGCTTGCCATCGCCGGTTCGCTGATCGCCAAAAAGTCGGTTCCAGCCTCGGCAGGCACCTTCCCGACGGACGGTCCGCTGTTCGTCGGCCTGCTCGTCGGCACGATCCTGATCGTCGGCGGCCTGACCTTCTTCCCGGCGCTCGCCCTTGGCCCTGTCGTCGAGCACCTGGTCATGATCGCCGGCCAGACCTTCTGAGGTGATGCCATGATCCTCCGTCACAGGCTTCGCAACGCCTCCCACCCTCGTTCCGGTGCGCCGGGACGAGGGAATGGCCCGAGACCCCAAGCCTCCGACATCATCCTGGTGATGATGGCAGGCCTCCTCGTCATCGCCGCCATCGTCAAAATCTTACAGGGCTGACCGGCTGCCGGTTCGCCATCCTCGTTTCAAAGCTGGAGTCTCTTATGAGCCAGGCAAAATCCGCGAGCGTCATGGATTCTCGCATCCTCATTCCGGCCGTGGGGGCCGCTTTCAAGAAGCTCAATCCGTGGGCGCTTGCCAGAAACCCGGTCATGTTCGTCGTGGCCACGGTCTCGGTACTGACCACCGTTCTTTTCCTGCGCGATCTGGTGGCGGGCAACGGCAATCTCGGCTTCTCGTTCCAGATCAATCTCTGGCTCTGGTTCACCGTGCTGTTTGCCAATTTCGCCGAAGCCGTCGCCGAAGGCCGCGGCAAGGCGCAGGCGGATTCGCTGCGCAAAGCGCGCACCGAAACCCAGGCAAAGCTTCTAACCGGTACGGACCGCACCCAGTTCAAGTTGGTGCCCGGCACTAGCCTCAAGGTCGGCGATGTCGTGATCGTCGATGCAGGCGACATCATCCCCTCGGACGGCGAAGTCATCGAAGGCGTCGCCTCCGTCAACGAAGCGGCGATAACAGGCGAATCCGCCCCTGTCATCCGTGAATCCGGCGGCGACCGCTCGGCGGTGACCGGCGGTACGCAGGTGCTGTCCGACTGGATCCGCGTGCGCATCACCGCCGCGGCCGGCTCAACCTTCCTCGACCGGATGATCGCGCTCGTCGAAGGTGCCGAGCGCCAGAAGACGCCGAACGAGATCGCGCTCAACATCCTGCTTGCCGGCATGACGCTGATCTTCGTGCTTGCCACCGCGACGATCCCGAGCTTTGCCATCTATGCCGGCGGCTCGATCCCGATCATCGTGCTCGTCGCCCTCTTCGTGACGCTGATCCCGACGACGATCGGCGCGCTGCTGTCGGCAATCGGCATCGCCGGCATGGACCGCCTCGTTCGCTTCAACGTGCTCGCCATGTCCGGCCGCGCGGTCGAAGCCGCCGGCGACGTCGATACGCTGCTGCTCGACAAGACGGGCACGATCACCCTCGGCAATCGCCAGGCGACGACCTTCCGTCCGGTCCGCGGCGTTTCCGAACAAGATCTCGCCGATGCCGCCCAGCTCGCCTCGCTTGCCGACGAAACGCCGGAAGGCCGCTCCATCGTCGTGCTCGCCAAGGAGAAATACGCGATCCGCGGCCGCGACATGGCAAGCCTGAAGGCAACCTTCGTGCCCTTCACCGCCCAGACCCGCATGAGCGGCGTCGATCTCGAAGGCGCCTCGATCCGCAAGGGCGCGGTCGATGCCGTGCTGGCTCATGTCAACGGCGATGCATCCTCGAAAAACGGCAGCGAGATCGTCCGCGAACTGCAATCGATCTCCGACGAGGTCGCCAAATCCGGCGGCACGCCGCTCGCCGTTGCCCGCGACGGCAGGCTGCTCGGCGTCATCCAGCTGAAGGATATCGTCAAGGGCGGCATCCGCGAGCGTTTCACCGAGCTTCGCCGCATGGGCATCCGCACCGTGATGATAACAGGCGACAACCCGCTGACGGCAGCGGCCATCGCCGCCGAGGCCGGCGTCGACGACTTCCTTGCCCAAGCAACGCCGGAGATGAAGCTGGCGCTGATGCGCGAGGAACAGTCGAAGGGCAAGCTCGTCGCCATGTGCGGCGACGGAACCAACGATGCGCCGGCGCTCGCCCAGGCCGATGTCGGCGTCGCCATGAACACCGGCACGGTCGCTGCCCGCGAGGCCGGCAACATGGTCGATCTCGATTCGGACCCGACAAAGCTCATCGAGATCGTCGAGATCGGCAAGCAGCTGTTGATGACGCGCGGCGCGCTGACGACGTTTTCGATCGCCAACGACATCGCCAAGTACTTCGCCATCATCCCGGCGATGTTCCTGACCTTCTATCCGCAGCTCGGCGTCTTGAACATCATGGGACTGTCGACGCCGCAAAGCGCCATCCTCTCGGCGATCATCTTCAACGCGCTGATCATCATCGCGCTGATCCCGCTGTCGCTGAAGGGTGTCCGCTACCGTCCGATCGGCGCCGGCGCGCTACTGTCGCGCAACCTGCTGATCTACGGCGCCGGCGGCATCATCGTCCCCTTCATCGGCATCAAGGCGATCGACATGGCTGTCGCAGCCCTCGGCCTTGCCTAACGGCAGCCTGAAAGCACTCCAAGGAGTAAGACAATGTTGAAAGAACTTCGTCCGGCGGTCGTCATGATCGTTGCCACCACCGCCATCACCGGCCTTCTCTATCCGCTCGCCATGACCGGTGCCGCCCAGGCCCTCTTTCCGAAGCAGGCGAACGGCAGCCTGATCGGGAACAACGGCCAGGTGATCGGCTCGATGCTGATCGGCCAGGCCTTCACCAGCGACAAATATTTCCACGGCCGTCCTTCGGCCGCCGGCGACGGCTACAATGCCGCCGCCTCCAGCGGCTCGAATCTCGGCCCGACCAGCCAGAAGCTGATCGACCGCGTCAAGGGCGACTACAACGCCGCCAAAGCGACGAACCCGAACGCGGAGGTGCCGGCCGACCTCGTCACCGCTTCGGGCAGCGGCCTCGATCCGCATATCTCGCCAGAGGCTGCCTATTTCCAGGTGGCGCGTGTTGCCAAGGCGCGAAGCCTTGATGAGGCCAAGGTCAAGGCGCTGGTCGACGGCGCCGTAGAAGACCGCGAGCTCGGCATTCTCGGCGAACCCAGGGTCAATGTTCTGGCGTTGAATCAGAGCCTTGATGCTTCTATGACTGAGTGACCCTGGCAGGCTGGGCGCCCTTTTTCTTCCCATCACTGCCCTCATCGGAGGGGCGAAGGATAGGAAGATATAGCGCCCGTCCTCGGCAGCCATCTGCAGAAAGACCATACGCATGTCAGACGACAATCGCGACCAGGCCGGCAGGCCCTCGCCCGATGCGCTTCTCGAAAAAGCCCGGGCTGAAACGCGCGGCCGTCTGAAGATCTTTCTCGGAGCCGCACCCGGTGTCGGCAAGACTTACGAGATGCTCGTCTCCGGCCGTGCCAAGATCGCCGACGGTCTCGATGTCGTCATCGGCGTCGTCGAGACGCACGGCCGCAAGGAGACCGAAGCGCTTATCCCCGGCTTCGAGATCATCCCTCGCGTCGAAATCAGCTACAGGGGCCGGGCGCTCGAGGAAATGGACCTCGACGGCATCCTTGCCCGCCGGCCTGATCTCGTGCTGGTCGACGAACTCGCCCACACCAATGCCGAGGGCAGCCGCCATCCGAAGCGTTATCTCGACGTCAAGGAATTGCTCGATCGCGGTATCGACGTCTATACGACGCTGAACATCCAGCACGTCGAAAGCCTGAACGACGTCGTCTCGCAGATCACCCGCATCCGCGTGCGCGAGACTGTGCCGGACTCGATCATCGACCTTGCCGACGACATCGAGATCATCGACCTGACGCCGGATGATCTGATCAAGCGCCTGCATGACGGCAAGGTCTACATGCCGCGCACCGCCGAGCGGGCGCTGACCAACTATTTCACGCCTGGCAACCTGACGGCGCTCAGAGAACTTGCGCTGCGCAAGACCGCCCAGCGCGTCGACGACCAGTTGCTTTCCCATATGCAGGCCCATGCAATTTCCGGCCCATGGGCGGCGGGCGAGCGGGTGCTCGTTTCGGTCGACCACCATTCACGTTCCGCTTCGCTGGTGCGTTACGCCGCCCGCATGGCCTCGCGGCTGCGTGCGCCATGGGCCGCCGTCTATATCGAGACCAACCGCTCGATCAATCTGACCGAAGCCGAACGCGATTCCGTCGCCGCGACGCTGCGCCTCGCCGAGCAGCTCGGTGGCGAGGCGATTACCCTTCCCGGTCGCGAGGTGGCTGAAGAGCTCGTCGGCCACGCCACTGCCAACAACGTCACCCATATCGTCATCGGCGCCCCGAAGAAGCCGACATGGCGGGACTGGTGGGGCCGCTCGATCACCGACGAGCTGATCCGCAGGGCCGGCGAGATCAGCGTCCATGTCATTTCCGGCAATGAGAAGGACGGCACCACCACGCGCGGCGTGAGGGCGGCGGCCACCCCGCCGCCACTGGATCTCAGGGCCTATCTGCTGGCGACCGGTTATGTCGCCATCGCGCTCCCCGTCGGCGTCGTGCTCGACCAGGTGCTCGACGTGCGCAACCTCGCCCTCGTCTTTCTGATGGCCGTGCTGACCTCAGCCGTCCTCCACGGCCTGCGGCCGGCCCTTTACAGTTGCATCCTCAGCGCGCTGTCCTTCAACTTCTTCTTCCTGCCGCCGCGCTACACGCTGACGATCAGCGATCCGGAAAGCGTACTTGCGCTCTTCTTCTTCCTGGGCGTCGCCATCATCGCCAGCAACCTGACCGCAACCGTGCAGCGCCAGGCCGCCGCCGCCCGCCAGCGGGCGCGCACGACCGAAGACCTTTATCTCTTCTCGAAAAAGCTCGCCGGCACCGGCACGCTCGATGACGTGCTCTGGGCAACCGCCTTCCAGCTTGCCTCGATGCTGAAGGTCCGCGTCGTGCTGCTGCTGCCGGAAGAGGGCAGCATCGCCGTCAAGGCCGGTTATCCGCCGGATGATACGCTCGACGATGCCGATATCGCCGCCGCCCGCTGGGCCTGGGAGCACAATCATGCCGCCGGCCGCGGCGCCGACACCCTGCCCGGCGCCAAGCGCCTCTACGTGCCGCTGAGAACGGGACGAACCGCCGTCGGCGTCATCGGCCTCGACAGCGACCGCCGCGACGGGCCGCTGCTGACGCCGGAGCAACAGCGGCTGCTCGATGCGCTCGCCGACCAGGCGGCCCTTGCCATCGAACGCATCCAGCTCGTCGCCGATGTCGACCGGGCAAGGCTTGGGGCCGAAGCGGACCGGCTGCGCTCGGCGCTGCTGACCTCGATCTCGCATGACCTGAAGACACCGCTTGCCGCCATTCTCGGCGCCGCCGGCACGCTGCGCGATTATTTCGCCTCGATGCCAGAGGAGGATCGCAGCGACCTGCTGTCGACCGTCGTCGACGAATCCGAACGTCTCAACCGCTTCATCGCCAACCTGCTCGACATGACCAAGATCGAATCCGGCGCGATGGAGCCGAACTCCGCGCTGCATTATGCCGGAGACATCGTCGGCAGCGCGCTGCGCCGTGCCGCAAAGATCCTCGACGGCCACAAGGCCGAGATGAGCATTCCCGCCGACCTGCCGATGGTGCGCGTCGATCCTGTCTTGTTCGAGCAGGTGATCTTCAACCTGCTCGACAATGCCGCGAAATACGCCCCCGAGGGATCGGTGATCCATATCGAGGGCTGGTCCGATGCCGACAACGTCGTCGTGCAGATTTCGGACGAGGGCCCGGGCATTCCGCCGGCCGATCTCACCCGCGTCTTCGACACCTTCTACCGCGTGCGCAAGGGCGATCAGGTGCGCGCCGGCACCGGGCTTGGCCTTTCCATCTGCCGCGGCTTCATCGAGGCGATGGGCGGCACGATCACCGCCGGCAACCGCACGGGCCGCCCGGGCGCCGTCTTCACCATCCGCCTGCCGAAACCCACCGACATTCCGAAACTGGATGAACTCAGATGACCGGTTCAGCCGTCAAGATCCTCGTCGTCGACGACGAGCCTCCGATCCGCAAGCTGCTTCGCGTCGGCCTGACCGCGCAGGGCTACGAGGTGCGCGAGGCGCCGAACGCCAGCGCCGCCCGGCAGTCGGTCGCCGACGACATGCCCGACCTCATCGTGCTCGACCTCGGCCTGCCCGACACATCAGGCCACGACTTGCTGCAGGCGTGGCGCGACGAAGGGCTTTCCATGCCCGTCGTCATTCTGTCCAGCCGCACCGACGAGGCCGGTATCGTCAAGGCGCTGGAAAGCGGCGCCGACGATTACGTCACCAAGCCCTTCGGCATCAACGAACTCGGCGCCCGCATCCGCGTGGCGCTGCGCCACCGCCTGCAGCAACAGGGCGAAAAGGCGATCTTCCAGACCGGCGGGCTGTCGATCGATCTCGTCAAGCGCATCGTCAAGGTCGAAGGCGCGGAAATAAAGCTGTCGCCGAAGGAATACGACATCCTGCGCGTGCTCGCCCAGCATGCCGGCAAGGTGCTGACACACCAGTTTCTTCTAAAGCAGGTATGGGGGCCGGCGGCGGATGTGCAGTATCTGCGCGTCTATGTCCGGCAGCTGCGGCAAAAGGTCGAGCAGATTCCCGACCAGCCGCACTATATCACCACCGAGACCGGCGTTGGCTACCGGCTCAGGGAACCGGATTGAACTCCCTTCCCTCCCGCTGCCGGAACACTATCGAGCCGAACAGTATCGAGAATGACATGAACCTTCCCAACATCATCCGCCCGGAACACACCTTCATCGGCGTGTCGGCGCCGACGAAATGGCGCGCGCTGCAGACCATCGCCGACAAGGCCGCCAAGGCTTTCTCCGTCGACGGCCAGACCATCCTGAAGGCGCTCGAAGCGCGTGAGAAGCTCGGCTCGACGGGGATCGGCAACGGCATCGCCATCCCGCATGCGGCAATCGACGGCATGACCAGCCCGCGCGGCCTTCTCCTCCGCTTTGCCCATCCGCTGGATTTCGAGGCGATCGACGATATCCCGACGGATATCGCCTTCGTGCTGCTCTTCGGGGAAAACAATCGCGGCGAATATCTGAACGTGCTTTCTGCGATCGCCAGGCGGCTGCAATCGGACGGCACGCTTGTCGCCATGCGCAAGGCAAGAACGGTCGACGAATACTATTCCGATTTCATCGCCGATTCACGGGTATGACGTCCAAATTGAATAGCGGGAGCATGATGTCGTCCGAAAACCGCTCACACGTTTCGGCATCATAAAAAAAGGCGCGGCCCGAAGGCCGCGCCCGCTCGTCTGCAATCAGACTATCTTAGAAATCGCGCTGGAAGCGCAGGAAGCCGAACACTTCGTCGTCGCCTTCGTCCTCATCGTGATATTGCACGCTGAGCTTCGAACGCAGGTCTTCGACGATCTGGTAGTCGATGGTGACACCGGTCGTGTAGGCGCTGCCGCCGGTGAAACCGTTGCCGTCAGCCTCGAGAGCAATGTTCTCGAAGTACTGGAAGCCCGGGGTGACCGACCACTTGTCGTTGATCTTCAAGGCATACTCTGCTGCGATCGTCCATTCGGACTCTTCGTAGTAGTAGTTGGCGCCGCTTGCCCATACGCCGGCAATGCCGAGCGTGCCCGGGCCGATGTCGGCATAAACGATACCGCGGACAGCGACTTCGCTGGTGTCGGTGTCGTAACCGGCAAGCAGGTAAGCGCTGATGGCGCCGGCCTTGTAGGAGACCTGGCCTGCGACACCAAAGTTGTTCGGGCCGTCGCCCGGCTTGGTGGCGTAGACTTCTTCGAGTTCGTCGACCGAGATACCGGCCGCGAAAGCGCCATTCTCGTACTGATAACGGATCGAGTTGTGGGTCGTCTCGTTGCTGGCGAGCGTATCGGTCTCGCCGCTCATGTCGTCATCCCACCAGCTGTACAGCTTACCGGCGCGGAAACCGGCAATGTCGAGATAGCCTTCATCGAGCAATGCTTCCTGATCGGAGGCATCGTCGGCATTGTAACGCAGTGTGATGACGCCGGTGAGCGTACCGTACTCGGTGTCGTTCTTGGTCTGGAAGGTGACCTGACCACGAGTCCAGAAGTCTACGTCGGAATCGCCGGATATCTGCTGACCGAAGCGCACTTCGGTACGGATATAACCGCCGATCGAAAGGCATGTTTCCGTCCCCGGAATATAAAAATAGCCGGTACCGTAGGCGTCGCAAACGCGAACATATTCCACGGGCTCGGGTTCCGCCGCCACAATGGCGTCGGCTGCGCGGGCTCCGGAGGCCGCGGCAAGGGCGGCAACGGAGGCAAAAAGGATAGTTCTGATATTCATTTTGAATGGCCCTAACAGGTTTGGAATGCGAGGCGCACTTCAAGGGTACCCCCGCGTAGCGGTCGGCGAATACGACCGCACGGGAGCCATATAGGAATCCGCAAGTGTCATCGCGGCAAAATCTTGGCAAAAATCTGCATCACCATGTCGTTTTCGTGGAGGAACTGTGGCCAAAAAAACACGGCCCCACGGCAGGCAGCGCCCAGCGACCAATTGGCCGCGGCCAACTTCGGCACGTCCATTTCCAAATTGCCGCTTAAATGGAATGGCATTCTAACAGCCACGCCGGAACCGGAAGAACCTTTGTTTCATTATACGACCGAGTTGATAGAGTTAAGGCAGAAAACAGGAGGGTTCCCCATGCAGACACAACGGCTCACCCGGCTCATCGCAGCTGCGGTCATGGCAGGCAGCTTCGCGATCGGAAGCATTGCTCCGGCATTCGCAGATCAGACGCTTCTTAACGTTTCCTACGATCCGACCCGCGAATTGTATAAGGATTTCAATGCCGCCTTTGCCGCCAAGTGGCAAAAGGACAATGGTGAAACCCTGACGATCCAGGCTTCGCATGGCGGTTCCGGCGCCCAGGCCCGCTCGGTCATCGACGGTCTCGACGCCGATGTCGTGACACTTGCCCTCGAAGGCGATATCGACGCCATCGCCAAGGCTACCGGCAAGATCCCGGCCGACTGGAAGACCAAGTTCCCCAACAATTCGACGCCTTATACGTCGACGATCGTCTTCCTCGTGCGCAAGGGCAACCCGAAAGGCATCAAGGATTGGGGAGACCTGGTCAAGGACGACGTGCAGGTGATCACCCCGAACCCGAAGACATCGGGCGGCGCGCGCTGGAACTTCCTTGCCGCATGGGCATGGGCCAAGCAGTCAAATGGCGGCGACGAAGCCAAGGCGCAGGAATACGTTGCGAAACTGCTGCAGCACGTCCCGGTTCTCGACACCGGCGCTCGCGGCGCCACGACCACCTTTGTCCAGCGCGGCCTCGGCGATGTGCTGCTCGCCTGGGAAAACGAAGCCTATCTTTCGCTCGAAGAGCTCGGTCCCGACCAGTTCGAGATCGTAACACCGACCTTCTCCATCCGCGCCGATCCGCCGGTCGCCGTCGTCGACGGCAATGTCGACAAGAAGGGCACGCGCAAGGTCGCCGAAGCCTATCTCAACTACCTCTATTCGGACGAAGGCCAGAAGATCGCCGCCAAGCACTACTATCGGCCGACCAAGCCGGAAGCCGCCGATCCGGCTGACATCGCCCGCTTCCCGAAGCTGACGCTGGCGACCATCGACGACTTCGGCGGCTGGAAGGACGCACAGCCTAAATTCTTCGGCGACGGCGGCGTATTTGACCAAATCTACAAGCCGGCCCAATAATAGACTTCATGAAAGCACATAGCCCCACGCGGTGGCGGTTCAAACGGCCGAGCGTCATTCCGGGTTTCGGAATGGCGCTCGGCTTTACCTTGACCTGGCTCACCCTTCTGATCCTCATCCCGCTCTCGGGCCTTGCCGTCCGCTCGAGCGCGCTCGGCTGGGAGAAATTCTGGTCGATCGCGCTCGATCCGCGCACGCTCAACGCGTTGCGCATAAGCTTCGGCAGCGCCTTCATCGCCGCGATCGTCAATGCCGTCTTCGGCATCATTCTCGCCTGGGTGCTGGTGCGTTACCGCTTCCCCGGCAAGCGCATCATCGATGCCATGGTCGACCTGCCCTTCGCGCTGCCGACCGCCGTTGCCGGCATCGCACTGACGACGCTCTATGCGCCGAACGGCTGGATCGGCCAGTTCCTGACGCCGCTCGGCATCAAGATCGCCTTTACGCCTACCGGCATCGTCGTGGCGCTGATCTTCGTCGGCCTGCCCTTCGTGGTGCGTACCGTGCAGCCGGTCATGGAGGAGATCGACAAGGAAGTGGAGGAGGCCGCGGCAACGCTCGGCGCCAATCGCTTCCAGACGATTTTCCGCGTGTTGCTGCCGGGGCTGGCGCCCGCCGTGCTCACCGGCTTTGCGCTGGCCTTTGCCCGCGGCGTCGGCGAATACGGCTCGGTCATCTTCATCGCCGGCAACCTGCCGTTCAAATCGGAGATCGCGCCGCTGCTGATCATCATCAAGCTCGAAGAGTATAATTATGCGGCAGCGACCGGCATTGCGGCGATCATGCTGATCATCTCGTTCGCCATGCTGCTCGTCATCAATCTCATCCAGAGCTGGAGCAGGCGGAGGTACGGCTATGGCGCTTGATGCGACCGCTCAACCAACGAAGCTGCGTTCGGTGACCACCGAAAACAGGATCGCGCGCTTCAGCCTGATCATCCTCTCGCTCGTCTTCCTGCTGCTGATCCTGCTTCTGCCGCTCGCAGCCGTCTTCGTCGAGGCCTTCCGCAAGGGGGCCGGCCCGTTCCTCCAGGCGCTCGCGGACGCCGAGACCTTCTCGGCGATCCGCCTGACACTGATCGTTGCCGGCGTCAGCGTGCCGCTCAACCTCGTCTTCGGGGTTGCTGCCGCCTGGGCGATTGCCAAGTTCGAGTTCAAGGGCAAGGCTTTCCTGACGACGCTGATCGACCTGCCCTTCTCGGTCTCGCCCGTCATATCGGGCCTGGTCTTCGTTCTGCTGTTCGGCGCCAATACCTGGCTCGGACAGTGGTTCAGCGCTCACGACATCAAGATCCTATTCGCCGTGCCGGGGTTGATCCTCGCCACCATGTTCGTCACCTTCCCCTTCGTCGCCCGCGAGCTGATCCCGCTGATGCAGGAACAGGGAACGGCCGACGAGGAGGCAGCGCTTTCGCTCGGCGCCAGCGGCTGGCAGACCTTCTGGCACGTGACGCTGCCGAACATCAAATGGGGACTGCTCTACGGCGTACTTCTCTGCAACGCCCGCGCCATGGGCGAATTCGGCGCCGTCTCGGTGGTATCCGGCCACATCCGCGGCCAGACGAACACCATGCCGCTGCAGGTAGAAATTCTCTACAACGAGTATAATTTCACCGGCGCTTTTGCGGTCGCCACGCTTTTGGCCTTGCTCGCGCTCGTAACTCTTGTTTTGAAGACGCTGCTGGAAATGCGCTATAGCGCAGAAATCGCCGCCAGCCGGCGGCACTGAAGGATTTGGAATGGAAGTACGCGTTAAAAACATTCGCAAGGAATTCGATCGTTTTCCGGCGCTGCACGATGTCTCGCTCGACATCCGCTCCGGCGAGCTGATCGCACTGCTCGGTCCATCGGGCTCCGGCAAGACGACATTGCTGCGGCTGATCGCCGGCCTCGAAAGCCCGACGGAGGGGCTGATCTTCTTCGGCGACGAGGATGCCTCGAAGAAATCAGTGCAGCAGCGCAATATCGGCTTCGTCTTCCAGCACTATGCTCTCTTCCGCTACATGACGGTGCTCGAAAACGTCTCCTTCGGCCTGAAGGTCAGAAACAGTGCGCGGCGGCCGCCGAAGGCCGATATCCGCAGGCGGGCGCTGGAACTGCTCGACCTTGTCCAGCTTTCGGGTCTCGAAAAACGCTACCCAGCCCAGCTTTCCGGCGGCCAGCGCCAGCGTGTGGCGCTCGCCCGCGCCATGGCCGTCGAGCCGAACGTGCTGCTGCTCGACGAACCCTTCGGCGCGCTCGACGCCCAGGTGCGCAAGGACCTGCGCAAATGGCTGCGCGATATCCACGATCGCACCGGACATACCACAGTCTTCGTCACCCACGACCAGGATGAGGCGCTGGAGCTTGCCGACCGCGTCGTCGTCATGAGCCAGGGCGCGATCGAACAAGTGGGCACGCCGGACCAGGTTTACGACAATCCCAATTCTCCCTTCGTCTTCGGCTTCATCGGCCAGTCGAACTGCCTGCAGGTCGAGATATCAGACGGCGACATTCGCTTCGAAGGTCGCTCGCTCGGCCTCAATGCCGAAGGCGAGCCGGATGGCGCGGCGCAGCTCTATTTCCGCCCGCACGACGTCAGGCTTTGCGAATCAGCTGAAAACTGTATCGCCGGCCAGCCGGTCTCCAGCCGCCGCGTGGCAGGCACCCGCCATATCGAATTGGATATCGGCAATGATCGCCCGCATATCGAGATCGAATTGCCACCGAGCGAGGCCGACAGGCTTGACCGCAACCGGGTAGCCTTCAAGCCGACCCGCTGGAAACTGTTCCGCAGCTGATGGGGATTGGTGACGCTAACACCTTGAATTCCTGCACCATTTATCCCTAAATCGATTCCGATTTAGGGGATTATGCAGAAGGCCATCGCCGGAATCGTATTTGGCGAGAGTCCCTTAAGGTTTTTGTTATCTAAGGTTGTTTGTATTTCAGTCATATGACGAGTAAAACGTTTACGCTTAACCATTAAGGGCTGGACTAATCCCATAGGAGGCACCTGGCGTTGAGGGCGGAGATTTCCTTTGGAAAATCCCTGATCGGGATTTTGTTCGTGGGACTGGCAGCTGCAAGCTGCACGACGACATCGAAACCGGCGGCAACGGCGGCGAACACCAAGACGAAGCCGGGCCAAGCGGCGAAAGTCACGTTCAATTATACGGCCAAAGACCGCGAGTGCCTGCAGCGCGCGATGTATTTCGAATCGCTGCATTCGGACAAGGACGGCTACATGGCTGTCGGGACCGTGGTCATGAACAGGCTCACCTCCGGCGCCTATCCGACGTCGATCTGCGGCGTGGTGGCCCAGAAACGGCAGTTCGCGCCCGGCGTGATGACGCGCGAAGTCAAGCCGCAGGCGGAAACCGAGCTTGCCAGCGCGGCCGATGCAATCCTTGTTAAAGGCGCACGCCATCCTGCGGTGAAGGACGCGATGTTCTTCCACACCGATGGGCTGAAATTCCCCTACGACAACATGCACTATGTGACGGTTGCCGGCGGCAACGCCTTCTACGAGAAGCGCGACTCCAACGGCATGCTTGAAACGCCGCCGCCGCTGCCCTCCTACGAGGTGGCGATGAACTATGTGCCCGGCGAAAGCATGCTGCCGCCGCAATTCGAGGCCCTGATACCCTCGGCGGTTCCCGTTCCTCTCCCGGCTCCAGACCCCATGGCGACGGCGAGCACGGGGCAGATGCGGATCACGGCGCCGGTGACCGCGCCGGAAACATCCCCGGTAACATCGGTCGAGCCCGAGCCGGGAATGCCCATTGCGATCCCTATCCCCCGGCCCGCCTATGACAGCGTGATGCTGCGTGAAAGCCTTCCAGCGAACGGCGGTTGAACCCACCGCCGTTCCGGTATGAGTTAGATGGAAGCGCGCTTTTGCTGGACTTGTTTTAGGCGCGTTCTTCCCAAACCCTCGCCAGTTCCACGATCGTCTTCACCGCCTTTTCCATGTCCTGGCGGCTCACCCATTCGAGCGGCGAGTGGAAGGCGTGGCCGCCGGCGAAGATGTTCGGGCACGGCAGCCCCATGAAGGAAAGACGCGAGCCATCGGTGCCGCCGCGAATGCTGCCGCGCACCGGCGTCATGCCGGCCCGGCGCACCGCTTCGATCGCGTTGTCGACGATCTCCGGGTGACGATCGAGCACCACCTTCATGTTGCGATACTGCTCCTTCACCTCAAAATGATAGGTCGAGCCGGGATAGACAGCCATCACGTCCTTGACGATGCCTTCGAGCATCGATTCCTTTTCCGTGAGACCCTTGTCGGTGAAATCACGGATGATAAAGCTCAGCGACGACTTCTCCATCGAACCGGTCACGCCTGTGGGATGGATGAAGCCCTGCTGGCCTTCCGTGGTCTCGGGGGCAATATCCCTCGGCAGCCGGTCGATGATGGCGCCAGCGATTTTGATGGCGTTTTCCATGCGGTCCTTGGCAAAGCCGGGATGGATCGCCACACCTGATATGCTGATCTCGACGCCGTCGGCCGAAAACGTCTCATCCTCGATATGGCCGGCCGTCTCGCCGTCCATCGTATAGGCGAAGTCGGCACCGAGTTTCTTCAGGTCGACCTTGTTGACGCCGCGCCCGACTTCCTCGTCGGGCGTGAACAGGATCTTGATCGTCCCGTGCCTGATATCTGGATTGCCAACGAGTATCTGAGCCGCGGTCATGATTTCGGCCAGTCCGGCCTTGTCGTCGGCGCCGAGCAATGTCGTTCCATCGGTCGTGACGATATCATTGCCAATCTGGTTCTGCAGTTCGGGATGATCGCTGACGCGGATCACCCGGCCGGTGTCGCCGGCAAGCTTGATATCGCCGCCGGCAAAATTCCTGATGATCTGCGGCTTGATATTAGTGCCGCTGAAATCGGGTGCCGTATCCATGTGCGAGCAGAAACAGATGACCGGCACCGTCTTGTCGCTATTGGCCGGAATGGTCGCGTAGACATAGCCGTGTTCATCGAGATGCGCGTCCGCAAGGCCGATCTTCAGCAGTTCATCGACCAGAACGCGGCCGAGATCCTTCTGCTTGCCGGTGGTCGGCTGCGTCGAGGAGGCGGGGTCGGATTGCGTGTCGATAACGACATAACGGAGAAAGCGGTCGAGAACAGTGTCGGTCATGGCATCCAATCCAGCAAGATCACACGGACGATATAGCCCTCATGGGCGATGCGGCAAAAGATTTTTCCGCTCGCAGCACGTGAGGAATGATCGTGCAATCCCTTTCATGCGCCCCTGTCTAATATCGGAACCGAGACCACATGTGAAACCAGCCTGCCGTCGCTGACCTCATGCATGAGGAAGGACGGAGCGTCGATCACCGAAAGATCGGCACGGCCGCCCGCAGAAGCGGATTGGGCGGGCAAAGGGAGCCGCAGGTCTGGACAGTCATCGATCCCAGCCGGCCAAAAGCGGATCGGTGAACATGGCCGCAGAGAATCGCCAGTGGTAGCCTGAGCATCGTCTCCAGGGTGCTGAGAAGCGCACTGCCGTTTCTGCATCCGACCTGGTCCAGCACCTCGATGCCGATCCGCAACGGCGGCTGATGCATGAAGAGAAGGGAGGGCGTCGTCACATCCGCAAGCGCGCTCGTCAGCCATGGCAGGTGCGGCAGGACGTCGCCGTAACTCTGACCGGCAACGGTCACATCGACACCGAAGAGGGTCAGCCCATCGACGGCTGTCCGGAAATGCATCGGTCCCGTCGCATTGATCCCCGTGCCGACAGCGACAAGTTCGGAGCGCATCAATTGCACATCGTCACCGTTGCCCGGCAACAGATGGACGGGGCAGTCCAGCGACCGCAGGTTTTCGGCGACAAGGCGATAGCCGTGCCGCCATCGGTCGTTTACCAGATCTCCGGTGACAACAAGCACATCCGGGCGGAACGTTTTCAGCCAGCCTATCGCTCGCTCCAGCGTCCGCAGCGACGAAAGGTCTGGCCCCGCATGGATATCGGAAATCTGCGCAACGAGCATGTTCTGCCTCCCCGCCCCTGCCGGAGACACTATGCCGAAACCGACAGCATCGGGCTACCGGCCTAACCGTTCAATCGACGCGTTTTCCCTCGCCGTCGAACACATGCAGATATTGAGCCGGGAAGGCCACATTGACCTTGGGACCTGCCTTCAGCGCTTCGCGGTTCAGCGTGAAGATCTTGAACGGCAGACCATGCAGGGCAAGGTGCAGGATGATGCCGAAGCCTGTCGGTTCGACGAGTTCCACATCCGCGGCAAGCCCCGCCCCGCCGTCACTCATCAGCACATGCTCCGGCCGGATGCCGAGCGTCACCTTTGCGCCGTCTGAAAGCGGCAAAGGCTTTGCAAGCGGCACGATCGTGCCGTCCTTCAGCTTCACGCCGCCGGCATCGTAGGTGGCCTCGAGGAAATTCATCCCAGGCGAGCCGATGAAGCCGGCAACGAAGAGATTGGCGGGGCGGTCGTAGAGTTCCAGGGGACCGCCGACCTGCTGGACCACTCCGCCATGCATGGCGACAATCCGGTCCGCCAGCGTCATTGCCTCGATCTGGTCGTGGGTCACGTAGATCGAGGTCGCCTTCAGGTCGCCATGCAGTTTCTTGATTTCGGCGCGCATCTGTTCGCGCAGGCGCGCATCGAGGTTGGACAGCGGTTCATCGAACAGGAAGGCCTTGGGCTGGCGCACGATGGCGCGGCCCATGGCGACGCGCTGTCGCTGGCCACCGGAAAGCGCCTTCGGCCTGCGTTCGAGCAACGGATCGAGGCCGAGCTTTGCGGCAGCCGCGGCGACCGCGCCTGCAATCTTCTCCTTCGCCACCTTCCGCAGCCTGAGGCTGTAGCTCATATTGCCGGCGACATTCATATGCGGGTAAAGCGCGTAGGACTGGAACACCATGGCGATGTCGCGGTCCTTGGGATGCAACTCGTTGACCCTATTGCCGGCGATGCGGATCTCGCCTGATGTGACCTCCTCAAGCCCGGCGATCATCCGCAGCAGCGTGGACTTGCCGCAGCCGGACGGACCGACGAGCACGACGAATTCGCCGTCCTGGATTTCCAGGTTGACGCCGTGCAGCACCTGCACATGGCCATAGGCTTTGCGGATATTCCGGATATCGATCGATGCCATTTGTTTAACCCTTGACCGCGCCGGCCGTCAGGCCCTGGACGAGATAGCGCTGGATGAGCAGGAAGAAGAGGCCGGCCGGAATGAGCGCCATGACGCCCGCCGCCATCATCTGCCCGAAATCCACCGAGAATTTCGAAACGAAGGTAAGAAGGCCGACGGGGAAGGTCGCCGCGTCATTACCGTTGATCAGCATCAGCGCGAAGAGCAGCTCGCTCCAGGCGGCGGTGAAGACGAAACCGAGTGTGGCGGCGATCCCCGGCAGCGTCAGCGGCAGGATGATCTGGCGAAATGCCGTGAACTGCGTCGCGCCGTCGATCTTCGCCGCCTCTTCGAGATCCCTTGGGATGCCGTCGAAGAAAGACTGCATCAGGAACGTGGCGAAAGGCACGTTGAAGGCGGTGTAGACGATGACGAGCCCGGTCAGGCTGTTGGTCAGATGCAGCGGCGACAGGATCTTGAAGATCGGCGCGACCAGCATGACCAGCGGGAACATCTGGGTCAGCAGCATCAGAGCGACAATCCAGTATTTTGCCCGGAAATTGAAGCGGGAAAGCGCATACCCCGACAGCGAGGCGCAGATGGTCACGGTGATGGCCGTCGAGGCCGAGACGATCAGGCTGTTCTTGAAGAAGGTCGGAAAGGCGCTGTGCCGCAGGACAAAGGCATAATGATCCCAAGTCGTGCGCGACGGCCACATGCGCACGCCCTCGCTATAGAGCAGGTCGTTCGGCGTCACCGAGACCTTGAGCAGCCAGAACAGCGGAAAGAGCGCGAAGGCGATGTAGCAGAGGATCGCCAGACGGTGTGCGATGGTGGGAATGACGGATCGTCTCATGATCTCAATCCTTGTTCAGCAGCGTCTGTCGGAGCAGGATGATCAGCATCGAATAGGCAAGCAGCAGTACGAGCAGCACCAGCGCGATCGCCGAGGCATAACCGAAATCGAGCCGCCTGAAGGCTGTCGTGAAGATATAGCTGGCGACGATCTGCGTTCGGTCTGCCGGCCCGCCATTGGTCATGACGACGATGAGATCGGCGAAATTGGAAATCCACACGGTGCGCAGCAGGACGGTGATGGCGATCGTTGGCGCCAGAAACGGCAGGGTGATCGAGCGGAACCGCTGGAACCAGCCGGCGCCGTCGATCGACGCCGCCTCATAGAGATCGCGCGGGATCGCCTGCAAGGCGGCGAGCAGGGTAATGGCGAAGAAGGGAATGCCCCACCAGACATTGGCGACGATCGGCCCCCACATCGCATAGTTGGGATCGGAGAGGATATTGCCCGGCTCATGCATCAGCCCAAGGGCGAAGAGCCAGTGCGGGATCGGCCCGATGACGGGATTGAACAGCCAGGCCCAGTTGAGGCCGGCAAGAAAGGACGGCACGGCCCAGGGCAGGAAGACCAGCGCCTGGGCGATTGCCCGGCCCTTGAACGGCTTGTCAAGCAGCAGCGCCAGGATCAGCCCGAAAACGAACTGCAGGACGACGGAGGCGCCGGTCCACCATAGCGTGTTTCGCAGCGCCCCGTAGAAGGCGGCGTCGCCTGAAAGCTCGCGGAAATGATCGAGCCCGACGAAGCCGCCGGAAAACGGATTGAGCAGCTGGATATCGCGGAAGGCGTAGGAAATGCCGACCGTCAGCGGCACCAGCATCACCGCAATGATCAGGATCAGCGACGGCGCGCTGTAGAGATAGGGCTCCGAAGCATCGGCAACGCGACGCAGCCATGGTCTGCGGTCGCGACGCATGTCGAGCGTATCGGCGGAAATGGTCATCAGCCAAAAGGTCCCGTTCGCGGCGTTCTGCGCCGTCTGTGTCATCAAAAAAAAGCGGCGGCGGCCTGTTTCGAGGCCGCCGCCGTCAGTCCGTCGCTTATTTCTTGGCGAGGAACTTCTGCTGCGCCTTGGTGAGGTATTCCGCCCACTGGTCGGCCAGATCCTTCGCCGAGATATCGCCGAGCATCGCCTGTTGCGAGGTCTTGATCGCCAGCGAATCCTTGAAGAAGGCGAATTCCTCGAGATAGGTCGGCATGACTGTTGGTACCGTGTTCGGGTCGGCCAGTTCCTCGAACCAGCCCTTGAACTGGTCACCGGCGTAGAAGGGATCCTTCTCGGCCGCCGTATAGGCCGGCAGGGCGCCGATGCGCTTGTTCCACTCGATATTGCCTTCCGGCCCTTCGAGCGTGGCGATCAGCTTCCAGGAGAGATCCTTGTTGCCGCTGGTGGTGAACATCGACCAGCCGCCATAGCCGATCGTCGGGAAGGACTTGCCGTCAGGCCCCTTCGGCAGCGGCATGACGCCAAAATCCTCCTTCTTCATGCGTTCGGCAATGGCGATCAACGCATCCGGATCCTGATCGAGGAATGCGCAGGTGCCAGAATAGAAGCCGGCGACGACCTCGTTGAAGCCCCAGTTGACGCTGTCCTTGGGCGCATAGCCCTTCTTGTAGAGATCGACCATCCATTCGATGCCCTTGGCCCAGCCGGGGCTGTTCATCGTCGAGGTGCCGTCGTCGTTGAAATACTTGTTCGAGCCGGCCATCGAGGCGGCGAAGATCATCCAGCCGTTTAGGCCGCCCGCTCCGCCGCGCATGCAGTAGCCGTATTTGCCGGACAGTTTGGAAACCTTCTCCGAAGCGGCGGTGAATTCTTCCATCGTCTTCGGCGGCGCGGCGACGCCGGCTTCCGCAAGCAGCTTCTTGTTGTAGAACATCGCCCTGAGATAGAATCCGTAGGGCAGCATATAGGCGGTGTTCTTGACGTCGCGGCCGAGTTCGAGCGCGCGCGGCGTCAGCTCCTTGGTGTGCTCCCACTTTGCAAGGTAGGGCTCCAGGCTCTCGAGCATGCCGTTATTGGCATAAAGCGACAGCCAGGTATCGGGCATTTCCATCACATCGGGCACGTCGCCGGCAGACACCATAGTCGCGAACTTCTGGAACGCCTCGTTCCAGGGCAGCGAGATGATGTCGACCTTGGTGCCGGGATTGGCGGCTTCGAACTTGCCGACGATCGATTTCAGCGTTTCGGTGCGCTCCGGGCTGGTGATGACTTCGACAAGCTTGAGCGTCGTATCGGCAAAGGCCGTGCCCGCCATCATCGAAGCAAAGATCGTCGAGATTATTAGTTTTTTCATGGCTCAGTTCCCCCTTATTAGGTTTCTCTCGGGTTTCAGGATTGTGAGGCGGCGGCGAGCGCCTCCTCGATGTCTCTCCACAAAGCCTCGGTTCCTTCGAGGCCGACATGGAGACGTACGGATCGCGCATGGATGCCGAAGGCATGTGCGGAATTCGGCTGTGCTTTCTGCTGGAGCACCACCTCGCCCGGTACGATCAGGCTTTCATGTCCACCCCAGCTTACGCCCAGTTTGAAGAGCTTGAGGTGATCGGCGAAGGCACGGATATCCACGCCGTCGCGGAATATGAAGGAAAACAGGCCCGAGGTGCCGATGAGGCCAGTGGGCAGACGGTTGGCGAGCCCCGGATGGCAGACCGTCTCCACCACGCCGAGCTTCTGAAGGCGCCTGGCGATTTCAAGCGCCGATGCCTCGTGGGCTTTCATGCGCAGCGGCAGCGTGCGCAACCCGCGGATCAGCAGCCAGGCGTCGAACGGCGAAAGCTTGCCGCCGAGATAGGGATAGGCCTCGGCCTTGACACGCGCGATCATCGCCTTCGAGCCGGCGATGACGCCGGCCACCACATCGCTGTGGCCGCCGAGATATTTCGAGGCTGAATGGATGACGAGATCGACGCCGAGCGTCAGCGGCCGCTGGAAGAACGGGCTTGCCCAGCTGTTGTCGATCATCGAGACGGCGCCATGTTGTCTGGCGAGTGCTGCGAGCGCGCCGACGTCATGCGCCTCCATCACCCAGCTCGTCGGGCTTTCCATGTAGAAGAGTTTGGCGCCGGGCAGCGCCTTGGCGACCGCCTCCTCGTCGCGTCCGTCGACATAGGTCACCTCGATCTTCATCCGCTTCAGGATGGTGCCGAACAGGCGAAAGGCATCGGGATAGACATGCTTGACGGCAACGATGCGGTCGCCCGGCTCGACGAAGCTTAAGACCGCCGATGAGATCGCCGCCATGCCGCTTGCAAAACCCAGCGCATCCTCGGCACCTTCGAGCTTGGCGAGCATTTCTTCGAAGGCACGCACCGTCGGGTTCAGGCCGCGCGTATAGATCGGCCGCACCCTCTCGCCGCGATAAGAGGCGATCATGTCGTCATAATCGGAAAAGGTGAAAAGCGAGGTCTGGAAAATCGGCGGCACGACGGCGTCGGCGAAGTTGCCTTCGTCGTGCGCCGTGATGAGGGAAGCAAGATCGAACGGTTCAGAGCCGTTGCTCATTTGGACATTTCCTTGATGTCTTCCTCGACGATATCGAGAATTTTCAATGTTTCGGCGCGCGCCGCCTCGGGATCCCCGGCAGCGATCGCATCGAAAAGGGTGCGGTGAAAGGGGAAGGACCGGCGCGCGAAATCCTGGCGGTCGAACGGATGCTCCCAGAAGCGCTCGAAGGTCTCGCGCATCTGCTCGAGAAGCTGGCGAAACAGCGGATTGTGGGTGGCGTCGTAGACGGCGAGATGGAAGGCCAGATCCTCCGGCCCGGAGGTACCCTTCTCCAAGTGCACCCGCTCCATCGCGTCCAGCTTTTCCTCGATGACGACGAGGTCTGTGTTCGTGCGCCGCCGGGCCGCGACCATGCCCGCCTCGCATTCGATGCCGCGTCGAACCTCCAGCGTCTGCAGCAGCACGTCGCGCAGATGAACCGTGTCGAAAGAGAGCGGCATGTGGATCGTCGCCCTGGAAACCGGTTTCAGCAAATAGGTGCCGCTGCCCTTACGCGTCTCGATGACGCCGAGCGCCTGGAAGTGGCGGATCGCCTCGCGAATGGTCGAGCGGCCGACGGCCAGGGCTGCCATCAGCTCGCGCTCGGCCGGAAGCCTATCGCCCGCCTTCAACCTGGCTTCCTCGACATAATCCGCTAGCGCATCGGTCACCTGACGCGCGCGGTCCATGACTGGAAGCGGCCGGATCACCGGCCTGTCGCTGCTATTTGCCTTCATGGTTCCCCATTTTCTTGTCAGGCAGCCGACCCCTGTAATTGGTCTGACATCTTAGCATTTCTCAAAGATGGAAAGACGTCAAGGGGTGTTTGTTGGTCGGCCGGCCACTCCACAATTCCCTTTGCACCTCCGAAATGGTTTCAGGGCGGCGCTTACCGCGGGCACGCAGTGGAACCGCCTCTCTCTTCAGGTGTTCCTGTCGATCAGCAGGGAGCTTTCAAATGACCTACGTCGCATCGCCAAGCTACGACCGTAACGACGCCAGCCGCGCTTCGAACCTTCGTCAGTGTCTCGAGACCGCCAGACGCCGCCTCGATGAGATATCGCACAACTCGGAAACCGAGAAAATTGAAACGCTCGTGGCTTCCGCCGTCGAGGCGGGTTGGGAAGAGGATGAAGTGCGCGAGGCCCTGAGTGCCGGTGGTGAGCAAGGAAACAAGATGCCAGAGCACAATCCACCCGTCCCAACAATCGGCGTGGTCCCTTCGTCATCTTTTTGACAAGTGGCGGATGCTAGCGCGGTCCTGGCAAGCGGCGGGATCTCGGCTTATCTCGCCGTGTGATCACCTGTGCGGATAATGTTGCCCAATCGCCACCACCCAGGCGCCGATGGTGTTCCGTCAGGCATGCTCAAGACGCTCGACGTCCGGCGGGACCAAACCGCGTGGAAGCGGCCCGCCCGGCGTCAGATCTCCTGTTCATTGGTGGCCGGTCGGCAAGAAACACTCGTCCAACCCTCCGGCATGATCCTCTCTCCGGCAAACAGTCTGACCGTGGCGTGAAAAAGCGTCGGCGCCGACCTAGTTAGTCACCGACGGCCGGGGATGGCGGCCGTCGGACTTTTGAACTTACAATCAACGACAAGAGGATAAGTTGATGAAAAGGACGTTTCTATATTATTGCACTTTGATATCCGCGCTATCGGCGATGACGGCTTCTATTGTCGGCGCGCCCGCTCTCGCCGAAGAGTTTGTTGCTTCGCAGAGCAAGACGGTCGTCGAAACCAACAAGGGCAGTCTCGTCGGCGCACTCGACGATGGCATCTTTAGCTATCTTGGCGTCCCCTATGCACATGCCGACCGCTTCATGCCGGCGGAAGAGGTCGCGCCCTGGAAAGGCATCCGCCCCGCGGTCACCTATGGCGAGAACTGCTTTATCCCCCGCATGAAGGAAGTGGCCGGCGACGAACTCTTCAATCCGCACCGCTATCTGCCGATGAGCGAAGCCTGCCAGTTCCTGAACATCTGGACGCCGGCGATCAACGACGGAAAGAAACGGCCGGTCATGGTCTGGATCCATGGGGGCGGCTTCACCAATGGTTCAGGCATCGAACTGACCTCGTATGACGGCCACAATCTGAGCAAGGACGGTGATGTCGTCGTCGTCACCCTCAACCACCGGCTCAACGTGCTCGGCTTCCTCGATCTTTCCGCTTACGGAGAGAAATACAAACGGACGGGCAATGCCAGCGTCACCGATCTCGTCGCCGCGCTGAAGTGGGTCCACGACAATGCCGCGGCCTTCGGCGGCGATCCCGGCAACGTGACGATTTTCGGCCAGTCCGGCGGCGGCTACAAGGTGCGCGCCTTGATGGGGACGCCTTCGGCGAAGGGCCTCTTCCAGAAGGCCATCGTTCAGAGCGGCTCCCGGAGCGATTCCGTCGTCGATCAGGCATCCTCGCGGAAGGTGGCCGAACTGACGCTTGCCAACCTCGGTCTCAAGGCTGAGGAAATCGACAAGCTTGCCGACGTCGACTACTACGATCTCCTTGCCGCGGCCGACAAGGCCATCAAGGACGCGACCGCCCAAGGCGCAAAAGACGCCCGCTACGCACCTGTTCAGGACGGGGACTACATTCCGGTGAACCCCGTCGGGACAGAGTGGGTTGACCAGGCCAAGGACATTCCGCTGATGGTCGGAAACACCCTCAACGAGTTCGAGACGGTGATCAATCACAAGGCGGGCGAGCTTCTTGCCGACAACAAGAACAACTGGGACGAAGACAAGTCCGAGGCCAAGCTGAAGGAGCGCTTCGCCGACAAATCCGACGCGGTCGGCAAGGCATTCATGGCGGCCTACCCCGAGAAAAAGATCGCCGACGCCTATTTCCTGGATCTGCGCTTCCGGCCGGGAGCCATCCGTGATCTCGACCTGAAGGCGAAGCAGAACGGGGCTCCGGTCTACTCCTACATGTTCGCCTACGAGTCACCGGTCCTGGATGGGATTGCCATGGCCTGGCATTGCTCGGAACTGCCTTACGTGTTTGCGAACGCCGCTCTGGTCAAGACGTCGACCGGTGGTGGGAGCGACGCCCTGGCGCTTTCCAGGAAGGTGAGCCAGGCCTGGGTCAACTTCGCGCGCAACGGCAAGCCGAGCGCCGAGGGCTTGCCCGACTGGCCGGCCTACACAACCGACAAGCCGGCGACCATGGTTCTCGACAAGCAGTCCCGCGTGTCAGTCGATCTCGATCGCAAGCTGCTGCAGGCGGCGGGCGCTCTCTAACGAGATTTGCAGGATGGGACATACGGCGCCTGACGACATCGACCAACCGGCACCGGCGGCGCATTTGCTGGTCCCGATCAGGCATCGACATCGGCTGAAATCGTCACCTCCTTGAAGGCGTCGAGTTCAGCCAACCGCTCGACCAGCGCCTTGCGGATCGAGGCATAGCTGCCGGCGCCAAGCGCCAGCCGCTTCGGAGCCAAGTGTTGTTCGGCAGCCTCGATCATCGCCTGCGCCATCTTGACGGGGTCACCCTTGGCCTCGAACCTGCCGTCGGCGATAGCGCGGCGGATGTCGCCGGCCGGCGTCGCGTCATAGGCTTTCATCGGCCGCGGCGCGACCAGCCCGCGGCCAAAATCGGTCCGCGCCGGACCTGGCTCGGCGATGATGAATTCGATGCCGAAGGGGGCGACCTCCTGCGAAACGGCTTCGATGAAGCCTTCGATGCCCCATTTGGTCGCGTGATAGAGGCTGAAATTCGGATAGGCGATCTGCCCGCCTTCCGAAGACACCTGCAGGATGCGGCCGCCGCCCTGCGCCCGCATATGCGGCAATGCTGCCCGGATCACCTGGATCGAGCCGACCAGGTTGGTATCGATCTGATGGCGGATCTGTTCGTCGCTGACCTCTTCGGCAGCACCGAACAGGCCGTAGCCGGCATTGCTGACGACGACGTCGATCCGGCCCATCGCTCCAAAAGCGGCGTCGACGACCGAGCGCACCGCCCCATCATTGCTGACGTCAAGCGTCGCGATCCAGAGGTTGTCGCCGTAATGCGACTTCAAATCATCGAGCGCTGCCGGCTTGCGCACTGTCGCCGCGACGCGATCGCCGCGCGCCAGCAATTTTTCGGTCATGATGCGCCCGAAACCGGAGGAGGCGCCAGTAATCATCCATGTCTTTCCCATTGTCTTTACCTTTCATGCCGCGGCATTGCGGCTGCTCTTGAAGGTAAAGATAGATAAGCCTATTCCTGCTTCCATCCGTCGAATGCTGCATGAGTTGGTGAATTCTAGCCATGAATTACAAGCCGAGCCTTGCCGATCTGAGAGCCTTGTCTGCTATCGTCAACCATCGCAGCTTCCGCAAGGCTGCCGACGAGTTGGGCCTGTCGCCTTCGACGCTCAGCCATATGATGCGTTCGCTCGAAGCCAATATGGGCGTTCGGCTTCTCCACCGGACGACCCGCAGCGTGGCGGCGACGGAGGCCGGCGAGCGCCTCGTTACCCGTCTGACGCCACTGTTCAGGGATTTCGATCTGGCGCTCGAGGAGGTCAACGAATTCCGCGGCCATCCCAGCGGCACGTTGCGGGTCAATACCAGCGAGATCGCCGCGCGGGTGCTGCTTGATGCCGCCGTCCCGACCTTTCTCACCCGCTATCCCGACATGTCGCTCGATCTCGTCACCGACAATCGGCTCGTCGATGTCGTTGCCGACGGTTTCGATGCCGGCATAAGGCTTCGCGAGGCGGTGCCGCTCGATATGATCGCGGTGGAATTCGGCGGAGATACCCGCTTTGTTGCCGTCGCTTCGCCGGCCTATCTGGCAGCGCATCCGGCGCCGCAGACACCGGACGCATTAAAGACCCACGCCTGCATCCGCTTCCGGCTGCCAAGCGGCAAGCTCTTCCGCTGGGAGTTCGAAAAACACGGCCACGAGATTGCCCTCGACGTTCCGGGCGTGCTGACGCTCGACCATGTCGAGCTGATGGCGCAGGCGGCGGCAAAGGGGCTCGGCATCGCCTATGTCTCGGATCGCACCGCCCGGCCGTTTCTCGAAAGCGGCGCGCTCGTCACGGTGCTGGACGACTGGTGTCCTGCCATTCCGGGCCTCTGTCTCTATTATCCCGGCCACCGTCACGTGCCGCGGGGTTTGCGGGCCTTCATCACGGTGCTGACCGAGGTCGAGCGTCACGGCAGATAGGCCGCCTTCAGAAGGTTTCGATCCGGGAGTTGATCCAGCGGACAAAGAACGAGGCAGGCGGAGCGAGACGTTCAAAACTGCGCGCGACCAGCCAGTAGGCGCCGTGGGCAACGGCAAGGTCGGACAGGCGAAGCAACCGGCCCGCCCTGATCTCTTCCTCGGCGAAGATATCGTCCATCAGTGCTATGCCCTGCCCGCGCAGGACCGCCTGCATGACCAGCCCGCCATCGGCATAGACCGGCCCCCGCGCGATTTCCGGCATGGCGATGCCTGCCATCTCGAACCAGCGGAACCACACGTCGCGGGTCTCCTCATGCAACAGCGTATGACGGAGCATGTCTTCCGGGCGGTCGATCGCAGGCCCTCCCTTGAGCAGCGCAGGTGCCGCGACCGGCACCATCCTGACATCGGCGAGATGCCCGCTCTCCGTCCTCGGCCAGGCGGTCACGCTGGCGCTGTGGCGGATGGCGATCTCGGCCTGTCCGCCTCGGAACTCGACCAGGCGTGAATCGGCGTCGATCGTCACGTCGATCTCAGGATGCCGTTCGCGAAACTCCGGCAGGCGGGGAACGAGCCAGCACGCCGCGAAGGAAGGTTCCACGCTGATCGTCAGCGCTGCCCTCGCCGGTCGGCTGCGGATTTCTTCCAGGGATTCGTCGATCCGGTCGAAGGATGACGTCAGGATCGCCAGCAGCTTGTTGCCCGATGCGGTCAAATGGACGCCGCGATGGCGGCGCTCGAAGAGCGCTTCGCCCAGCAACGTCTCCAGCTCGCGGATCTGCCGGCTGACCGCCGCCTGCGAGATGAACAGCTCCTGCGCCGCCAGCGTGAAGCTCTCGAGGCGGCCGGCGACCTCGAAACTCCGCAAAGCGGTCAATGGCAGGCGTCCGCGCTTCATCCATAACCTCAAGTCATTCGAGGCCGACGATAAGCTCGTTTGAAGGCGCGAGGCAAGGGGCGGCATATGATTGCGAAGGAGAGATATCGATGCGCAAGCGGATATTCGAGATCATGTTGAACGCCATCCGGCTTGTGACGTTTCAGCCATGGCTGAGTGAAAGCGCCGGCCGAAGTGACAACGGCGACAGCACCCGCTGTCGCCATGACATCAACCCGCAACCGGTTCCAGATCGATCAGCGCCTTGATCGGCAGGTGGTCGGAGGCGATACGCGCGAGCGGCGTATCATGTGCTTCCACCTCCGAGATGATCCCCTTGCGGTTGGCGATGATGCGGTCGAGCGCCAGAAGCGGCAGGCCGGCGGGGAAACTCGGGACGGCGGGCGGCAGCGGTCCGAAGGCGGATTGAAAGGTGTTGAGCGAAGACCGGTCGCCGAGCCGCCATTCGTTGAGGTCGCCGAGCAGGATGGTCGGCATCTCGTGCCTGTCGTTGATCAGTTCGACCAGCATGCGGGCCTGCTGGGCTCTGCTGTGGCGCAGCAGCCCGAAATGCGCGGCGATGATGCGCAGCACCCCGCCCTTCTCGAGTTCGATCTCGGCAACCAGCGCGCCGCGCGGTTCCAGCCCCGGCAGCTTGACCTGATGCACGTCATGCACCAGCCCCTTCTTGAAGAGCACGACATTGCCGTGCCAGCCATGCGCCTTCGCCATGCCGGCAATCGGGACCGCGATCAGTCCCGTTTCCCGCTCCAGCCGCCCGAGATCGAGAATGCCGGTGCGCTCGCCAAAGCGCGTATCGGCCTCCTGCAACGCGATCACGTCGGCGCCGATTTCGTGGATGACGCGGCTGGTGCGCTCCGGATCGAAGCGGCGGTCGGTGCCGATGCACTTGTGCACGTTGTAGGAGGCGATCAGCGTCCCCGCACTGGGCGGCCTTGCCTCCGTATAGGCTGCATCGAGCCGCTTTTTCCTGCTCCTGATCGAGGCGAGAATGCTGGCGGGAAGGCTGTCTTTTCTGGCGTGCATCGGCAGGCGCACTTGTTCCGTTGATCGAAAAGGCTTGTCTCAACAGTATAGGCGGGCAAGCCGGACTTGCCACGTCCGATCACAAAAAATCCTTCAGAGATAGGGCGACCCTAGCCATAGCACCTTCTCAAGCAGCCGCACCGGGAAGGGTCGCGCCTGCAGCCCCTCAAGCGTCACGGGCGTCGCGGTTTTCAAGGTTTCCTCGATGTGCTCGTCGATCTCGGCGGCGAAGCCCTCGTTCAGCACTTCGAGATCGACCTCGAAATTCAGCCGCAGCGACCGCGGATCGAGATTGGAAGAGCCGACATAGGCCCAGGTACCGTCGATCGTCAGCAGTTTCGAATGGCTGAAGCTGCCGGTGGAGCGCCAGATGCGGCAGTAATTCTTGAGGATCTGATCGAACTGCGCCGTCATCGCCCGGTCGACCAGCACGAGGTTGTTGAGCGCGGGCACGACGATATCGACTTCGACGCCGCGCCGCGCCGCCGTCACCAGGGCGCTGATGAGTTCGCGGTCCGGCAGGAAATAGGGCGACATGATGCGGATCGACTGGCGCGCCACGGAAAAGGCGCCCATCAGCATCTTGTGGTTGGTCTCGACGCTGCGATCCGGGCCGGAGGCGACGACGCGCATCAGGATGGGATCGCCGGGACTGCGCTCCGGCGGTTCGATGCGCCAGGGCTCGTCGTTCAACAACTCCTGCGTCGAGAAGCGCCAGTCTTCGGCGGCGAGGTCGAAAAGGTCGGCCACGACAGGGCCGGTGACGCTGAAGTGCGTGTCGTGGGCAAAGCTCTCGCCTGTTGCCTCCTCGCTGAAGCCCGCCCTGATGTTCATCCCGCCCGTCAGCGCGATTTTCCCGTCGACGATCAGGATCTTGCGGTGGGTGCGCAGATTGGCATAGGGCAGCCGTAAACCCATGATGACATTGCCGTTGAAGACGGCAACGGTGACGCCGCCTTCCCTCAGATGGCCGAGAATGCTCGGCACCGAATAACGCGCGCCGACCGCGTCGATCAGCACCCGGACTTCCACACCACGGCTGGCCGCCGCAATCAGCGCATCGGCGATGCGAAGGCCGACCGCATCGCGGTCGAAAATATAGGTTTCGAGCAGGATGCTGCGCGCCGCCTCGTCGATGGCGGTCTTCATCGCCGCATAGGCCTCGTCGCCGGTTTCCAGCACATCGATCGTATTGCCTGAAGTCAGCGGATTGCGCGTCACCCGGTCGCCGAGCGTCTGCAGCGCCGCGAAGCGGCGGCCGAACTGGCTGATCACCGTCTCGGCCTCGGCATCGAAGGTCTCGAGTTCGTCGAATTCGGCCGCAAGCAGCAGCGCGTCGCGCCGCACGCTCAACGATTTGCGGCGGACGCGGTTGATGCCGGCAATCGCATAGAGCACCGCGCCGATGATCGGAGACAGAATGATGACGCCGACCCAGCCAATCGCGGCGCGCACCTCCTCCTTGGTCATCGCGGCATGGATCGCCGCGGCAGCCCCCATGGCGATCGAAACGACAAAGAGGATATGCGGCCAGTAGGTCGACAGGAGATAGAACATCGCTGGCGAATATAGCCGCGAAACGCCGGCGATCAATCACAACGCTGTTCTCTCATGACGCGAAATTTTATGCCGTGACCATTTTACCGCCGCCGCCCGCTTCACCGCGGGAACAATGCCGGCACAGATCGATTGATCCCGAGGAGATGAGGGTCGCCATCATGACCATAGCCGCAAATGTCGGTCCCGCCTGGGCGCTTGAAGTCGCGAATGCCGACAGCATTCCCGAACTTTGGCATCAGGCCGAAGACTGCACCCGTTGTGATCTCTACAGGAATGCCACGCAAATCGTCTTCGGCGAAGGCTCCGGGAAAGCCGAGATCGTCCTCATTGGCGAGCAGCCGGGGGACCAGGAGGATTTGACCGGCAGGCCCTTTGTCGGCCCCGCCGGCCGGCTGCTCGATCACTGCCTCGAAGAGGCCGGTCTCGATCGTCAACGCTGTTATGTCACCAATGCGGTCAAGCACTTCAAGTTCACGCCGCGCGGCAAACGGCGGCTGCATGCAAAACCGAATGCCGGCGAGATCAGGCGGTGCGCCTGGTGGCTCGGCGCAGAGCTCAACATCCTGCGGCCGAAGCTCGTCGTGACGCTCGGTGCAAGTGCGCTGTATGCGTTGCTTGGCCCGAAAGCAAAGCTGACGCCGGAGCGCGGCCATATCCTGCATCCGACAAACCATCCGCCTGTTCTGGTCACCATCCACCCCTCCTATCTCTTGCGCATCCGTAACGAGGCGGACCGAGACCAGCAGCGCCGGGATTTCGTGTCAGATCTGCACAAGGCCGCGGAGTTTCGGCCCCGGTAAACCTCGATTCTCAACCCTAATATGCTGCGATGCGAAATATTTCCGGTTGCGGCGCGATTTCGCTTGAAAGAGCTCCCCTCCTCTGGAACCATCCGAGCAGTATCGCGTTCGAACGACGGCATCATGTGACTGGAGATCAGCGATGGCAGAAACTCGGGAAGAGTGGATCAAAAAACGTGCATACACCCTCTGGGAAGAAGAGGGATATCCGACAGGGCGAGATTCCATTCATTGGGAACAGGCACGAGACGAGCGCGACGCGCTCGAGGGCTCTGCTGCGTCTTCCAACGGCAAGGAAGCCAAACCCAAGGCGAAGCGCAGCGTGACGGGCAGCAAGGCCAACGGCGTCGTGACACCGGCACCGAAGCGGGCTGCAAGCCGCAAGACGGCGTCCTGAACACTGGATTACCGAGCAAGTCTATTAAAAAGGGCGTCGTCGCGACGCCCTTTGATCTCGTTTTGTCATATGCCTGAATTAGTTTTGCTTTAGGGATTCCACGATGGGCTTCCATGCGGGGGTGAACAGAGGCCGAATGACGCTGCAAGCTTTGAGGCTTCCGAAAAAAGTTGAATCTTCGTCCGATAACCGGGAACAAGAAGGTGCGATGATTGTTTATGGCGCAACGAGGAAGTTGCCATGAAGGACAGTCATACCGAAATCCTCTTTTTAGCCAGCAGCCGCGCTTCGACCGCGATCGTGTGAGGGATGGAGATGTCGCTCCTCATCGTCGCCGCGCTGCTCTACCTCGGTCTCGCCCTTGGCTTCATCCTTGTCGTCGATAACCTCGTCGGACTGGTTTTCCGCGATCCCCGTGCGCCCGCGCAGTTGCCCTTCTTCCACATCGGCCGCGCTTTGGTCGCTTCACAAAAGCTCAATCAAAAATAACCTCCCGGGCACCGCCGCAAACCGCGAAAAGCGTTGAACACCCGGCAGTCAGGGATATTTCGATCGCGCCCTTTTCCTCCCATCGTTAGCCTCTATGTTGAAGCTTTGGAAGGGCTGGACCCCGAGCCGACCGATCACATCGGTGCGGCAGACGACAAGGAAGCGATTTTGAATGAGAAGCGTCGGGGACGGCTGGCCGAGAGGTGGAGGCGAAATCGGCGAATTGTTACGGCATCCGGATTTCCACGCCGTCGGTCTCGGTCCGGTCGAAAGCTGGCCTGCCTCTCTCAAGCACGTCGCCGAAATGGTGTTGAATTCCCGCCAGCCCAAATTCGTCGCCTGGGGTCCGGATCTCGCTTTTCTCTACAATGAAGCCTATGTGCCCGTTTTCCCCGAGCGGCATCCCGATGCCCTCGGACGACCCTTCCGCGAGGTCTGGACAGATATCTGGGAACAGTTCTCGCCGATCGTCACCAGCACGCTCGAAGGCAGTTCGCAGCTCTTCAAAGAGCTGCTTATCCCGATGCGCCGCGACGGCCGTACCGAAGACACCTGGTTCACCTTCTCATACACGCCGCTGCGCGACGATGACGGCAGGGTCGCCGGCATCCTCTGCGCGGCCCTTGATGTTACCGACCAGGTGTCGGCCAAGCGCGGCGAACAAAGCGCGCTGGAAGAACTGCGTGCAAAATCGGAGGCGCTTGCGGTCGTCAACCGGGCGGGTGCGGCGATCACCGCCGAGCCCAGTGTCGAACGCCTCACCCAGATTGTCGTCGATGCCGGCGTGACGCTGACCGGCGCGGAATTCGGCGCCTTTTTCTACAATGTCGATGATGGCGAGGGTGGCAGCTACATGCTCTATGCCCTCTCCGGTGTCGATCGGAAGAACTTCGAGAAATTCCCGATGCCGCGCAATACCAAGGTCTTCGCGCCGACCTTCAACGGCGAAGGCATTATGCGCTCCGACGACATCCTGCTCGACCCGCGCTACGGGCAGAATGCGCCGCATGCTGGCATGCCGAAGGGCCATCTTCCCGTCAGGAGCTATCTTGCCGTGCCGGTGAAATCACGCGACGGCGGCGTCATCGGCGGCTTGTTCTTCGGCCACGGCCAGCCCGGCCGTTTTTCCCAAGCGGCCGAGGCGAGCCTCGTCAGTCTCGCCGGCCAATCGGCCGTCGCGATCGACAATATCCGGCTTTTCCGTGCCGCCAAAATCGAAATCGACCAGCGCCGCAATATGGAAGATCAGCTGCGGAAACTTAATGAAATGCTCGAGGTCCGCGTCGCGGCCGAGATTGCCGAGCGCCAGCAGGCCGAAGCAGCGCTCCAGCAGTCGCAGAAGATGGAATCGATCGGCAAGCTCACCGGCGGCGTTGCCCATGATTTCAACAATCTGCTGCAGGTGATCTCAGGCAACCTGCAGCTTCTGGGCAAGGACGTGGCAGAGAGCGGTCGGGCCAAGGAACGCATTTCCAACGCGCTTGCCGCCGTCGAACGCGGCTCGCGGCTGGCAAGCCAGTTGCTCGCCTTCGGCCGCCGGCAACCGTTGGAGCCGAAGGTCGTCAATATTGGCCGTCTCGTCACCGGCATGGACGACATGCTGCGCCGCGCGCTCGGCGAGGAGATCGAAGTCGAGACCATGGTCTCAGGTGGGCTCTGGAACAGCTTTGCCGATCCGACCCAGATCGAGAACGCACTGCTCAACCTTGCGATCAACTCCCGAGACGCGATGGCTGGCCCCGGTAAGCTGACGATCGAGGTCGGCAACGCCTTCCTCGACGACACCTACAGCCGCACCCATCCTGAAGTCACCGCCGGCCAATATGTCGTGCTGGCGGTTACCGATACCGGATCCGGCATGATGCAGGAGGTCATAGAACAGGCCTTCGAGCCTTTCTTCTCGACCAAGCCGGAAGGCAAGGGTACCGGTCTTGGCCTGTCGATGGTCTATGGCTTCGTCAAGCAGTCCGGTGGCCACGTGAAGATCTACAGCGAGATCGGCGAAGGCACGACCGTCAAGCTCTATCTGCCCCGCTCGTTCCAGAGCGAGGATCGCATCACCAATGTCGACAGCGTGCCGGCGACCGGGGGCACGGAAACCATCCTCGTCGCCGAGGATGACGAGGGTGTGCGCACGACTGTCGTCGAGATGCTGACGGATCTCGGCTACTACGTGTTGAAGGCCAAGGATGCGCAAAGCGCGCTCACCGTGATCGAAAGCGGCGCCCATATCGACCTGCTCTTTACCGATGTCGTCATGCCCGGGCCGTTGCGGAGCCCGGAGCTTGCGCGCATGGCACGCGAGCGTCTGCCTGACATCGCCGTGCTCTACACATCGGGCTATACCGAAAATTCGATCGTCCATGGCGGCAGGCTCGATCCCGGCCTCGAACTGCTCTCCAAACCCTATACGCGCGAGGAACTCGCCCGCAAGATCCGCCACGTGCTTACTATCAGGACGCAACGCCGCCAAGGGGCGAGCGATGCCGCGGTGGCCGCTCCCACACATCCCGAGGTCGCCCGTGAAAAGCTGAAGCTGTTGCTGGTGGAAGACGACGCCTTCATCCGCATGGATACCGCCGAGCTTTTGCAGGATCTCGGCTATGACGTCATCGAGGCTGATAGTGGCGAACGGGGCGTGGAAATCCTCCGACATACCATCGTCGACATCATCGTCGCCGATGTCGGCCTGCCCGGCATGTCGGGTCAGGCCTTTGCCGCGAAGGCGCGTGAGGCCTTTCCTTCGGTCGGACTGGTCTTTGCCACCGGCAACAGCAGCCTGCCGGATGCAAATCATCTCCCCGGCTCGGTGCTGCTGTCGAAACCTTTCAGCAGCATAGCGCTCGACCAGGCGGTCAAGAACGCCGTCCAACAACGGCCTGGCGTATAGGCCAGTCACGATATGCTACAACTTTTGCTTTATGCGTCGGCGCCGTCGAGCTCAGGATATTTCCGCATCAGATCCACCTCGCTGGTGCAACTGTCGTCGCGCGCCGTCAGCTCGATCGAGATCGTGTCGGCAGGGTCGAGACGACCATCATCGTGATGGCTGCCAGCATCGTGAAAACTGCCATCGTCGTGATAGACGGGAATGCGCGCACCGCTCTGACTGACCAGCACGGCATCACGCTTGAAGCCCCTCCGTAGCAGCCAGTCACGCGGCGCCATCAAACGGATGTCGACCTCATAGGAACGCCCCTTCCCGTGCTTGAGGCTGACGGTGTAGATGACCGGTGATACCTGGCCGTTCACGTCGATCGCACCGTTTCCATCGGCTTTGACGATGTGTTTTTCCATGTTCTCGGCTGCTTCTTATGCACATCGGAAACCTGATAAACCTGGCTTTTGTTCCGAATTCGGCCCAATGACCTGGGCGGGAACTTTTGGGCTCCGTACCGGTTCAGTCCCTTTGCAAACCACAGGAGGCCGAGATGCCGAGAGGTGATAAATCCGACTATACCGACAAGCAGAAGCGCAAAGCCGAGCACATCGAGGAGGGCTACGAGGATCGCGGCGTCTCCGAGAAGGAAGCCGAACGGCGTGCTTGGGCGACCGTCAACAAGGAAGCGGCGGCGGCAACAAATCCGGTTCCGGCCGCGGCAAGAAGGATACGCATGAATCCTCCGAAAAGGGCGGCCGCGTCGGCGGTGCGGCATCCGCCGCACGCTCGAAGGAGGAACGTTCCGCTTCCGCGAAGAAGGCCGCGGCGACGCGCAAGCGTAACGAACACCACAGCCACCATTGACTAGGATGCGGCAGCGGAGGCTTTCCGCCAGCCACACGGGGAGTTTTAGACCCATGGCCAAATCGAAAAAGAAATGGTCTCAGGACGTCACCGAACGCAGCGATGCGATGGACCTGAAGGAAGGCGTGTTCAAATCGGACGATCCGAGGAAGATTGCCCGTTACGTCAAGCACTCCGCCGAGGAGAGTGATCGCCGCAAGTCGAGCCCTTATCGCGCTGCCATGTCGATGCTGACCTTCTACATTAACCGCGCGGGCGACCAACTGACGAAAAAGCGGCGCGGAACCCTTGAAAAGGCCAAGGACGAACTGCGAAAAGACTTCGGTCGTAAACCGAAGGATTGAGCAGCCATGGCATACGAGCTTTATTATTGGGACGGCATTCAAGGCCGTGGCGAATTCGTGCGGTTGGCGCTGGAAGAAGTCGGCGCCGCATATATCGACGTTACCCGCCAGCCCGGGCGCGGCACCGGCGCCATGATGGAAGTGATGGAGAGCGAAAGCGAAACGCACATTCCCTTTGCGCCACCGTTCCTGAAGGACGGCGACCTTATTATACCGCATGTCGCCAACATCCTGTTTTATCTCGGACCGAAACTCGGCCTTGCGCCTGAGGATGACGGCCTTCGCCATGTCGTCAACGGCCTGCAGCTGACTGTCACCGATTTCGTCGCCGAAGCGCATGATACGCATCACCCGATCGACATGTCGCTTTATTACGAGGACCAGAAGCCAGAGGCAAAAGCCCGCTCGGCCGCCTTCATCCGCGACCGCATTCCGAAATTCCTCGGTTATTTCGAGCGGGTGCTGCGACAGAACCCGAAAGGCCCCAACCATCTGGTCGGCGATGCGCTGACCTATGTCGACCTCTCGCTCTTCCAGGTAATCGAGGGCCTGAATTACGCCTTTCCGAAAGCCATGACGAAGCGCAAGGCGGAATATCCCTGCCTCTTGGCTCTGCATGACGCGGTCGCGAAGCGTCCGAACATCGCCAGCTATCTCGCCTCCGCCCGCCGCCTCGCCTTCAACGAGGAAGGGATTTTCAGGCATTATCCTGAGCTGGACGGTGCCGGCTGAGACAAGAGAAATTCCAGGAAAAGTGCGAAGCGGTTCCCCCGGCAAAGCGCGAAGCGGTTTTGACGGGACTGCGTAAAAGCAAAGGGATAGAGCGGCTTCTGCGCTTCCGTTAAAGCCGAACTAAAAGCCGTTCATTCCAGCGGAACGGCCGCATCGAAGAAATTTCCCCATGGATCCTTCGGCCGGGTCTCCAACCGTTGCGGCACGTTGGCGAGCGTGAAAGCGGCCGGACCACTCACCTCGTTCAATTCTGACCAATCCAGCGGCATGGAAACCGGCGCGCCCGATCGTGCCCGCGTCGAATAGGCCGCGACCGCCGTGTTGCCGCGGCCGTTGCGGAGATAATCGATGTAGATATGTCCACCGCGTTTTGCCTTTGTCGCGGTTGCCAGATATTTGTCCGGCGCATCGGCCGACATGCTTTCGGCCAGTGAATGGGCGAAATCCTTCACCTCGGCCCAGCCGGCCTTCGGCGCAAGCGGCGTCACCACATGCAGCCCCTTGCCGCCCGACGTCTTGACGAAGGCAGCCAGGCCGCGGGCTTCCAGCCGCGACTTCAATTCAAGCGCTGCTGCTATCACCGCGCTCCAGGTCACGTCTTCGCCGGGATCGAGGTCCATGGTGACCATATCGGGTCTTTCCCAATTGTCGGCCGTTGCCCCCCAGGGATGAATTTCGAGCACGGCCGACTGCACCAGCGCCACGAGACCGTTGAAATCGCCGATGCGCAGCAATTTTTCGCCGTCCGCATCCTGCGGGTCGGCGATCTCCTCGATGTGCGGATTCATGCCTTTCCAGGCATGTTTCTGGAAAAATCGCTGATGGCCCTTTATGCCGTCCGGCAAACGCAACAATGCCAAGGGCCGGTTGACGACATAAGGCTCCATGAATGGCCAGACCGCCGCGTAGTAATCCGCCAGCGCCTGCTTGGTCACGCCCTCGTCCGGCCAGTAGAGCCGGTCGGGATGCGTCAAGGATACGTCCGATGCCGGCGTATGTCTGGGGCTCATTCTTCGATCTCGCTTGTGAGGAAATCAAGTAGCCTGTTTTCCTCGGCCCGCAAGCCCCGCAGCGGCTCGTTGCCAGTCTCGATCAGCGGATGATCGTTGCCGGCGAGCGCGATGATCGCGGGATGGATATAGCTCGAGCGCGAGATCGCCGGTGTGTTGTGTAGCGCCTCGGCCGCGGCCTCCGACATCTGCTTCACGGTCGGCCGGCCGCCACCGAGGATCGTCTCGCGCGCCGCTCCGAAAGCCGCCAGCGATCCGGCCCAGGTGCGAAAGGTCTTCGCCGAAATCGGAATGCCGGATATCTCGGCCAGATAGGCGTTCAATCGCCCGGAATCGATTGGCTTCAGCGTCCCGCTTTCGTCCTTCCAGACGAAGAGTTGGCGGCCTGGCAGGTCGGCTATCTCCTCCAGGATCTTCTGCAGCCTGGGATGCTTGAGGCTGCGCTGGACGCGCTTGCCACCTTTCGCACGGAATTTCAGTTCGATCTGCCCGTCGACGATCTTCAGGTGGCGTTTTAGCAGCGTCGTTGCGCCATAGGTGCCGTTCTCCCTGACATAGGCCTGATTGCCGACGCGTAGGTGCGCCTCGTCGAGCAGCGTCGTCAAAGCCGCAAGCACGCCATTGACATCCTCTGCACCGGTATCGAGATGGCGCAGCACGGTGCGGCGTATTCGAGGCAGCGCCCGGCCGAACTCGATCAATTGATGGAATTTTCCCGCACTTCGGAAGGATTGCCATTCCTTATGGTAGCGGTATTGCTTGCGCCCGCGCGCATCGAAGCCTGTCGCCTGCAAATGGCCGTTGTCGTAGAGGCAGATCCAGACATTCTCATAGGCTGGGGGCAGACCGAGCGCGCCTATGCGCGCCCGCTGCAATTCGTCGGCAAGCGTCGTACCGTCGGGCATCACATAGCTGAAGCCCTTACCCTTCCTTCGCCTGCGGATGCCTGGTTCGGTGTCGCTGACATAGACAAGACCAAGGTCGGTGATGGCTTCGGCATTCATGTTCTCTGCGACCCGTTACTTGCTCCTGCGGCCGAACTGGAACCAGCGGCGACGCTCGGCTTTTGTCGCGCCTTTCGGCGGCTCGGTTTGTCCCTTCGGCGCGAAGACCGCCACGCTCTGGGCATAGACGATGACCGGATTCTCTGGTTCGCGCACCTCGAAAGAACCCGTCTCCGAGCCCGTGTCGAGAACCCTCGACCACTGTTTCAGCCCATTCACCACGGGTAGGTGAACCTCGCAGTCGCCACCTGCATTGAAGACGAGGAACAGGTCGTCCATCTCCTCGGTGTCCGGTGCATGCACGCTCCTCGAGACGTAGACGCCGAGTACCTGCAAACCGTCGTCGTTCCAGGCTCCATCGTCCATGAAACCGCCGTCCGGCTTGTACCAGGCGATCTCGATGCGTCCGTCGTCGGCTGTCTCTCCGGTCAGGAACCGCTCCTGCCGCAAGACGGGATGGGCCTTGCGGAAGGCGACGGCCTGCCGGCAGAAATCGAGGAAGGGGTCGTCGAGCCCCGACCAATCCGTCCAGCCGATCTCGTTGTCCTGGCAATAGGCGTTGTTGTTGCCGCCTTGGCTGTTGCCCAGCTCGTCGCCGGCAAGGATCATCGGAACGCCCTGGGAGAGCATCAGCGTCGCCATCAGATTGCGGCGCCGCCGCGCCCGAAGGCTGTTGATGTCCCCGTTATCCGTCACGCCTTCGGCACCCATATTGTCCGAATGATTGTCCGAATGTCCGTCCCTGTTCTCCTCGCCGTTCGCGTCATTGTGCTTGTCGTCGAAGGAAACCGTGTCCATCAACGTGAAGCCGTCATGGGCCGACAGCAGATTGATCGATGACGTCGCGCCCCGGTCCGAGTGGTTGAACTGTACCGCCGAGCCGGTGATGCGTTGCGAGATCTCCGAGACCATGCCGCCATCGCCCTTCCAAAAGCGACGCACGTCGTCACGAAACTTGTCGTTCCACTCACGGAAGGGATGTGGAAAGCCGCCAACCTGATAACCGCCATCGCCCACGTCCCAGGGCTCGGCGATCAGCTTGACACCGGCAAGGATCGGATCCTGGCGGATTGCGCCGAAGAACAGGCCCTGCCGATCGAATTCCATATCCTGGCGGCCGAGCGTGCTGGCAAGGTCGAAACGGAAGCCGTCGATATGCATGACGCCGACCCAGTAGCGCAGGCTGTCGAGCACCATGCGCATCACCATGGGATTGGCGGCATTCAGGGTGTTTCCGGTCCCCGTGGTATCGAAGGTGTGGCGCGGATCGTCGGGGGAGAGAATGTAATAGCTCGCATTGTCGAGCCCGCGGAAGGACAGCGTCGGCCCTTTCTCGCTGCCTTCGGCGGTATGGTTATAGACCACGTCCATGATGACTTCGATGCCGGCGGCATGGAACTTCTTCACCATGGTCTTGATTTCGGTGATCTTGTCGCCGGACAAGTAGCGCGATTGCGGCGCGAAGAAGCCGAGTGTCTGATAGCCCCAATAATTGCGTAGGTTTTTTTCCAGGAGATAACGATCGTCGAGGAAATACTGGATCGGCAGTAGCTCGATCGCCGAGATGCCGAGCTTGACGAGATGGTCGATGATCGGATCGCTGCACATGCCGAGAAAGGTGCCGCGCAGCCGGTCTGGCACCTTCGGATGGATCATCGTCAGGCCGCGCACATGCGCCTCGTAGATGATGGTGTCGGGCCAGGGACGGCGGATCGCCTCTTCACCCGCCCAATCGAAGTCCGGATCCTGCACCACGCCCTTGACCATGAAGGGGGCGCTGTCACGCTCGTCGAAGGAAAGGTCGTCTTCGCCGATCTGGTAACCGAACAGCGCGTCATCCCATTTAAGCTCGCCCGTCACCTGTTTGGCATAGGGGTCGAGCAGGAGCTTGTTCGGATTGAAGCGATGGCCGGCCTGCGGGTCATAGGGGCCGTGGGCGCGATAACCGTAGACCGTGCCCGGGCCGACGCCGGCGATATAGCCCGACCAGATGTCGCCTTCGCGCTTCGGCAACGGCAGCCGGGCAATCTCGTTCTTTCCGTCAGGCGAGAAGAGGCAGAGCTCCATCTGTTCCGCATGGGCGGAGAATACCGCGAAATGGGTGCCAGAACCCGTATACTCCGCTCCCAGCTCCGGCTTGAGGAAGTCGAGTTCTGAAAATGAAAAGCTCATGGTGCCCCGCTTGGTGAAAAGAACAAGCGGGAAACGTCACGGCGGTTCGAAAGTTCCCTTTTTTAAAAAGGGAAAGCGAGGATCTTGCCCGCCGATCGAGGCGTTCACGGCATCAGCTGGCCGCCATTGACCTCGATGATCTGGCCGGTGATGTAGCCCGACAGCGTCGGCGAGGCGAGGAAGAGATAGGCGCCGACGCAATCTTCCGACGTGCCGACGAAGCCCATCGGGATCGACTTGCGCTGCAGCTCCATCTGCTCGTCATTGGTATAACGCTCGTGGAAGGGCGTGGCGATAACGCCCGGCGCCACTGCGTTGACTCGGATCCGGTCGGGGACGAATTCCTTGGCATGGCCGCGCGTGATCGTCGAAACGAAGCCCTTGGACGCCGCATAGAGGATCGCACCATTGCCGCCGCCATTGCGCGCAGCGATCGAGGTGGTGTTGATGATGAAGCCACCCTGCTTCTTCAGCCAAGGATGCGCCGCACGTGTTGCCGCCAGCACCGAGCGGGCGTTGAGGTCCATGACCGCGGCATAATGGGCGTCGGTATATTCCGAGGTCGGCTTGCGCCCCAGCATGCCGCCGGCATTGTTGATGAGCCCGTCGAGATGACCGAAGGTCTTCGCCGTCTCCTCGACGACACGCTCGGTCTCGCCTTCCCTCGACACGTCGCCCTGGATCAGGTGCACGGTGCCGCCGGCAGCCCGGATCTCGTCTGCAAGCTTCTCCGCCGGTTCGCGGCTGGCATTGTAATGCACGCCGACCTTGGCCCCTTGAGCCGCAAAGGCGCGGGCCAGCGCCGCGCCGATCCCGGTCGAGGCGCCGGTGATCAGCACGGCCTTGCCGGACAGGTCCGGCAGCTTGATGGATGCGAGCGATTGCGCAAGTTCGACCATGGCGACGATTGCCTCCCGAATAACCAAGGACATAGGTGATGAAACGACTAGGAGAAGTCTTATCAGGGGAAATCGGCGAAGGGCAATGCACGAAAGGGAGAGATTCGCAGGGTGCCTAGTCCCGACCAGCGGGATTGAGTTCCCGAGAGAGATCGACAAGTGTCGCGCCCCGGCCTGGCAATGTTTCCTTGCTGCTTTCGATATAAGGACCATAGGCATCGAGGAAAGACTGCACGGTATCATTGAAGAAGACCGCGGTTGTCTCCTTGGAGCAGAGCGACGCACTCACGCAAAGACCAAGCCGGTTGAAGAAATAGACGACCTCCCTGACCTGCTCCTGGCGTGCGGGCTCCTGCGCGATCCGACGGTTGAAGGACTGCAGCAGGTTGTCCCTGGCGTGTCCGCTCGTCTCAGCCGTCTTCCTGTCGGCGGGCGGGACCGTCGCGATGAACGCCGTGTAGAACTCACGAAGTTCACCATAGGCTTGCCGATAGCCCTGCGTTTCCCAGGTCTCAATGAGGGTGAGCGTATATTTCGTCCGTTCGGTCTCCTGGTTCTCGCGGTACTCGAAGACTGCCCAAAAGATTCCCCCCACCGCGCCGACGAAGGTCACAACGGTGATAATGCTGCTCAGAAGCGACCAGCCGGCATCGGAAACGTAGAAGAAAGAGAGGCCGGCCGGCCGCCTGGATGATGGCTGGCTCATGGCTTGCAGTTCTCGACCAGATCGAACCGCACCGACGGATCGATCGTGCCTTCGTGACCATCCAGCAACCGCTTCAGGCAAACAAGGCCTGCCTCATCGAAGATGTAGACGGAGCGTAGCTCGCGCTGGTTCCGTGCTGTGGATTCACCTCCGGGCGGTAATAGCCCGGGCATCCGATCAAGACCGCGGCGTTCGCGTCCGTCGTCCCCGGCGCAGGCGGAGAGATCGACCTCCGCATTGCTCGTTTCCGCGCTCCGGGCGGTTGAAAGAAACTTTTCATAGTCCTGACGGAAGCATTTTGCCCTTACCTCATCCAGCTCGACGACCTCGTCACAAATGAGGCACGCGGCGCCGGCGGCGGCAGGTGCGAGAAGCAGCATGGCGGCGGCAGGTGCGAGAAGCAGCATGGCAGCTGCCAGGGCCGCAACCGTTTTATACGCGTCGCGAAATCTAAAAGAGGGCATAGTCTCCCACCAGTCGGCTGTTGATGATCCAGGGTGTCTGCTTGCCGTCGCTCGCCGCGAAAACCAGCGTCTTGACGCCGCGATACAGTTCGGAGGCCTCGATGCGACCATTGTGATTGTGGTCATAAAGATCGCGTTCCTTTCCAAGGACGGTAACGATCGCGTTGGTGAACAGGCCGCCGACCTCCCGCCGCCCAAGCGACTCCTGTCGCCCCTTCGCAGCGGCGAGAATGGTGAGATTGGATTTAAGGGCGACGAGGCTGTTGGCGAGATCGTCGTTGGTGGTGAAAGCCCCGGTCCCCGCGGCGCCGGAGTGGCAGGCGTCAAGAAGGATGGTGATGCGCGCCTCGGTCCTTTCGAACAGCGCGGCCAGCCGGTCGAAAGGCAAGGCTGTGTGTTCGAGATCCGTTGGATCGGTGGCAGACGTCGCGAAATAGAAACGCCCATTGCGATCCTGCATGCCATGGCCGGCCAGAAACAGGACCGCGTGGTCCCCACGGACCAGCCCGTCCAGCAGTCGCGCCGTCGCCTCCAGTATGGCCTCGGGTGTGGCACGCCTGTCCTTCGGCGCTGCATCGCCGCGGAACGGTGGCTCTTTACCAAGCGGCTCGGTCAGCGTTTCGAGCACCGTGCCTGCATCGCGCAGAGGGTAATTGAGCGAACGGAGGCGCTCATCCTCGTAAGTGTTCACGCCGATGACGAGCGCGCGGGTGACCGCACGGCGCGCAAGCGGCTCGCCGAGATCAGCCGATACCGGGAGGCTCGCCAGGCCCGCAGAATTGAATCCGATGACCGACACCCAACGCGCGTCCTTGAGCCTCTCGATCGACACTGCATTTCCGATGGTGGCTGCATCAACCGTTCCGGTCAGAACACCGTCCTGAAAAACGGACATATGCACCGTCTCAGCCGGGTCGAAGTGCAATACGGCTCTTACGCGACTGCCGTTTTCCTCGAGCGCAATCTCGCCTGTCAACGACGGCGGTACGCCCACCTCGGCGACGGCCTGCGGCGTCTGCCCTCGATCAAGAACGGCGCGCGCCAGATCTGGGACCTGGCGCGCTATGCCGAACCGGTCGAGACTATACTGTCCAACCCTACCGGGAAACTTCAGATCGATGAGGGCGGCGGCCTCGGCTGTCGCGTCGTAAAAGTAGTCCCTGGTCCAGACCGCGATCTCGTCGTCGGCGATGCGCCCGGACAGAAGCGACTGCCTATCGTCCAGAATGGCGTGAATATAGAAGTTGCCGTCAGAATTAAGTTGCACCGCATGGCGACGGTCTTTCGTCAACCAGGCGTCGACGAGGAGGTCGCCATTCGGAAGATTCTCGCCGATCCAGAGGAACTTCTGTGTTGCGCGGTCACGCACGGTAATGACGCCGTTGCCGGGCGCATAGGTCAGCAGCAGGTCGTCATTGGCTTTGATACGAAAAGCGTGCTGGTACCACAGACGATGGGCATTGTTTTCGAAGAAAAATGCGCCTTCCGCCTGAAGTGCCGCACTCGCCGCCGGCGCGGGGCGCGCGATATCCATGACGTAAAGGGCAGCATAGGGCCTGAGGCTCCCGAACGTCGCCCCCGCGACACACTCCGCACGCGCCACCCATACCGCCCCGCGAGACGTGCGGACGGTCGAGACCTCGACAACATCGCGAGGCGCCGACAGCGAGCCCGTGCCCCCCGAGCTTGAGGATTCTCCGAGCAGAAGATGTTCACAGTCGGAGATGGGACCCTCCTCCCCGACGGGCAGAGCCCAGTCGAATCGCCAGCCCGCACGCTCCGCCTCGCGGCGGAAGCGCCCCATCGCCTCTGCGGATCGTTTCAGCCGCTGGTCGCGATCAAGCGCGTGAAGGGCGTTGTTTTCACCCGCGGCGTAGGACGCGAGGAGGCGTTCACCGTCGACCATTGGATCGAGCGCGACGCCGAGGCGCAAGAGTTGTTCGGGCAAGGCAGCGGCGAGAGGCGTGTCGTTGCCGGCTCTGGTGGAGCCTTGGTCGTTCGATGCCACAGCGGTATCGATCATGACTGCCTGAAGCTCAATTTTGGCCAACGTGCGCGACAGGCTCTCCGTAAAATCGCGGGGGCGGCGGCTGTCGGCTTCCGCGACCTCCCAGACTTCCCAGGTACTGGTCGTCTTGAAGCCGCCGGCAACATCGAATTCCCGAGCGACACTGACGGGCGACACCATGCCAAGCGACCAGAACATATGAAAATGAAGGGGAATTGTCTCGCCACCTTCGGAACTGTAAGCGCCCGAAGAATTCGCGATCGAGGCGTAATCCGGGTTCTGGAGCGCACCAACGCGGTAGCCGGCGCCACCCCAGATGGCGTAGGCAGCATTCTCCAGATCGATCGCCACGCGCGTTTGACCGCGTTGCGCCGTGCAGCAAGACGGCCCGGTAATCTGTTCCCGTATGCGCAAGTGATCGCCGAAGGTGGAGGTAAAATTCACCTCCGCCCAAGGCGCGAGTGTGGTGAAGACGACACTGTCGCCGAGCGCCCAGCGAAGGTCGCCGGCGTCCGCTGTCGCGGCCGTATGCCCATCGACCATGTCGACGATGTCGAGCCGGCCATTATGCTCGACGCCGATGAAGCGGTGGGTTGGCGAGATCTGCAGGTGTGTGCCTGCCCGCTCGACGATTTCGGTCCCGCTTGCCGCATCCAGCAGAAGAAAGCGGGTATCGTTGAGGAGGATGCGGCGGGAGAATTTAGGGATATCGATGCTATGTGTGAACGCCGCGCGGCCCTCGGCGGTGTTGAGGACGATCTCGGCGGGCGCCGGTGCGATGTCGAGCCGCTCGGACCCTTCCTTCAGAACGATCTCCTCCTCGCAGGCGCGCAGATAACCCACCAATGAGACGGATAGGTTCAAAGGCCCGGCTTGCAGCGGAATGGCTGAAACTGAACCACTCGCCGCGGCGCCGCGCGTCGCCAGAGCGACCACGGCGCGTGTCTTGCCGAGACCGGTTTTGATCGCGAACGGATTGGGTGCATCAGGACCCAACGCGACATGCCCCTTGCCTTTAAAACGGACGGGCTGTTCTGCTTTGACCATGAACCAAACCGGTATGCGATCTTCGAGCGTGTTGCCCGACCACTCGATCGCAAAGCTGTTTCCGGCGCGGAGCGGTCCCTGATGCGGCAGTGTCCATTGGAATTTTTCGGCCAGGCGCCGGAGCGTCTCCTTCTCCTCGTCGCATGACCCGCCGAGCCTGCGAGCAGCTTTTTTCACGCGGGCCTGGAAGCCTTCCAGCGGCTCGCCCTCGTGCCACCCGACCGCTCCATCCACGATCGGTCCCGGACCGCGGGTGGGTGGAGGTGCTAAACCCGCTTTCCGGCCATCGAAAACGCCGCTCTTTGCGGCTGCGTAGGGTTTCGGCGAGCCCTTTGCGGACTTCAGGAAACATACCCCGCCGCTCGGGTTGAACGTATAGGCTCGGCACATGTCGGTTTCCGAGCAGATCGCGATACATTCGCCTTCCTTCAGGCCACGCAGAAGCGGATCGGTCAGCCCATGTCGAATGTCATCGCCGCCAAGATCCGTATTCGGCTGCGAGGTCCAGGTTCCTTCGGACACGGTGGCCTCGGCCAGTTCGTCGGCAAGACGGGAGAACTGGCCAGGGAAGGGATCCTGGCCGCTACGAAGCCTGGCGAGGAGGGTAGCACATGCCTTTCCAACCCGGTCGTACTCGGGGCCGAATTGCGCGAGACCGAAGGACATCGACCATGTCCCCAACTTGAGGTTCAGCGACCGCCCGGAGGAAAGGCGGGCGATGAGCGCTGCATCGCGACCGGCATCGAGGACCGGTCTCTTGCGGATGCCATCGAGGGGAAGCGTTGCCTCAGGGCCTCGATCCACCGTCAGACCCGCGCTCGAGACCGACGGTGTCGAGTAGCCCGCTACCTCTTCGAAATCAAGGACCACACCGGCTTCGGCATCGCAGGCAAGACGAAGGCAGACTTTGCTGTAGCCGGTGGAGGCGCAGATTTTGCTGCCTATCCCCGTGTCGTCCGGCTGCCACGGTGGCAAGGCCGCATCGCCGACAACCGGGCCTGTCCCATGGGAAAGCTCCTCCTCCATGTTGACGGCATGTGCCTCGCGGATCGATGCCGGCGCCTCCCAGCTCCGATCGGCTGCCCAGGCCGCCATGGCAGCCATGGTCGCTTGGTCTGTCTGGCCATTCACCGGCCCCGAATAGTAGCCGAGCCGTGAGAGGGCCGATTGAACGCGACGAACAGTCCCATCTTCTGGACCAGAGCCTGGACGATCCTGTTCTGCGACCTGTCCCTGCGCGCGTTCAGCTTCAAGAGAATTGAGATGCGCGACACGGAGGGTTGTTGGAGCCTCCCATCCCCGGTCGCGTGCCCACGCTACCACCGAACTCCACGTCTCGACCCCGGCATTTCCGTCGATCGGACCATGATAGTAACCGAGCGCTTCCAGGGCACGCTGCAGGCGTTGCACTTGCGATCTTGTCAGCTGTGATTGAAGAGTCGGTATCGGTTTAGACGGTGGGCTACCAGCATCTGGCGGCGCGGCATCACGTGTGACGCCGTCGGTCAAGCTCCTGATGATGTCGAGTGGAGACTGCGCCAGAGCCGGCTGCGACAGCAACATGATACATGCCAGAGCAATCCCTATTACCCTCATTGATGCAGCATGGCCCCCAGCCAAAAGTTAATAAAGAGTATACTGCCGAAGAACTGAGGGTTCCTCAAGTGAATATTTAAGGATTGGTGCGTCTTACCCGTTACCGCCCTAGCAGAGCGCGTCGCCGTATCGTCCGCTACTACACCAATACGAACTCGACTTTTGCGTGAATCAAGTATATTCCTTGCCTTGCAACGCTTTGTTCTTTCGCAATCCAGAATGGCACACAAGCCAGCGGATGTGAATGATCGCGGTCCGGCTGGTCCTCGTCCATTTTTTACGGTGGAGGCGAATGTGCCGCCTGCGGTGTTGGCGATCTGGCGGCAAAAGTCGCGACGATGCGAAAACCTTGAGTGGGCGTTCACCGACGTCCACTCTCGATACTGCTCGTGAGGGCTTTAAGGCGCCGGTTACGGCGCCATGCCGAAGGCAGGTTGTGGTTTCTGGCGGGCGAGAGGCGGGAACGCGAGCGCTATCGCCGCGGCCCCCAGCCCGACCATCGCGGAGCCGATGAACAGCCAGGAATAATTGGCGAAGGTGTCGAATATCCAGCCGCCGATGAGAGGGCCGAAGGCCATGCCGAGGCTGGAGAGCATCGTCGCCGCGCCGAAGACCGTGCCGATGATGCGCGGCCCGAAATATTCCCGCGCCAGCACGGCATAAAGCGGCATCACACCCCCATAGGCGCTGCCGAAGACGATGGCGAGCGCGTAGAATTCACCGAGCTGGCTGACGAGGAGATAGGTCGCAAGGGCCGCCGCCTGCACGAGCAGGCCGGCGACCAGCACCGGCTTCACCCCGATCCTGTCGGCAAGGCTGCCATAGAGCAGCCGGCCGCCCAATCCCGCCAGACCCTCGACGCTGTAGATGCTGACGGCCGCCATCGGTGCGACGCCGCAGATCGTCGCATAGTTCACCATGTGGAAGATCGGCCCGGAATGTGCCGCACAGCAGGCAAAAAAGGTCAGGCCAAGCACGATGAATTGCGGCGATCGAAAGACCTTCGACAGTTGCGGCCGGGCGCCGTCGGCCGCGAACTCGGTTCCGGTGTCAGTAGTCTCGGCGGGCGGACGCCTGACGAGAAACGCAGCCGGCACGAGCAGCACCCAGGCCGCAACGCCGATGATCAGCATGGCCGGCCGCCATTCATAGGTTGAGATCAACCAACGCGCGAAAGGTGAGATCGTCATCGGCGCGACGCCCATGCCAGCCGAGACCAGCGACACCGCAAGCCCGCGGTTTTCGTCGAACCAGGCGGTCGTCGCCGCGATCATCGGCGCGAAGAACGTGCTGGCGGCCAGCCCGACGAGGATGCCGTAGGTTAGCTGGAACTGCAGCAGCGTTTCGGCCCGGCTCGCCAGGACCAGCGCCAAGCCGAGCAGCACGGACCCGATCATCACGACGATGCGCGGGCCGAAGCGGTCGCTTGCCGCCCCCCAGAAGAAGCCGCCGAAACCCATGACGATGAAGTTCAGCGTCATCGCGCTTGCTATGCCGACATGCGACCAGCCGGTCGCCGTTGCAATCGGCTCCTGAAAGATCGCCAACGAGAACATCGCGCCGAGCGCAACGCATGTCATCAATGCGCCCGCAGCGACGATGACCCAACGATAGGAAACACTCATGGCTACATAACCTCCATGCCGACAGAGTGATCGCGGCGCATGCGGCAAGCCTACCGCATTTCGCGCCTGCGATCTCAAGACGTTTGAACCGCCGCGATTTCGACAGCGCACTCACATCTTTTTTAAGTGTCGAACCGGCAATGGCCCTATCGGCAATGCGCTCTGATCCTCGAAACTAGTCCAATCCCAGTCTCTGAAACAGTTCGGTCGGCGCGCCATACTGCTCGACGACTTGCCGCATAAGATGCAGCATTCGTTCTCGCTCTTCGCGCCGATCCTGCCAGAGGTCGCGCTTTTGGCCTGGATCATTGCGTCGATCAAATAGCAGCGGCTGGCTGTCCAGGTTCCGCCGGTCTCCGGGGCCGTCGGGGGTGATGGGAATTTTCCATTGCGGCATGTCGATACCGGGGATGTAATAGCCATGATCGACCGGCCTGTCCTGCGGCTCGATGGTGGTGGGCACCATGGTCGAGTAGGCGTAAAGCGGCTTTTCGCGATCCGGCGGCTGGATCAGCGTCCATTCGCCATCGGTGCAGCAGATGCCTTGCCCGAATGTCCCGTATATGACGGCGTTCCGCGCGTTGCTGGTCTCGCCTTTGAGAAGCGGCAGAAATGAATGCGAATGCGTCTGTCGTGGCGGCTCGACGCCGGCCATAGCCAGGATCGACGCGAAGAGGTCGACGGTCGACGTCAGATTTTTTATCGCGCCACCATTGGCTTGGAAGCCGGGGTGCCAGACGAGCAGCGGGATGTTTGCGTGGCTGTCGAAATGCGGGAATTGTTTGCCATAGCCGCCGCGTTCGCCGAGGTCGTGTCCGTGATCGGTGGTGACGATAACAGCCGTGTCGTCCCAGAGCTCAAGTTCGTCCAGGGTTGTGAACAGCTTGCCCAGCCACCGGTCCGTCATCGTCAGCTTGGCGCCATACTGGGAGCGAACGAAAGCCAGTTCCTCGGGGCTCGCCTGGCTCATGAACTCCGCCTGACGCGCCGCATCCTGATAGGGCGGCCACAGCGTGAAGCGGTCGCGCGCCGCACCGTCACCGTACATCGATGCATAGGGCTCCGGCACATCGAAGGGTTCATGCACGTCGAAGGACTCGACCTGCAGAAAAAACGGCTTTCCGGTTTTCGGTTTGGCCAGCCATTCGCTGGCTGATGTCATCACCTTGGCGGGAAAGAAATCGGCCTCATCGTTGAAGTTCGCGACATTGGAGAAGTAGCGATGGCCATAGCCCGGACGCCATTTCTCGATATTGTGCGCCCATCGCGGCAGATCCGCCTCCGGCACAAGCGGTTCCCAGAAATCCAGCTCGTGCCCTCGAATGAATTCCGCGCCTTGGAAGCTCTGGATGTAGCCGTTCGCCGACTCCTCCCAGTAGTGATAGTGATCGGTGACGATCGCGGTGGTGTAGCCCGCACTCTCCAGCAGTTTCGGCAGACGAAGGTCGAAGGGTTCGAGCGGGCCCCAAGGACGCCATTGCATGCCGCTGAAGCCGGCAAAAATCTCACGCCGCGCCGGCATGCAGGGCAGGCTGCCGACGAAGTGATTGTCAAAACGCCAGGCCTTTTGCGCAAATGACTGAAGGTTCGGTGTCGCAAACTCAGTTCCGCCATAGGCCGAAAGAGCATTGCGGTTAACGCTGTCGATAAGCACGAGGATGATGTTCATGGAAGGACCTTCGATGTTCGTTCGAGGCTTTCACGCCGCTACAGCTTCACCGCACCGGCCGCGAGATCGGAGACCAGCTTTCGCTGAAGCAGCATGAAAAGGACAAGCGTGGGCAGCGTCGAAATCACCGATGCCGTCATCACCAGATTCCATTGGGTGGTGTATTCGCCGAAGAAGCCGGCCAGCCCGACCGGCACGGTCTTGTTTTCGTCCGCTGTCATCAGTGTCAGGGCAAACAGAAATTCATCCCACCCCGACACGAAGGCGTTGACCGCGACCGTCACCACACCCGGCCAGGCGATCGGCAAAATGACCTTGAAGATGATCTGGATCGTGGAGGCGCCGTCGAGCTTGGCTGCCTCGTCGAGATCCTGGGGAATTGTGTCGAGGTAGCCGAGAAGCAGATAGATGGCGAATGGCAGGTTCATGGCCGTATAGGACAGAACCAGGCTCAGCGGATTGTTGATCAGCCCGACGGCGAAAAACATCGAATAAAGCGGCGTGATCAGGATCACGTAGGGAAATAGCTGCGTGCAGATCACCAGGATCAGCAACAGGCCGCGGCCGCGGAAATCGCGGTTGCGCGAAAAACCATAGGCGGTGATCAGCGCGATGGTCACGGCCGCGACAGTCGAGATTGTGCAGACGACGAGGCTGTTTCTGAGGTAGTTCGGGAACGGCGAATTCTGAAGGAGGGTGTAGTAGTTTTCCAGGGTGACGCTGGTGAACAGCTGAAACGTCCGGGTGAAGATTTCCTTGTCCGGGCGGAAGGAAATCAGAACCACCCAAATGAAGGGGAACGCCAAAATCAGCAGCAGGCCGATACCCAGAATGACGGTGATCAGGTCCCTGGCGAACCTGATATGCCGCGCTTTATGCGTCATCGAAACATTCATGACGACGCTCCCCGTTTCCCGCGGGAGAGAATCCCGAGATAGACGAGCGCGAAGGCGAACATCATCAGGCTCATGAGAACGCCGATGGCGGCACCCTCGCCGACGCGATAGTCGACAAACGAGACCGTATACATTTTCGTTGCCAGAACCTGGGTGTAGTCGCCCGGTCCTCCTCGGGTGGCGAGCCAGACGTAGACGAAATTGTTGAAGGTCCAGATCGTCGTCAGCAGCGCGACGACCGCGATCACGGGCTTCAGCATCGGCAGGATGATGCGCAAATGGATCTGAAACTCGGACGCGCCGTCGATGCGGGCCGCTTCCCTGAGTTCCCTCGGAATCGACTGCAGCGCCGCGAGGAAGGTGATGATGACGAAAGGAAGCTCGCGCCAGATCAACATCGTTTCGACCGCGCCCCAGACCGTCGACGTCCTGGAAAGGAACGGAATTCCCCTGTCGATGAGCCCCGTCGACAGGAGAAACTGGTTGACCGCGCCGTAGCGGGGATCGAGCAGCCACTTCCAGGCGGCGACGGCGACGACCGGCGGCGTTACGAAGGGGACAAGCACCAGCGACCGGACGAGCCAGCCGATGCGCCATCTGGCGAAGACCTCGGCGTTGAGAAGGATCGCCAGCGCAAGTCCGAGTGCCAATCGAATGACGACCGTCACGAATGTCAGCAGGAAAGCGGTGTTGAATAAGGCGCCGGCAATTCCTTCATCCTTGAGGACGGCGGCGAAGTTGGCAAAGCCGACCCACCGACCCTCCTTTCCCAGATCGAAAAGGCTAAGGTCCTGAAAGCTGAGCGCGATATTGTAGAATGCCGGGCCGGCAAAAAAGATTGCCAGGATGAGCATCGCCGGCATGACCAGGCCATAAGGCTCGAAATGCCAACTCCGGAATGATCCTCGTCTTTCGGTGCGCTTGGCCAGCGCGCCGTCCGGGTTTGCGGAAACAGACATCGTCAGCCCTTGCCGCGGGCAAGCAAGTCGTTGAGTTCCTTGATGATGACATCCGCAGCCTCATCAGGGTTGCGCTGCCCGGAGAATACGGCGCCGAACTCACGATTGATGAGCGCTGTCATGCTCGACACCTTGATCGGGGAAGAGATGTAGCGCTCGAAGGTCTGCGCCAATGGAAGCATCGTCACATAGCCCTGCTCGGCCGGCGGAAACTGGAGCTGTGAAAGCAGCGACTTCTGCGAGGGATATTGGTTGTAGGTTTTGAAGGTCTCGGGGCCGACCAGATATTTGACGAACTCCCAGGCCTCCTTCTGATGCTTGGTGTTGGGATTGATGCCCAGCGCACGTCCGCCAAGATGGGAGATGCGCTTTTCCGTCCCGTTCGGGATCGGTGCGGTCAGCAGCGGCTTTTCAGATTGTTTCTCGGCGGCCCTGAAGGTTTGCGGCGGAAAGAAAGTGATCGCGCAGTCGCCTCGGCCGAGCCCGCCGATCAGCTCGGGATCGCCCCAGGCATTCACGGTGATGAGATTTTCGGGCGCCGTTCCGTCCACGAAAAACTGGTTGAAATAGTTCATCGCCGCCGCCAGTTGCTCCGGCGTCACCGCCACCTTCCATTTCCCCGGGCTTTCCTCCGTGACCAAGGTCGAGCCGTTGCTCCAGAGGTAATAATTTACCAGCGTCCACATGCCGCTGTCGGGTGCGCTGCCTGCGGGGAAGCAGAAACCGTATTGTTCGGTCCCACCACCTTCGGTGGTCAACTTCTTGGCAGCTGCCGCAAGATCGTCCCAGCTATCGGGAAAGTTCGAGACACCTGCTGCCTGCAGGAGATCCGGGCGATAGGCCATCGAGAATGTATCCGCCGTCCATGGCAGGCCGAAGATTTTGCCATCGAGGGTGGCGAGGTCGAGAGCCAGAAAATCGTCGGTGCCGGCTCCCGGCGCATTCGATTGGATGAGAGGGCTAAGATCGAGGAGCAGCTTTGATCGCGCGAGATCACGCGTCCACACGAAAGCCAGCTGCTGAACATCCGGTCCCGCACCGGCGGGAATTTCGCGCGCCAACTGGGCAAGCGTGTCGCCGCCCGACATCGTCTCCAATTTGACCTGGACATCGGGATGACTAGAGTTCCAGGCCTCGACGGCGGCAATCAGGCCTTGAATTTCGGTCGGGGGATCGAATTGACGAAACGTCAGCTGGACCTTGTCCTGCGCCGCCGATGGAGCGAGCGCAAAAATCATCGACGCCGCCGTCGTCGCGGCGAAAATCAACTGCCGGCCTATGCCATTTTTAAACATCGGTTCCTCCTCCTTCTATCCCCATCCCGCGCCCCGATTTCCTTGTCGAAGGCTTATTCTTCTGTGTAGAGCGTCCGTCGAGAACGTGCTCATCGGCGCGAAATTCCCTTTCATGAGGGGCTTTCGCAGCTCTTGGCACGCTCGAATTAGTCTACTATTGTTGTGTACAATGTGGCGCAGATGGTGCTGAGGTCAAATGCAAACATGCTATATGTTATGCATAAGTCGCATAGGGAGGGAGACGGATGCGGGAGCTACGCCAATTCGTCGAAGTGGCAAACCAGCGATCGATCTCGCGTGCCGCCAAGAAGCTGAATATTTCGCAGCCGGCGCTTTCCCGGGCTATCCGGCAACTCGAAGACAGCTACGGCGTTCCGCTGTTCAACAGGACCGGCGCCGGCGTCGAATTGAGCGTTTACGGTTCAGCCCTTTATAGCCGGGCGGTGCGGATATTGCCGGCGCTCGATGAAGCGAAAGAAGAGATCGAACATCTTCAGGGCCGCGCCAAGGCCGTTATTCGCATAGCCACCGGCGATCTTTGGGGGCTCGTCATATTGCCGGGGATCATAAAAGCCTTCAGCCGGACGCATCCGGGTGTCGTCGTCCACGTCGAGATCGCCGATGACGGTACACGTTTCGAAGGGATGCGGCACGGCGTCTACGATCTCGTCTTCGGAACGCTCTCCTACAAATATGAAGCCGTCATGCAAGTCGAGTTCGAAACGCTGGCAAGACAGGCGACCTACATCTACTGCCACAAGGATCATCACCTGGCCAAAGCGGCGACCGTCACCCTCGATGATCTTCTGCGTCAGCGCTGGATCAGCCCCGGTTACGGAGATGATGAAGGGCCTGGTCAACTCGAGCGTCAGACCCGGGATTTTGCGGTTCGTGTGGACTCCATGTTGCAGGCTCTGTTGATCATGCAGGGTTCGCCGCTGGTGATGGCCGCCTCCAGCGGCTTTGCGAAATTGTTCGATGGGTTCGGGATCAGACCGGTGATGTTCCAGGACCACGGCCGCGTACAGGAATCGGGCGCAATCTACTTTCCGCGCGCGCTCGAAAAATCTCCGGTCCGCGATTTCCTGCGTTTGGTGCGTGGTTCGATGCCGTTGTTGGCGTTGCCCGAATTCTCGCTTCCTGAAACTGCGTGATCAAAGCGTGCGAAACATCACCAATGCGTCGACATAGCCCTGCGTCGGATGAAGGAAGACGCCCGGGAGCCGGCCGACGATATCGAAGCCGAGAGATTGCCACAGCGCGACCGCGCGTTCGTTGCTGCTGACGACGAAATTGAACTGCATGGCGCGAAAGCCACGCAAGCGGGCATGGTCCAGGGAATGCTCATGCATCAGCCGGGCGACGCCACGGCCGCTTGCGGCAGCATCGGTCATGTAGCCGCAATTGCAGACATGCTGGCCGCCGCCTGCCTGATTGGCCCTGATGTAATAGGTGCCGAGGATCACGCCATCCGCTTCGGCGACGAAGGTCTCGCGGTCCGGTCCCATCCAGTAGGCCAGCGCATCAGCTTCGCTCAAATCGCGATCGAGCGCATAGGTTTCGCCGGCGCGGATCGTCGGACCGATGATCCTCCAGATGGCGCTTCGATCGTTCTTGTCTGCGGGTCGGATCAGCATGCCCGATCTCTAACGAAACCGGGCACGCCGCGCAACGGGTCGGCAGCCTCCGGCAAAAGCTGGAAGCGTCCCGGCCTCAAACCCTTTCAAGTGCTATCGCAATCCCCTGCCCGACGCCGATGCACATGGTCGACAGCGAATATTTTCCGCCGGTCTGCATAAGCTCGAGGGCGGCCGTGCCGGTGATGCGTGCACCCGACATGCCAAGCGGATGGCCGAGCGCGATCGCGCCGCCATTGCGATTCACCCGCGCATCATCATCGGCAATGCCGAGCGCGCGCAGCACCGCCAGCCCCTGGCTGGCAAAGGCCTCGTTGAGTTCGATCACGTCGAACTGATCCGCGGTCATGCCGAGCCGTGCCATCAGCTTGCGCGAGGCCGGGATCGGCCCGACGCCCATCACCCTTGGCGGAACGGCGGCAGCCGCGCCGCCGAGGATGCGGGCGATCGGCGTCAGGCCGTATTTCCGCGCCGCCGCTTCCGAAGCGACGATCAGCGCCGCCGCCCCGTCATTGACGCCGGAGGCATTGCCTGCTGTCACCGTGCCGCCTTCTTTTTTGAAAGGTGTCGCGAGTTTCGCCAGCGTTTCGATCGTGGTTGCGCGCGGATGCTCGTCCTTGTCGACGATAACAGGATCGCCCTTGCGCTGCGAGATGGTCACCGGGGTGATCTCCTTCGCCAACCGTCCGTTCGCCTGGGCGGCGGCGGCCTTCGCCTGGCTTCGCACCGCGAAGGCATCCTGATCCTCGCGGCTGACATGATAGTCCTCGGCGACATTCTCGCCAGTCTCCGGCATGGAATCGACGCCGTACTGCTTCTTCATCAGCGGGTTGACGAAGCGCCAGCCGATCGTCGTGTCATGGATTTCGGCGGCCCGTGAAAAGGCCGTCTCGGCCTTCGGCATGACGAACGGCGCGCGTGACATGCTCTCGACGCCACCAGCGATCATCAGCTCGGCTTCGCCCGCGCGGATGGCGCGTGCGGCCGTGATCACCGCATCCATGCCGGAGCCGCAGAGCCGGTTGATCGTCGTGCCGGGGACGGCGATCGGCAGGCCGGCGAGCAGAGCCGACATGCGCGCGACATTGCGGTTGTCCTCACCCGCCTGGTTGGCGCAGCCGAAGATCACATCGTCGACGGCTTCCCAATCGACGGCGGCATTTCGTTGCATCAGTGCCTTCAGCGGGATGGCACCGAGATCGTCGGCCCGCACCTGGGAGAGCGAGCCGGCGAAACGGCCGATCGGCGTTCTGATATAGTCGCAGATAAAGGCTTCGGTCATGGCTTTTCCTCAGAGTTTCGGGACGACAAGGTCGACAACCGGCCCTTCGACGTGCAGCGGCGCACCGGTCATCGCCTGCAATTCCTCCTGCGACATCGCGGCCAGTTTCTCGCGCAGGACGAAACGTCCGTTGACGATGTCGACGACGGCGTGGCTGGTATAGACGCGGGTGATGCAGGCAACGCCGGTCAGCGGGAAGGTGCATGTCTCCACCAGTTTCGGCTCGCCTGTCTTAGTGACGTGCTCGGTAATGACGCAGACCTGCTTGGCGCCGTGCACCAGGTCCATGGCGCCGCCGACGGCCGGCACGCCTTTGCTGCCCACCCGCCAGTTGGCAAGGTCGCCGCTCTGGGCAACCTGATAGGCGCCGAGGATCGCGACGTCGAGATGGCCGCCGCGCACCATGGCGAAGCTGTCGGCGTGATGGAAGAAGGCGGCACCCGGCTTCAGCGTTACCGCCTTCTTGCCAGCATTGATCAGGTCCCAATCCTCCTCGCCTGCCGCCGGCGGCTCGCCGAAGTTCAGGATGCCGTTTTCGGTGTGGAAGATCGCCTGACGGCCGGGGGGCTGATAGCGGGCGACCATTTCGGGAAAGCCGATGCCGAGGTTCACATAGGCGCCGTCGGCAATATCCTGCGCGGCGCGCCAGGCGATCTGCGCATTGGAAAGCTTGATGTCTTCGCGGGTGTTGATGGGGCGGGTGTTGATGGTCATACGTAGGCCACTCCGGCTCGAATGAGCTCTTCTTCCTGCTGGGGATTGGAAACAGTGACGACGCGGTCGACGAAGATGCCTGGTGTCACCACCTGCTCGGGATCGATGCCGCCGGCCGGCACGATCGATGACACCTGGACGATGGTCTTCGCAGCTGCCATGCACATCAGCGGATTGAAGTTGCGGCCGGCCTTGTTGTAGGTGAGGTTGCCCTGGATATCGCCGATCGCAGCCTTGACGATCGCGAAGTCGGCCTTCAACCAGCGTTCCTGCACATAGTGGCGGCCATCGAATTCGGCGATGACCTTGCCGTTGGCCAGTTCGGTGCCGTAGGCGGTCGGCGTATAGAAAGCCGGGATGCCGGCTCCGCCGGCGCGGATGCGCTCGGCAAGCGTTCCCTGCGGCACCAGCTCGAGCTCAATTTCGCCGGCCAGATATTTATCCGTGAAGGCGCGCGGATCCGACGAACGCGGGAATGAGCAGATCATCTTTCTGACCATGCCGGCATCGATCATCGCTGCAATGCCGATGCGCCCGTTGCCGGCATTGTTGTTGATCACGGTGAGGTTCTTGGAGCCCTTGTCGATCAAGGCATGAATGAGCTCGATCGGGGCGCCCGAGCCACCAAAACCACCGATCATGACGGTCGCGCCATCACCGATCTCAGAGACGGCTTCCGCCGTGCTCCCGACTGTCTTGTCCATGCGTGACCTCTCCTTGGCTACTCGGTCGGGGAACTCCCATCCCGTCCTCTGGCGTAGACATAAAGTGCCGCGGGCCAAGCGGCAACGTATTTGTGCGATATTTGACATTTGTTCATATATCGCACAAATTGAGATGAATCCATTGGAGACTGGACCCATGCGCGAAACGGATTTCGTCAGTGGCTTTGCCCGCGGCCTGAAGGTGATCGAAGCTTTCGGCGAAACGCGACAGCGGCTTTCCATCGCCGAGGCCGCCAAGCTGACGGAGCTCGACCGCGCCACTGTGCGCCGCTCGCTGCTGACGCTCGCCGAGCTCGGATATGCCGATTATGACGGCAAGTTCTTCACGCTGACGCCGAAGATCCTGCGGCTTGGCCATGCCTATCTCGCAGCGACGCCGCTGCCGGCGCTGCTGCAGCCGCATCTCGATCTTCTCTCGGAAAAGGCCGGCCAGAGCGCCTCGGCCTCGGTGCTCGATGGCACCGACATCGTCTATATCGCCCGCGCCTCGCAACGCCGCGTCATGTCGATCAACCTCACCCCCGGCAGCCGCCTGCCCGCCTACTGCGCCTCGATGGGGCGCGTGCTGCTCGCAGCCCTTAGCGAGAGCGAGGCGCGCGCCATCCTCGCCCGCAGCGAGCTGAAGCAAAACACGCCGAATACGAAGACCGATCCGGAGGACCTCATCACCGAATTCCGCCGGGTCCGCACTGACGGTTACGCCATCATCGATCAGGAGCTGGAGATCGGCCTCTGCTCTATCGCGGTGCCTGTCGACAACGACCGCGGCGAAACGGTCGCGGCGATCAATATCGGCGCGCCGGCCGCCCTCGTCCCGGCGGCCGAGATGAAGGAGCGCTATCTGCCGCTGCTGAAGGAAACACAGGCCGCGTTGCGGCCGCTGCTGCGCCGGTGAGCCACCGCAATCTCGGCTTCCCTCGGGCTCCCCGCACCCCGCAACGCCAGTTCGATGCGCGGAACGCAGCCGTCGCCGTCTCGCGCGGCGCACTCACAACGCGCAATGCGTCTGATTTCGAGGGACTCGGCTTGCAGATCATCAATCCGTGGAAGGATCTCTAAGTCCCTCGCATCGCAGAATTCTGAACCATCTAAAATCAGCCGAGACCCAAGCACTCCCACTTGATGTATCATAATTTCCGATATACATCACTTCAGCGGAAATAGTGGAGGAATGATGGAACGCTCGTTTTTGACGATTGCCGCTGGCGAGAATAATGATGCGATACGCGCGCTTTCGGCACCGGCGCGACTCGAGATGCTCAAGTTGCTTTGCGCCAAAGGGCCGATGAATATCAACGATATCGCACGTGCCCTTTCTCTTCCTCAATCGACTGTCGCCACCGGGATCCAGATTTTGGAAGACGCCCGGCTTGTCGATTCGCAGTTGACGAAGGCCCGCAAGGGAAACCAGAAGATCTGCTCGGCGATCTACAGCGAAATTCTGATCAGTTTCGAGGAAAGCGCGGCCCAAAGGGCCAACAATATCATCGAAGTCGAGATGCCGGTCGGGCTCTACACCAGCTGTGACGTCCATGCGCCGTGTGGTCTTTGCTCCACCGAGAGCGTCATCGGCCCGCTCGATGTTCCCGACTATTTTCTCGACCCGCAGCGCATGCAGGCCGGGCTCGTCTGGTTCGGCCGGGGTTATGTGGAATATAAATTCCCCAACAATGCCAAGGTGTTAAACAAGGATATCCGCGCCATCGAGTTTTCGCTGGAGTTGTCGTCTGAGGTGCCTGGCACCAATCCGGACTGGCCGTCCGACATAACGCTCTGGGTCAACGGCATGGCCATCGGCACCTGGACGTCGCCCGGCGACTACGGCGACAAGCGCGGCGCCTTCACGCCGGCATGGTGGAAGCTCGAAGGCTCGCAATATGGGATGATGAAGACCTGGCGGATTTCCACCCGCGGGACCTTCATCGACGGTATCGCCGCCTCGAATGTCACGCTCAGCGACCTCGCGCTTGCCCAGCACTCCTCGATCCGGCTGCGGGTCGGCATCGCCGAAAATGCCGGTCATACTGGCGGCGTGAATATTTTCGGGCGTAGCTTCGGAAATCACGGGCGCGATATCATCATGCGACTGCATGTCTGAAAAATAAAAATCGGAAATCTTGATTTAAATATTACGATTCTTTCCGGTTCCGGTGGCCGATAAAGGCGCCCAAATAACTGTAATTAAACAATTTTTTCTGAACTCCATATTAGTATGATTAAAGTCGCAACTTGGTTGACACAACAACATTCCTGATATCAAGTTAGAGGCAAGAAAACAAAATATCTGATACATAAACGGGAGGATCCGTTGAAGACGAACGTTGTGGTTCACCGCGATTTCCGCATCGCGACCATTGATTCCAGGCTCTACAGTTCATTTCTCGAGCATCTCGGCAGGGCGATCTACGGGGGCATTTATGAGCCCGGACACCCGACCGCTGATGAGGACGGATTCCGCCAGGATGTCCTCGATCTGGTGCGTGATCTCGACACGCCCTATTGCCGCTATCCTGGCGGCAACTTCGTCTCGGCCTATAATTGGGAAGACGGCGTCGGCCCGCGTGCCGAGCGCCCGGTGCGCCTCGACCTTGCCTGGCGCACCCGCGAAGCCAACCAGATCGGCGTCAATGAATTCGTCGACTGGTGCAAGAAGGCAAATACCAAGCCGATGCTCGCCGTCAATCTCGGATCACGCGGCCTGGATGCGGCTCGCAATTTCCTCGAATATTGCAATCATCCCGGCGGCACCTACTGGTCGGATCTGCGCCGCAAGCACGGCTGGTCTAATCCGCACGATGTCAAATTGTGGTGCCTCGGCAACGAGATGGATGGCCCCTGGCAGGTCGGCCACAAGTCGGCCTATGAATATGGCCGGCTGGCGGATGAGACGGCCAAAGCCATGCGCGGCTTCGACAAGTCGCTTGAGCTCGTGGTCTGCGGCTCGTCCAATTCCGACATGAAGACTTATCCCGAGTGGGAAGCCCAGGTCCTCGAGCAGTGCTATGACAGCGCCGACCATATCTCGCTGCATATGTATTTTGCCAACCGCGAGAAAAATACCCTCAACTATCTCGCCCGCGCGACGAAGCTCGACCGCTACATCACCACGATCGGCGGCGTGATCGACTACATCAAGGCAAAAAAACGCTCGAAGAAGACGATCGGCATTTCCTTCGACGAATGGAATGTCTGGTATCATTCCAACCAGCAGGACAAGGAGATCTTGGCGCGCGACGAGTGGCCGGATGCGCCGCATCTCTTGGAAGACATCTATAATTTCGAAGACGTGCTGCAGGTCGGCGGCATCCTCAACACCTTCATCCGACGTTCCGACCGGGTGCGCATCGCCTGCATCGCGCAGCTCGTCAACGTCATTGCCCCGATCATGACCGAGGACGGCGGTGCGGCGTGGCGCCAGACCATCTATTACCCGTTCTATTACGCCTCCAGATATGGCCGTGGAACGGCACTGCAGCTGGTCGTCGATGGCCCGACCTATGACAGCGACGAGGAGAACGACGTCCCCTATCTCGACGTATCGGCAGTCCATTCCGAAGACGGCAAGACGCTGACCTTCTTTGCCGTCAACCGCCATCCGAGCACGGCGCTCGATCTCGATGTGCGACTGGAAGGCTTCGGAAATGCCCGGGTGGTCGAGCAGGTGGAGATGACCCACGGCGACCTGGAAGCCGTCAATACGGCGGTGCGGCCGAAGACGGTCGCCCCCGTCAACGTCGAGAGTGGAAAGATCGAGGATGGACGCCTGCGGGCGGCGCTGAAACCGTTCTCCTACAACGTCATCCGGCTGTCGGTGTGACAGCTACCGCCGGGTAGCCCATTGGGGGCACGCCCCGGCTGAAAATATTCGGCTCGCTGCGAGGAGGCAGGGAGCCGGAGAGATGGTTCACTGAGGTCCCGGACCTGATTGTTCAAGTCCTGACGCTTCTGCGAACCGACAACCGCGACGTGCCCATGCGTGCCTTTACGGCCGCCGTATCGTCGCTTTCTAGGGAGGAGTTCATGCAACAGTGGAAGAGGCTCGCATTTGGCGTCGCGCTGGCCGCACTCGGCCTGACAGCGACGGCCAAGGCCGATGACTACACCTCCTTGCCGCGCAAGGAGACGCTCATCGTCGAAAATCCGGAAGGGACGATCAAAAATCCCGGCTGGTTCAACATCTGGGTCAATGGCGGCGGCGGCGTATCGACCGGCCTGCAGCAGCTGACCATGGATACGCTCTGGTATATCGACCCCGAACAAGGGCTTGGCGGCGCGACCTGGGACAATTCTCTGGCTGCCGACAAGCCGCAATACAATGCCGACTTTACCGAGATGACCGTGAAACTGCGCAAGGGGCTCTTCTGGAGCGACGGCGTGGAGTTCACGGCAGACGACGTGGTCTATACCGTGAAGACGCAGATGGATCACCCCGGCATGGTCTGGAGTGCTGCCTTCTCGGTGCAGGTGGCAAGCGTCGAGGCGACCGACCCCTCGACTGTGGTGTTCAAGCTAAAGAAGCCCAATTCGCGCTTCCATGCCATCTTCACCGTTCGCTGGAACGGCGCCTGGATCATGCCCAAGCATGTTTTCGAGAAAGTCGAAGATCCGCTTCGTTATGATTTCGCCAATCCCGTTTCGCTCGGCGCCTACAAGCTCAAGTCCTACGACCCCCAGGGCAAGTGGTATACCTGGGAGAAGCGCGACGACTGGCAGCGCACATCGCTTGCCCGCTTCGGCGAGCCGGCTCCGAAATATGTGACCTATGCCGATCCCGGCCCGCCGGATAAACGCACCATCGCTCAGCTCGAGCACAATCTCGATATCATTCACGACAACACGCCCGAGGGCATGTTCACGCTGAAGGAAAAATCCAAGACGATCGAAACCTGGTTCCCGGGTTTCCCCTTCGCCCATCCGGACCCGACGCTTCCGGCCGTGATCTTCAACACCCAGAATCCGCCCTTCGACAATGCCGATGTACGCTGGGCGCTTGCCCTGCTGATCGACATCAAGGCGGTGGATATGGCGAGCTATCGCGGGGCAGCGACGCTTTCGGCGCTCGGCGTGCCGCCGACGGCGGCCACGATGAAGGACTACCAGGCGCCGATGCAGGATTGGCTGAAGAATTTCGAGATCGATACCGGCAAGAGCAAGATCAAGCCTTATGACCCGACGGTCGGGCAACAGATCGCCGATATCCTGCGCAAGCAGCCGAAGTTCAAGGACCAGATCCCGACCGACCCGGAGGCGATCAGCGGTGCCTTCGGCTATGGCTGGTGGAAACCGGATCCGAAGGCTGCCGGCGAACTGCTGGAGAAGGCAGGCTTCAAGAAATCCGGCGGCAAATGGCTGACCCCTGATGGACAGCCCTTCAAGATCCGGATGACGGTGGAAGGCGACACACGCTCGGTCTTCACCCGCGCCGGGACGTTGATCGCACAGCAATGGGCCGCATTCGGCATCGACGCCAAAGCCGTGCCGGCCGCGAAACTTTGGCAGACGGCGCTACAGCCCGGCGATTTCCAGGTTGCGATCGCCTGGAGCGTCGAGACCTGGGGCGGCGATCCCGACCTGTCGTTCTTCCTGGACAGCTGGCATTCGCAGTTCGTGGCCAAGAAGGGTGACAATCAGCCGCCGCGCAACTGGCAGCGCTGGAGCAATCCGGAGCTCGACAAGATCATCGAAAGCATTCGAGGCATCAGCGCCGACGATCCGAAGGGCGTCGAGCTCGGCAAGGATTATCTGAAGCTGGTCGCCCGCGAAATGCCGACGATCCCGCTGATGTCGTATAACGTCTTCACCTCGATGGATACGACCTATTGGACCGGTTATCCGACGATCGCTGATCCCTATACCGATCCGGTGCCGAATTGGGCCAACTCCAGGCTGATGATGGTCAAGCTGAAGCCGGCACAACCGAAATAATCCTCCCAACGCCGGCGCGAGTGTTGCGCGCCGGCCCCCTAATCGACGGGCATGTGGCATGTCCGTCGATCCTTTCCACTTGATGAAGGGAACCAGAGAGGAACCACCGCCCTATGACGTCCTATCTGATCTTTGTGCTGAAGCGGTTCGGTCAGTTTCTGCTCGTTGTATTTCTTGGCGTGACCATCACATTCTTCGTCACCCACCTGACCCCGATCGATCCGGTCGAAGAAAGCATAGGCGCCATCACCCAGATGGGGCAGTCCGATCCGAATGCGATCGAACTGATGCGCCAGTCGCTTCGCGAGCTTTACGGCATGGAGGGCTCGATCTGGCAGCAATACCTGCATTTCTGGCTGCGGCTTGCGACCGGTGATCTCGGTCCCTCGCTATCGGCTTTCCCCACGCCCGTTTCCACCATCATCCTGCGATCCCTGCCCTGGACAATCGGACTGATGACGGTATCGACGCTGATCACCTTCGTGCTCGGCAATGCGATCGGCGCGCTCGCCGGCTATTACCGCAAGGACATGGTGCTGAAGGCCGTCAGCCTCGTCTTCATCGCCCTGCTTCCCATTCCCTATTACATCCTCGCCTTCGTGCTTCTGATTGTGTTCGGCTATCTCTGGCCGGTGCTGCCGATCAATGGCGGCTACGAGATGAACGCCAATCTGGACCTCTCCTTTGCCCTGGTCTTCGATATCCTGAAACACTCGATCCTACCGGCCTTGTCGCTGATCATGGTCGGTGCCGGCAGCTGGCTGATCGGGATGCGCGCGCTCGTTTCCAACATCATCACCGAGGATTACGTCGTCTTCGCCGAGCTTGGCGGCGTTCCGAAGCGAAAGATCCTGCGCTCCTACATCGCCCGCAATGCCATGGTGCCGCAGTTCACCGGGCTTGCCATGTCGCTCGGCGCGATCTTCAACGGCACGGTCATCACCGAAATCGTCTTCGGCTATCCGGGCATTGGCAACCTGCTGATCGAAGCGGTGCATGCCGGCGACTATAGCCTGGTGCTCGGCCTCAGCGCATTGTCGATCGTCGGCGTCGCCGCCGCCGTCTTCATCATCGACATTCTGAGCCCGCTGATCGACCCGCGCATCAAGGTGGAATAGAGCATGTTTACGATCGTCCGCGACCTCGCGCGCCAGAATATGGAATTCCTCTGCGGCCTGCTGCTCTTTGCCGTCATCGTCGCATTGATAGTGGTGTCCTATTTCTCGCCTTACGGCGCGACCGACATCTATCTTCTGCCGCCCGATATGCCGCCCGATGGAGAATATTGGCTCGGCACGACGTCGCGCGGCCAGGACGTTTTCTGGCAGCTGACAACCGCGCTCAGGAACACCCTGTTTTTTGGCATCGGCGTCGCCTTCATTTCACGCATCATCTCGCTGGTCGTCGGCCTCGTCGCCGGCTATGCCGGCGGCGCGGTCGACCGGGTGCTGATGGCCATCAACGACAGCGTCATGGTCATCCCGCAATTTCCGCTGCTGATCCTGTTCTACTTCGTGCTGAAGGACAGCATGACCTGGACGGCGCTGATCCTCATCATGGCCGCGCTCGGCTGGTCCTATGATGCACGCCTCATCCGTTCGGTGGCGATCAGCCTGAAGACGAGATCCTTCACCACCCAGAGCGTCTATTCCGGCATGAGCATGCGCAAGATCCTCGTCGAGGAGCACCTGCCCTATGTTCTGCCGATCGTCTTTGCCACCACGATGAACAACATGATCTGGTCGATCGGCATGGAGATCACCCTGTCGGTGCTCGGCTTCACCGATATCGAGACGCCGACCATGGGCATGATGATCTATTGGGCCAATGCGCATTCGGCGCTGATATCAGGCATATGGTGGTGGGTGGCCGCCCCCGTCGCCGTCATCGTCGTCCTCTTCCTGGCGCTCTTCCTGCTGTCCATGTCGATGAACGAATACAACGATCCGCGCAGCCGGCTGAACCGGATGGGAAGTTAGTATGGATCCTTTGGTCGAAATTGAGAATCTGAAAGCCTATTACCGTGCCTTCCTCTACGGCGTCGATCGCGAGGTGCGCGCCGTCGACGATATCAGCCTGACCATCGCCCGCGGCGAGGTCTATGGCGTCGCCGGTGAATCGAGCAGCGGCAAGACGACCTTGATCAAGACCATTGCCGGCGCGATCCGGCCGCCGCTGAGGGTCGTGTCCGGGAAAGTGACATTCCATTTCGACGGCGGCACCCAGGATATCTATGCGATGAAGCCGGAGGATCGGCTGGCGCTGCGCTGGAAGCATCTGTCCTATATCATGCAGGGCTCGATGAATGTGCTCAATCCGGTGCGCCGGATCCGTCATTCCTTCACCGATTTCGCCTTTCGCCACATGAAGGTCAGCGGCCCGGTCTTTCTCGAAAGGGTCGCCACCCATCTGCAGCGGCTGAAGCTGGATCCGCATCTGCTCGATGCCTATCCCCACGAACTCTCCGGCGGCATGCGCCAGCGCATGACCATTGCGCTGGCCACCATCCTGACGCCGGAATTCATCATCGCCGACGAACCGACGACCGCGCTCGACGTCATCGTTCAGCGCGACGTGCTGTCGATGATCCGCGAGATCCAGCGCGAGATGGGCTCGTCCTTCCTGTTCGTCACCCATGATATGGGGGTTCACGCGACGGTCTCCGACCGCATCGGCATTGTCTATGCCGGGCGTCTTGTCGAGGAAGCGCCGACCGCCAAACTCTTCAACAAACCGCTCCACCCCTATACGCAGCACCTCGTCGGCAGCCTGCCGCGCATCGGCGATGCGACGGCCCGCCCTTCGCTGGAGGGGCGTCCGCCTAACCTCGCCATGCCGCCGGAAGGCTGCCGGTTTCATCCGCGCTGTCCCAAGCGCATGGAGATCTGCTCGCAGAAGGTTCCGCCGCTCGTCACTGTCGAGCCGCAGCGGCGCGTGGCGTGTTTTGCCGTTACGGGAGATCAGGTTTGAGCGCTCTTCTTAGCCTCTCGCACGTCACGAAGGTCTACCGGCAGGGCGGCATGCTCGGCCGGCGGCTGATCACGGCGGTCAAGGACGTCAGCTTCGAATTGGGAGCGGAGCCGGAGATCCTGTCGATCGTTGGAGAATCCGGCTCGGGAAAATCGACGGTCGCGGCGATGATCCTCGGCCAGACCGAACCAACGGAAGGCGAGCTTCAATTCAGCGGCAGGACCGTCGCCATCCATAGTCGATCCGAACGCAAGGCTTTCATGAAAGAGGTCCAGCCGGTTCTGCAGAACCCCTTCGAAGCCTTCAATCCGCTGAAACGTGTCGACCGTTATCTCTTCGAGACCGCCCGCAATTTTTCATTCTCGGGAAATCGGCCGGACCGAGAGCAGGCGGAGAAGATGGCGGATGCCGCCTTGGTCCATGTCGGCCTGACTTTGGAAGAAGTGAAAGGCCGGTTCCCCCACGAATTGTCGGGCGGCCAGCTTCAGCGCGTCGCCATCGCCCGGGCGCTGATCCCGCAACCCCGGCTGCTGGTGGCCGATGAACCGGTATCGATGGTCGACGCATCGCTGCGCATGGCGATCGTCAATCTCTTTGGCCGTCTGAAAAACGAGCTCGGTCTTTCGATCGTCTACATCACCCACGACCTCGCCACCGCCTATTACATCAGCGACAACATCATCATCATGCGCAAAGGCGAAATCGTCGAACGCGGACAGGCGCGGGCCGTGCTGGATGATCCCCAGCATGAGTATTCGCGGGCGCTGAAGGACGCGGTCCTTGCCGCCGATTTCAGCCCGGCACAGTGAGCGGCGCGGGGAGATGCGGGCAATGCTACGTCTGTTAACCGGATCCAGCACGAATAGGCAGCTTCCCTCTATAGGACGCTGGCAAGTTTAGCGTTGCCTTAAAGAAACCGTGCAAGGATGAGGGTCTGTCATCCACGCCGGCAACCCGATGAAGTTTCGAAGAAATCTCGCTCGCTCTGCAGTAAGTCATACCAGCGCATTCGCTCCCGCAATATTTGCCGCAATTATTGCAGCAATCGTCGTTTGGGTAGCAACGAACTGGCGGCTGGAGCGATCGCTTGCCGATGAGCGCTCGATCGTTGCCGGCGAGCTTGCTACCATATCCTCCCGGCTTCAGACGAACCTCAATAGCAATGTGAAGCTGTTGCAGGGGCTGGCGGCCGGCATCGCAGTCAATCCAGAGATGGGCCAAAACGGATTTTCCAAACTTGCCGCGCAGATCCTGCAACCCGATTCGCAATTGCGAAGCTTCGCTGCCGCGCCCGACATGGTGGTCAGCTGGGTTTATCCGGAGAACGGAAACGAAAAGGCCATCGGGCTCGACTACCGAAACAATGAGAAGCAACGGGCTGCCGCGATGCTGGCGCGCAACACCCACAATATCGTTCTGACAGGCCCAGTGGAGCTTGTCCAAGGTGGAACCGCTTTTGTCGTCAGGTGCCCGGTCTACATCAATAACGGAACAAGCCAGGTCTTTTGGGGCCTGCTTTCCGGAATAGTCGACATACCGAAGCTTTACCAGGAAAGTGGCCTTGCTTCGACCGAGCTTGAGATCGCCATCAGCACCGTACCGGAGCCGAATTCGCCCAAACAGGTTTTTTTCGGCAGCCTGGCAACTTTTTCAAGCAAACCGGTTCAGACATCCGTTGACATGGTTTATGGCCGATGGACCCTCGCCGCACTCCCAAGACCGCGATGGGGCCAAAATAATGGGATCGGTATTTTTGAGTTCTACGCCAGCCTGTTGGCATTATGTGTCGTTGCACCGATTGTCTGGATCGGCTTTCTGACCGGATCACGCCAAAGAACGATCGAAAAGCTTCGCCTTCACAAGAAAAAGCTCGTTCGAGCACGACAGAGGCTGGAGCATCTCTCATTGCATGACGCATTGACGGGGCTTCCCAATCGACGATTTGTCGACCGGATGATCTCGCAACCGCCGAGACCCCGTCCACAAGATTATCTGATATTCATTCACATCGACCTGGATCGATTTAAGGAGATCAACGACACGAGAGGGCATGCTGGCGGTGACGCGGTCTTGCAAGCAACGGCTTCTCGCCTTGCCGATTTGGTTGGTCCAAACGACGTAGCGGCTCGGATCGGTGGAGATGAGTTCATCTTCGCCAGTTGGAGTGCCGATCCGGAGCCGAAGGCAACCGCATTGGCACGACAAATTGTCGATACGCTCGATCAGCCCCTCATCATCGACGATGCGGCGTGTGTTGTCGGTGCAAGCGTTGGCGTCGCCTGGGAGACTGAACGTGCTCTCGGTCCGGACCTCGGCCAATTGCTTCTCAATGCCGATTTGGCTTTGTACGAGGCAAAGAAGGCGGGTCGCGGCCGCGCGGCGGTTTTTACGGAAGAGCTTCGCAGCGCCGCGATCCACTCGAAAGAATTGGCGGACGAATTCAAGCAAGCGCTAGATCGCGATGAACTCGTTGCGTTCTTTCAACCGCAGTTCGATGCAAATACGTTGGACCTTGCCGGCGTCGAGACACTTGCCCGTTGGGATCACCCGCAAAAAGGTCTGCTCGCCCCGGACAAATTTCTGGACGTTGCGGAAAAACTGGGGCGCACCGGCGACATGGATAGGCTGATCCTGCAAAAGGCCCTATTCGAGCTGACAAGATGGGACAGTCTGGGAATGCAAATTCCACGTGTCTCTGTCAACATTTCAGCGCGTCGATTGGCGCAGCCAAATCTGCTTGCCGAGCTGTCCGAACTTCCCATAGCGAAAGGTCGCCTGTGTTTCGAGCTGCTCGAGACAATCTCCTTCAATGATCTTCAACCTGTTCTCAAAGAGATCATTCCAGCCGTCAAAAAGCTTGGCATCGAAATCGAGATCGATGACTTCGGCACCGAACATGCCAGCATTGTCAGTTTGCTTCGATTTGAGCCGCGACGACTGAAGATCGATCGCGAAATTATCAAGCCGATTGTCGCGTCTCCATCTCAGCGCCGCCTGGTCTCCTCCATTATCGAAATCGGCCGATCGCAGAACATCGACATCGTTGCAGAGGGCGTGGAGACAATGGACCATGCGAAGATCCTGAAGGATCTCGGTTGCCATATATTGCAAGGTTACGCTCTGGCACGGCCAATGACCTCGGAGCAGTTGATTGAATTTTATTGTGTGAAGGACAAAGGAATGACAGAGGCAGGCCGATAGCCAAGCCCCGCATTCCGTGCATGATTATCTTCCGTCGATCCTCGACTTATTGCAGCCAATCGCCTGTATCTACATCCCAAGCCCCAAGCTCTTGCCCCGCGAAAGCGACCGCTTCAACTCCATCTGCTGGGTGAGCTCCGCACGATGACCGCGGTCGGCAAGGCGGGCAACCTGGCGGATCCGCTCGACGTCACCATCCCGATCCGGTCCCACTCGCTTCAGCTGATCCGCGAGATCTGCGGGATCGGCGCGACCGAAGCGCATTTCGATCGCAGTCACGATGTCCTTTGCCTCGGCAAGCGCTCGACGCCCCTCCGGTGTCCCGGCCAGTCGCTCGACGAACTTTGCCTTGTCCGTATAAGGCAGATCATCGAGATTGCGCAACAGCGCCTCACTCCGGCGGCTCGGCCCCAGAACCTCGACGACGTCCTGCTTTTCCCGCTTCCAGCGCTCCGAGCCGCATTCAGCCTCAAGGCGACGCTGCCAGCTGTTGGCGGATTGGCGAACATGTGAAGCCAGCGCATCGATCCGGGAAAGCGCTTGTTTGCGTTCGGCGTTGTCTCCGAACAGGCCGGTCTTGCCGGCCAGCGCACCGATCGTCTCGGGCAAAGTGCTGAGTTGACTGGCGAGCGCGACCGGATCTGCATTCTCATCCAGGATGCGGCCGCGCAACACGTCCATTGCCGCTGGCGCGTCGTTGAACACCTGCGGCGCAAGCTGCTTTGCCGCGGCCCAATCTCGTTCGAATGCCGGCATTGCCCTTGACCGACCAACCGCTTCGACGCTCATCGCATAGGTCTTAACCGCCGCAACGAGCACGCGGCGTTCATCGTCGCGTTCATCGCGACGTTCATCGCCAGTGGGATCCTGGTGCGAAGAGCCGCCATCGGCGATGCTGCGGGCTGCGAGCGGTGTAGGCTCTTGCAGTGGCTTGGGAACCGCCGTGTCCGGGATGCGCTCTGCCTCCCTGGTGATCGCAGCCGGGGCGACATCACTCTCGCCCTGCCCCCGGCGATCCTCCATGCCGCGCCGATTGGCAAAGTCATGGGTATAGTCGAGCGTCGTCTCCTTCAAGCCTGAGCGGCTCAGTGTCTCTGTCAGGGCGCGCACAGTCTTGAACGCATCGAGGCTGGCATAGAGCTGCACCTCCTCGCGATGACGGGTCATCGCCACGTAGGTCAGATGCCGGTCCATCGTCGTCGAAGCCAGGACAAAACTCCGGTCGACGGTAGCGCCTTGCGTCTTGTGGATCGTCGTCGCGTAGCCGTGGTCAAAGGATTGGTAACGATTGACCGGTACGGTCACCTGGCGTTGTCCATCTTGCGTCTGCGCCTTGCCGTCAAGCCGAACCTGTATTGCGTCCGGTTGGACGGCGATCACCTCGCCCAACATGCCATTCTTGACGGCGAGATCACGATCGTTCTCCAGGAAGACGATGCGATCGCCGCGTGCGAAGGATCGCTTCCCATTGTTGGTCTGGTAGGTGAGTTCCTCACCTTTATCGTCAGACGGGTTGCTGCCCGTTGCCAGCTCACCGCGCTCCTGCAACCGAGCACGAATGCCGGCATTGATGGCACGGACGTCGTCGCGTCGATGGGCCATGGCAATGCGCGTGTCGTTGGGATTGGCCGATCGGTCAGCGACGTAATCGGCAATGATCGCCTTCAGCACGTCGTCGCGGTTTGCTTTCAGCTGGATGTTGCCATGTGCTTGGTAGGCAGCAAGCCCGTCGGCAGTCCGATGCGAGGCAAAGTCGATCGATGCCTGCTTTTGCCAATCAGTTCTTTGCCGTCGCACTTCCGAAAGCTGCGCATGACCGACGGCTTCGGCGATCGCCCGAAACGGCGCGCCCGCTCCGATCGCCTGAAGCTGTTCATGATCGCCGACCAGGACGAGCTTGGCGCCGGCCCGTTTGACCTCGTCGACGAAGCGGGCGAGCTGCCGGCTGCCGACCATGCCGCCCTCGTCGATGACGAAGACATCGCGGGCATTCAGCCGACCACGATCAGCTTGCCAGGAGTATTCCCAGGACGCCAAGGTGCGACTTGAGATCCCCGACGATTGCTCCAGGCCTTCCGCCGCCTTGCCGGCCAATGCCGCGCCGTGAACGCGATAGCCCTGCGCTTCCCAGGCGTGCCGGGCAGCCGCCAGCATCGTGCTCTTGCCGGCACCGGCAAAGCCGATCACCACGGCGATCTGAGCTGGCCCTGTGACATGCTCGATCGCCTGGCGCTGTTCCGCCGACAGTCCCTGCCCCGGTGAAGGATTTCCCGCCTGGATCGATCTGTCCTGATCGGCGATAGCAGCATCGACATAGCGCTTCGCCACAGCGTGGTTTTGGCGCGTCTTCATCGCAACAGTGGCTGTTGCCATCGCGCCCTCGATTGCCACCATCTCGACCGTCGAATAGCGTGCCTCTCCATCGCGGCCGCGAACGCTTGAACTGTCGGGCTTCAGCTCGACGAGGGCTTTCGACGCCATGACCGATGCAAAGGCGTTCTGGAATGTCTGCGCATCGTCGTTGATAGTGCGATGCAGAGCCCTGGCAATGTCATAGCGGTTGAAGACGCTTTTCTCGTTGGTGATGAGCTTCAATATCTCTTCGGGGCGCCTCCGGATGGTCTCGGCATTTCGCTCGGCCGATTGCGGTGAGATGCGGACGCGCGAGACTGCCCCACCCTGCCGATTGATCTGAGTGGCATGTACACCGACATGTTCGCTCGGCTCGATCGTGATCCCGGCCTCCAGATGCGAGCGATGATCGATGCGGATATCGAGGCCGGCCCTCTCAAGGTGCGTGTTGGCAAGATGCTCCCACGCCTGTCTGAGATCCTTCAGCTGCAGCTGCGATGGCGGCAGGTGATTGGCGAGAAGCCATCTGTTCTCCCGCTCGAGCAGCGTCTTGTCGCCAAGACCGGTTTCCCTCAGCTGGCGCGTCGTCATCATCAGATGCGCATGGCTGTTGCGGATATCTCCGCCCCCGCCCGGCCGATGGATCGCGAAGTCGACGGCAGCGCCATAGCGGTTGGCGAGATCTTCGGCAAAGGCCCGCGTCAGCACCAGGCGTTGATCGGAACTCAATTCGTGTGGCAGGGCGATTTCGAATTCCCGGGCAATCCGGGCGTCACTGCGTTTCTCGGCACGCTCGGCGGCATTCCACAAGGCCGATCGCTTCATCGCCCAATAGGCGGAAGACTGAGCCGGCAGGACGATCTCGGCATGCTCGACACCTGTCCTGTTGCTAAAATCATGGGTCAGCCCATCGCGCTCGTTGGTCAGCCGCTCGGCGGCGCGATAGGCGGCGGACGCGACAGCGCTGCGGCCAGCGCTGCGGGCGATCGGCTTCATGCTGAGATGATAGATCGCCATCGCTTGTCCCCCTTGTTAGCGGGCCGCCGGCCCGCGCTTTGAGTTGCCCCGCAACTCGTAAGTGCGCCCTTGTGCCTTCGTCGCTTCGCGCCTTCGGGCACTGGTGGGAGCACGCGGCAATCGCCCGATGACCTCGTAAGCCGTTCAGCCGGTCGCTTCCACGCGCAGATTTGCGGGTAGCCGACATGCCACCCATCGTCGCAGCATCTGCGCATGCGATCGTGTGCGGTCATTGTCCTGATGGCGCGGGTTCAATCGCTCATCGACGTGAAGGGAGACAATGACAGTGGTACGCAAAACCATCGGCGAGCGGCTGGCCCAGCTGGAAGCCCAGCGAAAGACATTGCAGATCCGGCTCGGCAAACAGGAACGCGCCATCGATACGCGCCGCAAGGTGTTGATCGGCGCACTTGTGCTGCATCGGCTGGAGAATGATCGCGAGGTGCAGATCGGCGGAGGACTGGCAGCCTGGCTCAGATCGGAACTGCCAAAGTTCCTCACCCGCGATGGCGACCGGGATCTGTTCGACGATCTGCTGAAGCCGCAGGCAAATGAGCCGACTATCGGCAATATCGGCAGTGGGAGTGCGGTATGATGATCCATGCCATCAAGATCAAGATTGCCTTCGCAAACATGATGCGCATGGCGGCCCGTGATCCGCTCTGGGCGATCGTCGCGTTCATCACCTTTCCGCTGCGATATGCCAAGTCGGTTGTCATGGGTGCATTTGGCTATTTGCTTGTCGTCTTCACCGTCTACTTCGGGATCGACTACCTCAGACGCGTGATGCTCGCCGGCCACAGGGGTGACGTCATCTGGCATATCGGCGATTGGGTGGTCATTCTTTTTGCCGTCGTGCTGCTCATACGATTGTTGTCGGTTCCCTTGATCACGCATTTTGGATCGGCGATGGACGATACGCATGGGTCTGCGCGCTTTGCCGGCCGAAGAGAGATTGCGCCGCTCACCAAGGCGGGCAGTGGCCTGCCGGCCAGCGGCCGATCGTTGCGACGAAGTTGCGCTATTATGCCGATCCGGAATTCGTCGGATTGTTTGGCAAGCAGGACAGATAAGGCAGGAGAGATGAACCAGGCGGTTCACATCACCCCGATGAACCGATCGGCGCGCGTCTTGGACGCATTCGCAGTCGCGGCAGCGGAAGATCCGTCATGACAGCGTGCTTGTGATTCCAGCCTCATTGATTGGCGCAACTGCTGAGTACCGGCGTCATCACCTTCACGTGCTCATCGATCCGCTCGAGCACTTTTCCCGGGACGACGGCCCGTTCCGGAAGGCTCCACCAATGCCTGTTGACGCGTTCAACGACATCGATGACCGCCTTGAGCACAGCCGGCTCCGGCAGCCTCGCGCGGTTGGCGAAGATCTTCCATCGCTGCGCGACGAGCGCCTTGAAGGAGCGCTCGCCGCCGAGCGACAGCGCCATCGCGTCGGCGGGAATATAGGGCACGGTCGACAGGACATCGTAGATCGGCGCGAGCTCCGGCTTGTCGCCATTGCCACGATAGATCAGCGACCAGTTTTTGAGGTGCATGTCGCCATTGCCGGTTATTGCCGTGAAGGCCAGACGGCGTACGAACTCGAGGGCGGCCGTCGGCGAGATGGCGACACCGAGGGCGGAGGCTATATCGTGGTATGCCGCGGCCTCGTATTTGCGCGAGGGATAAATGCCGAAGACCTGGGCGAAATCCTCGATATGGATGCGTTCGGCGCCGGCGCCCCGATCGAAGCGTTTGACCAGGAGGACCTTTCCGTCCGACAGCGTGTCGAACTCCTCGGGAATCCCTTCGAAATCGGACTTCTCGACAAGCTCGCGTTCTGGCACTTCCATGCCGATCGCTGCAGCCAATGCAAGGTTGGCGTACTCGTTTTCAGAGACACCAGGAAACGATGTCGAAGGAAACTTTGCGATGTAGTGGCCCTGCTCGTCACCCATCGGCAAGGTTAGGCCACCACCCCTGCCAGTGTTCTTCATCACCGAGAGTTTCATCTGCACACCCGCGAGTGAAAACCGGGCTTTCGGCTTGCCCCTCGACGCGTCCTCGATCACCGCCGTCGTGCCACCGCTCGGTACAACGCGGACAGCGCCCGGCAGGTCCTGACCGAGTGCGGCCAGTAGATCAAAATCGTTGCCCGCGCGCACATGACCTGCGTGGTGCTTTTCCATCGCCTCGCGCAATTTGTCCTCAGGAAGAAGATTGGCGAAGAACGCCGGCAAGGCGCCGGCAATTGGCTTGGGATCCTTGCGCAACCCTCCCGTCGCCGCCCGGAATGACAGGCTAAGGACTGGGAACCCACCCGTCGCGCGATAAGCTTCATCGAAGCTGAACGCATTGAAATCTCCAGGCGTCCTGACGAGTGTGCCGACCTTCAGATCGTTCAGCAGCACCTCAAGCGAAGGAATGGCGTTGGGAGCCTGAAACATTTTAGCCATGATCGTTATCGTCGGGGCGGGAGATGAAAGCCGGGAGATCATCGTCGTCATGTGGGCGCAGCAAGGCCTCGACCGCGGGAACCATTGCTTGGGGGATCATCATCATTTCCAGGCCGAGCGCGCGGGCGACATTCAGCAAAGTCGTCGCGCGAGCCGCGGCGACCCCCGTCTCGATGTCGCGATAACGAGGGCGCGAAATGCCAGCCAAATCGGCGACCTGTTCCTGGGTCATTGCCGAGGCCTGTCGTGCCTTCTTCAATAACCGCCCGATTTCGAGCAAAGCCGCCGAATCTGGGGTCATGATGATACCTGCGCGTTTCATTCGACATTGCCCTGATACGTATAGATATCTTCTTGTCCCGTTGTCAACGAAATAGATCTGTTTACGGATCATATTAGAGCAAACGATATGTTTAGAGATCATCGCCAGGCCTTCCTTAACCTCAACGGATAGGGCCGCCTCCAATTTGCCTGGCCAGTAGACCGTGGTGTTCAACACGCGGCGGCACTGTGTCGGAAATTGCCGAGCAGCGTGTCGCCCGCCCGCTGCTGACGCCTGCCGATCGTTGCGATGAAGTCGCGCTATTATTCGGACCCGAAATTCGCCGGATTGTTCGCCAGGCAGGAGCGATGAGTCAGGCGGTCCCATCACCCCGATGAATCGATCGGGCCTCATCGATTCACAAATGTCGTTGGACGCAGTGAACCGTTCTTTGCGATTCTGCCGACATGACAGTTCAGCCCTATCGTCTCTACATCGAACGAATCGATCCATCGAAGAACATGGCGCGCTTTTATGCGCTGTCGATCGAGCCGAACCTCTTCGGCGAGACCTCGCTGGTGCGCAGCTGGGGACGCATCGGCAGTCGCGGGCAGCAGAAGATCCATGTCTTCGATAGCGAGGCAAAAGCCGTCGATCTCCTGCTCACCCTATTGCACAGGAAGCGGTGGCGAGGCTACCTTCCGCTGCAGTGATCGACATCCGCGTCTCTCATGCCTGAGTGAAGGAAGAGACGGCTTACGCCGCCTCCTCCTCGTCGAGCTCCGGCTGCAAGGAATGCAGGTAATCGACGGCCCGCTGCGCATGCGCTGCCGCCGAGAAGATGGCGCGCTTGTCGTTGGCCAGAACCTTCAGCCAGCTATCGAGATAGCTGGCGTGGTCGGGACGCGGTTCAAGCTCTGGAACGATGCCGAGATCGGCGCAGAGAAACGCGCTGCCGAGTTCGGCAATCAGCTCTTCGCGGGCGCGTTCGCTCCGGTCTTTCGCGTAGCGGCTGAGATCGCGATCAAGCCGTTGCGGTGCGGCGGTCCAGTGCGTCATCTCGTGGCTGAGGATGGCGACGTAAGACGCATCGTCCCTGAAGGCATCCAGGCATGGCATCTGGATGTAATCACGCTGAGCGGCATAATAGGCAGCCGACCCACCGTGGCGGATCAGTGCCCCCGTATTGGCAAAAAAGCGGCCGGCATCGCCGATGCGGCTCATCGGATCCTGGTGAGGTGCGCCGTCGTCAAAGCGGCCGTTAAGACCGGCGATCTGATCGGTGTTGAACACCGTGTAGGCCTTGAGGAATGGAACATCCTGTTCGATCTCGGTCCCCGTGTCTGTCGTCTCGGTGCGGATGAACGAACTGGCAAAGACCACGGTCGTGCCGGTTTCGCCCTTGCGAACGGCGCCGCCGAGTTCGATGGCCTGACGAAAGGTCATCCAGCGAGATGAGGCAAAGCCGCGGGCGATGGCTTGCGACCACAGCAGCAGGACGTTGATCCCGGTGTAGGGTTGGCCGTTGTGGCGCAGTGGCCGGCCGACCCGACTTGCCGCATGTCCCGTCGTCCAGGGTTTGGTCCATGGCCGCACGCCCTGTTCGAGATCGGCGATGATCGTGTTGGTGATGCGGCTGTGGATATCGGATCGTTGATTGGATTGTTGCCTGCTCATGTTGGAACCTCCGTTTCGAGGTCGCGGCCATCGCGACCTGCTACGGCGGTCCGAAAGCCGGGCTGCAAGCGCTGCCTGCACCCGCAGGGCCGCAACGCAGTGGAGGACGGCAAAGCCGTTGCCGGCGGCGCGAGCCTGGCAGGACCAAAAGGCCGAAGTCTAGGTGGGAGGTTTTGACGCAGGCGGACATGGCAAATCCGCGAGGGGATCACATCGCTCGCGTCGCGGCTGCACGCGACGGCGATGGCTTGCTCGGCCGGCCCGACGATCGCCATTGCCCCGGCCGAGCGACTGACGCGCAAGACAGGCCAAACGGAGCTTCAAGCGTAGCCCATGTCCCTACGCCGCGCGCACCCTGTCCCGTCCGCTCAACTTGGCAGCGTAGAGCGCTTGATCGGCGCGTCGATAAAGCTCTGAAGCGCTGTCTGACGAGGCGCAAGCGGCGATACCGGCGGAGCAGGTGTAGCTGAAGTCGGGTGATTCAGGCAGAGGCCGGGAGAAGCGGATCACCGTCAGCATGCACTCGACCACGGCAATGGCGTCTTCCGGCCCGGTTGCCGGCATCACGAGAAGGAACTCTTCTCCGCCGATCCGTCCAAAACAATCGTTGCGGCGAACATTCTGATGAATGCGATGAGCAAAATCGCGCAGGACGACATCTCCGGCATGGTGACCAAGCCTATCGTTGATGTGCTTGAAATTGTCGATGTCGAATACGGCAAGGCATCCGTTGTTTCCGTGCCGGGCGGCTGTCAGCATGTCGTCGACGCGTGCCATCACAAAGCGGCGGTTGGCGACACCCGTGAGTTCGTCGGTGTAAGAAGCTTTGATCGCCTGGTCCCGATCCTGCCGGACAGTCCTGCCATGTACTCGTAAACTGGTGATGTCGCTCGCAATGCACAACATCCAACCGTTCTTCTGGACCGCCTCGGTCATCCAAAACCACCGGCCATCGCACAGGTCCGTCTCGAAAGCTCGATAGCCGATCTTGCCGCGGCGTGACTGCGTCGAGCGCAGCCACTCGTCGAAATTGCTCGTCCGAATGACAGTGTCTCGCGCGAGCTCGAAATTGCGCCGCATGAGATCAGGCCAGAGTGGAGTTTCATCGGGCTCGATGAAATAGACAGAACGAAAGGCGCTGTTGGCGTACCGCAGCCGGTCATGACCATCGTAGACGGCAATGAGCGTCTCTGTGCGTCCAGAAAGGTGCAGAAGCTGCTCGAAAATTTCGTCCATACCGAACACTGCCTGGTTGCCTTGGCATGACATGGCGCGGAAACCCTATGAGAAAAGAGCCGCCCCGCAAGTAAAAGGCGCCTCCAGTGATTACGGAAACGTCAACGACATGTCCGTTTTCAATCGTGATTGGACATCGGCCGCGACCTGAGCGACGCTGTTTTCGGGAGGCGGACCATCTATTTTTCCGGAGATAGGAGGCCGAAATGGAACAGTACGCACTCGATCAGTTGAAAACCATCGCAACGGTCAGCCCGACCTGCAAGCGCCTCGAAATAACGCGGCGCGAACGGCTTGAACGGTGGGCCGAAAGTCTCGAACGCAGCCCCAGACCGTTTCTCAAGACACTTCACGAAACCGAATATCAGCCGATTTCAGATCGGCTTGCCCTGCGCGATGACGGCACGCCCATCTCCGTCGCGTTCGCTGATCCCATTCTGCGGGCGGCGGGAATGGAAAATGACAGCTATGGAGAAGCCAAACGGTTCTTCGAACTCAGCGACGAGCAATTGCATGATCTCGTGTGCTTCTGCCATTTCGGTGAACGCGTCAGCGCGGCAGTCGTCGCTCGCCGTTTGCGAAAGATGTCAGGTTCCAAACCAAGTGGGTTTTTCGCTCAACTGCGCGCGTTCTTTGGCTAAGCACGGTTAAGGCGGCTGCTGTCGCTTGCCTCGGAAGAAAGGGCCGCCGGGTCATCGGCTGGTCCTCGTTTCGACGCGTGCCGACGTCGTCAGCTCAAACCGACCACACTCGCACCCGTGGGCTGACGACGTGTCGCCAACATCGCTCGCGCGGCATCCGATCCAAGGATGCCGCGGCGATGGTGAAGCGCGACAGCAGCTTATCCGTGGAACGGGGAACAATGTCGCCGCGACAGCGGTGAGCATGAAAACGGCAATCCGATGCGTTCTCCAAAATCGCGTCGCCGAACCCTCCAGCGATGTCGCCTTGCTCCGGCCTCGGCAATGCCCGTTTCCGCGACGGGATCGGCCGCTGTTTTCCATACAGGTCAATGGCTCGCTTCGGCAAAGTTTCAGTTGACCGTTTTCGATGGGGAGGTGACATTCTCCTGTAGCGAGGCAGGAGGAAGAAACGATGGACGAGGCAGACCGTTGGCGCCATATGGCAAGCGCACCGAAAGACGGTAGTCGGATCCTGGTCACGATCCGGCCATCCGAGCAGGGGCCGGCGGAGGTCGATCTCGCGTACTGGTCGAATGGCGATCAGTTCGCGGGAGAAGGCTGGCGGGCATCCGACTCCTCGCCGGGGCAGATCATCGAATACGCCGATCCGGAACTGAAATGTTGGATGCCAATGCCTTCGGCCAACCTTGGTCGCACGTCGATACCCCCACCCTGGGAGGGCGACGATGACCGGAACCTCGACGGGTCGGGGATCTGAAAAAATCGCGCTCAAGGACAATGTGACAAGCGGGTGTGGATTTGCCCTTCACGGGCTTCCTCGGATAACGAGCCCGTTCTCACGTTGTCGCGCCGCGAGTTGAAGCGGGATGGGCGATGTCTCGCATTGCGTAAATATCGGCCACGCTCGGAGAATTCCTGATCTTTCCCGGGAAGGCAAACCCGCGTTAAGCCGGCATGAGGGTTTCGCGTGCGAATTAGGAAGTGGGCGCCTCGCGACGCGTTTTTGAAGAACAGAGAAGGCAACTCCTTATTGGCGAACACGAAGTTCAGACACACGGGCTGGATGATCGTCATCATCCTATTCGCGATCGGGGCATTCCCACTGGAATCGACGGCGGCCACGGTGCGGGTCATAGACGGGGACACCATCCTTGTTGACCAAATCACGGTTCGGCTCGACGGAATCGACGCACCCGAGGCCGGACAGAAATGCGCTTCTCTCTCCGGACGGGATTGGCCCTGCGGCAAGGTCGCCATCGCGGCGATGGAGGAACTGGTGGCATCGGGAGACGTCGTCTGCGATGATCGCGGAGTGGACATCTATCAACGACAGCTGGGTGTATGTCGTGTCGGAAAGCGTGAGATCAATGCCGAAATGGTCGCGTCGGGCAACGCCTGGGCATTCCGAAAATACTCCACCGACTACGTCACACTCGAGGAAAGGGCCCACAACGAGCACCTGGGGATTTGGCAGGCTTCCACGATCCCCGCGTGGGATTATCGCGCCGACAGATGGAACGTGGCTGAGCAACAAGCGCCTAAGGGCTGCCCGATCAAAGGCAACATCTCCGAGAACGGCCATATCTACCATGCGCCTTGGTCTCCTTGGTACGACCGCACCAAGGTCGATACCAAGAAAGGCGAGCGCTGGTTTTGTGATGAAGCCCAGGCGCTGAAAGCCGGATGGCGGGCGCCGCAATGGGGCCATTGATCACGGAGACAGGGACTGAGCCCGTCTCCGGATCCTGATTTCGATGCGTCGCCGGGCCTCGACATTTCCTGCCTGCCCTACGGTGACGGTATCGCCCGGAAGTATCAATTGCGCCGCCGACATGGGAAGCACCGTTGCTTGCCCCAGTTTTGGATTCGCCTTGAGGATATTCGCGACGGCGATCGCCCGGGCCAGTCCCAGACCGGCGTTGTCGGCCGGCTCAAGGGCAGTGATTGGCAATTTACTGTCCAGGACATCGATGAAGGTTTTGTCGAGATTGGAATTTGTCCGGGCCAGCGGCTGCTCGTCGGTATGGCCAATGACCTCGATGACGTCGACCTGATAGCGAGACAGGTTATCCGCGATCTGGTCGGAGATGGACGTGCCCAGTTTCTGCTGAAATTCGTTTGTCAGCTCGGCGCTGCCTGACCTGAAATAATAGCCGCCCGCTTCGCTGAGATTGATGATGGGCGGCCACTCGTGTGGGCTTTTCGCCGCCGCGTTGGCGGTGACAAGCCTTTTGATCTCCGCGGGAGCGGCGTCGAGATCTATGCCGTTTTCGTTCAGGACTTTCCGCAACGCGGCCAGTTTTTCGAGCTCCGACATCTCGACCCCGCTTTTCTGCAAGCGCTCGACGGCCTGGCGGGCCGAAATCAGTTCGCGCCATTCCGTCTCGAACTTCTCCCGATCGACGGGTGAGAGGTTGCCGGCTCCAAGCCTGGCCTGAAGTTCGACCACCCGGGCGGTCGCGTCGAAATTGTCCTTCTTGAGCTCCGCCAGCTTTTGCTCGGTGACCTGCAGCTCCCGTTCGGCCTCATATCGCTTTTTCCTTTCGGCAGTCACCAGCGCGGCTGCCACCAGCAGGAGACAAAAGACGAGCAGCAGCATGGATTCGGCCATGGTCAGGCCCAGAATGAGGCCGCGATTGTAGCCCTTATGCTCGAGCTTCGGGGTCTCGGCTATGTGCGCTGCCAATTGAACCACCTCTTACGCTCGATCGCTGATGCAGGTCGCGGCTTATCATCGACTTCAACCGGTTTGGCTGGCGAGGCTTCAAGACTGGCCAAGTCGATCGCGGTTTCCTCGGAGACCGAAACCCCCGTCGGAACGGCCGGCTCAGGACGGTCCGCGTACGTGCTCGGGCTCGGGCCTGCTTCAGGCGGCAACGGTGTCGGGGGCTTCTCAAGAGCGCTGGCGATACGGTCGAGCTTTTCTTCAAGGGTCTGCAGCGGCTGCAGCGCTTCCTTGGTCTGCTCGATATAGGAACGCCCTCGCTCGGTATCCGCCTCCATGCGCTTCAAATGGGCCTCGGTCATCTCCCTGATGGACTCGATGACCGGCGTGAGTTCGATCTTGATGACATCTTCCGGGGCACGTATCTCGCCAAGCCGTGTCCCGACGCTTTCCACCGCGCCGCCGAACTTATCGATGATCGTCGAAAGCTGGCCGGTGGTTTCGGTCAGTTTCGCCGCCGCGTTGTTGTTGCTGTCATTGATGGTCTTATTGTGGGATTCGATAATGGCCGAAAGCTGCTGCGCCGCCTCTTGAATGGGCTTGATCGCCTCTTTCGACAGGGATTCGATCGCCTTGCGAATATCTTCGCCGTTCTTCTCTGCCTGGCGGGCGATCTCGTCGAACCCCTCCGACAGCATCTGGTTGCTGACCCTGCGGTAGTTCGAAAACTCCCGGGCCGAGGAATCGAGCTCGGTTCTGACGCGCCTGGTCATCTCGGCAAGCTCGTGCCTGGCACTGCGCTCGATGTCCAACGGATCGCGACGCATCTGGTTGAACAGGATCCGGAGCGTCACCCCGGCAATCGTCGACGTCACCGCGATACCGAAGTTTCGCACGATCGTGTCGATGGAGGTCTCACCGGCAAATAGATAGAGCGACACCCCGAGGCTCGAGAGCGTGAACAGAAAGCCCATGTAGTAGAGATTGTCGCCGGCCTGCTCGTTATGCAGCCGGAAGCCCGCCAATAGCAGGGAAGCGAGAAAGTAGGTCGCCATCAGCAGCAACGGGACGACGGTGACGACCGCCGTCGACCATCCCCATAGCTTGGCCGTCCAGATGAACACCATGCCGCCGATGGTTGTGAGCGCAAACAGCACCAGCGGCCCGTAGTCGCGGATCGCGGATCTTGTCACCTCTCTCGAGGCCATCAGCGTTTTCCTTCCAGACGGATGAAACCGTCGAAGTAGCCGTTATTCTTTGTGATCCACTCTTTCCAGAATTCGGCCAGTTCCTCGGCGGAGAATTTCAGGTTTGGACGCTGAAACGCGAGGATCTTCACCGACACCCCGTCGAGAGATGTCCTGAACTTATCACGCGCTTCGCTTTTCTGAAATTTCGAATAGGCGACACCGTCGCGGTAGTTCGAAAACGCCGGCGTGTGTTCGATCATGTCGGAGGCGACGAACAGGGCCCTGGGCGTTCCGGCGGGGAGGCTCGAGAACACCTCGAGGTTGATCCGCTGGATTCCGGCCATAATCGGCGAGGCATCGCCCGCCTTGCCGGACGCCAGCCTGCCAGCTATTTCCTCGAGGGGCTTTTGAAAGCCCTTTTCCCAACGGTCCTGGATCAGTCGTGGATTGCTGGTCCATTCATCGGCGAGGTCGCCGCTGCCCGGATTGCAGCCGTGGAACGTACGCTCCGGCTCGCCTTCCTTCTCGGTCAGCGAATAGATATCGATGGCACCGCCGACTGGAACTCTGGCCACGATTTGCTGAAACTGGTTCTTGAGATCAAGCGCCGTCGTGTCGGAAATGGGATCGGTGACGTCAAGCAGGATGGCGGTTTCGGACGTCGCGCCGGTGACCGGGCAAAGGGAGGCCTTGTCGACCGCCACGGTGCTGCTTGCCCTGTATTTGAGCCACCCGAACGCGCCGATAATGGCGACAGACACCAAGCCAAGGGCAATGGCGCCGACAATCAGTCCGACGGAATTGCCACCCCGCCTACGGCTACGCCTGCTGGATCGCGCCAAGGCCGGCCTCCGGGAATATGTTGTCCAGCTTGTGATAATTTTCGACAGCGGCTTCGAACTCGGCACCGATCCTGCGAATCTGCTCCGACAGTTCCGCCTGAGCCGCCTGAATTCGACCGCTCAAGACCGCGTCATCCCATTCCTCGCTGGTGCGCAGCACCGGTGTCAGGCGCTCGAGCTTGTAGGGATGGGAAAAATAACCGGGCTCGGGTTCCGTCCGTCCCGCGCGGTTCGCGTCGCGATAGATCGTCAGCAGCGCGTTGGCGGCGCGCTCGAGATTGCTCTGATGCTCCGCAAACAGTCCCACGGTCCGCGTCCGGTGAGCGATGATGGCCGCGCATTCCTGGCGCCGCCCGCTGAGATCGCGCACGATCTCCTCGATCTTGGCGTTGTGATCGTCTCTTATGTCACGGAGGTTGTCGATGAGCTCGAGCTTCCGGTCGATGTAGTTCGCACGCGCGCTGTCCAACCGCTTCCTCACGCCGGCAAAACCCGGATAGGGATCCGTTAGGTAGCAGCCGTCGATGAAGGCCAGGATCGAAAAAAGCAGTCCGACGGCGAAAAGCATCCAGGAATTCAGTTCGGCAAGCTCCAGCGGCGCGTTTCCGAGCCGCGATATGACTTCCGCGCCGGCTCCGGAAAGAACGGTCGATGACACCTCGCGATAATGCGCCAGGGCTAAATTGATGCCCAGGGCGATGCAGATATAGGCGACCAGCCCACAGAACCCGAGCAGCTTGAAAAACAGGGATCGATGGACGAGGAAGCGAACGCAATAAACCGAGAACAGCAGAGCCGATCCGATGTTGAGGACGGCGAACGCGATCGCCTCCGTCACGCCGCCGACGATCCCCTGCTCGCTTCCCTTGGCGAGAAAGCTTCCATTCATGATCATCTCGAAGAGCACGAGGAAAACGATCAGGGCGATCTTGAACGCCTGCGCGGCGGCGGTCGAAACCTTCGCGGCGCGGTCGAGATTGTGTTTCGCCTTGAAGGATGACATCTCGTCCTCGGCGGCCTTCAGGTCGCGGCGCAGCCCGTGCAGTTCGTCGACGCCACTTGCCACCTCGGCCTTGAAGTCGGATACGCTCGACGCGTTGGCTTGCCGGATCAGTCCGAACTGCCCCTCGAAGTCGAGATTGCGCAGGCGACCCTCGAAGGTCTGAAATTGATCCTCGAGGACCTGATAGGAGGCGGCCTTCTCCTCCTCGATCCGAGAGACTATCCGCTGCTCGACCTCGTCCGGCGACGCGGCGCTTGGCGCGGGCCGATTAAGCTTGCCGTTCTCGGCACCCTTTGCCCGCAGATCGAGCGTGGAACTGGTCTTGTCAATATCGAGCGAAGGGAAGATGTCGGTCGAGGCACGAAAGTCGTGGCTGGATTCCCGAACGCCCTCCCAGAGCCTGTTCAATGCTTCAAAGCGCACGCGAAACCTTTAGTAGTTTGTTTACCAAATGATGCTGCTGAACTGGATATCGCAGCGGTTGTACGTGGTCCAGCGTCCGTTTCCTTCGCCGATACTAATCGAGCCATACGGTTAATCGAGATCTTTTCCAAACATACACGAAATGCTCGCGCCCACGGCAGATCGCGGCCAGTCTGCGGTCCTTTTCAAAGCCGCGCCGGTGATGGTCGATCGTTGTTGGTCCGAAAACACTTGTCCGGCGACCGAGCGAAATGGCTCGCGATCGGCCACGTGGCGCCAAAAATCCGTAACAGCATCGTGGCGGGCGGTCGCTGCCGCAGGCCCAAGCTTAACGCGCGGCCGTGCCGGCCACGGCAAGGCGCCCCTCCAAACAATGAGCATACCAGGCGAAGGCGCGTCCGCGCCGGCGCCAGTTCGCGCACGGCTTGAGCGGTTAAAAGGGTAGCCGCAGGGTTAGCGGAGCGCCGCTCGCAACGAGGACCGACTGCCCCCGGCAAGCCGTTCCGCTTGGGGCGCACCCGTGGAGCGACCTCTCAGCGCCCCCAGCAGGGTGACGACAATTCACATGCTCGGCCAGGCATTCAAGAGCTCGTCCAAACTCGTGCGCTGGCGACCAACAGGCGCAACGCAACAGGCCGGCCGCGCATTTCTCAAAACCAAAGCCGGCCACCTTGTCAGAAACCTGAATTGGCCGTTCCACTTGATCCTCCACGAGCCCACAAAGAGGCCGCAGATACACCATCTGGCGACCTCTTTTTCGCTTACCGAAGATCAGCCTAGGCGACGACGGCGCCGGCTTTCAAACTGGTGAGAAGCTTGATGAGGGCCTGCGCACCCGCGGTGGAAGATGCCGGGTTCTGCCCAGTGATCAACATGCCGTCGGTGATAGCGAAGCTCTCCCAGTTCGCCTTCTTCTCATAGAGACCGCCGAGACGTTTGAGCTCGTCCTCAACAAGGAAAGGAACGACCTTCGTCAGTTGCACTTCCTCCTCTTCGCCATTGGTAAAGCCTGTCACCCGCTTTCCCTTGACGATCGGAGCGCCTCTATAGGTGACGCGGTGAAGCACGGCCGGCGCGTGGCAGACTGCCGCCACCGGCTTGCTGGAGTTGTAAAAGGACTCGATTAGCTTGATGGACTCCGGGTTGTCCACGAGATCCCACATGGGACCGTGCCCACCGGGATAAAAGACGGCGTCGAAATCTTCGGAACGGGCTTCGCTCAGCTTCTTGGTGCTCGCAAAAACCTTCTGCGCGGCCTCGTCGGCCTTGAACCGCGTCATGGCGGGCGTCTGATTTTCCGGCAGATCGCTCTTCGGATCGATCGGAGGTTGACCGCCTTTGGGGGACACGAGTGTCAAGTCGACGCCTGCATCGCGGAAGACGTAATACGGTGCGGCGCCCTCCTCCAGCCAAAAACCAGTCTTGCGCCCTGTACTTCCGAGGGTGTCGTGCGAGGTGAATACCATGAGGATCTTCATGCTTAGGCTCCTTCCACTTTTCTGAATTTGCAGCCGATCGGCTGCACGACTGGAAGCATGTCTTGGATCAGCCGGATTTGCATGTGCACGTTAGTATCGCCGATACCTTGGTATTGGTGGGCCTACCAGACCGAGACGTGTGTGCCTATCAGAGCTCGCCCGTCAGGAACTGCGCGCTGCCCATGCCGAACGACCAGTCCTCGTCCGAGTTGATATGCAGAGAGACCATCACGTCAGATGGCGCCACGTCGCAGCGAGCCTGGAGCGCACGCGTGAGGCTTGAATAGAAGGCCACCTTGGCATCTCGAGACCTCGGGCGGCTGGTTATTTCGAGCAGTAGGAACTTCTCGGTCCGGGTGATGTCGAGCCCAGTGTCAAGCGCGCGAATATTCGACGCCTCGTGCTCTTGAAGGATCTGGTATCTGTCTCTCCGCGGAACGCCGAAAGTCTCTACGACGACGTCGTGAATGGTATCAAGCAGCACGTCGACCTCCTGTGGCGAACGACCTTTCAGGATATGGATTTTGACGAGAGGCATGGGTGTCTCCAAAATTGCCGAAAACAGTGTCGCTGAGAACTGTCCTCCTGCTAGGGGGCCAAGGCTATTGCACGATGGTATTTTCGACGCCTCGACGGCACGGAGAAGCGATGGCGGATCCTTGCCGCAGCACCAGGCACGCCGGCTGGCTGGGATGAACCCACTTCGCTCGCAGCATGCTCCGCATCCTGTTTGCCGAGCTGAGAGCTTCGGCTCCTTGCGTTCAGTTAGATCCGGCCGGCAGCGAAAAACGCACACGCCGCCGGTGATCACCGGCGGCGTGCATATTCTTCCTCTGGAATACCGTGAGGTCAGGCTTTGCCTTCAGCCTTCTTCTTCCGATATTGGACGGTTGGAAGGCCGCCCCAGCCCCAGTTGTCCAAGTCGACTTCCTCGATCACCACGTAAGTCGACTCCAGCGGCTTGTTGAGGACGTCGAGCATGACCTGGCTGACGCCAGCGATGATTGCGGCTTTCTCCTCGGGAGTTACCGACGCGCGATCTGGGGTCGTGCCCTCACGGGTTACTTGCACGGTGACTATGGGCATTTGCTATTCTCCTTGTTCGATGACTTCGTCGATCTGCTAGGCGGCCATTGCAGCGAGGTGCTTCTCAAGTTCGTCGACATGCGCATACCCAGCGCCGACCTTGCTGAGAGTTCCAGCCTTGTTCAAGAACAAGGTCGGGAAGCTTGAAACACCCATTCCTCGCACCGTCGCGAAGTCCGTTGCGGCTTCTTCGATCGTGCTACGCTTATTCCATTCTGCCAGGAATTCCTCCGAGCTGACGGGATGACCGAGTTCAGCGAGCGCGCGAGAACCGGTCTCAGCCAATGTGGCTCCGTCCGTCGTGTCGAGCGCGTCGACGTAGAAGGCATGCTGGAATGCCCGGAAGACGCTCAGAAGATCGGCTTCCGGCCTAATAATGCGGGCGGCCACCACCGCACGGCACACGGGTTCGGTGTCGTAGACGAAGCCCTGTCTGGCAAGAAGGCCTTCTCGGTTGAACGGTACGCCGCTGGCTTCCTCGACCTTGGCCCAGTGGTGCAGTCTGAACTGTTTGCCCGCGTCATCGAGAACGTCGGTCGCGCCCGCGCGCAATCCACCGAGGAGGATCTTCAGGGATAGGTCCGGACGCCGCTCAAGCAGCAGCCCCATCTGTTTGCCGAATCCATAGCACCACGAGCACATCGGATCGGCGGCTAGTACAAGTTCCATTGTCTTTCCTTTCACTCGCATGCAGAACGCGCGGCGTATCCACGCCACGCGCCCGCGTGATATTCGAGACCTACCAGCGGCCGGCGTTCTGGCCACCGTCGACATGGAGGATCTCTCCAGTGACGAAGCTTGCGTCTTCGAGGTAGATCACAGCGTCGACAATGTCGCTGATCTCGCCCATGTGGCCGACGGGATGCAGCGCGGAGAGGAATTCGTGGGTCTCTGGAGCATGCATCGGGGTCTTGATGATGCCAGGAGACACGGCATTCACCCGGACGCCCGTCTTGGCGAACTCGATCGCCAGTTCCTTCGTGACGGCGTTAAGACCGCCCTTCGTGAGCGAAGCAAGGGCCGTGGGGACGCTCGACACCGGCTGGTTTACGAGGCTGGTCGTGATGCTGACAATGTGGCCGGAGCCCTGCTTGAGCATCTCCCTCGCAGCCCGTTGCGTAATGTGGAAGAAGCCCGAAACGTTCACGCCGAAGTTCAGATCATAATCTTCCTGAGTGAAGTCGACGAACGGCTTGGCAGTGAAGACGCCGGCATTGTTCACCAACGTGTCGATCCGACCGAAACGGTCAATCGCCTCGCGGATGACGCGCTCTGCGGTCTCGGAGTTTGAGATGTCGCCCGCCACGGCATGTACGCCATCGTCGGACCCTTGTTTGATTGAACGCGAGGTAGCGACGACGTGGTAGTTCCGCGCGCGGTAGGCGCGGACCAGACCTTCACCAATGCCCTGCGATGCACCGGTGATGACGGCGACCTTCTGCTGATTGCTCATGATATACATCCTTTCAATTGCATCGGTCCTTGTCGGGCCGCCCGTCGCCCTCGGCGTCGGTGCTATTGATTTAGATGCTGTCGACCATCGGGAGAATTGCCAGGCGGCGGCAGTCACTGAACCGTTTTTCGGCATAATTGTTAGCGCGCTCGTCGGCGGCCGTGGACCAGCTCGCTATCCCCACACCGCCTTAGTTAGCTCCTTCGTAAATGCGGTATCTCCCTTGCGCCCCGGCAGGCGGGTCGTGATCTCCTGAACAGTCCACTCGTTTCCATCCGGGTCATGAAAAATGAAATACGATGCGTAGCTTTTCCGCTCCGGATTTAGTCCAGCCGTGATGCCCACGCCGTTGGAATGATGAAAAATTCCGCCGACGTCATGAAATGGCTCGCTCGTTTCGACGCCTCGAGATAGGAGATCGCTACGTGCTGCCGGCAGATCCGAAACGACCAGGTGCAATCCCCGCGATGAACCAGAGGGGGCCGTAATTATATTCTGCCCGAACATCACGGAGCATCCAGATCCAGGCGGAGTGAACTGCACGATGCGGTAGTCGTCGCCTTGAAAATCAATATCGAAACGCCATCCGAGAGCTGCATAAAAAAGTTTGCTTCGGTCGACGTCGGAGACGGCGATCACCGCAAGCTCGAGTGTCATCGCAACTCCCGAGAGGGACTGCGGGGCTTCCTTGCTGGATGGTCTCAGTTCGCTATCCATATCAGTGCTCCTTTGAGATGGTCGCCGACGGATCCTAAAGGTGGCGACACGCGTCCCAAGCTTATGAACTCGCACCACGCCTGCCATTGCACTTAGGTATCGACGGCTTGGAAGCGGCCAGGACGCCGTAGGTTGGATGTACGACACTATCGTACCGTAGCCCCGTCGAGCCGAGGGATTCATCATGAGCCTCCCTGCGTAGCGCCAAAGGGCTGCGACGAAACCCAACGCGGCACCGCAAGAACAGGCGAGACAAATGTCAAACACGAAAATAATAGCCGAACCGTCCGAGCCTCCACTCAGCACCGCAGGAGAACTGCACGAACGAGGCAGACACCTCGGCCTCGCGATCGAGGCTCTTCGCACCAAGGTCAGAAACAGGGAAGCCACAGGCTGGTTTGCTTACCAGCACGAAATGGCACGTGACCCAGAGCAACGTCCCTCGTAAAGCTGTCCGAGCATTCACGACCGTCGCTTGAGGCAGCGAACGTCCAATACCAAAGTGCACTTATGCGGGCTGCGTGAACGAGTTAGCTTTACTCATCGCCCCACCCCTCCAGGGCGAGAAGCTCTCAGGAGCACAGCGCTCCAGCACTCCTCCCCTCTGTTGGAGCGCGCGGATCCTCCAAGGCTCCGCCAAGGCCGTCTCCACCCGCCCGGAGACGGCCTTTTTTTGAAGTCGAACTTCCTAAGCAGGCGTCGCGTGCGCTCACGCGGATCTGGCGACCAATATCTATCAGACAAACCACCAGCGATGAAGGAACTGTCATGAAGAACAACCGTCCGGATGGAATCGAACGTTACGACCACCCGGCTGGCGGCTGGGACGCGCTTAAGGCCGTCGTGAAGACGCTGGCCCACCAGCAGATCGTCGCGCAAGGCAGCAAAACTCTACTCAAGGCCAACCAGCCGGAGGGATTCGACTGCCCAGGCTGCGCATGGCCCGACCCCAAGCACACGTCGTCGTTCGAATTCTGCGAAAACGGCGCCAAGGCGATTACGTGGGAATCCACCGCGAAGCGAACCGACGCCGAGTTCTTCAGGCAGCATAGCCGGTCCGAGCTTTGGACGTGGACGGATCATGAGCTCGAAGACGCCGGCCGCCTGACTCTGCCGTTGTGGTACGACCAAGGCACCGATCACTTCGAACAGATCGCGTGGGATGCGGCATTTGCGCTGATCGCAGCCGAGTTGAACAAGCTCGACGATCCGGACCAGGCCGAGTTCTACACCTCCGGCCGTGCCTCGAACGAAGCAGCGTTCCTCTATCAGCTATTCGTCCGCGCCTATGGCACCAACAATTTTCCCGACTGTTCAAACATGTGTCACGAAGCCACCAGCGTGGGGCTTCCGAAATCCATCGGCGTCGGCAAGGGAACCGTCACGCTCGAAGACTTCGATCATGCGGACGCGATCTTCAGCTTTGGGCACAATCCGGGCACGAACCATCCGCGCATGATGACGACATTGCATGAGGCGGCGCGCCGAGGCGTTCCAATCATCGTCTTCAACCCATTGAAGGAGCGCGCGCTTGAGCGGTTCGCCGCGCCTCAAGATCCGGTAGAGATGGTCACCATGTCCTCAACGCCGATCGCTTCGGCCTACCACCAAGTCCGTGTCGGCGGGGATTTGGCCGTTTTGAAAGGTATGATGAAGGCGGTGCTCGAACGCGACGCGGCAAGTCTCGCTGCAGGCGGCATTGGCATACTTGATCGGCCCTTCATCGAAGAACATACCTCTGGCTTCGACATCCTACGTGCCGATATCGATGCGACCAGTTGGCAAGAGATAGTCGCGATCAGTGGCCTAACCCGGCAGGCCATCGAGAGCGCTGCCGACGTCTACGCGAACGCGAGGAACGTAATTGTCTGTTATGGCATGGGCATCACACAGCACGCCAAGGGCACGTACAACGTCCAGCACATCGCGAACCTCCTGATGCTGCGAGGAAACATTGGTCGAGAGGGTGCGGGAATCGCGCCCATCCGAGGCCACTCCAATGTTCAAGGAGATCGGACGGTAGGAATAACCGAAATTCCCAACAAGGCGCTACTCGATGGCATGGAACGCGCCTTTGGTTTTCGCCCGCCGAGCGACAAAGGTCACAACGCGATCGAGGCCGTTGAGGCCGCCATCGATGGCCGAGCGAAGGCCCTGATCTGTCTTGGCGGCAACCTCGCGGTCGCGATGTCCGATTCCGGGGCCACATTCTCGGGAATGCGGAACCTCGATCTGGCCGTCCATATCGCAACGAAGCTCAACCGTTCCCATCTGCTGACCGCGAAGACCACTCTCGTTCTGCCGTGTCTAGGACGGACGGACCTCGATATCCAGGCATCCGGCCGCCAGGCGGTCACTGTCGAGGATTCGATGTCCATGGTTCACGCTTCGCGAGGGTTTCTTCACCCACCTGGCGAACTTGTCCGATCCGAGCCGGCAATCATCGGAGGGATTGCAAGAGCTACGCTTGGTGACCGATATGGCATAGACTGGGAGGGCATGGTAGCGGACTACGACCACATCCGCGACAAGATCGAGGAGGTGTTTCCCGACTTCTACGAATTCAATACTCGCGTGCGCAAACCGGGCGGCTTTAGACTTGACGTCGCTGCTTCATTTCGCCGGTGGAACACGCCTGAGCGAAAGGCGAAGTTCCTCCCGTCTCCCGGTCTCTCCGAGGATACGCCCGCCGAGAGCGAAGGCGCCTTGATGCTGACGACTATTCGAAGTCACGATCAATATAACACCACCATCTACGGATTGGACGATCGTTATCGCGGCGTATTCGGTCGGCGCGACGTGGTTTTTATGAATGCGGAAGATCTCGCGGGTCGAGGCCTTAAGGACGGCGATCGCATCGAGGTCCGAGGGCTCATTGGCGAGGTTGATGACAACCATCTCGTTAGCGGTTTCACGGCGGTAGCCTACGACATTCCGAAGGGTTCCATCGCGGGCTACTATCCAGAGATGAACGTCGTCATCTCGCTCCGACACTTCGATCGCCAGTCCGGTACGCCGTCCTACAAGGGAGTGCCAGTCAGGGTGAAACTCGCAGATTGACAAACACCGAGACGGCTAGAGGCGTCAGTTTGTAGGCTGCCTCAAGACCCGCGAACCACGCTGATCGCGAGTAGGTGCCTGAGCCTCTCTTGCTCGGTCACTCCGTTCTGGTACCACCAAAGAAGGCCCCTCGCCGCATCCTCGGCTTCGGGGCTTTGTCTATCGTACTGTCGGTTCTCGCAATGCTCCTTGAGCAGACCACGCATCATGGACACGTGCTCCGAGCTTAGCACTGCCCCGCACATGCTGTAATGCAGCTTCATCATATCGGCGCCCTTGATACTATAGGTTATACAGGATTCGACGGATTGCAGCCGGCCCACACTGGTGAGCACGTAGAGAGCGATTTTTCCCCGCCTAAACGGGATTCACCGGACTGGGCAGGTACCCAGACGCGGATCGGAGCCGCTGGCCGCTGTATCGACACCAGGGCGCCAACCAGAGCTGCCATTGCGAATAAGATTGCGACGCCTGGGAAGATACTGCCCGACGGCTTGCGGTTCCTGTGAGACATAGTGTTCTCCTGACACCCGCCGACAAACGGCCTGGCTAGGAGCCCACTATGGCAACCAGCAGAGAGGGAAGCTGTTGCACATAGGTATTGCCAATACTTTCGTATTCCCAGGCTTCGTCAGCGAGCGGGCAACAACGTGGCCGTGCAGTTTCGAAGCCGCGTCGAAGCATCAGTCAAAGATCTACGAAGCTCATTGCTTCGCGCCGAGCAACCTCTTCGCCTGCAAAAGTCGAGGGGTAGACAGTCCTTCGCGGAACCGCTCGTAGACGGGACGAAGGATTTCTTGTGCCGCTCGAAGATCACCGCGGCTGGCCAGATATTCCGCGTAGCTCATGCCCGCTGTAAGTTCCCAATACAAACCGCCTTGAGCGGATGCTCTTAGGCCAGCCTCCCGAAAGAGGTCTACGGCTAAGCTCTCGTTCGCACCTTGTGCTGCGATGATCTCGCCTTTCTTTCGTAGAAGTTCGGGCATTATCCAGCGGTAGCTTTTTTCCACTGAAAATTTCTGTGCTCTGTCGATCTCCAAGAGCGCCTCGTCCAGACGTCCGGCCGCCTGCAACGCGGCTGCGAGTTCACACATGAAAAACGGATAGAACAGTAGATACGAGGATTCTTGCATGTCTCGAATGCCGGCTTGAAGAGCGTCGATCCCCTCCGCGGGCGAGCCTGAACGCGACGCCAGGCTGCCTCGGACGCATATGCCAACTGCGTAGAACGGTTTCAGACCATGCTGTAGTGCATGTGCAGTGAGTTCTTCGCCCCAGTGGCGTGCTCGCGCTTCGTTGTCCAGACTGAGTGACACGAAGGCGGACGCCCAGGCCAACGCGACGCAAAATACGAATGGTTGCTTGGTTGCACGGGCTTCATCGACTGAGTCTTCGGATGCTTGAGAAGCCACCTCCAATCGGCCCAACGAGATCAAGTTGACGGTGTCATGAGCCATTGAGGACGTCCGAATGTCCGCCCCGAGCCTGAGCATATCCGTACGACGATTGTTGGGCGGCGAATTCCTCGCCGCCCAATCAAGTCGGTCATGAGCTTCCACGTGGTGAGCCTGATAGGTCTGCGGGATGCCCGACAGCCAAGCTGCCGTGGCGCGTGACCTCGCATCGCCTCCGCCAGCGCCTTTCCCGTATTCTTGCGCGTAAACAAGCGCATCATCCAACTCCACCGATCGAGCGCTAAAAAGCCAGAGGGCGCAAGTAACGCGTTGCCGGTAGTCCTGGTCATCCAACGTTTCAGCGAGTGTTAGGGCGCGTGCGAGCACCGCTCTACCTTGCTCGCTCATACCCTGCGTATAAATCATCGCGAAGCCCAGGGCGCACTGTAGGACCAGTTCCGTACGTCCCCCCTCCTCTCCTTCGAGGCAGGAGAGCGCCTTTTTAGCCCATTCGCCTGACTCGGACACGAGCGAGGTCGCGGTCCAGAAATCGGAGGCAATTGCGGCGAGGCCTGCTCCGAGCTTTCCATCGCCCTCTGGAGAAAGCGCCCAGGTCAAAGCGGCTCGGAGATTATCGATCTCTCGGCGATACGGCCCCAGACCATCGATTGCCGACTGCAGCGAGTCTTCACTCGAAAATGGCTGAAATAACGAATGGAAGAAGGCCGTGGTCCGCCTCATCGTCATTCGATAGTCGGTGCCCCCTCCAAGCTTTTCCAGCGAATAGACCCGCACCGTCTCCAGAAGACGCCACCGCGGGGCTGCCTCCGTTCCGTCGAAGGTCACCAACGATTTCGTGACGAGGTTCGAGAGCCCGAGTGCGGTCTCTTCCTCGTCCTCCCCGCTGGCGGCCATCGCGGCCTCCAAGGTAAACCCTGCGGGATATACGGAGAGACTGTGCAGAAGGCGACGCTCTCCTTCGGGCAATAGTTCATAGCTCCAATCGAGCGCGGCCCGAAGCGTGCGGTGTCGAGGCAAGGCAGTACGGCGTCCGCCGGTCAGAAGAACGAAACGGTCATCCAATCGGCCGGCGATCTGTTGAAGCCCCAACGTGGCAGCACGGGCGGCGGCGAACTCTATGGCCAGGGGAATTCCATCCAGATGCCGGCAAATACCCGCGATAATCGAGACCCTGTCCCTGCTCGTCGTAAAGTCGGACTGCAACGCCCTCGTTCGGGCGACAAACAACTGAACCGCACTGTGCGTTAACGGATCACCAACCTTTTCGTTCGCGGGCACATCAAGCGGGGGAACACGATATGTAAACTCCCCCTCGATCCTGAGAAGTTCCCGACTCGTTGCGAGAACCGAAACGTTCGGGCAGGCGCGCAGCATCGCCTCGACCATCTCGGCAGCTGCATCGACAACATGTTCGCAATTGTCGATTAGAAGCAACATTTTCCGGTTACCAATTGCCCGCGCAACGAGCTCGGCAGAGACGTCGTCGCCTTGAAGGCGCAGATCGAGAGCCTGTGCAAGTGTAGTGGGAACAAGATTTGGATCCGAGAGGGAAACCAGCTCCACAAAAAATGCATCCCCATCGATCGTCGGCTGCAGGCGGCGGGCGACTTCGGACGCGAGCACGGTTTTCCCTATCCCACCGGGTCCCGTCAGGGTTACAATTCGATAGGCCGACATGAGCGTCACGATATGAGAAATTGCAGCCTGACGGCCGATCAGCTCGGACGCTGCCGAGGGGATGTTAGTAACAAAATCCTCTCGTTCGCTCGACCGCACGAGCGTGGCGGACGTCGGATCGGCAAACCGCTTTTCGGGTTCCGTCCACTCGCCGAGTAGTCGATATCCGCGACCGGACACGGTACGCAGCAAGTCTCGGTCCTTTCCAAGCGCGCGCCTTATTGCAGAGATATGAACCTGGAGGGTGTTGTCCTCGACGACCATTCCAGGCCAGACGCGCTTCATCAGCTCGTCTTTCGTGACGATCCTACCCGAAGAAACTGCAAGTGTTTCGAGGATTTCGAACGCGCGACTGCCGAGCGGTACCGGAGCGCCCATCGCACGCAGCTCTCGCTTTTCGAGATCAAGCTCCCATCCGGAGTGCTCGAAGAGGCCTATCTCAATCTGTCCCAAAGCGACCCGAATCTATCTGGTTCAACCGCATCGATAAAATCACAGAGGGGCAGATTGCGCCAAGGGCACTTCAACAACTGGTAAGGGAATACTTCAGCTTTTTTCAGGATCTCTCACACCACTTAAGTCGCGAACGCATGCGTGCCGGTTTAAAAATCGCGGAGCACCTTCATTACGAGCAGCGTGAAGCATTCATAACAATCTCCCAGCCGCAGCACGTCGCGTGCACGATCGATGAGGACGAATGGCATGTTCCCCACAAAAAAACCGACTGATCTCTCGACAATGGCGACAACACTCTACAGCGATGCTTTGGTCGCCGTATTGGATAACGGGACCGAATTCGATCCCAATTTGCATCTACATATTTCGGGCATGGGCCGGCGACTACAACGGTTCACCTCAGCGCACGACTTGCTCAGCGGTGCCCAATCTGGACGCTTCAACTGCATCCTTGTTGACGCAAGCATGGCCGATCTGCCGGTTTCAGATCTAGCGCGATTGATTTGTTCTTACGCCGTGCACTGCCCAATCATCGTCGTCACCCCTAGCGGCAGTCCGGCCACGTCTGTTGCCACAACCAGATTCCGGGTGACCTTCCTCCCCAAGCAGGATGATCCCGCCGTAATTGCGGAGGAGGTAAACGCATCTATTCGTGCGTTCAACGAGGCGAACCGTTTGGAAGCCTATTTTCTCACGCTGACACCGCGAGAACGGCAAGTCATGAAGTTCGTGGTGGAAGGCTTGCTGAACAAGCAGGTGGCCTTCAAGTTGAACATTAGCGAGATCACCGTCAAAGCTCATCGTGGCCGGCTAATGAGAAAGATGAACGCCAGAACACTTCCTGACCTTTTGTATATGGCCGCAAGGCTCGGCCCCGCGTCAGGCTCCGTCGCGAACGAACTTTCGGCGTTCTGAGGCGCCGCAGCGCCTCCATGTTTAAGCACGAGCCGTAGCTGACCCGACACCATTGGACAGTAGCGCATTTCTGCCACCTGTCTGAAATGGACTCGCAAGGGCCTGTCGTGCGGCAGGCATTCAACAAGCGATCTTTGGAGACACAGCCATGAGCAACTCAAACAACGCGACCTGGACACGCCGCTCCTTTGGCGGAGTGGCACTCGGGCTGACGGCCGCAGGAATCCTCGCAGGGCGCGTCGAAGGTGCCGAGCAGATCAAAGGGCCGGTACGGCACAAGGGTATGTGCCTGGTTGCCGACAAGCGTATCGACGCCGGAGACCTGAATGTCGGATACGCCGAGCTCGGTCCTGAAGACGGCTCGCCCGTTATGCTGTTCCACGGCTGGCCCTACGACATCAACGCCTTCGCCGGGGTGGCGCCTTTGCTCGCGGAGCGTGGTCATCGTGTGATCGTGCCGCATCTGCGCGGATACGGCAGCACTAGATTCCTGTCCGATGACACTATGCGGAACGGCCAACAGTCGGCGCTTGCTGTCGACGCCCTCAAGCTGATGGACGCCTTGAAGATTGAAAAGGCGACGGTCGCCGGGTTCGACTGGGGTGCGCGGACCGCCGACATCGTCGCAGCGCTCTGGCCAGAACGATGCAGGGGTTTAGTATCCGTCAGCGGCTATCTCATAGGGAACCAAGCTGCTGGAAAGGCGCCCCTGCCCCCAGCCGCGGAGGTTCAGTGGTGGTATCAGTTCTACTTCGCCACGGACCGCGGTCGCGACGGCTATGAAAAATATACGAACGACTTCGCCAAGCTGATCTGGCGTCTCGCCTCGCCGCAGTGGAAGTTCGACGACACGACCTTCGATCGGAGTGCAGAAGCATTTACCAATCCCGATCACGTCTCGATCGTCGTTCATAACTACCGCTGGCGGCTGGGCCTGACGGAAGGTGAAAAACGGTTCGACGAATTCGAGACCAGGCTTGCGGCCGGTCCCGAGATCCATGTGCCGACGATCACGATGGAGGGCGACGCCAACGGAGCGCCTCATCCGGATCCCAACGCCTACGCCGCAAAGTTCAAGGCGAAATACGAACACCGTCTCGCGGCGGGCGGGATCGGCCACAATTTGCCGCAGGAGGCGCCCGAGGCGTTCGCCAAGGCGGTAAGAGATGTCGATTCCTGGGCGTGAGCAACCGGGGTCCCGACGCGCTCAATTATCGAAAAAATCGATGATCTCCATCCGAAAAACCACACTGGCGAGGCATCGCCTAGTCGTGAGATGGGAAGCGCTTCCGCCGGGAAGGCGTCAGAACGCCGTGGCTCCGGGTGCGAGCTCCTTGAAAGGATTCAACTTTGGAAATCGGTATCGATAGTTTTGCGATGCTCCTGCCCGACTCTGACACGGGTCGCCTGCAGTCGGCCGTCGATCGAATGGAGAGCGTACTTTCCGAGGTGGAGCTGGCGGACCAGGTCGGTCTGGACGTCTTCGGAATGGGCGAACACCACAGGGAAAACGCGCTTGATTCCGCGCCCGCCGTGATACTTGCCGCAGCGGCGGCGCGCACCAAGTCGATAAGGCTGACGAGCGCCGTCGCCGTCCTTAGCGCCTCCGATCCCGTCCGGCTTTTCCAGGAGTTCGCAACGCTGGACCTGATATCCCGCGGACGAGCGGAGATCGTGGTCGGTCGTGGCTCTTCCGTGGAGGCCTATCCCCTGTTTGGCTTCGACCTGAGGGACTACGATGCGCTGTTTGCGGAAAAGCTGGACCTACTGCTCAAGATCAGGGAGCAGCCCAACATCAAGTGGCAGGGCCGGTTTCGTCCTGCGATGAATGGCGAGGGTGTCTTCCCTCGTCCGCATCAGCCCAAATTGCCAATCTGGCTTGGCGCTGGCGGCACGCCCGAATCCTTCGTCCGCGCAGGGACTCTCGGCCTCCCGCTGATGGTGGCCATCATCGGAGGGAGCTTCGAGCGCTTTCTGCCCCTGGTCGAGCTCTATCGTCGAGCATGGCTCGTCGCCGGGCATCCCGCTGAAAACCAGCGGATAGGCGTCCACGCTCTTGGCTTTGTCGGAGAGACCGACATGGCCGCAAAGAAAGCGTTTTTCCCCGGCTGGTTCCAAATGTTCACGGACGCCGGAAGAGAGCGCGGCTGGCCGCCGCCGACGCAGGCTCAGTTCGAGCATATGTGCGGGCCGGGTGGCGCGTTCCTCGTCGGCAGCCCCCAGACGGTGGCTGCCAAGATATCCCATGTTAACAGAACGTTGGGAGGAATTGCTCGCATCACCTTTCAGATGAGCACCGCCGCGCTCGACGCGGAAGCGATGCGTCGTTCGATCGAGCTGCTGGGAACCGACGTCGCGCCTTTGGTGCGTGGACAGCTTCGCGACTAGCGGGTGCGCGTCGCGCGGAGCGCCGACGTTTGCCGGCGCCCCATCTCTTCAACCGAAGATCAGTTTCTGATAGGCAGCCAGCATCTGCGGATCCTCGACGGACCCATGATGGTGAAGCTGTCGCCAACCGCCGTCCTTGCGTACAAACCACCGGGTCGTCCGGAAGGCGACATCAAGCGTCTCTGTCGCCGTCTGACATACTCCGCGTTCGCGGCCGACGAACAGGTGCCACTCGTCGCCGCCCTGGCTCGTAAAGTCGTGGAAGGTCACCTGAACCTTCGTTTTTCCCTTGAAGAGCTTTGAATACCCGTCGGCGATCTGGTCCCAACCGCGGCGGATGCCGCCGATCGGATTGTCCATGCTGGGATCCGAGCCGCCGAGCCAGACCTGTTCCAGCCCTTTGAGATCGCCAGCGTTGAAGGCTCGATAGAATCGTATCAAAGCATCCAAGGCGGTTCCATCGTCCTGCGCCGTCTCGCCGCCGTTAACTTCTGTGAGATGCCGGTCCATTGATTTTCTCCGTACTTCCTCAAAGGTGGCTGACGCACTTGGAAAGCATGTAACTCTCCTCGTACTGGCCAACTTGGTTTACCCGTCTCTACGTCAGGGCAGCATGCGCAATCGATACCAACCCTTCTATTGTACGATGGTGTCGAGCATAAATTTGGAGATACGCGACGATCGCATCGGAGAAGATACAACCGCGTGATTTTCAAGTGGGACGGACCGAGCGCCCTGCGGTCCTCGCATTCCGCTCGCTTGGAAACAGCAGGATCATCGCAACATAGATCGCGGCGCCGACTACGAGCGCGATGCTGGCGACGGCAAGCGCGAGATCGAACCCGGCGTCTACGTTCACCACATGCCTCATGATCACTCCTACGGCAGGCGGCCCCATGATCTGTCCGATCGCGAACACCGCCGTCAGCAGTCCCATGTAACGCGCGTGGTGGCTCGATCTGATCCGCCTAACTTCGTTCATGGCGAAGAAGCTGATCGCAGTGAACGGCAGGCCTACGAGAACGCTGCTGAGTGCAAGACCGAAAGCGTCCTGCCAGATAACCGACAGCCCCACCCCGACCGCCTGCACGAGGTATGCGGCAATCAGATGGAGCCGCACGTCGGCGCTATGCGGAACGCGCGCCGCCAGCAGCGATCCGACGACTGCCGCGACCCCGAAAAGCGGCCAGAAGACGGTGAGCAAGGGTGAACCAGGAATGCTGTTCTTCGCGATCACCGGAAGATAGGTCGCCGTGACGATGTAGCCGAAGCCGGCCAGCCCGTATGCGATCGCAAATAGAGGCATTTCCGATTTCGGCACCTTGCCGGAGGCGCGCGTCGGCGCCCCCACCGAATAGGCGTCGGATGGCTTCGCGCTCTCGCCGAAGGTCTTCCAGATGATCCCGCTGATCGTGGCGGAGATCGCGGCGAATATCAGCCAGGCGGTGTGGCCGGACAGCCCGAGAATGGTCATCCCGCTGGCGGCCAGCCCGGACACGGCGATGCCTGCGCCGGGTCCCGTGAATATGGCGCTTCCGATCGAGCTGCCGGTTCCCGAAAGCTGGGCGAGACACCAACCGGAGGTGAAGACGAATCCGATCGCCGAAGCGACGCCCGCCAAGAACCGAAGAGCGACCCAGGCCTCGGCATAGGGCACTGACATCAGAGCCGTAAGCAGAACCGTGGCCACCAGTGTCAGGCGTATGACGAAGGTATGGTCCCACCTCTTGGGTACTGCCATCGCTGCCAATGCACCGACCAGGTAGCCGACGTAGTTGGCAGTCGCGAGTCCTCCGGCTCGCGAAAGATCAACGACGCCGTCGTGTAGCATCATCGGCAGAATTGGAGTGAATGCGAACCGACCGACGCCCATGGCGATGGCGAGGGACGCCGATCCCGCGAGCACGACCACATATGGGCTGGGGCTGTGTTTAGACATGACGCTGTCCTTTGTTCGATTGGAGATATGTCGCCACGAATTCGCGCGACGGCTGCTCCCCTTCAGGTAGATTGGTCGAGGTCTGCGTGAACCGTCAGTCTGCGGCAGGCTGTCTGCCGGGATCCGGAAGGATCTGCGGGATGCCGTCAGGTAGGACTGCGGCGTGCGATAACGTCCAACGCGGATTGGTAGAGCTCTCGCGTCAATTCCTCGGCACCAACTTTCAAAGCAAGACGGGAGGCCTGCCCCGACCAGAGGTTCGTAAAATCGTTCCTCGACTCCGCCTCGGCTTTTGCTCTGATGGGAACGAGAGCTCCTCCGGCAGTTGGAAATGCGGGCACGGCATCTGAGATTGGACCTAGATCGCGCATCAGACGGTTTACGATGCCTCTCGCTGGACGGCCGGTAAAAACGTTCGTTATCGCGGTGCTGTCGTCTCGGGCCGAAGCCAGCGCCTCTGCCTGAACTGCGGGAATCCTCGCCTCAGGGCAGAACAGGTAGGCTGTCCCGACCTGGACGGCGGAAGCTCCGAGCATCAGGGCGGCGGCGACACCTCTCCCGTCGGCGATCCCGCCGGCGGCGATGACCGGCACCCGCACCGCGTCGACCACCTGGGGCAGGAGCGCCATGATTCCAACCTGTGTCGTCATGTCCTGGCTCAAAAAATTCCCGCGATGTCCGCCGGCCTCGAAACCCATGGCGATGACCGCGTCGACGCCGTTTTTTTCGAGCCAGACGGCCTCGGCCACGGTCGTGGCGGATGATATGATCTTCGCGCCTGTCGCCTTCACACGCTGCACCAGTGACTTTTCGGGCAACCCGAAATGAAAGCTCACGACCTCCGGTTTCAACTCCTCGACCACCTCGCAAAACGAAGAGTCGAATGGTGCACGGCCCGCCGCGGCGATCGGCGCGGCGGGGTCAAGTCCTGCGTCTACGAAGTAGGGCGCGAGCAGGGCTCTCCATCGCATCTGCGCTGCCACATCTTCGGCGGGGGAAACATGTGAGAAGAAGTTCACGTTCACAGGCGCGTGGGTAGCGCCGCGGATCTCATGGAGGGCCTGACGCAGCCCCTCGACGTTTAACTGAGCGCTTGGGAGAGATCCCAGACCGCCGGCCTTGGCCGCGGCGACGACCATTTCGACCGTCGTGGCTCCGGCCATCGGCGCCTGGATGATGGGAAGCTCGATTCCAAACAGGTCGAGAATTCGGCGATCCGGCCAGCGGGTCATGTGGACTCCTTGTCATGCGTGACGTTGCAACGCTGATACCTCCGGCCACTGACCCGCGTCTATTGGACCTTGGTGTCCTGAAGAGCGACCCAATCCGAAGGTATCGGGAACACCTTGGTACAATATCGGGGCCCGATTTTCGGCGCGATTGTCGTGGCAGAGCGGACGACGGCGCGACCGCCGGGAAGCTCCCGGCCGATGGCTGGATCAACGCATCACACGAGGAACAAAGCGACCGACCGCCACCTGGCGGACGAAGGGTACCCGCGTCGCCACAACGGAGGCAGGCATGAGCGTGCATAAGACTGTTATCATCACGGGCGCGTCGCAAGGGATCGGAGCCGGACTCGTCAAGACGTTCCTGGACAAGGGCTGGAACGTCGTCGGAACCTCTCGGAACATCAGCGAGAGCACGCTTTTCGACCGTGCGGGGCGATTGGAACTGATCAGCGGCGACGTCGCGGATCCGAAAACCGCCGAGCGGGCGGCGGCGGCAGCGATTGAGCAGTTCGGCTCGATCGACGCACTCGTGAACAATGCCGGAGTGTTCTTCACCAAACCGTTCCTCGAATACACCATCGACGATTTCCGGCGCCTGTGCGCGACGAACGTCGAGGGATTCCTCCATTTCACGCAGCGCGCAATCGGACAAATGCTGCGCCAGAAGTCCGGCGGGAGCGTCGTGACGATCACGTCGTCCCTGACGGACCATCCGATTGCCGGCGTGACCGCGTCGCTTCCAATGGTCACCAAGGGCGGCCTCAACGCCGTCACCAAGAGCCTGGCGCTGGAGTTCGCCAAGGACAACATCCGCGTCAACGCCCTGTCTCCGGGGGTGGTCGACACTCCTCTCCATGCGAAAAACCCGCGGTCCTTCCTCGAATCCTTGTCGCCGATGGGGACTATCACGGCGGTTCAGGAGATCGTCGACGGCGTCGTCTATCTGACGGAATCCTCCAACATCACCGGGGAGGTGCTGCACGTCGACAACGGCGCACATCTGGGCAAATGGTAGTCGCGAGCGCTGAGGCGCGCATCAAGGAACTGGCGATATGCCTCCCGAAGGCGCCCACGCCATTCGGCGCGTATGTCGAAGCGTTCCAAAGCGGCTCGCTGCTTTTCCTAAGCGGCATGCTACCGGTCGCCGGACATTTGCCACTCTATACGGGCCTCGTCGGCCGCGAGCTGTCCGTCGCCGAAGGCTACGACGCGGCGCGGGCGGCCTGCCTTAGTGGTCTAGCCGCCGCGCAGTCGCAGCTAGGAACGCTGGACAGGATCCGATCGGTCGCCAAGCTGGGAGTCTACATCGCCTGCCCCGCCGATTTCCATGAACACCCCAAAGTCGCCGATGGAGCGTCAGAGCTGTTGCTCGATGTGTTCGGTCCCGCCCGGCTCCCTCCCCGTGTCGTCCTCGGCGTTTCCAGCATACCGCTTGGAATGCCCGTCGAGGTCGAACTGGTCTTCGAGATCGGGCCAGCATTCCTCTCACAAACTCAAGAACGGAGCCAACCATGAAGGTCAGACAACCAACCAGGACAAGCGCCATCGCGATGTCGTCGAAAGCCCTTACCGCCGCGGCGCTACTGCTGCTTCCAGCGCTCGCCCTTTCCGGTCAGACGAAGGTCGCCGAGAAAGTGGATCGTGCTGCAGAGGTCAAGGCCGACCCAGGTCGGGAACATGCACAGATCAAGGTGGATAAGCGGACGCCCGCCTACTGGCGCGTCACCTTCGACAACCCGCCCTTCAACATCTTCGGACCGGAGACGATCCCTCAGATGGAGAAAGTGGTGGCCGAAATCGAGAGCGATCCTAATCTTCGAGTCGTCGTCTTCGACAGCGCTGTGCCGGGGTTCTTCCTCACCCACTACAACTTTACGCCGCCTCTCGCCGAATCCACCAGCCTCCCTTCTGGCCCGACCGGTTTGCACCCCCTGCCCGACATGCTGGTCCGTATCAGCAAGTCGCCAGTCGTCTCGATCGCGCTGATCCGCGGCCGCGCGACGGGGGTCGGAAGCGAGCTTGCTCTCGCCAGCGACATGCGCTTCGCGAGCCGTCAGAAAGCAATTCTCTCTCAGTGGGAGGTCGGTGCGGCACTCGTCCCCGGCGGCGGCCCGATGGCGCGGCTACCGCGGCTGATGGGGCGCGGTCGAGCGCTGGAGGTCCTGCTTGGCTCCGACGACATCAATGGCGATCTCGCTGAGAAGTACGGATACGTTAATCGCGCCTTCGACGACGACAAGCTCGATCCGTTCGTCGACGCTCTCGCTACCCGGATCTCTGGCTTTGATCGCCAGGCGATCGCCGACACCAAACGCCTGGTCGACTTCGCGAGCCTTCCGAGCGACCCCGAGATCGCCGCAGGCTGGGACGCCTTCATTACGTCGGTTCAGCGTCCGGCGGCGCAGAAGAACATCGGACGCCTGATGGACATGGGCCTGCAGAAGGACCCGGACATCGAGGCCAGGCTCGGACACTACACGCAAACTCTGGCCGACGAGTAGGCCGAGGCGGTGCCCGCGCAAGGACTCGGCAGGTCGCGCGGGCATCAACGTCCTTCAACGCACTCAACCACAAAGGAGAAGTCTCATGCACAGCCTTGAAAACCAGATCGTCGATTCCAGCTTTTCGGCCATCATCAACGCCCCGATCGAGACGATCGATATTCCGACATGGTGTTTTAACCTGCCGGAAGAGGAATACCAGGGATGCTCGCCTGCCCACATCGCAGCGGGCTTCACGACAGCGGACGACGGCACGCGGATGTCGATAAATGTCGAGACAATCGGCGGCAGTCTGATGGTCCAGCATTACCACGAAACACTCGGCGAAAAGGATCATCTCATCCTCGACTCCGATTCCGACGTCTTTACGCCGAACGGCCGGGTCACCATCCACGTCACCTGGGAACTGAGTGTGAAGAAGCTCGATGCGAACCGCTGCGAATTCACCAACCGCGTCCAATCCTACGCGACCGACGAGATGATGGCCTTCCTTGATCGCCAGGGCATCCCGTTCGAACTCTTCCGCACGCAGCGACAGCCGATGTCGATTGCTCACAACAAGGGCGAGACGCCGCTGTTCGCGGCGAGCATTGAGCGCGCGGCCCTGAAGAATTCGGCCACGAAAGCGGCTTGAGCCGAAGGAAAACATCATGACAGAACTTTCCTTTGATCGGAATAACACTGGCCTGCTGGTGGTTGACCCCTACAACGACTTCATCTCGGAGGGCGGCAAGATCTGGCCCCGGATCAAGGAGGTCGCTGAGGCGAACAACTGCGTGCCGCACATGCTCGAAGTGCTAACCGCCGCCCGCGAAGCCAAGCTCCGGGTCTTTTTCGCGATGCATCATCGCTATCGGGCCGGAGACTACGAGAATTGGAAGTATGTGGCGCCGATCCAGCGTGCGGCCTGGCACCGCAAGAGCTTCGAGTTCGGCACGTGGGGCGGTGAGTTTAGAGCCGAGTTCGTGCCCGTGGCCGGCGAGGTCGTCGCATCCGAGCATTGGTGCTCGAGCGGCTTTGCCAACACCGATCTCGATCTCGAGCTGAAGCGGCATGGCATCCAGCGTGTCATCGTGATCGGATTGGTGGCCCACACCTGCATCGAAGCAACCGTCCGGTACGCCGCCGAACTTGGCTACGACGTGACCGTCGTTAAGGATGCGGTCGCCGACTATTCGCCGGAAATGATGCATGCGGCACTGGAGGTCAATCTGCCCAGCTATGCCAGCGCCATCATCGACACCAAGGAAACCGTAGCGGCGATCGCCCTCACCCAGGAGGCGTAGGCAACCATTTTACGGGCTACTTGCATTCGGGGGGCATCAAGCTTGCCGGATGCAGCTCCATTTGAAAAGTAATACTATTTGCATGCCGAGGGTTGGCAGGCCTCGCGTCGACGCCTATTTGAGGTCAAAGCCAACTGCCAACGGTTAGCGTCGAGCCTCCCACATGAGTGGAGGACAGTATCGGCTCTTCGTTTCGAAAGGATCCACGATGACACTCTCCGGCGACCTCCTCATCGGCGGCGCGAGCATGCGCGGCGCGGCCGCGACATTCTCCGCGATCAACCCAGCCAGCGGCAGCTCCATGGAGCCGAGCTTTGCGGGCGCGACCAGGGAGCAGGTCGAGCAAGCCGCGTCTTTGGCTTGGGACGCCTTCCCGGTCTACAAGGAAACATCGCTCGAGGATCGGGCCCGCTTCCTGGAAGCGATCGCGGAAGGAATTCTGGCCATCGGGGACGAACTCGTCCTGCGAGCAATCGACGAGACGGGACTGCCGCGCGGCCGCATCGAAGGAGAGCGCGCCCGAACGGTCGGACAGCTTCGGCTCTTCGCCAAGGAAGTCCGCGACGGCGTTTTCCAGGAACTGCGTTTCGATCCCGCCGACGCCGACCGCAAGCCGGTGGCGAAGCCTGATCTTCGGCTCCGCAACATCGCTCTCGGACCGGTCGTAGTGTTCGGGGCGTCGAACTTCCCCCTAGCCTTTTCCGTCGCTGGCGGCGACACTGCCTCCGCCCTCGCGGCCGGCTGTCCGGTGATCGTCAAGGCGCACTCCGCCCATCCCGGAACCTCTGCACTGGTTGGCAAGGCCGTCGTCGACGCCGTCGCTGCATGCGGGCTCCCGTCGGGGACTTTCGCGCTGTTGTTCGACGCAGGCTTCGAGGTCGGCCAGACCCTGGTCGCCGACCACCGGGTACGCGCAGTTGGCTTCACCGGCTCGCGCCGCGGCGGCACCGCGTTGATGAAGATCGCGTCGGAGCGGAAGCAGCCGATACCCGTCTACGCCGAAATGAGCAGCATCAACCCCGTAATCCTCTATCCAAACGCACTGCTGGGCCGGGGCGCGGAAATCGGGAGATCGTTCGCGGCTTCGCTGACCCTCGGCGCCGGTCAATTCTGCACGAATCCTGGTTTGATCATCGCCATCGAGGGAGCGGGCCTCGACGCTTTCATCGAGAGCGCAGCGGCGGCGTTGGCCGAAGCGCCGGCTCAGACCATGCTGACAGGCGGCATCTGCGAGGCGTATCGAAAGGGCGTGGCAAGGCTGTCGTCTTCACCGCCCGTCTCGCAGGTCTCTGCGGGGAAAAACGGAACGGCTCATCAAGCGTCTGCCGCGCTTTTCGAGACGACGGCGGCTGACTTTCTCGCCAATCCAGAGCTCCAGGAAGAGGTGTTCGGCGCGGCGGGGCTGATCGTTCGTTGCCACGACGACGACGACCTCCGTAAAGTGGTCGAATCCTTGGAAGGACAGTTGACGATCGCGCTACACGTGGATGCCAAGGACGTCGATGCGGCCTCGCAGATGATCCCGCAGTTGGAACTTCTCGCCGGCCGGCTCCTCGTCAACGGCTTCGGGACGGGCGTCGAAGTCTCCCCGGCGATGGTCCATGGCGGACCTTATCCGGCGACGTCGGACGGAAGATCGACGTCGGTCGGCACATTGGCGATCTATCGTTTCCTGCGCCCAGTCTCCTACCAGGACTTTCCGGTCGGCCTGCTTCCAGCCCCACTCAAGGATGTTAAGGCCGCCCCTCGCGCGTAGAAGATAAAAACTGGAGGGGGGCGGCTCACGCCCCCGCTCCTTGTCTTGCAGAGGTTAGACCTCTGAAGCCTTCGCAGCCATCGTGGCCTTCGCCCACCAGACCAGCTCGTCCAGCGCAGTCTTCGCCGATGGCAGGAGGTTTGCTTCGATCTCTTCGATCGGCTTGTTGCCGCCCATCGAGAAAACGGTGAAGAAGTCGCTGCCGCCGATATGAACGGCCGCATGCGTGGAAACCATCTGCAGCTCGACGCCGATTCCGCGAAGATGCTCAAGTGCGCGCGACCCGCCCGCGGTGCCGTAGGCGATCGCAGTGAACGGCTTGCGCGCCCATTCCACATAGGACTGGTCGAGGGCGTTCTTCAGCACGCCGGTGATCGAGCGATTGTATTCCGCGACAACGAAGATGTACCCGTCGTAGCGGGCGACGGTGTGCTGCCAACGAACGGCTTCGGCACTCTGGCTGGGTGCGTAGGCGTTCGACGCCACCTCGTCGAAGAACGGCAGGGGATGGTCACGCAGATCGACGATTTCGACGTCGATGTCGTCGCGGGCCTGAGCCTGCTTCAGTATCCACTGTGCGGGCTTGTCGGCGAAACGGGTCGGTCGGGTGGAGCCGATGATGATGGCGATCTTAGGTTTCGTAGGCATGGCATTCCTAATTTTATGTCGGGTTGATGATAATGACCCTCTGGGAGAGGATCAGTCGCTACTCAGGGCGTCTGCATAGGCATAAAGCCCAGGAGAACCTCCCGTCATGACGAACAGGACGTTCGATCCTGGCGCGATGACTTCGTTTTCGATATCGGACAGCAGGCCGGCAAAGGCTTTCCCTCCGTAGACGGGATCCAGAAGCAGGCCTTCAGAGCGGCCGACGAGCCTGATCGCTTCAATCATTTCGCACGTCGGCACGCCGTAGCCGCCACCGAGCTTCGCGCCGTCTATCGCCAGCTCCTCAGCTCGAATTCGGTCCTTCTTCCCGAGGAGGTCGAAGACCGCATTGACCTTCTCCACCGTCGCGGCGACGCATGTCTCCGCTGGCGAGAGCACGGTGTATGCTCTGATCCTGGAAGGATTTTTTCCGACCAGGGCATCTCCCACGGCCAGACCGGCGTGCATGCCGCCACTACCGTTCGGGATGACGACGTGGTCGAACGCGATGCCGATCTCAGTCGATTGCGCTGCGATTTCGAATGCGCAGTCGACGTAGCCCAGAGCTCCGACCGGCGTCGAACCGCCAAGCGTGCCCACGAAAGCCTTCCCTCCGGCCGCGGCGATCTCCGACGCGCGGGCCGTGGCGAACGCGCTCGCATCGTCGCCGGTGCCGAGGAGGTGGACGCGGGCGCCAAAGACCCGGTCCAACAAGACGTTGCCGCTGGCCTGGTAGATCTCGGTCCCGCGGGGCACCATTTTAGTCAGAACGACCTCGCATGCCAGTCCGGTTCTGGCGCAGGCGGCCGCGGCCAGACGGGCGAAATTTGACTGCACGCCGCCGGTTACGACGAGGGTATCGCAGCCTTTCGACCGGGCCTGGCCGATGAGGAATTCAAGCTTGCGGAGCTTGTTGCCCCCGCCCCCGAGTTCCATCAGATCGTCTCTCTTCGCCCAGATCGAGACGCCTCGTCGGCTCTCGCCGAGCACTTGCTCCAGACGATCCAGCCGCTGGATCGGCGTCGGTCCGTTCACCAGGCGTACGCGCGGAAACCGGTTCAAAAGATCCCAGTCGGACATCTCTGCCTCGCTTCTTGAGTGTTGTCGTACCGGTGTCAGGACGCTAGCGCCGGCGTCCGGTAGCGCGGGGCAGGAACGTTGCGAGAAAGGTTCGGCATCAGCTTCTGACGAGCCGCCTCGTATGCGTTCCAGTCGTCGATGTTGGGTACCGAAGGAAGGGTCATCAGTTCGCCCATGTCGAGACCGGCGAGTGCAGCATCGACCGCATCTTCGGCCTTCATGACGATCTGGTCGGGCAGGCGGTCGAGCGAGCCGCCCGATGCCTCCCAGAAAGGCGTCTCCACCGCGCCGGGAAGTACGGCCTGAATCCGGATGTTCTTTTCCGCCAGCTCCTTCTGCAGAGAGAACGTCAAAGCGATGACGAACGCCTTCGTTGCGCCGTAGACCCCGTTGAGGATTTCGGGGGCCACGCCCAACGCGGAGGCCATGTTGACGATCGTGCCGTGCTCACGTGCGACGAAGGACGGCGCGACGGCATAGACGAGACGAGTCAGAGCCGTCACGTTGATCGCAATCATTTTTTCCATCGCCTCGACGTCGGACATGAGCAACGGTTCGACCGCGCCGACCCCGGCATTGTTGACGAGCATGGTGATCGACGGGTCGCTCCGAAGGATTCCTTCAACCTTCAGCAGGTCGTCCCGTTGGCCAAGGTCGGCCCGGACGGTCTTTACGTTCCGACCGGTCGAACTTGCGATATCCTTGCTGATCCGGGCGAGCGCATCCTGGCTGCGCGCCACCAGTATCAGGTCGTAGCCGCGGCGGGCTAGCCTGTCGGCGTAGAGCGCGCCGATACCCGACGATCCACCGGTGATCAGCGCAGTGCCTCTTGGAAAGTTTGTCATTGTGGTTCTCCTTGATTGAGGTGAATTCGGAATGCTTGTCAGCGAAGCGTTCTGAACGCCGCACGCAGCTCCGATGCGAAAAGCTCCGGTTGCTCCCAGGCGGCGAAGTGCCCGCCCTTGTCGACTTTGCTGTAGTAGATGAGGTTGTGGTACGCCTTCTCGGCCCAGCTTTCGGCGCCTGGTAGATCTCGCCGGGAAAGACGGTGATCGCGGCCGGAATCTTGATGTCGACGGCGTTGAAGTTGTTGGCGTTGTTCTCCCAGTAGAGCCGCGCGCCAGACGTGGCCGTCCCGGTGAACCAGTAGAGAGAGATGTCGTCGAGCATCTCGTCCTTGCTCAGCGACTTCTCCGGATCGCCGCCGCTATAGGTCCAGTCGGCGAACTTGTCGTAGTACCAGGCGGCGAGACGCGTGACCATCATCAAAGCGTAGCCCGCGCCCTTCGTGTACAGCGCGTTCATCTGCTCGTAGGCGGCCTTCTCGTCTTCGGAAAGCCCGGCCGGCGCGGGTTCGCCATCGGCGAGCGCCTTTGCAATGTCGGGCGGAACGGTCGCCGGCATGTTCGTGTGAATGCCGAGCAGTCCGTCCGGTGCCTGCGCCGCCATCTTGTCGGATACGACAGCGCCCCAGTCCCCGCCCTGCGACACATAACGGTCGTAGCCGAGCCGCTTCATCAGCACGTGCCACGCCCGCCCGATGCGGTCCGGGCCCCATCCGGTTTCGCTTGGGACTTCCGAGAAGCCGTAGCCGGGCATCGACGGTATGACGACGTGGAAGGCGTCCTCCGCGGCGCCGCCGTGCGCGGTCGGATCGGTGAGCGGCCCGATCGTCTTGACGAGTTCGAGCACCGATCCGGGCCAGCCGTGCGTCATGATCAGCGGCAGGGCGTCCGCGTGCTTGGACTTGACGTGAATGAAGTGAATGTCGAGGCCGTCGATCCTGGTCATGAACTGCGTATGCGCGTTTAGCTTCTTCTCGCCGCGCCGCCAGTCGTATTCCTTGCCCCAGTACTCCACGAGCGGCTTTAGCTTTTGAAGCTGCGCGCCTTGCGAACGGTCGGAAACCGTCTCCTTGCCAGGCCAACGTGTCGCACGGACACGGCGGCGCAGCTCATCGACCTCCTCCTGCGGGATTGCGCACTTGAAGGGGCGGATAGCATCGCCCTCCGTCGCCGCCCTGACGGGCTTGGGGAGAATGCTGAGTGCGGCGGTCGCGGCTGTGACTGCAAGCAGTTGGCGCCGCGTCGTCGATAGTGCGGTTCTCGTTTCTACTCTTGCTGACATGACGTCCTCCGTTGAAACTGAATGGTTGGAATGCGTCTTAGGGATCGTCCGGCAGGGCTGGCGAGGATATTGTTCGAAGGTATCGGCGATACCAATGGATCGGTTACCGACGTTGCTCGACGCATCGACACCTTGGGACAATGGACATCGGGGACAGCGACGGCGCATCGTGCCGATCGCGGTGAAAGTGACCGCGATTAACAGGGAGATCGAGATGGCTATCCAAGAACCCACCCCAACCAAATCCGCGCGCGCGGATCACATCGACATGAAGCTCGAAGTCGTCGTCATTCCCGTGTCCGACGTCGATCGCGCCAAGTCCTTCTACACCGGCCTTGGCTGGAGGCTCGACGCCGACGTCTCTGGCAAGGACGGTTTTCGCGTCGTGCAGGTGACCCCTCCAGGATCGCCTTGCTCCATGATTTTCGGATCGAATGTGGCGGCCGCCTCACCCGGTTCCGCTCAAGGCCTCCACTTGGTCGTTACCGACATCGAGATGGCGCACGCGGCTCTTGCCTCCCGCGGCGCCGAGATGAGCGGCGTCTTTCACGACGCCGGCGGCGTCTTCCATCACAAGGGTGCCGACCAGCGGCTGCCAGGACCACATCCCTCCCGGTCGAGCTACGGTTCTTTCGCCTCCTTCTCCGACCCGGACGGAAACGGCTGGCTCCTACAGGAAGTCACGGCGAGACTTCCTGGTCGCATCGACACCAAAGGTGCAGCGTTCACATCCGCGGGCGACCTCGCAGAGGCGCTGCGCAGGGCCGCGGCCGCCCATGGCGAGCATGAGAAGCGCGACGGCGGCAAGCACGACGAGGCGTGGCCAGAATGGTACGCCGACTATCTGGTCAAAGAGCAGTCTGGCCAAACCCTGCCGACGTGACCTCCTGAACGAAAGCCTGCGCCCCAGGCAACCATCTCCGCCCCGACCATTGCGCAAGAACGCCGGTCCTCTCGTGCCGGCGTTCCCGCTGGCTACCGGCGACACTCGTCCGTCGGCCTCGGTTGACGAGCACCGAGCCGGTACCGAGCTCATCACCGTGACTGGGAGGTTAGCTGGGAAGCGCGTCGCGGAGAACCGTCGCTTGCCTGCAGACAGCCAACCGCGTTTCGGCACAATTATTCGAGGCTTCCGGATTCGGCGGCGATGCGTCCAAGTTCCGAACGTAGACGCGGCACTGCAAAGTCGATGAAGGTTCGAACTTTCGGAACGGCTGCGCGTCCTTGAGGGGCCAGGATGTGAACTGGCAGCGCAGGTGGCTCCGCCTGATGAAGAACGACCCTGAGGCGACCGTCGCGGACATATTCTGCGACGTGATACGAATAGAGCCGGGTCACGCCCATTCCTTCGGCGGCCGATGCCGCAGCCGCTCGGACGCTGTTGACCAGATAGCGTGGGGTGAAGTGAACGGTTCTTGGGACGGAAGTGCCTTTGGCCGGCGCGAAGCTCCAGGATTCGAGGCCGAAGTTCGAGAAGGCGATCAAGTCGTGGCGGGAGAGATCGGACGGCTCAGTGATTGCGGCTCGACTGTCGAGATATTGCGGCGCGGCGACCACGACGCGGCGAACATCTCCGCCAATGCGCGTGGACATGTGGGTCGAGTCGGCGAGATTTCCGATCCTCAGGGCGACGTCCACTCCCTCGTCGACCAGGTTCACGAAGCGATCGAGCATCAAAAGCCGAACGGAGACGTTGGCGTTCTCAAGAAGGAAGCTGTCGAGGATCGGCCGGAGCACCTCTTCGCCCAGGATGGGCGGCGCCGAAATTGTCAGCGTTCCTCGCGGAGAGGATCGCTCTGAGCCGGCGATCATGTCCGCCTCCTCGAGATCGACAAGCACCCTGCGACATGCTTCGACATATCTCTGGCCCGCTTCGCTGAGCTTTAGACTCCTTGTCGTTCGGTGAAGGAGTTCCACGCCAACATGTTGCTCAAGCAGACCCAATGCCCGACTGATCGCAGTCGGGGACCGCTTCAGCCTACGAGCGGCGCCCGCCAGGCTTCCTTCTTCAACCGCAGTGACGAAGACCTTCATTGCATCGATACGATCCATTATCTGCTCCTGACCGCTTTAGGCGCCGGCGAGCCGCGCGAAGTTGCCGGTGACGGGCCATCTACCCAACAAGCAGGTGACGCGCGACCCTTCAGGCCCGATACCATCGTACAATGGACTTCCCCGCTGGACCGATCATTCTGTCCAGGCTTGCTAAGCGAGTTGATGATTTTATCGCCAAGCGCACATTTTGTGATACCATTTTTCGGGAAGTTGGCGACGACCTGGACAGCTCTTTGGGAGAGCACATGTACCGGATGACCTCCACGGTGACGACTTCGAACCTAGGCGATCAGGATCGACCGACAGTCTTCGTCGTTGATGACGACATCTCAGTGCGAGAATCGCTGGAGCTGCTGATTGGCTCCGCCGGGTGGCGACCCCTGCTTTTCGACTCCGCGCATAGTTTTCTCGAAGCACCGGTTCTGGCCTCTCCCTGCTGCCTGGTTCTTGACGTGAATATGCCAGGACTGAACGGCCTCGATCTCCAGAGCATGATTACGATAAGCCGGAGCAGGATGCCGATCATATTCGTGTCCGGTTTCGGCGACGTCCCGACGACCGTGAAAGCTCTCAAAGGAGGCGCGTTGGATTTCCTTACCAAACCGATCGAGACGGTTGCTTTCCTGGAGGCCGTGAGCTCGGCGTTGGAACAGAGCGCGGCCATGTTGCGTGACGATAGCAACCTGCTTGCGCTGCAAGGGTGTTACGAGGCGCTTACCAAGCGCGAACGAGAGGTCATGGTGCGCGTGGTCAAAGGGCTTCTCAACAAGCAAGTGGCATACGAGTTGGATATCAGCGAGATCACCGTCAAGGCGCATCGCGGCCAAGTCATGCGGAAGATGTGCGCCCGAACTCTTCCCGACCTCGTGAACATGGCCGCGCGCCTTCGGCTGGAGGAGCCACCCGAAATTCACTGAAGCGTAAAGCCTCGATCGGCGCGCGGCACAACTTGGTAGAACCCGGCGACAACGGCACAACCGATACCATAGGATAATATACGGCAGGTTGATTAAAACGCACGATATCCTGAGGGTGCAATCCCGCGAAAAGGATAGATATGAGCGTGGAACTCGTTCGGGTTCTGGAAGCGTTGCCAGGAATGGCTTTTACCGCCCTCCCGGACGGCAGCATCGATTTCATGAACGCCAATTTGATTGATTTCCTCGGGCTTGGCGAAGCGGTGACGGTTTGGCCATTAGCCGCCTCTCCCGCAGACCTGCGGAACACGAGACAGCAGTGGGACGCGCTGCTGTCCGGACGCGAGCCTTTCGAAATCACATTGCCTATAGGTCACCCCACCGCCGCGTTGCAGGAATTGCATGTTCGCTGCAAGCCATTGATCGAAAACGACCGGGTGGACAGGTGGTACGGCTTGGCGACCGAGGGGGCGCACATTGCATCGCGACCAGAGATGCGAGACGGCGCCGCCGCGAAGGCATCGGATAATCAGACTATCTTGGAAAGTATTCCGGCCGGCATAGGAGTTCTCGATTCGAACGGAAACGTCGAGGCGATCAACGGCCACCTCCTGCAATACTATGGTCGGTCGCTTGATGAACTACGCTCCTGGGGTCGAAGTGATGTCGTCCATCCCGATGACATGCCGGGGTTAACCAAAGCCATTCAACAGGCGGTCGACAAAGGCACGGCCTACGAGGCCGAGGCACGGCTCCGGCGCGCCGACGGCGAATATCGATGGTTCCAAATCGTCGGTTATCCCCTCGCGGATGAAAACGGCGGCATCGCCCGCTGGTACGCGCTCCATATAGATGTCGATGATCGGCGGAAGGCCGAGGACGCGCTACGATCCAACGAACTGGAGCTTCGGAACATCGTCAACGCGATGCCACTCACCGTGTGGACGAGCCGCCCCGATGGCTACTGCGACTTCGTCAACGATAGATGGCTGGAGTATGCAGGATTGAATGCCGAACAAGCAGAAGGTTCCGGTTGGGAATCCGTCGTTCACCCGGAGGATGCGAGCCATCTCGCAAAGTCCTGGAACGCTTCTCTTGCTTCGGGTCGTCCTGCTGATTTCGAAGCAAGAATGCGTGGAGCCGATGGCGGATACAGGTGGTTTCTCTTTCGCGCGACGCCGCTCCTGGGTGAAGACGGCAAGATCATCAAGTGGTACGGCACCCACATCGACATCGAAGACCGGAAGCGCGCGGAACGAGCGCTGGCCGAACGAGAGCGTGAGTCTCGTTTGATCGTCGACGGCATCGCAGGAATGATAGCAATCTTCTCGCCAGACGCCCAGTTGATCGACGGCAATCAGCAGATCCTCGACTATTTCGAGCGTCCGCTGTCGGAATTGAATGACTGGTCGAGCAACGGTATCACGCACCCCGACGATCTGCAGACCTGCATCGATAGCTTCATGGGCTCCATCGCCACGGGAGAACCATACGATTACGAAACCCGCTTTCTCCGGCACGACGGCACGTGGAGATGGTTCCAGCTTCGGGGGCTCCCCCTTCGCGACGCCGAAGGCGAGATCGTCCGGTGGTATGGACTATTGACGGATATTGACGACCGAAAGCGAGCCGAGGAGAAGCTGCGCAGAAGCGAGGCGTTTCTAGCGGACGCCCAACGCCTCAGCAAGACAGGGAGCTTCTTGCTTAATCTTGGCACAAGCGAAGTCACCTGGTCAGCGGAAACCTATCGTATCTTCGAAGTCGATCCGACGACGCCGGTGACGCTCGACATCGTCCTGTCCCGTCTGGATCCCGATAGTCTAGCTACCGTGGAGCAGGTTATCGATCAAGCCAACAGAGGGGCCGGCGACTTCGACTACGACATAACCCTGATAACGCCGAGCCACTCGCCAAAATACGTACGGGTGCTTGCGCATAGTGAGCGGAACAGGGATGGGGATCAGGAATTGATCGGCGCCGTGCAGGACGTTACCGAGAGCCGGAAGGCGGAAGATGCGCTCAATCGGGCGCGATCAGAACTGTCCTACGTAACTCGCGTTACGAGCCTCGGCGTGTTGACCGCGTCAATTGCTCACGAGGTGAATCAACCGCTAGCTGGCCTGGTGACCAATGCGGAGACTTGTCTGCGAGTTCTGGCTTCGAATCCTCCAAATCTCGATATCGCGAAGGACACGGCACGGCGAACGATCCGCGACGCCAACCGCGCTGCCGACGTGATCGCCCGTCTTTGGGAATTGTTTAGCCGCAAACCGCCGAACCTCGAGGCAGTCGACGTTAATGAGATTGCCGAGGAAGTCATCGCACTGATATCGAGCGATCTGCAGCATGCGAAAACGTCATTGACGGCCAACTTCGCAAACGATTTGCCGCGCGTGACCGGCGCTCGGGTGCAGCTTCAGCAAGTTATCATGAACCTCCTTCGAAATTCGATCGAGGCGATGCCGGCCGCGGGAGATCGGCCGCGACGAATTCGTTTGAAGACAGAGGGAGGCCTTCGAGAAATCCGGCTCTACATCGAGGATACCGGCGTAGGCTTTGACCCCCAGGGGGTGGACCGAATTTACGACGCTTTTTACACGACGAAGCCAGACGGCATGGGAATCGGCCTCTCTGTCAGTCGTTCGATTATTGAGAATCATCATGGCCGGCTGTGGGCCGAACCAAACGCTGACCATGGTGCTACCGTAGGATTTTCGGTCCCGACGTCTGCGAGCGGCGATGGGGAAAGTATCGGTCCGTCAGCGGTCCAGACGGCAAGTGACATGCAGAGGAATTTATGACTAGCCGCAAAAGACATGTCTCGGTCGTCGACGACGACGAATCCGTCCGCGAAGCCCTCCCAGATCTTCTCCGCTCGTTCGGTTTGTCCGTGGAAGCTTTTTCGTCCGCTGAGGCGTTTTTGAATTCTAAGTCGTTACAAACCAGCGACGGCATGATTCTTGACGTGGCAATGCCTGGCATGACCGGGCCGGAGCTTCAGCAGGAACTCGACCGGAGAGGCCGACGGATTTCAATCATTTTCATAACGGCGATCAAGGATGAGGACGTGCGGTCGAGGTTGATACGTGAGGGGGCTTGCGACTGTCTGTTCAAGCCCTTCAGCGCCGACGACCTTCAGGATGCGTTGCGGCTCGCATCATTGATAGACTGATATAGAGGGGCTGGCGCGGACGTAGGATGCCCCGCAATCCGGCATACGCGTAGGTACTAAAGTGTCTAGTGCCGCGCAGTAGCCGTCAAAGGATCGATATTGTAGGCTCTCGCCCGGAAAGTGGGCTTTGAGTGGGCGATGGGGATAAACGTCTTTCAATTCTTCGATGCGCTGCCCGGCATGGCATGGACCATGCTGGAGGATGGCCAAGTCGATTTCGTCAACCGAAGCTGGGTAGAGTTCACGGGGCTGCGACCGGCGTCCGGAGAGTCTTGGCGCTGGGAGGATGCGGTGCACCCGGCCGACGTTGGCGCGGTCACCGCCCATCTGCAGAGCGTTAGGCACGCAGAGACACAGGGAACGATCGAAGCGCGGCTTCGGAACGCTGCAGGCGAATTTCACCATTTCCTTATCCAGTGGGCACCTCTGGAAGACGCTCCCCACGGCGTAGTGAATTGGTGCGCGGTCGCGACCAATATTGAACCCGTCGTTCAAAAACGGGAAAGGTCACAGGCCGCACTCGATTTCCAGCTCGTCGTCGATAGCATCCCGATACCCGTGGCCGTGACAACACCGACTGGGGAAGTCGAAGGCCTCAACCAACTGACCCTCTCCTATTTTGGGCTAAGCCTCTCGGATCTAAAGGACTGGAAGGCTTCGGAGGTCGTGCACCCGGATGACTTGAAGGAAACCATCGAAGCCCAGATCGCCGCTCACATGGCGGGCACGTCTTATAACGTTGAGAGCCGCCATCTTCGCGCCGACGGAATTTATCGGTGGCACAATGTACTTGGTCTACCGCTGCGGGACCAGTCGGGTGCGATTCAGCGGTGGCTGCATCTTTTGATAGACATCGATGACCGAAAACGTGCCGAGGTAGCTCTTGCAAACAGTGAACGAGAGTCTCGCTTGATTGTCGGCACTATCGCAGGAATGGTCGCGCTCTTTACGCCCGAAGGTCAGTTGAACGGCGCAAATCAACAGCTTCTCGACTACTTCCAACTGCCCCTGGAGGAGGTTGTGAACTGGGCGACCAACGGTATCACGCACCCCGACGACCTGCAGCACTGTGTCGAGACATTTACGGCGTCGCTCAAAACGGGAGAGCCGTATGACTTCGAGACGCGCTTCCGTCGCCATGATGGCGAATTTCGCTGGTTCCAGGTCCGCGGCCACCCGGTCAAAGACGATAATGGCGGGATCGTCCGCTGGTATGGTCTGCTGACTGATATCGATGATGGGCGCAGGGCGGTGGAGGCGTTGCGCGAGCGCGAGATCGAGCTGCAATTGATCGTAAACTCGATCCCAGGCCTCATCATTGTGCTCCGGCCCGACGGGGCTGTGGAGAGCGTAAACGATCAGTCCTTGCGATATTTCGGCTATGATTTCAACGAGCATCAAAAGTGGAAGACCAACGATATCATTCATCCTGACGATCGTGACCGGGGCGTGGCCAGGTTCGCCGAGGCAGTCGCCGCTGGTCAATCGTACGAGGTAGTGGAAAGGCTCCGTCGGCACGACGGCGTCTATCGTTGGTTCCAGGTGCGGGGAACTCCCGTGCGCGACTACGAGGGCCTCGTTGTGCGATGGTACTTCCTGCTGAATGATATCGACGACCGGAAGCACGCCGAAGTGGCGCTTGCTAACAGCGAGAGGGAATTCCGCCATATCGTCAACATGGTTCCGGGCATGATCATACTTTCGCAGCCTGATGGAACGCTCGACGGGAGCAACCAACAGCTACTGGACTACTTCGGAATCTCTCTCGACGAGGTGCAAGACTGGTCAACGAACGGCATAACTCACCCCGATGACGTGCAAGTCAATATCGATACCTTCCTGGGCGCACTCAAGAGCGGCAATCCTTACGACTACCAAAGCCGTTATCGAAGACACGACGGCGTGTTCCGATGGTTCCAGGTGCGAGGACAGCCACTTCGTGACGCAGAGGGCAAGATCGTCCGATGGTATGGACTACTGACTGACATCGACGATCGCAAGCAGGCCGAGGATGAACTGCGTAGAAGTCAGGCCCTTCTCGTTGCAGGCCAGCGCTTGATCAGGACGGGTACGTTCTCCTGGCATGTCGAAACCGACGAGCTGATCTTGTCCGACGAATGGCTTCGAATCCTCGAATTCGAAAAAGACGAAGTCGTGACGTTTGACCGGATAACGGAGCGGATACACCCGGACGACGTTGCGCTCTTTGCCGGGAAGATCGGCGCCGTACGCGAAGGCGACGAGGACTCGGAATACGAGGTCCGCGTTCTCGCCCGCAACGGCGACATAAAGTACGTTCGCGTCATCGGCGAGGTTATAATTCACCGGAATGGAAATCGGGAATGCCTTGGAGCGATCCAAGACGTGACACAAAGGCGCTTGACGGAGGAAGCGCGCGATCGGTTGCGCACAGAGCTTGCGCGAGTGACCAGCATCCTCAGCCTCGGCCAGATGTCGGCGGCGATCGCGCACGAGGTGAACCAGCCACTGTCAGGCATCATCACGAACGCGAACACCTGTCTGCGGATGCTTGCAGCCACACCGCCCGACATAGAAACGGCCCTTGAGACGGCGCGGCGCACGATCAGGGACGGCAATCGTGCCACCGAGGTAATCGCCAGACTGCGGGCGTTATTCAGTAAGCGCAACATCGAATTCGAAGACGTCGATATAAACGAGGCGGTGAGTGAGGTAGTCGCCTTGTCTGCAGGTGATCAGAGACGCAACGGCGTCGCTATTCGAACGCACTTCGCCACCTCCCTTCCCCCCGTCAACGGCGACCGAGTCCAACTTCAACAAGTGATCAACAACTTGCTTCGCAACGCCATTGACGCGGTATCTGGCGTGAAGGATCGGCTGAGATTAGTCGAGATCCGAACCCAGCTCGGCGGTGATGGGCAGATAAGCGTCGCGGTTAGCGACAATGGAATTGGTCTCGACCCAGACGGAGGGACGCGGATCTTCGAAGCCTTCTACACGACGAAGAACAATGGGATGGGGATCGGTCTTTCAGTCTGTCGTTCCATCATCGAGAGTCATGGTGGTCGCCTTTGGGCTGAGCCTAACCAGGGGCCGGGCGTCACCATGCACTTCTCCGTACCGTCGGCCGAAGAGGCAAGCATCACGGCAGCCTCGCACTGAAAACCTGGCCCGTTGCTCAGCTCAGGCACTAGCTGTGATCCTGTCCATCGCCGCACGGCAGTCGAGCGGTCGGAGGAACCACCCGATACCAAGGTGTCGGCCATACCTTGGTCCAATTGTTGCAGAACTCCTTCACTGCGAATTTCCTCCTCGTAAAATAACAGCTCACGAGCAAGGAGGACGCCATGTCCCGAGTAGAGCCAAAAGTCACCCGTCGAACACTGCTTACGATCGCCGCGTCCGCCAGCGCCATCGGAGTCTTTCCCAAAGCGTTCGCAGCGACCGGTACCGAATCCGGGCTCCGACCCTTCAAGTTCACCGCGTCCAAGGATCAGCTCGCCGATCTCAATCGACGCGTTGCCGCCACCCGCTGGCCGGACGAGGAAAACGTCACAGACGACGGCCAGGGCGTCAGGCTCGACACGATTAAGAAGCTCGCCAACCATTGGAAGACCCACGACTGGCGAAAGGTCGAGGATCGGATCAATTCCCTCCCGCAGTTCCTCACGGAGATCGACGGCCTCGACATCCACTTCATCCATGTCAGATCGAAGCACGACAATGCGCTGCCGATCATCATCACCCATGGCTGGCCCGGATCAGTTATCGAACAGATGAAAATCATAAAACCCCTCACCGATCCGACCGCCTTCGGTGGCACCGAAGCTGACGCCTTTCATGTGGTCATTCCTTCCCTGCCGGGCTATGGATTCTCCGCCAAACCTAGGGATGCCAAGTGGACGCCGCCCCGAATTGCCAAAGCATGGGCTGTACTGATGCAGCGCCTCGGTTATGCCAAGTATGTGGCCCAAGGTGGCGATTGGGGGAATGCCGTCACAGAACTGATGGCGGTGCAGGAGCCCGCGGGGCTCCTCGGTATCCATACCAACATGGCGGCTACCGTCCCTGCCGAAATAACCAAGGCGCTTGCCGCCGGCACTCCACCTTCCACTCTCACAGCAGACGAGAAGCGGGCCTACGACCAGCTCGACGATTTCAACAAGAATGGGCTTGGCTACGCGATTGAGATGAACAACCGCCCACAGACCCTCTACGGAATCGTAGACTCGCCGATTGGGCTCGCGGCTTGGATGCTGGATCATGATATCCGGAGCTACCGAATGATCGCAAGGTCTTTCGATGGCGAACATGAAGGCCTTACGCCGGACGACGTCCTCGACAATATCACCCTTTATTGGCTTACCAACACTGCGATTTCGTCAGCGCGCCTCTATTGGGCCAACGCGCATTTCCCGTCTGGCGGTTTCTTTGATCCGCGTGGCATCAAAATTCCGGTCGCCGTGAGTGCTTTTCCGGACGAGATCTACCAGGCGCCGCAAAGCTGGGCCGAAAAAGCATATCCAAAGCTGATCCACTACAATCGACTGCCTAAGGGTGGGCACTTCGCAGCCTGGGAACAGCCGGAGCTGTTTACCTCGGAGCTGCGGGCAGCTTTCAAGCCTTTGCGCGACCAAATCTAGGTCGAGCGGTCAAATAGTCGAACCCACCCCTCGCGCCATCTTAATCTGCGGCGCCCAATCATCGGGCGCCGTGCGGAAAATATCCGCCGGTGTGTTCTGGAAAGTCATTATGTTTCAGCTTCCTGCACTTCTGCTCCGGGGCATGAGCATCGTCGTCAGTCCATTGAAGACACTAATGAGCGACCAGGTTTTCGGTCTTCTCCGAAAGAAAATTCCAGCGACCTTCGTCAAACAGCGCCCTCGCCCCGCAGGAAAAGGATATCCAATGCCGCGGGCTAGCACGTGCATTGCTCGATGCCGTATTCAGTTCGAAGCCACCGGTCCGGCGGTTCCGCTACTGCTGTGACGAGTTTACAAGGGTGAACCATCGGTTCAAAAGCGTGTCGGAGCACGTCAACACGGTGTTCGCGAAGCGTCGTTGACGTCCCCTTCCTCCCCCGATCCACCGTGACGTTTTTCGACGAACTGGAGAATATCCGCAGCGGCAGCGCGGAAATGCGGTGGCTCGGACCTCTCCATCGTGGTTCCTCTAAGCTTCTCACACAGAAGCTGCTCCAGCCGAAGGGCGACGTGGCGTCGGTCGACGCCGCTCGGGTGATATCGGTCAATCTCATGCTCGGTCATCGCCATTCCCCAGATCCATCCCATGTTGGGGCGGGACAGCTTTCAACCGCAAGCGGCCGAGTGTACCGCCGACAGGGTATTCGTGGAATCGGCCAACGACCTCGGCGTCCAGGAATCTTTCGAGGAAGCGCTTCGCTATGCATCACTTTTCGCAAAGCCGTCGGCCTCCGGAATATGGCTGGTAGGTACAATCGGACGGCCGAAAGGAGCGGTAGGCACGCGAGCAGGCGGTGATGTTGCAGGACGGCGGCGCGCCTTGACCATTGTTTGCGTCTTCTGTCGATTGCACTCCACTCAGCGCGGATTCGGCCGTCGCCTCGCGCATGAAGTCCCGCCAAATATGCGCTGGCAGGGTGCCGCCCGTCACGCCCTTCATCGGCGTGTCATCATCATTGCCAACCCAGACCCCAACGACCAGCGCTTGCGTGAAGCCGACGAACCAGGCATCACGATTGTTCTGGCTCGTGCCGGTCTTGCCGGCCGCGAACGTGCCAGGATCCGCTCCACGTCCAGTACCGCGCTCGACCACCAACTGCAGGAGGCCGATGAGATCCGACTGGTAGGGCGAAAGATCGACATTCAGCTTTGCTTGTGAGCCAACTCGAAACGCCTTGGGCTGCCCTGCCGCTTGAAAGTCGATGATGCCCCAGGGCCTGACAGGTGCCCTGCCGAGTTGGACGGACGCATAGGCGCTGGTGAGGTTGAGCAGATTGACCTCGGACGTGCCAAGCGCCAGAGACGGTGTGTTGGGCAGCGGCGCATCGATGCCGAGTTCGCGCGCCGCGGCAATCACATTGTCCAGACCGACCTCTTCGGCAAGCGCCACCGACGCGGCATTGAGCGATCGCGCGAACGCCTCGGCAAGCGTTACCCAGCCGCGATAGTTGCCACCGGAATTTTCCGGTGCCCAGCCGTCGATGTCGATTGGCGCGTCAAGAACCCGGTCGGACAAGGTGAGCCCGGCCTTCAATGCCGCGTAATAGACGAATAGCTTGAAGGTGGAACCCGGCTGGCGCATCGCGGTGACGGCGCGGTTGAACTGACTCGCCTTGTAGTCGTGGCCGCCAACCATCGCGACGACCGCGCCGTCGGGCGTCATCGCGACCAAAGCGGCCTGCGATGCTCCGACCGTCTTTCCTTCACTGTCGAGGGCTCGGTTCACGACCTTTTCGGCGATTTGCTGCAACCGGGGCACCAGCGTTGTGCGCACCGCAGTCGAACCGGGCGAGGAGCCGGCGATTTCGCTTGCTTGGGGTGAGATCCAATCGGCAAACCAGCTTCCGGAGCGTGGCGTGGGCGTCGTGGGTTGCAGCCTGGCGAAGCTCGTCTTGGCCTCCTCCAATTGTGGCGTGGTGATCTTGCCATTGGCCGCCATCGCGTCGAGAACGACCATGCTGCGTTGCCGGGCGCCTTCGAAATTGTCGATGGGATTCCATTGGCTCGGCGCCCGCAGCAAGCCCGCCAGCATGGCCGACTCCGACAGGGTGAGGCCCCCAATATCCTTGTTGAAATAGATGCGTGCGGCGGCGGGCATTCCGGTGGCGCCGGCGCCAAGATAGACGCTATTGAGATAGCGCGTCAGGATTTCCCGCTTGCCGAGCTTCCACTCCAGCCAGACCGCGATCACAACCTCCTGTATCTTGCGCTTTATCGTTCGATCGCTGTCGAGGTATTGCAGCTTGATGAGTTGCTGGGTGATCGTGCTGCCCCCCTCCACCACCGAGCCAGCCTCCAGGTTGCGCAGAAGCGCCCTCCCGATGCCCATGGGATCGATGCCAAAATGATCCATGAATCGGCGATCCTCGATGGAAAGGACCGCATCGATCAGATTGGGCGGAAACTGGTCGTATCGGGCATAAGGCCCTTGGTAAGGCCCCTGCCTCACCAACGGCGCGCCGTCGGCGGTTTCCAGCACCACGATCGGCTTCAACGTTCCATCCCGGATTTCGCTCCAGGGCACGTCCTTGAGGGCCCACAACAGCACGCTGCATACGAGGAGGCAGACAAGCAAGGCCGACCCCATAGCGAATTTCCACCAGTTCGCCGGAAGCCATCGGCGTCGGCGACTTTCGCGCGGCTTGGAACCCCGATCGCGAATGCCGCGCCCGGCTTTGGCCAGAGCAGTCGTCATCCATTTGGCGGGAGCTGATATGGTTTCCAGCCGCATCGACCGCCTTAGCTTCGTTGTCAAAAACGAAGCCATCGTCTTGGTCTTCGCCAAAGCAGAACTTGCCGCCAAATCGTGGCGTAGCGCGCGTAATAGATTGCTCGCAGCCTGTCGAGTTTGCACGAAAGTTCCGTGGGAGAATTGCGGGTTGTCGCCTTGGGTGATTCCTGGCGGATCCGAGGCGGCCGCTTGCGTCGCTGAATCTGCTGGCTGAATGCGACCCGTGCTGGAGTTGCCAAGGCTTTCGCCGGAAGATTCGGGAGGATTTGGCATCGGTTACCGCTAAAAGGCCAACGTGGCTTGAACCTTATAGCCGGGCGATGCCGAGTGTTCTACCGTAAAAGGTCCCAATGGCTCGGAGCGGGATTGCAGGAATGGTGCTGCGCCCATTGCCTGCAGCGGTAGAAGCGCACGCAACAGCACGAGTGGCTGAAAGGAACTGGCCTGCAGCAAGGTGCGATCAGCAACATAGCCCTAACGACGCGGGGCTGTTTTTCGGAGCGTATGCCCTAAAGCCCGTCGAGGGAGGTCCGTCACACCATTGCCGAGGCCGATCTGCGCCCTAATTTCCAAAGTCTTGGTGAGGGCGACCGACACATCGATGTCTTCGAGCGACGCCAAGATCACGGAGGCGGAATTGGAAAATGACCTCGGTCCCCGCCGCGTCTATTCGACCTCGCCATCCGCCCCTTCACGCATGCCTGCCTTCGCGAGTGTACTCGCTGTTATTGCCATTCTGTATTTCGGCAAGGAAGTACTTCTTCCTCTAGCAATCGCAGTCCTGTTGACGTTCGCGTTGGCTCCCATCTCCTCTCGTCTTCGAAAGCTTGGGATGCCGCGTATTCCGGCGGTAATCGTCACCGTCGTGATCGCTTTTCTTGTTCTCGTCCTGTTCGGGCTTGTCGTAGCGGGACACGTAGCCGAAGTCGCCCAGAACCTTCCTGCCTACCAAGGCAACATCATAGCAAAAATTCGGTCTCTCCAGGAAAGTGGAACGGATAGCGGTATTGTGCGGCGCCTGACATCCGTCGTTGAGAGCGTCGGTCGTGAGCTCAGCAACGCTGAGCAGCGCCCAGGTGCTCCAGGTACCGGATCAAGACCAAGGGAGCCCTTGCTCGTTGAGATATTCGCGCCTAGTAGACCAATTGAAACGCTTACTAGCCTGATTGGTCCTCTGCTTGGCCCCATCGCTTCATTGGGCTTGATCATCGTCGTCGTAATATTCATGCTTTTAGAGCGGGAAGAGCTTCGCGATCGCTTTATCCGGCTCGTTGGCTATGGCGATCTGCATCGCACAACAGAAGCCATCCAGGAGGCAGGTAGCCGCGTCGCGCGGTATCTTCTTATGCAGCTGGTGGTCAACTGCGCCTACGGTGTCCCATTGGCGCTCGGACTATGGGCGGTTGGCATTCCAAATCCAGCGCTCTGGGGGATGCTAGCCATCGTCCTTCGATTTGTCCCTTATATCGGGCCTGTAATCGCGACGGTTCTGCCGCTGTTCCTGGCCTTTGCAGTTGACCCTGGCTGGAGCCTTGTTCTCTGGGTTGGGGCCATCTTCCTTGTGCTGGAATTGACCAGCAACAACGTCATCGAGCCCTGGCTCTATGGTTCTCGTACCGGCCTCTCTCCGCTGGCAATCATCGTCGCGGCGATTTTTTGGGCGTGGCTGTGGGGACCAGTCGGTCTTGTGCTGTCCACGCCGCTGACCGTGTGTCTCGCAGTGTTGGGCCGGTATGTCCCGCAGTTCGAGTTCCTTGAGGTCGTTTTTGGTAGTGACCCTGTGCTCGATCCCAAGGAGCGGCTATACCAGCGGCTTCTTGCCGGCGATCCCGATGAGGCGACCGATTACGCTGAGGAATTCCTCGAGGAGGACTATCTGGAGGATTACTATGGCAAGGTTGCCATTCCCGCCCTTCTACTCGCGGAGAAGGATAGGCGTCGAGGCGTCTTGACCGCGGAGCAGATGGAACAGGTGTTCGGGACCGCCATCACGCTGGTCTCGAATCTCGCGGAAATCGCGCAGGAAGAAGAGCAGGAAGAGGAAGAGGAAGAGGAACAGAAGGAAGCGGCAGGTCGACCCAGCCCCCCCAAGGAAGGGAATGGCGATGAAAGCGAACTACCTGACGGACGGGGCAAGACCGTCTTTTGCGTCGGAGGCAGGGGCCCGCTCGACGACGCGTCGGCTGCGATGCTTGCCCAGATACTTCAGGTACAGGGAGCCGAGGTGGTCGCAGCGAGGCATTCCGACATCCCCAATCGCCGCGCCATGAGCCTCGTTCCGAAACAATCGAACGCCATCGTAGTTTGTTTCCTCAATGAGGACTCGACAAGGCACGCCACCATACTTGTTCGTCGGTTCAAGCGCATATACCCAGCCATTCGCGTCGGCGCGGTCCTTTGGGTGGAAAACCAGAAGGAAAGGCAACCGCCCGCGCTTGGGGAGGCAGATTTCGTTGCCACAACCTTGACCTCGGCTGCCCGCGAGGCACTCGCCGATGCACCACCATCATTGGTGACGACCGCGCGCAAGATTCGTACCCGGCGGTCCTCGAACAAGACAGGCATAGCCGCCGCGCGCTCCGGGATTTAGCGGCAAACGGTGTTCAGGGGCCGGTCAGAGCCATGGAGCATCACATGAATTGCACATTCGCGGGTTGGAGCCTTTTGCAGGGAGACGCTTGAAGAGGCAGCGACGCTACTTACCGCCAGTTGACCAGCGCGCTTGCCATTGTAGATGATTTAAAGGAGAGTCCTCGGCGTGGCCCTCGAGGCCTGAGCAGCCTGCCATGATCGGAGAACGCCGTGCCTCTGAAAAATATTTTGGCCGCAGCAGCAATCGTCTTCATGACACTCTCGGGATGCGCGACGAGTGGATCGGACAACACGACCTATGCACAGCCGCAGGGGATTGGCCCAGTTCGCGGCGATATTGGCGGTTACTAAGCCCATCGGCGCCACTGAGCTCCGCACTTTTCCCGGCAAAATCAGTTCATCGTTCATTCTGATTTTGATTGTCGCCCCTTTGACGTGGAGCTTCTCTCCGCGACCTGGGTGCCGTGATCACTCTCCTGTGGCATGTCCAGGATCGCTCAGACCATCAGGTATCGGCTCGTCCCGCTGCGAAAAGATGGTGAGGTTCCTGCTCGCTCATGAGCCCGCAATCGACGGCGGCTCGCCCAGTCGAAGCGTCGTGGTGCCCGGCGTGCTTGGCGACGGCGGATGATGCCGTTGGAGACAAAGAGCGGAATTCTTTACGGATGAGCCGTACTGGTCCGCTCATGTGGCATCCAGGATGACGGACTCCAAAGACGTTCAGGTCGAGCTCTCCTTCGGCGGCTCACGTATGCCATTTGGACCGTGTTTGCTCAGCGGCCCAGACGTCGGTTTCAGCGTCTCGCGTTGACCTCTCGATTGCTTGGCCGCATTGGAGACATCGACAGTCGATCTCCTACTCTTGTCAATTAGATGGGCGCCACTCGCCGACTCGGATGGCGCCGCTCTCGGTCAGTTCGGTGCATAGGAAGTGTGAAAGCTCATCGTGCCTGATTACGGCGGCGCTTAGCCGGCCAGTCCGATACGCTCCGGTATCCAAAGCTATGCGATTCGAATAGACTTCAGGTCGAAGAGACTTAGTGATCGTGTGACCGTGTAAAACGACGTGATCATGAACATCAATGTGGTCGAGAAAACCCGCCCTGATCCACCGCAAGTCGTATTCGCTTTGATTTGCGAGCTGAACGCCGGGACGTATTCCAGCGTGAACAAAGCAGAAGCGCCCGATCTCCTTGAATGACAGCGCATTTTCCAGCAAGTCCACATGGTGTGGGAAAACGCTGCGGATATCTGCAGCGATATTCTCGAACGCAGGGATTGGGCGAGTGGAATACGCGCTCAATGTCGCGACGCCTCCCCAATCCATCCAGTTGACAGCGTCCTCATATGCGAGAGCACCACGAAGGAGCTCACGCAGGTAAAAATCGTGGTTGCCAAGGATTAGTCGAGAACCCGGATAAAGGTTGAGTGTCGAACAGACCTGATCCAGGACCTTTGGACTGTGAGGGCCACGATCGATCAGATCGCCCAGGAACATCACGACCGGCTTCGTATCATGATTATCCGAGTCAGCGGCGATGTATCCAAGCATGGCCTCGAGAAGATCGGCGCGTCCATGGACGTCGGCAATGGCATAGACAATGGACGGCAAGCTCTCGGTGATGATCACTATTTTTTCCTGCAGGTGAACATGGCGCCTTCATAGTCCAGTCTTCCCCCGATTCGATATAGTGCCCGGATCACCGCATCAAACGCGGCTGCATCAGCCTCGAAAGCCGAGAGCTCGCGGCCAGGCGTCGACCTGCCCGAAAGAACGCTCATGGCGCCATAGCCTTCAGGCACATCGAATTTGCTGGCGATATGCTTATAGCCTTCAGTGCAAAGTTCATCGGCTACGACCAATCGGCACTCCCGCTTCTGGATAAAGACTACGAAGAGATTTGGATATTGCTTGACCTTGCTGTCGTATCGGTCGCCGTTTGTCGGCCGCCAACTCAACATCAATCAGTCTATTTCCCGGAATGTGATCGAATAGCGAAGTGTGTCGACCGGCGGAATGGAGTGCTCCCACTCGTTTCGGGCCGGCCCCGACAGGAGATATGCCGACCCCGGCTCTACCCTGAGCGAGAAGCGCTCCCACTTGGCGCCAGCCCGCCGTCTCAATCTGAAGGTGCATGCGGCCAAGAGCGACACACCGACAACCCGGCCAAATACCTTTTTGTCCCTATGCCATCCAATCGGGGCGCCTTGGGCATATTCGGTGACCAGCGCTTGCTGCAGCTGGTTGGCCTCGATCCCGGCAAAGCCGGCGGCGAGCGCACGGACAGGAAGAAGGATATCGGGGATATTCTCAGCCGGCGTCATCCGTTCCGTCTCGAAGTCGTACTTCCAGCCGAAGGAGACGACCCTTCTTTTCCCCTCGAAGCCGTGGAAATCGAAAGGCTTAAGCGGCAATGAAGAAACGTATTCGAGAAGGCGAGACTGTTCGAAGTCCGGAACAACGGCAGCGTCGTAGCGGAAGCCTTCAGGAAGCTCCTCTTCCGATGCGGCAAACAGGTCTCCTTGCTGCGATGGTTTCATGACAAACTTCGGCAATTCGTATAGAAAGGAGATTGAACTCGTGGAGCGCGGAGGGAATTCCCCGCGCCCTCATCTCAATATAGAGCCCACGGTGGTACATGGCGATGCTGGTCGTGGCACCGGTTTTCATCGCGCTGAAGCCTTGCAGTGTCACAACGCCTTCGCGGTCGTGTCCATCCAGGCACGATGCCGTTCCTCGTCCTGGTGCGCCTTCATGAAAAACGCTTTCGAGGCGGGGATGGCGTCTTCGTGACGTGATGCTCGCTGGTAGGCGGTCACGGTATCATCTTCATTCGTTTTCATTGCCTTGAGAATGGCGGCATCCCCCATCAGATCGGCGAGGGCGATCTTGCCGGTCGTCAGCATCTCCTTCATGTCGCCCCGCGTCGGTGCCTCGATCCCAAGCTCGCGCGCCATCTCGTTGAGTACTTCGAGATGCTGCAAGTGGTCCTGCTTGAAGCTGGTGATCTTTGTCGCGAACTGCTTGTCGTCGAGACGCTCGATGCAGGAATCATACGCGGCGATCGCATCATACTCGAGATAGATCAGATCCTTGACCAAACCCTTGATGTCGGATTCATTGCCTACCATCGTTACCATGTCGTCCTCCATTTGCTGTTGAGGAGGGGCAAACCCTCTGCGCGGACTGTTGTTCCTTTGACGCGATGGATGAGACGCGTTCTTGCCATGGCGGGAGGCTCGACCGAGCTTCACGCGATATCACCATGGAACGCCCCAGACGAAATGAGGGTGACCTTTGGGCCATCTAAGGCCGATCAAGTCGTTTATATCGATGCGCGCTTTCTTGAAGCCTTCTCCGTGGAGGGCGTCCCCAGAAGTCGACGTTTCCCAGCGGATCCGACCGCGCAGGCGAAGATCGTCTTTGGGCTGCAGACACAACGGCCAGGTCTGCGCTCCTACCTCGCCCGCATCGGCGATGATGTCGCGGAGCACTCGACTTTTATCTTTCCCTTGGAGAACCAATGGACGCCGTTGTTCGCGGGGTCGCGATCTACTTCACCCTGCTCATCATCCGCCTCTCTGGTCGCCGCTTGGTGCGGTGGCGGCGACGGTAGCGGTCGCGCTCGGTCTTGTCACTCTTGCAAATACCTACAGCCGAAACAGCCGTCGTCTATCGTCGCGCCAAACAGCGCGCACTGGAGTTCGTGAAGACTGGAAGGGACGCGTCCCTGAAGCCTCGCCTGCGCAGCGTCGCCAAGCCAAGAAGGCGCGTATTTCATGGCACGGCGATCTTGGCCACGCATCCAGAGCTCCCTGGACGGCGGATATCGATCAAATCGAGGTGCCGGGCATGGGTGGGCTCCGCGAAGTTTGCTTCTTTCACCGGAAAAACCAGACACTGGTGGTTACCGACCTGATCCAAAACCTCGATGATCACCAGCAATCCTCAGGGACGCGGCTGTTCTCATCGCTTGTCGGCGCGCAGGAGAGCGCACCCGTCTCCTATCGCCTTCCACTGACACGGGATAACCTCCAGGGTCTGGATGCGCGCATCCCGCCGGCGTGTTAAGCGTTGGCCTGCCGACCAGTGCCATTCCGATATCGATCACCGTAGGGATGGAATTGAATCGCCGAGGCTCGCGAAGTGCCGGCAACCAAACAGGACATGACTTTTGACCTCCACCCACATGCGATCCGAGGATCCGGAACTCGGAGAGGAAACCAGAGGCGGCCTACCTTCGCTCGTCCTCGCCGCGCTGGGCGTCGTCTATGGCGACATCGGGACGAGCCCGCTCTACGCGTTCAGGGAGGCTCTCCACGCCACGGGCGGGTCGGGAGCCCACCAAGAGAACGTCCTCGGCATCCTTTCATTGATCATCTGGGCTCTCACCATCGTCGTCACGCTGAAATACGTGACCTTCGTGCTGAAGGCGGATAACCGGGGCGAAGGCGGAACGCTGTCTTTGATGAGCCTCGCGCGGGAGAGCCTAAGAGGACGACCCAAATGGGTGCTTGTCCTCGGCGTGACGGGCGCGTCGCTGTTTCTCGGCGACGCCATCATCACGCCGGCGATTTCCGTTCTCTCGGCGGTCGAGGGCATTCAGGTGGTGGCACCCGCTCTTACGAACTGGGTGGTGCCGATCACGCTGACGATCATCGCCGCGCTGTTCTTCGTCCAGCGTTTCGGCACGGGTGGCGTGGCGGCCGTCTTCGGGCCGATAACGGCGCTGTGGTTCGTCGTCCTGGGCGTAAGCGGGGCGATCCACATCCTCGACGATCCATCGGTCCTCGGCGCGATCAACCCGGTCCACGCCGTTTGGTACGTCGCCAACAACATCGCTTCCGCCGTCGCGGTCTTCGGCGCGGTCTTCCTCGCGGTGACGGGCGCCGAGGCGCTTTATGTCGACCTTGGACACTTTGGCCGGCGGCCGATCGTCGTGGCGTGGTTCGCGCTCGTCTTCCCGAGCCTGCTCCTGAACTACTTCGGACAGGGAGCCTTCGTGCTCGCAAATCCCACGATGGCTGCCCATCCGTTCTTCAACATGCATCCAGAATGGGCCAGGATCCCCATGGTCTGCCTCGCGACGGCGGCGACGGTCATCGCCAGCCAGGCGGTGATATCGGGAGCATACTCGCTCGTCCGCCAGGCGATCCATCTCAACCTGCTTCCCCGCCTGCAGATACTGCACACGTCCGAGACCCATTCGGGGCAGATCTACATGCCGCGGGTGAACACGCTGCTCTTCGTCTTCGTGGCGGCCCTGGTCCTGTTTTTCCGCAGTTCCAGCGGACTGTCGGCCGCCTATGGCATCGCCGTCACCGGCGAGATGCTGATCACCTCCGTACTGCTGTTCGTCGTCATGCGGCGGATCTGGAGTTGGAAACTGGCAACGACCCTCGCCGTCATCATCCCGATATCCCTGATCGACGCCGGTTTCCTCGCGGCCAACATCGCCAAGTTCGCCGACGGCGGCTGGGTCCCAGTGGCCGTCGCCGCCACCATGGCGCTCATCATGCAGACCTGGACAGCAGGGCGACGGCTCCTCATCAGTCGCACCAAGGCCGACGAAATTCCGCTCGCGACGATCATCGACAACCTGGCCCGCAAGAAGCCACCCACGGTGCCAGGAACCGCGATCTTCCTGACCAGCGACGTCGAGGGCGCGCCGACGGCGCTCCTTCACAGTCTGAAGCACTACAAGGTGCTTCACGAGCGGAACGTCATCCTGAGCGTCGTCACCGCCACCACGCCGTTCGTTCCCGACACCGAGAAGATCTTTCTCGAAAGTTTCAATCCGCTGTTCAGCCGAATCGTCGTCACCTTCGGCTACATGGAGACGCCCAACATCCCGCGCGCGCTTGTCCTGGTGCGAAAGCTCGGCCTGAAATTCGACATCATGTCGACCTCGTTCTTCCTCTCCCGCCGGACGATCCTTCCATCAAGGAAGGGCGGCCTGCCCTTCTGGCAAGATCGGCTGTTCATCGCCCTTTCGCGCAACGCCAGCAATGCCACGGATTATTTCGGGCTGCCCACCGGGCGGGTGGTGGAACTCGGCCTGCAAACCACCATCTAGCCGGCCGCTTCCGAAACCAGGTCTCCGACGTCGCGCCATGGGTGAATGATTGAAAGCGCTCGGAAACCAGGAATCTAGGCTTCGCGACAAGTCGCCACGCGACGCGTGTGGAATAGACGTCATGAATGACAGCTCGATGTTTATAGCGTGCACGTCGTGAACCAAATGCCGAACTTGCGACCGTCAGCCCTTCTTGTTCTTGAGATCGTGCCTGCCACGGCAGGCACGCCTCCTCCAAACAATGAGCATACCAGGCAAAGGCGCGTCCGCGCCGGCGCCAGTTCGCGCACGGCTTGACCGGTTAAAAGGGTAGCCGCAGGAGGGTTAGCGGAGCGCCGCTCGGGAACGAGCGGAACCCGGGACCGACTGCCCCCGGCAAGCCGTTCCGCTTTGGGTGTACCCGTGGTGCCCCTCGCCTCGCCTGCCCGGCCGCGCCAACGACCTCGCGATATCGACGATGTCGTCACGCGAGGCAGTCGGATCCTCTTTATTCCAGGCGACGCCAGCCCGATCCGGAAATCGATGCCCCTCACCGCCTTCAGCTCGAAGGCCCGGTTCGGCAGGCCCTCGGTCCATTCCGGCGCAAAGCCGATGCCAAGGCCTGCCGAGACGCCGCTAACTCCGTTGGGCGAATTTACACGGGGGCAAAATGGGCGCAGTTTTCAATTACAAGCAAGGAGGATCAGCCGTGAAAAAGTTCGCTACTGCTGTTGTGATCTCACTGGCGTTGGTCTTTTCAGCGCCGGCTTTTGCGAAGAATGAAGGGAAATTGCCGAAGAGCGCGGTCGAATTGTCCGAGCAGGAAGTCAAGGATCTATACCTCGGCCATACCGTCAAGTACGACGTCGGCGACGGCTTGGTCTATTACACCTGGTTTGCCGATGGGACGCTCAAAGGCGTCAAAGTTGGCAAAAAGAAAGGTGAGTATGGCTATGCGGAAGGCACGTGGACAGGCACCGGCAACACCTTTTGCTTTACTTCGAATTGGAAAGACAAGAGTGGCGAGACCAAATTCGTCTACAGCCCGTGCAAGGGTTGGTGGCGGGTCGGCAAGCAGATTTGGACTAAGAACATTTCCGGCGATGACCAGTACGACGGAGACATCTACAACGGCGAAGTGAAAAAAATGTCAAAAGGTGACAAGGTCACGCCGATGTTCGACAAGGCCAAAGCCGCAGCGAAATGACAGAGAATGGTTCTCCTCGACGGCTTGGAGAATCTCCTGTCTCTATCGCGGCACTGTCCGTTGCAACTGCACCGTGGCAGATTTATCTGCGACGGCTGGGCTTTAGTCTCAATATTGTCGAGCATCGAATTCTTCAATCGTTTCGGGGTCCTGCTTATATTCCCATTGCACACCGTTCAGCCGGCGCCATATTTGTCCCGACGGGTTTCGGGCGGCGGCGTCGACGAGTGGTACCGGCAGGAGTGTCTCGTGCTTGTGCCAGAGTGTGACGTCAGTGACGTTGGCCTGCCTGGGCTTCCGGAACAGGTTGAAAAGGAGTGCGAAGTCCATTGGCCGATTTTCTCCATGGACTCAACTATAGGGACATTTTAAGTACTTTCAAGTACCATAATTTGCAGAACCCGACGCGCGGATAATGTCGGCGCCACTGGCTTACGCTTCGGGCTCAAGACGTTGGGGAAAGTGCATTCTGGAATGCAGCAGAAGCCTGACAAACGAGTGACCCGTTAACGCCTGATCCCACGAAAAAGCCCCGCGGTTGTTGCGACCGCGGGGCTTCTTGACGCCTCACCCGGGAGAGGGGCTCAGGCGGCCTGTACCTTGCGGGCGGTGCGTGCCCATTCGGGCAGCCAGTCGCCGTGGGTGGCGAGCAGATCGTCGACCAGCGACCAGATCTGGTCGAGGTCGAGTTCGGCTGCCGTATGCGGGTCCATCATCGCGGCGTGATAGATATGCTCGCGATTTTCCGTCATCAGGGCCTGCACCGTCAGTTCCTGCACGTTGATATTGGTGCGGATCAGAGCCGTCAGCTGCGGCGGCAGGTCGCCGATGAAGGTCGGCTGGATGCCGGAGGCATCGACGAGGCAGGGCACCTCGGCGGCGCAATTGGCGGGCAGCGAGGTGATGCAGCCATTGTTGCGGACATTGCCGTAGATCACCGAGGGCTCGCCGGTCCAGACCGAGTTGATGATCGAGGAGGCATATTCCTTCGACGGCTTGACCTCGATCTTGTCGGCCGAACGATAGGCCTCCGCCTGGCCTTTCCAGCGCTCGATCTGCTCGATGCAGCGTTTCGGATATTCATCGAGCGGAATGCCGAATTTCTCGATCAGGTCGTCGCGGCCCTCCTTGATGAAATAGGGCGTGTATTCGGCGAAATGCTCCGAGCTCTCGGTGACGAAATAGCCGAGCCGCGTCAGCATCTCGTAGCGCACCTTGTTCGGGCAGCGCGGGTTCCAGCCAGGCTTCGGCGCCCTGCCCTCGCGATAGGCGCGCACGAGATCGGGATAGAGGTTGCGGTAAGAACCGTCGGCCTGGCGATGCTCGAATTTGAGATAGAAGGCCATGTGGTTGATGCCGGCCGCCCGGTAACGGATTTCCTCGTAGGGAATATCGAGGTCGTGGGCCAGTTCCATCGCCGTGCCCTGCACCGAATGGCAAAGGCCGACTTGGCGAATGGTCGGATACTTCTCCGATATCGCCCAGGTGTTGATCGCCATCGGGTTGACATATTGCAACATGATCGCCTCGGGGCAGACGGCGAGCATGTCCTCGCAGACCTTCCAGAGATGCGGCACGGTGCGAAGCCCGCGCATGATGCCGCCGACGCCGAGCGTATCGGCGATCGTCTGGCGAAGGCCATATTTCTTCGGCACTTCGAAATCGGTGACCGTGCAGGGTTCATAGCCGCCGATCTGGAAGGCGACGACGACGAAATCTGCGCCCGAAAGCGCCTTGCGCTGGTCAGAATAGGTCTCGGCCTTCGCCTTGACGCCGAGCGTCGAGATCAGCTTGTTGACGACGATGGCGCTTTCTTCCAGCCGCTGCGGGTTGAGATCCATCAAGGCGATCGTCGCGCCTGACAGGGCCGGACGCTGCAGCACGTCACCGACGATGTTCTTCATGAAGACGGTGGAGCCAGCTCCGATGAAAGTGATTTTGGGATTTCTTGCCATTATAACCTCCGGCATTCGGCAATCATGCTACCTCGAAAGCGGCCTTGACGAGCCGTTCGGTGTAAGCGGTCTTGGGATGGGATAAAACTTCGTTGACGGGACCCTCTTCGACGATCTTGCCATGCTGCATGACGATGACGCGATGGCAGAGCGCGCGCACGACCTTGAGATCGTGGGAGATGAAGAGGTAGCTCAGGCCACGTTCGTCCTGCAGCTTGCGCAAGAGTTCGATGATCTGCGCCTGGACGGAAAGGTCGAGCGCCGATGTCGGCTCGTCGAGCAGGATGAATTCCGGCTCCAGCGCAATGGCGCGGGCAATGGCGATGCGCTGGCGCTGGCCCCCGGAAAATTCGTGCGGGAAGCGCGACAGGATATTGCCGGGCATGCCGGCGGCGACAAGCGCTTCACGCACCCGATCCTGCCGTTCGGCCTTGGTCGCGCCCAGCCGGTTGACGACCAGCCCCTCCTCGATGATCTGGCCGATCGTCATGCGCGGATTGAGCGATGAGAACGGGTCCTGGAACACCACCTGCATGCGGGCGCGCAAGGGCCGCATCTCGGCCCGGGATAGGCCATGGATCGGCTGATTGTCGAAGCGGATCTCGCCGCTGTCGGGCGTGTTCAGTCGCAGGATCGCCTGGCCGAACGTCGTCTTGCCGGAACCGGATTCGCCCACCAGCCCCAGCGTCTCGTGACGGCGAAGCGTCAGGTCGAGGCTGTCGACGGCGACAAGCTCACGCATCGCCGGCTTGAGAAAGGTACCGTGACGCATCATGAAGGAGACCCGCACGCCCTTGGCATCGAGGATGACATCCGACCCTTCGGGCAGTGGATTGGCCTCGCCCCGCGGCTCGGAGGCAAGCAGATGTTTGGTATAGGCGTCCTGCGGGTTGGCAAACAGGGCTTCGGTGGTGTTGTGCTCGCGCACTTCGCCGTACTGCATCACATAGACGTAATCGGAAAACTGCCGCACCACGGTCAGGTCGTGGGTGATGAGGATGACGGCCATCCCCAGTTCCTTCTGCAGGTTGCGGATCAGGTTCAGGATCTGCGCCTGCACGGTGACGTCGAGCGCCGTCGTCGGCTCGTCGGCGATCAACACGTCGGGATCGTTGGCAAGCGCCATGGCGATCATCACGCGCTGGCGCTGGCCGCCCGAAAGCTGATGCGGATATTGCATCAGCCGCGCGGCGGGATCGGGGATCTGCACATGCTCCAGCAGTTCGAGCGCCCGCTTTTGCGCATCCCGCTTGCTGATCCGCCGATGCACGCGGATCGCTTCGACGATCTGGCTGCCGATCGTATAGATCGGGTTCAGCGAGCTCATCGGTTCCTGGAAGATCATCGAAATGCGGTCGCCGCGCAGCTTGCGGCGCTCCCGCTCGGAAAATTTCAGGATGTTGCTGCCGTCATAGGCGACCGTCGATTTCTCGGAGACGACGGCGCGCTTCGACAACAGCCCCATCACCGTTCGCGCCGTCACCGATTTGCCGGAACCGGATTCGCCGACGATCGCGATCGTCTCGCCGCGATAGAGCTGGAAGGAGACGTCCTTGACGGCTTCGACCATGCCGTCTTCGACCTTGAAATTCACCGCGACGTTGCGGGCGTCGATGATCGGCCTGTCCGAACGGCCATCATGATCGTGGCGGACGGGCGGGGCGAAGGAATTGACCAGTGCAAGCGCCATATCAATCTCCTCAATAAGGATCGACCGCGTCGCGCAATCCGTCGCCGAGCGCGTTGAACGCGAAGACGGTGACGAGCACGAAGCCGACAGGAGCGAGAATCCAGGGATAGGAGCCGATGACCGAATAGGTCGCCGTATCCTGCAGCATCAGCCCCCAGGAGATCAGCGGCGGCTTGACGGCAAAACCGAGGAAACCGAGGAAGGATTCCAACAGCACGACGCTCGGTATATGCAGCGTCACCGCGACGATGACGTGGCTCATCACATTCGGGAAGATGTGCTGCATGATGATGCGCGTGTCGGTGGCGCCAACGGCCATGGCCGCCCTGACATAATCGATGCGGGCGAGTGCCAAGGTCTTGCCACGCACCTCGCGCGACATCTGCGCCCAGCCGAGCGCCGACATGACGACGATGACGAAGGCAAGGAAGACGTTGGTCGGCGCCGTCACCGGGATCAGCGAGGTCAGCGCCAGATAGAGCGGCAGTTGCGGGAAGGCGAGCACCAGGTCGACGAAACGCTGCAGCCAGACGTCGAAGGTGCCGCCGAAATAACCGGACACCATGCCGACGGTCGTGCCGATGATGGTGACGATGAAGACGACCGTCAGGGCGATTGTCAGCGAAATGCGCGAGCCGATGATGGCGCGCGACAGTACGTCGCGGCCGAACTTGTCGGTGCCGAGGAAATGCACCGGCTGGCCGTCGGTCGAGCCGAAGAAGTGCCGGCTGGCCGGGATCAGGCCGAAAAGCCGGTATTCGGCACCCTTGACGAAGAAGCTGAGCAGCCGCGGATTGTCGTAGTCGATGCCGACGATCGGCTGGAAGGTGACCGGATCGAGCTCTTCGGAATCCGACAGCGCATAGACGCGCGGCTGGAAGACGAAATTGCCGTCCTTGTCGTGGAAGCTCATCACCTGTGGCGGCGCGAAGCCGACATCAGTCGCCTTCGGATCCATCGGCGCGAAGAAATCGGCAAAGATCGCCATGAGGATCAAGAGCACGACGAGCACAAGCCCGGCCATGCCGGTCCAGGAGCGCCTCAACCGACGCCAGACAAGGGCGATATAGCTTTCATGCCCACGCGATGGCTTGGTCACGATGTCGGTTGTCGGTGGCGTCGCGGAAGAGTCGAAAGCAAGCATCTCAGGCTCCTCCATATTGGCGGACACGCGGATCGAGAAGAGCGAGCAGCATGTCGGCGATGATATTGCCGATGATCAGGGTGGCCGACAGCACCATCATGAAAGTGGCGGTGACATAGACGTCGCCGACCGCCATCGAGCCGACGATGGCCGGACCGACAGTCGGCAGCGCGAAGATGATGGCGGTCTCGATCTCGCCGGTCAGCATGTAAGGCAGCACGACGCCCTGATACATCACCAGCGGGTGCAGCGCGTTCGGCACCGCATGGCGCATCACCACGGCTGCGCCGGAAAGCCCCTTGGCCTTGGCCGTTTCGACATATTGGGCGTTCAGCGTATCGAGCAGATTGCCGCGCATGACACGCATATTATAGGCCAGCCCGCCGAAGGTGGCGATAGCGACGACTGGCCAGACGTGGTGGACGAGATCGACGAATTTCGCCCAGGACCATGGCGCGCCGCCATACTGCGGCGAAAAGAAGCTACCGATCTCGGAAACATTGAGCTGGAAGACCAGGAGATAGACGATGATCAGCGCCATCAGGAAGCGCGGCACCGTCATGCCGAGGAAGGAAATCCCCGATAGCAGGCTGTCGATCCAGCTGTACTGTCGCGTTGCCGCCCAGATGCCGAAACCGATGCCGAGCACCGAGGCAAAGAGATGGCAGACGAGCGCCAGAAGCAGCGTCCTCGGCAGGCGTTCGCCGACGACATCGGCGACCGGCTTGTTATAGAACATGCTGTATCCGAAATCGCCGCGCGTCACGATGCCGCCGATCCAGTTGACGTATTGGACGACCAGCGGCTTATCGAGGCCGTGTTCGACGCGGTAAGCCTGCGCCTGCTCTTCGGCCTGCGCATAGGACGCGCCGCCCTGGTTGATCAGCTGGGAGCGGATGTAGTCGGCGTAGTCGCCAGGCGGGGCCTGGATGATCGCGAAAGTCACCACGCTCAGAATGAAGAGAACGGGGATCGCGGAGGCTATGCGCACGAGCAGGAATCGTAACATTAGACGGTTCGCTTCTCCTTGCCGCCAGTCGCTCCTCGTCAGCGCGGCCGGCTTGTTGGTCTTGCCCGGCCGCGCGCTGCACGCGCGGCCGGAAGCTCACTTCAGCTGGGAGGGAGCTCTAGTTTATGGGACCCTTGTCGCCGGGCTTGCCAGGCAGCTGTTCGGGGAACAGCTCGTATTTGCCCTGCTTGTCGGCGGCCACCCACAGGCGTTCGCGGATAACCGAATCTTCAGCCCAGTTGAACATCATGATCGGCGTACCCTGGGGCACGTTAGAGAACCGCTTGTTGACGATCAGGGCGCCCGGATATTCCGTCAGGCCAACGGTGTTGACGTGCTCCGTCGAGATCTTCTGATACTGCTTCATCAGATCGACGCGCTCGTCGTTGCTTTGGCTCGTCCTGAACTTGTTGACGACATCGACAAGCTCCTTCTCAAACGGCATCAGATCAAGCTGATCATCCTTGCCGGCGCGATGGTGCCAGCTGGTGCGCGGACCGACAGGGGCAAGCTGTTCGGTGTTCTGCACCACCGACGACAGTTCCGTCGTGTTGCGCTGGATCAGCCAGTCGAAGCGGCCGGCATAGTGGGCATCGTCACGCTTGGCGCCGTCGAGCGCGTTGATGACGATCTTCAGACCAAGCTTCTCCATCTGGCCGACGACACCTTCGGCGAGGCTCTTGTCGGTCGTGTACTGATTGTTGATCAGCATGACGATTTCGACATCCTTGCCGCCGAGCGTCCCGGCCGGGAAGTTCACGACGCCGTTGCCGTCGGTGTCCTTGAGGCCGGCCTTGGCGAGTTCCTCCTTGGCGCCCTTAAGATCGAAGGGATAGTAGACGGTCGAGTTGCGGTCGTAGAAGCTGGTGCCGGAGGAGAGCCCGCCGGGATAGATCGCGGTGAACGGCCCCTTGACCAGCGAGTCGCCGATCGCCTTGCGGTCGAGCGCCATGGTGACGGCCTTGCGGAAATCCTCGTTGCGGTTCAGCTCGCGGATCGCCTCACCGCGCTCGTCCGGGTTGCCCCAGCCGTTGGCGGAGAAGTTCATGCGAAGATTGTAGCCGATGAGGCGCGGGCCGAAGGCGAGACGGGCGGGTGCGGTCTTTTCCGCGGCACGCTTCAGCGAGGCGACGAAGTTTTCCGGCTGCTCGAGGTTGGAGAAATCGGCGGATCCTGCCACGGCCTGAACGTCGCGGTCCGCCCAGGTCGAGAGCTTGTAGTGCAGCTCATTCAGATAGGGCAACTGATCGCCCTTCTCGTCCACCTTCCAGTAGTAAGGGTTGCGGCGCATGACGATGATATCGTCGGAGCGATATTCCACCGGCACCCAGGCGCCCATGACCGGCATGTTCATGAACTCCGGCGGGAAAGCGTTCTTGAACTGGTCGTAGGTGTTCTTCGAATATTTCGGATGCTTCGGCTTCAGGATATGCGACGGACCCGGGCAGAAGTTCGGGTAGGACATCGTATAGAGATATTGCTTCGGGAAGGCCTCCTTGAAGGTCCATTCGACGGTGTAATCGTCGACCTTCTTCAGTGTCGTTCCCACGCCGAAAGCTTCCGGCGAGGCGCCGCCGCCGAGTGGCGAGACGTTCGGGTCGACGACTTCGTCGTCCCAGTAGAACATGATGTCGTCGGCGTTGAACGGCGCGCCGTCGGACCATTTGGCGCCTTCGACCAGGTGCATGGTCAGCTTATGGCCGTCTTGCGACCAATCCCAGCTCTTGGCGAGGTTCGGCAGCGGCTCGGTGTCGGAGGCCTGCACCTGGAACAGCGGCGCGGTGCGCGTCAGGCATTCGGAGAGACCGATATCGATGCCGCCCCAGCCCTGCGTCTGCCCGGCGCCATAGTTCCAGCCTTCCGGCCGGCCGCCGATGACGTGACGCATCGTATCGCCGTAGACACCGATGCCGTCGGGCATATTGCCTGTCTTGAAGACCATCGGCTCCTTCGGCAGGCGATCCTTGACCGGCGGCAGCTTGCCGGTGGCGACGAAATTCTTCGTGACCCAGTCGGGCTCGTGATATTCGGGCAGCGCCTTGAACTCCAGGATGGAGTCGCGCGCCACATAGTTGATCTTGCCTTCGGCCGGAAAGTCCGCCGGCGCCGGCGGAACGGTTGGCTCGGAGGCATATGCATTCAGCGCCGCGGCTGAGACGCTGAGCGCCAGTCCGGCCAGAATGCCTGCGTTACGGAAATTCATCATCGTTTCTCCCTCTTGTTCCGGAGCACGGCTCACGCGGCTCCTTTTTCCTCGAACGACATGAAAGCAGGCCTGACGTCATGGATTTCCCTCCCGGAAACCCATGACGACCCATCTTTCACGAAAATCAGACGGCCTGTTTCAGCGCCGCCTTTTCCGCGCGCAGCTCCTCGATCGAGCGAACGTTGCGGCGTGCGGCCCCCGCCCAGTCGCGGGTCTGCACCTTCGATTTCGACAGCCGCTCCTTGGCGGCCGGCACGGCATGCGCATATTGCGGCAGCCAGCGCGCCTGGGCAACGACCATCTCGTCGACCATCTGCCAGACCTCTTCCGGCGTCGAGACGGCGCCGACCAGCGGGTCGTGCAGCACGGCAAGCTTCAGGAGGTCGACGTCGCCTGATATCGCCGCGTGCACCGACATGCGCTGGACGTTGATCGAGGCGATGCAGGTGGCCGCGCAGGCTTCCGGCAGGGTGACGCCGGAGACCATGTTGATGCCGAAGCGATCGACGAAGCCCGGCGATTCGATGATCGCATCGGACGGCAGGTTGGTGATGACGCCATTGTTCTTGACGTTGAAATGGCCGCGATAGACCCGGTTCGTCTCCAGCGCCTCGAGGATATGGCTGGCATGTTCGTTCGAGCGCTTGGCGGGATCGATCGGCTTTGCGGCGGATTCCAAAAATTGCGGATATTCCGTCTCGAACCAGTTGCGCGTTTCAGTGGAATGGCGGAGATAGCCGCCGGTCTCGCCGTGGATCCAGTCGGACATGTCGATCCAGCGGGTGATTTCGTCCGGCCGCTTGCGGTACCAGGGCAGGTATTCCGAGAGATGGCCGTTGCTTTCGGTGGAATAGACGCCGAAACGCTTCAGCACGTCGATGCGCAATTTCTCCTGCTGCGAATAGACCGGATGCGCCTCGAAGGCGGCGATGAGCTCGTCCTTGCCGATCCTCCGGCCGTTGAGGCGAAGATCGATGAACCAGGTTTGGTGGTTGATGCCGGAGCAAATATAGTCGAGCTCACTCAGCGACTTGGCGCCGAGCACCTCGGCGATCTGTTCGGCGCCATGCTGGACGCCGTGGCAGAGGCCGACGGTATCGACCTTGCCATATTCGATCGCCGCCCAGGTGTTCATCGCCATCGGGTTGGCATAGTTCAGGAATTTCGCGCCGGGCTCGGCGACCTCGCGGATATCCTTGCAGAAGTCGAGAATGACCGGGATGTTGCGCTGGCCATAGAGGATGCCGCCGGCACAGATCGTATCGCCGACACACTGGTCGATGCCGTATTTCAGCGGGATTCTGATATCGTCGGCATAGGCCTCGAGCCCACCGACCCGCACGCAGCTGATAATATAACGCGCGCCTTCCAGCGCCTGGCGCCGGTTGGTGGTCGCCGTCACCTTCGTCGGCAGCCCGTTCGCCTCGACGACGCGGTCGAGGATCGCCTTGATCATTTCGAGATTGTGTTCGCTGAGATCCGTCAGCGCGAATTCGACGTCTCGAAACTCGGGAACGCACAATATATCGGTAAACAGCTTCTTGGTGAAACCGACGCTGCCCGCACCGATGATAGCGATTTTGAAACTCATGATCTTCACCTCGATCCAATCGAATGCTAAGGAAAAGAAGGTTATGGAGGATCAGGCCGCATGCTGACGCATGTGGCTGAAAACACCGTAAAATCTGCCTTTTTCCTCCCGGCCGCTCTATCGGCCGTGGTCTCTTCCTCTTGTCGGCCGGGATTATGCCCGAAATCGACAGGGCGACCAGAGAAGGATTATGCTTTCAGGGGTAATTTTGTGCTGCAGGATTTGATCGCCAACGGACAGTCGATGAGGACGGTTTCGCTACCCCGGGGCCGCCAGCGATTGCACGCCATGCCGACCAGCGCCGGCTATGAAGTGCGCGAGAACGAGAGCTATGACTGGGACGGCCGCCGGCGCGGTCAAACCCCCTTCACCGTCCTGCAGCACACGATCAGCGGCAGCGGCCAGCTGCGCTACCAGCACCGCAATTATCGCCTTCAAGGCGGCGACACGCTGCTCGTTCTTGTGCCGCACAATCATCGCTACTGGCTGGAGAAGGGCGACCGATGGGAATATTTCTGGATCTCGATGAATGGCGAGGAAACGCTGCGCATCCACCAGATGGTGCTGTCGACCGCCGGGCCGGTGCTGAAGCTCCAGCCCTCGACCATCGATCATCTCGCCGATTGCAGCCTGCGCCTGGTCAAGGGCGCAACGTCGCCGGGTGCCGCGTCGGCGATTGCCTATGAAGCGGCGATGGCGCTTTACGACGACGTCTTCGGTTCGCCGGCCTTCGCCGCCGAGCTCAGCCTGATGCAGCCGGTGATCGACCATATCAACACCAATCTCGAAAAGTCGCTACCTGTCAGCGAGCTTGCCGGCATCGTCGGCCTCAGCCGCGCGCATTTCTCGCGCAGCTTTGCCGACAGCGAGGGCATGCCGCCGGCCGAATTCGTGCTGCAGCAACGCCTGCAGCGCGCCGTCAAGCTTCTGACCAAGGCCGACTTTCTGCCGGTCAAGGAAGTCGCCATCATGTGCGGCTTCGAAGACCCCAACTATTTTTCCAAGGTCTTCCGCCGTGTCTACGGCACAAACCCGACCGAATTCCGCACGACCGGCATGTATGCCAGCATCGGAAAACTGAGATAGCTGCTCGTCCCGATCGGCGGGACCTGGCTTCAGGCCCGGACTTCGAACACCATGTTGAACGGCGTTTCCGTGGCGCGACGGAAATGCGTGAACCCGGCGTCGAGCGCGACCTTTCGAAGCTTCATTTCTCCCGCCTGGGCGCCGAGCCCGAGCCCAACCTCCTGGGAGAGCGATGCCGGCGTGCAGATCATCGTCGACGCGCCGTAATAGACGCGGCCGACCGGATTGAGATTGTCCTTGAGATGGTCATGGGCAAAGGGCTCGACGATGAGCCACGTGCCGTTCGGCCCAAGCGTGTCCTTGACATGCCGGCCGGCGCCGACCGGATCGCCCATGTCGTGAAGGCAATCGAACATGGCGACCATATCATAGCCGCGCCCCGGAAATTCCGCCGCCGAGCCCTGCTCGAAGCTCACACGGTCGGAAACACCCGCTTCCTTGGCGGCGGCGTTTGCCCTTTCGATCGACGGGCCGTGATAGTCGAAGCCGGTGAAGCGGGAGGCGGGATAGGCCTGCGCCATCAGGATGGTCGATGCCCCATGACCGCAGCCGACATCGGCGACACTGGCGCCGGCCTTGAGCTTTTCTTCGACCCCGCCAAGGGCCGGAATCCATTCATTGACGAGATGGCTGTTATAGCCCGGACGAAAGAACCGCTCGGTTCCCCGAAACAGGCAGGTGCTGTGCTCATGCCAGCCGAGACCCTTCCCCGTGCGGAAGGCGTCGGCGACCTTGGGCTCGTCCATCCACATGGATTGCACGACCTCGAAGGCGCCGACGAAGAAGGCCGGGCTGTTTTCCTCGCCAAAGACCATCGCCTGCTCCGGCGTCAGGCTGAAACGATCGGTCTTTTCATCGTAAGCGACATAGTCGGCCGCCGCCTGGGCGCTCAGCCATTCCCTGAGATAGCGCTCCTTGATCCCCGTCTTCTTGGCAAGATCCTGGACGCTCATCGGCGTTCCGTCGGCCATCGCCTTGTAGATTCCGACCTGGTCGCCAAGCACGACCAAGGCACCTGACATGGCGGCGCCGACGTCGCCAACAAGACGACCGACAAGCGCATCGAGTTTTTGCATATCCGGCTCACGCATTGTTACCTCCCGGGTGCGTGATAAAGGTAAGCTAAATTAGACTTTAATAATATTCAGTCAATCAACCTTGTCGTTCGCGAGAACGAGCGTGGAGGATTTACGGTCAAAAGAATGGCACAGGGATCTATTTCCAGACGCGGAATACGCCCGCCATGGACCTGGCACTCATCATCGCTTGTGTCGAGATTGCGTGTTTAATATAATCTGCCCGAGGCAGAATCACACTTTTGATGCAAGGTTATCGTTTTGTGCCTATCGTCCGCTCAATGTCGCGCTGCTCGTGCCCTTTTGGCGTGGTCTCAGGACGATCTCTCGTCGGCGTCGAAAGTCGCCAAGGCGACGATCGCTAATTTCGAGGCGGCAAAGCGCTCTCCCTACGAACGAACGCTTCAGGATATGAAGCACGCCCTGGAAGGCGCGGGTGTAATTTTCATCCCCGAAAATGGCGGGGGTGCGGGCGTTCGCCTGGCAAAACGCGCTGATGCCTCGATCGACACGAATGAGACCGAGACGGTTCAATATGAAGAATATCTCGAAAACGACGCACCGCCCGGTGCGGGTGGCTGAATGATGGCAAAAAAAGAAAAGCTCGAACACTCCGAACTGGCGGGAGAATTCACCGACGACGGGATCACCGTGCTCGTCGATATCTTCCGCACATCGGGCAGCAATGAAGACTGGACGATGGAAGTGGTCACGCAAGCGGAAGATCTGATCCGCTGGGACGAGCCATTTCCGACCGACAGGGATGCCTTCGACGAATTCCTGGCCGTCGTCGCCCGCGACGGCATTCGATCGTTTCTCGAGGATGAAGAGCCGTCCGTGCATTGAGGGATATTCCGTGAAGAGCATCAACGATCTGGTCGCATCGGCGAAAACCGTCTGCGATCGATACCGGGCCGGGCGGATGGAGCGCGAGACCGTACGGGAATGGGTTCTCGGACTTGGCGCCTATCCGTCGCCGCATGGAGATCGGGTGCGGGAAGCTGCCGAATGGTTCCGGCTGCACAATCGCGAGCCTGTTTCCGAGGACATCGTGCTGGTCGACATCGACCGGCTTGCAGCAATTTCAGCGCCGTGACCCCGGGGCGTGCGAGCGGATAGGCTGTCTGCAATGGCCAGCCATATCCGATGCTCACCAGTCTTTTTCAGGTCGTTCGATGCGGGACGGATCGCCGGGGCGCCGGCGCTGTTTGGCGGTTGCCTCGCCGCCTCGATGCGCACTGGCGCAATTACGCCGTTACTAGGCGGCGTAGGACCACTGACGATCATGAGCCTTATGCATAATACCCTCATCGCAGCTTCCATGTTGAGCGGTCAGGGGGTTCCGCTGCTTCGGCAAATGTGACACCTCTTACGAGGCTGGCATGGCTCCTGCATCTCACGCGCGAAGCGTACGTCAAGCGCGGCTAGGGTATTTTGATTCGTGCGATAAATAGAAGGAACAGCACGTGGCAGCATTTCCGGAAAAGGCGAAGGTCGTCATCATCGGTCTCGGCGGCATCGTCGGCGCCTCCATCGCCCATCATCTCGTCGAGCGGGGATGGGACGATATTGTCGGCATCGATAAGTCGGGCATACCGACCGATATCGGCTCGACAGCCCATGCCTCGGACTTCTGTTACACCACGAGCCACGACTATCTGTCGGTCTGGACGACGCAATATTCGATCGATTTCTACGAGAAGATGGGCCATTACGCCCGCATTGGCGGCCTCGAAGTGGCCCGCACCGGCGACGATGCCTGGATGGAGGAAATCAAGCGCAAGCTATCCTCGGCACGCGCTTTCGGCACCCGCGCTCATTATGTCAGCCCTTCCGAGATCAAGGAGAAGTTCCCGCTTATCGAGGAAGATCAGGTGATGGGCGGCCTTTACGATCCGGATGCCGGCCTCGTCATTCCGCGCTCGCAAACCGTTGCCGGCAAGCTGGTCGATGCCGCCGAAAAGGCCGGCAAGCTTAAGGTGTTTGGCAACACGCCGGCCAAGTCGCTGATTGTCGAAGGCGGTCGCATCAAGGGCGTCGTCACCCATCGCGGCACGATCATGGCCGACCACGTCATCGTCTGTGCCGGCCTCTGGGGGCGCCTGATCGCGGAGATGGTCGGCGAAGACCTGCCGGTCATGCCGGTCGACCACCCGCTCACCTTCTTCGGTCCGTATAACGAATTCGAAGGCACCGGTAAGGAAATCGGCTTCCCGCTGCTGCGCGATCAGGGCAACTCCGCCTATATGCGCGATACCGGCGACCCGGCGACGACGGAGGGCGGCCAGATCGAGTGGGGCTATTACGAAGCCACCAATCCGCGCATGTGCCACCCGCGCGACATTCTCGAAAAACACGAGGCGCGCCTGTCGCCTTCGCAGCGCGACCTCGAGATGGAACAGATCATCGAGCCGCTCGAGCGCGCCATGGAACTGACGCCGATCCTCGGCGAACTCGGCTACAACGAAGGTCACTCCTTCAACGGCCTGCTGCAAGTATCGGCAGGCGGCGGCGCATCCTGCGGCGAGAGCCAGAAGGTGCGCGGTCTCTGGTACTGCGTTGCCATCTGGGTCAAGGACGGCCCGGGCTACGGCAAGCTGATCGCCGACTGGATGACCGATGGCCGGACTGAAATCGATCACAACAGCATCGACTATGCCCGCTTCTATCCGCATCAGCTGACGGAAGAGTTCATCGAGGGTCGCTGCTACGAAGCCGCCCAGAAGATCTATTTCCCGGCTGTTCACACCCGCGAACCCTATGCATCCGGCCGCAACGCCAAGCGCTCGCCCTTCTACGAGCGCGAAAAAGAGCTAGGCGGCTACTTCATGGAACTTGGCGGCTGGGAGCGTGCGCACGGCTACGCCGCCAACGAACACCTTCTGGAGAAATACGCCGACCGCGTCCCGGTCCGCGAGAACGAATGGGACAGCCGCCATTTCTGGCGCGTGTCGAATGCCGAGCATCTGGCGATGAGCGAGGACTGCGGCATCGTCAATCTAAGCCACTTCCACATGGTCGATATCGAGGGACCTGACCATGTCGAACTGATGGAATGGCTGTGCGCCGCCAAGGTCGGCGGCGATGCCAACATCGGCAAGGGCGTTTACACCCACTTCCTCGACGACGAAGGCATGGTCCGCGCTGACTTCACTGTCTTCCGCATGGCCGACCGGTGCCGCCTCGTCAATGGCGCCGATGCCGGCCCGCGCGACCTGCACTACATGAAGCGGGTCGCCGAAGACCGCGGCCTCGACGTGATCATCACCGACGTCTCGGAAAAATTCGTGACGATCGGCATCTGGGGTCCGAACGCGCGCGACACGCTGAAGAAGACTGTCGCCGATCCGGCCGGGCTCGATCAGGAAAACTTCGCCTTCGCGGCGATCAAGCCGATCGAAATCGCGGGTAAGCCCGTCACCGCCTTCCGCATCTCCTATGTCGGCGAGCAGGGCTGGGAACTGCACATGAAGTACGAAGACGGCCTCGCCGTCTGGGACGCGCTGCGCGCGACCGGCGTGATGGCCTTCGGCGTCGAAACCTATGCGAACTCGCGCCGCATGGAAAAGAGCCTGCGCCTGCAGAACGGCGACCTCCTGACCCAGTACAACCTGATCGAAGCCGATCTCGCCCGTCCGAAGGTCAAGGAAGCCGATTTCCGCGGCAAGGCAAAGCACCTGGAATACAAGGCGCGCGAGCACCAGCCGGCCATGCTCTGCACGCTTGTGATGACCGAGAATACCGACAAGTCGGGCGTGAAGCGTTATCCCGTCGGCAACATGCCGGTCGTCGATCCCGCAACGGGAGAGGTCCTGGTCGACGAGCTTGGCCGTCGGTCCTACACGACCTCGGTCGCCTACGGCCCGACGGTCGGAAAGAACATTGCGCTAGCCTATCTGCCATGGTCGCATTGCCAGGTCGGACGCAGGCTGAATGTCGAGTATTTCGCCGAGACTTATCCGGTCGAGGTCGTCGGCGTCGGGTACAAGCCGATCTATGACCCAGAAAATCTGAAGCCGCGCACTTAGCAGTCAAGCGCTTGTGGCGCCCCAAGCGGGGCGCCATCATCCGGTCCGCGGGCAAGCCTCCAGTTCCTGCCGTGTCTCTTCAAGTGCCTCGTCGAAATCGACTGGCGAGGCAGTTCGCTTACCTTGCCCTCGGCCACATCCCACGCAGCTTTTGGATCTCTCCACTGCACTGCTGCCACTTGGCGGACCAGCCGCGCTTCGCTTCACGGATGACTTGGCTGGCACCGCCTCCGACCGCGTCGCGCAGCAGGTCGGCATGTTGGGGCTACGCTTGTCGGAAGAATTATTGCCCGCCTGACACTCTGCGAAGAATATTTCGACGCAATGTCGCCGACGCTTATCTTCTTGCGCGACGCCAGCCTGCAGCGCGGGCTTCAGCCTCCGAGCAAAACCACCTCTCCCCATACTGAGGGGAAATGTTGGTTTTCTCGTAGTACTCTTGGCCTGGCAGATGGTAGATGCGCTCGTGGCTGCCGATGCTCACATTGCCTTTGATCGTGCAGCCGACGCCACGATTGGCAAATGAAGCACCCTTGGCCGTTGCTTCGACGCCAAGGTATCCGGCGACCCCTGCTCCGATGATCGCGAGATAGAATGCCTCCATCGTGAACCATGGGCGGGGCCATTTCTTGGTTGTATATCTGGGCGAAAATGAGCGGTGGGTCGGCATTCGCCATCAAGTGCGAATCCTGCGCACCATCGCAAGCTCTGGTTGAATAACTGGTTAATCCCTCTGCGCGCAGATCGTTAAAAATGCACCGGTATGGATTGCTTCAAGCGGCCAGTCGAGAGGCAGGCGGTGCCGCTACCGGCTTCAGCTCGTTAATGGATACACGCATCATCACAGATGTTACATCTTACAAAATCGGTCCCGACGTCACAGGGATGTCACGCACCCGCCGCGTACGCGGCGTTTCGTCAATAAGCGAATCTGATAGATCATGACGCGTGTAGAATTCGATAGTGAGGCATGATGTCGTCCGAAATTCGCTCACCCTTTTCGGCATCATGCTCTGGCAAGTGGACAGTCGATGCTTGAAACTCTCACATGGTCCGGAGTGCTTGCCGATCCTGTCGTCCAGGCCGGGACGCTGGCCGTGGTCGGCGCGATCGTCACGCGCATAGCGCTTCGGCCCTTCCCGAGCTGGAGGCTCGCCGGCCAGGTGTTCTTCTTCGCGGCGCTAACGGTCCTGCTGCTCTATCATGACATCGTGCCCTACCAGGTCGGGCCGACAACGGCATCGACCTTCGAACGCGTCTTCATCGCCCTTGCCAAGGTTGTCTGGTGGATCAACGCGGCCTGGGCGCTGATCGCCTTCGTCCGCGTCTTCCTGATCTTCGAGCGCCAACCGCGCGAAGGTCGCCTCGTTCAGGATCTGGTCATCGGCCTGATCTATCTCGGCGCGATCCTCTCGGTGGTCGCCTATGTCTTCAGCTTTCCCGTCGGCACGCTGATCGCCACGTCTGGCGTCCTTGCCGTCATTCTCGGTCTGGCGATGCAGAGCACCCTGAGCGACGTCTTTTCGGGCATCGCGCTCAATCTCGGACGGCCCTACGCGATCGGCGACTGGATCGTGCTGAATGACGGCGTCGAAGGCCGTGTCGTCGAAACCAACTGGCGCTCCACCCATCTGCTGAACGGCTCGAACGACCTCGTCGTCCTGCCCAACAGTTTTCTCGCCAAGGTCGGGCTGACCAATCTCAGCAGTCCTGACCGCAGTCACGGCGCGACGCTGACGGTCCGCGTCGTGCCGACAATCGGGCCGTCGGCGATCATCGACGTCATGCGCGCTGTGCTCTTGAGCAGCGACTCGATCCTGGCCGAGCCGAAACCAGGCGTGCAGATCAAATCACTGACGTCGGACGCAATTGAGGTGGAGCTCTCCTTCCGCGTCCGGGATATCGGCCAGGCGGGGCCGGCGAAAAACGAAATATTCGACCTGATCTACCGCCATGTCAAAGCTGCGGGTCTCACTTTGGCGCGACCGCTCGACGCCGCCGGCCCTCCGCCCGAGCAATTGCAGCCGGAGGAGCTGGCAAAGCCGCACCGGCCGACGCCGCTCAAGCTTCTCGACGCCGTCCCGCTGTTTTCCTCGCTGACCGAGGACGAAAAGGAAACGCTCGCAGCCTCGATGACGCGGCGGACCTACAAGAAGGATTCCGTTCTCATCGATCAGGGCGATACGGTTGCGTCGCTGATGATCGTGCGCAGCGGTGCGCTCGTCGCGACACGGCAGGAAGGCCACAAGCAAGTCGAACTCGGCCGGCTGGCGCCGGGCGATTATTTCGGCGAAAGCGGACTGCTGATCGGCATTGGCGAGGCGGCGAGCCTGCGCGCGCTGACCTTCGTCGTCGTCTACGAAATCGCGCAGGCAAGCCTGGCACCGCTGCTGCACGACCGGCCCGCCATTGCCGAAGAGCTGGCCGCCACCCTCTCGCGCCGGATCGAGACCGGCCAGCATTCCTTCGCGGCCGAAGGGGCCGCGCTGAACGGCGGCTCGGTTGGCTCGCTGGTGACGCGTATCCGCCACCTGTTCAAGGTGCCGCAATAGCGATCTGAGGCTATTTCCGCTGAAACTTCTGCCTCGCCGCGCGCGCCAGGCTCTCGGCGAGAATCAGCAAACAGCCCAAGAGAAGCAGAGCAGCGGCTAGCAGCGCGTTGACATGAGCGAATTTCACCAGGACGGCGACGCCGGCGATCAGCAGCAGCGCCAACAGCGCCAGCGCGCCGTCGTCGATGAACATGCCGAAGAATTCCTTCAACGCGACCTTAAGAATATTCCTCACGCGGTGACCTCGGCATGGGCGTTGAAATGCTGGCGCAGCATCCGGACAGCGGCGAACGAAAAGACGGCGAGCACGGCAAGGATCGCCAGAAGCGAAAGGTCGGCGCCCGGCCAATCGGCACCGATGCCCTCGCCGACCCAGAATATGCCGAAGGCGCTAAGCAGCAGCCCGACGACAAATTTGAGGCTGTTCTCCGGAACCGCCGAAAGCGGTTTGTGCACGAAGATGCCGATGATCAGCACCAAAAGGCAAGCCGCAGCCGCCCCAAGACTGGCATAGCCGATCATGCCATGTCCGGCGCCGGTGGCGATGACGATGAACACCACCTCGATCCCCTCAAGCAGCACGGCCTTGAAGGCCGCAATGCCCGCCAGGAGATTCGCGCGGCGCTCTGAGGATTGGCGCCTCAGGCTATCCGTCTCGGCGGCAAAGGCCTTGTCCTCGTCGTGCAGCGCGATGAAGCCCGAAGCTCTGAGGATCGCCTTGCGCAACCAGCGCAGGCCGAAGAGAACGAGCAGGGTTCCGATGACGAACTGCATCAGCTCGACCGGAATGAGGCCGAGCAATGGACCGAGCGCCAGCACAAGGATGGCCAGAACACCGAGCGCAAGACCGGTGCCGATGAAGGCCGGGCGCCAGCTCTGCGTGACGCCGACGGCGAGGATGATGGTGAAGGCCTCAACGACCTCGACGAAAGAGCCGAGAAATGCGGCCGTGACCGTCGAGGTGATCGTTGTCAGAGTTGTCATGGTTCTTGTCCGTTGGGCCGGCGGAGATCACGATTGGGCTGGCTGCGATCTTTTCTTACCGTTTTCCCTCCGCTACATCATCAGGGGCGCGGCTCGGAATGAAGCGCTTCGAGATCAACCAGCAGCCGAGCGCCCACAAAGCCCCCGCACACCATCCGGCGAAGACGTCCGTCGGGTAATGGACGCCGAGATAAATCCGGCTCAAGCCGATGATGACGGCAAGGAAGACGCCGGCGCCCATGACGAAGATCCGCGTCGACGGATAACGCTGCGTTCGCGCCACCAGTGCGCCAAGGGTCAGATAGGTCACCGCCGAGACCATCGCATGTCCGCTTGGAAAGCTGAGATCGCTCACCGCGACCAGATGCGGGACTATATCAGGACGCGGCCGGGCAACGAGGATTTTCAGCAGCGCGCTCGCCAGCCAGCCGGTCAACACCGAGGAAAAGACGAAGATGGCGATCGGCCAGCGCCGGTCGAACAGAAGATAGATGGTGATCAGAGCCGTTAGCAGCGAGAGAACGGTGATGCCGCCGAGCGCGGTGATATCGTCGACAGCATGCGTCAGCCACTCGGGGCCGATCGGCACGGCAAGATCATCCGCGCGTCTCAACGCCAGCAGGATCACCTCGTCGAAGCGAAAGGTCTCGCCTTCCAGGACTTCGCTGGTCAGCCGCTGGAGCACGAACAGTCCGCCTGCGATCGACGCGAGCGTAATCAGCGTCAGCGGTTCATAGGCGGTAAGCCTTGTCAAAAAACCTCGTCGTTGAACCTCAGTCATGCCTGCCGTCGAACTCCCTTCACATCATGTCGGTCCTCGCCAGATTGGCAATGCTACCTCAGGATTCAAGGCCCAGCTGCATTCAACGGCGCTCCTGAAGCGAGTTTTGCGCTCGGCGAGGCCGCCGTCCATGGTTCATCGACACCACCCGCGAGATAGGGAAAGGCATTTCGACGGCGAGCCCAGTCCCCATGGAATGTACTAAGAGGGAAATTTCCTTCACGTCAGCGTCTTGCGCAAGGATCAGCCCACTGTGCCGACGATAGCCTTCCCGCTTTGGCTGGGAGCCTGGATGCGCTACTTGGACCGGCAGAACTTTTCTGAATCATCCGCGGGCAATACATCGGAAGCCTAGATGGCAAGTTGCTGTATCGACGGGTTGCGCCATGCGCGCGGCGGGGCGGTAACGGCGGCAATAGTTGGGTGCGCAAAGATGTGAGCCGCCCTTCATAACTTTGCGCGGAATCCTCATCTGCGGTTGGCGCGGATCATAGCTGTTGGAGAGTTCAGCGCCGACGGGATTCGAAATCGTGCAGCACGGGCTGTCGATCATGCCATGCTCTTGATACCAGTCGGTCGTCCATTCCCAGACATTGCCGGCCAAATCGAACAGACCATAGCCGTTGGCCGGAAAACTTCCCACGGGAGATGTCCCTTCGAACCCGTCCTCCCGACTGTTCTGAACGGGAAACTCGCCCTGCCAGGTGTTGGCCATATGCCGACCGCCGGGCGACATTTCCTCGCCCCAGACGTAGTCCGCGGCCTCAAGCCCCCCGCGTGCGGCAAACTCCCATTCTGCTTCGGTTGGAAGTTCCTTGCCGGCCCAGGCTGCATAGGCTTGCGCGTCCTCGAAGGCGACATGGACAACCGGGTGCTCCAATAACCCCTTGATCGTGCTTGCCGGCCCCCGCGGATGCCGCCAGTTTGCTCCGCGCACATATTTCCACCAGTTGTAGTGGTTCGTCAGATCAACGGGCGACTTTGGCTTGATGAAAACGACCGATGCTGGTGCCAGCATCTCCATGATCGCACCGGGATAATCTGCCGGCTTGACCGGCCGCTCCGCCGTGGTGACATAGCCGGTCGCCTCGACAAAGGCGGAAAACGCCCGGTTCGTCACCGGGCATGTGTCCACCCAGAACCCCTTGACACCAACCCTGTGCGCCGGGGCTTCCTCCGCGTAGTGGTGATCAGAGCCCATCAAGAAATCGCCGCCTGGGATCCAGAGCATACGACCGCTCGCACGCGCATTCACAATCTGTGGTTCCATCATGGCGTCGCCTTACGTTCGACCTTCACTAGATCATTCGTTCGCGAAGAGGTTCACTCAATCGCCCCCCGGCTGGGTGCCGTCATCAACGTCTGGAAGAGAACTCGTCTTCGCCGGTCTTCGTCTGCACTTACTGCACCTCGCGATGTTCAAAGAACAGACTCCAAAGCCTCCCTCTGCCGAGCGCGGCGCCGAGTTCCCTCGATGCCAGATAAGGGATCAAGATCAGCAGCATGATTGCGCTCATGGCCAGGAGTTCGGGTAGCCGGCTAGCTATACCTGCGATCACTACCGAGAGCGTTCGGCCATGGAGCAACCCAACGACGCACTCTTCAACAAGCGACATAACGAGGATCAGCGAAAGATAGAGTGTCGCCTTATAGGCCACGACGCTGACGAGTTTCGAACTGCCCGACCGCTCTCCCAGCCGGATCGTATGACCGAGCAGGATGAACTTTCCAAGAATGAGGGCCTTGATCGCGGGTATGCCGAACACAAGAAATTCCACACCCTGACCACCGAGGACTGCCATTTTGTAGAGGAGGATGGCTGCGAAGCAGACATAGAGATAGGCACAGAGGAAGACGTACTCCTTCAGCTCGTGCTTCGCTCGTTGGAGAATATTCGTCGCTTGCGCGTTCTCATTCGCAATCACTGATCTTTTCCGATCCGAAAATTAACGGCGCATCCTTGCCTTTCGTCAAAGCGTGATCACTGTCCGCCACCCCGCTGGAGTTTCTCAAGCACATGGTCCATCGAGAAGCTTCCCGGCGCCTGGCGGGGCGGATATTTTGCATAGGTTTGAAGATGTTTGGCCACATATGCCTGGGCCGGAACCAGCGCGAAGGCATGTTCTACACGCCATCTTGCATAGTCTCCCGCTGCATGCTGGGCAATTTCGAACGGATCGGCGCGCAGGTCTATTAATTTCGGAAATCTCAGTGTGATCAGAGGATCCTGCCACACGTCCAACCCCTCTGCTCGTTGTTCCATGAACACCAGCTTCCAGCGGTCGTAGCGCAATCCGGCCAGGCTTCCGTCATCAGTCCAGTAAAAATACTCCTTGCGCGCCCCAGGCCCTGTGCCATCAAGCAGTTTGCGTTGATTGTAGCCGTCAAGATGCACGTTGAATGTCTTGCCGGCCGCTTCATAGCCGTTCAGAAGCTTGGCTGCGATGTCCGGCTCGCCGGCTGCCGCAACCAAGGTCGGAAGCCAGTCTTCGTGGGAGACAATCTCGTTAATCTCGGTTCCCGGTTTGACAACGCCCGGCCAGCGCACCATCCCGGGCACGCGGTAGCCCCCCTCCCAATTCGTATTCTTCTCGCCATGGAATGGCGTTGTGCCCCCGTCAGGCCAGGAGAACACCTCTGCACCGTTATCGGTCGTCCAGACAACAATGGTGTTTTCGGCGATTCCAAGATCGTCGAGCTGGTCGAGCAGCTGGCCAACCATACCGTCAAATTCGGCCATGCCGTCGGCAACGATCCCCAAGCCCGTTTTGCCTTCCGACTCAGCCTTAAGATGCGTGGAGATATGCATCCGGGTCGAGTTGAACCAGCAAAAGAACGGTTTGTCGGCTTTGGCGCTGCGGTCGATGAAGTCCTTGGCAGCGCCTAGGAATTCCTCATCAACGGTTTCCATGCGTTTTCTATTGAGCGGTCCCGTATCCTCAATCGTCTGCTTGCCCACTCTTCCGAAACGCGGATCCTCGGTCGGATCGTCTGTCTCGCTTGCTTTGCATTTCAGCACGCCACGCGGTCCGAATTTTGCGAGAAACTGTGGATCCTTCGGGTAATCGGGGTTCTCCGGTTCTTCTTCGGCATTGAGGTGATAGAGGTTGCCAAAGAATTCATCGAAGCCATGGACGGTTGGCAGAAATTCGTTGCGATCGCCGAGATGGTTCTTGCCGAACTGGCCGGTAACGTACCCTTGTGGCTTGAGCAGTTCGGCGATTGTCGGATCCTTCTCAGACAGACCCTCCTTGGCTCCGGGAAGCCCGACTTTTAGCAGCCCCGTGCGAAAACAGCTTTGGCCTGTGATGAAGGCCGCCCGCCCCGCCGTGCAGGATTGCTGAGCGTAGAGATCGGTGAACATCGCACCTTCGTCGGCGATACGGTCGATATTTGGCGTCTGGTATCCCATCTGCCCGCGATTGTAAGCGCTGGTGTTCCACCAGCCGATGTCATCGCCGAAGATCACAAGGATGTTCGGTTTCTTTGCTCCTGCCTGGGCAAGCGCCGGAATGCTGGCGATCGGACAGAATGCCGTTAAAGCGATTGCCGAACCGCCGGCCAGCAGGATTTGGCGACGGGTGGCGTTGTAACCTTGCCGGTTGCTCTTGCTGCTCATCGTGGCGCTCCCGTTCACGTTATCGGCTGTTTGGCTGCTTCCAAAAATTTAGCGCAAATACGGTCCCGCGCTATTGCACTTAAGGGAGGGTCTGTGTGCTTTGCCCGGAGCAGGGCATTTTAGGCGCCAAGCTGTCAGCCCGCTCAATGGCCGCCTGTAAATTCACGGGCGGCTGCATCATAGATGTCTAAAGATTCAAATTGCAAATTACAAAGATCGGCAATCAACATCGGCAATTTTCTTGATTTTAGCATGTTAACTTATTGATTATAATCGTATTTTATAAATTATAAGGTCGGCAAAACTGCCGCCGATGCGACGCCGACCGCCGTGCTGGGGAGCGCTTGGTCTCCGGCTCTCAGGTCACAATCCCAATGCTTTGTTGATGGCCGCAATCAGCGCGGCTCCGGGGAACTGCTTCTGCAGATAAGCAACGCATCCCACCTTTTCCGCCTCTGCCTTCACGGAGGCGGTTTCCAGTGCCGTGATGAAAATCACTGGAAGGGTTGTCCCGTCGGCCTTCAGCCTGCGTTGCAGATCGATGCCGGACATGCCACCGAGGTCGATATCAAGGACAAGGCAGTCTATCGCCGCTTTGGGATCGCGAGCGAGAAAGGCCTCGGCGGATGCAAACTCCATGGCCAGAAAACCGTAGGCGTTGAGCAGCCGCCCCAGGCTGCGCCGCAGGCTTGCGTCATCGTCGACGACAGCGACCGTGCGGCGAAGGTTCTCCACCTCATGCCCCCTCTTTCGAACCTATGAGAGACTAACGGTTGCCGGTCAAATTAGGCCGCATGGAGGTCGATTGATATTGTCCTAAGGGGAAGGACATCGGATCACCCCAGCGACGATGCCGTATCCTCCTCGATCAGACCGATATTCGCGGCGATCGACACGGCCTCGGCCAGCGAACGTACCCCAAGCTTTTCCATGACCTGATGGCGATGCACCTTCACCGTCCGCTCCGAGATGCCGAGCGCATGAGCGATCTGCTTGTTGAGACGGCCGCGAATGAGGAACCGGAACACTTCGGCCTCGCGCGGGCTAAGCCCAGCCACCAGCGCCCGCTGGCCCTGGAGACGGTCGTGTTCGGCCCGCTGTCTTTCATATTGGACAAGAGCGCGATCGATCGCCCCCATCAATGTCGCTGCGGTAGAACTTTTCTCTAGAAAATCCTTGGCGCCCGCCTTCATCGCCTCGACGCTTGCCTTGATGTCTCCTTCCCCCGTCAGGAACACGACCGGAAATAACGGCGCCAGCTCGCACAGCCGGCGTTGGATCTGCAGGCCGGACTGGCCAGGCATCTGAAGGTCGAGAAGAACGCAACCCGGCTCACAATCGGGAAGGCGGGAAAGAAACTGATCTCCGGATTCATAGGCTTCGACCCTGAGGCCGTTTGCGGAAAGCAGCCTTGCGGTCGCCGTCCGGTAGGATTTGTCGTCATCGACGATATGGACAACCGGTTTCATCTCGATTGCTCCTCCCTGTGGGCGAGAGGCAGGGCCACGCGAAAGACCGCGCCTCCCTCGGGGCGGTTGTCGGCACGGATGGTACCGCCATAGGTCTCGAGAATGGCGCGGGCTATGGACAGACCCAGCCCCGTCCCCGCCTGCTTGGTGGTATAGAACGGTTCGAATATGCGGATCAGCCTCTCTTCCGGAATGCCGTCTCCGGTGTCGGAGACCCGCAGCTCCGCCTTCTCGTTTGCCAGTCCCGTCGCGAAGGTAAGAGTTCTCCCGGCCGGAACGGCGTCCAGCATGGCGTCCATCGCGTTGGTCGCCAGATTGAGAATGACCTGCTGCACGTGAACCTTGTCGGCACGCACCGGCAGTTCACCGGGCGGCTGGGTTGACGTCAGCGTAATTCCGCGCCGTTCCGCCTCGCCGTGAATGATGTGGATTGCGCTCGATGTGACATCGTTCAGATCGAACTCCTGCCAATCGATCTCGCTTCTCTTCTTGAGCAACCCTCTCATCCGGCTGATAATATCGCCTGCGCGTTGATCGTCCTCCTGGATGTCGAGAAGAATCTGCTGGATCAGCCCGTGATCCGGGTTTGCACTCCGCAGCAGCACCGAGGCAGCCTCAGCGTTGTTTCGGATGGCCGATAGCGGCTGGTTCAGTTCGTGAGCGATCGACGAGGATAGTGCGCCGGCCGTCGCGGACTGGTTGAGATGGACAGCTTCAAGCAGGTGAAGCTGCGAGCTGCGCTCGGCGTCGCGGCGGCGCCTCCTCTCGAGCAGAAGCACCGAGATGATGCTGGCCTGCGCCAGCACGAGGCCGCCCCCCGCCACCAACACGATCCAATGTTCCTCCCAGAGACTCCTCTCCTTGTGCATCTGGATCGTGCCCGGCGGCAGATCCTTTTCGGCGAGCCCCCAGCGCTTGAGTTGCCGGGCATCGGCGACATAGGTCTGTGGCGCTTCGAGATCGGATACCGGCTTGCCGGCAATCGCATCGATGACGAGGTCACCGACGGTCCGGCCGAGCGCTTCGAATGTGACGGTATTGCCGCCGACGACGCCATGATCGATGTAGGTCTCATAAGGGCCGTAGACAGGCGCGCTGGCCGTCGACGCGATCTGTCTGATCGCGTCGCGCGGAATGAAGTTGCGCCCTGCCCGATCCTTAAAGACCGTCAATGCCAGGATGATGCTGTCGGGCGGTACGCGGGAAGCACGTTCGACCAATTCGTCGATCGTCAGATCTTCCAGATAGGTCGTCGTATCATAGGATTTGGAGAACTGTTTCAAATCCGCGCGGGCCGTCGTCAGCCAGCTCCGGTCGAAGTCGGAAGAGCCACCGACGACGTAGAGGTGGCGCGCATCGGGCTGCAGGCCGCGGGCCATCTCAGCCGTCTTCAGAATGTCGAAGGTCGAGAAGGCTCCGATAACGTCATCGGGCAAGTCGATCTTCTCGGCGGTGGCGGTGCCGAAACCGGCGGCGACGATTTTTGCGCCTGGAGCGATCGTGCCGCGGTTCGCGACGAAGAAGCTCGTCGATTCCCGGCCGAGGGCCACGACCACGTCGGGGCGGCGCGCTGCGTATTTCTCGCCCAGATAGCGTGCCATGCGCGCGACGTGGTCACCTTCCGGAAACCGCGAGAGATCCAGGAACTCGGAAAACAGGTCGATCTTGCCGTTTGTCGCCTGCAGCAAACGGGTCCGCAGCGCCTCTCCAGCAGCGGTCGTCGCCGCGATCCTCTCGTCATAGGGATAGAGGACGAGGACGCGGGGAACCCGGTCAATGATGGCAATAGAGGTGTCGGAGGCTGCTGCCTGACGACTGGACACAGTCAGGGCGACGACCGCCAACAAAAAGGCAGCGCAGCATAATCGACCTGACCATTCGCCCAAGCCCATCCGCTTTCCCCCCAAAGCCGGGGGACAATAACAGCTTCCCGCTGCGTCGTCATCTGCGCATCACTGCTGTCGATTGCCACACATGAAGATTCCCTAAAGTACAATATCGAGAGAAGGCAGCATTCGCTAGGGTTCAGCACGCCGGGGCAGAGATGCGGCCGGTTTCGCAACCCGCCGGAGACAGTTCCGGCAGGATCTTCGTTTTCAAAGCAGTCTAGTTGAATCGACGCATGCGATCGCAGGCCTTTGCCGCGAGCGGCTTCGTCATTCAAGAACGTCAACGGAGGGATTTGAAATGAACAGCAGAATCCTTATCCGCTGCATCGGAGCACTGGCTTCATCCACCATTCTTTGGTGTGCGGCCTCGCCCCTGCAAGCGCAGGACTCCCAACGAAAACCCAACATCCTGTTCATCGTTTCGGATGATACCGGCTACGGTGATCTCGGCCCCTATGGCGGAGGTGAAGGTCGCGGGATGCCTACCCCGAACATCGACAAGCTTGCTGAAGACGGCATGACCTTCTTCTCCTTCTACGCCCAGCCGAGTTGCACGCCCGGCCGTGCGGCCATGCAGACGGGGCGAATACCAAACCGCAGCGGCATGACGACTGTCGCCTTTCAAGGTCAGGGCGGTGGCTTGCCCGCGGCCGAATGGACACTTGCATCCGTGCTGAAACGTGGCGGCTATCACACCTATTTCACCGGCAAATGGCATCTCGGCGAAGCGGACTACGCCCTACCGACTGCGCAGGGTTATGATGAGATGCGGTACGCCGGCCTCTACCATTTGAATGCCTATACGTATGCCGATCCCACCTGGTTCCCGGACATGGATCCGAAGCTGCGGGAGATGTTCCAGAAGGTGACCAAGGGGGCTTTGTCCGCCAAGGCAGGAGGACCAGTGACCGAAGAATTCAAGGTCAATGGCCAATATGTCGACACACCCATGATCGACGGTAAGGAGGGCGTTGTCGGCATTCCGTTCTTCGACGGCTACGTCGAGAAAGCGGCACTGGGCTTTCTGGACGAGGCTGCCAAAGCACCGGACGAACCCTTCTTCATCAACGTGAACTTCATGAAGGTTCACCAGCCGAACATGCCGGCCCCGGAGTTCGAGCACAAGTCCATGTCGAAGTCGAAGTATGCGGACTCGATCGTGGAACTCGACACCCGCATTGGCCGAATCATGGACAAATTGCGGGAAACCGGCATGGACCGCAACACGCTGGTTTTCTACACCACCGACAATGGGGCATGGCAGGACGTCTATCCGGACGCCGGATACACCCCGTTCCGCGGAACCAAAGGCACCTTGCGAGAGGGCGGCAACCGTGTTCCTGCGATTGCGGTCTGGCCGGGAAAGATCAAACCCCGCACCAAGAACCACGACATCGTCGGTGGTCTCGATCTGATGGCGACATTCGCCGCCGTCGGCGCGGTTCCGCTTCCTGACAAGGATCGCGAAGACAAACCGATCATATTTGATAGCTACGACATGTCGCCGATCTTGCTCGGCACCGGAAAATCGGAACGCAAGTCGTGGTTTTACTTTACTGAAAACGAGCTCTCGCCCGGTGCGATACGCGTCAACAACTACAAGTTCGCCTTTAATATCCGCGGGGATAACGGAGCCTCGACGGGCGGACTGGCGGTCGACACCAACCTCGGCTGGAAGGGTGAGGAGAAGTATGTCGCCACGGTGCCCCAGGTGTTCGATCTGTGGCAGGACCCGCAGGAACGCTACGACATTTTCATGAACAATTTCACGGAGCGGACCTGGATGGGCGTCGTCATGGGCGAAGAATTGAAGAAGATCATGGCCACTTACGTGGAGTACCCACCCCGCAAGCCCCAGAGCCTGACCTACAACGGCCCCATTACGCTATCGGATTACAGTCGTTTTCAATGGATCCGAGAATCCTTGGCAAAGGAAGGGGTGAGCATTCCTATGCCGACTGGAAACTAAGTCTTTGGCAGCCCCGGACCGATCCGGGGCTGCCGTATATCTCCGAGCTCAGGATTGCTGCAAGTTAATCGATGGAGGCTTTGCGATGTTTTCGGCACGTAATTTCCTGTATTTTTCCCGTTGCGTCGCGCTCGCCGCCGCAGCATGCCTTTTTACCGCGGCCTCGGTAGTCGCTCAAACGGGCGCACTACCATCGTGGAATGACACGGCATCGAAGCAATCGATCATCTCCTTTGTCGAGAAGGTGACAAAACCAGGGTCAGCCGACTTCGTCCCGGAACTGGAGCGTGTCGCCGTGTTCGATAATGACGGCACCCTGTGGGTCGAACATCCGATCTATACGCAGCTTGCGTTCGCCCTCGACCGAGTGAAGGTGCTTGCTCCGCAGCATCCGGAATGGAAGGAAACGCAACCGTTCAAGGCGGTGCTCGAAGGCGATATGAAGGCGCTGGCGGCATCCGGGGAAAAGGGTCTCGTCGAGCTCATCATGACCACGCATGCGGGAATGACCACCAGTGAATTCCAGAAGGTCGTCACCGATTGGTTCGCGTCGGCGCGCGACCCTAAATTCAAGCGGCCATATACCGAACTCGTCTACCAGCCGATGATCGAGGTTCTCTCCTATCTCCGCGCCAACGGTTTCAAGACCTTCATCGTTTCGGGCGGCGGCATCGAACTCATGCGGCCCTGGGCGGAAGAGGTATACGGCATCCCACCAGAGCAGGTTATTGGCTCGTCGATTAAGACCGAGTTCAGGATGCAGGACGACACGCCGACCCTGTTTCGGCTTCCCGAAGTCAATTTCATCGACGACAAGGCCGGAAAACCGGTCGGGATCAACCAGCATATAGGCCGGCGGCCGATTGCCGCCTTCGGCAATTCCGACGGAGACCTCCAAATGCTGCAATGGACGACCATGGCAGGTGGACCCGCCAGGCTCGGCGTGCTGATCCATCATACCGACGCGGAGCGTGAATACGCCTACGACCGCGATACCGAAGTCGGCCGTCTCGACAAGGCGCTCGATGCCGCCTCAATCGCAGGCTGGACCGTCGTCGACATGAAGGCCGACTGGAAGCAGGTGTTCAAGGACTAGGGGAATGCGCCGAGCGCCGGAGCGTTGGACGATGGCGCCGTGACCTTTTGAAACGTCGACAGGGAGCGATTGAGTGGCAGCGTCTGTGCGATCAGCAGCGGTGAGAGGAATGACCCTCCTGCTTTTCCTGTTGCTCGCCTTTGCCGGGCGCAGTCTTGCGAGTGACGCCCCCTCCACGCCCGCCGCCGACCCGCGAATAGCGATCCATGAGGGTTTCGTGGCCGAAAGGACGTGCTCGTCCTGCCACGCCGATCAGGCCGCGGCTTTTTCGAAGTCCCACCATGCGAAGGCCATGGCGCTGGCCAAAGACGAGACGGTGCGCGGCGATTTCAACAATAGCAAGTTTGAACATGACGGTGTGGTCACCACCTTCACTCGCCGCGACAGCCGCTTCTTCGTCAACACCGAGGGAGCGGATGGCGGCCAGACCGAGTTCGAAGTCAAATATACCTTCGCCTACGAACCTCTGCAGCAGTACCTCGTCGACATCGGAGGCGGACGGCTGCAGGCTCTCGATATCGCCTGGGATACGGTCAGACGGCAGTGGTTCTGGCTCGGAAACGGCACCCCGGCCAAACCCGGATCGACCTATCATTGGACAGGTCCATTCTACCGCTGGAACCGCACCTGTATCGATTGTCATTCGACCGATCCTAAGGCGAAGTTTCAACCGCAGACGAACGAATACAAGTCGACCTACGTCGCCACCAGCATCGGCTGTCAGTCCTGTCACGGCCCGGGCGCAAAACACGTCGCCTCGGCGCAATCGGGCAACGCCTCATCCTCAGTCAAGCCGGATACAGCTCTACCGAAAGTCGATGCGGGCATCTGTTTCGCCTGCCATGCCAGGCGCACCAAGCTGCTGGACGGTTATCAACCGGGAAAGCCCTTTCTCGATTATTTCTCACCCGCCCTGCTTCGGCAGGATCTTTATTTCCCGGACGGACAGATACTCGACGAGGTCTTCGAATATGGCTCGTTTCAGCAAAGCAAGATGGCAAGGGCGGGCGTGACCTGTCTCGATTGTCATCGGCCGCACGAGGCCGGCCTCAAGGCGGAGGGCAATGCGCTGTGCACGCAATGCCATACCGAGACGAAGCCGGAGCGCTTCGCCAACCAGAATCCGGGCGGGCTGTTCGACACTCCCGCGCACACCCGCCATCAGGCCGGTTCGACTGGAGCACAATGCGCCAACTGCCACATGCCCGAACGCACCTACATGAAGGTCGACCCGCGCCGCGACCACTCCTTCGTCATCCCCCGGCCCGACCTGTCGGCAACGCTTGGAACGCCGAATGCATGCACGAACTGTCATGTCGGCAAAACCGATGATTGGGCAGCCGAAACGATGGACGAATGGTACGGAACGCAATGGCGCAAACGCCCGTCGACCGCCCATGCCTTCGCCGGAGCTGCCAACGGCGATCAGGCCGCGATGGAGGATCTGCGCGCGCTTGTCAGCGACCAAAAGCAAGCAGGAATTGTCAGGGGCAGCGCCATCGCCGCAATGAGCGGGACTGGCGGCGCGGATATCACAGCCGATATTCGAACGGCCGCAACCGATGCAGATCCGCTCGTCAGGCTCGGTGCAGCGGAAGCGGCAGGCAATATTCCGCCGGAGCAGAGGCTGGATGCGATCGGCAAGCTGCTCGGCGATGAAACGCGTGCGGTGCGCGTTGCTGCCGCCAATGCACTCGCCGGCACTCCTCCGCACCTCTTCGGCAATCAGCAAGGCAATTTCGAAGCCGCTGTCGCGGACCTGCGCGCCTATGTCGAAACGAACGCCGACGTCGCGGAAACACAAAGCAATTATGGCTTCTTCCTGTTCGCCCGGCAGCGTACGGCCGAGGCCGAAGCCGCCTTCCGACGGGCGATTTCGCTCGACCCGACACTGGAGGGAATGCGCATCAATCTTGCCGAGTTCTACCGCGCCACCGGCCAGAACGAGAGGTCGGAGCAAACTTATGCCGAAGCGATCCAGATGGCGCCCGAACGGGCGGATCTGCGCTACGGACATGCGCTGTCGCTGGTGCGCAAACAGGCATTGGCCGAGGCGATAGCCGAACTCGAAGAAGCGGTGCGGCTCGATCCGCAGAACTCCCGCTACAAGACGACCTTTGCCGTCGCTCTCGATTCGGCTGGCCGGACGGGAGAGGCCCTGGACAGGCTTGGTGGCTGGGTCACGGGCGGAGATCCCGACATCATTGGTCTGGCGCTCCAATACAGTCTCAAGCTTCGACGCTTTCCCGAAGCGCTGAAATACGCGGAGGATCTGGCGCGACTGAGGCCGCAGGACCCGCAGATTTCAAGCCTCATCGGGCAGCTGAAGCAGGCGATCAACGGAAAATAGGTATTTTAGCTTGTCCAAATCTACTTCTCGCTGCACAGTGCCGACTCGGGACAGCAGTGCCGAGGCGACAAACGGGATCGGGGGATTCTCATGAAGGCCACATACTTGCGTGCCGTTCTGTTACTGGCAGGCATTTCTGCAGCGTCGGGCGGCAACGCCGCCGATATCACGCCGCTCACGCCGGAAGCAAAAACAGTCGAGAGCCAGAGCGGCTGGGAATTCACCTTCGCTCCATATTTCTGGGCTGCCGGCTTATCCGGCGATATTGGGCAGTTCGGGCTTCCGGAAGTTCATGTCGACGCGGACTTCGGCGATATCCTCCAGAACCTCGACTTCGCTTTCATGGCGGCAGGCGAAGCAAGATATGATCGCTTCAGCATCGTCGGTGACGTGATCTACACCAAGCTCGGTGCCGACGCCGATACACCTGCCGGCATCCTTGCCGAGAGCGTCGATGTGACGTCGAAGACCTTCGCGGGATTTCTTGGCGTCGGTTACGCCGTGCTCGAAGACCAAAATGGCCATCTCGACGTGGTCGGCGGCATGAAGGTCTGGTCGGCCAAAACCGAGATTTCCTTCAATGGCGGCATTCTGGCCGGAGTGGATGTCGAAGACAGCGCCACATGGGTCGATGCCGTCGCCGGCGTCAGAGGAAACTACTTCTTCACGCCGGAAATCTATCTCACCGGTTGGGGTCTGGTGGGCGCCGGCGGCGCCGATCTCGACTGGGACGTGGCGTTGGGCCTCGGCTACAAGTTCAACGACAGCATCTCGGCGGTCGCGGGATATCGCGCACTCGGCGTCAATTACGACAATGACGGGTTCGTCTTCGACGTCGTCCAGCAGGGGCCGATCTTCGGGGTCGCCATTCGGTTCTAACGCCCGGACTGGCGAACTATTATCCTTCCAGTATGCTCGCCATTTGATGGCCTGGCGTCCTCCAGGAGCCGGCCCCCAGGAAGCAGAGAGCCGCCGTGAAAAGAACAGCGGCTCACAGTTCGGTATCCAGCAAGCTCGATCCTGGGGATATCGTTTCGCTTCTGAGAAAGCCTGCCTCGCGGACTGGGTTCAATCGGATCATGGAGACATTGATGAAGAAAATCGCTTCGTGGATAGTATTGGCTGCCGCGCCGCTCAGTGTCTGGACAGATACGGCAGCCGCTCAGTCAAGCGAAGAACTCGCGAAGAAGCTGTCGAACCCTATCGCCTCGCTCATCAGCGTGCCGTTCCAGTTCAACTACGACCACGGCTACGGTCCCGAAGACGGCGACAAGGCAACGATGAACATCCAGCCCGTCATTCCGTTTTCTCTGAACGAGGACTGGAACCTTATTTCGAGGACCATCCTGCCGGTCACATGGCAGAACGACATCGCCGGACCCTCCGGCACGCAATTCGGTCTCGGCGACACCTTGCAGAGCTTCTTCCTCTCTCCTTCCAAGCCGACCGAGAGTGGCGTGGTTTGGGGTGCAGGACCCGTGTTCCTTCTTCCGACGGCCACGGATGAACTTCTCGGAAGCGGCAAATGGGGAGCGGGTCCGACCGCGGTCGTCCTCAAGCAGGATGGTCCCTGGACCTACGGGATGCTCGGCAACCATATCTGGTCATTTGCGGGTCAGAGTGATCGTCGGGACTTGAGTTCGACCTTCATACAGCCGTTCGTCTCCTACACCACCAAGGACGCCTGGACTTTCTCGCTGAATACCGAGTCCACCTATGACTGGAAAACAAACGACTGGTCGGTGCCGATCAACGTCACCGTCGGCAAGCTCATCACCGTCGACAAGCAGCCAATCAGCCTGACGGCGGGCCTGCGATATTGGGCGGCGGCTCCGGACAATGGCCCGGAGGGACTTGGCTTTCGCGTCGCGGTCACGTTCCTCTTTCCGAAATGAATCCGCGGCCGCCGGCCTGCTGTGGGACAGCGAGATCAGCAAGACCATGGCATTCCGCCAGAGCGCGACGGTGTGACTGGTCGCAGAGACCACATGGGACTTTTCGGCCAACCCCAAGACCGAGGTGACGCTGACCAACCGTATAGGGCATCGTTGGCTCGTAGTCACTCACATGCTATCGGACAACCTCTATCTCGCTCGGCCGCCATTCTTTCGTGAAGAATGGCTCCAACGGGCTGTAGAGACGCAGAAGCGTATTCCACCCTTTTCCCGGAACGGTCTGGATCCAGTTGCCGTCACTAACGCCGTCCGGTTTTGTCGGTCCGAAATAAACCGTGGTCGAGCCATCGGAGCCAGCCACAGCGGCCGGAGACGGATAGGTCTGGCTGCCCGCCCGCGGATAGCGCTGCGGCGTGTCGAGCATCGAACGTGTCTGGTTGTCGTAGAGGGTCAGGGACCAGAATTTTTCAGCTGGTATGTTTTGCGGCAGCGTCATTTTATAGGTCTTGCTGCCATCAAGATATTCCCCGTTGCTGTCGACGAACGCCCCCAGATACTGCGACCCAACCCCTGTCAGCCGCATGATCATCGCGGGGGTGATGCCGGTCGCATAGAAAAACATCGCCGTGCGCGAATTGAGGGTGCGATAGCCGGTCGGCGCATTGGGGGTGATGATACCCTCGGCGCTGACTTCCGGCGGAGGCGTCTCAAAGGTGTAGCCGCCGGCAAAGAGCATGTTCATCCAAGCGGAGTCGGGATAGTAGAACCATCCTTCGGCCTTTCGCGGATTCCAGTTGAGCGTGCGGCCTGCGGCCGTGCCGATGGCGGCGGCATCGGTCAATATTTTCTTCATGCGGGCATCCGGCTCGAAGGGCTTGCCCTTGATGATGCCAACCGCCGCCAGCGAGCCCATGATCTCCGGATCGAGCGCCTCTGCCGGTTCCTTCTGCACCAGATCATTGATCATCTGGAAATAGCTGAAATCGTTGGGCGGAATGGTATTCATCGCCTTGCCGGTGCCCTCGGTGAATTTGACCGGATCCTGGGGCTTGAGGAACGACCAATCCAGTTTGTGATCGGCGCTGCGCTGCAGTGTTGCCTTGCCCTCCAGGGCCGAGGCGATGCTGGTGCCGTAGCCGCCCGGCACATAGCGATAGACCTTGAGCGTTTTCCTGATCAGTTCCACCGTAGGTTTGGGATCGTTGTTCTCGAGGAACGAGCGGCCAAGCGCCGTCGCCCGCGTTGTTGCCAGCTTGTGAACGAAATATCCGCTTTCCGGCAGGTCGCCCTTGTAGCCGGGGGGCACCAGCAGGAACCGGCCGCCTGCTCCGCGGTCCGGGCCGGGCAACCCGAAATCGGTGACCCAGCGGAACCAGATGTCATCGATCACGCCGAGAGACATCGGTGGCGTCTCGACGACGATCGGTCCTTCGGCAACATTCAGGTTTACCCAGAAATAGACCGTGTCGGCATTTGCCGTAAGGAACACAGATTTTGCGTCCATCAGCTCGGACCAGATGACGGCGGTGTTGTCCGCAACGCCCGCATCCTCGAAGCCCTTGAAGATGGCCGCCACGGATGCGCCCTGATAGGCATTCACGAAGGCTTCGACGCCATGCATCAGGTCGAGATAGTCGTAGACCTTCTCCACCGTCTCCTTGCTCGGGGCCCCGTCCTTGTATTTCAAGGTGCCGATGCTGCTTTCGACGCTGTCGGGCGTCACGATCTGCTGGGGCAGTTTCAGGCTCTCCTGCGCGGTGGCTGTCCACGCGACGGTCGCGCAAAGGAGCGCAGCAGCGATGATTTTCTGCCTTCTGACGATGTTCACGGGTTTTCCTCCTCGACGACAGGCCGCGCGGTAGCGTGTAGCCCGTTTCCAATTTCTCCTCGCCAGACCTGTCATCAGGTGCTCCTCCCACGGCCGGCCTGGCTGATCGTGCTTCCACGCCTTGACTATGCCAGAGCCTCGACGCGAAAGGCGTCACAGCAAATCCGTCTTCGCCAGGCAAGCTCGCGCCCGTCTCCACCAACAAAGTCAAGCGCCAGGAGTCCGCTTTCCGACCGCAACAATCGGCCGCCGACACGAGGGTGGAGATGCGCCTGCATATGTTTTTCCTTTAGGTCAATTCACCGGCGCGATGTCGCCCGGCTTCCAGGTTTTTTCGAAGAACGGATCGAGCGGGCTGTAGAGTCGCAGGATAGCGAACCAGCCCTTGCCGGGCACGGTTTGTATCCAGTTTCCACGCTTTACGTCCTTTGGTTGCTCAGGAGCCAAGTACACGGTAGTGGTGCCGTCGGCGGCCACCTCTGCGGCCGGTGATGGGTACGTCTGACTCCCAGCTCGAGGATACCGTTGTGGCGTATCGAGCATTGAGCGCGTCTGGTTGTCGTAGAGCGTCAGTGACCAGAAGTTCGATTCCGGAATATCCTTTGGAAGGGTCACCTTATAGGTCTTGCCGCCGTCGAAGTAGTTCTTGTCCGCGTCCAGTGTTGCGAACAGATATTGCGAGCCAATCCCAGGCACGCGCATGGCCATGGCCGGTGTGATGCCCGTGACGCCATAGAAGTACCATCGACGCGCCTCCAGTTGACGATAGCCCGTCGGTGGAAACGGCTTGACGCCCTCCTTCGTGACCAAGGGGATCGGCGTCTCGAACTGGTAGCCGGAAACGAACAGCGGGTTGAACCAGGTCGAACCCGGATAGTAGAACCAGTCCGGATCGCGAGGGTTCATGAAAAGGCTGCGCGAGATGGCGTTGGCTTGGGTGACGGCCTCGGTCAAAATCTTCTTCATCCTCGCGTCAGGCGCGAAAGGCTTGCCCTTGACGATGCCGATCGCGGCGATGGGGCCCATCAGTTCAGGGGCGAGCGATGCGGCTGGCTCCTGCTGCACAAGCTCGTCGAGCATCTCGAAATAGGTGAAATCATTCGGCGGGACGGTGTTCATCACTTTGCCGCTCGCTTCATGGAATACGGCCGGAGCGGCCGGGGTGATGCGACCGAACTTGCCTTTTCCCGCAAGGAACTCGGATATGGGTGAGCCGAGGCCACCTGGTTCATAGGGATAGATCTTGGTGAACTTCCGCATGGTATCGGCCACCGGCTTGGGATCGCCATGGTTTTCGAGAAATGATCGTGCAAACCACATCACAAAATTCGTCGGTGATCGGGCGATATTGAACCCCCCCTCCGGCAGCGGGCCATCGTAGCCCGGAGGGACGATCAGATACTTTCCGCCTTCGCCACGATCCGGCCCAGGCAAGCCAATGTCGATGATCCAGCCAAACCATGAGTCCTGGACAGCTCCAAGAAAACCCGGAGCGGTTTCCAGGACCATCGGGCCCTTGGTGAGATCCAGAGCGCCCACGGCGTAAATCGTGTCGGCATTGGTGGTCAGCCACAAAGACTTGGCGTCCATCAACTCGGAAAAGATGATCGCCTCATTGTCTTTCACGCCGACCCTTTGCAGCCCCTTTCGTATTGCGTGTATGCTTACGCCCTGGAAGGTGTCGGCAAACGCCCGTTGCGCGTTCGCGAAGTCCATGGCGTCATAGACTTTACCCAGCGTCGCCTTGCTCGGCGCACCGTCCTTGAAATCAAGAGGGCCAATGTGGGTTTCAACCTTGTCTGGCGTGGTGATCGATGGGGGAACGTCGGCGGCGTGCAGCGGGATCGACACACCGAGCGCAACGAAAAGCGCTGTGGCTCTCAGTTCTGCTTTCATGGCACTCTCCAATTCGATGTCGTTGGTAGGCAACGCTTTGAAGGCTCGTGAAGTCTCAGGTCGTGCCGGTACTCGTCGCCGTCGAGCAGCTCCTTCGGCAATTCAGCTGACAGGCTAAATATGACGTCTATTATCGGTCGAATACGCACGCCAGGCTCTAGCCATAACCATGCGAGGCAGGACAATTATACCGACGCTGACCACGGGGGCGCGAAGATGCCAAGGTTTCTCACTGGCTCCGTTGACGCGGTCTTCATCTCTCCCACAACGCCGGAATATTATCAAATTGGCCGCACCGCGGGTATTGCCCTAAAGGGCATCTTGAAATCAGAAGCACATTCGAGGAAGCGCGATGTACGAATAGCCGCGAATATCCGTCTCCGGCCCCGTTCTTCACCTGAGGCTTGATGATATGTCGGGCGTCTTGGCGCGATGTTGAAGTGAGTGGTCTATGGCGTCAACGATCGCCGGTGCCCGCTGCTATCGACCCCGGAACGCCAAAGGTCGGGGCCGCCCCTGATTGATGGCTGCTCTCGACTGGGCTGATCTAGGATTCTTCGCTGTATCGCACCCATCGCGAAACACCAGCAAGTCATAAGCGACGGCGTCCAATACGCGTCTGAAAAGACGCGGTCGCCTTAGTAGCAAAGGCTCAACCTTCTTTTGCTATCGCTGGAGCCGATGGCGTTGGAGACTTGAGCGATGAAAATTCCGGCTGTGATGGTTCTGATGGCAGCCGCCCTGCAGCCGGTCTCAGCCTTCGGCGAGACCGAATGGATAGGCGGCGCCAGACAATGGTCGGTCGGCTTCGCCAACGAGAGCCCGCATCCCTATTGCCGCCTGCTGTGGGACAGCGAGATCGGCAAGACCATGGAATTCCGCCAGAGCGCGACCGAGACATTCTGGCTGGTCGCAAAGACCACATGGGACATTCCGGCCGGCACCAAGACCGAGGTGACGCTGACCGATCGTACGGTAACGAAAGTAATCGCTGCCGATTTCTTCGACAAGAACACGCTTCGCCTCTGGGGCCTGGCCAGCAAGGGGAGCGCCGGGCTGAAGAAGATCATCAAGAATTCCTTTGCCGGAATGCCTGACGTGCAGATCACCTTTGCCGGCGACGAAGGCGACTGGACGCTGCCGCTCTCGCGGGTGGAGCAGCTCTACCCGACTTATCTCCAGTGCCTCAAACGTCTCGAGGCCGGCGAAAAGCCAACGCAGAATTCCGAAACTCAGCCGTTCTGACAGCCGACTATAGCGGCGGCGCAGTCTCGCGGATCAGGCTGCGCACAGCCTCGATATCGCCGTTGAGCGGCCGTTCGTCACGATAATGGAAAACACGTTCCCGCACGGCTTGATAGACGAGATCCGTGCCTGCGGCCCGCGGCGCTGTCGCCGCCAGGAAATCATGTGCCTGGGCAGCGGCCATCAGCTCGATCGCCAGAATATATTCGGCATTGTCGATGACGGCGAGCAGCTTGCCGGCGGCAGCTGTCGGATGCGCGAGGAAATCTTCCTGCAGGCCGGAGGTCAGCCCGCCGTCCAAGGCCGCGGGTGCGGCAAGGCGGCGGCTCTCGTTGCTGAGGGCGGCGGCGGTATATTGGGCGATCATGAAGCCGGAATGGCTGCCGGCATCGCTCGCCAGAAACGGCGGCAGCCCGCTCACCAGCGGATTGACCAGCCGGTCCATGCGCCGCTCGCTGATCGCGCCGATCTGTGCGAGCGCAATCGCCAGGCTATCGGCCGCCTGCCCAAGGGCCGGGGCGACCGCATGGGCTTCGGAGGAGACGATCGGCTGCTCCGGCGTGCCCGAGACAGCCGGATTGTCCGTCACCGAAGCAAGTTCCTGATCGACGACGCGGGCGGAATTGTCGAAGACATCGCGGGCTGCGCCATGGGCATGCGGCACCGAACGAAGGCTGAGCGCATCCTGCGTGCGCCGGCCGAAGGCGGCGGCGACAAGACCGCTGCCCTGAAGCCGCGCGCGCAGGCTCGCTCCTACGTTCTCTATTCCCGCCGATGGGCGTAGCGCCAGTACGACTTCGTCGAAGGCGCCGATCTGGCAGCCCGCCGCTTCCAGCGTCAGTGCTGCGATCGCATCGGCCCAGTCGAGCAGCCGTTCGGCGCGCGATAGCGCGACAGTGGTCAGGCCGGTGGCGCAGGCCGTGCCGTTGACAAGGCTCAAGCCCTCCTTGGCCCCAAGCACCAAGGGCTCGAGGCCGATCGCGGCAAGCGTCTCTCGGCCGCTCATGCGCCGACCATCCAACTGAGCGCTGCCTTCGCCGATCAGAACAAGGGCAATATGGGCATTGTGGACGAGATAACCGGCAGAGCCCTTCGACGGCACATCCGGAATGCAATCATGTTCTAGCAGTGCCGCAAGATGCTCGACGATCTCGCGCCGCACCCCGGAATGGCCATGTGCGAAATTGGCGATCCCAGCGGCGATGATGGCGCGCACCTCGCGGGCGGCAAGCAACGGCCCGACACCGCAGGCATGGCTGAGCACGATGCTGCGCGACAACAGGCTCTGCGAGGCGCGATCAACCACCGTATCGGCCAGCGCCCCGACGCCGGTGTTGATGCCATAGGCGCGCGCACCGGTCTCGACGATGCGCGCAACGATGCGGCTTGCCTGCTCGACACGTGCAAAGGCGGCGGGCGACAGCGCAAGCTCTTCCCCGGCCGCAACGCGCGCGACTTCGCGCCAGGTGAGCCCTGCATCGATGGTGACCGTCATTGACCGCTTCCGAAATGGCCAATGAACTGGCGGAAGGCGGGGGTCGCGCCGCCGGTGAACATTTCCTCCGGCTTGCCGCTGCTTTCGATCAAGCCTTCGCGCATGAAGACGACGCGGTTCGAGACGTTGCGGGCAAAGCTCATCTCATGGGTGACGACGAGCATGGTCATGCCTTCCTCGGCAAGCGAGCGCATGACGCGCAGCACCTCGCCGACGAGCTCCGGATCGAGCGCCGAAGTCGGCTCGTCGAAGAGCATCACCTTCGGCTTCATCGCCAGCGCCCGGGCAATCGCCGCGCGCTGCTGCTGGCCGCCGGAGAGGTGGGCGGGATAGGCGTGGCGCTTGTCGGCGATACCGACTTTTTCGAGCAGCGCTTCAGCCTCGGCGATGCAGTCGCCCCGCGGCCGCTTCAGCACGTGGATCGGGCCCTCGATGACGTTCTGCAGGATCGTCATGTGGGACCAGAGATTGAAGGATTGGAACACCATGCCGAGTTCGGAGCGAATATGGTCCACCTGCTTCTGGCTGGCCGGCTTGCTCCGGCCGTTCTTGTGCACCATGCGGATCTCCTCGCCGTCGACCCAGATCTCGCCGTCGCTTGCGGTTTCGAGCATGTTGATGCAGCGCAGAAAGGTCGATTTTCCGGAACCGGAGGCGCCGAGCAGCGAAATCACATCGCCGTCTTCAGCATCGAGGGAAATGCCGCGCAGCACCTCGTGCGTACCGAAGCTCTTGCGGATATTGCGGACCGATAGTCGGGTTACGCCTGGCATGGGTGCTCCAATCGGGTCAAAAACTGCTTACGCCTTCAGCGCGTGCGGGGCCGCGCGGCGGTGTCGGGAGAGCGAATATTCGAGCAGAGCCATGCCCTGCAGGATGATGAAGTTGAGGACGAGATAGATGATCGCAGCACAGAGAAAGACTTCCATCGTGCGGTAGGTCTGTGAGATCAGCCGCTGGGCGACGCCGGTGACCTCCCAGACGGTGACGAGGCTTGCGAGCGCCGTCGACTTCATCATCAGCACGATCTCGGTGGAATAGGCCGGCAGCGCGTGGCGAAAAGCGATCGGCGCCAGGATACGGCGGACCAGCAGGAAGCCGGACATGCCGATAGAGCGCGCCGCCTCGATCTCTTTCGGCGAGACGGCGCGAATGCCGCCGCGGAAGATCTCCGCCGTGTAGCCGGCGGTGCAGAGCGCCAGCGACAGCACGGCGCAGACCATCGGCTCGCGCAGGAACGGCCAGAGGAAGGAATAACGGATGAAGCCGAACTGGCCGAGACCGTAGAAGACCAGGAACATCTGGATCAGCAGCGGCGAGCCGCGGAAGATGAAGATGTAACCCTTGGCGAAGCTTGACAGCACCGGGTTGCCGCTGGTTCGCATCCAGACGATGACGAGCGCCAAGAGGCCACCGGTGATAATCGACAGCGAAAACAGGATGAGCGTCGTCGGTACGGCCTTGAGCAGGGTGACCAAGGTCGATGCGATGAAGGTGAAATCCATTGTCGCCCCCTTACGCCTGGCCCATGGCGGATGCCGGCATGCTGCGATTGGCGCGGCGCTCCGCCCCGTTGAAGATGCGGTCAGAAAGGCTGGTCAGGAGCAAATAGAGGCAGCCGCCGGCGATGAAGAACAGGAAATATTGCCGGGTTGAGCCCGCCGCCACCTGGCTGGTGCGCATCAGTTCGGCAAGGCCGGTGACGGAGATCAGCGCCGAATCCTTGAGACTGAGCTGCCAGACGTTACCGAGGCCGGGGATGGCGAGGCGAAACACCTGCGGCATGATGATGCGGCGAAGGCGCATGCCGCGATGCATGCCGATCGCCGAGGCTGCCTCGAGCTCGCCCTTGGAGATGGCGAGAAAAGCGCCGCGGAACACCTCCGCCTGATAGGCGCCGGAGATGATGCCGACGGCAAGCGCGCCCGCGATAAAGGAGGGCAGGCCGAGGAAACCTTCGTAACCCATCGCCTGGCCGATCGAGGTGACGGCCGAGGAGCCGCCGAAATAGATGAGATAGATGATCAGCAGCTCGGGCACGCCGCGAAACACAGTCGTATAGACGTTGCCGAGCGTGACGAGGACAAGATTACCGGAGAGTTTTGCCGCAGCGACGATCGCGCCGAGCACGGCGCCGATCGCCAGCGCTGTGGCCGTGACAGCCAGCGTCATCAAGGCAGCGGCAATGAGCAGCGCGCCCCATCCGGTCGAGCCGAAGCCGAGCAGTTCCAAGCTTGCCATATCGTCCGTTCCCCGTCCGTGGCAGTGTTTTGCGGATTGACACCAGAGCATGATGCCGAAAAGTGTGAGCGGCTTTCGGAAGACATCATGCTCTAACTCTTTTCTTTAGAACAGGATCAGCTTTTAGGCCGGCCGGGCCTGAAAACATCCTGTTCGAGCATGCTGTCTCCGGCGATAAAGCCGGAGACACCTGTATGAGGCCGAAAGGCCGAAACGCTTATTCCTGCGGGCTGACGTCGACCTGGAACCACTTCATCGACAGGTTCTTGACGGTTCCGTCGGCAAGCGTCGACTTGATCGCCTCGTTGAACTTGTCGCGCAGGTCGGTATCGGCCTTGCGGACGCCAAGGCCTTCGCCCTCGCCCCAGATCGAGCCGACGATCTCGGGGCCGGTGAAGTCGAGCGTGTCGTTGGCCGCCTTAAACGCGTTGGCGAAATAGACGGCGTCGTCGAAGCCAAGGTCGATACGGCCGTTCTGCAGGTCGAGGTCGCGGTCGGCGCCGGTCTTGTATTCGCGGATCTCGGCAATATCGCCGAAATTGTCATAGACGAACTTGGCATAGACGGTTGCCGCCTGGATGCCGATCGTCTTGCCCTTGAAGGCGGCCTTCAGCGCGTCGATCTCCTTCACGCCGGTCTGGCCGGGGGTCATCTTGATCGTGGCGCCGGTGCCGGCGGCCTTTGCCAGCGGACTGTCCTTGGCGGTGGCGAAGGCAGCAGGAGTAGCGGCATAAGGAATGGTGAAACCAATCACCTGCTTGCGCTCCTCGGTGATAGAAAGCGCATCCATGATGACGTCGAATTTGCCGGCGTTGAGCGCCGGGATCATGCCATCCCAATCGGAGGCGACCAGCGTGCACTCGATCTTGGCGCGCTCGCAGAGCACCTTTGCGAGTTCCGGTTCGAAGCCGCCAAGCGTGCCGTCGGCATTGGTGAGGTTCCAGGGCGCGTAAGCACCTTCGAGCGTAATGGTCGCCTTCGTCCAGTCCTTGGAAAAGGCAGGGGCGGCGAAAGCGGAAAAAGCCGCCACGCCGCAAAACAGGATTGCGCTGAATTTCATTGATGAATTCTCCTCTGGAGTTGAAACAGACCTTGCGGCACCACGGCCGATCTTCGCCGGCTTGCCCTTTCCCGTCCTATTTCTGTTTCAAGGACCGATTGGGAGGTTGTATATGGTACCATATGAAATATTTTGTGTTATGCAAGTGGGAAAGTCGATTTATGTGGCGAATTCCATTCGTGCAAAAGGAATAGGCAATGAAACGTCCCGGCGAGATGAAGCGCGAGCTGGCGGAAAATGACAGCACGCCGCTCTACGCCGGCGTCAAGCAGGTGATCCTCGACCGCATCCAGAGCGGCGAGTGGCCGCCGAAATACCGGGTGCCGTCGGAAAACGAGCTGGTCGTCGAACTCGGCGTCAGCAAGATGACCGCCAACCGGGCCTTACGCGAACTTGCCAACGAAGGCGAACTCGTCCGCATCCAGGGCGTCGGCTCCTTCGTTGCCGAACGCAAGGGATATTCGGCACTGTTCGAGGTCCGCAACATTGCCGAGGAAATCGCCGAACGCGGTCATGTCCACGAGGCCTCCGTCGTTGTTCTCGCCCAGGAAGCCGCCTCTCCCGAGGTTGCCGACGCACTCGAACTGCCGATTGGTGCTGCGGTTTTCCACTCGTTGATCGTCCACAGCGAAAACGGCGTTCCCGTGCAGATCGAGGACCGTTTCGTCCATCCGGAGGCCGCGCCTGAATATCTCGACCAGGATTTTTCGACGCTGACGCCGAACGCCTATCTGACGGCCTCAGCCCCGCTTAGCGGCTCCGAGCATGTCGTCGAGGCGGCGATGCCGCAGGCCTGGGAATGCAAGCTCTTGACCATCATGAAGACCGAACCGTGCCTGACGATCCGCCGGCGCACATGGTCGGCGAAACAGGTGGTCTCGACCGCCCGCCTCGTCTATCCCGGCCACCGCTATCGGCTGGAAGCGCGCAGCGGCAAGATGTTCGAGGAATGAAAACGCTCGCGATGTTGTATATGGGACCGCGCAATACCATCGGCGGGAGTGAGGGGTGCGATCAGGTTCGGGAGGAACAACTTCCCGCTTGAGAGGTTAGGGGGCCTTCTTGATGGAGCAAACGATGCCGAAGTATTTTTTCCACGTCCGCAGGAACGATGTCTTCAATGAAGATCTGGAAGGCATTGACCTAGCCACGCCCGAGCTGGCGTTCGAGGAAGCAACGGCCGCCGCCCGCGAAATCGTCGCGGAAAGGATCCGCATGGGCGATCCCACGGACGGAGACGCTTTCGAGATCATGACCGAAGACGGCTCGTTGGTCGCAACCGTTCCCTTCCGGTCGGCGGTTCAGTTGAACTAGGTCCATCGGCGTCGATGCTGAAAAGCCGCCTTATTGTCAAAATCAGACAGAGCGTGAACTCTCTGAACCATAGGAGTGGCGTCGCGTTGGTCACCAAAGCGGTGCTATCATGACAATAATCAGGCAGAGCGGGACCAAGAATAGATTGCTGCGCCGGTTTCCGGAGGAAGCCTTCGGGCGTCTGGCGCCGTTCCTGGAACCCGTCGATCTTCCAGTCAAGCACGCGCTCGTGCTGCCGCGCAAGCCGATCGAGCATGTCTGTTTTATCGAAAGCGGCCTCGCCTCGATGGTTGCGGAAAGCTCGGACGGCAAAAGCGTTGAAATCCGCCACATCGGGCGCGAAGGGATTGCCGGTTATCCCGTTGTGCTGGGCGTCGACCGAACCCCGAACAGTACCTTCATGCAGGTGCCGGGCCACGGGCTTCAGGTGGCCACGGAGCATTTTGTTCCGATCCTTGAACACCCAGAGGTGCGGCAACTGTTGCTGCGTTATGTCCACACTTGCGAATTGCAGCTTGCCCACAGCGCGCTGGCCGCCGCCAAATTCAACGTACATCAGCGGCTGGCGCGCTGGCTGCTCATGTGTCACGACCGTATCGACGGCAATGATCTGCCACTGACGCACGAATTCCTGGCGCTGATGCTTGGCGTCAGGCGGGCGGGCGTCACCGATGAGCTGCACATCCTTGAGGGCATCTACGCCATCAAATCGACACGCGGCAACGTCCGCATCCTGGATCGCGACATGCTGATCGAAATCGCCGATGGCTGCTACGGGGTGCCGGAGCAGGAGTACGAGCGGCTGATCGAGACGTCGGCGCGGCCGTCGCTACTTCCCGTCCATCCAAACGGAAATCCCCTTCACGGTATGCTTTGAGCAGTCTCCCGCGACCGCGCTGTGCTCGACCATTCGCCTCGATACCGCCGCCGCGGTCAGCTAATGCCGGCAAATTATCACCCAGCCCAGCCAGAGCTTGACGCGCAAGCCACCCAACAGCGGCCGATCGCGTTCCCGGCGGAAAGAACGCATGACTTTGGCCGCCTCCGCGACGTACCACTGATTTTTAGGGGTCTTGCTGATCACATGACGGACGGTGACGCTGCCGGCGGCCCTCATGCCCAGCAGTTCCGACAGCCGGCCATGGGCGGATCCAGCTGGTTCGTCACCGGGCACCAGCCGGTTGGATTGCGCTCTCTATCACGATGCCGGCGTGAAACGCGCCACCAACGCGTGGCGATCGCCCGGATAGGTGAACCGCACATGCGTTACCGGGCCAGCATTGCTCCAGGTGCGGCGTTCGACCACGAGACAGGCGGTATTGCGAGCGATGTCCAGGACTGCGGCCACTTCGGCATTGGCCGAGACGGCATGGATCCGATGTTCGGCCGTGCTCCACGGCACTTGGTTCAGCAGCCAGGGGCCTGGCGCCGTCGTCAGGAAATCGGCATCGGCGGCTTCTGGAACCGTCGCAAGACTGATCAGCCGCTCCTCCAGGCAAAAGGGCCGCGCGCCGGCATTGTGGATGCAGACGACTTCGACGACGGAGGACGCCACAGGCAGTTCCAGCCTTCGACTGTCGTCCGCCTTCGCCTTGCGGCTCACCTTCTTCGAAACCGCATAGGAATAGGGCAAGTTCAGCGACCGCACCTCGGCCTTGATGTCGTGGATTTCGAGAATGGCCGATTGTGCCTGCGGCTGGGTGACGAAGCTGCCGGACTTCTTGCGGCGCTCGATCAGGCCGGCCTTGGCAAGCTGGGTCAGCACCTTGTTCACCGTCATGCGCGAGCAGTCATACTGCGTGGCGAGATCGACCTCGAAGGGAATGCGGTACCCCGGCGGCCAATCGCCCGAGACGATACGGCCCTCGATGTCGCCGAGGATGCGCTGGTGCAAGGTGGGATCCTTGCTTTGGTTCATCGCCACGTTCCGATTGGTCTCCCGCTATCTCTTTGTTTTTACGCAATCCCGGACGCGAACCGCTCCACACTTGCTGGAATTGCTCTAATTCGAATGCCTGGACAGGAAAAGCTCTTTTTCAGGCGGCCAGCAGTTCACCCATGACAGCCAGGAAGCGCCGGTCGATGGCATCGCGCCTGAGATGGCGACCGCCCTCCACCTGTTTGCTGCCGCGCGCCCAGACGCAGTCGACGGAAACGCCGCCTGCAAACACCCAATGGTCGAGGATCTGGTCGCCTGCGAGATAGGGAACGGCCGTGGCATCGAGCGAAACGATATCGGCGTGATGGCCCTCAGCAAGACCCGCCGGTGCTTTCAGCGCAGCACCGCCGCCGGCAAGCGCATGTGTGAACAGCGAAAGCGCCGTCGAACCGCCGGGTGCTGCGACGACGTTGCGGGCGCGAAGCGCCAGGCGCTGCGAATATTCGAGCTGGCGCAGTTCCTCCGGCACGGAGATCAGCACGTTGGAATCCGAGCCGATGCCGTAACGCCCGCCCTCTTCGAGGAAAAGCGGCGCGGCAAAGGCGCCGTCGCCGAGATTGGCTTCGGTGATCGGGCAAAGGCCGGCGATCGCGCCGCTTTTCGCCATCCGCCGCGTTTCATCCTCGGTCATGTGCGTCGCGTGGATCAGGCACCATCGCTGATCCACAGGCGCATGATCGAGCAGCCATTGCACAGGCCGCGCGCCGGACCAGGCAATGCAGTCCTCGACCTCCTTCACCTGCTCGGCGACATGGATATGGATGGGACCGTCGCCGGCCATCGGCACCAGCCTTGTGAGCTCCTCCGGTGTCGCCGCCCGCAGGCTGTGCGGTGCGAGCCCAAGTTCGGCGCCGTCGAGCCGGCCGGCGACTGCCCGGCATCCCTCCATCAGCCTTTCGAAGCTTTCGAGCGAATTGATGAAACGCCGCTGACCATCGATGGGGGCAGCGCCGCCGAAGCCGGAATGGGCATAGAAGACCGGCAGCAGTGTCAGGCCGATACCGGTCTCTTGGCTTGCCGCGCCAATGCGTTCGGCAAGCTCGGCGATATTGGCGTAGGTGCCGCCATCCCTGTCGTGGTGGAGATAGTGGAACTCGCCGACGCGGGAAAAACCGGCCTCGAGCATCTCCGCGTAAAGCTTGGCCGCGACCGCCTCGACATGCTCAGGGGTCATCGCCAAGGCAAACTTGTACATGACCGTGCGCCAGCTCCAGAAGCTGTCATTGGCCGGGCCGCGCACTTCGGCAAGACCGGCCATCGCCCGCTGGAAGGCGTGGCTGTGCAGGTTCGCCATGGCAGGAACGAGGAGAGCATGGCGTTCGTCGCCGGGCTCGGGAGAAGTGCCAATTTCGACCCGCGCAATACGCCCGGCCTTAAGCGTCAGCCGCACATCCTTCTGCCAACCCTGCGGCGTCAGCGCCGTGTCTGCGTGAAGTATGGTCATGACCTTCCCTCTCCTCTTGCCGTGCCGCCGATCTTTCTTTTCCAGAAAAGCGCACAAAATTTCTCTTGTCACCTGTCGATTATGTATATACATGTTTTGGCATAAGGAAAGGCGCAAAGCTGATGACCGGGAACATTTTTTCAGACGAAGCCCCATCTGCCGACACCCACCCAGTGCTGTGGCGCAATGCGCGGTTGGCCACGCTGGCGTCTGCTAAAGAAGGCCTCGGCATCGTCGAAAAGGGCGCCGTGCTGATCGAAAACGGTCGCATCGCCTTTGCCGGCGCCGAAAGCGACCTGCCGGCATCGGCCATCGAACATTCCGAAATCGTCGATCTCGAAGGCCGCTGGGTAACGCCCGGTCTCGTCGACTGCCACACCCATATCGTCCACGGCGGCAATCGCGCCCGCGAGTTCGAAATGCGCCTGGCAGGCGCGACTTATGAGGAGATCGCACGCGCTGGCGGCGGCATCGTTTCCTCGGTGAAGGCAACCAATGCGCTGTCGGTCGAGGAGCTTGTCGCGCACGCTCTGCCGCGGCTCGACACGCTGCTTACCGAAGGTGTGACGACGATCGAGATCAAGTCCGGCTACGGGCTGAACCGGACCGGTGAAGTGAAGATGCTGCAGAGCGCCCGCCTGCTCGGCCATATCAGACCGGTCCGCGTCGCCACCAGCTATCTCGGCGCCCATGCGACGCCCGTGGAGTATAAGGGTCGCAACGGCGATTATCTCGATGATGTCGTCCTGCCCGGTCTCGACGACATGCATGGCCTCGGTCTTGCCGATGCCGTCGACGGCTTCTGCGAGGGCATCGCTTTTTCGACCACCGAGATCGCCCGCGTCTTCGACAAGGCCAAAGCGCTCGGCCTGCCGGTCAAGCTGCATGCCGAGCAGCTCTCCAATCTTGGCGGCGCCAGGCTCGCCGCCTCCTATGGCGCATTGTCAGCCGATCACCTCGAATATCTCGACGAAGATGGCGTTGCGGCGATGGCCGCAGCCGGCACCGTCGCCGTGCTGCTCCCCGGCGCCTTCTACGCCATCCATGAAAAGCAGAAGCCGCCGGTAGAGGCGCTGCGGCGGGCAGGCGTGCCGATTGCGATCGCCACCGATTGCAATCCCGGCACCTCGCCGCTCACCTCGATGTTGCTCACCATGAACATGTCGGCCACACTTTTCGGCCTCACCGTCGAGGAATGCATCGCCGGCGCCACCCGCGAAGGTGCGCGCGCGCTCGGTCTGCTCGACAAGACGGGAACACTCGAAGCCGGCAAATCCGCCGATCTCGCCATCTGGAATATCGAAAGCCTCGCCGAGCTCGTCTACCGCATCGGCTTCAATCCGCTTCACGCACGCGTCTTCAAGGGCGAAAGGAACGGTCGATGACCATCACGCTCCACCCGGGCTCCGTCTCGCTCAAGGATCTGGAAATTATCTACTGGACCGGTGTGCCGGCAAGGCTCGATCCCGCCTTCGATGCGGGGATCGCCAAGGCCGCTGCCCGCATCGCCGAGATCGCCGCCGGCAACGCGCCGGTCTACGGCATCAATACCGGCTTCGGCAAACTCGCCTCGATCAAGATCGACAGCGCCGATGTGACCACCTTGCAGCGCAATCTCATTCTGTCGCATTGCTGCGGCGTCGGCGCGCCGCTGCCCGACAATATCGTGCGGCTGATCATGGCGCTGAAACTGGTCTCGCTCGGACGCGGCGCCTCGGGCGTGCGGCTGGAGCTGGTGCGGCTGATCGAAGCTATGCTGGAAAAGGGCGTCATTCCGCTGATCCCGGAAAAGGGCTCGGTCGGCGCCTCCGGCGATCTTGCGCCCCTTGCCCATATGGCGGCGGTGATGATGGGCGAGGCCGAAGCCTTCTTCGCCGGCGAACGGCTCTCAGGAGCGCAAGCCCTCGAAAAGGCCGGGCTGAAACCGGTGGTGCTCGCCGCCAAAGAGGGTCTCGCTCTCATCAACGGCACCCAGACCTCGACGGCGCTGGCACTTGCCGGCCTCTTCCGCGCCCATCGCGCCGCGCAGGCGGCGCTGATTACCGGCGCCATGTCCACCGATGCCGCCATGGGCTCTTCGGCGCCCTTTCATCCGGATATTCATACATTGCGCGGCCATAAGGGCCAGATCGACACGGCGGCGGCACTTCGGGCGCTCCTCGAAAATTCCATCATTCGCCAGAGCCATATCGAGGGCGACGAGCGCGTGCAGGATCCCTATTGCATCCGCTGCCAGCCGCAGGTCGACGGTGCCTGCCTTGATCTGCTGCGCTCGGTTGCCCGCACCCTCGAAATCGAGGCCAACGCGGTCACCGACAATCCGCTGGTGCTTTCGGACAATTCGGTCGTCTCCGGCGGCAATTTCCACGCCGAACCCGTCGCCTTCGCCGCCGACCAGATCGCGCTCGCCGTCTGCGAGATCGGCGCGATTTCGCAGCGCCGCATCGCGCTGCTCGTCGATCCGACCCTCTCCTACGGCCTGCCGGCCTTTCTCGCCAAGAAGCCGGGCCTGAACTCCGGCCTGATGATCGCCGAGGTGACGTCAGCGGCGCTGATGTCCGAAAACAAGCAGATGTCGCACCCGGCCTCGGTCGATTCGACCCCGACCTCGGCCAATCAGGAAGACCATGTCTCGATGGCCTGCCACGGCGCCCGTCGCCTGCTCGCCATGACCGAGAACCTGTTCGGCATCATCGGCATCGAGGCGCTGACCGCCGCCCAAGGCGTCGAACTGCGCGCGCCGCTGTCGACCAGCCCGGTGCTTGGCAAGGCGATCAGTGTCATCCGCACCAAGGTGGCGAGCCTCGACGTTGACCGCTACATGGCAAACGACCTCGCCGCCGCTGCCGAACTGGTGGCGACGGGTGCGCTGAACGCCTCGGTTTCCTCTGGGATCTTGCCGGTTCTGGAGAGCTGAGATGACGATCAAGGAAACAGTCTCCGCCCCGTGCGAAAGTCGCCAAGGCACCTCCCCCGTCATCCTCGGCTTCCCCCATACCGGCACCGAGGTGCCGCCTGAGATCGCCGACCGGCTCAACGACAATGGCAGGATGCTGGCCGACACCGATTGGCACATTGACCAGCTCTATGATGGCCTGCTCGACAATGTCACGACGGTGCGCGCCACCTTCCACCGCTACGTGATCGACGCCAACCGCGATCCGGCCGGCGTCAGCCTCTACCCCGGCCAGAACACCACCGGCCTCGTTCCCCAGACGGATTTCGACGGCAAGGCGATCTGGAAGGAAGGCGCCACACCCGACGAGGCCGATATCGCGGCGCGGCTGCGGGACTTTCATGCTCCTTATCACGCGGCCCTTGCCGCCGAGATCGAGCGCGTGAGAGCAATCCACGGCGTCGCGATCCTCTACGACTGCCATTCGATCCGCTCCCACATTCCCTTCCTGTTCGAAGGAAAGCTGCCGGATTTCAATATCGGCACCGATATGGGCAAGACGTGCGACAGCGCGATCGAGCAGGCGACGCTTACCGTCGTCGAAGCCGCTGAGGGTTACGACAGCGTGCTCAACGGTCGTTTCAAGGGCGGCTGGACGACACGCCACTATGGTCGGCCCGAAACCGGCGTGCACGCGATCCAGATGGAGCTCGCGCAATCGACGCATCTGCAGAGCGAGGCGGCGCCCTTTGCCTATGACGCCGCCAAGGCGGACAGACTTCGCGTCCATCTCAAGAACATTCTGGTGCGCATCGAACAGATTGCGCCAGGCCTGAAACGATAACGATCTCTCGACAGGGGAACCGCCATGAGCAATCCACGCCACAATATCCGCGAAATCCGCGCGCCCCACGGCAACGATCTCAATGCCAAAAGCTGGATGACCGAAGCGCCGCTACGCATGCTGATGAACAATCTCGACCCCGACGTCGCCGAAAATCCGAACGAGCTCGTCGTCTATGGCGGCATCGGCCGCGCCGCCCGGACCTGGGAGGATTTCGACCGCATCGTCGCGACGCTCAAGACGCTGACGGAAGAAGAAACCCTAGTCGTGCAATCCGGCAAGCCGGTCGGCGTGTTCCGCACCCATAAGGATGCGCCGCGGGTGCTGATCGCCAATTCCAACCTCGTGCCGCATTGGGCGACCTGGGATCATTTCAACGAGTTGGATAAGAAGGGTCTCGCCATGTACGGCCAGATGACGGCCGGCTCATGGATCTATATCGGCACCCAGGGCATCGTGCAGGGCACCTACGAGACCTTCGTCGAGGCCGGCCGCCAGCACTACGGCGGCAATCTCAAGGGCAAATGGATCCTGACCGGCGGGCTCGGCGGCATGGGCGGCGCCCAGCCGCTCGCCGCCGTCATGGCCGGCGCCTGCTGCCTTGCCGTCGAATGCAATCCCGATTCGATCGATTTCCGCCTGCGCACCCGCTATGTCGACGCCAAGGCCGAGACGCTCGATGAAGCGCTTGAGATGATCGACCGCTGGACCAAGGCCGGCGAGGCGAAATCCGTCGGCCTGCTCGGCAACGCCGCCGAAATCCTGCCGGCGATGGTCCGCCGCGGCATCCGCCCCGATATCGTCACCGACCAGACCTCGGCGCACGACCCGATCAACGGCTACCTGCCGAAGGGCTGGACGATGGGCGAATGGAAGGCAAAGCGCGAAACCGATCCGAAGGCCGTGGAAAAAGCGGCGCGCGCCTCGATGCGCGAGCATGTCGAAGCGATGATCGCCTTCTGGAACGCCGGCGTGCCGACCCTCGATTATGGCAACAATATCCGCCAGGTCGCCAAGGATGAAGGCCTCGAAAACGCCTTTGCTTTCCCGGGCTTCGTGCCGGCCTATATCCGGCCGCTGTTTTGCCGCGGCATCGGCCCCTTCCGCTGGGCGGCCCTTTCCGGCGATCCGGAGGATATCTACAAGACCGATGCCAAGGTGAAGGAGCTGCTGCCTGACAACAAGCACCTGCATCATTGGCTCGACATGGCCAGGGAGCGCATCGCCTTCCAGGGCCTGCCGGCGCGCATCTGCTGGGTGGGCTTGGGCGACCGTCACAAGCTCGGCCTCGCCTTCAACGAGATGGTGAGAACAGGCGAACTCTCCGCCCCGATCGTCATCGGCCGCGACCATCTGGACTCAGGCTCCGTTGCTTCGCCCAACCGCGAGACCGAAGCGATGAAGGACGGTTCCGACGCCGTCTCCGATTGGCCGCTGCTCAACGCCCTGCTCAACACGGCGTCGGGCGCCACCTGGGTGTCGCTGCATCACGGCGGCGGCGTCGGCATGGGCTTCTCGCAGCATTCCGGCATGGTCATTTGCGCCGACGGCACGGACGATGCCGCAAGACGCCTCGAGCGCGTGCTCTGGAACGACCCGGCGACCGGCGTCATGCGCCACGCCGATGCCGGTTACGAGATCGCCATCGATTGCGCCAAGGAAAAGGGCCTGCGCCTGCCCGGCATTCTCGGGAACTGAGCCCGGTGAGGATCCTGCGCGCCGGCGATCACAAACGCATGCCCTGGAAAAACGGCAAGGGAGAGACGGTGGAGATCGCCGTCTTTCCGCCCGGCGCGTCGATCAATGACTTCGACTGGCGCATCAGCATGGCAACGGTCGCAGAGGATGGCCCGTTTTCGATCTTTCCTGGCATCGACCGCACGCTGGCAATCCTTGATGGCAACGGCATGGTGCTCGATGTCGCAGGCAGCAAGCCCGTGGTTCTGACAATGGCAAGCGATCCGCTGGCCTTCACGGCGGATATCCCGGTCGCGGCCAGGCTCGAGGACGGAGCCATCACCGATCTCAACGTGATGACGCGCCGCAACGGGCTTACCCATACGCTGATCCGCATCGACGTCGATGGCGGCAAGTCCGTGCCGCTTTCGCCCTCGACATGCCTGTTGCTTTGTCATTTCGGCGCACTCTCATTCCGCCGGGGCGGCGAGACCGGCGCGCTCGCGGCCGGCGATGCGCTACTGATCGAGGACGCGACTGCCACCGTGCTAAAAATCGATGGCGAAGCCACATGTTATCTCGCTTCGATCACCGCAGGCTGATCTTCGAACAACGAGTTGAAAACATTAAATAATCTAGGATTTGGCGAAGCATTGGCATAAACCATCGCCATCTCGGGCCATGGACGTCATTCCTCGTTTCGGTCTAAACTTCGCCCTTGTGATGCGGAAGAAGACCTAGACTGCCCGCAACGTGGCGGGGAGCAAGGGAGCAGGCGTGACGGATCCATACGATATTCTCGGCGTTGAACGCGATGCGGACGAGGCGCAGTTGAAGGCCGCCTATCGGCGCCTGGCAAAAGTTGCCCACCCCGATTCAGGCGGTGATTCGGACGCCTTTGCCCATCTGCAGAAAGCCTATGGGCTGCTTCTCGATCCGGTACGGCGAAAGGTCTACGACGACACCGGCTACGACGTCGAATTCGCCGACGCGGCCGAATTGCAGGCGCTGGTGATGATCGAGAAACTTGTCACCGACGCGGTGCTCGACGAGCGCGCGCCCGGAAGTTTCGATCCCGTCGCCGTCATGCAGGACAGCCTTTCCGAAGAACTGCGCAAGGCGCGTTTCAGCAAGAGCGAGCTGGAGCGCCACGCCTCGCGAATCGGCCTGCATCTGGAACGGCTCGAAAAACAGTCAGGCCGCGACGTGCTTGCCCACATGTTCCGCGCCCGCATCGAAGCGATCTCCAAGGCGGTCGCCGAAACCGAGGCGAAGATCAAGGCGACGGAACGCGCCGCCGACATGATCTCCGGCTATGTCTACGACATCGATCCGCCGCCGCTGCCGGATGACACGGTCACCAGCATCGAATGGGCCGAGCCCTCCAGAAACCGCTCCACCGGCTGACGGGCGGCGTAGGACGCGGCTGATCTTAATAAGACAGCTTGGGATACCAGTCCGCCGGCCGGCCTTCGGGCGTCGAATCGATGACGGTCCAGAGCGGCATCAGGTCGGGCGCCCCGCGCGGATCCTCACCGGGATCGGCCGTCACCCCGCCCATCTCCTGGCTCCAGAAATGGCGGATGGTGCCGTCGCGCCGCGTGAAAACGTTGAAGGCCGCGTCGTCGCCGCCATCCTGGCCGATTGCGTGATAGTCGCGACTGTAATCGTCCGTCATGTCGGAATAAAGCGGCAGGTGATGCCAGCCACGCTCTTTCTTGAAGGCGAGCAGCTTTTCAATCGGCGAGCGGGCGACGACGGCCAAGGCTGCGCGCTGCTGAATGTCGGGCACCTCGCCGTCCCAGGACGATAGCAGCGAAGTGCACATCGGGCACGGGCGCTCGCGTTGCGGACCGAACATGTAGCTGTAGACGATCAGCGTCTCCTTGTCGGCGAAGAGTTCGCTAAAGGAGATCGGCCCGTCGCTGCCTTCGAAGCGGTAGTCTTTCGTCACCTCGCCGCCCGGCGGCAGCGCCCGGCGCTGTCTTGCCACGCGCTCGATGTGCCGGCGCAATTCGATCTCTTCGGCCAGCAGCGCGTCGCGGGCGCTGCGATACGCCTCGCTCTCGTTTGGGAACCGGACGCCGTTCTTGGCCGCAAGCACGGCGGCAGGTACGAGATGCTGATTATCCATGACAATTGCTCCTTCTGTTGCCCGACGACGTGCTGAAGCCACGACCGCGGTGCCAGCACATCGTGATAAGGACGATCGGCCAAGGCGAAAATCGACAGTGCCGACGGAAAATATTCACGGAATGTAGCAAATGCCACAGGTTTCGAAGGCAGAAATAGTTACCTCCAACGCTGTCGAGGGAGTTGGGTTGCACGCAAGCGGCGTTATGGCCCCACCTTCTGGAACAGCGTGTGATTGTTGATGTTGTTGCCGAACGGGGCTTCGACATATGACGATTACATGATTTACACATAGCACCAGTTCAGACGTGCCGGCGCAGCGGTTTAAGGTTTTCACGGAAACTGGACGTCGGCGCGATTGGAGCGCTGTTTGAGCGTCCTGTGGAACTGATATTCGCGTGTAATTCCGCTTCAGGATTTCGACAAAAGCATCGGACATACCGTTCGAATGGAAGCGCAACTCTGTTGCGGCTGCGGATCAAAGCGGAGGGGTCAATGCCTCATCATCGAACTTCCGGATTTCAATTACTCCTAGTCCGGACTTAAGCTTGACCCCCCACGGCCCAATTCGCATTTTTACAATTCGTCCATCGTCATGCGTAATCCAAAAATCCACTTTAGAGACATGCGGTGCCTCATGACGGATAGCTGAATAGTGCTTTGCCGCGAGATCCGGGTGACTTTCATCACCCTTCAATACACAGTCAGTTATTTTTGGACCAAATCGGTCCGCTGGAACCCACTTTGTCTGTGGGTAACGGATCCATTGCTTTCGCGTTGAATCTTTCAGATAATTAGTACCTAACTGGGTTCGCAAATCGGCAATAAACACTAAAGATCCATCGTCCTGCTCGGCATAAGCCGTCACGCTCGACCGCGTAGCGTTCATGGTTGCCGCGTATGCAAGGTTGACGATTTCACAAGATGGGTCTTCGCCATTGTCACTGTTAGCTTCCGCCGGGTGAACTGCGCTAATGACGACCAAGGTCGCTCCCGCCAATCCCATCAAAAGTTCAGCAATGCACTTCATGAATCGCCCCATCTTGACGGCTTCATCATGTACTCAGATGACTCTGATGCAAAGCTAGATGAAGTGCAACGAAGCGGTGTGCCACTTGCACGTAGTCGGGTGGACTTTCGATTTGGTGGCAGCAACTCTGCGCCGTTAGGCGTCGTTCAAGCGGTTTGGGATGAGTTCCGCCTTCGCCCCATGGGTCTCTGTCTGGACATATCCTTCCCTGACATATTTCCCCACGCATTCAGGCATGGCATTCTCCGCGAAATCGCCCGCGGTCCTTGCCACAAAGCCCTGTTGCCTGTTCAGGTCCAGCGTTTTTGCCAGATCATCGAATAAACCTGGCCGGCAAGGACCACGATAAATAGTCGGAACGGGCTGGATGCTTGATTCCTCGAAGCGCGCCAGCGTCGGTATTGGCAGTTCGGCAGTCGCGAGAATGACGCCGCCCCTTAAACCCTATGGTCTACTTCACAAGATGATGTGCCAGTGGATTGCTGAGCACGACGCTCGGTCTCGCGCGCAAATGCGAAAAGACACCGGCAAGCCGTCGCCTCCGTCATGTGAGATGAGATCACCGACCTGTCGAACTGGCGGGGACTCAAACTCGTGCCGGCGGCTGATGGCCTGAAGACAGAACCAGGCCGCCGATAAGGGCGACAATGGCAACCAGGATGACGACTATGGGAAAGGTGGTCCCGATCCCTTGTCTTCATGGTGGATCATTGATCCCTCCTGCGGCCCCCGGCGGCGCAAGGACGCCGCCGGGAAGCGCGTGTTAGGCCTCGATGATGTAGACGATCGTGAGAGCATCGGGATCGACAATAACGATCCGGCCATCCGCAAGGATGAAGAAGCGGTAGCTTTCGTATTGCGGAACGATCTTCACGATGCGTGGCGGCAGCGGTTCGAGACGAACCTTCTTCGGGATCGTCGTTCCAACGGAAACCGTGAAGTTCACTTCCTTCACAGGTTCGACATGAACCTCTTTCACCACCTGGCGAATTTCGGTCTGCTGTTCAACGGAAATGTTGACGTTGGTCTTGGTGTTGGACGTCTGATTGTTCGTCGTGGCGTTGTTGTTGACGTTGGTTTCGGAAGAGCTTTTGTTGGTCGTCGACGTGTTCTGGTCGGTCGACTGCTTGGACGCATCGCCGCTTTGCGTGGTGGCGCCCTTGCCGGTGCCCTCCGCGGGCTTGGTTTCGGCGCTGCTCTTCGTGCCTGCTTTAGCCGAGCCGCTGGTATCGGTGCTGCCGGACTTGGCGGCCGGGGTCTGTTCGGTCGTGGTGCCACCGCTGGCGTCTTGGGATCCGGGCTTGGCTTCCGTCGAAGACTTGCCGGAGGAACTTCCGCTCGTCGAACTATCGGTCGAAGGCTGCTCGGCGCTCTTTTTCATGTCCGAACCCTGGTCCGATTTCTGCTGCGAAGATTGGCCCTTGCCTTGCGGGCAGGCACCCGACGCGTCGGGCGTGCAGTCGGTGCCAGTTCCGGTGGCCTTGGAGCCGGCCTGCGAAGTGGCGTCCGTGCCCGTCTGAGAACCGGACTGAGCCTGGCTGCCGCTCTTGGTGTCCTGCTGGGCTGCTGCTGGCAACGTGGCAAGCGGCGACACGCTGAGTGACAACGCTGCCACGAGCATGGCGAGATGGTTGCTTTTCATGATCAATCTCCAAAGTTTGGGCACGCGATGCCGCCCCGCATTCTCATGCGTCGCATGCTTGCCCTGATTGTTAAGCGGCGGCCAAAGCCGCCCGGAAGGTCACTGAATGACCTGGATGACCTTCCGAGAGGAAGGTTCGACGATCACACGCTGATCGTTAACGATAGCGTATGCGTACTTCGGGTCATCGGGAATGGGCGTGACGACCACGGTTTCCGGCAGAGGCTGTCCGACGACGACTTTCTCCTTCACCACGACGCGCTCGGTCGGGGCGGGAGCCTGTTGAACATAGGTCACCACCTTCTGCGGCGGCGGATCGATGACGCTACCCGCCACACCGCCAACGATGCCGCCGACAGCAGCACCGACCGGGCCGCCGACGACGGCACCCGTTGCGGCACCACCTGCTGCACCTGTCACCGTCGAAGACTGCGCAAAGGCAGAAGTCGATGCCAACAGGATGCTCGCGGCAATTCCTAGTGCCTTGATCTTCATCTGTTTTCCTCCTTGTATGTTTGATTCCGCTGGGGACCAAACCGCAGGATGGAGGAAGTGTTCCAGAAGTAGGACTTCAGACCGGGCCTCCTCAGACCTTGGTCCTAGCCCGCAGAACTCGGCAGCCTGTTGGGTTGGAAAGCGAAGCAGCATCCGGTCCTTGATTGGGGTTCGCTATGTTCTCGGGCGGCATGCCATGGCCGGCTAGAAAGCAGGTGGCAAAAGAGAAGATTCGAGAGGCCCACTCCAAAGACAGTTCGCAGCGCTTTTGCGGGAACAGCAGTTCGAGGTCACTGTCCCTGCCCCAAATTCGACCCCTGCGCGCGAAGCTGCCGATTGCGCCCGGTCGGGATCTGAAGGCGGCGTGAAGCCCGAGGCGCGATACGCGCCAGTCCCAGTCAACGGCAACCGGGACCCCTGGCCACCGGACGCCCGTTTTTAAGCAGAGGCAGCAACCTCGTGATCGGTGTCTGCCCATTCCACATCCAGAGGCGCGCTGATCAGGCAACGCAGGCCACCGTCGTCGTAAGCAAGTTCTGCACGGCCCTTGAGCTGTCCCGAGGACATCGCCTCGATCAAGCGCGACCCGAACCCCCGCCGTAAGGGAGGCTTAACTGGGGGGCCGCCGCTTTCACTCCACAGCAGTATGAGCGACGGGTCGGGTGAACCTTCCAACTTCCATGACACTGCGATTTTTCCGGACTCGGCTGATAAGGCACCGTATTTCGCGGCATTGGTGGCCAGCTCATGTACAATGAGCGCCAGCGCGACCACTGCTTTGGGCGAGATATTGAGATCCGGCCCGCTAATGTCGAGACGCTCCGCCGGATACGCTGACAGCGCCTCGGAAACCACATTTCCAAGGCTTGCCGCCTCCCAATTGCCATGGGTGAGCAAATCATGCGCTCTCGCCAGGCTTTGGAGCCTGGCGTCGAAAGCTGCCCTCGCCGCCTCGGCATCCGGCGCTCCCGCAAATGTCTGACGAGCGATCGCCGCAACCGTCGCCAAGATATTCTTGACCCTATGGTTCAACTCGGCGATCAGAACCTCCTGCACCCGCTCCGCTTCCTTGCGCGCCGTAATATCTCTCGCGATTTTCGAGGCGCCAACGATGCGTCCCTCTGCGTCATAGATCGGAGATACCGTAAGGGAGACGTCCAAGAGTTTTCCGCTCCTATGGCGCCTGATCGTCTCATGGGTCTCGATACGCTCCCCGGCCTTGATGCGCGCGATGATGCGCGCCTCCTCGTCCACGCGATTATCTGGAATAAGAACCGTCACCGACCGGCCGAGAATTTCGCTGGATGAATAGCCGTAGAGCTTTTCGGCTCCATCGTTCCAGTCGGTCACCATCATGGCGAGATCGATACCGAGGATTGCGTCTTCAGAGGAGGAAATGATTGATGCCAGGCGTTTGAGCTTAGCCTCGTAGCCGACCCGACCCGTCGTTTCGCTGACGATGCAAAAGACCGCCAGGACCCTGCCGTTTTCATCGAATACCGGCGAATAGGAAATATCGAAATAAACCGTTTCCGGCTTGTGATGCCTCTCGATATAGAAAGGCCTGTCCTTGGCGAAGACAGTCTCGCCGGTCTCCAAAACCTTGCGCAGCAGCGGCTCCAGATCATCCCACAGCTCGGCCCAGTTTTCCTTTGCCGGCTTTCCCAGCGCCGCCGGATGCTTTGCTCCAATCGTCGGTGCATAGGCGTCATTGTATATGGCGATGAATTCTGGGCCGCAGAACATGACGATCTGGGCACGCGAGGGAAGCGCTATATCAACCGCGCATCTGAGCTGGATCGGCCACGACGAAACCGGCCCGAGGCTGGTGTTTGCCCAATCACAGCGGAGGATGAGCGCGGCCAATTCGCCCTGATGGGGCACAGCGGGATTACTTTCGTGCATGAAACGGGCCTCGGTCTTTTCGTCATTCTTGAAAGTTCGCGGGCGGCAAGTCAACGGTGGAAAGGGAGCAAGACCGGCCAGGAGACATGTCGCTTGACGCGATCGCGGATTGAGATCGACTTAAAAAAAATCGAGGCGAATCCACTAGACTCCGTGGGGGAAAGCGCTAGGTCAAGTCTCCCAAACCTAGATCAACATCGCATGCAGGATACCGATCGATATCACAAAGAGGCTCGCCGCGCCGGCGACCGGCTGATTGCTAGGCACGTGAAGGAAGACCCCTTCGCGGCGGCATTCAAGGCGACGCGCATGCCGATGATCGTCACTGATCCCGCTCAGCATGATAATCCCATCATCTTCTGCAACGCGGCTTTCGAAAAAATGACGGGCTACTCGAATGATGAGCTCATCGGCCGCAACTGCCGCCTGCTCCAGGGGCCGGAGACAGACAGGCGGAGCGTAGGTTACATTCGCGACAGCGTCGCGCGAGGCCAAGACATCTCCGTCGACATCCTCAATTACCGAAAAGACGGCAGCACCTTTTGGAACGCGCTTTTCATCAGTCCGGTGCGCGATGACGAGGGAAGGATCATCTATTTTTTCGCCTCGCAGCTGGATTTCACAACCGTCAAAAGCCGTGAAGCGGAACTTGCATTGGCCCGACATCAAGCGGAAGAGGCAGTTGCAAGGAATATGGCGGAACTGAAATCGGCCCTTTTGGCAAAGACCCTTCTCATCCACGAAGTCGACCATCGGGTCAAAAACAATCTCCTGACCATGGCGTCGATCGTCAAACTGCAGGCGCGGTTCACGCAGGACACGGTCAAGAAGCAGACGCTGATGTCGGTGCTCAACAGGGTAGAAGCACTGAGTACCGTGCAGCGAAAACTTTTCACCCTCGACGACGTTGCCCGATTCGACGTCGCGGACTTCATCCGCGAGCTGGTCACCGACCTTGTCAGCGGCGTCGGACGGAATGACATCCGGCTGACGCTCGACCTAGCGCCGCTCCTCGTTCCGGCCGTCAAGGCGACACCCCTGTCGCTGATCGTCAACGAGCTCGTGGTGGACGCGGTCAACAGGGGTCTCAGCGACGGCGGCGGCGCGATCCACGTCGTCGTAAAACGGATGCACGGCCACTTTGTGATCCGGGTCGAGGACACGACGACTCCCGTCGAGCCGGACGCGGAAGCCGCCGAGTTCGGGCGGCTTCTCCTGGAAGCATCGGCCCGTCAACTCGCAGCCAGTGTCGAACGCAAGATCGAAGGCGACAAGACAGTGGTCGAGGTCATGCTGCTGATCGACGAACATCAGGAGAACGAGAATTGAAAGTCATGATCGTCGAGGACGAGATGCTGCTCGCCATGGAGCTTGAAATCGAGGTGGAAGCAGCCGGACACGAGGTCGCGGGCATCGCGATGAATAGCAGACAAGCGCACGATCTGCTGGCTGCGCAAAAACCGGATTTCGCTTTCGTCGACGTTCAACTGATGGACGGACCGACGGGAATCGAAGTCGGCCGCTCTTTAGCCGCTGCAGGCATTCCCTACGTCTTCGTTACAGGCAACATCAAGCGATTGCCGCCCGATTTCGTGGATGCGCTTGGCGCGATCGAAAAGCCCTACACGATGAACGGCATGAAAAACGCGTTAAATTACATCTCCGCCATCCTATCGGGAAACGAGGGGCCGGACATACCGCCAAATCTCGTGCTGGCCAACGATAGCCAGCCCCAGCCTGTCAACAAGTAAACGAGGACCTACCTGGATTCCCGGGGCCCGACATTTGTGCATTGCCGCTGTCTAGGAGGTTAAGCTGCGGGGCATGACCCCCTCTTTGGCCAGGGGGAGTTCGTCAATGTTTGCGAGAGCCCGTTCCTTGATGAGATACCGCCGAACATTTTCACGAAGGGAGTTCAACGGGAAAATCCCTTGTGCTGCCAGTCGGCAGGCTTTCACCAGCACCTCGTAGGTCATGCCTCGTCTTTCCGCCGGCCATTCATCAAGCAGGTCGAATAAGTCTTCCAGGCTTGCCACTTCCTGAATGTGGTGGCCCCGCTTAACGAAGAGCGGTCTGTCAAACAATGTGCTTGTCATCGCTGTCTCCTTTCTAAGCTTTTTGATCCCGACAATCTGGGAACGGTAAGTTGGATCTTCAAGCCTGAGCCTGGTGTGCCTTGAAGGCAATAAGTTCGCGGCGGCAGCGGGGCGAATCTCCAGAGATGAACCGAATTTCAAGCAAGCAGTCATAGACGAGACGGCGGGGCTTGTGTTCCTCGATGGCAGCCTCTCATTCAGCCTGAGATCGGAAGTCATGAAGATGCTCCGCTCATCAGCCTCATCGACCGAGCCAGGCCTCGCGAGTTCTTCGACACGAATGCCATCGAGCGTCCAGCCATGGGACAAGGCGATGGCGTTGAGTTCGGCGGCCGTCTGCGACAGCGCCACGTAGGCGCAGCTTTCGGCCACTTCGACACCGGCGCGCAAAAACCGCAGTGCAGCAGTCGTCTTGCCGGATCCCCGAGCGCCCTGAAGCATATATAATTGGACGCGGGAAGGCCGCTGCGGAGGATTTCATTCAATCCTTATAATCCGGTGTTGACAACAGAGGGAGTTTTTCGTTTGGGCGTGGTCACCTTCCGTAGAATATCCGGGCGGCGCCCGCCGGTGCGGCCACCGACGCGTCAGGGATATGGAACACGCTATGTGGGCTCAGCACTGGTCTCGTTATTAGGCACGGCGCCGAACATCACGTTCGCCGCATCAGGCTTTCAGTGCAGCGCCAAGGGTCCGGCATCGCGGCTGCGTATTCGAAGAGCGTTTGAGGGTTATCGGCGATTTTCAGCGGAGGATGGATCCTTCCCGCCGCCCAAGTGTTACCGTGCTCGAGGCCATGCCAGAGATGCTGGCGGCCGGAACGGAGAGCGTTGAGGTGTCTGATATCGGCGCGGCGGTTCTTGTTGTTGAGGACGAGGTTCTCGTCCGCCTGGCCATCGTGATATCGCTCGAGGATGAGGGGTTCACGGTCTTCGAGGCCTCTGACGCGGACGCTGCGATAGAAATACTGAATGTCCACGCAGAGATCCGGCTGATGTTCACCGATATAGACATGCCAGGATCGATGGATGGTCTTAAACTCGCCGCGGCGGTACGGGACCGATGGCCCCCTGTCAAGATCATCGTGACATCAGGGCACCATGACCTAAGTGACGAGGTCCTGCCAGTCGAAGGCCGGTTCTTCAGCAAGCCATATGATCATAGTCGGGTTGTCGGCACCGTGAGAGAGATGGTCGCCGCCGTCTAAATGCGCGCGAAAACTCAATTGACCCAGATTGATTATTGACTCGCAGGGAGATGAGAACATAATAAGAACATAAGGCGCCGCGGCAGCCATTCTGAAAACCGAAGTACGGAGCACGGATATGCGAGAGCGGTCGATCGGCGAAGCCGTGGAAGACGATGAGCGTGCAAAGGTGATTGCCTACCACAGAGGCGATACGCACGCGGCCATAGACACCCTTCTGGAAGATATCCGTCACCTTCGCCGGCAGTTGGCATTGACCGAAGGCGCCATGAGCCGGGGCATGGCCCGCGGCTGGCGACCGAGCTACCATCGAGACTGATATGCCCAAGATCACCCATGAGCGAAAGCGACTGCGATGGCCGATCCGCGGTGTCGAACCCGAGACCAGGGCTGACACCTATGCTTGACCGTCCCCAACCAACGTCCGTGTCATTCGAAACCGCTCTGCGGGACTGGTGGTCGTCGCAGCCGCGGGCTTTCCGCGAGAGCGTTGGTCTGTCGGCCGCGCGCGCTTGCTTTCGCGCGGGATACACGGCAGGCAAGCAAACGACCGAACGGCGCTTCGTATTCAAAGCCGGCCGCATGCGCATCACTGTCTGGGCAGCGGGCATCATGGAAGCAAAGAAGAAAGCCGAAGCCGAGGCTGATTTCCGCGCGGCCCAGAAGGGGTGGCCGGTCCCGAAAGCCGGCTGGCAACTCCAGGAGGAAAGATGAGCGACACCGACAGACGGCCACTGACGGAAGCGCCGCGAATGCATGTCCACTATTGCGAGGAAAAGGGATGCGCCGAGTGGGGTGGCTGGGGCAACAGTCCTTCTCCGGCCGGGGCGACCCGCTGGTGGTGCTTCGAGCATTTCCCGCACAAGTCATACGAGCAGGAACAGGCACTCGGGCGGAAGCGGGAGGCGGCCGAGCGTGGAGATAGCGTTCAATGGTTGCTGGGCGGATCATCCGCGCATCTTTGACCATCGGCGACGGCGACACGGTAAAATGCGGCGGGCACAACATGCGGTTGCGGGAAAGGCGCTCCCTTCGTTTCTGCCATCGACCCGGCGGAATGTACGCGGAATACTGAAGGAACGGAAGCCGGCACTTGTCACCAAGGAGAGGCCAAAAGAGCTGCTGGCCGAGCGCGGGCTGAAAGTGATGTTCAGCGGCATGGACCCCGCGCATGCAGCGAACGGAGAGGGTTGTGTCACGAAAGGCGCCCGTGAACTCATTTCATTCGGCAGCGAAGCTCAGTGAACGACGGTGATCACCGGAATGCCAGCTTCGTCGGCGGCACGGATCAGCGCTTCTCGTGCGTCCTCGGCCGAGACGTCCCCATGAAGTGCATCCCGGCACGCCCTAATTGCCGTGAGATACTCTTCACCATCGTCGATGGGCCAGCAGGCCGTCAGCATATTGGCGGCCTCCCAAAGGGTTGCGACAAGTTTGTACTTTTCCGGCCCATTCACAACGAGCATCAAGGGACTAAACTCTCCGGATCTGTGCCATTTCATGACGTTAGGTCTCCCCACGATAAACATATTAGTAACCGTGCAAGAACCGTTCCGTGATCCCCTGGCATGCCAAAGCTCGTTTCGCGGGCCGCATAAGTGAGAGGACATAAACGCGCTTCGGGCGCCTTGGCATCGCCAGCGTCAGCTTGGGCCTTGGCAGGGTAAAACTCGCCAGCCTCCTCGCCCGCCATGCTGAAGCCAACAAGGCCGCCGACATGTTCGCGAGGAAGTCGAACGCCCCGAATCATTCCGGAACGCCGACATCATCGAAATACCCCTTCATCCAAGAATGACCACGATTGCCCTTCGGACCAGCCCCTGCGCTGCTGCGTCGCCATGTTCACCATCATCAAAGCCGGCACCGATATCTCGATTGGCGAGCCATGGAGCCGCGCATACCATACTGCGTGCAGGATCCTCGGATCGTCTTATTCGTCTCTCCGCAAGAGCGCTGGTTTTTTTGACCTCGGACCCTTGCCGTTCCCTATCGAGGACTCGGTCATTTCCCGAGCCCGTCGGCGGCGATCGGTTCGCTGCTCGAGAAAAGCATCTCTTCACGCCACCACCTCTTGAATAAATCGAGAGACACGCGAGTTCTCCCGGTTAGCAAGGAGGAAACCATGTCCGTACCCAACGAGCCCATCGTTCCGCCGCCAGCGCCGCCGATCGGCAATCCCGAACCTGAGCGAGACCCTGGGGAGACTCCGCCGCCTGTCGGCCCCGAGCCAGACGACGGCAACGATCCGATGACGCAAGCTCACGCCCAGGAGGCCCAACGACGCCCGACTTGGGGACTGCTCTGCCGCGGCGTTCAGGTGCATGCTGCTGACTGAGATCGTGGACCTGGGAGTGAGTTTCCCGGCCTTGGGTAGATCCGCTTGATCATTGCAGGCATAAGCGGGCGACGCTGCAAATCCAAAATGCTCTTAGAACGCGTTGGCTTCATCGAAGATTGCGTGAACCAGAAGGCCGCGATACCTCATGATACGGGCTGCCTATCCGGTACGCTGCACGCCTCCTGCAACAGCGCGGCTCCAATTCCTTTTCTCAGCCAGTTGCGATCGATAGCCAGACGGCCAGGACTGCCATGGGAACCGGGGTCGGGCATGTTGCGCCGGATCGCTGCCGGCGCGTCCGCGACCGTCAGCGCTCCCGATGGGCAGTAGTATCCGACGACGCGCTCGCCCTCGCAAACCACATAAGTTCGCGATGCGCTGCTGACCTGATTGGCCCGCGACCGGCGCGCGGCCATTCATCGGGGCGGGTATGGGTATCAGTGGCGTTTTTGCTGGTCATGGCCTTCTCCTTCAAGCATCACACCACAAACGCATACGACAATCTGTATCCACTTCTTGCCGTATTGCGGGGTGCCCAAAGGCTCCCTTTCAGCTTCCTTTGGACACGGGCGCTGATCCGAAGTCTGCCCATAGCCATAAAACGCGCCCCCAATGATGTGAAATGAAACGGCTACCAGACGACGTTTTAAACGTTCACGGAAGCAAACTGAGTGCAAGCCTCCATTCAAGATTTCACGATAGCGCCATTCATGGCTGACGATGGCGATCATGATCTGCAAGTCAATTCTGCTTGTCGCGTCTATAGGGCTCATACGCGAGGCGGCAACTATGCGCGTCTTAGGCTTGCATCGGCTACTTATTCTGCGGGCTTAAGAGTAGGCCGCTTTTGGTGGTGTCGACAGACCGGATTTCCGCAAGCTTTTTCGTCACTCGCCGAACAATAGATCTTCGTCGTCGTTAAGCTCCCGAAAGGAGTTTCCGATGTCAAAGACCACAAACGGCCTCAATGACCGCCCGAAGGATTCCACAATCGCCCAGAGCGGTCCCGGCCTTCCGGACGATTCAGGCCAACCCATCGAAGCGACCAACCAGGAAGTGGAACGTGTCCGCGCGAAGTTCGAAGGCGACGCCCGAAAGAAGCTGCAGGCGGAAATCGACGAGCAGGTCGAGAAGCCCCAACGCGGCACCGCATGAGTTCGCCGATGCCCGGAGCGTTCACTTCGATCAGCATATTCGCATTCGATCTCGATGATAGTGGGCAGCCGGTCCGGGCATGGGAAACGGTTTTCCACGGGGAAGAGGCAGGGGCTGTCGAAGAAGCTAGGGAGGCTGCAAGGACGCACGCTGGCGCCCTCGTCGTGAAACGGGAGGGACATCCTGCGGTGGGCGAAGTAGGCGATCCCGTCATACTCTTCCAGACCGGGAAGATCGGCGATTTCAACTAAGCAGGCGTCAAGTCCCGTCGTCACCCGGCCAATCGTTTGCGGGCTCCTGGAGCGGCGTCGTCGTCGGGCGGGTCAGGATCGCGTTCGAGCGCCTCGCGCAGGAGGCCCACCTGCTCAACGATCGCATTGAAGACGTCAAGCCTGCCTCGCGCCGTTCACCACGAAGCTGTCGACGACTCCGGCAGCTTCAGCGGATCCTTCCCTTACCAATCTTCATGGCTCACTTCGTCTTCCTCTTCTTCTTGACGAGCTCGTCCTGAAGCTCGATCCATACTGGGGCGTGATCACTGCTGTGTCCCAGCCGCGAACGTGCTTGTCGACCTCCGCCTTCGTCAGCCGTCTGGCTGCCTCCGAACTTAGGATAAAGTGGTCGATGCGAAGGCCGGCGTCGCGCGCGAATGCGTTTCGGAAGTAGTCCCAGAACGTGTAGATGCGCTCGCCTGGATGCAGATGGCGAAGCGCCTCCGTCCAACCCTGCCCGACAAGCTTCTTGTAGGCCTCCCGGACCTCGACGCGGAAGAGGGCGTCGTTCGTCCAGCGTTCGGGTTTGTAGACGTCCAACTCGGTGGGCATGACGTTGTAGTCGCCGACGAGCACGACAGGCACCCCGAGCTCGAGCAGTTCGGCCGCGTAGTCGTGGAGACGGCGGAACCAGCGGAGCTTGTAGTCGAATTTCGGGCCTGGATAGGGGTTTCCGTTCGGCAAGTACAGGCAACCGACTACGATGCCATCGACGATCGCTTCAATATAGCGGCTGTGCTCGTCCTCCGGCTCGCCGGGCAGCCCCTTTCTAGTGAGATGCGGCTCCTTCCCCATGTGAGGATGGCGACGCCGTTCCAGGACTTCTGGCCCTGCCAACCGCCCCATAGCCGGCTGCCTCGATCGCTTTGATCGGGAACTTCTCTTGCGGGGCCTTCAGCTCCTGTAGGCAGACGACGTCCGGCTTGGCTTCATCAAGCCACCTCAGCAAGACTTCGAGGCGGCCGTTGACACCATTGACGTTGTAAGTCGCAAGCTTCACGGCTCAGTGCCGGCCGATTTCCGCCTCGACCTTTTTGCGAGAGTTCCCAGCCTTCTTCACGGCCCTATTGACCGTTTCCTTTGGAACGCCTTCCTTTTTCGCCTCGTAGCGAACCTCGTGATCCTGTCCGCCAGCGACCTTCGCGCGATCCTGAGCACGGCCCCTCGAAGTGGTTGCCATTTTCGTATCTCCTGATGATAACGGTCACCGGGAAACGGACACCGATTCAGGAAGTTCCGGCGTTCAGGCTGGTCTCGCCAATGAGCTGCACATTCTCGAGGCATGTATGCCGTTAAATCGCACGCGGCAACGTCCACATCCTGGGACCGCGACAAGCTGATCGAGACCGCCGGCGGCTGCCGCCCTCAAATTCTCCGGCAGCTTTGGTCGCCGCGATCCTCTCGTCATGGGGATAAAGAACGCGGAAGCAGGGGACGTCGACGATGGCGATCGAAGTGTCGGAGGCTGCTGCCTTATCGGCCGATATCAGGCAGAACCCCTACAAGGATTCGACCATCGGTGAAGTACGGATCGCCGCCACCGTTGCGACCATCTTTCGTCGCACCGACGCCTGCGCGCTCGTAGGTCATGGAGATCTGCCCAGCGCCCTTGAGGTCGCCGATCACCAGCTCGCGCTCGGCGTCGAGATCGGGTCCGATATGGTGGGTGATCTGCCCGGTGTCGTGGCTGACGCCGACGCCGCGGTCGAAGCTGGCGGAGCCCAGCCACAGCGGCTGGCCGTCGGCGCCGACCGTCGCCGTTTGCCAGAGACGTATGTGGTGGCGCTCGTCCGCGCTTCGCCCGACAGGCTTTTCGAATGCCAGATCCTGTTTCCGACCGTCGAAGAACAGCGGACTGACGGGCGCATCGAGATCCGGACGATCGAGCACCACGCTCAGGCCGATTTCGACCGAAGAGAGTAATGTTACTCTGTCGGCCGGATCCCAGCCCGAGGCGGCGAAGGCCCTGATCACCTGCTGCTTCGGGCCGACGAGCCCGACGTTGATTGGATCGCCCGGAATGTCGTCGCCGGTGGTCGTGACCATCCGGCTGAAATCGGCAACCGTACTCCGGTCACGGAAGATCCAAAGCTCCGGCATCACCAGGTAGCAGACGAGCAGATAGGCCAGGAGGACGGCGGCGAGAACGCCCGCGGCCGACCTCCATCCGCCTCGGCTGCTTCTCCCCTGCCTCATTGCGATATGCCGCTCCGATTTCAGTAGCAGGGCGGATACGGATAGTAGCCGCACGGCGGGTGATAATAGTATGGCGCGGAGGCCGCCGCGGCACCGATGGCCGCGCCCGTCGCGACCGCGGCGCCGTAGCGGGCCGCCGGGTGCGCATACCAGCCGCCATGGAAGCCGACCGCACCCACGCCAACCACGCCGACGCGCCCCATTCCGGCGCGCGCCACGAACATGTCGATGAAAAGCGAAGCCGGGCCATTGGCCTTTGCGAGTTCGCCCTCGAGAACCTGGACGTCAAAGGTCAGCGTGCCGCCGTCCAGCTTCGGCTTGGTCAGGACCACGACCGCATCTTCGACAGCCGTCCCATCGCTGCTCATGACAGAGATCGTCGCGTTCGGCGGGTCGACGGCGAAGCTGTCCTTGCCCTCGTCCCATTCCTTGATGAACTCGGTCGTGAGCACATGTCCGGCCGATCGTACTGGACGGTCGGCGAACACGATCGAGTTCGCCGTGACCCCCGTCATCGTCAGCTTGCCGTCGGCCAGCGTCGCCCCGCCAGAATTGAGGACGGCGAGCGACGGCACCATCTTCGCGGCCGCGGTCGCTCCAATGGTCTTGGAAGCGGGTGCCGTGATCGCGTCTTCGGCCAACGCCGCTCCTGCGAACGACACCAGGCAGGCTACGGCGACTGTGCCGATCCGAATATGGCGTTTCATGGAGAATCCTCCTGGTTGCTACTTCACGAGACCGAGGTTGACGAGCTGGACGCGCCGATTGTCGGCTGCCTGCGGATTCGACGGATCCACGGGCCACTCCTCGCCGACGCCGATCGCGAACAAACGGTCTGGGGCGATGGAAAATGTCGTCGACAGCGCCTCCGTGATCGCGTTCGCCCGCTTCTGACTGAGGTCCAGATTGTGCTTGGCGTCGCCCGTCGAGCTCGTGTGTCCGACGACAAGGAACTTGTAGCGCCGCAGGTTCGGATGATGCAGGGCGTCGGCGATCATGCCGACGGTGCGATAGGATTTCGGTTCGATGGCGATGGAGTCGTTCTCGAAGTCGATCTCGACGATGAGCTGCGACAGCTTCGAAAGCTTCTGCCAGTCGGGAAGCCCGGCGAGGCCCTTGCCTGCACTCGCCGCCGCTTCTTCCAGGAGCAACGCGAGGTCAATGGCCGGAGCTCCGCCCTGCAATCTGTCGAGCGTGCGCACCACCTGCGGGCCGCTCAGTTCCTGCGCGAACGGGTGGCCGGGTGCCAGCAGCAGTCCGGCGGCAAAAATCGTTGCGAGTTGAAAGCTCTTCATGATCCTGTGTCCCTTTAACATCGTTCACCGCCAGCCGGCGTCTGTGATGGCCTGGCCGCACTGGCCTTCGTTCACGCGCGTCGCCTTGTTCAGGCAGGAAAGAATGTTGCCCTCCCCCACCACGCCGCTGCAGAACTGCGCGACATAGTGCTTGCAGATTGTGGTGAACGACGACTGGGCGGCAAGGCGCTGCCCGATGGACGAGGTGACGCTCGCCAGTGTCGACGTACAGGTCGGCGAAACTTTTGCGGCATGGGTCTCGAGGCAGTTCTGGATACGGCCGCTTCCAAGGTTCAGGCCCTTGCAGAACTTCTTGATGTCGGATCCGCAGTCGTTGGCGAGCGTGCTCACCGCGTCGGCGAAGCTGATGGTGTCGGCACGGGCCGCACCGCTGAGCGCCAGGAACGCGACCAGCGCCCCTCCTAACAGTCTGGTTCTCGTCGACATGCTTCCCCCCATCGTGAACGATTGATCGTCGGAGAAACTCCCCCGCACGCTTCTGGTGCGCCTTCGGTGGTGAGAAGGGAAGTATGTTACGGTTACACGGACCGTAGGAGACGGCTTTCAACGTGTCGCTGCAACGAGGGATGTGGAAGCTACTGGCCGCGGTCCGGCGGCCCGTCCTCTACGGCCTTTCCGAAGCGATCCAGTTCCAGCGAGTAGCAGAATAGTCCGAACAGCGTCGCCGCCACATACACGCTCTTCACGCACGCCTGAGCAAATGGCGGTAAGGCGTCGAGTTCCGGCAGATGCCTGAAGAAGATGGCCGAGAAGAGCGCACCGCCGAAGAAGAAGCTGACACGGCTGGCGAAGAAGAGCAGATGCGCCACGAAGACGCTGTGAAACGGCGACGTCACCGGCACCCATTTCAACCGTATCCAGTAGAAGCAATGGAGCAGCGCGGCGCTGGCACCAATCCCGACCTGGTCCGAGAGAGCGAGCATCTGCCGTTCGCCGAGGTGGTTGACCAACCCATGAAAGATGGGGAACACAATCCAGAACAGGGTCAGGGCCGCGGCGGTCTGAGCTGCGAGGAGACCCGCGTATATCCATGGTGCCGATGGCGCTGATCTTGACGTCAAGCTCCGCCTCCCCGCAGTCCTGCTGATCCTTGCTATGCGCACGAGCCAGAAGGCTCAAGGCGGCGCGGCTGATGCCGGCGGCGCACTCATGTTTTCCGGCCGCGCCGATCCGGCACACCAGTCGGACCGGCATTGGAGTTCATAGCGTATTTGAGCGTCACTCGACAGGTTCGAACTCGCCTGGCTTCCAGGTCTTGTCGAACCATGGCTCCAAAGGCCCGTAGAGGCGAAGAAGGACGTTCCAACCCTTGCCCGGCACTGTCTGGACCCAGTTGGCCTCATGGCCTTTCGGCGCCGTCGGACCGAACCAGACGTCAACCGACGAGTCCGCGTTGATCACGATGTCCTTCTTGTCGCTGCCGATGCTGGGGAATTGCCGGTCCGTCTGCAACATCGAACGCGTCTGGTTGTCATACGCCACGAACGACCAGAATTCCTTTGCGGGAATGTTTGGCGGCATGTGAATCTTATAAGTCTTGCCGCCGTCGAACGGCTTGCCGTCCTTGTCGGTCGTTGCGCCGGCATATTGCGAACCAATGCCGACGCGCTTTATCGCCATGGCCGGCGTGATGCCCGTCGCGTAGTAGTGGAACAGGACGCGGGCATCCAGATAGCGAACGCCAGGCTGCAGCAGAAACTCGTAGCTCCCGCCGACAAAGCCGGTGAACCAGGCACTGTTCGGATAATAATAGGCATCCTTCATGCGCGTCTTGAAGGTGATGGTGCGCGCCGTCGCATTGCCGACGGCCACGGCTTCGGTGAGGATCTTCTTCATCCGCGCATCCGGCGCGAAGGGCTTGCCCTTTACGATGCCGATGGACGCGAGCTGTCCCAGCACTTCCGGATGATAGGCTTCGTTCGGCTCGTACTGGACGATGTCGTTCACTTCCTCGTAGAAATGGAAATTATTGGCATGGATCGTGTTGAACTCCTTGCCGGAGACGTTGACGATCTTCATCGGCGGCGGATTGCCGGCCTCCGAAAGCGGATAGACCTTGGCGAATTTCCTGGTGTTTTCGACGGCCGTCGTCGTGCTGCCGTTTTCGAGGAAGCCGCGCCAGAAGAACAGGTTCCCATAGGTCGAGGACCGCAATACGTGATAACCTTCGGGAACCACGCCCTCGTAGCCCGGCGGCAACAGCAGGTATTTTCCACCCTTGCCCTTGTCCGGACCGGCATTGCCGACATCGCCGACATATTCGAACCAGTGGTTATCGATCATGCCCAGGATGTTGGGCGGCGTCTCGATGACCAGCGGACCGGCCTTGGTATCCAGCCACATGAGATTGTAGATGCTTTCGGTGTTCCCGGTCAGGAACAGCGAATGCGAATCCATGAGATTTTCGAAGATCAGGATGGTCTGATTGTTGTCGGCGCCCTGGCCGGCCAGTCCAACCCGTAGGGCTTCGACGGAGGCACCCGGCATGGCGTTGAGAAAAGCGTCAACGCCGCGCATGAAATCGAGGTTGTCATAGATCTTCTCCGAAGTGGCGTCGTCCGGAAAGCCGTCGAAGAAATTCAGCTTGCCAATCCTGGTGTCGACGCTCTCCGGCGTGACGATCGAATCCGGTATCGGTGTCGCCATCTTGGTTTTCGGTGCTTCGGCGTACGCGGCCCCCCAGCCCATCAGCAGCACCGCGGCAGTAGCGTAAAACTGTCTCGTCGCGCGTTTCATTTCACTCTCCTTGTCGACCGCCCGTCGGCCGTTCTTCATGAGGTCGCCAATCTGTGTGCATTCGGGCGCGCGCGGCATGACGCGCAGCGAACTCGACCAGGCGATGAAGCCGTTCCGGCAGCGATTGCCGGAAATGATTGCCGCCGCAGTGATAGCCGATCACGGGGGAAACACCCGTATGTTACCGTATCCGCTTGTTCCCCCGGACTATTGGCGTGACCACTTCTGCGACTCGCAGACGACCTTCATCACACAGCCTTTGAGGGTAACCGTGTCGCCGGAGACGCTGATGGTGCCGTCGTAGGTCTTGTTCGCGTCGGGGTCGGTGATCCTGCCGGAATAGCTGCCGCCGTTGCCTTCGAACGCGCCGATCTTCTTGCCGGTATGCTTGCCGCTCTTCAGCGTGATGCAGAAACCGCCGCCGCACGGCTCGATCGCGGCGGTGTCTCCGAGCGTCGTCTTCCAGTTTCCGACGATCGGCTCGGCTGCGCTCGCCAGTCCGGTCGACATCAGCAGCGCTGCGACGGAGACTAGAATGGGCTTCATGGTAAGGTCCTCGCATGGCTGGCCCGCCGCCGGGCCGGTGACCGAATGGACCACACATGCGCTGCCGACCGCAAGAAACTCGCGGTGTGTTACTGTAACCTACATGGTGTCGGCCGGGTTCTGTGCCATCTTCACGGCGACTACGCGGATGTGCGGGAGCCTTCGCCTCGCCTGGGCGGGAGCGATGCAATGCAATATGACACGGAGTTCGCCAAGCGCAGGTTTCCCGAGCAGGCGCTGGAGATCGAAGCGCTCGCCTCCCGCAATGAAAGCTTCCGGGAACTGTGCCACGACTTTTCCATCGCGGACCAGCTCGTGCGGGACTGGGAGTCGTCGACGGCCCCGGGGCAACATGAACGTTACGCCGAGGCGCTCGAACTCATGGATTGGCTCGGCAAGGAAATTCACACCATGCTGGATCTTGCCAAGGTCGTGCCATTCCCTGCAGCCCGATGAAGTCGCGATCTCCCCGTCGTGGTGGCACGGCGGCTACAGGAAAGGAACAACATGCCTCGACTGATGGCGATCATCTTGATCTTCGCGGTCGCCCTGATCGTGGCGGCTTTGACAGCCTGGGGCTCCTTGGCGTTCTGGTATCGCCTGCCCCTGCCCGATGCCGGCCGGGCGATCGGCGCCTGCGTCTTCCTCGCCTTCGGTCTCCTCACAGTAGCGGCGCTTGCCAGCCGGCTGCGCAGGAGAGCCATCCTTTCATTTGCGGTCGCCTTCGCGCTGGTTCTCTTCTGGTGGAGCTCGATCAAGCCGGAAGCCAACGCCGCATGGGCTCCTGACGTCGCCCGCCAGGTCACGGGTCGCATCGACGGAAATTCGCTGACCTTGACCGATGTCCGGGACTTCGAGTGGCGAAGCAACTCCGACTTTACCGAGCGCTGGACGACGCGAACCTACGATGTGAGCAAGGTGAGGACGGTCGACCTGTTCATGTCATACTGGGCGGGGCCGAAGATCGCGCATGTCATCTTCAGCTTCGGCTTCGAAGGCGGCGAACAGCTCGCCTGGTCGATCGAGGTGCGCCACAAGGTCGGCGGCGGGTTTTCTCCCCTTGCCGACCTCTTCAAGAACGACCCGCTGGTGGTTGTTGCCGCGGACGAACGCGACGTCGTCGGCGTCCGTTCCAACGTGCGTGGCGAGGACGTCCAGATCTACCGGCTGAGAGCCACTCCCGAGCAGGCGCGCAACCTGCTGCTCGAGTACGTCGCCGAGGCCAACGCGCTCGCCCGGACGCCGCAGTTCTACAACTCGATCACGACCAACTGCGCGACAACCGTCGCCAAGCTGATGCGGGTCGCTGGAGACAAGGTACCGTTCGACTGGCGACTGATCGTCAATGGTTATCTTCCCGACTACGCCTATGACCGGGGAGCCGTCGACACCTCGATGCCGCTCGACCGCTTGCGGGAGATTGCCAAGATCGATGTGCGGGCGCGGGCGGATGGTTTGTCGCCCGACTTCTCGAAGGCGATCCGTCTCGGCGTGCCCTTCCCGGTCGTCGTCGCTGGGCCGTAGCGTACAGTAACATACGATGGGATACGCACGGATTGAGGCATGGTCCGTCCTGTCAGGATGTAGCCGGAATGCGGATGGGGGACTTGAGCTTGTTTCGTTTGATGACTGCTGGTCCTATCCGGCGACTTCTTCCATGCCTCGCGCTGGTCGTGCTCGCGGGCTGCGGCGGACATCCGAAGAACGTGCTGTTCCCCGTTGCGGACACCGTGCCGGATACCAGTCGCGTCGACATGCTGGTCGCGACCACGCGTGCCCGATCGACTGTTTCCGGCGAGATGTTCACGGGCGAGCGCGCCCGCACGCCGTCCTTCGCACAGATGAGAGTTTCGCTGCCCAAGGTCCGCAACGAGGGCGACGTTGCCTGGCCCAAGAGGCTGCCTTCAAATCCGAAGACCGACTTCGCCACGCTGAAGGCCGACGCGCTTAGTCTCGAAGCGGCGAAAGGCTGGCTGAACGCCTCGGTCAGAAGGAACCGCGACCACAGCGTCCTGGTCTTCATCCACGGCTTCAACAACCGCTTCGAGGACAGTGTCTACCGCTTCGCTCAGATCGTCCACGATTCCAATGTCCGCAGCACGCCGGTCCTTGTGACCTGGCCATCGCGCGGCAGCCTGCTCGCCTATGGTTATGACCGCGAGAGCACCAACTACACGCGCAACGCGCTCGAGACCCTGTTTCAGTATCTCGCCAAAGACGGCACCGTGAAGGAAGTCAACGTGCTGGCCCACTCGATGGGCAACTGGCTGGCGCTGGAAGCGCTCCGGCAGATGGCGATCCGCAACGGCGGTCTCCCGGCAAAGTTCAAGAACGTCATGCTGGCCGCTCCGGACGTCGACGTGGACGTCTTCCGATCGCAGATCGAGGATATGGGCGACCCCCATCCGCAATTCACGCTTTTCGTCTCGCGCGACGACAAGGCGCTTGCGTTCTCGCGGCGGGTCTGGGGCAACATCCCGCGCCTCGGTTCGATCGATCCGGAAACCGCGCCGTACAAGACCGAACTCGCCGACTACAAGGTGTCGGTGATCGATCTGACCAAGATCAAGGTCAGCGACGACCTCAATCACAGCAAGTTCGCGGAATCACCGCAAGTCGTCCAGCTCATCGGCCAGCGGTTGTCCGAAGGGCAGACCCTGACCGACAGCCGGGTCGGTCTTGGCGACACGATCCTTGCGGGGACGACGAACGTGGCGGCGGCGGCCGGAAGTGCTGCGGGCCTCGTACTGACCGCCCCGGTCGCGGTGCTCGACGCCGATACTCGCAGCAACTACGCCAATCATGTCGGCGGTCTGACCGGACAAGACGGCGGGACGCAGAAGATCGCGGTCAAGAACTGCGCGGCGACGCCGGCCGACCCGGCATGCCGGAAGCAGCGATAGCGGGAGGCGCCGCTTGAGTTCGCAACGCCTGGCACGCTCGTCGTCATATGCCCGTCCGGGGCCTTGTTCTTCGGCGGCGTCGTCCCCAACCGGTTGCCTGGCACATACGCGATCCGCCTTGAAACTTCTTTCAGGTAGACGAAGGGCTATTGGGGGAATAGGTTGCATAAGGGGATCTGAATACAAGCTTTAACTGTCGCGCATATCTGTGACGAGGGGGAGGATGCAATGCAAACCTCGGTGCCTTTGCCCGACGATCGGGCCGAGCGCCCCTGTCCGACCCATGAGGAGGTCAGGGCGCAGCTTGAACGCATTCTGTCCAGCGGCGAGTTTCCGAGCGCCGGACGTGGCGCTGCCTTCTTGAAATATGTCACCGAGGAGACGCTTGCAGGCCGGGCACCGCGCCTCAAGGCGTATTCGATCGCGATCGAAGTGTTCAACCGAAGCGCGGGCTTCTCTCAGGAAGATCCCGTCGTTCGCATCGAGGCCGGACGTCTGCGCCGGGTCATCGAACGCTACTATCTCGTCGCAGGCCAGCGCGATCCGATCCGCATCGACATCCCCAAGGGCGGTTATGTGCCGACCTTTACGTGGAATGGGGCGCCGATGGAAGCGGCCGGGGATGCGCTGAAGGAAGACGTCTCCGAGCGCCGGGCTTTCGCGTGGCGGCGTCTCGCCTGGCCCGTGCTGGCCGTGCTCGTGGCATTCGTCTTCGCGGGGCTTGGCTTTTACGCCGGCGTTCTGAAGGGGCCGGCACCCGGTCGTTCCGCCGAGCAACTTCCGGGCGAGCCGACCCTTGTGATCGCACCTTTCGCGGACCTCGGCGACGGCCCGCAGGCTGCACGTTATGCAGCCGGACTGACCGAGGAGCTTCTAACCGCCCTTCCCCGCTTCAAGGAGATTACCGTCTTCGGCCGCGAGACATCAAAGGCACTGCCCCCAGGTGTCGAGGCGTCGCAGGTGCGCGAAGGACTTGGCGCCCGTTACCTGGTCGCAGGCGGGGTTCGCGTCGCGGGCGACAAGGTCCGTGTGACCGTGCGCCTCGTCGACACCTCCGACGGATCCATCCTGTGGTCGCAGGACTATGACGAGAACCTGGACACGCACGAGCTCTTCTTCATTCAGGCGGATGTCGCAAGCAAGGTGGCGACGGCGATCGCTCAGCCTTACGGCATCATCGCGAAATCGATAGCGGCCAACCCGCCGCCGGACGATATGAGCGTCCATGACTGCACCCTGCGCTACTACGCATACCGCGAGGAGCTCAATCCGGAAAAGCATCAGGTCGCGCGCGACTGCCTGCAGAACGCCGTGGCGCTTTTCCCCGCCTACGCGACGGCTTGGTCGATGCTCTCGATCATCCAACTCGACGAGGGTCGGTTCGAGTTCAATCCGCAGAGTGACAAGGGTCCCGCGATGGAGCGCGCGCTCAGTTCGGCGCGGCGGGCGGTCTCGCTCGAGCCCGACAACACGCGCGCCCTGCAGGCGCTCATGACGGCCCTGTTCTTCAACAACGAGACGAAAGAGGCGTTCGATGTCGGCGAAGCGGCGCTCGCCGCCAACCCGAACGACACGGAGTTCCTGGGGGAGCTCGGAACGCGTGTCGCATTCTCGGGGCAATGGAAGCGCGGCGGCGAATTGCTGGATCGTGCGATCAAGCTCAATCCGGGCGGCTCTGGATATTACTTCGGGACGCGCGCCCTGATCGCCTGCATGCTCGACGATCACGAGATGGCGGTGCGGCTGATCCGTAAAGCCGACCTGCAGAAATTTCCGCTCTTCCATGGCGTTGCGGCGGTCATCTACTCCGAGGCCGGGCTGTTGGCAGAAGCGAAGCACGAGGGCGAGGTGTTTATGAAAATGCGCCCCGATTATCTGCCCAACATCGTAGCCGAGAACCGGAAGAGAAACCTGCCGCCGAAGGACAGCATGCGCATGATCGCAGCGCTACGACGCGCTGGACTGCCAGTGCCCAGCGCGACTGATATCGAAGCCGAATTCAGGGTCTCCGACGCCTCATATCGCCCGTGAAGGCTGTACGCTACAGTAACATACGTTTCTTCCTCCGGCCCGTTCCGTCATTCTTGCGGCGCATGACCCAGACTGCCTCGCCGCCAGCCTGAGCATCGGATGGAGAGAGAGAAATGGCAAATGCCGCATCGACCCGCGCCCTGCCGGCGAAGAGGTCCCTGACGCTCGCCGTCGCCGCGGCCCTCGGCGTGGGGGCGCCGGTCTACGGCCAGGGTTCGAGCACCGATCTCGCCAAGAATCTGTCGAATCCCATCGCCTCCCTCATCAGAAAGCTGGTCAAGGTCAACGAACAGCCGATCAGCCTGACGGGCGAGCTTCGAAACTGGGCAGCGGCTCCAGACGACGGCCCCGAAGGGCACGGCGTCCAAATCGGGCTGACCGTTCCTGTTTCCGAAGTAGGCGCATACCTCCTCATGGTCAGGACTAGGTCGGCTCTGTTCGCTCGATGTCCGCGGCCGCATGACGCTACCCTGTCACCTCAGCGTGCCTGATCGCACGCCGCGAACCGAAAGGACGTTCACATGCTTACGAAACGCGATCTGCTCCGCTCCGCTGCGATGGCCGCACTCGTTGCCGCAACGGCCAAGTCTACCCCGGTGCTTGCGCAGAACAAAGAAGAATGGCCCAGCCTGCTGGAGGCCATGGATATCGCCGAGGAAGGCTTCATCTACGGCCTGCCGCTCGTGATGAACTATGCGGTCATGAACGAGTTCGCCGTGGACAGGAACTCCGGACAGTTCAAGGCGCCGTTTAACGACATCAACAACATGCATCAGGTCGCCAGCCCGGCGGACACGGCAATCATCACGCCGAACAGTGACACGCCCTACTCGATCCTCTGGCTGGACTTGCGTGCTGAACCAATGGTGATCTCGGTGCCGACGGTCGAAAAGGAACGCTACTACTCGGTCCAGCTTATCGACGGCAACACCTACAATTTCGGTTATATTGGCTCGCGCACCACGGGAACCGAGCCGGGTTCCTATCTCGTCGTCGGACCCGACTGGAAAGGCGCGAAGCCCGACGGCGTCAAGCAGGTCTTCACCTCGAGCACCCCGTTCGTATTCGCCAACTTCCGGACACAGCTTATCGACGCCGAAGATATGGCGAACGTGGAAAAGGTGCAGAGCGGCTATAAGGCGCAACCGCTTTCGGCCTTCCTCAAGCAACCCGCCCCGCCCGCCGCACCGACGATCGAGTTCCTTCCCGCCACCACCGCCGGCATCAAGAAAAACTTCTTCGAATATCTCGACGTGGCTCTGCAATTCGTCCCGGAGACGTCAAGGGACAAGGTCATCCGTGCGAAGCTTGCAAGGATCGGCATCGGGCCCGGAAAGACTCTCGAATTCAAGGATCTGCCGCTTGAGCATAAGGCCGAGTTGTTGGTCGGCATGAAGCAGGGTGACGACAAGATCGACAAGTGGCTGGCCAGCGGAAACAAGCCCATCAACGGCTGGAACGTCAGCTCGCTGCTTGGTGACGAGGCCTTCTACAACGGCGATTGGTTGCTGCGCTCAGGCGCTGCCAAGGCAGGCCTCTATGGCAACGATGCAGCAGAGGCCATGTACCCCTTCACCCGAACAGATGCGAGCGGAAAGCCGCTCGACGGCAGCAAGCACAAGTACACGATTACCTTCCCGCCGGGCCAGTTGCCGCCAGTGCATTCGTTCTGGTCAGTGACCATGTACGACGGCAAGAGCCAGTTGCTGGTCAAGAACCCGATCAATCGCTACCTCGTCAACTCTCCGATGTTGCCGGGAATGAAGAAGGATGCGGACGGTTCGCTGACGCTGCACATCCAGAAGGACAGCCCCGGAGCGGACAAGGAAGCCAATTGGCTTCCGGCCCCGGACGGCACGATCTATCTCGTGATGCGCCTGTACTGGCCAAAGACGGAGGCGCCTTCGATCCTGCCTGCGGGGAAAGGTACGTGGCAGCCGCCCGGCGTGAAGCGGGTCTCGTAGAAAGCGCTGAACGTCGACTGGAATCTTTCCGCGAGCGGCAGGGTCGACAGGGCGCTCCTCGAGCCGGAGCGCCTTGACCGGCTGGACATCGACATGAAATTGGGCTGTAGACCAGTCCTCGCTTTCGAAAACTAGCCGGAAGGACAAGAGTTTGAAATAGATCGCCGGGCTTTCTGGCCCTAACGATGTTGCCTTTGCTCACGCTCAGGAGGCTCCGCGACCGCAGAAGATCGACGATCTCGTGCGGCTGCCGCAGGAACCGGAGGCTCAACGGTGGTGCGACGTCATGGAATTTGGAAAGGCGAACACCGGGCACCAGCTCATCGGCGTGCCTTCAATGTTCGGCGGCAATGACGATCGTTCGTGCGTTTTCAATCACATCCGCTGGATCGACGCTTTCCCGCGATCCAATTCGTCCAACTCCTTGAGCATTTTGGAGGAATTCGGCTCCTTCAACTGCAATTTATCGACTGAGAGCCTGAGGGGTACGGGACCTTCGCTCAAAGGTAAGCTCGCGAAAAGAACACCGCGGTCGTTAAAAAGGCGACCGCGAGGGTTAGCATCCGGACGACGGGTGATGGCAGCCTTCGTCCGATATGCGCTCCGATCCACCCGCCGATAACGGCTCCAATCGTCATGGGAATGCACTCCTGCCATACGATTGCCCCGGCAAGTACGAAGACGACGACGGCGACGGCGTTGGCGGCAGTGACCATCACCATTCTTGTCGGATTCAGGCTCTTGATGTCCCCGCCCCCGAGCGCGCTCCATGCCGCAAGCATCATGAGACCCACGGCGCCACCAAAATAGCCGCCATAAAGACCGAGAAAGAATTGAACCGTTGCGAATGCCAGAATACTCGGACGTGCCCGCGTCTGCAAATGGGCGCTGAGCCTCGGACCTGCAGCGAGCATCAATGTCGCCACCAGCAAAAGCCATGGCAGGATCCCATCGAAAATCCTCGATGGTGTTAGCAGCAATAGAATGCTGCCGGCCACGCCACCCATCACCGTCACGATGGCAATGGGCATCACCTTGACGCCGCACACACTCCTAACCCCGTCACGATAGACCCACGAGCTCGCCATGCCGCCGGGAAACAGGGCCAGGGTACTTGTCGCGTTTGCGGATACCGACGGCACTCCGACCGATATCAGCGCAGGCAGGGATACGAATGACCCGCCGCCCGCCAACGCATTCATGCTGCCTGCTAACAGGCCAGCAAGGAAAAGAAGCATTGCATCGTACATGTTCAGGTCGCCCTAGCACCCAAGCCTGAGTTCGGCCGAGCCCGTTGTCCAAATACCGCCGTCAAATCGCTGCACGCCGTTGCGCGTCCGGAAGAGCCCACCCCACGACTGCCATTCGCCGTAGTCAAGGAAACGCAATTGAGAGCCATTCATCCGATCACCATAAGCGTAACCGATGCTATCCCGAGGAGGACGCCAACCGCCTGATGCCAGCCGAGCCGCTCGTCGAAAACCAACACGGCGATCGCGTTGATGGCGATGAGCTGCGCAACCGACGACAACGAAATAGCAAGGGAAAGACCGCTTGTCCGCATGAGAGCGATCATCGAACGATTGCCTAATGTATAGAGGACAAGCGCGGTTGCGAGCAGCCAAAAGTTAGAGTTGCCCACGTATGCGCGCGAAGCAGTCGCTCCCGCCAGGAATAGGCACACGGCTATGAAGAGGATGACGGCAACACGCATCGGTAAACTCCTGCTGACGCGCTTGTCTAACGCCGGGCGAACCATCAGTCCATCAGAGACTGTCCCCCGTCCTTGATCTCGGCGTACACCCTGGTTGGTGATCAGTCGACTTACGCCCAACTCGACGCGTTTCGAAGCTCGGGCTTTCCGAGGGTTGCCCTTCAACCGCCACTCTGGCTTTCAAAACATGCCAAAAAACGCGTGGCACGAATTGGCCGGACATATCGTGAAGCAGTGGAGATAGTACTCGGACGATCCCGAGCAGCTTTTGAAATCGGACTTTATGGCGTCAGTCGCCTTGTCGGAGGATTGGGGACGATAGCATCACCGTTCGGATCAGCGAAAACGAATTGCTCAATGGCTTAGAGCCGAAGACGGAGCGTTGACCCTCATGGCCATCAGACCTGAAAACGTCCGGATGAGGTCACCTTCTATGTAACGCTGGCCTCGCCCCTCTGCGTAGAGCAACATCGCCCGTTCGCACAAGACATCGGCTGCCCGTTCATCGAAGGGGACACCATAAAACCGAAACCACATGAGAACGGCATTGAGCAGGATCGCCTCTCCGTCCTGAAGGGCTTCGCTATGGTCTTCATGCGGCGCTGACATGCACATCTCCCCCGTAGTTTCGGAACGAAAGGCCGAACGACAAGTTAATTGGAAAGTTCCGCCCGGAGGGAAAATCATGGCAGCGCATAGGGCTCAATGGAAAGGCCACATCAAGGTCGGGGAAATCACCTGCGGCGTCGGGCTTTATACTGCTGCGTCGACCTCGGATCGCATCTCCTTCCGGACGATCAACAAGGCAACCGGGAACCCCGTACGCCGCGAGTTCGTGGACAGCGAGACGGAGGAGACTGTCGAGCGGGAAAACCAGGTGAAGGGGTTCGAGGTTGAGAACGGCGAATACATCATGATCGACCCGGAAGAGGTGACCGCCGTCATCCCGGATTCCGATAAGATGCTCGAGATCGAGGCGTTCCTTTCCTGCTCCGAGGTCGACGATGTCTATTTCGACAAGCCGTACTATCTTGTACCGACAGACGAAGTCTCAGAAGACGCATTTGCAGGCCTTCGCGATGCCCTAAGCAAGGCCAGCGTCACCGCGATAGCGAGAACGGTTCTCTTTCGACGGATGCGCACCGTTCTTATCCGCGCCCACGGGCGCGGCCTGATCGCGACGACACTCAATTTCGATTACGAGGTGCGGCCGTCCAAGGAGGCATTCAAGGAGGTCTCGGAGATCAAGGTAGAGGGAGAAATGCTCGACCTCGCCAAGCACATCATCGGCACGAAGAAGGGTGATTTCGATCCGGCGACGTTCGATGACCGCTATGAGGCCGCCCTCGCCGATCTGGTGAAAGCGAAGTCGGAGGGCCGCTCACTACCCAAGCCGAAGCCAGTTCAGGTGTCAAAGCCCAACGACCTTCTGAAGGCCCTGCGCGAAAGCGCTGGAATGGGGAACGCCAAGCCCGCTGCCAAATCCAAGACTAAGGCTGCAAACGCGAACGCGAAGAAAAAGACCAAGGCGGCCGCTCCCAAAACAGCTGCCAAGACCACTCACAAAAAAGCCAGCTAGGAAACAACAATGGCACCCCGTCCATACTGGAAAGGCTACCTCAAGCTTTCGCTTGTCACGTGTCCCGTGGCAATGAGCCCGGCGACATCGGAGAGCGAGAAGGTCCGTTTCCACACGCTCAACAAAGAGACCGGCAATCGCGTCCTGTCCCGTTACGTCGATTCCGTGACTGGAAAGCCCGTCAAGGATGAAAACGAAGCCAAAGGCTACGAGCGCGGTGAAAACGACTACGTTCTGCTGACCGACGAAGACCTCGAGTCAATTGATCTGGAGACCGTGCGGACGATCGATATCGAAAAGTTCGTTCCGCGCGAAAGTATCGAGTGGATCTACCTTGAAACACCCCACTACCTCGTTCCTAACGACAAGATCGGCAACGAGGCGTTTGCCGTCATAAGGGATGCGATGAAGGCAGAAAAGGTCCTTGGCGTCTCGAGGGTAGTAATCGGCCGGCGAGAACGTGCGGTGGTCCTAGAACCGCGCGATGAGGGCATCGTTGTCTGGACCCTGCGCTTCGGTGACGAGGTTCGCCCTGAGGAGGAGTACTTCCAGGGGATCGAGAAGAAGGCTGACACCTCGACGGTCGCTGCCATCACCCAAATGATCAAGCGGCGCATGGATAAATGGTCGCCTTCGATGGTCAGCGATCCGATCCAGGAGAGCTTGCTGAAGCTGATAGCGACCAAGAAGAAGGCTCTAAAGCCCTCCAAATCGTCCAAGGCGGCCAACAGTAAAAAAGACGACGACGCGAAGCCATCAAACGTCATCAGCATCATGGACGCCCTCAAGAAGAGCGTCGAAGCCGACCTTAAAGGTCGAAAGAAGGCGGGCCGATAATCCTCCCTGGCTGACGAGCGGTCCCGCTATGTGCAATGACTATGAACAACATATTCGCTGGAAAGAGTACTGCGAGATGATGCAGTCTCTCGCCCTGCGCATTCCGGCGCACCAGTCTGAACTCGATCTACCCACGGCCGATGACATCAAAATCGGTGATATCGCCCCGGTGGTCCGGACATCTGGCGATGAGTTCGAACTCTTCGCCGCCAAGTTCGGGTTTCCGCCGTCTGCCGGACGCAAAGGCGGACCGGTTTTTAATTTCGTCTCGGAAAACCGGGATTTCTCACAGAGCAAACGCTGCCTCATCCCGGCGTCGGCCTTCTTCGAGTTTACCGGAACGAAATACCCGAAGGCCAAGCACAGGTTTACGCTCGCCGACCGTGCGATATTCGCTATTGCCGGGCTGTGGCGCGAAGGCGAAGGCAATCAGCCGGCGTCGATGACGATGCTCACGACGAAGCCGAGCCCGGATGTCGCGCCAATCCATAATCGACAGGTTGTTATCCTGAAACCTGAAGATTGGAGACACTGGCTGGCGCTGTCGAAACCCCAGGATCAGCTACTCAAGCCGCTGCCTGCGGGAAGTCTCTCGGTGGAGCAGGTGCGAGCTGGAAGCGACTGACGCTCGCCTCACCGAGATGCAGGTGCGCAGCATTGCAATCTCCGAGGCCATCCAGAATGTCGATCCATCGCCAAGCCATTCGCCGATGGTGGCGTGGACGACGGCCTCGCGAACTCCTGGGCCGAGAGTTGACCACTCGATGACGCGGCGAGGCACACCGCAAGTGCGACCCTTCCCAACCCCTTACTCGCAAGGCTCAACCCTTCATCTCGACGGTTTTCGTAAAGCTCTTGATCTCCTCGCGACGGGCCGCATCAACGCCGCCAAAAGAGAAGCCCGAGCACCATGAGGCGGATGCTCCAGGCGCGCTTCAGGACCTTGCGCCAGTTATGGACGAACACGGAGTGGCTCCGGGTTGTGAATTTTCAGCAGAAGTTCGTTGCCAAAATCCGAGGAAGGCCTACTTCCCCGCTTTTGTGGAGGGCAAAATTGCTACAGAGTGAAACACGTAAAGCGCTTATGCTCGCCTTCTTAATTGGCGGCTCCTTTTTGATTGCAATTCGCTATGGCATACATCACGGCTATCTTTCGCCCTGACCGTCAGAGAGAAGCCGCCGCCTTGAACCCGTCGATCTGTTGCGACGGGAAGCCCATGGCAACAAATCCAGCCATCATCGTCGGACTCTTCCCCCAAATCGGTTGCGACTCGCATAGTTCCCACGCTTCCGCCTGCCTCATTGGCCGCCAGATGGTGCTCGGCTTCTGATCTACTGGATAGGTGGTGATGAAGTTGGACTGCGACACCTTGGCGGCGCTACCCAGTATCCCGATCTCATTCAGCGAGACGTTGTTGCCGTTGTCCATCAGCATAATGCAATGATGTTGGAGGCCGCGATCCCGGTCAGCGCCAAGATGGCGGCGTGAACCGGCTGGATCGTTCCGGCGGGCACGCTCTTGAAGATGACAGGGTCATGTCTCGACGCGGCGCGATAGCAATATCGCCGGCCGTGCCATATAGCGGGCCCGCGCACCGACGATGGCAGTATCGCCCGGCAGCCCGAGAGGCCGGAGCAATCGAGGGATCCAACTAATACTCCCTACTCGGTGCATGCGACGCAGCTTTTGGAAGCATTCACATCTCGCCTTCCCCACCTGGATATGGTTGGAACCGACCCTAGATTTTCTGGTTCGGTTCGGGAGTGGCCACCTTTGGGAGGATGGGATGTTCGTGAAGTTGACCGACGGCACGATTACTCGCTGGATTAACATGGACGCCGTGATCCAGATGCGGTTCGATGAGGACAAACATCAAACGGAACTATTTTTGGTCAGAGAGAACGCCAGACTGGTTTTCGTCGATCAGTCTCCGGAAGAAATCCGAACGCTACTGGACGTCGAACTCGAACGGCTATCCCAAATCACAAACTGGACCACGGGCGGCCCAATAGGAAAGTCAAATGGTTGCAGATGACGGGCCATTACCACATACACTTGTAGTTGAAACGCCCTAACCCATTGCAAGCGTACGCGCTACTGCGAGTAAAGGGATGGGAACTCAACCGCTAAAATCATTAGAATCGCTCTCGCAGCGACCGTATTCGCTATGTCAGCAATCGGCGCTTTCGCTCATGGCGGTGAGCCATACGAACCACGAGGCCGGTGACTATCATTGTCACTGAAGCGCTTCACGGTGGCCGAATCACGAGGAGAAAAGTCTTTCAGAAAGCTCAATGGCAACGATGCCGAGCTCGACAGCCACATCGTTATCGTGATCCTCAACAACGGCGTGCGGTGCATCTTCGTGGCCATTCTCCTTCGAAGCGAGCCGGCGCGCTACGATAAGTCGATTGGTTTCAGGAGGCTTGCTGTCGCGTTGCGATTGAAAGCTTCCACTGCGCTCTCCTGGTGAAGCCAAAGGCGAAGTTCTTTATCGCTGTGCCCATTGCGTTGGCGGTAAGCTCCTTTTTGACAATGGTTTTTGCCTTGGGTCTGATGGGAATTGTCAAACATTGTGCCGATTGCGGACGGTAGCTCTTGAACGTCACCCCAAGTTATTAACCGCCGCGTTATTCCTGCTCCTCCCGCAGCCTCTTATAGGACGCGTGCCGCAGCTTTCCGTCATCCGTCCACGCCCGGTGTTCGATCTCGGCGATCAGCTTCGGCTTCACGAATATCGCTCCCTTGCGCTCGACGGGCGGGCTCCAGCAGGTTTGAATGTCGAGATAAGCATTTTGGATGGATATTCCCGGTGCTCTATAGCGGCTACAATATTCGCTTAAGGAGAAGGGAGTGCACGATGAAAGCGATCACGGTTTCTGGCCTCATTATGCTAGCCTTCGCATCCGGTGCATATGCCGCAACCATGACGGCGGAGCAGTTGAAAAGCGAGTTGGTAGGCCACCCAATTCACTGGAAGTCAAAGACGCAATCGGGCGTCACAACTTATAAACCAGACGGGACGATTGAAGCGACTGTCGACGGGGACAAGGCCACCTACAAGGGGACATGGAGCATCAAAGATAATAAGATGTGCGAGAAGTTCGGTAAGGAAAAATGTGCAACGATCAATTCGCTTGGAGGTAAGAAATACTCCAAGGGGGGCGGGACATTTACTGTGGAATAGCGCCTGTTTTGGTTTCGTCACCAGGCGGCTTATGTGCCGGCTGGCTTGTCGCGCAACGGGAAAGAGCCTGAGCTCAACCAGCGGCGCCTCGATGCTCGCGTGGCCGAGGCTCCAATAGCCGACGCCCTTCTGGATCCACTTCAGCTCGCCGAGCGTGCCGGCGTCCTTGGCGGATGGTGGGAGGTCTGCAGGCGGGCTTATCGGCCGTCTCGCTAGAATATTTCTTATCGATCTCCCTCGGAAACTTGACGCACTTCGGCGCCGCGGTCGTCGGCTTTGCCGATTCCATCTCGCCTGTGGCGGTGACGCTGCTTCGTCAGCCTTGTCAGCAGCAGCAGCGTCGGCGCCACAGAACTTTGCGCGGATTTCGTTGCGCTTCACGTCTTTGGCAGAGCCGTCGGCCTTGGCGGCTTGGTACTTGGTGCTGCACTCCTTCATCGTCAACGTATGCGCCGGCGACGACATGAGGAAAGCAGCGACCACCGAGCCGGCGGCGGAGAGAAGCAGTTTGTGCATAGTGCTTAAATTACTTGGTCGATGCAACGAAACCCATGACACCCTCCCTTGTTCATCTACGGCGCGAACGGTGAAACCCACCGAATGAAGGGATGAACAAAGGCGACACTCGTTTCAGGGACCCTGCGAAGCGCATGAAAGACGTTGCTTCGGGAGGGATTCACCACGACCTGGAACCAGAAGGGGCGCAACGACTGGTGTGTTTGAGCGTCCCTCCCTTTCCCCGTTGCCTTTCATCTGAGGTTCAGGATGGATGGCCGAAACTAGTCCACCAGTATTTGTTGATTGGCATCCGCAAAGAGGAGTCCAAGGCATGAAGCTCATGACACTGGCTGCCGCAGCAAGCGTGGCTGCTACCGCGCCGCGCGGCCAGCCTATGGCTATCACAGGGACTGAACATTGTGTGTCGCCGTATTTTTGTAGATTCATCCTTAGATGAGCTGATCGGCCATTTCACCTTTGCTGATCGCGGCGAAGTTGATGGCTTGGATGACCGCTTCCCTCGCTACAACGGCTATCCCAAGGAAGTTTATCCAATCATCATCAGCGGCAGCGCGCAGAAGCCGGGAGCCTCGGCGTCGACTTTTGTGATGGCCATTTGGGATTTCACACCGTCTTGGATGAAGCCATCCCGACGTAGGCCATCGGCTAATCTGCCGTGCGAAGGCATTGCTGTGAATGCAAAGTTTGGTCTCGCCTATCAGGCGCGCCGATGCCTGATACCTGTCAACGGGTTTTTCGAGTGGGAGACGTTGGAGACTGGTCGTCGGTCGCAGCCATACGCCATCGCCATGAAGGATGGCTTGCCCTTCGCTCTGGCCGGTATTTCGGAGATCTGGAGCCACCCATCAGGCATCGATATCCTCAACTTCGCCGTCTTGACCTGCGCACCGAACGAAATGATGGCGACGATCCATGATCGTATGCCGGTTATCCTGCATCGGAACGACTATGCCCGCTGGCTATCGACAGAACCAGACCCTGCAGACCTCATGAAGCCCTTTCCGGCCGCACTGATGAGCCAGTGGCCGGTGGCGCGACGGCTGAACAATGACAAAAGAGGCGGGCCAGAGACGATTGCTGCGATAGAGGTTGTCTAAAACGAAAAGGATCACCAAGATGTTTCAAGCGCTAACCTCCCTTTCCGATCACGATATCGAAACTGTGGTCGATGCGGTGACCGAATGGTGTTCGCAACATCATTGCGACATTCAGAGCTGTCGCGGGCAATTCGCCCTCGCTGCGGCTGTCGATGCGCTCCAGAGTTCACCGAATCATGACGCCTTGGTGCATCATCTTTCCGAGAAATTGATGGATAATAAAGAATAGCGTCATTCGAATATGTGAGGTCGGACGACCGCCCGGCGCACAGGAGTTCGATTGCTTGGGGTTAGGCAACATCGCCGAGCGGCCGGGCGCACAATACCAAAGACAACTCCAGTGTAAATTCACAAATACTGCCAAAGACGTACACTTAGTTATTACCTCTTCTGCAGCACGCATGTCGAAATAGTAGCGGGTCATGCATCCTCTGCGCAGCCTTAACCTCCTCGAGGCTGAAGGGATTCTGCGTCGACGCCATTCCAAATTGCCGCTTCGGCGGCGCTTGATCGATTCCGCGGAAGCGATGGCGGTATCGTTCGGGGTCACCGCGGCGGCCCGCGAGGCCGGAGCAATCGAAGGGTCCATTGCAGTTTTCCTTGCGAGATCCGTATATAGAACCAGTTTCCGTATATGCAGGAACCTATTGTAAAATTAGGTCTGTTTCCGTATATACAATATCCATGAAGATCACCTACGACGAAGCAAAGCGCCGGACCAATATCGAAAAGCACGGGCTCGACTTTGCCGATCTCGATCTGCTTTTCTTTGCAGGCTCCGTTGTCGTCCCGGCCAAAGGCGAACGCCTCATGGCCATCGGTGTCTTTCGTGATGGCGTGATTGCCGTCGTGTTCGTCACCCTCGGCTCTGAAGCCATTTCGGTAATCTCCATGCGCAAAGCCAGCCGTAAGGAAAGGAGCATCCTATGACCCGCATCGCAGATAGTGTTCTGAAAATCTCCGACGCTGAAGAAGCGAAGATCCAGAGGCAAATCGCCAGCGATCCCGACGCCCCAGAGGCGACGGATGAACAGTTGGCCAAGGCCAAACCTTTTGCCGAAGCCCTTCCCGAGTTGGCCGAGTCCATCAGGAAGAACCTGGGCGGCCGGCCTAAGTCCAATAATCCTAAGGTCGCCGTGAGCATTCGGCTCGATCCAGAAGTCGTCGATGCTTTCAAGGCCAAAGGCGAAGGCTGGCAAAGCCGGATAAATGAGACACTGCGGAAGGCGGTAGGGCTATAGCACTCCGCGGCCGTTTATCATTGCCCCGCAAATGCAGGCTTGAGCTCGGCGCGAAGGGTGGTAATAACCCGTCCTGCTTCTTCCTGGGTGAGGCCACACGGCAAAAGCGATTGATCATCGAGCGCAAGACCGGCTGCGAGATTTTCAGGGAAGGCGACTTCCGCGCCGGCTCTGACAAGAGCCCTGAATCCCAATCATAGGACGTACTGACCAGACAGGGGATGGTCATCTGCTGATCGCTCGCAAACTTCACGATTCGTTCGACGGCGAAGTGCCGATCAAAAGTGATGACGATAAGCCTGGGTTCATGGGGTGGCGTGGCTGGCAACGACCGCGTCAACTTCATCGATACTCCGATTTCGCCGATGCCGCGCGTGCCGCTCTTCAAATGAGCACATTCATTGGCAGCTATCATCTGACTGGCCCCGGCACGGTATTCGCCGCCGCGGCCATCATAGTCACTTCGCTAGCCGGGCTCCTGCTGAGTCGCGGGAAGTTCAATCAGGAATGATGGACTATCATTTTCGTGCGAGCATCGAGTATCTTCCGGCCACTGCTGACCTCATTAGCCGATTTCCTCTTGCTCTTGCCCAGCCAGCAGATCGATGAGCACGGCTGTGCTCGTTATAGGAACATGTCGAGGATGGGCAAGTAGAAGGAACCTGTTCGCAGGTGCGGCCGCTGGGTGCGGCCTGAGAAGGATCCAGCCCGCCAAGGCGATCAAGAGGATCGCGGCGACGGCGAGCGTAGACTCCGACCTTGCGACGGAGCCCTGCGGTTCGCGATCGTGCTCGCCTTCATTTGCCCCACTCTCGATCGATCCGACCCTCTTCAGCTTTGTGGAAGTACTGCGAGCAGACCAGCCATCCTTTCAGAGGCCTCAACAACAATATGCATGCCAGCCCGGTCAGTGGAACCGTCAGGACCAGATGGACCCAGAGGTGAACGTCGAAGGTGAACTGAAGCCATAGAGCAAAGGCAAGCGCGGGAACCGCGACGATGCTCATGGCGAAGAATGCCGGCCCGTCCGCCGGGTCCGCGAAGGAGTAGTCCAAGCCGCAGACTTCACAGGCCGGAGCGAGGGATAGAAGGCCATTGAACAGATGTCCCCGCTGGCAACGTGGGCAACGCCCTTTGATACCAGTTAAAGCGGGGACTGTCGTTTCGTCGTATTCCGTTTTCATCTCCGGATTCCCTCGATCGCGCGGTCAAAGGCGGTTAGTGCCCCCTACTTAGGCGGTAATGTAGAAGCGAACTCTTGGCGGGACGTCGGGTTCCAATCGATCATTTCGTAGAAGGACTTCGATCCGCCGAGGGTTGCCGGAGAGCTTGCATGGGAACGAACAGCGGAGTCCGCTCGTCTCACTGTGTCGATTGGTTTTGCCAGCGCGCCCTTAATTTTGAGCAATTGGCTAAGCCCACCGACGCTTGAACATCTCCAGGGCATGACCTGTATGTATTTTAGGCACGCTGATTATTTCATCAGCAAACCGCAAAAAGCGGCTTTTTTTGGCAGCTTTTGCGATTCCTTTGGCCGAAATTGAAACCCTCGCCGCATTGCGCAATTTCGCAAGTTTACCTGTAATGCCGGTCAAGCGATCGGGACAATTCACCCTTCGTAACACCGAAAACTTGCATAGCGACCCCTCTGCCGGCCTGCAATCGCGGGAGTGGCGAAGCTGTGCCAGACGCGGAGACGGCAGCCATGTCGAAGTTGAAAACCACCATACTCACGGGCTTCCTCGGAGCCGGTAAGACGACGCTACTCAATCGGATTCTTTCGTTCGAGAGCAGCGAGCGCGTCGCCGTCATCGTCAACGAATACGGAGAAGTGGGCATCGACGGCCAACTTGTCGTGCAGACCAACGATCAGATCGTGGAACTGAACAACGGATGCATTTGCTGCACCGTCCGCGACGACCTCATCGCGGCGATTAGAGCCCTGCTTCAGTCGGGCCGCCAGATCGATCGTTTCATCATCGAGACGTCGGGACTAGCCGATCCGGCGCCCGTCATCCAGTCCTTCATCCTCGACGACGTCCTGTCCGCCCGATTGGAACTGGACGCGATCGTCACCGTAGTCGACGCCCGACACATAGAAGGACAACTCGCGCAAGAAGAAGCAGTCGAACAGATCAGCTTTGCCGACGTCCTGCTGCTGAATAAGGTTGATCTCGTCGACGAGGATCATCTTCTACAAGTCGAGCGGGATCTAAGGCGACGAAATCCCCTGGCCCGGATCATCCCGACCAAGGATTGCGGCGTCGCATTTGAAGATGTCGTGGGCATCGGCGCGTTCGACTTGAAGAACGTGCTCGAAATCGATCCGCAGATCCTGGAAGAACAGGAGCACGAGCACGATCAAACTATCGGGTGCGTAGCTTTCCGCGAGCCAGAGCCTCTCGATCCGGTGGCGCTCAATAGCTGGCTGACCCGCCTGGTGCAGGACATCGGAGCCGACCTGTTTCGGATGAAAGGCGTGCTCAGCTTCGCTGGGGAAGCCAGGCGATATGTCTTGCATGGCATCCACATGACCTTGGAAGGCCGGCCGGGAAAGGTCTGGCAACCGTCCGAGATTCGCTCAAGCGACATCGTCTTCATCGGTCGCAACCTTGACGAGGAGATGCTGCGAGCGGGGTTCGAGCGCTGCATCGTACCACGCCAAGCCCTGGCGTCCTGACCCATTCCCCGCTTTCACACAAGGAGACACGACATGCCCCCTCTCGTAGCAGCAATGATCAGCCTTGGCGTCCTGGGCGCCATAGACACCTATATCACCGCTACCGTCTTTCCTGTTCCGGTGTGGGTGACGTTCATTGCATGGGCGTCTTTTTATGCCTGCGGCGGCGGGCAGCATGGCCTCGTCAAGAGCATCGTGTCCAACTGGACCGGTATCATCATCGCGTCGCTAACGCTGCTGGTGATCCAATACGGACCGCAGCATCCGATCTTTGTCGCCTTACTCGTCGGCCTCGGTACCTCGGCCATGGTGATGGTGTCCTCCATCAAGATACTGAACTTCCCGCCGGCCATCGTATTTGGCTTCGCGTCGTTGGTCGGCACGACGGCCGCCACCAATACATCTGTCGTCACGTCAGGAATGAACCATCCAACCCTCGTCGCCATGGCCGCAATGCTGCTCGGCGGCGCCTTTGGCCTTCTGTCGGAAATCGGCACGTCGCTACTCTCCACCAAGCCCGCCACCGCGTAGCCACACCAATCGCTCAAGAGGAAATTTCGATGAAGCTCCAACACTATCTCGGCGGCCTTGAAGGCCTTGGCCCGGTCAGCACGGAAACACGTGTCTTCGTGGAGACATGGGAGACCCGCATCTTCGGTATCCACACCGCAATGATGGCCCTGTCCTCTCAGCTCTCGCTTCCGGCGACGCCGTCTGCATTCTCAAGCATCTGGACCTGGGCGGACCTGCGCAAGGGTGCGGAATCTCTCAACCCCTTCGACTACTTCAAATACCGATACTACGAGAAATGGCTCGGCGGCATTTCCGGCTACTTCATCGACAAGGGCTACATCACCGCCGAGGAACTCGATGCCCTGACGGAGGAATACTACGCTGATCCCTCGATACCCGTGCCGACGGCCGGCGACCAGGCGATCGACGATCGGGTCGTTCAATATCTCGTCGAAGGCGACAGCCCCAAGCGCGAGGCGGAGGTATCCTTCGATTTCACCGTTGGCGACCTCGTCTCGATCAGGAATGTCCCATCGGTCGAGCACACCAGGCTGCCTGGCTTTCTTCGGGGTAAGACGGGAACCGTCGAGACTGTCTACGACGGCGCCTACGTCTACCTCTGTGACACGGGAACGGACGGGATCGGCGCGGCGATGCCGGTCTACTGCATCCGTTTCGAGCCCGAGGAACTCTGGCCCACCAACGCCGAGACGAACTTCAGCCTCTACGCGGATCTCTACGCCCATTACGTGGAATCCCCACGCGCCGTCGCCGCCCAAGCCGCCTGACGCGCAAAGCAATAGGAGAACACTCAGATGATCGACCGCTTCAAATACCGCGAAGATCGCGAAGCCTACAGTGCCGCGCGCGTTAAAGCTCTCGAGGCCCTCCTGATCAAGAAAGGCATCATCACGGACAAGACCGTCGATACCATCCTGGATTTCTTCGAAACGAAGATGGGACCGTTCAACGGCGCCAAGATCGTCGCCCGCGCATGGCTCGACCCCGCCTTCAAGGACCGCCTGGTGGCCAATACCCCCGCAGCGATCGCCGAACTCGAGCTTCCCGAAGGGATGGCGGGCGCGGAGGGCGAACATATGCGCGCAGTCGCCAATTCTGCAGACGTCCACAACCTCATCATATGCACGCTCTGCTCCTGCTACCCTTGGCCAGTCCTGGGGCTGCCGCCGTACTGGTATAAGGATCCGACATTCCGCAGCCGCGCAGCTCGCGAGCCGCGCGCGGTCTTAAACGAGTTCGGTCTGCCCGTGCCGGAGACCATCGAGATCAAAGTCTGGGATTCCAGCGCACAGATCCGCTGGTTCGTTATCCCGGAACGCCCGCCAGGCACCGAAGGGCTGACGGAGACGGAGCTTGAGGCTCTCGTAACCCCCGAAGCCATGATGGGCGTCGCCATCGCCAAGGCCGCTTGAGGCGGATGCGATGTTGACCCAGTTCGAACATTTCGCGGTTACGGAAATGATGGGGGAGCCCGACAACCCTCCCCGCGCCAACGGTTCCCTCTGCTTCGGTTCTCAATGGGAACGGTCCTCGTTCGGAATGGCGCTTGCCCTCGCAAAGAGCGGCGCCTTCGAATGGGACGATTTCCGAGACGAACTGATCGCGACGATCAAGGATTGGGAAGATGCGCATCCCATCGATCGCTCGAGCTGGAATTACTACGACCAGTTCCTGACAGCCCTTGAGAAGGCCATCGTGAAAGCTGGTGTCGTCGACCCTGAAGAGATCGTGGCCGCTCTGGCGGCCTGATCCCAGTCAAAACTTGCCAAATTGGCGCTCTACTCAAACACTTGAAAGGTATCAGGATGTCAATCTCAGCCTCCACTGCCATCGCGGCGCCAAACCTCACGACGTCGGCCGCGAAAATCCTCCAGGCCGCGACGGCGGTCTTCTTCGGTCTGGTGATCGTGGGATTCGTCGGGTTCTCGCACATCGAAATCGTTCACAACGCAGCGCATGACGCCCGTCATGCCAATGCGTTTCCCTGCCACTGAGGTTTAATCTCATGTCGCTGTTTCGCTCGATCGTATTCACGGCGGCCCTTACGGGCGTCATCGTCGGCGGCGCCGTCAGCGCCGCCCAATTCGCTGGAACCAGCCAGCTGATCGCCAAGGCCGAGGTATATGAGAAGGCCGGCGGAGCCACGGGAACACCGGAAGTCGCCTCACCCATGACGACACCGCACCCCCACGAAGCCGATCACGATCACAACGAAGCAGGCTGGGAGCCGTCAGACGGACTGGAGCGGATGACCTTCACGGTTGCAGCAAACATGCTGACCGCGATCGGCTACGCCCTGGTCCTGTGCGGACTTATCGCAATGCGTGGGAAGCCCGTCACCTGGCGCGACGGCTTGCTGTGGGGATTGGCCGGTTTCGCCTGCGTCATGCTCGCGCCTTTGATAGGTCTGCCGCCTGAGTTACCCGGAACGCCTTCCGCGCCCCTGGCCGACCGTCAGCTCTGGTGGATTGGAACCGCGTTGGCTACAGCAGTCGGTATCGGTCTAATTGCTTTCCAGCGAAAGCCATGGGCGGCAGCCGTCGCCATTGCGATCATCGCGGCCCCTCACCTGATCGGCGCTCCGGTCGCACCGGAAGGAATGCACCCGCTGGCCCCGGAGTCCCTCGAGCATCAGTTCGTAGCTGCCGCGGTGATGACGAGCCTCGTCTTCTGGGCTCTGCTTGGGTCCGTGAGCGGGGCGCTTTTCCGTCGATTTGAAGGTACCGCATGAGCTCCGGCACGCTTTGGAACGCGGCCCTCGACGCGTTGCAGTTCACCGCCTGTAACGGCGGGAACTGCCTCGTTCATCGAAGGGCGTTTCGCGCCGTGCTCCGGAAGTCTCCGCTGATGGAGGACTGTATCGCTTTCTACGCGGTGAACCAGGCGACCATCCAAGCGGCTGCGACGGAGAAGATCGAAGAACATCGCATAGGCGACGGCCAGAATTTCCACCTCAACAGCAGGCAGATCAGGCGCGGGCTAGCCATGACGGGACTGGCAGAAATCTTGCATGACCAGACAATGGACGGGCAACGAGGAGCGGAGTAGTCATGCGGATTGTCATCCTCGCGCCGCCAGGCGTGCAGTCGCTGGACATCGTCGGCCCTGCTGAAGTTTTCTGGGAGGCTGCGCGAAGGCTGGGCGACATGAGCGCCTACGATATACAGGTCATGTCAACCGGATCGAGCTCGATCGCCGGAACCGGTCAGTTGAGGTTCATGGCGGATCGCACCATCTTCGACGAAGATGAGGAGATCGACACGCTGCTGGTCGCCGGAGACCCTGCTTTTCTCGAGATCGATCCAGAAGTCACTGCATGGCTGCGGCGCCGCGTTCCAGGCGTTCGGCGGTTCGGCTCGATCTGCACCGGGGTTTTCCTGCTTGCCGAAGCCGGGCTTCTCGATGGGAAGCGGGTGACGACACACTGGGAATGCGCGGCGAAGTTTAGCCGCGAGTATCCGGCGATCGATCTCGACGCCGATGCCATCTACGTACGGGACGGGTCGCTTATCACCGCCGCCGGTGTCACCGCCGGCATCGATCTCGCCCTTTCGCTTGTTGAAGAGGATCACGGCAAGGACGTAGCAATGATCGTCGCCCGTTACATGGTCATGTTCATGAAAAGACCTGGCGGCCAATCGCAGTTCAGCGCGCACCTTGTCGGGCAGATGTCCGAGACGACGTTGATACAGAAGGCTCAGGAGTTCGTGCTCGCAAATCTGAACGGCAACCTCGACGTCGAGAGTTTGGCGCAAGAGATTGGAATGAGCATCCGTAATTTTGCACGCGTCTTTCGCAAGGAGCTTGGAATCACGCCGGCCGATTTCGTCGCGGCCGCTCGGACGGACGCCGCACGGCGGCTGCTCGAGGACACCGTCCATCCGCTACAGAGGATCGCCACCATCGGCGGGTTCGCAGACGTCAACGCGATGAGGCGGGTCTTTACCAAGACGATCGGCGTGAGCCCGAACGATTATCGAAGCCGTTTCCAGGTATCATCCAAAACCATTTCCCAGCCGGCCTCCGACCGGCGCCCTGCTCGACAAACGATAGCCATGGACCTCGCACTAGCAATCTCGCATCCTCAAGAGGCATCAACGAGCGCAAGCCGACACACTTGAGGCGAGCTCGCCTTCGTCCGGTTCCGTCCGGGCCGATCGAGCTCAAATCCAGGCTGATATTCACGCCGCCGTTGAACATCGACAGGAACCCTTCTGCTTAAGGAGGTTAAGCCCGCAGGCGGCTGCCAGCTTCATCGCGATGAATTCGGCCTTCACCACGCTGTAGGTGTCGTTGATTGCCGGGAGTTTAGCGATGAATTTCTTCGTCCCGTCATTAATCAGCGGAAATTGAGCAGAAAGAGCTCGCAGAGAAGACCGGCTTGAACGTCAACACTATTCGGAACATGGAGAGTTTGGGAAACGGACCGATCGCCGGTCGTGCAGCAAACGTTCAGGTCGTTCAACGCGTCCTCGAAGCAGAGGGGATCGAATTCCTCAACCACGGTCGCCCGGGCGTCCGCGTGGTTGGTAAGGAATCGCATTGTCCTGCACATCGCGGAGCCCCTTGTACGACGCATGCCGCAGCTTCCCGTCATGGGTCCAGGCTCGATATTCAATCTCGGCAACAATCTTCGGATCGACGAAGACTGCATTTCGCTTCCGTCCTGTATCCACAGTAGCCTTGCCAATAATCAGCTTGTCCATCTGCTCCCGGAGCTCGGCGGCGGATCGTTCATTGAAGCCGGTCCCCACTCCTCCGACATAGACGAGGTCGTCTCCTTTGCGCGCGGCGAGCAGCAGCCGGCCGATCCCGGCGCGCGCTACTGTGGATCGCTCATAACCGACGATCACAAAACTGTCGCTCTGGATGCATTTGATCTTCAGCCAGTCTCCAAGCCGGCCGGAACGATAAGGCGCGTCCCGGCGCTTGGCTATGATCCCTTCCAACCCGTGTTCGCAGGCGCTTGCCAGCAGCTGATCGCCGTCGGCCTCGATCTCCTCCGAGAGCCGGATATCTCCCTGCTCGCCGGTTGGCACCAAATCCGCGAGCAGGTGCCGGCGCATGTCGAGTTCGGAATTCCTGAGGTCGGGACCGTCGAAATAGAGCAGATCAAAAGCCATGAAGATGGCGTCGCTTGACCTCTTCTTGCCGCCCCTGCCGCCGAGCGACTGTTGCAGCAGGCCGAAATCCGACCGGCCTTTCTCGTCGAGAACCACAGCCTCGCCGTCGAGGATTGCCGAGCCAACAGGAAGCCATAGGGCCGCTTGTTGGATTGCGGGGAAGCGATGCGTCCAGTCGTGGCCGCCACGCGTCAGGATGCGAATGCCCGTCGGCTCGACATGAACCGAAAGGCGATAGCCATCCCATTTCACTTCGAAGGCCCATTGCGGCCCTTTGGGCGGCTTCGGCTTCAGGAGAGCGAGGCATGGATCGATGCGATCCGGCATGGGGTCGAGGGGAAGGTTCGGCTGTGCGGGATTTCGTGGCTTGCTCGGCCGGGATCGAACCGACTTGTCAACATCCTGCAGGAGCGGCTTTGGTTTCGGCGGCTTTGTCATGCCGCCATCCCATCAGCAATGCCTTAAAAAGCAATTGCCCAATTCGTGTTATTGACTCCGCCTAAGTCGAGAACATTTTGCGACACGCTCGACGGTCGGAGGCTACCCGGTGCCAGATCAGTATCAACCAAAATACAAATGGCGCGAGACCTGGCCGGGAGAAGGACACCAAGACTTCAGCGGGTTCGACGGCGAGCAGTCCTTCGGCCGAATCCAGTTGGACCAAATGAGCCACGGCAAGATGGGGATGTGGAAGTGGAACATCACCCACATCCCTTGGGTGCGAGAGCATATCGCGTCTCATAGCGGATGGGAGGCAATGTCACGGGAGGCATGCCGGAGGGTCGAGGAGCACTACGAGAAATTGTTGGAATTGCATGGTCGGCCGAAAGGCTGATAAAAATTTTTCGGCATGGGAACTATTGGCTCCGCCGATCGTAAGGAGTCGGGCTGTGCAGAGATTGTTATGGCAGCCACCATACACTTCAATATGCGGTCCGCCGAACCCAAACTAGCCCCGTCCTACCTAAGGCGGGGCTTTTTTGGCCTTCGGCCCATTGGCTTCGACGTTCCAGGAGATGGGCTGAGCGACACCGGCAAGCCGGCGTTCCGCATTCACGGCCGATATTACCTTCAATGATGAGACGTGGACGTTGGCGCGTTTACCTGCAGCGAGTGAGGGCTATCAAACTTCGTGATCAGAAGCGTGACCAACTCCTCGCGCGTCCTGTGTCCTTGATTATAGAGGTCGACCGCCGCGCTGCAAAGCAGCTGCATTGATTGTTCCGTTGGCGCGGCGCGATTGTGCCGGCACCAAATCCGAATGGCATCCGAAAGCACGTTCACGTCGTCCATCTGGAGTGAGAGATTGAAGTCAGCCATATCATTCTCCTTGAGCGTCGCAACAGCTCGCCCGGATCGCGATAAGGAAACGGTAGTGCATTAACCTCCCAAGGCCAACCATCAGTACGGTTGCGGACGGTTGCCGCGAACCTCCGCCAAGTCACCGGCGATCCGCTTCTCTAACTCTTGTACGGAACCGCGCGCGGCGTCGACCTACTGGGGCTTCCACGCGGGACGGTGCTGAAGCTGGGTGCGGACGTCGAACTTGAGGTTACGGGTCTGCGCAACCCGTGCTCCCAGATCGACACGTTCCAGCCGGGGCTGCTCAAAACCGTTGTCAGCAAAGGGCCGAACGGCGAACTCGTCAGGAAGACGGGTGTGATGACGATAGTTCTCAAGGGGGGCGTGGTCGCGCCCGGCGACGCCGTTGTCGTCGAGCTGCCCGTCCCGCCGCTGATTCCGCTTGGGGTCGTTTAACGCCGGGTCTTCGTGTCGTCCCCGACCTCGCGCTCATCCGGCATCCTCGCCTACCGCGTCTGACCTTCGTTCATGTCACCGGGATCGTAGTTCAGATCCCATTCTTTCACCGGCTTCTTACCTGGCGGCGTCTTGTGCTCCGTCGCATCTTCCGATCCGGTGAGGACTGTCGGCTTGGCACTGGCCACGCCCGTCGCTTTTCTGTCGCCGATCGACTTGGCGAACTGGCCTTTGGCATCCTTCTCGACGTCGGACATCTCACTCGCCTTTCTGCTTCAGCCCGTCCGAGATCTTCTTGACCTCGGGGTCTGCATTGGTCTCGCCATTGGCGTCTTCCGCACGGTCGGGATCGTCCTTGGCGGGCAGATATCCTCGCGGCGTGTTTTCCTGGGGACCTTCCCATCGCGGCGACTGGTCCGTGGTGCCCGGTGCACCGTCCTTCGGCTTGTTCATTCCCATGATGCTTACTCCTTCTGCTAGGTAACCTTCGTCGTCAATGGATGTTCCCTTCTCCTCGTCGCCACGCCGGAACTTTGAGCGCCCACCCAAGGTTCGGTGTCGCGTTCAAACGAGGAGACCATCACCCTCCCTCCACCCGACGGCGAGCCGCGGTAGGTCTCGACGAGAAGGGGCTTCCGATCGCCTCGGTCAACCTGTCGTCGAGGTGACACCGGCGGCCTTATCAAACTTCAGTCGCATCTCCGACGCTGGTTGGGCGCACGGGGCGCCGGATCTCGGGGGCATCGAACGGCTACGACATCCTACGCGAAAAAGCACTTGACCGCATGCAAATCCGGCGCGTCGGGTGCAGTCCATTCTAGCTGAGAAACTCGTCGTTCCAGACCGGCACCGCAACCGTGCGAATCCGCTTCAGCCTGCGGACCTTCAGCGTTCCGTACTCGCTCCCGTGCGGGAAATGTAGCTTCATTTGCAGGTAGTTCTTCTTGCCACAGCCGTCGCACCTGAACTTCTGAAGCAGTCTGTCGAGGGAAAGGTTGCCGCAAAGCTCTTCGATATCCCTAGGGATATAGTTGTGGGTCACCCGGCAGAGATTGCATGTCACCACAAGTATCTGCCCCTGATCCGCGGCGGCCCTCACCGTCCAGAGCCGCAGCCGCTTGACCGGATGGATCTCAGGCATGGTCGGCGACGGGCGTCAACTTCCACCCCGAACCCGGCGGCCGCTTGCCCGCTTTTGCGACCCGGTAATCCAGCTCGATGGCCGCTTCCCTCGCCGCGTCCCTACTGTTGGTCGCCCAGACGGACACGACCAACCTGCCCGCTCGAAGCTTATACTTGTTTTTGGCGGGTCGGGAGCCTACGGCTTGGCCGGCGCGGAAACATCGCCGTGCAAACGCCTCGTCGTTGCTCTCGCGAATAGTCAGCGGAAGCGCAGACCACCAGGCGTCGAAGGCCGATTTCTTTTTTGCGGGTTTCTTGACATTGTCCAACATGGCATCGCTCCGACAAAGAAATGTTCCTTATTTGTTCCAATTCACTCCGGAGTCAATATCTGCACCGTAGCGGTCTACCAAGGAGGGGGGACGAGGAGGTCGGGAAGCGGCAGTCCTTGTCGCCGCCATCATAGAACCGATCGGTCGGCCTGTCAGCGGGCGTCTCAATTCCTCAGGCGCGGGAGAGACCGCTTTTGCGGCTCGACATAAGGAAGAATCATCGCATAGCCGCACATTGCCCCCCCTAGTCTGGCCGTGCCTGCGGATACTGGGCGTTCTGTAGCTCCTGCTTGACGTTCCATGCCGATGACGCCGATTGGCACGCCGCTAACAGATCCGCAACTATTGGGCCGTTGGCCGGAACCATCGAGAGCACGGCGGATTTCCTCCTACCGAGGCATGGAGTACAAGCATGGACAAGGACAAGACGGCCCAGGAGGCGATCGAGGAGACAGGGAAGAAGCAGGTCGATGGGCAGGGGCTACCGGCTGCCGGTCCACACGCGACTAAGGAACAGACGGACGAAAGCAAGACGCCTGGCACGGGCGCACTTCCCGACCGTGAAGACGAAAGCGTTTCTCCCGGCGGCGGCTGACCATCGCGCGATGGCGCCGGTGATCCTCCGGAGCCGCCTAGCCTTTCGAAACCCGCATCGCGCCGACACCCCCGTGACGCGCTGCAGACGTCTGCGTTGAGGTTTTGCACCGCTGGCATCGAGCGGACGGAGATCAACAGGGAGTGAAGTCCTTCGACGATCCTGGAGCGAGAACTGGGAGGATTTGCGGCCGATCACCGAAAAGGCAATGTCGGGCGAAACCGTCTACCACGAAGACTTTCCGCTCGAAACCACGCGACACGGGCAGGCTGAAACTGCGTATTTCACCTTCTGCTACAGTCCGATCCGTGATGAGAACGCCAAGGTTCTCGGCATGATCGACACCGTGATGGAGACGACGGAAATCGTGCGAGCGCGCCAGCGCCTTGTGTCGGAGTCCGAGCGCTATCGCCAGATGTTCGAGAACGCGCCGGGTTTCATGGCGATGTTGAGCGGACCGGAACACGTTTTCCAATACGTCAACCTGGCTTACTCGGAGCTGATCGGTTTCCGGGAGGCGGTAGGAAGGACTGTCGCAGAGGTTCTGCCGGAAGCGGTGGAACAGGGCTTCGCCGCGGCTCTGACCGAGATCGGGCAGACCGGAGAACCACATTCCGCACTCGGTGCGCTTCTAACGATCAAAGGGCCGGGCGGCGCCTCTTTCGACAGATATGTCGACTTCGTCTACCAGCCCATAAAAAACGCCTGCGGGGAAGTGACGGACATCTTCGTTTCACAGCCAACGTCTTTGAGCGTGGTGCTTCGTCGTGTGATGATCACACGAGTAACCGCGTAAAAACGCGTTACGCCGCTCAGCCGGCCTTAGTCGATGGATTGCCCCAGGCATGGCGCGGCATTGCCGGACATTGCGGTTTCGGGCGAAACTTCACCAGCACCTCGCGGCCATCAACTGAAGCCTGCGTGCGCTCGAGCGCGTCGCGTTCGGCAACCGCCTGGCGCCAGTGCTCGGCGTCGCGGCCATCAGGCCGGCCCTGTTCCTCCCAAATCGCGTAAGCTCTTTTGCTGATCCATTCGTGGCGTCTGTCGCTCATTTATCCATTCCATTCGATGCTTCGGCAATGCTATCCTGCGGGACCAGTCGGTCCTGCCGAACCCGTAGGCGGCGCTTGGCTGCCATCAGCAAGTCAAGTTCGATCGAGGACGGCCCGAATCGGGCGAACAGGGTTTTTGCCTGCTCGTCCTTCAAGCCATATTTGGTAGCGAATTCATCAAGGGTATAGGGGCGGCCGCGCAGCATTCTGCTCCGGCGCTCCGGTTCACGGATTTGCGTCATTGGTAGTAACCCCAGTGTGTTTTGCAAATGCAAGAACAAATAATGGGGGCGGAAGTTCCGCCAGTTTTCAGCGTTTTTTCGTCCGGTTATGTCGTCATTTGGCTGCTATGTCACAAACGAAAAAAGCGCCCTCCCGATCAAGGAGAGGGCGTTTAGAAGTGGCGTGTGTTGCTATACAGCGAACAGCAATATTGTATCGGCGACGAAATTCGCGATGCTTGCTTAGGGGCTGTTGAGAATCATCTTGAGTTTATGACGGCTGCAGCGAGGTGAATGATTGCGCTGAAACTTTGGTCGGTTTTGTCCGCTCGCATTGCAATGCGTTTGAACTCTTTGAGTTTGCAGAAGAAATTCTCGATGAGGTGCCGCCATTTGTAGATTTCGCTGTCGAGTGGAAGAGGTGCTTTTCGTCGTGGATGCTGGGAGATGACGACCTTAGCTCCACGCTCGTTTAAATCAGCGACGATTTGGTTGCTGTCGAAGGCCTTGTCAGCGATCAGCCCGTCAAAACCAATGCCATCGATGAGCGGAGCAATGCCCACCGTGTCGAAGCGATGACCGGGCAGAAGAACAAAGCGTACGAGATTTCCAAGTGCATCAGTCAACGCAAGGATCTTAGTCGTCATGCCGCCCTTCGAACGACCTATAGCCTGGCTCTGAGTCCCCCTTTTGAGCCCTGTCCGTGGCGGTGGACCTTGTCGATGGTGGCGTCAACCATGGCATATTCCATGTCAGGCTCATCTGAGCAGACCTCAAAAAGCCTTGTGAAAACATCGGCTTTGACCCAATCGCGATACCGTTTGTAGATCGTGTTCCAGTTTCCAAAAACCGTGGGGAGATCCCGCCATGGGCTTCCTGTACGCACAATCCAAAGAATTGCCTCGATGAAGCCCGGTTGTTGCTGCCACTTCGGCCGGGATCAGACGGCTTGCCGTGGCAATGTGGTTCCATTTTCGCCCATTGGGCGTCCGTCAGCACAAATCGTTCCATCTGCAGCTTGAATCACAAACAAGCCCCAGAAGAAACCCTGAACCTCAACAGCCCGTAGCCGGCGGTGTTTGGATGGCGCGAATTAAACAATCCCTGCGACACCATATTCAGGTAATCGCCGTAATGGTCACGAAGTCGATCATGGGAGGATCATTTAACAATACCAAGTCCCTCACCGCCAGACGGATAGTTGCTGCTTCACGTCCGTATCATCGGCAAGGCTACAGGGATCTCCGGTTTGCAACAGGACGTCGCCCCCTCCGGCTTTGGCCGACCGACCAAAGCAGAGTGGTTGAGTGTACCGCACTCGAAAGCGGCATACTGCACGGGTGTCGTGGGTTCAAATCCCACCCTCTGCGCCATTAACCTCATCCAACTATATGCATTTTTTGCGAGTGGATGACGCCTGTTGCTGGCTTCGATCCTGAGAATTGCGCTTAACGCTAACCTAGCCGTCTGAACCGCCGAGATCCTGAGCGAACCGTTCCAGGTCTCGGCACAGCGTGTCCGCGAAAGCGATCGACTGCGACGTATCCGTTGACCGCCGCACGAGCTCTACGACCTCAAGCACAAGGACCTGGGCTTCCCGGCTTGTGATCAGGCCTTTCTTGAGCATGGCCTTCGTGTTGGCTATGAAGATCGCGTTAGCAAGGGACAAGGCTGTCACTGCTGTCGCAGTGATCACAGATGCACCGCCATTTGGCGTATTATGGCTCATTGGTAGTCTCCTGGATGCCAGGGAATATAGCCATGGCGTTGCTCGGATGAACAGTAGACGCGTTCGGTAGTGTTTCCTGTCGGCCCGGCCGGAGGCGCGAGCGCAGCGAAGAGTGCGTGCTGCGCTTCATGAGAGCTCAGAAGTGGAATGCCACCGACGCCGTGCAGAGATTGTTATGGCAGCCTACCATACACTTCAATATGCGGCCCGCCGAAACCGCAGCCCAGTGCGAGGGCAACCGGTTGAGAGCGCTCACCTGCTTTTCGACTTTCGTTAGGTGCCAGAGATCGTCCGCATCAAGGAATGCCACGAATCGACCTGATGACGCCTCGATCCCAGTGTTCCTCGCGGCGGCGACACCGCAGTTGGGGGTAGACAGAAGGCGGATTCGTGAGTCCGACATCGCCATCTGCTCGAGGAGTTTTGCCGTGTGGTCCGTGGAACCGCCGTTGACAACGATAATCTCCAGGGCGTCGTAGGTCTGGCGCACGGCGGACCGAAGCGTGCGCTCAATATAGGTGGAAGCATTGAAGGCTGGGATAACTACTGAGACCAGAGGCCGGTCAGAATGAAACGTGTCGCGTCGATCCTCATCTGAAAGCATTGCAGATCTCTCGCCACGTCATCCAGAAAGCTACTTTCGTACAGGTGAAGGGACTGCTTTTTGATTTCTCCCGTTTCGTACATTCAATTCGGAGCTCGCGACTCCCCGCCGCCGACATTGTTGGAACGCCGTCTGCCAGCCTACGCTCTAACTTTGTTCTGCGGGCGCAAACGGACTTTGATCCGACGTAGACCCTCTACTTTCGTAGAAGAGGGTAGATCTGTCAGCCGCACGTTGGTGAAAAACTGAAGCGTTCGGGCCTGGCGTCAAGATCTGGTCCTTCGACACTTCGTTCACGCTGGTCGCTGCCGGGGAGCGGGCGCGCGATCTCGGTGAGGCATCCGGATCTCGGACCTTAGTTAGGCATGCTTGAGACTGAAGTCCTACACATGGAACGGCTTGTAGCGGGGAGTGTTTTCGATTTGCGACGCCAGAGAGCGCCGCGCCGATTGTAGCCGCCCTGGAGACGAAACATGCGTCTGCTCATCGTTGAAGACGAACCGGGAATCGCTCTGGTGATCGAGGATGTCGCGATCGACGCCGGATTCGAAATCACTGGCATAGCGGGGAACATGTCAGAGGCTCTGGAGCTCGGTTCCGAAGCAGACATCGCCATCATCGACATCCGGCTTGGGGATGGACTGACCGGGCCGTCCATTGCCCGCGCCCTCTTTTCCGGGTTCGGACTTGGTGTGGTGTATTTCACCCTGAACCCCGGCCTTGTCGAAAACCCGGAGGGCCGAGCTGTCGTCACCAAACGGGCGAGCCCCGAAAGAATAGTGGACGCGTTGTCTATGGCAGCCAAGAATGCAAGAAAGCATTGCGTCGCGAGCAGGCCCACCTTCCGCTGAACGCTTGAGGCGCGGTTGATCGGTTTCCTCCACCCGAACCCAATACTGCCGACACTATTCCTTCGTCGGTCAAAGATGCACCTCCCCACTCCGCAATCATATGAAGCGGCTATGCTCGAATTTTTCAACGAAGGCTCCCCTCGGGGAACTCCCCACGACGCCCAACATGGATCGACATTCACCAGGGAGGTTCTGACCGGATACAGCAACAAACTCCCTGGTGTCCTCTCAACAAGGGTGAGGAAAATTTAAGCGAGATAGCGCCGAGGGAAGAGGGAACGCTCCGATCAGCCCGTCATGAATGGCGGCCACCAAGAAGTTGATGCCCGCGGCAGTCTGCTCCGCAGCCCATGACACATGGCCAAGAGAGCGGAGAAAGGCCCTGCCAATCGCCTCTCTTGAGCTGCTGTCGCGCTGTCATCGTCAAGCGCCTCCGGCCGCGATCAGCGCATCCCGTGCGGCGCGAAAGGCATCCTTCAGCGCTTTTTGACCTTCGAGCCCCTCAAAGGCATAGCTATTGAGAAACTGACGTCCGGCGAACAGGTTGCGGTCCACGGGGCTCAGCTCGGCTTCCGCGCAGACCGCTGGCCAGTTTGCGGCAATCATCGTGACCTGGTTTTCAATCAGCGCGGCAGCTTCCGCCTCTTTCAAGTGATAATCCGGCGCGCTAGCTAGCAAGGTGGCGAGGGTGCTGGCGCGGCCATCGCCCTTGATCAGCATGGCCTGCGTGGCCTCGTTACCCGTGCGTCTCTGGGGGCAGATATCATAGGCCGGCGTCAGAGTGAGCATTCGGCCGTCCCAGAAGGCGGCATGATTGCGGGCATGGTCGTCGGTGTTGCCGCACAGCACGTTGAAGCAAATCCGCCCGTAGAGTTCCTTGAGGGTATCCTTGGGTGCCGTGAAGCGGCGACGGATCAGCTCGGCCAAGTCTTCGTAAGAGGCATAGCGCGCCATCATCTCATCAAGGCCCAGCATGGTCAGGGCCGAGACCATGCCGTGCCTCCTCCAGCCATCCGTTGTGTGCGTGCGGTCAAAGCGCTCGATCAGCAGCAAGTCCTTTTGCGCGGCGCGGGTCATCGCCACGGACGCCGCGTTTAGCCCGCAGGCGGCTGCCAGCTTCATCGCGATGAATTCGGCCTTCACCACGCTGTAGGTGTCGTTGGTTGCCGAGAATTTAGCGATGAATTTCTTCGCCCCGTCATTGATCAGCACCTTGGGGCGCGCGCCGCCGATCGAGGTGCCATGGTTGAGGGCTATTTCGAGCGCCGATGGCAGGGGGACGCCTTTTTCGATGAGGGCGGCAGCTTCCATGAGTTCGTCGAGCGATGCCTGTGCGGCATGGCGGGGGACATACTCAGTTGCCGAGGCCTGAAAATCGAGAGCACCAATCCGGTCGGAGCCGGACTGGAGCAGATAGGTAAGTTCGCTGATCTCAGGCACGCCGGCAGCGTCGGGCTTCTTGCCCGTCAGTCTGTTGATGATAACCCGGCGGCCCCAGGCATCGGGCGAGCAGTCGCGAATGCAGCTCGCCATCGACAGGCCGTTGATCGGCGCGATAATGCCTTCCTGGAGCGGTAACTCCGGCTCATAGACGGAAATGGCGTTTTCGCGGCGGCGGTAACTGGCGCCATAGGTGAAGAGCAGGCGCTCGCCATTCTGGTCGAGGCGGCCCGCCACCACCGGTTCCGTTGCCCCCGGCAGCCACATCCAGACAAAGGCTTCCGTGGCGTCCGCCTTAGAAGTCATCATCGACCTCCTTCACCGTGTGGCGGACACTCTTGGGCAGCAGGGCCAGTTTTTCATCGAGACGGGTATTGTGCATCTGGAGACTGCGCTCGTCATAGTCGAACAGGCGCATGCCCACGAGGGACGCTACTTCAAAGACGATGCCGATCTCAGGACCGGGCGCACCTTTTTCGATGCTGGACAATGTCGTCCGGCTGATGCCGGCACGGTCGGCCAGTTCCTGCGCGGTCAGGCCGCGCTCGGCGCGCCCGACGCGGATCAGCTTGCCGAGCATGGCGAGCGCCTGATGCGTCACTCTGGAGTAGCTTCTCTGACGGGGCACTGTTATGACCCATGTTGTTCATCTGAGTGGACAAGAGTTGCTCCCGTCCTTGCGGACATCATGCCATGGCGCTTGGTGTGAAGTCAAGTTTTGTTCATTTAAATGGCCATATCGCCAGTTTGTGTCCAGAATTTTGCGCATGGACGGGTATTAAGCAAGGAGTCTCCCGTGACTCGCAAATACATGCTCACCGAGGCTGGGCTCGATGCTTGGCAGCAACAAGCGGCAAGATGACGTGGCTGGAGGCGCACATGAAAACACCTGATACCGCTGCTCTGCTTGAGGACGCCGCCGACCGGATTGCGGACATCTCCCGGCCGGACTTACAAATCCTGCTTCGTCGCGCCGCGCTCCTATTGCGCAATGCAGGATCGATCACCTTCGAAGATGATACGGACGCAGCTTTGCGAGACCTATCCGGCGAACTCGGCATGACGCGCAACGACACGATCAGGTTTATCGTTCGGGAGTGGATGGAGAAGAACACCTATCTGCCGGTGCGCAGCCTCGACGAGGACGGCGATGTTGATGGGAATGGTTGACGGGCGTTATACTTGACAGAATCCGCCCACCCCCACTACGAAGTGCCCGCCCCCGATCGAGTTTTTCAGGCATTGTTTCGGGGCAAAAGGCTGAACGTAAATGATGTTTAAAAGTTTTGCCGGGGTTGATCTTTTCTTTCGCCTTCAAAATCAGAACTTTATCAAACGATATGAGAGCCATATTAGCGGTCCGCCCCTCGATATGGCTATTTGTCTATGTCGATCTTGTTTCTTTGGCTGACCAGAGGATCCGTACTGGATTACATCGCCCCGCAACTAAGATACATGTTGGTTATTCTACCCAAATACTACTATGAACTGCCATGGCTGGCCGAAAACCATCCAGAACAGGTCGCCCTTTACACATGTCTTTCGTTTTCTCTGATCACCTTTACGGTCGTGAAGACACTATTGTTTTCGGTTTATATAATTTCCTCGCAATTGAGCCGAGAGATTATAGTTGCCGATCTAAAAAACTTTTTTAAAACGGACTTGGTATATTTGCTCACCTTCGTTGTTTTAATTATTCTCATCCCTTTGCCGATCTACGGTGCAGGCGCTTCGACAACAGTTGTCGGAAATGCGTATTCCCTCACCTTTTTCAATATACTTTTTCTAAAGATGCTGAGCGGTGGGATCTCGTCGACCGTTTTGCTAGCCAAGAGAATCAAAAGGCCGAACAGAAGCGATCAAGTGGAAGTTACTAGCAACGACTGAGGGGCTGTTTGCCGAGCGACGAGACGCATTCGACTGGCCGGTGTTGGACCTTAGCGTATGTCGTCCAACTCATAAATCGCCAGTTGATCAGCGGCTTCGCGCAACCCCTTATAAGACGCGTGCCGTAGCTTCCCGTCATGCGTCCAGGCCCGATATTCGATCTCGGCAACCAGCTCCGGACGGACGAAGACGGCATTTCGCTTCCTCCCGGTATCGACAGCGGGCTTGTTGATGATCAGCTTGTCCATCTGCTCCCGGAGCTCCGCGGCGGAACGTTCGTTGAAGCCGGTTCCAACGCCCCCAACGTAGACGAGCTCGTTTCCCTTGCGCGCGGCGAGCAGCAGCCGCCCGATCCCAGCTCGCGCAACTGTGGATCGCTCATAGCCGACGATCACAAAACTGTCGCTCTGGACGCATTTGATTTTCAGCCAGTCGCCGAGCCGGCCGGAGCGATAAGGCACGTTCCGGCGCTTGGCGATGATACCTTCCAATCCGTGTTCGCAGGCGCTTGCCAGCAGCTGATCACCGTCGGCCTCGATCTCCTCCGAGAGCCGGATATTGCCCAGCTCGCAGGCCGGCACTAGATCCTCGAGCAGATGCCGGCGCATGTCGAGTCCGGAAGTTCTGAGGTCGTGACCGTCGAAATAGAGCAGATCGAAGGCCATGAAGATGGCGTCGCTTGACCTCTTCTTGCCGCCCCGCCCGCCCAGCGATTGTTGCAGCAAGCCGAAATCCGACCGGCCCTGCTCGTCGAGAACCACGGCCTCGCCATCTAGGATTGCCGTGCCAACCGGAAGCCACAGGGCCGCTTGTTGAATTGCCGGGAAGCGATCCGTCCAGTCGTGGCCGCCGCGCGTCAGGATGCGAATGCCCGTCGGCTCGATATGCACTGCCAGGCGATAGCCATCCCATTTCACTTCGAAGGCCCATTGCGGCCCTTTGGGCGGCTTCGGCTTCAGGAGAGCAAGGCATGGATCGATGCGATCCGGCATGGGGTCGAGGAGGAGGTTCGGCTGGGCAGGATTTCGCGGCTTGCGCGGCCGCGATCGAACCGGCTTGTCAGCATCCTCCAGGAGCGGCTTTGGTTTTGGCGGCTTTGTCATGCCGCCATCCCATCAGCAATGCCTTAAAAAGCAATTGCCTAATAAGTGTTATTGACATTCGGCTAAGACGAGAAGGGGTCTGAGTAGCAACGGAGCAGATACCTGCATAAGATTTCACGCGCCATGCCCATCGGGGATTGACGGATCGCGCAGCGGTCGGAGTTCCCCACGTGCGACAAATCCGGCAGTGTGGTGCGTATCTACCGACCATGTTGATATGTTTGAGCCCGAGGGCCGACAGTTTATCGGCTATAGGTTTCTGCACGGGTATTTATTATGCGGGCCCTTCTAACGGCTTTGCGATCGGCTCCACATCAACGCATTAAACCCGGGTTCGTTGGAGCGGAAGCGGCGGCTGGAATCGACCCATTCCTGTCATTCGGAGCCAGTTCCTGGATTCCCGAAAGCTGCCGCTTATCACAACAGAGCGATGCCAACTTCGCGCTACCGGCGCTCTTCCGGGCCCGACAGCCCCTGCGGCGAGGCAGGTTTTCCGCTTATGAGGCTTATGCCGCACTTGGCCTTGGCAGCTTGCCCCGCGCGTTGGAAGAAACGGATTTCTGTGGCGATGCTTTCACGGAACGGATCGGTTTGGTTGAAGTAGTCGCGGTCCAGACCGAGCTTTGCACCGTCTGCATCGCCCTCGTAATAGGTGCCGAACAAATGATCCCAGATCGGGAAATAATTGGCGAAATTCTTGTCGTGATGTTCCCGCACTCGGGAGTGATGGATGAAGTGGTCGCGTGGTGACTGGATCACGTATTTGCCAAACCAGCCATGCCAGGGAATGGCACTGTGCTTGACCAGGCCAATGGCGCCAAAGGTGATGGTCACGAAGGCGAATTCGGCCGTTGGCAGGCCGATAAGCAGCGCCGGAACGACCATGATGGCCATGTTTATGGCCTTCTCCAGCGGATGCTCCCGCGACGAAGTCAGCGCGTTGAACTCTTCGGCTGCGTGGTGAAATTCGTGCAGCCGCCATAGTACGGGCAGCCGATGCATCAACCGATGCTGCCAGTAGCTCAAGAAGTCCGACAGGACTAGGAACAAGAGAACATGTGCCCAGCTTGGCAGCCTCCCGGCAAGGTCCAGGTGGGGGGCATCCCGAGCCGCGCGGGTGATGGCATAGGACAGACCAAATGACGCAAGCGCCGCGAATAGCGTAATCATTCCCGTCGCCTGAAGGACAAAATAGACGATATCGGTGATTGTGGATTTGCTGCGTTCGAAGAAAACCCGACGGAATCCCGAATTGCCGAACCCCACATAGGTGAGTTCCACCGCGAAAACCGTCAGAACCAGGCCAATGGAAATGGCGAAACTGAGCGCCATTGCCTCACCATTGAGATAGTAAGTTTTGTAAAAAAAGCCTCCAAGCTTGTGCAGGCAGTATTCGACGACCAGCTCCATGGCGCTGCTCCAAAACACGAACTCGTACAGCTTAGTCCTGACGATGCGCTTTTGCCAGATTGCTCAAAGGACGATCAGGGGGCGTCCTTTTGATGTATTGCCAGCGGTGGAAGTGCAGTCCCGGGAGGTATGCCGGAGGGTCGAGGAGTATTATGAAAACTGCTGGAATCACATCGCCGGCCGCAAGGCCGATAAAAAATCTGTCGGGAGGGAACAATTCGGCTCCGCCGATCGTAAGGAGTCGGGTCGTGCAGAGATTTGATATGGCAGCCACCCTACACTTCAATGTGCGGCCCACCGCAACCCAAACTCGCCCCGTCCTACCTAAGGCGGGGCTTTTTTTGGCGTTTCGGCCCATCGGCTTCGACACTCCAGGAGGTTGGATGAGCGACACCGACAATCCCGCCCCCTTCTGGGCCGACTCGTTGGTGGTGCTTAGAGCACTTCCCTCATAATCTTACGAACAGGAACAGGTGCTCAGGTGGAGCTAGAGGCGGCCGAGCTTTGATAGCGCCTTTGCTCGACACTACTTCCAGGAGTTCTTGCCGATATTCTCTTTTCCGTTCAACACGGTAACCGACTTAGGACCTGTTTTATTCCAGGTCTCGCATACCTCTTTCCCAGCGTCCGTTCCGCCCTTCCACGTGCGGCAGAACTTGTTGCCAGTAATGTGCCACACGCCGTCAATGGTGATCACATCTCCGGAATCGAGTTTGACCGAACCATGTGCGGTACCGTCCTTGAGAACCGAAAGCTCGCCGTTGTAGCCTTCTTTTGGCCCGCCCAGCACAATCACCTTGCCGTCCGAAAGCAGAGCTTGAAGCTCTTTTCCAGTCATCGCGGTAGCAGCAATAGCTTGCGCTCCGAGAAACAATACGGATAGTCCAGTTAATAGAATTCTACGCATGCGCCATTCTCTCCGAGTTTTGACAAGCAACATTGTCATCCAATTCATATGAACCACAAGTTGGCGGCTGTCACGTACCAGTTTTGTGGCCGCTACATCTACAACAAGACGGCGGCGTACTTCTGCGAGAGATATCAAATCGAGGCATTGCGAACGGCAGCACTACGTTCGGGAAATGTTTATCGCTGAACTATCTGCTATGGCTGATGTCAGCTCGTCCCCGTCCCGCAGGCCTAACCAGTTGCAGCGACGCATGAGAGAAGCTGCAGCTTTTTCTGAGCTCAAGCCTGCCTGATGGGAAATCCGACGAGCCGTTCGTATTCGCGCTCAGGAACACCATAGGAGCCACCGGCTATCTCCTCCAGCTTCGGCCTGTCCAGGATCCGAATATTCCCGCGCGTGGCCTTGATGGCGTGCACGCCCTCGAGGATGTGAATTTCATTGGTGACCCCCGCACGCCGGACGCCGAGCATAAGCGAGAGGAACTCGTGGGTGAGAGGCAGATTCTTGTCCCGCAGCCGGTCGTGGCACATCAGCAGCCATCGCGCCAGCCGTTCAGGCATGTTGTAGCGGGCATTGGCAAGGGCGGAATGGGCAAGCTGCAAATCGCAGCAATGCGCATATCTGAGAAGCAGGTCGTTGGCCGACGGAACCCGTTCCGCCATGGAAAGAAGCGCGGATACCGGCACCGAAATTCCGTGCCCCTCGACCTGCATGAAGGTCCTGTTCGGAGTTTGGTTGACCTTCAGCAGCACATGAGACCCTGCCATGCCCTCATATCCGACATGCCCGACCTCCACGGATTCGTCATCGGAGTTGGTGGCAACGACTGATGCCAAGCCGCTTTCCAGGAAGTAGGCGGCCTCACTTGGCACATCCGACGCGATCACTTCCAATTTCACCGGAAGCGCTACCGGCTGCATCGCGGCCCGCAGCAGATCGAACGCTTCGGGCTCGAGCGCTCTCAGAAGTAGGTTTCGAACATCAGACTGCGAAAAGTCGGACATAGCCCAGCCTCCGGCGGGATTGAGCCCGATCTCATGTCGACGTCACGGGGACGCGTCAGCAATGTTAAGCTTATGGGTCAAAGCACTAGTACAGGCCAAGAGGGGCTAAGCCGTCTGTGCGGTTTTGACATTTCTACAATGCGCCAGGCACTTGCACAGCGACATTTACATGATCCACGATTTGGACGGCTGCCGTGAAGGATAGAACAATGACGGTAAAGCCGCGCTCATCGGTGACGTTCATAAGCCACGCAGAAACGTCACCCTTCGTCAACAGAGCGCCCCGCAGCCGCTCGGCTATGGTCTCCACAGCCTCGGTACGGGCGCTCTGCAGGTCCGGGTGCTCCGAGCCCAGAGTGTCCGGAATCGAGATGCCGTCATGAACGTTGAAAAAGTAGCGAGCCATCCAGCCATTGCTCCTGTACAGGCAAGAGCAATCGGGTTCTCTTAGCCATCCGCGCCTGGGTCGATGGCGGATGATGTCCCATCATCGCATGTGATCACGTTCTAAAGAAGGCGCATTGCGCGCGGTCATCGGCGTCACTGCGAGAATGATGAAGAGATCCGTCAGAAGCTACTCAAGGAAGGGCAGGTCAAGGCATGGATTTCGCGACAGCGAAGCCGATCAGAGGTTAGGAGGCCGCCCAACGCACAGGAGACATTATGCTTGGGGTTAGCAAGTAATCGCTGAGCGGCCTACTGAATAATACTCAGTGCGCGTGTAATTTGAAGAGACTTTGTCCTTCTGAGCGAAATCGTACGATATTTGATTAATTTCTGAGCGAACCTGTGGAAAGTAATATTATTCATTGCTCACGTAGGAGGGCTATGTAAAGTAGTTGTAGCAACGCCACGATGCGTTCCTGCCTAGAAACCACCCCCCTATCTAAGCCCCGCTCTTGCGGGGATTTTTCTTGCTCTGGGTAGTTAAGCTCTGGAGGATCGGTACAAAAGTGTACCGGGAACCGGCCTGCCCCTTGGTTGTTGGCCTGGAAGGAACGCAATGGTGTGTTCCTCTAAGGCCCGTCAACTGCCCCGCCCAGGCGGGGCTTTTTTTATTACAGAGATCCCCTTCGCGTCACGGCCAGCTGATATCTGAGGGCTTTTCTGGCCAGCCCTGCAGTCCATACTGCCGGCCGCCGCTCTCATGCCGAAAGTCTGGGGATCATGAGGCGGCAGGATTTCCAGCGCTCGCCCCGGTGCCCGGCCCATCGCGCGTCAAATTGTCCCCTTCGATCTTCGCATGGAACTGGGATTCATGTGCCCATTCCGTCTCTGCCGCTTCCAACTCCTCCGGGGAAAGATGGTAGATAACGAACTTTTCAAGCACTTCGTCCACGTCCCGGGCCATGCCGAGAAGGTCCATGGACTTGCCCATATGGCCGCGCTCTCCGAACGTATCGAAGCACATGCCAGAGACCATATCTCGAAGGGCGAGAACCTTCTTCGTCGCCTCCGCCAAGAAGTGTGGTTCATCTCCAAAATCGAGTGAATCAGACACGGCCTGCGCTCGACGGGAAAGAGCTTCTGATCGAGACCTCGACCCGTCTTCCTCGAAAACGTCATAGCACTGTCTGCTGACGTGCTCCGCGTAGACCGCGAATCTCATGACATCGCGTGGCGAGATTTTCTGATCGTTTCTGTACACAATGGTGGGCATGCCAAATCCTCCACGCTGGAATAGGAATATCAGGTTGCCGCAGGAATGTTGCTATTTTGTTCTTTTTGGTGAAGGAGTCAAGGGCGCTTTTTCTTCAGGACCGTCAGCCCGCTGTCGAAGTCGGCGTTGGCGGCAAGCATGAGCGCGTGGTTGTCAGCCAATTCGCGATTGTCGTTGACCTTGCCCCCAAGTTTTATCCAGTTTTGAGTTCGCTCCAGCGGTTTTTGGTTGCTGTTGTTGGTTCGCTAGCGGCGGGTTGCGGTGCGGAGCCATTTCGACTGCGCGGCACCGCATCACGTCGCGGGTTGAAACGAGACCCTGCTGGACCGGCGATTTAACGTTCAAACAGCCGATTCGCCTTTTGGTGGTGGAGCCAATCCCTTTTGCCAGATGTGCGCATCGGGAATTTTGCATCAATCTTGCCATTTCACCGGAGGGACAAAATGGCGAGCAACTATCGTTTGAACGCGAGTGATACCAGTTGGGCCATAATCGATAATGCAACTGATGCACCGGCACGACTGGATGGCATACCACTCGTAACAATGGAGGCTGCGGAAGCCCGGCACATGCTTCGTATACTTGATGGCATTGATCAGATCCGGACCACCTCGAAGTGGTGGGCGAATCTCGCCCAAAAGCGGGCGAAGATGATGACCTCGTCGGGCGCTGTGCAGGCGGTGGAATTCAAGCCGCTGCGGCCGTTTGCCTCGAGCAATTGGACTTGAGACAATGAAATCACATCGCTACGCATAAATGCGCTTGGCCATACTCCCCAGCCTCTGGATGTGGCCATTAACGTCCTATTGCTCCGGCAATCCACATTTGCTTTCACCGAATTTTTTTTCGTAATCTCCACAAAGTGCCCGATAACGCCATTGGAGGATGGCAGCGGGGAATCGGGACAAGGAGGATTATCAATTTAGGTTAATCGCCGTTCATTCCTGATTGGTTCAGCCGGTGCGGCCGCCGGTCTCGCCCTTGGTGCCGGAAGCGCCATTCCCGCTTTTGCCGAAGACGCACGGCTCCGCGCCATGTGGTGGGGGTAAAGATTGTTCCCTCGTGATCCCACGGCGCAGCCCATCGAATCGCCCTGCTTCACATCTTATTCGATCTCATAAACGGCCGCATAATCCTGCTCGTTGCGCAGCCGCTTGTATGACGCATGCCAGAGCTTGCCGTCGTGGGTCCAGGCTCGATATTCAATCTCGGCAACAAGCTCCGGCCGGACGAAGACTGCGTTTCGCTTCCTGCCGGTATCGACCGCGGGCTTGCCAATGATCAGCTTGTCCATTTGCTCGCGGATCTCGGCGGCGGATCGTTTCGTTAAAGCCGGTCCCCACTCCCCCGAAATAGACGAGCTCGTTTCCCTGGCGCGCGGCGAGCAGCAATCGGCCGATGCCTCCGAACGATCCCGTTGACTTCTCGTATCCGACGATTGCGAAGCCGTCGCTCTGCATGCATTTGATCTTCAGCCAGTCACCGAGCCGGCCGGAGCGATAGGGTGCGTCCCGCCGCTTGGCGATGATCCCTTCCAACCCGTGTTCGCAAGCGTTGCCAGCAGCTGATCGCCATCGGCCACGATCTCCTCCGAGAGCCGGATATTGCCCTGCTCGCAGGCCGGCACCAGATCCTCAAGCAGATGCCGGCGCACGTCGAGTTCGGAATTTCTGAGATCATGGCCGTCGAAATAGAGCAGATCGAAGGCCATGAAGATGGCGTCGCTTGAGCTCTTCTTGCCGCCCCGCCCGCCGAGCGATTGTTGCAGCAGGCCAAAATCCGACCGGCCTTTCTCAAACCACAGCCTCCCCGTCGAGGATTGCAGAACCGACGGGAAGCCACAATGCCGCCTGTTTGATTGCCGGGAAGCGATCCGTCCAGTCGTGGCCGCCGCGCGTCAAGATGCGAATGCCCGTCGGCTCGATGTGCACTGCCAGGCGATAGCCATCCCATTTCACTTCGAAGGCCCATTGCGGCCCTTTGGGCGGCTTCGGCTTCAGGAGAGCAAGGCATGGATCGATGCGATCCGGCATGGGGTCGAGGGGAAGGTTCGGCTGTGCGGGATTTCGTGGCTTGCGAGGCCGGGATCGAACCGGCTTGTCAGCATACTGCAGGAGCGGCTTTGGTTTCGGCGGCTTTGTCATGCCGCCATCCCATCAGCAATGCCTTAAAAAGCAATTGCCCAATTCGTGTTATTGACTCCGCCTAAGTCGAGAACATTTAGCGACACGCTCGACGGTCGGAGGCTACCCGGTGCCAGATCAGTATCAACCAAAATACAAATGGCGCGAGACCTGGCCGGGAGAAGGACACCAAGACTTCAGCGGGTTCGACGGCGAGCAGTCCTTCGGCCGCATCCAGCTAGACCAAACGAGCCACGGCGAGATGGGGATGTGGAAGTGGAACGCCACTCACGTCCCTTGGGTGCGAGAGCATATCGTGCCTCACAGCGGATGGGAGACAACATCCCGGGAGGCATGCCGGAGGGTCGAGGAGCACTACGAAAAATTGTTGGAATTGCATGGTCGGCCAAAAGGCCGATAAAAATCGTCGGGGCGGGAACAAATGGCAGGTGTTGATCGTAGGAGCGTAGGCCGTGCGGAGATTTGTTATAACTCCAGCCACCGACACTTCGCCGTGCGGCCGGTCGTAAACCTCAACCTTAGCCCCGCTCTAAAGCGGGGCTTTTTTGAACGGTAGAATTGCATGGTCGGCGAAAACATGGTCGACAAGGGACCGCACGGAGCCCGAGGCGATGTAGGAGGCCGCCCAACGCACAGGAGACATTATGCTTGGGGTTAGCAAGTAATCGCTGAGGGGCCTACCGAATAATACTCAGCATAACTGTAATTTGAAGTTACTTTTTCCTTCAGCGCGCAACCGCACATATTATGCTTAATTTCAGCGAAGAGCTGGGGAATCGAAGTATTATTAATTGCTAAAATACCCCGATCATGCAATGTAGTTGTAGCAACGCCACGATGCGTTTCTGCCTAGAAACCACACCCCTACCTAAGCCCCGTTCTTTCGGGGATTTTCTTTCTCTGGGCAGTTAAGCCCTGGAGGATCGGTACAAAAGCGTATCGGGAACCGGGCGTGCCCCTTGGTTGTTAGACTGGAAGGAACGCAATGGTGTGTTCCTCTAAGGCCACCGAACTTGCCCCGCCTCGGCGGGGCATTTTTTGATCAACGAGATCAAACTCGTTTACCGAGCCATGGCTCCTCCGCGCTGATGTAACCCCCTTTAGGCATAAGGGTTCTCCCCCCGTGCGGCCTGGCATTCGCAAGAGCATCAGGCGGTCGGGCGTCCTAATGAGCTGCACCGCCGGGACAGCCGTCGGTTCTTCCCGTGCATTTAAACAAAAATCACCACAACCGTATGATTTGAACAGCGCCCCGGGAATAAACCTCAGCCACGCCAGGTCGGGGGTGATCCGCTCTCTAACTCTTGTACGGAACCGCACCGGAACATTTCCGGCAATTTATTGTTAGGCCACAGGATCGCACAGGTGGCCCCAATCCCGGGGCCGGCCGCCATCCCTTCCTTCAGCCTGTGCGATCCGCCCTTTCCCAAACTGCCCCGTTTCGACGGAGCTTCTTTTTGATCCGCCGGGCAAATCGCGAGCAATCAGTTAATCTTCAACCAATGCCGAAGCGCCGCCACTGCCCCATCGCTGGCATAGGCAATGATGCCGCCAATGGTCAGGCCCGCGAACGCGATCAGCCCCTGGAATGCCATAGCCGAGGGTCTTCATTTTTTTCCACTCCTCAAGAGTGGGGGCGACAGCTTCGTGGTTCTTCTCGACGGTGTCCTTTAGGGTTTTGATTTCCTCGCGGATCTGCCCATCGACGTTGCTGCTGACTGTTACAGTCATGTCGAGCAGATGGATCTGCTTTGCCTGCTCGTCGAGCCGCCTATGGTCACCGCCCTCCTTTCGGTTGGTCTGCCTGTCATGAGCCCCTGCCCTCTGATCGGCGGGATGGTTGGTGATGAAGATGGATCGCGACACCTTCGCGGCGCTACCCAGTATCCCGATCTCGTTCAGCGGGACGTTCTTGCCGTTCTCCATCAGAATAACGCGATGATGTTGGATGCCGTAGTCCCGGTCAGCGCCACGATGGCAGCGTGAACCGGCAGGATCGTCCCGGCCGGCACGCTCTTGAAGATGACAGGATCCATGTCCCGACGCGGCGCAATGGCTACGTCACCCGCCGTACCGATGTAGAGGGCGCGCGCACCGACCATGGCGGTATCGTTCGGCGTCACCACTGCGGCCCGCGAGGCCGGAGCAATCGAAGGGTCCATCATTTTTGTCCTTCTAAAATTCAGATGCGCAGCAACAAACAGTGCATTTGGTCGTTCAGTGCGGATGGGGCTAACCTGGGGAGGACAAGATGAGACTTGTGCCGTTCCACTACGCGGGCACTAACGATCCGATTATCTTCATCAATCCGGAGCATGTGGTCGCCATCAGGGCGTTCACCAGCAGCACCCACATTTACGTCAGTGTGCTGGGGAAAGATGCCTCGCCGAGCTATTATCCCGTCAGGGAGTCGATCGATGACGTCGTTAAGCAGCTAACCAGCTAGCATGTCGAACGGCCGGAACTTCTATACTGCGGCTATGTTGTAGTCGCATGAGCAACACAGATCAAAAAGCCACGCACGGCATGATCAAATTCGTGCTGACTATCTTCGTTGTCGCGATGATCATAGCGGTGGCGTACATGGCTTTCTTTACGCCGGGGCAAGTCGAGCCAGGACCGCCGAGATCACCAACCGAAAGTGAGGGCGGCCAATAACCGCAACGAACGATGGCTTTAGGTATTGGTATAGGCGTCGGTCTAGGTGTGGTTCTCGGAACAACTTTATTCGGCACTAGTCGGATCGGCCTTGCGATGGGAATAGCTGTTGGTGCGGCGTGCGGGTGGGCAGCTTTCAGGCAGATGAGATAGCGGGGCATCTTCTCCGCCGACCGTTTACCATCCATCAACACACCGTGTATCAGCGGTTGATATCGATTCGACTTCTAGTCGAGCGCGTGCTTCACTGAAGGTGTAACTGGGTGGGGAACTCAACCGATGAAAACGTTAAAAATCGCTCTCGCGGCGACCGCAATCACTTTGTCTTCAGTCAGCGCTTTTGCGCACGGCGGCGGCCTCGATAAGAACGGGTGCCATACCAACCACAAGACAGGCGACTATCACTGCCATTGATGTGGCAAGCGTCCAGCGCCTGAATTTGCCGGCAGTCTGAATCCGACCCGCGATTCGGAACTGCCGTGATACCTTACATCTTCACCCTGCCGCCATGCCGACCCCGTCCTGATCGACCAGGTGGATACTCGATTTGGACACCACCGCAGGGGCCGTTTGGTCCGATGTAGCAGCTCCCTTGGGCGGTGCCCGACAGCCAAGTGAAACCGTGCCAGGTCGAACGCGGCCCATCTGAGACGGTCTGCAGTCGTCTACGATGGACCGATGCTGCCGTGAAAGCCGGGTACAAGTCTTTCGACGGTGCTTAACCGCAACCCTCATGGGCTGCGCCGGCGTGGTCCAGAAAGGGCTTTCCCATGTGGAAACGCACCTCTGTGACTGTGAAGGTCAACGTGAACGTAGCAGCCTGCCTGTTCGGTATAGCAGCTATCCTTCACGTTTTCTGGTAACCGGAGGGTGCCCAGCAATGGGCACCCTTTGCAATTCGCCCGTTCCGGGCAGCTAAGTTCAGCAGGGGGCGGACATGGACATTAACGACGAACAGCTCGCCGCTGTTGCACGGTGGGCCGAACGGAATCCACTCGTAGAAGCCGTCCACCTCTTCGATAGTCGAGTGAGGCACCGCACGGGAGGACAGTGATCTTGATCTAGCCGTCGATCTTGGGTTTTCCGAAAGCGTCCTACAAACGCTGATAATTCATAAGTCGGGATGGGAGGAAGAACTGCGAGAAGCCAGGGGCCTGATGGTCAACCTCTACCTGTATCATCCCGAATGGCATCACCTTGCCGCATAGTTCCTCGATATCCGCCGGCAGATAGTTATGTGTCACCCTGCATAAGTTGCAGGTCACGACGAGAACCTGTCCCTGATCGGCCGCGGCTTTTACCGTCCAGAGCCGTAAGCGTTTGAAGGGATGGATTTCAGGCGTTGTCAGCGACGGGCGTCAACTTCCAACCGGTCGCTGGCGGCCGCTTGCCAGCCTTTGCCATCCGGTAGTCAAGTTCGATGGCGGCGTCCCTCGCCGCGTCTTTGCTGTTCGTCGCCCACGCGGAGATGACCAGCCGGCCCGCAAGAAAAGTAAATTTACTTTTGCCTGGCTTCGCTCCTGCGACGTGACCGGCGCGGAAGCAACGTCTTGCAAATGCCAAGTCGTTGATCTGCCGGACCTCCAACGAAAGCGCCGACCATGTCGAAAGCCGTTTTCGTTGTTGCGGGTTTCTTGACTTTGTCCAACATGATGTCGCACCAACAATGATAGTGTTCTTTATTTGTTCTAATCCCAACTGGAGTCAACACCTGTGTGATCGAGTGGCCCGTGGAAACCAAGCAAGGTGGGGCAAGGGGAAGAAACGTTCAATCGCGAGCAAACTTCCCGGCGTCAACTCGGGGCGTCCTCAGTCAGGGCCTTCCGTTTCGCCGGGAATGAGACAGTTCGGCGGGCGAGGCTGTGTCCTCCGACGCGGTCCGCGCATCTCGTTCATATCGGATACGCTCAGATCAGAGTGAATGCGGGTATTCGTCAAGAAGGTTGAAGCGCGAGCCTTCAACCGCCAACCGCGTGACTGAAGCGGCGTCCGGCGGGAACGTCCCACCTCCCCGAACCGGCGGGCGTCAAGGCGCCGATCCGGGTTCATTTAACCGTCGATACGCGCGCTTTTGCTTGTCGACAGGAACTCTCTCTGGCGCGGCGGGTTTTCTCTAACCACGGCAAGGAGAGCGAGATGGACAAGGACACGAAAGCCCAGCAGGCGATCGAGGAGACCGGCGAGAAACCAGTCGACGGTCAGGATCAACCGGCTGCGGGTCCTCATGACAAGGAGCACTTGCAAGACGAGAGCAAGACGCCCGGCGCCGGAGCGTTGCCCGACAAGTGCGACGAGAGCGTGTCACCAGGAAGCGGTTAAAAAAAGGGGCGCTCGACCCGATGGGGAGCGCCCTGACCATCCCGGCGACGTTTGCGGCGGAGGCCAGAGATTGGTTGAGGAGAACTTCGTCCGAGTCGGAGTGGTCGAGCAAGCGCGTCATGAACGGAGCCGGAACGACGGGTTCATTCATCTTTCTATGCACACAGGATATCCACAGCCCGCCCACAGCCTAACCGCCCGGACCGTCTCGCTTTTCACCCGATCAAACGAACTTTGGGTGCGGCCGTACTGCAACTCTTCATACGAGTTTCATCACCCCGATACAGTGATGTGCTGTTGAGGCGTATCGTGACGAACTCCTTGAGCGCCAGGCGACGGGACGCTCGGAGTCGGGAAGCGGCCGGCGGACCTCGAAGGTCGCTTCCCGAAAGGCCTGGGAAAGGTACGTCACTCAGGACCTGTGGACGCTTCCTCGCCAGGTCTCAGGGAAATGGACTTTCGTCGCTCGCGGGATTTCGCTGTTCTTCTGGCATCCCGCAGTTCGTCTAGCGTCGGCTGCCACCAGCCACGGATCTTCTCATATTCTCCCGGTGGATCTCGTAGCGGCCAGGTGTGCACCAGTTCCTCGAGCGTGGCGGCGCGCCATTCGGCCCAGACGTGTTCATCGCTCGCATCGGGGTGGTGTTCAATGACTTCTTCCGGATCGACGATCTCGCCCGTCACTTCGGTGATGACAACGATTCCGAATGCCGAGGTCGCGACGGGCCTGCTGATGGGAGGAAGGTCGTCCCTCGACACCGGCAACCGACGCTTCTTTCGCTCCTGAGTGCGACGCCGTGCCTTCGCCTCCTCTTCGGTGCCCTTACGCGCTTCGGCACGCTTGCGCCGCTCCTCGGGCTCTGCCCTCCTGGCCGCCTCTTCGATCGCCTCCCACCGGTGCTGAAGATCGTCGTACGATGCGAACGGAATTTCCCAAACCTTGTCGTCGCCGTTCCAGCGAGCGAAAGGTATCTGACGGAGCTCGTCAACGACCGTCCGGGAGAACGGCGTCTTGATTCGGAAGCCGCGGTCGTAGACCTGCAGGTATGAACTGAGGATCGGTTCGAACTGATAGGCGTCGCGCCCCCTTTCTTCTTCGAAGGGCGAGTGCCGAGCATCTTCCGAGGCCAGCCAGCGATCGATGCGGCGGCGCGCCGTCTTGCCGGGCACCGTCCATGCCTGGAGTGTGTCGCTCCACCGCGCGTTCGGGAAGACTTCCCGGAACCTGGCGACGGTCATCCGGTCGAACGCGAAGGCCACCGTTTCCTGTAACGGTTCGTCTGCTCCAGATTGCTGGCGTTGCTCGTCGGTCATCAAAGGAAAACGGTCAAGTTGGCATGCGGTTCGCTCAAGGAAGGTTCTTCTTCAAGAAAGACAGGGCTTTCTGTGCGCCAGCGCTGGAGATCGTGTGTCCCGTTCCGCGCTCGACGTCCAGCTCGACCTTGAAGCCGGCCGTTCCGAGCTGCGCGGCGGCGAGCCTCGAAGCGATAGGCGGTATGATCGTATCGTTCTCTCCATGAACGAGCAGGATCGGCGTGCTCTTGCCTGAGGGCGAAATCGGCTGCGGCGGAAGGAGACCTGAGAACGCGACGAGCGCGCCGGCATGCCAGCGGCCGGAGGCAACCGCGTCGAGCGCGACGATGGCACCTTGCGAGACGCCGACGAAGGCAACCCTGTCATGAGCCTCGGCAAAACCTTCCCTGCGGACGACGTCGCTTATGAGAACGTCGAAGGCCTCGCGCGCGGTTCGGATACGTGCTGCATCGAGAGGGTTTCCCTCGGTCGAAAACCACTGGTGCCCATATCGATGATGCATCGGGGCTTCTGGAGCGACGAAGCGGGTGTTCGGAAGCTTTGGTCGCCATGATGACGCTAATGGCATGAGCTGAGCGCCAGACGCCCCGATGCCGTGCAAGAATATGACGAGGTGATCGTGAGAGGCCATGGTTTTCCGTGGATTGCTGAAATGGACCGAGGGGGCTCACCCGAAGAAGGGGAGCCGCCCTCTCACCCGACGCTCGAGCATCGACGCGGACGCCGGCGGACATCTGCGGAGCTTCGCGATTATGGGGTGGCCCGACATAGATGGGTGCCGATCGCGCCCTTCGCAAGCGCCCGCTCAAGGGCGGTACGCTACCAGACACTTCGCTCAAGGTGTTGAAGCGGCTTGGCAATCCACCCATATATGGGAAAACCCTCAAGGAACATTCCAATGGTAAGCAGGATCAGACGCACTCTGACCGTGCAGGAACGCGCGGAAGCATTCGAGCGAACAAACAAGGCCGCGGCCGAAGCCGCTGAAGAGGAACGCAGACGACGCGAGGAGAAGAACGAACGCCTCCGACAGCTACGCGTCGCCTCTGAAAACTGAAGACCATTTTACAACGGAAACGGACGAGACATGGAGCAGATCTCCACTCCCAAGACCGCGGCATCTCATCGCCGCGAGGCGCGGCTCGCCAAAGGCTACAGTCTGGAAGACCTTGCTGTAGCAACTGGCCTCACTCTGGCGGAACTCGCGGCTGCGGAGAAACCTGGCGCGGAGGTTCCTCAAAACCACCTCGCACGTATTGACCACGCTCTCGCGTGAGACGCGCTCGGTTGTCTCGAGCGCGACACCGGACCCGCGTATCGCAAAAATGCCTAATCACGAAACCAAGCATTACCTCGAAATGCAGCGGTTTCAGCCAATCCTCGCTTTCAAATAGCCGATCGCAAAATGGGAACGCCGCCGCCTATCAGAGCGACTTGGCGAATTCTTCTGAAGCTTCCAGGCTTGCCGACGTCCTCGAGCTTGTCGAGCACCGGGAGCCGATTTGCGTCTAATTCGTAAAGTTCGCCATGGTCTCGCATGCCTCGCCGGCTTTGTCCAACATCGTCGTTCCGTAGAAAATGCCCGCGATCAGCATTGGGTAAAGACTCGAACTTGGTTTCGAACTTGAGCACGCAGTGGAAGCTTTCCTAGACGCGCTTGCCGCGATCATGCAGTCGCGCACGGTGTGCCAAAGCGTCGACCTGGCCTTCTTCGAAGACGACCGTTCGACAGCGTCGGGAGTTGACAACAGCAACGGCGGATCGCTTCCGACCCGTTCCTATGAGGCGAGCTCATGGACGAGGCCTCGCTCCGCCGGTCCGTATGCGGGTCCCGCAAATTCTTCGAGCGCTGCCCTGTCGCGGACTGTCACCAAACTCGGGTTGGAGTATATCAAGCGCTTTCCCTCGAGTACATGCAGCGCGTCCGTGACGCCCGAGCGACCGGACGCTATCATGACAGCCAGAAACTCATGCGTGACGTCGATGTGGTTGCCATCGACACGGTCGTCGATCATCAAGATCCACCGAGCGAGTCGCGCATCGACGTGGTGCACTGCATTTGACAGCGCCGTATATGCGGTCTGCGTGAAGAGACGCGCGGTGAAGGACTCGAGCGTCTCTCTCGATGACCGGCTTTCTTCAACCAAGCGCCGGAGAGCATCCACCCGAAACCTGCATCATGAACTCGAAGGGCTGCCGGCTGGCGTCGGCCATCGTTGCCAAGGGGGTGACGCCCTCACGGCCAAAGGCCGACTTCCGCTCGTTCGCCGACAGGGGACACCGCACCATTGAGGCGACGCCGGCCTCCGGGAAGTAGTCATAGGCGATCGCGCTGTCCTTGTGACCGATCTGAAAGTCCCGAGGTAGATCGATCGGCTGGAGGTGGAACCAGCGCCCAGGCATCGACGGAAAGAGACGAGAAGATCATTTCGAATTTCGGACTGAAGGATGACGATGCCCCCCAAGGATGTGGCAAGAGCAGAGCGTCTCCCAGTCGCGCGCGCCGGTAAAGTTACACACGATACCCGGACTATCCTGCTTCCCGCGACCGCAAGGACGTTCCGATCCTCTTCGTCCGGCGCCGTACGGAAACCCTCTCGTCTCTCCGACGTTCCCATGGAATGTCACCGGGAGGTTCCCATGCTATCAAGACTCTCCGTTATCGGCGCTATCGCAGGGCTGCTGTTCCTATTCGCCGGACTCGTCCAGTCTGGAACATATGTAGCGGCAACCGCTATCGGCATGGCGGCGCTCCTCGCTCTGGCCTGCGTCCTCATCCGACTGAAGCAATGTGGACCCGATATTCTCGGAGCCGGTCGGAAGCTGCCATGACTGAACCCGCTTCTGGCCGCGTCGGTCCCGCCTCGCCTTCCTATTTCTGCCTGGTGTCCGCCCTTACTCCTGGCGTTTGCCCTGCCGGCCTCTGGACGGCCTTGAAGCGAGCATGGTGCGCTCCCAGGGTGCGGTCGGAACGAACCGCGGACGTGGAGGTTAATCGGCGCATTAGCAACCGCGTCAAGCAGGGAGAATCCGATGAACCGCCGTAACATGCTGAAGATCGCAGCCGTCGCACGTTCGCGAAGTGGGGCAGGAGACGATTGCCGACATCCTGAAGTCCATGGAGATGGGCGGCAAGGCCGAAGGTACATTGAAGCCACCGTCGAACGAGGATGTCGAGAAGATGCTCGACGCCGAAGGCGTCTCTCGACGAGTTGAAGAACGCTTCCGGCCGGCAGTTCGACGCCGCTACCTTACCGCGCAGCTCGACGGACACAAGAAGCTGCTGACGATCCAGGAGGACTACTTGAAAGTTAGTCAGGACAGAGTGCACCTCAGCGTCACCAAGCTGGCTCGCGGTCAGATCAAGGAGCATATCGATCATCTCGACACGCTGAAGCCGAAGGCGGGCTGAATTCTTCGCGAGTTGACAATCCAACTGTCATGAGCGTCGGTGACCACGGATGTACTGGCACCACGCGCCAAGGCCGGGACCAGTTCCCGGCCTTTCGGTATCTAGCTTTCGGCGACGGCGGCAACGAGCGCCCTTTGCGACTGTGCCTGTCCGAACGGTTTGGCGAGCCTCGGCAGCGTCGATTCCTCATCGCTTGGAAGATCGCCGTAGCCTGTCGCCAGGATCACCGGAATTCCGGGGTAGCGGTCGATGATTATGCGGGCGAGATCGGATCCCGAGGGTCGCGGAGACCGATTAGTGGCGCAAATGCAGGCGCTTGTCTCCGGTTGTTTGGGCGCATCGATCCACTACATGTGTCTCCAAGCACAAAGACTTCGACGAGGTACTCGAGCTAGGTCCGTTGCCGGACGTCGTCATCACGGATCACGCGATGCCTCATACGACGTCAATCCCAGCAATTGCGAACGCCAGGCGCGTCAGGCAGACGCGTTGTTGCGCTGCGCCTTTTCGTCCGCGACGTCCTCGACGCATTCCGCCTTTTCGGCAAGCGTCCTGCTCATCTCGCGCAAGGACTCCTCGTCGAGCCTTTCGATGCCTACAAACTTGTTTTGAGCCTGCGACGTCAGGATCAGTTCGTCCAGCTTGGCCTGTAGCGCCTTGCCGTCTCTGTTCTGCGAATTCTGAAGGACGAACACCATCAGGAAGGTAATGATCGTCGTCGAGGTGTTGATGACGAGCTGCCAGGTCTCGGAATAGCCGAAGAAAGGGCCTGAGACCGCCCAGGCAAGGACGAGCGCGACCGCCAGCACGAAGGTGCCAGGCTTGCCGGAGAGATCTGCGATGGCAGTGGCGAATTTTGAAAAGAACTTCGACATGGTATCTCCTGTGCTCCCTGCTCAGGAAAACGTGGTCAAGCGTAAAGGAGTTCCGCACCAGGGACTTAGGTCCGGGAAAGAGGTCTCATCTAGCGGACCTGAAACAAAAAAGCAGCCGTCTCCATGATTTCTAACTGGACGGAGAACCGCTCTCCCAGCAGTTTCTTGGATGCGTCGTGAGTCTCGTCGGCGCCGCTGCAGACGGCGTCTTTCAGCAGGATGACTTGGTAGCCCAGGTCGATGGCTCCCTAGATCGCGGCGCTTACGCAGACGTCGGTTTCACCGCCGGTCACAACCAGCGTTCGGACGCGCTCGCTTTGAAGCTGGCCATCCAGCCTTCCGTCCACCCAGGGCGAGTATGCCGATTTGTCGAAGACGCGCGCGGGCGGAACGAGACTGCGCAATTCGGGCAGGAGGTGGACAAGCTCCGAGTGCAGGTGCTCGCCCGTCATCATCCACCACTTCTCATAGTAGGCCCTCCACGTTCCACGTGCCGCCGCAGGGTTCGGCTATTGCGCGGCAATCAGGATGAGACGCTGGCGACAATCTGGATGAGATTCTTAGGTCGCGGTCGAGATCAAGTTATCACGCTGATTGTCGCTGACAAGTTCTTCTTCGTTTTCTGATTGCCGCTCCGCGACAGACTGCGCCGAGGTTCTGATTGTCGCGAAGGAAGCTGGTCGACCCCGTTGGCGCTTTTCCTCCAGTGCAGTTCTGCGCCGGTAACTCTCGACATTCATCTCGAAGATCGTGGCGTGATGTACGAGCCGGTCGACTGCTGCGAGCGTCATGGCAGGATCGGGAAAGACCCGGTTCCACTCTCCAAACGGCTGGTTGGCAGTGATCAGGATCGATCTATACTCGTATCGCGCTGAGATCAGCTCGAAGAGCACGCTCGTTTCCGCCTGGTCCTTGGTGACGTAGGCGAGGTCATCGAGGATGAGCAGATCGTACTTGTTGAGTTTGTCGATTGCAGACTCAAGCTGCAGTTCCCGGCGGGCGACCTGGAGCTTCTGCACAAGATCGGTTGTCCGGGTGAACAGGACCCGCCATCCGTTCTCGATCAGCGCAAGGCCGATAGCGGCAGCGAGATGGCTCTTTCCTCCGCCGGGCGGACCGAACATGAGGATGTTAGCTCCTTTGGCGAGCCAACTGTCGCCGGCGGTAATTGCCATGACCTGCGCCTTCGAGATCATGGGGACAGCGTCAAAGGCGAAGCTGTCCAATGTCTTTCCGGGCGGAAGGTGTGCCTCGGCGAGATGCCGTTCAACCCTGCGATGGGCACGCTCTGCCAGCTCGTGCTCGGCAATCGCCGACAGGAAGCGAGCTGCTGGCCATCCTTCCCGATCCGCCTGTTCGGCAAATTGTGGCCATAGAGTTTTGATTGTCGGCAGCCGAAGTTCGTTGAGCATGATGCCGAGCCGTGCTTCATCGATGACGTGGGTGTTCTTCATGCGGCTTCTCCCGTCCCGATCAAGGCCTCATAACCGTTGAGCGATGCGAGCTGCACATGAACGGTAGGCAGCCTGGCTGGATCCGGGCCGAAGAGCGTTCGCATGGCGGCTAGATCGGGTAGGTCACCGGCGTCGAGTGTCCTGGCCAATTCTTCGGCAAGTTCGCGTTCGCAGCCGCGGTCATGAGCCAGCGCCAGAAGCTCAACAGTGACCTTGCAAGCCTGCTTGTCAGGAAGTTGTTCGATGAGGGCCTCGAAAGCTCTGCGATATTCCTCCCGCGGAAAGAGCTTGTCGCGATAAACGAGGCCCCGGAGCGCCATCGGCTTTTTGCGCAGGGAATGGATGACGTGGTGGTAGTTGACGACCTGGTCGTGCCGCCCATCAGCATGGCCACGTCCTCGACGCAACGTCATCAGGTGCGTACCTCCGACAAAGACATCCAGCCGATCATCGAACAGGCGAACTCTTAGCCTGTGGCCGATCAGGCGGGACGGCACGGTGTAGAAGACCTTGCGCAAGGTGAAGCCACCGGTGCGGGATACCGTCACGACGATCTCTTCGAAGTCCGTGGTTCGACGCTCAGGCAGCGCCTGCAGATGGGATCGCTCCGCATCAATGCGCTGCCATGGGCAGCATTGCGACGGCTGACGATCTCGTCGACAAAGGCGCGGTAAGAGGTGAGATCATCGAAGTCTGTGGTGCCTCGCATCAGCAGGGCATCATGAAGGGCGTTCTTGAGATGACCGTGGGAGCTTTCGATCGAGCCGTTCTCATGGGCGACGCCTTTATTGTTGCGTGTCGGCGTCATTCGATAATGGGCGCAAAGCTGTTCGTATCGGTGTGTAAGATCGACCTTGGCATCGGCGTCGAGGTTGCGGAAGGCCGCCGACAGACTGTCGCTTCGATGATAAAGCGGCGTGCCGCCGACAGACCACAGGGCATTTTGAAGCCCTTCAGCCAGCGCGACAAAGCTTTCTCCGCCGAGAATGACGTGGGCATGTTCGAAGCCTGACCAGACAAGCCGGAAGTGATAAAACAGATGATCAAGCGGCTGGCCGGCGATCGTCACACCAAGGCCGCTAGCGTCGGTAAAATCCGAAAGGCCTAGCCGGCCTGGCTCGTGCGTCTGGCGGAAGATTACTTCCTGCGCTTCGCCATGGACAGCACGCCACGACCGGATGCGTCGCTCGAGCGTGCGGCGGATACCTTCAGAAAGGTCTGGATGTCGGCGCAGCATCTCATTGTAGACGGCGACAGCGCGGATGCCAGGTGCTGCCTTGAGGAGCGGGATGACTTCTGTCTCGAATATCGGCTCCAAAGGATCAGGGCGGCGGCGCTCGCGTGGCGCTTTGCTTTGAGATGGAAGTTGCGTCTCTTTGCCGAGACGGTAGGCCGTGGCCCGGCTGATTGACGCTTTTGCCGCGGCGACCTCGACGGAATGCGTTTGTCGATACTTCATGAAGAGTCTCATCTGATGATCGGTTACATGGCGACCCGGCACAAACTGGTTCTCCAATCCAGAAAACCGCAAATGTACCGGACCGACCGCGATCGTGAGACGCCGAAAATCTGCGCCACGCCGGGGTATGACTACGATCGGGCTACGCCCTCCCTCCGTCACACCCCGGCGCGAGTCTCATCCTGATTGACGCTGAATCTCATCGAGATTGCCGCTACGCAGTTCGGCGGCGGGCACGAACCGCGTGAAGATCGTCCTCTCCGGTTAGCGCGTGAAGAGTTCGATAACCGCGGTGACGTCCAAGTTCTAACGCAAGCTGCTCGGTCATCGCGACCTGAGCGGCCTTGGTGGCGCTGTAGGCTGTCGCACCGGGATTGGTGAACGTCCTGACACCATTGATGGACGACACAGCGACGATCGCCCCGCCGCCGTTCGCCTTGAGGAGAGGAACAGTCTTGTTGAGCGCCAGGTACGTGCCGCGCAGGTTGACCCGGATAGTGGTATCCCACTCGTCAGGCGTCAGATCGTCGACAGGCGCCCACACGCCGTTAATGCCGGCGTTGGCCACGACCGCATCCAGCCGGCCAAACCGCGTAGCGATATCCTCGGCTGCGCGGCCCATGTCAGCTTCGGACGAGACGTCGCCACCTATGCAAAGCACGCGTTCACCGTCCACGAGAGTTGTCGCTATCGACTTCAAGGCTTCGAGGTCTTGGTCGAACAGAGCGAGGTCATGTCCGCGCGACGCGAGGAGCCGTGCAGTTGCCAGCCCTATACCTGAACCCGCGCCAGTTATGATGAAGTGGACGGGAACCCGCTCGGCATCTGTGCATTTCAACGTTTTCGAACAGGAGACATAGAATGCAGATCTTAGACACTCGCGTAGGCAATGTTCACGAAGGCACGATCACCGTTGAATTCACCGGGGAAGGTAATGAAGCGGTCTCCGTTCGAATGGCCACCGACGGCAGCGTCGACGGCGACGGTGCCGTGCGTCGGGCGAAGGCCTTGATGGTTCAGATCGCGACGTTCGGCGACGACGATGCTTCTGAAACCGATGAACCGCCCGCCATGACCGGACCTGAGGATGACGTCCTTGTCACTTCTCCCTCGGCGGCCAGCGACGCACCGGTGATGAACATGCCGCGGAACTGATTCATTGAGCTGTCCTGTCGCTTTCGCAACAGCTTTCGCTTGGCCGCGGGCGTCACCACTTCTTTCCCAAAAGGTCTTTCAAGGCAGTATTGTCGAGCATCGCATCCGCCAGAAGCCGCTTCAGCTTCGTGTTCTCGTCCTCAAGCGTCTTCAGCCGCTTGGCCACGGACACCTCCATGCCGCCGAACTTCTTCCATTTATAGATGCTGGCATCGCTGACGCCATGCTTGCGGCAAAGCTCCGAGACCGGCGTGCCTGCCTCGTGCTCCTTCAATATGCCGATGATCTGTTCGTCTGTGAAACGATTGCGCTTCATCCTCTGGTCCTCTCAAGGGCCAGAGCTTACTTCAAAATGGATTATTTCAACGGGGCAAGGTCACGTCTCCAGGATGAACTCAGCAAACTCATCGCTATTCAGCTCAGCCCAACGTCGGCATTCCAGAGCGGAGCCCACTAAAAACTGGGAGGAACCACCAGCACATCACTCTCGATCTCATTCACAATTCGAGATGACACGCTGCCCAGGAGGAAATTCATCACGTCTGTGCGGCCATGGGTCCCAACAATGACAAGGTCGAGGTCCCCCTGGTCTACCACTGGGCGCAGGGCGTCCACCACGTCACCATCTCTCACCGTGATATCGAACCTGTTCCGCGCGGCCGCGCCAGCGGCCTCGACGGCGAACCTCGCGCATTCACCGATCGCGAACTGTTCAACTTGGCGTGTGTAAGCCGCTTGGTCCTCCGCCCACATCCGGTGAGGCGGATCGATTACATGAAAAAGACCATGCTGGCCATTGGGGAACCAATTCAGGGCAACCTGTAGAGCGGCGCTAGACGACGCCGTCAGGTCGGTAGCCACCAATGTACGTGACCTTGTGTCCAGGAGCTTCTTCTTCACCACGAGCACCGGAACACGTGATGACCGCGCCAGCGCCATGACAGTGCTGCCCATCGGCAGCACGCCCAGTATCATGCTTCCGGCCAGGCCGGTGACGATCAGATCAGCCCGCTCTCTCGTGGCCAGTGCCTGAACCACTGTTGCCGGTCTTCCGCTTTTGACGAGAACGGACGAACGAAGACCCTCGATCCCTGCCAGATCCTCGCGCAGGCGCTTGGCTTTTCGGCGCGCAGCGATCTGATGAGCATGGCGGATCGAGGCGTTGGCAGCTATGCCGGCATCGTCGATTGCGTGAACAGCTGTGAGACTGGCACTCCATTCGATGGCAAGCTGCACCGCGCGATCCTGCGCGCGATCACATCGCGCCGTGAAGTCGGTGGCGAAAACAATATGGCTTGGTATCTGGTTGACGACTGCATCGCCCGACACATCCAGTGAAGGATTGAACATGTTTCCATTCCCATGATCTGAGACGCGTCGGTCGCTTGATGCGGTCCGGCACGTCGGCGGCAGGCCTTGCCGACCGCATGGCTACGTTCTTCGCGACCGCAGATCGCTGAATGTTCCAGCACAGTTGCGGTTTCGCAAACTCGTCGCGTACAAAAGCAGGAGCTATATAGATTGAACCCAAGACGCGGGAGCGACAGAACCCGGTCCGGGTCTAGTGCTCCGCGATAGAGCAGATCCGGATGCAAGAGCAGGAGTATATGTCGCGGGTCTTCATGGCAGCATCTTCGCCCGCGAGCATCAACGAGTCAAGTCGAGGCACTGGGACGCATAAGCGAAACGGCGGGAACCCCGGTGATCCCCATGACGGCGGCGATGCTGCGCGACCAGAAGATGACGCTACCCGACGTCGGCAGCGAAGGCTTGTTTCCGACCCCTTCCCCGCGACGCTTGCGGCGAGAGCTACACTGTCGTGCAGGTGCCCGGTACAGATTCATCGTCGGCTCGAATTAACTCGTATAATTTTATCGGAAATCCTACCGCAACCATAACTTGTCCCATCTTCTTGTGGATGTTTTGTTCCCTGCCGTCGCGAGATCTCGGCTCGGCGTCAATCCTGGTTTGGTAACGGCTTCCCCTCGTAGCGCACGCGAAAATTCCTTCTGTGAAAATCCTGCTCGAAGCAGACGAAGATGAGCTCCAGGTCATTGGCGCTGTCGCGCTTCCCAAGGAGGCTTAGCGTGACAACGATAACGCCGCTGTATCCGCGCGTCAGGCGGAAAGCCGCGTTGCGGATGTCAGTCCCTACCGGATCCTTCCGGTCTTCGCGGCGCTCATAGATGACCCAGAAGCGGGCAGCATCCCAAGTCTGCCGTAGGATTTGACTGACCTCTGCCTTGAACTCTTCGGCATGCATTGCCGGACCCCAAGACAATGCCGTCTCGCCCGCATCGCTCGCGACATTGAGGTAACCGTCATATTGGTAAACGCCTGACAGTGACCGCTCGATCATCTCGAATGCGGTGTTTTCGCTGATTGTTGTTTTGAAGAGAATTGCCATTAAATCGCTGCCTGCCACTGCCGATATGTCGATGAGAAGGCGAGATTACTGGGTGTCGCTTGGGCCAGCAACGAAGACTTGGTCATCACCATAATCGTAACGAACGGCTGACGCGTAGAGATCATTGTAAGGCCGTCGTTCGCGCCATCTCAAAGCGACCGTCTTCTTCAGACCTCGCAAACATCGTGAACAACCACGAGCGCCGCAGTTCCCCCAGTCATGCCAGATGCCCGCCAGCAGCCTGCTCGCAGAGGCCTGCTTGGCTGGCTGTTTGGCAAGTGATACGCATGGCGCAGACCACCAAACGCCGCCATTGGGTGCCGCAAAGCGTTCGCCGACCTGTGCCTCGGCGGTCTCCCCGTTGGCCTTGCCGGCAGCGATTAGGCTCGGAATGTCGGCTCGCGCGGCGTCAGGGGATTCAATGTCATGATTGCCCGGCAGCTTCCAGAATGAGCTCGGTATCTCATTCGGATGTGAAATGAGCGACAGATGGCTGGATTCGAGTTCGATGGCTTTAGCGCCCATGCGTCTGGCCATGAAACGCTGCAGGTCTGGATTAATCGTTCCATCTTGTGTCGAAACGGCGTAGTGGCTTGGCTTGGAACGCCAAGCAGCGTTTGAGGTTTTGCCGTTGAGCAACACCTTTTGGAATGGTTGTTGAACGGCATAGAGAACCCTCGCCCTGGCCTCGGGAAGGTCGCCCCCGAAATCGCGCAGGAACGCTTCCTCCGTCAGCCGTCCTTCGTCGCCGTCGAAGACAATGCCCGCGGTTGCGGCTGGTGTCGGGTAGGTTTTTGCCAAAGCTGCATAGTCCTCACCTGCATCCGGTGCTCGGGCAGCGACATAAACCAGTGAAGAGACGTTCGCATGTACGCCTGCTTCGGAGAGGATCATCCCCGAAAAGGAGTGGCCGACAAAGACGGTCGGACCGTCCTGCCGGTCGAGAATGCGCCGGGCGGCCGCCACGGCATCGGGCAGCGTAGTGAGCGGGTTCTGGACCGCCGTGCAGTTTAGGCCCCTCGCTTGCAGCAGGGCGATAACCTCGGTCCAGCATGATCCGTCGGCGAAAAGTCCATGCACGAGAACGACATTGCGCGCCTTTGGAGGCGTGGTGGCGGCCAGGCCGGCATGTGTCGCAACAAGTGACGTGGCAGCACCGACGAGCAAAGTTTTCGAAAATGTGCGTCTGTTCATCATCCACCGGCCGGCGCTCTGCATCGTGGTGCAGGGCGCGAAATGGACGACGTTTGGCGAACGAAGGCTCCATTATCGCACCAGCCAGGCCATGGTCGTCAGCGTCGAGATGCCGGGTGCAAGCCAGGTGGTGCACGGCGCACCGGATGCGCCCTATCTCAGCGCCGTCATCGAACTCGACCAGGCGATCCTACGCGAAGTTAGCATGGAGGCACCGCCCACTCCGGCCTCCGACGAGCATGCCGCCGCCTTCGTTATGGAACTCAACGAGGCGATCCTCGGCTGCGCCGCGCGCGCCGTCAGCCTGCTTGGCGAGCCGCAGGCAATCCCGCTGCTCTATCCCGGCGTCAAGCGCGAACTCTGCTACCGCCTGCTGGCCGGGCCACATGGCGGTGTCTTCGCCCGCATGGTCGTCGGCGCGGAGCGAAACCGGCGTCTGAAGTACCTCCAGACCGGAGGAATCGCTCATGCGAGCGAGCGTGCGAAATTTAGCTGCATCCACGATAAAGTCGGTCATCTCTACGCCTCGGATGAAATAATAATTTTATGTATTCCTGCATATAGGCGCGACAAATACACAGGATCTCTTCCCTTGTACGCATCGTTTATGAAATTTCGCAGATTTATGTAATCATCAGGCACAATTATGCTAGCTGCTCTTTCTTCGTCACTTAAGCTGTAATCTTTCGGCGCCTTAGAAAGCTGCAGGGCTGCGATTCTGTAATTTTCAATCAGTTCTGGTGCATTCTGCTTTATATATGAAAACGCTTCATTGATTTCATTTGGTGTGGGAAGTACAATCTTGGAGTTGCCCATATTTCCGCTCAAATTCGAAGAAGAAATTATATTGTTGCAGTTACTTCTCGATCAGATCGAACCATCTGCTTTCAGCACGACATCCTAAGCTAGGCGTCAGGACTGAATACTACTCCGCTCCTCGTTAGGCGCAACAGCCACACTGTATCGACATGCCTGTCCAACGCCCAAAAGGATCGGAGACACTGACGCCCTGCGGGTGTCAGTTCAGGGTTATTCGCGTGTTGCTCGCCATGGGTCGACGCTTGGGCGATTTTGGAGAGCTTCGCAAGAACCTCAGGATCGACGAGGTGCGCGACCATCGGATGGATCTTGATGTTGTCTTGCTTCGCAACCTGGTGGAAATTCGTTAGCACCATCGTTGCCAGTTCGCGCGTTGGCGCGATCACGTCGAGCAGCCAAACGATGTCACCACTCTTCCAGTCTTCCGGCTTCAGCCGGACCGGGAACCCACCCGCTTTGCGGCGATCGTAACGAACGGCTGAAAACGCGTAGAGATCATTGTCCGGCCGTTCTCATTGAAGGTCTCTTGACCCCTTTGGAGAACACGTTCGCGCCGTCTCAAAGCGACCGCGCCCCTTCTTCAGACCTCGCAACATTGTGAACCATTAGTAACTTGAAACACGACAAGCAAACCGCATTATCCGACCGATGAATCTGAAGCACCCCATCTCGGCAATCAGTATCGTGGCTTTGGCGGCATGCTCGCATATCGAGCCGCTTGAGACGCCCCTCGCCCAGTCAGCAATCCCGCACCAGTCGCCTTTGACCGATCAAGCGGTGATCGCAGATACGGTGGGTCATAGTGCCGTAGGAGCAACTGCGCTTGCTTGGGCCAACCCATCGACGGGCAGCGCGGGTGTTATCGAGCAGATCGATGCCAGTAACGATGGGCCGAAGCGGCCCATGCAACGGCGCGACAGCGCGAGCACCGAAAAGCTAAGACACCAAGAGTCGCAGCAAGGACTCGTTGAACGGCTAGCAGGTCGTATTCGTCGAGTCCGGTCCGATCTGATCTGGCCTGTCAATGGACTGAGTTCGAAGATGGCGCGTTTACGCGCGTGGCGGCCAGCCCGACGTAAGTGCCGATCAGAACGGTCGCCATCTCCTCTAGCGAGCGACAGCCCTCGTTGTAGAGTTCGATGGCGGCATCACACAAAAACGAGGAGGCTTGATCGTCCCACTCCACCTCGTAGTACCGATACCATTCACGGACCGCCTTCGACATCAGCAGGTGGTCGTTCTCTATGCACTTGGACATGCTTTACCCCAGACATGGAGGCGGCAGGCTTGCGTGGCTATGACTGCTTCTCGTTACGAGACACCGGCGTCGCCATTATCCCGGATTAGGAAAGCCAGGAACACCCACGGGACCTGCCTCCTCCGTGGACGGAGCAACTTCGTTCGGGCCGCCTAACGGCGGTCAATTTCGGCCTCGACCTTCCTCCTTGAGTTTCCAGCGCTCCTCACGGCCTTCTTGACGGCATCTTTCGAGACGCCCTCCTTCTTTGCTTCGTACTTGACCTCGTGATCCTGGCCGCCGGCCACGCGGGCTCGATCCTGCGCGCGGCCTCGGGATGTCGGTGTCTGTGCCATCGGGTTTCTCCTTCAAATGAACGTCCGCAGTAGAAACTCATAACGATTCCGGTGGTTCCCGGGAGATAGTGGATGATGCCGCGCTTGAAGCGGCCGCGGAATTCCCGAAGCTGCCCGGCATGGTGCTGGAGGAATCAGGTTGCTGTGGCTCTCGAACTAAACAATCTCCACCGCTTTCCACTACTGCCGGGCGCAATTCGACCAGCGGAGACGGCGGAATCAATTTGGGAGAGAATTTCCGTAAAGTATTGAAAAATGATTCGTTTTGAGTCGGAACGAATCACCCTGACACGTCTTTGAGTCGCGTATCAGTGATTCGGAGTATTTGTCATGCCGTCAGGACAGCGTGCGCAGTGGAAAGGCTTTCTGAAGTTCGGCGAGGTAAGCTGCGGCGTCGCTCTCTATACGGCAGCCTCGACCAGCGAGCGCATCACCTTCAACACCATCAACAAGGCCACGGGCAACCGCGTCAACCGCATCTTCATAGACAGCGAGACCGAGGATCCGGTGCCGAAGGAAGCCCAGACCAAGGGCTTCGAGATCGAGAACGGCCAGTACCTCATCATCGATCCCGAGGAAATTTCCGCCGCGATCCCCGAGAGCAACAAGACGCTCGAGGTCGAGGCGTTCATCCCCTGCTCCGACGTCGACGACGTCTACTTCGACAAGCCGTACTACCTTACGCCCGACAAGATGGGCGGAGACGCGTTCGCTGCTCTGCGCGATGCGATGAAGAAGTCGATGGTCGCGGCCATCGCCCGCGCTGTCCTATTCCGTCGAATGCGTACGGTGCTGATAAGGCCGCACGGCAAGGGGCTGATCGCCAGCACGCTCAACTACGACTACGAGGTTCGTTCCTCCGAAAAGGCTTTCGAGGAGATGCCCAAGCTCAAGATCGAGGGCGAGATGCTCGATCTGGCCAAGCACATCATCAGCACCAAGAAGGGCGAGTTCGATCCGGCGACCTTCGATGACCGCTACGAAGCCGCCCTCGCGGATCTGGTGAAGGCGAAGCTGGAAGGCAAGTCGCTTCCGAAGCCGAAGAAGGTGCAGGTCTCGAAGCCAAACGATCTTCTGGCCGCGCTCCGCCAGAGTGCTGGGATGATGAAGGCCGCTGACGATAAACCGAAACGCACTGCGGCCAATGCCAATCAAGGCACTGGCAGGCAGCGCGCCGCGCGCGGAGTGGCTTCGAAAGCCGCCTCTTCCGGGGCCGCTCCGCGGCGCAAGGCCAGCTAGGGGGATAGGTCATGGCTCCGAAATATTACTGGAAAGGCTATCTCAAACTTTCCCTCGTCACCTGCCCCGTGGCCATGACCCCGGCCACGAGCGAAAGCGAGAAGGTTCGCTTCCATACACTCAACAAGGAGACGGGCAACCGCGTCGTCTCCCGCTACATCGATTACGTCACGGGCAAGCCTGTCAGGGACGAGAACGAAGCCAAGGGCTACGCTCGCGGGGAGAATGACTACGTTATCCTCACCGAGGACGATCTGGATGCCGTCGCGCTCGACACGGTGAAGACGATCGACATCGACAAGTTCGTCCCGGCCGACAGCATCGAGTGGATCTATCTTGAGAAGCCGCACTACCTGATGCCGGACGACGCCGTCGGTAACGAGGCATTCGCGGTGATCAGGGATGCCATGAAGGCCGATAAGGTTTTCGGCGTGTCGAAGCTCGTGATGGGCCGCCGAGAGCGGGCGGTCGTCCTGGAACCGCGCGGTGAAGGGATCGTGCTCTGGACGCTGCGTTTCGGCGACGAGGTTCGGCCGGAAGAGAACTATTTCGAAGACATCGACGAGCAGGCCGATCCGGATCTCATTCCCCTTGTGCAGCAGCTTATCAAGCAGAAGACCGCGCGTTGGTCTCCGGACATGGTGAGTGATCCAATCCAGGAAAGCCTGCTCAAGCTCATCGCTGAGAAGAAGAAGGCGCTGAAGCCGAAAAAGGCGGCGAAGGGGAAGGCGGGCGAATCCGCTCCGAAGTCGAATGTGGTCAGCATCATGGACGCGCTCCGCAAGAGCGTCGAGGCAGATCTCAAAGGTAGAAAGTCAGGGTAGTCAGATGCACTTGCTGGAAACGAAGATTGTTCACGAGACAACAGGATGGCGGGTAGACTTTCTCGGCGACGACGGCGATTTGGTGTCGATCAAGGTCGCGGACGGTCATGCTGCAAGCGAAGACGAGGCCATCGAGCGTGCGAAAGAGGTCATGGTGCAGTTGACGGCATATGGCACGCGTGGCGGCGGCCGGAGCATCAACCCGTACGATGCCGCCAGCAATGGAAATTTTGACGAGGACGAGCCGTTGCTGGATACGTGGCACTGATCCGCCCGAGGAAACTCCAGCCTCTCAAACAAAAAAGGGCCGTGGCGAAACCGAACCGACCCTCCTCATCATCGCCTTCTTACCAGTGCCAGTACATTCGTGGTCAAAAGCATTTCAGCAGCCTTGCGAGCAAAGAAATTCAGTGCTCATGGATTTTGAACAAGGTATCAACCTCACACCCACGGCGTGGTCAGTCTTGGGCAGCGGGCCAGTCGTCCAAAGGTTCATCGATCTCGTCGACGGGATCGTCAGTTTGGATCCGGGTCGCGGTCGTACGCAGCTCTCAGAGAGTCGAGTTCCGGCGAGTTCTGGTCCCACGCCCTCAATCGCACCAAAGAACGTCCCGATCAGCGTTACGCCTCCGAGTCCCGAACGTGGTGCTAATGTCACAGCACCCACACGCTCGACAACCTCACCTTCCCCGTCGCTATCGGAAACCCAGCTCCCAACCCTGCGGCGTGACGTCTTGCATCTTCGCAACCAATCCCCTCGAAGCGACCGGGCGCGCTATGATAAGTCGATCGGTTTAGGCAGGCTTGCTGTTGCGCGGCGATTGAAGGCTTTCACTGCGATCGAAGGGTACTAGATCGAGGAGTCGATCTATCTGGCAGCAGATGACGCAGGGGCATGATCAGCGAGGCAGTTGCGCCAGAACCGCCTGACTCCCATTACTCGCCTGATCCCCCGTCCCCGGCAAGCCGTTCCGCTTTGGGCGGACCCGTGGGCTCCCTCGCCTCACCTGGCCGGCCGAGCCAGTGACCTTGCGATATCGACGATGTCATCGCGCGAGGCGGTTGGATCCTCCTTGTTCCAGGCAACCCCAAGCCCGATCCGGAAGTCGATGCCTCTCACCGCTTTCAGCTCGAAGGCCCGGTTCGGCAGGCCCTCGGTCCATTCCGGCGCAAAGCCGATGCCAAGGCCGGCCGAGACCAGCGACACTAGGGAATAGGTGTCGTCGCAGCTATAGGCGATGTTGCGGGTCAGATCGTATTCCTCGAACTTCTCGTTGAAGTACCGCTCGGTGTAGGAGAGGTTCTTGCGATTGAAGGCAATGATCTTCTCCCCGCGCAGATCATCGATGGAAATCTCCGTCTGCCCGGCCAGCCGGTTGCTCCTCGCCACCGCCAGCAGATAGCGCTCATGGGCGATCGAGGAGAAGCGCAAGGAGCCGATGTTTTCCACCGGTCTGATGAAGCCGAGATTGATCTGGCCGTTTTCCAGGCCGCGGATGATGTCGCCGGTATTGCCGCTTGATATATGAATGCGGATGTCCGGGTACTTGCGGGCGATCTTTCCAAGAAACGCCGGCAGCACGCCGGTGGTCGCCGGATAGACGGTGCCGATCCTGATCTGCCGGATCGTCTTGCCGGCCACCGCCCTGGTGATCTCGGCCGACAGATCGACCTCACTCAGGATCCCGACGCAGCGCTCGTGGAAGATCTCCCCTGCCCGCGTCAGCTCCACCCGCCGGGTCGAGCGGATGAACAGCGCGCAGCCGAGCTCGCGCTCCAGCGCCTGCACGTGATTGGAGAGCGCCGGCTGGGCGATGCGCACCTTGGCGGCCGCCCGGCCGAAATGGAGTTCCTCGGCCACCGCGACGAAGTAGGAGAGCTGCCGTAGTTCCATGAACGAGCTCCGCCGCACGTCGCATTTGTTGCAACGATGCTTCGTAAAAGGTAAGTTGCGCCAGAATAGCAGTCTGAAGTTTTGTTTTCAATACCCAACTTTCTAAAAACGAAAGTTTTATGCTGAAGCACTCGCAATGTCGCGCTGCAAGAGCGCTTTTGGATTGGACCCAAGGGGACCTGGCTGAGCGAACATCGATAAGCGCGGTTTCGATACGCGCCTTTGAAAAAGGTGGAGATATGCGTGAAAGCAATCTTCGCCTTCTGACGCTCACCTTCGAAGCCGCAGGAATCATCTTTCAGGCTGATGGCGAAGTCACCGGAGGAGGAATCGGGGTGCGGCTTCGTTCTTCTATTGATGACGCTTGATTGAGCCGAGTAAACCTCGTTTATTCGCAACTTAGCTTCCGGAAATCCTTGGTGCAATTTCAAAGGTCATAGGTTCGAATCCTGTCGGGTGCGCCATTTGTTCCATCATAAGTCTTTGTTTTACCTGCGCTAATTGGTTGGGCCGCCTTGGTCTGCGCCGGAATCCGCTGATCTGCAACTTTTGTCGCCATAGCTGTGCGCCTGACATCAAAAATTGAAAGCGATAGCGGTAACGGTGGTGTTTTCGCTCCACTGGTTCGTCGCCAGTAGGCATCGGCGAGGGCTAATCGCTCCGTTAGACTTGTCCGACATCGATTCCACGTCGTTTGCCCATTCAGGGTGCTTTGCCGGGGTCATGTATCGTCGCTTCATCCATGCGATGACGAAGCGGCATCACGTCAAGGACGGGGCCGAGGTCTCCACTCGCTCCCTGCCCGAGCTACAAGTCGCCTGTAGCTCCGACGGCGCCAGCTCCAAAAAAATTTGCTCCATCGATCATTTTTCCACTTGCCACCACCGAGCTTTTGACCTGACAATTTTAACAAGTTAACCGGCTCCCTTCACATGCAGTTTTATACCTATGCGACCATCGCGTGCGATGGACGCCTCACTGACGGCATCGCGCCGCCAGCCGCGAACCCGTTCCCGGCGACCGCTTCCTCAAATAGCAGTGACCAAGCTCCCCTTCGCGGGAGGGCTCACCTGTGACCGCTTATTACAACGAGATCAGCCCCTACCACGCTCAATGGCTCCGAAACCTCATTTCCGTAAACTTGATCGCTCCAGGCGATGTAGATGAAAGATCAATCGCCGATGTCCAACCAGACGACCTCAAAGGATATACCCAGTGTCATTTTTTCGCCGGGATCGGTGGATGGTCGAGAGCCCTCCGACTTGCGGGATGGGGTGACGACCGGCACGTATGGACGGGCAGCTGCCCCTGTCAGCCGTTCTCAGCCATCGGAGCCCGACGAGGCTTCGAGGACGAGCGTCATCTATGGCCGGAATTCAAGCGCCTCATCTCGGAGCGACGCCCTTCAGTCATCTTTGGAGAGCAATCTGCGAACGCTGCTGACTGGCTCAGACTTGTGCGAAGTGACCTGGAAGCCATGGACTTCGCCGTGGGGGCAATCCCTATCGAGGCCGCGAGCGCGGGTGCGGACGTCCTTGGAGACCGATTTTGGTTTGTGGCCTCGGCCGACGTCACTGAGCTTTGCGGCGAGTCACCAACCCGGGAACAGCAGGAACTTGAACCTGATCCGGTCGCACATCCTTTCGATGCTGGGAGAGAAGACAACTGGCGTCGGGGGCAAGATGGCAGATTGCGGCGCGTTGACCCCAGCATTCATTGGATGGCTCATGGGGTACCCGCCCGAATGGGAAAAATCAGCGGCTTCGGGAATGCGGTCGACCCGCGCCCGGCCGCAGCGGTAATCAAAGCCTATATTAAGACCTTAGGTGACGAGAACAACACATGGGGTGCCCTAAGCGACACCCTTTCTCCAGCGGCCGCTGGCCCGTGGCACGACACGCGGCGGTCAGCCTGATGACCGCCTATTACAACGAGAATAATCCGTTTGCGGCGCAGTGGCTTCGCAACCTTGTAGCTCGCAACTTGATCGCCCCCGGCGATGTGGATGAAAGATCAATCACCGATGTCCAACCAGAAGACCTCACCGGATATTCCCAGTGTCATTTTTTCGCCGGTATCGGTGGATGGTCACGAGCCCTCCGCCTTGCCGGATGGGCCGACGACCGGCACGTTTGGACAGGCAGTTGCCCCTGTCAGCCGTTCTCTGTGTCGGGAAAGCAGCAAGGTTTCGACGATCCCCGGCATCTTTGGCCGGAATTCAAGCGGCTCATCGCGGAGCGACAGCCTTCAGTCGTGTTTGGAGAGCAATCTGCGAACGCTGCTGACTGGCTCGCCCTCGTGCGAAGTGATTTGGAAGCCATGGGTTACGCCATGGGGGCAATCCCGCTGGAAGCCGCGAGCGCGGGTGCGGAACACTTCCGAGATCGTTATTGGTTTGTGGCCGACTACGACAACGCCGAGTGGCGGCCAGAGCGTTCCGAGCGGCACGAGCCTCTCGGGGATGACGCCGGACGGAAAGAAAAGGCAAGTGACGTTGCAGAACGTGGTCCTCTCTTTGTGGAGCACGCTTCGGGCTTCGGATGGGGCGAAGGGTGGACCGAACATGAGTTTCGGCGCAGGGGGTTCACCGCTTCCGTCGCAAGTTTTCGCGGCAGGCAATATGTCGAGTGCCCCGATGGAAAATGGCGGGCGCTCCCTGCACCCAGAGTTCGCTGGCTGGGAGATGGGATACCTGTGTTTAAGCATGGAATGTTGACCCCTCTGGCGGGGTAATACTTATCCAATTTTGACCCCCCTTGGATTTCATCCGACCATCCGGCTTTTGCCAGTGGATGGGGTGGGGAGTTGAAGAGAGTGGATACGATTGCCCGTGTCCGACGAGCCTTCCATGTTCAGGGCTGGTCGGTGAAGAAGATCACCAGAGAGCTGAATGTTTCGCGTAATACGGTTCGCAAAATCCTGCGTTCTGATGCGACTGATTTTGTCTACAAACGAGAACATCAACCGTTGCCCAGGATCGGAGCCTGGAAGGGTGATATTGAACGGTTCCTCATTGCCAACGAAGGCAAGGCATCGCGCGAACGGCTGACGCTGATCCGGATTTACGAGGAGGTCCGGGCACTTGGCTACGACGGCAGTTATGACGCGATCCGGCGATATGCCAAGACCTGGGCGATGAACCGGGGAGCCGTGACGGCGGAAGCCTATGTGCCCCTCTATTACGCGCCAGGCGAAGCCTACCAGTTCGACTGGAGCCACGAGATCATTCTGGTCAACGGGGTGACTACGACCGTGAAGGTCGCGCATGTCCGGCTCTGCCACAGCCGGATGATGTTCGCCCGAGCCTATATGCGTGAGAGCCAGGAGATGGTGTTCGATGCCCATGACAAGGCCTTCGCCTTCTTCCGTGGCACCTGCACGCGCGGCATCTACGATAACATGAAGACTGCGGTCGAGGCGGTGTTCGTCGGCAAGGAGCGACAATACAATCGCCGCTTCCTGCAGATGTGCAGCCACTATCTGGTCCATCCCGTTGCCTGCACGCCCGCATCCGGATGGGAGAAGGGACAGGTCGAGAACCAGGTCGGACTGGTTCGAGAACGCTTCTTCACACCACGTCTTCGGGTTAAAAGCCTGGATGAGCTGAATGTCTGGTTGCTCGATAAGTGCATCGCTTACGCCAAGGCACACCGTCATCCTGAACAGACCGAGCGAATGATCTGGCAGGTGTTCGAGGAGGAACGCGGCAGCCTCGTGCATTACGTCGGGCCGTTCGATGGTTTCCACAGCGTCCCGGCCTCGGTGTCGAAGACCTGCACGGTCCGTTTCGACAACAACAAATACTCCGTCCTCTCGACTGCGGTCGGCCGCCCTGTTGAGGTTCACGCCTATGCCGAGAAGATCGTCATCAGGCAGGACGGCGTGAACGTCGGTGAGCATCCGCGTTGCTTTGGCCGTGGCGAGACGATCTACGATCCCTGGCATTATGTCCCCGTTCTGGCTCGCAAACCCGGCGCTTTGCGCAACGGCGCACCGTTCAGGGACTGGGTGTTGCCAGCGGCGATGGAGAAGGTCCGCAAGCGCCTGAAGAGCGTCCACGACGGTGATCGGCAAATGGTCACAATCCTTGCATGCGTTCCCACCGATGGTCTGACGGCCGTCGATGCGGCCTGTCAGGAGGCGCTGGACCAGGGCGTCTGCTCGGCCTCGGTGATCATCAACATTCTGGCTCGTAGTCGTGACCCGGCTCCGGCCGCAACCCTGCAAACCCCGGATGCGCTGCGGCTGACCCATGAACCGGTCGCCGACTGCGCACGCTATGACAGCCTCAGGAGGGCAAGCTGATGGAACGCACACAGGTTCTCGAACTGATGAGCACGCTGAAGCTCTATGGAATGCGCAGCGCCTACGACGAGGTCATGGGCAACGGCATCAAACGGCAGCACGAGCCGCCGCGCATTGTCGGTGATCTCTTGCAGTCGGAGATCGCCGAGAAGCAGGCCCGCTCCATTCGCTACCAACTCAGCATCGCCAAGCTGCCGCTGGCCAAGGACATCGACGATTTCGACTTCACCGATACGCCGGTCAATGAATCCCTGGTGCGGGAGCTGGCTACCGGCACCTTCGTCGCCGATCAGCGTAACGTCGTCCTCGTCGGCGGCACGGGAACCGGAAAGAGCCATCTCGCCATCGCGATTGCCCGTGCACTGATCCGCAACGGAACACGCGGGCGCTTCTTCAACGTCGTCGATCTGGTCAATCGGCTGGAAACGGAAACGCGCAGCGGCAAGCAAGGGCGGACGGCCGACTATCTCAATCGTCTCGACTTCATCATCCTCGACGAACTCGGATACCTGCCTTTCGCCCTGGCCGGCGGCCAACTCCTGTTCCATCTGATCAGCAGGCTCTACGAGCGCACGTCGATCATTGTCACCACGAACCTGGCGTTCGGTGAATGGCCGACGGTGTTCGGCGATGCCAAGATGACGACGGCACTTCTCGACCGCCTGACCCATCACTGCGAGATTGTCGAGACCGGCAACGAGTCCTGGCGCTTCAAGAACCGCTCTCAAAGCTAAAAGCCGAAGAAGATCATCACCCGCACTTGGCCTACCCTCTGCAACCCCGGCCAGCGCCGGGCAGGCCAAGCGCTGATCTACAGCACAGGGGGGTCAAAATTGGATAAGCAAAAGGGGTCAATGTTCGGTGCTGATTGACAATCTGGACCGCGAGGTCAGTAGCGATTGCAAGATCACTTGTCGGCCCGACGCCGCAACCATCGCCGTGGCTTCCTAAGATCGATCTCTCGGCGGCAATGCCCGCCAGCCGAAGGCAGATTTCGTCTCGGTACCTTTGCTCGTTGCGGACTTCCAGGACCGGAAACTCGAAGCTGGCTCCCCCCGCCGATTGCACTTCAAGTCTGGGGTTGATCTGGCTGGCGACTTTGACGCCAAGAAAAACACCGAGCCCCAGCGCCCGGCCGACCACGGCATGGCCAGCCTCGTGGATTGAAATGGCGTGTCTGTACGCCCCGCTGATTTTGAGGAGCTCAGGCAACTGAGACATCAAATCACCGAGAATCACCGGCCGGTTCTCACGCCTGGCCCGCTTCTTGGCGTCCCGAACCATTCGATCGAGGTCAGCGCCAGACATCGCTTCCGTTGGCGGACCGAGTTTATCGATACCTTCCACGGCTTGTTCACCAAGCATTTGGTCAATAATGGCGACACGATCGACTAGGTTGGGCAGTCCAATAACAACATGTCTGTCGAGCCTGCCAGGGCGAAGAATTGCGGGGTCGATCTTCTCTGGGAAGTTGGTGGCACCGATGATAACCAAGCCGTCGCGCTTTGCGGAGCCATCCAATGCCTCCAGCAACGCATTCACGACCTGGATGGAGTATGGCGCATACTCACCGCTGAACTTGCTCCTGTCGCCAATCGAGTCGAGTTCGTCGATCAGAAGGATGCTGGGCGCTTTGTCGACGGCGGACGCAAAATCGGCCCGCATCGCCTTAAGAAGATCGCCCAGATGCCCCTTCGCTTGCCATTGGCCGATGGAGGTCGCCACGAAATTGACGCCACATGTTTTTGCAAGGGCCCGGGCGAAAATCGTCTTCCCAACGCCTGGAGGCCCGGCCAAAAGAAGACCGCGATCAACCTCCGACCATTTCAGCCGTCCGCACCGCCAAGCTTTTAAATCCTTGGCAAGCTGCAGTCCCCACTCCTTGGCCGCACCGTAGCCATGTAGATCTTCCAGACGCGGAGCCTGCTCTTCAATCGGCGCCGCTTCTGGATTGCTCGGAGGGACTGACCTCAGCCGAAAGATCGCATTTGCGGCGGTACTATTCCGCCGCAAGGCCGCAAACATCAGATCAGGCGGGAAGGACAAAAGTTGCCGAGCCTGTTTGGCCGACATCCTCAGCTTTAGAACCTGAGCACACGCCTCTCGCAGGTCGTTTTCATTGATGGGCTGCAGGTCGATAAAGGTATCGATGGCGACGGTGACGATCGGCGGCAGGCTCCGCGTCTCCGTAAACAGGACAGCTCGTTGCCGCTTTCCGCATTTTTCGTAAAATTCGTCTTTCACATGCTGCGGCTTATCTGTCGCCGCGATGCATGCAAATCCGACATGGTCCCAATCGTCGCGCTCTAGGCCCTCATACAAGAAGGCAACCGCGCAAGCCTTATAGTCATCGGCGGCTTTCCCTTCGGGCGTTACAAGGGCGATAATACCCGGGCCGCCCAACTTGAAATATTTGCATTGCTCAAGCGCTCGTTCGAATGTTCGATAGAGCGCATAGTGTTTGACCGACGAATTGATCTTCGCATTTGTGGTGCCAATAGGCATAGCTCGTCCTCAACTGCACGAGGCAGCGTGAATGGTTCCGGAAGGTTTTGGGGAGTTAGTCGCGCCTGCGGCGGACTATGGTCTCGGGCCCGATCAAACGTTCGTCCAGGTCCATTTCGATGAACCTGTGCAGCACCATGGAGGCCAGGCCAGCTACTGGCTTGATCTCTCGAAAGACGATGAGCGCTTCCGCTACCGTTAACCTAGAGCATTCGTCTAGAGCTGCGAGTAGTCGGATCCGGTCCGATAAAGGCGCCTCGTACCTGGCGTATCGCAATAGATCCTTGGCGTTCTTCAATCGGATACGTGGGAGCGCAGACGCCGCGATCGCCTCGTACGGGAAACCCGCATCGATAGATTTTGCCTTTGCCCAATCCGGTGCTCCGTCATCTCGGACACCATCGATAGCAAACCGCACATCAGCTCTTTCGACCATAAAATCCGGTTTGTAGACCTGCCCATCGTTGGACAGCGAAAGGGACCGGCATGACCACGACAGAACATCGTCGTCGACGTCCAGCAGGCACGCGATGTCTCTTGCCAGCTGATCTCTGAACAGCACTGCTCCCACGCAACGAACCGTGCTGAGCGGATAGAAAATTTGGACAGGACTATTTTGCGCGAAATCGCGCGACGAAGAGATGCTCATCATGAACCCTCGAAAACACACGAAACAACAGCCTCCGCGATTGCGGAGCGGTTCAGCGTGCTATTCGTATCTGGGTCCGAGCGATCATCTTCATGATGAACAAATACGGAACAAAAATCATGCTGTCAATTGAAAAATGCGGCCGCTGAGCTAGCGGCCGCACGTCATTTAGTCATTGAAAATTCGATCACGCTCCGACTTCATAAATGCCGACGACGTCGGAATGTGTGAAGATTCTCGAATCTCGAAGGCGTCAACTCACTTGGCTGTCGCCGCCTCTTCGATGATCTTCGCAACCTTGTCGGGATGGGAAACCATGACGACGTGCGATGCGCCCTTCACAACGACGGTATCTTTGGACTTGGCGCGTTCCGCCATCCAAGCAATTGCTTTCGGCGGGATGTTTTTGTCGGCGTCACCGTAGATGAACCAGGACGGGATGTTCTTCCACGCGGCATTTTCGGACTTCTCCCCGAGGGCAGCCGACGTAACAGGGCGCTGGGTTGCCGCCATCAACTTCGCTGCAGCTGCCGGAACATCGGCGGCAAACTGGCTGTGGAACTTGTCCTGCTGAATATAAAGGTCCTCGCCTCCATCATTCAGCGCTACAGGTGCCGCAAGCGTGCCACCAAGCGTGCTCCCAGGAAACTTACCTGAGAGGTCGATGGCGGATTCGCCAGTGTCTGGCGCGAATGCGGAGACGAAGACCAGCGACTTTACCTTGGACGGGTCCGCGGCCTCGGAGATGACCGATCCGCCGTACGAGTGACCGACCAGAACCACCGGCGTCTTAAAGCTGGCGACGAGATGGCGCACATAGTCGCCATCGGATTTAACACCTCGGAGAGGATTCGCGACCGCTGTTACGGAGTATCCATCAGCTTCCAGCTTTTTGATCACGCCGTTCCAGCTTGACGCTTCCGCGAACGCGCCGTGGACGAGGACGATTGCTGGCTTTTCGGCAGCATTCGCCGAACCGGTCATACCGAGCGCCGCGGCGCCGAGCAGCGCGGCAGTTATCAACTTAATCATGGGAATTACCTTTTGCTTTTGGGGAACGTTATTCGGTGAGGCAGACCTTGCTTTGCGGCTCAAGGTCACCCGTTTGTGGAACGAAGGGTCTCAAAGAGGAACCACACCCTCATCTCGCCTTGGTCTATCCAGTTTTCGAGTAGGCTGGCGGTCGCAACATCGCGATATTCGTCGCAGAGCTCATGCAAGGCCCGCATCCGGGCGATGAGACTGCCGTTGTCCTCGCGCAGCTCGGCGAGCATCTCATGCGGGTGAACAAAGTCTGCGTCGTTGTCAGTGATACGCTGCTGTCGCGCTATATCGCCGATGGAACGCAGTGTCGTACCGCCGAGCTTTCGAACTCGTTCGGCCAAGGGGTCCGTGATGGCAAAGAGTTCTTCGCCATGGGTATCAAGGAGCAGGTGATAGCTCCGAAAATTCGGCCCCGACATGTGCCAGTGGAAATTCTTGGTCTTAATATAAAGCGCGAAGACGTCAGCTAGCAGCGTTGTGGCAGCAGCAGAAATGTCCTTCACCGCTTCCTCGCCGAACCCAGTCGGCGTTTTAAGCGCAGCGGCGCGGTGCAAGTTATCGATCTGGTCCATTGAAAACTCCTTTTGCGTTTCTAGAGTTCATTCCATTCTGCCCGATGCCATTGGATCGCTTGCTGGGAATGACTCCAGCAGCGCCTCATCAACGAGTTCATCTGCAGTGGTGCGTTTTGCGTGGGGCATCTCAAGTGGCATATCGGCCATCTCGGGCATGACTTCGATGCCATCGCGGACCTCGGCTCGACTGTCGAGATTTTTGCTGTCCATTTCTAGATCTCCTTTTGCCTTTGGTGATCTTTGCGAAATGCAACGAAAATATCTTGGACATTCCAGCTCCTGCGCGGTCTGCAACGGCGCCTATCAATCTCGAAGATTGATAGCTGGCCGCCCATTTAGGATGTCGCGGCACCGAGCGACCAGATCGCTATCTCGAACCAGCAAGCTAACCATCCTTTTTGGGGCCGCTTACAGGGCAAAAAAAGCGGCGCCCCCAGAGGGCGCCGCATGGAAAGGTGCGATAGGGGGAATCACTCGGCTGCTTGTTGATGCTCAATGATCACGTCGTCATCTTCCTCCGCTGTCCGCGGCGAATATCTCGATCGAAGAACCACATAAAAGACTGGCGTGAGAAACAGGCCAAACACTGTTACACCGAGCATGCCACTAAACACCGCTGTTCCAAGTGACTGCCGCATCTCTGCGCCGGGGCCCTCCGCTATGGCTAGCGGCAGTACGCCGAAGATGAACGCCAAGGCGGTCATCAAGATCGGCCGGAGGCGGAGATGGCTGGCCTCCACTGCGGCCTCAACCGCAGTCTTCCCGTTCTCCTGGGCCTGACGAGCGAACTCAACGATCAGGATTGCGTTCTTGGCCGCGAGACCAATCAGCACAACAAAGCCGATTTGCGTCAAGACGTTGTTGTCCATGCCTCTCAGATAAACACCCGTGAGAGCTCCGAGAACCGCAAGTGGAACGATCAGAATGATCGCCAAGGGAAGGACCCAGCTCTCATACTGCGCCGACAGCGCCAGGAAAACGAACACCACGGAAAGGGCAAAGATCCAGATCGCGCTGCCTCCGATATGCGTTTCCTGATAAGCGAGCTCGGTCCACTCGAATGTAGTGCCTGGCGGAAGAACCTGCGCCGCAATGCCTTGCATCTTGGCAATCGCCTCCCCTGTCGAGACACCGGGAGCGGCATTTCCCTGAAGCGGGACGGAAACGTACATGTTGTACCGCTGCACCAAAGTAGGCCCACTTGCCTCCCGTATATCTGCGAGCGTTCCGAGCGGCACCAGAGCGCCGGTTGCGGAGCGCACTTTCAGATCAAGCATGTCATCTTTTTCAAGTCTGAACTTCTTGTCGGCCTGAGCTCGGACTTGATAGACGCGGCCAAAAGCATTGAAATCGTTGACGTATGATACACCAAGGTTGCTCGATAAGGTCTCGAAGATATTGGGGATCGGAACATTCAAGAACTGTGCCTTATCCCGATCAATCGACAGGAAATATTGCGGGCTCGATTCAGAAAATGTTGTGAAGACTCCAGTCAAGCCCGGCGTCTTGTTGGCCATCACCATCATCTGTCTTGCCAGCGCGAGCGCACGCGTCATGCTGGAACTGTCCTGGTCCATCACCTGCATCTTGAAGCCACCGGAATTACCGATGCCCTGCACTGGCGGCGGCGGAATGGCGATGATGAAGGCCTCGTCGACCGCTTGGAGATTTTTGTAAAGATTTTGAATAATCTTCGTTGATGTGTCTCCGCTCTTCAATCGCTCGTCGAATGATTTGAACGGGGTGAAAATCACGCCTGCATTGGATGCGTTAGTGAATGTTGCGCCGCTGAACCCGGCGAACTGAACGGCGTTAGCAACGCCTGGGGTAGCCCTCGCGATTTCACCCGCTTTTTTGATCACAGCATCGGTTCGTTCCAGCGAAGCTCCGTCGGGAAGCTCGACTACGACGATTGCATAGCCTTGGTCCATGATCGGGATGAAGCCGCTTGGCACCTTCGTGCTCAAGAACCATGTGGCGACCAACAAACATGGAAAGACGATCAAGGCACAAGTCAGTCCAGTTTTCGTGCTAACGATATGGCGGATGCTCGTTGAATAGGCACTACTCACTCTGTCAAAGCCGCGGTTGAAGAGCTCGGCCGACTTATGACCGATTCTTCCCGCGATGCTTCGCTTTGCAGATTCGTGTTCATGCCTCTTCAGCACCAGTGCTGCCAGAGCGGGAGACAACGTCAGCGAGTTGACTGCCGAGATCGCCGTTGCGATCGAGATGGTCACTGCGAACTGCTTGTAGAACTGTCCGGAAATTCCGGGAATGAAGGCCGTCGGCACAAACACGGCGATAAGCACGAGCGAGATAGCGACGACGGCCGTCCCGACCTCGTCCATCGTCCGATGAGCTGCCCGCTGCGGGCTCATACCGGCGGCGAGGTTTCGTTCAACGTTTTCCACTACGACAATCGCATCGTCGACCACAATGCCGATTGCCAGCACCAAGCCGAACAGTGTCAGCATGTTCAGAGACATGCCAAACGCGGCGAGGAAGGCGAACGTACCGACAAGAGAGACCGGGATGGCAACGATCGGCACTATCGCGGTTCGCCAGGACTGGAGGAAGATGAGAACCACGAGCGCGACGAGGACAATCGCTTCGCCGATGGTGCGGTAAACCTCATCGATCGAAGAAGCCACGAAGTCGGTGGTGTCGTAGATGATGCGATACTCAAGACCAGGCGGGAACTGAGCTGACAGGTCCTTCATGATAGATTTGATCTGAGCTGCCGTTTCCAGCGCGTTCGTCCCTGGCCGGGCAAAGATGCCCATACCGACGGCTGGCTTGTTGTTCACATAGGCGTTGGTAACGTAGTCGCGGGCTCCAAGCTCAATGCGAGCAACATCTTCGAGCTTCACGAGGCGCCCGTCGGGTGTCGACTTGACGATGACATATCGAAATTGTCGAGCATCTGAGAAGCGGCCATCTGTTCTGACGGTATACTGAAACGGATTGTCGACCGCTGCCGGAGGAGCTCCAATTGAGCCGCCGGACACCTGAACGTTCTGGTCACGCAGAGCACTCACAACATCGTTCGATGTCATACCGTAAGAGGACAGTTTTTCCGGATCCAGCCAGATGCGCATAGCGTATTGGCGTTCGCCGAAGATCTGAATGTCGCCGACACCCTGCAGGCGTACCAGCACATCTCGAACACGGTTTCTCGCGTAGTTGGAGGTGTAGAGCTGGTCGTACCTCCCGTTGGGAGAAAGCAGGTGTACCACCATCAGGAGGTCAGGCGAGCTCTTGTTCGTCGTCACCCCCAGTCGCTGGACTTCTTGCGGAAGTCTTGGGAGCGCAATCGCAACGCGATTTTGGACCAGGACCTGCGCCTTATCCAGATCAGTACCCAACGCAAACGTTATTGTGAGGGTCATCGCGCCGTCGGCACTCGAATAGGACGACATGTACAGCATGTCTTCCACGCCATTGACTTCCTGCTCGATCGGCGTGGACACCGTGTCAGCTATCGTCTGTGAATCTGCGCCTGGGTATGAGGTGCGGACGACGATTGTTGGGGGCGCGATTTCCGGATACTGCGCGACTGGCAGTTCGAAATAGGCAATTGAACCCACGATAATCAGCAGGAGCGAAATGACTGACGCAAAGATCGGCCTGTCGATAAAGAAGTGTGCGAACCGCATCTCAGCTACTCCGCATTCACGGCGGTCAGCGGTGCTGACTCAACCGGATCTTTGTTTTCATGCGGAAGGGTAGTTTCTTTCGGGTCGACCTTAACGCCTGGGCGGACGCGTACGACGCCCTTCACAACTAGACTCTCGCTACCGTCGAGGCCGCTTCTGACAACACGGTATCCGTCGATTCTCGGACCTGGCCGGATCGCTTTTGTCGACACGACATTGTCCTTGCCAACGACGAAGACAACACGTTCGTCTTGATCGGAGCTAATAGCCTCGTCCGGTATCAAGATCGCCTTGTATGAATTTGAACCTTCAAGCTCGACCCTGCCGAACAACCCTGGCTGAAGCACGAAATCAGGATTTGCAAACCTGGCGCGGGCGCGAAGGGTTCCGGTTGCCGCGTCGACCTGATTTTCAGCAAAATCGAGCGTGCCGGTATAGGCCGTCCCGTCCCGGTCGCCCAGCCTAACCGAGACCTTCAAACCTCCGCCACCGCTCTGCAGGACGGAGCCGTTTTTGCGGGCGGTTTCGGCGTAGCTAAGAAGGCGACGTTCATCGATGTCGAAATAGAAGTCGATCGGGTCAAGCATGACGATCGACGTGAGGACTGTCTGATCTGCGGTGACCAGGTTGCCGACAGAAATCATATGGCGGTCGATGCGGCCGCTCAGTGGCGCAACAATCCGGCTGTAGGTCATGTCGAGCTCAGCGCGGTCGACACTCGCTTGAGACCCTTGGAGATTTGCTTGCGCCGAGTCCAGTTCCCTCCGCCGATCGTCGAGGGTCGCAACCGTCTGGCTCCCCGACTTAACCAGAGCGTTAACGCGATCGAATTGGGCCTGCGCATAGGTTAAGCCTGCATTTGCTACAGCGAGGCTGGCCTTAGCTTGGCTCAAAGCAGTCACAAAGGGGCGTTGGTCGACTTTGAACAGTTCATCACCGTCCTTCACCAACTGGCCGTCTTTGAAAGCAATGCTCTGCAGATAGCCACCGACGCGCGAACGGATATCGACCTGTTCGGCGGCTCGAAACCGGCCAATAAATTCATCCCTATCTGTCACGTCGCGAACCAGAGGCTTCGCTACAACCACCTGCGGAGCTGCCTCTTGGGCATTGACGAAGTCCCTCAGAGCTACCGTCCATCCGGCCATACAAAGCGATAATACAAGAATTCGGGCTTTCATTTTCCACCTCACAAGTTGCAGCGTAACAAGGGCTGACGCCGACCTCGCATGAATGCGGGTCTGGCATTGTGAAAGCAGACTGACAGCACAGCAGTGCCAGTTATTGTACAATCAACGACTAATGTCCGGTCCTAGAACTGCGTTCTTGACCAAGACAGGCCCATGTCTCAAATATGGTGTATGCGGCACTTTAAGACGGAGCAATTGATGCGATCTGTGGGCTTTATTCTCGAAGACGGTTTTCAGGTCATGGGGCTTGCTGCCCTTTCGGCGTTTGAGTTCGCCAATCAGGATCAGGGTACGGAGGCCTATAAGCTGACGGTAATGTCCGAGAAGGGAGGCACCGTTCGATCGTCGCTGAAGATTGGCGTGGAGACCGAACCCCTTGGTGATTTTCCCGACACGCTAATGGTTGTTGGCGAGCTGACCCCAAGCTCCTCTTCCCCAGTGTTGCGAGATTACATCTCCAAGGCGGGCACAGAATCGCGGCGAGTTGCCGGGCTTTGCACCGGAGCTTTTCTGCTGGCCGAAGCGGGACTGCTGGATGGGAAGGTGGCGACTACACATTGGGCACACGCTCGCGACCTCCAGAGACGGTTTCCCCTGGCGCATGTCGATGAGGATCGAATTTTCACACACGATGGAAACATCTGGACATCCGCAGGCATGAGTTCGGCGATCGATCTCACGCTGGCTCTGATCGAGGACGACTTTGACGCGGCCGTTTCACGGTCGATTGCGAGGAAGCTCGTGGTCTATCACAGGCGGCCTGGAGGCCAGTCGCAGTTCTCGGCGCTCTTGGAGCTTGAGCCAAGGTCCGACCGAATTCGTCGCGCCTTGATTTATGCGAAGGAACATCTCCGCAATCCATTGACGGTTGAGGAACTGGCGGAGGCCGTCAGTTTGAGCCCAAGACAGTTCAGTCGCCTTTTTAGGGAGGAGACTGGCCAATCGCCAGCGAAAGCGGTCGAGATGTTACGTCTCGAGGCCGCGAAAGCCATGTTGGAAGACGGTCGCCACCCAATGGAGATTGTAGCTCGCGACACGGGATTTTCCGATCGAGACAGGATGCGCCGCGCGTTTCTTCGCACACTGGGACAACCACCACAAAGCTTGAAGCGGGCATTAAAGCTCATGGATGGCGAAGATGTCGAGTTAGCGGACGCATGAGTCAAAGTCCTAAAACGACGGATACCTGTCATATGAGACAAACTGGACTTTGGCTACAATGGGTCCAGCAATAGGTACGTCGGGAGCCAATAAATGCCTTCAGGGCCAGAGATCCACTCAGTCCAAACCAAGCATGGTGAAATTGCGATCCGGACCAATGGCCCAGAAAGGGGCACGCCGCTTGTCCTCCTTCCTCGTTTCAGAGCCACAATGGACGATTGGGATCCGGCGTTCATCAAATTGCTTTCCGGCGACCACCAAGTCGTGCGGTTTGACAATCCGGGCGTCGGTTTGTCTCAGGGCAGTTCGCTCAACAGCATAAAATCCATGGCCAGCGTTGCCGCCGAGGTAATTCTCCAAGTCGCACCGCGTCATGCTGATGTTTTGGGTTGGTCTCTCGGGGGCGCGGTCGCCCAGCAGCTTGCCTTGGATTATCCCCACCTATTGCGTCGGATGATCCTTGTCGGAGCGACGCCAGGCGCAATCGCCGAAGGGCCGCGCCAACAACCCCGTGTTGCTACCGTTTTGGCGAAGCAGGAAAACGACGAACAAGACTTTCTCTACCTCTTTTATCCCGAGACGGAAGCCGCGGTGTCATGCGGTCGAACCTCGATTCGCCGGATCGCAAACCAGCCCTACAGATCTCCAGGAGTAAGCGCCCTCGCCTTTATGGAGCAAGTTCAAGCCTTCACGCGCTGGCCAGGGATACTACATCGAGCAAGAGAACTTAAATTGCCAATACTCGTCGTGGCAGGCGCACAAGATATTGTGGCCCCCGCCTATTGTTCGTTTGTCCTGTCTCAGCAGGTTCCTGACGCGAAATTCATCGTTTACCCAGACTCGGGTCACGCGTCGCTCTTTCAACATGCCGAAGAATTCGTTGAGGACGCAACGCGCTTCCTCGAAGCGTAACGAGACATCGAATGTCCGAAATCGCCGTTTCAATGGCATTTGAGCCAGCACGATTTTCCGCCATCATTCTCCCATCGAAACACGGTTGCCCAGCCAGAAAGTTGGCACCGAAAATAGATGGAGCGACTTATGAAAATGACTGGCAACACAATCTTCATCACGGGCGGCACTTCGGGGATTGGCCGCGCCCTTGCTGAAGCGTTTCACAAGCTTGGCAACAAGGTGATCATCGCCGGTCGCCGCAAGGCGCTGCTTGATGAGGTTTCGGCCGCCAATCCAGGGATCGACGGAATCGAGCTGAATATCGCCGACGCAGCGGATATCGAGCGGGTGGCGACAAAGCTGATCTCCGAATATCCGAAACTCAACGTGCTCATCAATAATGCGGGTATTATGCCGTTCGACGATCCGGCAGGCAAAATCGACGATTCCGTCTCGCAGAATATCATCGAGACAAACCTTCTGGGTCCAATTCGCCTGACCTCGGCACTTGTCGACCACCTCAAGACCCAATCGGACGCGACTATCATTCATAACACGTCCGTTCTTGCGTTCGTGCCGCTTGCTGGAAACGCGGTGTACTCCTCGACCAAGGCTGCGCTGCATTCCTACTCACTGTCCCAGCGTTTTGCGTTGCGGGACACCAACGTGAAGGTTCAAGAGATCGCTCCGCCGTGGGTCGACACAGACCTCGTTAAGAAGAGCGGCGATCCACGGGCAATGCCGCTGGATGTGTTTATCGAAAAAACGATGGCGGGCCTCGCCACCGACGCTCCAGAGGTCTTCGTCGAAGAAATCACGGCTCTTCGCGATAACCCGGGCCTGAACGAACATCAACTCGTTCACGACTTCAACGCGGCCCTCGTAGCAGACCCAATCCCCGTTTGAATATTGGACAGTAAACCATCGGCCTTCCCGCCGGTTAGACGGGAAGGCCGAGAAGAACGCAGTTAAGGGTACCCCCATCATGTCTGACCGCCTGAATCTGACACCGAAGATTCCCACTGAGACACTTTCCTCGACGTTGGGATCCCCTGAGCCAACGCCATCTTTGATGCCTGCCTATTTTCTAGCGCTTGGAACCTTCGCAATAGGCACAGAGGGTTTCATGATCGCGCCTCTGTTGCCGACAATTGCCGCTGATCTCGGCATGAGCCTGTCAGCGACCGCGATGCTCGTGGTTGTCTTCACGATCACTTTGGCCATAAGTTCCCCGATCACCACGGTGATCACTGGGCGTCTACATCGCCGCGACACATTGTTAGTTGCCATGACTATTTTCGCCGTGGGCAACTTCGTGGCAGCATTCTCGGCAACGTTTTCCACCCTTCTGGTTGCTCGCTTACTTATGGCCGTCGCAGCAGGACTATTCGTTCCGAACGCGAACGCTCTGGCTGGGGCAATCGCCGGGCCTGCTCGAAGAGGAAGAGCGCTTGCTATCGTCAGTGGTGGCATGACCATCGCGATCGCTTTGGGGTTACCGCTTGGAGCCCTGGTCGGTCACGCCTTTGGATGGAGGACGACGTTTCTCGCCGTCGCTATGATGGGTCTTGTGGCGATCTTCGGTATTATCGCGGGGATCGTCCGCACGGCAGGAGAAGGCATGTCCGTCGCAAGTTTGTCGGAGCGCGTGGGCGTCATTCGGCAAGCGCCAATTCTCAAATTGCTTGCCATCACTCTGTTCTGGTCAATTGGCGCCTATACCGCCTACCCTTACATCGCACCATACCTCACTACTGTCTTGGGTTTTGGTACCTCAGGGATTGGCGCTACGGTCTCAATGTGGGGATTTGCGGCAGCGATAGGTGTGACCACTGGTGGCGCCCTGAACGACCGGTTCGGATCAGGAAGGGTCGTGGCGGCGTCGCTCATTCTGCTCGGCTGCTCGTTTGCTGTTTTGGCAGCAGTGACTGTCCTTGGTCCAGCAGCGGCTCAAATACCTGCCTTAGTGGCTATCGGCGTCTGGGGTTTCAGCGTCTGGTCCTTCTTCCCCGCTCAGATGGCCAGATTGATTGCGGCATCGTCTCCTTCTCAGGCTTCGGTATCGCTATCCCTGAACACTTCGACAATGTATCTGGGCTTCTCGATCGGAAGTGCGCTGGGTGCGGGGATTATTGGCCTCGATGCTGTGTGGGCCATTGGGGTTGCAGCTGCTGTCGCAGAAGCAGCCTCGCTAACGCTAAACTACCTTTTCGCGAGGAAATAGAACCGAGCAAGCTGGCATTGGGGACATCTCTCCCTGATGATGTTATTCAAAAACATCAGGCTTTTGCCTGTCGGCCCGACAAACTCAACCGAGCTTGTCGGGCCGATTGCTGTGTCACTGGCGACCAGCTGCATCGAGGGATGCGAACTCCTCGTCGCTAAGTTTGATGCCTGCCGCAGCGACGTTTTCTTCCAAGTGGCTTACCTTCGACGTGCCCGGAATCGGAATGATTACGGAGCTTCGTTTCAGCACCCACGCCAGTGCGATCTGGCTCGGAGTTGCCCCGTGGTTCTCCGCAATAACATCAAGCGCGGAGCCACGTTTGGTGAGTTGGCCAGCTGCCAGAGGGAACCACGGGATAAAGCCGATCCCATTCTCCTCACAGTAATCCAGAACATCCTCGCTGGAACGATCGACGAGATTGTATCGGTTCTGAACCGTAGCAACTTTGAAATATTTAGAAGCCGCCTCGATCTCCTCGACTGAGACCTCGCTGAGGCCAGCATTCGAAATAACGCCGGTGTCGAGCAGGCTTCGGATGGCGACAAACTGTTCATCGCGGGGGACACGCGGGTCGATCCGATGCAGTTGCCACAGCCCAATTTTCTCGACACCAAGTCGCTCGCGACTTTCGTGAGCACGGGCCACCAGCTTTTCGGGACGGCCATCCGGTGCCCACTGATCGGGGCCGGGCCGGGTCAACCCGGCTTTCGTGGCAATCAACAGCCCACTGTAAGGGTGGAGAGCTTTTCGGATCAGTTCTTCTGACACGCCAGGCCCATAGGAATCGGCCGTGTCAATAAAGTTGACGCCCAACTCTGGTAATTTCTTGAGTGTCCGTTCGACTTCAGCTGGGTCTTGCGGCTGACCCCAAACACCTCGACCGGTGATCCGCATTCCGCCGAAACCCAACCGATTGACTACCGTCGAGCCTATAGCAAAGGTTCCGGCTTCGGCTGCATTTGAATTCTTATCTGACATAGCTGAGATCTCTCAATTGCGACGATTTTCGACTGCCCGACAGGCGCCTCCCTCCCTCGTACAGGCGCTGGCCGGGGCTTTATTGTAAGATTGGAGCGTTTGGGTTCGCATGGACAGCCAACCAGTCGTTGGGGTGCCGGATATTACAATCGATCCAAACAGCACTGCATCAAGGTCCACTTACAATCAGAATTCATCCTCGTATGTCGAGCGGAGAAGACAATGCGATTTGAAGCGACAACCTTTTTGGCGGTTCAGGCGACCGGGCCAGCCGAAATTGAATTGACGCGCAGGGAACTACGGAACCCTCCCGCAGAAAGCGTGCGGATCTTCGAATGAGCGACAACGTAACGACCTTGTCGCCGACGTCAGCCAAGGCGCCACCATCACCTGTCTCGAACCTTCCTCCAAGCCAGCCCAGCCTGTTAGCGAGGCTTTTCATACCGGCCACGGCAGTAATCCTGGCTGTGGCTGGTATTGCGTACGCAAACGCGAACTGGAATAGCTGGACTGCCTCCGCGGCAACGCAGGCGACGGATGACGCTGCCGTTGGAGCAGATTTCAGCACCATGAGCGCACGGGTCTCCGGAAATATTCGGTCGATCGCCGTTGATGACTATCAGCCGGTCAAAAAAGGGGACCTGATAGTAGAGATCGATCCCAGCGAATACGACGCGGCACTCGCCCTTGCGACAGCAAATTTAGAGGCGGCAAAAGCGTCACGCGTCAACCTTGGCAACCAGGAAAACCTGCAACGCGCCGTGATCAAGGCCGCTGAGGCGCAAAACGCATCCGCACTTGCGGTGGAGGAACAGACCCGCCTCGAATTTGAACGACAGAAGAACCTTGGCCAAGCAAGCACGGAGCAGCGCCTCCAGCAGGCTCAGGCATCGTTTCTCCAGGCGCAAGCCTCTGTCGCGTCAACAGCCGCCGCGATCGAACAGCAACGGGCTCAACTCCAAGTCCTGCAAGGTCAAGAGCCATTGTTGGATGCGCAGATAGATGCGCAGGAAGCCAATTTCACTACCGCCCAGCTGCACCAAAGGTACTCGCGCATCTACGCACCGTTCGATGGCGTGGTTGGTAAAAAGTCGGTCCACCTTGGCGACTACGTGAGCATCGGCGGCAGTATCGTTGCCGTCGTTCCAGTCCCCAATGTGTACGTAACCGCAAACTTCAAAGAAACGCAGCTGGGGAGGATGAGTACGGGGCAACTCGTTGATGTCCGCATTGACACTTTTCCCGGCAAGATTCTGCGGGGTAAAGTCGGAAAGCTGTCACCGGCGAGCGGCTCGACGTTCGCGCTGCTTCCGCCAGACAATGCGACTGGCAATTATACGAAAGTTGTCCAACGGCTTCCTGTTCGGATCGAATTTGAAAGCGGTCAACCACTCGTTCAATCCTTACGCCCGGGGATGTCTGCTGTCGTGAAGGTCTATACTCCGGACACCACCCAATGAATGGCACCGCCCAGAATGTTCTGGGGCCTTCATCGCAAGGCACGATGACGAAACGGCCGATACTCATCGTTGCGGCTCTTCTATTGGCGGCATTTGTGGTGGGTTTCGATACCCGCGTCTTTACTGTGGGTCTCCCAGATCTAAAGGGAGCATACGGTCTTGGCACCGACGAAGGTGCTTGGTTAGCCACCGCAGCCAACGCGCCCCAGATATTTATCGCATCGGCCGTCGCTTGGTTGATGACGGTCTATGGCGTTCGCAGGGTGATGATACCTTCAAGCCTGGTTTACGCGGCGCTCTCTTGTGCAATTCCATCGATCCACAACCACGACCTTTTGTTCGCGGCACACATTGTTCGAGCGTTGCTTCTTGGCGTCTTCGTACCGGCCACGCTGATGATCATCTTCCGCAACCTTGCTCCTAAATACTGGATCATCGGCCTTGGGATCTACACACTTCGTATTCCGCTGTCCCAGAGCTTGGGGTTCGCACTGGTCGGATATTACGGGGACGTCCTGGGATGGCAGTGGCTCTACTGGCAGGATGTACTTGTCGCTCCGCTGATCGCTTTGCTTTTGGTGTTGGGCGCTCCAAGGGAGCCGATCGACAAGTCACTTTTGGCGAATGCAGATTGGGGCGGAATGCTCCTACTCGGCGCGTCGATGACATTCATCTATATCGCGCTGGACCAAGGAAACCGGTTGGACTGGTTTGAATCGGGTCTGATCGAGGCATTGTTTCTCGCCGGAGGGCTTCTATTTGTCGCCTTCCTCATAAACGAAAGCATCGTGTTGAGGCCGTGGGCGCATGCCAGCGTTCTCGGTTCTCGCAACGTTATTCTCGGCCTGGCCGTTGTCACTGTCTTTACGTTTGCCAGCAGTGCTGGAAGCACCCTCATCCCGGGAATAATGCAGACCGTGGGAGGTCTGCGGCCGTTTCAGATAAGCGGCGTTTTTATCCTTTACGCGGTTATTCCCGTGGCAATGATCGTCATGCTCTCTGGATTTGTTCTGACGTACGTTGATGCGCGAGTGGCATTGATCGTGGGTTTGTCCGCAAGCGGCGTCGCTGCTCTTATCGGATCAGAGGTCACCTCGGATTGGTACCCCGACAGTTTCGGACTGATCGTGCTACTGCACACGACCGGCCAGGTTATGACGTTCTACGCATCGTTTGTCTTCCTGGTTGGAAATTCGGATCCAAAACGCTCGACCGCGATGTCGGCATACATTCAGGTCGCTCGTCTTGGAAGCGCTGAGCTTGCGGCTGGACTGATGGGGACGTGGATTCGCCGAAGGGAGCAGTTCCATTCAAATGTTCTTGGCGCTCACCTGACAAATGACAACCCGCTGTATAAGCGAAGTCTAGCCGCTTTAAACAACGCGCTCGGTCACAACGGCGGTGGAACCGCGAAAGCTGTCGGTACACTGTCCGCGTCCGTCCGATCGCAAGCCTACGTTTTGGCCTACAGCGACTGCTTCATCATTGCATTCTGGTTTTCCGTCGCTGGGCTGGTCCTGGTAGCGTTTATGAAGGCTTCACCGCCCAGTCCACTGAGTCCGCGTCCGATCCTGAAGCCCGCACATCAACGAGCGACGTAGATGACCTGGCGATTTGCAAATAGCAGCACGGCATGTCCTTGACAGGCTAGTTTTTTGAGGCGTGGTTCGCGAGACGGCACTGCAATATTCGTTCGGCAATCGCTTGCCCCCTTGCGCCGCTTGCAAGATCCAGCAGCGAGCATTGAACTGAGTGCCAGCACTCGGTCAACGCTGATCGTTCTCACCGCGAATGTGGAGACACCGCCGACGTAAATGAACTAGGTCGTGTTGACAACCTGTTGCTGCCAATGAGAGGTTTGGCTCGGGGGACGCCATGGCAACACTTAGGATTTACGATCTCAAGGAACATGCCCTTGCGCTTGATCTCAAAGACTTGCTGCGGCTTTTGGCACCTCGATCTTTGGAAGCGAATTGGATCGTCTCGACAGTCAAGTCGTCGGAACCTGAGCACGAATGGTTTGAGGCCACGGGTGAAGGCGGCGAACAACTGGAAGATTTGGCGCAGGACAATGCCCGGCTTTCAGGCTCCGATTTAGCAGCTCTGGCTGATAATACGCGCCAGGTTATCTGGGGGGAGTTTGTCGCCTCGGCACCCAAACAGCCAGACGAGACCTGGACTATCATCCGGGCGGTCGACGGCACGTTCTACGAGATCGATACGGACGACGAGACGATTCTAAATAAGATTTCCGCGACATACAAAGACGTTCGAACTGGGGAGGCCCCGGTTACATCATGGCGTTTGTATCGTCCCGGTGAATAATGGCAGACGCGAACGACAGCCAGAGTAAGGAACGCAGCGAGCCAACCCGCCTCCTAACGGCAGCCTTAAAGCATGCTTCCGCTCATTTGGGAATCCACTTGGTCAAAACGACCTGATAGTTCACTCCCGTGCCTTCGCAACATCTTCTGCTGTAACTGCGCCTTTCTTCTTACCAATTTCGCCAATGACGAAGTTCGTCAACGCTGCGATCTCCGCGTCATTGTAGATCGCCCCAAACGCGGGCATCGTCCGACCCGGCGCTGCCATATTGTCTGAAGATCCTTGAAGGACAACCCGGATAAAATTGCTACCGTCGACATCAGCCAACGCGTGGGCGCCAACAATATTGGCCCGGCTGTTCACCAATCCGTTACCGCCGAGCCCATGACAGCTCGCGCACGCACCAGCAAAGATCCGCGAGCCAAGGCTCTCGTCCGAATTTTTGGACGAAGCGTTCTGGATCGAGCTCGTGCGCTTCACACGAACCTTCTCGTCGCTCTCTACTGGAGGAACTGTCCGTAGATATGCGACTATAGCCTCGATGTCCGACGTTGGGAGCTTGCTCAAGCTCAGGTCGACCGCTTCACGCATCGCACCGCCCGCAGGCCCGTGCCCGTTGGCATGCCCCTTTGATAAGAAGGAACTGATCTCATCGTTGGTCCAGAGGCCGATCCCGCTATCTGGATCGGACGTGATGTTCCAGGCTTTCCAGCCATCCACTTCGCTGCCCGACAACGCTTCGCTCTGTTTGCGCTGGAACATCAGACCTCTCGGTGTATGGCACTCGCCGCAGTGCTCGAGCGCCTCCACAAGATATGCCCCCCTATTCCATTGCTCATCCTTAGATGGGTCGTTCTCGAAAGGACGAGACGGGAGAAAGAGGAGGTTCCAACCGCGCATAAGCCAACGTTGATTAAAGGGAAACGCAAGCGAGTTTGATGGCGCGTCCTCGCTCACAGGTGCCAGTGTGCGCAGATACGCCCGGACCGCCAAGATGTCGTCAGTCGTCATCAGGGCGTAGGACGCATACGGAAAAGCGGGATATAAGTTTTCGCCGTGAGCCCCTACCCCGGACCGCACCGCACGGACGAACTCGGCGTCACTCCAGGCACCGATCCCATGCTCTGGATCTGTCGTTATATTCGATGAGTAGATAGTCCCGAACGGCAGTTTGAAGGGCAAGCCTCCGGCAAACGGTTTCCCGCCTTTCGTAGTGTGACAGGCAGCACAATCCGCCGCGATCGTAAGATGTTCGCCTCGTGCAATCAGGGCTGCGCCGGTGGGCTGCAGTGCACTCGCCGAAACATCTGGCAGGGAATGTGGCCAGAAGAAAAAGAAACCGGCGCCCACCCCACCCACGCATACCAGAGCCACAGCGGCAATTATCAGTTTTTGAAAACGCTTCATTCCAACCGCTCCTGTGGCAATTTACCGCCGCGATTGCTCAGCTTTCAGAGCGTGACTATCGTCGAGTACGGGTGGAGTCCAACCCCGTCGAACCAAGTCGGTGTACGCCGCGCGGTTGCCGAGCATCGCATTTTCGATGACTTTCCCGATGTCATTAAACCCGGCGATGAAGTCAGGATTGTCAGATACGGGCGTGACGCCATCAAAAAGTGGCGCCATCCGCTTCAATCCAGCTAGGTCTTGCTCGATAAACACGTTTCTTCTCTTTTCGACCTCATAGGGGTGCATGCCTAGCGACCGCAATGTCAGGACCGCAGCCTCCAAAGAACTACCGAAAAGTTCTCGAACGATGTGATCCGCGCCTGCATCGGAAAGGCGATAGTAGTGCAGCCGATCGTAAGCCCTGGCGACAATCTTGATATTGGGGTTGGTTCGTCGGGCGTAGGTCACGATCTCAACCGCGCGATCTGGATCGTCAATTGCAACAACGATGACGTCCGCTTTCGCGAGGCCTGCAGAGTCAAGGAGGTCAGGCCGCCCCGCGTCTCCAAAAAATGACCGTATTCCGAACTTTCGCAGATCATCAACCACGTCTGCGCGGAAGTCGAGCACGACCGGCTTGTGTCCGTTCGCCAGCAGCATCCGGTTAACAATTTGGCCGAAGCGTCCAAGTCCAGCGACAATGACAGTGCCCTCTTCGGGCTCGTCGTCGGCCCGGGTCGCACCGCGACTGTCCAGCAAGGTCACGATGCGGTCAAATAGGATGAATAGACCGGGCGTCAGGACCATCCCCAACGTGATAACAAGTATCGAAATCGAGACCATCTCCTCCGAGAAGATATTTCGTTCTCGTCCCAATGAGAGCAAGACAAAGCCGAATTCTCCCGCTTGGGCGAGGCCGAGAGCAAATAGCCAGGCTGCCGTCGCCCGAAGTCGGAATAGCCATGCCAATGGTAGGAGAACGCCAACCTTGACCAATATCATCGCCAACGTCGCAACGAGGACGATCGCCCAATGCTGCAGCAGTATCGTGAGATCGATTTTTGCACCGATCGTCATAAAGAAAAGGCCGAGCAGAAGCCCTTTGAAGGGCTCGATATCGTTTTGAAGTTCGTGCTTGAACTCGCTATTTGCCAACACCACGCCTGCGAGGAAGGCACCTAGAGCTGGGGAAAGGCCAACGGCGGACATAAGGGCCGCTATTGCAACGACTACGAGCAGAGCAGCAGCTGTGAAAACTTCCCGAAGACCTAATTGTGCTATGGCGCGAAAGACGGGCCGCGAAAGGTAGTGTCCGGCGGCCACGACGAAGACAACTGCTCCCAGCGTCAAGAGTGCAGATGCCCACCCTGGTAGCGCTGAAAAAAATGCTTCTCCATGAGCACTGTTAGCTACATTGGTGACCGAAGAAAGCATAGGAATGCAGGCCAGCATAGGAATGACTGCCAAATCCTGAAAAAGCAGGACTGCGAAGCTCGCCCTTCCACCGTCGGACTCCAGGAGCCCTTTCTCTTCAAGGGTCTGCAGAACAATTGCCGTAGAAGATAAAGCGACGACGCAGCCGAACAATGCGCTTTGCTGCCAAGAGAAACCCAACAACGTTCCGATGATGCTCACCGCCGAGAGTGTCACAATGACTTGCAGGCCGCCCAAGCCGATGAGCTTGCCTCTGAGCCGCCAGACCATCTGCGGATCGATCTCCATCCCAATCAGAAAGAGCATCATCACGATGCCGAATTCCGAAAATTGTTCGAGATATTCAGATCCCGCCCCAGAGACGTGAAGGATGGGACCGACAATCACGCCAGCGGCGATGTAGCCGACAACTGAACCGAGCCCAAGCCGCCGCGAGAGGATGACGGCGAAGACGGCTGCGGCGAGATATGCCAGGGCATAGAACGTTAAACCCTCCATAGCCTAATGCTCCGCCGTGATGTGCAAATCAGCCGGGAATATCGAGTCGCGGGCCAGCGCCTCATCAAGATCAAGCTGGTTGTCTGTTATCGCGCTTAAGAGAGCGCCGTATGATGCAATATGTCGCTGCGCCTCCAGCGTGCCGATGTGATTGGCGGCGTGAAGAACGAATGGAGGCAGGAACTTCATTCCGCAGAGCGTCGCGGTTTGCTGCAGAGGCAGCAGGAACTGGCGAAGGGGGTAGTTATTGCCTCCAGTGGTCGAGTAGTCGGTTTCGCGACCACCTGTGGTGACGCAAACAAGCGCGAACTTGTCAGCCAGCAGCTTCCCCTGTGGACCATAGGCGAACCCGTACTCCAACACGAGGTCCTGCCACTCTTTCAGAAGCGAAGGCGTCGAGTACCAGTAGATCGGGAATTGGAAGACAATGACATCGTGGTCCAGCAAGCGTTCCTGCTCTCGATCGATATTGATCTGGAAGCGAGGATATTCCTCATAGAGATCAACGAACGTCAAACCGTCGACTCTACGGGCCACATCGGCCATTGCGAGATTAATACTCGATTTCCGTTGTGCGGGATGCGCAAACAGAACTAGGACACGCATTCTGGTACCTTCTCTTGCCACACAGTTCGCGAACCAATTCGCCACCACCTCAACGGTGCGGTGTCATCGTCATTAAGGGGTTGGTCTCTCCATTTATTGGACGATCCGGCAGGAGCGAGCAAACACACACGCCGCACTCGATTTTGACAAGAATTCTCCACCCACTCGGTTAGCCTCCAACGCGTCAAAGGAGGCTCCGATGCCCGAAACGCTTACAATTACTGAGATGAGGTCAGATCCATTAATAGCACTGCTGAACCGAGCCGATGGTATCGACCCCAGGAGTTTCGTGAAGCTGCTCGATGAGGCTGCGCAGAAATTGAATAAATACAGGGGTTCCGGCCAGGTTGGGCCAGCATTATGGCATCGCAAGTAGGAGGTTGAGGGTGGAGCATTTCTACCACCTTGCCCGAGAGCTCTTCGCGCTCGTCACCCGCGATCCTGCTATCTGAGGGCTTTCTAACGCTCCACACATCCTGCGAAGCGCGGGATCTCGATCGGGGCTTCGGAGACCCTACTCCACAGCCGCCCAGCGTTTTTTTGTCATCGTTTCGCGTGCGGAGCCGGTTATTGCTCGCGGTACGGCTCCAAGTCGATTTCAGACATCGATTTGGAGGCGCATATTTATAACAGGGCCGTTTATGGTTCCACCACATCGACCTCTGGTGAGCTGATGAGAAATGAGTCAGTATTCTACAAAACTGAAGAGGGAAAACTCGATCGAAGACTATGAATTAGAAGTTCTTGAAAGACCGGGCTAAGACCTGTAAGGGCGGACGCGGCGGTGCAAAACCCGAAAACGGAAAAAGTGAGCCAAGCTGAATCTTGGGGGCAGCATGTCAGTCTTATATTTCGATAGTTTCGAGCTAGATATCGAAAATCGGAGGCTGTCTGCGGATGGGAAAGCACTTCGCCTTGGTAGTCGAGCCTTTGATATTCTCGCGGCACTTGCCACGCGGGCGGGACAGGTCGTCAGTAAAGAAGAGCTTATTCGGACGGTTTGGCCAACCACGATCGTGGAAGAAGGTGCGCTGAGAGTCCATCTGGTCTCGCTCCGGAAGTCACTCGGGGATGAAGCTCGGAAATTTATCGAAAACGTGCCTAGCCGGGGATACCAGTTTCTGCCGGATGTCAGAGTAAGCCCTCGCGCGACGACAAACCGTCCAGCGAATCCGATCGATAAGTCAACTTTGCCGAGAACGGCTACCAAGCTCCTTGGTAGGGAAGTTTTTATACGGACGACCGCTGAGTTTTTTAAGACAACGAGGCTCCTTACGATTGCTGGTGCTGGCGGCATTGGCAAAACATCGGTCGCAATAGCCGTAGCCAGATTGCTAAGCGAGCAGTATCGGGTGCTGTTCCTGGATCTCGCGGCACACTCCACTGGCGAGACATTGCTGCCATCGCTGGCAAGCCAGCTGGGGCTAAGCGTCTACGGATCGAATGTTCTCCCAGCGATTATCGGCGAGTTGCAAAAGAGCGCCACCCTCTTGGTTTTTGATAACTGCGAGCATGTCGTCGACGAAGCCGCCCGTGCCGCCGAGGAAATTTTGAAGGCTTCGCCGTTGACCACTATTTTGGCGACAAGCCGGGAGCCATTGCGGGCGTCTCTTGAGCGCGTGCGGCAACTTCCACCTTTGGAGGTTCCCCCTGAGGGTTCATCGGCCGTAAACCCATCAGAATATGCTGGATTAGAACTTTTCATTTCTCTCGCAGGCCTCGTGGCCGATGAAAGTGACTTTGCACGCCCAGAAGCAATGACTTTGGCGGCCGATATAGTCCGCAGGCTCGATGGAATACCCTTGGCTATCGAACTCGCGGCTGCGCGGGCGTTCGATATGGATCTGGAAAGTCTTCATCGCTCGGTCGCGGACCCGCTGGCTCTGTTACGGCGAGGTCGTCGTACCGCACCGCCCCGGCAACAAACGCTAAGAGCCGCTTTGGACTGGAGCTACAACACGCTAGAGCCCACCCAAAAGGACTTGTTAGACCGGCTTTCTGTTTTTGCCGGTACATTCACTGCGGACCACGCAAGGTGGGTTGCTGCTGAGGATGTCTCCGACGAAGAATTCTACGATGCCTTTGACGGGTTGTTTCTAAAGTCTTTGCTCAACGTCTCCGCCGCAGGCGGCAACTATCGGCTCTTGGTCACCACAAGGGAATATGCGGCGACCAAACTCGCCAACTCCGGTTTTGATCAATCCTGCAAATTGGCTCACGCCAAGCTTTGCCGCGCTCGGCTTGCTGAAGCTGAGCGCGATTGGACTGTTCTCGATACCGGTAGTTGGCTCAACGAACACGGAGGCTTGGTTCACGAACTCCGAAGCGCACTAGAGTGGGCATTTTCCAAGGGCGGTGAGACGCGGGCCGGAATTGATCTTGTGGCCAGTTCCAATATCATTTGGACCCAGCTTGGCCTGATGGCTGAGCAGCTCACGCACCTCGAACGCGCCCTCGCCTACTTCAATCAGCTAGACGAGGTCGACGCGCTTACCGAGATGAACCTACGAGTCTCTCATGGCGGCACCCTCTACCACATCAAGAGCTCCGAACGTGACCAGGAAGCAATCGAAGAGTTTTCCAAAGCCAAATCCATTGCCGAGAATTTGCGTGACCACATGAACACGCTCCGCGCGGTCGGAGGAATGACGGCAATACACACCATGAATGGTGACTACGTCGAGGCGATATCACTTGCACTCCGTTTCAACGACCTCTTTGGGAACGAACTGCCGAATGCAGCGAGCCGCCTCCTTGCTCACAACTTCCATTACATCGGAAACTTTGATGCCGGGTTGACACACGCGAAAATTGCACTGGAACTCGCAAAGGGAGGTGTCCGGGGGACTCTCAACAACGGGGCGAGTTATGATCAGCGCATCAGTGCCTTATCGACGGTCGTCAAGACTCTGTGGGTCCAGGGAAAGCTTTCAGAGGCGAGGACCTTGCTTGCTTCGACATTTGAGGAAGCTAGCGCTTTAGATCACGCCATCTCGTACTGCCTCTTCCTTTCAGTTTCCGCATGTCCAACTGCGTTTGGCATGGGAGACCATGATCTCGGAGTTCGGCTTCTCAGCGATCTGGCCGAAAAAGCAACGAAAAACTCCCTCCTTCGGTGGCAAGAATGGGCCACGACGTTCCATCATGTCGCTAAAGCCGTCCAGTCGGGCAACTCGGACGAGTTCAATCAAAGCCTTAGGAATGCGAAGGGTGCTCGGTTCGAAAATTGCCTTATGGCAGGCGGTCACCTCGCCAGCGACGAGACGTTGGATCGTGCGCTTTCAAAGAACGCAGGGTGGTGCCGTGCGGAATTGTACCGATTGAAGGGAGAGCGACTTCTTCTTGAAAATGCTCAAGATGGCCGGGAACTGATACGTCGTGGATACGATCTTGCAACCGAACAAGGCGCAAAGTTTTGGGAACTCAGATCTGCGACCAGTCTCGCAAAACACGCGGCGGAACCTCATGGTCAGGCAGAGCGCGAGAGGCTAGCGGAGACACTTTCCTTTTTTGAGGGTGAAGCTTTGTCCTTGGACGTCTCTGAAGCACGTAAATTCGCGTAGTCTCCAGCCATCTGTCACAGCCGAAACTTACAAGATCGTATAAGCATCCGCGGCGCATTATCGGATCACCACTCGATCCGGATTAGCAAATGCGACACGATCAACAGCATATTCCGAGGTGGCTATTCGACCGGTTCCCCACTGCTGATCATCAGATCAGCAGTGTTCTCAATCGCGCTCGATGCAATCCTCGGAAAGGCAGGTGCGCACCACACCCAGGTTCCCGCCCGCTACCGAGACCTTCTTAATTAATCGGCGATGACTTCCAGCGACTTAGAGAGAATTTCGAATGCATATCACCTATCACATTGGCTCCCATGACGGTGGCTTTGCGTACCGTCTTGATGACGTTTGGTCAGAGCCCTTCAATACACATGACGATGCCTTGGCGGCTGCAAGGATTGCCGCGCAGCGACAGCAGATAGCAGGCCGCGACACCGAAATTGCTTTTGAGACGACCGACGGCAAATGGCATCGCGAATATTCCCTTGGCACCGACAGACCAGAGACTGAGGTCGTCGACGGCTAGCAAGATGCCTGCTCGTTGGGAACATAGAAAGACCAAGAGCTCTGATCCAGCTCGTATCGTAAGCGAGATTGCCCGGTTTAACGCCTTGCAATCGCGTTTCCGCTCGATGTTGAAGGGCTATAACTTTCGTTACTTTCTGTTCGGGACCTTCCCGGCGCCAGGGCGCCCACTGTTTGCCGACAACGTTCTGGCGACCAACTGGCCCACCGATCTGCTGAACGCCTACAAAGCTCGAAACCTTTTGACTGAAAGCCCCTTGATCAGGAGGCTTGAGCGAACCGTCCTTCCAGTACCGACGATGCCACTACTTCTCGCCCGAGCCCCTCACCCTGGTCACAGACCTCAAGACGGGATTTTCATCAACGAGGGTTTCTCGTTCACGTTCGCGGTTGCACTCTCAGATTCAGAACAGCGACGTTACGTCTGTCTATTGTCTGGTCGGCGAAAGATCGAACGCCACGAAGAGATGGCGATGCTTATGATGGCGCTTATGGGAGCGGTAGACTCATATAGTTCGCGTTCGCGGGCAACTGACGTTTTGACACCTCGCGAGAGAGAATGCCTCCGATGGGCAAGCGCGGGTAAAACGAGCCGCGAAATCGGGCAAATACTTGCGCTCTCCAATCACACAATCGATGGCTATCTCAGGGCCGCCATGGAAAAGCTCGGCGCGGTAACGCGCACACAAGCGGTGGCAATGGCGTCTAGGCTTGGATTAATCTGAAGGCGGATTCATCGCGAGGTGCTTGGCACCTCTGACAACGGCATAGTAATGGCAAAGCCAGGGTGAGCTAATGGACAGCTCAGAACGGCATTTTAAGTCTCCCCGGTGAGAAGAAGGCCGATTAGAAGCTCACAGCAAGCGTTGATTATCGGATTCGCTTCACGAAGGACGCGATCACTTCTGCAGCGTATTCAGGCGCCTGATGTTGGGGTGCATGACCGGCCTGCGGCACTGTTGCGATGTGAAGCGACTGCCAGAAGGTCGATACCTCGAACCAATTGTCGACCGGGCAGGCGATGTCGTGGTCGCCGCTGATGACGAGGACCGGATGGCGTCCAGCGGCCATATCCTCCATCTGCTGCCCATTCGGGTCCGGGAAAATGGTGGTACGGTCCTTCGCTTCACTCAGAAGCTTCATGAACGTTGCCTCCTGAATCATGGGCGAGCGGTCATTTTTTCGAGCCGCTATACGTTCGTGAGACAATCGTGCTGCCTCTTTGCTCCGGGGAGATTCAGGCTCGAAAAACAGGATTGCTTCGTCGGCGAGGTCGTTTACAGGCTTCATGGCGGTCTTCATGAAGAGTGGGTCTCCGCTGATCTTGGAATGGCCTGGAGGGGCAGTTCCGATCAAAACCAGATGAGAGACCAGTTCCGGATACGTCAGGCTGAAGACTTGAGCTACGACACCTCCGAGCGACCAGCCGCCCATCACAACCTTCTTGTATCCAAGAAAATCGATCAGGTCCTTGGCGTCCTTCGCCAGCGATGCTCGGTCGTAGGTTGGTTCTCCAGTGGATGCACCCAAGCCGGTATAATCGAAGGTGATAACAGTGAAGTCCTTGGCCAACTCGTCGAGAAACAGGGGATCCCAGGCATCAAGTGTCTCCCTGAAACGGACCGCAAGAACGAGTGGCGTTCCCTGCCCGATCAAACGGTAGGCAATGCGTCGCCCGTCCAAGTCTGCGTATTTCGTCTCGGTGTTTGTAGCGTTTTCCAAGGTCATTGATCTCTGTCCTATTAAATCGATGTCACGCGGTTTTGCGAACCACAGCTGATGCCGATACGTTCGCAAACAGCATATTCAGCCCCTCGGCGATGGTTGGATGGGCGAATATCCCGTCGCGAAGCGTTGTGAAGGGCAGACCACCAAGCATCGCCATTTGAACGACGCTCATTACTTCGCCTGCGTTCACGCCGAGCATGCTGAAACCAAGGATCTCGTCGGAATCGACCGCAACGAGCGCTTTCATGAACCCCTTGCGTTGTGAGAGGGTTCTCGCTCGCGGCACGACATCCATCGGAAGCTTCGCGACCCGGTACTCAATGCCTTCCTTGAGCGCTTCCGCTTCGTTCATTCCGATCCGAGCAAATTCCGGATCGATAAAGACGCAGTACGGGATCATTCGACTCTCTGTGGTTCGGTTGCCGCCCGTCATCGTGCTCTTAACCACGCGGTAGTCGTCGAGGGACGCGTGGGTGAACATAGGAGTTCCGGCCACCTCACCCATCGCCCAGACGCCGTCGGCGGTCGTCCGAAGATGGTCGTCAACCTTGATGAAACCTCGATCGTCGACCTCGACACCTGCCAGTTCGAGCCCGATGCCCGCTGTTCGGGGACGTCGGCCCGAGGCCACGAGGATGTGCGATCCCTCGAATACTCGACCATCCGCGCTGCGGACAGTGACACTCTCGCCTGAGCGCCCGCTAACGGAGAGGTCGTAGGCGCTGAGCGCCACCTCTATCCCCTCGCCACTGAGGATCTTCAGAATGCCTTCGCTGACGTCTATGTCTTCCCGCGGAGCAAGCCGGGGTCCCCGCTCCAGTATGGTGACTTCTGAACCCAGGCGACGGAACGCTTGGCCCAGCTCCATTCCAATGTAGCCACCGCCGATTACGATCAACTTCGTTGGAAGGTCGCCAAGCTGCAGAGCTTCGACGTGGGTGATAGGAGCTGCGTCCGCGAGACCCGGAAGGTCTGGCACGTCTGCTGTCGTTCCCAAATTGATGAAAACTTGCTCGCCCGAAACAGTTCTCGTTCCAGACGCGGTTTCAACCTCAATTGTTTTCGGGGCGATGAACTTACCCCAGCCCAATACGAGGTCGAACCCGCTTGCGTCGAAACCGGCTTGGTTAGTGGCAACCATCTCTGCCACGACACGCGCGGTGCGATCGCGAACAAGATCGAGACTGCTGCGGACGTTGTCGGCGGTGATCCCGAACTCGGAAATCCCCTTCATGGAATGCGCGACTTCGGCGCTACGGATAAGTGTCTTGCTGGGAATGCAAGCTATGTTGATGCACGAGCCACCGATGAGACCCGCCTCAACGACCGCTACCTTCTTGCCCGCCTTTGCTTGGTCCATGGCCAGCGTCTTGCCAGCTTTGCCACCGCCAAAGATCAAAATGTCGAATTTGTCGACCGAATTCATGGTGCACCTCGTTACGTTGATGCCCCTATGAAGCGGAAATCTCAGAACGCGGTCTTGTAAAATTCGATCTCTAGCCGCGACCAAGCGTTCATAGCCATCAGCGCCGAGACAAGCATACCCTCCTCAAAACAAAAGCCGGATCGTCAAAGAACGGAGCGGGCTCACCTGCGAGTTTGGGGGGAATTCAGTCGCGGCCAAGGCGCCGAAAATGAGGAGTATTCACATGGCTGACGGCATCTTTATCAAAGAGAAGATCGACCACCTGTCCGTCGATGGCGTGTCGGTACGATACGTGAAGGCGGGGAAGGAAAATGGCGTCCCGTTGCTTCTGACGGCTCCCTGGCCGGAGAGTATCTTTGCTTTCAATCTCGTTTGGTCCGACCTCTGCAAGCTCGGACCCGTTATCGCGGTAGATCTCCCGGGATTCGGTCAATCTCAAGCCCGGGAAGATTTGATGTCGCCGGACGCGATGGGTAATTTTGTGATAAAACTCATGGCTGCCTTCGGAATCGAGCGGGCGCACGTTATCGCACCCGACGTGGGTACCTTGGCCGCGCTGTTCGCCGCATCCAACCGGCCAGACCTTTTCGAGAGCATCGTTGCAGGCAGCGGCGGCGCCAGCATGACCCTACTGGGCGAGTCGTTGGCACAGGTGGTGGCATCGAAAAAAGCCGCATATGTCGGCTCGGACGGCGGCGAACAGGTCGTGAAATTCGTTTCAGGTTCAGCGAGAGTTACGATTCCAACGGAGATCCTCGAAGACTACCGACTGTCTTCTGAGGGCCAACGCTGGAACGAAGCTGCAGATTTCGTTCGGGCCTATTCCACCGATTTGCCCCGGCTCGAAAAGCTCCTTCCCGACATTCAGACGCCAGTTTTGGTTATTTCCGGCAAAGATGACCCGCTTGTTCCCCCATCAAATGGGGACTTCCTGGCAGGACTTCTTCCCCACAGCCGGGCCGAGATCGTCGAGGCAGGTCATTTCGTTTGGGAAGATGCCTCGGCGGACTATGCACGACTGGTCTCAAGCTGGATCATGGACGGTTACAGGTCGGTATAAATGGAGCGTGCAAGTTTGAGTTGCCGACGTTCTTCACCCACCTTGTGATCCGAATTCCGCGGCGACAGCATCTTACAAGAATGTGGCTCGCGCTCAGTCATTTTGAAGCCAATTGCTCTCAAGGAGAATCCTTATGCAGACTGCGGCAACGCATATCGGCGGAGTCGTGCCAGCGCTAGGCGAGGTACCCGCTTTCGCGCCAGGCGATCGCGTAACGATCGCTACCCGCTCGCCTGTTGGGCACTACCGCATGCCAACTTACCTGCGCGGGAAACTCGGAACCGTAGAGGCAGTCATCCCTACGATGGCCGTCGATAACGAAGAAGAAGCCTATGGACGCAACGCCGGTTCCAAAGGGCACTACTACCGCATCGCCATCCTGATGACGGAGATTTGGTCCGACTACGTGGGCTCGCCCAACGACGGCTTGAGAATTGAGATTTTCGAAAATTGGCTGGAAAGGATTTGAGATGACCGACCACGGCCACGATCATGATCATGATCACCCTCACGAGGCTATCACGGCCGACGAGCATCCTGGATACTACGAGATAATGGAAACCGCAGTCAGAGAACTGCTGGTTGAGCGCAAGCTTTTCGGTGCCGACGAGATCAGAAGGCAGATCGAAGTCCTCGACTCTCGAACTCCCGCACTCGGCGCCAAGGTCGTCGCCAGAGCTTGGACGGATCCCGCTTACAGGGAACGGCTCCTGGAAAACGGACGCTCTGCCTGCGAAGAACTGGGCATCACGTTCTACGACGATACCCAACTGATCGTGCTCGAAAACACGGCGGACATCCACAATCTGATCGTCTGCACCTTGTGCTCCTGCTATCCCCGGCCCGTCCTTGGTCTGCCGCCAGACTGGTACAAACTGAAGCCGTACCGAGCTCGCGCCGTGCATGAACCGAGAGCGGTGCTGGAGGAGTTCGGCACTCATATTCCGGATGACGTCGAAATCCGCGTCAGCGACTCGACGGCTGTCGTCCGCTACCTGGTCCTGCCTTTGCGCCCAGCGGGGACAGAAGCTTTGACCGAGGAAGAACTAGCCGACCTCGTCACACGCGACGCCATGATCGGCGTGATCCCAGTAAGCTACGAAAAGGAAGCCGCGTGATGGGCTCAGAACTACTCGTCAAAAAACTACCGAACGATATTGGTGGCGAGTCTGCCGGAAAAGTCGAACGCATTGAGCACGAGCTACTTCCTTGGGAGAAGCGTTGCCATGCCCTGGCTGACGTCCTCGACTTTCACAAAATAATCAACACTGAGGAAAAGCGCCGCGGTGTTGAGGCACTCGGCTCTGAAATGGTCGGCAAGCTCTCCTACTATGAACGATGGATCGCGGCATTTGCCAACATTCTCTTCCAGAAGGGCATTCTGACGCCCGGGGAACTCGCAGTCAAAATGGAAGAGGTCGAAGGGCGTTGGCTCACAAGTCAACAATCGGCATCCTAAAATGGCCGAGACCTCTCTCTCCGCAGACGTCCGGTGTTTTTTTGAACGCGACCCCGCCCTGTCTCTTTTTAGGCGGGCCTTTGTGGAGAGCGTGGGAACCGGGCTTCTTGCGATTGCCATGGTCGGATCCGGCCTCGCGGTCTCAACATACGCGAAAGCTCAGCCGTTGGCAGCATCGCTCGTAATTGCGATTGCGATCGCTGGATCCCTGGTTGGCCTGATCGTTGCCCTGGGGAAGGTTTCCGGCGGCCATTACAACCCGCTAATAACATTCGCACAGTGGCTTGGGGGGGAGCGCAAGGGCGACTGCACCATAGGCTACGTCATCGCTCAAATTATTGGTGGCGTTGTCGGGGCATTGGTAGCCGGACAGATGTTTGGAAGCCCCTTTCGGACGGTCTCGCCTGAATTTCCCTCCTTCGGCATGCTCCTCAGCGAGCTAGTAGCCTCTGCTGGACTGATGACAGTCGTCTTTGGATGCGCCCGAAGCAGCAGATGGGACACCGGCCCCTTTGCAGTCGGCTCTTGGTTGGTCGCCGCGATACTCGCCACTCCGTCCACCTCTTATGCCAACCCAGCGGTGACGCTAGCTGCCGCCTTCGCTTCAGGGCCTGTTGCCTTGGCACCCGTTACTGCCGTCGCTTTCGTCGCGGCCCAGGTGATGGGGATGGTCGTGGCGATCGGCATCAATAGGATCGCCTTCGGCTCCACCACTGAGCCTGCAGGAAACGCCGCACTCGCTGGCTCTTCTCAGGAGAAGCTCACATGACGCCGGGGCTGACTGTTCTGAAGGCCCGTACCAGCCCAGCCGATACTATGGCGGCATTCGAGCGAGCAATTGTCGCACGCGGGATGAAGGTTTTTGCTCGAATAGACTTCGCTGCCGACGCGGAAGCCGTGGGATTGCAGTTAGGCCCCACTTTGCTGACGATATTTGGCAATCCCAAAGTAGGTACCGAATTGCTCCAGCGCGACCAGCGGGCGGGCATCGATCTGCCACTGAAGGCATTGGCTTGGAGCACCCCCGATGGCCATTGGTTTTCGTATAACGAGCCGTCATTCGTCGCCGAGCGGCACGGATTAGATGCAAAAGCCGTCATCCTCAAAATGAGCCAGGCGCTTGCGGGCGCCGCTGATGAAGCCATCAACACCGTCCCGCCCGTGTCAGACGAAAGCACCATAGGAGTAAGAAAATGACCACCATCACCGCAACTTCACACCCCTCAACAGCATCCCGTGCAGCCGGTCTGCTCGGTACGGCCTTGCTGGGTGTTCTGCTAATTGCAGGCGTCGGTTTCGCCAGTATGCCCGCGGTGCATGACGCGACGCACGATGTCCGCCACACGCTCAGTTTTCCCTGCCACTGAGAGGTCCCCTCGATGAACTTGTTTCGATCGCTGGTATTCTCCGCTTTGCTGGCCGGAGCTTTCACCGGAATTTTCGCGTCCGTGCTTCATCTCACGACGACAGTTCCGCTCATTCTGAAGGCGGAGGTCTACGAGAATGCGGAGGCAGCCGGACATCACGATGCCGAACACGAGCATGCGGCCGATCACCAAGACGTTGCGCCCTCGGCTCTGAACCGCAACTCGCGCACAGTTGTCGCGATGGTACTCGCCTACGTGGGATTTGCCTTGCTCATGAATGCATCGGGCGAGTTTCTCGGTGGCTTGGCAACGTGGAAACGTGGCATTCTTTGGGGAGCGGCAGGGTTCTTGGTTTTCAGTCTCGTCCCGGCCATTGGGCTGCCACCGGAATTGCCCGGCATGCCTGCTGCGGACCTTGGATCTCGCCAGGTCTGGTGGATTGGAACCGCGTTTACGACTGCCGCAGCAATCGCCACGGTATATCTTTCAGCGGGAAAGACGAAGTGGCTGATTGCTGCAGCGCTATTCACAACACCGTTCCTCGTCGGGGCACCGCACCTGGAAAACGTCAGCACCAAGGTTCCCTCCGCTCTTCATCTTCAGTTCGTTTTCACGACCTTGCTGATTAGCTGCGCGTCTTGGCTGCTACTTGGAGCAATCCTTGGGCACCTGCGATCGGGTCGAACACCGTACCATCGCCGATCAATGTCATCGATCCGATCGGATACCGTTTAGCTCCTGCTTTTGACAAACCGACGAGTGGCATCAGTTTTGACAATCCGCATGGAATTGAAATCGCTCGACAGAACCTTGTAGTCGACGATCAGTTGCCGTGCCTGCAGATACGCAAGCGCCGGGTTCATGCGGCGGGGTACCCAGCCGTACCGAGCCGCCACTTCGCCGGTGTCGTGCGGGAATTCTGGGTCATTGATAAGGTCGGCTGCAATGCGAAGCGCGTCGTCTTCCGGTGACCATTCCATGAAATGTTTGTCGAACTGCGCGAAAAGGCTCGCTTTTGGAAAAACCCGGCCGAAGCTTTCCTGAACGAAATCGCGCAGTTCGTGAATAGCGTCCTCAATATCGTCTTCGGAAGCGTTTACCGCTTGGGCGAGCTCTTCGATCGTTTTTTGAGGGTCCGCAAACATCGCCGTTCTCGTCTCGTCTACGAAGACTTTCGCAACGGCGGTTGCGGTTTTCGAAAAATCGGCCGAGGGTAGCTCGGTCGAACTTGGCGGTGGCCCAAGCTTAGGCTTCTCCGATAAGCCATGGATGTCATTGACGAGGTCTCGGATGTTCTTGTCGAGCTGAGATAATTCAACCTCGGGCGAAAGCATCCCAGACAACAGCGGTGGAAGGTCTCGCGTCGAAAGACCGTGGCGCAAGGGAATGAACCGAGCCTGGCCTGTGATGCGACGCACAAGTCCAGCGTCCATCTCCTGTTGAACCCAAGGTCTCTCCATGGCGCTTGGCGTAAGTAAGACGATGAAATGCGTGCACCTACCTAGCCCCTCGTCGATTTTGCGGCGAAGGCTATCCCCTGCCCCAATCTCCCATTCAGCCCACCAAGTATCAACGCCATTCGCCATCAGACCCTCTGCGATTTTCTTGGCGGTCTCGCGATCTTCAAACGAATAGCTGAGGAAAGCTTTCGGCGGGCCGCTCGAAACAGGGACAAACGACGTCCCTTTTTGAATTTCAGGGCTCATGCGCTCTTTAACAAATGCAATTAGTTCCGGGGAACCCTCGACGCTCAAGCGGAGGTCGTCCAGCGCCTCACCGTGTACGATCACCGTCGGAAATTCACCAGTTTCAGGATGGCGTATCGCCGAAAACTGATCTCTTAGCTGCTCCTTGGCGCTCTCAAGAATCATGTTCTCCATCTCGTTGGCGAAACCTCCGGCGCTCAATGGCCGTCCATTGATGGTAAGCGACATTTGAATCTCCAATCCAAACTGACCCGAACTTTGTACAAACAGGGAACATATTTAACTGATTCGGCAGCAGTTACCTTAGCTCCGGAGCGATTTGCGCTACGAGACCAAGCACACCGTCAACAATCGTTTTGGCGACTTCATGGCTTACACCGGTGTTCGTATGGACCGCGTTGTTCCGGATCCGTATCCAATCTTTGATCAGGCTTGGATCCGGTAAATCAACTAGCTGCTGGGCCATTGCCAGTTCAAGAAGCTGTGTCATGGACATCGGGCGACGAACCCGTGACCAGTCCGGCTTGTCGAGTGCACGCCGCAGTGTTCCCTCTAAGAGGCTAATCGCAGAAATAACTGCGGCTCGATGCTCCCCCGCTCCAAGGAGACGCTCGGGTTCAAGCCCTTGCTGTTCCACGGATGGAGCGACATCCCGCAGAGCATCCAACAATCGCTGAAGTCCTTGCTCGTCGTCGGTCACCGTTTCGATGGTCAACAGAAGCGACAGGCTCGGTTCAGAGGAAACTATAGGAGATCTTGTTTTTCCAACCTGAATAACAAGTGGTGCCCGACCAGCGGACGAACCGACCTCTCTCGATCGGCTCAGCGCGAGCCGCAGTTCCGCAGCAGTCCAACTGCTGCCGACTTCAACTACGATTGCGACAGCACGGTCCATCAAGGCGTCAATTTTCGCGCTGATCGAGTCGCCAGGTGATACGACATCATCTGCGGTCACTGGAACAAGCCCAATTCCCTCGACCGAAGGAAACACCCTTTCGCGATATATAGGGAGGCGATGCAAAGGAACGGCGAAGAAAATCAATCGCGAGCTCGCCTCCCTTGGTAGCTTCAGCTCTCGAAGTGGAGCCTCTTCCGTAACCGTGCTGACTTCGAGAACGGTGTTCCGCCAAAACGCAGCCAACTCATCGAAGGCGGCCGCGAGAACCTCCCCGTACTTCTTTTTGCTCTTGGGCAAGTTAATCAGCGTGACGCCGCGGCGTGCATAGCGTGCGACGTCAGCCGACTGTGCCCCGACTGCGATAGCATAAGCCTGCCGCCTCGTTTTCCCCAGACGTTGGTTCACAACCTGCCAGATCTGGCGAAAGTCAGGATCATCTAAGCTATAGCCGATCAAGACGGCCGTCTTTGTAATCAGTAGGTTGGCAAGATAGGTCGCGATAAGGGGGTATCGTGTAAGGAAGGCATCATAGTCGGCCTCCGTAACCACGAGCCGCGATGGGTGTCGCAAATCGCCGTGAAGCTTCAGCAACACGGTCCCGTCCGCCGCTACATTCAACGAAAGCTGCTCTTCATCGACGACTGGATTCACGAAACGCGGGATCGATTCGTATTGGCGCTCAAGGAGAAAATCAAAATTCGTCGTGCACACAAGATCGAATTTGATTGAGCAGAACGCTCGATGCGCCTCACCCGGCAATGCGTCGCGAAGATGGAGGAGTTCAGATAGTCGTTCGATGAGACGCGCTCGCCCATACTCATGTTCGTAGGCGGACATGGCGTCAACTGGTCCGACTGCAGAAAAATCTGCGAGGTCTCGTTCAAATGCCTTTCCCAAGTCGCCCCATAGTGGCATGGCCTTTCCCGCCGGGAGAGAGGCATTCAATGACATCCCTGCCCCTATCACAGGCAGCCACCTGCCATTGGCTAGATCGTCAAGCAATGGTTTGGGAAAATATTGCAGATACTTAGTCATGGGTCCTCCAAAATCAAAACGTAGTGATGAAGCACCCAAAGCGCAAACGTGGTTTGACCCGGTGGCCCTGCATCCACAGAAGACCGCACAGGAAAACAAAATTAGGATGATGACTTGTGGTTGCGCTGCCTTTCGTTGCAGCTATTCTTATTCAACAGTGAATCGTGCGTCCATTGTTCGCGTGCGAAGCTCAACCAAAACCGGGCAGACAAAACGAGTCCACGGAAGCAAATAAGAGACGAGATTGCCCAAAAAGCCCTCTGAACAAGATGATCTGCAACAGCGATATCGCTGGCTACGTGAGATTACCGATGACGTCATTGCTGAACGAAGCAAGATCGCCGAGTTCCATGGCCTGGAGCAGGAACTGCGTGAGCTTCAGCGTGACGTGCTGACAGCCTATGAGCGCTCTGTCCAACTGAAGCATCCGCGGGACAAGGGTGACTTTCGTGAGGAGATCTTAAAACAATTTCTCGTCAAACATGGCCTGTTGCCCAATCGTTATTCGGTCGCGCAAAACAGGGTTCGAGCCGTCGCTCCAAGTGGCCACATTAGCCCAGAGTTGGATATCGTCATACACGACAGAGATGGCTCAATCGTATTAAGGCGATTGGACGGCACCGTCGATTATCTCCCCATTGAGTGCATACATGGTGCGATCCAGGTGAAATCCAAATTGACGAAGAAGGCCCTGTTGGATGGGCTGGACAATCTGAAGCGGTTCAAGAGCCTGGTGCCTTCCAACAAACTGGAACAGAACCTCGGCGGATTCACCTTGGCGACGGGTATGTTCAGGCGGTTTGGCGTGCTGTTCGCCTACGAAGGATCATTGAAGTGGGAGGCGGTATGTCGAGAGCTGGAAGATTTTGCTCGTCAGAACCCTCCCGAAGTCTGGCCGAACTTGGTCGTTGTCCTCGATAAAGGTTACATGGTTCTGGGTGACGACAAAAGCTATGCGTGGAAGAACCGCGATCAGCTGAAGATTGAAACTCCAATGGTCCACGGGCACCCGGATCTGACTGCGTCCTGCCTACTCGAATTCTACGGCATTTTACTCGAGCTTCTGAAGGACACGCCAGCAGGCTCTCCCGATTTGACCTCATATTGGCGAATGCCCCTTACGAGCGGCTCGCTCTCCTATTCGTTCTCTCATGGGGCAACTGCTGAAATGCTGACATGTCCGAAGCATGGCGCCTATTTGAAACGTATTTCGGAGCGAGATTTGACGAGAATTGCGGAATTCTCACGTACCGCCGAACGGATCAACTGGATCAAAGCACTTGATCTTGCAAGTGGCGGGGAAGGAAACAATGAAGGGGCCTACGAGCGCCAACCAGGTATGGTTCGGATATTCAATCCGGACGGTTTTCCGCTAACCGGATTGCTCATGAAGCCAAACGATGTGATGAGCTACGACGCCATAGAAATCGACGGAATGACGATTCTTCTGCCGTATTATTACATCGCAAGGGACGATTTGTTTGAAGACTGTCCGACTTGCACCAAAGAAGCGGCACGCACAGCCCAAAAAGCACCAACCTGGCTCGACGAACGTTAGTGGGACGTGACGCCCGCTTGGATTTCGACTACCCACTCGATCCCCGCGATGGCTGGTCGGCAGTCTATCCGTCCCCTGAGGTACCGCTCAGCGATCCGTCGCAGCAGACGCGACCCTTCGCTAGGCGATCCTGAGACATCGACCGGCGGCCCATCACGTTCCGCCCAAGTCATTACCATTCCCGTGTCATTTGTTCTCCAGCTGACGTCGATTCGACCAGTTTCGCTTGAAAGCGCCCCATACTTGATTGAGTTTGTGGCAAACTCGTTCATCAGAAGGCCAATTGCGCCAATCGCATCGCCTTTCAAGGCAACGATCGGTCCATCAAGTGAGATGGGCACGTCAGGCCCTCGCTGATAGGGGCTCAGAGCGTTTGCAATACAGGTGCTCAATTGCTGCGGCGCCAGAGCTGAAGCCGGTCCATCAATCGCATCGTATGTGGAAACAAGGGCCCGCACCCTTCCCGCATATTCCGATGCCATCTCTTTAGGGAGCGTCAAGGATGCAACTCCGATGGCGCTTGCGTGGGCGTTCTTCAGACGGTGCCGAAGTTCATCACGAGCGAGCTCAGCATCGCGTTGCGCGAGCGCGGCTCGCGTGTTTTCGGTTAACAGTGAAAGAGTCGTCGATGCAACGCGACCCAAGACCTCCACCATTTCGAGCTCGTTATCAGTTGGGGTATGGGGTTCGGCCCAATAAAAGCCGATTGCGGAAAGCCCCGGCGACGAAAGCGGCACGACCGAGACCGCGCGGACGAAAGTACCTTCGTAGATAGTATTGTGAGTACGTTCGTCTTGTGCGATGTCGTGGACGATCACCTTTTCATTTGACGCTATGGAAAGGCCGCTCACACACGCATCGACGGGGAAACGACGGCCGATCCAGAGCGGATCGAAGGCGTCCTCATCAACACATAGACAGACGTCCCCTTCCAGGCGGATCAACGCCGCAGAATCCGCTGACAACAGACCTCTGGCGGCGGAATTCAAGCGACTAAGTGTGTCCTCGTATGTTCGCGCGGTGGCGATAGACTCCATCGCGCCCATCAACCGCATGGAAATGGTCGCGGGCAAGCTCCCGCTAATTTCATCCCCCATTTGCATCCATCTCCGCTTCGAACCAACGCATCAGCCTTAGCGTCGGCGGATTTAGCGAAATAGTACAATCCGGCACGCGAGGTGCCATCGGCCTTTCTCTACTTGACCTCGACAGTCGAGGGAGCGTTGTAGCGCCGACGGGCCTCGGCAACGGCAGTGTGATTTTCGATTGCCCAGCTGCTGAGAGCCTCCAGGGCTTTCCACAGCGAATGGCCCAGCGGCGTCAGGCGGTAGTCTACGCGCGGCGGTATCGTCGGCGTCACTATGCGATCGACGATGCCGTCCTTCTCCAGCTCGCGCAGCACGCTGGTTAGCGACTTCTGGGTGATGTCCCCGACCTCCCTCTTCAATTCTGAGAACCGCTTGGGGCGTTCTTGAAGCAGGCCAATGAGCAGGATCGCCCACTTGCTTCCTATGGTCGACAAGAGATCCCTGACAGGCCAGCAAGCAGGATGCTCAGTTAGTATATGCGGTATAGTCAAGGATACCTCCGTAGCCTGAAAGTGCCTTCTTGTGCCGTATTCAAGACGGGCTAAATATGGTTCTAGTTTCCCAGCGATACAATGGGATCATTTGGATACCGACATCCGAATGTTGGTTGCAGGCGAACTGCACCATCTGGTTCAACGACGAAATGAACGGCAGTGAATTTCATGAAAGTGTTCGATCTTCTCGACGATAAAACACGACCAAAGGCCCCACCAATTCCCGGCGCGACGCTCGCACATCGAATGACAGGCAAGAAGCTGGCGATGATTCACGAAATGCACGTTGTTGCTCTGGACGAGACCAGGGCAATGATGGACATGGTCGAAGCTGGTGAAATTGCTGCTGGAGAATTGGCCGAGCACATCGGTTCGATCGAGCTTTTGAAGAACTACAGAGCTTTCGGCAATCTTTGCGGCCGCGAATGCCAGTTCCTGGATTTTCACCACCGAGCAGAGGACGAGGAATTCTTTCCGATTCTCCATGCGAATGGCGACGAGGAACTGAAGCGAGTTGTCGAACGCCTTGCAGACGAGCATCGGATAATTGGCCAGATCCTGGACGAGCTCTCGGCCAATGTTGCGCTGATTTTGACGCAACCCGGCCCCGACACCTTCTCCATGGCCAAAACGACGTTTGACGTCCTCGACAAGACAATTCGCTCGCATTTTAGCTACGAACAGACGGAGCTGGAAGAAGCCCTTGGTTTCTACAGGATTCCTCTTTAGCGAGATCACCCTTCAGAAAATCCGAACCGGACCTTAAAGGTCCTTTGACGCCAGAAAGGTAACCACATGGCACTTAAGTTGAACATTATAATCGGCAGCACTCGGCCGGGCCGCAACGGTCCGACGGTGGCAAAATGGGTCGAACAATTCGCCAAGGAACACAGCCAGTTCGACGTCGAGCTGGTGGATCTCGCAGATTTCGCCCTGCCGCTTCTGGATGAACCAGCCCATCCGGCAATGCGAAAGTATGAGCACGAACATACTAAGCGATGGAGCGAAAGCGTAGCCTCAGCTGACGCGTTTTTGTTTGTTGCGCCGGAGTATGACTACTTCGTTTCGGCAGCCCTCGTGAATGCAATCCAGTGCCTCTTCCACGAGTGGACCTACAAGCCAGCAGCAATCGTCAGCTATGGCGGCGTTTCCGGCGGCCTACGCGGCTCCCAGGAACTTCGTCAGTTGCTGGGAAACGTGAACGTGGTGGCAATCAACCAGCCGGTTCCGGTGCCTTTCTATACCCAGTTCATCAATGACGAAGGAATTTTCACCCCTAACGAAGCAGTGACCTCTGGAACGACCACGCTCCTGGGGGAACTGCACAAGTGGGCGGTCGCCCTGAAGCCAATGCGTCAGCCCGCTCAGTAGTTACCGGTCGAAGAAGAAGCGTACCGTCAGGGTGCGCTTCTTCACATCATAAAAACGGGCGTTGCACTGCGCGGGGCGTTCGGATCCCGAGCAAAATTCGCCGAATAGTGCTGAACCTCGAAGCCCGCCCGCTGATAATTCCTGAAGCTCGTGCCCAACGGACTATCGACGGCTGCAGGTCGGCCAGTCTCGGCCATTGCGATGACGGCTCCCTTGTCCCCTACATCGCGTAACCGCCGCGCTATCATTGCTGACTGGAGGCCCTTCCCTCTCGCGGTGGCAAGAGTCGCATCGATGCCGAACCATGCCCCAGCAGATCCGAAGAAAGCCGCTCCTGCTGAGCAAGGCTCATCATCGGCATACGCGACATAGCAGGTCCATCTGTCCCGCCTGGCGAGCGCCTTGAACCACTCGAAGGTCGCCGTTGGGAAGCCATACGCCGCGTTGATCACGTTGGCGAAGTCGGTCGCCTTGCGGCCGCCGTCGGCGATTTCGATCCGGGGTTCGTTCGGCACAATGTGATCGACCGGTCTGGAGAAGAATTTTATCCAACCACTGTCCTTCTGGGTGATCCCCATGCGGGACAGAGCGGCACTGGAAGCGTCGAAGCCCGCCTCGTCAACTTGAATTACCCACATTTTCGATGCGTTGCGATCCAGCCATCGCAACCCTTCTGCCATCTCCTTATCGTTAGCCGACCACTGCGGTCCAACGGCAAATCCGCGATTGAAGGGCACGGCAGGAAGCTCACGGCAGGCTAGAAAGCACGCATTGTCGCTCCGGAAAGTCTCGATCCCCAACTGCTTCCGAACCGACAGTGGTGCGGCATCCAGCATGTCCATCCATGCTTCCGCCTCTATTGCGCGGATTCTCCCGGAGGTGTTTGCTTGAATTTCCCTCAGCATGATGTTCATTCGGTTCTCGCGCGTTTCTTCTCAGAGAGAAGAACATATTTCTCAACAAATTCAAGGCCGAAGGCCGAGCTTCTCGTAAACATACTGTTTAGAAAAGCGTCCTTATCGACATCGAGCCGACCTTCTATGGTCCGGAAAAAGTCATGGAGTAATCGATGTCTGAAAAAAGCGCCGCTATCTTTTCAAATCCGCTCGACGGTGTGCTGGTCGAAGCCTTTGGCACAAACATTATAAGGATACCAGGCGAAGCTAGCGGAGCCGCGATGTCGATTATGGAAGTCATACTCCGTCCCGGCGACGGTACGCCTCTCCACCTTCATGAACGGGAAGACGAGACCTTTCGTGTTTTGAGCGGCACCGTCGGCTTCTGGTGCGGTGACAACCATCAGAGGCTTGCAACGGATGGGATCGTATTTCTCCCCGCGGAATTCCCCATCGGATAGAGAATGTCGGCAATGACGAGGCTAGGGTTATGGTCATATTGACACCTGGAGGATTCGAGCAATTCTTCGTCGAAATCGCTTCAGATTCCGGTGAAGCGCCCGAAACAATTGCAGAGCGCTTTGGCCTGCGTTTTCTTTAATCGAACTTGCCGCGCCAAAGGACCTAAATGTCTCTTCCACTCGTAGCATTCATCGTTCTCGCCTTCTGCTGGCGGATCGCGACAGTCTTCATCTCTGCCCGTCACGAACGAGCCTTAAAAGCTCACGGAGCGATTGAATACGGCGCGTTGAACAGCATCATGCTGGCTGTCTCCCATGTGCTGTATTACCTCTCTGCGATCTTCGAGGCATCGCTGCGGTCGGGCAACATAAACTCGACATTGTCGATTGTTGGGGTAACCATCTACATCGCAGCGGCGTTGGTGTTGGTGTCTGTCATACGGTCACTCGGCGATCTTTGGACGATCAAGATTATCCTCAGCGGGACACATCGTTTGGTGAAGAGCGGCCTGTTTTCGTTCGTTCGGCATCCGAACTACTTCTTGAACATCCTCCCAGAGCTAGTCGGGTTCGGGCTTGCGCTCAACGCCTTCTGGACGCTCACTATCGGTCTTCCACTTTATCTAATACCACTTACGATCCGCATCCGGCAGGAAGAAGCCGTAATGGCGCAGCGATTCTCGTCCTACCGTTAGGGCCGCTATAAGCAAACAGGGCACAATGACAGAGAGTGGAGACCCGATAGGCGGTAATACGAATGACGCGGGCGGCAGCGGAGATCTGCCACCTTTGACGTCCGAGAGCACGGCGAAGCTCGCGCAACTGATGACGGACGTTATACAGACGGCCTGTGAACGAGCCTCAGCTTCTGGGCTCATGCCGTCCGACGAGACGAAGAAATTTCTGCTAAAGCGGGTCTCGCCCAATAACGCTCTCAACTTTGATAGCCTCGAGAGATACTGGGTCGTCCTTCTTGATGAACTCTCCCAGATTCTCGACCGAATTCTGGCGTATCAGTACGTTGTTAAATATCGGAAAATCCTTAATTCCGGTCCGCAGGAGCTTTCGATGGCCTGGCAGATCCACAGCCAGAGCCTTCGGTCGGGTGAGCTTTACATCGTCCAAGATCGGACTTGCGAGTTCCTAAAATTTCTAAGCCATGTCGGGCGAGACTGCGGCATCACAATTGCGGATCAGACAAAGACCTTTGAAAAGGCCTTTAAAAAGACCTTCGAGCGTAGGCTTCGTGAGCGCCATCGCGTTGTTCACGCCCACGAACGTCCTTCACGGGAATCGCGAATCATTTCCCTGAGCGGGCAGACGTCCCCCTTGCCGAGGGACGTCATTGACGGGATCCTGCAGGAAACATTTGAAAAGACGATCCCCGTTTTGCAACGCGTTTCTTCTCAGCTAGGCAAGGAGCCGCCCATGTCTGTGGAGGCGGTAGAAAAAATACACGAAGAGGGCGCTGTTAACGAAGCTCGCCTGATGTTGGACTTGGTGGCCAAGGCACTTTTGACGACTATCGGCCTGATGAAATAGTCCTGCATGATCGTCATAGAGGCTCGAATGCATGACGAAGAGCCTTTGAAAGGTGCGCAACAAGCGCTTTCACTTTTGCACTAATGTGCCGATTGGCGGGAAAAACAGCGTTGATCTCTAGTTTGGCGGTCACCCAGTCCTCCAAGATCTGGACCAGTTGGCCGTTACGAAGCTCGTCGGTTACCAAGTATCGAGGCAGTAGGGTTATACCTGCGCCCCGTATCGCTGCTTCTTTCAGTCCAGTGCTATCGTTCGCTTCGATCCGAGGCAGGATCGAAACTTTCTCGTGCTGTTCAGATTTTTGAAAGTGCCATTCCCTGCCCCAACGCAAAGGGGAAAAATGGAGAAGCCGATGGTCTAGAAGATCGGTCGGCACGACAATGTCAGGTCGGTCATTGAGATAGGTCGGAGAAGCGCAGACCACCAAGCTCGTCGTCGCGAGCCGACGTACGATCAAGCTCTGCTCATTGGCGATTGTACTCCGAACGGCCAAGTCCATTCCACGTTCAACCAGATCGACAGGCTCGAGCGAGAAGTCCATAAAAATGTCGATCTCAGGATAAAGCTGAGAAAAATCGGCAACGGCGCCCGATAGATACCTCTGCCCGAGATCAGGTGAGACAGAGAGCCGGATTTGCCCTGACGTCCCGTCTTGCAGAGCCTTTGCATTGATTTCAGCCTCGTTTACCTGTCCAAGCAGGTCACCAAGGGACTGCCGATAGGTGTCACCCGCTTGAGTGAGAGCCACGCTCCTGGTGTTCCTCTGGAAGAGGCGCACACCCAATCGCTTCTCCAGCTCTTGCAGCTGCACACTGACCGTCGCCTTTGACATGCCAAGCTGTTCGGCTGCCCGCGAGAAATTGAGTGTTTCGGCAACCTTCAGAAATACCGAAACACCGGCGAGAGGATCGAGTGACTTCATAGCGGATGCGTCTGAAAGAAAACCATTCGGTCTCGTACTCTCCTCGCCCGCGAGCGAATTGGCGAATCCCGTCGTGTCGCGCAATTTACGCGCTTGCCGCCTCTCCATCCAGAAAATGAGCGCCTCGAACTGGCTCTTCACGTAGTTGCGGGCGTGCCGAAATTTCCTTGAGCAAACCTCCCACCCCCATTCGACTGATTTCCAAGCCATCGAGATGATCGCCCGCGATCAACCTGTCCAGGACCCAATCCAGTCCGTTTTCCGACGAACTGCGAGCGCAACCAGGCGCACCGATCACAGGAATATCGCCGACCCGGCCGAGAACCAGGAGATTACCTGGGTCTACAGGCATGCCAACGCGTTCGACCGCACCACCTGCCAAACGTATGGCTTCCGGAATTACGTCGTTATTGTCGACAACGGCGGAAGCCCCAAAGATGACAATCATGTGGTCACCGCGCGGGCGCGTCTCGATCTCTACTTTCAACGCCGCAGCAACTGCGTCCGCGGAATGAGCCACCCGTGTTTCGGACAGAAGGAGGCTGTTCCTCTCCATGAGCCGACCACTAAGGATGCGAGCTGTCTTGCTCATCGTTTTTTCGGATAGGCTAGGCAACTGAGTGGCGATCAAACTGACCGTGTGGCGACGGAACGGCATGACCTTGATCATGCACCCTATCTTTGCGACCGACGCTGCAGCTTCGACCGCCGACCTTGACACCGCGAGCGGGATGATTTTCACGGTGGCGATCATTTCTCCCGCCTTTACGGACATGCGATCTGCCAAGGAAGCGAACGTGATGGCGTGGTCAATGCTGTTGAAAATGTCGACTATTTTTTTGTCGGCGATGAATAGTCCATCCGCCTGGCTGTAAAAGTTCATCCGACCACCCACGGCCGGGGCAATCCACATGTGTTCTGCACCAATCGCCCTACTAACGAGATCTGCTGCATTCTCCTCGTCAACCTCGTCGGGTTCGATACGGTGTGCCGTGACCTGTGAGATTCCCAAAGAGCCCAGGAAACTCAGATTTTCCCGGGTAAGCTTGTGTCCTTTTTGAAAAGTCCTGCCTTCCGCACTGACCTTGTGTGCCAAGATAGCTCCGAGAGCTGTTCTGGTTTCGATGATACCGAACATCAGATCAGCTCCCTACCTACCCTGCCCGCCTGAAAAGCGATGACTTCGGCGAGGATCGAGACAGCGATCTCCGCTGGCGTGCGAGCACCGATGTCCAAGCCGATGGGCGCTCGGATAGACAGAAGTTGCTCGTGAGAGAACCCGTAACTTTGCAATCGATCAAGACGAGCAGCGTGCGTCTTTCTGCTTCCGAGGGCGCCGATATAGAAGCAACCGTGCGCGAGCGCGGCAATAATCGCCGGGTCATCGATTTTCGGATCGTGGGTGACCGTAATGACTGCAGTCGATTTATCGAGTTGAATGGCAGCGAACGCCTCCTCCGGCCAAGCCGAATATATCGCCGCATCGGGAAATCTTGCAGCGGAAGCAAACGCTTCACGAGGGTCGATGATTAGAACTTCCAACCCTGTCGCAGATGCCATCGGAGCGAGGTGCTGGGTTATGTGGACGGCCCCGACGACGACGATGCGCTTTTTGGGGACGTGAACTCTGAGAAAGTAGTTCTCCGTTCCCACCGAGACGCGCCGAGAGACCCCGTCATTCAAGGCGATCTCGATCTCGAAGCGAAGGGGATCGTTATCTGGAATTCGATCCAGATGAAGAGTTTGGTTGCCCGATCTTAGGTCTACAATCTCCACAATCGGCGTACGACCGGCCCTGAGCTTGTTTGCCTTTGTAAGTTCGGAGAATTGCATCAGTCGACCCTCTCCAAAAAGACTTCGATTCTGCCCCCGCATGAAAGGCCGACCCGCCACGCAGTTTCGTCTGCCACGCCGAAATCAAGAAGAGTGGGACGGCCGGTCTCAATCACCGACATCGCTTGCGAGATGACCTCGCCCTCAACGCAGCCGCCCGAGACTGACCCCTCAAAGTTGCCGTCCTGATCGATAACCAAACAGCTGCCGACTGGTCTCGGTGCAGATCCCCATGTCTTCAAAACTGTCGCGACAGCAACCTGTCGGCCAGAAAGAAACCACTCCTCCGCCAAACGCAACGGATCCATTTCCAATCTCCAGAAAGTTCGTAGAGGGTGTTGCGGGCCGCGCTCGAACGCGCGGCCTACAGTCTTGCGACATTAGCCAAGTGCCTCGGCGAGCGGTAAGGAGCGAATCCGCTTTCCAGTTGCGGCAAAGATCGCGTTGGCAAGTGCCCCAGCTGCAGCGGCCGTTCCTGCCTCGCCGACACCTCCGGGCGCTTCGCCACTCTTGATCTGATAGACCTCGACCTTGGGTGCCTCGTTGATACGAAGTACCCGATAGGTGTCGAAGTTTGTCTGATCGACGGCTCCATCAGTGAAGGTGACCTGGTTGAACATCGCGCTGCTCAGTCCAAAGATCACTCCACCCTCCATCTGGGCGACAACGGTGTCTGGATTGATCACAACGCCGCAATCGACCGCGATGACCGAGCGAAGGAGGCGCACCTCCTTTTCATCGGTGATCTCAATTTCCAGGATGTGGGCGAGATAGCTTCCAAAAGCCACTTGAAGGCTGATGCCCTTGCCCCTTCCCGGCGGCAATGCTTGAACCCAGCCTGCTTTCTCCGCGGCAAGGTTCAGTACCGCAAGTGCTCGCGGATTCTTCGTGAGCATCTTCCGGCGAAACTCAAGCGGGTCCTGCTTTGTCGCGGTCGCCATCTCATCCACAAAGCTCTCGACTACAAAGAGATTGTGCGATGCCCCGACACCTCTCCACCAGCTGGTATTAACACCCGCAGGCTCGTCGCGAACATAATCCGCAAAAACGGCCTCTTCATCGTAGGGGGTCTCCGACGCGCAATCGACGGCATCAGGATCGACGCCATTTTTGAACGCTGCTGGCGCCCACCGTGCGAAAATGGAGGACCCGGTCACCCGATGCGTGCGGCCAATCAAGCGGCCGTCCTTGTCGAGGCCTGCCGCCACCCGGTCGTAGTAATATGGCCGGTAATAGTCGTGGGTCATGTCCTGTTCGCGCGTCCAGACCAGTTTGACCGGGTAGCGGATGTCCTTCAGGAGCTTGGCCGCCAGCTCAATCGTGTCGACGTCCAACCGGCGTCCAAACGCTCCACCCATCAGCTGATTGTTCACGGTGACTTTTTCGACCGGCAGCCCTGTGATGTCGGCGACCGCCTTTTGTGTGCGGACAGGCACCTGTGTGCCTACCCAGACCTCTGCCCGATCGTCCTGAATATGCAGGGTGCAATTTAGGGGCTCCATCGGTGAATGGGACAGGAAAGGTGACCGATAAACTGCCGAAAGCTTTGTTGCGGCGTTTGCTATTACGTCTACCGCTTTATTTTCGTCGCGGATGACGACCCCGGGCTGTTGCGATACCTGGTCCATCTTGGCGACAATAGTGTCCAGCGTGACGGCGCCGGTTTCACCCGGGTCCCATTCGATATTGAGGGCGTCCAGGCCTTGCTTCGCCGCCCACATGTGTTCGCCGATCACCGCAACGGCCTCATTATCGGCTGTAACGATATCGAGGACGCCCTTCACGGCACGAGCCGCAGCTTCGTCCATTTTTGTGAAACGGCCGCCGGTCACCGGAGATATCGCCAGCGTCGCATATTTCATGCCGGGGACCCTGATATCCATACCGTAGACGACCGAACCGTTGACTTTGCCGGGAGTGTCAAGCCTCTTCGCTCGCGTTCCGATGACTTTGAACTGAGATGGGTCCTTCAATGGAACGTCGGCGGGAACGGGCAGCTTTGCCGCCTCGGCGGCAATATCATAGTAGGTCGACGATTGATTTGAAGCGTCGTGATAGATCGTCCCCTCGTGGACCCGACATTGGGCCGGATCGACCCGCCATCTGGCGGCCGCCGCTCCAACAAGCATGATACGCGCCGTAGCGGCTGCCTGCCGTAGCCGCATCCAGTCGGAACGAGTGGATGTCGATCCACCCGTCGCCTGATCGTACAGGATAGGATCCATATATTTCGAAAGGTCCGGCGGAGCGGCTTCCACTTTCAACTGGTCAAGGCGTAGCTCGAGCTCCTCAGCCATCAACATCGCGCTGGATGTATAGATACCCTGCCCTACCTCCGTGTGTGGCATGATCAGGGTGATGCCACTTTCATCAATTTTCACGAAGGCGTTGGGCGTGAAGGCGGCCTCTTCAGAGGAACTCGCTGCGCCGGTTGCTCGCCCCATCCGTGGCAGTTGAACCGCCAGCACAAGACCTCCGGTCGCCAGAACGGTACCTTTGAGGAAGCCGCGACGGGAATGAAGATTGTTGATCATGTCCGTCCCCTCTATGCCGCTGCCGTGTGGATCGCATCGCGGATCCGGACATAAGTGCCGCAACGGCAAATATTGCCTGCCATTGCCTCATCGATGTCGGAGTCTGTCGGCTTTGCATTGGTATTAAGAAGCGCGGTTGCCGACATGATCTGGCCGGATTGACAGTACCCGCACTGGACGACCTCCTTTTCGAGCCACGCTGTCTGGATTTTGCGCCCGTTTTCGGTCTCACCGACGCCCTCGATCGTGGTGATCTGTTGAGCATCGATCATATCCATGGTCGTCTGACAGGATCGAACTGCCATGTTGTCTATCAGGACGGTACAGGCTCCGCATTGGGCGATGCCGCAGCCGTATTTGGTTCCGGTCATGCCGAGCACGTCTCTCAAAACCCAGAGCAGTGGCATGTCGTCCGGGACATCGACTTCATGTGTTTTGCCGTTGATGGTGATCGTCTTCATTGGTCTAACCTTCCTGGCTCACTATTGCGCTGTCAGTGTTTTCAGATAGCTGATGACATCTGCTCGATCCTGGTCTTTCGGGATTGACGCGCTCATGCGGGTCCCCTTGACCAAGGCGGCTGGCGCTTTAAGGAAGGCGTCGAGAGTAGGCTCATCCCAAGTGAGACCAGACCCTTTCAACGCAGCGGAATAGTTGTACCCAGCAATGCTTCCAGCGGGTCGACCGACAACATTCAAAAGACCCGGGCCGACCTTGTTTTGCTCGGTCGTCGCGTGACAGGCACTGCAGCGGGCAAAGACCTTTTTGCCCTTGTCTGGATCTCCATCGGCTTGTACCGACGAGGCCCCAAGCACGATCACCCCCACGGCAATCATAACGGCCCTCATTTTTTCCATGGTTCCCTCCTTCGGAAAATCGGAATGGCGAAAGGGGCAGCAATCTTGCCACCCTTGTTGAATTCGAATGTTAAGTTGCACTTCGAGGCTGCCCAATCCTCGAACTCGCGTAGGTAGCGATGAGAAGAGCGATACCTTCCCCAATCACGCCGGTGATGCCCAGGTCACCAACACCGCCTCTCGAAAGCACGACGGATCCGATGGCGCTGCCCACGGCAAAGCCCAGGTACATGAACGACGTGCTGAGTGAGACTGCGATTGGGACCGCGGGCTGGCCGACCTGAATCAATGTGGCAATCTGTGCTGGATAGAACGCCCAGATCGCGATACCCCAAAAAGCAACCGCAATGACCGTCGGAGCAATGGCCTGATCGGGCGTCAGAACTCTTGCAAAGAATATAAGCGAGAGGAAAACTAACACCGCGAGGGTCAGGCTTGCGGCGACGACCGGTCTTGCTCCCATGCGATCATTCAGGGTGCCACCAAGTACGATGCCGATTGCAGCGCCGATCCCCCAAACCGAGACAACCGCGCTAATTCCATTTGGCCCGAGGCCATCGACCTGGTTCAGATATGGAGCGATGTAGGTCCAGACCGAATAGGTACCGAGCGCCCAGAAGAAGATCACAGCCAGTTCCCGGAAGACTAGGGGGCGTTTAACGATCGCGAGGCGGTCGGAGACCGACGCAACGTGCATTTCGGTGGCATCGGTACGAGGCAGCCTTGCAACCAGCGCAACCACTGCGATGATCGACAGGGCTGCGACGCCAAGGAAAGTCACCCGCCACCCAAGGGCGTTTCCAACGAGTGAGCCAATAGGCAGCCCGATTGCGATTGCTATCGTCAAACCACCATTCAAGATGGCAAGGGCCCGTCCGCGTTTCTCTGGCACAACTAAGGCGCCCATCAAGGCGTTGGCGTTCGGGGTGTAAAGTCCCGCCGCCATGGCAAGCAGGACACGGGCAGAAAAAATTCCCCAGTATCCTTGGGATGCCCAGGCCACTAAATTAGCCAACGCGAAAGCCGCCATGGTCAGGACGAGCAGACGTTTGCGGTCGACCCTTCCGAACAGGATGGTTAGGAGCGGCGATGTGATCGCCAAGGTAAGGGTGAAGACGGTGACCAGGCTACCTAGTGCCGAGACTGGAAGTGAAAGATCCTCGCCCATTTTTGGCAGAAGGGGAACAATCATGAACCCCTCCGTGCCAATAGCAAAAGTACCTAATGCCATGATGTAGGCTGGCGCGAGCGACTGACCTGCCGCGCGTTCGCTGGAAATAGAAGTCATTTGGATCGCCTCTGCGCCAGCCTGCAGTTATGACGCTGCCTTGATGAAGGCCATCACGTCTGCATTGAACTTCTCAGCCTGGGTCTGAGCTAGACCGTGAGGCGCACCCGGATAGACCTTGAGCGTTGCATTCTTGACGATCTTTGCGCTCTTGAGGCCAGCTGCTGCGATCGGCACGATCTGATCGTCATCCCCATGAATGATGAGGGTCGGCTTGTCGATCTTCTTGAGGTCGTCGGTGTAGTCGACTTCCGAAAATTCGCGAATGCAATCGTATTCGCCCTTGATACCGCCTTCCATTCCCATCAGCCAGAACGTTTCACGGAGGCCTTCGTTGACCTTGGCGCCCTCGCGATTGAAGCCATAGAAAGGCATCGTCAGATCCTTGTAGAACTGCGAGCGATCGGTCGCAGTGCCCTTTCGGATGCCGTCGAAGGCTTCAATGGGAGTGCCTTCAGGATTGGCATCGGTCTTGAGCATCAGCGGCGGAACTGCGCCGACCAGCACCACTTTAGAAACCCGCTTAGTGCCGTGACGGCCAATGTAATGCGCGACTTCGCCGCCACCGGTGGAGTGGCCGATCATGACCAAGTCCTTCAGATCGAGATGCTCGATGACCTCAGCGAGGTCGTCTGCATACTGATCCATATTGTTACCGGTCCAGGGCTGATCAGACTTTCCATGGCCACGACGGTCGTGAGCAATGACCCGGAAGCCATTCATGCCGAAATACAGCATCTGTGCGTCCCAGGCGTCACTCGAAAGTGGCCAGCCGTGCGAGAAAAGGATCGGCTGCCCCTTGCCCCAGTCCTTGTAAGCGATTTTGGTACCGTCTTTGGTCGTGACAAAGTTCATGTGATGGTTTCCTTGTTTTGTTTTGGCTGCAGCTTGAGTCTCTCGCGGCAAGCCGACTGCAAATGCTGCGGTTACGGCGGCACCGGCCAGCAGCGTATCGCGGCGGCTGATGAGAAATTCATTGGACATTTTCGTTCCTCTCGTCAGGAGATTAGCGCCTCTAATCAGGCGTTTGCGGATGCGTGTACGTCTGCCGAGCCAAGGCGACGCCACGAAGCCGGAGTGTGTTGAGTGGTGCACTTGCCAGCGCTCAGGCGCCGCCACTTGAGCGGGGTGACACCAACCAGACGCTTGAACACCTTCGAGAGATGCGCTTGGTCACTCAGACCACACGCCTGTGCGATTTGGCTCAGCGGCTCATCGGTCGAAGAAATGAGATATTTCGCGGCATCAACGCGGCGGCTCAAAACGTAGTCATAGGGCGAGCGGCCGAAGGAGACCTTGAAACCCTTCGAGAACCGGCTCGCGCTCAAGCGGACTTGGTCGCCCAGTTCCTGGACACGGATGCAGCCATCAATGTTTTCATCGATATAGCGGACAACCTTGTTCTTTTGCCAATCGGAAAGGCCCGCAACGGTCTTGTGGGAATTTCGGAGGGAGCCGTGGGCCATGTCCGCGAGCCGAACACGACTTTCCGGACGTAGTTCGATTGCAGTGTCTTGAGGTCCTAGACCCCAGACGCGTTCACCGCCCGGGCCTACGAGGAATGGTATGAATGAAACCGTTCGTGTCATGGCAGTGTCCTTTCTGCTTCGATGGCTGAAAGGTAGCTGCAGGCTGCCCCGTAACACGAGCTAAGCGATGTTAAGAGATGTTAGGGCGTCAACGACCCGGAGCGCGTTCCGTTAACAATACCGATTTCGCCACCACGGTTGCCTGCTATTTGAAGGTTCGCGTGGGCGCCCGATGATACAATAAACGGTTCTAGGGCGAGCCTATATGTGAAGCGAGGCGGATAGGGAGCTCCAAGCACCAAATGCAACAGAATGACGTCACTTTGGATGGACGGACTGATAGTCTCCGGCCCCTAGCTGGACAAGTAGCGCTTTTGACCCGAGCGGATGAAGGGGTCGGCATGGCCACAGCCATCGCGTTGGCTCGATGCGGCGCCAATCTGGCATTGACGCTTCTCGACACGGAAGTTGAGCCTGCTTTGCTAGACGAACTCCGTGGCATCGGCTGTAAAGTCGTCGTGTTTAGAGCGCCGACGGATTCGAGCTCAACACAGCATACCCAGCTGGTTCGACAGGTGATGGCGGAATTCGGCAGGATTGACGTCTTGGTTGCTAACTCTGAGTATCGTGTTCAATGGCAAGTTGACGACGATGACCTCGATGAGGACCAAGTTGAGTTCCAATATTCCATGAACGTGAAATCCAATATTGCTCTCATAAGAGCCGTGATCAGAGTGATGACGGACGGCGGACGCGTTATTGCACTTGGGTCGAGCCTGGCTGATCGCGTCGGAACCCCTGGCCTCGCCGATTTTGCGGCAACCCGCGCCGCGTTGGCCGCCTTCTGCAAGGGCGCGGCGCATGATCTGGGGCCGCGCGGAATATCAATCAACGTCGTCCAGATGGGCGCCATCGCATTCGACGCAGTTGCAGTTTCACCGGACATCATCGAATCCGAACGCGCGTCAACTGCCCTCAAGAGGCTTGGAAGGCCGTCGGAAGTTGCAAGTGCAATCACATTTCTTGCTGGGCCGAGCGCCTCTTTCATCACAGGCAGCGTGTTGAACGTCGACGGCGGGTATAACGCATAGCCCGCTTGTTCACGCAGAGGTTCATTGAACCCATGAACCAGTTGGTTTATAGACCATTCAGATATCAAGAATGGGCTGAGCATGAGAGTGGCATCCGTACAAGCGTTGGACCTTTCAGCTTCAGCAGCAGGTGAAAACGACCGCATTTTTGTAGTCTCTCGGCCGATCAGGTCTCGCGACTAATGACTGTACTGAGATTTGGTCGTTTCGAACTCGATATCGCTCATCGCAGCCTCTCCGAGTCGGGGAAAATCCTTCACCTTGGCGGCCGTGCTTTCGACATTTTGGCCGTTTTAGTTGCACGAGCTGGGCAGATCATCAGTAAAGATGAACTGATTAAAGCCGTTTGGACGACTACGACCGTCGACGAAGGCGCTCTGCGCGTCCATATGGTGACGCTTCGAAAGTTGTTGGGGGATAGAGAGGCCGGGCGATATATCGAAAATATCCCTGGACGTGGCTACGCCTTTGTCATGCCGGTCCAATCTGTTGAAGATGGTGAGAGCAGCAGTGACGTGCAGCCGGTTGCGGTTCCAAAGGCGAACATCTCAAGCAGTTTGCCCCGTCTTGCAGGACGATTGATAGGCCGGGAGACTTTTGTTGAGGAGACCGCACGACTTGTGGCCTCGAACCGCCTCGTCACGATCGCTGGTGCCGGAGGAATTGGAAAAACGTCCGTGGCTCTTGCTGTTGGCGAGATCCTGAGCGAGTCACGGCCTGTCCTGTTTGTAGATCTTGCTGCACTCACCGACGGGCGGCTCATCATGCCGACACTTGCTTCGCTGCTTGGAGTCACAGTGTTTTCGGACGATGCCGAGCCCGGCGTCTTGCGGGCATTGGAAGATAGCAATGTTCTGCTTGTTTTCGACAATTGCGAGCACCTGATTCTGGAGGCCGCGTCTTCGACCGAAGACATTCTGACTGCTACGCCTAACGTTTCGATCTTGGCTACCAGCCGTGAACCTCTGCGCGTTTCAGGCGAAAGGATCCGGCAACTGCCCTCGCTGGTCATTCCGCCGGAGGACGTCACCAACGCTGATTGGTCCTCCTTTTCAGCCATGGAACTCCTTATCGACAGGATGATGCTTTCATCTGACGTCGAAAGTTTTGATCGGCCTGAGGATTTTGAGACCGCTGCGTCAATCGTGAGGCGGCTTGATGGAATTCCGTTGGCGATCGAATTTGCAGCCTCCCGCGTCGCCCACCTTGGCCTTGTCAATCTTGCCAATTCCCTGGATGACCCGCTGACCGTGTTGCGACGGGGGCGCCGTACCGCCCCACCCCGCCAACAGACCCTGCGAGCCACGCTGGACTGGAGCTTCGATAGCCTGACGCCCACAGAGAAAACGCTTTTCGAATACGTTGCCGTGTTTGCCGGTTCATTCTCGTCGGATGCAGCTCTCTCTGTTAGCGGAGGCCGTCTCTCCGAGGACGACTTCTACGAAGCTTTTGACGGTCTGTTCCTGAAGTCATTTCTATCCGTGAGCGCCGGAGACGGAAGCTATCGACTTCTCGAAACGACTAGGCGCTATGGTCTTGAGAAGCTGGAGAAGAGCGGTCAGTCGGATGCGATCAGATCCGCGCACGCTGTCTATTGTGAAAAGGAGCTGCAAAGCGCGGAAGCCGATTGGAAGGTTCTGGCCACTCCGCAGTGGATGCGACGCTACTCATCTCTGATTAATGACGTCCGAGCTGCGATACAGTGGAGCTTCGACAACGAACGCGACGCCGATTTCGCGATCCGTCTCTCGGCGAAGTCAACGGTTCTGTGGGCGCAACTCGGCCTCATGAACGAACAGACGAAGGTGGTCGAGCAAGCCTTAGCCAGACTTCCGGGTTCACAACACGTAGGGACGCGCGTCGAAATGGAGCTTCGGATATCGAGGGGTGGAGCGTTATTCCACGTCCGAGGCTACCCTGCCGACCCTGAAGCCTTGGAGGAATTCGATCGCAGTGCCGAGATTGCGGAATCGCTGGGCGACATGCCCACATTCATAAGAGCTACGGCGGGCCGAGCCTCCATTTGGGTTTCAAACGCGCGATACGCTGAAGCTATTGATATGGCGCTCAAACTCGGAATTCGTTTTCCCCAGATGTCGTTGGGATCTTTCAGCCGGATGCTTGAGCACGGATACTTCTTCCATGGCAACCTCAAGCTAGCCTCTGAACATGTGAACGGATCTCTTCGGGATGCTGAGGGGTCTCTGCGACGGACCCTAAACGATGGTGTCGGTTTCGATCAGCGCATCATTTCACGAGCGGTGCTCATTTTCGTGAAATTCTTGCAGGGTGAAACCTCTGAAGCATTCGGGGAACTCGACTCCGCCTTGGAAGAGGCCCGTGCTCTCGATTATTCGATATCAACGTGTTTACTTTTGTTTTTGACGGCATCGCCGATCGCGTTCTTGTCTGGCGATCAAAAGCGAGCGGGTGAGTATCTAGATATAGCCGAGACACTCACCAAAAAGCATGACCTCCACAGATGGTCGCTATGGGTGGCTGCCTATCGGTCCTTTATCTCTGATGGCATTCAACAGCCAGAGACAGAAGAAATTTTCCGTTCGGCAGTCGGAATGAGGTTGGAATACCTGCTCGTCTTGGCGGGCGTTCGGGCGCCGTTAGAGGCCTTGGATCGAGGCATAAAAGGAGAAGGCGGCTGGTGCCGTCCAGAACTACTCCGGATAAAGGCCAAGGTATTAAACGAGTCCGACCCAATTCAAGCCCAGTCGCTGATCGAAGCTGCCCTGGATGACGCGCGTCGGATGGAAGCCCCCTTCTGGGAACTTAGGGCGGCTAACACAGCCTATGAACTGGCGGGGCCTAATCAGGAGATCAAAGCGCGTAAAATGGTCAAGAGCGCTCTCGATAAAGTCGATGGAGCCTATTTGACCGCCGATATTGCGAAGGCACGGGAGATTCTCGACCTCGGTGATCTCTGACGGACGGGTCGACCGCCCGCCAGAAACACGACGATCAGGCTCAGCGGGGAATCGGATTGTCGATCAGGCTTTGGTTGAACTGCGTGAAGAAAACATGTTCGCCGGAACCGGGGTTGTCGCGCAGCGGTTTGACCATGTCGACGACAATTTCGGGCGACTCACTCGCAAGCTTCGCCATCGTCTCGTTGATGAAAGCTTCCAGCGGCATCGCCCGAGGATCACCGCTCTTCTTGATCAAATCGGTGTCAACCCACGGCGGAGCGATCTCCTGCACCGATACAGAGGTCTCGCGAAGTGCGAAACGCAGCGACAGCGAATAGGAGTGCAATGCTGCCTTCGTGGAGGAGTAAACGGCATTGTAGGCGATCGGCACGTAGGCGAGCACCGACGTGTTGTTGATGATCACGGCGTCTGCCTTCGTCTTGAGATGCTCGACGAGTGCAGACGTCATCCGGATGGGACCGAGAAGGTTGGTGTTTACGATGCTTTGGAGAACTGTCTCCTCGATGGGATGCGCGGCGTCATCAAACGGCATGATGCCAGCATTGTTGACCAGGACGTTGAGGTCTGGGTAGTCCGCAACAATGCGCTGTGTCACCGAGTTGATGCTTTCGACATCGGTTATGTCCAGCTCGTAAGCCGCCATCCCAGGATTGGCGGTGATGACGTCATCGAGATACGACTTTCGGCGTCCTGAAATGATCACCTGGTTCCCGAGGTTGTGGAACGCTTCAGCGAGGCCGCGACCGATGCCGGAACCGCCACCAGTGATGAAAATCGTGTTTCCCTTAAGGTTCATTGCTATTCTCCCTGAAAAATTGAGCGATGCTGCCCGGCCCTATTCAGGACCGGCGCAGCGTTGGGATCGACCAATCTGGCGGAGAAAAGGCGCTTAGGTCTGCTGGCCCGTGCGCCGTCGCTGCAATCCGTGTTGGCTCGACAACATCAAGATCGAGCAACGGGCGCGAAATTGCGAGTTAAGGCTTGCTAAGAGATATTAGGGTCCTTAACGCCCTACTGAGCTGGAACGTGCACAATTTCGGAAGCCGCGGCAGGGTCGCCTGAGGTTGCGATTGGAAGGACGATTTCGAATATCGCGCCACCTTCGCCGTGGTTCCTAGCAGACAACGACCCACCATGAGCCTCAACGATCGTCTTGCAGATCGCGAGGCCCATCCCCATTCCATCACCCTTCGTTGTGAAGAACGGAGTGAACAACTTCATGATATTTGCTTCATCTATGCCTGTGCCGTGATCCCTCACCGATACCTTTAAAAACTCTGAGTCATCGCCATGGATTTGCAGGGTGATCTCGCGCGATGCGTCAGGCACATCCTTCATTGCATGAAGGCCGTTCGTGATCAGATTTGCGATGACCTGCTGTAGCTCGACCTTATCGGCGACCACGCTGCCGCTCCTCGCAAAATCAATCCGAACCGTCGTCGCGCTGCTGGTCGTTTCCCTCTCGAGTAAGCCCACGACATCCAGGACGAGTTCGCCCAGATCAAGGATCTCAGGCCGCTTACCACCACCCTTCAGCCTCTCGCGGGTTCTCTGGATAATCTGGCTAGCCCTGACGCTGTGTTCAACAGCTCTTTCCGCGGCCTTGGTCGCCGCCGCAAGATCGGGCGGGCTCGTTTGAAGCCACCGAACGCAGGCTTGGGCAAACATGACAACCGCACCGATCGGCTGATTGACCTCATGAGCAATCGATGCCGAAATTGCGCCGACAGTTGCAACACGGCTGGCGCGTGCGAGTTCTCCTTGGGCAACGAGCAGTGCTTCCTTCGCCTGTTCGCGTTGGGTCACGTCGATCATCGCGCAGGCGACACGGTCATATGCCGCGGCATCATCTGGGAAAGCGATGTAGAAAACCACGATAACTTCACGTCCGTCGTGGCGCAAAAGCTTGGTTTCGATCTCGAGATTATGAACCTGGTTCGACATCGCTGTAACGATCGAAACAGCGAGATCATTGCTAGGCGGCAGGAAACGGTCAATTGATCCCAGAACGTCGTGACGGGACGCGCAGCCGAGTAGCGGGACCGTTGCTTCGTTAACGTCAACAAAGCGTATCAGCTGTGAGCATTCATTGCCGAAGGCAGGATCCGACACAAGAAGTGCGGAGATATCAACCCTATCATTCCGCAGTTTTTCAATGCGTTGATATAGTTCGGCGAGTTCAACCTCACCTAGCGAGACGTGCGACTGTTCAAAGATCGAACGGTAGCGCTTTTCACTCTGCGCGAGCGCACCAAGGGTACGGCGCCTTGCGCTGGCATCGAACGCGACCCAACTCATTCCGCCGGTGATGGCGAGATAGAACCCAACGGCAACGAGACCGCTGTAATCAGCGAGCGCCTGGGCCGCCACTGGCGAGAAAGCACCGCCGATAATGCCACCAATGTTAAAAGCGATCGATGTTCCAGTGTACCGAACCCGTGCCGGAAAGAGGCCTGGAAGCCAAGCTCCCAACGGCCCGTTCACGAAGCCCATCGAAAACAGCGAGAACGCAAGAAACAGGAAAATGACGAAAAGCGATCCGCTGCCCAGCATTGGAGACAAGGCAATACCCGAGACAATCGTTCCGAAGCAGCCGTAGATGAGAACGCGCTCAGGCTCCATGCGATCTGACAGCCAACAAGCGAGGACGATCGCGACGGCCATGAAGCCGATTGCGCCCAGCTCGACCATCAGGAAGGTTGGTCGAGAGTAGCCGAGCGTGGATGTTCCGTAGCCAAGCGCGAAGGCTGTTACGGTGTAATATAGCGAAAAGCATGCGACGACGCCGAAAACGCCAGCAACGACGGCGCCCATGTGGTCGCGAAGGACCTCGACCAACGGCACGTTTGCTGGCTGCGCCTCGGCCATTGCCTCCTGGAATTCCGGCGTCTCTACGAGATTGAATCGGACCCAAAGCCCCATAACGACCAAAGGAGCACTTGCAAGGAAGGGTACTCGCCACCCCCAGTCGACGAACTGCTCCGGTGATAGAGCGAGGGTTAGGCACAGAAATAATCCATTGGCTAGAACGAAGCCGATCGGTGCACCGAGCGGCGCAAACATAGCGAATCGAGCCTTCCAACCAGGAGGCGCGTTCTCCAGCGCCAGCAAAACAGCGCCTGTCCACTCGCCGCCGAGTGCCAGGCCCTGTCCGAACCGAAGCATGCACAGAAGAAGTGGAGCGAGCCAACCAACCACTGCATAAGTCGGCAACAGGCCGATTGCCGCTGTGGAGATCCCCATCATGAGTAGCGATGCCATCAAGGTGGTCTTACGGCCGACCCGATCACCGAAATGTCCGAAAACGGCTCCGCCGAGCGGGCGGGCAATAAAGGCGATGCCGAAGCTGGCATAAGCGCCTATTAGCTCCAAAGAGCTGACGGAAGCTGGGAAAAACAGCGGACCGAAAATCAAGCTGGCAGCTGTGGCGTATATGTAGAAGTCGTAAAATTCGACAGAAGTCCCGATGAGGCTGGATAACAGGACCCGGACCGTCATTGGCCGGTCAATGCTTGGATGGAAACTCCTCGCGGGCGTCAAAATCGCGCTATCGATCATAAAATTCTAAGCCGTTCCTGGAGTTGTCGGCAAAATGCGTCGTTGGTTCCCGTAGGCTCCGGATTTTTTGTAGTCAATGTCCGACGCTCAAATCCAATACCATTGGATAGGGTTGGCTTGCTACGGTCAGCGGCCAATTCATATTGACGGGTTCGATCCGCAGAAGCTATGTGTCGAGCTGGACACGAAATGCTTCTTGAAGGGTTCAACCGATGACAACGCGCCCATTAAAATCCGCGGCGGTTAGCCCAGCCGATAGTTCGGCCGCGTTGGTTATTGTCGTCGATGATGACGATGGTATGCGAGAAGGTCTCCGAGAGATCCTGCAGTCGGTGGGAATTGAGACCCTTGGCTTTGGATCAACTGCGGAACTACTGGGAGAAGCACTTCCTGATCGTCCAGGCTGCCTCGTCCTCGACGTCAGGTTGCCGGGCCTAAGTGGGCTCGATCTGCAAACCAAGCTCAATGCATTGGGTAATCAGTTGCCGATCATATTCATGACAGGGTATGGGGACGTTCCAATGAGCGTCAGGGCAATGAAAGCTGGTGCAGTCGACTTCCTGACCAAGCCCTTTCGCGACCAAGAAATGCTGGACGCCGTGGCGATTGCCATTGAAAAGGATCGGGCCCGACGCTCAGAGGTTTCGGCGAACTCTGAAGTTACCGCCTTGGCCGCAACGCTCACCCCCCGCGAAAAGCAGGTGATGGCGGCCGTTGCCACGGGCCTTCTAAACAAGCAGATCGCTCACGAGCTGGGACTTAGTGAGATCACGGTCAAGATTCACCGTGGAAACGTCATGCGGAAGATGAAAGCCACATCAATCGCCGATCTGATTCGTAAGGTAGACAGCCTGCAACCTGCCAGCGTCGCTTAGCGAGATCTAGCGAGTGAGTTTTCCACCTGCTTTGATAAGATCTTCCACGGTGTCCACGTCGAGGCTGGCCGCGGCGCCGATCTCAACTTCAATGATCGGGACGCCAGAACTCTCAATGATCTGACGGGCGCCGATATCGCCTTTCAACTCCATCACAGAGACACGCAGCGACTGCGGGAGAATAATTGGATTTCCGCGTTTGCCATGAAAAGTGGCGCGGACAATAGCCTTGCCGCCAGAATTCTCAAAGACCTGGATCAGCGTCGCAAGGTGGTCGGCTGTAAGGCCCGGCATGTCCGCTAACATGATGAGAACCCCATCAGCCGACATAACCTCGGAGGCCGAAAATCCGGCGATCAATGAGGTCGCCATACCGCTACGGTAATGTGGATTGTAGACAGTCTCAACTGGGATACCTGATAAGGCGGCAGAGATTTCGTCGTGCCGATGACCCACCACCACAGCAACCAAGCTGGCCCCGCTCCCGAGCGCCGCAATGGCCGAGCGGCGAACGAGGGGAACATTGTCAAACTCCGCCAGGAGCTTGTGCTTTCCGCCCTCGCCCATCCTGCTGGCCGTTCCAGCGGCGAGCAGGACAACCGCGACCGAAGGCAGTTTCGGAGCAGTCAGCGCAATGCTCACACCTTCAGCCTTCGATACACTTCATGAGGTCATCTGCGAGGATAGGCTTTTGTAGTAGCGCTTGCGCCCCACCGGCAAGAGCTTTCCGAATGATGCTTTCGTCCTTCAGGGCCGTCATCATCACTATTCGCATGTCGGGGTGTTTCTTTCGAACAATGTCCAAAAGTTCGAAACCGCTCATGCCGGGCATGTTGATGTCTGACAGGAGCAAGGTGAGACCCTCTTTTTGGTCGAAGGTCAGGAATGACTCACCTGAAGGGAACGGCAACGGCTCGTAACCCATCGCCTCCAGGAAGCCGCTTGTTGCCTCAAGGAGCACTTCGTCGTCATCGACGATCGCGACGGATTTCTTAAGGGCAGACACTGGATTTTCCTTTCATGGCTGCCGGTGCAGCCTCCCGACGACAGTAGGACTTTTCCAGGCCCTCTGGAATCATACGATGGTTTGTATTTCACGCATTGCTAATGAAGCGTATTCCCGCCAACGGATACGACCCACTCGCGCGGACGCTGATGTCTGACAGTTGCACCAATCACTTCGCAGCCGACATCGTTGCGAGAACGGCTTCTGGCCCGCATGATCTTGCTTCTCTGGAACGGAGATAGAATGCCCTGATAGACGATCTCGTCGGTGAGGTCTGGAAAATGCATCGGGCTGCGCTCGTATGCGGTCTCGGAGGCCGTATCAAAAGCCAAGCCGCTCCCGTAGGCTGCAGCTTTCATGATGCGGGAAGAGCGTGCGATGGTGCCGAGATAGAGATTCATAATTAAAATTCCTTGGCCTGATTTGTGAATGAGCCAAAGATGCCCTGTTCCCGTCCTGGTTTCGATTGAACAGTGGTTTTGACACCCCAAACCATCGTATGGGATGAGCAGCTGATCGTGAGATCTGCGTCTTCATGTCACCGCCCTTATTCAGAACAACGCCCGGTATCCGCGGCAGAAATCTCCTGTTGCGTGGGCTTCAAAGCGACGCCGACCTATACCGGCGTATAGGGTGACTGCACCTTGGTTGCGATTGAACCATCCCTGTCATCGGGTAGCCTCTCACGTCATCACCGGTACCGTGATCGCCATTTTGAAACGGTCGCATATCGACAATGACCTGGGGGAACACAATGAACAGCTCGTCTTTCGGCGAATTCGCATTCGACCTCCAAGCTCGACAGCTCACCCATCGGGGAGAGCGCGTGCGCCTGGGGCCACGGGCGTTCGATATCTTCGCTTCGCTCGCAAGCCGCCCGGGCGAGATCATAACGAAAGACGAGATCATCAAGTCGGTATGGGGCAGCACTCATGTGGACGAGGGAGCGCTGCGCGTTCACCTAGTCGCCCTTAGAAAGGCATTCGACGACAAGGGCGCCACCGGGATCATCCAAAACGTCGCGGGGAAGGGTTACGTTTTTGCCGCCTCTGTGACGCGCAAGCCTCCCTTGGATACACCGGTGCAGCAGGCTCAGGAGGGCAACCTGCCGTGGCCAAGCCGACCTTTGGTCGGTCGCGATGCCGTTTTGGCACGGTGGGCACATGAGCGTCACCGTTTGGCGAGCATCGTTGGCCCCGGAGGGTCTGGAAAGACCGCGGTTGCGATCGCGATTGGGAACCTCCTGCGACTGGAAAAGAAGGTGTTCCATGTCGACCTAACTGAGGCTCGCGACCAAGCAGACTTACTCTCGGCTGTAGGAAAGGCGCTACTGCAGCGCTCGTGCACTACATTGACGGTCGCGAGAATCGCTGAGGCGGTAGGCGATGACGACATCATGCTTATTCTGGATGGCTGTGAACACATAGTGGACGACGTCGCGACGTTCGCCGAAACGTTTGTCGCCCGCACGGCCTCTGCCATGGTTCTCGCGACCAGTCGCGAACCACTACGCAGCCTCGGCGAACGCGTGAGGTACCTAGCCGGGCTCGACGTCCCAGGAAATGGCGACGAAGAATGCTCCGACCCTTCTCCGGCCCTAGCTTACTTCCTGGAAGAAGCCCTTGCTGCGGGCGCCGAAATCAACACCTCGGACCCCGAGACAATGAGGCTTGCTGCCAATATTGTCCGTCGATTGGATGGCCTGCCACTTGCGCTCGAACTCGCAGCGCACCGCGTAAGGGACCTGGGCATTTCTGGTCTCGACGCAGCACTACATGAGCCCCTGGCAGTTCTTCGATTTGGCCGCCGGACTGCGCCCGAGAGACACAAGTCGTTACGTGCGAATTTGGACTGGAGCTATAGGTCTTTGACTTCAGAAGAACGGGACGCGTTTTGCACGCTTGTTGGCACTGAGACGACTGGATCACGGCATCGCCGCATCGACGACGAGGCGATGGAAGGGTTGATTTCGAAGTCCCTGCTGAAGTTTTCTTCTGGATCCCATGCTTGGTTTCTATCTGAGGCATCGGCACAATTCGCCGCCGAATTAGTCGCGAAGCAAGGTCGTGACAACCTCGGAATGCCGGGAATGCCTGGCCGTAGCCCGCATCCAACGCCTGAAATGGGTTCGGGACCAAGGCCTAACTGATTCAATCGGCTCAGATTCATGAACCTCCACCCCTCAATTTTCAGCTACTATTAGCTCGCGGGGCTTGAAGGCTGACGGCTGCGTTCGTATCCCCTCTTGAAAAGGGAGACGACAATGGCACCGTCTGTGAGGGAACGGATCTTGGCGGCTGGTCTGGAGCGCTTTCACGCGCTTGGATATGATGGTTGTGGCGTCCAGGAAATTTCTGACACCGCAGGAGTTCCAAAAGGGAGCTTCTATAATCATTTCAAATCGAAGGAGGAGTTGGCGATCGCGGTGTTGGACCAATACGCGGCTTCCTCTCAAAGGGAAATTCTCCTCGACGCCAATCTCGCACCCATAGATCGGATACGACGCCACTTCGAATTTTGCCTGGCGCGTCATCAGCAAAACGGTTTTGACCGCGGTTGCCTGATTGCCAATCTAACCGCGGAGAGCTCGACGGCGGTTCCTGATTTACAAGCAGCTCTGCGGTCGGATCTCGACAGATGGACAGAGAGCTTGGCAGCAGCCGTGAAAGCAGCACAAGAAATTGGACAAGTTCGTTCCGATATCGAGGCGAGTGAACTCGCTCGATTTTTGGTCAGCAGCTGGGAAGGTTGTGAACTCCGCACCAAGCTGACCGGCGACCGTGGTCCGCTGGATGACTTCTTCAAAATGGCCTTTGCATTGCTCAGCAATGTAGGTCCGCATCAACTGTAGAAAGGCCCCCAAAATGCTAAACGGTAGCTTGCTCATCGGTGGAACCGCCCGGATGGGCAAAGGAAAGTCGTTCTTTGCAGTCGAGGCTGCGACCGGCAACAGCTTGCCCGTCGAATTCGCAGGTGCCACGCTCGATGAGGTCAACGAAGCTTCGGCCCTGGCATGGGAAGCATTTCCAAGCTTCAGCGAAACTGGCCTCGAAACGCGAGCCGCTTTCCTTGACCGTGTTGCTTTAGAAATTGAGGCAATCGGTGACGACTTGATCGTGCGGGCCATGGCTGAGACCGGCCTCCCAAGAGGTCGTCTCGAAGGCGAGCGGGCCAGGACCGTCGGTCAACTTCGACTGTTCGCCAAGGAAGTAAGGGCTGGCCGCTTCCAAGAACTACGATTTGATGCTGGCGATCCGAGCCGGAAGCCCGTTCCCAAGCCTGACCTGAGACTTCGAAACGTCGCCTTGGGGCCAGTCGCTGTTTTCGGTGCGTCAAATTTTCCATTGGCGTTCTCTGTTGCAGGCGGCGACACGGCATCCGCGCTGGCGGCTGGCTGCCCGGTTATTGTCAAAGCCCACTCTGCGCACCCCGGAACCTCCGAGCTGGTTGGGTATGCCGTACAAAAGGCTGTATCCGACAGTGGTCTGCATCCGGGGACCTTCGCGATGCTCTTCGATACCGGCTTTGAAGTCGGACAGGCGCTTGTCGCCGATCATCGGATCAAGGCGGTCGGCTTCACGGGGTCCAGACGCGGTGGTATGGCACTGGTGAAGATCGCCTCAGAGCGCAAGCAGCCGATTCCGGTATACGCCGAAATGAGCAGCATCAATCCAGTCATCCTATTTCCCAATGCCTTGCAGCAAAGGGGGGCGGACATTGGGAAGGCGTTCGCAGGATCGCTCGTCTTGGGTGCTGGCCAGTTTTGCACGAACCCCGGTTTGTTGATCGCGATTGACGGTCCCGGCCTTGACGCCTTCAAAGATGCGGCGCGTGCGGCACTTGCGGAGACACCGGCGCAAACAATGCTGACCGGCGGAATCTTCAAAGCTTACTGTGAAGCCGTACGGCGACTGGCGTCTCACTCTTCGGTGGCGGAGCTTGCTCGCGGACAGGATGGCAAGGAATTTCAGGCCGCTACGGCACTGTTTGAGACCGACGCTTCATCGTTCCTCGCTCACCCTGAGTTGCAGGAAGAGGTTTTCGGCGCGGCAGGCTTGGTCGTCAAATGCTCGGATGAACGTCAAGTCTCGGAGGTCCTCGATAATCTGGAGGGTCAGCTGACGATTGCGCTGCAAGTTGACGAGGCGGACTATCCCGCGGCCCAAATGATCGTGCCGCGCCTCCAACAGTTGGCAGGGAGATTGCTGATCAACGGCTTTGGCACCGGCGTCGAAGTCTCACCCGCAATGGTCCACGGAGGCCCCTTCCCGGCAACATCCGATGGCCGCTCCACGTCAGTTGGAACACTCGCGATCTATCGCTTCCTGCGCCCGGTCTCCTATCAAGACTTCCCGGACGTCATGCTGCCGTCGGCTCTTCAGAACTCAGGCGCACGAAAGTAACATCCTCGCCTTTAAGGATGCCCATGAAGCTTAGTTTAGCTTGACGGGCATCCTTGTCTGAGTCGCGATCGCTGACGAGCTTGGCGTCATCTTTGCTCGAAATGAAGCGCGGGCGCACGATCCCTTGCAAGGCCCAAACCCCGAGCACCGTCATCTGGACAGCCTAGCGGGTTTTGAACAGGTTCCGAATGCGTCAAGTCAGGTGCCAACGCCTTCCCCTTGGCCCGCAATTTGACGGCTGCCCCCGGCTATTTCGACCTTAACATCACTTAATATGCCTTAACTCGCGTGGTTGGCACCCGGCAGGCAGTATCTCCTCGAAACAAACACGGCTCAAGCCGCATCACCGAGGAAGGAACACAGCATGTCCATCACTTTGGAAACAGCACCTACCGAATACGTCGAGGCTGGGGGCATTCGGTTCGCCTATCGCCGTCTTGGGCCCAAGACCGGCGTGCCGCTCGTCTTTATGCAGCATTTCACCGGAACGATGGATGCTTGGGATCCGATCGTTGCCAATTCACTTGCAGCGGACCGCCCGGTGGTGATTTTCAACAACGCAGGCGTCGGCACATCCGGCGGCAAGACGCCCGACAACGTCGATCAGATGGCGACCGACGCTGAGAAGTTCATCAACGCACTTGGCCTCGGTGAAGTCGATCTCCTCGGCTTCTCGCTCGGAGGTTTCTTGGCGCAGATCATGGCCGCCCGTCCCGTCGTCAAGGTCCGCAAAATCATCCTGGCTGGCACCGCGCCAAAGGGCGGGGAAGAGCACCTCATGGAGGTCGTCGAGGATGCGTTTTCCAAGAATGCTCCTGATGTGCGCCTCCCCCTCTTCTTCCCGCCGTCAGACGCAAGCCAGGCCGCAGCGAGAGCATTCGTTGCCCGAGCTACTGTCCGCAAAAACGATCGTGACCCCGAGAGCGGCGACGACGTCAGCAATCCTCAGGCCGCGTCCATTATCGGCTGGTGCGCTGAGCAAGACCCGGACCATGCCTCCCTGAAAGCCATCAAGCAGCCTACTCTGATTGTTCACGGAAGCGACGACACCATGTTCCCGTCGATCAACGCGTACGAGATGTTCAAAAACATGAGTGCGGCCACCCTGATCATCTACCCGGACTCGGGCCACGGTGCACTCTTCCAGTATCCAGAAACCTTCGTCGCCCACGTCAAGACATTCCTGGACGCCTGATCGCGCCACACACAAGGAGAAATACCATGAACGTACTCGCACAGAAGATTATCGACGCCCACGGCGGTCTCGATCAGTGGAAAAAGTTCTCTCAGCTGTCCGCTCACCTCGTTCAAGGCGGCGCCCTTTGGACACTGAAGGGCCAGGCTGGAAAGCTTGACGAAACGAACGTCACCGTCGGTCTCGGCGATGAATGGGCATCGCACTCCCCTCTGGGTCCCGAGGCCAAGGTCACACGCTTCGAACCAGGCAAGGTCACCATCAAGGACAACGGCGGGAATATCGTTGGCGAACTCGAAAGCCCTCGCGCGTCGTTCGCTGGCCACACCTTGGAAACGCCATGGTCCGAAGAGCAGCTTGCCTACTTCGCCGGGATCGCCATGTGGACCTATCTCAACATGCCGTTTCTGCTCGCGGCGCCGGGTGTCGAAACCGAAGAGCTCGGCGACTGGACGGAGAAAGGAGAGACCTGGAAGCGCCTGAGGGTGACGTTCCCGAAAGAAATCGCGACCCATAGCACCGTTCAGACGCTCTACGTCGATGAATCCGGTCTGCTGAAGCGTCACGACTACGACGTCGAGATTGCTGGTAACACACCTGGTGCGCATTACATCAGCGACTATACCGAAGTTCATGGCATCAAGTTCCCGACTGTGCGCCGCATCTTTCCGCGCCAGCCCGATGGACAATCGATGGCCGAGCCATTGGTCGTTTCCATCGATCTCTCTGACATCAAACTAAATTGATCGTTCGGCGGGCGAGGCACCGCCCTCGCCCGTCCTCAAATGGTCGCACGCGGTGTTCGACCTGCAATCGGTCGCTCGTCACAAGCCGCACGAGTCATCACCGTACCCGACTTTACAATCGCGCTACCGCACCCAGCCACTGCTGAGTGCAGTGTCGCCCCGATCCCTCAAAGCATTGGATAACAGCATGGGTGTCGTCGACCTCTCCCTCGCCCGAGCCATGATCGAAAAAGCCGAACATGCGGCCAAACAGATCGGCGTTAAGTCCACAATCGTCATTCTCGATGGTGGTGGAGACCTGGTCGCCATGGCGCGGATGGACATGGCTTGGCCAGGAGCATTCGACTTGGCGATCGGCAAAGCCCGGACAGCCAGAGCGTTCCACGCCCCGTCCGCCGTCTTCGTTCCGATGATCCAACCAGGACAATCGCTATTCGCCGTCAGCTCGGTCAATGGCGGGACTTTCGTCATCCTTGGTGGGGGCATCCCGATCCTTCTCGATGGCAACGTGGCAGGAGCCGTTGGCGTCAGCGGCGGCTCAATCGATGAGGATATCGCGGTTGCTGAAGCCGCGCTGAAAGCTCTTCCAACCCCAAACTAGCAGAAGAAGTCCAATGACTAGACGGCAAAAGGGAGCCGGTATGTCCGGTTCCCGAAGATCGACGCGGCTTCTAACTGCAAGATACTTCGAAGATTTTGCGGCCCCTCGTTTTGATGAGGGGATCCAAAACGAGGGGCCGCGACGCGAATGCGGGTTGGAGAGCATTCGCCGCGAGGGCCTTGCCCTTACGACCAGCGGCTAGCGGGAGGGCGGTCCCGGGCGGCTGATGAGACGAATGTACCCAATTGCGCGGCCAATTCTTTGACGATCCGATCCTTTGACTTCCCACTCAGGCGCTTCGCGAGTTGAAGCATCAACGACGCGGCGGCGAAATCATCCAATATTTAACCCCGTCCGGCGATTAGAGGAGAACCTATGAAAAACTTTAGCGAAGCAGTTCTCCCACACCTTCCGTCGTTGAGGCGTTTTGCGCGAGGCCACTGTCAAGACGTGGATGCAGCGGATCTCCTCGTGCTCACCACTCTAAAGAAATTGCGAGCTCGGTGGCTGTGGATGGGACACTCGAATGTACGACTCAGCGCTCTTAGTTTGATGTGTGGCCTGGTGGACGGGCAGCTGTCGGCAACGCCGTCTGCTGACCATTCTGAGAACCATGGGCAAAAAGTCATCGGACCAGCGACCGCTTTGTCAAAAATGGCGCCGTTCCAACGAAGCTCGATCCTTTTAACGTCGGTCGAACGGCTCTCTCATCGCGAGGCTGCGCAGGTCCTGGATATTTCGGAGGGCGAGCTTCTACGTTTGCTGCCGCAAGCGCGGGAGCAGCTCAGGCTCATTGTCGAAGCGCCGTTCCGCCAAACGCTCATCAAAGGGCATTACCTGCGGAGGGTGAAGTGACAGTTCCGGTAATCACAGAAGCAGACCTTCAATCCTTCATCGATCACAGTCTCGCTCCGGAGAAAAAACTCGAAGTCGATAAATATCTCCATAACGATCTGGGCGCCGCCCAGCGTGTAGGCGCCTATGAACGGCAGGCCGAAGCTCTTCGTCGAACGCTTGATCCCGTCGGGGCTGAAGATGTTCCCGCGAGCCTAAACGTCGCACTCCATAATGCAGGATATCATCAGCCGCGACAGACGGCGCTTGTCCTTGGGGCGGTGGCGGGCATTTTTATCGGGTGTTTAGCCGGGTGGATCTCCCGCCCGTTGCTAGAAGCAGGCACTACGATACAATCTCCCGGTCAATCACAACAACCAATCGGATGGGGGTCCCCATGAGTACGTGCAATCATGGATCTAGCGTACACAGAGTGAAACCTCGCACATTGGGCTGCGAGGAATGCCTGGAGATTGGACAAGGCTGGGTACACCTCAGGCTCTGCCGGGAATGCGGCCATGTCGGATGTTGCGATGACTCCATCGGTCACCATGCCACCAAGCATTTTCAGCAGACCGGCCACCCGATAATTGAGGGCTACGATCCTCCCGAAGGCTGGGGTTGGTGCTTTGTCGACGAGACCATCGTCGAACTTCCCGATCAGACACCACATCCGGGACCTATTCCCAAATTCTATTGAAGCCGGACCGGCGGAGCATTCTCATGGCAAATTCGAATAATCGCGCGGAACAGATGTTTCCGGTTTTGAGCCCGACGCAGATGATATCGGCCCGGAGGTTCGCCAGCGGGGAACCTCACCACTTCTCTGCAGGCGAGATAGTGGTGCATTTCGGTGAAAAAGACGCGCCAGTCTGGCTCGTGCTTGAAGGAAGCTTGGACGTCTTTCGACACGACGGCCTTGCGCATGAACTGAATGTGGTGACCCATTCGCCCGGCCAGTTCACAGGCGAGGTCAGTCAACTTGCAGGCCGACCTTCATTGGTGAGAGGCGTCGCCGGTGCGGAGGGATGCATTGCGCTACCCTACGACGGATCACACCTCCGGGCGTTGGTTATTGGTTCAGCCGACATTGGCGAATTGGTGATGCGAGCCTTTATCCTTCGTCGAGTTGCTTTGATCGACACCGGAGGTGCTGGTTCGATCCTAATTGGCACCCCTGGAAGTGCCGCAATCACTCGTCTGCAGGGATTTCTCACGCGCAGCGGCTATCCCCACTTGGTTCTCGACGCCTCCGCCGACGAGAGTGGCCGTGAACTCGTCAAAAAGCTTGGCGTCTCGGCCGACGCCTTGCCTGTCATGGTTTGCCCTAGCGGCAGCGTGCTTAACAATCCAAGCAATCAGGAAGCCGCTCTTTGCCTTGGGATCACACCGGACATCAACACGGACGTTCTGTACGACGTCGCAGTCGTCGGGGCAGGCCCCGCTGGATTGGCTACATCGGTCTACGCCGCATCCGAAGGCTTGAAAGTGATAGTCTTGGATGAACGAGCTGTCGGCGGCCAAGCCGGGGCGTCGGCTCGGATCGAGAACTACCTTGGCTTTCCAACGGGAATATCGGGACAAGCTCTCGCTGGCAGAGCGTTCAACCAAGCCCTCAAGTTTGGTGCAGAGATCGCGCTGCCAATCGAAGTTCGAAAATTCGTGCCCGCGTCAGATGGTTATCACTCCTTGGAACTGGATGACGGTCGGTCCGTTCGGGCCAAAACTGTCGTAATCGCGTCAGGTGCTCGGTACCGCCGACCAGCCGTCGCGGACATTGATAAATTCGAGGGATCGGGGATTTCCTACTGGGCCACATCTGTTGAAGCCCGCCTCTGCCAAGGTGAAGAGATCGCGCTCGTTGGCGGCGGCAATTCCGCGGGACAGGCGGTCGCCTACCTGGCGCCGCAGGTAAAGAAGCTGCATCTGGTTGCCCGCCGCCCCCTGGAAGAAACAATGTCTCAGTATTTGGTGGACCGAATAGGCCAGCTACCAAATGTCGAAATCCATATGGGTTGCGAGATCGATGCTGTCTCCGGCGACACCCGCTCTGAGCTTTCAGGAGCCGTCGTCAGGAACAACGCAACGGGTGAAAAACGAAATCTCGAGTTGCGCCATATGTTCCTTTTTATCGGGGCAGATCCCAACGCCGCGTGGCTCGTCGAGCATGTGAAGCGGGATCGCTCTGGCTTTATTCTCACAGGCCCCGAGACTACCGGCGCTGACGACGGTCAACGCACATCTCTCGAAACTAGCCTTCGAAATCTTTTCGCGATTGGCGACGTCAGGTCCGGTTCAACGAAGCGCGTCGCTGCCGCTGTCGGTGAAGGCGCAGCCGTCGTATCCCAAATCCACGCTGCATTGAAGGCATTCGCCTAACTCACAGGTGGCTCGACGACTATTTTATCTCAGGAGGGCACTCCGATCGCGGCTGAGAAAAGGCTGGGGCCGTCGACATGAACCGACGCCATAACCCATCGATCCGGATGCAGGACCTTGGGCCTTCTTGGCGAAGAGTCGCCGCACTTTGTCCTTTGTCTGCTGACGTTGATTGCCGGAGAGGTTCCCGATGCCAAAAAGCACAAAAAAGGAGCTGCCGAAATTTGCTTGGACGGAGGTCGAAGTGGGAGATTGGGCTGGAGAATTTGCCCAACGTCCATCCGGATCGATCGGCCAGCACGTTCAACCTGGACCTCCGGAGATGTCAGTCGAATTTACATACCTCATAGTGGGCGCGGGCGTGATCTCGCCTCGCACAAAAATGCTGTGGCCTGCGGTCGTTTCGTTCTGGGTACGCACTCCGCTGACGCCGCAGCGCGTCGAAGCTGGGTTTATGTTCAAGTCAGAAAACATGCCGTCCTTCAACCTTGGGCTTGAGGTCACAAGGCAGCAATTTACCGAAATGGTGTGGCTCTTTAGCCAGAAACTCCTGAACAACTTCCATTTCAACGTCGGCCATGGCGCCGAAAACCATTGGCCAGTCAAAAGCTGGGGCGCCAGCTTTGAGCTGTAGCCGTGTAGACACAAGCCCGGAGATAGACCCTCCCCCTTGTCGTAGCAGTGCAGTGAAAACTCAACCCGGACCCGCTTGTTTCCGAACTCTCGCGGCTTAAAAAGGGTCAATCTACCGCACGAAGTTCTTGGCGTCGGCAAGGGTACGCTGACATTACAGATCCGGTAGTCATCGACTTAATTCAGCGGAGATATCGCGCAGGTTGCGTACAACAAGTGGGAAAGCAGGATCGTTAGCCAAGTCACTGGCAAGCTCTTCAGCAAAATCGGCTGCCGCTCGGCGTTCGTCCCCCCGCATTAGATACTCGGGAAAATGAAAGCGCAACCAGTCCATTAAATCGGCAGCGTTCCACGGGTCCCGTCTATCGATTGCCCGTAAGAGCCGTTCGCGCATCATGACTTCGTGTGAGTTTCTATCGTAACCGCCCGATTGGCACCGCCTGCCGCCTAGCGCCCTGATGGCCTAAGACACGTGTTTAACGACGTCGTTAGCGACGTGTCTTAGGCGAGGATTGCGATGCGCGTTGAAATTCTTGGGCAGGAACGTCGACGGCGGTGGCGCGAAGACGACAAGCTTGCGATTGTCATGTCGGTTGGGGTTTCTGGAGCCACGATCACAGAGATTGCTCATCGTCATGATGTAACGCGGCAGCAGATATACGCCTGGCGTAGCGAGCTCAAGAAGAAGGGGCTGCTCCCGGTGTCTTCGAATGCATTGTTCATTCCCGTCGATCTGAATGCCGTGCAGAACGATGCCCCTGAATTGAGGGAGAGCTGCTCCGGGATGATTGAGCTACGATTGATCTGCGGCCGCACGCTTCGTTTCGAGAGTTCTATGGCTCCCGATGTCCTGACGCAGATTATCCGGGCAGTGGAAGCAGCATGATTGGGCCTGGGACCGGCGTTCGGGTGTATCTTGCGTGCGGGATCACGGACATGCGCAAGGGAGTAGAAGGCCTTGCCGCGCTTGCGCAGGATGTTTTGCGTCAGAAGCCGACTGGCGGCGCGGTCTTCGCCTTTCGCGGCAAGCGTGGCGATCGTTTGAAGCTGCTGTATTTTGATGGCCAGGGCTTCTGCCTGTATTACAAGATCTTGCAGAAGGGGCGGTTTCCTTGGCCTTCGGCATCCGACGGGACTGCCCGGCTGACGTCGGCCCAACTGGCGATGTTGTGGGAAGGGATCGATTGGCGTCGACCTGATTGGGGTGCGCCACCGGCCCGTGTCGGGTGATTTTATCCCACTGAAACCACTGGTTTTTATGGAAATTTATCCTGGCTCGTGGTAGTCAGGATCATGTCTAGCGCGACGACAAATCTTCCGGACGATCCAGCCTTTCTCAAGGCAATGATTGCCGCTTTGCAGGCGGAAAACGCGAAGATGTCGGCCACATTGCAAGCGCATGATCAGTTAATCCAAACGCTGCGGCTGCGCATTGCCAAGCTGAAGAAACAGGTCTTCGGCAAGTCCTCCGAAAAGATTGAGCGTGAAATCGAGCAGTTGGAACTAGCGCTTGAGGATCTGTTGATCGCCGCCGCTGAAGGCAGTACGGCGCCAATCGATGAACCTGATGAGGCGGCGTCTGTTGTTCCCTTGGCGGATACATCTGAAAAGATCATGCGCCGGCGCCCACGCGTCTCGGACAAGGCGGTTCGCGAGCGCCGAGAGCTCGATCCTGGCTCCTGCTGCCCGGAATGCGGAGGTGAATTGCGTCTTGTCGGTGAGGACGTCAGCGAAATCCTCGACATGATCGCCGCGCAGATGAAAGTCATCGAAGTTTCTCGACTGAAGAAGTCCTGCCGCTGCTGCGAGAAAATGGTGCAGGTGGCAGCACCCAGCCGCCCGATACCGGGCAGCATGGCCGGCGCTGGCCTCTTGGCGTACATTCTGGTCTCGAAGTTCGACGACCATTTGCCACTGTACCGTCTGAACGAGATCTTCGCCCGCATGGGCGCCGACATTCCCGACAGCACGATGGTTGATTGGTGTGGTCGCGCCATGCAGGTGCTTCAGCCTCTCATCGAGCGGATCGAAACGGCGATTATGGCAAGTGACCTCCTTCATGCCGACGACACCCCGATCCGAGTGCTGGATCGCTCGCTGCGAGACAAGGGGTTGGGCAAGGGTGTGAAGAAGGGCAGGATCTGGACGTATGTCCGGGATCAACGTCCATGGGTGGGGACTTCCCCGCCCGGTGCAGTCTACTATTTTGCTCCTGACTGGAAAGAAGAGCACGTCCACCGCCACCTCAAGCAATCAAGCGGCATCCTTCAGGCTGACGGCTACAAAGGATATGGCAAGCTATACTCGCCTGGAGAGAATGGAACATCTCGCTTCAAGGAAGCCGCCTGCTGGGCTCATTGGCGACGAGACTTCCACGATATCTGGACATCAAACAAGTCCGAGATCGCGCGAGAGGCTCTCGATCGCATCGGAGCGCTTTACGACATCGAGCGTGGCATCAATGGGCAGCCTCCTGAGATCCGGCTTGCCGCGCGTCAGACCCAGAGCAAGCCTAAGGTCGATGCATTCCGCCACTGGGCTGAAGCTCAACTCACGCGCATTCCGGGCAAAAGCGATCTGGCGACAGCTTTCCGCTACGGATTGAGCCGATGGTCTTCGCTCTGTCTGTTCCTCGAAGACGGTCGCGTTGCGATCGACAACAATGCCGCCGAGCGGGCACTGCGGCCGATAGGCGTGGGAAGACGGAACTGGCTCTTCGCGGGAGCCGATACGGGAGCGGAGACCTTGGCACGCGCCATGACGATCATCGAGACGGCAAAGATGAATGGTCTTGACCCGCAAGCCTATCTGACTGACGTGCTCGATCGCATCCACGATCACAAGATCAATCGACTCGACGAACTCCTTCCGTGGAACTGGTCGACGATCACCGCAATCGACGCAAAGGCAGCCTGATGGCGACAGTCACCTACGTCCGTACGATCAAATTTGTTGCCGAAATTCTCGAAGAGGACCCGGAACTTCTTCAGGCAATCGTCTCCAACGATGATAATCTGAGCTACGGCAGCATCATCTCCGTGTACACCGGAGACGACGAATCCGTGACCGCACTGACGGACGACGGCATGGACGAATTGGAGCAGATGCTCAAAGACGCCCGCCGCTCACCCCAAGAATGGAACGACTTCCTCGACAGCTTTGTTGACGACGAGCTGCTCGTCGCTCGCATCAAAGCAAAATCGCCGCGGTAGCAATCGGGCGGTTACTTTCTATCATTGGGCAACGTCGTTTCTCCCAAGCACACCCGAGATCAAAACTACAAGGGCGGGCTTAAATAATCTATCAGCTTCCTTCATGACGTTCTGCGCATCCAAAGACTTGAGAGGACACCACACCGTGATTGATGACTGCCGGATCTTACAATACCCCGAGAGACGGCCCATTACCGATCCACCGATCGCGACGTCGAAACGTTACCTTAGACCAGAGTACAGGTGACATCGCTGTTGAGGGTGGTACGGTTTTTGCGCACTGGGGGCTTTGCGATCGGGATGACATCAGCACATTTTTTTAATGGTCGAACGGACAACGGCCACAGCACGGTTCTTGCTGCTGTGGCGCTGGCTCTTGCTGGGACCATCTTTTACATTGACACATTCACCAACATCGAGGGCGCAATCGCGGTCCTCTATGTAATCGCCCTCCTTCTGCTTGGGGATATCCTAACTCCCCGCGGCCATGTGACCGCATGCGCGGTGGCAGTTGGGCTTGCCGCCGCGTCGTACGTCTACGCTCACAGCGACGCGCTTATCGACCTGCAATCGTTGCTTCGGCTGAGCGTCGCTCTGGCCGCACTTGTCATCACGACGTCTCTGCTGATGCGAAATGAAGCGTCACGGTCCGAGCTAATCGCCACTAACGCCGCACTTCGCGAGAGCGAGAGTAGATATCGAGCTATCTTTGACCGCACGAAAGTTGCACTCTGGGAACGCGACTACTCCTCTGTTCGAGAGATTTTGCTCTCGCTGAAGGCGCAGGGGGTCGACGACATTCGAGAATATGCGCGACAACAGCCAGAAATCGTCGATAGATGCGTCGCCGCGGTTCGTACCGTGGCGGCGAACGAGGCGGCGGTCGAACTATTGGGTCGAAATGCAATTGATCAGACGCCGGGTTCGCTACGACGGATCCTGCCGCCCGGCGATGAGACCTTCCTTGACCTGATGGAAGCAATATTCCTGGGCCGCCGTTCATTTTCCGACAGCGTGACCGTGGTCGGTGACGATGGCGAAAGGAAGCTTGTTCTTCTAACGGTCAGCTTTCCGGAGGATGCCACCGCGTTCAACCGCGTGGTCACGGGCATGGTAGACATCACACAGCGTGAGCTTGCTCAAAAGGCGTTGCAGGATGCGCGAGCAGAACTTGCGGCATCGTCGAGAACAGCCGCGATCGGCGCTCTCTCGACATCTTTGGCCCACGAGCTTAACCAGCCGCTTGGCGCGATAATTGTGAGTGCACAAACGCTGGTCAGATGGCTGGACCGCGATCCACCCGATCTTGCCGCCGCAAAGCGGGCAACGGACCGGATTGTTCGAGATGGCGAGCGAGCAAGCGAGATCATAAAGCAAACACGGAACAGGATCGAACAGACACAGAGCGAACCAACGAGCGTGGACCTCGTGCATCTAGTCGAGGAGACATGCGCGATTATGGACGCGGAGTTTGACGGGCATCGGGTGAAGCACAAGATCATCGCTTCCAAGTCCGTTCCGCAGGTCATCGCCATGCGGATCGAGCTCCAGCAGGTTCTGATAAACCTCGTAACGAATGCGATCCAGGCTCTTGCCAACTCCCGGCAGGCAAATCCGCAGGTGAATATCGAGGTCCGCCCCGGGGATGGCGATCAGGTCGTGATCTCGGTTGCCGACAATGGTCCCGGCATCGCGGAAGACGCCGTTGATAAGCTCTTCGCGCCCTTCTTCACCACCAAAGAGACAGGGATGGGAATTGGCTTGTCTGTCTGCAAGACCTTCGTAGAGGCGATAGGCGGAAGATTGACCGCTCGAAACAACGCTTCGGGCGGCGCGGTGTTCGAACTTTCTCTTCCACTGGTCGGAGCTAAAAAGCATGAAACGCAATACGCATGAACAGGTCGCACCGACGGTCTATTTGTTGGATGACGACCACTCGATACGTGAATCTTTGAGCGACCTGTTTCTATCCGTAGGCATCCCTGCCCGAAGTTTTGGATCTTCTAAGGAATTCCTTGAGGGGGCAGACGTCGCAGCGCCTGGCTGCATCCTGCTTGATGTCCGACTTCCTGGGGTCAGCGGTCTGGATTTTTATCGCGAACTCAATCGCATTGGTAGCAAGCTACCCGTGATTTTCCTCACCGGGTACGGCGATATTCCGATGGGCATCCAGGCAATGAAGGACGGAGCCGTCGACTTCCTCACCAAGCCATTCCGCGACCAGGACGTCCTTGACGCGGTGACCGTCGCATTGGCGAGGGATGCGGCAGCTCGAAAAGCGGTCGCCGCCACCCAGGATGTCCGGCGGCTGCTGGAAAGTCTGACACCGCGAGAACGCGAGGTTTTAACAGCAGTGAACAAGGGATTCATGAACAAACAAATCGCTTACCAGCTGGGCATCAGTGAGGTGACGGTGAAACTGCATCGCGGGAACGTTATGAGGAAGATGCAGGTCCGAACACTTCCCGATCTGCTTAAAAAGATGCACCAACTCACCGGAACCTAGACCCAGGTGTGGTATCGAAGCGCTCGGCGAGAGCGCATAACTCAATCCGTGTCCAACCTTTGCATTCAGGCTTCCGAAATTGTCCAAGTCCAAAACCATCGCGGTCGTTGACGACGATATTGCCATCCGCGAGGCACTCGACGACCTCATGGTGTCCTGTGGATACAAGAGCCGGTTATTTTCATCAGCCGAGGACTATCTGGCGGCGCCTGATCGCGAGAATGTTGATTGTATGCTTCTGGATGTCGACATGCCCGGCGGCTTGAGCGGCTTAGATTTGCAGAAGATCCTAAGCACCGATCAAAAGCGGCCGCCGATCATTTTCGTCACGTCGTATCATGACGGGCGAACGAAAGCTCAGGCAATGGAAGCCGGAGCATTTGCATTTCTCGGCAAGCCCGTCGACGTCAAGGCGCTCCTCGCCCATGTGGAATCCGCGCTACACTTATAAGAATGCCGGACTGTGTTCAGGCCTGACAGTGAGGTTCGAGCGGGGGCAGCTTTTGCTGCTCAAGCCTGTACCGCTCACCCCAGTCCCGCAGGCTCAACATTACGGGCGCTAGAGTTCGGGCACACTCATATAAAGGTGCTAGATGAGAGCTGGCACCAAAACCTTCGGTTGGCTGGGTGGCCGAGCGGCCGATGGAAGCTGCAATGCAAAAAATCCGCGCGTGGTTCCGAATTCATAGTGCGCTTTTTAGTTGCAGATTATAGCTTGGAGTCGGGACGCATCAGCGATTCTTCGTTTGGTGTCTGAGATGATGAGGGTCGATTGGCAAACAGCATGGCATTGAATCTCATCGCGGAAGTGATGGGATGGAGGGAAGAAGGGGAATCCAGCATCGCAAATCGGGAATTTGCATGGCTGAAGATGATGTCTTCCATCAAGTACGATGGCTACGCGGATTTCCGTGCGGGTGTCCGCTTCATTGAGAGTCTCGCGATATGGCTCAGGCAGTTCGACACAGCTGACCGACAGACCGCGTATGCATTCTTCAAAGAGCGTTTGGTGTACATCTCACCCGCCGAGCTGCAGTGCCTGATCGAGATTTTTGTTCCCGAGGTGGTTACCCCTCACCTTCGTCAGGTTGTCGCACGACAATTGGGCATCAAACCCTATGAAGTATGGAGCACCAAGAAGGGCATGGAGTGCTTTTCTAATCGCCTTCGCTCCACACTTTTCGTTGGCATGAGCGACGGCAGCAGGATGGACGTGTTTCGTCGAGCCAACGTCGGGAAGGTAAATCAAGAACAAGTCATTACCACTCTGACTGTCGATGATGCGAAATGGAAAAGCCTGGGCGAAAAGCTTCGCAAGAAACTTGGCTCGGAGGCCTCTTTCGACAGCGTATACCTGATCGAGGATTTCACAGGCTCCGGAACTACCTTCATCCGCCAAGAAAGCGACGGGAAGTGGGACGGGAAGTTGGCGAAATTCAACGAGGCTGTACTACTTGCCAGGGAAAGACTGGGCAAAAAATTTCCGTTAGCGAAGGATTTTGACCTTCACATCCACCACTATATATCGAGTGACCAGGCTCGCGTGAGCCTTGATGAGCGCATCGCGTTCGCCGAGAGCAATTGGGACGACAAGGTGTTCGGAAGTGTCACCGTCACTGAAGGTATTCGCCTTCCGCCCGAACTTAAGTTGGATCCAGACGCGGACGGCAGCATACTCGACCTTTGTGAGCGCTATCACGATCCCGGCCTTGATGAGCGACTGAAGGAACATCTGGCTGCCGCGGGAAAGACGACAGTCAAGCTTGGGTTCGCCGACTGCGCTCTTCCGTTGATTCTGGATCACAATACACCCAACAACAGCATTCCCTTGCTTTGGGCAGAAACTGAAGCCCTGCCCGGCAACCACTCCATGCAACCTCTTTTTCGACGCCGAGATCGTCACGGGTAGATGACGTCATGAATCCTTTTCTTCGCCGAGCGACCGAATACATTCGCGACACGACGGCGTTTCTCGCCATCACGAGTCCCGAACCAATCAAGACGTTTATCGCCAACCATAGGCGTGTGAATGATCTGTTTGATTTTCCTGTCCGGATCATAGGCAGTCCAGGTACAGGGAAGACGATGATGGCGTCGCTCGTAGAGTTTCGCCTGATCGAAGCGATCCTCCAAGACCAGAGCAGTCAAGGCAATCGTACATTAGCCGCGGCGTTGGCTGCCGCGAAATTTTCGGACGGGGAAAAACCCCTCGTGGCGGCGATCCGGCTTCCGATGGAGTCGGAATACAGAGAGTTTTGGGAACTTCCCTACGAACCCGCCGTGAAGACAAAGCTCGTACTGTCATTGATCCAAGCTCGTGCCGTTCTTGGGCTTGTTCGGACTCTCACTGCGAATAAGCAGCGCGAAATTGAGGATGTTCAGTTCATCACTCGTCCAGAAGCGGAAGCCCAGAAAACGCAGATTGGCGGCGATGACAGCCTAGAAATTCGAGAGCGGGCTCGTGAGGTGGAAACCCTTGTTTATAACATCGGTGCGAGCCTTATTCCCCCCAGCCTAGATCAAATTCCCGACGAAGTTCAAAAACCCTACCAACCCTTTGAAACGATAAGGGAGATCGAGATCACATGGCGCGGCGAGCGGATTAGGCTCCGGCCCCTCGTGATCCTCGATGATGTCCACAGTCTTCATCCGGAACAGTATGCCGCATTGTTCAGGGCTTTATCTAAGAGAGAAATCCGCATCGGCCGGTGGATGATGATGCGAATGGATGCGCTTAGCCCGAGCGCGGTATTTCGGACATCGGACGACGAAGCGTTGCCCGGGCTGAAACATGACAGAGATTTTATCGATGTTGTGATGGAAGGCACGACAAGCAGGAAGGATGATCGCAAGCTCTTCCGTAAATTGGCCAACGATATGGCCAACCGGTATCTCAAGCTTGTTGATTCCCTGAATGACCGTGGCCACCAGACCATGCATAGTTTGCTTGGAGAGGTGTTGCCTTCGTTTCCGGAAGGAAAACTCAAAGAGCTGGAAACGACAATTGCCCGTGAACAGCGACAGCTGTCCATATCAGCCTCGCGCCGTATCGCTCTCGAACAAGAGGTTGAATCGTACGCGAAAGGTGCAAAGTCTTACGATCTGAGCCAGGACATGCGCCTCGCAATGGTACGGATCCTCATGCACCGATATGCAAACCGCGTTTCCACCCAAACCCTCGAACTTTTCGGTGACCCAGAGCCCGCCCAACCGGTTAAGGCGAGCAGTGGTGTTGCCGATGGCGCCCGTGTCCACCTTCATCATCGGTTCGACCGCCCGCTTCACTACGGTATGGACGCTTTGTGCGACGCCAGTGGCGAAAACGCGGAGCTTTTTCTTCAATTAGCCGGTTCACTTGTCAGCCGGATGGAAACCAAAACCATCCGAAACCAGGATCCGACGTTGACCCCTAGTCAGCAACAGGACGAGTTGCGCAACAAGGCCAAAGAGATCATCAAGAAGTGGTCTTTCCCATACGCCAGGAAGGTGACACGCCTTGTGGACGAGCTAGCCTCTAAATGCGTCGAGAACGCTTTACTGCCAAACGCCCCATTGAAGGAGGGGGCGAACACGATTGGCGTTCTCGAGAGCGAGATGAAATCTTTGCTGACGAGCAACGACGAACTGGCGCTTATTTTGAAGTACGCGATCGCCTATGGTGCGATGAACGCCGTTCGCGACTACGGTCAAGGTGGGAAGTCCTGGTGCCTATTAGAGCTGTCGGGTCCGGTTCGCATCAAATATGGGCTGGGTTTCGACCGCGGAAACTTTTTAGAACGAAAGGTGAGCGATCTGCAGGCCATTATCGCGGAGCCACAGGATGCGTGACCACTGGGACAACTGTGTCACGCACTTCGATCAGGATGCGACGCGCTTCATCGATGAGTATTTTGGAGATGGACAACGTCGGTGCTTCCTAATGGCAGCGGCCGGGTTTGATCCGCGCTCACCAATCATTCCGAACCTACTTTCCACGGCACTTCGCGACAACCTTCACGCCCTCTTCATACGGGAGGAGCGAGGGGAAACAACGGACGAGTTCTTGCGCGAGTCCGCGGATCAGAATGAAGCCGAGCTGCGCAAGGGCATTCCTAATTCTCGCGTAGAGCCGATTACAATATTTGACCCGGCCGACAATGCACCCGTCGGCGGCAATCGCCTTGTGGCATTGCTGCGGGGAATGGCGCTTCCCGATGGCACGACAGATATCGTATTGGATATGAGCGCCCTATCGATGGGCATAGCATTTCCTGCTGCAAGAATTCTGCTTGAGATCGCTGAACGGTCGGAAGGCCTGAACCTTCATTTGATGATCGCTTCAAATCCAGAAATGGACGTCAGTATCGTCGGTGAACCGGGTGAAAAGGTACAAGCCGTTCGCGGGTTCGCCGGTAACGCAGGTCGAGAAACGACGCTTCCAAAAGCCCGTATATGGCTCCCGCAGCTGGCGAAGAAGCGCGGGGCTGCTCTCGAACGCATCAAAGCCTCTCTGACTGATCTTTACAAGGTTTGCCCAATTCTGCCGTTTCCCGCACGAGACCCAAGACGCGCAGATCGGTTGATTGAGGAATTCGGAGAAGAGATCAGAGAGGAGTGGGAGGTCGACCCCAGAGATTTCATCTACGCCTCTGAGAAGAACCCTTTGGACTCATTCAGATCGATTGAAATGCTCAAGAAGCGATACGACAAGACCGTGAAAGACACTTTCGATCCGCAGCTAATCCTCTCACCAGTGGGGAGCAAGGTTATGGCAGCTGGGGCTATGATGGCTGCGATCAAATACGATCTGACAGTTCAATATGTCGAGGTTCTTCGGTATGAGATCGACGAAACGGCTCCTAAAGCACCCAAAATGGATATCGTACACGTTTGGCTGGATGGTCCAATTTATAACGGCTACGCACAGCAGTGAGGGCCGAAATGGTTCAGAACTCAATTTTCTCAAATAAGCTCGATGCGCTCGGCAACACTGTTGAGATCATCAGAAATGTCGACCTTTCCAGTTTGACGCGGGCTCTGCGGTTGGGTGCCAAAAAGACGGCATACACGATCGGATCAGGCGGCTCGATGATCAGCGCCCAGTTCTTCGCAAGCTGCCGGTCGGACATTATGGATCAGCCGACAATTGTCCAAACGCCTATGGAGTTCGTCTTGGATGACCGAGACTTGGCAGGGAGCCAGGTCTGGTTATTCTCCGGTCGAGGGGAGAACGCCGACGCCCACGCCGTAGCGATCGCAGCCCGAACTCGAGGATGTCTGGATATCCAGATTGTTACGAGTAACGCGCAAGCGTCAGTTTTCGAGCAGATTCCTGACCGGTCGTTTCGGAAGCACGTCCTTCGGACCTTCGATGAGAAGGATGGCTTTCTTTCAACCCATTCGCTGATCGCAGTCATCGCGGCACTCCTGCAATCGAGTCATCACTATCTGCACGGGGTCCAGGCGGAATATTCGCCTTTAACTGACTTCGCCAACGAACTGAGGTTGCGTCGCGAGCCCTCGCGCGTCCAGGAATATACCCAGGCTTTTGGACAAGTAGCCTCCGATGACACTTTGATCGTACTGGCGGATCCTCGGCTTAAAGCGGCGGCAGTTGCCTTGGAAACCTCACTCTGGGAGACGGCGCTTTGCCCGGTCCAGCTCACGGATTTCAGAAATTTTGCGCACGGTCGACACGTCTGGCTCCACAAGCGCCCCAACGAAACGTTCGTGCTTGCTTTGACAGGTCGCCAATCCGCCGCAAGTTGGTCTGAGATCGAGATCAATCTCCCAGACGGTTTGAGGCGCCATCAGATCGCGTACGGCAATACGGGACGCCTCCAGCAGGCCGTTTCGATAATCGACGCGCTGATGATCGTCGAGGCCATCGGATCTGGCAGCGATGTTGATCCCGCAAAACCTGGTGTCGGACCATTTGCACGAGCAATCTATGACGGCTCCGCGCTGAAGACTGCTGCGAGCGAGTTCACGCGCCCGATCAGAGCGAAACTCAGGGCATTAAGGAAGTTTGGTACTTCCGATGTAGAATGGGATCCGATCACGGGGTTCCAAAGCTTCTCTGAGCGACTGCGCTCAGCGCGATTTCACGGCCTTGTCCTAGACTACGACGGTACGGTAGTGTCAACGGTTGCGCGGCTTGACCGTCCGGCGAGGAAGCTCATAGACGAACTCGAACGTCTCATGGATGGCGGTCTGAAGCTTGGATTCGCCACAGGACGAGGCGGTTCTGTGGGAGATATGCTTCGCGAAGCCATCGATGAAAGGTTCCATCCGTCCATAATGGTTGGGTACTACAACGGGGGATATCTGCGGCCGCTGGATGACAATATCGAGGAGTATCCGCCACCGGAGGCGCCGCCCATCAGGCAGATGACCCAATGGGTGAACGAGAGAAGCCGCCTGCTGATCAAACCGATAAAGCCTGACAACAAAGTTCAGATCTCGATATCGATTGACGACTCAGAGAATTCACAGCAGTTTGTGGACGAACTGAAAAACGCTCCACTTATTCTGTCGAAAGAAGTCGGCATCGTTTTCTCTGAGCATTCAGTCGATATTGGCTTGCCAGGGAATAGTAAACTCAATGTCGTGTCCGCGCTTGGTGCGTCTACTTCCAGCGATCCCTCGCATATCCTTTGCATTGGCGATAGCGGTGCCCCTCATGGCAATGATTTTGAGCTTCTTGGTCACGCTCATGGTGTCAGTGTTCGGGACGTTTGCCATCGGCAAGACGTCTGCTGGTCGATGTTTGATGCCGTGATCGATGGTCCAGATGCCTTGCACACGATTTTGCGGGCATTAACCGTAGTTAGTGATGGGATCTTTCAACTCGATGTGCAAAAATTGGGCCTGACTGAGAACTGAGACGGCCTGAAGGAACAAAACGATGGTGAACCGAGCAGCAAAGACTGATGTCGTGGGCACTGGGTTTGTGGTCCTCGATCGCGTTTATGAAAATGACCGCAAGGCATTTGAGGCTCTTGGCGGCTCTTGCGCGAACGTTCTCTGGTCGCTCGCGATGCTTGATCGCCAAGTGATCCCTGTTCTCCGACTTGGCGCCGACGCGGTTGGCGAACACCTGATCGCTGAATTCAAGTGCGCGGGGGCGGACACTCGTTTCATCGCAAAGAATGACAGTATATCGTCACCCATATTGGTCCAGTTCACGGACACCCAGCTGGGTACTCATTCATTCAGCTTCATGTGTCCCGACACGAAAGCCGAATTCCCTCGATATCAGCCAATAGATCACCAAGAGGTTGAAGCCGCTGCGACGGTTATCGAAGGTTGTTCTGTGTTTTACGCAGACAGGTTGAGCCCAGCGATCGTTTCGGCGATGGAGACCGTCGCAAAGCAGAATGGCATCGTGTTCTTCGAGCCATCTGCAGTTTCAGACCGGACTCTTTTCAATCGAGCCGTGGAATGCGCCACGATAATCAAGTTCTCCAGCGATCGGCTTGGCAGTGAGCTACTGCCTACGCTCAGTAGCAAGAACTCCATTGCGATCATGACACATGGAGCTAAAGGCCTTGAGGTGATCCAAGGCTCCAATCACGTCTGGTCGGAAGCGATCTCAATTCCAGAGGTCAAAGACACTTCCGGATCGGGCGACATGGTGAGCGTAGGGCTCATCAATCATTTGGTGGAAACCGGACAGACAGCAGCGACCGTAGGCTTGCACGCCGTACTTAAGGGAGTTCGCGCTGGCCAGAGGCTGGCCGCTGCCAATTGCTCGTTCCTGGGCGCCCGCGGCCTGTTCGAGCAAGCGAGCCCGCAACTTGCTCGTAGCATTCTGCACGAAGCAGTGAACTAAGCCCCCTTACTCGGCGGCTTCCATAGGCGTCCAGTCAGCGTGTTCTTCACGAAGCTGACTTCGGAGTTCCATCAAAAGGACCCCGAGCATGTTTTTCCCAACGCCGTTCACCTCTCCCCACAGTCTGTTGACCTCATTGTCCACGGTAGCGCATTCGACAAGCCGAGCGTCACCGGTCGAGAGCAACATATTCTGAAGGTCTAGGTGCTGGGTGAACTTCGCTCTCAGGACGCCCCGCATGCGGTCGAACTTTGTTCTCGACCAGCCCGGAGCGACGTCCCAATAGTATAGGCCGTGGGCCGCCATCGCGAGGAGCGATGGCGATGGCGCCTGCATCAGCCATTTCTTCACGTCGGGCTTCCGAGCCTTGCCTGCCTGGTAAGCATGCTCCGACGTCTGGAACAACTCACCCTCGAATTCGATCTCGCGCCGGTAAAGATTGCTGAATGCTCCATAGGGCTTTTCGCTCGCTCGGTAAAACCGAATGTCCGTCTCACTGGTCATCACCATTGCTCCTTGTCATCCCTTAGAAACTATTCTATGCAAATTAGCATGAAACTCAAGCCCGAAGACATCGAGAGTCTCGCTAATCGCATCGAAGCTAAACGCCTCGCGTCAGGCTACAGCTACAGCGATATTGCGCGTATCTCGGCGGTGAACCAAGGGCAAGTCAGTCGCATATGCCGCGGGCAATTTAAAACTGCGAGCGGTAATGTCATGCAAATTTGCATGATGCTGGGCGTGGATGCGAAACTCGACGAGCCTGCCGACTTCGTCCGAATTCAAGAAGCTGTACTAAATTTGTGGGATGGCACCAGTGTTGATGCCGAGCGCATCACACGCCTGCTCGGTGTCGTCAACGAGGTCCGGCGGACAACCTGATATCTTAGTTCGAACTGGCCGGATCGGCCCTTCCCTGATGGGCGTAAGATCTCCCTAAATCACAACTTTACGTTAGCGGGTGACTCGTGCACTTTGGCGTCGAAATAGACGCGCCAGTGGATGATTCATGCGCCAAGAGTTAGCCGAGAGCCTTCTCGCGAAGGTTATGGACTGGGATACTGTCAAGTTTGGTGAGGAGTATGCTCGGCTAAACCGCCTCGCACTTCTCAAATACGACGAGTATCAGCAATTCTCCCCCGGCCGAAAATTCATCGAGAGCTTAAGTCTTTGGCTACGTCAATTCGAGACGGCGGGCGAAAGAGACGTGGCCTACGAGTGGATGATCGGCCGTCTCGTTTTCATCTCAAGCATCGAAATGCGACAATTGGTGGAGTCGAGCTACCACGACTTTGCAAGACCAAGGCTAATCGACGCTGCCGCGGCGAAAATTGGCTGCCGTTCGTTCGAGGTAGGGAAGATTGCCGGAAGTCCCGAGTTTAAAAGCGCCAAGCGCCGAAGTCTGTTCCTTGGTTTGAGCGACGGATCGCGAATGGATACTTTCAGACGATCCGCAGGGCTTGATAATGAACAGGTCTGGCAAGCGTACGAGATTGGAGACTTCAAGGCGGCAAGTTTCCTTGAGGACTTGCGGAAAGCGGAAGAGGACGACACGGCAAGCTTCGAAAACGTGTTCCTGATCGACGATTTCACGGCCAGCGGTACCTCCTATTTCCGGATGGAGGACGGGAAGCCGAAAGGCAAGGTCTTCAAAGCGATCGATCAGGTCCGCAAGCACGAGCAGGCAAACTTCACGACGGCCGACTGTCAGTTCTACCTGATCTTGTACGTAGCCACGCAGAGGTCGCTGGACTATCTCCAGACAGAGCTGACCCCCTATTTTGAGAGCATGGGCAGGAGGCCACCAATCCCGATAGCTGTCTATACTCTCGCTGAGGAAACCGTTGTCGAGGCCGACCAAGAATTTGATCAGGCTTTTATGAATCTCGTCCTGGGCGATAAATATTATCGCGAGCGGCCAATGGATTCTCATGAACTCAAGGGTAAGACCACAGATATGAAGCTAGGGTATGCCGGATGCTCCCTCCCCGTAGTGCTAGTCCATAATACGCCGAACAACTCTCTGTATCTGCTATGGGCAAACGAGCCAAAATCTGTAAGGGGTCTGTTCCCAAGGATTACACGACATAAGGACGCTTGAAGTTGGTGCAGAACGTCTTTGCTACGCGCAACTCCGAACTATCGTCTCCCGACGAAGAGTTCGCGCAGAATTTTGCTGCGGATGCATTGCAGGTTCTGCCAGGAAACGCATTCGGTCCGGGAGCGCTTATCATTCGAAGCGCACCAGGGGGCGGAAAGACGTCTCTGCTGAGAATGTTCACGCCCGGTCCTCTTGAGCAAGCTACGCGAAACAGGACCCACGCTCCTTTCAATGAAATCTATCAGCGGCTGGAGGAAATCGGGGCTGTCGGGAGCGCAAAACCCAAGCTCCTGGGCGTCTACATTTCGTCGAATGGTGGGTACCCTGAAATCGGCCCGCCGCTTTCGAAAGAAGCAGCGGCCGGGCTGTTTAAAGCTTTGCTCAACGCCCGGATTATCCTGCGTACCCTTCGGGCGGTCTCGCGCCTGGCGGGGATCGATTACGACGATCAAGGGTCGCTTGCCCGTATTCGGATCGGGTCAAAACACTCTTTACGAGAGCAAGGACAGATCCCAGCGAAGGGTTTGGCGCCGGAGTTTCGAGCTTGGGCAGAAGACATTGAGATGCGTTGCCTTCGCTATCTCGATACGTTGACGGCGGAAGCTGGTGATTCTGATCTTCCTGCTCATATTGGAATTGATGCGATACAATGGCTCGCGTCGGCGAGCATTTTCGTTGACGATGCACCTCTTGCCTGCAGTCCGCTGCTCATGATCGACGATGTACAGCGATTGAGACCTTGGCAGCGCGACGCTCTGTTTTCCGAGAGCATGGAGCATCGGACGACTCTTATTCTGTGGATTGCTGAACAGACAAAGGTCCTTGACCCCAGTGGCATGCTCACTGCCAGCCGACACGAGCGTGATCACCAAGTCATCCAGTTGGAACGAGTCTGGGCAGACAGGACATCCAAGTTCCATCAGTTCGCTATGGCGATCGCCGACCGGCGGCTTCGTCAGGCTGGAATCGAAGTTCAATTCGATGCGGTGCTAAGTTCAACTCCCCTTGATCGCGAACTCTTGCCGGATATTGAAAACGCCGTTGCTGCGCTAAAAGGATATCTGCTCGACGGCCCCTCCTCCATCCCAAAATACGAGGCATGGATCGACTCGGTCTTAGAAGCGGACAATGACGATCCGTTCCGTCTCGCGGTGGAGCTTGGAAAAACACGAATATTGATTGCCAGAGATAGCAGGAAGTCTACGGCGTCGATGGAGTTTGAGGCGATCATTGGCCCTGATCCCATTCCGTCGGGTGTTTCGCAGGCAGCAGAGCGCTTTGTCACCAGGGACTATGGTCTGCCCTACTATTATGGCGTCGAACGGATCGCACGCCTCGCCACTTTCAACATCGAAGAGTTTCTCCAGATCTGCGCCGGTCTTTTTGAAACCATTCATGCGAACCGCGTCATCAGGGGAAACACCTCTTCCGCCGTGTCAGCAAGCGCACAGCACAGCGTGATAAAAAAGCTCGCTGAACGGCGCTACAAAGAGCTTTCACGGGGAGTTCGTTATGGAGAGCTTGCCCAACGTCTTGTGGAGGCTGTCGGCATGATGGCTAAAGAAAAGACCTATTCGGCAACCGCGCCATACGCACCGGGTGTGACCGGTTTTGCCATATCTCCTGAGGAACGTGTGCAGCTAGCAGGAGCCGTGGCTGCAGGAAGCTCGGCTGTATATCATGACTTGGCTCAAGTGATCACCGCTTGTGTCGCCCAGAATATCCTCGACATGCGCGAGGTGCGACAGGGCAGTCGAACCTTTACCGTGTTCTACCTCAACCGCATGCTGTGCGCACATTTTGACCTTGTCTATCATTACGGTGGATGGCAGCGCGTGCCCCTTCGGACACTCATCAATTGGGCAAATGGTCGAGGCACCGCTTCTGACTTCCGAAAACTTTTGTAGGCTTTAGATGAACTGGTGGCACGATTACAATCGCTTCAGTGGCGATGCATTTTCCGAGTTTTGGGGTGACCACCTTGCCCCCGATCGCAAGGTGCTCTTTATTGTCGGTCTAGGTTTTGATCCTCGGGCACTCCAGCCGCTAGGAACCATCGTTGTCCAAGCAACATCAGCATCCCTTGCTTGCGTTGCCATCAATTTCGAAAGCGGCTTCACGGGCGATGAACAATCGGCAGTCCTTCGGAGCAAAAACAAAGTCGGCCTGGAAGAGCTTTTCGGTCAAAGACTGGACGTTCGCGATCTTCTTCCGAATGACAGCGATGGCATGCGGAGTATTTCTAGGAACACGATTACTTTGCTCAGCGACATCAATTTGGCAGATTTTTCAGACGTTGTAGTCGACATAAGTTCACTTCCGCGGATCATTTACCTCACTATCCTGAACAATTTCCTTGGTCGGCTCGTCCATCCGAGCGGCCGAAGGCCGCTTGCCTCTTCCACCAATCTGCATGTCATCTTCGCGGAATCCGCGTCTTTGGATGCCAAGATCGTCAAAAAAGAATTGGAGCCAGAGCTTGCAACAATCCAAGGACTGTCCATCCGCCTCGACGAGGAAGCGGCTGATGCTTGGCCAAAGATTTGGTTTCCTGTTTTAGGGGAAGGCAATCGCGAGGCACTCGAGCGGATCCACATGCAAGTTAATCCAGCTGACGTGTGCCCGATACTTCCGCTTCAGACACGCGATGCGCGACGTGCAGACAACATTGTAGGTGAAATTGGCGAACTCCTTTTCGACCGGTTTAGGGTCGACCCACGCGACCTGATATACGCAACCGAAGACAATCCGTTCCAGCTTTATCGGAATTTGCTCGCGGCGATGGAACGCTATGAGGATAGTCTTGCTGAACTCGGCGGTGTGCGATTCATCCTCTCCCCGCTATCAAGCAAAGGTCTTTCGGTAGGGGCGCTACTCGCCTGCTACGAAAATAGGAACCGCAACAAAAAAGACGGGTTCAGCGTTCGAACGGGTTTCGCCTACATCGAAACCAGTCGCTACGAGGCGTCGTCGTTAAGTGGAAACGAAATCGGAACCCCAGTTTCTCTTTGGCTCACCGGCTCCTGTTACGCTTCATAAAATTGTCGCCCCAGCGACATTTCATCGTAACCGGTGTTCCGCTCCCACGTTGTCTTGCTGATCCTAATCTTTGATCGCATCCATGGACGAGCAACGGGAGTTTCTCCATGGAGACTACATTGGAGCTTCTCACGACCTACGATACTAACCCCTTTCAATTTCACTGAGGGCAGAACGAATCCGGGGTCTCAAGCTATTCACAAAAGCATTCGTTCGCTCTCGAAGCCACTTGATGGCTTTTCCTCGATCGTCTGCATTATTGAGATCGCGCAGAACCAGGCGCTGCGAGATATCTGGGCGATCCCCCGAAAAATCCACAGTTGCGCCACCGAGTTCTTTCGATATTTCATCAGCCTGGTCTGACAACAACCTAGACGCTCGCTCGCCCGGTGAATTTGCGTTTGACGACAACGTCACCCCAACAGCGTTGTAGCGGACGTCGCGGTAGACCGTGATCCAGCTCGACCCACCCGGTGCACCTAGTTTGAAAACAACGTGGCCACCTAGTGAGGGCGAAGGCAACATCTGTTCGGGATCGTCAAGCTCCAGTCCACCAAGGAACTCGGTCCAGAACGAGTACCGAACATCTCGGCGTCGCTCTCGCGCCTCGCGCCTTTCCGGTGTTTCAGCCGAGTTGAACGCTGTTTCCCCCTCATCATCGTCGGGGTCGGCTATAGCTGCCCCATCTGGAACACTGATGACCGTCCGCAAAATCGTCTGCGTCCTCGCCAGCACACGCGGAACGACAAGCTTCTCTCCCGATGGGGTCGAATACACCGGCATTTCTACCAAGCCCAATGTGAAATGAAGGCCCGCGTGTGTCTGAAGGTAATCCGCGATTGCCTCCACTCCCTCGCGGATGCCATCTCCAACTATGAGAAGGAGGAACCGACCGCGACGCAGGTTGAACGTCAACGCGTCATTGAACGCGATTTCATCCACTTCGTATCCGGCCTCACGTACGAGATCGAGTACGACATTGCCCTTTCGACCTGTTCGCTTACTGACCTCCCTCTGCACATCGGACGAAGACCATTTTGTCAGTTCCTTCGAGTAATCTAGGATCTGGCCAATCACCTCACGGCGGCCCTCCGGATTACGCCACAACTTACATTCGACGATAACCGGCAGTCCGGACGGTGTAATGAGGAAATTGTCGATTGGTCCGGCCGGTGTCGTAAGCTCCCGACAGATAGCAATCGCGCCAGCGAACATGGGATCTATTTCGCCTATCGGCAGGCAGAGTGGATGGCGATGGATAAGCTCTTGTATGTCGCCTTCGCTCATCCCGTGGCCGCCCAGTCCAAGCCCGAGAGGCACTGCCCGAGATACCGTCCCACCGTCTGCGGAAATGATAAGCGGTGTCGCATGCTGCCTGCTCATTAATGATCCTCTCGATTTGGGGCCGTCAAGAAACGCAACTTGCGTCAGATAGCGTCGCCTAGCTAGTGCCTAGCTTCTATCGGAGTGGGCTTCGCTGGCTAGGGCGTCGGACGGTTGAGATGCTATCGTGATCGCTCGCTCTTGCTGCTCGGCGGACAGATGAACGTCGTTGACCTCCGCATCGGGGCCAACAACCTCAAATTCAGTGGGCGTCCGATCCTCGAACATCCTGTAGGCGGTCATCGCAGCTTCGACAGGATCGTCAGCCTCAATGAGCAAGGTACGAGAAGTCACTCTGTAAAACGGCATGCTCTTCCCCTGCGATTCGTAATTCGCTGATCTATCATCGCAACGCGCCAGACGGAACTGTCGCAACTTCACACGGCTTTCTTATTGGTGAGCGCTTTATTCAAGGTGGCGAAGGTATGATATTGCAACCAGACGTGAAGTGTGGATTTATAGGCGGACAACATAAGTATATCGCTGAGGGGGTTGGCGGCATGCGTGCATTATTGGCTTCGGTCGCAATTACGACTTCGCTTTTAACTGCTTCCAATGCTTTCGCTCAAGATCCATGCGCGAACGTGGAGTGTCCAACAAATTGCCCACAAGGTCTGTGCGCAATCCAGCGTTTTGGCAATGAATGCAGCGCGTACTGCGCGTCCCTACAAGTGCCAAACATTGACGCGGCTATAAAGTCGGCGCCGTTTGACCTGCATATTTCAAATATGCCGCCCGAAACCGCGAGAAAGATCCAAGAACTTCTCGAACAAAAGAAGTAACCGGAGTTCGCGATGGGCAGGATTCTAAATATCGCGATCACAGTTGTAGTCGCGGGGCTACAGTCGGGTTGCGGCTTTGGTGTAGCCGAGGTCGCCGATATTATCGATCGGAGCGATCCTAAAGCCAGGACGCACCTGGAACTCCAAATCAAGCAAGCGATATTTTGTGAATTAAAAAAAGGCGCTTTCGACGCGCGAACAGAGAATAGTGTGAGGCGTTTTCATCAACAATCCGAGGTGACCTCGCCTGACGACGGGCCTTTTCCGGATACTTGGGGTGCTCAAGTCAGTTTCAACCTGACGACTGATGAAACATCAACCCTGACACCCGGCGTGACGTTGAACTACCCACGCGTCCCCGGCGTATCGAACGCGGGAGCAGTTGGCAGGAGCTTTAACTTCGGCTTCGGCGGCACTCTCTCCACCCAGAATGTCAATTACGATAAGTATGACTTCTACTGGACGGCCGCGCAGCTGACTGCTGGAGGAGAAAAGTGCAATCCCATGCCGAAGGAACTGCTGGGACCGAAAAGTAGAAGTTCTCCTTTCGTGAATGGCGCGGGACTGGGGGTCAAGGAGTGGCTGCCCGGAGCAGTCGCCGTCGTTAACTTTCGCCGATCCTCTCGAGCCGCCGAGAATGGTGAAGGTAAAGCGCTTGGGCCGGACACTTCCGATAGCGCCACCTACAGCAATAAGTTCGTCATAGTCACGAGTGGCAACATCACACCGACTTGGACACTTGTTAGGGTAACGGCTAACAACGCGGCCCTCTTGGATCTGAATCGAACGAAAACCCACGAACTGATCATCACGGTGGGTCCGGGCTCCTTCCAACTCGAAAAAGACAAGACCGGAAAATCCTCCGTGGTAAGTGGACCCTCGCAAGCGGCACTCAACGCGCAACTCGCGGCACAGATCGGCAGTGCAGTCGCGGCGGCAATCAAGGGACAGTAACGTTGGTTGAATATGCCAATCGCCTGTGATGTTGACGAATTGTAAAACCTAAAAATGCTGCTTTACTGTTCGTTTGCTAGTTAAAATCGCGCACGCAGATGAAACACGCGGCTCAATATTTCGCTCTAACGATCGCGGTTACCGCAGCCGGGGCAAATTTTGCGCGGGCGGATGACAATTTTATGATCGGAATTGGTGTCAGAGCGCTTGGACGCCTCGTCGACTACCCTTCGAAACGCGCTTGCGATCAAACGAGATGGTCACGCGGCTAACGGGGGAATATGGCTCCGGAGCGAGCATCAGGTATTTGCAGACCGCCTTTGAGAGCATTGGGGTATGATCCCGGCAGATAAGTCCGGTAAGTTGTCGCGATCTAATTGCTGGTCGCATTTTGGGGGACAGGACTTTTGGAGCAAGCGACACGGAAACGGGCACATATTGAGCGGGTTCTGCTGGTCTGCGGCGAACAAAATGCGGGCAAGAGTCGCCTGATCAGGCACATGCTTAGTGATCTCCGCCTTGGCGGAAATCTGCCCACCTCTTCAGTCATTCCTCCCCGAGCGCTATCGCGCGAGAGACGTCTGGCGGTGCGAGTTACTTCTCCTCATGAGATGGGCGAAACCCCCGCCGAGTTCGTCCAAAAGATAGACAAGGCCACTGAAAACGCTTGGGAAGATGGGTTCTGGCGCCTGAACTACGTGTCGGCAGTGCAGCCCCGCGCAGCCAATAACATGCCGGATATCGCCGATGTTTGTGACGTGCTGCATAGGGAGTTCTGGCCAGAACGTATCAGAGTAGTGCTGCTGGCGCCCAATGTCTGGGATCTAAGGACGGCGCAACTGAATAATGACGAGGTAGATCGTCTTCGCGCCCTCGACGTGGAACTGCTTACCATCGATGCTCGAAAGAGCACCCATCCCGTTGAGGCAGGAAACGTTCGAATACTGGCGGACTTCTTCGATTTCACATAATCGAGGTGCGGAACGACGGGTAAGGAGCAAGTAGGAGCGTCGCGGCGCTGAACGCCTACTTCTGCGCCCCGGAAACTGACCGACGAAGCACGCACCGAGAAAATCGGTGTCAATCAGCACCGAACATTGACCCCTTTTGCTTATCCAATTTTGACCCCCCTGTGCTGTAGATCAGCGCTTGGCCTGCCCGGCGCTGGCCGGGGTTGCAGAGGGTAGGCCAAGTGCGGGTGATGATCTTCTTCGGCTTTTAGCTTTGAGAGCGGTTCTTGAAGCGCCAGGACTCGTTGCCGGTCTCGACAATCTCGCAGTGATGGGTCAGGCGGTCGAGAAGTGCCGTCGTCATCTTGGCATCGCCGAACACCGTCGGCCATTCACCGAACGCCAGGTTCGTGGTGACAATGATCGACGTGCGCTCGTAGAGCCTGCTGATCAGATGGAACAGGAGTTGGCCGCCGGCCAGGGCGAAAGGCAGGTATCCGAGTTCGTCGAGGATGATGAAGTCGAGACGATTGAGATAGTCGGCCGTCCGCCCTTGCTTGCCGCTGCGCGTTTCCGTTTCCAGCCGATTGACCAGATCGACGACGTTGAAGAAGCGCCCGCGTGTTCCGTTGCGGATCAGTGCACGGGCAATCGCGATGGCGAGATGGCTCTTTCCGGTTCCCGTGCCGCCGACGAGGACGACGTTACGCTGATCGGCGACGAAGGTGCCGGTAGCCAGCTCCCGCACCAGGGATTCATTGACCGGCGTATCGGTGAAGTCGAAATCGTCGATGTCCTTGGCCAGCGGCAGCTTGGCGATGCTGAGTTGGTAGCGAATGGAGCGGGCCTGCTTCTCGGCGATCTCCGACTGCAAGAGATCACCGACAATGCGCGGCGGCTCGTGCTGCCGTTTGATGCCGTTGCCCATGACCTCGTCGTAGGCGCTGCGCATTCCATAGAGCTTCAGCGTGCTCATCAGTTCGAGAACCTGTGTGCGTTCCATCAGCTTGCCCTCCTGAGGCTGTCATAGCGTGCGCAGTCGGCGACCGGTTCATGGGTCAGCCGCAGCGCATCCGGGGTTTGCAGGGTTGCGGCCGGAGCCGGGTCACGACTACGAGCCAGAATGTTGATGATCACCGAGGCCGAGCAGACGCCCTGGTCCAGCGCCTCCTGACAGGCCGCATCGACGGCCGTCAGACCATCGGTGGGAACGCATGCAAGGATTGTGACCATTTGCCGATCACCGTCGTGGACGCTCTTCAGGCGCTTGCGGACCTTCTCCATCGCCGCTGGCAACACCCAGTCCCTGAACGGTGCGCCGTTGCGCAAAGCGCCGGGTTTGCGAGCCAGAACGGGGACATAATGCCAGGGATCGTAGATCGTCTCGCCACGGCCAAAGCAACGCGGATGCTCACCGACGTTCACGCCGTCCTGCCTGATGACGATCTTCTCGGCATAGGCGTGAACCTCAACAGGGCGGCCGACCGCAGTCGAGAGGACGGAGTATTTGTTGTTGTCGAAACGGACCGTGCAGGTCTTCGACACCGAGGCCGGGACGCTGTGGAAACCATCGAACGGCCCGACGTAATGCACGAGGCTGCCGCGTTCCTCCTCGAACACCTGCCAGATCATTCGCTCGGTCTGTTCAGGATGACGGTGTGCCTTGGCGTAAGCGATGCACTTATCGAGCAACCAGACATTCAGCTCATCCAGGCTTTTAACCCGAAGACGTGGTGTGAAGAAGCGTTCTCGAACCAGTCCGACCTGGTTCTCGACCTGTCCCTTCTCCCATCCGGATGCGGGCGTGCAGGCAACGGGATGGACCAGATAGTGGCTGCACATCTGCAGGAAGCGGCGATTGTATTGTCGCTCCTTGCCGACGAACACCGCCTCGACCGCAGTCTTCATGTTATCGTAGATGCCGCGCGTGCAGGTGCCACGGAAGAAGGCGAAGGCCTTGTCATGGGCATCGAACACCATCTCCTGGCTCTCACGCATATAGGCTCGGGCGAACATCATCCGGCTGTGGCAGAGCCGGACATGCGCGACCTTCACGGTCGTAGTCACCCCGTTGACCAGAATGATCTCGTGGCTCCAGTCGAACTGGTAGGCTTCGCCTGGCGCGTAATAGAGGGGCACATAGGCTTCCGCCGTCACGGCTCCCCGGTTCATCGCCCAGGTCTTGGCATATCGCCGGATCGCGTCATAACTGCCGTCGTAGCCAAGTGCCCGGACCTCCTCGTAAATCCGGATCAGCGTCAGCCGTTCGCGCGATGCCTTGCCTTCGTTGGCAATGAGGAACCGTTCAATATCACCCTTCCAGGCTCCGATCCTGGGCAACGGTTGATGTTCTCGTTTGTAGACAAAATCAGTCGCATCAGAACGCAGGATTTTGCGAACCGTATTACGCGAAACATTCAGCTCTCTGGTGATCTTCTTCACCGACCAGCCCTGAACATGGAAGGCTCGTCGGACACGGGCAATCGTATCCACTCTCTTCAACTCCCCACCCCATCCACTGGCAAAAGCCGGATGGTCGGATGAAATCCAAGGGGGGTCAAAATTGGATAAGTATTACCCCGCCAGAGGGGTCAACATTCCATGCTTAAACACATTCCAAACCCAGATACTGCCACCAGCACCTGCCACGTATCGAACCTGCCTGCTGGTGTTCGTCCAGACATCGCCTCCCCCGACCGCAAAGCCGCTTGCGACCTGCATAGTGCCCACGTTTCCACCCGAGTCATTGCCACCAGCGACAAGCACACCTTTGGCCGGGTCATGGACGAGAGCGGAGTTGGTCGTGGCGCTAGATGAAAACATCAGTCGGATTTTCGCCTCGACTTTCGCACCATTGGGTACCGAAATCGCCAAGAGTGCCGAGGTCGTCGAGATGGCGACGTTTGTCGCTTCCCGTATCGAAGCCTTCCGCGAGATTGTTCGCAAGCCGCTCGCCCTGCCCTGCCTGCCGCGCCATCAAAGCTTCAGCAAGCGGCTGCCGGTTATCATGCGGAACACGCGCGGAAGTCGACATCAGCCGCTCACCGGTGAATGCGTCGATATCCGAAACGGCGACGTTCATGCGCCAACGCCTTCATTCGCTCGCGAAGCTCATGATCATCGTCGCGCCAGGTCTCGTAACGGACCGTCATTCGGCAAAAACCAATGGCTTTACACGCCCGCCGTTCGCTCATCTCATGATGGCTCATCAGATGCGCGACAGCTTTCCGTTGGCCGCGGGCGTCACCACTTCTTTCCCAAAAGGTCTTTCAAGGCAGCATTGTCGAGCATCGCATCCGCCAGAAGCCGCTTCAGCTTCGTGTTCTCGTCCTCAAGCGTCTTCAGCCGCTTGGCCTCGGACACCTCCATGCCGCCCTACTTGGCCTTCCATTTATAGATGCTGGCATCGCTGACGCCATGCTTGCGGCAAAGCTCCGAGACCGGCGTGCCTGCCTCGTGCTCCTATGCCGATGATCTGTTCGTCTGTGAAACGATTGCGCTTCATCCTCTGGTCCTCTCAAGGGCCAGAGCTTACTTCAAAATGGATTATTTCAACGGGGCAAGGTCAGGTGAATTACTATCCCAGCCGTTATACTAAATGCCCTGGTTGCTCCTGTTGGTTTTTGCTGGCGTCCGCATCCTCGTTTCCCAACGTCGGGCAAGCCTCGAAGTGCCTCCTACCAGTTTTTCGCGCCCGGTTTTCATAGCCAGGTGACGAAGCTTCCCAAACCTTTGACTACAAACGGTCGCCAGTTCAGGCGGCAACAGCAACGCGAATGCCGGCTTGTTGTCGTCTGCGTGCTATTTTCCTGAAATCTTCAACGGTGTAAATCCGATCTGCATTCGCTGGGGGTTTTCCTGTCTCAGAGTCCGAAGCATTTCCTCGTATTCGCGCTCGACCTCGGGTGTTACGGACGGCCGAACTTCTTCGAGTGCTTTAGCGAAGTTCGCACTTGTCACGATCTCGGCGTCCAGGGACTGACGAAGCGCGATCAGGCCGGCCCTACGTGTCAAGTCTTCCAGATCAGCGCCAGTAAAGCGTTCAGTCTTCGCCGCAAGGTCATCCAGGTCCACGTCAGCGGCGAGAGGCATCTTCTTGGTGTGAATTCCAAGGATTTTCAATCTAGCCTTGGTATCAGGCACGGGCACATACACAAGCTCATCGAACCGGCCTGGCCGCAGCAGGGCTGGATCCAATAGGTTGGGACGGTTGGTGGCGGCCATGACCACGACCCCCTGCATGTCTTCCAAGCCGTCCATTTCCGCCAATAGCGTATTCACCACACGCTCTGTGACCGCAGGCTCTCCGAGGCCACCTCCTCTTGCAGGGGCTAGGGAATCGATCTCGTCAATGAAAATTACCGTCGGAGCGACCTGACGTGCTCGTTCGAAGAGGCGCGACACCTGCTGCTCGGACTCGCCGTACCACTTTGACAGCAAATCCGAGGATTTGGTCGCGACGAAATTTGCCTCGGCCTCGCGGGCAACCGCCTTTGCGAGCAGCGTCTTGCCCGTGCCCGGAGGACCAAACAGCAGAAAGCCCTTGGCGGGTCGAATACCCATCCGTTTGAATGACTGTGGGGCGCGGAGGGGAAGCTCCACCCCTTCCCGCAACTTCATTTGTGCGTCATCTAGACCGCCGACATCCTCCCAGCGCACATTCGGTGCCTGGATCATGATCTCGCGCAACGCAGACGGCTGAATTCGCTTCATTGCAGACATGAAGTCGTCGTGCGAGACGATAAGCTTTTCAAGGATCTCAGGCGGGATGCCTTCCTTGAGATTTATATCGGGCAAGACCCGCCGTAGGGCATCCATTGCGGCCTCTCGCACGAGAGCACCGAGATCTGCGCCGACGAAACCATATGTCGTCCGTGCTATTTCATCAAGATCCGCATCTTCGGTGAGCGGCATGCCGCGTGTGTGGATTGCGAGGACTTCCCTCCTGCCATTTTGGTCCGGCACACCGATGACGATTTCCCGGTCGAAGCGACCCGGCCTGCGTAGAGCCTCGTCAATGGCGTCGCGCCGGTTCGTTGCACCAATGACAACGATATTCTGACGCGGTTCCAGGCCGTCCATCAACGTCAGCAATTGCGCAACGATCCGTCGCTCGACCTCTCCTGTGACCTGTTCCCTCTTCGGAGCAATGGAGTCGATTTCGTCGATAAAGATGATTGATGGTGCGTTTTGTGATGCTTCCTGAAAGACCTGCCGAAGACGTTCTTCGGATTCCCCGTATTTGCTCCCCATAATCTCAGGGCCGGCGATGTGAAAGAAATTCGCCTCAGTTTCATTGGCGACCGCGCGAGCGAGCAGCGTCTTTCCGGTGCCGGGCGGCCCGTAAAGCAGGACACCCTTCGGCGGATCGATGCCAAGGCGTTGAAAGAGCTCGGGGTGGCGCAATGGAAGCTCCACCATCTCGCGGACTTGCTCAACCGAGGAGCCTAGCCCGCCAATATCGTCGTATGTTACATCCGCCCGCCGCGCCTCCTTGGGCTCCTCGTACTGTGGTCGCAGTTCCACAACGGTCTGCTCGTTGACTTGCACAACGCCGCGGGGATGTGTCGAGACAACCACCAGCCGGATTTCCTGGAGGCCATAGGCCTGAAGCATTCGGGGATCTCGGCTCCTCTGCTGGACCGAGGTCGAGACCACATCCCCCGCGACCATCGGCTGACGCAAAAAGACGCGCTGCAGAGCATCGCCCGATCCTTGAAGCACAAGGTTCTTCTGAGCTGGTGCCAGTACAATCCTCGCGGCTGGTCGGGCCTCAGCTTTTCGAACTTCAATGTGGTCTCCACTCGTGGCACCAGCGTTCACCCGCTGGAGACCGTCGAGACGGATGATGTTCAGTCCCTCGTCTTCGGGGTACGGTCGCACGGCCACAGCAGCCGTGTGACGCTTGCCAACCAACTCGATTAATTCCCCTTCGCTCACTCCGATTTTGTTCATCGCTGCCGCTGAGAGCCTGGCTATCCCCGTTCCCGCATCTTGGGGCCGAGTATTTGCAACTTGTAGCGTGAGATCGTCGGAAACAGACATTTGGGGTCCAATCAGCGTTTGATATCCAAGCCAAACCTAGTGCACGGAAAAGAAAGGCAAGCCTTTAAGCCACGGTCGTCAGGAACGGACACAACGAGAAGACCTTCCGATGAAAATCAGCTGTTTGTGAAGGGAGAGGAACTACTTCTTGCCCGAAACGGCTCATGAATAAGGTTGCCACAGCCGCTTTAGGAGATTGGTGCATGCACCTGTCACGATGGAACGGGAATGTTGATCATCGCCCCTGAAGATTACCAGGGCCGACCACGCGAAGCATCTTCGGACCTGCCAGGTCAGCTCGAACCCGTTCACGCAGGAGTTCGTCTGGGTCTCCGACTTCGCGAATGGTGGTGCTTGGGTCGTATCATCCCAGCCCGAAGATCCATGCGGTGTCGTCCAACTCTCTCGTATCGAGAAGGACCGGTCCGATACCTCGGGCATGTTATGGCGGTACATCGCTCGGAAAGCGGCGACCAATCCATCCGGTACCGTGTTGCCTGGAATAAGCTGCTCGGCAATCGACCAGGGGGAAAATGTCTACGACTGGATGAAGACGCGGTCGGATCACATGCAGTGCGAATTCGTCGAGTTCAGCCCGATCTGAATTGGCCTGTCAATGCACTGAGCTCGAAGAAGGCGCGTTTACGCGCGTGGCGGCAAGCCCGACGTAAGTGCCGATCAGAACGGTCGCCATCTCCTCTACCGAGCGACAGTCCTCGTTGTAGAGCTCGATGGCCGCATCACGCAAGAACAAGAAGGCTGGATGACATGCATCTGGCGGATACGAGGATCGAGCACGAAGCTGGCGGTTGGAAGATCGATTTCATCGGAGATGACGGCGACGCCGTCTCTGACAAGGTCGCCGACGAGCACGCAGTCAGCGCTGATGAAGCCCTTGAAAGAGCGAAGGCCGTGATGGTGCAGTTGACCGCATACGGAACCGGAGGTGGGGGCCGTAGCTTCAACTCATGCGAAGCCGTCAGCAACGGCAATTTCGACGACGACGAACCGCTTCTGGACACCCGGCATTAGCTGGCGAAGGCTTCTCCCCTCCAATCCGACGCAGAACGGAAATCTTGTCGCGTTGCTCTAGCGGCACGTGATACCCCACTCAACTTAATGAGATTATTCGCCGCAGCCGGAATCGTAAAAGGCTAGATAGTCCCGTTTGCCGGAAACGACTCCAGAGTTCTCGAAACAAAAGCGTTTCGGCAAGATGCGAAAAAGGTAGCGTTTCCCACAAACATCCGGGATGGCAATCGAGTAGCGGCGCGTTTCACTCGTTGCTGGAGCATCGGTCCATCTGCGGTGCCCCTCAAACGACACGTTGCGTATCAACAGGTAATTTTCTGCTGTGCGACTGACAACTACGCCAGGGCCTAAAGCAATGGCGGATTTGGATTCGTCCACGCCCGGGTAGTCGCTGATGTCGGGCGAAACTCTCGAAGACGGTATGTCTTCCAGCTTCAGCGCCACGTCGAACCGTACATCGTCCCTTTCGGGGACCGCTCCGTATCCGTTCAAATATCTCCAAGTCAGCCTAATTGCGCTATGCTCGTTGCCGTTCACCGTCGGCTGGGAAGCGACAGAGAAGTCGAAGGGTACGAACGTGTCGATGCTCTCGCCTGGTATCGGGCAGCTTGTGAACAGGGGGCGGAAGCCGCAGATATCGCCGCCGCTTCCCCATGCGCATGCACTGAGCTGTTCCCATTCCGAAGCACTTAGTTGCCCCGACCCCTCTGAGAGTCTTCCGCCGTGATTTGGTAACATCCACGGCATGATCCCTCCCTCACCGAACTCGGATGCCCATTTTGTCCGGTGATCTCGGACCATTTGAAGAGCCGCCTTTTCCTGTGCGATCGCTACGGTCTGCCCTATTGTCGGGTCTCTGACCTTGGGGGACATCCCTGTTGCATCCGCGGCGAAACGCCTTCCGGACTCCAGCGTGGTCAGACTATGACAGGCAAAGCACGGGTGACCCTTTATCGCGAAGGCATTCGCGTTTCGCATCGCTCCCCTATGGGCGAAGGCATAGCCCGAGCCGATCACGCGAAACGGCGCGTCAACGTTGGCTACTCTGCCCGGGAAAAAACTTCCGAGACTGAACGCGGTGGTCCGCGCATCATGCCTGTCGCCCGAGAACCCCACTCGTGCCTGTTGCATATGCGGGTCGATGATCGCGGGTTTCTTGTTGTCATGGCAGGATACGCAGTTAACCTCAAACGTCTTGTCGTAAAGCTCTTCCGCCTCCCGCCTTCCCATTTCGTCCTGATACGATTGTCCGCCCGGCGGCGGAAAGCGCTCTGACCAATCGAAGACGCCGCGGTCCTTGCGCCCGTCGATAAAGGCTATCTCGCCTGTTATCTCGTTGTAGCCGATCGCGCTGTAGCGCGAGAAACGCGGATCGGTCTGCGTCCAATAGGGTTGCGCATGGACTTCGAGATCGTCGGAGGACTTCCTGCAAAGGAACAGCCATTCTACACGGTTCCGTTTTACTCTGGCGATGCGGGAGTTCAGCCCACAGAATGTCACGCCGCCAGCGAGGGAGGGTTTGTCGCACTTGGCCACAGCGCTTGTCCATTTAACTATCTGGCCACCCGCTTCCCGGTGGGCGAACTCAAGCGGGGATCCGGGCTTGGCGACATTTGGTTCCACTCCGACCGAGTTTCCGTCGACCTCGAGGCCGAGTGATCTCGATTGCGGTCCCGCGCAGGCACCGTCGGGTATGGGTCCGAACACGGATCTCGCCTCATCTCCGAACCTGGTCACGGGATCGCTGCCGCCCGTCGCCGGGCCCCAAGAATAGTCACCATTCCACTTGAGCACGAGGTCATCGAAGAGCGCCGCGTCGCCGGGCAACGTCAATCTCGCCGACAATGATCCCGAGGTGACGGCGAAGACGTTTGTTTGCGACGTATACGCATCCTGGAACCCCAGTCTTACTGAGCCGAATTGGACCGCCAGTCCGATCAACGGAATTGCGAACAGTCGCCCCAAGTGCGTCATGGACGCGGCCTTTTCGAATTAGGTATCAAGGTTCAGCGAGCTCTGATACTAATTCCGTTCTGATCCGTCAGAACGACCAGGGACCCGAACTTCAAGGTGTTGCCAAAAGAGTCCCTGACGATGGTCGCGTAGAGACTCGCCATGTAATCGACTTTTGGTGGCTCCATACTGGTTGACGGACCCTGGGTGAATACGACAGACGAAATCAGCGCTTCGTACGTTTGATTTGCGGTGTTCTTTCGGATGAGAATGTTGCTGAACAAACGGCGCGCGCGTTTGTCACCTAACCCGGTGAATGACATCCTGAGCAAGTCTTCGAGTGTTTCGTCTTTCCCAGAATCTTTTTCATCGCTCGATCCCGTCTGACACAGCAAATAGGTGGCTCCCGGCTCGAAAAGCTCCCGCACCCCAACCGCATTTTTGTTGTCCATCAGCCATGCGTAATGCGATATGAAATCCTCCACTTCATGCCGTTCTTCTGGGGTCGGGACGGCATAGCTTCTGGATTTTTTGAAGAATTCGTCTCCGTCCCCCGCTATGTCTGCGGGGCATTGCGGAGTTTGGGCGAACGCGCTTACTGAAAAGCCGATGCTTATGGCAAATGCCAACGTCGCAATTTTAACAAGCGCAGTCATAGGTCCCTCCTTGATGATTACAGGGGGTTCGGACCGTTGGCATAAGCTTTCATCATTTGCGGACCAAACCGAAGCCTCGTCTATAAAGACGTCCTTGTCCGCCGAAGCTGACAATACAGTGAAAATCGTTCGATTGTTGAATATTGCCCTGTGCTATTGTAGCTTCAACTAAAATAATGCGCAAGTTCTAGTAGTAGCCGGCGGTTAAACATTATACGGGGCGGCGATGAGTGATGTCGGGCATTGGCTGGCGAAAATCGGACTAGAGCATCTTGCGGAACAGTTCACCTATGCCCAAATCGATCTGAACAATCTGCCATTGATCACGGAACATGATTTAATCGAAATGGGCGTGCGCGTGGGTCCGCGACGCACCCTACTTGCCGCGATTGCGGCAATGAAGACGCCCATGGCGAGGGAAGAGAAAAATCCTGTCGAGCGACGTCAGCTGACCATCCTTTTTTGTGACATGGTCGGATCCACGGAATTCGCGGCGCGTCTCGATCCGGAGGATTTCAGTCAGTTAACCCAGCTTTACCTTGCGCGTTGCAGCGCCATAGCCCGTTCCCATGGAGGATACGTAGCAAACTATGTGGGTGATGCGTTTCAAGTTCTGTTTGGCTATCCGACCTCGGAAGAAAACAACGCCGAGCGCGCGTTGCAGCTAGCATTCGATGTTCAGGCTGCCGTCGCGCAGTTGGAGTCTCCTGATGGAACACCCCTGCACGTGCGTATAGGAATTGCCACGGGCCTCGTTGTTGTTGGTGATATCGAAGGAGCTCCGGCTGGCGTTTCCACCGTTGCCTTCGGTCCCGTTCCGAACCTTGCACAAAGGCTGGAGACGCTAGCAGAGCCAGACACCATACTCGTTGATCAGAATACGTACGAAGCAACGGCTACCAATTTCGAGTTCGTGGATCTCGGGCCGAAAAGCCTGAAGGGTTTCACTCGCGCGATCCACGTCCGCCGTGCGATCAAGGAGTTGTCTGGTACGTACCGATTTAGCGCGCAATCACGACTGACTCCTCTGGTAGGCCGGGACTCCGAACTGCAACGGCTGCTGACTAGCTGGCGATCAGTGGAACTCGCCGAAACCGGCGGGGTGACCGCCATCAGCGGCGAGCCCGGTATTGGCAAGTCCAGGCTCGTTTTCGAATTGCGAAGAGGGCTTCAACAGAGAAAGACTTTGATAGCGCAATGTTCTCCGGCTTTTTCGAACAGCGCCCTTTATCCGTTCCTCCGGCTGCTCAAGCAGGAGGCCGGCCTCGCTGATGGCGAACCCCCGAACTTGGCGTCCGAGAAACTGACCTCGTTCCTGTCTTTGACGGGAGTACCACTGTCGGTCAGCTACCCAATCTTCGCGCGATTGCTGGCCCTGGAGCATCCCTCGTTCCCACCGTCCGAACTCGACTCCGCCCAACAGGAGCAGACGATCACGGCTGCTTTTGTCGGCTGGCTCAAGCATCTGGCGAGCGAGGAACCGATACTATGCGTCGTCGAGGATGAACAATGGATCGACCCGTCTTCACGAAGGCTCTTGCAGGCGCTCGTGGGAGCCTCGTCGGAAGCTTTTATCCTCTTTCTCGTGACATCTCGCAATATTCCGGTGCTTAACGGGAAATTCGACCACCTAAAGCTGACAAGGCTTTCCCGGGAAGAAGCCGGAAACGTGATTGGAAGCCTGACATGCGAGACCGAGCTTGATCCAGAGGTTGTCAACAGGCTCCTGGCAAAGGCCGAAGGTGTTCCCTTGTTTCTCGAGGAACTCGCGCGTTCGACACTCGAAGACGCGGCGGAAGCGCGCGAGGACAGCTTTCAAAATGGCGACAGGCGGGCAACCATTCCAGCTTCGCTGCAGTCCGCCCTGCTTTCCCGACTTGACAAGCTCGGGGGAGTAAAGGTCGTCGCCCAGACGGCGGCCGTGATCGGACGGGAGTTCGACTTGAACACGCTTGCCCATGTTGTCGGAGTGTCGACGGATGTCCTCCGGCCCCAGATCGAGCAGCTGGTAGACGTAGGCTTGGTTGCGCCGCAGCCCTTCAGCAATTGGCCACGTTATACTTTTTCCCACAGTCTGCTCCAGGAGGCGGCGCGCGGCGCGCTGCTGCGCGACAGACGACGGCAGCTTCATGCCCTGGTGGCGCAAGCGATCGAACTTACTGAACCGCGCACAGTGGTCGAGCATCCGGAGGTGCTTGCACAACACTACGACGAGGCCAGCCTGTTCGAGCGCGCCGCCGACTATTGGCTCAGCGCGGCTAGGAAGCTTGCAGCGACATGGGCCAAGGTGGAAGCCGCAAATATGTTCCTCAAGGGCGTTGAGTGCGTTCGACGGATGCCTGCCTCGACCACTCGTGATAGAAAGGAACTCGCCTTAGAATTGGAAAGAGGCGATGTCCTCTACGCCGCGTACGGCTACCTAATAGCGGACAGCAACTCCGCCTACCGCAACGTCATGCGCCTGAGCGAAACCGTCCGCGACCCCGAAGCGGCGATCAACGCGTTGGACGGCCTTTTCGGAATAGCCTTCAATTCGGGGCGCTTTCAGGACGCGGAATGGGCGAGCGACCAGTTGAAGGAGATCGGCGTCCGAGAAAACAATCTCAAGGCGCTGGTGCTTGGGCTGCAATTTGCGGGCATGTGTGCGTTTGTCCGCGGTCGATTCTCGCAGGCTCGGGAGGCGTTGGAACGAGCCCTATCACACAATTCCAGCGCCAACAGGATCGGCAGCGACTTTCCGAGCATGACGATGGTGTATCTGTCGTGGACGCTCCAGATGCTCGGCGAAGATAAACGTGCTTTTGAGCTCTTCCTTGCGGCAGAGGAAGATGCTCGAAGCCAGAGCGACTATCGAGTTGCCGCGTGTCTCGGCAATGGCTGCATTCTGATGTCCCTTAGACAGGATACCGCGACGCTTAACCGATTGGTAGACGAACTTGTCCCGCTTGCTACCCGTAACGGGTTTCAGCTCTGGCTCAAGATGGCAATTTTCTTTTCGGGCTGGCTGAAGGTGACGGAATCACATGACCCCTCCGGCATCGCACAGATGCAAAACATCTGCGACGATATGGGCGATCAGGAGGTCGATAAGACCTGTTACCTCGGCGTATTGGCGGACAGTCTGCTTCAAGTCGGCGATCTCTCCGAAGCAACTGGCGCAGTCGGAAAGGGCATGACACTCGGTACCCGCACCGGGGAGCATTACTACACGGCCGAGCTGATGCGCCTCCGCGGTGAGGTTCTTGCCAGAGCCGGCCTTCGCTTTGAAGCCGGAAAGATGATGCAAGAAGCTCTCGAATACGCCGCTTTCCAAGGAGCGGTAGTGTGGGAAACAAGAGCAAAGCGATCGCTTGCAGCCCTGCAATAGATCGCGTCACGATGCGAGTAAGCCGCGTCAAGTCTGAAAGTTGCACTTCATCAGTCACCCGGCATTGGAAATGCATTGCGCTTGGCTGCTAAACCGTCGGCGGGCTCCAACGCGGCTTTAACTCGACGGGCAACGCCATCCACGGCGGCCGGATATCGCTTTCGCTCGACGATCAAGCATGCGGAGGAACTTGGTGGCCGACCGCATTGCTGAGCGAAGTCCCGCTTACGCTGGAACTAGCGGAGTGGCGGGCCAATCACCTTCGATAGGAACGGAGCCTTTTCGCGCGCATGGCGCGAACAAGCTCTTATACTTGGACGGCTGCGACCGAAGATATTGGTTCGGTGCGGTGACCTGCCCGCCAAGTTCCGCCGCTGCATGCCATGGCCAGCGCGGATCGTAGAGTATATCGCACGGGCGAGAGCGACGAGATCGGCGTCGCCCGTCGCAACAATAGTTTCCGCCTGCGTTGGCTCTGTTATAAGCCCAACCGCCACGACAGGAATGTTGACGGCAGCTTTGATAGTCCGTGCGAGCGGTACCTGGTAACTCGGGCTTATCGGAATGGACTGCGCGGGTGAAAGACCGCCACTTGATACGTGGATTGCATCGCACCCCTTGCCTTCCATCGCCTGGGCAAAGGCGACCGACTGTTCGATATCCAGACCTCCGTCCACTCAATCGGTCGCGGAGACCCTCATCGTTACCGCGCGATCACCAGGAAAAGAAGCTCGGACGGGTCGCCGTGAGCATTCGGCTCGATCCACAAGTGGTCGATGCTTTCACGGCCAAAGACGAAGGCTGGCAAAGCCGGATAAATGAGACACTGCGGAAGGCGGTAGGGCTATAGCACTCCGCGGCTCCGTTTGTCATTGCCCCGCAAATGCAGACTTTTAGTTTAAAACTGCTCGCGCAATGCTCTGTTGCGCGTCTCCCGCTCAGCGCCCCGCCACCCCTGGGTGCCCCTCGCCTTACTTGGAGGCGCGTGCCAGTGAGCGGGCGATATCGACGATGTCATCGCGCGAGGCGGTCGGGTCGTCCTTGCTCCAGGCAACACCAAGCCCGATCCGGAAATCGATGCCCCTCACCGCCTTCAGCTCGAAGGCGCGGTTCGGCAGGCCCTCGGTCCATTCCGGCGCAAAGCCGATGCCAAGCCCGGCCGAGACCAGCGACACCAGCGAATAGGTGTCGTCGCAGCTATAGGCGATGTTGCGGGTCAGGTCATATTCCTCGAACTTCTCGTTGAAGTACCGCTCGGTGTAGGAGAGGTTCTTGCGATTGAAGGCGATGATCTTCTCCCCGCGCAGATCGTCGATACCAATCTCCGCCTGCTCCGCCAGTGGGTTGCTCCTCGCCACCGCCAGCAGATAGCGCTCATGGGCGATCGAGGAGAAGCGCAAGGAGCCGATGCTTTCCACCGGCCGGATGAAGCCGAGATTGATCTGGCCGTTCTCCAGGCCGCGGATGATGTCGCCGGTATTGCCGCTTGATATATGGATGCGGATATCCGGATACTTGCGGGCGATCTTTGCCAGAAACGCCGGCAGCACGCCGGTGGTGGCCGGATAGACGGTGCCGATCCTGATCTGCCTTATCGTCTTGCCGGCCACCGCCCTGGTGATCTCGGCAGACAGATCGACTTCGCTGAGGATCCCGACGCAGCGCTCGTGGAAGATCTCCCCTGCCCTGGTCAGTTCCACCCGTCTGGTCGAGCGGATGAACAGCGCGCAGCCAAGTTCGCGCTCCAGCGCCTGCACATGATTGGACAACGCCGGCTGGGCGATGCGCACCTTGGCGGCCGCCCGGCCGAAATGCAGTTCCTCGGCCACCGCGACGAAGTAGGAGAGCTGGCGTAGTTCCATGTGGAGAGCTCCCCTATCTCACAACCGTGTATGGACTTCACCCAGCGTGACGCCAGACAAAGTTCTGCTATTGTCGGAATCAGCCATGATCCGAGCTCCTGACAGCTTAGGTTGTGGTCAGGCCGTGTTCGGTGGCTCAAACACCGGATGCGGCTGATATGAACCAAAATATTGCACATGAACTAAAAAGTTTCAATGAGAAATCGAAAATAATGAGCGAATTAACCGGGGCTCAGATTCGGGCGGCGAGGGCTCTACTACGATGGACAGCTGAAGATCTTGCAGAGTCGGCCAGCGTAGGGTTGTCGACGATACGGCGTGCTGAAGCGGAGGACGGTCCGCCATCGATCACAGCTGCAAATTCGAAATTAATCCGAATGACACTGGAAAACGCCGGGATTCAGTTCATCACCAGGAACGGTGGGGGAGTGGGCGTTAGGTTTAAAGATCCGAACTGAGAGGAAGCAGAGTGGTTGAAATGCGCCGCACTCGAAATGTGGCATACCTAAGAGGGTGTCGTGGGTTGAATCCCACCCTCTCCGCCATTGCTCATAATGCATTTTTTCAACGATTTGCTTAATCGCCGCGATTGCACCCGTCACTCGGGAGCGGTGATCCGTGCCTAGGAACGACAAGGTGGGATAGAACCTCGGCGTGCGGGTTCACTGCCTTGCACTCACTGGCGTTATCTCGCTAGTTCGGCAGGTAAAATTTGAAGACCGATTTTGAACGGGCAAGCAGATGAGAGTCGCCGTCGCATGGACAGCCTGACACCAGAAGAACGCAGTTTACGAATGGGATTGGTGCGTGGCCGGGACACCAAGCCGGAAATGGTCGTCCGACGCCTCCTCCATCGGATGGGATATCGATATCGCTTGCATGGCAAGGGATTGCCCGGAAAGCCCGATATTGTCTTTGGAAAACGTCGCAAGGTCATTTTCATTCATGGCTGCTTTTGGCATCGTCACGACGATCCCACCTGCCGCCTCGCGCGACTGCCGAAGTCGCGGTTGGAGTTTTGGGAACCGAAATTCGAGGCGACCGTGGCGCGAGATGCCAGGGCGGAAGCCAATCTTCAGGGCCGGGGTTGGCAGGTTTTAGTTGTCTGGGAATGTGAATTGCGGAATAGTGAACCATTAGAGAACAAACTAAGGCAATTCCTGGAGGGATAATGCGGGCAATCGAACTTTTCGCCGGCGCGGGCGGCCTAGGCATGGGGGTGAGCCGCGCTGGTTTCACCCCGCAAGCCGTCGTTGAATGGGATCGCTGGTGCTGCGACACGATCCGCGAGAATCGCGAGAAAGGGATCGCTTCTCTCGCAAGCTGGCCCATGCCGATCGAGGGCGACGTCCGTAGCGTCGACTTCCGCGGGTTCGAGGGCAAGCTTGATCTTGTGACTGGCGGTCCGCCATGTCAGCCGTTTTCCCTGGGGGGAAAGCACCAGGCTCACGCCGATCGCCGCGATATGTGGCCAGAGGCCGTCCGCGCGGTCCGGGAGACCCGGCCGCGCGCCTTCATCTTCGAGAATGTCAAGGGCCTAACCCGCGAGAGTTTCGCGACCTACGTCTCTCACATCGTGCTGCAAATGACCTACCCGGACATTGTCGCGAAATCCGAGGAGGGCTGGGAAGGTCACCTTCAGCGGCTAGAGCGCCACCATACCAGCCGCCGGCGGGTCGCCGGGCTAGAATACCGCGTCGTGTATCGCGTGCTCAACGCCGCCAACCATGGTGTGCCGCAGCGCCGGGAGCGCGTCGTCTTCGTGGGCTTCCGGTCGGACCTTGATATCAAGTGGGCATTTCCCGCGGAAACTCATTCCCTGGACGCCCTTCTGTGGGACCAGGTTCACGGTGATTATTGGGATCGGCATCGAGTTCGAAAGGCCGATCGGGATATAGGGGACCGCTATCGTCAACGCGTGGCGCGATTGGGTCGGGAGCCGGATACCCTGCCGTGGCGGACCACGCGCGACGCGATCGCCGACCTGCCGGATCCGGAGCGCGAGCCAAAGCAATCCATGACCTACCTCAATCACCGTTTCCAGCCCGGAGCCAGATCATATCCGGGGCATACGGGCAGTCCGCTCGACGAGCCGGCGAAGACGCTCAAGGCGGGCGTCCATGGCGTGCCTGGTGGCGAAAACATGCTGCTGCGTCCCGATGGCAGCGTCCGATATTTCACCGTGCGCGAAAGCGCGCGGCTTCAAACTTTCCCCGACGACTTCCGTTTGCATGGATCATGGTCCGAGGCCATGCGTCAGCTTGGTAATGCCGTGCCGGTTGAGCTAGCGCATGTCGTGGCGTCGAGCGTAAACGCGCATTTGCAGTTCAAGGCTTCCGGAATCGCCGCATGACAGGTTATGTCGAATTTGAGTTCGATCTTCCTGGAGCCCTGCTTGTTCGACTGATCGAAGTTTTGGACGGCTTGGGTGCCGTGCCCTTGAACACCACCAACCTCGCCGCCATTCCGGAAGAACAAGGCGTTTATCAGCTTTTTCTGGACGATCAGCTTGTTTACATCGGCAAAACCGATGCCGACGCCGGCCTTCACAAGCGCCTGTCGCGCCATGCGCGCAAGGTGATGCATCGCGTCGGCCTCGACCCTGCTCGTGTAAGCTTTAAGGCGGTGCGCGTGTTCGTGTTTACCGCCGTGGATCTGGAATCTGACCTGATCCGTCATTACGGCGGCGTCAAGGCTATTGATTGGAATGGTAGTGGCTTCGGATCGAACGATCCGGGCCGCGAGCGAGACACAACCAGGGTCGATCCAAGGAACTTCGACGCAAAGTTCCCAATCGACATCGATAGGGAGATGGCGTTCGCCATCGATCAGAATGAGACCGCGGCGAGCGCGCTCGCACGGCTGAAGGATGCCCTGCCTTACACTTTCCGATATCAAGGAAAGGGCGGTGGGAGCCGAAAACCCCATATGGACCTAGCATCCGTGTCCCTCCCCGCCAAGGGCGGGCCGATGACACCACGAGAGGCGATCAAAAGCATCGTGAGCCACCTGCCCGGCGGGTGGCAAGCCACGGCCTTGCCCGGCTACATTATTCTTTACAAGGAAGAGCGGGAATACCCCCAGGCGGAAGTAATCATTTCACGATAGTGTTTATGGCGGCCAGGGGAGGAGTTTGTCGCCCAATGCTCGGCTCCCGCGTCGGAGCCTGCGAATACCGCGTTTGCATTTTGTTGTCGATGCGAGCCGTCATCGATGAAGCGGGTTGCCATTAAGAACTGGACGCAGAGCACGTCACCAGCATTCTCACACCAAGGGAATGGCGATCAAGGAAAACATCCGACTCATCAGGTCTCTCTCTGAAAGCCTAAAAGCTCTCCGTCGAGAACGTTGATTGAGAAAATTGCGCGACTTCAGGCAAAACTCAATCGGTATGACGGAAATCGGTCGAAGAAGCGCACTGAGGTCGCGCGAGGCGGGCTGACGCCTTAAACACCGTTCCCTCCAGACTGGGCGGACAAGGCGAACGCAAGTAGCGGCGATGAGCACAATGGCTGTAGAGCAAAAAGGGCGCTCGACCCTTGCGGGGAGCGCCCTTATCCTGTCGGACACGAGCAGCTCGACGACGTCGATACCACGCGCATCCATTTTTCAGGCAGGACGGGTATATGGACCCTTTCCTCCGAGGTTTCAAGAGGCGGTTCGGCGGTTCCACACGATAATCGACCGCGGTCGATCAGGAGGCGACACCAGTGATCGGATTGACCACGGGTCGTTCGCTTTTGTCCCTGACCCCAGCCGGCTGCACCACCGGCGGCGCCATCGATTCCGCGTCGGCCGGCTCCGGTTTCTCGGGAACGGCCCCGACATCCTTGGGTCGCCGCTGCTCGGGCTTTACGTTTTGATCATTCGTCGACATTGTCTGTCTCCTTTCCAGGAGGAAGTCACGACCATCGACATGGTTCCGGTGATGGGATGGAGGATTACTGATGCTTGACAGGTTTTTGCTGCTGGGGCCCGAGGACGCGCGCTTCACGATCCTTCTCGCGCATGGCGCCGGCGCGCCGATGGATTCGGCATCGATGACATCAGCGGCAAATGCGCTCGCCGGCGTCGGCTTCCGTGTCGCCCGTTTCGAATTCGCCTACATGGCGGCCCGCCGTACCTCGGAAGGTCGTAAACCACCGCCGCGGGCCGAAACACTCAATCCCGAATACGAGGGGGCGATTGCCGAGCTCGGCGCTAGCGGCCCGCTGATCATCGGCGGCAAGTCGATGGGTGGCCGGGTCGCCAGCATGGTGGCCGACGATCTCCATCGTCGAGGAAAGATCGCCGGCCTGCTCTGCCTCGGCTATCCCTTCCATCCGCCCGGCCAGCCTAGGAAGCTGCGCACCGGCCATCTTAGGAGACTGACGACGCCGGCGCTGATCTGCCAGGGAACCCGCGACGAATTCGGTACGCGGGATGAAGTGCCGGGCTACGATCTGTCCGATAGGATCGAGATCCTCTGGCTCGAGGATGGCGACCACGATCTCAAGCCGCGCAAGACGATCTCCGGCTTCTCCACTGCCGACCACCTCGCCACGATGGCGAAGGCGGTGAAGGCATGGGCCGAGCGTCTCCCAGTCTAGGCGTTGCCTCTTGGTCGCCGCCTACTTGCAAGCTTCCTCACATCGATGCGCCGGTCGGTGGCGGAGACCGTGATTTCGAAGTGGTCGACCTGCACCACGTCGCGAATATTGCGCGGCCGGTGAGCGACAATGTTGACGCCGCCTCTCAGCCGGACACTGTCATAGAGGATACCGGCGCCGCCCCTCGAGCGCACCTCTTCTCCCAGCACTTGCGAGGCCGCATAGCTGGTGCCGTCATAGACATCGGGCCTTAGCGTCTGCTCTCCGCGAATATCGAGGTAATCACCAGCTAGATTGGCCGAATAGCTTCGATAGATGCGCGCCATCGTGGTAACTCCGCGCGCGACGGCCTCGCGCCTCAGGTGATGGCCGACCTCCGCGGCGGCTGCTTTCAGATTGTCGGCGGCATACCAGGCGCCGAGATCCGGGCCATTGAAGCGCATTCCGCCGGATGCGACATGCAGGAACGCCGCCATCACTATACTGGAGTTGGGTGTGCCATAAACCCACTCTGCCTCGGGAAGCCGCCGGATGCGGTCGGCGACAAGACGGTCGTTGGTCCAGCCGACCAACTCCATCACGGCTTCGAGATCGGCCGCCCTCGTCACCGTCTCAAAAAGTCCGATCGGCGGAAATTGCGACGGAATCAGCCGGAACGACGGACGCGGCGCCTCGCCAAAACGATCTCTCACCGGAAGACGATGTCCGCATCTTCGTAAGGCGTGAACGCGTCGTCGAGGATATTTGGCTGCATGTAGAGACCACCTCGCGCGCCATCGAGAAACCGACGGACGGTCATCAACCCGTCCTGGGTCCCGTTGGTCACGATATCAAGCGGCGGGCGGCCGCCGAATACCGGCGCATGATGTAGTGCGCGCAGCCAGGCGACGCCGGCGCGTTCATCGGAAAACAGCACGCCGAGCGCCTGATGGATGCCGAGCACGGCCGAGATCCGGGTCAGCGTATCGACATCGAGCGTGAAGGAGCCGTGCTCGCGCGCCTGCTTGGCCCAATTATGGTAAGTCGAGCGCGAGGGGTAACCCAGCACGAGCAGACGCTGCTCCTCGGTCAGCCCCCAGAGATCGGCGATCGCCAGAAAGGTCCGCAGTGCCGGGGCGCTCAGCCTCTTGCGGTTGACCGGAGCGAACCGCTCCGGTTCCAACCGCTGTTCTTCCCCGCCCTCTCGTTGCACCCTTGGCGCATGCCGCATGATAAGTCTCCTGTCTTGAACTAGACTTAGTCCAGATCTGGTCTTTTTTCAAGCGCATCTGATCAAACGCCCCTGCTGATGGCTCCGATGGCTCGTATAGTCCAAGCAGCAGCCCGTGGCGGAATATAAGTTGGCAAATCACCACGCCTTTTCCCCCAAAACGTCTTTGGCAAACCGTAGCGCCAATGTTACCTCTTCCTTATTCCCGCCCGACGCGAATCAAAGGACAGCAAATGAGGGTCGACTTCGGAAAGATCGCGTTGCGTTTTTTGGGTATGGCATCATTGGCAGCGGCAGCCGCCATCTCGGTCGCGGGCTCGGCGACTGCCGGCGAGCAGATATTCGATGAACTGCGCTTCGGCGTCTCGGCCTCGGTACAATCGGGCCATTCCAGGGAAGACGGCGTCTTTCCGGAGATTACCGCTCTCTTCGATCCCTTCGGCTACGATACGGCGGTCGGCTGGCAGCAACAGCTGCTGCATCCTCGTGTGCATCTCGGCACCTCGATCGGCACGTCAGGCGAGGCCAACCAGTTCTTCACCGGATTCACCTGGACGGTCGATTTCAACGAGAAGCTTTTTGCCGAAGCCGGCTTCGGCGGCGTCATTCACACCGGCGAGCTCGACGGCGATGATGACGGTCCGGAACTCGGCTGTCGCGTCCTTTTCCACGAATATCTGGGCGCCGGCTACCGTTTCAACCCGCACTGGAATGTCATGGCCCAGGTCGCCCATTCATCGCACGCCAATCTCTGCGGCGGGCCGAACGACGGCATGACGCGCGCCGGTTTGCAGGTCGGCTACAAGTTCTAAGCACAGCTGCTTTTCCCGAGCTGAGTAGTTGCCAGCCCGCAGTTGATGGCGAGCATTTTCCTGCCGCGCGCCTTCCCGACAAAGGCTAAAGAGCGGAACCCGCGCTCGGGGCTTTCGAGAGCTGATGACCATGCAGGCCATCCCGATCGAGCCGGACCTCATCGCACGCCATGGCCTGAAAGCCGGACGAGTACCAAGTTATTGCGGTCGCGAACCGACCTTCCAGAGCCTGGTATCTTCTCGCCCTGTGGAACGATCGTCCGGCGTCATTCACCATGACGGCTCGGACGCATTGTTTTGCAGCATGCGCTTTATTCACCCAGACCGAAAGCGTCACGACGAATTTCGCCGTCGCGTCCGTTGCGCGCCGGCCCAGATCCTTATTCTGATCCTCCATCGATCCGACCTTCGCTGCTTCAGGCCACCTCGCCTGCCGCCTCCCGGATCGTCTGCATCAGGATCGATTGCGGCAGAGAGGGCACCGCATCGGCGCGCATCGTCAAGCCGACCGGCCCCTTGGTCTCGCCGGTATCGATCGGCAGAAGCGCCAGCCGCCCGTCGGTGACATCGCCGGCAACGACGCCGTTGGAAATGATCCAGATCGCGTTACTTGCCCTGAGGAATGCGCGGCCGAAGGAATCCGACACCGTCTCGATCTGGTTCGGCAGGCTGGAGACGCCGTTGGCGATCAAGAAATTTTCGACCACCGGCCGGATGATCGAACCCCGCGTCGGCATCAGCACCGTATAGTTGCCGAAGCCGGCGAACGGCGATTGCCGGCCGTCGAGCAGCGGATGGCCGGCGCGCACGGCAAACACCACCTGCTCGGAATAAAGATGCTCGAAGGAAAAGCCCGCCATATTCTCGGCGCCGGCCAGACGTCCGACGACGAGGTCGAGATCACCGACGCGGAGCTGTTCAAGGAGCACGGCGTTCTCGCCGGTGACGATCTTCACCCGGCTCCAGGTCTTTTCCTTGAGGAAGAGTTCCATCGCCCGCGGCATGATGCGCGATGACACCGTCGGCAGCGCGCCGATCCGGATCGGCGGCGCATCGGAAAACTGCTCCTGCGAGACGGAATCGAGACCCTGGCGCAGCGCCGTCAGCGCCGCACCAGCGTGGCGCAGGAAGACCTCGCCGTAGCGGGTGATCTTGATGCCGCGGCCATCGCGTTCGAAGACATCGACACCCAGCACCTGTTCCAGTTCGCGGATCGTCTTGGTGACCGCCGGCTGGCTGACATGCAGCAGTTCGGCGGCCTTCATGACGCTCTTCTGCCGCGCCACCTCGACAAAGGTTTGCAGATGGCGGAACTTGACCCGGCTGTCGATCATCGCTCGCATAACTCCAGGGTTATCGAAACGCCAATAAATATCATTTTACTTAACCGGATCAACCAGTCAATTTCACCATTCAGGAGGAGAGTGACGTGCAATTCGCCCGCATAAACGACGTGACGATCCATTATCAGATCATTGGTGCTCCTGCCGATAGGCCGGTAATCGTCTTTGCCAATTCGCTGGGCACGGATTTCCGCATCTGGCGTGATGTCGTGGTTCAGCTTGCCGGTGAATTCGCCATCGTGCTTTACGACAAGCGCGGCCACGGCCTTTCCGATGTCGGCCAGCTTCCCTCATCAATCGAGGACCATGCGACGGATCTCGCCGGACTTCTCGATCTGCTATCAGTCAAGGATGCCGTCATCTGCGGCCTCTCCGTTGGCGGTCTCATCGCCCAGTCGCTCTATCACCGCCGGCCGGACCTGGTTCGTGCGCTCATCCTCTGCGACACCGCCCACAAGATCGGCACGGCGGAGAGCTGGAACGCCCGCATCGCCGCCGTCGAGCAAAACGGCATCGCCAGCATCGTCGACGCGGTCATGGAGCGTTGGTTCACGCCCGCCTTCCGCCGGCCCGAGAGTACCGCCTATGCCGGCTATTGCAACATGCTGACGCGCCAGCCAGTCGAAGGCTATCTCGCCGCCTGCGCCGCGATCCGCGATGCCGACTTCACCGAGGTCGCAAAGACGATCACCGTGCCGACGATCTGCATCGTCGGCGACCAGGATGGGTCGACGCCGCCCGATCTCGTGCTTTCGACCGCCAAGTTGATATCGGGTAGCCGCTACGAGATCATCCCCGATTGCGCGCACATTCCCTGCGTCGAGCAGCCGGAGGCACTGACGGCGATCATCCGCGCCTTCCTCACATCCATTCCGCCCGGAGAAGTCAGCCCATGAATGAAACCGCGTCCACTTCCGAGCGCTATCGCCAGGGCATGGCGACCCGCCGCGCCGTGCTCGGCGACGCCCATGTCGACCGCGCCGCCACTACATCGACGGAGTTCGACCGTCCCTTCCAGGAGCTGATCACCGAAGCCGCCTGGGGCCATGTCTGGTCGCGCCCGGCGCTGACGAAGCGCGAGCGCTCGATCGTCACGATCGCTCTGCTCGCGGCTCTCGGCCAGGACGACGAAGTCGCCATGCATGTGCGTGCCACCGCCAATACCGGGGCGACCCGCGAGGATATCTGCGAGGCGCTGCTGCATGTGGCGATCTATGCCGGCGTTCCCGCCGCCAATCACGCGATCAAGATCGCAAAGCAGGCTTTTGAACAGATGGACGCGGAAAAGGCGGCCTGAGGGAGGAACATGTCCGAACGACCGAACCGCAAGCCCGAGACCGGCGGCTTCTTCGCCCGCGACCGCGCCTGGCATGCGCCGGCGCTGACGCCTGGCTACAAGACCTCGGTGCTACGTGCGCCGCAGCGCGCGCTGCTGTCGCTCGACGGCACGATTTCCGAGACCACCGGCCCGGTCTTCGGCCATTCGATGATCGGCGAACTCGACAACGACCTGATCCTGAACTACGCGCAGCCCGGCGAAAGCGCGATCGGCGAGCGCATCATCGTCCATGGCCGCGTGCTTGACGAGCGCGCCAGGCCGGTTGCAGGCGCCTTGGTCGAGTTCTGGCAGGCCAATGCAGGCGGCCGCTATCGCCACAAGAAGGAAACCTATCTGGCGGCGATCGACCCGAATTTCGGGGGCTGCGGCCGCGCCATCACCGACGAGGATGGCCGTTATCACTTCCGCACCGTCCGCCCCGGCGCCTATCCCTGGCCGAACGGCATCAACGATTGGCGTCCCGCCCATATCCATTTCTCGATCTTCGGCCATGGCTTTGCCCAGCGCCTGATCACCCAGATGTATTTCGAAGGCGATCCGATGATCTGGAAATGTCCGATCGTCGGCACCATCCCCGACAAGGCAGCGATCGAGCAGTTGATCGCGCCGCTCGACTGGGGCAACACCATCCCGATGGATTCACGCGCCTATAAATTCGATATCGTCCTGCGCGGCCGCCGCTCGACGATGTTCGAAAACAGACCGGAGGGCAACTGACCATGCAGCAGCTCGGCTATCTCAAGGAAACCCCGTCGCAGACGGCGGGCCCCTATGTCCATATCGGCCTGACGCCGAATTTCTGCGACATATCCGGCGTCTACGACAGCGATCTCGGCATCGCGATGGTCAACGACAAGACGCTCGGCGAACGCATCACCGTCACCGGCCGGATCTTCGATGGTGCTGGCGCGCTGGTGCGCGATGCGGTCATCGAGATCTGGCAGGCCGACAGTGCCGGCCTCTACAACAGCCCGTCGGAAATGCGCGGTGCTGCCGATCCCAATTTCACCGGCTGGGGCCGCTGCCCGACCCGCGCCGAGGACGGCGTCTACAGATTCGAGACGATCAAGCCCGGCCGCGTTCCGTTCAAGGACGGTCGCAGACAAGCCCCGCACATCACCTTCTGGATCGTCGCCCGCGGCATTAATATCGGCCTGCACACGCGCATGTATTTCCCGGAAGAGACGGAGGCCAATGCCGCCGACCCACTGCTTTCGCGCATCGAACATCGCGAGCGCGTCGCAACGATGATCGCCACCCGCGATGGCGCAACCTGTCATTTCGACATCCATCTGCAGGGTCCGAAGGAGACGGTGTTTCTCGATATCTGAGGGCGGCCGCGCAAGTCGCTTGTTCACAGGGCTTCGTGCAAGTAGCCTCCTGCTCACCCTACCCTCTCCCCGTGGCGGGGGACGTGCCACGAGATCACCTGCCCATAAAGCGCGGACGCCGCCTCGAGTCTCTTCTCCCCGGTGGGGAGAAGGTGGCGGCAGCCGGATGACGGGCCGCCACCACAAACCGAGACGCTCATGACCGCATCGCCCTTCGACCACCCCTTCCTTTCCGGCCTGCTCGGCGACGACGAAATCACGCCCTATTTCTCCGCCGAGGCGGATATCCGGGCCATGCTCTCCTTCGAGGCCGCGCTCGCCAAGGCTGAAGCCGCTCATGGCCTCATTCCCACCGAAGCCGCAAGGCGCATCACTGACAGCTGTGCCGCCTTCTCGCCCGATATGTCCGGTCTTCGATCGGCAACGGCAAGGGACGGTGTCGTCGTTCCCGACCTCGTCAAGCAGCTGCGCGCTGACGTCGGCGAGGAAGCGGCCAAGAGCCTGCATCTCGGCGCGACCAGCCAGGACGTCATCGATACCAGCCTGATGATCCGCCTGAAGGCCGTCGTCTTCCTGTTTGCCGGCCGGCTTTCCACCATTGCCGCGGGGCTCGATGCGCTGGACGGCCAGTTCGGCCGGAACCAGCTGATGGGTCATACCCGCATGCAGGCGGCGATCCCGATCACCGTATCCGATCGCCTCAACGCGTGGCGCGCACCGCTGGCGACCTATCGCGACCGCCTGACCGAGCAGGGTTTTCCCGTCCAGTTCGGTGGTGCGGCCGGCACGCTGGACAACTTCGGATCGCAGGCTGCCGCCATCCGTGCCTCTCTCGCCCAGGAACTCGGCCTCACCGATGCACCCCAATGGCAGAGCGGGCGTCTGCCGATCGCCGATATTGCCGGCCTGTTCGCGTCGATATCGGGCAGTCTCGGCAAGATAGGCCAGGATATCGCGCTTCTTGCACAGGCCGGCGATGAAATCGAAATCTCAGGCGGCGGCACTTCGTCGGCGATGGCGCACAAGCAAAACCCCGTTTCCGCCGAGGTCCTTATCTCGCTCGCCCGCTTCAACGCCACTCTCCTATCGGGCATCCACCAGTCCCTCATCCACGAACAGGAACGCTCGGGTGCTGCCTGGACGCTCGAATGGCTACTGCTGCCGCAAATGGCGATGGCAACCGCCGCCAGCCTGCGTCTGGCCAAGGAGCTCACGGGAAATATCAAGAGGCTTGGAACGGCCTAGCTCAGAACCTGAAGTCCGTGCTTCTGCACGATCGAGAGCAGCTTCAACGCCATCCCGCTTGGCCTTTTGGCGCCGCTTTCCCACTTCTGCACGGTGGATTCGCTGGTATTCAGATATCGGGCGAAAACCGGCTGGCTGACGCGATTGCTTTCCCGCAATGCCTTGATGGCCTCGGGACCAAGCGCGTGCGGCGAAACCAGACAGCTTTCATCGAAGGACCGCATCGTTTCCTTGTCGATCGTTCCTATTTTATGCATAGCCTCCGCGGACGTGTGAATCGCCTCAAACGCATCGCTCTTGTACTGAATGCTTTTTGCCATGTTCGATCTCCAGACGCCGCCCAGATCATCGGCCTTGCCTTCCGCAACCTGCCTGATAGCTTTCAATAATTCGGAATCCGATATCCGCGCTTTGCGAGCTGCCTTGATAATCCAGCCGGTTTTGAAAGCCGTTCCGCCGTGCCTCTAAGTAGCACCTGGTGCTATGTTCTTCAAGTTGACCTCCTACGATGAGAGCAGCCTCGTGACCTTTCCCCTCTTCGACCTCTCCGGCCGCCGCGCCCTCGTCACCGGCTCCAGCCAGGGCATCGGCCGCGCATTGGCGGTCGGGCTTGCCGAGCATGGCGCTTCGATCATCATCAACGGCCGCAACGCGCAGAAGGCCGAGGCCGCCGCTGAAGATATCCGTCGCAGCCATCGCCATGCCGTCAGCGCCGCCTTCGACGTCACCGATGCGGAGGCCAGCCGAACCGCCATCGCCTATATCGAGGCGGAGATCGGCCCGATCGACATCCTCATCAACAATGCCGGCATGCAATTCCGCGCACCGCTGGAGAACTTCCCGGTCGACAAATGGGACGAGATCTTCAAGACCAACGTCTCCAGCCTGTTCTATGTCAGTCAGCCGGCCGCCCAGGCGATGATATCGCGCGGCCGCGGCAAGATCATCAACATCGCTTCCGTCCAGGCCGAACTCGCCCGTCCCGGCATCGCGCCCTATACCGCGACCAAGGGCGCGGTGAAGAACCTGACGCGCGGCATGGCGACCGATTGGGCGAAACACGGCCTCCAGGTCAATGCGATCGCGCCCGGCTATTTCCGCACGCCGCTCAACCAGGCGCTTGTCGACGATCCCAAGTTTTCTGGCTGGCTGGAAACCCGCACGCCGGCCGGCCGCTGGGGCGAGGTCAAGGAGCTTGTCGGCGCCGCCGTCTTCCTCGCCTCGGATGCCTCCTCCTTCGTCAACGGACACATGCTGACCGTCGATGGCGGCATCACCGTCTCGCTCTAGAACAGGCTGTCGTCCGAAAACCGCTCACACCTGGCATCGTGCTGAATTCGCATCATCCGAGTTTGGCGATCGCCCGCAGATTGTCGGCCGTCGTCGTCGGGAATTCGAAGAATTCGAGATAGGCGGGGATCTGTTCGAACAACATGTCCGTCCCAACCTGAAATGCACAGCCGCGCGCCCGCACGGCCTCGAGAAAAGGGGTTATCTCCTTGGTCATCACGACTTCGCCGACGAAGGTCGAGGGCGAGATGCGGTCGATATCGATCGGCAGCGGGTCACCGCGCCGCATGCCGAGAGGTGTCGCGTTGACGACGATGTCAAAACCTTCAGGATCGGCGGAGCCGACTGTCACCTCAAGCTGCGGATAATATTTCCTCAGCCTGTCCAGCAGCGCGGTCGCGGTCGCCTCATTGGCGTCGAAGATCGCCAGATGCTCCACGCCCGCCTGCGCCAAGGACGCCGCGATTGCCGAGCCGACGCCGCCGGCGCCTGCGATGAGCGCGCGCGCTCCTTCAACCTTTTTACCCTTGCGCAAGACGCCCCGAACGAAGCCCTCGCCATCGAACATGTCACCGACCAGCCTGCCGTCCGAACCGAGACGCACTGCATTGCACGAACCGGCGACTTTGGCGTTGGTCGACGTTTCGTCGAGCAGCGCCATCGTCGAAATCTTGTGCGGCATGGTGATCAGAGCGCCGTGGATATTGGATAGTCGGAACAGAAGTTTCAAAAATACTGGATAGTCCGCCGGCCTGCAGCCCATCGGCACGACGACGGCATCAATTCCGTTCTTCTGAAAGTAAGGATTGTAGATCAGCGGGGCCTTGAAGGACTCCGTCGGATAGCCGAGGTGCGCGATGAGTTTGGTCGTCCCGGTGATCATGTGGTCAGACTTTCTGGGGATCGGAAGAGGCGCTGGCGTTGGAGAGGTGGATCATCTGTCCCGCGCCCGCCGATCTCTTGATCGCCTCGACGACCCTGAGCGTGGCAAGGCCCTCGCGGCCACTCACCAGAGGCGGGGCATCGCCACGAATGACCTCGCAAAAATGTCTGAGCTGAACGCAAAGGGGATCGGCAGCTGCGTAGGGCACGCGCGCCTCGGCGAGCGGCTCCAGCCAATCGGGCCTCGAAAGGCTTGTCCACAGCGTCAGATCTGGAATTCCGAGAGAACCCTTGGTGCCGCCGATCTGGTAGCAGAATTGATCGTAATGGGGAAAAGCGGGGTTTTCGCCGGTGGTCGTCTCCCAGCTCCAGGGCGCGGCCACGGCATCACTACCGTTAAGGGTGGCAAGCACTCCGTTTGCGAAACGCAGCGTGACGACGGCCGTATCCTCGACGGCATGGTTCCGTACGGCACGCGATTCCATCGCATGGACGGCTTCGACCTCGCCGAAGAGATATCGGAAGAGATCGACATCGTGGATCAGGTTGACGAAGACCGGGCCGGCGCCTGCTTCGCGCCGCCAGGGGATGTCGAAATAGTCGTCGGGCTTGGCGACCCAGAACGTGCCGTGCACCGTGATGATCCGGCCAAGCCTTCCGCCGTCGACGATTTGCTTGACCTCCTGGATCATCGGATTGTGGCGCCTGTGATGGCCAATCAGAAGCGGTATGCCCGCCTTCTCGCCGGCGGCAACCAGTCCTGCGGCAGCATCGACATCGTCGGCGATCGGTTTCTCGATCAGGACAGGGATGCCCGCAGCGACGATCTCCATTCCATGCTGGACGTGGAGCTGGTTCGGCGTTGCGACGATCACGCCGTCAGGCCTGTCTTCGACGCGGATGTCTAAGAAGCTTTGGTACCATCGCGCGCCGACAGTCTCGGCAAAGTCGCGACCGGCGGCAGAAGGATCGATCACCGCCGAGAGAACGGTTCCGGGCTCGGACACGACGCGCTCGATGTGGCGCCTGCCGATCAGGCCGGCTCCCATGACTGCAATCTCCAGCGGCTTCATTGCCGGCTCCTGGAATCTGCCAGAGGTATATTTGTTTGACGCATCGACCTTGAGCCCCTTATTTCCGCAGGATCTCTCCGAGGAATTTCCTGGTTCGCTCATGCTGTGGGTTTGTGAAGAACTCGGCCGGCGGGGCTTCCTCGACGATCGCGCCGCTGGCCATGAAGATCACGCGATCGGCGACCTGGCGGGCAAAGCCCATTTCGTGGGTGACGCAGATCATCGTCATGCCCTCATCGGCCAGCCCGATCATCGTATCCAGCACCTCCTTGACCATCTCCGGGTCAAGCGCCGAGGTCGGCTCATCGAACAGCATCACTTTCGGCCGCATGCAAAGCGCGCGGGCGATGGCGACGCGCTGCTGCTGGCCACCCGAAAGCTGCACCGGATATTTGTCGGCCTGCTCCAGGATCTTGACCCGCTCGAGCAGCCCGCGTGCCCGTTCCTCGGCCTCCGCCCTACTGATGCCGGCTGCCTTCATCGGCGCCAGCATGCAGTTCTGCAGCACGGTCATATGCGGAAACAGATTGAACTGCTGGAAGACCATGCCGACCTCGCGACGGATCGCGTCGATGGTCTTGGCCTGATTGCCGAGAAGAATCCCGCCGACGCGGATTTCACCTTTCTCGTAGGTCTCGAGATGGTTGATGCAGCGAATGAGCGTCGACTTGCCGCTGCCGGAGGGCCCGCACAGGACGATCCTCTCGCCGCTGCGAACCGATATGTTGATGTCGCGCAGGGCTTGAAAAGCGCCATACCACTTCTCCACCCGCTCCATGGTGATCATGGTTTCCGCGCCTTGAGCGGGACTGGGACTGGTCATCGGTAGAACTCCATATTGGCGGGCTGGACCGCATCGAAGACGAGGGATGCGGATCAGCGCGCGGAGGCGGCGAACCTTCGTTCGAGGCGAGCACCAAGAATCGTCAGTGGGCAGCACATCAGGAAATAGAGAATGCCGACGACGCCGAAGACCGTCAGCGGTTGGAAGATCTGGTTGGAGATGATGTTGCCGGCCCGCGTCAGCTCGGTGAAGCCGACGATCGACGCAAGCGAGGTGCCCTTGATCAGTTGCACCAGGAAGCCGATCGTGGCTGGCAGCGAAATGCGCAGCGCCTGCGGCAGGATGACATCCTTCATGCGCGAGATGTATCTGAGGCTGAGAGCCTTTGCCGCTTCCGTCTGGCCGCGCGGAACCGCTTCGATCGATCCGCGCCAGATCTCGCCGAGATAGGCACTGGCATGCAGCGTCAGTCCGATGGCGACGGCCACCCAGGAATCGAGCATCAGCCCCACCAGCGCCAGGCCGTAATAGACGACGAAAAGCTGCATCAGCAGCGGGGTTCCCTGGAAGACGGCGATATAGCCGGCCGTCAGACGTTCCAGCAGCGGGATGCCCGAGGCGCGCGCAAGAGCGACGCCGAGCCCTGCAATGCCGCCGCAGACAAAGCCGACGGCCGACAGGAGCACGGTCCATTTCAGGCCGATCAGGAGGAAGACGAATTCTTCTTGACCCATGGAATTCCTCCTACTTGACCGGATATTTGAAGTAGCGCGCCGAAAACAGCGCGAAGATGCGCATCATCAGCCAGGAGATCACGAAATAGAAAACCGTGACGGTGAAGTAGACCTCGAAGCTGCGGAAGCTCTCCGATTCGATGCGCTGCGAAACGGACGTCAGCTCGTAGGCCGAGATCGCCGACGCGATGCTGGTGGTCAGCGTCAACAGGACGAACTGGCTGGTCAAGGACGGATAGATCGCCCGCAGTGCCGGCTTGAGGATGATCAGCCGGAAAACCTTGGCCTTGTGCAGACCAAGCGCCAGACCCGCTTCCATCTGACCCTTCGGGATCGACTGGACGCCGCCGCGGATGATCTCGATTGCGTAGGCGCCGCCGTTGATGCCAAGCGCGATAATCGCCGTTGGCGTCGGATCCAGTCTGATGCCCGTCAGCGGAAGCGCGAAGTAGATGAAGAAGATCTGCACCAGAAACGGCGTGTTGCGGATCAATTCGACGAAGGCGATGACCAGCCATCGTGCTGGCTTCAGGGCAGAGTCGCGCAGCGCAACACCGCCAATTCCGATGACGATCGCCAGCAGCATCCCACAAATGGCAAGCAGGAATGTCCCAAGGCAGCCGAGCAGAAGGTTCGGCAGGCCATCTATGACCGGGGTGAAATCCAACTTATAATTCATGGCGATCCTTCCGGTCCGTCTTCCTGAAAATTCAGTCCCGCTTGACCATTCCAGCCATCGCCTGGATAGCCAGTTCGTAGCCATCGGCCCCAAAGCCGATCATGATCGCCGTGGCAACGCGCGAGATCAGCGAATTGTGGTAGATGCTCTCGCGCGCATGGACATTGGAGATGTGCAGTTCGATCTTCGGCGGATCGAACATTTTCAAGGCATCGAGAAGAGCGATCGATGTGAAGGTATAACCGGCAGGATTGATGATGATGCCACAAGCATCGGTCCGGGCCTGGTGCACGCTCTCAACCAGTTCGCCCTCGAAATTGGTCTGCCGAAACTCGACGTCGAACCCCAAAGACTTTGCCTTGGCGACGCATCGTTTGTTGATGTCGGCCAGCGTCGTGGTCCCGTAGATTGCCGGCTCGCGCTGACCGAGAAGATTGAGATTCGGCCCATTGAGCACAAAAATTGGCTTGTTCATGATCGCGCTCCCGGACGCGGGCCGAAGCCGGTCTCGAAACATGATGGTAGCGTTGGTGGGCATCCCCAGGGATGCCCACCTCCTCGACTAAACGCTCGATTTATGAGCTTTCACTTCGCCGCGAACGGAATGCCTTCCAGCGTTTCCGGGAATTCCGGAACCGGAACCTTCATCCACTTGTCGTAGACGGCCTTGAGCTCGCCGTTGGCCTTGATCTTGTCGATGAAGGTGTTCAGCGCCGCATTGATTTCCTTTTCGCCGAGACGCGTGCAAGCACCGTTATAGAGCTTCTGGAATTCAAGCTTGTTTTCGAATTCGCCCGGACGGGCCTTCTCCAGCCGGTCCATGTAGAAGATGTTGCCGCCAAGCGTCTCGACCTGGCCGGACACCAGCGCCTGGACGCTTGCGGCGTCTCCGTCATAGCGGCGGATGGTGGTGCTCGGCGGCGCGTTCTTGGTGACCTGCGTGTCCTGAGCAGCTCCCTTGGCGACGCCGACCGTGAACTTGGCCATGTCGGCATTGGTTTTGATCTCAGCCTTTTTCGGACCGATCAGGACGATGGCATTGGCAACATAGGGCTTGCTGAACTGCACGGCTTTTGCGCGATCCGGCAACATCGCCATCGTTGCGAACAGAACGTCGACTCGGCCGGCCGTCAGTGCCGGAATGCGGTTGTTGACTTCAAGCGGCACGAACTCGACGGAAACGCCGAGTTCCTTGGCAAACAGCGTTGCGATGTCGGCGTCGAGGCCGTCCTGCTTGCCGCCGCTGGTCACAAAGCCCCAAGGCGGATTGTCGCCCTGAATTCCGACGATGATCTTGCCACGAGCCTTGATTTCATCGGGCGTGACGGCGGCGGCCGGCTGCGCCAGGGTGACGGCTGCCACGAGGGCGGCGGCTCCGAGCATCGCGTTTCGACGCGTTAGCATAGACTTGAACATGTAATTTCTCCTCCTTGGAACGGTCCATGGACCGGACAGCCAACCTCACCTTTTGACTGTGAGAGGAATGATTGCCAGAGACGGACGCGCAAATCAACAGAGTTTTTCAAAATCATATGAGAATTTATAATAAGACACGCTATTTGAATTCCTCACGACATTTGCCATAATAGTAGCGAGCGGTTTTCTGGAACGCATCATCGTGTTCGGCGCTCGTTTTATCTCGCACCGATATCGGAAGGGCTTTGACATGAGGACCTCGATTGCGACTGTAACGATCAGCGGCGAACTTCCCGAGAAGCTCGAGGCGATCGCCCGAGCGGGCTTCGACGGCGTCGAGATCTTCGAAAATGATTTCCTCGCCTTCGACGGAAGCCCGGCTGATGTCGGAAAACTCGTCCGCGATCATGGCCTGGAGATCACCCTGTTTCAGCCGTTTCGTGATTTCGAGGGCATGCCGGAGCCGCTGCGAAGCCGAACGTTTGATCGTGCGGAACGGAAGTTCGACGTGATGCAGCAGCTCGGAACGGATCTGGTGCTGGTCTGCTCCAACGTCTCGCCGGCAGCCATCGGCGGCATCGACCGGGCGGCGGCGGACTTTCACGAACTCGGCGAGCGTGCCGCCCGGCGGGGACTGAGGGTGGGCTACGAGGCGCTTGCCTGGGGCCGCCATATCAGCGACCACCGCGACGCCTGGGAGATCGTCCGTCGCGCCGATCATCCGAATATCGGTCTTATCCTCGACAGCTTCCACACTTTGTCGCGCAAGATCGACGTCAATTCGATCCGCTCAATTCCCAAAGAGAAAATCTTCATCGTCCAGCTTGCCGACGCCCCGCTGATCGATATGGACCTGCTTTATTGGAGCCGCCACTTCCGAAACATGCCAGGGGAAGGCGATCTTCCCGTCACGGCGTTTACCGAAGCCGTCGCGGCAACAGGTTATGATGGCTATTTCTCCCTGGAGATCTTCAACGACCAGTTTCGAGGCGGTCTGTCGCGGGCGATTGCCGCCGATGGCCACCGCTCGCTGATCTATCTTGGCGATCAGGTCCGACGCCATCTCGGCATCGCCAGCATGACCGGAGCGGCGATGCCGGAAAGGCCCTCCGTCAAGGGCGTCGGTTTCGTCGAGTTTGCCACGGACGAGGAAGACGAGGTCGAGCTGGTTGCATTGCTGCGCACCCTCGGCTTCAAAAGGACGGCAATCCACCGCACGAAGAAAGTCTCTTTTTTCGAGCAGGGCGAGATCCGCATCCTCGTCAATGTTGATCAGGCAGGATTCGCGAACGCCGCTTACGCCGTTCACGGCACTTTTGCCTATGCCATGGCGCTGGTCGTCGACGATGCCGCAAAGGCCTATGAGCGCGCGCTCGCCTTGGATGCCGAGCCATTCACCCAGCCTGTCGCAGACGGTGAACTCGAGCTGCCTGCCATTCGGGGTGTTGGGGGCGGGATCGTCTATCTCATCGACGACAAGAGCGCATTGGGTCGCTTCTCCGAAATCGACTTTCAGCCGGTCACCGACGATACCGACGCGCCGTCTGCAGGGCTGTTGCGCATTGATCACGTCGCCCAGACGGTCGGTTACGATGAAATGCTCACCTGGCTTCTGTTTTACACGTCGATTTTCGAGACGCGGAAGACCCCAATGGTCGATATCATCGATCCGGCCGGAGTGGTGCGCAGCCAAGTCGTCGAGAACGACACCGGGGCGCTGCGCATTACCATGAACGGCGCCGAGAATCGCCGCACTCTGGCGGGCCATTTCATTGCTGAAAAATTCGGGGCCGGCATCCAGCACCTGGCGTTTTTGACCGACGACATCTTTGCAACCGCAGAAAGCCTTCGTGTTTGCGGTTTCAGATCGCTGCACATTTCGCCGAACTACTACGACGACGTCGAAGCACGCTTCGGCCTCGATCCGGCCCTGACCGAGCGGTTGAAGGCGGAAAACATCCTCTATGACCGCGACGAGCATGGCGAATATTTCCAGCTCTATAGCGGAACCTATGGAGAGGGGTTCTTCTTCGAGATCGTCGAGCGCCGCGGCTACCGCGGCTACGGCGCCCCGAACGCGATTTTCCGGATCGCCGCCCTGAAGAAACACATGCGTCCGGAAGGAATTCCGAAAGACGCCTTTTGAGCCATGGTTAGGGGCGGCTCAGCTTTTCATGAAAGCGCAGAGCCGCGCGCTAACCTTTTCTTTTGCGCTTCCGGACGGAAAACCGCGTCGCACTTTTTGCTGGAATTTCTCTATGTAATCCGGCCGCTATTCAGCACATGGTCCACGCCGCTTTGAACGTGCCGTTTGACGACGTCGGTCGCGCCAGCGACGTCGCGCCGAATGGAAAGTTCAAACAAAAGCTTATGGTCATCGACGACGGGCTTTCCGCGAAAACTTTCGGCCAGCATATGGTAGCGGAGAAAGCGGTCGAAGACGGACGACAATGTCGCCATCAGCGTCGCTGAATTGCAGGCCGAGACGATCGCCTGATGGAACTCCCAGTCGTATCGAACCCAGTCGACCGTCCGTGAGACGTCGCCGGCAAGGAGCTTGCGTTCCGCGGCAGCCAGCCGGTGATGGGCGGCGACGATGCGCCCCTCCCATTCAAGATTTCCCGCAGCGAAGGCAAGGCCGATCGCATGTGTTTCAAGAACAATCCTGAGGTCGGCGAGCTCCAGAAGTTCGCGGCGCGAAGCAGGGCTGACTTCAAAACCGCGCTGCCCCTCGGCAACGACGAGGTTTTCCGTGGTCAGACGGCTCAGGATTTCGCGCAGCGATGAAATGCCGATGGAGTAACGCTCCTTGGCCTGCTCCAGCTTGATCTTGGCCCCCGGCGGCAATGTCCCCGATATGATATCCTCGCGGATCTGCCGGAAGACGACATCGCTTACTGTTTCAGCCGGGTCGTGGACTTGCTTGAGCATGGCTTTTCCTGGTTTCGCCGAAATGCAATTTACGTGGTGGACCTAAAGCTCGAAGAGGAACGTCCGGACAATTTCTATCTCAGCGTCCCTCTCGCCAGCGCATGTTCGACCCCGCCTTGAATATGCAGGGCAAGCACCCGCTTGGCCGTCACCGCGTCCCGTCGCAATGCCGCATCCAAAAGCTGCTGATGTTCATTGGCTGCGACATCGCCTCGATAGGACAAGGCAACCATCTGATATCTGAGATATCTGTCGAAGATCACCGAATGCGTCTCCATCAGCAGTTTCGACCCGCAGGCAGATATCAGGGCTTGGTGGAACTCCCAGTCGTAGCGCTTCCAGTCCTCAGCCCTGCTGGTGTCGCCGGTTGCCATCACCTGTTCCATCCGCGCCAATTTGTAATGCGCCGATACCAGCGGAGCTTCCCACTCCACGTCGCCATGCGCGAACGACTGCTCCAGCGCATGTGTTTCCAAGAGAAGCCTCAGCGCCGCCGTCTCCTTGAGGTCTGAAACCGACACCGGAGACACTTCGAAACCTTTTTGCCCCTCGGCGACGACAAGCCCCTCGGAGGAGAGCCGGTTCAGCACTTCCCGAAGTGTGCTGATGCTGGTCTCGTAGGACTCCTTCAGGCTTTCCAGTTTTAGCTTTTGCCCGGGAGCCAGCCGGCCAAAAATGATGTCGGCCCGAATGCGCCTGTAGCTGCTTTCGGCAATGGTCTCGTTGATAACCGGCTGCAACATCGCGAGTCTCTTATATTTCCCGTATCGTCGGATATATCGCTTTCTGGCACCCTAAAGCAAGGAAGCATTCCCACAATGGGATGCACAATTTTCTCATATGATGGTGGTTTAACCGGAGAACCAGGCAAACGGTGGAAAACGCTAATACACGCGCCATAAGTCGTTTCGGCTAGGCTCTTTGCGTAACCCGCAAGTGGCACTAACCGGGAATATCTGAGAATTACCGCGGACTGGCGGTGAAAGCTTTGCATGGAGACGGCGTCTGCCCCCGCGAGTCATCAAATAGTAATACAAATATTGCGGAACCTAACACTGGCGCCCTCGTTGTGCCATCATGTCTGAAACGTCTGAAACAACTACAGCAGGAATCATCCAGCGCGATACCTTGAAGCGCTTGGGACCACGTTTGCGTGGGCTGCCAGAATTCTCATTGCCCACCGACTGCGAAGATGTTTTCGGGGACTTACTGAAAAAGCTGGACGCTGCGGCGAGAGAAAACCAGGCACCAAGACATTCAGGTTTGACCGGCTGACGCCTTGATCAATCTCATAAGACAGCCGAGTTGATGTCGTCCAGCGTCATTCTACCGCATGTTCGCCGATGGCGGCGCTCGATTCACACTTTCAGGATGGATCGCCGACGGCGCCGGCAACCAGGAACTTCCGGTCGCGACGCCGGTTAACCAGGATGCCGTATCTCGTCGAAATCCTCCTTCCAGTTTCACACCCTCGTGGGAGCCGGCCGAACGTCAACCTTGTCCGGGACGAACTCATGGCGAAGTTCGGCGGGGTCACCCTTCACGTCGACTCACCCGCCGAAGGACTGTGGCGCGACGACGGCGAAATCGAGCAGGACCGCATCGTTGTCGCCGAGTTAATGACCCCTGATCTCGACCGCGCCTGGTGGTCGTCCTACCGCAAGAAACTGGAGGCGCGGTTCCGTCAGGAGGAGATCGTCATTCGCGTGATTGAAATCGAACGCCTTTGATTTTCTTCGCAACCATAACCATCGTGAATCGGCCTCGTTTGCCGATCGTAAGGTGGAAACGCATGCGCGAATATTGCCGCCCATGATAGTCCCCGCAATCGTTAAACAGAACAGCACGGTAGGTAAGCCAGGCCCCCGCTATACTCTACAGATCACCTGAGCGTTCAACCGCCGCTTTGACATCGCCCTGGCCGCCGGTCCCTACTGTCCGAGCCACTGATACTCGGCAATGGACGCCTTGCCCGACTTCTTGTCGTACAGACAGATGAGGTTCACTAGCTTCTTCGACTTCGAGCTCTTCTCGCGGAGAAGAACTGCTACCTTGCCAGTCGCATCGTCGAAGACCACCGGCGCGGTCGCTTCCGGTGACACCATTCGCGACTGACCGATGCAGGTCCCGTTCGCCTTCGCGAACAGTGCGTTCCATGCGCTGTCGCTGGAAGCACTGGCGAACTGGGTAAGGGCAAGCAACGTTGTCGTCGCGACCAATGTGGTCTTCAGCATATCAAACTCCTCATTTCATTCAGAATCACGCCTCGGCGTGGCGGCTGTTGATCGCGAAAAAGGATGGCAGGATCACGACGGCGGCGGGTGGAACCGCGTCGGCGTCTGCGAGTTCCTTCTCCAGAAGGAGAACCAACATGACGACGAACTCAATCCCCAGTTCCGCCAAGCTTCCTCCAAAGTCGCTGAACGAAGACACGCAGGACGACGAGCTTCCAGAGATCAACGTCGACGAACAGCGCGCCCCGCCCGTGAACATGGGCAACAGCCGCGAGGCCGGTGACGGCGTCGCCGACGCCGAACCAGAGACTGGTCGGTCCGATGCGAAGACGCGCATCCCCGCGCCGCAGACGGCAAACCGCGAGTGACGATGTCGAAGGTCAGCACCGGCCTACACGACCGCCCGAAGGATTCCACGATAGCGCAGAGCGGCCCGCCCTATAGTTGAACTTAGACCAGACGTTCCAGACAAAGCCGCGAGATGCAAAATGAAAGAAGGCTGATTGTCAGAGCCCAGTCAGCCGTCGTCGGATATAGCGGTCCCCCCAACCTTCGGAACTGGATTTTCGGCTCGACAGGGCGGCAATTGTTTTTTCAATCGCGCGCAACCATCTAATAGGCATGACTTACGGGAAAATGTCCCCGCCCTGAGCAGCGCGTATACCGAAAACCAACCATACCGGCTTGCTTTCCGAACCGAAAGCCGATTGCTTAGGAAAATCTACTTCTTCTTCCGCTATCGGTTGGGAGAATACAAAGGGGAACAGACAAACCCGTGGAATTCTGCTGCTTCGCATCGGGACGAACTATGACTACGATGGCGATGCGGGAAGGCCGGTTTGAAGAACGATGACGACAGAACTGTTTCAGGTAAAATTTTGGGGCGTCCGCGGCAGTATTCCCGTGTCTGGCCCCGAGTTCGATCGCTACGGCGGTAACACTTCCTGCATCGAGATTCGCTGCGGAGAACATCGGATGATCTTCGACGCTGGCTCCGGCCTGCGCGAGGCGGGGCTGTCGTTGCTCGCCGACAGCGTCACCGACGTCGACCTGTTCTTCAGTCACTGCCATTACGACCACATCATCGGCCTGCCCTTCTTCAAGGCGATCTATTATCCCTCGATCAACGTCAACATCTGGTCCGGCCATCTCGATGGCAAGATGAGCACGCGGGAAATGGTCGAGCAGTTCATCAGCCCGCCCTGGTTTCCCGTCAAGACCGACATCTGTCAGGCGACGATGAATTTCAGCGATTTCCATGCCGGCCAGGTGCTGAACCCGCGCCCGGGCGTCAAGATCAAGACCTTCATGCTGAACCATCCGGGCGGCGCCATAGGCTACCGCATCGAATGGCAGGGCCGTTCGGTCGCGCTTATCTACGATATCGAACATGATCCCGGCAACTACGATCCAGTCTCGCTCGAAATGATGCAGGACGCCGATCTCGTCGTCTACGACTGCACCTACAATGAAGACGAGATGCAGCGTTTCAAGGGCTTCGGCCATTCGACCTGGCAGCACGGCACCGAGCTCGCGAAGATCGCGGGCGCCAAGCGCTTCGCGCTCTTCCACCACGCTCCCTCCCGCACCGACGAACAGCTGGCGCAGATGGAAACGCAGGCGCAGGCGGCCTTCCCTGAATCCTTTGCCGCGCGCGACAATCAGATCGTGATGATCTAGCAGGCCGCTGAAGCCGCCTTCATCTTGTCCAGTCTGACGCTCTTCGACAGAGTATCCTATTCGTCGAGCCGAGCAGGCCTGCGACGTCACGACGGAACAGTTGCCCGGCCGGACCGTTTTCCCGGCAGCGAAAAATCAACGAAACAGGGATCCGTCATGACCGCGCTTTCCGGAAAGTGTCTTTGCGGGCAGGTGCATGTTTCTGTCCGGGGCGAACCCTTGCGCGTTGGAATCTGTCATTGCACCGACTGCCGGCAAGAAAGCGGTTCGGCCTTTACCTTCTATGGGATCTGGCCCGCCGGCCAGTTCGAACATTCAGGGAAAACCGGCGAGTTCCAGGGTCGACATTTCTGCACCGGTTGCGGCTCGCGGCTGTTTTCCGCCGATGACCAGGAGGCCGAAATCAAGCTCGGCATCCTTTCCGAGGCCCCGACGCCTCTTGTGCCGAGCTACGAACTCTGGATCAAACGCCGCGAGCCCTGGCTGCGACCGGTCGAAGGCGCAAAGCAGTATGACGAAGACCGAACGTGAAGAACGGTTCCGAGGAGCTTGTCCATGACCACTCTCGTCCGACATCGCTGGATGACGGTTGCAGGCGTCGAGACTTTTTACCGCGAGGCCGGCCGGGAAGATGCTCCGGTCTTGTTGCTGCCGCACGGATATCCCTGCTCGTCCCATGAATTTCGCAATCTCATGCCGCGCCTTGCCGACCAGTGGCGCCTGATCGCGCCGGATTTCCCGGGCGCGGGCTATAGTGGCACGCCTGAAGATTTCGACTACAGTTTCGATGGATACGCTGCCTGGCTGGAGGCCTTCGTCGACGCCCTAGGTGTCGACCGGTTCGTCCCCTACCTCCACGACTTCGGCTCGCCAATCGGTACCCGCTTGGCGATCAGAGCCCCTCAACGCATCGTGGCGCTGATCATCCAGAATGGCGACATTCCCTATGAAGATGCCCTCGGACCAAAATATGCGGATATCGAGGCGACCTGGACGCTTCCGAGATCGGAGATGAGGAAGGTGCTGGCGGAGGCGGTCAGCGAGGAGACTTTCAAGGAGGAATTCCTCAACGATCTGCCGCCTCCTCTGGCCGATGCGATCCCGCCAGACCTCTGGAAGCTGCATTGGTCGCTGATCACGCCACGGCGCAAGGACATCGCCAGAGACCTGATCGTTGGACTGAAGGAGAACCGGGCCTGGTTCCCGGAACACCGGAAATACCTCCAGGAATACCAGCCTCCGACCTTGATCGTCTGGGGTCCGAACGACCACTACATGCCGGAAAAATCGGCGCGAGCCTACCTGCGGGATCTGCCGGACGCCGAACTGCATCTGCTCGGCGGCGGCCACTGGCTGCTCGAGACACATCTCGAAGAGGTCGTCGCACTCATGCGAGACTTCCTCGGGCGCGTTCATGCCACCTGATCGACAATGTCTAATGCCCTAAATCGTGTCGCGATCTTTGAGATTCGCTCCTCGCGCTTCAGGTCTTGCTTTTGCGCATGCGCTATCGCAACACCGCGGCACAGTTTCACGCGATATGCTCTAGCAGTTCCGACGCCGATGACCAGCGGACGGCCGGATGTCGGGTCGTCACCGCAAACAACGCCGACAGGAAATCCCATGCCGCTACGTCATGCACCAGATGGTGGGTGAGCACGCCGACAGGCTCGTCGCTGCCGGCAAACCGGTCGGAAAGCTCGGCCACCAGTTCGGCCACCAATTCCGCCTCGCCCCGTCCGCCGCGCGTGCCATGCCAGTCGATGATGTCGACATGGGTGTTGAGGAGCGGCATCGGGCCGTCCTGCTTTGCTCGCCCATAGACCGAAAGGGCTGCAAATCCGAGCGCTGGCAGCGCCGGGATGAGGGCGGCGTCGATCCGGTTCCACGGCGGCACCAGCACCGGCAGGAAGCGGGCCGGATGCAGCCGCTGCAGCAGTCGGAACCCCTCACCCAACTCGCCGAGCACGGCCTCCCCCGGCCGCTCGCCGCCGAGTTCCTGCTTCTTGCCTTGCGGCCCCGCATGGTTGGTATGAGACCAGCCATGCACGGCGACAGCGACGGATGTTTCCTCCCCCAGCCGCACGGCCAACGCCTCACCGGTCAGGCCGGGAATGACCGCGAGCATCAGCGGAACATTGTTTTCACCGGCCAGCGCCATCAGCGTCTCCAGCGCCTGCGTCGGCTCGACGGCGTCGTCATCTCGCAGCCAGAACCGTGCCACGCGGCCGGCGGCCTGCCAGCGGTCAAGCTCGCGGCGCAGGGGGTCCCAGGCTATCGCGTCGGTCATCACGTCACTCCTGTTGCTGCGCTGTCGCGCAAAATTCCGTCCAATCGCTGCGCCGCCATCGCAAGCGAGCGTTGCCCAAGCACCAAGCGCCGCGCCGCCTGCCCCATGGCGTCGCGCCTTTGCCCGTCGTCAAGCAGGGCGGCCACGGCCTCGGCATAGCCGGCAAAATCGCCCTCCGGCGTCAACAGCCCGGTCACGCCAGCCTCGACCACCGCTGGCACGCCTGCCGTTTCCTGCGCAACGACAGGCAGGCCGGCGGCCTGGGCTTCCAGATAGGCAAGACCGTAGGCCTCGCCGCAGCCGGGCCAGACATAGAGGCCGCCGCGTCCGAGCAATTCGGCGATCTCGATGGCATTGCGCTCGCCCAACCATTCGATGCGGCCGGGAAAGTCGGCAAAGAGCACCTGCACCTCTTGCCGCATCGGACCATCGCCGATGACGGCCAGGGTCCAGGGCCGGTCTTCGATCAGCCGCAACGCATTTGCAAGCATGACATAACTGTCCATCTTGTCGCCGGCTCGCATCATCGCGACCGTCATCAGCCGGCGCGGATCAGGCGCCGGCGACACCTTCTCGAACATCGCCGTGTCGATGAACGGGTTAAGCCTGGCAAGGCGCGCCTGCGCAAAGGCGGCGGCAAGCCCGTCCTGGTCGCGCCCGGTGAAGCTAATATTGACCGCCGCCCCCATGATCGCCTCGCCCACCAGCTTCTGCGAAGCTGCCCAGCCGGTTCGATCGCGTTTTGCCGCATAGGAGGCTTCGGCGGTGACGTAGGGAATGGCGAATTCGGCAGATATCGCCGGCCCGAAGGGATCGGGCGATTTATAATAGGGGTGGTAGCAGAACCAGAGGTCCGGCCGCGGCGCGGATTTCCATCTTAGCCGCAGCCGCTCCAGCTCGGCGCCGATGGCGGGTTCAAGCGCCGCTGCGGCTTGCGGTGTCGAGGCATAGGTGCGGAATTCTGAGGCGATGTCGACCTGATGCCCACCAAGCTCCAGTGCCCGGATCAACAGCCGCGCCATCAGCCTATCGCCTGACGGCACCGGATGGTTCGGCGATTTCATCGGCGCGTAGAAAGCCACCCGCATTGGGACACCTCAGGTAAGACCACACTGTTTACAACTTTCACGCCTGTCGGGAAAATTCCGCTATTGTCCCTTTGCCGAAAACTTGCGCATAAGCATATGGAATGTGATCGCGATCGAAGCAATTCCGCCTCTTTCTCAATCTCTATGGGCCTGCGGTTACATCGACAAGAACGGGAATGAATGACGACGGTCTCGGCCACAGGGATTTTTTCGGAACGTACGATCAGAAGGGCGAGGCTCGGTTCCGGCCTCGTCATTTTCATCTTCGTCCTCTTGCATTTGTCGAACCATGCGATTGGCCTGATTTCAGTCGCCGCCGCCGATAAAGCCGCCCACCTCTTTCTGGCGATCTGGCGCAATCCTCTGGGGACCGCCATCTTCTATTCATCGGTGCTCATCCATATCGCGCTGGTGCTGCGCGCCATCCACATGCGCCGCAGCCTGGTCATGCCAAATGGGGAAATGGCCCAGATCGTGCTCGGCCTGATGATCCCGCTGTTGCTTATGGATCATGTCATCGGCACACGCATCGCCCACGAATTCTACGGCTACATCGATGACTACGAGACGGTTGTCGGCATGCTCTGGATCAAGAACCCGGCGAACGGCATGCGGCAGGCGCTCGCCGTCGTCGCCGTCTGGATCCACGGCTGTATCGGCATCCATTTCTGGCTGCGCTATCGCTCCTGGTATCCGGACTTCGCGCCGCTGCTGCTGGCGATTGCGATCCTCGTGCCGGTGCTCTCGCTGCTCGGCTTCGTCGAGATGGGCCGGACACTCGCCGACCCTTCCTACCAGCAGTCAATGACGGTCAGCGCCTACAAGGAGGGCGTCAACACCCGTTACGCCTCGAACCCGCAAGTTCACCGCGAGGTCGCCATGATCCGCGCCGGGCTCTACGGCGCCTTCTCGGCCTCGCTGCTCATCGTCGTCATCGCGCGTGCCCGGCGCAAGCTGAAGGAGCGGCTTGACCAGGTCGCCGTGAACTATCCGGGCGGCGAGGTGATCCGCGTGCCGCGCGGCTTCTCGGTACTGGAAGCGAGCCGGCTCGGCGGCCTGCCGCATTATGCCGTCTGTGGCGGCAAGGGCCAGTGCTCCACCTGCCGCGTGCAGATCCTTGGCGACTACGACAGCCTGCCGATCCCCGACAAGATGGAGCAGACGACGCTGAAGCGCATCAATGCCGGCCCGGATGTCCGGCTCGCCTGCCAGCTTCGTCCGAACCGCGACGTTGCCGTCGCGCCACTTCTCGTGCCGGCGATCGAGACGGCCCTTCCCGCAAACAGCCAGGAGACGAGCCCCGGCCGCGAGCGCGAGATCGCCGTGCTCTTCGTCGATATTCGCCATTTCACCACAATGACGGAAACCCGCCTGCCCTTCGACGTCGTCTTCCTGCTGAACCGCTATTTCGCCATCATCGGCAAGGCGGTGGAGCAGTCCGGCGGGCGGCTCGACAAGTTCATCGGCGACGGCGCCATGGCGCTCTTCGGGCTCAACACCGCGCCGGAGGAAGCCTGCCGCCAGGCGCTCAATGCTGCAGCAGCGATCGTCGCCGAGATCGAGAAACTCGCAGCGGAACTCGCCGACGAACTGGCGCTGCCGCTGCGGATCGCGATCGGCATTCACACCGGCCCGGCCGTCGTCGGCACGATGGGATACGGCCGGGTGCGCAGCATGACGGCGATAGGCGATACCGTCAATGTTGCGAGCCGTTTGGAAACAGCTGCCAAGGAATTCGAAGCGGCGATCGTCATCTCCGAACCGGTGGCGAGCCTTTCGGGTGCTAACCTTTCCGGCATCGAAAGCCGTGAAATCAGCGTGCGCGGCCGGGCCCTGCCCTTGAAAGTCTACGTCATTCCAAGAGAGAAAGCGGCAGAGCCGCTCGAAGGAAAAGCCTGATGCCCGGCAAGCCCTGGCTGACCGCCAAATACTGGAACCGCCGCCTGCGCAAGGCGCGCAATTCCGCCGCTTCGCGCTTCTTCGACACCCGCTTCGGCCGCCGTCTGCTGATCGAAAATATCGGCACGCGGGTGGTCTCGATGACGGTCGACGCCGGCGACCATCTGATGACTTTCTCGCCTTCGGACTATATCGGCCGCAAGGTCTTCCGGAAGGGCCATTTCGAACGCGAGGCCGTCGACCGGCTGATCTTCATCCTGCGCGAGCGCGGCCTTTTGCGAAAGGACGCAACGCTGCTCGAGATCGGTGGCAATATCGGCACCCAGACCGTCTATTTCGCCCTCAGCGACACCTATGCCCACGTCGTCAGCATCGAGCCCGATCCGCGCAATTTCCCGCTGCTTGCCCTCAACATCCGCCAGAATCGGCTGGAGGAGAAGGTCCGCCTCGTCAACTGCGCTGCCGGCGAGCACGAAGGCGAGATCGACTTCTTTCTCAACCTCAACAATCACGGCAAGAGCAGCGCCATCCGTCAAAGCCCGACAGACAAGAAGATCAGCGTGCCGGTGAAGCCGGTTTCCGAGATCCTTGCCGGACTTTCGATCGACCCGGCCGCGATCGGCCTCGTCTGGATGGACATCGAGGGATACGAGCCGGTCGCCTGCCGGTCGATGCGGCCACTGCTTGCCCGCCGCGTGCCGCTCTACATGGAGTTCACGCCGCTTTTTTACGGCCCGGAGGGAACGAAGGCCTTCATATCAATGCTATCAGGCTTCTACGAGAATTGCCTCGTCATCTTCGAGGATCGCGAAGAGGAAATGAAGGTCCGCGACCTGCCGGGCGAATTCGATCAGTACAACGTGCTGTTTCTGCCTTAGAGGCTGCTTGTTACCGGCATTCGGGGCAGTATCTGTTAACGTGTCATTCCGTATTCGGCATCTAGGTCAAATCGAACGACACCCATTCCAGACGACTTTCCTCGTAGACGCTTTGCGTTGGCGCGAGCGATGAGGGATCGGCGAAGCATCCCAATGCGACGGCTACCAGCTCTTTCCTGAATTCCGGAATCCAGAAAACTGTCGACCCGCATGCCGGGCAGAAGCTGAATTCGACCGATTTGCCGCTGTCGCCCCATCGGACGTAGCTGGTCGACACCCCGGACGTCTCCATTTGATCGGCGTGGAAGAAGACGGCTACTCCGAACGCGCTGCCGGTGCGACGTTGGCAGGCCCGGCAATGGCAGGCGGAGATTTTGACAGGTTCTCCGTCGGCGGTGATCGAAAGCTGGCCGCATGAACAACTGGCTGCTCGTTTCATTCCCGTGCTCCACTAAAATGATGTCCGCGAAAGCAACCGCACGCACCTGGTAGCTGTTTTGGATGCCGCCGCCAGGCCGCCGGACAGATCGAACAGTGCCATCAGGTGTCAGGTCCATGCAGCAAACTACTCGGCAGATGATCGCGCGTATTCGCCGGGTCGTCCGTGCAGAACTAAAGGTTACTCCGACTCCCTTTCGACCGCACGCCGCGCCCGGATAGCCGCGGCGATGAAGACGCGCGAAAGGCCATGATAAAGCGGTTCGCGCGAAAGAATGCGCGAAGTCACGTAACCGATCATGGACACCGCCATGATCGGGATGACTGCCTGGTGGTCGCCGGTCATTTCCAGGATGATGACGAAGGCCGTCATCGGGGCCTGCACGACGCCCGCGAAATAGCCGGCCATGCCGAGGATGGCCGCCAGCGCGACGCTGGTGCCGAGCAGGGAGCCGACGGTGCTGCCGAAACCGGCGCCGACGGCGAGCGACGGCGCAAAGATGCCGCCCGGAATACCTGACAGCATCGACAGGAAGCTTGCGGCGAACTTCTCGACGAAGAAGAGCAGAGGCAGGGCGTTGCCTTCGACCGCAGTTCGTGCCTGCTCATAGCCGGTACCGAAGGTCGTGCCACCTGATGCCACTCCGATAACTGCGATCGTCAGTCCGCAGGTGCCTGCAAGAGCCAGCATGCGCTTCAGCGGCTGTGGCTGCGCCCAGCGGCGGATCTTCTGGCCAAAGTGCAGCGCGAAACCGCTGAAGGCTGCCCCGAGCGCGCCGCCGCCGACGCCGCAGATCAGAACCAGTCCCCAGTCGCGAAGCTCCGTGGGTGCAGCCGATGCCATGCCGAAGTAATTGTAGCTTCCCGAAATCCCGAGCGCTGCAAGGCCGGAGAGGATGACGGCGGTCAGCACCAGTCCGTTGGCCCGAGACTCGTAGGTCCGACTCATTTCCTCGATCGCGAAGACGATGCCGGCGAGCGGCGTGTTGAAGGCGGCCGCAATGCCCGCCGCCGATCCGGCTAGGATCAGCCCGCGCGCCTGCGCCATGCCACTGAACCGGGCAACCGCGAGCATGATCGACGCGCCGACCTGGACAGTCGGTCCCTCGCGGCCGATCGAGGCGCCGGAGAAGAGCCCGAGCACCGTCAGTACGATCTTACCGCAGGCGATCTTCAGCGACAGCAGCCGCGTCCGGTCTTCGTCGTCCCTCAGGTGCCTGGCGGCAATCGCCTGCGGAATGCCGCTGCCCTGCGAGTTCGGAAACAGCCTCGCCGCCAGATAGGCCGAGAGCATGAAGCCAAGCGGGGTCAGCGCAAGTGGCAGCAGGAAGGCCCATTCACCGGACGAGGTGAGAGACCCGAAGCCCTTCTGCGCCAGATCCGCAAGCTTCGCAAAGCCGACGCTGATCACCCCGATTGCCAAGGCCCCGCACCAAAACACCAGTCTTGGCCGCCAAATTGAGAAAGAGCCCCATAAGACGCGGGAGCGGCGAAAGAGCTTGGAATATCGATAGGATGGCGGCATGTCGGGCTCGGCGATGCGGGGCGGGGTTGTCCTTTACTAGCGCTATCGCGCCCGAAGATCACCCCCTTTGCAGCAGGTCGATCGCGGGCACGACTGCGGGCGCGCGCGCCGAGCACGGAGGCTCACGTTCAACCGCCTCCGTCCAGGCTTCCCTAGGTCGGACCTCGTCGCATGAGAGCAGGCAGCCAGCCTACATTTTCGTCAACGGATCCAATGACGATCGCGGCAAGCCATGTTCATCTCTCGAGGGAGCTTTCGGACCTATCAGAGCCGCCGATAATTTTACTTCGCATGACCGTGGGTGTAATCTGAGGATGCTCTCCTGAGGCGTTTGAACGCCAAGGGCACCTGGCTCGCTCCGTGGTTCCCCCGCTGGAGCGGGTTTTTTTCTGCCGATCATCTCGGAAGAACTGACGATATAAGGCAGTGATAGACGCGGCATCCCAAGCTCCATCGCCTATTATGAGAAGCGCTCATCGACACTGGATGTCCATCATCGTCGAACGTTACGACACTGGAACGATGTCGGGGGGCCCCTGGAAATCCCTGCTGCTTTTAGGTATCCCTTTCCGGATGGCGTGTGCTGCGTGCGCCGCGGGCTTCCCCGAAATCGACGGAGACGAAGATCAACCTTCCAGAAGGGAGCGCGAACCATGTCCTTGCCGATCACGACCGGTCGCATTCAATCCACTCTGCGCGGATTTCTTGATAGCGAGGCATCTGGTGGCCTCGTTCTTATGGCTGCCGCGGCGATGGCGCTTGCGGTGGCGAACTCGCCGCTGGCGGGCGCATATTTTCATGCCCTCCATCTTTACCTCGGGCCACTGAGCTTGCAGCACTGGATCAATGACGCCCTGATGGCCGTGTTCTTCCTGCTTGTCGGTCTGGAGATCAAACGGGAGATGCTCGACGGCCAGCTCTCGACCTGGAGCAGGCGAATCCTTCCGGGTGCCGCCGCGGCCGGAGGAATGCTCGCCCCAGCCCTCGTCTATCTGGCTTTCAATGCCGGGACGCCAGCAAGCCTCCGCGGCTGGGCGATCCCGACGGCCACCGACATTGCCTTCGCGCTCGGAGTGCTGTCGCTCTTTGGCAACCGGGTTCCGGCGTCCCTGAAAATCTTTCTGGCGGCGCTTGCCATTATCGACGACCTCGGCGCCGTCCTCGTCATCGCACTCTTCTATACAAACGGTCTCAACCTCCTGGCCCTTGCCGGAGCCGCCGCGGTCCTTGCCCTGCTGTTTTTCATGAACCGAGCCGGCGTGAAGACGCTGACGCTTTATCTCGGCCTTGGCGTCGCCTTGTGGGTGTTGATGTTCACCTCCGGGATCCACGCCACGCTTGCGGGCGTGCTGCTGGCCTTGACGATACCGGTTAAGCTTTCTCCCGGCGCTCCGGAGGCTAGCGACGAAGAATCTCCGCTGCACCGGCTCGAACACCTGCTTCATCGACCAGTGGCATTCATCATCGTCCCACTCTTTGGCTTGGCCAACGCCGGCGTTTCCCTTCGCGGCACGTCCATCTCGAGTTTGGGAGACCCTCATACAATTGGCGTCGCCGCCGGACTGTTTGCTGGCAAGTTGCTTGGGGTTCTCTCCGTCGTTGGTCTCCTGGTGAAGCTACGTTTTGCGCAGCTTCCGGCAATGGCGAACTGGACGCAGATGACCGGTGTCGCGCTTCTTTGCGGCATCGGCTTCACGATGAGTCTCTTTATCGGTCTTCTCGCTTTCGATGACCCAGCCGTACAGGACAAGGTCAAGATCGGCATTCTGCTCGGTTCGGCGATCTCTGGCGTGGCCGGATCCGCGGTTCTGATGGCGAGCCGGCGGAAAAGCAGCCGGTCGTAGTCATCTACGAGTTCGCGGCGACGGCACTCGTGGACATTAAGATCTTCGCAGGGGTCTGCGCGCCTCGCCTCTTTGGATCCCACCTTCTCCGCCGCTTTCCTCGCTGCTGGAACAGGCGAACGCCTCGCCATGTCAATGCATAAAAGACCGCGCCTAAGAGCGCGGCGAGCGGAAGGCAGGCCAGCATGTCTTTCGCGTACGCACATTGCGGCATTGCTGCGGTTTATCACCCTCTCCCGAACTTGCCCGCTTGGCACGAATGGCCTCTCGACCGGCCAACTGCCCGAGCCGCCCGAACGTGATGTTTGCGCCCTATGCGACCGACTGCATGACAAGCGATTGATGGCAATGCACGCCGGCCAGCACGCCTGAGGCGGAGGCGAGTGTGGCATTGTGCATGGCGCTTGCCGCATCGCCGGCGGCGAAGACACCCTTGATAGTGGTTTCCTTATTCTCACCGGTGCGAATGACCGGCCCAAACGGGCCGTCGTCGAAGGCGCAGCCAAGCTGTTCGGCAACCGGGCTCGCCATCGTCGTTTTTGGCGCGACGAATACGGCGTCGAGCGGCAGGATGCGGCCATCGGCGAGGCGAACGGCCTCAAGCTTCGGATCGTCGCCCAACAGGTCCACGATTGGGCTGCGCTCGATCCGGACGCCACGGCCAGTCAACTTCACCAACTGCTCTTCATCGGGCTCGAACAGCCCTTGAGTGAAAAAGGTCGTCGCTCCCCAGTCCGGGATCATTACGGCCGAATGGGCCGAATGCGGATGGTTTGCAAGGACACCGAGCTTGCCGCCGCTGACCTCAAAACCGTGGCAATAAGGGCAGTGCAGCGCGGAGCGGCCCCATCGCTCCTGCAGGCCGGCGATTTCGGGCAGCGTGTCGCTGACGCCGGTTGCAAGCACGATGCGCGCGGCTCGTTCTTCGCCGCCGTCTTCGGTGCCGACAATGAAGGCGTCACCATCGCCCCGCGCCCGGACGACGTTCCCCTGGCGGATGGTGATCGTCGGATAAAGCGAAAGCTGCCGTTTGCCCTCCCGCATGATCGCCGCCGGCGTCTGGCCGTCCTGGCCCAAGAACCCGTGCGAGGCTTCAGAAAACCGATTGCGCGGCGCGCCGGCATCAACGAGCAGAACCCGCCGCCGCGCCCGGGCGAGCTGCATCGCGGCCGAAAGGCCGGCGAAGTTTCCGCCGATGATGATGGCGTCGAACGACATGGGGCTCTCCTTGGATATTGAACTCATGACTCAACATAAGTTACATGACATGACGCCGTCAAGCATCATGTTACTTGTCTTGTTACGATCGGCTTGCGATAATGACCCGCCCGATCGACAGGAAGAGAATCATGCGCAATGACAGCCGCCTTTCACGCATGCTACACGTGCTGATCCACATGGATAAGCACCAGCATTCGGCGACCTCGGACATGATAGCCAAGATGCTGAACACCAATCCCGTCGTCGTCCGCCGCACCATGGCCGGCCTTCGCGAACAGGGCTACGTCCGCTCCGAAAAGGGCCATGGCGGCGGCTGGACGCTGGTGCGTCCGCTGTCCGAGATCACCCTGCTCGACGTCTACCGTGCCATCGGCGAACCGCACCTCTTCGCCATCGGCCCGGCCGACGACCAGCCGGAATGCCTGGTGGAACAGGCGGTGAATGTCGTTCTCGGCGACGCGATGAAGGAGGCCCAGGCCCTGCTGCTGCAGCGATTGGACAGCGTCACGCTGGACAAGATCGCCGCCGACTTCGAGGCAAAACTGTCCGCGCGCCCGGCCACATCCTATTCCTGCGCTTCCTAAGCGGCGATTACGTCCTGCGGTAGTGGAATAACGGTCTTTGTCGATGCCGTTTTGGGCGAACGGGCCGGCCGCACCGTCATCTTGCAAGCGCACAAGCTGTGTCGTTTCCGCATCACTTTCTGTAAGGTTGCAAATATCCGCTTGGCAAGGGCGAAATGCTTCGGTACAAAACGCTCACCGCTTTAGTTCAAACATAGGGAGGCGTTGCATGCCAGCAATCATCGAAACCTTCCCTTGCGGAATGTCCCGACACTAGGTCATTTCCATTCGCGGCCCGCCGCAAGCGCGCCCGACATGCGGTTTTCCCTTAATTCATAGCCCGATTGATCTGACGGGGTTATTTCGTCTCCCGCTTGGGCCGTGCCATCCAACTCTCTATCCTGAGGACCGGCTGCCGACACGGCGCCGAGCGATTAAAATGACTCGCAAGAAGCTCGATTTCCGCGCCGATGCCTATCGCCATGTGCTCGGCTTTGTTTTCCATCATTGGCGCCATCGGCCTGTACTGGTGGGCATCATCATCGTGCTGGTCATTGCCAGCACGCTGGCCGAAGTCATGGTGCCGGTGTTTTCCGGCCAGATCGTCGATGCCATCGCCGGCGGCAATGCGGCTGAGCGGGCGCTGCGCGCCTTCGTCGTTGTCGTGGCGCTCGCCCTGACCAGCGTGGCACTGCGCTGGTTCATCTTCAACGGCATCATCCGGCTGACGCTGCGCACCATGGCGGATGTGACGAATAACGGTTTCCACAAGGTGCAGCGGTTTTCGACCGACTGGCACGCCAACAGCTTTGCCGGTTCGACAGTGCGCAAGATCACCCGCGGCATGTGGGCACTCGACCAGCTCAACGACCTGCTGCTGGTGGCCCTTTTGCCCTCCATCGTCATGCTGGTTGGCGCCAGTATCGTGCTCGGCAGCTACTGGCCGATCATGGGCCTGATCGTGGCTGCGGGCTCGCTGATCTATATCGGCGTGACCGTGGCGCTTTCCATGGGCTTCGTGTCGCCGGCGGCACGGCTTGCCAATGCCTGGGACACCAAGCTTGGCGGCGCGCTGGCGGATGCGATCAGCTGCAATTCGGTGGTCAAGGCCTTCGGCGCCGAGACCCGCGAAGAGGCACGCCTGCGCCAGGTGATGGCCAGATGGGACAGCCGGACGCGTCGGACATGGAAGCGCGGCACGCTGAGCGGCACGATCCAGGGCTTCCTGATGGTTTCCATGCAGGCAGGTATTCTGGGAACGGGCCTGGTCATGTGGCGGCAGGGGCTGGCGACGCCTGGCGACATCACCTTCGTGCTGGCGATGTTCTTCGTTCTGCAGGGCTATCTGCGCAATGTCGGCCAGGACATCCGCAATCTGCAGCGTGCCGTCAACGACATGGAAGAACTGGTGCTGCTCGACAAGATGCCGCTCGGCATCGAGGACAAGCCCAACGCCACGCCGATCAGGATTGGCGAGGGCGAGATCGTCTTCGATCGCATCACCTTCCAGTATGGCGCCCATCCCACGCCGCTTTATGACGACTTTTCGGTCACCATCAAGCCGGGTGAGCGCGTCGGCCTGGTGGGACATTCGGGTTCCGGCAAGACGACCTTCGTCAAGCTCATCCAGCGCCTCTATGACGTCAACTCGGGCCAAATCCGCATCGACGGACAGGATATCGCAGCGGTCAGGCAATCAAGCCTGCGCGGCCAGATCGCGATCGTGCAGCAGGAGCCCATCCTGTTTCACCGTACGCTGGCGGAAAACATCGCCTATTCCAGGCCGAACGCCTCGCGGCGCGAGATCGAACAGGCGGCAAAACAGGCGAGCGCCCACGACTTCATCATGGACCTTCCCAAGGGCTATGAGACGATGGTGGGCGAACGCGGCGTCAAGCTGTCGGGCGGCGAGCGGCAGCGTGTCGCCATTGCCCGTGCCTTCCTGGCCGATGCACCGGTGCTGATCCTGGACGAGGCGACATCTAGCCTCGACAGCGAAAGCGAAGTGCAGATCCAGCAGGCCATGGAACGCCTGATGAACGGCCGCACGACGCTGGTGATCGCCCATCGGCTGTCCACGGTGCGGGCGCTCGACCGGCTGCTGGTCTTCGACAAGGGAAAGATTGTTGAAGAAGGCGACCACCAGGCGCTGATCAGGCTCAATAACGGTATCTATCGCCGGCTGTTCGAGCGCCAGGCGCTGGAACTGACCAAGGGTCTGGTGGCGTGAACCAAAACGCGAGAGCGCCGCGTCTTTTCGAGAGCCGCGGCGCTGTAGTACTTTGAATGGCTGCATGATTTTATCCCTCAATCGATGGCGATTTCAGGGATCATGCAAGTCAGGCCGATGCTGTCCTTTACGTCTTCCGGTAAAGGAAATAACGGCCTTCCTTGATGCCGTCAGGCAGCGGCAGCCCCACCAGCTCCGGATGCTCCAGCGGCAGCCCGCTGACGGCGATGCCGTTATGGGCAAGCACGCCGGCCATCAGTTGCGGCAGCCAGGTCAGCGTCACCGCGTCGATCTCGTCATGGCCGGTGCCGATATCGGCATGGGCAAGGGCCGCGCCGATGCCGACGAAGGCCTGGCCGGACTCGCGGATATTGCCGGTCACCATGTCTTCTGCCGCTGGTGTCGAGGCCGAATAGGAACGGACTTCCCAGTCGAAAGCGACGATGCGCCGGCCAGGAAAGTTCTCGCGCAGATGATCATAGGTGCGGCCGTTGCCAAGTCCGAACTCCAGCACCGGGCCTGGCGTTTCCCCCACCAGATCGATGATCGAGTTCAAAATGTCTCGCTGGGCCGTCAACCGGCGAATGAAGCTGTCTAGGCGGCTCATCTAATCTATATCCGTCATGAAATCATCGGCGGTCCTGGTGGAATTCCAGCAAAAGTGCGAGAGCGGTTTTGCGTCCGGAATTGCGTAAAAACAAAAAGATAGAGCGTTTCCGTGGGTCCGAAAAAGCACGAAATGCTCTAGCACATGAAACCTTGCCACGTCGATTGCCGTAAATGGGAATTGGCGTTGCAGTGGCGACATGGGTCTGTGCTAAGCTGGACGATATGAAAACCGTGACCGACGAAACCTTCTTTGCCGAAGTGCCGCTCTTCAGCCAATTCGAGGGCGTCACCGACGCCGCCAACTACCGGCCGCTGCCGGATGGTTGGGTGCTGGCGCTGGCCGACATCGTCGGCTCGACGCCGGCGATCGCCGCCGGCCGTTACAAGGACGTCAACATGGCGGGCGCCAGCGTCATTTCAGCGGTGTTGAATTCCGTCGGTAAGGGCGATTATCCCTTCGTCTTCGGCGGCGACGGCGCGCTGATTGCGCTTCCGGGATCATTGGAAAAGCAGGCGCGCGACGCCCTTGCCGCCGTGCAGACCTGGGTCGAGGAGGATCTGGGCCTGATGCTGCGCATCGCCATCGTGCCGGTCGCCGATACCCGCGCCGAGGGCCTCGACGTTCGCGTCGCCCGTTACTCCGTAAGCCCTTATGTCACCTATGCGATGTTCTGGGGCGGCGGCACCAGCTGGGCCGAAAGACAGATGAAGCTCGACCGGTACGGCATTGCCCGCGCGGCGCCGGGGACGCGCCCGGATCTGACCGGCCTTTCCTGCCGCTGGAGCCCGATCGACGCCAGGCACGGCGAGATCGTCTCGATCATCGCGGTGCCCGGCGAAGGCCGGCCAGGGCAGGAATTCCGGGACCTCGTCAACGGCATCGTCGCCATCACCACCGAGCAGAACCGGGACAGCCACCCGGTGCCGGCGGATGGTCCGGACCTTGCCTTCTCGCTGCACGGCATCAACCGCGAGGCCGAGGCCACCGCGCCGGCTGGGCGGCGATTGCGACAGAAGCTCATCATCTTCCTGCAGCTCGCCATCACCGTCGTGTTCTACAAGCTCGGCATTCCGCTCGGCCGCTTCGACGCCCGCCGCTACAAGCGCGACGTCGCCGGCAATTCCGATTTCCGCAAGTTCGATGACGGGCTGAAGATGACGATCGACGTCGACGCCGAACATCTGAAGCGGATCGAGACGCTGCTGGAAGCGGCACGCGCCAAGGGCATTGCCCGCTACGGCCTGCATCGGCAGGCCTCGGCGCTGATGACCTGCTTCGTGCCGACGCCGATCTCACGCGACCACATGCATTTCATCGACGGCGCGGCCGGCGGTTATGCGGTGGCCGCAAGCCGGATGACCGGCAAGGTGCTTGCGACGGCGCCGCATCAAACGTGATCGCCCGAAGAAAAATAAACCCATCGCTTTGACGGCGACGGGCTGATCTCGCATTGGTTCAAGCAAAGACTTTATCGTGAACGGCAGCGACCGGTCCGCGTGGTTTCCTTGTCGCCCTCATCATAGGCAATACCGATCTTCTCGCCGCCAAGCGAGGTGATCTTGCCCGCATACCAATCGCCAGCACCCTTGTAGTTGCACTCTACCTTCATCCCGATGACCCAGTCGTAAGGACGCACATCGCTCAAGGAAACAGTTTCCTTATCGCCGTCATCATATCGGATCGTGACCTTCCCGCCCAAGGCGCTGTCGATAACGCCAGGGAACCAATAACCGGCCCCCTTGTAGTTTCCGAGAACCCAGTCGCCTTTGGTCTGCGCGGATGCGACAGAAGCGCAGGAGCACATGACACCGATTGCGATAGCCGCGGCAACAAAACTCTTCAAGATAGTCCTCCCTTAGAACTCATCCAATCCGCCCCCGAAATGGTTGTGGCAAGATCAGCAGCTTAGAGCGCGGTGATGAAATCTGCCTTAACAACAGAAAGGGAGTAAGTCCGCTCACCCTCGGAGAAGATTGCGGTTGGCGTCGTAGCTATAGGCTTGCCAGAAAGCTTCGTGATTTGATTAAGGTGGTGGCTGGTCGAAAGGCCGGTGTTGACGATACCGGACAGACGACGGTCGTGCGTGTTGTCAAGGTAGCATGTCGCCCGCAAACCATTGATCGGGCGCCGAAGAGCGAACCGCGGCCAACGCCTTTCGCGTTTACGCCGGATGACACCTGCCACGTCTTCTAACTCGACGACTCGCCGCGGATCGAGTGGTGCCAAGACATCGTCGAAAAATGAAACCATTGTCTCAAGGTCGCGAGCGCCGATCATGATGTGACTGAACATGGTGAGTTCCCGTGTCAAAAAGTCCGCGACGCGCCGCGAATCTACGGTCCTTGTAGGGATGGGAGATCTGACTTCGCTGTCCGGCAAGAGAAGGTAGCTGCGCGCCGGAAGATTCCAGCGCTTGTTCATAACTGGCGGAGAACGTCCTCCGTCGACGAGATTTCCAACTGCACCGAGAACCTATCCCCCAACAATTCGAGCGAGGCGTCATGAGTATCATCGGCACCGCTACAAACGGCGTCCTTCAGAAGGATGACACGATAGCCAAGGTCAATAGCTCCAAGGGCTGCGGCCAGCACACATACGTCCGTCTCCCCGCCCGAGATCGCAAGGGTCTGAACCCCTTCCCCTGCCAGGACGCGGTGAAGCTCGCCGGTGGTCCACGGAGAATAGGTCATCTTGTCGAAGATCCGGGCGGGTGGAACCAACGCCTTGAGTGACGGGACGAGATCGACCATGTCTGGTCCCAGTCGTTCGAGGGTCATGGTGTCCCATTTCTCGTAGTAGCTCCGCCACATGCCATGCATGTCCTCTGCCCGCTTGGGCGGCACGAAGCGCGTGAACACCGTGCGCTGCGGATAGCGCTGCGAAATTTCCTGGATCCGAGGCGAGACCTCCTTCATCCACGGCACATGCCAGGGCGTGTTTTCCGCGAACATCCGCTGCATATCGATGCACAAGTGAATCCAGTGGCTGTCGTTCATCGTCTCCTCCCTCCAACACGAACCAACATCACAGACTGCGGTTCCCAACGGCGGCCGACGCTTTTCACCCCGCTCTTTCGTCGATCGGCGCCACGGGCAGCGCGCGTTTGTGCGCACTTGCCCAGTAAGTTTTGAGAATACGCTTCCTTGCTGGCTCGGCGATCGCCTTCCCCTCGAGAAAATCATCAATGTTGTCGTAGGTGACGCCATAGACATCTTCATCGGGACGAAGAGGCGCGTCAGATTCAAGGTCCGCAGTCGGCACCTTGAATACCAGTTCCCGCGGAGCGCCCATATGCTCGGCCATGGCCCTCACCCGTCGCTTGGTCAGGCCGGCAAGCGGCAATATGTCAGCTGCTCCATCGCCGAACTTCGTGAAGAACCCCATGAGAGCTTCGGCCGCTTGATCAGTCCCGATCACCAATCCTCTGGTTGACCCAGCCAGCGCGTACTGCGCGACCATTCGCTGGCGTGCTTTGATGTTGCCGAGATGGAAATGTTTGCGAGCCGGCTCCACCAGATCTTCTCCCTCGGCCATGACCGCGTCGAGCATGGCGTCTGCTGCTGGCTGTATATCGACCGTGACGACACGATCCGGGCCAATGACGTCTAGCGACTTTTGCGCGTCTGTCTCGTCGGCCTGGACACCATACGGCAGTCGAACTGCAATGAACTGCGCATCGCATCCATCCGCTCGAACTTCCGAGACTGCGGCTTGCGCGAGTAGACCGGCGACAAGCGAGTCGACGCCACCGCTTATCCCAAGAACGAAAGTTCGGCAGGAAGCCTGGCGCAGATAACGGCCCAGGAAATCGATGCGACGCCGAACCTCAAGCGCCGCATCGAAATCGGCGGTGACCCCGAGTGTCCGAGATATTGACAGCTGGTCTTGGTCCATTTGATCCGTAGCCTGTTTGGCTTATCGTTATCTGCCGAGGTAACTCAGGACAGCAGAGGCTGCTCTTTCTTCCAGTCCCGGTAAGGGGTCAGCATTTGCCCAGGAAAGCGCCGCTCGATCTCTTCTTCCACGAGCGTAATCCGTGACAGGGTTTCCTCCCTATCCCTGATGTCATGCTCGCTATGCTTTTCCAGCGAGCTCATGGCAGCAAAAACCTCATCGCTCGTCATCGCCTCAAGCCGGGTCGCGAAATCCGAAACGTCCTCGTTCAAAATGTCATTGGCTACCATTACTGCTCTCCCTGCTTGCGCTGCAAACCATGGGGATATGAAATTGTTCCTTCTTTCGGAACTCGATTGCGTCGCGAAAGTTTATGGGGCGATCGACAACGGGAGCATCCTGCATGAAAAAAACCCTCATTCTGGCATCTATCCTCATGGCAACCGCCGGATCCGCTACCTTCGCCCAGTCCACAGCCGAGAAAACCGGCGTCAACTCCGTCATGGGTGTCGCACCGAAGACCGAAGATTTCGTCGTCGAGGCGGCCAGCAGCGACATGTTCGAGATTGAATCCAGCAAGCTCGCCCTGGAACGGTCGGACGACAAGACCAAGGCATTTGCACAGCAGATGCTGACCGACCACCAGAAGACGTCGGACGAGTTGAAGGCTATGGTCACATCCGGAAAGGTGAAGGGGACGATCCCCGCAGCCATGTCCTCTTCTCATCAGGGAATGCTGGACGATCTGGCGAAACTTCAGGGCGATGACTTCACCAAGCAGTATCATTCTGACCAGGAAGACGTGCATGAGGACGCGGTCGATCTATTCAAGCGTTACGGCGACGAGGGTGAAAATGCCGAGCTGAAGGCTTGGGCGGCAAAAACCCGGCCGGCTTTGGAGCATCATCTTCAGATGGCAACGGAGCTGAACAAGTAATCGTGTACCCGCCCCCGCTAGGTCCAATCGACATTCAGGATTCCCAAATCGCTTGATCGCTGATTCATAGAGCACCGTGTTAGTCACGGAGGTCGATGATGTCGATTAGGCGGTATGAACTGAGCGACGCTCAGTGGCTCAAGATTGCATCCTTATTGCCTGGTAAGATTGGCGACCCGGGGCGTAGCGGCTCGGACAACCGTCTGTTCATCAATGGTTGCCTGTGGGTTTTGCGCTCCGGCGCACATTGGCGCGACCTGCCGGAGCGCTATGGCAAATGGAAGACGGTGCATAAGCGTTTCAGCCGCTGGTGCCATGCCGGCGTATGGGAGCGGGTGTTCGAGGCGCTGACAGCAGACCGCAACAACCAGTATCTGATGATCGACAGCACGATCGTTCGCGCCCATCAGCAAGCCGCCTCCGGAAAAGGGGGGCCAAGGATCAGGCGTTGGGGCGTTCCCGAGGCGGACTGACCACCAAGATCCATATGCTGGTTGATGCCCTTGGCCGACCGCTGCGTTTCATCGTAACCGCCGGTCAGGTGGGCGACATCACGCAAGCGCCGGCTCTTCTGAAGGGACAGAGCGGCGATGCCGTGCTGGCTGATAAAGCTTATGACAGCAATGCCTTGCGGGAAACAATCACCAGCATGGGAGCCGAAGCAGTCATCCCGTCAAACCGCTCGCGCAAGATCATCATCCCCCACGACGAAGCCGCCTACAAAGATCGTAACCGCATCGAACGATGCTTCAACCGTATGAAGCACTTCCGACGTTTCGCCACTCGATACGACCGCAGAACAATCCATTTCGAAGGATTCGTCTATCTCCTCGCCGCAATGATCTGGCTGCGGTGAATGTCGATTAGTCCTAGTATGGCGGGGGCTTTTTCTTCGTCAAGCTATGCTGATCGGCTACCACGCTTCGCACGAGCAATTCTCTCCTAGGCAGCTCCTGGAGCGCGTCCAGGCAGCGGAGGGGGCCGGATTTCAGGCTGTGATAACCTCGGATCACCTTGCGCCGTGGAGCTCGAGGCAGGGGAATTCCGGGAATAACTGGGCCCCGCTCGGCGCAGTCATGGCGAAAACAACAGTCCCGTTCGGGAGCCTCGCCATACCGGGAAGCTGGTGCTGGCTCACCTGATCGCAATCCTGTCCGAAATGTTCCCGGATCGATTGCGCTGGGTCGCCATGGGCAGTGGCGAAGCGTTGAATGAGACGGCCGTCGGCCGCGGATGGCAGAGAAGGCGGAACGGAACCTCAGGACAGAGGCTGGCGCCGAGATGATCAGACGCCTGCCAACGGGAGACGTTTTGAATTGCGATGCCTTGGCTGCGTAAACACATCGGCTCTTGCGAAAACTCGCCGCGCCTTCGCTGTCAAATCCCGAAGGTGGCCGCCAGCCGAATTGATGTGGCCCGCCCGTTCGTGGATGCAGGCGATTGCGTTCGCCGCCCCGACTTGCCCGGGGGCTTCACAGGCCTCCTCGTAGGCCGATGGGCTGACCCCAACATTTGCCGGATGGTGACGGCAGCCGCCATCATGTCCCGCCCGCTACTGATCGAGCCGCCTGGCCCATATGCGGTTATCTCGGGGCAGGCCCCGCAAAACCATCGACAACGGAAAGACTTCCGGTTCGCCCTTTCCGCTCTGCTCGCTTGTTTGGCTCGGATCTTTCGCCCTTGAATTGATTCCGAGCAAAGGCGTTTCCATCATGCCTTGATGACGTGATCGGCCGAAAGTCCGAGCCGGTTGAATACGTTGCGCGTGTCGATGATCAGCGGGGCGCTATTTGCGAGCGCCGTATAATCCACCCTGTCGTGATCGGTCGAGACCAGCACCGCATCATAGCCGGCAATGGTATCAGGCGTCAGCGTGACCGACTTGCGGCCTTTCAGCGCCTGGTATTCGCGCGTCGGCGGTATCTCGGCGACGAAGGGATCATGGTAGTCCGCGTGTCCGCCACGCTCCTCGATGATCTCGATCAGCCGCAGCGACGGGCTCTCGCGGATATCGGCGACGTTCTTCTTATAGGCAAGCCCGAGCACCAGCACCCTGCTGCGGCTCAGCGCCTTGCCGGCGCGGATGTCGAGTGCTTCGGCAAGTTTGCCGACGATATAACGCGGCATTGCCGAATTGATCTCGCCGGCGAGCTCGATGAAGCGGGTCGGCAGCTCGTATTCGCGCGATTTCCAGGTGAGGTAGAAGGGATCGATCGGGATGCAATGACCGCCAAGGCCGGGGCCGGGATAAAACGGCATGTAGCCGAAGGGCTTGGTCTTGGCGGCGTCGATGACTTCCCAGACGTCGATGCCCATGGCCGCGTAGACGGTCTTCAGTTCGTTGACGAGAGCGATATTGACCGAGCGGAAGATGTTTTCGGTGAGCTTCACGGCCTCGGCCGTCGCATTCGAAGAGACGGGAACGACCGAGGATACCGCCGCACCATAGAATGCCTTCATCAGCGCCAGCGCCTCGGGCCCGTCGCCGGCGACGACCTTCGGGATCGTGGCGGTATGATAATGCTGGTTGCCGGGATCCTCGCGCTCCGGCGAGAAGCCGACGAAGAAGTCCGAGCCGGATTTCAGCCCGGTGCCTTCGAGAATGACCTTCACCACGTCATCGGTCGTGCCGGGATAGGTGGTCGATTCCAACACGACGAGCTGACCGGGGCGCAAATGCGCGGCGATCGAGCGCGACGTCGCCTCGACGAAGGAAAGGTCGGGATCGCGATGCTTGGTGAGCGGCGTCGGCACGCAGATGATGACAACGTCGCACTCGGCAAGTCCGGCGAAATCGTTCGTCGCCTTGAAGCGGCCGGCATCGATCTCGGCCGAAAGTGCTGCGTCGGTCACCGAGTCGATATAGGAGCGGCGGGCATCGAGCGCCACCATCTTGCCCGGGTCGATGTCGAAGCCGGTGACAGCAAAGCCGCTGCGCGCCACCGCCATCGCCAGCGGCAGGCCGACATAGCCAAGCCCGATGATGCCGGCGCGAGCCGTGCGAGTTTCGATCTTCTGCAAAAGCGTATCGAAGGAGGAGCTGGCCAAGGCGGGATCTTTCAAACGGGGAAGAGAAGGTTGATCTAATGCATGATCCAGGCAAATTAAACCCAGGCGCGGATCTTCCTCTCACGCTGGCGGTGCTGCTGTCCTGTTCGCGTCGATGACTGCCCCTCGTCAGCCGATCTCCTAACAGCACAACGCCCTTGGTCGGGTGTTGCGGAAATGACTCAGGCCATGCTGTTTGCTGCAACTTCAGCGCACAAAAAAATATAGATCCCATTGTTTCGCACTTGCAGCATCCCTATTTTGACTTTCGATATTGAACCACCTGGAAAGGATTACCCGTCCGATCCCGCCATGGGGAGTCGAGGGGCGCCGCCGCCGGGCTTTCGGCGGATCCGTTGACACAGTAATACCGCTCGTACATCCTGATTTCCTTGTGACCTGCGCATGAAAATGGGCCGGCCGGGGGGACTTTTGGCTCTTGGGGATGGCGTGCCTTATGAGGATCATACCGAGAATGAGCACGATCGAATCCAGCGTGTCGTCCATCCTGTTGGACCGGGTCGCTGAATGGCTGACGAACTCTTCGCTGGCCGGAGACGAGCTTGAAAACATTGTCCGCGGTTTTTGCGAAAGGCTGACTGCCGCGGGCCTGCCGCTCGCGCGCGTGCATCTTTCCTTTTCGATGCTGCACCCGCTCTACGATGCGCTGAGCTTCACCTGGCGGCGCGCCAGCGGCGTCACCATCGAGGGCTTTCGCATGCCCGCGGGGCAAAAGCCGGACCGCTTCCTGCAGAGCCCGTATTATTACCTGCTCGACAACAATCTGCAGCACATCCGACGCCGGCTGATCCAGGATGGGCCGAACGAATTTCCGATTTTCGAGGACCTGCGCAAGGACGGCATCACCGATTACCTCGCCTTCGTGCAGCCCTTCGGCGACGGCTCGGTGCAGGGCATGATGGGTTCCTGGTCGACGGACCACAACACCGGCTTTTCCGACGACATGATCGATGCGCTGCTCAGGATGCAGAACCATCTGGCGGTCGCCGCCAAGATGGCGGTGCTCGGCAAGCTCGCCAACAACATGCTGACCACCTATCTCGGCGGCGACGCCGGCAAGCGGGTGCTGAACGGCCAAATCCGCCGCGGCGACGGTGAGACGATCCGCGCAGCCCTCGTCATGGGCGACATGCGCGAATCCACCGTCTATGCCGAAAAGGAAGGCCGGCAGGCCTATATCGACACGCTGAACCAGTTCTTCGACGCGATCGCCGCCCCCTTCAACCGCAATGGCGGCGAGATCCTGAGTTTCCTCGGCGACGGCTTTCTCGCCGTCTATCCTTGCGGACGCCATAAGGACCCATCGAAAATTGCCTGCGAGGCGGCGCTTTCGGCCGTGCATCAGGCGCAGGCGCGGGTCGCCGAACTCAACAGGGACCGCGAGCAGAAGGGCCTGACCAGGGTCGGCTACGGCATCGGCCTGCATGTCGGCAACGTCATGTTCGGCAATGTCGGCCTCAAGGACCGCCTGACCTTCTCGGCCTTCGGCTCGGCGGTCAACGAGGTCCAACGTCTGCAGATCCTGACCAAGAAATATGGCCGCGAGGTCGTCGCCAGCCAGGCCTTCGCCGGCTATTGCGGCGGCGAGTGGACGACGCTCGGCGAAGAGAAGCTGCGCGGCATCCGCCAGAAGGTGACGGTGCTGCAGCCGCGCGCGCCGGCGCCGGCGATCAACGTCGACGAGAGCTTCCGCGAGGCCGTGCAGAACGGACTTTCGGAAGCCGAGCAGGTCATTCTCCTGCATCGCGACGCCAAGAAACATGTCGAGCGCACCAGCATGGAGAAATTCATCCAGTAACAGCCTAGAACCCTTGTCATAATCCGCGCGTCACGCCTTGGGAACTTCGGCGGGACGTGGGGGTTTTTCTATGATTGTCATCAGCTAGACACCCCGTTTGCGGTACGATAGTGTGACTTAACGGGAACATAGAAGACTGGGGAATTTCATTGGCATGGCGTCTGCAGCGGATCTGTTGCGTATTGAAAATCTCGACGTCTCCTTCTCGGTTTTCGGTGACCGGTTACGGGTCGTAAAACAAGCCAATCTTCGCATTCTTCCGGGTAAGGTCACCGCTCTCGTCGGTGAATCCGGCTCGGGAAAATCGGTGATCAGCCAGTCGATCATGGGGATCCTGCCCAATCCGGCCAAGGCCACGGGCAGCATCCTGTTCACCGATCCGCTCGACGGCTCCACGACCGATATCCTGTCCTTTCCGCGCGACAGCGAGGAAATGCGCGACCTGCGCGGCCGGCGCATGGCGACGATCTTCCAGGAGCCGATGACCTCGCTCTCGCCGCTGCATACGATCGGCAACCAGATCAGCGAAGTGCTGCTGATCCACACCGAAGCCGACAAGCGGGAAGCCCGTGAAAAGACCGAGGAGATGCTCGGCCTGGTCGGCTTTTCCAACCCCCATCGCACCTACGACATGTATCCGTTCGAACTGTCCGGCGGCATGCGCCAGCGCGCGATGATCGCCATGGCGCTGATCTGCAAGCCGGCGCTGCTGATCGCCGACGAGCCGACGACGGCGCTCGACGTGACGATCCAGGCGCAGATCCTCGAATTGCTCCGCGAGCTGCAGGCCAAGCTCGGCATGGCGATGCTGCTCATCACCCACGATCTCGGCATCGTCGCCAACATGGCCGACGAGGTGGTCGTCATCTATCACGGCGAGATCATGGAAGCGGGACCGGTCGAGGCGATCTTCCGCAATCCGCAGCATCCCTATCTCAAGGGCCTGATGGCCGCCGTTCCGCATTTCGACATGAAACCCGGCGAGCGGCTGAAAGCGCTGCGCGATGTAACGGTCAATCTCGAAGCCCTGGTCGGCAAGAAGAAGCCGCTGCAGGCGGAGGCGCCGGGCATCCTGCTATCCGTCGCCAACCTCTCGAAGACCTACAAGACGCGCAAGCGCAGTTTCTTCGGCAAGCACGAAGCCACCGTCCTGCGGGCCGTCGACGACGTCAGCTTCGACATCCGCCGCGGCGAATGTCTTGGTCTGGTCGGCGAGTCCGGTTGCGGCAAGACGACGCTCAGCAAGATCCTGATGCGCGCCATCACGCCGGATAGCGGCGCGGTGGTGTTTAACGACGGCAAGGAGGTCGTCGACGTCCTCTCCGTCAGGGGCTCCGAACTGCAGGACATGCGCACCAAGATCCAGATGGTGTTCCAGGATCCGGTCTCCTCGCTCTCGCCGCGCATGACGGTGCGCAACATCCTGAGTGAACCGCTCGAGATCCATGACCGCGGCGACAGCGACGAGCGCAAGCGCAAGGTCGAGGGGCTGATGGCGGCAATCGGCCTCGACAAGCGTTATCTCAGCCGTTACCCGCACAGTTTTTCGGGCGGCCAGCGCCAGCGCATCGGTATCGCGCGCGCACTCGCGCTCGGCCCGAAGCTCGTCATTCTCGACGAGCCGGTCTCGGCGCTCGACGTCTCCGTGCAGGCGCAGATCCTCAATCTGTTGAAGGACCTGCAGAAGGAACTGGGGCTTACCTATCTGTTCATTTCGCACAATCTCGCCGTCGTCGATTACATGGCCGACCGCATCGCGGTGATGTGCAAGGGCCGCATCGTCGAGATCGCGCCGCGCGAGATCATCCTGCGCGATCCGGTGCACCCCTATACGAAATCGCTGCTCGCCGCCGTCCCCTTCCCCGATCTCGACCGGCCGCTCGATTTCAAGGCGCTCAGGGAAAACGGCGCCGCCGACAAGCAGAACTGGGGCGTGACCTTCACCGCCGAGCACGACGACGCTTCCGAGCTTGCCTATGCCGACCTCGGCGACGGCCATCTGGTGCGCGCCCGCAAGGGCGCCGATATCAGGGAGTTGCGCTGATGGTGACGCGTCGCGTCTTTCTCGGCGGCCTCGTCGGTGCTGCGATCGCGCCAGCTGCGCTTCGCGCCGGACAGGCCAGCGAGCCGGAATTCCTCGAGGAGCGGCTGACATCAGGCAGCCTGCCGCCGATGGCCGAGCGCATTCCCGCCCGCCCGCGTATCGTCAATCTCAAGGAGATGGGGCTCGAACCCGGTGCCTACGGCGGCACGGTGCGCACCATCATCGGCAGCCAGCGCGACATCCGCTTCATGACGATCTACGGCTATGCCCGCCTGGTCGGCTACAACAAGCACCTGCAGTTCCAGCCGGACATCCTGGCTTCCTTCCAGTCCGAGGACGACACCGTCTTCACCTTCACGCTACGCGAGGGCCATAAATGGTCCGACGGCCAGCCGTTCACGGCCGACGATTTCCGCTACTGGTGGGAAGACGTCATTCTGAACGACAAGCTGACGCCCGGCGGCGGCGCGCTGGAGCTTCGTCCGCACGGCAGCCTGCCGCGCTTCGAAATGCTCGATCCGCTGACCGTGCGCTACACCTGGGAAAAACCCAACCCGATGTTCCTGCCGACGCTGGCCGGCCCGCAGCCGCTCGTCATCTTCGGCCCCGGTCATTATCTCAAGCAGTTCCACAAGAAATTCCAGCCCGACCAGGCGAAGATGGACGAGATGATGAAGACCTACCGCGTCAAGAAATGGCAGGATCTGCACATCAAGATGGCGCGTTCCTACCGTCCGGAAAATCCGAACCTGCCGACGCTCGATCCCTGGCGCAATACGACGCCGCTGCCGTCCGAGCAGTTCGTCTTCGAGCGTAACCCGTTCTTCCACCGCGTCGACGAGACCGGCAGGCAGCTTCCCTATCTCGACCGTTTCATCCTCAACGTCTCTTCCTCGTCGATCATCGCCGCCAAGGCCGGTGCGGGCGAAGCCGACCTGCAGGTAACCGGCATCGATTTCAACGACTATACCTTCCTGAAGGAGGCCGAGAAGCGCTTCCCGGTGAAGGTCAATCTCTGGAAGCTCGCGCGCGGCTCGCGCATCACGCTGCTGCCGAACCTCAACTGCGCCGACGAGGTATGGCGCGGCCTCTTCCGCGACGTGCGACTGCGCCGGGCTTTGTCGCTGGCGATCGACCGGCACGAGGTCAACATGGTGGCCTTTTACGGCCTCGGCACGCCAAGCGCCGACACCGTCCTGCCCGACAGCCCGCTCTTCAAGCAGGAATATGCCGACGCCTTCGTGAAGTTCGATCCCGACGAAGCCAACCGTCTGCTCGACGAGCTCGGCTTGACCAAACGCGGCGACGACGGCATGCGGCTTCTGCCCGACGGGCGGCGCGCCGAGATCACCGTCGAGACCGCCGGCGAGAGCAATCTCGACACCGACGTGCTGGAGCTGGTGCACGACCACTGGGCCAATATCGGCCTGGCGCTTTATACCCGGACCTCGCAGCGCGACGTCTTCCGCAACCGCGCCATGAGCGGTTCGATCATGATGTCGATCTGGTACGGCCTCGACAATGGCGTGCCGACGGCCGACATGTCGCCGGCCGGCCTTGCGCCGACGCTCGACGATCAGCTGCAATGGCCGCTCTGGGGCATGCATTACCTTTCCGCCGGCCAGGAGGGGGTCGCACCGGATCTGCCTGAGGCTGCGGAATTGGTCGACCTGCTCAGCCAATGGGGCTCGACGGCGAAATTCGAGGAGCGCCAGGTGATCTGGCACAAGATGCTGGCGCTCTATACGCAGCAGGTGTTCTCGATCGGTCTCATCAACAGCACGCTGCAGCCCGTTCTTTGCGCCGCCAAACTGCAGAACCTGCCGGAGAAAGCGCTCTACGGCTTCGATCCCACCTCCTATCTCGGCGTCTATATGCCGGATGCATTCTGGTACAAGGAGGCCTGAGGCGTGCTCAGATACATTCTCTGGCGCATCGCCGCCATGGTGCCGACACTCTTCGTCATTTCGGCGCTGGTCTTCACCATCATCGAACTGCCGCCCGGCGACTTCTTCGAGAGCCAGATCGCCGAGCTGCGTGCCTCCGGCGAGACCGCCAACCTCCAGGAAATCGAGGAGATGCGCCAACAATACGGCTTCGACAAGCCGGAGATCGTGCGCTATTTCTACTGGGTCGGCGGCATGCTGCACGGCGATTTCGGCTATTCCTTCGAATACCAGCTGCCGGTCTCCGACGTGGTCGGCGATCGTCTCTGGCTGACGATGCTCGTCTCCTTCACGACGATCCTGCTCACCTGGCTGATCGCCTTTCCGATCGGCATCTATTCGGCCACGCACCAGTACAGCTGGGGTGATTACGGGCTGACGTTCCTTGGCCTGCTCGGGATCGCCGTTCCGAACTTCATGCTGGCGCTGATCCTGATGTATTTCGCCAATATCTGGTTCGGCATCTCGATCGGCCATCTGATGGACCAGCAATATATCTCGGCGCCGATGAGCTGGGAGAAGGCGCGGTCGATCCTCTCTCACCTGTGGATCCCCGTGATCATCGTCGGCACGGCCGGCACGGCCGGCATGATCCGGCGGCTGCGCGCCAACCTGCTCGACGAGATGCAGAAGCAGTATGTCGTCACCGCCCGCGCCAAGGGCCTGCCGCCGCTGAAGGCGCTGGTCAAATATCCGCTGCGCATGGCGCTCAACTTCTTCGTCGCCGATATCGGCTCGATCCTGCCGTCGATCATCTCGGGCGCCGAGATCGTCGCGATCGTGCTGTCGCTGGAAACGACGGGGCCGATGCTCATCAAGGCGCTGCAGAGCCAGGACATGTATCTGGCCGGCTCCTTCCTGATGTTCCTGGCCTTCCTCAACGTCATCGGCGTGCTGATCTCCGACATCGCGCTGGGCTTCCTTGATCCCCGCATCCGTCTGCAAGGCAGGAGCACCAAATAATGTCGCCCCTTCCCGCACCCGGCGCGCCGCTTCCGCACTACGTCTCGACCGCTCCTTTCGATCCGCTTGCGACCGAATCGATGACGTCGGCGCAATCGCGCATCCATCTCGCCTCGCAAAAGCAGCTGATGTGGTGGAAATTCAAGCAGCACAAGCTCGCCTTGATCTCCGGCATCTTTCTCGCCGCCGTCTACCTGATGATCCTGATCGTCGAGTTCCTGGCGCCCTACGGCCTGCACACGCGTAACGTCGATTTCATCCACGCGCCGCCGCAGGCCGTCCATTTCTTCGACAAGGGCAGCTTCGTCGGTCCCTTCGTCTACGGCCGCGGCATGACGCTCGATCTCGACACGCTGCACCGCGTCTATTCCGACAGGCCGAACGACGTGCAGCCGATCCGTTTCTTCTGCCGCGGCGATGCCTATAAATTCTGGGGTCTCGTCACGTCGAACTATCATCTGGTCTGCCCGGCGATCGGCGGCCAGATGTTCCTGCTCGGCACCGACCGGCTCGGCCGTGACGTGCTCTCGCGCATCCTCTACGGCGCGCGCATATCGTTGACGATCGGCCTGATCGGCATTTCGATCAGCTTCGTGCTCGGCATCGTCATCGGCGGCCTTGCCGGCTACCGCGGCGGCGTCTTCGATCTCATCGTCCAGCGCCTGATCGAAGTGCTGCAATCGCTGCCGAGCCTGCCGCTGTGGATGGCGCTGGCTGCCATCATGCCGGTGACCTGGAGCCCGATCGTCATCTATTTCGGCATCACCGTCATCCTCGGCATCATCGACTGGACGGGGCTCGCGCGCGCCGTGCGCTCCAAACTTCTGGCGCTGCGCGAGGAGGATTATGTCCAGGCCGCACAGCTGATGGGCGCCAGCACGCCGCGCATCATCGGCCGGCATCTGGTGCCGGGCTTCATGTCGCATCTCATTGCTTCGGCGACGATTTCAATCCCCGGCATGATCCTTGGGGAGACCGCGCTCTCCTTCCTCGGCCTCGGCCTTCGTCCGCCGATCACCAGCTGGGGCATTCTGCTGACCGAGGCAAAAAGCGTCAGCGTCATCGCCTTCTATCCCTGGCTGCTCTATCCGATCATTCCTGTTGTTCTTGTCATTTTGGCGTTCAACTTTCTGGGAGACGGCTTGCGTGACGCGGCAGATCCCTACAAATAGCAGGAAACGCGGCGGCGCATCACCGCACCGCCCCCACCTCTTGGCCTCCGGACGGTGGGGTTACTAACTATGTTGCTGACCCCAGAAGGGATGCCCATGTCCAGACGTCTCGAAGATGCGCGCATCCTCATGTACAGCCACGACACCTTCGGTCTCGGCCATCTGCGCCGCTGTCGCGCCATTGCCCATGCGCTGGTCGAGGATTATCGCGGCCTCAATATTCTGATCATTTCCGGTGCCACCATCGCCGGCGCCTTCGACTACCGCGCCCGTGTAGACTTCGTGAAGATCCCGAGCGTCATCAAGCTCCGCAACGGCGAATATACCTCGCTCGCCAGCCATATCGACCTGCACGAGACGCTGAAGATGCGCGAATCGAGCATTCGCCACACGGCCGAGACCTTCCAGCCCGATATCTTCATCGTCGACAAGGAGCCGATGGGACTGAAGGGTGAGGTCGAGGATACGCTCGCCTATCTCAAGGCCCGCGGCACCGTCCTGGTGCTGGGGCTGCGCGAGATCATGGACGCGCCGCATCTGCTCGAGGCCGAGTGGAAGAAGAACAGCGTCATGCAGAAGATCGACCAGTATTACGACAGCGTCTGGGTCTATGGTCCGCCGGATTTCTACGATCCGCTGATCGGCCTCGACGTCCCGGCCAGCCTGCGCCGGAAGATGGATTTCGTCGGCTTCCTGCAGCGCAGCGTCTCCAAGGGCAAGACCTCGATCAACGCCCGCAAGGACAATTACATCCTCGTCACCACAGGCGGCGGCGGCGACGGCTCCGATCTCGTTCATGACGTCATGAACGCCTACGAGGCCGATCCGACGCTGACGCAAAAGGCGCTCGTCGTGCTCGGGCCCTATATGCCGGCCGCCGAGCGCGCCAAGCTGGTGCAGAAGGGCGAAGCCATCTCCTATATCGAGGTGATCGAGTTCGACAACCACATGGAAGAGCTGATCGACGGCGCGACCGGCGTCGTTGCCATGGGCGGTTATAACACCTATTGCGAGATCCTCTCCTTCGACAAGCCGGCCCTCATCGTGCCGCGCGTCAAGCCGCGCGAAGAGCAGCTGCTGCGCGCCCTGCGGGCAAGCGAGCTCGGCCTCGTCGACATGCTGCTGCCGGATCAGTCGGTCGACCCCACGATCATGGCCGAAGCGCTGAAGCGTCTGCCTTCGCGCCAGCCGCCGTCGAAGAGCGGCGGCAATATGCGTCTCGAAGGGCTGGACCATATCTCCCAGACCGTCGGCCGTTGGATCGACGGCCGCGGCAGCCACCTTTCCCTCGTCGGCGCGGAATAGGGCACGGCCTTGCCGCCACGCCGCAAGATCCTCGTCGTGCTGAAGGGCTATCCCCGCCTTTCGGAAACCTTCATTGCCCAGGAGCTGCTCGGCCTCGAAAAGGCCGGCTTCGACCTGACGCTGATTTCCATGCGCCGGCCGACCGACAAGAAGCGCCATCCCGTGCATGAGGAGATCCGGGCGCGTGTCGTCTATCTGCCGGAATATCTGCACGAGGAGCCGATCCGCGTGCTGAAGGGCCTCATCGCCGGCCTCTCCAAACCCGGCTTCAAGGCACTGATGAAACGCTTCCTCGCCGACCTCGTGCGCGACGTCTCCCGCAACCGCTTCCGCCGCCTCGGCCAGGCGCTGGTGCTGGGGCGCGAATGGCCGGATAGGGGCGAATGGCTGCATGCCCATTTCATCCACACGCCGGCCTCGGTGACGGAATATGCCAGCATCCTCACGGGAACGCCCTGGACCTGTTCGGCGCATGCCAAGGACATATGGACGTCGCCAGACTGGGAGCTGAACGAGAAACTCGGCAGCGCCCGCTGGACCGTCACCTGCACCAGGACGGGCTACGACCATATGCGCACGCTGACGTCACGCAAGGACGCCGTGCATTTGAGTTACCACGGTCTCGATCTCGCCCGCTTCGGCCACTTTGCCGGCGAGCGTTCGGACCGGACCGGCAGCGACCCGGACGATCCGGCCTTCATCCTCAGCGTCGGCCGCGCCGTCGAAAAGAAGGGTTACGACGTGCTGCTGCGCGCACTGGCGCTGTTGCCCGCCGAGCTTCACTGGCGCATGGACCATATTGGCGGCGGCGAGGAGCTTGCGAAACTGAAGGCGCTGGCCGCCGACCTCGGGATCTCCGGCCGCATCGTCTGGAAGGGCGCCATGGCCCAGGAAGACGTGCTCGATCATTACCGCCGCGCCGACCTCTTCGCGCTTGCGTGCCGGATCGCCGCCAACGGCGACCGCGACGGCCTGCCGAACGTCCTGGTCGAGGCCTCGAGCCAGCGGCTCGTCTCCCTGTCGACCGAAGTATCCGGTGTGCCGGAACTGCTGAAGAACGGTGAAAACGGCCTCGTCGTCCCGCCAGACGACCCGGCGAAGCTCGCCGTAGCGCTGGAGGCGGCGATCCGCGACCCGGCACTGCGCAAGCGGCTCGGCGATGCCGCCGAACGCCAGGTGCGCCAATATTTCGACTATCACTCCAGCATCAGACAGCTCACCGGCCTGTTCGAGGCCGAATGGCAGAAGGCGTCATGACGGCACCGCGTATCTTCTTCTACGTCCAGCACCTGCTCGGCATCGGTCACATCGCCCGCGCCAGCCGCATCGCCAACGCGCTGATCAAGGACGGTTTCGACGTCACGGTCGTGACTGGCGGCCTGCCGGTGCCGGGCTTTCCGGGCGAAGGCGTAAAGACCGTGGCATTGCCGGCGGTCGTTGCCAGCAATGCCGGTTTCTCCGGTCTCGCCGATGCCGATGGCCGGCCGGCCGACGAGGATTTCCTCCATGCCCGCCGCCAGCTGCTACTCGATGCCTTTCATGCCGCAAGGCCCGATGTCGTCATCATCGAAGCCTTCCCGTTTGGCCGGCGACAGATGCGCTTCGAACTGCTGCCGCTGCTCGAGGCGATCGACAAGGCAGAACCGCGGCCGAAACTTCTAAGCTCGGTGCGCGACATCCTGCAGGAAAACCGCAAGGCCGGCCGCGACGCGGAGACCGCCACGCTGGTCAAGGATCATTTCGATGCCGTGCTCGTCCACGGCGATCCGGATTTCGTCAGGCTTGAGGACACCTTCCCGCTGACGTCAGAGATCGCCGACAGGCTGCGTTATACCGGCCTCGTCGCAGCCCCGCCGGCACCCGAACCGACCGAGACATTCGACATCATCGCATCGGCGGGTGGCGGCGCGGTCGGCGCCGCGCTGATCGGCGCGGCAAAAGAGGCGGCAGCGCTGCTGCCCGACGATCTTCGCTGGCTGCTGGTCGCGGGCCCGAACCTGCCTGAGGCCGATTTCGCCGCGCTGCTGGAGGGCGTGGGCCCGAATGTGACGCTGGTGCGCTTCCGCAGGGATTTTCCCTCGCTGCTTCGCGGCGCCAAGGTGTCGATCTCACAGGCAGGCTACAACACGGTCGGCGATCTCCTGCGCACCCAATGCCGGGCGATCCTCATTCCCTTCGTCGCCGGCGGCGAGACCGAGCAGACGGTGCGTGCCGAACGGCTGCAGGCGCTCGGCCTTGCCGATATCCTGCCGGAAACCGGCCTGACGGCGGGCCATGTGAAAGAGGCGGTCGAAAAGGCGCTCGCCGCTCAGCCACGGGGGCCGGTCTCGCTCGACCTCGACGGGGCGGAGAAAACCGCCTCCATCATTCGCTCCATGATTGCCGAATCCCTCGCCTAATCCAAAATTCCTGTGGTATAAGCAATGTTCCGGCGAGAATCGGCACTTTTGCAGCCGGTCCTTTCGCCTTGTTTTCATTGCGATATCGGCGGTCCGGCTGCATGATCCTGTCCTTAGAATTCCTCCCCGTCCCGGCGCCCGGATCGCGCCCCCGGAATTTCCCAGCAAGCTGACGGTTAGCCATGGAAAAAAGCCTCGCCCGCTACATCTGGAAGAACACGCGGCTGCAGCAGCTGTGGATTCTGGCTGTCGTCGCCGCCTCGATGGTGCCCTACTTCCTGTCCTTCGACCTGCCGAAGCAGATCGTCAACGGACCGATCCAGGGTGACGGCTTCGAGGGCCCGGGCGCCACGCAGACCTTCATGCATATTGCCTACGACCTGCCTCTGATCGGCCATGTCGAATTCTTTCAAGGGTTGCAGCTCAACCGCTTCCAGATGTTGATGGCCCTCAGCCTGGTGTTTCTGGCGCTGGTGGTGCTGAACGGCCTCTTCAAATTCTACATCAACACCTATAAGGGCCGGCTCGGCGAGCGCATGCTGCGCCGTATCCGCTTCGAGCTGATCGACCGGGTGCTGCGTTTTCCGCCCATTCACTTCAAGCGGGTAAAATCGGCCGAAATCGCCACCATGATCAAGGACGAGGTGGAGCCGATGGGCGGCTTCACCGGCGATGCCTTCGTCTCCCCTGCCCTTCTCGGCGGCCAGGCGATCACGGCGCTCGCCTTCATCATCGTCCAGAATTTCTGGCTCGGCATGATCGCCGCGGGCATTGTCGGCGTGCAGGCGATCGTCATTCCGCGCATGCGCAAGCGCCTGCTCGAACTCGGCCGCCAGCGGCAGCTGACGGCGCGCGAACTCTCCGGCCGCGTCGGCGAAATCGTCGAGGGCATCGGCACGATCCACGGCAACGACACATCCAACCTCGAACGCGCCGACATCGCCTCGCGGCTCGGCCGGATCTTCTCGATCCGCTACGACCTTTACCAGTGGAAGTTCCTGGTAAAATTCATCAACAATTTCCTCGCCCAGGTCACGCCTTTCCTGTTTTACGCGATCGGCGGCTATCTGGCGCTGCAGGGCCGGCTCGACATCGGCCAGCTGGTCGCCGTCATATCAGCCTACAAGGACCTGCCCGGTCCGCTGAAGGAACTGATCGATTGGGACCAGATGCGCCAGGACGTGCAGGTGAAGTACCAGCAGGTCTACGAGCAGTTCAATGTCGAGCCGCTGATCGACAGCCGCATCCAGGAACTCGCAACCGCCCCGGTCGGCGCGCTGACGGGCGCGTTCGTGGTCACCAACCTGTCGCTCTCCGACGACAGCGGCGCCCGCCTCGTCGACCACGTTTCCGTCGAGATCAAGCCGAACGAGACGGTGGCGATCGTCGGGCCGAACGGCAGCGGCGCGGAAGCCTTCGCCGAAGCGCTCGGCCGCATGGTCTGGCCGGACTCCGGCCGCATCACCATCGACGGCCGCGATCTCCTCGAGATGCCGGAATCGATCACCGGCCGGCGCATCTCCTATGCCTCGTCCGACACCTTCTTCTTCCACGGCACGCTCGCCAGCAATCTGCTCTACGGCCTGAAGCATGCGCCGATGACCGATCCCGTTTACGACGAGCGGGAAGCGCTGGAGTATAAATGGCATTCCGCCGAGGCGGAGAAGGCCGGCAACCCGACGCTCGACCTCAACAGCGACTGGGTGGACTACAAGGCCGCCGGCGCCAGCGGGCCCGAGGACATTCTAAAAGCGATCCGCCCGGTGCTCGACGCCGTGCTGATCTCGCAGGACATCCTCGATCTGGCGCTGCGCTCGACCGTCAACACCGACGTGCATGTGGCGCTCGGCGACCACGTCGTGGCGCTACGCGCCTCGCTCAGGGACCGGCTGCGCGACGAGGGGCTCGACACCATCGTCGTGCCATTCGATTTCGATGCCTATAACGCCCAGGCGACGGTCGGCGAGAACCTGCTCTTCGGCACGATGAAGCGGCCTTTGATGACCAACCGCAGGCTTGCCGCGCATCCCTATTTCCAGCAGCTCTTCCGTGAGACCGGGCTTAGCACCGATCTCTACGACATGGGCCTCGAGATCGCCGAGAACGCGGTGGAACTCTTCCACGACCTGCCACCGGACCATCCTTTCTTCCAGCAGCTGACCTTCATGACGGCCGACGACATTCCGACCTACCAGGCGCTGCTGCAGAAGCTGCAAAGCCGCCGCTTCGAGGACGCCACGCCCGAGGAGCGTTCGGCCATCATCCGGCTGAGTTTTGCCTATATCGAGCCGCGCCACCGCTTCGGCTTGCTGACGAACGAGCTGATGGACAAGATCGTCAGCGCCCGCAAGCAGTTCCACGAGCATATTCCGGCCGATCTTGCCGAGCTGATCGAGCGCTACGATGCCGAGCGTTTCACCCCGTCGGCAAGCCTAATGGACAATGTGCTGTTCGGCCGTATCGCCTATCAGCAGGCTGACGCCTCCGACCGCCTCCGCGGCATCATGGGCGAACTCTTCGATGCGCTCGATCTTTATGACGACGTGCTGTCGATCGGCCTCGAATTCGACGTCGGCTCCGGCGGCAAACGGCTGACCATGGTGCAGCGGCAGAAGCTGAACCTGGCCCGCGCACTGTTGAAGCGCTCGGATTATTTCATCTTCAACCGGCCGCTGTCGGCGCTCGACCAGCGCGTTCAGGATCAGATCACCCGCAACATCATCGAGAACCTGCACGAGGAAGGCCATCGGCCGGCGATCATCTGGGTGCTCTCCAATGCCCGGCTGGCGGAGATGTTCGACCGGATCCTGCTCTTCGACCGCGGCGGATTGGCGGAAGCCGGAAACTTTCCGGAACTTTCCGAGAAAAACGGGATGTTCAAGGAACTGTTATCGTAATATTCTATAGGGGCGGCGATGGTGGGTGTTCCCGATGGGAACGCCTCGGAGTTTGAAGGTGCCTGGTCCTGTGGACCCTGCATCAGGGGATTGAAACGCTCATGCTGTTGAGAGACGAAGTCGAAATGCTGCGAAGGGTGCCGATCTTTTCAAGGATCGCGCCAGCAAAGCTCAAGCTTTTGGCCTTTACCTCCGATCGCATGACCTACAAGGCCGGACAGGACCTCTTCCATCAGGGCGATGTCGGTGATGCCGCCTATGTCATCCTCACGGGTACGGCCGATATCGTCGTCGCCTCGCCGGCGGGCGAGATCAAGGTCGCAGATGTCGAACCCAATTCCATCGTCGGCGAAATCGCCATTCTCTGCGATGTCTCGCGCACGGCAACGGTGCGCGCCACCTCGCCGCTCGAAGTGCTGCGCATCAGCAAGGAGCACTTTCTGAAGCTGCTCAGCGATTTTCCGGAGATGGCCGTGGAAATCATGCGGGTGCTGGCCGACCGTCTGAACCACACCACGGCGGAACTGACCGCGGCCCGGGCGGCGAAACAGCCGCAAATGGCGCAGTAAAAACGCATTCAGCGTTTCGGCGGCCATTGCTCGGCACCATGGAGAAGGCGCAAAATTTCTACCTTCTGTGCGTTTCTGTCGATGCGATGGATCAGCAGAAATGCAGTGCGCGGAATGACCAATTCCCGCGTTCCGTCGAGACGGCCACCGCGTCCTGCTTCGGGATGATCGCCAAGTATTTGGGCTTGATGTCGGATGACATCATCCAATGCGATTGCAGCCTTTGGATTTTCAGCAAAGATGTGCCGGATCTGACCTTCCCGATCCAGGAGAGCCTGCTGCAGCCATTTGACGATCAAGAAGCCTTATCTCCGGATTCCAACTGCGCGAACAGTTCGGCCCGAAGCTTGTCCATTCGCTCTTCGGCCTCCTGCGCACTTATCCAGACAGCGTTCGGATCATCGGCTTCCCGGATCGCCTCCTCGACCTGTTTGCGGAACCACTTGTCGTATTCCGCCGCCTTATGAGTACGACGCAGAGCCGCGGCCCGATCCGGCCGCGATGCAATCCCCGGAGCATAATCGGCCGCGTCGACATCGAACCGCGAGATGCCGACATCCTTGAGATAAGACACCAAGGTATCCATGCGCTTGAACACGCGCACCTGCCGGCTGCGTTGGGCGGCAAGCGGGCGCTCGGCCTTGCCGTATCGGATGACGACGGACCAGCCGCCGGTCTTGCCAACGACATGCACGGCATCGACCGATCCTGCTTCGACAAGGCGCGAAAGGGTCGAATGATCGATGGTTTCCGCGGTCATGGCATATCCTCGTTCAGGCCGATAAGGATATGCATTTAATTATAGATTGCAATGCATTCAATAATTAGAACCGCGCTGCCCGAAAACGAAAGCCTGCATGTTTTTCCATGCAGGCCGGTATGCAAGTCCGTCTATTCGCGCTGTTCCAGTGCCCTGCTGAAGGCGAGGGCTGCAAGCGTGCAGATGGCGCCGGACAGCAGGTAGTAGCCGACGAAGGTCAGGCCGAAGCGGCTGGAAAGGCTGAGCGCCACCAGCGGCGCAAAACCGGCGCCGATCAACCAGGCAAGATCCGAGGTGAAGGCTGCACCCGTATAGCGATAGCCGCGGCCAAAGCGGGACGAGATCGAGCCCGTCGCCTGGCCGAAGGAAAGGCCGAGCACGCCGAAGCCGATGATGACGAAAGCGTCATGGCCGCTATTGCCGGATGCAATCAGGCTCGGCCCGATAAAGCTGAAGACGGCGATGATGACGGCGCAGATTGCAAGCTGGGCGCGCCGGCCGATACGGTCGGCGATCAGGCCCGAGGCGATGATGGTGATGATGCCGACCGCGGCGCCGACCACCTGCACCACCATGAAGGCGCCGATCGGCTGGTTGCCGTAAAGGCTCATCCAGCCGAGCGGGAAGATGGTGACGAGGTGGAACATGGCAAAACTCGCGAGCGGCACGAAGGCGCCGATCAGGATGTCGCGGCCGTGAACGCGTAGCACATCGAGGATGGGGGCTGCTTCCAGCTCGTGCTGTTCCAGCAGCGTGCCGAATTCCTTGGTCATGACGAGGCGCAACCGCGCAAACAGTGCCACGACGTTGATCGCGAAGGCGACGAAGAAGGGATACCGCCAGCCCCAGGAGAGGAAATCCTCACTGGAAAGATTGGCGACGAAATAACCGAACAGGGTGCTGGCCAGCGCAAAGCCGATCGGCGCACCGAGCTGCGGGATCATCGCATACCAGCCGCGGTGCTTGGCCGGCGCGTTGAGCGCAAGCAGCGAGGCAAGGCCGTCCCAGGCGCCGCCGAGCGCGAAGCCCTGGCCGAGACGGAAAAGCGCCAGCAATGCGATCGACCAGGCGCCGATCTCCTCGTAACCCGGCAGGAAGGCGATCGAGGCGGTGGAGCCGCCGAGCAGGAAGAGCGCGATCGTCAGCTTGGTGCCACGGCCGTACAGCCGGTCGATCGTCATGAAGACGACCGAGCCGACGGGGCGGGCCAGGAAGGCCAGCGAGAAGATGGCGAAGGAATAGAGCGTACCCGTCAGCCGGTCCGGCGCGAAGGGGAAGATCAGCTGTGGAAAGACCAGGACCGAAGCGAGGCCGTAAACGAAGAAATCGAAGAATTCCGACATGCGACCGATCACCACGCCGATGGCGATACTACCAGGCGAAACCGGTTTGTCGTCGTGAATGCGCCGCGCGTCGCGTTCCAGCGACGACGACGATGGTCCATAATTCGATGTTGTAGCCATAAAACGCCTCCCTCGTTGAAGCGCTTTCGGCAAGGCGCCTCAGCCTGATCTTGATCAAACCTGCAGGCTTATCAAGTCCGTAAGACGTAAATAGTTCATCATGGCGGCTCAAAATGAGGCGTGGGCGGAAAAAATAGCGTGATCCGACCGGCGATTTTCGGATGGGAACGCTGGCATGGCCGGCTCTGGCGGATATATTGATTGAAACATGCGCTCGCCAAAGAATCCTTCTTGAATTCATCAGGATTTCAAAGCTGTAGTGCAACACGATTTATGCCGCGATGCGGCATGCTTGCTGCACTGCGACCAAACACCTCATGTCGCTATCAGGTCCAGTGCGTTAGTCGCGGAACGAACGAAACAACAAGAGCTTAGAGACGTGCTAAAACTCGTGAAGTTTTCCCGCCTTCTATCCGTCTTGCCGCTGCTTTTCCTGGCAGGATGCAACATGGTGGTCATGGCGCCATCAGGCGACATCGCCGCGCAACAGCGCGATCTCATCGTCATCTCGACGGTGCTGATGCTTTTGATCATCATCCCGGTGATCTTCCTGACGCTGTTCTTCGCCTGGCGCTACCGCCGCTCCAATACGGCCGCCACCTACGCGCCGGAATGGCACCATTCGACCCGCCTCGAAATCGTGATCTGGGCAGCGCCGCTGGCGATCATCATCGCGCTCGGCGCCGTGACCTGGATTTCCACCCATAAGCTCGATCCCTACCGCCCGCTCGACCGCCTCGATGCGGAGCGCGCCATTCCGGCCGATATCAAGCCGTTGAACGTCGAGGTCGTGGCGCTCGACTGGAAGTGGCTGTTCTTCTATCCCGATCTCGGCATCGCCACCGTCAACGAACTCGCTGCCCCGGTCGACATGCCGATCAATTTCAAGATCACTGCCTCCTCGGTGATGAATTCCTTCTATATCCCTGCCCTGGCCGGCCAGATCTATGCGATGCCCGGCATGGAGACGAAGCTGCACGCCGTCATCAACAAGCAAGGCGAATATGAGGGCTTCTCCGCCAATTACAGCGGAAGCGGCTTCTCGCACATGCGCTTCAAGTTCCACGGCCTTACCCAAGAGGGCTTTGACGCCTGGGTGGCGCAGGTCAAGCAGCAGGGCACGATGCTCAACCGCGACGCCTATCTGAAGCTCGAGAAGCCGAGCGAAAAGGAGCCGGTGCGTTATTATGCCGGCGCCGATGCCGACCTTTACAACGCCATCCTCAACATGTGCGCCGCTCCGGGCAAGATGTGCATGAACGAGATGATGCATATCGACATGATGGGCGGCGGCGGCAAGGAAAGTGCCGAGAACCGCGAGAAGCTGCGATACGACGACCGTCATGCCGACGAAGGCATCGTGGCGCCTGCCGCCACCGTGCCGGCGACCGGGGCTCCGGCACGCAGCGAGCCCGCCGAGCGGACCGACGGCAACAACATGCAGCACGACATGCCCGGCATGCCTAGCACGCCCGGAATGGACATGCAGCACGAGGGTCATTCCATGCCCGGCATGAGCAATGGCGCCGATCCGGCGCCGGCGCAGCTCAACAATAACAATTAACCTGGCGCTTTGCGTCGCAAGACATAATGAACGGGTTGTTCCATGTTTTCCAATCCTGACCTCCTGAAGTTCGTCTTCGGCCGGTTGACCCTCGATGCCATCCCCTATCACGAGCCGATCCTGGTCGTGACCTTCATCGGCGTCGTCATCGGCGCCCTCGCGGTGCTCGGCATCATCACCTATTTCAAGTTCTGGGGTCCGCTCTGGCGCGACTGGATCTGCAGCGTCGATCACAAGAAGATCGGCATCATGTATGTGATCCTCGCCGTCATCATGCTGTTGCGCGGCTTCTCCGACGCGATCTTGATGCGCATCCAGCAGGCGATCGCCTTCAACGGTTCGGAGGGCTATCTGCCGCCGCACCATTACGACCAGGTCTTCACCGCCCACGGCGTCATCATGATCTTCTTCGTGGCGATGCCCTTCGTCACCGGTTTGATGAACTTCGTGGTGCCGCTGCAGATCGGCGCGCGGGACGTCTCCTTCCCCTTCCTCAACAACTTCTCGTTCTGGATGACCACCGCCGGCGCGATCATCATCATGCTGTCGCTGTTCATCGGCGAATTCGCCCAGACCGGCTGGCTCGCCTACCCGCCGCTGTCGGGGGCGGCCTACAGTCCGGGCGTCGGCGTCGACTACTATATCTGGGGCCTGCAGGTGGCCGGGGTGGGAACGACGCTTTCGGGCATCAACCTGATCGCCACCATCGTCAAGATGCGCGCTCCGGGCATGACCTTCATGAAGATGCCGGTCTTCACCTGGACGGCACTTTGCACCAACGTGCTCATCGTCGCCTCCTTCCCGATCCTGACGGCAACGCTCGCCCTCCTGTCACTCGACCGCTATGCCGGGACGAACTTCTTCACCAACGACCTTGGCGGCAATCCGATGATGTACATCAACCTCATCTGGATCTGGGGCCATCCGGAGGTCTATATCCTCGTGCTGCCGGCCTTCGGCATCTTCTCGGAAGTCGTCGCCACCTTCTCCGGCAAGCGCCTCTTCGGCTACGCCTCGATGGTCTACGCGACCTGCGTGATCATGATTCTGTCCTACATCGTCTGGCTGCACCACTTCTTCACCATGGGTTCGGGCGCCAGCGTCAACTCCTTCTTCGGCATCACCACGATGATCATCTCGATCCCGACAGGGGCGAAGATTTTCAACTGGCTCTTCACCATGTATCGCGGCCGCATCCGCTTTGAGGTGCCGATGCTGTGGACGGTCGGCTTCATGGTGACCTTCGTCATCGGCGGCATGACCGGCGTCATGCTTGCCGTGCCGCCGGCCGACTTCGTGCTGCACAATTCGCTGTTCCTCATCGCCCACTTCCACAACGTCATCATCGGCGGCGTTCTCTTCGGCATGTTCGCCGGCGTGAACTACTGGTTCCCGAAGGCCTTCGGCTTCAAGCTCGATCCCTTCTGGGGCAAGATGAGCTTCTGGTTCTGGCAGATCGGCTTCTGGTTCGCCTTCATGCCGCTCTACGTGCTCGGCCTGATGGGTGTCACCCGCCGCGTCAGCCAATTCGAGGACCCGTCGCTGCAGATCTGGTTCATCATCGCCGCCTTCGGCGTCGGCCTGATCGCGCTTGGCATCGCCGCCTTTCTCATCCAGATCGTCGTCAGCTTCATGAAACGCGAGGAATTGCGCGACGATAGCGGCGATCCCTGGGACGGCCGCACGCTGGAATGGTCGACATCCTCGCCGCCGCCGGATTACAACTTCGCCTTCACGCCTGTCGTGCACGATCATGACAGCTGGTACGACATGAAGAACCGTGGTTATGCGCGTCCGCTGGAAGGCTTCCGGCCGATCCATATGCCGAGGAATACCGGCACCGGCGCGATTCTGTCGGCCATCAGCGTCGCCCTCGCCTTCGGGCTGATCTGGTATATGTGGTGGCTGGTGGTCGTCTCCTTCGTCGCCATGCTGGTGGTCGCGATCGGTCATACCTTCAACTATGGACGCGATTTCCACATTCCCGCCGAAGAGGTGACCGAAACGGAAGGCAAGCGCACCGCGTTGCTTGCCGAGCAGGTGTGATGACCATGAGCGATCAGACTATCGACACGGCCGAAAAGCCTGAATTCTACCTGACGGAAGACCATCATCCTGAGAACAGCACCAATCTCGGCTTCTGGCTCTACCTGATGAGCGACTGCCTGATTTTCGCGGTGCTGTTTGCAACGCACGGCGTGCTCGGCCGCAACTATGCCGCCGGCCCGTCGCCCGCCGATCTCTTCGACCTGCCGATCGTTGCCCTCAACACCTCGATGCTGCTGTTTTCCTCGATCACCTACGGCTTCGCGATGCTGCAGATGGAGCGCAACGCCAAGGCGGAAACACTGTTCTGGCTTGGTGTGACCGGCCTGTTCGGCGCAGCTTTCATCGGGCTCGAACTCTACGAGTTCATCCACCTGATCCACGAAGGCGCCGGGCCGACGCGCAGCGCCTTCCTCTCCTCCTTCTTCACTCTGGTCGGCACGCACGGACTGCACGTCACCTTCGGCATCATCTGGCTGATCACGCTGATGGTGCAGGTGTCGATGCACGGGTTGATCGAGGCCAACCGCCGCCGCCTGATGTGCCTTTCGATGTTCTGGCACTTCCTCGACGTCGTCTGGATCGGCGTCTTTTCCTTCGTCTATCTGCTGGGAGTTCTCGGATGAGTTCGCAAGCACCTGCCCATGAGGATGCCCACGAGGCTCATCACGGCCACAGCCACGGCCATCAGGCCGGCCATGGCACATTCCGCAGCTACATGACGGGCTTCGTGCTCTCCATCATCCTGACCGCCATTCCCTTCTGGCTTGTCATGTCAGGCGTCTTCGAAAGCCCGGCGGTGACGGCGGTGCTGGTGATGGGCCTCGGCGCCATCCAGATCGTCGTCCATATGGTCTTCTTCCTGCATATGAATACCAGGAGCGAGGGCGGCTGGACGATCATGGCGCTGATTTTCACCCTTATCATCGTTGCCATCGCGCTCTCCGGTTCGCTCTGGGTCATGCATCATCTCAACACCAACATGATGCCGATGAGCCCCGAGATGATGAAGAACATGCCGTGACGACGACGAAGGGGCGGCGGCAGCGCCACCCGCAGGCGTCCTCCGAAAAATCGGATCGACGGCGTCATCGGGTAAAACCTGCCATCTTCGCCGTCTGCCTGGTACTGCTTGCCGCGGCCCTCGCGGCACTCGGCACCTGGCAGGTGGAGCGGCTGGCCTGGAAACGCGACCTCGTCGCCCGCGTCGCCCAGCGTATGCATGCACCACCCGTGCCTGCCCCGGCGCCCACCGCGTGGGACAAGATCAATGCCGCTGATGACGAATACCGGCGGGTGACCGCGGCCGGGACGTTGGCGAATGACAAGGAAACACTGGTCTATGCCTCGACCGTGCTTGGGCCGGGCTATTGGGTGATGACGCCGCTGATGCTGACCGATGGCACATCGATCCTCGTCAATCGCGGCTTCGTGCCGACCGAGAGGCGCGACCCGGCCTCGCGCCGCGAGGGCGAAATGTCAGGCCCGGTCGAGATTTCCGGGCTGATGCGGATGACGGAGCCGAAGGGATCGCTGCTCAAATCCAATGACGTCGCCACTGATCGCTGGTATTCGCGCGATGTCGCGGCGATCGCGCAAAAGCGCGGCGTCGGTACGGTCGCGCCCTATTTCATCGACGCTGATGCGACCGCCAACCCGGGAGGCCTGCCTATCGGCGGCCTGACCGTCATCGCTTTCCCCAACAATCATCTCCTCTACGCGATCACCTGGTATGGGCTGGCGGCGATGGTGCTGGCATTGCTGGTGTTCATTGTTCGCGGCGAGAGGGCCACTCGCATAAGGCAGCAGTGATCGTCCTTATGAAGCGACCCGGCTGATCGCCTCGGCGAGCTGCGCCTGCGAGAACGGCTTGCCGAGGCGTGGCAGATTGGCGATGCCGGCGCCTTCGGGGATTTCGGCGTAACCGGTAGCGAGGATGATCGGCATGTCGGGCCAATCCTTGCGGATCGCCTCCGCGAGCTGCGCGCCGGTCATGCGCGGCATGGCATGGTCGCAAATCACCAGGTCCACCTGCTGCTCGCGCAGGATGTCGAGCGCTTCGGGACCCGCCATCGCCTCGAACACGGTATGGCCGAGATCCTCCAGCATCAGCGTCGTATTCATCAAGACCAGACCATCGTCGTCGACGGCGACGATGCGCAGCCGGCGCGGCCCATTTTCCACCTGCTGCGGCCGCTCGGCAGCGGCCTCGGTCACCTGTTCGGCAAGCGCGACCGGGAACCACAATTCGGCCGTCGTGCCTTCGCCGAGGCTGCTCTTCATCATCAGGCGGCCACCGGACTGGGACGCAAGCCCCTGCACCATGGAAAGGCCGAGCCCAGTGCCCTTGCCGACCCCCTTGGTGGTGAAGAACGGCGTGATTGCCTGCTCCAGCGTCTTGGCGTCCATGCCCTCGCCTTCATCGATCACCGCGATACGGACGTAGCGGCCAGGCGACAACGGTCCCTTGCCTGATGGCAGCGATTCCTCGGATGCGCGAAGCACAATCCGGCCGCCGGACGGCATGGCGTCGCGGGCGTTGACGACAAGGTTCAGGATCGCCATCTCCAGCTGGTTCGGATCGGTCACGATCGTCGGCAGCCTGACGGGGAAAGAAGTCTCGATCATGGTGAGGGGACCGAGCGAACGGCTCAGCATATCCATCATCCCGCGGACCAGACCGGAGACGTCGATCGGCTCCATGTGCAGTTCCTGGCGGCGGGAAAAGGCCAGCATGCGCTGCGTCAGCGCGGCACCGCGCTGGGCGCCCTGCATGGCATTATCAACAAGCGATGTCAGCGCGAGATCCTGCGGCATGCGTTTCTTGAGGATTTCGAGGCTGCCGAGGACAGCCATCAGCAGATTGTTGAAATCATGGGCGATACCACCGGTCAACTGACCGATCGCCTCCATCTTCTGCGACTGGAAGAGCTCTTCGCGCGCCTGCTCCAGTGCCCGCTGGGTCTCCATCTTCTCGGTGATATCGCGGGTGATCTTCGCAAAACCCAGCACATCGCCTGCCTCGTCGCGGATGGCGTCGATGACGATGCTGGCCCAGAAACGGGTGCCGTCCTTGCGCACGCGCCAGCCCTCCCTCTCGAACCGGCCCTCGGCGCGCGCGATGCCGAGCGCGGTCTCCGGCAGACCGGCTTCGCGGTCCTCGGGAGTATAGAAGGTCGAGAAATGCTGACCGATGATTTCTTGCGGCCGATAGCCCTTGATCCGCTCGGCGCCGAAGTTCCAACTGCTGACCTTGCCAACGGGATCGAGCATGTAGATCGCATAGTCCGAGACTCCCTGGACCAACCGGCGGAACTGTTCCTCGCTCTGGCGGATCGCGTTTTCGGCGGCCCGGCGTTCGGTCAGGTCGCGGGTGATCTTGGCATAGCCGATGAGCTCGCCGGATGGACGGCGGATCGGATCGATGACCACATGCGCCCAGAAGCGGCTGCCATCCTTGCGCCGGCGCCAGCCTTCTCCCTCGAACCGGCCGTGCTCCTCGGCCGTGGCCAGCGCGCGCTGCGGTAGCCCCGCGGCACGGTCCTCTTCCAGATAGAAACGGGAAAAATGCTCGCCGAGAATTTCGGAAGGCTTGTAACCTTTGAAGCGCTGGGCGCCGGTGTTCCAGCTGGTGACGATGCCTTCGGGGCTCAGCATATAAATAGCGTAGTCGGTGATGGCATCGACCAAAAGGCGAAAGCGTCCCTCTTCGTCGAGAGACGTGTCATGTCGATCTAGCACTTCCATATGCCCCTCTGAGTCACCAGCGCTTTATAACGCAGCACGGGGCGGATAGTTCCGAAGCAGCCGTAATTTCAAACGGCCTTGACCTGTGGGTAGAACCGCTCGCCAACGCGCTCGGCAGCGGCATAGGCCTGCGAGACGATCTCCGGCACAAGATCGATATCGGGCAGGCTGCCGAGGCCGAGCGGCCCGACGGCAAAGAGCCCGGCCACCGTCGAACCGTCCTCAAGGAAGGGTTCGCCGCGCGCATTGACCGCGAGCCCGAGCGATAGCTCGTCCGGCATGGCAAGGCCAGCGGAAAGCAGGCTCTGCATCAAGGGCGCTGAAAGGTCCGGCGCCTGGCAGCGGCAATCGATGATGCGCTCGGAATGGATGACCTCTTCTCCGGCGGAACCGGCCGGCGTGAAGAACAGGCCGCTCAGGCCCCGGCGGCCGGCCCGGCCGCGGCGCAGTACCGTGCGGCCTTCGGCGAGCTCGCGTTTCAGGCGCAGGTGCATGGCCTCCGGCAGGCGGTTGCGATGGCTGTCGTAGATTGCCCTGAGGTGGCGGTTGAATTGATGCTTGTCGCGGGCCGGCAGCGAGCGCCAAAGCGAGCGGGCATGTTTTCTGAGGCCGTTCATCACCGATTGCCAGCTTCGCCCGGCTTCCTCCGCCTCGCGACAGGCTTCACGGATGAAGCGGACGATCTCGGGCAGGCTCTGCGGCAGCGCTTCGGCCGGGAAGACCGGATCGGCGGAATTCGGCGTATGGCTCTGCGGCAGGAAGCCGCGCCGCGAAACGATCGTCACCTGGCCGGCATAACCGGAATCGCGCAGCTGCAGCAGCTGGTCGACGACGCGGATGCCGCTGCCGAGCAGCACCGCGTGCGGCCGCGCGACGAGGCGCTGGGCCCTGACCGGCGAAGCGTCCTCACCGCCGGCATCGGGCGCCGTCAGCCCGTAGCCGGTGGCGAGGATGACGGTATCGAACAGCGGATTGGCGGGATTGGCGCTTTCGAGCAGGAAGCGGTTGCCGTGGCTCCTGCGGATCGCCACGACCGGATCGTTGCAGACCTGGACGGTGATGTCCCTGCGCGCGGCCAGTGCTTCCGAAAAGCGCTGGTAGACATAATCGCTGAAGATCTCCTTCGGCACGAAGATCTGCCGGAATCCGGGGATGGCGGCCGGCACGGCGGCGCGGAAAGCGGCGTTGCTGCAGAGCCAGTCGTTGAAATCGTCATTGTCACCGAGCGAGACCGAGAGATCGCGGACACGGGTGTTGAGGATCGTCGAGGAGCGGGCCGAGGCCAGCGCCTGCCCACCGCTGACCGACGAATTCGGATCGAACAGCTGCAGGTGGAAGGGGGCGCGCACTGTCTTCATCAATGCGATGGCCGTCATCATCCCGGAAAAGCCGCGCCCGACGATCGCAATGCGCGGCACGGCTGATATCTGCGCCGCCGCATTGGCTCTGGCGGAAAAAAGTCCCTGAACCGTCATCGCAACTCCTTTGCGGCTTCATCCGCACCCTGGGTCGATCGAGGTTTCAACGCATAAAACAGTGGTTCACGCGTTGATGAGGTTCATGCGGCCATTCACAATACCTGCCGCGGCATCGGGCTCCGAACCAGCGGCCCCGCAACCAAACTAGGGGAGCAAGCACGCTCGTCCATAGTCTATCAAACTGGTAGTGTATGAAAGCGCTAAATGGCGCAGGTGGCAAGAGGTTTGTTGCGACTTATCTGCAAGATATTGAAATAAAACATAATTTAGACGTATTCCGCGGAAGCTCGGTCGACCAGTGCTCCCCGAACCGGGAATTGAACTTAAAAATGTCAGGTCGGCATCGACCTCAACTGCCCTCGCCAGGATATTGTCTTGCCTTCAGCAGGCCCGCCAGATGCACCGTGTTGCGGGCCAGCATGTCGACGGCATTGGTCACGACCTTCGGCACCTTGTCGAGATCGACGAAATTGGTGGACCCCATTGCCTCGCCAACCCAATAGGCGACCGCATTGGCCGGAATGGTGAAACCGACGTCGTTCAGCGCCTGGAAAAGCTCGGCCGACACATGATGGGCGCCGTCCTCATTGCCGACGACGGCAACCGTCGCGACCTTGCCATAGGAGACCATGCGGCCCTCATCGTCCGTCTCCTCGAGGAAGGCGTCCATGCGCTCCAGCGCCCGCTTGCAGACACTGGATGGCTGACCGAGCCAGATCGGCGTCGCCATCAGCAGGATATCGGCGGAGAGCACCTTGGCGCGAATATCAGGCCAGTCATCGCCGGCGCCCTCGTCGGAGGTGACGCCCGGCTTGACGTTGAAATCGGCGAGGCGAAGCACTTCGGTCACGACGCCGTGAGCGGACATCGCCTTGTCGATCAGGCCGATCATCCGGTCGGTCGAGGACGCGTCCTTGGCGTCGCTGGTCTTCAGCGTGGCGTTGAGGGCGAGGGCTTTGAGCGGCATGGCTCTCTCCGGTAGCGGTCGGCGGTTGGCGTTCGCCTGCTGCAACCCGTTCGCCCGCAGATTGTTCCCGCCCGGATGCGAGGCGACCTCACGTAAAAATAACCAACTGGTGAATTCTTTACTTGAACCCCCAAATGGAATCGGCAAAAGTGAAGATGCTATCAATCCCTTCATGGATTTGCCGTCTTTTCGGGCCAGCGTCCGACCACACATCTATTGGAAAAAATACCGTGAGCAGCGATGCGTTAACACGCGCGACGAAGCCTTCGGCTTCGATGGCGCTTGCAACTGCGGCAGGCTGGGGCCGAGGCCTCTTCACATTGGTGCGTATCACCATGATGGCCTTCCGCCACCCCTGGCAATCCGGCTTCGCGATCGGCGCCACGCTTGTCGCCTCGACCTTCCAGCTGATGATCCCGCGCCTTCTCGGCCACGCCGTCGACCACACGCAGATGGCGATGACCGGCGGTGCCGCGGGCCAGGCGGCACAGGACGCGCTTTTGACCACGGCGCTGCTGCTGCTTGGCGCCAGCGTGCTGCGCGGCCTCTTCACCATGGTCCAGAACTATTACAGCGAAGCCGTCGGCCATCACATCGGCTACGAATTGCGGCTGGCCTGCTACGAGAAGATCCAGCGACTTTCTTTCAGCTTTCATGACACCGTGCATTCCGGCGACCTGATCACCGTCGGCCTGCTCGATCTCGAAGGCGTGCGGATGTACTTTTCCACCGCACTCGTCCGGATGATCCTGCTGTCGATCCTGATCGGCATCGGCGCCTATATGCTCTTGTCGACCGATATCCTGCTCGGCCTGCTGGCGATGAGTTTCGTGCCCTTTGTCGGCTGGCGCTCGTCGGTGACGCAGCTCAAGCTGCGCGCCACCTGGCTCGACCTGCAGGAGCGGCTTTCGGTGCTGACCCGCATCATGGAGGAAAATCTCGGCGGCATCCGCGTCGTGCGCGCCTTTGCCGCCCACCAACACGAGATTTCGAAGTTCGAGGCGGCGTCGAAGAGCGCGCTGGCACTTGCCCATCAGCGCGTCGGCATCCGCGTCACCAACACCAGCGCCATGACCCTCTCCTTCTTCGCGGCGATGGGCCTGGTGCTGTGGGTCGGCGGCGGCAAGGTGATGTCGGGCGAAATCACCGTCGGCACGCTGGCCTCGTTCCTGACCTTCATGACCATCCTGCAGATGCCGGTGCGCCAGCTCGGCCTGATGGTCAATGCTTTTGCCCGCGCCTCCACCTGCGGCTCGCGCCTCTTTGCCCTGCTCGACCTCGACGTCGCGATCAAGGATGCGCCGGATGCCAAGGAGCTGAACCTTACCGACGGCGTGCTGCGCTTCGAAAACGTCAGCTTCGCCTATCCGGGCTCTGAAAAGCGCGCCGTTCTTGACGATGTCTCCTTCGAAGCCAGGCGCGGCCAGACGATCGGCATCGTCGGGCCTCCCGGCAGCGGCAAGTCGACCATTGCCCATCTTATCCCCCGCTTTTACGACGTCAGCGGCGGCAAGATCACCATCGACGGCCAGGACATCCGCAAGGCTACGCTGCAATCGCTGCGCCGGGCGGTTGCCGTCGTGCAGCAGGATTCCTTCCTGTTCACCACGACGATCGAAAACAACATCGCCTATGGCGACCCGTGGGCGAAGGAAGGCCGGATCGAACGCGCCAGCGAAAGCGCCCAGCTGCACAATTACGTGCTCGGCCTTCCGACAGGTTACGGCACCGTCGTCGGCGAGCGCGGCGTTTCGCTGTCGGGCGGCCAGCGGCAGCGTCTTTCGATCGCCCGCGCGCTGATGCTGAAACCGGCAGTGATGATATTCGACGATTCGACGGCGGCAATCGATGCGGCCACCGAGCAGCGCATTCGCGGCGCCATGCGCCGCTATGCCGCCGACCGCGTGACGATCATCGTCGCTCACCGCCTGAGTTCGCTGATGCATGCCGACCAGATCCTGTTCGTCGAAGACGGCCGGATCGTCGAGCGCGGCACGCATGAGGCGCTGCTGTCGCTCGGCGGGCGCTACAAGGCGCTTTACGAGCTACAGGTGCGGCCGGGCGACGAGGTCTTGAGCGCCTAGCAGGAATTCCCTTCTTCTGCCCACCGGAAAGAAGAGCGGACAAGCAATGACTATGCAGGCCACCGGACGTGATGGCCGCGGGAGGAATGGCATGGCCGAGGAACTGGAAACCGAGCGTCCCGACGTTCGCGAGGATGGACGCCGCCCGCCGCGGGCGGTGGTCGGTTCGCATCGCGTCGAGGAGGAGATGTTCGGCAAGGCCTTCGACGGCAATATCGTCAAACGCATCTGGGGTTTCGTTCACCCCTATCGCCGCCAGGTCGTGTGGTCGGTCGTTGCCGTTTTGACCTTCACGATGATGCAGCTCACCATCCCGCTGATCATCCGCTATGCCATCGACCACGGCATGTCCCCGGGCGGAAACCATTCGGCGCTGGCCTGGTCGATCGTCGCCTTTTCCATCGCCATCCTCATCAATTATGCGGCGAGCTACGCGCAGGAGACGCTGGTCGGCGGCGTGGCGGAGGACGTGCTCTTCGATATCCGCAAGGCAATGTTTTCGCACCTTCAGCACGTCTCGCTCTCCTTCATGGACAAGACCGAAGTCGGACGGCTGATGTCGCGGCTGCAGGGCGACGTCAACTCGATGCAGGAATTCCTCGAAACCTCGGTGCTGTCAGTCGGCGACATCGTGCTGCTCTTCGGCATCGTCTTCGTCATGCTCTATCTCGATTTCAAACTTGGGCTGCTGACGCTCTCGGTGCTGCCGGTACTGTTCATCGTCCGGCTGTTCTGGCTGCCGCTGGCGCGCAAATCCTTCATGGCCGCGCACGAGACCAATTCGATTGCCGCCGGCGCCCTCGCCGAAGCGATCCACGGTGTGCGTGCGGTCCAAAGCATGGACAGGCAGGGCGTCAACTTCACGCTTTACGACGACAAGGCGCATGCCAACTTGCAGACGCATCTGACGGCGGCGCGCTATGCGCAGGTGATGGTGCCGATCGTCGACAGCCTGACCGGCGTGGCGATGGCGCTCGTCATCGTCGTCGGCGGCGCCCGCGTCCTCAATCAGGCGCTCGATGTCGGCGTGCTCGTCGCCTTCCTGTTCTACATCCAGCGCTTCTTCGACCCGATCCGTTCGCTGACCCTGCAATATTCGGTGATGCAGCGCGCCATGGCGTCTGGCCAGCGGCTGACCGAAGTGCTCGACGTGCCTGTCGACATCAAGGACGCGCCCGATGCCAAGGCCTTGTCGCGCGACATGGACGGCTCGGTGGAATTCAAGGACGTCGTCTTCGGCTACAATCCGAAACATCCGGTGCTGAAGCATGTCAGCTTCAAGGTCAATCCCGGCGAGACGGTGGCATTGGTCGGCCCGACAGGGTCCGGCAAGTCGAGCTGCATGTCGCTGATCCATCGCTTTTACGACGTGCAGCAGGGCCAGGTGCTGGTCGGCGGCGACGATGTGCGTCAGCTGACGCAGGATTCGCTCGGAGCGCAGATCGCCATGGTGCTGCAGGAACCCTTCCTCTTTACCGGCACCGTTTTCGAAAACATCCGCTACCACAAGCTGGAGGCGACGCGCGAGCAGGTGATCGAGGCGGCAAAGGCCGTCGGCGCGCATGACTTCGTGATGCGCCTGCCCGATGGTTACGACAGCGTTCTCGGCGAGCGCGGCGGCAACCTTTCGCTCGGCCAGCGCCAGCTGTTGAGCTTTGCCCGCGCATTGGTGGCGGACGCAAAGATCCTCGTGCTCGACGAGGCGACGGCCAATATCGACAGCTATACCGAAATGCTGATCCAGAAGGCGCTGGTGAAGCTGCTCGAAAACCGCACCGGCCTCGTCATCGCCCATCGGCTTGCGACGATCCGCGAGGCGGACCGCATCATCGTGCTGCAGAACGGCGAAGTCATCGAAAGCGGCAACCACCGCCAGCTGATGAAGAACGGCAAACTCTATTCCAAGCTCTACAATCTGAACTACTCCTCCTTCGACGACATTCCCGAAGACGTGCTGGAAGAGACGACGGCAGCGGAATCGGCGACCTAGCGCATCGTGGTTTCCGACAATCGGAGCCGATTTTCGGAAAGCGCGATGCGAGGATTGAAAGTGTTAGAGCGTCGTTTGTGCTGCCGTAAAGACGCACGGCGCTCTCGTTTAGGGCGTGCATTAATGCCTGTCGCAAAGTTTGAACGAACCAACGCGTTGCTGCCGCATTTCTCTCTTATCTGGGGCGAGTGCCACTGAGGAGAATGTTATGAAAAGAGTTATTAGCAGCCTGTTGATCGCGACGGCCCTTGTTGGATCGGCTATTCAGCCTGCTGCCGCACGCGATCACCGTCATCACGACAATACTGGCCGAATCATCGCCGGCGGCGTTGCCGCGGGCGTCGTCGGCGGCCTGATCGGCGGCGCAATCGCCAATGGCGGCCCTCGCTACGTTGACGAAGGCCCTCGTTATGTCGAGAGCCCCCGCTATGTCGAACCCCAGCCGAGATGCTGGTATGAGGACCGCGACGTCCGCAACCGCTATGACGGCGGCTATCACGCCGAAACCGTGCGGGTCTGCGAGTAAACACGGGAACGTTGATTTGATCTCTCGGCCGAGGTTGCCTGCCGCAGCCTCGGCTTTTTTCTGCAAAAATTTACGGCCGGCATGCGGTCTGTTGTCCTCCTGATCCGCTTCGACGACGTGCCGCAATCCTCCTGGGTGGGCTATCAGCTGCCCATTCCCGCCAGGATCCGCGGACCATGGCGCAGCGCGCCTTCGAGCGGATGGAGCGACGGCTTGAAAACCCGGGGCTTGCCTCCGGGTTGCGAACGCGTCATTTCCGCAGCTCGTGATCCGCCAGAGCTTCAGACCTTGACCCTCCCACGGCTTTTCGCAGGCGCCATCCTGTGGCAAGAAGGGTTGACGCGTGACCCGGGAGGAAGATCGACGCAGATGAAGGGTATCCGCCAGCTCGCCGAGCATCTCGACATTTCGATCGGAACGGTGTCCCGTGCGCTGAACGGCAAGCCCGACGTCAACGACGAAACGCGCCGGCGCGTGCTCGCCGCCGCCGAGGAACTCGGTTACGTCGCCAACCAATCGGGCCGCAGCCTTCGCCAGGGCACGACCAACGTCATCGGGCTGATGCTCGAAGTGAGCCGCGAGACGGTCGAAAACAGCGACGACTTCTTCCTTGGCGTCACTGACGGCCTGCAGAGGGTGTTTTCCCGCCACAAGCTCGATCTCGTCATGCTGCCCTGCCCCGATGACGAGGACCCGCATGAATATCTGAAGCGCATGGTGGCGCGCCGGCTTGTCGACGCGCTAATCATCTCTGCGACACGACGCACCGACCGGCGCATCGAGCTTCTGGAAAAGGCCCGCATCCCCTTCGTGGCGCTTGGCCGCAGCGCGTCGGGCGGCAGCTACACCTGGATGGATCTCGATTTCGAGGGCGTGGCGACGCGCGGTGTCGACCGGCTGGTCGCCAAGGGGCACCGGCGGATCGCCGTGGCCGTCCCCTCCTCCGACATCAATCTCGGCTACCTCTTCCTCGACGCCTACCGCCAGGCACTGCAACGGCACGGCATCCCCTTCGACCCGGCCCTCGTCATCCGGGTCAAGTCGAGCGAACAGGGCGGTTATCAGGCCGGCCATGAATTGCTGATGATCGGAGAGCGGCCAACCGCGATCATCCTGATCCACGAACTGATGGCGATCGGGCTTTACCGCCGGCTTGCCGAGGCCGGCGTCGTGCCCGGCCGTGACCTCGCCGTGGTCGGTTTCCGCGAGGAGCCGCGCACGCTTTTCCTGCAGCCGACGCTGACATCCTTTCGCATGTCGCTGCGCGATCTTGGTGCGCAGCTCGGCGAAACCCTGCTCGCCACCATGCCGGCCTATGCCGATCATTATCCGCAGGGCGCCCGCAACAGGATCTGGCCGCTGGAACTCGTTCCAGGCGAAAGCGACGCTTTCATGTTGACGGCCTGAAGCGGCCTCAAACCCCGCTCGCAGCTGCCGAATGCTCCCTGTGCGACAGCTGACGCGTGACGACGAAAACCAAGAGGGCTCCGGCAGCCAGGCAGGCGGCCAGGAAGAACATCGGCGCGATCGTGCTGCCGCTTGCTTCCTTGATCCAGGGCACGACGTTCTGGGCGACGAAACCGCCAAGATTTCCAACCGAATTGATGGCGGCAAGGCCCGCCGCAGCCCCCGCGCCCTTGAGGAAGCGTGAAGGCAGGCTCCAGAACACCGGCTGGGGCGCGAAGATCCCGGCTGCGGCAACGCAGAGGAAGGCGAATTGCAAAGTGTGGTTCGGGATCAGCGCCGAAAGCAGCAGGCAGGCGGCGCCGATGAAAGCCGGAATGACGATATAGGGCGTCTTCGATTGCGCCTTGTCGGCCATGGTGGGAACGACATAGAGCGCGATCGCGACCAGCACCCAGGGAATGATGTTGAGGAAGCCGTTCACCGTGTTGCTGACGCCGAAAGCCTTGACGATTGTCGGCAGCCAATAGCTGAGGCCATAGGCCGAAAGCGGAAAGGCGATATAGCAGAGCGCCATCAGCAGGACACGCGGGTCGATGAGCGCCTTGAAACCGTTTCCGGCGTGCTCGCCCATGCCGGCATTTTCGGAAGTGAGCCTTCGTTCGAGCCAATCCTTCTCCTCGCCGCTCATGAAGCTTGCGTTTTCAGGCCGGCCGGGAAGATAGAAGAAGGTGACGATGCCGGCGATCACAGCCGGAACGCCGGTGGCCAGGAAGACCCACTCCCAGCCGGCAAAACCGTAGAGACCGTCGAGATCGAGCAGCACGCCGCCGAGCGGCGCACCGACGGCATTGGCGATGGCACTGAAGATCATGAACAGCCCGACCATCCTGCCGCGATAGGCCGAGGGAAACCACAGCGTCAGCAGATAGAGGACGCCCGGAAAGAAGCCGGCTTCGCAGACACCAAGCAGAAAGCGCAGGATATAGAACATCGTCGCATTCTGCGTGAAGGCGAGCGCGATAGTAACGATGCCCCACGAGACCAGAATGCGCGCGAACCAGACACGGGCGCCGAGCTTGTCGAGGAAGAGGTTGCTCGGCACCTCGAAGAGAAAGTAGCCGATGAAGAACAGCGAAGCGCCGAGACCATAGGCATATTCGCTCATTCCGAGAGCATCGACCATCTGCAGCTTGGCGAAACTGACGTTCTGCCGATCGATATAGGCGATGAGATAGAGAATGCCGAGAAACGGCATCAGCTTCCAGGTGATTTTCGAGATCAGCCGCTTCTCGTCGACCATAAGTATCCTCCGGTATGACCATGCTTCGTCACGGCGTAGATAGAGCGGCCAGCCGATAATCAATTGCGCGTTGCATTTTCTCGGGGGCCGCGACCGGATCATATGGCCGCACCCGGACACCGGGTGCGGCCTGGCTTCAGATCATTCAGCTGGGGCGACGGCGGTGCGGCGGCCGATCGTTGCCTGGGTCAGCACGAAGGCTGCGAAGGCGCAGAGCGCGATGCCGGCGGCCATCGGAACGGCTGTGCCGTCGAAGAAGACGCTCGATATGACCATGGCGACGGCGGCGATCACGAAATGCAGCGTGCCCATCAGCGACGAGGCGGTGCCGGCGATCTCGCCGTGATCCTCAAGGGCGAGCACCGCGCTCGTCGGAATGACGAGGCCGAGGAAGCCGTAGCCGATGAACAGGAAGGTTGCCAGGACAGGCAACTGGTTGAAGCCGGCGGCCATCACCACCGCCATGACGACCATGGCAAGGGCAAAAACGCTGACCGCAATGCGCATGACGCGGACGAGGCCAAAACGCTCGCCGAGCCAGCCCGTCGCCTGCGACACCGCGAAGAAGGAGACGGCATTGATCGAGAAGGCGAAACTGTATTGCGTCGGCGTCAAGCCGTAATGCTGGATCAGCACGAAGGGCGAGTTGGCGAGGTAGACCAGGAAGCTCGAAATGCCGAGGCCGCCGATGAAGGTCAGCGTCAGGAAGTTGCGGTCGCCAAGCAGCAGGCGGTAGGCAGCCATAGCGCTCTTCAGCCCGCTGCCGCTGCGTTCGCTCGCCGAACGGGTTTCATCAAGCTGGGTGGCGAGCAGGACGAGGCCGATGAAGGCGGCGATGGTCACGGCCCAGAATACGCCGCGCCAGCCGTAAAACTCGATGACGGCGCTGCCGGTCAGCGGCGCCAGGATCGGCGAAATCGAAAAGACCAGCATCAGCAGCGACATCAGGCGGGCGGCCTGGACGCCGGTATGCATGTCGCGGACAATGGCGCGCGGAATGACCATGCCGGCGGCACCGCCGATACCCTGAACGAAACGGAAGGCGATCAGCGTTTCGATATCGGTCGCCAGCGCGCAGCCGATCGAGGCGACGGAAAAGAGGCCGATGCCGAGATAGAGCGGTAGCTTGCGGCCCCACATGTCCGACAGCGGACCATAGACCAACTGGGCGAGCGCAAAGGAGATGAAGAAGGCGAGAAGAGTGAGCTGGGTGACGTTGTTATCGGCATGCAGGTCCTGGCCGATGGACGGCAGCGCAGGCAGATACATATCGATGGCAAAAGGCCCGATGGCCGACAGAAGGCCGAGAATGAGGGCAATGCGAAAGAAGGGAGCCGTCATAATGGTGATCTTTCATAAAAGCGCAGCGGAGATACCGGATCGTCGCTCCGCGGCATTGGCTCTTAAAGCGGCGTGCGTCCTCTCGGACGCACAAGGACGCTCTGACACTTTAAGTCTACGCATCGTGCTTTCCTAAAATCGGTTCCGATTTTCGGGCCGATGCGCGGGTTCAATGATGATCGTTCGCGCGAAGACGAAGTTGGGAGCTCATATCTCAGCGGCGGAACCAGGAGTGTCAATAAATTTGGACACAGATGTAAAATTAGACGCCATTGTCTAAAACGTCAAGACGTCTTATCTTCGCTCTCATGAAAGAACGCATGACACCGGCTGTCCGAATGACGGGGCATACGCAGCGCGGACAATGCGCCAAGCGCATGTCGATCCTCGATGCCGCGGCAGACGTATTCTGCCGCCAGGGCTTTGCCGGCGCCAGCATTGACGAGATCGCCGCCGTCGCCTGCGTATCCCGCCAGACGATCTACAATCACTACCGCGAGAAGGAAACGCTGTTCGTCGCCGTCGTCGAAGACGTCATGAACCGCGCCAACGCCATGCTCTTCTCGGTGCTGTCGACCTTTCCTGAGCGCGCCGACAATCTCGAAGACGAGCTGACGGCCTTCGCCGTGCGCCTCAACAAGAACTGCATCTGCAACCACGACGGTAAATTCCTGCGCAAGCTGGTGCAGACCGAAGGCGAGCGATATCCGCACCTCTTCGAAAGCTGGCGCCAGCAGGGGCCGGGCAAGCTGACCACCGCACTGTCAGCACTTTTCGGGCGGCTTGCCCATAAGGGGACGCTCGCCATCGACGATTTCGACGTCGCCGCGCGGCAGTTCGTGGCGCTCGGCAATGCCGATCTGCAGATGATGATCCTTCTCGGCGGCACACCCACCGACGAAGAACTGGAAAAGGCGGCGCGCAACGCCGTCCATACCTTTCTCAAAGCCTATAGCAAGCCGGAGGCGGAAAAGGCCGGCCAACCGCCGCAGCTCGCAGCCATATCCGGCTGATCAGGCCCTTGTACGATCGGGTCCTACCGATCAGGCCCATCATTCCCACCCGATCAAGCCCATGCGATCAGGCAAAGACCGTCATTTGTGAGGGTACGACCGCGAACATGCCGACGCGGCGCGCGGCAAGATATTTCACCAGCTGTTCGACAACCGAAGGCAGGACCGGCTTCTGGACCACGCCGACGGCGCCCTTGACGCCGTCAGCCACCACTTCGGGATTGCCGGTCATGAAGACGACGGCAATGCCATGCTCCTGCGCCAGCCGCCGGCCGATTTCGGGCCCGGTCGGGCCGTCGGCGAGATTGACGTCGACCAAAGCGATATCGGCAAGCGGCGCCAGCCGCAGCGCCTGTTCGCAATCATTGGCAAGGCCCGCCACCTGCATGCCCATACCTTCCACCGTCGCCTCGAGATCGAGGGCGATCAGGAATTCATCTTCGACGATCAATACTCTCTGTTTCATCAGATCATCTCGTTGCCAGCGCCGCACGACATTGGTGGCCATGATACGTCCCCTTGGTTACGCCTATACTCCGAAAGAGGGATCCGCTCCGGCAGCCTATCCGACGCGAAACTCACGGCGGTAACGGGCAACTTGGCGATATGTTCCGCGGTGAAACGCCGTTTCTTGTATTTAAGATATTGTTAACGTTGACAAATTCTTAAGAATAAAGAAGCTTAAGAAAAAAGGTGGCGCCCAATCGTGCTCAGTTTCAACCGCACACCTTCTGAATGGGGACGCGATAAGGCAGTATTAGCCATTCGGTGAGCTTGAAGACGAGGACCAGGTTGAGAAACAAATTTGTCATTTTAGCCGCCGTGGTCGTCAGCTTGTTCGCTTACACGAAATTGATGGCCAGGATCGGCGCCGGCTCACCACCTCCAGATGCGCCGTTGGAGCAACAGGCTGACCGCATTCGCGTTTATAAAACCGAACGTCGCATGGTCCTTCTCAAAGGAGATACCCCCATCTCAACATACCGGATTTCTCTTGGGCAGGCGGCCGATGAAGGTCCCAAGCAACGAGAAGGTGACGAGAAAACGCCTGAAGGGCGTTATGAGATAGACTGGCGCAATCCGAAGTCGATGGCGCATCTGAGCCTGCACATTTCATATCCAGACCCTGATGATCGGCGCAACGCTGAAGCCGGTGGCTTTCCTCCCGGCGGCAATATCATGATCCACGGACTTCCCAATGGCTGGGGCCTATTCGGAAATGCCCATCAACTGTGGGATTGGACGGATGGATGTATTGCGGTCACCAACGCCGAGATGCGTGAGATTTGGGCTCGTGTCCCCAACCACACCCCCATAGACATTATGCCCTGAAGGTTGTGACCAACTCATTGCATCCCTGCGTTCAAAGCCGATAACCAGGACCGATCAGCCCTTGACCTTCATCACCAGGACCGGTTTGCCGCGGTAGTCGGCGGGAAACAGCGATTTCAGGTTTTCGATCTTCGGTAGGTCGTTGTAGACGATATAGGGATAGGTCGGATTGAGCGTCAGGAAATCCTGATGATAGGCTTCGGCCGGATAGAAGCCTGTCGGTTCGGACACCTTGGTCACGATCGGCTGGGGGAAGACATGCGCCTTGTCCAGCTGGCTGATATAGCTCTCGGCGACCTTGCGCTGCTCGGGATCGGCAACGAACAGCGCCGAACGGTACTGCGTTCCCCGGTCCGGACCCTGAAAATTCAGCTGCGTCGGGTTGTGCGCCACCGAGAAGAAGATCTGCAGCAACTTGCCGTAGGTCACCTGTTTCGGATCGAACTTCACCTGGACGGCTTCGGCATGGCCCGTCGAGCCGGTGCTGACGGTTTCGTACTGCGCCGTTATTGCGTCGCCGCCGGCATAACCGGAGACGGCGCTCTCGACACCCTTCACGTGTTGGAAGACGCCCTGGACACCCCAGAAACAACCGCCGGCGAAAATGGCGGTCTCGGTGCCTGAGCCGGCCGCCTCGTCGACGGCTGGCGGCGGAACGACGACGGCATCTTCGGCCGCGCCTGCGGCACCGGTCCCGAGCGAGAATAGAGTGGCGGCAAGGAGCGCGGCAAGGCTCCTGCGGTGGGAAGACATGGACATGGCGCTACCTCCTGCGATGGCTCAAATCCTTGCTCATCCTCGCAAAAGGCGCAAATCACAAGGCGGTCACTCACGCCGATGTGACAGCCAGACGAAAGCGCCTGTGCGAACATGAAACAGCGCTCAACTTGAGTTGACAATGTCGCGAGGAGTGGGGAGAGTGCCCGCCGGTCAGAGCCAGCATTTCCGGGGGGAACCTATGTCCGTGCGCTCGTTTTTCGCTTTCGCGACAATCGCATTTTCCATGATCGCCGTCAGCTTTCCCGCCGTCGCTGCGGAGACCAAGCGCGACATCCAGACGATCAAGGACGCCGATTTCTTCGGCTTCGATCTTCGCACCGAACAGAACGTCTCGCTCGATCAGTGCAAGACCTCCTGCATCGGCGACAAGAGCTGCAAGGCCTTCACCTACAATCCCAAGGTGAAATGGTGCTTCCTCAAATCCGATTTCAAGACGATGAACGCCTTCCCCGGCGCCATCGCCGGCAAGATCGTCGAAACGGCCGCCCAACAGGAGCGGGATATCGGCGCTGCGCCGCGCCTGACCTTCCTGACGAACGATCTCATCCAGCAGGCTCACGACTTCAAGGATAATCTGACCCTTACCGACGACCAGCAGGGTCAGGGCGTCGACAGCCTGACAGCCAATGCCCGCCTCGACCTCACCGCCAACAACCTGGCCGACGCGCTGAAGTCCTTCCATGGGGCGCTGTCGATCACGCCTGACGACGCCGATCTCTGGCTCGAAACCGCGCGCGCCGCAGCCTCGCTCGGCAGCGCCGAGAGCAACACGACCGGACAGGCCGTGGTCGATGCGCTGAACGGCTACGAGCTGACGCGCACCGCCGCCAAACGCGCCGAGGCGCTGGCCGTGCTCGCCACTGCGCTGGAGCGGAATGCCAACTACCGCCCGGCGCTCGACGCCTATAAGGCGAGCCTGGCGCTTGTCGGCGCCAAGGATGTGCAGGCGGCCTACCTGCAGCTGAAATCGACGCAGGGTTTCCGCGTCACCGAACACACTGTCGATGCCGACAGCGCCACGCCGCGTGCCTGCATCACTTTCTCCGAGGCGCTGGTCAAAACCACCGATTACACACCCTTCGTGACGCTGAACGGCGAAGCACCGAAGGCACTCGAAACCAAGGACAAGCAGATCTGCGTCGAGGGGCTGACGCATGGCCAGACCTATAAGATCGCCTTGCGCACCGGCCTGCCGTCATCGGTCGACGAGGTGCTGGAAGCACCTGTCAGCGTCGACGTCTACATCAAGGACCGCAGCCAGATTGTGCGTTTCACCGGTGACAGCTTCGTGCTGCCCTCGACGGCGCGCCGCGGCATCCCGATCGTATCGGTCAACATGACCTCGGCCAACCTCAAACTTTACCGCATCGGCGATCGTGCCATCGCGCCGCTGCTGGCCAATTCGCAGTTCCTGTCCCAGCTCGACGGCTACAGCGCTCAAAATATCCAGGACCAGAACGGCGAGCTCGTCTGGCAGGGCTCGATCGACATCGCCAACGAACTCAACAAGGATATCGTCACCAGCTTCCCGGTCGACGAGGCGCTGCCCGAGCGCAAGCCCGGCATTTACGTGATGACCGCAACGGCGGCAAACGGCCCGGCGCAGGAGTGGGATTCGCAGGCGACGCAATGGTTCCTGGTCTCCGATATCGGCGTCACCACCTATGCCGGCACCGACGGGCTCAACGTCTTCACCCGCTCGCTCGCTTCGGCCAAGCCGATATCAGGCGTCGAGCTGCAGCTGCTGGCCAAGAACAATGAAGTGCTTGGCACCGCGACGACCGACGAAAACGGCCGCGCCACCTTCACCGCCGGCCTGATCCGCGGCACGGCGGCACTGACGCCCGCCGTCATTACCGCCAAAAACGGCACCTCGGACTACGTCTTCCTCGACATGACGCGCGCCGGCTTCGACCTTTCCGACCGCGGCGTGACGGGCCGCGCAGCACCCGGCGCGATCGACGTGCTGACGTTTACCGAACGCGGCATCTACCGCGCCGGCGAGACGGTGCATGCGCAGGCGCTCGCCCGCGACACCGATGGCAACGCCATCGAGAACCTGCCGCTCACCTTCATCTTCAGCCGCCCCGACGGTGTCGAAGACCGGCGGATCGTCAGCCAGACCAGCAATCTCGGCGGCTATACCGTCGATTTCCCCACCCAGGAAACCGCCATGCGCGGCACCTGGACGATGAACATCTATACCGATCCCAAGGGCAGCGCGATCGCCACCAAGAGCTTCCTCGTCGACGATTTCGTCCCAGATCGCACCGACATGGAGATCAAGACCGAGGCCAAGGAAGTCGGTCCGGACGCGCCGGCGACGATCACCGTTTCGGGCAAATATCTCTACGGCGCCCCGGCCGCCGGCCTGACGCTCGAAGGCGACGTCGTCGTCAAGCCGACGCGTGAGAATGCGGCCTATAAGGGCTTCCTCTTCGGGCTCGCCGACGAAGAGGCGAGCGAGGATTCGCGCCTGCCGATCGACGGCCTGCCGGAACTCGACGAGAACGGCGAAGCCTCGACGGATCTGACCATCAGCGAACTGCCGGCCACGACACAGCTGCTCAACGCCACCGTCTATATGCGCATGCAGGAGGCGGGCGGCCGCGCCATCGAGCGCTCTTTGACCATCCCGGTGAAGAACGAGCGCGCGTCGATCGGCATCAAGCCGGAATTTTCCGACGATTTGCCGGAGAATTCGATCGCCAACTTCAAGGTGATCGGCGTTGATGCCAACGGACAGAAGCAGGAGACAAAGGGCCTGCGTTGGAAATTCTACAGCCTCAACCGGCAATACCAGTGGTACCGCGAGGGAACGGCCTGGAAATACGAGCCTGTCTACACCGCCGAGCAGGTCTCCAACGGCAGCGTCGACGCGACGATGGACGGCGGCAAGATCTCCGTGCCGGTGACGTGGGGCCGCTATCGCCTCGAAGTGGATAGCCCCGATGCCGACGGCCCGACCTCGAGCGTCGAATTCGACGCCGGCTGGTTCGTGAGTTCGACCTCGACCGAAACGCCCGACGGGCTGGAAATCGCCCTCGACAAGGACAGCTACAAGATCGGCGAAACCGCCAAGCTGAAAGTCACCTCGCGCTATGGCGGCGAGCTGATGGTGACGGCGGGAACCGAGAAGCTGGTTGCCGTGCAGAATGCCACCATCGGCGAGACCGGCGGCGAGGTCGACATCCCCGTCACGGCTGATTGGGGTGCCGGCGCCTATGTGACCGCCACGCTCTTTCGCCCCGGCGACGCCCAGGACAGCCATATGCCGATGCGCTCGATCGGCATCAAATGGCTGAAGGTCGATCCCGAACAGCGCGCGCTGCAGGTAACACTCGACACGCCCGAAAAGATGCTGCCGCGCGGACCACTGAACATTGGCCTGCAGGTGGCGGGCGCCGGCGCCAACGAGGATGCCTATGTGACGGTTGCCGCCGTCGATGTCGGCATTCTCAACCTGACGCGCTACGAACCGCCGAACCCGGAGGACTGGTATTTCGGCCAGCGCCAGCTCGGCCTTGAAATCCGCGACCTCTATGGCCGCCTGATCGACGGCTCGCTGGGTGCGACCGGCAAGCTTAGGACCGGCGGCGATGGCGGCGCCATCGCGCTGCAGGCAAGCCCGCCGACGCAAAAGCTCGTCGCCTTCTTTTCCGGGCCGGTGAAGCTCGACGCCGAAGGCAAGGCCAATGTCTCCTTCGACATTCCGCAGTTCAACGGCACGGCGCGCGTCATGGCAGTCGCCTGGTCGAAATCAGGCGTCGGCCACGGCGTCAAGGATGTCATCATCCGCGATCCTGTCGTGGTGACCGCAAGCCTGCCGAAGTTCCTCTCTCCCGGCGACAAGGCCAATCTGCGCCTCGACATCGCCAACACCGATGCGCCGGCCGGCGACTACAAGCTGCAACTGACCGGCAATGACGCAGTCGGCATCGAAGAAGCATCCGCCTCGCAGACGATCCGCCTCGAGGCCGGTGCGAAATCCGAGTTGACGCTTTCGCTCATCGGCAAACAGCCAGGCGCCGGCAACGTCTCGATCAACCTCTCCGACGCTTCCGGCCTTTCGCTCGACCAGACGCTCGACGTGCCGGTGCGCCCGGCCTCCTTGCCGATCACCGAACGCAGGGTGCTGGCGCTGAAGCCGGGGGCAAAGCTCACCGTCGACAAGAACCTGCTGGCCGACAGCGTGCTGCCCGGCGCCTCGATCAGCGTCAACGTCACCCGTTCGGCAGCCTTCGATATTCCAGCGCTGCTGATGACGCTCGACCGCTATCCCTTCGGCTGCGCCGAGCAGACCACCAGCCGGGCGCTGCCGCTGCTCTATCTCGCCGAAGTGGCCAAGCAGGCGGGCATGGCAGACGACGACGATGTGAAGAAGCGCGTGCAGGATGCGATCTACCGCGTGCTCTCCTATCAGGCCTCGGCCGGCAGCTTCGGTCTCTGGGGACCGGATTCGGGCGATGTCTGGCTTGATTCCTACGTCACCGATTTCCTGACGCGGGCCCGTGAAATGAAATACGACGTGCCGGAAAGAGCTTTCGTCCAGGCGCTCGAAAACCTGCAGAACACGTTGTCCTACACCACCGACATCAAGGGCCAGGGCGACCAGATCGCCTATGCGATCTATGTGCTTGCCCGCAACAAGAAGGCCGCGATCAGCGATCTGCGCTACTATGCCGATACGATGATCAACGACTTCCCGACGCCGCTCGCCAAGGCGCATATCGCCGCCGCGCTGGCGCTCTACGGCGATGCGCAACGTTCGAAGAATATTTTCCTCGACGCGCTGCAGATGTCGGAGCAGTCGATGGTGTCACGCGTGAACCTGTCGCGTACCGACTACGGCACGATCCTGCGCGACGGCGCGGCGATCCTGGCGCTCGCCGCCGAAAGCCGGCCGGTCCCGCCTGTCATCCCGGAACTTGCCAAGGCGGTCGGCAAGGAATGGGAGCGCAGCAGATATAAGAGCACGCAGGAAGAAGCCTGGATGTTGCTTGCCGCGCGCGCCATCCAGGGCGGTGACGATGGCCTGAAGGTCGATGTCAATGGCGCCGCGCACACCGGTGCCTACATGGCACGCATGACCGGCGATGCCTTGGCTGACCATCCGCTGACGCTGACCAACCAGACAAACGACACGGTTTCGGCGGTTGTCACCACCGTCGCCGCCCCGACGGTGCCGCTGCCGGCCGGCGGCGACGGCTTCACCATCGAGCGGACCTATTACACGCTGGACGGCGAGCAGGCGAATGTCAGCGAGGCGAAGCAGAACGAACGCTACGTCGTCGTCATCCATGTGCGCGAAACCAACGACTGGCCGTCGCGCATCGTTATCACAGACCTTCTGCCGGCCGGCTTCGAGATCGACAATCCTAACCTCGTCGATAGCGCCCAGATGACGAATTTCGACTGGATCGGCGAGATCTCCGCCGCCCATACCGAATTCCGCTACGACCGCTTCGTCGCCGCCTTCAACCGCGCTGCAGGCGACAACCGCGAATTCAACGTCGCCTATGTCGTGCGCGCGGTTACCCCCGGCACCTACGACCATCCGGCCGCAAACGTCGAGGACATGTACCGGCCGGAGCTTTCGGCCCGCACGGCAACCGGCAAGATGGAGGTCGTGACGGCGCAACAATGAGGCGGTGGCACAAGTTTGCGATCGGGTCGGCTGCCGGCATCGTTGTTGCCGGTGCGGCTCTCTTTGCGCTCGATGCCGCCGACAAGGCCTTTCCGCCGCCGCTGGACAGGGCAAATGCCGTATCCGCCGAAGTGCTGGATGCCGACGGGCAATTGCTGCGTGCCTTCGCGACGTCGGAAGGCCGCTGGCGGCTGAAGACGGCGGTCTCCGACGTCGACCCGCAATTCCTGCGCATGCTGATCGCCTATGAGGACCAGCGTTTCTACGACCACGGCGGCGTCGACCCCTGGGCGCTCGGACGCGCTGGCGTGCAACTGATCAGCAACGGCCGCATCGTCTCCGGCGCCTCGACGCTGTCGATGCAGGTGGCGCGGTTGATCGAGCCGCGCGAAGGGCGCTCGCTTTCGGCAAAACTCCTGCAATTGGTGCGCGCCATGCAGATCGAGCGGCGGCTGTCGAAGGAACAGATTCTCGACCTCTATCTCACACACGCGCCCTATGGCGGCAATCTGGAAGGCGTGCGCGCCGCAAGCCTTGCCTATTTCGGCAAGGAACCGCGGCGCCTGACGATCGCCGAGGCAGCGTTGCTCGTCGCCCTGCCGCAATTGCCGGAACGGCGCCGGCCGGACCGCAACCTCAAGGCCGCCGAGACCGCGCGCAAGCGCGTGCTCGACCGCGTCGCGGTCGCTAGAGCCGTTGGCGACGGCGAAGCGGAGCGGGCTGAAGGCGTCGCGGTTCCTGCGCGGCGCATGCAATTGCCCGCACTTGCCGCCCATGTCGCCGAATCAGCACTTCGCAAGGAGCCGACGGTTGTCAAGCATCAGACGACGCTGAAGAAACAGGTGCAGCAAGGGCTGGAGGCAGTTGCGCGGGCAGCGGCATTCAAGCTCGGGCCGAAGCTCTCGCTTGCCATGGTGATGGCGGATGCGCAGACGGGCGCGATCGTCGGCGAGGTCGGCTCGGCCGATTATTTCGATGCCAGCCGCTCCGGCTGGATCGACATGACGCGCGTCAACCGCTCGCCGGGCTCGACGTTGAAGCCCTTCATCTACGGGTTGGCCTTCGAGCAGGGCTTGGTGTCCCAGGAGACGATTATCGAAGACCGGCCCGCCGATTTCTTCGGTTATCGGCCGCGCAATTTCGACATGAGCTATCAGGGCGACGTCACCGTGCGCGAGGCGCTGCAGCTTTCGCTGAACGTGCCTGCTGTCAAGCTGCTCGATGCCGTCGGGCCGTCGCGGCTGATGGTCCGCTTTCGCCGCGCCGAGGTTCGCCCGGTCCTTCCGCCGAACGAGACGCCGGGGCTTGCGATCGGTCTTGGCGGCGTCGGCATCACCCTGAAGGATCTGGTGCAGCTCTATACGGCGCTCGCCAATCGCGGCCAGCCGGCAAGGCTCGGCGACGGCGTCACCGGTGCACCGGCCAAGCTCGACGGTGAACCGCTGCTGGAACCGGTCGCGGTCTGGAACGTCGCCGATATTCTCTCCGGGGTCATTCCGCCCGCCGGCGCGCCGCAGCGCGGCATCGCCTACAAGACCGGCACGAGCTATGGCTATCGCGACGCCTGGTCGGTCGGCTATGACGGGCGCTATGTGCTCGGCGTCTGGGTCGGACGGCCTGACAATAGCGCCGTGCCGGGATTGACCGGCTATGGCACCGCCGCGCCGATCCTGTTCGAGGGATTCGCCAAGTCAGGCATCGCGACGACGCCGCTGCCCCGCCCGCCCGCAGGCGCCGTGCGCATCGCCCAGTCCGAGCTGCCGATCAGCCAGCGGCGTTTCGCCCTCAATGCCAGCGGCCTGCTCGCCTCCGGCCGCGAGGCCGCACCTCAGATCATCTATCCGCCCGAGGGCGCGCATGTCGATCTCGGCGCTGGGCAAGGCAACCTGTCACCGCTGATGCTGAAGCTCCAGGGTGGCCGCGCCCCCTTCCGCTGGCTTGCCAACGGCAAGCCGCTGCCCGATCTCTCCCGCCGGCGCATCCAGCAATGGCTGCCTGATGGCGGCGGCTACTCGAAACTGACCGTCATCGACTCGGCCGGACGCGCCGCAAGCGTCGGCGTCTTCATCGATTGAGGGAACAAAACCCAGCTGCAACCGTTTGGAACAATCTCCCTTCCAACGTCAGCGGCCTCATGACTCTCCCGACAGCGACCTACCGGATACAATTCCGCAACGGCATGACCTTCGATCGCGCCTGCGACCTCGTTCCCTACCTCAAGACGCTCGGCATCAGCCACCTCTACGCCTCTCCGATCTTCACCGCCGTCAGCGGCTCGACCCACGGCTATGACGTCACCGACGCCAACGAGATCGACCCGGTGCTAGGCGGTCGGGCAGGATTCGAACGGCTGACGGAGAGCCTCGCCTCGGCGGGCATGGGGCTGGTCCTCGACATCGTGCCGAACCACATGGCAGCCTCGCCGGAAAACGGCTGGTGGCGCGACGTGCTGACATTTGGCCGGCAAAGCGCCTATTTTAGCCACTTCGACATCGACTGGAGCGAACCGCTGACGCTGCCGCAGCTCGGCCAGGATTTCGAGGGAGCACTGGCCAGTGGCGAACTGCGCGTCGCGCTCGACGAAACGCATGGCAATTTCGCCTTCGGTTATTTCGAAACGCTGTTGCCGCTGAACCCCGGCAGTTACGGAGCGATCGCAAACCGGCTCGGCGATCCGGTTGCCGAGAGAATGGCGGAGACCGCGGCCGCGACCTCCGGCGAGGACTTCAACCGGGCGATGCGTGACATTCTCTTCGAAGGCGGCGATCGGGCAGTCCTCCGGCAGAAGCTCGATGACCTCTCGGCCGATCGCGATTTCATGCAAAGCCTGCATGAGGCACAGCATTGGCGGCTCACCCATTGGAAGGAGGCGGCACGACATCTGAGCTATCGCCGCTTTTTCGAGGTGACCGGATTGGTCGGCACCCGCGTCGAAGATCCAGCCGTGTTCGAGGACATGCACCGGCTGGTGATCGAGCTGGTGCGCCATGGCAAGGTCCAGGGCCTGCGCATCGATCATGTCGATGGGCTCGCCGAACCCACGGCCTATCTGGACAGGCTGCGGGAGGCCGCCGGACCGGACAGCTATATCGTCGTGGAAAAGATCCTGGGAACCGGTGAGGTCCTGCCGGAGAACTGGCCGGTTGCCGGCACCACGGGATATGAATTCATCGCGGCGCTGAGCGAGCTGTTCATCGACGGCGGCGGTTTGCGCATATTGGACGATGCCTATCGCAGCGTTGCCGGTGAGACGGCTGATCTTGAGGAGGGCCGGAGAATTGCCAAGCGACTGATGGTCGAACGCAATTTCGCCGGCGAGACCGACAGGTTGGTGTCGATCGCGGCAGGCATCTTTCCCGAGGTGAAAAGAGACGACATCGCCACTGCGCTCAGCGAGTTGCTGATCGCCTTTCCCGTCTACCGCACCTATGGCGACGGCGGCCCGCTTTCCTGGCAGGATTCAGCGGTGCTTGCCGCCACCGCCTCGCAAGCCATGACGCAGCTCGATGACCGGCGTGCTTGCGACCATGTGCTGAAGCTCCTCGAAGGCAAGGTCGAAGGCGACGCGGCCCACGACTTCCGTATCCGCTTCCAGCAATTGAGCGGGCCGGTGATGGCGAAGGCGACGGAAGATACGCTGTTTTACCGCTACAACAGGTTGCTTGCCGCCAACGAAGTCGGCGGCGAACCGGGCAAGGCGCCTGGCGGCCCGGACGAATTTCACCGCCGCATGGCCGAGCGGGCGCGGCTGCAGCCGCATGGGCTTTCGGCCAGCGCCACCCACGACACCAAACGCGGCGAGGATGCGCGTGCAAGGCTTTATGCGTTGAGCGAAGGCGCGGATGTTTTTGCCCAGGCGGTCGCGCGTTGGCGCGAGATGAACCGTCCCTGGCTGAAGGATCTGGCGGATGGCACCGCGCCGGAACCCAATGTCGAATGGATGCTTTATCAGGCTCTGGCCGGCATCTGGCCGGAGGATTTCGACAGAGCACAGACGGAAGAACTCCGCGAACGCTTCACCGATTACGCGGTCAAGGCGGTGCGCGAGGCAAAACTGCGCAGCGGCTGGACAAAACAGGATGCCGACTACGAGGAAGCGGTCACCACCTATGCCGCGGCGCTGGTCTCGCCCGATAATGACGTCTTCCTCGAGGATTTCGAAAGGGTGCTGCAGCCCTTCATCGCGGCGGGTTACCTCAACAGCCTGTCGCAGACGCTGCTCAAGCTGACGGCCCCCGGCATTCCCGATATCTACCAGGGTGCCGAAGGCTTCGATTTCAGTCTCGTCGATCCCGACAATCGCCGGCCGGTCGATCATCAGCAACTGACGGCCTGGCTAGCCGAACCCGGTCCGATCGCCAAGCTGCAGGCGGCAGCGTTGAAACAGCGCCTCGTCGGGATCGGCCTGCAGCTGCGCCAACGGCACGCGGACCTCTTTGCTGGAGGCGACTATCTGCCGCTGAAGGTGACGGGCAACCGGCGCGACCATGTGCTTGCTTTTGCCCGAGTGCACAAGAGTGATTTCGCCATCATCGCGGCGCCGCGGCTGATGTTCGGCTGGCTCGATCCGGGCGTGCTCTTTGCCGGCCCGGAATTCTGGGAGGATACGACGATTGCCGTCCCCTCCCCGCTTCACGGGTTGAAGGCCGACATGCTGACCGGAAAGACGATCGAGCCCGGCGGCAGCATTTCGGTCGCCGCCCTGCTCGGGAGCCAGCCCGTCGGGCTGATCACCCCGATCTGAGGACCAGTCGGCGCAAAAATCATATCCATGAAAATAGTGCTTGACCTTCCAGTCGCTGGAAGGTGGATAAGCCTATCCAACGGCCCTTCGGGCATAGGAGATAGTCATGGATATCAAGCACGAGCACGACTACCACCATAGCAACGCCGATGGCGATGATCATGGCCATTGCGGCCATGATCAGGAGAAGGCTGCCGATGCCATGATCCGTGATCCTGTCTGCGGCATGACCGTCGATCCGCAGGCCGGCAAACCCTCGCTCGAGCATGAGGGCCGCACCTATCATTTCTGCTCCGAGGGCTGCCGGACCAAGTTTGCGGCAGTACCTGAGGATTATCTGAGCGCGAAGGACCCCGTCTGCGGCATGACCGTCGATCGCTCGACAGCGAAGCACTTCCTGAAAGCCGACGGTGAGAAATTCTATTTCTGCTCGCCCGCCTGCCAAGCGAAATTCGAAGCCGACCCCGCAGCCTATCGCGACGGCAAGCACCCGCCGGCAAAGCCGGCACAAAAGGGCACGCTCTATACCTGCCCGATGCATCCCGAAGTCGTCAGCGATCGTCCCGGCGACTGCCCGAAATGCGGCATGGCGCTGGAGCCGATGGGCATTCCGCCTGATGACGAAGGTCCGAACCCTGAACTCGTCGATTTCATCAGGCGGCTCTCGGTCAGCGCCATTCTCGCCCTACCGTTGCTGGCGCTCAGCATGGGGCCGATGTTCGGCCTGCCGCTCCGCGACGCGATCGGCGAACCCCTGGCGTCGTTCATCGAACTGCTGTTGGCAACGCCGGTGGTGCTCTGGGCGGCCCTGCCCTTCTTCCGCCGCGCATGGGCGTCTGTCGTCAACCGCAGCCCAAATATGTGGACGCTGATCGGTCTCGGCGTCGGCACCGCCTATCTCTACAGCGTCGTTGCCACGCTTGTGCCCGGCATCTTCCCCATGGGCTTTTATGGCCATGGCGCGGCCGTGCCCGTCTATTTCGAGGCAGCAGCCGTCATCGTCGCGCTCGTCTTCGTCGGCCAGGTGCTGGAATTGAAGGCGCGCGAACGCACCGGCTCGGCAATCCGCGCTCTTCTCGACCTTGCGCCGAAGACGGCGCGGCGCCTCGATGCCGACGGCAGCGAGCGTGACGTGCCTGTCGACGATATCCAGACTGGGGACCGTCTGCGCGTGCGCCCCGGCGAGCGGGTGCCGGTGGACGGCTCCATCCTCGAAGGCCAGTCGACGGTCGATGAATCGATGATATCAGGTGAGCCTCTGCCCCTGGAAAAGTCGAAGGGCGACCCGCTGACCGGCGGCACGATCAACAAGAACGGCACCTTCGTCATGACCGCCGAAAAGGTGGGTGCAGACACGGTGCTGTCGCGCATCGTCGACATGGTCGCCAAGGCGCAACGCTCGCGGGCGCCGATCCAGGGCGCGGTCGACCGGGTCTCGGCCGTCTTCGTGCCGGCGGTGGTCGCCGCTGCCGTCCTTGCCTTCCTCGTCTGGGTCGCGATCGGGCCGGAGCCGCGCATGGCGAATGGCCTGCTTGCGGCCGTCGCCGTTCTCATCATCGCCTGCCCCTGCGCGCTCGGGCTTGCGACGCCGATGTCGATCATGATCGCGACGGGGCGGGGCGCACAGGAAGGCGTGCTGATCAAGGACGCCGAAGCGCTCGAGCGTTTTTCCAAGGTCGACACGCTGATCGTCGACAAGACCGGCACGCTGACCGAGGGCAAGCCGAAGCTTACCGACATCCTCGCCTTCGGCGGGGCCGGAGAAGAGCGGCTGCTGTCGCTGGCAGCTAGCCTGGAGCGCGGCTCCGAACATCCGCTGGCCGAGGCGATCGTTTCCGGCGCCGAGGAGCGCGGCGTCCCCTTCGTCGAGGTCAGCGCCTTCGAGGCAATGACCGGCAAGGGCGTTCAGGGTCTTGCCGGCGGCACATCGGTGGCGCTTGGCAATGCGGCGATGCTTAGCGATCTCGGCATCGATCCCCACGCACTTGCCGAGAAGACCGAAGCCCTGCGCGGCGACGGCAAGACGGTGATGTTCGTGGTATTCGACGACGCGCTTGCCGGTCTTGTCGCCGTTGCCGACAGGATCAAGCCGACGACAGCCGCCGCCATCAAGGCGCTGCACGACAGCGGGCTGAAGATCATCATGGCGACCGGCGACAACGAGGCCACGGCGCGTGCGGTGGCAAAAAGCCTCGGCATCGACGAGGTGCGCGCCGATGTGCTTCCGGAAGGCAAGAAGGCGCTGATCGACGAGTTGCGTGCCAAGGGCGCCATCATCGCCATGGCAGGGGACGGCGTCAACGATGCGCCGGCCCTTGCCGCCGCCGATGTCGGCATCGCCATGGGGACCGGCGCCGACGTCGCGATGGAAAGCGCCGGCATCACCTTGGTGAAGGGCGATCTGAACGGCATCGTCAGGGCACGGCGGCTGGCGGAGGCGACGATGCAAAACATCCGCCAGAATCTCGGCTTCGCCTTCGGTTATAATGCGCTCGGCGTGCCGATCGCGGCCGGCCTGCTCTATCCGATCTTCGGGCTGCTGCTTTCGCCGATGATCGCCGCGGCGGCAATGAGCCTGTCGTCCGTTTCGGTCATTGCCAATGCGCTGAGACTGCGCTTTGCAAAACTATAGGAGATGGCAATGAATATCGGCGAAGCATCGGAACGCTCCGGCCTGCCTTCCAAGACCATCCGCTACTACGAGGATATCGGCCTCATCCGCCCCGAAAGGGGCGGAAACGGCTATCGCGACTATGCCGCAACCGACGTCCACAAGCTGCGCTTCCTGCAGCGCTCGCGCGGCCTCGGCTTTTCCGTCGAGGAATGCCGGCAATTGCTGGCGCTCTATGAGGACAAGGAGCGGGCAAGCGCCGACGTCAAGGATATTGCCGAGACAAAGCTTGCCGAGATCGACCGCAAGATCCGCGAGCTGACGGAACTGCGCCGGACGCTGGAGCACCTGGTGCATGCCTGCCACGGCAACGACAGGCCGGACTGTCCGATCCTCGAAGAGCTTTCGGACGGCGGCTGACCATTTCAGGCGAATTGCATCAGGAAAGCTGGGGCATGTTCTGGTTGGCTGCCCGCGAGGTTTGAGCCCGCTCGTCGGGCTCGTCGTCTTCGCCGTCGTCCAGCACCCCGTCATCCAGCCGATGCTTGATCGCCAGCGCATAGATCACGTCGAGAATATTGCGGTCTCTGAGATGAGGATCCATCAGGGCGAGAAGCGAGGCCCGGACGATCTTCTTGCTGGTGGCCTTCGGACAGCGCGCCTTGACGAAATCATAGAGCGCCTCATCCGTCAGCCCTTCCATGGCGCCGTCCACGAGAGCTTCGTAGACCCGCTTCTTTTCCTTCATTCTTGATTTTCCCCTGCAAATCAGCGGCGTCATGATCCGTCATGTAATTGTCATAAACAATTGGGGATTTGAGGCGTCGGTCCGCTTGAGAAGACTATTTTGATGATGATCCGACGATGATCTGCGGCCTGCATGATTTTTTTACGTCCGCGGGAATAAAACCCGCCGCATATCCGTATACTCAATCATGGAACGCAAAGACCGCCCCTTCGACGTCATCGGACAGCTTGCAGCGCTGAGGCGCTACGCTCGCTCGCTGGTGCGCAATTCGGACGAGGCGGAGGATCTGGTGCATGATGCGCTGGTGCGCGCCTTCGAGAAGCGAAAGAGCTTCCGCAGCGGCGGCAACCTGCGCACCTGGCTGCTCTCGATTCTGCACAATGCTCATATCGATCGTCTTCGCCGGAACCGGTCGCTGACGCGACGCCACGATGAAGCAGCTGTCGAAGCCGAGCAGTCCCTTCCAGCCGGCCAGGAACATGCCGTGCGCCTGCAGCAGGTGCGCGACGCCTTCTTCGACCTGCCAGAGGAACAGCGTGAGGCGTTGCATCTCGTCGCGATCGAAGATCTTTCCTACCAGGAAGCCGCCCAGGCGCTTGGCATTCCTGTGGGGACGCTGATGTCGCGCATATCCCGCGCGCGGGCTCAACTGCGCGAATTCGAGGAGAAGACGCCGCGGGTTTCGCATCTGAGAATCATCGGAGGGAACGGCAATGAAAGCAATTGATCCGATCCTCGATGCCGATCTCGACGCCTATGTGGATGGCGAGCTCGATGTCGCCCGTCGCATCCAGGTGGAATCCTATCTTTCCGAGAATCCGTCGATTGCCGCCAAGGTCATGGCCGACCTCAGCGTGAGGGGCGAACTGCGTCTGGCGCTGGCCGGCGAAAGTGCCTTTGGCCGCCCCGAGACCCGCGATGCCGCCCGCCGGCTGGAACGTGGCCTTTCCTATGGCCGCATCTTCCATTCGATGCAGCGCATTGCCGCTGTCGGCATTCTGATCGCCGCCGGCTGGGTGGCGCACAATTCCTTCGGCGCCTTCTCGGCGACCGAGGTGGTGGCATCGGTTCCGGCACCCGCCTATGTCGAGGATGCCATCCGCGCCTATCAGACGGCGGCGCTGCGCCAATCTATGCCTCCGCAGACGCCGGCCACTTATAACGCCGACGATATTCGCGCCGCCACCGCGATCGTGATGCCCGAACTGCCTAGGGATTGGAAGGTCGCCGACGTGCAGATCTTCCCGTCTGAATTCGGGCCCAGCGTCGAGATGGCGATCGAACAATCGGATGGAAAGCAACTGTCGCTTTTCGCCGTCCGTCCGGGCGCCTTCGAGGTCAAGCCTGTCAGCCATCTGACGCTGGAAAAAGCAGAAGCCGCCTATTGGCAAATCGGCGAGGTCGCTTATGCGCTGATCGCCGACGATAGCGGTCTCAATCTCGACCAGGCGGCCGAACGGCTCGCCCGCTCGCTCTATTAATTCAAACCGAGGAGATCAGCATGAACCCGATCAATCCCCGCTACGGTGCCGTCGCCGGCTCCCAGGCCCTCTTCGACGAAGGCCTTCGCCAGCATATGCTGCGCGTCTACAACTATATGGCTCTCGGCCTCGTCATCACAGGACTCGTCGCCTTTGTCGTCGGCTCGACGCCGGCACTCTATGTCCCGATCTTCGGCTCGCCGCTGAAGTGGGTGGTGATGCTTGCTCCGCTCGCCTTCGTCTTCTTCTTCTCGTTCAAGATCCAGACGATGTCGGCCGGCACCGCCCAGATCACCTTCTGGGCCTTCTGCGCCGTGATGGGGCTATCGCTCGCGTCCGTCTTCCTGGTCTTCACCGGGGCGAGCATCGCGCGGACCTTCTTCATCACCGCCACGATGTTCGGCGCCACCAGCCTCTACGGCTATGCGACAAAGCGTGATCTCTCGCGCATGGGCTCGTTCCTGATGATGGGCCTCTTCGGCGTCATCATCGCCTCTGTCGTCAACATCTTCCTGGGTTCGAGCGCGCTGCAGTTTGCGATCTCGGTGATCGGCATCGTCGTCTTCGTCGGACTGACCGCCTACGACACGCAGAACATCAAGGAACAGTATTCGGAAAACTTTGATCAGGAATCGAATCAGAAGCTCGCCGTCTTCGGTGCGCTCTCGCTCTACCTGAACTTCGTCAACATCTTCCAGCTTCTGCTCAACTTCACGGGCGAGCGGGAATAACGACTGCGCTTCTGGGGGCAAAGGAAGCGCAAGAGCGCCTGGTCTGCAGTCTGTGACAGGATGGCAGGTCGGGTGCTCACCCAAAGGAAACGGCCGGGTCAACGCCCGGCCGTTTTCGTTTTCCCGTTACGGCTGACTGCTCGCCCTAACGTCGACCGCTCAGCACCGCGAAACGCCATGCTTTGAAGCTGCAGTCGACCTGTGAAAGTCCTGTATCGCGCATCCATTGCAACTGGTTTTCGACCGAGGAGCAACGATCGTGGGACATGCGCTCGTGCGCCATAGCGATTTCCGCTTCGGATACGCCTAGCCTTCTGACCTGCTGCAGCCATGTACGGGCGTAGCGGGCCTCGACCTGGGAATCATGGCCAAGGACCTGCTCGGCGTTGACGAACAGGCCACCTTCGGACAAGGCGCCCCGAATGCCACCGAAGAGGTGCTTTTTCGCGGCGTCTTCCAGATGATGGATAGCCAGTGCCGATATGATGAGATCCCACGGACCGCCGAGCTCGGCATCGGCCATGTCGGCCACGGCATAGGTAATGGCCGGACTACCATTGAAGCGTTGTCGGGCCTGCTCGAGCATTTTTTCAGAGGCATCTACGAGGTGAATCTGGGCATCGGGGTGGCGGGCTAGCACCATGGCGGTGAAAAGGCCGGTGCCAGCGCCTAGATCGAGTACACGCAGTTTTTCGGCGTCCCGCCAGTCATCGATCAAGTCTAGTGCTGTGCCGTAAAATGCATCGAAACAGGGAATAAGGCCGCGCCTAAGGGCATCGTAGCCGGATGCATCTCGATTGAAGACGGGTGTGGACGAAACGTTTGGTGACATGGTGCGCCTCAACTTTTCGGGATCGTGATCTAGTTCGCCGCGGCAGGGGCGATCAGACTCGCGTTCAATGAATAGGTCGCTATCGTCTCGCCCCTAGCCAGCATGTAGCCAGCCATGGCCTTTTCTACATCTTCGCCGGTGAACGGCCCGGAAAGGCCCAATGTCGGAACGTCTAGTGCGACCACTTTAAGGGTGTAGTGGTGGATACGCTGGTCGTTTACAGGCGGACAGGGGCCGTCGTAACCGCCATAGGTGCCGGCCATGCCATCAGCTGTGGCCAGAAAGCTGGTATAGACATTGGCGCCCCGCAGTCCGTGAGGCGTCACGCCGACCGGCTTGCCCCCCAGCACGAGACCCTCGCTTTCCGCGCCTTCGCCGATCGACATGGTGTCGGCGGGAATATCGGCCAGAACCCAGTGGAAAACGCTGATCCGCGGCGCGTCGGCTGGAATTGTGGTGCCGGGTTTATTGATAGGGCTAAAATCTCGCGGTACGTCCGGATCGGTCAGCAGCAACACATAAGACATGGTGCCCTCGGGGCCTGCCGACCATGAGACACCCGGGCTCACGTCCTTGGACCCAATCCCGGGCGGGCAGAAGGCGGCGGAGTCTGCAAACCGGCCGGAGGTGTCAAGCCCTTCTATCTTTACGGACAGCGTCGAGTCTGCGGCCATGGGCGCCGTCGCCGAAAATGCAACGGCCACACTGATGGCGGCCCATATGCTTTTATTCCTGATCATCGTTCATCTCGCTTGGTTGATTTCAGCCGAGCATAGGGAACGATGCAAGCGCGTGTGGCCCCGATTTGATCAGGAATGAGCCCGAAACGGTCAGGCCATGGGTCTTTTACGTGCCCTAGGAACGGTCGAAGGAGCCTGTCCGAAGGCATCCTGGAAGTGCCGCGAGAAGTGTGAACGAGAAGCATAGCCCGTCGCGGCGATTGCGTCGGCGACATCGGCATCCCGATCGGAGAGGATGAGGTAAGCGGCTTGCATTCTTTCGGCGAGCAGCAGCGCGCGGAGTGAGTGGTTTTCGTCCCGCAGTCGCCGCCGCAGGGTGGCCTCTGACATCGACAATGACGCGGCAACCGCAGCGGTGGACCACGCGTGATCGAGCCGGTGGCGGATCAAGAGCCGCACCGCCTCTGTGACTGAGCTGTCCACATATTTGGGAATCAAGGGCAGCACACCCTGTTCGGCCAGGATAAGCAGAACCTCGAGAACACGGTGGTCCACGACGCGCCGGGAAAGGTCGAGCGGACCCGCCAGCGCCTCGCCGCTATGGATGATAGCCGAGCAGAGCGTCGGACTGATCTTGATGGACGAGCCGAGGGGTACTTCGCACATGGTGAGTTGTGGCCAAAGGCGCGCCGCCTCAATGACCAGTGCGCGAGAGAAGCGGACGAACAGGGCGCGATAGACGCCAGTGTCTGCATCTGGTTCGTTGACGACATCGACTTCAGCACCGGCCGGCAGTACGAAGGCGTCACCGCCTTGGTAGATATTGCGTCCGGCGCCCCACAGCACCTCCTTGCGGCCTTCGATGACTATGACAAGGCCGGCGGCGGGCATGGTGAGCTCGGAAATCGTTTCTCGGTGACGGGCGACGAAGGCCGAGATGAACGGTGTATCCTCGTTTTCGAGCGATAAGCGCGTGTCGCGCTCGGCCAGCGGGCGCAGGGCATCAACCAAGCGCCGCCGAAGTGTTTTGTCGCTGTCGCGCATTGAACAATGCCATCTTCAAATTGGATCGAGGGTCACTGCTATGTCGAAATCAAGTGGCTGTCGATATGGCGCCGAAACCGGAAAGGCAATTGGCGTCGCGCGTCTCTCGCGCTCGGCTTCCGCCACGTCAACATGCTGGACCGATACGCCTTCACGCTCCCCGAATTCGTGGCCCGAGGCGAACTCAGACCGCTACGTGATCCGAAAACCGCCGATCCTGACGACGAGCCGTGAAATCCTTATGTAGGTTTTCTTCCGTTGCTACTCAGACGCCGAATCATGCGACGCGCTTTAAGTCTTGTCTTATCCATGACGTTGTCCCAAAACCGCTGCACAGTTTTAGGCGACATGCATTTGAGCGCCGCGCGTCTTTTCAGACGCGCTAAGGACGCTCTATCACTTTGGATCTGCGCATAATCCTTTCCGAAAATCGATTCCGATTTTCGGGTGATGCGCTAGATGATACCCCAGGCGCGATAGCGGCCCCGGCCAGTAATTTCACGAATGCCGATCTCGTTGACGAGGTTCAGCGCGCCGCGCGGTGTGATGCGCAGATGACGGGCGATCATCGCCGCCGAGACCATCGGCCGCGACAGGATGAAGTCGGCAAGTTCCGGCAGGCTGCTGTTTGAACGGCGGCCGCGAAAGCGCAGCTCCATCTGCGTGCGCGCCAGCGACAAGCGATCGATTTCCTTGAGGCCGGCCACAGCACCCAGATGCATCGCCTCCAGAAAGGCTTGCAGCCGCGTGACCCGATCGCGCGCCCGACGACGCTCATGGCGCACCAGCTTCAGTCCGCCGTAAAAAGAGAAGAGATGCGAGGCGACCTTTCCGCGGGCGCGTAGATGGCTTGCGACCAGAAGGCCACCGAGCCAGTGCTGACGCCGCAACGGCTCGATCCTTTCCCAGGCTTCGAAGAGGATGATGGCACCGAGAACCGGCGGCAAGCTATCGGCCAATGGCTGGACGCTCCGCCATTCCGCAAGCCGCTGTTCCTCGTCCCACTCGTCGTCACCGAGCAAGCCGAGAGGGTCTTCGTTACGTCTTGCCGGAGTAACGGCGGTCGTCTCGCTTGCCGGCGTTTTCCCTGTGTGGATATCGAGCAGCTTTTGCGAGCGGGCAAGAAGCGCATCGATCTCCGCCATCTCGGCAGCGAGCGGCCGGTCCTCATCCTCAGCCTCAGCCTCTCCGTCGCTCTCGAGCGGAACTACAACGCTCTTTGCGTCCGGGACCTTCCCCTCCCCTTCCCCGCCGGTTGCAGTCAGCGTCGCAAGGCCCGAGACGCCGAGTGCCCAGGCGGGTTCGCCGGTCCAAATGCGCCGACGTGCCCGCAGCACCGAATGGGCGATCGTCAGTTCATGGGTGGGAGCGCGGCTATCCATATGCGCATCATGCAAAACGAGATCCTCGACATGCACGAGTTCGCCGGCCACCCAGAGCGCGCCGGCGGCGTCGAAGAAATGGCTGCGTTCGGCAAACCCCTCGCCGACCGGCGAGCGCAAAACCCGCTCGTCCAGCCGCGCCACGGCATCCTCCGCCGCGGTAACGGCTGAAAGCAAGGTTTGAAGCATCACACTGTCGATATCGTAGCGCATTGTTAAGCTTTACGGTTTTTCACAAAGGGAAGCAAAAAGCATGTTTTCTTCCGCCATGTATGACATGGTTAACGGTGTATTTCAACAAAACTGCGGGGAAGGAAGCCGTTATGATCGCTGATCGACCGGCCACATATGCTTCTAACCGTCGCAGCTGGTGCGAAACTTTTTCATAGCCGCTCATCCGGTTTTCCTCGCTGTCGGACCATTTGCCCGCATCAGCGCCATCAGCATCGGTCCGAGCGAGAATTCGCCGCGCTCCGCTCGCCGGGTCAGGTCACGCAAGTAGCCGCCGGCCGAATTGATATGTCCGCCCCTTTCGAGAATGCAGGCGATCACAGTGGCGGCGTTTTCCGGCCCCATGACATCGCAGGCCAGCTGATAGGCGCTGGGGCTGACGCCGAGCGTGGATCGGACGACGACGGCCGCGGCCATCAGATCCCGCCAGCTGCCAATGCCGCCGCCCGGCCCGTAAGCGACGATCTCCGGGCAGGCCTGCAGCACCATGGCAAGGGGGAAGGATTTCGGCGGCTCCCGCCACGGCTGCGGTTCTTCCTCCGGCTTTGCGCCCTGCTTCGGTTCGAAGGCTGGTTCAAGTTCAGATGGGTGGTGTGGGTTTGAATTATGTATGTGCCGACCGTTCTGGTTATCATTGCCGTCTGTTTTTTCTGTTTTCGACTTCAATTCCAGCGTCTTGACGATCAACTCCCGGAAAGCTTCGAGATCGCCCAGCAGGCTTTCCATCTCCGCAGCTGAGGGGCGGCGTGGCAGGCTTGCGGTAAGCAGATTGAAATGCTTCTGCATGTCGATCCATTCGCCGGCAATTTTCTCTTCCAGGGCGATCTCGATGAGCTTGGTGATGTCACGCCGGCAAAGTGTCAGCCGCTCCCTCAGACGCTTCCATTCGAGCTTGGCGGCCATCACCTGGGCCGCCTGCGCCTCGATCTCGTGGGCGCGCGCAAGCAGTGGCGCCAAGCTGAAGCCAAAGGCTTCACCAAACCCGCCCTCGCCGTTGCGGCGGGCAAAACGTTTGCCGTTCGGACTATCCCTGCGGATGATCAGGCCGGCTTCCACCAGCATCGCCAGGTTCCGCCGCAGCGTCGTGCCGGCCATGCCATGCGTGCGCAGCGACAGCTGCTCGTTCGAGGGAAAGACGACGAAGCCGTTGGCCTCGGCAATCTCGTTCTTCGGGTAAAAGGTCAATAGCGCATTGAGAACAGCCAGGGCACGGTCCGATACGCCGACCATGTCCTTTGCTTCGCAGAGCGCACGAAAGATCTTCCACTTGTCGACCGATGCGTCCGGATCGACCTTGCTGGCACTTGCTTGGCTTGCCAGCATGCCAAGCGTCATCGATCGCCGCCCAAAGGGCGTCGATACATATTGAGGCTCCATGTCCCTCACCTTTTCTCAAGGCAAAAGAAAGCTACCACCCAAAAGGATGCCGAAGACGCTTGACAGTGATTCGAGGAAGTGCGATTCTCAGATTGTCCAGATATGAGAAAGGCTTCCGCGGCGGCAACGTTCGGAGGCTTTTTTCTTTTGCGGCCTATTCTCCTGCTTGCAACCTGCCGGCCCGATAGGCTTCGTAAAGCTCATCGAGACGGCGTGAAATGTAAGCGCCGAAATCCGGCGCATCGCCGGTCTTCAACGCGATCGTGAAGGAATTTCCGGCGCTCTTGATTCGGCCGGCAACCTTGCCGCCGCTCTTCGGCTTCCAGTCATATTCAGTGGCCTCGGGTTTGGCCTCTTTCTTGGCGAGCTCGGCAACCAAAAGCTCAAAACGGCGATCGCTCTCTTCTGCCACGAAACTTCCAGAAGCAATGAGCTTGGCAAGCCGAGCGGCCGTCATTCCATTCCAGTCCTGGGCAAGCGCCATCCACCTGCGTCGCCCGATGCCGGGTGCGGCTCCGACCGACCTGACGATCTCGGCGGGAATGGCTTTTGCTACGGATATCAGCTTCGATAGCTCCGTCTTGTCCGTCGACAGCGCCTTCATGATGACCGGGCGCTCAAAACCCTTGAGCTCAAGATTGAGGGCAAAGACCGCGCGCTCGATGTAAGAAAGGTTCCGACGCGCCGAATTCTCAATGCCCTGCGCGATGACGACGTCGGTATCGTCGAGCTTTCGGACGATGGCCTGTACCTTGAGGCCGAGCAACTTGACTGCCTGCAGACGGCGATGGCCGTAGGCGATCTGGTAGCGGTCCTCGTCGTTGGGATGGCGGCGAACGAGGATTGGCACTTCCTGGCCGTTCTCGGCAATCGACCGCACCAACTCATCTTCCAAATCCAGGGGCTGGTCGGCAAGGCGGTCGCGGACGAAGGAGGAGTCGATCAGATCAGGATCGAGCTCGATGATGCGTTCACCGGAGAGCAAAGCCTCCTGCATCGCCCTGCTCTCTTCCTCCATGCGGCCAAGGGTCAGCGCCATCGTCCGAACCGGCCCGGCCGATCCGCGCGAAGATTGCTCCTCGTAGTTGGCCGCGGCCAACTCCTGCGCTGTATCGTCGAATAGACCTTTCAGGCGATCGCGTCTGCTCATGCTCGACCCCAGGCTTTGTGAATACCGGCGAGCACCTCGCCATTGGCAGCATTGACCGATTCCAGCGCGCGGTCATAGGTCGAGCGGCGCACCTGCCCCTTCTCGATCTCATAGAGCGTCTGCTTGGTCAGGCCGACATCGGCGATCGCCGTCGACTTGAGAATGGTCGCCGTCAACACGTCGTCACTGAAAAGGCCGCGCAGCAGCGCGACGATCTGCGACTGCGGCGCATCGAAGGGTTCGTGACGCGTGACGACATATTTGATGAAATCATGCTGCAGGTCGCCGCCGGCCTTGCGGACGACGGAAAGCAGATCGGAAGTCATCAGCAGGAACTGCGACATGGACGCGACGTCGACCATCTGCGGATGGACGGTAATGAGCAGCGATGTGGCGGCACAAACGGCGCCAAGCGTGAGGTAACCGAGCTGCGGCGGGCAGTCGATCACCACGATGTCGTAATCGGCCTCGACCTCTGCAATGGCGATGCCGACCCGACGGAAGAACAGCTCGCCAGGTCGCTGCCGGTCGTTCAGTGCCCTTGGCGTCTCATGCTCGAACTCCATCAGTTCGAGATTGCCCGGCACCAGATCCAAACCGTCGAAATAGGTCTTGCGGACGATTTCCTTCAGCGGCTTGCGGTCCGCATCATAGCGGATTGCGCCATAGAGCGTATCGCCTTCGGAAAGATCGAATTCGGGCTGAACGCCGAGCATGGAGGAGAGCGAGGCCTGCGGATCGAGATCGATCGCAAGCACCCGGTAACCCGCCAGCGCCAGATACTGTGCCAGATAAAGCGTCGTCGTGGTCTTGGCCGAGCCGCCCTTGAAATTGGTGACGGCAACCGTCTGCAGCTTTTCGCCAGGGCGACGCCACGGCTGATAGGAAAGCGCGTCCTTCGGCTTGAGCTTGGCCATATACTGGCGCAATTCGTTGATCTGGCCGAGCGTATAGGAACGCCGGCCATTCTGGGCAAGATCCGGCTGCGGTCCCTTGCCATCCAGTGAAAGCTGGCGAAGATAGCCGTCCGAGACGCCGATCATCTGGGCCGCCTCGCCGGAGGAGAATGTTCGTAGCGTCTTTTGCGAGAGCGGCGGAAACAGCTTGTCGCGAAGCAGCTTCAGTTGCCGCGACAGCTGGTTGGCATGCCGCTCGATCCGTACATCTGTCGTCGATACGCTAATGTTGTCCAAAACACCCAATCCTTTTCGATGCGCTTTTCTGTCAACATAGCGTCAAAAAGCGTATCGAAAGTGACACGATTCGGGATTTGCAGCAACAACAGGGCTCCGATGCTACCGACAAGGCTCGGTTGGCCGCGGCCAACTCCCGTTCAGCCCTTGCGGCGACCCGGCTTTTTCGGCAAGACCGCCAGGACTCGAAGGGGAGTATCCGCTTGAAGCACATTCATATCATCGGCATCGGCACGGGCAACCCTGAGCACCTCACCATACAGGCGATCAACGCGATGAACGCCGCCGACGTGGTCTTCCTGCCGGTCAAGGGCGCCGGCAAGGAAGAGCTCGCCGAGATCCGGCGGGAAATCTGCGAACGTTATATCACCCGGCCGGCAGCCAGAATTTCAGAATTTGCGGTGCCGCAAAGGCAGACGGCAGACAAGACCTATGTGCAGAGCGTCGACGCCTGGCACGGTGAGATCGCCCGCATCTATGGAGAGCTGATCTCCGGTCTCCCGGACGATGGCAGCGGCGCCTTTCTCGTCTGGGGTGATCCCAGTCTCTACGACAGCACGATCCGCATCATCGAACGCGTGCGCCGGGAAAGCAGCCTGGATTTCGATTACAGCGTCATTCCCGGCATCACCAGCATCCAGGCGCTGGCGGCCAGCCACAGAATCCCTCTCAACCTCGTCGGCAAACCGATCGAGATCACCACAGGGCGCAGGCTGGCGCAGGACGGACTTTTGACCGACAGCACCGTCGTCATGCTTGACGGCGAACAGGCTTTTGCGAAGATCGACGATCCCGACGCCGAGATCTTCTGGGGCGCCTATCTCGGCACCAAGGACGAGATCGTCAGATCAGGGCGACTTGGCGACATCGCCACCGACATTAAGACGCTGAGGGCCGAGGCCAGGCAGCGGCACGGCTGGATCATGGATATCTATCTCCTGCGCAAGGGACGTGATTTCGAGGAATAGCGGTTCGAGCCGTTTCCATCACGCTTTGCCGGGTCGGCCGCGATCATGTAAGAAATGATCAGAGGATCGAGAATGAGCATTAAGGCCGCAAAGGCGAGCGACAGGACGGGCGAGGCGGATCTGCATGGTCGCCCAGCGGTGACGATGCGCAGGCGCGGCGCCTGCCCCGCCCTTGCCGCGCCCATGCCGACCGGCGACGGTTTGCTGGTCCGGTTGCGGCCGGCCGGCGGCGCGTTGACGCTGTCGCAGTTCGCCAGCCTTGCCCGCTCCGCCGCAGACCATGGAAACGGCATTCTCGAAATCACCGCCCGGGGCAATCTGCAGATCCGAGGCCTTCGGACTGAGACCGTCGGACAGCTCGCTGCCGATATCGATGCCGCCGGCATCACCGTGCCGGACGGGCCGGCGATCGAGACATCGCCACTGCACGGCATCGACCCGGAAGAAATATGCGATCCAGCGGCAATGGAAATGGCCTTGCGCAGCATGGTCCGTGATCAGCTAGCCTCGCCGCGCCTCGCGCCAAAACTCTCGCTCGTCGTCGACGGCGGTGGGGTCTTCGGCTTGTCGGCCCTGTCTGCCGATATCCGTATTGTCGCGCAATCCCCCGCAGAATGGCTGGTCGCGATCAATGGCGACGGTGAAACCGCAATGCCGGTCGCGATCGGTCCTGCGGAGGCGGCGATATCGGCCGTCGGCGAAATTTTGAGCCTGTTGGCGAACCTCGGGCAGGGCAGCAGGGCAAGGGATATCGATCCGGCGCTTCTGCGGGCGCGTTTTCCCGCGATGGATGGCATCAAATTCTTTCCTTCAGGCGCGGCAGGGATGCCGCTTGCCGGCTCGCACAGGCTTGAGGACGGCAAGACCATACTCGGCGTCAGGCCGGCATTCGGGCAGATGAGAGCGTCTGATCTGATCGCTTTGCTGGATCTGGCAACGGACCGCGGCGCAACAGCCATCCGGCTTGCGCCCGGTCGCGGTTTCTTCCTCATCGGGCTTTCCGCCGATACAGTGCCGGCTATGCAGATGGCCGCCGCCGGACTTGGCTTCAGCACCCAGCCTGGCGACAATACCGAGCATATTGCCGCCTGTGCCGGCGCCGGCGCCTGCGGCTCCGCTTTCTACGAGACGCGAACTCTGGCGCGCCGGCTCATTGGCGTAGCACCTGCCCTTTTCGACGGTTCGCTGACGCTGCATCTGTCCGGCTGCGCCAAGGGCTGCGCTCATGCCCGGCCGGCGCTGACGCTGACGGGTTCGGCGGAAGGTTATGGCCTCATCCTCAATGGGCTTGCCGCCGATCAGCCGGTCGAACGGATCGCTGGCGGTCGGATCGATTTCGCTATAGAGAGGCTCGCCCGGTCCATCGAAGACAACAAAGACGCTGGCGAATCGACCGCCGCCTGCCTTACACGGCTTGGCGCAACCGGCGTTTCGAAGGCGCTACGACAGGAATAGGAATGCCAGACTACGATTATATCCGCAGCGGCGATGCGATCTACGAGCGTTCCTTTGCCATTATCCGTGCCGAGGCCGATCTTTCGCGCTTCACTGACGATCAAGCCGAAATCGCCGTGCGCATGATCCATGCCTGCGGGCTGGTCGAGGCGGCGGATCATTTCCTGTTCTCGGCCGATTTCGTCAGCGCAGCACGCGATGCGCTGAAGGGTGGTGCGCCGATCTTCTGCGACGCCGAAATGGTATCCCAGGGTGTGACCCGGGCGCGGCTGCCGGCGCAGAACGAGGTGATCTGCACGCTGCGCGATCCGGCGACACCCGAGCTTGCACGCGAGACCGGCAATACGCGCTCGGCTGCCGCCATGCATCTCTGGCTCGATCGGCTGGGCGGCAGCGTTGTTGCGATCGGCAATGCACCGACGGCGCTCTTCCATCTGCTCGAACTCCTGCGCGACGGCGCCCCGAAACCCGCAGCGATCCTCGGCATGCCTGTCGGCTTCGTCGGCGCGGCGGAATCGAAGGATGCATTGGCGGAAAATTCCTACGGCGTCCCCTTTGCCATCGTCGGCGGCCGGCTCGGCGGCAGCGCCATGACGGCAGCCGCCATCAATGCATTGGCGAGGCCAGGTCTATGACGACAAGCGGCCGTCTGATCGGCGTCGGCACGGGCCCCGGCGATCCGGAGCTCCTGACCCTCAAGGCCGTGCGCGCCATCGAAGGCGCTGATGTCATCGCCTATTTCGCCAAGCAGGGCAGGGGTGGCAACGGCAAGGCGATCGTCGAACCGCTGCTGAAATCCGGGGTGACGCTGCTACCGCTCTTTTATCCGGTGACGACCGAAATCGACAAGAACGACGAACGGTATCAGAGCCTGATCACCCAATTCTACGACCAGTCTGCCAAAGCCGTTGCCGGGCATCTCGATGCCGGGCTGACCGTCGCCGTTCTCAGCGAAGGCGATCCGCTCTTCTACGGCTCCTATATGCACCTGCATGTCAGGCTTTCCACACGCTACCCGACGGAAGTGATCCCGGGTATCAGCGCCATGTCGGGCTGCTGGTCGCTGGCCGGCATGCCGATCGTTCAAGGCGACGACGTGCTTTCCGTACTGCCCGGTACGATGGCCGAGACCGAGCTGACGCGCCGTCTTGCCGATACGCAGGCCGCCGTCATCATGAAGGTCGGCCGCAACCTGCCGAAGATCCGCCGGGCGCTGGCGGCGGCCGGGCGGCTGTCGGAGGCCGTCTATGTCGAGCGCGGCACCATGGCGAATGCGGCGATGGAAAAGCTTGCCGACAGGACCGACGGCGACGCGCCGTATTTTTCGCTCGTGCTGGTGCCGGGCTGGGAGGGCAGCCGATGAGCGGCAGGCTTTTCGTGATCGGTACCGGCCCTGGTAACCCCGAGCAGATGACGCCGGAAGCGCTGGCTGCTGTCGATGCGGCGACGGATTTCTTCGGCTACGGACCTTATCTCGACAGGCTGCAGCTCCGCCACGATCAGCTGCGGCATGCCTCGGACAATCGCGAGGAGCTCGACAGGGCAGGGGCAGCACTGGCCATGGCAGCCGATGGCGCCAAGGTCTGCGTCGTCTCCGGCGGCGACCCCGGCGTCTTCGCCATGGCGGCCGCTGTCTGCGAAGCAATCGAGAACGGGCCGGCCGCCTGGCGCGCGGTCGATCTCATCATCCTGCCCGGCATCACGGCGATGCTGGCAGTGGCGGCAAGAGCAGGCGCACCGCTTGGCCACGATTTCTGCGCCATCTCCCTGTCTGACAATCTAAAGCCTTGGAAAATAATAGAAAACCGTCTTGCATTGGCGGCAAAGGCAGGTTTTGTCATCGCGCTTTACAATCCGATCAGCCGGGCACGGCCCTGGCAACTCGGCGAAGCCTTCAAGCTGTTGCGTGACCATCTGCCTGCAGCAACACCGGTTATTTTCGGGCGCGCGGCCGGGCGGCCGGACGAACGCATCGCCGTCCAGCAGCTGGCGCAGGCAGATGCGTCGATTGCCGATATGGCGACCTGCATCATCATCGGCTCGGCCGAGACACGCATTGTCACACGGCCAGGCCGGCTGGACCTCGTCTATACGCCGCGGTTCATGGCGAGGGGAAAAAACAGGTGATCGATCGCTGCCAGCGCCGCCTCGACACTGTCGACCGCCTTAACGATCGAGGCCGGGGCGCGCGCCACCATCATCACCTCGATACCGAGCAGGCGGGCTGCCTCGATCTTCGCATAGGTCGCGGCACCGCCGCTATTCTTGGCAATGATGACGTCGATGTCGTGCTGTCTCAGCAGAGCGCGTTCACCGTCCAGCGCGAACGGACCACGATCGAGGATGTACTGGACATTATCAAGCGCAAGCGCTGGTTCGACGGGATCGACACTGCGGACGAGATAGTGATGTTGCGGTGCGGCTTCCGCGTAATGGGCACCCTGCCGGCCCGTCGCCAGAAAGACATGGCGGGGGGAGGGGCCGAGCGCTTCGATGGCAGCGGGAATGCTCTGCATGTCCCGCCAGCGATCGCCCGGCCGGCGTTGCCATTCGGGACGGCGCAGAGCGATGGCAGCAACGCCAGTGGTCTCGGCCGCAAAAGCGGCATTGGCCGAAATGCGCTCGGCGAAGGGGTGCGTGGCGTCGATCAACAGGTCATATCCGCCGGCCTTCAGGAAATCGGCAAGTGCGACAGCGCCGCCGAAACCGCCGATGCGGACCGGAACAGGCTGCACGGCCGGTTTTTCGGTGCGGCCGGCAAGCGACAACAAAACATCGCAATCATCACGCGCCGCCAGCGCCTCGGCCAGCAGCCGCGCCTCGCTGGTGCCGCCAAGGATCAAGATGCGGGGTCTTCCCATGTCTGATGTCGCTCCTGCGTCCGGCCAGCGCTGGCTGACTATTATCGGCATCGGGGAAGATGGTCCAGAAGGGCTGGGCGAGGAGGCAAGAAGGCTGATCGCCACCGCGCCCGCCGTCTTCGGCGGAGCGCGCCACCACGCACTTGCTGCCTCGCTGATCACAGGCGAAAGGCTTTCCTGGCAGAGCCCGTTCGAGCGCTCGGTCGAGGCCATCCTCGAAAGGCGTGGCACGCCTGTTGTCGTGCTCGCCTCTGGCGATCCCTTCCTCTATGGTGTCGGCGCAACGCTCTCCCGCCATGTGGCGGCGGACGAGATGCGCACCATTCCCGCACCCTCGGCCTTCAGCCTTGCCGCCTCCCGCCTTGGCTGGCCACTGCAGGAGGTTGCAACGATCTCGCTGCATGGACGGCCGAGCGATCTGATCCGGCCGCATCTGCATCCCGGGCGGCGCATCATCGCGCTGACCTCGGACGAGAAGGGGCCTGGCGATCTGGCTGCCCTGCTGACTGCTGCTGGCTTCGGTCAGTCGCAACTTACCGTGCTCGAGGCGCTTGGCGGCGCTCGGGAACGGCAGAGAAGCGTCCTGGCCGCGGATTTCGACCTGCTGGACGTCAATCCTCTGAATGTCTGCGCCGTCGATATCGCGGCAGGGGAGGGGGCCCGCATCCTGCCTCTTGCCTCAGGGCTCGCAGATGAGCTGTTCGAGCATGACGGACAGATCACCAAACGCGAAATCCGGGCGATGACGCTTTCGGCGCTCGCGCCGCGTCATGGCGAACTGCTCTGGGATATCGGCGCCGGCTCGGGATCAATCGGTATCGAATGGATGCTGGCCGATCCGTCACTGAAGGCGATCGCCGTCGAGCAGTCGCCGGAACGGGCTGCACGTATCGCCCGCAACGCATCCGCCTTCGGCGTGCCGCATCTTGCCGTCGTCGAAGGTGCTGCGCCCGATGCGCTTAGGGGCCTCTCGGCGCCGGATGTGATCTTCCTCGGCGGCGGCGGTAGCGAGCCGGGTATTGTCGATACTGCGATTGCCGCACTGAAGCGGGGAGGGCGGTTCGTTGCCAATGCCGTGACGCTGGAGATGGAGGCGGTCCTGCTGGCCGAACATGGCAAGCGCGGCGGTTTCCTCACGCGGATCGAAATATCGCGCGCACAGCCGATCGGCGGCATGAGCGGCTGGCGGCCGGCGATGCCGGTGACGCAGTGGCGCTGGACGAAAGGATGACGAGATGACGGTGCATTTCATCGGCGCGGGACCAGGTGCTGCGGATCTGATCACGGTGCGTGGCCGCGATCTCATCGCCCGATGCCCGGTCTGCCTTTATGCCGGCTCGATCGTCTCGCCCGAACTGCTGCAATATTGTCCGCCGGACGCCCGCATCGTCGATACGGCGCCGATGTCGCTCGACGAAATCGAGGCAGAATATCTTCGCGCCGCTGCCGCCGGCCAGGACGTCGCCCGGCTGCATTCCGGCGATCTCTCGGTCTGGAGCGCGGTCGCCGAGCAGGTGCGCCGGCTGCAAAAACACGGCATCGACTATACCCTGACGCCAGGCGTTCCGGCCTTTGCCGCCGCAGCCTCGTCGCTTGGCCGCGAACTGACGATCCCGGCCGTGGCCCAAAGCCTGGTGCTGACCCGCGTTTCCGGCCGTGCCTCACCGATGCCGAACGACGAGACACTGGCAAAGTTCGGCGCGACGGGCGCCACGCTGGCGATCCATCTGGCCATCCACGCACTGAAGCAAGTGGTCGAAGAGTTGACGCCGCTTTACGGCGTCGACTGCCCGGTCGCGATCGTCGTCAAGGCCTCCTGGCCCGACGAGCGCATCCTGCGCGGCACACTCGCCGATATCGAGGTAAAGGTTGCGGCCGAGCCGATCGAACGCACGGCGATCATCTTCGTCGGCCCTTCGCTTGCGGCCGAGGATTTTCGCGAGAGCTCACTTTATGATCCGGCCTATCAGCGCCGGTTCAGAGGCAGGCAGTAGCTTCGGGCGAGAGGCCGCGGCCAGCGCGGCCTCTCGTGGCAATCGTCCTGCGCGCCGCCCCAACACCAATGGCGGTATCAGCCGACGCTTTGGCCAGATCTCAAACCCGCGCGCTGAGATAATCCATGCTGGCGCGCAGCGCGCCGGCCGGGTCCTTCAGCGCATGCACCTCCGCCGCGAAGGGCTCGAAGGAGAACGGGCCGTTATAGCCCGCCTGCAACAGGGCCCTGACCTGCCCGGCATTATCGAGCCGGTCGTCGCCGCCCACGAGCACGCGATGGGAATCGCGCATATCGGCAACAGCAACGGAAGGATCGTCGACGCCGGAGATGTGTACGAGGCCAGCAAGCTCGGGGAAGGTCGCCGCTTCGCCGGCAAGATGATGGTGGAAGGTGTCGTGGACGAGCCTGAAGGTCGATTGCGCACCGAGTTCCCTGATCGCCTCGGCCGCCTCGGTCTTCGAGCGTAGCGAGCAAATCTCGAAACCGAGCGGCTCGACGAGACCGATAATGCCGGCTTTCTCCAGCATCGGCTTCAATGCAGCCAGAGACTGACGCAGATTGACCTGCCGTTCGCCATCGGCGCAGCCGGTGCCGTCGTTCTTCGGAACGAGGACAAGCGCCTTGGCGCCGGAAGCGCCGGCATAATCGATCAGCTCCTGCGCTTCGGCGGCCCGGGCCGCGTTCCACTCGTTGAAGCGCTGCAGGGCGTTGATCGAAATGATCGTCACGCCATGGCGGGCAGCCGCTTGCCTGATCACTCCGGGGTTGGTTCCGTCGAGGATGGCATTGCCGGAAAGGTCGTTACGGATCTCGACGGCATCGATGCCGAGCGATCCGGCCAGCGCGAAGAAATCGTCGATGGCAAGCGACGGCGCCGCCATATGGTTGAGCGCAAAACGGATCGACGTCATGATCGGTATCTCCTCCTGATCTCCGCATCTAGGCGGAGCAGTCCTCGTGAATGGGTCAGCGAATTTCTATCCGAATTCGCGTCGCAATCCATCTGTCATCCCCAGCACCCGCTTTCATTGCTGAGAGAATATCGACCGGAATGATGGCATTCCATCATTCTTCAGATGTTCTCGGAAATATGAATCTCGAACGGTAGGAAGAGCTGTCCGGGAACAGCCGTTTCGCCGTTTTCGATGGCGCCCGTCATCAGCACCATCAACTCCTTGCAGAGGGCAGGCAGGGGAGTGCCGATCGCCATGGCGACGACATCGTCGGCAAGGCCGGCCTTGCTGTCGGGCGTCAGCTCGTTGACCACCAAGACGATCCTGCCGCCGACACTTTCTTCGCGGAATGCCGAAATTGCCCCCTCCATACCGCCGCCACAGACATAGAGGCCAACGAGATCGGGATATTTCTGCAGCAGCGTCAGCGTCGCCTCATGGGTGATCTCGGCCGTCTCGAGATTGATCAGCGTATCGACGACATCGAACTCCGGCGCATTCTCGCGAAAATAGGAACGGAAGCCGATTTCTCTGAGCTCATGGCCGTGAAAGCGGTGGCTGCCGACGAAACAGGCGACCTTGCCGGGCTTGTGTGCCGTGCGCGCAATCGTCCAGGCGGCGGTGCGCCCGACCTTGCGGTTGTTGACGCCGACATAGGCGTCGCGCACGCCGGTGGCGAGGTCGGAGAGTAACGAGAACACCGGAATGCCACGCTCCTTCAGCTCCTCGACCGCCGTCGTCACCGCGGGATAATCCGGGCCGACCAGAGCAACGGCCTGGTTGCGAGCGCCGAGCGTCTTGATCTTTTCGACGATCGCTGCCGGTGTCGCGGCCGACGGAAAGTCGATCTGCGTCTGGATGCGCGCGGACGTCAGAGCGCGCGCTGCTGTTTCGATCTCACGCACGAAGCTCTGATAGAAGGGCTGCATCGGCTTCTGCAGCAGGAAGGCGAGCTTGTATTGCGGCAGATCCTCGAAGACGCGCTGCTTGATCAGCCCGACAGCGTGATAGCCGATCGACTGTGCCGCATCATAGACCCGTCGCGCCGTTTCCTCACGCACCCGGTGGCGGGCGTTGAGAACCCGGTCGACGGTGGCGACGCTGACGCCGGAGGCGCGGGCAAGATCGGATATGGTGGGACGGCGCATCTGCGTTCCTGATGGATTCAATCATGAATGCAAGTCATTCATGATAGCTTTTGATAGATTATATCAAGCCTGCATTGAGCGCTTTCTAAAGTCAACCTATTCTCCCAGGCAAGGGCAACGGGAGGCGGATAATGGCGACCCAGACAAAGAAGCGCGACTACGACCTTCTCGGCGAAAGCGGCCGCACCGCGGTCGAAACGGGGCTGGCGGCAGCCGAATGGTATCACACCGACATTGCGCGCAAGGAGATGAAGGCGCTGATGCAGCGCTCCGATGCGCCGGCGATCCGCGACACGATCATCTGGCTCGGCGCCATGGCAACCTTTGCCGGGCTCGGCATCTATTTCTGGGGCTCGTGGATCGCGCTGCCCTTCTTCCTCGCCTACGGCGTGCTCTACGGCTCGGCCTCCGACAGCCGCTGGCACGAATGCGGCCATGGCACTGCCTTCAAGACGCGCTGGATGAACGATGTCGTCTACCAGATCGCCTGCTTCATGATCATGCGCAACCCGGTGACCTGGCGCTGGAGCCATGCGCGCCATCATACCGATACGGTGATCGTCGGCCGCGATCCCGAGATCGCCGTGATGCGGCCGCCTGATCTCTTCCGGCTGGTGCTTAATTTCTTCGGCATCCTCGACGCCTGGCATGCGATCGTCGATATGCTGCGCAATGCCTTCGGCGGCGTCAGCGCGGCGGAAAAGACCTTCATCCCGGAGATGGAGCAGCCAAAGGCAATCCGCATCGCCCGCATCTGGCTGGCGATCTATCTCGTCACGACCGCAGCCGCGATCGCCATGGGTTCGATCCTGCCGCTGATGCTGATCGGCCTGCCTCGCCTCTACGGCGCCTGGCACCATGTGCTGACCGGACTGCTCCAGCATGGCGGCCTTGCCGACAATGTGACCGACCATCGCCTGAACAGCCGCACGGTCCATATGAACCCGATCAGCCGCTTCATCTACTGGAACATGAACTACCACGTCGAACACCACATGTTTCCGATGGTGCCCTATCACGCGCTGCCGAAGCTGCACGCAATGATCAAGCACGACCTGCCGGCGCCGAACCCATCGATCTGGTCCGGCTATATCGAGATGATCCCGGCTTTCCTGCGCCAGCTGCGCAATGAGGATTATTTCCTGAAGCGCGAACTGCCGGCCACCGCGCGGCCCTATCGCGAGGAATTCCACAACGAGCTGGCCCCGGCCGCGCAATAATTACAATTCAGGGAGGACAAGATGAGCGGAAACTGGATTCAGGTCTGCGACAAGGACGAGATCGACGAAGAAGATGTCATCCGCTTCGATCACGACGGGCGCACCTTCGCGGTCTACCGCAGCCCGGACGACGAATTCTTCGCCACCGACGGGCTCTGCACGCATGAACATATCCATCTCGCCGACGGGCTTGTCATGGATGAGATCATCGAATGTCCAAAGCATAACGGCCGCTTCAACTACAAGACGGGCGAAGCCAAGGGCGCGCCGGTCTGCGTCAATCTGAAGACTTATCCTGTCAAGATCGAAGACGGTGCCGTCTTCATCTCGCTCTGAGGGAGGTTGGCGTGGTTCATTACGTCATCCTGGGCGCCGGCGAATGCGGTGCGCGCGCCGCCTTCGCCTTGCGGGAAAAGGGTTTTGCCGGCGAGATAACGCTGGTTGGGGCCGAGCCGCTTCCGCCCTATGAACGGCCGCCACTTTCGAAGGCCGGCTCCACCGATGCAAGTGATCCGAAATTTATCGCTGCGGCGGAAAAATACGTCGAAAACGGTATCCGGTTGCTGACCGGCCTCGAGGCAAGGGATCTCGATACCCCATCCAGGACCGTTACGCTTTCGGACAGTAGCGTGCTTTCCTACGACAAGCTTCTGCTTGCGACGGGTGCCGCCGCGCGGTCGTTCCCCGGCGCACCGGTAGGCAGCCGACAGATTCGTTCGCTGCGGACGCATCACGATGCGGCGGCATTGCGCGATGCCATGAAACCGGGACGGCATATCGCCATCATCGGGGGCGGGTTCATCGGACTGGAACTTGCGGCAACGGCGCGGCTGCTTGGCGCCGAGGTCACCGTCATCGAGGGGCTGGAGCGCGTGCTGAAGCGTGGCGTGCCGGAGGAGATCGCCCATCTCCTCACCGAGCGCCACCGCGCCGAGGGCGTCGATATCCGCTGCGGCGTCTCCATCGAGGCGCTGACTGCGGACAACGGACAAGCCCTGATTAGATTGTCGACCGGCGAGGCGATCGAAGCCGATCTCGTCCTTGTCGGCATCGGTGCACGGCCGAATGTCGAGATCGCCGAAAAAGCAGGCCTCGCAATCGACAATGGTATTGCCGTCGATATCCATCTCCAGACCTCCGCACCCGATGTCTTTGCGGCCGGCGACTGCTGCTCCTTTCCGCTGTCGATCTATGGCGGCCGGCGGGTGCGGCTCGAATCCTGGCGCAATGCCCAGGAGCAGGGCACATTGGCCGCGGCCAACATGCTCGGCCTTAACGAGGCCGTTTCGGCGGTGCCGTGGTTCTGGTCGGATCAGTACGACATGACGCTGCAAATATCAGGCCTTGCCGAAGGGGCTGCCACGCATCAGCGCCGCGAGCTCGGCGCAGGCGCCTTCATTCTTTTCCATCTCGACGCCGACGGACGATTGATCGCCGCAAGCGGCATCGGAACGGGCAATGCGGTGGCACGCGACATCCGGCTCGCCGAAATGCTGATCGCAGCGCACGCCCATCCGAACCCGGCAGCACTCGCAGCCAGCGACATCAAGCTGAAATCCCTGCTGGCCGCCTGAGCCGCCCGATATTTTCACCCGATATTTTCAAAGGAATTGATGATGAAAAAACATAGACGCGCAACCGTTGCCGATCTGCTTGCGGAAAAAGGCAAGCGCCAGCTCACCATGCTGCGCGTCACCTCGCTGGAGGAGGCGGACGCCGCCGAAAAAGCGGGGATCGACATCGTCTCGGTGCCGCCCTCGCTGCTCGGGCCGGTCTTTCGCGAAGCCGCCCCCACTCTCTTTGCCATTCCGGGGCTCGAATATGGCGACCATGTTTCGGCCGAGGACTATCTGCGTGCGGCCTTCGCGGCGCTGAAGGCGGGCGGCGATGCGGTCTATTGCGCTGCAAGCCTGCAGACGATCCGGCGCATGCGCGATGAAGGTATCCCCGTCTGCGGCCATCTCGGGCTGATCCCTTCGAAGGCCACCTGGACCGGCGGCTTCCGCGCCGTCGGCAAGACGGCAGCGAGTGCGGCCGAGATCTGGCGGCAGACCAAGGCGCTGGAAGAGGCCGGCGCCTTCGCCGCCGAAATCGAAGTCGTCCCAGGGGATGTCGCTGCCGCCATCAGCCCCAACACCTCGATGCTGATGATCTCCATGGGGGCAGGCAGCGGTTGCGACGCCCAATATCTCTTCGCCGACGACGTGCTAGGCGCCAATCGCGACCACTATCCGCGTCATGCCAAGATCTATCGCGACTTCGCCGCCGAACACGACCGGCTGCAGCGCGAGCGCATCGCCGCCTTCACGGAATTTGCCGAAGACGTCAGAACCGGCGCCTATCCGGAAAAGCGCCATCTCGTCGGTATCGACGACGCTGAACTGGAGATCTTCCTGCAGCGGCTGAAAAGCGAGACGGGCAAGAGCTGAGGGCAAACGAGCTCTCTTGCCTCGATGATGTGGGAAGCGCCGCAAAGGTGCTTCCTCTCCATTGGCTTCCGTCCCGGCCTGTGTCAGGAATTATCGGTTCGATTCATTCGGAACGGAGTATTCGGTCCCCTGTGACGATCGGCTTTGCGCATGCGGAATTGATTGCGGTGCTCGTCGCGGTGACGGGGGACGAACCGCGCGTGATGACCATCCGCTCCGGCAACGCGCTGCCGTCGGGACCTTTCGAAATGGGGCATCGAACCCTGCAATCGGGCCTGCGCGAATGGGTGCAGGAGCAGACGGAACATCCCGTCGGCTACCTCGAACAGCTCTATACCTTCGCCGACCGTGACCGGAACAACGACATCCCAGGCGGACGGACGATCTCGATCAGCTATCTCGGCCTCGTCAACGAGCAGTCGGGCGCCGGCCGGCCGGGATGGCACGGCTGGTACGAATATTTCCCCTGGGAAGACCACCGGCAGGGCCGGCCAGCCGTGCTCGACGAGATTATGGCGCGTCTGAGGAGCTGGGCAGATGCCGATCCGGCAAGGCGTGACCATCGCCATCGCCGGGCCGATTTCACCTTCGGCCTTGATGGCGGCGGCTGGAACGAGGATCTGGCCCTGCAGCGTTACGAACTGCTTTATGAGGCGGGGCTCGTCTTGGAAGCCGGATGCGGGGCGGAGGCCAATCTCGGCCACGCGATGTTTGCCGATCACCGCCGTATTCTCGCAACCGGGATCGCCCGGCTGCGCGCCAAGATCAAATACCGCCCTGTCGTCTTCGAACTGATGCCGGAAAGCTTCACGCTGCTCAGGCTGCAGCGCACCATCGAGGCGCTGGCGGGGCTGACGCTGCACAAGCAGAATTTCCGACGCCTCATCGAACAGCAGGATCTCGTCGAGGAAACCGGCGGAACCGAAAGCGAAACCGGCGGCCGGCCGGCCAAGCTTTTCCGCTTTCGCCACACCGTGCTCGAAGAACGGGCGCTGGCCGGAACGAAATTACCGCTCTCCCGCAATTGACATATGCTCACGGTGAGAATATCTCTTTGCCTATGATATGCTCATATAGAGCATAATTAGGAGCCGGTCATGAATTACCCTGTTTCCGCATCCTCGCTCTACGAGCGCGTCAGTCGCGTCATTCCCAAAGCCGAATGGATGACGTTCGAAAATGACGTCGACGCTATTCTCGAGCTCAAGCGCCGCCGCAACGCCGTCATTCTCGCGCACAACTATCAGACACCGGAGATCTTCCACGGCGTGGCCGATATCGTCGGCGACAGCCTGGCGCTCGCCCGCAAGGCGATCGAGGTCGACGCCGATGTCATCGTGCTTGCCGGCGTGCATTTCATGGCCGAGACCGCCAAGCTGCTGAACCCGGAGAAAACCGTGCTGATCCCGGATCTCGGCGCCGGCTGTTCGCTGGCGGATTCGATCACGCCCGAAGATATCGCGCTGCTGCGCCAGGCCCATCCCGGCCTGCCCATCGTCACCTATGTCAACACCTCGGCCGCGGTGAAGGCTGCCTCCGACATCTGCTGCACCTCGGGCAATGCCAAGCAGGTGGTGGAATCGCTCGGCGTACCGAAGGTGCTGATGATCCCGGACGAATATCTGGCGCGCAACGTCGCCCGCGAGACCGATGTCGAGATCATCGCCTGGCATGGCCATTGCGAGGTGCACGAACTCTTCACCGCCGAGGACGTGCGCCAGCTGCGCGAAAACCATCCGGGCGTCATCGTGCTCGCCCATCCCGAATGCCCGCCCGAGGTGGTGGCCGAAGCCGATTTCGCCGGCTCCACCGCCGTGATGTCGGACTATGTCGGCCGGCAGAAGCCGGCGCGCGTCGTGCTGCTCACCGAATGCTCGATGAGCGACAATGTCGCCGTGCACCATCCCGACGTCGAGTTTATTCGACCCTGCAATCTCTGCCCGCATATGAAGCGCATCACGCTGGCCAATATCCGCGCCGCACTCGAGGAAAACCGCCACGAGGTCACCGTCGATCCGGCAATTGCGGCGGCCGCGCGCCGCGCCGTCGAGAGGATGCTGGCGATATGACCGAGCTTCTCGAGCAGCTATCAGGACGCACGGTGATCGTCGGCAGTGGGCTTGCGGGATTGATGACCGCGCTGACACTGGCGCCAGAACCTTCCGTGATCGTCACTCGCGCGGCTCTTGGCGCGGAGACGTCGAGCGCCTGGGCGCAGGGCGGCATCGCCGCCAGCATGGGCGCCGACGATAGCGCGGCACTGCATCTTGCCGATACGCTTGCGGCCGGCGACGGGCTCTGCGATCCGGGCATTGCCGCTAGCATCATTGCCGAGGCGCCGGCGGCGATCGCCGCGCTGGAAAAAGCCGGCGTCCGCTTCGACCGGAATGCCGCCGGCGAACTTTCGCTGGGGCTGGAGGCGGCCCATAATCGCCGCCGCATCGTCCATGCCGAAGGTGACGGCTCGGGTGCGGCGATCATCGGCGCGCTGATCAATGCAGTGATGAAAACACCGGCTATATCCGTGCTCGAAGGTTTCGAGGCGCGGCGAATTTTGATGGACGGCGAAAAGGTCGCCGGCCTGCTCTGCGCGACCGCGAATGGCGCCGCCATTCTGCCGACGTCAAGGGTGGTGCTCGCCACCGGCGGCATCGGCGGGCTTTACGACGCGACCACCAATCCGATCGGCAATTTCGGCCAGGGGATCGCGCTTGCAGCAAGGGCCGGTGCCGCGCTCGCCGATATGGAGTTCGTCCAGTTCCATCCAACCGCACTCGATTCGCGCCGCCGCCCGCTGGCGCTGATCAGCGAGGCGGTGCGCGGGGAGGGGGCTTTGCTCGTCAACGAACGAGGCGAACGGTTCATGGCCCGCATTCCAGGTGCCGAACTTGCGCCGCGCGACGTGGTGGCGCGGGCGATCAGCGCCGAAATCGCCCGCGGCGGACGGGTCTTTCTCGATGCCCGCGATGCTCTCGGCAGCCGATTTGCCACGCGCTTTCCTGTCATCTCGACCCTTTGCGGCGAGGCCGGCATCGATCCGGCGAAAGACCCCATTCCTGTGCGCCCGGCCGTTCACTATCACATGGGCGGGGTTGCCACGGATGCAAATGGCCGCAGCTCGGTTCCCGGCCTCTGGGTCGCCGGAGAGGCGGCCTCGACCGGTCTGCACGGGGCAAACCGGCTTGCCAGCAACTCGCTGCTGGAAGCGGCTGTCATGGGCATGCGGGCGGCGCGCGACATATCAGGCGTGCCCGCAAGTCCCGCCAGCGCGATCTTCGCCGAGAGACTGCCGGCGCTGGCCGATGCATCGCTCGTCCGGCCGATCGTCTCGCGCCATCTTGGCGTGCTACGCAATGCCGGTGCCATTCATGGCGCCATCGCCGCCCTGCTGCCGCTTGCCGAAGGCAGCGGCCCGGCCGCCGATCCGGCCATCGTCGCGCTGCTGATCGCCGTCTTTGCCAGCCTGCGGATGGAATCGCGCGGCGCCCATGCCCGCACCGATTTTCCGCTGAAGCTCGCCAATGCCAACCGGCGCCAGATGTGCCTTTCCGACGTTCTGGAGATCGCCCGCGCGACGCCGCCCTATGCCCTTGCAAGGAGTGCCTGAGATGAGCCTCGTTCCCCTTCCGCGCCTGATCGTCGAGCCTTTGGTGCGGGCAGCTTTGCTCGAAGATCTGGGTCTTGCGGGCGATATCACCTCGGCCTCCGTCATCCCCCACGATCACCGTTCGACGGTGGTGATGGCGGCGCGTCAGCCGGGCGTGATCGCCGGTCTCGATGCCGCCGAACTCGCCTTTTCCCTCGTCGATCCCGAGATCGTCATGCGCCGCCATCGTCAAGATGGCGACGCGGTCAAGCCTGGCGATGTGATCGCCACCATCGAAGGCCCCTCGCGTGGCCTGCTGAGCGCCGAGCGCACCGCGCTGAATTTCCTCGGTCACCTCTCTGGCATCGCCACAGTGACGGCAGGGATCGCCGCCGCCATCCGCGGCACCAAGGCATCAGTCGCCTGCACGCGCAAGACGACGCCCGGCCTGAGGGCACTGGAGAAATATGCGGTGCGGGCCGGCGGTGGCATGAACCATCGTTTCGCGCTTTATGACGCGGTGCTGATCAAGGATAATCACGTCGCCATCGCCGGTGGGGTCACGGAGGCGATCCGCCGGGCGCGGGCAGGCGTCGGCCATATGGTGAAGATCGAGGTCGAAGTGGACACGCTCGATCAGCTGCGTGAAGCGATGGAGACCGGCGTCGACGCCGTGCTGCTCGACAATATGACACCTGATCAGCTGCGCGAGGCCGTCGCCATCGTCGCCGGCCGGGCGATCACCGAGGCATCCGGCCGCGTCACGCCGACAGCGGCCGCCGCAATCGCGGCATCCGGTGTCGACCTCATTTCGGTCGGCTGGTTGACGCACAGCGCCCCGGTGCTGGACATCGGGCTCGATTTCGTCGAAGCCGCGACGGCAACGGAGGTTAGCCCAAAACGGATTGCACAGGTGCTGTGACCCTCAGTGTCCGTCCGACAATTCAGGAAGCTCGGGCAAATGCATGACGAGGATCCATGATGGATGCGGCGTAAAGCCAAGGCCTTGGCGGAGTTGGTCGCTTCCGGTCTTTCCTCAGCCGGCGGCTTTGGCTGATCCAGGCGAAGAAGCGCTGTGCGTCGCTGAACCGCCTCTGCAACGAAAGGGAACCTTTGAAAGGACGAGGGGTTATGCGCCACATCACTGCTGGAGACATGGCAAATGTACATCGTTGTTGGCGGGACGGGCCACGTCGGCTCCGCCGTGGCGCAGACGCTGCTCGACGAAGGCGAAGCCGTCACGATCGTTACTCGAAATTCTGACAAGGCCGGTGCATGGCGACAGCGGGGCGCGGAGGTCGCCGTCGTCGACGTCCACGACGTGACGTCGCTGCGTGAGGTGTTCCGTCGTGGGAAGCGGGCCTTCCTCCTGAACCCGAGCGCTGACATATCGAGCGATACGGATCGGGAGGAACGCGAGACCGTGCGCTGCATGCTCGAGGCGATCGAAGGATCTGGGCTGGAGAAGGTGGTGGCGCAATCAACCATGGGCGCGCAGCCAGGCGAGAAATGCGGCGATCTCAGCGTTCTTTACGAACTGGAAGTCGGCCTGAGGAACCAGCCGGTTCCTGCCAGTGTCATCCGCGCAGCCTACTACTTCAGTAACTGGGGTACGATGCTGGGGGCCGTCACGAGGGACGGGGTGCTAGCGACCATGCTCCCTGCAGACCTCAAGCTCCCAATGGTCGCGCCGGAGGATCTAGGAAAGGTGGCGGCGCGGATCCTGCAGGAGCCGATCGAACGGATCGGCATATACCCCGTCGAGGGGCCGCAACGGTACTCCCCCAACGATGTCGCCGCAGCCTTCGCTGCCACCCTTGGCCGGGCCGTTCGCGTCGACGTGATCCCGCGCGAAAACTGGGAAGACGCATACCGCGGTTTGGGCTTTTCCGACGCGGCGGCTCACTCATATGCAAGGATGACGGCTCTCACCGTCGATGGTCCCGAATATCCCGAGGATGCTATTCGAGGATCGACCTCGCTGCAGGCCTACATAGACAAGCTTGTTCGCGACTGATCCTAACGCGTCGGGATGGACGAACAGAGAAGGCTAGACCGCCAAAAGCCACTTGGTTGCCGGGTCCGGTCGTCCGCAGAAGGCGCTTCCAATCAGGCCTAAGACACTTTCTTGGAACCCCCATCGACCCGATCACTCAACCCATACTCGGACGGGCACTCAGGCTCACGCCGCTAATAACCTGCCCCCACGACACGCAACTCGCATCCTCACGGAAGTGTTGGCAAAGCATTTCCTCCCCGTGTGGCGCGCGAATATGCAAATATTCGATGAAACTTCTTCTTTTTAAAGCAAAACCGCTATGCGTCTGGCTCTTATGGCCCTAACATGTTTTTGATTGGCCGGCGCGCTTGCGCGCCTCGGCTTTCAGGGGTGAGAACCGAGATGCAACGGACATCCGGCAGATGCTGACGAACAGGCTATGCCTGCTCGGAAGACCGCGATTGCTGGCGGCGGGGAGGGAGCTCCCCTTGCCGGAGAAGTCGTATTTTCTCCTTGCCATGCTCGCCGCCGAACCCAATGTCGAACTCGACCGCGAAACCGTCAGGCGGCAGCTCTGGCAATCGGAGCTGCCGGAAAAACGGGCCGGCAGCCTGCGCCAGCTGCTGGCGCGCATCGAACTGAGCATTCCCGCCGGCCTTCCACCGCTGCTTGCCGCGACCCGAACCCATATCGGCCTTGCCGATGGCTGGGAGGTCGACGTTCATATCCTGAAACAGAAAGGGCCACTCGCACCCGAAGACGGCGGCCTGCTGAACGGCGAATTTCTCGACGGCGTCAAATCGCCGACGCAGGGCGCCGAGGACTGGCTGACCTTTGAGCGCCAGCGTGTCGACGAATTGCGCTCCGCCCATCTCACCCGGCTGATCGAGACACCGGAAGACAGATCGGATGACGAGCAGGTCACGCTCGCCAGGCGCCTGCTGGAACTCGACCCTGCCAGCGAGACGGCCTATCGCGCCTTAATGCGCACCTATGTCCGGATGAACGATCCGGCAGCGGCGCGTCAGGCCTATCTGAAGTGCAAAAGCCAGCTGAAGGACGACTTCGACACCGAGCCGGAAGAAAGCACCACCGCTCTTGCCCGCGAGCTCAACCTGGTGCCGGCGGCACAGGTGACGTCAGCCCAGCCGGCGCCTGATCTGTCCATCAATTCGGTCGGCCAACCACGCATCATCATCCTGCCGCCGGAAAGCATCTTCACCGATCCGCTGATGGAGCGCGTCGGCAGGGCGCTTCTTGAAGACGTCACCATCGGCCTCAGCCAGCAGCGGGGCTTCAAGGTGATCGCGGCGCATACCAGCCTGGAGATCCTCAGCCGTTCGATCGATCCGTCGCGTGCTGTGCCCGGTCCGCTCGACCTGCGCTTCGACTATGCGGTCTACGTCACGATCCAGGGCCGCGACGAGGATGTCTATGCCACTTGCCGTCTGACGCGGACGACGACGTCGGAGGTGATCTGGGCCGTCGAACTGCCGCTGGTCATGCAGAAGATCAGCGAATCCTTCGCGCATCTGACGCGGCGGATCGTCTCCTCGCTCGCCGACACGATCGAGCGTCACGAACTGGCGATGCCGATCGGCGACGCGCCGCCGTCAGCCTACCGTCTCTACCTGGAAGGCAAGCGGCTGATCGCCCACACCGACCTGCAGCATCTGCGCCAGGCACGCAAATGGTTCAAATCCTCGCTCAATCGTTATGAACATTTCTCTGCCGCCCATGCCGGCATGTCGCGCGCGCTCGGCATGGAATGGCTGATCCGCGGCATGCGCGACAAGGAACTGCTCGACGAGGCGAACGGCGCTGCCCGGCAGGCGCAGCAGTCCGACCCGAACAGCGGCCGGGCTTACCGCGAGCTCGGCTTCGTGGCGCTTTATCGCCGTCGTTTCGACGAAAGCCTGGAATATTTTCAGCAGGCCCAGGATCTCAATCCCAACGATGCCGACATCCTCGCCGACTATGCCGACGCGCTTTCCCATGATGGCGATTTCGATCGAGCGCTGGAGCTCAGCCGCGCTGCCTTCAAACTCAATCCGCTGCCGCCGGACTATTATTACTGGAACCTCGGCGGCATCCACTTCATGCGCGAAGAGTATGAAATGGCGATCGAGGCGCTGGAACCGGTGAAGACGAAGCAGGCGACAGCCCGCCTGCTCGCTGCCTCGCATGCCATGGCGGGCGAGACGGGCAAGGCCAGGAACTACGCCAGGGTGGTACTGGAAAACTTCCCCGATTTCCGCAGTGAGGACATCCGTCATTTCGTCCCCGATCGCGATCCCGCCTATACGGAACCGCTCATACAAGGCCTGCAACTTGCCGGACTTCCCTGATGCACCGCCTTTTAACGAAGCCTGTAACGCTTAAATGACGCAGGCAATGTTTCCCTCCGATGGTTAACGGCAGCAAGGCGCTGTCTAACCAATCGGAGATGAAACATGAAGACGAATGCTGACACCACCGCAGCTCAGACACAGTCACTGCGCTTCTCTGCAGCCGCCAAGGCAGCCATGAAGCAGGACGAGCTCAACGTTTCCGCCAATGCGCTCGAGAGCCTGACGCATGCGCTGAGGTTCCGCTAGGGAACAGATCGGTATGTCTGCTTTCACCGACCTTGAAACGCTTGCCGGTGACCTTAAACGATCATCGGCCGGCGTCAGCGACTACCATGACCGCGCCGTCACGCCGGCGCAGACCTTGGCAGCCATCAGGCCGCATCTGCGCGAATTCGGCATTACGCGCGTCGGCCTCCTGACTGCACTCGACGTTTTGAACATCCCCGTCGCCTTCGCAACGAGGCCGAACAGCCATACGCTCTCGGTCTTTCAGGGCAAGGGTATCGATAACGATGCCGCCATGGCCTCGGCGGCGATGGAGGCGGTCGAGACGCGGATCGCCGAAATTGCCCCCACCGACATGACGCAGGCAACGATCGAGAACATGCGGGCGGAGCATGCCGCGATGATCGATCTCGACAATGTCGCACGCTGCGCTCCCGACGAAATCGGACGAGCTCCCATCCCCTGGTGCTCCGGGCTCGACATTCTTTCGGGCAGCAGCGTCTTCGTGCCCTGGTGGCTCGTCGGTCTCGACCATCGCGGCGAGAGGCCGCCCGGCTTCGAGCAGTCGAGCGATGGGCTCGCCTCCGGCAACACCCCGTCCGAAGCGGTCCTGCATGGGCTTTGCGAGCTGGTGGAGCGCGACGCCTGGGCCCTGACCCAGCTGAAGTCGCCCGAGCGCCTGAAGGAGAGCCGCATCAACCCCGCCTCCTTCGGCGATGCGGTCATAGATGTCATGACCGACCGGATCACCCGTGCCGGCATGAAACTGCTGCTGCTCGACATGACGACGGATATCGGCGTTCCCGCTTTTCTGGCCGTCATCATGCCAGGCAACATTTCAGACCGTGTCGACGCGCGCTGGTCGCATGTCTGCGGTGGCTGCGGCTGCCACCCCGATCCGGTGCGCGCCGCGCTGCGCGCCATCACCGAAGCGGCGCAGAGCCGGCTGACCGCGATTGCCGGCAGCCGCGACGATTTCTCGCCGCGCATCTATCAGCGGCTCGACAGGAGTGCGGCGATGCAGCAGGTGGTCGAACTGTGCGAGGGCGACGGCCGGATGCGCTCGTTCCACGCCCGCGATCGCCGCCCGGCGACGATCCAGGACACCATCGGCCATATTGCCGACCGGCTGGCGGCAACCGGCATCGAGCAGATCGTCGTCTTGCCGTTTCCGCACCCGGCCCTGCCGGTCTCCGTCGTCAGGGTGATCGTGCCGGGACTGGAGGTCGATATCTCAGGCCAATATATCCAGCTCGGCCTGCGCGCCGTCAACACCATGAGAGGAGCCGAATCATGAAGGTGCTGTTCGTCGGCCCGAGCCTCGGCAGCGATCTTGCCGCAGCAAGAGCCATGTCCTCCCGCATCGATTTCCGGCCGCCGGCGGCTGCCGGCGACATCCTGAAGGCCGTTCAGGACGGCGCCACCGCGATCGGTCTCGTCGACGGCTATTTCGGCGATCTGCCCTCGGTCTGGCACAAGGAAATACTTTACGCACTCGAACATGATGTCGCCGTTGCCGGCGGCGCCAGCATGGGCGCGCTGCGGGCAGCCGAATGCGCCCCCTTCGGCATGGTCGGGCTCGGCTCGATCTTCGAAGATTACGAGTCAGGGCGGCTGCTCGACGACGAGGCCGTCGCGCTTGTGCATGCGCCGCAGGAGCTCGGCTGGCTGCCGCTTTCCGTACCCTGGGTCGATTTCGAGCCGACCATCGATGCGCTTCACGCCGTTGGCGAAATTTCGCTCGCCGAGCGCAAGAAACTCCTGCTTGCCGGCCGTTTCCTGCATTTCTCCGAGCGCACCTATGCGAAGGTGGCCGACGAGTGCCATTTCCGCAAGCCGCGCCGCGACCACATCCTCGCCGCCATCCGGGGGAACCGCGTCGAGCGCAAGCGGGGCGACGCGTTATTGGTGCTGGAATGGCTGTGCCTGGACAAATTCCGCCCTATCAACCGTGACTGGCGCTTTGCCGCGACCTCACACTGGGAACTCCTGCACGCCGAAGTCACGCGCAATGCGGTTCCTGTAACGCTTGAATAACGGTCGCGGCGGAAGATGCGGTAATGATGGAATCGTAGGGTTCCACGACCAAAGAGGGCGGGAACGATGTTTGAACAACACAACGAAGCTACCGGCAGCGAATACGCAAGGATCTTCCGGCTGCTGTCGGCAGCCAAGGAGGAGGCTGAAAAGCTTCAGCTGCGCAATCTGATGCACCTGACGAACATGGCGCTGCTGCAGGTCGTCATCGATTGGGACGGCATAGATCCCGACAGGGAGCTTGACGTCAATCTCGAGAAGCTGGTCGGCAGCAAAGCCAAGATCGCAATGAAGGATGCCAGCGAGAATCTAATCCTGATCGATCGCCATTGATCCCGATCAATCGCTATCGATCCTCATAGATCCTTGTTGATCCTCATGCGGTCCGTTGGGTTCGCGTGAAGGACAACCGGTCTATTCGGCCGCGTCGGTATCCAGCTGTTCGGTGTTGGCAATCGCCTGGACGAGCTTCAGAATCTTCTTGCGAAGCGCTTCGTTCTTGATCGAAAAGAACGCCGCGTTGAGAAGGACGCCTTCGCGCGAAATAACGAATTCCTCGCTGGGAGCGGGGTTGTCGTTGGCACTATCAGGGGTCGACAGGTCGTCGAAGAACGTCCTGACATCAACCTTCAGCGCGCCGGCGATTTCGACCAGCATGCTGGCGGAAACGCGGTTGGAGCCCTTTTCGTATTTCTGGATCTGCTGGAACGTTACGCCAACACGATCGCCCAGTTCCGTCTGAGAAACTTTCCTCAACAGACGCTGGATGCGGATCGTCTTTCCGACGTGAACATCGACGGAATGCGGTTCTTCTTTCATCTTATTTCCCTTCTGAAGGCAGCGGACAGGGGGTTATTCGCCATATCCGTGTCAACAACTTTTAGCCGAGATAATTAAGGCTAGCAATTGCTTGCATGTAGATAGCGTTAAGCCCGAATATCTGGCCTTTTTTGTCCCGGAATGGTACAAAAAACGCGCCAAAATGACACGCCCAGGAGACCGGTCGCTTTATATTGTGACGTCAGAGCGACCAGAGGCGCTGTGCGTTGGCGAAAAGCAACTTCGAGCGCTCCGTCTCGCTCACGCCGGAAAGCATGGCATGGGTCGCCGCAACCCAGGTCGAGAGGCCGCCGCCGAGGGTACAGACCGGCCAGTCGCTGCCCCAGACGACGCGGTCCCAGCCGAAACTCGCGATCACATGTTCGATATAGGGCTGCAGCGTTTCTGCCGTCCAGGTCTTCCCATCGGCATAGGCGACGACGCCGGAGACCTTGCAGACGACATTCGGCCGCCGGGCAATCTCTGATATGCCGGCCTTCCAGGGCTCAAAGGCGTCCGAGCGGATATCCGGCACGCCGCAATGGTCGAGAACGAACTGTACGTCGGGCGCAAGATCGGCGAGGGCGGTCACACTGCTCGCCTGATGCGGCAATGTGCAGAGGTCGAAAGTCAGGCCGCGGCCGCCGATACGCCTGATGTTTTCGCGAAACAGGGCGCCTTCGGAGACATTATCGGGCACGACATGGAGCACGCGGCGAAACCCCTTGACGAAAGGATCGGCCTTTTGCCGCTCGAGATAGGCGGCAAAGCCTTCCGCTTCCGGCCGGCAGGAGACGATGGCGCCGGCAATCAGACTGCCTTCCTTTTTGGCGATCTTGGCGACGTGATCGGTCTCGGTCTGCATCGCAGTGGGATCGACATCGACCTCCATGTGCAACACCGTGGTGATACCGCAGCGCCTGGCCTCCGTCGCATAGGTCTCGTAGAGGAAATCATGATCGAGATCAGGCGCGCCGGAGAGCCAGGGATAGGGCAGCGCCGACCGATCAATGATATGCAGATGGGTGTCGATGAACACGCGTCTCTCCTCAGGGCGTGACTTTGCCGCAACCTATCCATGGTGAATGGATTGTTCAAATAGAAATTCCCGCTTCGCGCCGATGCCACCCGTCAGCCGGAATTGACGACACTGGCGCCGGCAAGCAGCGAAAGCTGGGCAGCGGTCTTCTGCACCAGCGTGATCGCCTGGGTGATATCGGGAGCCGACGGCGCGTTGACGAGCGCGATGAAGGGGCAGGTGAGGGCGGCGATGGAGCGGTGGTCCGGTCCGAGAACGGGAGCTGAAAGATTGTAGACGCCAGATGTCTGGGCGCTCGCCATCATCTCGTAGCCGCGCTCGCGGATCTGGTCGAGACGATCGTAGAATTCTGGCCCGAGTTCGACCTCCGCACGACTGCGCACATGTTCTAAGATCATCATCTCCCGCTCCTCCTCGCTGCGGAAGGCGAGCAGCACATGCCCCGACCCGGTGTCGAAGAGGCTGATATGGGCGCCGATGCGGATCGAAAACCCCCAATAGTCCGGCGCCTCCTGTTGGGCGATGACGACGGCAGCACCCCGATCGAAGACGGCGAGATGATTGGCCTGGCGCGTGCGCTGGGCGAGATCGCGCATCAGCGGCGTGGCATAGGAGGCGAGCCGGCGCACCGGAGCGTGCAGCTGCGCAAGGCCGAAGAGCTTCAGCGTCAGCGAGTAGCGGTCGCCATCCAGCCGGGTGACGTAACCGCGGCGCACCAAGCGATCGAGCATGCGGTAGAATTCGTTGGGGCTGCGGTCGAGCCGCTTGGCGATGTCGGCCTGGGTGAGGCCGCTGTCGACGCCGGCGAGCAATTCCAGGATATCGAGGCCCTTGTCGAGGGCAGGAGCGCGGTAGCGGTCGGACTCGTCAGTCTCCATTGCTTCCTCCTGTGAATATCAGTCTGCATATACGCAGAACCGCAGCCGGAAAAGCAAAACTTCGCACTTGACCCTTGGCCAATCGTTTGTTTGTCTATAAACAGACAAATCATCACTGAAGAACATGCCGAGGACAGGGAGGAACGACCATGCAGCGCATGGGAATGGCCATCGGCCCTGGAGCCGGCGACGGTTGCCGTCGTCAAGCCTCCGCATTCAGCCGGTCAGCGGGATCCGGCGCTGATCTGCCTTTGCAACAGTGGCAAGTCCTCCATTTAATACCGAGAGCCCCGCGCATCCGAAGCCAGGCCCACGCAATGGCCGCCTGGATGCCTTGCCAGAACCCGCTTGAAACGCGCAAAGAGTGCGAATGGTGGACGACGATGGACAAGACGCCATCACGACCGAGCTTCGCCAAGACATGAACCGCATTCCATCGTCCAGCTTAGACAATTTCAGAAAAGGCCCGTGATATGACAAACAGACTTTCCGGCAAGACCGTTCTCATCACCGCCGCCGGCCAGGGCATCGGCCGGGCGACGGCGGCAGCCTTTGCCGCGATCGGCGCCAAGGTCCACGCGACCGACATCAACACCGAGGCCTTAACGACGCTTGCCGCGGAGACCGGGGTTTCCACCCATAAGCTGAACGTGCTCGATGCCGATGCGGTCAAGGCTCTCGTCGCCGAGATCGGAGCCGTCGACGTGCTCTTCAACTGCGCCGGCTTCGTCCATGCCGGCTCGATCCTCGAAATGAAGGATTCCGATCTCGAATTCGCCTTCGACCTCAACGTCAAGGCGATGATCCGCACCATCCGCGCCGTGCTGCCCGGCATGATCGAGCGCAAGGACGGGGCAATCATCAACATGGCCTCCGTCGCCTCCAGCATCAAGGGCGTGCCGAACCGCTTCGCCTATGGTGTCACCAAGGCGGCGGTGATCGGGCTCACCAAAGCCGTTGCCGCCGATTATGTCGGTCAGGGCATCCGCTGCAACGCCATCTGCCCCGGCACGGTGGAAAGCCCGTCGCTGCAGGACCGGATGCGGGCGCAGGGCGATTACGACGCGGCGCGTGCCGCCTTCATCGCCCGCCAGCCGATGGGCCGGCTCGGCTCGCCGGAAGAGATTGCCGATCTCGCCGTCTATCTCGCCGGCGCGACCTACACGTCGGGCCAGGCGATCGCCATCGACGGCGGCTGGACGATCTGATTTCAGCCGACGATGCGGCCGGCGGTCCCGTCGGCCGGTCCGGCCCCAGCAGCCGACCCCATGTGGTCGGCCTACCAATCGGGAGTAACATCATGACCCGCATCACCGACCTTCGTGTCTTCGATCTCCGCTTTCCCACGTCGCAAAGCCTGGATGGATCGGATGCGATGAATCCCGATCCGGATTATTCGGCGGCCTACGTCATTCTCGATACGGACGCGCCCGGCCTTGCCGGCCATGGCCTGACCTTCACCATCGGCCGCGGCAACGATATCTGCTGCATGGCGATCGAAGCGATGCGCCACCTCGTCGTCGGCGCCGACCTCGCCGAAGTTCTCGCCCATCCTGGCACTTTCTGGCGGCATCTGACCAGCGATAGCCAGCTGCGCTGGATCGGGCCGGAGAAGGGCGCCATTCATCTGGCGACCGGCGCGGTCGTCAATGCCGTCTGGGATCTGCTCGCCAAACAGGCCGGCAAGCCCGTCTGGCGGCTCGTCGCCGAGATGTCGCCGGAAGAGATCGCCGATATCGTCGATTACCGCTATCTCACTGACGTTCTGACGCGCGATGAGGCGGTCGAGATCCTGAAGCGTGCCGAGGCGGGCAAGGCGGAACGCATCGCCATCCTCGAAAAAGAGGGCTACGCCTGCTACACGACCTCGGCCGGCTGGCTTGGCTACGGCGACGAAAAGCTGCGCCGCCTCTGCCAGGAGGCGATCGATGCCGGCTTCAACCATATCAAGATGAAGGTCGGCCGCGATCTCGAAGACGATATCCGCCGCCTCAGGATTGCCCGCGAGGTGATCGGTCCCGACCGCTATCTGATGATCGACGCCAACCAGGTGTGGGATGTCGGCCAGGCGATCGACTGGGTCAAAGCGCTCTCCTTCGCCAAGCCGTTCTTCATCGAGGAACCCACAAGCCCGGACGATGTCGCCGGCCACCGCAAGATCCGCCAGGCGATCAGCCCGGTGAAGGTCGCGACCGGCGAGATGTGCCAGAACCGCATCATGTTCAAGCAGTTCATCGCCGAGGGTGCGATCGACATCGTACAGATCGATTCCTGCCGCATGGGCGGACTGAACGAAGTTCTCTCCGTGCTGTTGATCGCCGCCAAGTTCGACCTGCCGGTCTGGCCGCATGCCGGCGGCGTCGGGCTCTGCGAATATGTGCAGCATCTGTCAATGATCGATTACGTCGCGGTGTCGGGCACCAAGGAAGGTCGCGTCATCGAATATGTCGATCACCTGCACGAACACTTCCTCGATCCCTGCCTGATCGAGAACGCCGCCTACATGCCGCCCACCCTGCCGGGCTTCTCCATCGAGATGAAACCGGCCTCGATCGGCAACTATACGTTTGGAGGTTAAGGAAACTGCGCCGGGGATGACGTATCCAATTCCGGCCGCATGATAATTTCCTGATTTCAATAGTCTTTCCTACTACCGATGGGCTTCCAATCTGCCGGGACTGCTCCAATTCACTTGGAGGCGGCGAAGCTTGCTTTTTAGAGCGCCGAGGAATAGCTTTGCAGTGTGAATGCGGAGGGGGCCTAGCACCAGCAGGCCAGCAAATTTTATTGAACTTAGACAATAGAATGTTTGCGATCGAGCCATGCCCAAGTTTCGTCACGCCAAGAGACTGTGCGCTTATCTGCTGATTGTTGCAGGAATGCTGCTGTCGATTAACACGGCATTTGCCGCCGGTACAGAAGAGAGCGGACGCCGCGTCGCTCTCGTCATCGGCAACTCCGTTTACAAGACGCTGCCCTCGCTTCCCAATCCTGCCAATGATGTCGAAGAGGTCGCGACCACGTTGCGCGCGGCCGGTTTCGATGTGACGATCGGCGTCAATGTCGACCGCATCGGGCTCGAAGATACGGTGCGCCGCTTCCTGCGTTCGACCAGCAATGCCGAGGCCGGCCTGATCTATTATTCAGGCCATGGCATCCAGGTCGGCGGTCAGAATTTCATCGTGCCGGTCGATGCGACGCTGGAGACGCCCTATGACGTCGAGACGCAGACCATGCCGCTCGACCTCATTCTCAACCATCTCAAGCAGAATTCGCGGGTGCAACTGATCTTCCTCGACGCCTGCCGCAACAATCCCTTCAATGCCCAGAAATTCTGGATGGCGGAGAAACTGGAGCCGGTCGGCGCCACGCGCGGACTTGCGCGCATCGACAGCGACCTCGGCAGCCTGATCGCCTTTTCCACAGAACCCGGCCAGGTGGCGCTCGATGGCACCGGCGCGCTCAGCCCCTATTCCGAATCCTTCATCAAGCGGGCGAGCGAACCCAACAAGGAAATCCGGCAGGTCCTGACCGATGTGCGCCGCGACGTGATGGCCATGACCGGCGGCAAGCAGGTCCCCTGGGAAAACTCCTCGCTGATGGACAGCTTCTATTTCATTCCGGCGCCGCCGCCGCCGAGCGTCGAATCGATGCAGCAGGTGAGCGTGCCGGAGGGTGCGGCCACGACCAAATTGCCGATCGCTCCGCCGCATGACGAGACCGGCTCGGCGCTGCTCGTCACCGTCAACCAGCTGCCTAAGACCGGCAAGCTCAGCTTCGACGGCAAGCCGGTCGAGCAGGGCGCAAAGATGCCTGCCGCGGCACTGACGGCGCTGACCTATGATTCATCAGGTGTTGCTGCCGGAACCGTCGGCCTGATTGGCTATACCGTGAGCGATCCTTACGGCCAGGCGGCGCAGGGCGTCGTCGCAATCACCGTCTCGGCCGACGCCGGCGCCAAGCTCGCCCAGCTCGAGCAGGAAAAACAGGTGCGGCTTGCCGATGCCGACGCCTACCTGAAGACGCTGCCGCGCGACGTCGACACGACGATCGGCGTCGGCCCTGTAGAAGCCAGCCTGCCGGTCGTGCCGGCATCGGCCGCGGAGATGACCTTCAAGGTCGCGGCCCTGCCCGACAAGGGCACGCTGCGCGCCGGAGACCGGGTGATCGGTCTCGGCCATGTGCTTGAAGCCGCCGATATCCCGGCGCTTTCCTACGAGCCGCAGATCGGCACTGAAAACCAGCCTTTCGCCGTGACGCTGCAGGCCGCCAATGACGACTTGCCGCCGGCGACCGTCACTTTCAAGCCGACGCTCGACGCCTGCGATACATCAGCCGCAGCTCCGCTCGACCTGCAGGGCGTGACGGCAGGCAAGTTGCCGAACGAGATCGTCGCCGATGAAGCACTGCCCGCCTGCATGGACGCAGTGAAGGCCTATCCCGAAGTGGCGCGCTTCGTCTATCAACTTGGCCGCGCCCAGCTTGCCAACCGCGATACCAAAACGGCGTTCGCCACGATCAAGAAGGCGATGGATGCCGGGCATGTCCGGGCGATCCAGGAACTATCGAGGCTTTACGAGTTCGGCGCCTCCGTCCCGCGCGACGCGGCCAAGGCAAGCCAGATCGCCAAGGATGGTGCGTCCAAGGGCGATCCCTTTGCCCTGCACAGCTACGGCAAGGCCCTCTACCACGGCCGCGGCACCAAGGCCGATCAGCAGCTCGGGTTGCGGTTGATGCTGCAGGCCGCCGATCTCGGCCATACCTATGCGATGAACGAGCTCGGCTATATTTTCCTGAACGGCGTCAACGTTCCGGCCGACCCCGAGCGGGGTATCCGCTTCTACGAAGCCGGCGTCCAGCGCAACGACATCTATTCGCTGAACAATCTTGCGCTCGTCTACCGTTTCGGAAAAGGCGCTCCGGAGGACCTCCCGAAAGCGCTCGATCTTTTCACGCGGGCGGCGGAGGGCGGACAGCCCCATGCTCCGACAAATCTCGGACGCATGTACCGCGACGGTATCGGCGTTGCCGCGGACAAGGCAGAAGCGGTGAAGTGGCTGGAGATGGGCGCGGAACGCGGCGACTATTGGGGTGCACTCGACCGCGCGATGCTCGCGAAGGAAGATGGCGCGGACGCTGACAGCCTTGCAATCGCGGCGCGTTATTTTGCACTGGCGACCGCCATCAACATGCCGGGCAGCGGCGATCCGAAGAACCAGGCGCTGGCGGAACTCAAGAGGATGCCAGGCGCTGCAAAGAAGAAAGCGGAGGCCGTCTTTGCCGCCGAGCTGACCGCTCAGGAGCAAAAGGCAATCTCCAAATCCAAGTCGCTCGATGACAGGCTGGTCAAGCTCGCCAAAGCGACATGGGTCAAGCGAAATCCGAGGTACGATCTCTTCTGAAACGGCGGTCCGGGGGCGCCCTACATGAAAAGCAAGCTAATCATCCGCATCCTATTGTGCTCGACATTCATCACAGGTTCCGGCGCAATCCTGCAGAGCTGCATCTTCGATCCTGGCGCCAGGACGCTGTTTGCCAGCGAAGAGCCGGCGGCCAGGAGCGCCACGCCGACCAGGAAAACCACGCCCACGGTTAGAAAAGTGGCCGCACAACCGGCTTTCGCCCGCTCAGAGAACAGTTCCAGTGGAAATTCAGGCGGCGGTGGCTCTGGCGGCGGCATGGGCGGTGGTTCAAGCTCTAGCGGGTCGTCGAGCTCCGGCAACTCTTCGAGCGGCGGTCCTTCCTGGTAAAGACAGGGTCCTTCATGATCCAAGCTGCGACGTTCATCGGAGCAGTTACCGGCATCGCACTTTCCACATATCTCCGGCTTGAGTCCGGCTTGGCGATGACCCTTGCTGTATGCTGCCTTCTCCTGGCGTGGATCGCCATCGACGGCACATCCGCTGCTCGTTCGGCCTGGGCATCGCGAAAGAGACGAGACGAGGGTCCCGCCATCTTCTGGCGTCGCATAGGGACCAAGCTTGTCGGCCTCGCCGCGCTGCTTGGCGTGGTCGTCATCGCCTGTTCGGTCTTTCCGTTTTTCACACAGTCGTCGGCCGTCCGATGGATCATCGAGGCTGGGCAGACCACTATCCCCATTTCCATCGCACTTGCCGGTGCCACCATTCTTTACGTCGCGGTCACCGATCTGGTCGCGGAGGAGCCCGACGATTATCTCAACCAGGTCGGGCGTGCGGTGTTGATGCAGGATTTTCGCGAGCAGGACGTGCTGTTTGCATTGCGCCTGCTCGCGATCAAGTGCTTCTTTCTCGTCCTGATGTTTTCGGGCGGCATGGCGGCTCTTTCCAATCTTGCCGAGAAGCCGGCGTGGACGTTTCCGCCGCTTTCGGCGGCCTGGTTCGAAGGCCTGTTGCAGCTTGCCTTTCTTGTCGACATCGTGCTTGCCGCCGGCGGCTATGTCGCGACTTTCAAGCTCTTCGGATGGCATGTCAGGGCAACGGAGACGACGGCACTCGGCTGGCTCGTCTGTCTCATCTGTTACGAGCCGTTCTTCCCTGCGATCTCGCATGCTTTCGTGCCCTATGGCGAGGGGCCGGGCTGGGAGACCGTGATCCAGGAAGGTTCGGCCGTCTTTATCCTCTGGAGCGTCGCGACGCTGTTCTGCACCCTCATCTATGTCTGGGCGACCGTCGCTTTCGGGCCGCGATTTTCAAACCTCACGCATCGCGGCATCATCACATCAGGCCCCTATCGCTTCATGAAGCATCCGGCTTATGTCTCGAAGAACATCGCCTGGTGGCTGGTTGCGATCCCAGGCTTCCTCGCCAGCGGCCTTACGGAAGGACTTGCCCGGGCCGGCATGCTGGCGATCGTCAGTCTTATCTACCTGCTGCGCGCCCGCGCCGAAGAACGCATGTTAAGCCGGGACCCCGCCTATCGGGACTATGCCGACAGCGTCGCGGCGCATGGACTTCTGGCGATGGCGAAGCGGCGGCTGACATCAAGACCAGCGGCGTGAGTTTCCCGCCGTTCAGCCATCGAGCCCCTTAAAGCGCACCGGCTGGTAGCCGCGCATCAACAGGCTGCCGAGCGAATAGGTATTGCGGCAGACGCGACCCTTGCAGGCATTCGGCGAGGCCTCCATTACCTCCACCTTCTTGTCGGCGGTGAAGCGCATGAACAGCAGCACATGCGAGCCCGGCTTGTTCAGTGCATCGCCCGGCCGCATTGACCAGGGGTCGGAGAGGCGCTTGGTGATCCCGGGGATGGCGCGCGTCGAGACGTGCATCTTCAGGCCCCAGGCGTCGCTGACGAAACCGGAGCAATCGACGCCGAGGATGTTGGATTGCGGCGCGCTCTTGGTGCAGACGTTGCCGGCGGTCTGGCCCTTTTCCACGCCGCCGATGAAATTCTCGAGCGGCGTCTTGCAGCCCCAGCAGTAGGGAACACCTTTGACCGTCTGGCCGCGTTTGCCGATCAGGTAGATCGGGCGGCGCAGCCGGTTCATGTTGACGCAGCCCGGTCCCGGATCCCTGCCATAGGCGGTTGGTGTCACCAGCCAGTTCATCGTCTCGAAGCCGATTGCCCGCTCGATGACGTCGCTGCGCGATTTCGGCACGATCGCCACCTTCGGCGTCTTGCCGGGCTTGCCGGCAGCCGGCTGCTTGGTGGGCCGAGCGACGGCAAGCTTGCGGCCGGGCTCCCGGCCGTCGAGCCGCAGCACCTGCGCCCGGCTTTCCTGCGAGCGGAGATAGAGCACGTCACCGCGCGGACCGATCGCCACGAAGCGTCTGGAGAATACCGTACCCGGTTCGATCGGCAGGTCGTAGACCCGGTCCATCGCGCCGTTCGGCGTGAATCGCACCACCAGCATGCCGGTGCGCTCGGGCCGGTCGGCGGGTACGAGCTCGACCAGCGCATAAGGCCTGCCTGTCGTGTCGATGTCGAGAAGTTCGACGGTGCCGATCCGCCCTTCCGAGGCGAGTTGCAGCGAGAGGAAATTCTCCTCCGAGCTGCTGCGCCGCAGCAGGATCTCCGCCTTGTCGTTTGCAGCAGCCGAGACCTCGGCGACGATATCGCCGAGCCCGCGGCTCGGCACGTATTGAATGACCGGCGGGCGGGCCTCGGGCCGGCTGGTGCTGCGACCGATCTCGTCGATGATGCTGTTCAGTGGCCCCGGTGATACCGAGCCCATTGAGGCGAAGACCGAGCGGGTGTAGTCGTCGGCATCAGCGCCGCCGTCGACGGCGCGCAGCGTCTGCGACCGGCCGTCGGCATCGGTGGAGCGCTCGAGCGGCACGACGCCGTCGGACCAGAGGTAGAGTTCGTTGTGAACGACGGCGAGATCCTCCGCCGTGGCATTTTCCGGCAGCGGCAGGACCGCAGGCTCGGCCTGCGAGCGTTCGGCGTCGACGGCGAGCACGCGGCCGTTGTTCTGGTCGAGGATGTAAATGGTGCCGTCGTCACCGACGGTGATCGCCGCCGGCCCGGATGCCTCCGCTTCCTCGTTGGAAGAAATGATGCCGACCGAACGCGCGCCGTCGCCGCCGCGAAGCTCGATGATCGTCGTGTCTTTGGCAAAAACCGGCGAGGCGACCGCAAGTGCCGCGGCAAACAAAATATGCGACCCAAAACTACGCATTGCCTCGACCCCCAGAACAGGATGATTTTAGTCCGATCCGGCTAAAAATCTGAATCCTGTTCTCAATTAAGGTTAGTGCATGATGTCGTCCGAAAACCGATCACACTTTTCGGCATCATGCACTGTTACCGTCACGCTTTTCAAAAATGGTAGGCTAGATATGACTTCTCAGCAAGCCGTTGCTTTCCAAACGATTTGGAGATCTGCGCGGGCGATAGTACAAGATCATCGTCTCGAAGATTCGTCGGCAGGGAATGCTTATGCTGGAATGGAACGGTGACGAACTGGCGCTCGATATAAGCTTGCTGGAGCAGGTTCGCGCGGCGAGGATAGATTTCTCAGACCGCGTCTGCGCTGCCTCAGCCAGCAAGGACGACAAGCATCTGGCGCAACTGCGCTCGGAGCCGACCTACCTGATGGCCGAGTTCCTCTATTCGATGAAGGTCTTCGGCATCAGCACCGCCGAGGACATCGAGCGCTTCGCCGATCTGCACAATGATTACGTGGTTTCGCTGACCCGCGATCCGGCCAAGCTGCAGCGTCTGGGGCTTTCACAGGATCGTGCGCTCGCCTCGATGTTCACCGCCGACACCAAGCCGCGGCTGATCCAGAACTGGGCTGACAAATCAGGCGCGATCGACCAGTCCAATCTCGCCCGTTTCCTTGTTGCGGTGATGTCGAGCGAGACCTGCCGCAAGACGTTGATCGATTTCGAAACGGCAGGCTTCATGCAGCGCAAGCGCTCGCCCTACGGCACCATGGTCGTCTGGTCGACCGGAATGATCGAGGAGATCTTCGGCGAGATGCTGCGCGATCTGCGCCTCGGCTTGCAGCAATTGAAGATCCTCTGATGCATGTCGCCCGGAAGTGTGCGGCGGTAGGTCAACGACATGCATAAAACAAAGAGCGAAAGCGCCGCTGCCAGCCGATTTCAACCCTCCCAATCGATTGGCACTGTGCGCCGTTGCCTTCCTTTCGGCCTCTCCCTATTCTCGGGGCGCCTATGCATGTCGCCCGGAAGGGTGCAGCGGTTCCGGGAGAACGACATGCAAAAAACAAAGAGCGAAAGCACGTCGCATGAATCAAGTTTAATGCGACGTGCTTTTGTCGCGCAGTGGCGCCAATAGGACGGATTTGACGACGATGACGAAATCCTGGCTCATAACCTTGTCGATCGGCCTTCTGCTGACGCTGCAGACGCCGCGGCTTGCCTATTCCGGCCCTGCCGAGGACGCGCTTGCGTCGCGGAACCCCTCACTTGCGGCGCTGCGCCAGCATGACGAAAAGGCCTTTGCTGCGGCGGCTGCAATCATCGCCGAACAAGAACGCGCCAAGGGGCTGGCGCCCGGCGAGGCGAAGCTGCCCGATGCGACCTCTCCCGGCCGCGACATGGGCTCAGGCCCCGGCAAGGAATTCACGGTCGACAATCCGGATATTCTTTGGCTCTACAATTCCTCACCCGAAGGAATGAGCGACCTGATCTCGATTTTGAAATCAGCCGGGCAGAAACCCAAGAACTAACCATCTCCCTGCAGTTGAATGGACTATAACAGGCCCCGGTTATGCCAGAGCGTGAGTCTTGCTCACGTCTTTGCCTTGTCGGATTCTTGGCGGCTCCAAATAATTTGTAACCCTCCCTCAAGCAAGACAGGCAAAGCCATCCCAATTTCGCCAGTCAGTGCTATTCTCATCTTCAACACAGTGTGAGATGTTCGAAGAGGAGGTTTTCCAATGCCGAACCGCAAAGCCATCTTGGCAGCAGCCACCTTTCTTTCGTTCTTCTCGGTGGTTCCCGCCGTCGAGGCGCAGAACGAACGCACATTGACCGAAGCGCCGGCGCAGACCGGGCCTGTCAGCGTCACCTTCGATCGCGCTGAAGCCAAATACGCCATCGGCGAAGTTGTCGGCCTCTTCATCCAGTCGACCGAGAACGCCTATGTCACGGTGCTGAATGTCTCGCCGAATGGCGCAGTCGTGAAGCTTTTCCCGAACAAGTACCAGACCGACGCCCTTGTCGGCGCCGGCAAGCGCGTGCAGGTGCCGGATCCGGCAAGCGGCGCCAAGCTGCAGGTTTCAGGCCCGGTCGGTCAGGAGCAGATCAAAGTCTTCTATTCCTCCAAGCCGCTGAACATTTTCGCCGATCTCGGCGGCAGCGGCGGCGGCATGTTCCGCTCGGTTGACGGCGGCATGGATGCCGTCTCCCGAAGCCTTGAAGAGGCCCGAAGCCTCGGCACCAAGATCAGCAGCAAGACGCTGATGCTGACGACGGTCGATAGTCCGGCCGCTGTCCCGCCCGTCGCAGCCGCCCCCGCAGCAAAACCCGCGCCAGTCGAGCAGGCTGCAAAGCCGCCCGTTGCGCCGAAACCTGCAGTCGCTCCGAAGCCAAAGCCGGTGACGAAACAGGAAGTCGCCAAGAAGCCGGAAACGGTGGTGGAAAAACCGAAGCCTGCAGCTCCGAAAAAGGTCGCGCCGAAGCCCGTCGAGCAGGCAGCACAGCAGCCGCCGAAGAAATACAAGATCGTCACCAACCTGGCGCCCGGCCAGGAGCTTGCCGCCGACGAACTGGAGCTGATCGGGCCCGCCGATACGACTTCATCCACCAAGCCGACCCAATATAAGCAACCGACGACGCAGTATAAGCAGCCGGCCCAGACGTCCCAGACGAAGATGCCGAAACTGCCGATGCCACAGATCAAGATGCCTCAATTCAAGCTTCCCGGCGGCTTCAGCATCAAGATGCCGCAGCTAAACCTCGGCCGTTCGGCCGAACCTGGCCAGGCAGGGGAAGAGATCGAGGTAGCAAACGCCGATACGCCTGTTTGCACGGCTCTTCTTGATAAGCTGAACACCGCCGTTGCCGCCAAGGATATCAGTGCTGCCGCGTCTGAGGCTGATGCGATCGCCGTCAGCGCCGATTGCGGCCAGTTCCAGGTGAATGCCCAGCGCCGCGTCGCGGCCCTCAGGCTTTCGGCTGCCCAGGAGATGATGGCCGCCAACCAGCCGGTCGCCGATTACGAGCCGTTGCTTGTCGCCGCCGACAGCCCGCAGGTGCTCTGGCAGGCCTCCGCCACACTCGGCGAAATCTATTTCTCCTCACGCAGATTCGCCGATGCTGCCGCCGATTACCAGCAGGCGATCGAGATCATCAAGAACGAGACCCGCACGCCGAAGGCGCCACCGGCCGAGACGATCTCCGATCTCATCCAGCGCGCCGCCCAGGCCCGCATCCTTGCCGCCAACCCGACGAGCGACAATCCGCAAGGCAGTTTCGTGCCGGCCGAGAAGGATCACCGCAGCGGCGTGCTCGGCGGCATCTATTCCGAGAATGTGCGCGGCATCGTGCCGGTCTCCATTCCGGTTCCGATCACCTTCGACTTCAACAAGTCGAGCTTCACCTCGATCGGCACCGAAGCTGCTGAGGAGCTGCTGGAGGCGCTGAAAGAGCAGAAGCCCGGCCGCATCATCCTCATCGGCCATACCGACCGGCGCGGCGGTGACGACTATAATCAGAAGCTTTCCGAACGCCGCGCCCAGGCCGTCGCCGACTTCCTGAAGAGCAATGGCCTCGACGCGACAATCGACGCCGAAGGCCGCGGTGCATCCGAGCCGGTGGACGTCACCGCAACCGCAAACCTCACCGAAGACGATGTCGATGCGCTGAACCGCCGCGTCGAATGGCGCCGCGAGTAGCTGAGGCGGGGAGGAGCTTGGCCATGACCGCATTCGTTTCCATGGCCGCAGCACTTGCCCTCCTCACCATGGCGGCCACCGATAGCCTGGCAAGGGTCATCGAGGCGCCCGAGCGTGGTGCAGTCAGGGCCGTGCTGATCGGCATCGACCTCTACCGCAACGTTCCGCCGCTGCACGGGGCCGTCGCCGATGCCGAGGATCTTTCGCTTTCGCTGCGTTCGGTCGGCGTCGAGGACATGACGCTCTTGAAGAATGGTGCTGCCGACCGCGAGGGCATCTTCCACGCGATCGAGGCCGTGACCGAAAGGGCAGGGCCTGGCGATCTCGTCGTGCTCGGCATCGCCGGTCACGGGTCAAGCGAGCCGGAACGAGTCAAGGGTTCCAAACCGAGCGGCCGCGACGAGGTCTATGTGCTTGCCGGCTTCGACACCCGGCTACCGGGTTCGCGCGAGCGCATCTTCGGCGACGAATTCAAGGCGCTGATCCGCAATCTAGAGACCAAAGGCGCCGATGTCGTCTTCATCGCCGATACCTGCCATGCCGGCGGCATGACCCGCGACGTCGATCCGCGCGGCGCCGAGATCACCTGGCGTCAGGCGCCTTCCTATACGATCGAGGAGGACGACCTCGCGCCGATTTCGACCACGGCGGATGCGCTGTCCACCGGCTTCGATTTCAAGCGGCTGACCTTTCTCGCCGCCGTCGACGAAAACACCAAGTCGCCCGAGATATCAATTCCCGGCATTCCGCAAAAACGCGGCGCGCTGAGCTATGCCACCGCCCGCGCCTTCGAAGGGGCGGCCGACCGCAACGGCGACGGCGCCGTCAGCCGCCGCGAACTGTTCGAATATGTGCGCCAGGCGGTCTACCAGTTCACCAACCAGCGGCAGAACATCTTTACCGAAAGCCCGCCCGGAACCGATCTCGACCGCGCGGTCGTCTATCATTACGAAGGGGCGGGGGCCCAGGCGGCGGCGGAGAAATCAAACACTCCGCTGCTCGCCGAGCCCGCACCGATCAGCGTTGCCGCCCTCGGCTCCGATCCGGTGCTGCAGGGGATCGACGCCGCCGTCACGCCGTTCAAGCTGACGGAAGGTGCCGATGCCGAACTTGTCTTCGATCCCGCAAAACACGAGGCGATTGCCGGCGGCGATGTCGTCGCCTCCGCCATCGGCGCCGGCGACATGCCTTTCGTCGTCGACCGGATGGCCGCGCTCGATGCGCTGAAGCGGCTCTCCGAGACCAACCCGCAGACCGTGCGCGTGATGCCTTCCGATACCGTCCATCGTGAGGGTGAACGCGTCGGCGTCACCGTTTCGGATCTATCAGGCCGCAAGCTCGTGCTCTTCGACGTCACCGGCGATGGGACCGTACAGTTCCTGTATCCGGGCGAGAAGGAGGTCGATGCCGAGATGTCTGCCACCTTCGATCTCGACCTGTCCGTCGTCGCCCCATTCGGCACGGACCTGCTCGTCGCCGTTACCTCTGAAACGCCGATGCCCGAACTTCTGGAGTTCCTGAAGCAGAACGACAGGCGCCGCACCGCCGGCAATATCGCCAAGCGCCTCGGCGAATTCCTGCCCGAGGGCGCGCGCGTCGGATTTACGGTCCTCTATACCTCCGCTGGAGCCAAGCTATGAGCACGTCGATCAGCAGGCTCCTCAATATTGCGTCCGTCATGCTGCTTCTGGCTACTCCCGTGCTGGCGCAGCAGGATACTGATTTCGCCGGCGAGGATGGCGGGCGGGTCATCGGCGGCCAGGCGGCCAAGAAGGGCGAATGGCCCTGGCAGGTGAAAATCCTGGCGCCCGATCCCGAACAGCGCGGCCGCTTCGGCGGCCATTGCGGCGGCTCGCTGATTTCGCCGCGCTGGATATTGACGGCCGCCCATTGCGTCACCAGCGGCCGCTCCGGCAAGCAGGATCTCTTCGCCCGCGACCTGCTGATCGTCGAGGGTAAATCGAAGATCGATAAGGTGATCGCCGTCGATGGGCCCGATAAGCCGGGACTGGCCGTGGAAGACGTGATCATTCACGAGGACTTCGACCGCAAGGTCTTCGCCAACGACATCGCCCTCATCAAGCTGAGCGAGCCCGCCAAATCGAAGCCGGCGATCCTTGCCTCGGCCTCGGACGACGAAGTGGAGGCAGCCGGCCACCCCGCCGTCGTCACCGGCTGGGGCTACACCAAGGCCGATCACGGCTGGGACGACAAATACCTGCCGACCGAGCTGCAGGAAGTGGAACTGCCGATCGTCCCGCGCGAGGACTGCCGCGCCGCCTATCGCGACAGTTCGATGCGCATGAACCCGATCGACGAGCGCAATGTCTGCGCCGGTTATGCCGAAGGCGGCAAGGACGCCTGCCAGGGCGACAGCGGCGGGCCGCTGGTCGCCCAGCGTCCTGACAAGCGCTGGATCCAGCTCGGTATCGTCAGCTGGGGCGCCGGCTGCGCTGAGGCCGAGCACTACGGCGTCTATCACGTGTTGCCGCGTTCCGCGACTGGATCGCCGCCAAGACCGACGGCGACGTGCCTGATGTTGAAGGGCCTGCTGCCAATGATCAGGTCGCGTCCACCACCACCAGTGGCGGGATGAAGCACAGGAAGTCCGGACAGGAAGAGGCCAACCTCGCCATCACCACCCCACCCGCCGGCGATACCGCGCCGGCTGGGACGACCGAAACGCCAGACGCGCCCGCCAACGATACCGCGCCAGTTGACAAGCCCGTCGCCGACGAACCCGCCGTGCGGCCAGCAGTCGTCCAGACGCCGGTGATCGAAAGCAAGCCCGGTGACCGCGCGCTGTTGATCGGCATCGACGACTACGAGATGCGCGAGGCGAAGCTGACCGGTTCTGCGACTGACGTAAAAGCGATGCAGGTCTTCCTCGCCAAGACGCTCGCCTACCGCCCGGAGCAGATCCACACGCTGACCAACCGCAAGGCGACCCGCGAGGCGATCCTTGCCGAAATCGACGACTGGCTGGTGCGTCAGTCGACGCCCGGAAGCCGCGTCTTCCTCTATTTCAGCGGCCAGGGCTCTGAAGAAATGGGCGCCGAGGAAACGACGAGCCCGACGCTGGTGGCCGTCGATGCCAAGCTGGTGCGCGAGGGCGGCAAGGTGACGGTCACCAACCAGATCCGCGAAACCGAGATCGCCGCAAGGCTGAACAGCCTCAAGGATCGCCGCGTCACGCTGCTGATCGATGCCTGCCATGTCGGGCCCGGCAGCCGCAGCGCGGTGGCCGCACCATCCGGCACCGTGCGTTGCCTCGGCCCGGCGCTGGCAGGGCTCGAACCGCCGAACAAATCAGGCAAGGAAGCGAAATTCTCCTTCGGCGGCGAAAACGCCATGGTCTGGTCGGCTGTCAACGCAGGGCAGTGGGCGCTGGTCGATAGCGAGGCCAAGCCACCGCTTGGCGTCTTCACCCGCCGCTTCATCGAAGGCGTGCAGGATGGCGTGGCGCGCGCAGCCGACAAGCCGAATGTCAGCAATGCCGCTTTGCTCGATTATGTCCGGCGTAAATCCGACGAATATTGCCGGACGCATGCGGGAGATTGCCGCTTCACGCCGGTGCCGCAATTTTATGGCCAGCCGGATGCGCTCGGCCGGGATGTCATCACCGGCGACGAGGCGAAGACGGCGGTCGCCGCCGTCGAGAATACGCTGAAGAGCGACAATGAGGCGGGCGTCGCCGTCGACGTGCTGCCCGGCACTGCGGTCAGCATCGGCGACAAGGTGGCGATGCGTGTCTCCACCAAGAAGTCCGGTTACCTGATCCTGGTCGATATCGATGCCTCCGGCAAGCTGACACAGCTTTTTCCTAACAAGCGCTCGATGGGGCTGAAACCATCAGCCAAAAGCGGCGACAACCGGCTCGATCCGGCCCGGCCGGTCGTCGTGCCCGATGCGCGCAATCCCTATACCGGCTTCGAATATGTAGTGGAGGGACCGGCCGGCGTCGGCATGGTCGTTGCCATCCTCAGCGACAAGCCGATCGAAGTGCTCGACCTGCCCGACGTGCCGACGCCGCTCGTCGGCCAGCGCGCCGCCTTCAACTATGTCTATGATCTCGCCCGAAGCCTCAGGATCGTCGGCGACGACGAAACCGGCGCCCAAGGCAAATGGTCGTTCGATTCCAAATTCTATCGCATCCGCTGAACAGGAGCGAACCATGCCGAAATCCACTCTGTTAGCGGGTCTTGCCGCTTTTCTGATGGCGCTTGCCCCGGCCGCTCATGCCGGCAACTCCGGTGACAGCAAGGCGATGCTTGCAGCACAAGCAGGGCTTGCCGCCGAACTCATCGATCGCACCCTGGCAAAGGAGGGTGCTGCCAATATCATGGTGTCGCCGGCAAGCCTTGCCGCGGCACTCGGTCTTGCAAGCCTCGGCGCTTCCGACGAGGGCAAAGCCTCGATCGCCAAGGGCCTCGGCTTCGGTGGCGAGGTCAAGGGACCGGAGACGGCGCTTGACGCAATGACCCCCGAGAAGCCGGCGGCTGCGGATGCGCCATTGACTGCGGCGGTCGCGATCGTCTTCGACGACAAGCTGGTGCTCGTCCCCGATGCGCTTTCCATGCTCGCCGGCCACCGGATCAAGCCCTCGATCGAGGATCTCGACGGACCGAAATCGGTCGAGCACATCAACGGCTGGGTAAGCCAGGCAACGCGGGGCGCCATTCCTGTCATCCTGGACTCTCCACCCGGCGGCGGCTTCGTCAGTCTTGGCGCGCTCTCCTTCAAGGCGCGCTGGAAGACGTCTTTCGAGAAGGAAAGCCCGGCAAGCCCCTTTCAGAGGCCGGATGGATCGACGATTTCGGTGCCGATGATGCATCTTGCCGGCGATGGTCAGAAATTCCGCGTCGACGAGAAATTCACTGCCGTCGATCTTGCCTATGCCGGCGAGAGCTACAGCATGGTCGTGGTGGCGGCGCGCTCCGGCAAGGGTGTGGGCGGCGCGGACCTGAAGACGCTCACTTCCTGGCTGCAGGGAGAAAAATTCGAAGCCGCCAAGGGCGAAATCTTCCTGCCCCGCTTTTCCCTGAACGACGGGCGTGATTTGATGCCGATACTCAATGCGATGGGCGTGACGCCCGAGAAGGCCAAGGATGCGGGTTTCCCGGGTTTCACCAAAGAAAACATCCGCTTGTCGCGCGTCCTTCAGAAGACGATGATCAAGGTTGACGAAAACGGCACGGAGGCGGCGGCAGCCACGGCTGTTATCACGGAACGCAGCATCGATCCGAAGCTTGTCCGCGTCGTGGCCGATGCCCGTTTTGCCTTCGCGCTTCGCGATACAAAGACCGGCCTGCTGCTCGCCGCAGGCCTTATCGGCGATCCATTGCTGGCAGGCGAATAGAGTTCGGTTTCATGAATGTAATGAATGCAGGGGGACACGTGCATGAGAAGTGATCTGATCGCCCGCTACACGATCGGCGAGCCGGTCTACGAGAACGAGTTCATCGTCTATCCGGCCCAGGACAAGCGGATGGACCATGCGGTCTTCATCGTCGCGCCCGATATGGCGCTGAAACTGGACAAGGCTCGTTTCGAGCGGGTCTGGACCTCCATCAACGAGGCCAAATCGCTGACGGCACGGCGCTTCGTCGAGATCGAGGACCTCATCCCGCCGTCGCCGGAAGACGACAATTTCTACATCGTCGAGAAGCGGCCGTCGAAAACGCTGCACCAATATCTCGATGAAACGGAAATGGTAGCTTACGAGCGCGCCGTTGAGATCGGCCGCCACATCCTCGAGGGGCTGGCAACGCTGCACGGCGCCGGCTACGCCCACAATGCGCTGACGGACCAGTGCATCTACGTCTCCGAGGATTATTCCGGCCTGTCGGTGCGGATCGGCAACCTGCATCTGATCTCGAAGATCGGCGAACACATCATCCCGCCCTATGTGCCGGAATTCGGGGCGCCGGAAATCTATGCAAGCGGCACCTTCTCCGCCTCGTCGGCACTCGATATCTACGCAATGGGCATGATCGCCTACAAGCTCTTCCTGCCGCGGCAGACCTATGCCAGCGTCTTCGACAGCGTCATGGTCTGGGAAGACGAGCATCAGCGCGAGCAGAGCTGGAAGAACATCCATCTCGACCCTTCCAATATCTTTCCCCGCCTCGACGTGCTGATCCCAGGCTTTCCCGAGGGTCTTGCAAGTCTGGTGGAAAGGATGCTGAGCCGCGATCCAAGCGCGCGACCGCGCACGGGCGCCGATGCGTTGGGCGAATTCGCCCGGGTGACGACAGGCATCCAGCCGATGTCATGGGATCCGCGCGGCGGCATGCAACAGCAGCAGGACGCCCCGAAGCCGAAAAAATGGACGCCTCTCAAGATCTCCATGATCGCCGCACTGCTCTTGATCTGCATCGGCGTCGGCGCCTTCACCATCCCGAAGCTGCTCGCCCCGGATCCGAAACTCGTCGCCGATGTCGGCACCTGGAAGAAGGAGGCAGAAAGCCGCAAGCAGAAGGCGATCGCCGCCAAGGCGCCGGAGCGTCCTTCCGGCGATCAGGCAAAGCTCGCCTATGATACCGGCGCCGCGGCGCTGACATCGGCCGATGCCCTGCTCAAGGATGAAGATTACGAAAAGGCGCTTCCGGGCTTCCAGACGGCAGCCATCAATCTCGGCAATGCGCTGATCGGCATCTCGAAGGAGAACGCCGAGAAGGCGAAAGCTGCCGCTTCGGCCGCCGGCGGCGACAAGGCGCCAGGTTTTGCCGAGGCTGACGCCAAGATGAAGACTGCCGCCGATGCCGCCACCGCAAAGCAGATGCATGCCGCCGTCGATGCCTATGACGCGTCGAAAACGACGTTTGACGAGCTCGCCAAGGCGCTAAGCGCGCTGACGGCAGCCGAAAAGGACGCGGCGGGCAAACGCGAAACCGTCAATCGCATCGGCGCCGGCGATAGTCCCGATGTCGCCAAGGCGACCGGGCTGATGACCGATGCCAAGGCCAAGGCAGAGCAATGGCAGATGCCGGCCGCGACATCTGGCTATGGCGACGCTGCCAAGCTTTTCGATGCCGTCATTGCCGATGTCATGGCGGCAAAGGACGAGGCGACGGCGCTGAAGCAGAAAGTGACCGATCTCAGCGCCTCGATCGCGACCCGTGCAGGTGCTGCCGATCAGGCGCTTGCCGCACTCGCTCCGAAGATCGGCGAGGCCGACGGCCGCTACACCGCCGAGGCCTATAAGCTCGCGGTCGTCGCCTATCAGCCGATCCTTGCCGATCTCGAGGCGCTGTCGGCGCGCGGCTTCTGCCCGGTTTCGCAGACGCTTGCCTTCGAGACCGTCCCGGCCGGAAGTTATTCGCTGGAGAATGTCCGGCTGATGACCTCGTCGATGAAGGAAATCGGCGGCATGCTCGGCGTTGCCAACGACGCCGTGAAGATCGACAAGTCCTTCTGCATGCAGACGAAGGCCGTCACCCGTGCCGAGATGGCGGAATATTACACCGCCAATTCCGATCCCGCCGCCGCACAGGCCTATGGCGACAATCCGCAGCAGCCGGCCGACGACGTGCCGCTTGCCGTGGCGCAGAACTATACGGCCTGGCTGTCGAAGCAGCTGAACGCCCCCGTCCACCTGCCGTCGGCGACGGAGTGGATGGCAAGTGCGGCGAAGATCACCCAGGAAAAGCTGCCCGATAACGGTGATATCATCCTGCAGTGGAGCGCCACCCCCTGCGAAGCCGGCGGCAATGTCGCCTTCATGGCGCAGGAAGGTTCGACCTTCGTCGTCTGCTCCGATGCGTCGGCCGGCGGCATTTTCCGCGTTACCGCCGAATTGCGGTGAGCGGGTCGAAACGTTGAGACTGATAAGGGGAGCGGTGTGCCGCTGACACGGGGCAGGGTAATCTGTTGCAAACCCAGAATGCGTCCATCAAGGCGACACTTGTCGACGCAGCGCGGGGCGGATCAACATAAGGTCGTAGGCGCCCTTTCTTCATCATTCGACAGCTCGCGCTCAAGGGGTGCCACTCGCAAGTTTTCAATTCCACATTTCAGAATACGCGCGTATATTGAAATTGGGACTGCAATATCCGTGCCTTGAGGGGTCGAGGACAATGTGCTGGAACACATCATCAGCATTCACGCCGGTAGGGTTTGCTTTGCGAGGCCCGGCATCTCGCAAGATCGTATGGACGCTGGGCGACGCGGCGCGTCTCCTGATCAACGACTGGCCTTGCGATGACGGCGAGGAATATGTGGCTGCAGTCAAAGCCTGCGTCGACGCATTGAGCGGCAAGATTGCCCCGGAACAATTCCGGGAAGCGCTTCTGCGTGCGGCCGATGAGGCCGGTATCGCTGCCCTATCGCTCGTGCGGCAGGGAGTGGGAGAGCGACGACCGGACCTTCCCTCATGCGCGCAAAGATAGTCCGAGCTTCGAGGGCCAACCGCCTTTCGCCGTCACGTTTGCGCCAGTTGCAAACATCGTGGCGTCTCCGACGATTTGATCGACCCTCGTTGCTTTATTGCCCGCCTCGAAATTTCTTGGCAGGGGTGTCTGGCGGTGGTAATAATTCCTACCATAAGTGTATGGAGGTGAGTTATGGCCAATGTTGAGAAGATCAGCGTCTCAGTGACGCCGCAACATGCCGACTTGCTGCGTGACGCTGTTGGAAGCGGTGCCTACGCCAGCGCCAGCGAGGTCATCCGCGAAGCGATGCGCGACTGGTCCGCCAAATGGCAGCAACGCAGCGGCGATATCGAAAAGCTGCGCGAAATGTGGGCCGAGGGCAAGGCGAGCGGAACTGCCTCGCCAGTCGATTTCGATGAGATGCTTGCGGAAGCGCGGCAGGAACTGAAGGCTGCCCGCGGACATGGCGGTTAAGCTTCTCTGGACGCCGAGGGCGAGAGTCGACGTCAAGCAAGTCTTCGTCGACATAGGCAAAGAGCAGCCCCAGGCGGCCGAGCGGTATTTCCAGCAGTTCCGCTACAAGGCCGGCTTGCTTATCGATCATCCGCGTCTTGGCGAGCGCCACCCCGAGATCTTCCGCACCGCGCGGATGCTAGTCGAAGCGCCGTATGTGATCCTGTACGAGACGCACCCCGACACGGACGTGGGCGAGGTTGATGCGGTCGAGATCATCCGCGTGGTGGATGGCCGGCGCGATCTGGCGGCGCTTTTCTAGGAATTGAGGTGGACGAGGATAGAGGCTGTCGCACACCCTCAAAGGCGGCTTAAAATCCGTTCACACGCACGCACAGGTCCACACACACCGGGAATCTCTATGCAATAACTAAATAAATTCAATATGATATCGCATGATGCAACTGACTTTGAGATAAAGGTCATCGCCAGTATTCCGGCAAGTCCTTGACATCGCTACCCGGCTCGCGCGGCATCGATGATGAACAAGCCACATTTGTATGTCAGCGAGCAGCCGCAAGACTGGCGGTCAACGGCGCGCCGGAGGCTTCACCGCGGCCCGCCGCTGCAGCGCGAAGCGCGCTGCCGAGCAGTTGACATCGGGAACGAGATCGTAGGTCTGTTGGTAGAGGGTCAGCGCCAGCGTTTTGTTGCCGCGGTTTTCCGAGGCAAGGGCTGCGAGTGCCGTGCGCTTGTAGGCCTCGACGATCGGCTCGGCGGCCTTCGCCAGCGCGGCGTCATCAGACGGTTCGGCGGCAAGCGAAAGGGCGGCATAGGTTGCGTCGCCATCCCTGCCGACACGGCCGCCGACTGCCCCGTTGAAGCTCGCCTCCGAAACCTGGCGCATGCGCCGGGCATTCTTGATGCATGTCGGAATGCGGCCGGCTTCCGCATTGATGCGTTCTGCCGTTGGGCCACCCTCCGCGCTGCCGCTGTCGGAGAGGATTACGTAACCGATGATGCCGACGATGGCGAGATAGGCGACACCCATGCCGGCGAGGAAGGCCGGCTGCTTGAGGAGCGACTTTTTCGGCTTGTCGTCACCTGCCTTGGAAGCCTCCTTCTTCGGCGCCTCCTTGGCGGCGGCCTTGACGACGAACTGGAATTCGACGTCCTTGCCGAGGCGGAAGCTGTCGCCGGCTTTCAGCGAGGCCGTCTGCAGCAGGGCTTCGCCGCGCAGCATGATCGGGTTCAGCCCCATGCGGCGAATGATGAAGCCGCCGTCGCTCTGCCGCTCGATGCGCGCATGGATCGGCGCAAGGAACGGATCGTCGACGACGATATCGGCATTAGCAGCCCTGCCGATCGACATTTCCGGCCGGTCGAGCACATGGCTGCGGCTCTGGCCACCGGGACCGGTCTGCAGAAGGCTTGGTTTGTTTCCGCGAAAGAAGGAAAAAAAGGCCATGATCAGAACATCCCACTCGACATCATCTCGACAATTGCAGGCGCCAGTACCAGAAGCAGGATCGACACGACGATCATCATCGCCGGCATGACGATCTTGGCCTTCAGCTTTTCACTGGCCCTGTCGGCCTTTTCCCAGCGCCGGAAGCGTAGGTCGCGCGCATGTTCGCGCAACAGCTCGACGCGGTTGCTGCCCTCGACTTCGCCCTGAATGACGGCGCGGATGACGCGGATGACCTCCTCGGCGGTCATGCGGCGCTCCAGACGCTGCAACGCCTCGATCATGCCGGTGCCGAGCGCCACGTCCTTCAGCGTCTGTTCGATCTCCTCGCTCATGACAGTGCCGGGTGCGGCTTCGGCATAAAGCCTCAGGCTTTCCGGCAGCGTCGCCTGCGCCTGCTGCGTCATGACGACCAGATCGAGGAAATAGGGAAATTCGCGCGAAATGCGTTCCTTGCGGTCCTGCGCCTTGTCGTCGGCGACGACCCAGAAATAGATCGCGGGGATCAGGCCGAGGATCAGCCCCGCCACAAGCCCGCCGATCACGCTGCCGCTGGCAATACCGAACAGCAGGCCGAGCACGACGAAACCGAAAAGGCTTAAGACCACGAGAAGCGCGATATATTCCCGCCCCGTGACGCCGCCGAAGGGCCGGCCGCCATAGATCAGCTTCTGCTCCAGCTGCGCGCCGTAATCAGCCAGGAGGGTCTCGAAATGCGTCAGCACGAATTCGACCGGCGTGCGCATGCCGATGCTATCGACGATATTCGGCGGCGGACCATCGCCGCCTGCGGACCGGCGCACCACCTGAATGCTGCCGAGCATATCGCCGATCCACCAGACGAACAGCGCAGCGGTGATCCCGGCAAAGACGATGGCGATCGGGGCGAGGGGTATCTGAGACATCAGACCGACACCTTCATCATCGAGCGCATCCAGAAGAAACCGGTCGCGTAGAGAATGGCGCCGACGATCGCGATGACGATGCCGATGGCGTTGCCGAACACCTTGTCGATCAGTTCCGGCTGGCCGAAGAAGATCATCAGCATCATGAACAGCGCGCCGCCATTGACGACGCGAAAGTTCATGCGCGCCTGCGACGACGAGGTCGTGATCTTCTGATCGAGCTTCCAGATTTCCTTGAAGGATTTCGACATTTCGGTCAGCGGCTCGGAGATGTCGCCGCCCTGGCGGGCAAAGAGACCGAGGGCTGCATCGACCATCTTGAAGTGCAGGCTCGGCACGTTGCGGCCGTGGCGGTCGAGCGCCTCGACCAGGCCGATGCCGAGCTTCTGTTCGCGGGCGATGCGCTCGAACTCGCGCGAGGCCGGCATCTGGCCGGTATCGGCCACCGCATTGACGGCGATGGCGAGCGGCTTGCCGGTGCGCACCGCCGAGACGATCTGGTCGACGGCATAGGGAAGCTGCGATTCGATCTGCAGCCAGCGACGCTGCAGAAAATAACGGATCATGCCCTTGGGGAGGAAGATGGCGACCGGGATGGCGATGACGATGCCGAAGATCGGCCCGAAGATCAGCGAAATCACGATGAAGACGACGATCGCCGTGATGCCGTAGGCAAGGATCATCGTATAGGGTGGAACGGCATCGCGCCCGAAGACCTGCGCCGCCTCGCTGGCCAGCGCAATGTCGCGTTCGGTGGCGCGCAGCAGCGGCGCCGGCCATCGCACCGGCGCGCCCCAGACGAGCAGCCCCGCCGTCACAGCGCCGAGGGCGACCGTAAAAATCTGCAGAATGCTGATATTCATCGTTTCCCCCTCAGAGCAATTCCAGAAAAAGTGCGAAGCGGTTTTTCCGTCCGGAATTGCGTAAAAACAAAAGCTTAGAGCGGTTCTGCGTTTCCGCGAAACCTGAACCGCTCTAGACGAACATGTCCAGTTTTTCGATCTCGCCGTCGTCGTTGAACTCGACGAGCTCGGCGACGAAGCTTGGCAGGTAGCCGGTGAAGGCATGCACGGCCTGGCCGCCGGCGCGGCCGACGAGATTGAAGATCGGCTCGACGATGATGAGGCCGGTATCCGGATCGATACCGATCACCTCCGATATTTCGGTGACGGCGCGCCGACCATTTGCCAGGCGGTTCAGCTGCACGACAAGTTCGACCGCGGCAACGATCTGCTGGCGGATCGCCATGACAGGCAGCGAGCTCTGCCCCTGCAGCACCATCACCTCCAGGCGGGTCATCATGTCCTGCGGCGTATTGGCATGCGCCGTCGTCATCGAGCCGGCATGGCCGGTGTTCATCGCCTGCAGCATGTCGATCGCCTCGGCGCCGCGGCACTCGCCGACGATGATGCGGTCAGGACGCATGCGCAGCGCGTTGCGCACGAGGTCGCGGATGGTGACGCTGGTCTCCGACTCCGCCGTCTTCGGCCGCGATTGAAGATAGACGACATGAATGCCGTCGAGCTGCAGTTCCGACGTGTCTTCGACGGCAACGACGCGCTCGCCCACCGGAATGAACTGCGACAGGCTGTTCAAGAGCGTCGTCTTGCCGGAGCCGGTGCCGCCTGAGACAACGATGTTCTTGCGGGAGCGGACGGCCGCCTCGAGGAAGGCGCGCATCGGCTCGCTGAGCGCGCCGGCGGTCACCAGTTTGCTGATATCGAGCCGCGACTTGCCGCCGAACTTGCGGATGGTGAGGCAGGCGCCCTTGACCGCCAGCGGCGGAATGACGGCGTTGACGCGAGAGCCATCCGGCATGCGGAAGTCGGCCATCGCCTCGCTCTCGTTGATCGAGCGGTTGGAATCGACGGCGATGCGCTCGATCACCTTCATCAGCTGCCGCTCATTGGCGAAGGCGAAGGGATAGCGCTCCAGCAGGCCGAATTTTTCGACGTAGATCTCGTCGTAGCGCGTCACCATGATTTCCGAGATCACGTCGAGATCCATCAGCTCGGAGATCGTTCCCCAGCGATACATCAGCTCCTCGATGCTGGAGCGCAGGTGCATATGGGCGATCTCATAGCGGTCACCGGCGTTAAAAAGCGCTTGCCGAGACTGGAAAGCTGCGCTGAAACGGGTGTCGAGCTGGGCAAAGTCCGCGCGGGTGGATTCGAAGTTGAGCTTGAGCTGCAGCGCCGAAATCAGCGCCTTGCCGACGTCGAAGAGGCGGCGATTGTCCTGCTCCTCGCGCGACAGGCTTGCGGCATTCGACGATGCGTCGCGCCGCCCCGTTCGGGCAATGCGTTTGGCCAGCCACCGATAGACGGCGTTCTTGATGACAAGGATGACGAGATCCTGCTGTGCTGCATCGAGCGCCTCCTTGATGAACATGTCGAGGCGTTCGCGGATGCGGTTTCGCGTGTCCTCGCGGCCGAAATCGGCGGATTTCACCAGCCGGTCATATTGCGTGTCCTTCAGCAGACGTTCGTGGATTTCCATCTGCAGGGCGAGCACGCGTTCCTGATCGGGAAATTGCGTCACCACCTCGGCGGCCGCGGCCGGCTCGACGAGCTCGATCGTGACATTCGGCACCCAGATCGACATGCCGGCCGAGACTGCAACCGGGGTGCCGGCCCGAAGCGGCTGATCGTCGACCCGCGTCGGGTTGCGTCCGTGATGCTGCACCGACCATCCCTGGCCGGACTTCCGCAGCACGAATTGCGGCGAAGAGACGTGGCTGCCCCGCAACCGCACGACCCCCGCGCCGGCGGGCAGCGTCAGCGTGCTGCTCTCGCCGACGAAATAGGTTTCGTTCGCCGAGAGCGGGATGACCTCTCGACCGCTGCCGTCCTCATAGGAAATCTTCAACAGCATGGCTTATTCCCCCGCGACGGTCACATGCGCGTCCAGTTGATGCTCGGCAGGTCCTCGACGGTATTGTCGGCCGGATTGCGCAGCACGAGGTTTAGGCTGCCGTTCGACTGGCCCATGGCAAAAATCAGCATTTCGGCTTCCGACGGCGTCACTTCGACGGTCACATTGTTGTAGGTGCTGTTGGCCTTGGTGACCGCACCCTCCGCCGTCGTCGCCGCGCCGACGGCCAGAACCTTGACATTTTGCAGGAAGGTGCGGGTGACGACGCGGGTACGCGAGCTGATGCCGAGTTTATAATCCTGCGCCTGCTTGCGGTAGGCGTTGACGTCGTTCTCGTCGGCACCGGGATACTGGGTGAGATAGTTCTTCAGCATCTGTTCGACCGGCGACTGCGGCTGGGCTGGAGCCTGCGGCTGTCCGGCTGCGGGCGGCGCCTGGCCCGGCACGGCAGGCTGACCTGGCACGGCAGCGGGCTGGCCGGGAGCTCCCGGCTGGGTCGCGGCGGCCGGCGCCACGGGCTCGACCGGTTCGTCGACCGTGCCGAGGATGTCGACATAGCTGCCCGGCTCGACGAAATGGCCGACGGCCGCGGCCGCGTTGACGGGAAGGGTGAGCGCCCGCTTGCCGGGCGCGATCATCGTCGTCAGGCGTCCGCCGTCGGTATCGTCGAAATACTGGAAGAGCAACACGGAGCCGGCCGGAATATCGCTCGCAGCCGTCCTGTCCTTCAGCCATTCCTGATAGGCGCTGGCGGCGGGAACCGCGAGTTTGGCCAGCGCGCCGAAGCTTTCCGGCAGCATCACCGGTTCGGCGAGCATGTCGGGCGTGATCGCCTGTCCTCGCGTGACCTTCCTGTCGGGCTGGAGCCGCATGAAGGCATAGGCCACCTGCTCGTTCTTGACGCTCTCGGTCCAGAAGTAGAGCAGAACGCCGGTGATGAGCCCGACGATGACAGCCGCGATGAGCTTCCAGTTCATGGTGTTATTCCTTCGACGAAGGGTTGCCTGATTTGAATGACTTCGACGGTCCGGCCGTCGGTTTTGCTGCGAGTGTACAAGACATTGGCCTCGACGCTGCCGCGCCGGCCATAAAGTGCTGTGACCCCGCCGCGCTGTGCCGGCGGCGTCTCGATGGTAAAACCGTCACGGGCAAGCAGATCGGCGCGTTGATCGGACCAGCGCACGGCCGACAGCGTGCCTTTCGACACGACCGTGCGCGACGTGTGGCTTTGGTCGCGATCGCCGATATCGCTCAGCACCTCGACACCGGCCGGCGGACGCAGCGACATCGGCAGCTTGCTGACATCGGCGGGGGCCGCAAAGGCCGGCAGCGTCGAGGCAACATCCTCGAAGCGGCTCATCAGCACCTCGGTCCTCGGCGCATCGGCGGGACGGCGGATCATGATCGAGACGCCCGGGATCGGCGCTCTTGCCGAAGGATTTTTAGGATCCTGCCGGCGGAGATAGTCGAGGGCCGCCTCGCCGTCGCCGTCGAAGAACCGCACCACCACGGCGAGATCGTCGCGGATGCGGCTCGTCTTCGGGACGATCAGCATGTTGGCGGCAATGACCGCGGTCAGTTCTTCCTTGTTATCGCTCCTGGGCAAGGCCGGCCTTGTATTGGCGGCCAGCACCCGCAACCATTCATCGGTGATATCGGAAATGCTGCGATCGCTCTGGTAGGGCGTGAATTCAAGCGGCTGGCCGTTGATGACGAGATCGCGCGGCGCCCGCTCCGGCGCGCCGAGGATGCCGGCCAGCATCGAATTCAGCGTCACTTTGAAATCCTTGTAGATTTCGGCACGGACCGGTGTGGCCACGGCGGCGGCGAGCCCGATCACCAGCACCAAACCAGTGAGATGGCCGGCAAGGTGACCGGCGAGACGAAAGGAGATGCGCGCGCCCTGCATCATCTTATTTCGCTCCCGGGAAGACGCCGTCGAACAGATCGCCGGAATCGTCGGCCACATCGCGGATTTCCCGGCGCAGCGTCGGATCGTAGCCACGGCGCGTGGTATCGTTGTTGTGGGAGGCAAACAGCGTCGAATCGTCCACCGTGAACGCGTCCTTCCAGCGGAGGCTTCTGATCGTATCGAGATCGTCGGAATCCCTGAACTTGTAGACCCGGTCGGCCGTCGCGGTGACGAGCTGCGGCTTCTCATTGGCGAGGTCGCCGACCATGTCGCCGAAATCGCGGCCGTCGCTCTTCAAGGTATTTTGCACGTCGTCCCAGACAAAGGTGCGTTGCGGGTCGCCGTCGCCTTCATGCGATGGCGTGCGCGCGCAGCTCATGGCGTCGCCCCCGGGCAGTGCCGGCAAGGCCGGGATCGGGAAGACGTTCGAGAAATCCGACGTGCAGTCCAGCCCATTCGCCTCGGCGAAGGCGGCGTTGCGCATCGCAAGCATGGTTCCTACCTTCTTGGTGGAAATCTTGTTGGCGTGGATGACGAAAATCACGATCAGCAGGATAACCGGCGCGGCGAGCACGAATTCGATCGAGGCGAGACCGCGCCTGTCGCGGTGCAACCGCATCAGCAGCCCGCGGCCCGGAAGACCGCCCATAGGCTTAGTGTGTGTTGACGGCAGCCCAGGCATTGGCTCCTCCTCGGTCGAAGACGCGGGTCAGGCCGGTAAAACTGTCGGCCGCCGGGCTCTGCTTGATGGTGTTCGAAACCTCGCCGATATCGTCGGCGAGCGTGGCGGGCGCAAGCGATGCCAGCCAATCCTGTGTGTAGAGGTCGAAGGCCGTGTAATTGTGGACCCAGCTCTGTGCGAGCGCATAGGCCGAAGGTGTCTTGTCCTTGAAGATGCGGATCTGCAGCCTGGCGCGCGGGGCGCGCGAAACGATCGCCAGCGTCTGGTAGTCGTCGAGTTGCTCGCCGCCGAAAGGCGTGAAGTTGAAAGGTGTGCGTCCCTTCAGCCAGTAAGGCTTCGGGAAGGAGACGACGGGCAGTGCGCCTGCCATCGAAATCGCAGCACCCGCCGGGCTGCACACCCCATCCCAGATCGTGTCGAACTTGCGGGTGAAATCGTTCTCGTCCTTTGTCTGCTTGTCGGAATAGCGCGGTGGCTTGTCGATCGGCAGCTGAAAGGGGTTCACGATGCCGAATTCGATGCCGAAGAATTCCTCGGCGATAAAGAAGCTGCCATCGAGCAGCAGTTCCTGCCACCAGCTGAGATCGCCAAATTGCTCGATGATCGCCTTGAACGGGATCTTGCTCAAATAGGCCGGGCCGAAGGCTTCATAAAAGATGTAGAAGTCCACTAAAGCATCGTCGATGCCGCTCTCGTGATTGACCCAGTCGCGGATATGGCTGCCGTCGACGCCGCCTGCGGTCAACGGACCCTTGCCGTTGGGGAAGCCGCGATTGGCAAACTCGCCGCGCATGAGGAGCGGGTCCTGCCCCTGGGTGCCATAGGTCATGGCGAGGCACATTTCAGCATAGGCTGAGGCGGGGTTGATGCCGTCGCGATCGACCGGCAGGTTACCCCCGGCGCCCTCTCCGGCGTTGTTGCAGGACTCGCACGGCGGATGGAAGACGACATGATCCGACTTGTTCAGGCGCACCAGATGCAGGGCTTCGTTGCCGACCCGCTGAGGAAAGCTCTCGACGAGGTAGTCGTTGAGATCATTCATGGCGTCGATGATGTCGCTGGACTTCACGATGAGGCCCCAGGGATCATAATCGATCTGTGCTTTTACTGTATATGCAATCGCCTTGGTGGCTCCTATCGCCCGGACCCCCTGGAACGCCAGGCAAGCACCGTAGATGATGCCCCCGACGACCGGGACCTTCTGCCAGCCCGGGCAATGGGGCATCGGCGGCATCGGCGGCAGGAGCGACGCCGGGCCCAAGCCTTCAGTGAAAGAATATTGGGCGAGTTTCGCCAGAATGGCGGTCGAGCGCAGGGCCAGTTCCGCCGTCGTCAGCTGGAAGGCGACCGAGGTCGCCATGACCACGGTTGCCTGCGAGGAGGCGACGTTGTTCATCGCCATGATGTTGAGATAGCGGGCTTCCCAGTCGGCGTGGACGAGAGCAGCAGCGTCGGCCGTGTCTTGCGTGCGCTGCTTGTCGTAGATCATCTGTCCCGTATTCAGGATCCAGACGATCATCAGGGCGAGCGCGATCGTCATGTAGAGAATGATCGGTGACAGGAAACCGCGTTCGTCGCGGTGCAGGCGCTTGATCAGGGTCGGTGTCATAGCAGGTTCACCTCCGCCGTCGAGATCGTGTAGTAGCGGCCGTCTTTCCTCTGGCCGCGGGCAAAGACCCAGCCGGCATATTCGAGCAGCAGGAAGCGCGCTTCCACCTTGGCGGTGACCGGCACATGCGGCGAGCGGTTGATGGCGGCATAGAGCGCCATCGGCGCGCGGTCGACGGTCACGGTGACATTCTGCGGGTCGAACATATAGCGGGCCTGGTTGCGCATTGCGCGCCAGTTCTTCGAAAGGCCCGAGGCATCGGCCAGGCTTTTCAGCGCATCCTCCGGCGGCTGGCAGGCGCCGACGCATTTCAGCTGGTCATAGGGTGCGGCCGGGATCAGCGCCAGACGGGCGGCAAGATCGGCCTTGCCGGCGGCAGCGTCGTCATCGCAGGTCTTGACGTCGATTAGGCTTCGCAGCGTGATCGGCAGGGCCGGGCAGAAATAGACGCGGGCGCTGCGGGCCGCCGCATAAGCGGCATAATGGGTGAAAAGGTGGTTTTTCGCCAGGATGGTGAACTGGAAGACCACGAACATGAAGAAGACGAAGACCGGCGTCACGAGGACGAAATCCATCATCGTCGTGCTGCCGGAGATATCGCCGTGCAGCTCCGATATCCGGCGCCGGCGGGCGGAAAGCCGCGGCAGCAGCAGCATCGAGGCAAGCAGCAGCATGGCGATCGCAAAGGTACCGAGGAGCGCGCCGTGATCCTGAGGGACCCAGAAGGTCCGCGAGTGCAGGATCGAACTCCAGAAGGCACCGTCGAAGATGGGGCGTTCGAGTTCCGCGCGCATTGCCGTTACCTCACGAATGAAAGAGGGGTGAAATCGGGCATGAAAAGGCACCAGAGAAGTCCGAGAGCGGCGGCAACGCCGAAGCGCACGGTATGATGTGTCTCGCGCGGCTTCAGCACCGAAGCGGCGTCGCGGAAACCGGCGGGCAGGAGAAGCGCAAACAGTCCGACCGTTCGGGCCAGCACGCTCCACTGAACACGCCGCGCCATGGAGAAAACGGCGATCAAGCCGCCGACCATGAGCGATGCAAGGGTGACGTCGATGGCGGGCCAGAGGCCGAGAATGGCGCCGAGCGCCGCCATCAGCTTGACGTCACCGCCGCCGCAGCTTCCGGCTGCGAAGGCGATGAAAAAGATCAGGCCGGCTGCAAGGAGGCCTGCGAAGGCAAGCCCTATTCCTGCGAGACCGCCGCTGACTGCCGCCAACATGAACCCGCCAAGCAGGCAGGGATAGGTGACGGCGTTCGGGATATGACCGTGGCGATGGTCGAGCACCGCCGCGGTCATGGTGCAGGCGACGGCAAGAGCCGCCGCTGCAGGCATCAGGGTCAGATCATAGGTCGTATCCATGATCCCGACCCGCTTATTGACCCGGCTCAGGAATTCTCTCGGCATCCGAGAGCGCCGTGTTCTTTTCGTTGAACCATTCGCCGATCTGCTTGCCGAATGCGAGCAGGATCAGCATCAGCGGGATGACGATCAGGGCGACGGCCAGGACGATCTGGGCCATGTCGCCGCGTTCGTCCTTGTGAAGTGCAATTGCGAGAGTCTTGAGTTTACCAAACATGTGAGTACTCCTCATTCCCAGGTTTGTTTCGGTTCGAAGCCTTGGTGAAGATGAACCAAGCATACGCTATCGATCCGAACGAGCATGTTGCTCGATCCAATGATACTTTCTGCTTCAGCTTATCTTCCCCGGCGGCCAACGTTTGTTGAGCAACACCATTAAGACCCAAGAGTGCGCCCAAGGCCAGCCCTCCGTCAAGCAAACGAAACGAAGGGTTCCAATTGTCTTGGAGGCATCAGCGACAAAGTCGCAGTTGACGCCGGGTTTTTTTAACTAACCTTTTGAACAGGCTGAAGTTTTACCTGTGGAGAAGAAGTTTTTGATGGTCCTTCGCGGCTTCGTCTACTGCTCCATAATTGGCCAATTCTTTCAAAGCGATAGAAGAGAAGGCGTACCGCGGGCAGAATCACCGCCCGCACGGCACCCGACCATGGCGTTGTTTGATGATCTGGATTAAGCTTTCCTGAAATGGTGGGTATCGCCCGCCAGTCGATCCGGAGAGAGAACGATGGAAACGATGAGCAGCATCTTAATACTTGGATTGGTCCTCATTCCATTGATGATGTTCTTTCCGACCGCGGTTCAGATGATGGCGACGCTGTTCGGCATGAGCACGGTCCTGGTCGGGATGCCGCTCTGATGAAGGCCGTATCCGACGACGCTGCCGAACAGGCCACCTTCCAGGTCCTGACCCGGGCGCTGGACAAGCTGCTTGGGCCGATCCGTTTTCTCCTCGATGATCCGAGCGTGTCCGAAATCCTGATCAACGGCACATCCGACATTTTCGTCGAAAGGCGAGGCAAGCTCGAACGCGCCGATACGCGTTTCGCCAGTCGTGAGGATCTGGAATCGGCCGCGCGCAGCATCGCGCAGTTCTCAGGCAAGCGGCTGACGCCGGAGGAACCGAGCATCGAGGCGCGTCTGCCGGATGGTTCGCGCGTGCAGATGATCCAGCCGCCCGCGTCGCGCACCGGGCTCTGCATCTCCATCCGCCGTTTTTTGAAAGAACATCGCAGCATCCATGATCTCGTCACCCAGGGCAGCCTGACCGACGAGTCGCTGACGCTGCTGCAGGCGGCCGTTGGGCTGCAAAAGAACGTCATCATCTCGGGCGGCACCGGCACCGGCAAGACGACGATGCTGAACGCACTGTCAGAAGCCTTTGCCGACCACGAGCGCATCATCGTCATTGAAGACACGTCCGAACTGCAGATCCGTAAGGAACACGTGGTCTATCTCGAAGTGACGAAGCCCGATCGGTTCGGCCGCGGCGGCGCCAGCATCCGCGACCTGTTCCGCTCGTCGCTGCGCATGCGGCCCGACCGGGTCATCGTCGGCGAGTGCCGCGGCGGTGAGGCGCTCGATATGATCCAGGCGATGACATCAGGCCACAGCGGCAGCCTTTCGACGGTGCATGCGAACACGCCCTATGACTCCCTGCACCGGCTTGAAACGCTGGCGCTGATGTCTGATATCGACATGCCGCTTCGGCCGCTGCGCGCCCAGATCGCCTCGGCGGTCGACGTCGTCGTGCAGATCGCCCGCTTCAAGCGCACAGGAAGGCGCCGGGTGGTCGAGATTTCCGAAATCAAGGGCCTGAACAATGACGGCCAGTATATCGTCGAAAGCATCTACAAGCTCGAGGGCGACGGCCATTCCAATCCCGACGGCGCACTGCTGTGGACCGGTGTAGTACCGAGCTTTGCCGCCGATGCGCTGGAGGAGCTGCAAGGCGCCGAGCGCCCTGAATGGGTCGGTGCCGCCGCGCTGCATACGGCTTGAAACCTATTGGCGGGCGCTACCTGGGGCTGTCTGCTCGACTTTCGAAGCTTGGTAAAAGGCCCGGAGATCGCGATCTCGGAGCGGGACCTCTACAATCCCTTGGTCCCATTATTTCTCGCCTCTCGACATATCCATAAATTCAACCTGCCCGCGAACACCGAACGCCACCGAGAGAGCAATGGGTTCTGCCGAAAGCGGTTTCTTTATCTCGCACCCAACAAAGAAGCTCACGTTTGAAGTTGGATCGATTTCTGACTCTTCGATTCTGGAGCAGTTCGCAAAACGCATTCGATCGACTTCTCCGGATTCAACGAGGTATTTTTTTAATATATCCGTCGTCTGTTCTTCCGGGCTCTTATGAGACTGGAGGGTTTCTCCGTATATGTATATAGCCATCATACCAAATACGAAGAACACTACTATCCAGCGATATAGAGCCTTACCAGACGGAAACTTCATTCTGTACCTGTAGATGCGACTGGTTTACGGGACGCTTATTTTCCCTTGACGGCTACGTGCCACCCGCGCCGGAAAGTTGAACATTCTAGCTAATTTCGGTCAATTGTCGATCTTTGTGCCGGCACGGCGCTCATACGCTATCCTTTTCGGCGCTCGCCTCCATATGGGTCAGATCCTCCCAGAGACTTTCGGCAAAGCTGCGCAGGACCGTGAGCTCGAAGCTGTCATCGCCGGTGCGGACGATCTGCACGGAGAGATGGCCGATCATCGTCATCACAGAATGGCCTTCCGGAAAGACGGAGGGATCGAGATCGACGGCTGTGCCTCGTGACAGAAGCGCGCGCGAAGAACGGCCGGAAACGCCGATGCGCACACGCCCGTGGCTCTGGTCCATGACGAAAGCCTTTCCCGCAAGTGCTGCCGCGAGAGCATGGAGGCTGGCGGGCACGAGCGGCTCGTCGCCGGCGACGAACCATTGCCGGAAGCCTGCCTTACGGATCGAACTTTTCGCAAAGCCTGCTTTCACCAATTCTGCGGCGAGCGCGGTGGGCTCGATTGCGCCGAGCACATGCAGGAGATGGCCCTCCGGCAAGGCTTCCAGCCGGACGCCCGCCCCTGAGATGCCTTTATATGCTGCCCCGGCCAGAACCGGCTTGTGTTGCGGAAGATCACGCATGGAGCTTCCCGTTTTCGGGATCGATGAAGACGGGATGGCAGAGCACCGCATCGGTGAATTCGTTGCGCAGGCCGTTCCAGACCGTCACCTTTTCACCGATGCGCTCCGGCCCACGCCTGACGAGCGCCAGGCCGATCGTATGGCCGAGCCCTGGCGAAAAGGCGCTTGAAGTGACGTAGCCTTGGTCGTTTTCGAGCGTCGCCGCAACGCCGTCGGCGAGAATATGCGAGCCGGTGCGGAAACCGGTCGCCGGATTAAGCGGCTTGACGCCGACAAGGCGCTGCCGCTCGGGATCCTGCAGCCCTTCGCGGGCAAGCATTGCCTTGCCGATGAAATCCGGCTTGGTTGATGAAACCATGCGGCGGAAACCGAGGTCGCCAGGCGTCACCGTGCCGTTGATTTCGGCATGGGTGACATGGCCCTTTTCGATGCGCATGACACCGAGCGCTTCGGCGCCATAGGCGCAGATGCCATGTTTCTCGCCCGCCGCCATGATCGCGTCCGCAACGCCTTCGCCGTAGCCTGATGGTACTGCCAGCTCGTAGGCGAGTTCACCGGAGAAGGAAATCCGGAAGAGCCGGCCTTCGAGCCTGCCGCCGAACAGGGAGACCTTGCGGGCACTCATGAAGGGGAAGGCTGCATTCGACAAATCCTCGTCGACGATCTCCTGGAGAATGGTACGCGACTTCGGCCCGGCGACGGCCATCTGCGCCCATTGATCGGTCGAGGAGGCGAAGCAGACGTCGAGTTCCGGCCAGAGCGTCTGGGCGCAGAATTCAAGATGGGTCAGTACGCCGGCGGCAAGTGCGGTGGTCGTCGTCATAAAGAAATGGTCGTCACTGAACCGGCTGGTGGTGCCGTCATCATAGATGAAGCCGTCCTCACGCAGCATGATGCCGTAACGCGCCTTGCCGACGGCGAGCTTGGCGAAGCCGTTGCAGTAGATGCGATCGAGGAAGGTCGCGGCATCCTTGCCAAAGATTTCGATCTTGCCGAGGGTCGAGACGTCGCAGAGGCCGGCATTCTTCCTGATGTTCAGCACCTCGCGGTCGACACTTTCGCGCCATGTCGTCTCTCCGGCGCGCGGAAACCAGGCGGACCGGTACCAGAGGCCGGTTTCGACGAAGATCGCGCCATTCTTCTTAGCCCAGCCATGCAGCGGCGATTTGCGCGCCGGCTGGAAATGTTTGCCGCGCGACGCCCCGGTCAAGGCGCCGAAGGAAACCGGCGTGTAGAAGGGCCGGAAGGTCGTCGTTCCCACCTCGGCGGGCGACACACCGCGCGCCTCGGCAAGGATGCCGATGGCGTTGATGTTGGAAAGTTTGCCCTGATCGGTCGCCATGCCTGATGTGGTGTAACGCTTGGCGAGCTCGACGTGGCCGTAGCCTTCGCGGACGGCGAGGCCGAGATCCTTGAGATGCACGTCGTTCTGGTAATCGACGAAAGCCTTGCCCTTCGAGCCCTTGACCGACCAGAGCGGCTTTGCCTGTGCAGCCGTCTCGAAAGCCGGTGCAAAGGCCGGCTCCGCCGCCGCGAAACCGATCGCCTTCAACGCGGCAACTGCCTTTGCGGCGCCATCACCGAGGCAGGTCGCGGTTTGCGCAAGGCCGGCAGCCGAGCCGGCAACGGTCAGACCTTCCTGCTGGACAGGCGCCAGAAACGCCGAGGCCTCGTCCGACCATTGCGGTTTCGCACCGCGATGGCAGGCAAGATGAATGATCGGGCTCCAGCCGCCCGACATGGCTAGCGCATCGGCTTCGATCCGGCGGGTGCCGGTTGCGGTTTCGACGCTGACGCCGCGCAGGCGCTTGCCGCCAAGCGCATCGATGACCCTGGCGCCCTTCAGCACTTCGGCGCGGCCCTGCCAGCTCGCGGCCGCATCCGCGCGGCTGTCGACGATCGCCGCGACGGTGAGGCCGGCGGCCTCCAGATCGGCTGCGGTTCGATATCCGGCATCGTTGGTGGTGAAGATGACCGTGCTTCTGCCGGGCGCGACCGCCTGCCGATTGAGATAGCTGCGCATCGCGCCTGCCATCATCACACCGGGAATATCGTTGCCGCCGAAGACCAGCGGACGCTCCTCGACGCCGGTTGCAAGGATCGCCTGGCGGGCGACGATGCGCCACAAGCGTTCCACGGGGCGTTCCGGATCCGGCATCGCCACATGCTTCTGCACCCGTTCGACGGCGCCAAAGACATTGTCGTCATACCAGCCGAACACCGTCATGCGCGGCAGGCGGCGCACGTTCTCCAGGCTCGCCAGTTCGGCAAGCAGCTCGCCGAGAAGCGCATCCGCCGGCTTGCCATCGACGGTACCGCTGTCGGAAAGCAGGCTGCCGCCAAGTTCGGACCCCTCGTCGGCGAGGATGACGCGCGCACCGGCGCGGCCGGCGGTCAGCGCTGCGGCAAGACCGGTCGGGCCGGCACCGATCACCAGCAGATCGCAATGCGCCCAGCATTTCTCGTAGCTATCGGGATCGGCCTCGTAGGAAGCCCTGCCGAGGCCCGCCGCCTTGCGGATCACCGGCTCGTAGAGCTTTTCCCAGAGGGCCGCCGGCCACATGAAGGTCTTGTAGTAGAAGCCGGCACTGAGGAAGGGCGACAGCAGCCCGTTGACCGCGCCGACATCGAAGCCGAGCGAAGGCCAACGGTTCTGGCTTTTTGCCGTCAGCCCCTGGTAGAGCTCGATCATCGTGGCGCGCGTATTCGGCTCGGTGCGCCCGCCGCTGCCCGTCGTTACCAGCGCGTTCGGTTCGGCAGCGCCCGCCGTCAGGATGCCGCGCGGGCGGTGATATTTGAAGCTGCGGCCGACGAGCTGGACGCCGTTGGCAAGCAGCGCCGAGGCGAGTGTATCGCCCGGATGGCCTTCGAGTGGCCTGCCGTCGAAAGTAAAACCGAGCGTCGTGGCGCGGTCGATGCGGCCGCCGGAGGAAAGACGGAAGCTCGTCATGCCGGTTCTCCGCCGAGCTTGGAAAGAGCGGCATCCCTGACGCCGTGGACCACATGGGTGACGGTATCGCGTTCGACGATCAGCCAGCGGCGGCATCCGGAAGAGTGGTGCCAATATTCGCTGTGCCGGCCTCTCGGATTGTCGCGCAGATAGACATAATCGAACCAGGCCGCCGCACCGGCATCCGGCGCCGGCCTGATAAGGCCGGCATCGCCGCGGATCGAGAACTCCTCCTTCGGTCGGGCGCCGCAATGGGGACAGGAAATCAAGCTCGCCATCTTAAATGTCCTCAGTGCAGATTGGGCTGGGCGCCGACGCCCTTTTCGTCGATCGGATAGCCGCGTGCGAAGCGGTCGAGCCGGAAGGCGCGGGCGGTCTGATGCGGCGCGTTGCGGGCGATCAGATGGGCGTAGCAGAAGCCGGAGGCGGGTGTGGCCTTGAAGCCGCCGTAACACCAGCCGGTGTTGAGATAGAGATTGTCGATATGGGTGCGGTCGATGATCGGCGAGCCGTCCATGCTCATATCCATGACGCCGCCCCAGGAGCGCAGATAACGCACGCGCGACAGCGACGGAATCAGCGCCAGCCCGGCTTCGGCGACATGCTCGACCGAGGCGAGATTGCCGCGCTGGGCATAGGAATTGTAGCCGTCGATGTCGCCGCCGAAGACCAGGCCGCCCTTGTCCGACTGGGACGCGTAGAAATGCCCGGCGCCGAAGGTGACGACCGTGTCGATGAACGGTTTCAGCCCTTCGGAGACGAAGGCCTGCAGCACATGGCTTTCGATCGGCAGGCGAAGGCCGGCCATATCGGCGACGACGGTGGAGTTGCCGGCTGCCGCAAGCGCCAGCTTGCCGCAGCCGATGAAGCCCTTGCTGGTCTCGACGCCGGTAATCTGACCGTTTTCGCTGCGGATGCCGGTCACCTCGCACTGGGTGATGATGTCGACGCCGCGCTGATCGGCGCCTCGCGCATAACCCCAGGCGACCGCATCGTGGCGCACCGTGCCGCCGCGCGGCTGGAACAGGCCGCCCATAATGGGGAAACGGGCATTGTCGAAATCGAGGAAGGGCAATTTCCTGCGTACCGCCTGCCGGTCGAGAAGCTCGGCGTCGACGCCATGCAGCCGCATGGCGTTGCCGCGGCGCGTATAGGCGTCGCGCTGCGCGTCGGAATGGAAGAGGTTGAGAACGCCGCGCTGCGAGACCATGGCGTTGAAGTTGAAGTCCTGCTCCAGCCCCTCCCAAAGTTTCATCGACAGCTCGTAGAACGGATTATTACCCGGCAGCAGGTAGTTCGAGCGGATGATCGTCGTGTTCCTGCCGATATTGCCGGAGCCGAGATAGCCCTTTTCGAGGACAGCGACATTGGTGACGCCGAACTCCTTGGCAAGGTAGTAGGCGGTGGCAAGACCATGCCCGCCGCCGCCGACGATGATGACGTCGTAATGCGGCTTCGGCGCCGGCTCGCGCCAGGCCGGCGCCCAGCCTTTGTTGCCGCGAAGGCCGTTCAGGAAAATCGAAAGAGCGGAATAGCGCATGGTCACTCCGGAAAGAACAGCTGCATGATGCCAGAAAGAGAAGGGCTGACTTGCACAAAAGGGACACAAATCGCTAAGAAAGAGACATGTCCTCTGTTGATAGTAGAAATGTCCAGAAAATCGGCTTCATCCTTATCCCGGGATTTGCGCTGATGTCCTATGCTTCGGCGACCGAACCGCTCAGGGCGGCAAATCTTTTGGCCGGACGCGAGATCTATCGACTGCAGATCTTCTCGCCCGATGGCGCGCCGGCGCTCTCCTCCTCGGGCACAAGCGTCCCCGCCGAGCCTCTCCCGGTCAGGGGCTCCGGGCTCGGAACGGCCTTCGTCTGCGCCGGCGGCTTGCCCCGCGACTGGCGATATCCTAGCGTACTTGCCTGCTTGCGGCAGCTGTCGCGCGAAGGGGTGAGGATCGGCGGCATCTCGGGCGGCCCCTATCTGATGGCCGCCGCCGGACTGCTTGGCCACCGCGACTTCACCATCCACTGGGAGCATGCCGCAGCCCTTCTCGAAGCCTTCCCGGACCTGACGCCGCGCCAGGCGCGCTTCGTGATCGACGGCAACCGGATCACCTGCGGCGGCGGCATCGCACCGCTCGACATGATGCATGTGCTGATCGCCGAGCGCATGGGGCCGGATTTCGCCCGCCGGGTCAGCGACTGGTATCTGCACACCGAGGTCAACGAGCCCGCGGCACCCCAGCGCGCCTCGCTGGCGCAGCGTTACGGCGTCCATCATTCCGGCCTGCTCAACGTTCTCGAACGGATGGAAGAGACGATCGAGATGCCGCTCGAGCGTGCCGCCATGGCGCGCATCGCCGGCGTCACCACCCGCCATCTCGACCGGCTCTTTTCGGCTCATCTCGGCACCACCTTCCTCGATCAGTACCGCAGGATCAGGCTGCAGCATGCCCATCGCCTGCTGAAGCAGAGCCCGCTTTCCGTCTCTGAAATCGCGGTGGCCACCGGTTTCTCCAGTCTGAGCCATTTTTCCCGGATGTTCCGTGCCGTCTACGGCATCGCTCCGCGCGCGGCGCGGCGGGAATAGTTTTCTTCACGGTTGAGGAATTTTCACTATGACGATAGGGTTGCCTTGGGCAAAAGAGAAGGCGGCGGTAGAAAACCTATGAAATCCAAGCGCGAAGCGGCAGAGCAACCGGAACAGGCGCAGAGTGGACGCGCTCCCTTTTCCCAGGATCCGCACGCCGTCCGCGAGCCGAAGGAAAACAACCTCGAAATGGCGATAGGCCATGAGGTGCGCGCCTACCGCAAGAAACTCGGCATCACGGTCACCGATCTGGCGGCCGCGACCGGCATTTCACTCGGCATGCTGTCGAAGATCGAGAACGGCAACATCTCGCCGTCGCTGACGACGCTGCAATCGCTGTCGCGGGCGCTCGGCGTACCACTGACGGCCTTCTTCCGCCGTTTCGAGGAACCGCGCAATGCCGTCTTCGTCAAAGCGGGGCAGGGCATCGAACTCGAACGGCGCGGCACGCGCGCCGGCCATCAATATAATCTGCTCGGCCATATCGACAACAATACCAGCGGCGTCATCGTCGAGCCTTACCTCATCACATTGACGGCCGATTCCGACACCTTCCCGACCTTCCAGCACGAGGGCATGGAATTTCTCTACATGCTCGAAGGCGAAGTCGTTTACCGCCATGGCGACCAGCTTTTCCAGATGGAGCCGGGCGACAGCCTGTTCTTCGATGCCGATGCACCACATGGGCCGGAGCAGTTGGTCAAACTCCCGAGCAAATACCTCTCGATCATCACCTATCCTCAGCGGAGCTCGAAAGGCTGACTTGCCTTAAAAGAAAAAATCTTTCTTCCGAGTTGAAAACCCAAAACAGACCTGCTAGTCCTTTCTCAACACGAACGGAGGTCTGGTCATGTGCGGAATTGTGGGGCTCTTCCTCAAGGATAAAAGTCTCGAACCGGAGCTCGGGGCACTGCTGTCCTCGATGCTGATAACGATGACGGATCGCGGGCCGGACAGCGCCGGCATCGCGATCTATGGCGACGCCAGCGGCAGCAATGCCAAGATCACCATCCAGTCGGCCAATCCGAAGAAGGATTTCGCCGACCTCGAGGCCGAGCTCGGCCAGGCGGTCGGCGCACCGGTCGCCATCCAGGTTAAGAGCACCCATGCCGTCATCACGCTTGCGAAGGATCTGCTCGATGCGGGCAAGGCAGCCGTTTCTGAATTGCGTCCCAACATCCGCATCATGAGCAGCGGCGACGCCATCGAGATCTACAAGGAAACCGGCCTGCCGAAGGATGTGGTCTCCCGCTTCGCGGTCAATTCAATGGCCGGCACCCACGGCATCGGCCATACCCGCATGGCGACGGAATCAGCCGTCACGACGCTCGGCGCCCATCCTTTTTCCACCGGCTCCGACCAATGCCTTGTGCATAATGGCTCCCTGTCCAACCACAACAATCTGCGCCGCGAGCTGAAGCGCGAAGGCATGACCTTCGAAACCGAAAACGACACCGAGGTCGCCGCCGCCTATCTGACGGCAGAGATGGCCAAGGGCAAGAATCTCGGCCAGGCGCTGGAAGGCGCGGTGGATGACCTCGACGGCTTCTTCACCTTCGTCGTCGGCACCAAGTCCGGCTTCGGCGTGGTGCGCGATGCGATCGCCTGCAAGCCCGCCGTCATGGCCGAAACGGAGCAGTATGTCGCATTCGGTTCCGAATACCGGGCGCTCGTCAATCTGCCCGGCATCGAGAATGCCCGGGTCTGGGAGCCGGAGCCTGCAACCGTCTATTTCTGGGATCACCAGAAGGTCGCTTGACCGGCGCCTCATGCATATTCTCCAAGGGTTATCGAAACATGCCTGTCATTGATCTTGCCACTACGCCGTTGCGTGAACTCAACAGCGCCCTGCACAACATCCAGAACGGTTCGAACGATCTTTCCTTCGAAGTCGTCAATCCGCGCGGCAGCCATTCGGTTGCCGTCGGCATCGATGCGCCCGTCACGGTCGATGTGAAGGGGTCGGTCGGCTATTACTGCGCCGGGATGAACGACGGCGGGACCGTCACGGTTCACGGTTCGGCAGGTCCGGGTGTTGCAGAAAACATGATGTCTGGAACCGTCGTCATCGAGGGTGATGCCAGCCAGTATGCCGGCGCAACCGGCCGCGGCGGCCTCCTTGTCATCAAGGGCAATGCGGCATCGCGCTGCGGCATCTCGATGAAGGGCATCGACATCGTCGTTCATGGCAATATCGGCCATATGTCGGCCTTCATGGGCCAGTCCGGCCACCTCGTGGTGCTCGGCAATGCTGGCGATGCGCTTGGGGATTCGCTCTACGAGGCGAAGCTCTTCGTGCGCGGTTCGGTCAAGAGCCTGGGTGCCGATTGCATCGAAAAGGAGCTGCGTCCCGAGCATCTGACGAAGCTGGCCGAACTTCTCGAAAAGGCGGGTGTGAGCGAAGTGAGGCCCGAGGAATTCAAGCGTTACGGCTCGGCCCGCAAGCTCTATAATTTCAATATCGACAACGCCGACGCGTATTAAGGCGAGGGACCATCATGAGCTATCACAACCCCTATACCCCGCCGCGCAAGTCCGCGACCTTCGACGATTACACGCTGGCGGAAATCCGCCGTGCGGCGGCGACCGGCATTTACGACATCCGTGGCGCCGGCACCAAACGCAAGGTTCCGCATTTCGATGACCTGCTTTTTCTCGGCGCATCGATCTCGCGCTATCCGCTCGAAGGTTACCGCGAGAAGTGCGACACGTCGGTCGTCCTCGGCGCGCGCTTCGCCAAAAAGCCCATTCACCTGAAGACGCCGATCACCATTGCCGGCATGAGCTTCGGTGCGCTCTCCGGCAATGCCAAGGAAGCGCTCGGACGCGGCGCGACGATTGCCGGAACCTCCACCACGACAGGCGACGGCGGGATGACCGATGAAGAGCGCGGCCATTCGCAGACGCTGGTCTACCAGTATCTGCCGTCGCGATACGGCATGAATCCCAAGGACCTGCGTCGCGCCGATGCGATCGAAGTGGTTGTCGGTCAAGGCGCAAAGCCCGGCGGCGGTGGCATGCTGCTCGGCCAGAAGATCTCCGATCGCGTCGCCAACATGCGCAATCTGCCGAAGGGCATCGACCAGCGCTCGGCCTGCCGCCACCCGGATTGGACCGGCCCGGACGACCTCGAAATCAAGATCCTGGAACTGCGTGAGATCACCGACTGGGAAAAGCCGATCTATGTGAAGGTCGGTGGCGCGCGTCCCTATTACGATACCGCACTTGCGGTGAAGGCTGGGGCCGACGTGGTGGTGCTCGATGGCATGCAGGGCGGAACCGCCGCGACGCAGGATGTCTTCATCGAAAATGTCGGCATGCCGACGCTCGCCTGCATCCGCCCCGCCGTCCAGGCGCTGCAGGATCTCGGCATGCATCGCAAGGTGCAACTGATCATCTCGGGCGGCATCCGATCGGGCGCCGACGTGGCCAAGGCACTGGCGCTGGGTGCCGATGCCGTTGCCATCGGCACGGCGGCACTCGTTGCGATCGGCGACAACGATCCGCATTGGGAAGAAGAATACCAGAAGCTCGGCACGACGGCCGGCGCCTATGACGACTGGCACGAAGGCAAAGACCCGGCCGGCATCACGACGCAGGACCCGGAACTGATGAAGCGCCTTGATCCAATCGCCGCCGGCCGCCGTCTCGCCAACTATCTGAAGGTTATGACGCTGGAAGCCCAGACCATCGCGCGCGCCTGCGGCAAGAACCACCTGCACAACCTGGAACCGGAAGATCTTTGCGCGCTGACGATGGAGGCGGCCGCCATGGCCCAGATCCCGCTCGCCGGCACAAACTGGTATCCCGGCAAGGGAGGCTACTGATTTCTACTACCGGCCGGGCAAACGTCCCGGCCGTCTCGCATCCATAAGCAAAGTGTCTCCAAGAAATCCAAAGGGGAACGAGAATGACACTGGACCTTGCTGCTTTTGCCAAAGACAAAGGCATCAAATATTTCATGATCAGCTATACCGACCTGTTCGGTGGCCAACGCGCCAAGCTGGTCCCGGCAGAAGCCATTGCCGATATGCAGAAGGATGGCGCCGGCTTTGCGGGCTTCGCAACCTGGCTCGATTTGACGCCAGCCCATCCCGACCTGTTCGCGCTTCCCGATGCGTCCTCGGTCATCCAGTTGCCCTGGAAGAAAGACGTCGCATGGGTTGCAGCCGACTGCGTCATGAACGATCAGCCTGTCGAACAGGCACCGCGCGTGGTGCTGAAAAGACTGGTCGCTGAAGCTGCGAAAGAAGGGCTCCGGGTGAAAACCGGCGTGGAGCCCGAGTTCTTTCTGATTTCTGCGGACGGCTCGGTGATTTCGGACGAGTTCGATACCGCCGAGAAGCCTTGCTACGATCAGCAGGCCGTGATGCGTCGTTATGATGTCATCGCCGAGATCTGCGACTACATGCTCGAGCTCGGCTGGAAGCCCTATCAGAACGACCACGAGGACGCGAACGGCCAGTTCGAGATGAACTGGGAATATGACGACGCGCTTCAGACGGCAGACAAGCACTCCTTCTTCAAGTTCATGGTCAAGTCGGTCGCCGAAAAACACGGCCTTCGCGCCACCTTCATGCCGAAGCCCTTCAAGGGCCTGACCGGAAACGGCTGCCATGCCCATATTTCGGTCTGGGACATCGATGGCAAGGTCAACGCCTTTGCCGACAAGGAAATGGCCTTTGGGCTCTCCGCTCAGGGTAAAACATTCCTCGGCGGCATCATGAAGCACGCCTCCGCGCTCGCCGCGATCACCAATCCGACGGTCAATTCCTATAAGCGCATCAACGCGCCGCGCACGACATCGGGCGCGACCTGGGCGCCGAACACCGTGACCTGGACGGGCAACAACCGCACCCACATGGTGCGCGTGCCGGGACCTGGACGTTTCGAGCTGCGCCTGCCTGATGGTGCGGTCAATCCGTACCTGCTGCAGGCGATCATCATCGCGGCCGGCCTCGACGGCATCCGCAGCCAGGCAGACCCCGGCCGGCATTACGATATCGACATGTATGCCGAAGGGTACCTGGTGAAGGACGCGCCGCGCCTACCGCTCAACCTGCTCGACGCGCTGCGCGCCTATGATGCAGACGAGGGCTTGAAGCAGGCGATCGGGGCCGAGTTTTCCGCCGCCTATCTCAAGCTCAAGCATCAGGAATGGAATGCTTTCTGCTCGCATTTCACCCAGTGGGAACGCGACAGCACGCTCGACATCTGAACGGACGGGCGTTCTGAAGACACGCTGATGCGCCGGAGCAGACAAGCTCCGGCGTGGTTGCAGTGCCGCGTGTATTTCAGACGCCAAAACGACGCTAACACTTTGAATTGCTGCGTAATTATCAAGTCGAACCCGATTTAAGGAATTATGCAGTAGGCCATCTGCGCTCGGGATAGCGAAGGAAGAAACAGCATGAAGAGTTTCGTACTCACCGTATCCTGCAAGTCGACGCGCGGCATCGTCGCGGCGATTTCGAGTTATCTGGCCGACAAAGGCTGCAACATCATCGACAGTTCGCAGTTCGACGATCTCGACACCGGCAAGTTCTTCATGCGCGTCAGCTTCATTTCGGAGGAGGGGCTTTCGGGCGCCGATATCGACACCGGTTTTGCGACCGTCGCCGCTCCTTTCGAAATGGATTACGATTTTCACGACAGCGAGAAGCGCATGAAGGTGCTCTTGATGGTGTCGCGCTTCGGCCATTGTCTGAACGACCTGCTTTACCGCTGGAAGATCGGCGCCCTGCCAATCGATATCGTTGGCGTGGTCTCCAACCATTTCGACTACCAGAAGGTCGTGGTCAACCATGACATCCCCTTCCACCATATTCCGGTCACCAAGGCCAACAAGGTGCAGGCCGAGGGCCATATCATGGACGTGGTCGAGCAGACCGGCACCGAGCTGATCGTGCTCGCCCGCTACATGCAGATCCTGTCGGACGAGATGTGCCAGAAGATGTCCGGGAAGATCATCAATATCCACCACTCCTTCCTGCCAAGCTTCAAGGGCGCCAACCCTTACAAACAGGCCTATCAACGCGGCGTGAAGCTGATCGGGGCGACGGCCCATTACGTCACCGCCGATCTCGACGAAGGCCCGATCATCGAGCAGGACACGGCGCGCATCACCCATGCGCAGTCGCCCGACGACTATGTCTCGATCGGCCGCGACGTCGAAAGCCAGGTGCTGGCGCGCGCCATCCACGCCCATATCCATCACCGCACCTTCATCAACGGCAACCGCACCGTGGTCTTCCCGGCAAGCCCGGGAAGTTACGCGTCGGAGCGGATGGGCTGAGAGATGATTGGCGTCATCGCACCCATCGCGCCAGAGCGCCTATGCCATCAAAGTTTGGGAAATGCATGCCGGGCGGGCTTGCCACGACGCGAAAGACTTATATAGTCAGGAAATAAATATTCCGTAGAGGAAATAAGAGGGAACGGACAATGGCTTTATCATGGCGTTTCTCCGTCTTGGCGGATCGGCATCGCGCACTGGGATCGAAGCTCGAGGACTGGAGCGGTATGGGCACCGCCTGGACCTATGACAAGGATATGTCGGAGGAGCATGTCGCCGTCCGTACCAAGGCCGGCATCATGGATGTTTCGGGCCTGAAGAAGGTGCATCTGGTCGGCCCGCACGCCATCGCCGTGCTAGACTCCATCACCAGCCGCGACCTGACGAAGATCTACCCCGGCCGGTCGGTCTATGCGACGATGCTCAACGAGCGCGGCCACTTCACCGACGACTGCATCGTCTATCGCACCGGCCCGAATTCCTGGATGCTGGTGCATGGCTCCGGCTCCGGCCACGAGGAACTCGTCAAGCAGGCCGCGGGCCGCAATTGCGCCGTGCTCTTCGATGACGACCTGCACGACCTGTCGCTGCAGGGACCGCTCGCGGTCGACTATCTGGCCAAATATGTGCCCGGCATTCGCGATCTCAAATACTTCCACCACATGCAGACGACGCTGTTCGGCGCGCCGGTGATGATCTCGCGCACCGGTTATACCGGCGAGCGCGGCTACGAGATCTTCGTGCGCGGCCAGGACGCCGTCATGGTCTGGGACCGGATCGTCGAGGAAGGCAAGGAGATGGGCATCATCCCCTGCTGCTTCTCCGTTCTCGACATGCTGCGGGTCGAAAGCTACCTGCTCTTCTACCCTTACGACAATTCGCAAATGTATCCCTTCGCCGATCAGCCGCCCGGCGATAGCCTCTGGGAACTCGGCCTCGACTTCACCGTCAGCCCCGGCAAGACGGGCTTCCGTGGCGCCGAGGAGCATGCCCGCCTCAAGGGCAAGGAACGCTTCAAGATCTTCGGCATGCTGATCGATGCCGACGGACCGGCCGATCTCGGTGACGAAGTCTTTGCCGACGGCAAAAAGGTCGGTGTCATTACCTGCCCGAGCTATTCCTCCCTGACGAAGAAATCCATGGCGATTGCCCGCTTGGACGTTGACAAGGCGGTGCATGGGACGAAACTCGAAGTCCGCGGCAAGACAGTAAAGGCAAGCGCCACCGCCCACACGCTTCCCTTCGACGATCCGGAGAAGAAAAAGAGGATTGCCGTAGGTTAAGGAGCAGGCGAATGCTCGTTGCAGGCATCAAGAGCCGACCCGTCTACACGGGCCTGACCATCCAGCCCAATGCCCGGCGGCACATTTTCGCGCTCGAAGGGGAGGGCGCCAGGGCTCTGCTCGATCAGCAGCCGGCGCTTGACGAAACGGCTCTTGCCCGCAGCGAGATCCTCTATGTCGCCCGCGGCTCTCAAGGCACCGGCTTGGACGAGACGCTGCGCCACCTCGGCGCCGACATGTTCTTCACGGCCCCGACGATCGCAACGCTGCTCTTCCGATTGAAGGGGTCGCTTGCCACTGCCCATATGGGCACGCGGCTTTATCTATCGGGCACGGAAGGCTTCATCGGCCAGGCAATGCTCGTGGCGCTCGATTACGGCATGGACCATGCCTCCGTCATCACCGAGCATCGCGGCTCGCTGGCCCGGCGGGTGCAATGCGTCCATTGCAAGGGCATTACCGACGACGTCACCACCAGCCCCTTCACTTGTAGCCATTGCGGGCTGCCGCTTCTGGTGCGCGATCACTATTCGCGCCGGCTCGCCGCCTTCCAGGGCGTCAATATCGATGCGGAAGAACCGGGCAGCGCGCCTGATCCGGAGGAGTTGTTCCTTTGAGCGGTGGCACTGAAATTCCCGTCCGCGTGGTGCGGATCACGCCGATTGCCGAGCGCGTCAAGCGCTTCCGTTTCGAGCGCCTTGACGGCAAGCCGATGCCTTATTTCTCCGGCGGCGCCCACGTCATCGTCTTGATGAACGATGGCGGCCATATGCGCCGCAACGCCTATTCGCTGATGTCGCCGCCGCATGATTGCGCAGCCTACGAGATCAGCGTGCTGCACGTCGAGAATTCGCGCGGCGGCTCTACCTTCATGCATGAGAAGGTCAGCGAAGGCGACGAGCTCAAGGTCAGTTATCCTGTCAACCTCTTCCAGCCGGACTGGCGCGGGCGCAAGCATCTTCTGATCGCCGGTGGCATCGGCATTACCCCCTTCATCGCAATGATGGAGCAGTTTTCCCGCGAGGGCGCCAATTTCGAGCTGCATTATGCCATCCGCACGCGCGACCGCGGCGCCTATTGGCAGCATCTCGTCGAGCGCTATGGCGGACATCGCATCAAGATCTATTGCGATGCCGAAGGCGGCGCCATGCCGCTGACGCGCCTGCTCGGCACCCAGCCGCTCGGCACGCATCTTTATGTCTGCGGCCCGTCAGGGATGATCGACGGCGTGCTGAAGTCGGGACTGGACGCCGGCTGGCCGGAACAGAACCTGCATTCGGAACGGTTCCTGTCGTCTCTACCAGGCAAGCCCTTCGCGATCGAGCTCCTGCGGTCCGGCAAGACCGTGAAGGTCGGCCATCACGAAAGCATGCTGGAGGCAATCGAGGCAGCGGGCGTCGATGCGCCCTTCCTCTGTCGCGGCGGCGCCTGCGGTCAATGCGAGACCGGCGTCGTCACCTGCGACGGCAAGCTGCTGCACCATGACGTTTATCTGACGAACGAAGAAAAAGCATCCGGCCGCAAGGTGATGATCTGCGTTTCCCGCTTCGAGGGAAACACGCTGCATCTTGATCTCTAGCGGCATCGGAAGCGGAACAAGGAGACCGGACATGGCAATCGTCTTCAAGCAGGAAACCTTCCGGAACGATTTCAGCTATCGGAATAGCCCCGAGAATATCCGGCGTTTCCCGTTTCCCTTTGACCGCGACGAATACATGTATTCGGTCAATATGGAGCCGCATGTCCACGGCCGGGCGGGAACCGTCTACGAAAGCTTGATCGACGTCGACGAGCATTATGTCGCCGAGATGCACGACCGGGCGCTGGTGCTGAAGGAAGATCCGCTACGCTATCAGGCGCTGCCGCACATGATGAGCGCGCAATGGGATACGCTCGAACTTTTGATGGAAGAGCAGGCGGCAGGGTACCCCGACCATTTCACGCTGATCCGCAACGGTGACCAGTGGCGTTGGATCAACCGCCCACTCGGCATCGACGACAGCTTCACCTTTGGCGATGCCTCGACGCTGCCCTATGAGCCCTTCGAATATATCACCCGCCAGGCCCAGGGCGATTTCTGCATCGTCGACCAGCGCGACAGCAATCTCTGGATGGATGCCGGCATGGTGACGACGCAAGCCGACTGGTCGCTCGATTTCGACATCGGCATGAATTTCATGGAATGGCATGGGCCGGTGCCGCTCGCCCACCAGATCGGCGTCTTCGACCGAGCGCTGAAATTCCTGTTGAACCTGCAGCAGGGCAAGCCGACACGGCGCTTCAACTGGACGATGACGATCAATCCGCGGCTCGACACCAGCCCGGAGAATTATCACAAATGGGGTCCTGACCGCACCACGGTGACACCTGATAATGTCGGCGAGAAGGTGCATCTGCGCGTCGAGCTGCAGAGCCTTTGGCGCCTGCCACGCTCGAACGCCATCCTTTTCGTCATCCGCTGCTACCTGATGAACATGGAAGAGCTCGTGACCGTGCCGAAATGGGCGCGACGCTTTCCGCGCGTGCTGAAGACACTGCCGCCGGAGCTCATCGACTACAAAGGCCTCACCCGCTTCCGCGAGACGACGATCGACTGGTTTTCCAAGTATGACGATGGGGCGCCGACCAGCCCTGGCATCTATCCGGACTGACACGCAGGACAATGCGATATAATCAAGAGGGGAATGCTTCATGACAAGAGTAGCCGTCATTGGTGCCGGTCCTTCCGGACTGGCGCAGCTGCGCGCCTTTCAATCGGCCGCCCAAAAGGGCGCCGAGATCCCGGAGATCGTCTGCTTCGAAAAACAGTCGGACTGGGGCGGGCTCTGGAACTATACCTGGCGCACCGGCCTCGACGAATATGGCGAGCCGGTCCACGGCAGCATGTATCGTTACCTCTGGTCGAACGGACCGAAGGAATGCCTTGAATTCGCTGACTATTCCTTCGAGGAGCATTTCGGCAAGCCGATCGCCTCCTATCCGCCGCGCGCTGTGCTCTGGGATTACATCAAGGGACGCGTCGAGAAGGCGAACGTCCGCCACTGGGTGCGCTTCAGCACGCCGGTACGCATGGTCCGCTTCGACGATCAGACGAAGAAGTTCACGGTGACGGCGCATAACCGCGTCGAGGACCGGATGTATGACGAAGAATTCGACTATGTCGTCGTGGCATCAGGTCATTTCTCGACGCCGAACGTGCCCTATTTCGAAGGCGTGAAGACCTTCAACGGCCGCGTGCTGCATGCCCACGACTTCCGTGACGCGCTGGAGTTCAAGGGCAAGGACATCCTGCTCGTCGGACGCAGCTATTCGGCCGAAGACATCGGCTCGCAATGCTGGAAATACGGCGCGAAATCGGTGACGACGAGCTATCGCTCGAAGCCGATGGGCTTCAAATGGCCGGAGAATTTCGAGGAGCGGCCATTGCTGATCAAGCTCGAAAACCGCACCGCGCATTTCCTCGACGGCTCGACCAAGGAGGTCGATGCGGTGATCCTCTGCACCGGATACCAGCACCATTTCCCATTCCTGCCCGACGAACTCCGGCTGAAGACCGCCAACCGCCTCTGGGCCGACAGCCTCTACAAGGGGGTGATCTTCGACAAGAACCCGCAGCTTTTCTATATCGGCATGCAGGACCAGTTTTACACCTTCAACATGTTCGACGTGCAGGCCTGGTGGGCACGCGACGTGATGATGGGCCGCATCACGCTGCCGCCGGAAGAGCAGCTGAAAGCCAATTTCGACATGTGGCGCGCCCGCGAGGAAACACTCGAGGATGCCGAGCAGATGATCTGGTATCAGGGCGATTACGTGAAGGAACTGCTTGCCGAAACCGATTATCCCTCGTTCGACATCGAGGGCACCAACCAGACCTTCATGGAGTGGGAACATCACAAGGCTCACAACATCATGGGCTTTCGCGATCATGCCTACCGATCGCTGATGACCGGCAACATGTCGCCGACGCACCACACCCCCTGGGTCGAGGCGCTCGACGATTCCATGGAGGAATATCTACGCAACTGATGAGGCGGGCCTGCATTGCCGGAGGAGGGTGTTCGTGCACTCTCCTCCGGCATATTGTGAGCCGCGCCTTTGAGCGAGACGATTGCAACTCTTCTCTTCGGATGTGGCCTTCATGGATTTTCAAACGAGCATTCTCGGGCGCATGAGCGGTTTTCTCTACCGCTGCCGAGCCGATGAAAACTACACGATGCTTGAGATGACCAACGGCATCGAGCGCATCTTCGGTTATCCCGTCGATGAAATCGTCGGCAACCGCACGCGGACCTTCACCTCGATCATGTACGAGGAAGACGTGCCTTTGATGGATGAGATCGTCGGACGGGCGCTGGAGAAGCGCACGGACTGGACGATGGAATATCGCATCCGCCACGCCATGGGGCATCTCATCTGGGTCACCGAGACAGGCGGCGGTATCTGGAACGAGAAGGGCGAGCTTCTCTATCTCGAAGGCAGCATCATCAACATCGAATCGCTCTATCAGCGAATCGATGAACAGACCTCCGGCATGCGCGTCACCGCCTCGAAGACCAATGAGATCCTGCAATCGCTGCGTTACCTGAAGCTGCTCGCCGTCAATGCCGGCATCGAGGCCGCCCGCGCCGGCACGGCCGGATCGGGCTTTGCCGTGCTGGCCGCAGAAATGCGCACGCTTGCCAACTCCTCGGAAGAGGCCGCACGCGCCATTTCCAACGCACAACGCAAGGCGGAAGGCTGAGCTTTACCCAAGCAGCGGCAGATTTGCGGCTCAAGTCGAAAGCCGCAATATTAACCGGGCAGCCTTCCGCAGATTGCAACGCTTTTCCAATGGCTTGCGGTAATTCTGCGCTTAAAGAATCTCAGGTGATTGTCGGTGAAATTAAGGCCGCGTTAACTTTTTGTTAACCATAGCAGCGGTAGACATGGTCAACGATTTCTTCACATAGATGACCAAAGTGCTAACAGACGCTCGCTCTATCCGCATCAAGGGCCGCTCTTTCCTCGCGGTCATGCTGTCTCCGGATCTTCCCATCGATGATTGGTTGATCCGGCTGGACGATCTGGCTGCGCGTTCGGCCGGCTTCTTCCTCGGACGGCCTGTCGTGCTCGATCTGACGGACCTGCAAATCGACCGGCCACAGCTGAAGGACCTGATTGCCGAACTTGCCAAGCGCAATGTCAGCATCATGGGCATCGAGGGCGCGCGGCCTTCGATCCTCGGATCCGGAATGCCGCCGGCACTCAAAGGCGGTCGGTCGGTCTCCGACATCGAAGTTCAGGCAAAGGAGCCTGCCGATCTACCCGGCAAACCGGCAGCGGCGGAGGCCCGCCCGGCCATGCAATCGATCGTCATCCGGGAACCGGTGCGCTCGGGGCAATCGGTGATCTTTCCGGAAGGCGACGTCACCGTCATCGGATCGGTCGCCTCGGGTGCCGAGGTCATCGCCGGCGGGTCCGTCCATATCTATGGCGCCTTGCGTGGCCGAGCCATGGCGGGATCCATCGGAAACGCATCGGCGCGGATCTTTTGCCGCAAGCTCGAGGCCGAGCTGGTTGCAATCGACGGCATCTACAAAATGGCGGAAGACATGGCCGCCAATCTTCGCGGACAGGCTGTTCAGCTCTGGCTCGAAGACGACGCGATCATGGCAGAGAAACTGATCTGACGGCAGCGCCGCGCCTCTCTTCGAGAGCCGCACAGGACGCTTTAACACTTTGAATTACTGGGGCCACGGCAAAGGAGAGACAATGATGGGGAAAGTGATCGTCGTCACGTCAGGCAAGGGCGGGGTTGGCAAGACAACCTCGACCGCCGCATTGGGAGCGGCGCTGGCGCAACGCAATGAGAAGGTCGTCGTCGTCGATTTCGACGTGGGCTTACGCAATCTCGACCTCGTCATGGGCGCCGAGCGCCGGGTCGTCTATGACCTGATCAATGTCATCCAGGGCGACGCCAAGCTTACCCAGGCGCTGATCCGCGACAAGCGGCTGGAAACGCTGTTCCTGCTGCCGGCCTCGCAGACGCGTGACAAGGACAATCTGACGGCCGAGGGCGTCGAGCGCGTCATCAACGACCTGAAGCGCTATTTCGACTGGATCATCTGCGACAGCCCCGCCGGCATCGAGCGCGGCGCAACGCTTGCCATGCGCCACGCCGATGTGGCCGTGGTCGTCACCAATCCCGAGGTCTCTTCGGTGCGCGATTCGGATCGTATCATCGGCTTGCTCGATGCCAAGACCGCCAAGGCCGAACGCGGCGAGCGGATGGAAAAGCACCTGCTGCTCACCCGCTATGACGCCAACCGCGCCGAACGCGGCGACATGCTCAAGGTCGACGACGTCCTGGAGATCCTGTCCATCCCGCTGCTCGGCATCATACCCGAAAGCATGGATGTTCTGCGGGCATCCAATATCGGGGCGCCGGTCACGCTGGCAGACAGCCGCAGCGCGGCTGCGATGGCCTATTTCGATGCCGCTCGTCGGCTCGCCGGCGAAGTTGTGCCGATCGCCATCCCAGAGGAAAAGAGGAACATTTTCGGCAAGATCTTCGGACGGAGGGCAGCATGAATATTTTCCGTCTATTCAACAAGCAGAGAACCGCACCGGCCGCCCGCGAACGGCTGCAGGTCCTTCTCGCTCATGAACGTTCCTCGGCGGGGTCGGACCTGGTCTCCCTGCTGCGCGAGGAAATCCTGGCGGTGATCGCAAAGCATGTGCAGCTCGACCACGACAAGGTGCAGGTGACGATCGATCGCAACGAATACGTCTCGACCCTTGAGATCGACGTCGAAATCCCGCTGAACGCAGCCGTTCAGGCTGCTTGAAAGAGAGCGCTGCCTGTTGCGACAACAGGCGGCGCTGACGATCAGGACTTCCTGGCTTTGCGATTGGCGTAACGCAGGTCGCGTTCGGCCTTTCGGGCGGCTTCGTCGGCAATCACGCGGGCGATCCGCTCTTTATCAGCTGCTTCGCGCGCGTCGGCATCGGCGCGTGCTGCGGCCTCGGCGGCAGCCTGACGTTCGGCCTCGGCGGCCTGAGCCCGCTCCAGTTCCTCGAGCTTGACCCGTTCTCGCTGAGCGCGACGTTCTTCCCTGGCCGCGGCAATGGCTTGACGCTCCGCCTGCTTTGCCAGCCTTGTCGGTTCGGCTGAATCCTTGGCGCTACGATAGGCGTTGAGGAGAGCCGCCTTGGCTTCGGCAGCGGCGCTGCGGCGATCGGAAAGCTCGTTGTTTTTGGCGTTTTTCAAATCTGTTTCCTGACTGTTTGACTTCGACCCTACGGCGCCGCACGTCTTGAGACGCGCAAAGGGCGCTGTAATACCTTGAACTGCTGCATCGCTTTATCCTGAAATCGGACCGATTTAAGGAATTATGCCGTTGGGTCAGATTTTCTTTTTTCGCTTCGCGCTGGGAGCAGTACCCCCTGTCAAGCGATCCTGCAATTCCTTGGCTTCACGCGCTTCGCGTAACCGCAAGGTTTTTTCCTCGCGGGCACGTATGGTCGAATCGATCTCTTCGACCGCGCGGCTTCGCGCCAGGAACTGCGATTGCGCGTTTCCGAAGGCAATCTCCGCCTGCTTGCGTGATTTGCTGTGTGACTCTGTCATATCAATCCTGGATTTATCAGCCCGCTTGGCGGAACGCAGCAAAAAGGCCAGGCAACTTGCCTGACCTTGATAGTATCATACTTTCAACTGTGCCGGTACATCCGCGGTCAAAGGAAAGCAGATTTCAGTTTAAGCGGCTTGGAGATTGCAAGCGGACATTTTGCCCGACTTGTTATCGCGCTCAAGCTCGTAGCCGATCTTCTGGCCTTCGACGATTTCGCGCATTCCAGCACGCTCGACGGCAGAGATGTGGACGAAGGCGTCAGCGCCGCCGTCATCAGGCTGAATGAAGCCGAAGCCCTTGGTGGAATTGAACCATTTAACTGTGCCAGTGGTCATAACAAACCCTTTCATAGCAATTGACGACCGCACGTGCGAAAGCACGACGGATGATGATCTCGATTTTGAAGAGGGAAGTTCGTCCAGGGCACGTTGCCAGCGTGCGATAACAAAAGTCAAACAAGCAATATCGACCACCGAGATATAATCATCGAAGCCGGATATGTCAACTTTTAGTTTTTTTGAGCCGCCAAATCGCCATAAGATTGCATCTCGCCGGTCGTGCGCGTCAACGACAGTATCAACAACCGATCGCCGTTTCCCGACCTCCAAAGCAGGCGTTACGAGCGCGGCAGCGTCTTCTGCGGATCGTAATGCGAAAGCGGCACGATCGTCGCCGGCAGGCGCTTCTGGTGGCCGTCGAGCTTGCCGACCTCGACCTCGGTGCCCGGGTTTGCATGCATCACATCGATGCGGGCGAGCGCGATCGTCTTGCCGAGGACCGGCGAGCGCGTGGCGCTGGTGACGACGCCCACCTGCGCCCGGCCGATATGAATGCAATCGCCATGGCCGACGGCCTCGTTGGACTTGATGTCGAGGCCGACGAGCAGATGGCGCGGATGCTCCTTGCGCCGGATCAGCGCCTCGCGGCCGATGAAATCGTCCTGTTTGGATTTCAGCGGCACCGTGAAGCCGATCCCGGCCTCGAACGGATCGGTCTGGTCGGTGAATTCGTGATGGGCGAAGATCAGGCCCGCCTCGATGCGGACCATGTTCAGCGCTTCCAATCCCATCGGCTTCAACCCGTGCGGCTGGCCGGCCTCCCAGACGGCGTCGAACACCGTCAGCGCATCCTTCGGATGGCAGAAGATCTCGTAGCCGAGTTCGCCGGTGTAACCGGTGCGCGAGACGACGATTGGCGCACCCTCGAAGCCGCCGATGCGGCCGACGGTGAAGCGGAACCATTCGAGTTCGCCGATCGTCGGCTGGCGCGGCGCCGTCCAGATGATCTCCTTCAGGATATCGCGGCTCTTCGGCCCCTGCAGGGCGATATTGTGCATCTGGTCGGTCGAAGAGCGGACCCAGGCCTTGAAGCCCTTCTTCTCCGCCTGCTGGCGCAGCCATATGCCGCTGAAATCATCGCCGCCGATCCAGCGGAAGTTCTTGTCGCCGAGCCGGAACAGGGTGCCGTCATCGATCATGCCGCCGTTTTCGTAGCACATGGCGGAATAGACGACCTGGCCGGTCGACAGTTTGCGCACGTCGCGCGTCAGGCAATATTGCAGCAGTTCCTCGGCATCCGGCCCCGTCACCTCGAATTTCCGCAAGGGCGAGAGATCGATGACGGCGGCGCGCTCGCGGCAGGCCCAGTATTCCTCGACCGGCCCTTCGCTGGAAAAGCGGTTCGGCAGCCAGTAGCCGCGATATTCGGTGTAGTCGCGTGTCAAGGCGGAGAGGCGGGGATGGAAGGCGGTTTCGCGCGTCAGTTCGGCGTCGGCATCTGGGGTCATGCGATAGGCCACCGCTCGTGAGAATTTCTCTTTTCCGGAAAAGGTGCGGACGTGGATATCCGTCGGATCCCAGCCGTTCGCAGCGTCGATATCGTCAGGGCAGGACGAGGAGACGCAGACGAGATCGGTCAGCGCCCGCATCAGCACATAATCGCCGGGACGCGACCAGGGCTCGTCGAGATAGAGCTGGTTATTGTGGTCGATATTGGTGTTGTAGAAATAGTTCAGCGCTTCCCAGCCCTTGCGGCCGGCAATGCCGTAAGGCGCCAGCACCGCATTGAAATTGTCCGTGCAGTTGACGTGGCCGGGATAACCCATGTCGTCGTAGTAGCGCGAATTGCAGGCGGTCGCGAAAGCGTCGTGACGGCCGACCGTATCCTGGACGATTTCGACCAGCGGCTCGAAGTCGCGGTCGAAGGCCTTCGAAGGGAGACCCGGCATCGGATAGCTGCGGCCGAGCAGCGTGCGGGTGACGGTGGAATCGAGCGCCAGGTCGAGGCCCTTGTCGACCTTGCGGGCGGCAAACGCCTGGAAATCGGTGCACTGGCGTCCATAGACGTCGATGATCTGGATGAATTCGCCGGCACGCACGAAATAGGCCGCCGCGGTCGCCGCCCGGATGCGAATATCCTCGACCGGATCGGCGGCCGGTTCCGGCAAAGCGGAGGCATAATCGCGGATCAGCAGGCTGCGCTTGATCCTGATCTCGATCGGCGTCGCTGTATCCTGCGCCTCCGGCGACATGGCGCTGGCCGGTGCTGCGACGATCAGCAGGCCCTTCATGGAAATCGTGAATTCCGCCCTGCTGCCCGGGGTCGATCCCGACCCGAAAATGCTGAGCGCGCCGGCCTTTGCAAGATCGGCGCCGCGACGCTGAAGCGCTGCACGCGTGCGGGCAGCACCCTCATCTTCCGCTTGAAGAATGGCCTTCAAACCATCGGCTGAATTGCTGAATGCCGTTCCGAGACCGGCCGCCAGGAACCGCCCTTTCTCGTCGAGGAAGGAGATTTCGCAGACCTGTCCGCCCTCGCTGTCGATGACGATGACGCCATCGCCCGGCTCGACGCGCACAACGACCGATCCGCCGCCCTTTGCCCTGTAGCGCTCGGTTCCTTCCGGCAAGGTGGAAATGCCGGGATAGTGCACGAGGCTCGGAGCGGCCGGCCGCAGGCCCGTCGTAGCAGGATGAAGTTCTCGCATACTGCCCTCATGGGAGGATCGGGCGTCCTCGGACACCCACCCATGCAGGTTACAAAATGCCCCGGGAAAGTAAAGTGATGTTGACTAAAAAGAAAATATCTTCACTATGCATAAAGAGTTGAGACTCGGGGAATCCGTCGGGAACACGGATCGTCAAAATCATCCGAGCGGGCTTGAGACCGTCAGGGAGACACGTTCAGGGAGACGTACAAAGATACGTCCGGAACAAATAGAATGGGGAATTTCACCGATGACAGACGTTGTGGAGGCCGGGATTGTATCCGGCACCGAAGGTAAGCTTGTACGTGCGCTCGACTGGAAGGGCGCATTCTGGGTGGCTGCGGGCGTGCCGCCGCTCGTTCTTTTCTCCATTGGCGGCATCGCTGGCACGACGGGCAAGCTCGCCTTCGTCGTCTGGATCATCTCGATGGTGATGGGTTTTCTGCAATCCTTCACCTATGCCGAAATCGCCGGCATGTTCGCCAACAAATCCGGCGGCGCTTCGGTCTATGGCGCCACCGCCTGGCTGCGTTATTCGAAATTCATCGCGCCGCTCTCCGTCTGGTGCAACTGGTTTGCCTGGTCGCCGGTGCTGTCGCTCGGCTGCGCCATCGCCGCCGGTTACATCCTCAACGCATTCTACCCGATTCCTGCAGCGGATTCGCAAATGGTCCTCGACTGGATCTCAGCGCATGCCGCTTCCATCACGGCCGACAGCCCCCGCGTCGCCGAATATATCGCAGCCCATACCGGCACCACGCCGGATGACGCCGTCAAGGCATTGCTCGGCACCGACGGTATCGCAGCGCTGACGCCGGCGATCCGCAGCTGGTCGCTCTTGAGCTTCAACATTCCCTTCCTCGCCACCGCCAATATCAACGCCACCTTCTTCATCGGCGGCATGCTGATGCTGATCATCTTCGCGATTCAGCATCGCGGCATTTCGGAAACGGCAAGCGTGCAGAAGTGGCTGGCAATCATCGTGCTGGTGCCGCTGCTCATCATCGGCCTCTATCCGATCGTCAGCGGTCAGATCCTCGCCACCAACGTCACCGGCCTCGTGCCGCCGACGGCGGCCTATGCCGCTGCCGACGGCACCTGGAGCAATGGCGGCTGGACGCTGTTCCTCGGCGGCCTCTATATCGCCGCCTGGTCGACCTACGGCTTCGAGACGGCCGTCTGCTACACCCGCGAACTCAAGAACCCGAAGACCGACACCTTCAAGGCGATCTTCTATTCCGGCCTTGCCTGCTGCCTGTTTTTCTTCCTCGTGCCCTTCGCCTTCCAGGGCGTTCTCGGCCATGCAGGCATGCTGGCCCCCGGCATCGTCGACGGCACAGGTGTTGCCGAAGCGCTCGGCGGCCTGATCGGCGCCGGCCGGATCGTCACTCAATTGCTCGTCGTACTGATGATCATGGCACTCTTCCTCGCCATCATGACCGCGATGGCCGGCTCCTCGCGCACGCTCTACCAGGGCTCGAAGGACGGCTGGCTGCCGAAATATCTCGACCACGTCAACGAGCACGGCGCGCCGACCAGGGCGATGTGGACCGATTTCGCCTTCAATCTCTTCCTGCTGGCGATCGCCTCGGATGTCGGCGGCTACTTCTTCGTGCTCGCCGTCTCGAATGTCGGCTACATCATCTTCAACTTCCTGAACCTCAATTCCGGCTGGATTCACCGGATGGATTCCGGCCATATCGAACGCCCCTGGAAGGCGCCGACCTGGCTGATCGGCCTTAACACCGTGCTGGCCTTCGTCAACGCGCTGTTTCTCGGCGCCGGCGCCAAGGTCTGGGGTTATTCCAATGCGCTCTGGGTTGGCTTCATCTTCGCCGCCCTGATCCTGCCGGTCTTCGCCTATCGCCACTATGTGCGCGACGGCGGCAAGTTCCCGGCAGGCGCGATGGAGGATCTCGGCCTGGTCGGCCAGGATCTCGGCGTCAAGAAAGCCGGCATGCTGCCTTATCTCGCACTCGCCGGCGGCCTGGCGATCGTCCTGATCGCCAACGTGGTCTTCCAGCTTCCGGCCTAAAATCGCCTCCCAAGCAGACAGGCCGTCAAGCCGCCATGGAAACATGGCGGCTTTTTCATGGAAGCGGGCGTCGCCTGATCGTCTCGCCGCCATCGACTGGCATCCTGTCCGCCTCGGCGAGAAGCGGACAGGGTTCGTTCGGAGGCGGAAGGAGGGCTCAGCGCCCACCCTCGATCTTGCGATGGCGCTGGTTGATGCCGCCCTTGCCGTAGGGATAGTCGAACGGCTGAGGCGCGCTCACATCGTTCAGTCTCGCCATCTCGTCGTCGGAGAGTTTGAGCTTCATGGCGCCGAGATTGTCGGCGAGCTGTTCCGGTGTGCGGGCGCCGAGGATCACGGAGGTGATCGCCGGCTGCGCCGCTGTCCAGGCGAGCGCCACCTGCGCCATGCTGACGCCATGCACCTTGGCGATCTCTTCGACGACAGCGATGATCGCCCAGGTTCTCTCCAGCGCATTGCGCGGCGCATAGGATTCGCCGCCGCGATTGGGGTTTTCACCGAGGCGGGTGGCGCCGGTCGGCATCTCGTCGCGCTTGTACTTGCCGGTCAGCCAGCCGCCGCCGAGCGGTGACCACGGCAACAGACCCATGCCGGCATCCTGGCAGGCCGCGACGATCTCGAGTTCGATGTCGCGCACCAGCAGGTTATATTGCGGCTGCAGCGTCACCGGACGGGTATAACCGCGCGCCTTGGCGATCTCCGAGGCCTTGGCAATGTGCCAGCCGACATAATTGGAGAAGCCGTAATAGCCGATCTTGCCGGAGGATACCGCATCGTCGAGGAAACGCAGCGTCTCTTCGATCGGGGTCAGCGCGTCCCAGGCATGCATCTGGTAGAGGTCGATCTGCTCGAGGTCGAGGCGGCGGAGCGAATCGTCGAGCGCCTGGCTAAGATGCCGGCGCGACAGGCCGATATCATTGGGTCCGTTGCCCATCGGAAAGCGTCCCTTGGTGGCGACGATCGCCTGGCGGGCCTCGGTCGGGCGGGCCTTCAGCCAGCGTCCGATGATCTCTTCCGACTTGCCGGCGCTGTAGACATCGGCGGTATCGATGAAATTGCCGCCCCAGGCGAAATAATCGTCGAGCAGCTTGTGCGAGGCGGCCTCGTCGGCCTCCGCGCCAAAGGTCATGGTGCCGAGGCAATAGGCGGTGACGACGGTCCCGCTGGGACCGAGCTTGCGATAATCCATCTTTTCCTCCTCATGCGGATACCCGCAGCCGACGTGCAAACGTCGGGGTAGAAGCCGGGGCTCCTGCAATCAATGACAATGACAATATTGTGCTTGAGGGCGGCCGCTTGCCGCCGGATGACGTATAGCGTCCTGGGCTGGGAGCTCAGGGGCGAGGGCAGCATAACCAATCCCGCCCGCGCGACCAAGTGAGAAAAAAATATTCCTGCCTGCCGTCGTGCCCGGCGAGGATCACGGATTTTGCCAAAACGAACCGGCGATCCGATCGGCTGCGGCGACACCGGTCTCGTAGGCGCCGTGCGCCGTCGAATAACGCGACGTCGAGCAGGCCTCGCCGGCAAAGAAGATCCGCTCGTCATGCGGCGCGGCGAGACGGCCGCGTTGATCGGAGGCGCCGGGTTCGGCGTAGGAATAGGAGCCGCCGATATGGGGCGCTGCTGCCCAGGCCGACATCGCGGCGACCGACAGCTCCTTGCGGATGTCGGCACCGAAATGTGCCGCCAGTTCATCTGCCGCGAAGGAGAAGGCAGCCTCTCTGCCTTGCCCCTCCAGATGATGCGCGAGGTCGCCGGCGAAATATGCCTCGACGACGGGCGCGCCGAACGGCCGGAGCTGATAGGTGCCGGTTGCGCCGCGACTGTTGGAGCCGAGCATATGCGTGTCCGCCGGCAACGCCTCCCGATTTGTGAGCCTCAAGAACAGCTTGTCGGCGAGCCCGAGCGGTAAACGGGCTGCTGCCTCGATTTTGTCAGGCAAAGGCGGGTCGAAGGCGATCTTGCCGGCAACAAGCACATTCGTCGAAACGGTCACCAGCACCGCGCGGGCAGTGAGCACACCCTGGTTCGTCTCGATGCCGATACGGCCGGCATGACGATGGTCGATGCGGGTAACTTCGGTGCCGAGCCTTGCCCGAACCGGCTTACCGTAAAGCGAGACCAGCGTCCCATAGCCCTCGCGCACCCGCCAGTCAGGGCCGGGGCCGGGATCATATCTGTTGTAATCGACGACCGACGACCGCTCCAGTTCGGCGCCGGTGATGTAGGTACCGACCGCCCGGATCTGGCCGTTCCAGGGATTGCCGGGCTCGAGCATATCGGCCATGGCTGCATCATTGCCCGCGTGGCTCTCCAGCCGCTCGAAATAGGCGCCGATCGCCTGCCTTGCCGCACGCGCCTTTGCGTCATCCCGCTGAAGCCGCCGTCCGCCATCGTTCCAGGGCGCAGGTGTGTGGTCGACCGTCAGTCCGACCTCTCCGGCGATCGCAGTCCAGGCATTGGTCCGCGCGCCATGCAGCCAGCCGCAGCCGAGATCGAGCCCGATATCGGCGGCCTCAGGCAGTCCAACCGTCCAGGCGCGACCGCCGAGACGATCGCCAGCTTCAAGCAGGAGGATGGAAAGATCCGGGCGGATTGCCTGTAGGCGACGGGCGGCGGCAATGCCGGCGGCACCGGCCCCGATGATGACGACGTCCTCGTCGGCACCTTTGCTGTTGTCACCAGGCATGTATTTTCCTTCGGTCGTGCGACGGTTAAGTGGAAAGGGTCGTCTCAAGCCAGCCCCGCTTCGCTATTGCAGCTGCTCCAGCAGCCGCCGGAGTGCTGTCCGCAAATCGTCCATCTGCTGCTGGCTGGTCAGGGCGGCCCAGCTTTCATCGACGCGCCGGCCCGCCGCCATCGCTATCGGCCTGACCCCCTGGCCTTTTTCCGTCAGAAACACCAGCCGGCCACGCCGGTCAGTCGGATCGGGCCGGCGCTCGACATAACCCAAGCGCTCGAGTTCTTCCACGGCCTGCGTCATCGTCTGCTTGCGAACACGGGCGAGCTTGGTCAGCTCGCTGACCTGGATGCCCTCCGGCCGCGCGAAGGTAAAGACATTGGCGTGCGGCGGGCGGATATCGCCGTAGCCGGCCTCATCGAGTGCCGCTTCCACGGCCTGTGTCCAATGCTGATGGACCAGACGCAACAACAGGCCAAGGGAAGAAGACGACATGAAACCCCGCGCAGCGATATAGACAGTTACCTGTCTACATGATAAATGGACAGTCGCCTGCCTATATAGCACGAAAGCGTGGAGCTCCCTATGCCGACCATCGATATCCTCAACTCGTTCATCTCCTACGAGGAGCTGGGGGAGGGCGACCCGATCGTCTTCCTTCACGGCAATCCCACCTCATCGCATCTCTGGCGGAACATCATGCCCGGTATCGGGCCTGGCCGCTACCTAGCGCCCGATCTCATCGGCATGGGACGCTCCGGCAAACCCGATATCGGCTATCGCTATGGCGATCACATCGCCTATCTCGACGCCTGGTTCGATGCGCTTGACCTCGACGACGTCGTGCTCGTCGGCCACGACTGGGGCGGCGCGCTGGCATTCGACTGGGCTTCACGCCACGTCGAGCGGGTGCGCGGCATCGCCTTCATGGAAACCATCCTGCGGCCGATGGGCTGGTATGATCTGCCGGGCGGCGGAAAGGCGCGTTATGAACTGTTGCGGGGTGCGGGAACCGGCGAGACCAAGGTCCTCGACGAAAATTTCTTCATCGAACAGGCCTTGCGCGCGACCACGCTGAAAGGGCTGAGCGATGCCGACTGGGATGTCTACCGAGCACCCTATCCGGACCGTAACAGCCGGCGCCCGCTGCTGGAATGGCCGCGCGCCATGCCGATCAACGGCGAGCCGGCCGACGTGGTCGCCAGGATCGAGGCCTATGACCGCTGGCTTTCCGCCAGTCCTCAGACTCCCAAGCTGTTGCTGACCTTCGACGGTCCCTCCGAAACGCTGTTGATCGGCAGCGAGATGATATCGTGGTGCCGCGACAATATCGCCAGCCTGGAGATCAGGGGGTGCGGGCCGGCGCGCCACATTGCCCCCGAGGACCAGCCCGAGGCGATTGCCGCCGAAATCAAAAGCTGGATCGACAGGAAGGGGCTCAGAACAGCGCAGCGGAAGGTCGCGTCTCAGACATAAAAATCTGCGTCTGCGTCACCGTTACTGCGACATGACAGACTGTTGCAATGTTGAGCCGGTTCATGGGTGGAATCAATCAGCCACTGTGAAGGTCCAATGCCACGTTTCGATCGACGATGCTTTCTTCTTGCTTGGCTTCGTGCGCCGCTGTGCATCGCTTCGATCACGCCATCAGGCCCGCGCCTTGCGGGCCTGACCTTTGGCCCAAAATGCTCGGTGCCCATCGAAATCCTCGACTCCCTCGGTCTTGTCTCAAAGAGGATCGACTGGACCTTGCGCAATATCACGCCGGCCGCAGTCTACCGCATCAGCCGCAGGTACCAACCGATGGCTTTGATCGAGCAGCGCCGTGCATCATGATGGATAGGATCCTTTGCTACGAGGCGGCGATCTTCCATTCGATGCTCTGAAGGCACCGCAGACTTGCTTGATGGTGATTTGGTTTCCACCTGTGGACCGGCAGTCCCCGATAGGCACCCCCGATAGGAATGTGAGATGCGCATACTACTGATCGAGGATGAACCTCAAATGGCCGTGGCGCTCCGAGGCGCCCTGACCAGGCACGACATGGTGATGGATCACGTTTCGACGCTGTGCGACGCCGAGATGGTGATCGGCGACGGCGCCTACGACGCCGTGCTTCTGGATCGGCAATTGCCCGACGGCGATGGTCTCGAACTCATTCCGAAGATCCGCAAGAAGGGGCTGACGTTGCCGATCATCGTCATTACCGCCAAGGGAGAGGTTCCAGACAAGATCACCGGCCTTGAGACCGGGGCCGACGATTACCTTGCCAAGCCCTTCGTCTTCGACGAACTTCTGGCGCGGCTGCGTGCCGTGATGCGCCGCTCCGAAACCTTGCGCCCGGCGCTGATCTCGATCGGGCGGCTTTCGTTCGATCCGACCTATTGCGACATCATCGTCTCCGGCCTGCGTTTGGAAATGCCGCGCCGGGAGGCGTTGGTGCTCGAATGCCTCATGCGCCGTGCCGGTCGTATGGTGCCGCGACCGGCCTTGATGGAAGCGGTCTTCGGCTTCGACGACGAGATCCAGTCGAACGCGCTCGATTCCCACATATCGCGGTTGCGGCGCAAGCTGGCGGCATCGCAAGCAGGTGTCGTCATCAACGTTATCCGGGGCGTGGGTTATCTCCTGCGTGAAGCATCATGAGCAAACGATGCTCCTATTCGCTGCGCAAGCGCCTGTTCTGGCGGCTCCTTGCCGTCCAATCGGTCGTCCTCATCCTGGTGATGATCGTGCTGATTTCGGTTGGCAAGATATCCGAATTCAGGTCGACGGAGGGCACGATCGAGGTCCTGCGCCAGGCCGTGTTCCGCCAGCCCACCGGAGAATTGAGCCTGAGGGAGACCGAGGATCTGCGACAGCTGCGCAAGGACGCGCCCGATCTCTGGTACACCATACGCGACCTGCAGGGTCATGTTTTGACCGAGGGCCCGGTTCCGGAAGAATACGCCGCAATCGGCAACACGCTCGATCATGTCGGCCAGGCCAAATTCGGCTCGAATCTCGACGACCACGACCGTCCGGCTGCCCGAATGAAGTGGATTGCCACGGATGGGGGACAGGTGCAGTTTCTGACGGGCACCGACGGCCCAAACTCGTCCACCTTCATCCTGCTCAAGCTTTCGCTGGTCCTTGCGAAAATTGTTATTCCGATCGTCGCAGTGATGGCGTTGGGTGCGTTGATCGCGACGCCGCTGGTCGTGCGAAGGTCGCTGGTCGGGATCGACCAGGCCGCGCTCCAGGCCGATACGATCGATATCGACCAGCGTGGCGGGCGGCTGTCGGAAAACGATACTCCCGAAGAGATCGCGCCGCTGGTGCATGCCGTCAACCGCGCGCTCGGCCGTCTCGACGAGGGTTATGAGCGGCAGGAACGGTTTCTGACCGATGCCGCCCATGAACTGCGCACACCGATCGCCATTTTGAATACGAGAATTGGATCCCTGCCGCACAGTTCGATCAAGACCGACCTTTTGGAAGATGCCGCAAGGCTTGCGGTTCTCACCGAGCAGATGCTCGATCTTCAGCGACTGAAACAGGGCAAGGTCCAGTTCATCAAGATCGATCTCGGCCAACTGGCGAGGAAGGTTATCATCGAGATGGCGCCACTGGCCTTTGCCGCCGGTTACACGGTGCAGTTCGATGTCGACGGCGCCGGCGAGATCGAGGGCGATCCCCTGGCGCTGCAGCGCGCCCTGATGAACATCCTGCAGAACGCGATCAACCACGGCGGCAGGAAAGGCATCATCTCGCTGACATCAGGCTGCAACTGGATCGAAGTCAGCGACGAGGGACCGGGCATCCCCGCCGATATGGAGGATCGGATATTCGAGCCGTTCTTCAAGCGCCATCACGACGGACGCGGTGCCGGCCTCGGCCTCAACCTTGTTCGCGACATCCTGCGCATGCACGGCGGCGAGGTGACGATCGACAACCGCAGTCCTGGCGCGGTCTGCCGGCTGCGCTTCCCGCCGGACAAATCGGCAGGCGTTTATACCCCATCGCATCTGGCTACTGCATAATTCAACGCGCTAAAGCGCGTCGCGATCTTTCAGATTCGCTTGCCACGCTTTAGGTCTTTGTTTTGCGCATGTCGTGTCGCAAAACCGCTCCACACTTTTGCGCGACATGCTTTGTTGCGTCCTTTGCGCCTCTCGAAAAGAGGCGCAGCGCTGTGCGTGCGATGGATTAAATCGCGTCTGCGTGACATATAGATTCGATGAGCGTGCACAGAGATTCGCAACTCGACATGTTTGCCAAGGCATCGCCCGTGACGGCTAAGGCGCGCGGTCCAGCGCGCCGGCGGCCGTCGCAGCCGGTCGTCCACTCCGATGAGGACATGGCGCGGGCGCTCGAAGAGAGCGGCAACTATCGCATCTTGAGAAAGCTGGTCGCCCGCCCGATTGCGTCAGTCAAACGGCCCGGATTTTCGCGCCTTGGCGTCATTCTCGATACGGAGACCACCGGTCTCAACCACCGCAGCGACGAGATCATCGAAATCGGCGCCGTCGCCTTCACCTTCAACGATGATGGGGCGATCGGCGATATCGTCGGCATTTACGGCGGCCTGCAACAGCCGCCCCGGCCGATCCCGCCCGAGATCACCCGGCTGACGGGTATCACCGATGCGATGGTCGAAGGGCAGCTCATCGATATCCAGTCGCTGAGAACTCTGATCGAGCCGGCGGATCTGATCATCGCCCATAATGCCGGATTCGACCGGCCGTTCTGCGAGGCCTTCTCAGAGATTTTCACCGGCAAGGCCTGGGCATGCTCGGTTTCGGAGATCGACTGGAGCGCCCGCGGCTTCGAAGGCACGAAGCTCGGCTATCTCGTCGGCCAGGCCGGATATTTCCATGAAGGCCATCGTGCCGTAGACGACTGCCATGCGCTGCTGGAAATCCTCGATCGAGAGCAACACGACGGGGAAAGCCCGTTCACCGAGCTTTACCGCGCCAGCCAGCGCACGCGCATCCGCGTCTTTGCCGAACACAGCCCGTTCGAGATGAAGGATCATCTGAAGGCGAGGGGTTATCGCTGGTCGGACGGCAGCGACGGCCGCCTGAAGTCCTGGTGGATCGAAGTCGGCGAAGAGGATCTCAACGACGAGCTCTCCTATCTGCGCTCGGATATTTACCGATGGGCCGAAGCGGAGCCGCCGATGGTGCGGCTGACGGCCTTCGATCGTTTCAAACTCTGACCGCGAAGATCGGATCCTGATTGGCTGCTAGATATGGCGACCCATGCAACTGCCGCATAGGTGCAGTGATGCATTGGCGCTGCAATAATCGGATGCCCCATACTATATACAACTCATCGAAGCGAACAAAGCGCCAAGGACTGGCAGCTAAGCTTCGAAAGCCCACGAAAGGGGATCATCATGAACGTAGCACGCTCTTTCAACAACTGGCGCAAGTACCGTCAGACGGTCGCCGAACTGGGTCGTATGTCCGCACGCGAACTGGACGACCTCGGCATCGGCCGCGGCGACATCCGCAACGTCGCGCGCGCAGCCATCGCCCGCTAACGGCAGCTTAGACCAAGCATTTTCAAGACCATGTCAGCGCCTGCTTCTTCCCGAGCGGGCGCTTTGCTTTTGTGCTTCCGGCAAGGTGGAATCAAGGCGATCGAGCCTCCCGCTTTTCGCATAACGCATAGCTGCCCTGCAAAGAAATGCCTACCAACTGAGCAACAAATAAGTATGATTATTTCTATCGAAGCGATGCACCTCCTCCCGCATCCCTTCGATATACAGGCGCCCCATCCTCCTCCCAGGGTCGTCTGTGGAATGACAGCACTCCTCCTCCCAGCTGTCGTTCGGTTTTTTACGAAAGCCTGCCGCACCTCCTCCCGCGGCAGGCTTTTTCGTTTTGGGCGATAGCATTGCCGGATCGCGCCAAGAGCGACCGCCTGCGATCGATCCATCGCATGACGATGGTGTCATCACCTCCGGCGTTTTGCTCTTATTCCCAATTTTGCTTTCGTGCTCTTGCCGGCCCGTGCATCTCCTAAAGCGCGCACCGACAAAGCTGTTGACACCAAACTTGTCGTACAACTATGTAACCGGATGGATACCGCCGCAGCGGAATACGCCGGACAAGACCGGCTTGCGCAATAGCGACGACCCCTGGCGACAATGAAGCGGAAGGAAAATTGACATGCAGATCGACGTGAGGCACGCCTCCCATCCGGAGGCCGTGCGTGATTTCGACACGGAGACGCTGAGGCGTCAATTTCTGGTGGAAACCGTCTTCGCGAGCGGCGAGATCCGGCTCACCTACTCGCATTACGACCGGATGGTCATTGGCGGCGCGACGCCGATCGGCCCCGGGCTGACGCTGACGGCGCCGACAGCGATCGGACAGGAAACCTTCCTTGCCGAACGTGAACTGGGCGCTCTGAACATCGGCGGTGCCGGCCGCATCATCGTCGACGGCACGAATTACGATCTTGCCAAATATGATTGCCTCTATGTCGGCAAGGGTTCCAAGGACATCAGATTCGAGAGCACGGATACCGCCAATCCGGCAAAGTTCTATCTGGTCTCGACGCCAGCCCATCAAGCGCACCCGACCGTGTTGCTCACCCGCGAAAAGGCCCGTCACCTGACGCCGGGCGAAGCCGCGACGGCCAACAAGAGGTCGATCTACCAGTTCATCCATCCTGAGGTCTGCCAGTCCTGCCAACTCACTCTGGGCTTCACCATGATCGAGCCGGGCAGCGTCTGGAACACAATGCCGGCCCACACGCATGACCGCCGCATGGAAGCCTATCTCTATTTCGATCTCGAAGCAGAGCAGCGCGTCTTCCACTTCATGGGCGAGCCGCAGCAGACCCGGCATATGCTTGTCGCCAACGAACAGGCGGTCATCTCGCCGCCCTGGTCGATCCATTCGGGCGCCGGCACCAAGAATTACAGCTTCATCTGGGCGATGGCCGGCGACAATAAGAGCTTCACCGACATGGACCATATCGCCATTGCGGATCTGAGGTGAGCGTCGTGGCAAATCCCTTCGACCTTTCCGGCAGGACTGCCGTCGTCACCGGCGCCAATACTGGCCTCGGCCAGGCCATCGCGGCCGCACTGGCAGGAGCCGGTGCGTCGATCGTCGCCGTCGGGCGCTCCTCGATGGACGAAACCGAGGCGCTGGTGAAGGAAGCGGGAAGCCGCTTCCATGTCGTCAAGGCCGACCTTGCCAGCATCGAACCGGTCAAGGGAATCGTCACTGAGGCCATCCAGACCTTCGGCGGCCTCGACATCCTCGTCAACAATGCCGGCATCATCCGCCGCGCCGATGCGCTCGATTTCACCGAGGAAGACTGGGACGCGGTGATCGACGTCAATCTGAAGACCGCCTTCTTCCTGTCGCAGGCAGCCGGCCGCCATATGGTCGACCAGGGCAGGGGCAAGATCATCAACATCGCCTCGCTGCTCTCCTTCCAGGGCGGCATCCGGATTCCGTCCTATACCGCCTCGAAAAGCGGCCTCGCCGGACTGACCAAGCTGCTTGCCTGCGAATGGGCCGGCAAGGGCGTCAACGTCAACGCCATTGCCCCTGGCTACTTCGTCACCAACAACACCACGGCGCTGCGCGAGGATGCCGACCGCAATGCCGCCATCCTTTCCCGCATCCCGGCCGGGCGCTGGGGAACGCCGTCCGAACTCGGCGGTGCGGCGGTATTCCTGGCATCGTCGGCATCCGACTACGTGCATGGAACGGTGCTGCCCGTCGATGGCGGCTGGCTGGCGCGCTGATCGGTCTCACCAACCGATCACACCGAGAGCGCCTCGCGTCTTTTCAGACGCGCCAGGACGCTCTATCGCTTGATCTGCGCATAACCCCGAAAATCGATTTCGGATTTTCGGGATTGTGAGCGAGGGCCGCTGCCGACGCTCTCGACTTATATGTGGAATGCGAACAGGAAACGGGTCGGCGCAGCCGCCTCGACACCAGGATCTCGAAACAGGATGGCAGACAAGGACAACGCGGTCTTCAACACCATTCAGCAGGCGCCGAACCTGCGTAGCAACCTTGCCGATATGCTGACGGCGCAAATCGAGTCCGGCGACCTGAAGCCCGGCCAGCGCCTGCCGACCGAACAGGCGATCATGATTGCGACAGGCGTCAGCCGGACGATCGTTCGCGAAGCGCTCGCAGCGCTGCGCGCGAAGGGGCTGATCACCACGCGGCAAGGCCTTGGGGCTTTCGTCTCGAACGATCCGACGCCCCGATCCTTCTCCATCATTCCCAACGACCTGCAGTCGATCGACGAGGTTCTGCGCGTGCTGGAGCTGCGCATGGGGGTCGAATACGAAGCCGCCGGTCTTGCCGCGTTGCGGCGCACCCAGGAGGATATCGACCGCATGCAGGATCGTCTCGATGCCCTCGACAAGGCGCTTGAGGAGGGTGGATACGGCGCGCAAGAAGACTACGCCTTCCACAGGTCCATTCTGGTCGCGACGCAGAACTCCTATTACGGCCGTCTCTTCGATACGTTCGGGAACATCATGGTGCCACGGCAATGGGCGCGCCTGGACAAGATGACATCAGCCGAGCGCAAGCGCCACGCGGCGCGCATGCGCAGGGAACACCATGCCATATTCGCGGCGATCCGCGACCGCGACGAGCCCGCCGCGCGCCGCGCCATCCGAAGCCACCTGTCGAAGAGCGCCGCGCGCTTCGAAGAGTTGCGTGACGCTACCGCATAATGCCGCGGTGTATGAGGCGCGCCCGCTTCACACCTCAGGCTTCGGCTTCATCAGCCGGCGCCAGACGGCGTGGTCGGTTTGCAGATCGGCAGAGGCGTGGACCGCGGGAAGAAGCGGCTTGCGTTTGCGGCGGCCGAAGCGCCGTTTGAAGCCGAGGATATTTTCGACGAAGCTCCTGGTGTAAAGCCCGGGGCCGCTTGAATAGATCCGCCATCCGCCGTCGACGGCGATCTTTCCCGCCTTGACGCGCTCCCATTCGGCCGCTGCCTGATAACGGTCATGGAAAGCCGCATCGCTGCTGCTGAAATAGGTGTTGCGCTGGCGCAGTGATGCATGCGGCAACGCCGATGTGACCGAAATCGCGTTGACGACGGCGATCGCCTTCCAGAGCTCTTCCGCGTCGGCATCAAGCGCCAGCGTTTCGCAGTAGCGCAGATGCGCATGCACATACATCAGCCCGATCTCGCGGCCGAAGAAAGAGGAGGATTCGGCGCGGCGAAACAGCGTCTCGGGTCCGCCGGCATAGGTCGCGGGCTTCTCCATCAGTCGTACGCCGTCGGGAAAGAGCAGATGCTCTTCGATCAGCTTCATATGACCCTGTCTTTGAGCCGGCGTGAAGAGGCCGCCGAGCATCGCCTGCGTCATCGAGATCAGCGAAAAATGCAGGCCGGTGCGCCGGTCGCTCGGGTGCAGCAGCAATTCGACGCCGTCATGGCTGGGATCGAAGATACCGTAGCCGGCCACGACGCCGTCGCGCACGAGATGGCGGTTGAAATCCCGGCGCATCGCCGTTGCGATCTTCCTCAAGCCTTTCGCCTTGCCGCCATGGCCGAGGCGGCGCAGGATCGCCGAATAACGCACGATCTGCTCGTAGAGCAGGGCAACGGTCCAGCTGCTGACCATCCAGTCGCGCAGATGCGGATCGGCCGGCTGCAGAGAATCGTTCCAGTCTCCCTCGCCATAGCGGATCAGATGCGTTCCGGGGATGAAAGCTTCGCGAACGGTATCGAGCAGCTTCTCGACATGGATTGCGATAGTGTCGAGCTCCGCCCTGGCCATCGTCTTTTCATCGCGCCAGGAGACTTTCTCGTCGAGGATGGCGAGATCGCCGGTCGCTTCGATATAGTCGCAGAGCGCCTTCAGCGGCCAGACGACGATATCGCCGTGACTATCGCCCGCCCGGATGTTGGCATAGGGCTCCAGCATGAACCATTGCGGCCAGTCGCCTTTTCCCAGGTATTGTTCGCTGAAGACGGTTTTCAGCACCTGCTTGGCTTCGCGGTCATGCTCGTAGGCGAGCAGGAATTCTATCGGCCCCTGGCAGGCGTCGCGTGTGCCCCAGGCCGCACCCGTATATTGCTCGAGGCCGTGCGGCACGCTTAGATGCACGATTGCATCATGGGCGAGCCAGGGCAGCAGGGTCGTCTGCGCGGCAAGGTCGGGTGACGTGCTGGCGACCGTCAGGCCGCGCACGGTGTTCCGCCAGAATTTCGATGCCGGGGCAAGCATGGCTTCATCGGTGACGCCGGCCTGATAACGCTGCGCCAGGCGCTCGGCTTCCGCCGCATCTGTCATCGAGCCGACGACAGCGAACGACAGCGCCTGCGTCATCAGTGATCGTAGTGCCACGAAAGCGCCGTTGCGTGTTACCCCATCGCTGTAGAGCAGTTCGTCGCCGCCGATCTCTTCGATGGCATCGGGCGTCGAACTCACCAGCCAGTAGCCGGCGTCGGGATAACGCTCGCCCCAGAGCCAGGCCGGGTCCGGCCGGAAAAGAATGCGTTTGCCCGACGTATCGAATTCGATCTGCCCGCCCGCATCATATTCGCGCTCGCCGAGCACGACATGACCAAACACCAGGAAGCGGCACGGCTCGCCCTCGACGGAGACGGTCCACTGCATCGCCGCATCCTCGCCGGAGGCGACCGCCGACACGATGATCGTGCATTCAGGGAGGCGATAGATCCAGCGGCAATCGCTGAGCCCCATTTCGAAAGCCGACGGCACCGCCAGAAGCTGCCAGCCGGCGCCGACATCGGCCATGATGCGCAGCCCGCTGGCGCGGGTCAGATTGTAGGGGTCGCGGGAGACCGAAAAGAGCTTGTGAAAGGACGTATTGCCGATCGTCAGCTGGGCCGCGAAAATACCCTGCATCCAGCAGGTCGCGGCAAGCGTCCTATCGTCGAGCAGCATATTCTCACCGCTTCTGACGATCGCCCCGTGACGGCGCGCTACCAAGAGCTCCTTGTCGCGCAGGACCACATGGCGGTTCAAAACGCCGTCGGAGACGAAAAACGAAAGAAGCTTTCCGTCGACGCGCTCTTCCAGGCTCCGTTGCGGATAGAGCTGGCCGATCATTTTTTTATCCAGCGCCTCGGCCTTCAGCAAAGCAGCATCCTGGAGCAGGCTGCGGACCGGCGCGGCCTCGGCAATATCGGCCGCCGTCCCCTCTGTCGCCGCAAGCTCGTCAAGCCGTGAAAGGTCGGCATCGCTCGATGCCTCGGGATGATCCGCGGCGAAGACGGCAAAGAAGGTCGCGGTCGCACCGCTTGCCGGGACGGAAAGCGATTTTGACTGGATGGCGGGGCATGCCGTCTCCTGCTGGCGCCGTTTGCTCGGCAGGTTGGTGCCGAAGGGGCCGACCAACAAGTCGCCGAGACGGTCACTCGCCTGTACCAATTGGATCGCATCGGTGGCATAGGCAGCCGCCCCATCGAGGCAGCCCTGCACGAGCCAGGGGTTGCGAACACCCGACTGCTTGAGATTTTGCCGGTTCATTACGACAGAACCGAATGTCTCGTGATCGGCGATATGGTGATCGACATATTGCGAGGCATAGGCTTCGCTGTTCATCAGGAAGCCGCGATCGCCAAGACCGACGTCCTGGATCAGCACCAGATCGACCGGCAGCGTGCCATCCTTCAGATGCCGGATGGAAACACGCCAGAACCAGGCCGTTTCGGAGGGATGAAGCTCGAGGCGGACATTGTAGCCGATATCGCCGCTCTTGCCGCTCCAGGAGAGACTTGTCGCATCGTGCCCAAAGCTGCCATCGGCGAAAGACCCGACAAGCTCGACGACATCAGGTGCCGCACCACCGATACGCAGATAAAGGCGACTGACGCCGCCGGTCAGCGGCGAGCCCTGGATCTGGTTGATCTGCACCGATCCCTTGTCGTCGGCATATTCGATGGCAAACAGGGTGCCGTTCGGCAGCGCCGATATCGACAGGCCGGAACCGTTGCTGATCGTGAAGAGGCCAAGCTCGTCGCGTCGGGGCATTTGAAAACTGCGGTCAAGGTCCGTGGCCATTGAGATCTCGTCGATTGGCTTCAGAGGGGAATTGGAGGATGACGCAAAATGGTTGAGAGAAATCTTACCAACATCGCCGGTTCTCGATTTGGTCCTTGAAAGCCAGGCCAGTCGATATCACTTGATGTTCTAATTCGATAGTTGCAGCGATAGGTCATTGCCAAGGCCTCAAAGGAACAGTGGTCGCCGGTGACGAGGCGTCAGGTTGCCCGATGGCGCCATACCGGCGGGAACGGAGTTCCCTATCGTTTAAGTTCAAGGCAAACTGGGACGGAAACCGCTGATTCCGTCTGTGCGTGCTTCTTGATGCAACTCGCAGCTCCTATTCAACGAGGTGACTATTGACGCAGTTCTTCGAAACCACTCAAGGGATCATGGCAATGGGAGCGTTGATCGGCGCTGGCGGTTTAGCCGCTGGCTCCTTGCTTCCCATCGTCATTCGACTTGCGAAGTCTGGGATCAACCGGCGCCCGAAAGCCGAGGTTAGAAATCTGGCGATGCTGACGGTGCTGGCCCTAGACGATTTTGTCGGAGCCAGCTATGCGGCCGTTCACGACATGCCAGAATTCAATCCTATGGATGAAGGCCAATTCGCGTTTCACGTTCCCGATCCAACCCTTGCTCTTCCGCGTGACGCAAACTGGGGGCTTTTTAATACCGAGCTTTCAGAAGAAATTTTGTGGTTGTCGAACCGAGTGAAGACCCTTTCTTATGCGTTGGATAGCCTCGACCTTTCCAGGCCCGGATACGATGGCTTCTTTGAACGACGCCAAGAAGGTTATGCTGGTCTGGCCGCTGAAGCGATGGACATTATTGAGCGCATGCTTGAAGAGTTTGACCTCACCCTGCCTGGCAAGCCAGATTATTATCGCCAGCGGGAAGGTCTCGTTTCAGCTGTCCAAAAGGCTGGGGAAAACAACTCGCAGCGCCCAAAGGCTCGCACTGTCGCGCACCCGAGCGGGTCAAATGTGCTGCAACTGTTCCCAAAGGCGAACGACGACGCCGAGTAAAATCGAGCGAAATCGTCGAACCCGATCAAAGGCATCGCATCCTCACGCATGGCCTCTTCTCGAGTGGATGGCTCGTTCCATTGCGGCGTAGTCCGGCGCCAGATCGACGCCTTCTAAAAAGTTCAAGATCCAGGCGCGGTAGCAGCCTTCAAACACGGACTACTTTCGGCTAGATGGTCCGCCATTGCATAGCTGCGTTGCACAAAAAATGTTTTCCAACTGGTCAAAAAAGGAGCATAACGATCATAGCTGATGCAACACGACGGCTTTCCTCCCAGTTCCGTCGTTTCAGCTGTTCCCCTCTGGAGGTTTATATCTCCACAATTAATGGGCCACGGTTTACCGTCGGCCCTCTTTTTTTGTCTCCGAAAATCACGCGTTGCCGCCGGGTTTGATCGACCGGCCTCCCAATTCCCAGGCGCTGGCTTCGGTCCGCGATTGCAATGGAGAAAAACTTATAGGGCGCTCAACCCGTGTCCGGGGAGCGCCCTTTTTGTTGCTCAAAGCGCGAAAACCAACGAGTCGGCAGGCGATTTGAAGTGGCGCTGCAATACAGGCGTGACGCCGTCGCGTAAAGTCCCGATCTCTCAGGCCTGGTAAGTGGTCCCGGTTATTTTCCGGAACATTGGGCACAGTGACCTGCCGCTCGGAACATTCTCCAAATTGATCAGTGCTGGTGGCGGAGCAGGCCTCTTTTAGCCATGTCGCTCAGGTTAAGCACGTCGACCTTGTCGACAATCGTTAGCAAGCCCGTCGCATCGTGTCCGAGCGATATCTGGACTTTTACGGCATTCGGCCGAAATAGATAAATATGTTGATCGAGAGCAGTGGGATTCTATCAAAACCGGTAGATCATAAGTCTCGCATCCGGGTCGTTGACCTCGAAACAGCCGGGAATGGCCTGAATGATGTTTGCGAGGTCGGATGGCAGGACGTCGTGCTTGGCCATGACGGGGGATGGCAGGTTGACGAAGAGCGCGGATCATTGCTTATAAATCCAGGGCGACCGATCTCTCCTGAGACGATGGCAATACATCACATCGTGGACGCGGAGGTCGCGACGGCACCTTTTTGGAAAGAAATCGCCTCCAGCGTCTTACGGCCGGAAGGTGGAGTGATCGCACTGGCTGCACATCGGGCAAGTTTCGAGCAGCGCTACTGCACCCCCAGATTTACCGGCGGAGCGGCCTGGATATGTACGTGGAAATGCGCACTTCGGCTGTGGCCTGAACTGCCGAGGTTCTCCAACCAGATGCTCCGGTATCTGCGTATGCCCGAGGGACTGGTGCACGCGATTGGCCTTCCCGCCCATCGCGCAATGCCCGATGCATACGTAACCGCACACCATTTGCGGGACATGTTGAATGAATCCACCTTCGAGCAACTGGTGAAATGGAGCAGCGAGCCCGGTCTTTTGCCACGAGTACCTTCTGGCCCAGAGCGTGGCAAAAGCTGGGATCGGCTGGATATTGCGGCATTGCAGGCGTTTGCTCGCGATCGGGATGCCGACCTCCGCTTCAGCGCGGAGACGGAACTTCGCCGGCGAGGCGACGCGGACATGAAAGTAGCTGACGAAGCCGAGCAGGGAACACTGTTTTAGGAGTTCTTCGGCTCCTGCAGGGAAAAGGGACACAGCGGTGAGGGTTTGATGGCAGAACGAATGTCTGAACGCGCCAAGGGTGACATCGACGCCATTTTGGAACGGCTCTATCGGGTTTCCCCGGAGCTGGATAGAATTGCCGCCGATTGCGAGAGAGCTTTGCGGCTCAATGCTGAAGCAAGAGGCGATTACATTTCGCCACGAACCATGCAGGCATTTGCCGAAATGCGCGATGCCGTAAGCGCGCTGTATGGCTCGGCGCAGAACGCGATGAAGGAAGCCGACAGGTTCTTTAAGCCGAAATCATAGGTCAGTTTTCGCTCCAAATGCGCGATCGGGCCATGGGGCTCGGCACGGCTGATGATTTCAACCCATTCGCCAAGTTAACCGTTCATCTACAGGAGCTTAGACAACCAAGAGCGACAACGGTTCCCAAAGGCCGATAGCTCTTGAGCGTCAGCTTTTAGCCTCACGCAGGAACAAACAGCACCCCGGCGGCTTTCACATGGGCTCGAACGGAGGAGTTTGAAAATGGACCACAGCAAGCACGTGAGACTTGGCACCGACGAACTAACGCCCGCAGTCCTTGAAGGCGCTACTGTCTACGGCGCAGATGACGACAAGGTTGGAAGCGTGGACCACATGCACGGTTCAGGCAGCAGCGCAAATGTCGTCATCGACGTCGGTGGGTTTCTCGGCATTGGCGCGAAACCTGTTTCCGTGCCGATCAGCGATCTGGACTTCATGCGCGATGAAGATGGTGACGTTCACGCAGTTACGTCCTGGACAAAAGATCAGCTGAAAGACATGCCTGAGCATCGAGACTAACTCGCGGCGAGGAAGTTGAAAGCCCGATCTCAGCATCAGTCTCGGCTCCAGGTTTTTCAACAGCTTGGTTGATTCTGTTCAGAGCGGCCTCGTCAACCCCAGTTTTCACGTTGGCGTTGGCCGCCTGGCAAAGGGCACTGAGAGCAGGGCGCAGCCGGTCAGGACGGCAATCACCATCCAGGCTTCGTTGATGGCCTGGACGCTTGCCGCGGTCTGGACCAGCGGATCGAGCAGTGCCGTGGTATCCGCGTCGAAGCTGCCATTATGCCCCGCTATCGTCTGAAGAGGCGCGCCGACGAATGACGCAGCCTCGACGTCGCCGGCTTGAAGGCGGGTCCACAGGCCTTGTCCCAGCGGCTCCGAGCGCGTGTAGATGATCGTATCGATCAGAGCGATGCCGATGGCCCCGCCGAGATTGCGCATCAGGTTGAAAAGTCCGCTGGCATCGGGGATGCGCTCTGGCGGCAGTGTACCGAGCGCCAGCCGCGTCGGCGGCAGCAGGCAGAACATGATAGCGACGCCGCGCACCACCTGCGGCCAGAACATCGCGTCATAGTCCGAACGAGGATCCTGAAAAGCGCTCATCCCGACACCGATCGCAAAGAGAGCGAAACCGGCCGCCGACAGCAATCGCGCGTCCATCCGCTTCTCCAGCGCCACCGCGATCGGCGCCGTGATCAATTGCGCGATGCCGGTGACCAGCATCGTCATGCCAATTTCGAGGGCGTCGTGTCCCCTGATGAAAGCGAGATAGACCGGCATGAGATAGACCGAGCCGAACAGGCCGATGCCGAGCACAAAGCTCAAAACCGAGCCGACCAGAAAGTTCCGGTCGCCGAAATTGCCGAGATCGACGATCGGACGGCGTCGGCGCAGCGTTCGCCATATGAACGCGCCTCCCGATGTGAGGCAGATCGTCAGCAGACTGAGCACATAGGCCGAGGTCCAGCCGCTCGTCGGCGCCTCTTTCAGGCTGAGTTCCAGGGTCGTCAATGCGGTTGCCATCAGCAGAAGCGAGAGCGTGTCGAGATGCCCGAGTTCAGACGGATCGGGCGCCTGCCGCGGCAGGAACCACGCAGCGACGATTGCCGAAACGATGCCCGGAATAACGTTGATCAGGAACAGCCAGTGCCAGGAGTAGGTCTCAGTCAGCCATCCGCCGACGATCGGTCCGACGGTCGGGGCCAACACCGCGAGAACGCCGGCGATCGTCGTCGCAAGCGCCTGGCGCTCGTTCGGGAAGAGAATGAACACGGCTGAAAACACCGAGGGGATCAGGGTTCCGCCGGAAAAGCCCTGCAGCACCCGCCAGGCTACCAGCTCGCCGAAGCTGCCGCTCGCCGCACAGCCGGCCGAGGCGGCGACGAACAGGCTGATGGCGGTAACGAACAGCCATCGCATCGTCAGCAGTCGGGTCAGGAGGCCGGTGAGCGGAATCGCCACCACTTCGGCGATGAGATAAGCGGTCTGTATCCAGCTCATTTGATCGGGATCGATACCCAGCGCCGACTGAATGGTCGGCAGCGATGTCGCCACCACCTGAACGTCGAGGATCGCCATGAACATGCCGACGCACATCGCCATGAAGCCGAGCCAGACGATGGCGGGGGTTTCATCAGGGCGGGCAGATTCAAGTCGTTCCGACATGCGATGATCCGGCGCGCTGCATTCTCAGCCGAGGGTGCGAAGACTACTGCATAATTTCTTAAATCGGAATCAATCGAGAGTAAAATATGCGGCAATTCAAAGTGCTACAGCGCCGCGTTTGAAAGACCGCGGCGCTATTGGCATTTCCATCCCCAATTGCGATCGAGCCTGACCAGGTGGGTCAGGCTCGATCGTCTTTTCAACGGATTTGGTTCAGGCGTAATATATGTCAGGCGCTTAACTGCGGAAGAGCGACAGAATATTCTGCGACGACGAATTCGCGATCGATAGCGATTGGATCGCAAGCTGCTGTTGCGTTTGCAAGGCAGACCTCCTCCATGTCGGCGTCGACCAGCCGTCCCACGCCCGACTCGATTGAATCGGACAGCGCACCGACGAAGTCTTCCTGCAGTTCGATGCGCGTCGAGATCGAACCCAGCTGCGCACCGGCAGAGGTCATTGCCGACAGCGCCGATTCGATGGTTGACAGCGCCGACTGGATCTGACCGGTGGTGAAGTCGGTAATGTCGAGCGAATAGACGGAATCGCCATTTGCGTCCACCGTCCCGAGGATGCCGGACGCGGTATCGATCGTCCCGCTGCTCATGCCGAACAACACGTTGCCCGTGGAGCTGGTATCCAGAGCATAATCCGTCACTTTAACGGAAACGGCGCCGGAGCCATCGCGAACAAAGGACGACACGACGCTTTTCGTGCCGCTTTCGCCCGCGACCCAGTTCTCACCAGAGAACGACGCTGACTGGGCGATGCTGAGCAGCTGTTCCTGAAGCTGCGTGATTTCTTCCTGGACCTTGGATTTGTCGACACCGTCTTCCGTCGCTGCCACAAGCTTGGATTTGATCTCGTCGACGACATCGATCGCATTTTCCATGGCCGTATAGGCAGTATCGACCTTTGCTGCGCCGAGGCCAAGGGCGTCGGAGACGGCCGAAAGCGCCTTGTTGTCGGACCGCATCGTGGTCGCGATCGACCAGTAGGCGGCGTTGTCGGATGCGGTGTCGACCCGATAGCCGGTAGAAACGCTGTTCTGCGTCGTTTCGAGGTTGGAGTTGATGCTGCGCAGCGTCTGAAGGGCAGACATCGCTGAATTGTTCGTATTGATGCTCGTCATTGGAAGTTCGACCCGTCCATGAGTTGGATGTGTTGCATCCCGGGTGAATCCGGGCCGTGGCGAGCAGCCTCATGCTTATCGACCCGTGTTCGGAAAGGTCAATTCGCCATCGTTGAGTTAATTATGGTACTTAAAAGTACCTTAATAGTTAACGCGAAGGACGAGTCGACACTTTTTGCATGAATACGCCGCGAAGGCTCGGCTGCTTGATTTGACGGTCGTTTTTCGTGAGGGTCATGCCCAGACAATGTCTGCCGGGAGCCGGTCCGAAAGGCGCTTCAGAAATTTCCAACCGGCAATTGACGTCTCGGCGGGAAACTGACTATCAATCTTAAATCAATTTGATTGACTTCAAAACAACGGGCTCGCGGGCATGAGGTTGAGCAAGGCTGCACCGCGCCACTTCCATCGGAGCCACCTTCGCGGCAGCAACCGCCTCCGACCGGCTGGGCCTACGCGATCGTCGGCAACGTCACACCCTCGGCCTGCCACGAAAAGGCCGCTTGCCCCATGCCGATCACCAATTCCGCTCCGGTAGTGTGCCGGAATACTCATGATCCGATCTCCAAGAAGAAAGAGCGACCATGTCCACATCTCGACCGAAAGCCCTGCGGCTTGAAACCCTTTGGAACCCGCCTGCTGACGGTAAGGAATTCTCCTACGTCCTGCGTCTCAAGAACCTCGGCACCGAGCCGCTTTCGAATTTCTCCCTCTGCGTGAGCGGCCCAGGCCGTGTCGATCCGGCCGGTCGTGTCGAAGGCGCCACGGTTTCGCAGCGGCTCTCGAATTTCACCGAATTCCAGCCACCGGCCAATTTCGTTCTCGGCGCCGGCGAGACGTGGACGATATCGGTCTATGCACTGAGCTGGCAGTTCCGTCACTGGACGGACGGCGCGACAAGCGGTTATCTCGCGCTTTCCGATGGAAGCACGATCGTGCTCAGCATAGAGCCGACGCGATCTTCGGTCAGCAATGCGCCGCTGAAGCGTGGCGCCGAGATCTATCCGGTGCCCGTCAATGCGCCCGTTCAGGTGTCGATCATCCCCTGGCCGAACCATGTGGCGGTCACTTCCCGCCGGCCGCTGCCGGCCGGTTTTGCGCCGCAGTCGCAGAGCGCTGCAGGGGAGGCGGCATCAAGAAGTTTCGCAGCGCTGGTCGAGCATCTCTTTGCCGTCGAAGGCATTATGCGGAGCGAGGCGGAAGGCGCGGTTCCAGTTGCCCTGAAGGATGCCGCCGGGCTCGGGCCGGAGGCCTATCGGCTGAGCTTCGAGGGTGAGGCGATCACGATCGAGGCAAGCAGCCAGACCGGCTTTCTCTACGGCCTCGTCACGCTCGGCCAGATCTGGCGCGGTGCAAGGCTGCATCCCGAGGTCTTCCAGTTTCCGGCTTCCGGCGAGATCGTCGATGAGCCGTCAATGGGCTGGCGCGGCCTGCATCTCGACGTCGCCCGCCAGTTCTACGGTGCGGCTGAGGTCAAGAAACTGCTGGCGGTGCTTGCCTGGAACAAGCTCAACCGTTTCCACTGGCACCTTTCCGACGACGAAGCATGGCGCGTCGAGATCGACGCCTATCCTGATTTGACCGCGGTCGGTGCCTGGCGCGGCCACGGTCTTGCCGTTCCGCCGCTGCTCGGTTCGAGCCCGGCCCGCACCGGCGGTTATTACACCAAGGCTTCGATCCGCGAGATCGTCGCCCATGCCAAGAGCTTCGGCGTGGAGATCGTGCCGGAGATCGATGTCCCCGGCCATTGCTACGCCATGCTGCAGGCGATACCGGAGCTGCGCGATCCGGCCGAGGCCGGCAGCTATTATTCGGTTCAGGGCTTTCCCGACAATTGCATCAATCCGGCCCGCGAGAAGACCTATGAGATCATCGAAACGATCCTCTTAGAACTCATCGAGCTCTTTCCGTTCAAGGTCATCCATCTCGGCGCCGACGAAGTTCCGCTTGGCGCGTGGTCCGGTTCGCCGGAAGCGCTCGAGCGCCTGCGCACGGTGGCGGGCGACGAGGTTGCCGATGCGCATGCCAAGCGGCTGAACGTCGTGACCAATACCCACGGTGCCGACGACATCCACGGCTCGGGCGCCGCCATCCTGCAGGCGGAGTTCCTGAACCGCGTCCAGCGCTTCCTTGCGAGCAAGGGCTGCATCACCGGCGGCTGGGAAGAGGCGGCCCACGGCGATGTCATCGACAAATCGAAGAGTTATCTCTGCAGCTGGCGCAATGTCGAGGTCTCTGCCGAACTTGCCGAGCGCGGCTACGAAATGGTCGTCTGCCCCGGACAGGTCTACTACCTCGACATGGCGCTCAGGCCCGACTGGGATGAGCCCGGCGCCAGTTGGGCGGGGACTTCGGACGCCGAGAAGCTCTACAATTTTGATCCCATCGGCGGCTGGACGGCGAGCCAGAAACAGAAACTCCTCGGCATCCAGGCCTGCATCTGGTCCGAGCCGATGACGGATCGCGCCGTTTTCGACCGCCTCGTCTTCCCCCGCCTTTCCGCACTTGCCGAAACGGGCTGGACGAAGCCGTCATCCAAGTCGTGGGAGCGCTTCAGGGCGCTCGCAGGACTGATGCCGCTGCTCTACGGGCTGCAACAGTCGTAGCGCTCCGTTTGGGCCGCCGGTTTTGATTTAAGGATCACCCTTGCCATTGCCGGAGGCGGTGATGGCAAGGATACTGACATCGCTTTCAAAGGGCGTTGTCAGGTGCCGCTCCATCTGCCGCGGGCAGCTCGCATTCGGGTGCGGCGATACGAATAGGACGGGTTCCAATCTCCGCGCCGGTCGCGCGGTCGATTGTGAGGGGATCGATCTCCGTTCCGGTTGCAGCGTCAAAGAAACGGGTGACTGCACCGCCGCTGCGATGCTTGCGGCCCCAGGCGCCGATCGCAAACAGCACCGGCAGAAAGTCGCGGCCGGCTTCGGTCAGCACATATTCATCGCGCGGCGGACGCTCGGAATAGCGACGCTTTTCCAGCAATCCTTCCTCGGTCAGCGATGACAGCCGCCCCGTCAGCATTGTCGGGACGATGCCGAGGCTTTTGCGAAATTCATCGAAGCGGGTCAGCCCCGCATGGGCGTCGCGCATGATCAACATGCTCCACGCATCGCCGACGAGTGCCAGGCTACGGGCGATCAGGCAGGGCTGGTTCGAAAGATTCTTCATGTCGATATCTTTTTAGTAGTGACTTGCTATCAATTTGATAGTAACAGAATGCGCCTGGATATTCCACGACAAAAACGAAGGCAGACGTCGATGAGCAAAAGAGAACGCGGCATTGCCCTGGTCACAGGGGCTTCTTCCGGCATCGGGCTGGTAACGGCGAAGGCCTTGCTACGCGACGGCTACAAGGTGTTCGGCACCAGCCGAAAGCCGTTGGCCGACACCGCCGACGGCATCACCATGCTGGTTTGCGACGTCATCGACGATCAATCGGTGCAGAGCGTCGTCGATGAGGTTCTGAAGCGCACGGGACGGATCGATCTGCTGGTCAACAATGCCGGGATCGGCCTGCTCGGCGGCGCCGAGGAGTCGACGACGGAGCAGGCCAAAGCCGTGTTCGACGTCAACGTCTTCGGCACGATGCGCATGACCAATGCAGTGCTGCCAGTGATGCGGCGGCAGCGTAGCGGCCGGATCATCAACCTGAGCTCGATCCTTGGGCTGATCCCGGCGCCCTTCAACGCGCTTTACGCAGCGACCAAACACGCGATCGAAGGCTATTCGGAATCCCTCGACCATGAAGTGCGCACACAGGGCATCCGCGTCGTGCTCGTCGAACCGGGTGTCACCCGCACCTCCTTCGAGGAGAACATCACGCGCCCCGACCGGCCGCTTGCCGTCTATGATGCGGTGCGCGCCGACGCGGAGAGGCTGATGCGCGAGATCGTCTCAAAAGGCGATGCGCCCGAGGTGGTCGCCGCAACCGTCATCCGGGCTGCCAATGCAGCCTCGCCCAGGAGACGCTACACAGCCGGAAAGGCCGCAGGACAGATCCGTTTCATCCGCCGCTTCTTGCCCGAGTCCTTCGTCGACAAGAACCTCCGGAAATTCAACAAACTTCCCGATTGATCCTGGCTTGCCGCCTCATCACAAAAACGAAAGTTCGCCCTTATGAAAGCATTCCTGATCGATCACTACAAGAAAGGCGGCGCCCTCAGGCTCGGCCAGAGCCTTGAACCTCTGCTGCGCGAGAATGACGTCATGGTCGAGATCCATGCCGCCAGCGTGAACCCGCTGGATGCCAAGATACGGGACGGAGAGTTCAAGCTGATCCTGCCTTACCGGCTTCCCTTGGTTCTCGGCAATGATGTCGCTGGTGTCGTGGTCCGGGTGGGCGCCAATGTCCGGCAATTCAAACCCGGCGACGCGGTCTATGCGCGTCCCGGCAAGGATCGCATCGGCACCTTCGCCGAGTATATCGCCATCGACGCTGCCGATGTTGCGCTGAAACCCGCCAATCTCAGCATGGAAGAAGCCGCATCCATTCCGCTTGTGGCACTGACCGCATGGCAGGCGCTGGTGGAGCGCGCCAAGCTGCAGAAGGGCCAAAGGGTGCTGATCCATGCGGGCTCCGGCGGCGTCGGCACCATCGCCATCCAGCTTGCCAAACATCTCGGCGCCCATGTGGCGACGACCGTGAGCACGGCAAATATCGATCTGGTGAAAAGCCTCGGCGCCGATGTGGTGGTCGATTACAGGAAGGACGACTTCGAAAAGGTGCTGAAGGGCTATGACGTGGTGCTGAACAGCCTCGGCAAGGAGACGCTGGAGAAATCGCTCGCCGTCCTGAAGCCCGGCGGCAAGCTGATCTCGATATCAGGTCCGCCCGATCCCGATTTCGCCCGGCAAAACGGTTTCGGCTTTCTGCTGCAGCAGGTCATGCGCTTCTTGAGCTTCGGCATCCGGCGGAAATCGAAAAGCCGGGGGATCGGCTATTCCTTCCTCTTCATGACGGCAAACGGCGCGCAACTCGGCAAGATCACCGCGCTCATCGAGGCGGGCGCCATCCGCCCCGTCATCGACCGGGCCTTCCCGTTCGAGAAGACCAACGAGGCGCTGGATTATGTGGAAACCGGACGCGTCAAGGGAAAGGTCGTCATCGCGGTGAAGTGAGGTTTGGGAAGGCCGAAGAGCGCTCGGTTTAGCCGAGCGGCTTTTGCAGGACGTCGAAGCGCGGATTGATTTCGGAAAAGAAAAGTGCGCTCGAGCGAAGCGGCTTCACGGTCGTTGCCGGTAGGCTGAGGGTGTAACACCTGTGCCCGACTTGAATGCCCGCGTCATGTGGCTCTGGCTGCTGAAGCCGCAGGCCGAAGCGATCTGCGCGATCGGGTCCATGCCTGATAACATCGATTTGGCGCGCTCGATACGCCGGTGAGCCACCCAGCCATGCGGGGACACACCATAGCTTGCCCGGAACATCCGCTGAAAATGAAAGGCGCTGAGCTGCCCGATCGTCGCCAGATCCTGCAAGCGGATCGTCTCACCGAGATGGGCCTCGATATACTCCAGACTCCGGCGCCGCACATGAGGAGCGAGCCCGCCGCTGATCGCGCAGGGACGCATCCCTCCATAACGCGGATCAACGAAGAAATCGTTGATCGCCTGCGTCATCGCTTCCTCAGCCAGCAGATGACCGCCCGTCACCATCGCTTTCGTCATCTGCCGAAGCGTGTGCGCCAAGACGGGCGCATCTGCGAAGGTTAATTCGGGAAGAGCCATGAGCCGAGCATCGCGGTCAAACGTCTCGGCAAACATCCGGCGCATCTGGTCGTCGGGAACATACAGATGGACGAATTGGGAGAAATCGGTGATTTCCCATTCGGAAGAGTGCTCCTGTGGCATGATGCACAGCACTCCCGGACGGCCGCGAGCGGCGGGGCTGCCATCCAGACGACGCGTTCCGGCGCCGCCTCTCAGATAAAGACTGAACGTATGATCGTTCGGCCGCTGATAGCTCATCCTGTCGTGTGCATTGCTCCAGATGGCAGCTGATCGCCCGAACCCCAGATCGATGGACTGTGACATCTGCGCAGTGGGAGATGCGGATAGAAACCTGAAAACCGAGGGGTGACTATATTTCACCAATTCTTCCCCACACCTGATCATGCCGCGCGAACAATACCGGCGGACGACCAGTATGGCGAGCCGGAAGTCCGGGCAAATCGATTTCGTAGCAAGAATCTGCAAGAGGCCTGCTCATGGTTCGCCTATTGGTCGGGAAAACGAGGATCACGCCATGGCAAATGCCGCTCTTTTCATCGCCACCGTCCTGATATGGGGCACGACCTGGATCGCCATTGCGATGCAGGTCGGTCCCGTGCCGGTCTTGGTCTCGGTCTTCTACAGATTTGCGGTTGCAGCAGCTATCCTCGTCGCCATCCTGGTTGTCATGCGGCGGCTCAAGCTGCCTGCCTTGCGCGATCAACCTTTCATCCTTGCGCAAGCGCTCTGCCTGTTCAGCCTCAATTTCATCTGTTTCTACAACGCCGCCGCCTCTATCCCGTCCGGGCTGATCTCGGTGATCTTCTCGCTCGCAACGATCTACAACGCCGTCAATGCGCGCCTCTTCTTCGGCGACCGCATTACCGGCCGCACGCTTCTCGCAGCCGCGCTCGGAGCAACCGGGCTTCTGCTTCTTTTCGGACAGGACGTTGTCGTCGATTTCGATATGGCCACGTTGAAAGGGATCGGACTCGCAGCGCTTGGCACGCTGTTCTTCTCGCTGGGCAATATGGCATCGCGTCGAAACAGCGCGGTCGGAATCTCACCGCTGACCGCCAACGCCTGGGGCATGACCTATGGCGCGATTATCCTGCTCTTCCTGATTGCCGTGACGCGAACGCCGATCGTGGCACCGCCTAACATCACCTATCTTGCCGCCATGCTCTATCTTGCGGCAATCGGATCGGTGATCGGCTTCACCACCTACCTCATGCTGGTGTCGCGCATCGGCTCCTCGCGCGCCGCCTATGCCACCGTCCTGTTCCCGATCGTCGCCCTGTCGTTGTCGACGGTTTTCGAGGGCTACCACTGGAGCGGTCTGGGCCTGTTCGGCCTGGCGCTGACGCTTCTCGGCAACGTGGTCATCTTTGCGCCACCTCTAGCCCGTCGCCCGCAGTCAGATGCGAGGCTGCCCGCTGGCGGATGAGGGGCCGGCCTCGGCAATCTCCGGGGCGGAGGTAGCTAACCGAGCGGCTTTTGCAGGACGTCGAAGCGCGGATTGGTTTCGGAAAAGATCGGCAGGGCGGCGGCGCCGAGGATTGCCGTATCCTTGCCGGTCATGCCGATCATCACCCGAGGTACCGCCCGCTTCTGGTTGGGATCGATGGGGGTGTGCAGCGGCTCCAGCCGCTCTGCAAGCCGAAGCATCAGCGAGGTCGATATGCTGCCGCCGAGCACGATGGTCTGCGGATCGAAGGCAAGCTCCAGAAAATCGACGGTCTGTCGCAGCGGCTGGACGGCTTGATCCAGCCAAACATCGAGGCCTTCGCCGCCCTTGGCGATCAGCGCATCGAGATCGTCGGACGACAGCTCCTCGGCATTGGCAATGCCCATGAATTCGTATGCAACGGCCGGCGAGACGTAGCGATCCAGACAGCCGCGCTTGCCACAGCTGCAGAGCTTGCCATGCGGTTCGACGATGATATGGCCGATCTCGCCGGCATTGTTGCGGCTGCCCTTGTAGAGGTGGCCGTCGAGGAACATTCCGGCGCCGATGCCACCGCCGCCCGCAAGAAACAGATAGACGAAGCTGCCCAAACCGCGGGCGACACCATGAAGACGCTCGCCGATCGCTGCTGCCGTCGCATCATTCTCGACCAGCACCGGCACTTTTATCCGCTGTTCCAGCTCATGCCGGACAGGAAAATCCTGCCAGCCGGGCAGGTTCAGCGGACTGAGCGACGTGGTGCCGCCATCGGCATAACGGCCGGGCAGGGCCATCCCGACGCCCAGCAGCCGGTTCCGGTCGAATGCGAAGGCCTCCTGAAGATCCTCGACTATTGCTTGGAGCGCCGGCATGGCCCTTTGCGGATCGGGATGTTCGACGTGGCGCTCGATGCGCGCGCAGACAGCGCCGGAGAGATCCGTCAGAACCCCGCTGGCGCGCTGGCGGCCAAGTTCGAGACCGATCGAATAAGCGCCGCGCGGATTGATGGAGTAGGGGATGATCGGCTGGCCGCGCGATAGCTTCTGTGCCTGGGATGGGACGAGAAGGTGCGACCTCTCCAGTTCCTCGACGATATTCGACACGGTCTGGGCAGTCAGCGCCGTCATCCGGGCGATCGCCGCGCGCGACAAGGGACCGTTCGTGCGGACAGCCTCGATCACCACACGCCGGTTGTGAGACTTGGCCTGCTCGAGATTCGTGCCGGAGATCGCCTTCATGTCGCCTTCAAAGGAAATGGTGCGTCACCCTTGTCACAAGACGAACACCGATGAAAGCCGCATTCTTCGTCTGGTCCCATTTGCCAATGGTGTCGACTAGCGGGCTTTGCCTCTATACAGGAGGCCGATGATCGCTATCCCCGCCAATCCGGTGACAGCGCTGAGGATTGCGGTTCCCGAATAGCCGGTCACATAGGTGCCGGCGGCAAAGACCAGCGCGCCGATCCCGGCACTGGCAAAGATATTGACGGAGATCAGTGCGCTGCCGAGGCCCGGCCGGTCGGCGATCAGATCCTGCAGATAGGTGATCGGAATGGTGATGATCGCCGACGCTCCGATGCCGGCAAGCAAGGTGAGCGCATAGAGGTGCCACGGCTCGGAGGCAAAGCCGAGCAGACTGAGGAAGACGGCATAGATGATGGTACCGGCGGCAAGCGCCGTCATCTGTCCGGTCTTCCGCGCGATCCGCGACCAGACGATGATGAAGACGACTTCCAGCAATGCGACGATGCCGACGAGAATGCCGACGTCGCTCAGCTTGCCATGCGCAGCACCAGTGGCGATCAATGGCAGCAGGGCGTCATTCAGATGCAGCGTACTGGTGATCAGCGCGACCCCGCAAATATGCGCCGAAATCCGCGGAGAAACCACTTGGCCAAGCGCGCCGAGGTAAGTGAGATGATGAACTGCTGCCATTTCCGTTGCCGCTCGCTTCGGCAAGGCGAAGACGATGATCCCCTGGCACAACAGACATGAGATGCTGGCAAAGAGGTAGGCCGGCAGCATGCTCGATGCGCCAGACAGCAGCAGGCCAGTTATCCCTGGGATCAGTACCCACGACAGCGAGATCATGGCGCGCACGCCGGAGTTGGCCGTCACCATGTCGCTTCGGTTCATGCCGTGCATAGCCGCGCGCGCATTGGCAAACAGCAGCGAGTTCAGCGCCCCGTAGATCGGCAGGGGCAGCAACCCGCTGATGACGAAGACGGCGGCGCTGGGAAAGGCGTAGACCACGCCGTAGCCGACGATGCCGAACAGGCAGGCGCCGATCATCGTCGAACGGTATTCACCAAGCCGGTCGGCGAGATTGCCGAGCAGGATGCTGATGACGACATTCACCGCCGCCGAGACGAAACTCAGGAAGGAATAGAGGCCGTCGCTCAGCCCCAATTCGCGGATGCCGATGATCGAACGGTAGGGTGCGGTCATCGCTCCCGCCATGCCGAAGGTGAAAATGGCGATCATGCTGGCGCGGATCGCCGGATTGCGGAAGACGTCAGGGAAAAGTCGGCTCATGCGGTGATCGATCAGAAGTAAGCCGGCTTCACAACCTGCTCCTCTCGTCTTCCTCTAGGTTTCAGTAATGTTCCGATTGCGAGAAGGTCCGCGCGAGCTCGGCCTGGCCTGCCGTGAGGCCGCAATCGACAGGCAGGCAGACGCCGGTGATGGCTGCGGCCAGGGGACCGGCAAGGAAGGCCACCGCATTGGCAACATCTTTCGGATCGACGACGCGCTGCAGCGGATACCAGCGGCGTGCTTCCTCGAAAACATTCGGATTGGCTGCCGCGCGCGCTTCCCAGGCCTGCGTCTTTACCGTCCCGGGTGCGACGGCGTTGGACCGGATGCCGAACTTGCCGTATTCCACCGCAACCAGCCGGGTGAAATGCAAAAGGCCTGCCTTGGCGACGCTATAGGCAGGGTGCCCGAAGACATGCAAGCCATTGACCGAGGCAATATTGACGACGGAACCCTTCGAAATCGTCAGCATGGGCTCGAATGCGCGGAAACATAAGAATGCCGCTTCGAGATTAAGCGCAACGTCCGCCCGCCAGATCTCGGGCGTCGTGTCGTGCAGGCTGGTGGCGCGGGCAGCACCGGCATTGTTGACCAGGGTTCGAACCACACCGACGTCGGCGGCACGTCTTGCCAATTCCGCAATGCTCGTCTCGCTGGTCACATCGCATTGGACGGCGACGAAGCGATCGTCCGGCCCGAGCTTCGACGCCACGGCAGCCGCGGCCTCCGCATCGATATCGGCGAGCAACACGACGTCGTGGTCATCGGCGAGCCGTGCGGCGATCGCCGCGCCGATATCACCTGCAGCGCCGGTAACGATGGCTATCGACTGCGTCATTTTCTGTCGCTCCCGTTCATGAACCTCAATCTCCAAGCAATTGCCGGTCGTCGCCGTCGCGGTGAATGACCAGCTGCTGCTTGATGCGCCGAAGCGTGGTCGTCGCCTTTGGCTGAACGGCGTAGGCGACCAGGCTCGACAGGATATCGATCGTCGCGATGTAGGCGATGCGCGTCGAGGTCGGGCGATAGATATTGTGGCCCTCGGGAAGGTCGATCGGCACGACGATTTCGGCGGCCTTGGCAACCGGGCTGTCCGTCTGGGTGAGCGCGATCGTCTTCACCTTGGTCTGGCGGGCAAGCTCGAAGGCGCGCACCAGCTCCATATTGCGCCCTGAGAAGGACGAGCCGATCAACACGTCGCCGGGCCTTGCCGCGGCAGCCATCATCAGCTGCATGCTGTGGTCGGAACTTGCGGTGATGCGAAGCCCGAGCCGGAAGAGCCGGTTCTGAAGTTCGTCGGCGATCATTGACGAATTGCCGCCCGACCCGAACGCATAGATCATATCGGCCTTGGCGATATGCGAAACGGCGGCTTCGATCGCGGCAAGATCGAGCGACCGATGCAGGAGAAAGAGCGCGTTCTGGGCCTTGGTGATGATATCCTGGGCGACATCGGCCGGATCGGTGCTTTTTGATTCCGGTTTCAGATAGCGAACGCCGATATGGGCGGTGCGGGCAAGCTGCACCTTGAAGTCGGAAAAGCTTTCGCAACCGAGCCGCCGGCAAAAGCGGGTGACGGTCGGCGGCGATACCTTCGCCCGTTCCGCCAGCTCGATGATCGAGGCATTCACGGCAAACTCGAAGTCGTTGACGATAATCTCCGCGATGCGGCTCTCGGAGGGAGAGAGCCGACCCTTGTCTTCCTGCAGCGTTGAAAAGATATCCAAGCCCGTCCCCCCGATGGTTCTCTATCCATCCTTCTTCTTATAGGCCACGCAGTCGATCTCAACCTTGCAATCAACCATCATCGACGATTGCACACAGGCGCGTGCCGGCGGGTGTTCGCCGAAATACTCCTGATAGATTTTATTGAAGGTCCAGAAATCGCGCGGATCATCGAGCCAGACGCCGACACGCACGACGTCCTCGACGCCATATCCGGCCTCATCGAGGATCGAAAGGACATTGGCAATCGTCTTGTGGGTCTGAGCAATGATGTTGCCGTCGATGATTTCGCCATCTTCCATCGCAACCTGGCCGGAAACATATAGCCACCCGTCGGCTTCGACCGCACGTGCGAAAGGCAGCGCCTTGCCGCCGGCGCCCGTTTGAACAGTGCCATAGCGCTTGATCGGCATGCTGAAGTCCTTGCAAATTATTTTCTTGATAAGTTGACAAGTGACCATAGAAAGCAGAATTTGACCAGTGAAAAACACTATTTATGAAAAGAATTTCAATCCGGGGCTGATATGCGCGATCCTTTCCAGAATCCTTTCCCGTCAGACAGCGCCCGGCATGCCATCTGGGAAATGCTCGTTCCGCGCGATATCGATGGGTTTCTGGCCGCCGATTGGTCGATGGTGGAGCATGACTTCGTGGAGGAGGGCTTCATCGGTATCGATGCCCAGAAGCAGGTCAACCCCGACAGGTGGCGTCTCGCATTTCCGACGCTGTCGGCCTATCGCCAGGAATGGCTGAGGCAGGCAAAGGATTTCGCCGAGCAGAGTTTCGCAGAAGACGCGCGCACGGCGATCTTCACCACGACGACGCTTGAGGATATCGAAATCGAGGGCGACATGGCGCTTGTTCGCAAGAAATTCGACGGCGGCATTACCAAGAGCGACGATTCTCGGGACGTCCTGCAATGGCAGACGCTCTATTACTGCAGGCTTCACCAAGGACGCTGGAAGATCTCAGGTTTCACCGGCTACCTGCCGAACCCGATGGGTTGACGCGGGGCCGACAACACGAAGGCCACTTTCTTGCGCATTTTCACCGCAGCATTGGCGACCGAGACCAACACCTTTTCCCCGATCTGCGTGGATCGTCGCGCATTCGAAGCCTCTCTTTATGCCCCGCCCGGCCAGCATCCCGAAACACCGACGCTCTGCACTGCGCCGATCACCGTTGGCAGGCGCGTCACCCGAGAAAAGGGTTGGGAACTGATTGAGGGAACTGCCACCTGGGCCGACCCCGCAGGCCTCGTCAACCGGGCGACCTACGAAGAATTGCGTGACGAAATCCTCGGCCAACTCCGCGCAGCAATGCCGGTCGACGCTGTCGTCATGGGCCTGCACGGCGCCATGGTGGCCGCCGGATACGAGGATACCGAAGGCGATCTTCTCTCGCGCATCCGCGAGATCGTCGGGCCTGATGTCCTCATCTGCGCCGAGCTCGATCCGCACAGCCATCTCACTGCAAAACGTGTCGCCGCTCTCGATTTCGCCGTCTATTTCAAAGAGTTTCCGCACACGGACTTCGTCGACCGCGCCGAGGACCTCTGGCGCATTGCGGTCGCGACGCTCGAGGGCCGGATCAAGCCTGATATGTCGGTGTTCGACTGCAAGATGATCGACGTCTTCCCGACATCGCGCGAGCCCATGCGTTCCTTCGTCGACAAGATCATGCAGATCGAGAAGGATGATCCGGACGTCCTGTCGATCTCGGTGATCCATGGGTTCATGGTCGGCGACGTTCCCGAAATGGGAACGAAGCTGCTTGTCGTGACTGATAATAAGCCGGAGAAGGGCGCGGCGTTGGCCCGCGAACTCGGCCTTGAGCTATTTTCGAAGCGCGGCACCTTCATGGTCCCGCAGATCGACGAGAAGGAAGCCGTCTCACGCGCGATGACTGCCACCGCATGGCCGGTTGTCATCGCCGATGTCTGGGATAATCCGGGTGGCGGCACGGCAGGGGACGCGACCGTCATCCTCGGGGAGCTGATCGCCCGCGGCGTCACCAGTGCTGCGATCGGCACCATCTGGGATCCGGTGGCCGTCCAGATTTGTTTTGCGGCGGGCGAGGGGGCGGAAATTCCACTGCGCTTCGGCGCCAAGTCGGCGCCCGGCACCGGCAATCCCGTCGACGGCACCGTCAAGGTCGTCAAGCTGGTGAAGAATGCCGAGATGCAGTTCGGCGAGAGCCTCGCACCTTTCGGCGATGCCGCACATATCGTGCTTGGCGGCATCGATATCATCCTCAATTCGACGCGCGCTCAAAGCTTCGATCCGAGCCTTTTTTCGGCGATGGGCATCGATCCCGCCAGGCAGAAGATCCTGGTGATCAAATCCACCAACCACTTCTTCGCGTCCTTCTCGAAGATCGCGGCGGAGATCCTTTACTGCTCCGCCGGAACGCCCTATCCCAATAATCCGGCAACGACGCCGTACAAGCGGGCACCGAAGGCCATATGGCCGATCGTCGCCGATCCACACGGACCAGAACGCGGAGCCGCCTAGATGCATGACAACAGGTTTGCCGTCGTCGCCAAGGCAGGCGACAGGATCGCCGATCTCTCGACGCCGCGTCCTGTTATCGACGAAGATAGGCTGGCTGCAAACATAGGCCGCGTTCAATCCTATATGGATCAGCACGGGCTGAACTTCCGCCCGCATATCAAGACGCACAAGATTCCGGCTCTCGCTGTCGCGCAGGTTGCCGCCGGCGCCAAGGGCATCAATTGCCAGAAGGTGACGGAAGCCGAAGTCTTTGCCGAAGCCGGCTTCGAGGACATCCTCATCACCTTCAATATCCTCGGACCGCAGAAACTCGAGCGCCTGGCCAAATTGAACGAGAAGATTTCGGCCCTCAAGGTCGTCGCCGACAGTGAAGTGACGGTCGACGGGCTGGCGGCACATTTCTCCGGCCACAAGCCGCTGAACGTGCTGGTCGAATGCGATACCGGCGGCGGTCGGTGCGGCGTGCAGACACCAGATGAGGCGGCCTCGCTCGCCAAGCGCATCGCCGCTTCCGACGGCCTCACCTTCGGCGGCATCGTGACCTATCCGAAACCGCAATCGGCCGCCGCCGTCGAAGCCTTCATTGCCGAAACGCTGGCACAGCTGAAAGCCGAGGGCATAACCTGCCCGATCGTCAGCAATGGCGGAACGCCAAGCCTCTTCGAGGCGCATCTCGTCACCTCGGCCACGGAACACCGCGCCGGCACCTATATCTACAACGATCGCCAGATGGTGCGCATGGGCCATTGCACCGAGGACAATTGCGCCATGCACGTGCTGGCGACCGTCGTGTCACGGCCAAACGCCGACCGCGCCGTCATCGATGCCGGGTCGAAGGCTCTGACATCGGATCTTCAGGGTTTTAGCGATTACGGCCTGGTGGTCGGCTATCCCGAGGCGCGGATCAGCAGCCTCTCGGAAGAACACGGCGTGATCGACCTGTCGAATTGTACCGGCCCCCGGCCGCAGATCGGCCAGAAGCTGTTCATCATCCCGAACCACACCTGCGTCGTGTCGAACCTGTTCGACACCATGGTCTTCCATCGGGGCGGCGTCGTCACCCGCGTCGAGCAGGTCGCCGCCCGCGGTCTCGTCTGGTAGGGGGCGGTTCCGGTTGGAGCGAAATGATACCGATTGCCGAAGGCTGCGGTTATCGGTGGATCGCTCGCGATCTCGGTATCAGCAAAATACAGTAGCCGATGTTGCGAGACGTGCGCGCAAAGGGATGACCTGGTTGCGCCAAGAGCTGACATTTGGCGAGATTGAGTGAGTGACCGATTTGGGGCCGGAAGGAGACTGGCCGCATCTGGAGAGTTAGCCAGAAATGCAGACTTAGCGCAGTTGCAGTTCGGGCTCCCCGGGACAGAACTGGGCACTTCCGCCGAGGCCCCCGCTCGCCGCCCATCACCAGACGTTCAAGAACCATCCGCTTTCCGTGGATACTCATTTCCGTGTCGTCCACCTCGACGCCGTCGGTCACAAAGAAGGATGACGGCTCGATGGAGGTGGAGATCGCCTGGGCATTACCTCTTTACCACTTGTTGACTCACCCGCGGTTGAACAATAACTTGCTAATTCGGTCGTTAGGCTTGTCCTCACATGACGGATCAATCTATTCAGCGTCGCCTTGCCGCCATCGTCGTTGCCGATGTGGTGGGATACTCACGCCTGATGGAGGCTGATGAGGTCGCAACGCTGGCGACCCTCAGGGAACTCCGTTCCGGCGTTATCGAGCCGGCTGTGATGCGCAACCACGGTCGCATCTTCAAGGTCATGGGCGACGGGTTCCTAATCGAATTCGGTAGCGCAGTGGACGCGGTCGCAGCAGCGTTGGAAATGCAACGGGCCACCACTGCTGTTGAAGCTTCCGGAGACCGGCGCCTGCTTTTGCGTGTAGGCGTCAATCTGGGAGATGTCATTGACGACGGTTCAGACGTCCTCGGCGACGACGTCAATGTCGCGGCGCGCCTCCAGACGCAGGCCGCACCGGGAGGTATCTGCATTTCAGCCAATGTTCACGGCGAGATCGTCGGCAAGATTAGCGACCGGTTCTTTGATGCAGGCGAACGCTACCTGAAGAACCTGACTCGCCCGGTCCACGTGTGGCATTGGCCGGATGCGCTGCAGAGCATATTGCCGCTGCCCGAATGTCCCTCGATTGCTGTATTGCCGTTCACGAATATGAGTGGGGATGATGCGGACGCGCCTTTCGTCGACGGCTTGACTGAAGACCTGATCACCGACCTTTCCCGTACGGCTGGTCTGTTCGTCATCGCGCGCAATTCCGTGTACGTCTACAAGGGCAAACCGGTCGACGTACGGCTGGTCGCCCAGGAACTCGGCGTCCGCTATGTCCTCGAGGGGAGCGCCAGACGCGCAATGGGCCGTGTCCGCATCAATGCCCAATTGGTCGACACGCTTGCCGGCCAGCACTTGTGGGCCGACCGGTTTGACAGGACGGTGGAAGATGTTTTCGAACTACAGGATGAAGTTAACGCCAAGATTGTTGAAGCCCTCGTCGGCCGGCTGACCATCCCGACGCCGCGCAATCGGCCGAAGAACTTTGAGGCGTACGATCTGTGTGTGCGCGCCCGCCTCCTGACGGAAGAGTCGCCGCAAACTGAGCGTGAGGCCTATATGCTGCTCCAACGCGCGGTTGAGCTCGAGCCATCATATGCCGAGGCGCTCGGTCTGCTCGCCTATAACCGTTGGCTTGCCTGGACTCATTTCGGCGAGCCCGAAGATCCTAATCGTCGGATGGCGGCGACGTTCGCGCAGAAGGCGGTCGGCCTGGATCCCAACGATGCCGGCTGCCGTTACGTTCTGGGGACCATTTTGGCTTATGAGCGGCGATGGGAGGAATCGGAGGCCGCCTTCGCCAAGGCCCTGGAGCTGGACCCCAACCACGCCGACACCTGGGCCGCCATGTCGGACATGTCCGTGCTGGACGGCAGGGTTGCCGACGGACTGGCGCAGATTGAAAAAGCTCTGCGGCTCAATCCCTACCCAGCCTGCTGGTATCTTTGTCATCTTGGGCAGGCGCAATACGCCGCGCATGACTATGAGGCGGCAGCCGCTACGCTCCGCAGGAAAGACACGTATCGTACCAACTCACGCAAATTCCTGGCTGCTACGCTTGTGCAGTTGGGCCACCGTGAGGAGGCGCGGCGAGAAGCAGAATTGTTCCTGATCGCCCACCCTCATTTCACGATCGGCCATTGGCTCAGCTCCCAGCCGCTGCGCGATGCATCTGTACAAGACCACTTTGTTGACGGCTTCCGAAAGGCCGGCCTGCCGGAGATGTGACAGCGGGTGGGCACAATCCCGACGCGTTCGAGGACTTGATCAACGGATATGCGCTGTGCGAGAACGGCGGTCTGGATCGCAGTGCCCGGCTTCTTCAGACGCTCCACAAAACGCGTCAATCAGCCCGAGTCTTGCATGACTTCAAATAGGCCGGCCTCTGCCATCTGCAGGAGATTGTCCAACGACGTTCGTGGGGTGAAAATCACCCCGAACCCTACCGGCGAGCAGCCAAAATTGCTTAGGGCGTCGTTTGGCCCCTATCCGGTGCCGCCCCCGGTAGGAAAAACGCCGACCTGGCCGCCGGTTCACGCCGCCGTCGGGTTGATCACGTTCATATCGATTTCGGTCAGTTCAACCCGCCGCTCAAAGGCTATGCCCGCCTCGTCGAAGAGATGGCAATCTGCGGCATTGATGCCGGTTGCAACCGGCGCGTCCGCACGGATGCCGACGCTTCCTGGCAGCATGGCACAGAAATTCTCGGACTCTCCATTGAGCGAAGCGTAAGCGACCGTATTTGCTCCAAGGCGCTCGATGACCGTCGGCGTCACGGTAAAGACGATATCGCCGCCGCCAAGCTGGATATGTTCCGGCCGGATGCCGAGCGTCAAAGCCTTGCCGACCATACCGTCACGCGGCGTCACGGGCAGAACGGCTGTCTGACCCTGATAATCAACTTCGACACCATTGGCGCTGACGCCCTTGCAGATTACGGGCAGAAAATTCATTTTCGGATTGCCGATGAAGCCGGCAACAAACTGATTTGCGGGCTTGTGATAGAGCTCCAGCGGCGCCCCCGTCTGGGAGATATCGCCGGAATCCAGCACGACGATACGATCGGCCATCGTCATGGCCTCGACCTGGTCGTGCGTCACATAGATCATCGTCGCCTTCAACTGCCTATGCAGCTTGGCAAGCTCGATGCGCATGTCGGCGCGAAGTGCTGCGTCGAGGTTGGACAGCGGCTCGTCGAACAGGAATATCTTCGGTTCGCGCACGATCGCGCGGCCGATCGCGACGCGTTGGCGCTGGCCGCCGGATAACATGCCGGGTTTCTGCTGCAGCCGCTGTTCGAGGTGAAGGATGCGCGCCGCGTTTTCCACCTTGGCCTTGAGCTTTTCCTCCTCCATCCTTTCGACGCGAAGCGGAAAGGCAATGTTCTCGAAAACAGTCATGTGCGGATAAAGCGCGTAGGACTGGAACACCATGGCAATGCCGCGCTTGACCGGCGGCAGATCATTGACCCTGATACCATCGATGACGATGTCGCCCGCGCTCGTCGCGTCGAGACCGGCGATCATGCGCAGCAAGGTGGATTTGCCGCAGCCGGACGGACCGACGAAGACGACGAACTCGCCGTTCTTCACATCGAGCTGCACGCCCTTCAGAACTTCGTAGTCGCCATAGAACTTCTGAACTTTGTTGAGAAGGAGCTGTCCCAAAAATCTGTCTCCGCTGGCGGCCGTCGCACATTCGATCATCAGAGAAGGGATCGCGGATGGTCTCCCGCGATCCCGAAGAGCCCAATGGGCTTACTTGAACGCCTCGACTTCGCCGGCAGCCTTCTTGAGAGCAGCCTCCGGCTCGGCCTTGCCCGTCACCACGGACTGTACCATCTCGATCATCGAGTTCTGGAAGCCCTTGTAGTCGGTGAAGAGCGGCTCGGGACCACCGTAGCTGATGCCGTCGATGAGCGGCTTCCAATGGGGATCCTTGGCGACGAATTCATCGACCTTTGCAGAAGGCCGCAGCGGGGTGAGGCCGGCGCCGCCCTGCAATTCGTATTCGGACTGCACATCGGGCGAGGTGATGAACTTGGCGAATTCCGTCGCCTTGTCCTCGACCCCCGAACCCTTGAAGATCGCCAGGCTGTCGGTGATCAGCAGCGTGCCGGGGCCCTTGGCGTCGGGACCGAGCGGCAGCGTCGTGATGCCCCAGCTGATCTTCGTCGCCTTCAGGCGGTCGGCTGCACCCGATCCTGCCTGGATCATCGCCACCTTGCCGTCGAGGAAGATGGCGCGGACTTCGTTCTGCTCGTAGGCCGTCGGGCCTTCTTCGGAGTAGGGGACGATATCCTTGTAGGCCTTTAGCGCGGCGAGTATCTGCGGGCTGTCGAGCGTAACTTTGCCGTCGGCATCGATCACCGTGCCGTTGTTGGTGTAAACCCAATGCATGAACTGGTGCATCGTGTTGTCGAAGGTCTTGGCGGAGAGACCGAAGCCCGGAATGCCGGTCTTTTCCTTGATGGTCTTTGCCATCTCGATTTCTTCAGCCCAGGTCTTCGGCGGCGTCTCGGGATCGAGGCCGGCCTGCTTGAAGAGATCCTTGTTCCAGTAGAGCGCCTTGGTAGAGAAGGCGATCGGAACGCCCCACTGTGAGCCCTCGAAGGTCACGGTGTTGACGATGTTCGGATAGTAGGTCTTCTTCTCGTCGTCCGTCATCGGCACAGGAACGATAAGGTCGTTCTGCGCGAATTCCTTCAGCGTGCGCGAGCCGACATAGGCCATCGCCACCGGCGTACCGGCGGCAGCGAGCGTCGTTGCCTTGTCCTGGCACTGTGCCCATCCGACGACCTCAGGGGCAATCTTCCAGCCCGTGTTCTTTTCTTCCCACTGCTTGATATATTTGGTGTGGACCGGGTCGATCGTGTCGCCGCAATAGATCCAGCTGATTTCCTTGTCGGCCGCCTGGGCAGTGACGGCCGTCAGTGCCGTCGAACCGAGCAGGGCGAGCGCCATAAGGCCTGTCTTGATTGATATGCTCACGTCGTGACTCCCATTCTTGTGTTAGCTGTTCACTCGTTTTTTGGTCTTATTGTTTCACCGCACCGGCGGTCAGCCCGCCGACAAGGTAGCGCTGAAGGAAGAAGATGACGACCATCGCCGGCGCAATACCGACGAAGGAAGCCGCCATCAGTTCGTTCCAGATGACCTCCTGCTTGCCGAAGTAAGCAAAGAGCCCCACCGGCAAGGGCATGTATTCGGTCTTCGAGTTGAACGTCAGCGCGAAGATGAATTGCTGGGCGTAGGCGCCGATGAAGGTGGTGATGGCGACGACGATGATCCCCGGCATCGCAATGGGCAGGATGACCCGGCGCAGCGTGTAGAAGTGGCTGGCGCCATCCATGTAGGCCGCTTCGTTGAGTTCCTGCGGAATACGGATCATGTAGGTTCGCAGCAGCCAGATCGCCGAGGGGATCAGGAAGGCGACGCCCGGCACGATCATGGCGAGATAGGTGTTGAGCACGCCGATGCTGCGCATCAGCCGGAAGAGCGGGATCAACAGCACGGCGCCGGAGAACATGTTTACCGTCAGGAAGGCGCCGAGCAGAATGCCCATGCCCCTGAATTCGAACTTCGCAAAGGCATAAGCCGCCGGAATGACGAGGCAGAGCACGATCAGCGTGACGATGATCGAGATGAAGAACGAGTTGAAGATATAACGTCCGAAGCCCGGCACGCTGATCCACATCGTCCGATAGGCTTCAAACGAGCCGTTCTCCGGCCAGAAACGGTAGGGCGAAGAGAAAAGCTGGCTGAGCGGCTTCAGCGAAACCAGGAAACCTTCGACGAAGGGCGACAGCACGAAGAAAAGAAATAGCGCGATGCCGCAATAGATCAGGATGATTTCCCACCAACGGTAACGGTCGATCATGGCTGCATTGCTCATGCGCGCTTCTCCGGGTTGAGGCGGCGGGTGACGCGGAAATAGGCGAAGCAGAACAGCGACAGGAAGATGCAGATCAAAACGGCGCGCGCTGCACCTTCACCGTATTTCTTCGAGCCGATCGCGGTCTGATAGGTATCGATGATCATCGTCGTCGTCTCGCCGCTCGGTCCGCCCTGCGTCAGGATCCAGATGATGTCGAACGAGTTGAAGGTGGCGATCAGCGACAGCATCGACATGGTGATGATCGCCGGCACCATCAGCGGCAGCGTGATGCGGCGGAAGCGGTACCAGCGGCCGGCGCCGTCGGTCCAGGCGGCCTCGTAGAGATCCTTCGGAATGGATTGGATCGCCGCCAGGAAGTAGATCGTCACCAGCGGCACGCCGATCCACACGTCGGTGATGATCGTTGCCCAGAAGGCGGTGTTTCCATAGGCGAGGAAGGCGACGGGGCCGTCGACGAGACCGAAGCGCTGCAGCATGCCCGATATCATCCCGAACTGGCCATTATACATCCAGCCCCACATAAAGATGCCGATGGCCATCGGCACGATCCATGGCGGCATGGTCAAAAGCCGAAACAACGAGCGGCCGGGGACCGCGGCATTCAGCATGGTCGCCCCGAAGGTGCCGATCACCATTTTCAGGGCGACCGAGAAGAAGGTCCAGATGAAGGTGCGGATGATGACTTCGGCAAACCGCTCGTTGAAGATCTTCTCGTAATTGGCCCAGCCGACCCAATTGGTGGTCTTCCTGAGGGACGCGTCGGTGAAGGAGAGAATGAAGGTATCGACCAGCGGATAGGCGACGATCGCCAGGACATAGAGCACAGCCGGAAGAAGAAGGACGCAAGCGAAGATGAAGGTGCTTCTTTGAACACTCATCTTGCCGCCCTCCTCAAGCCGCTCTCGCGTGAAGGGCTTCGTCGAAGCGGTCCCAGACGGGTCTGAGATCGACGACCGCTTTCTTCATCCTCGCTTCGTCCATCGCCAAGGCGAGGATGCCGGCTTCGAGCGCATTCAGGGTGGAAACAGGAAGTTCGAGCCCGGTGCGCACGCTTTCAAGCAGGTCGCTCGCCATCTGCTCATCGGCGCCGTAGTGCTGAGAGAGCTCGGTGGCGGCATATTTGTTTTCGAGCACCTTGTTGCCGGTCAGCTGTTCGTGAACGTCGAGATAGCCACGAACGAAATCGCCTTCGGCCATGCCCCGCGAACCCATGATGGCAAAACGGCGGAATTGGTCGGGCACATTGAGATTGGTGTGAAAGTTCATGCCGACGCCATTGGCATATTCGACGATCGCGACCTGATAGTCGATGATATCGGCATCGCTGTCGAACACCTTGTCCGATCCCATCCATCCGCTCGGCTTGCGGTGGAAGAGCTCGAGGTCGTTGATGCCCTCGCGCGCCGGGTCGTTTGCCGGAATGAAGCTCTTGCGGCCGCCGAAACTTGCGACGCGCTCCGGCCGTGCGCCGGCGACGCCATTATAGAGATCGAGGTCGTGGCAGCATTTCTCCAGCATGAAGCTGCCTGAATAGCGCTCATAGCGGCGCCAGTCGCGCATGAAGAAAGCGCCGTGATAAGGCTCGATATGTTCGGAAGCCTCGATCGACACGATCTGACCAAGCTTGCCCTCGGCCTGGATGGCGCGAAGATCCTTATAAAGAGGAGAATAGCGCAAGACGAGACCGACCATCAGTCGCTCATGGCCGAATTTTGCCATCAGATGGGCAAGTTCGATGCTTTCGGCGATCGTCGTGACGATCGGCTTTTCGCAGAAGACCTTGAGACCGGCTTGAAGTCCGAGCCTGATATGGTCGAGATGCAGGTGGTTGGGGGAGCCGATCATCAGCAGATCGAGCTTTTCAGAGGCAAGGAGCTCCTCCGGCGAACCATAGGCCTTGCCGACTGAAATTCCCTTTTCCGTCAATCCCGGAAGTCCGGCGGGTTCCGGATCCACATAGCCGACAATGTCGAAGCTGCTATCGATTGCCTTGAAAACATAGCCGAGATAGCCGAGCCGGAATCCTAGCCCGATGATTCCCACTTTCATGCCGATCAAGTTCCCATTTAGTAATTTATTTTCTTTAAGTTGGGACAAAAATCGGGGGGCGTCAATAGAAAACGGGCATCGAAGCGCAAGCATGAAATTAATTTTCATAGATCGATAGCCGGCGGTCGATTGCTGGCTGTCACCGGCCGGACGCAGATTCCACAAGGGACGTGTGCGCATCACTTAACGCCGGGGCAGCGAATTCAGCGACTGTTGGCACAGCCAGCGATCGCCCCGGCAAAGCTCACGCGGAACTCGCGAAATGTTGAAAAGAGCCGCGAGTTTACGTGTGTAGGATGGGCGCGACAACCCGGAGGCAAGGAGGAGCCATCATGACACGTATGACAGCCAAGGATTTCCCTCAGGAACTTCTCGAACTCTACGATTATTACGCGCACGGGAGAATTACCAAGCGCGAGTTTCTCGACCGGGCCGGCAAATTCGCTGTCGGCGGACTGACCGCAGCTGCCATTCTTTCATCGCTGAGCCCTGACTATGCGCTGGCGACCCAGGTCGAGTTCACCGATCCCGATATCTCAGCCGAATACATCACCTATCCCTCGCCAAAGGGAAATGGCGATGTCCGTGGCTATCTCGTCCGCCCTAAAAACGCGACCGGCAAAGTCGCGGCCGTGGTGGTCGTTCACGAGAATAGGGGCCTGAACCCCTATATCGAGGATGTGGCGCGTCGCGTGGCGAAGGCAGGTTTCATTACACTTGCGCCGGATGGCCTCACCTCGGTCGGAGGCTATCCCGGCAACGACGAAAAGGGGCGGGAACTGCAGCAGAAGGTCGACCCGGAGAAGCTGATGAACGACTTCTTCGCGGCGGTCGAATTTTTGATGCACAGCGATCTCACCACCGGCAAGGTCGGTATCACCGGCTTCTGCTATGGCGGCGGCGTTGCCAACGCTGCGGCGGTCGCCTATCCGGAGCTTGCCGCAGCCGTGCCCTTCTATGGCAGGCAGCCGCGCGCCGAAGACGTGCCGAAGATCAAGGCCCCGTTGCTTCTCCATTATGCCGGACTGGACAAGGGCATCAACGAGGGCTGGCCGGCCTACGAAGCTGCGCTGAAGTCATCGGGAAAAACATTCGAGGCCTACGTCTATCCTGAGGTCAACCACGGCTTTCACAATGATTCCACGCCCCGCTACGATGAGGCGGCAGCCAAGCTCGCCTGGCAGCGAACGGTCGACTGGTTTACGAAATACCTCGCCTGAGAAACCGGACTTGAACGAGCCGCGGCGGGGAGCCATTCCCCGCCGCTTTTCCGTCCCGCGGCTTGTCAAGGCGACTGACGGTCTGTGATCAGGCTCCAGAAGGGATCGTCGCCGGACAGGTTTTCCAAATCGGCAAGCCCGCGAAGCCGCAGGAAAGCGGCGCCGGACACATTCCGATTTCCCCAGCGCAAGCAGTCCATGAATTTGACTTCGCGTTCATGGACGCTCATCGGCGCTTCGAGCGATCCCTTCGCATGCAAGCGGGACTTGTTCAAAATGCGCCCGTCGCGCATCGTCACCGTGACGACATGCGGGAGGCGCTCCACGCCTTTTTCCTCATCAGCCGAATAGGACTGCATGTCGATGCGCGGCACTAATTCCCGGATTTCCGCTCGCCCAATCTCCTGCCGTGTAAAGTCCGAAAGGCTAAGGGAGCCTTTGAGGAAAGCTGTCGCCAGGCAATATTGCATCGAGAAGCGTGCCTGCATCTCGTCGGTGGGCTCGGGATAGGCGAGGTTACGGGCAGCGGATATGCCGACTTTCGTCTCGATCCTGGCAATGTCGTCCGCCAAAAGCCCATGCTCCTGCTTCAGATCCAGAAGCGCGTCGATGGCGCGATGGGTGGAGGCGCAGCAGGGATGGCGCTTGGTCACCACGCCCCGGCTTTCGATGATGTGCTCCGCCTCGAATGTCAGGCCGTCCCAGCCCTTGGCGTCATCGCCCCCGAAAAGATCGACGAAGCCTTGCGGCCGTTCGAGGATATCCGGCCGCCCGCTCATGCCCACCAACGCCATGCGTGCCGCGTCCACGGCATTGCGCGCGGCAATGCCGGCGTGAAGCGGTTTGGCGGTCGTGCCGAATTGCCCTTTCGGGCCGCAGGCGAAGCTCGTCGCCAGGCTCATCGCCGCGACTAAGCCGTTTTCGTCGGCGCCGAGAAGCCGTGCTACGCCAGCCGCGGCCCCGATGCTGCCGACCGTCGCCGTTGCGTGCCAGCCCCTGTTGTAGTGAGAGGGATTGACGCCAAAGCCGACCGCCGCTTGCGCTTCCAGCCCGGCCAGGTAGGCCTCGAGAAACCGTCTTCCGCTTGTGGCCTTGCCGCGCGTCAGAACCGCCAGCAGCGCCGGCACCAGCACCGCGGAAGCATGAGCCCTTGCCGGATGGAAATTGTCATCGAAATCGAGCGCATGAGCCGCCGTTGCGTTGATGAGTGCGGCGAAAGAGGGCGAGGCGGAGCCGCCGGTGACGAGCCGCGCTTGCCCGCCTCCGGCGATTTCCCCGTCGAAGGCACGGGTGAGTGCGGCAACGCTGTCATCGCCCCTGCCTGCAATCATGCAGCCGATGGTGTCCACCGCAGCATCTCTTGCCCGGTCCATCGCGAGGTTTGAGAACGTCGTTCGCGACAGGAGCTGTTCCGCGATCTTCCGGAGAATGGTGGCCATTGACGAAAGTCTTTCCGTGAGTTTGGTTCTCAGCGGAAAATGTTCAACTTTCCGCAGCTCCGCAATCTTATGCGGTTTGCGGGTAGGGCTATCGACGTTGGAGATAGAATGGCGCGACACACGAGTGCGGCGATCAGCCTGAAGCATATCGAGGCCTATGACGCGATCGCCGCGACGGGCTCGACGATCGCCGCTTCCGTCGAGCTTGGGATCTCGCAATCGAACGCCAGTCGCCTGTTGCAGCAACTGGAAGACTATCTCGGCGTCCGGCTTTTCGACCGGGAAAAGAACCGGCTTCAACCGACCCGCGAGGGGCTGCAGCTCGGCCCGGAAATCCGTGCCATTTCCGACCGGCTACGCGCCTTGAAAACGGCGGCGATGGAACTCGAGAGCGGTCGATCGCGCGAGATCATGCTGCGGCTCGCCTTTCCCTCCAGTCTTTCCTCGACGCGCATTCCGAAGCTGGTGAAGAACTTTCTCGCAGCGAATGGACCGATGCGCGTCGAAGTCGCATCCGGCAGCTATCTGGCAATTGAACGGATGGTGGCTGACGGCGAGGCCGATCTCGGCTTCGCGCGTCTGCCGCTGATGAGCTCGGGATTGAAACAGGAGAAGATCCTGTCGTCGCGGGTCATTTGCGCCCTGCACAACGATCATCCCAAGGCCGGCAGCCGCCAATTGTCGGTCGGCGACCTGAAGGGGCAGGATCTGATCATGCTGAACAGGGAGCGACCGGTTCGCCATGAGCTTGAGGCATTGTTCTACAAATCCGGCATCCGTCAACGCCCCCTGCTCGAGGCGCATTCGGTCGCGAGTGCCTGCGCGCTGGCTGCACAGGGGCTCGGCATTGCACTGGTCGGCGAGATCATCGCCCGCGAATATGCGACGCTGCCGCTGCAGTTCATTCCGCTCGAACCGGAACTGCCGGTTGCTTACGCGCTGATCAGCGGAGAGAAATTTCCGATGCCCAAGGCCGCCAGCCTCTTCCTTCAAAGCATTTCGGACTGGGTATGATGACGGCGCCTGAACGGTACCGGGGGGTCGCAAACGCATGAATATCAAGCAACTGGAAGTCCTGCGCACGCTTTTGGCGACAGGGTCGACGATTGCCACGGCAAAGACGATGGGCCTCAGTCAGTCCGGCGTCAGCCGCCTTCTCCAGCAGCTCGAGGCGGACCTTTCGATGTCGCTTTTCGTGCGCGACAAAGGCCGTCTCATCCCCACCCCCGAGGCCCTGCTTCTCGCCCGCGATGCCGAGAACATCTTGCTGGCGGTCGATCGGATGTCGGGCCACGCGGAGGACTTAAGAAGCGGCGCTGCCGGCCCGGAGATCGTCCGCGTCGGCTTGCCGAGCAGCATGTGGGAGCATTTCGCGCCGGCAATGCTGGCCGATTACATCGGCGATTTCCCCGGTGTGCGGATCGAAACCTTCTTCGAGACGACGACCGCCATCAACAAGCTCGTCGAGCAGAGGGTGATCGACTTCGGCTTTCTGCGCATGGAGGGCGAGAGCGGACCGGGCATCGAGGTCGAGCGGGTCGCAACCGGCGAAAGCGTCTGCGTCGTTCCGAAGGATCATCCTCTTGCGAAACTGGAGGAAATCACGGTCAGAAATTTGCGCGACGTGCCCCTCATTCTGATTGGCCGCCAACGGCCGAACCGCATGGCGCTCGACCAGACTTTCCGGCGGGCCGGCATCAAGCAGATCGTCAAAATCGAGACGCATACCAACAGTTCCGCCTGTTCCTATGTCGCGCATGGCCTTGGGGTCACGATCATCAGCAGCTTTTATGCGAATCTCTATCGCCACCTGCCGGTGGTTCACCGTCGTTTCGTGCCACGCGCGACCCAGGAGTTCGGATTGGCGAGGGCGGTCGGAACGCCACTCTCGATTGCCGCCCATGCTCTTAGCGACGCCTTAAAGCGACAGATTAAGCTATCGCAAAAAGACATTTGAAATTAAATATTTAGCCTGCATCCCTATTCCAGCGCAGCCGCTTTGGTTGCGGTCGTATTCCGCATAGACTTATGACAGAATCGCATAATATTGCGGATATTTCCTCATTCGATCATAGTCTGCGGCAACGAAACCGATGGCGCGGGGCACTGTCCGTTACCCATCGCGGGGAACAAAAATGCTGAAATTCGTTCTAAACCGCCTGTTGATGGCATTGCCGACGATCGTCCTCGTTTCGGTGACGGTCTTCACGCTGATCCGCTTCATACCCGGCGATCCGGCGGCATTGATGCTGGGTGATATGGCTGAGCCGGGTCAGATCGCGGCGATGCGCTCGGAACTCGGCCTCGACAAATCGCTGCCGGAACAGTTCCTGATCTGGACCGCCAATGTCGTCCAGGGTGATTTCGGCCGCTCGATCGTCAACGACGAGCCGGTTCTGCCGCTCGTCGCATCACGCTTTCTGGTCAGCGCCGAAGTCGTCGTCATCGCCGTCCTTCTGGCGAGCCTCATCGCCGTGCCGGCCGGTGTCATCGCCGCCTGGCGGCAGAACAGTCTGACGGACCTGGCGCTCGTCGGCACGGCCACGATCCTGCTGTCGATCCCGACATTCTGGCTCGGCCTCCTGCTCCTGCTTTTCTTCGGCCTGAAACTCAGCTGGCTACCGGTCCTCGGCTATGTCTCGATCGGCAGCAACGTTACCGGCGGCCTGCTTTACCTCGTGCTGCCGATCATGACCCTGGTCATTCACGAGATGGGTGTGTTGATCCGCATGGCACGCGCCTCGACGCTGGAAGTGCTGCGTCTCGACTATATCACCCACGCCCGGGCCAAGGGGCTTTCCGAGAGGGCCGTCCTCTGGCGGCACGCCTTCAAGAATGCCTTCGGCCCGACCTGGACAGTCATCGGTCTGATCCTCGGCAATCTGCTCGGCGGCATTGCCGTCATCGAAACTGTCTTCACCATTCCGGGGCTCGGGCGACTGATGGTCGACAGTATTTTTGCCCGCGATTACCCCGTGATCCAGGGTTGCCTGCTGTTCGTCTCGCTTTCCTATGTGTTGGTCAATTTGGTCGTCGACCTGCTCTATCCCTTGTTCGATCCGCGGGTAGTCGCCGAATGAAAAACGTCACCTTCAACGGCTTCATCGGCAGCATTCTGATTGCCGCATTGCTGATCTCCGCTGCGATCGGCCTTTTCTGGACCCCCTATGATCCGATGAAGCTCGGCTTCACCGCACGGCTGGCGGCACCAAGCAGCGCCCACTGGCTCGGAACCGATGAATTCGGCCGCGACGTGCTCAGCCGCCTGATCGTCGGCGCCCGGGCGAGCGTCTGGATCGGCACCTTGACGGTCACATTCGCGACGGTCTGCGGCACGCTGATCGGTCTCGTCAGCGGTTACGCCCGCGGTTGGATCGATGCCGTCATTATGGCCGTCAACAATGCGCTTCTCGCCTTTCCGGGCATCCTTCTGGCGCTTGGATTGCTCGCCGTCTTCGGCGCCAACCAATATGGCATCATCTTCGCGCTGGGCATTGCCTATTCTCCCTCGATGGCCCGCGTTGTCCGGGGTGCCGTCCTGTCGCTGCGCGAGCGGGAATTCATCGAGGCCTCCAAGGTGATGGGCAATGGCGAGCTCTACACCATGTTCCGCCATATCCTCCCCAATTGCATCGCCCCAATCACCGTGCTGGCGACCTCGATGTTCGGTTGGGCGATCCTTTCGGAAAGCGCGCTCAGCTTTCTCGGTCTCGGCGTCCCGCCACCGGCGCCAACCTGGGGCAACATGCTGGCTGCCGGGCGACCATTCATCGAGCAGGCTGTCTGGCTGGGTCTGTTCCCGGGCCTGGCGATCGCCCTGACGCTTCTCGGCATCAATCTTCTGGGCGACGCTCTTCGGGACAAGCTTGATCCGCGGATGAGGGGGCTGAAATGACCAATAGAACGCTTTTGAATGTCCGCAACCTGTCGCTTCAGGTCACTGGGACCGGTGTGCAGGTCGTCAAGGACGTCAGCTTCAACATCGCGCCGGGCGAAATCTTCGGCATCGTCGGAGAAAGCGGATCGGGCAAGACGCTGGCAACACGCGCCCTGATCTCGCTGCTACCGGCACCCATCAGGGTGATCGGCGGCTCCATTGCCTACAAGGGACGCGACGTGCTTTCCATGAACGGCGCGCAATTGCGCCAGTTGCGTGGTGCGGAAATCGGTGTCGTCTTCCAGGAGCCGATGACCTCGCTCAATCCCTCGATGACCGTCGGCCGTCAACTCGAAGAAGGGTTGCAACTGCATACGAAACTTTCGAAGGAGGAACGACGCAGCCGGATCCTCGACATGCTGAACCGGGTCGGGATCCGCGACCCCGCCGGGGCGCTCACGTCCTATCCGCATGAATTCTCAGGCGGCATGCGCCAGCGCATCATGCTGGCATCGGTGATGCTGCTGAAACCGGCGCTCTTGATCGCCGACGAGCCGACGACCGCGCTCGATGCCGTGATCCAGCGCGATGTCATGGAATTGATGGTGGAGCTGACGCAGGCGGAAGGCACCGCCGTGCTGCTGATCAGTCACGATCTGCCGATGGTTGCCCGCTACACGAACCGCATCGTCGTGATGGAAAAGGGCGTGATCGTCGAAGAAGGACGCACCGCCGATCTGCTCGACGCACCGCAGCGTGCCTATACGAAGAAACTGCTTTCCTCCCTGCCGTTTCGCGGAGAGACGCGGACGATCGACAAGACCAGAGCGCCGATGGTCTCTGCGCGCGATATCGTCGTCGACTATCCGGGCCGGCGGTCGCTGATGAAGAAGGCAACGCCGAAACGGGCGCTGCATGGCGTCAGCATCGATATCCACGAGGGCGAAGTCGTGGCGCTGGTCGGCGGTTCGGGTTCCGGCAAGACCACGCTCGGCCGCACCATTGCCGGACTGGTCCGCGAGAGCGAAGGCGATATCCGGTTCAAGGGACGCAGCCGCGACGCAGACTGGATGGACTATCGGCTGAATTGCCAGATGGTGTTTCAAGATCCTTATTCCTCGCTCGATCCGCGCATGACCATCCTCGCGCTCGTGGAAGAAGCGCTGCGGCTCGTTCCCGATCTCGACGCCATGACTAAGCGCAAGCGCGCCCTGGAGACGCTGGAGGAAGTCGGTCTTGGGTCCGACTATGCCGGGCGCTACCCGCATGAGCTTTCGGGCGGCCAGCGGCAGCGCGTGGCGATTGCCCGCGCCATTGCGCGCCGGCCGAAATTCCTGATCGCCGACGAACCGGTATCGGCGCTCGACGTGACGGTCAGGGCGCAGGTGCTCGAACTCCTGTCCGATCTGCAAAAACGCTACGGCTTTTCCTGCCTGTTCATCAGCCATGATCTCGGCGTGGTCGAACAGGTGGCCGATCGCGTCGTCGTCATGCAGGACGGCCGGATCATCGAGGAGGGCGACCGCGATACGGTTTTCGACAGACCGAAGGAGGCCTATACGCAAAGGCTTCTCTCGGCCATCCCCGCTCTGGACCACAATGCTCAGGGCGGCGTGATCCTCAAATGGCGCCTGGAGAACTGACATGACGACGATGATTGAATCCGCAAAGCTCGGCGAGCGATTGAACGCGATCTGCGATGCCCAGCCTTTCGTCACGCGTTTCATGGTGCGTGCGCTTGGCACAGGTGAAACGATCGGCAGAGGCGCGGACGAGGAAACCCCTTCCGCCAGCACCCGAAAGACCTCGATCATGATGGCCGCCTTGAAGGCCGCCCATGAGGGCCGCCTGGACCTGGACGAACAGATCACCTACGAAAAGCGTTTCGCCGAGGAAGTGGCGAGCGGGATGTTCCGCTATCTGACGCCCGGTATCGTCATATCGCTGCGCGATGCCATCACCGGCATGATGGTGCTGAGCGACAATGTCTGCACCAAGATGGTCTTCGAAAGGCTGACGCTCGATGAGGTCGACAGCTATTGCAAGTCGATCGGCATGACGGGCACCAACCATCGCTTCCTCATCCCTCCCTTGGCGCTGTCGCCCGATCACTCATTGAAAGCCGTCACCACGACGACGGCGCGGGATCAGGTCTATCTGCTGCAGACCATCCTGGATGCGCAGGATTCGCGGGAAGCCGCGGACCGGCTCGGCTGCTCGCAGGCGCTCAGCGCTTACGCGCTTCAGACCCTGAAGAACCAGATCCTGCGTTATGCCATTCCCTCCAGGCTGCCCTTCGGTGTGCTCGTCGCCCACAAGGGCGGAACGGGAAAGCGCGGCCGCATGAATGCCGGTATCGTCTATCGCGACGGTTCCCCCTTCTACATCATCGCCGCCTATACCGACGACGTGCCGCAGGAGATGCCGGACGGCACCCCCGGCTACACGGTCGCACTTGAGACCATCGGCAGGCTTTCACGCGCCTGCTGGGATGAACTCCAATCCTGACGATCATAAAAAGAGGGTAGAACAATGCACAAGCTTCTTCTTGCAGGTACCATGTTGATGGCGATGACCGGCGTGATCCACGCCCGCGACATCGTCGTGGCTCAAAGTTCCGATCTGCGCAGCAACAATCCAGGCGTCAATCGCGACGGCAATACCGATGGCGTCATCCTGCATATCGTCGAAGGGCTCGTCGGCTATGCCAACAACGGCGAGGTCAAGCCGCTGCTGGCAAAGAGCTTCGAAGTCTCGGCGGATGGGCTGACCTACAGCTTCAAACTGCGTGACGACGTCAAATTCCACAACGGCAAGACATTGACCGCCGATGACGTCGTTTGGAACTGGAACCGCTATCTCAAGCCCGAAACGAAATGGACCTGCCTTCCTGACTTCGACGGCAGCGGCAGCGTGCATGTTACGGGGGTCAAGGCAGTCGATGCGTCGACCGTCACCATCACGCTGGAAAAGCCATCCGCGGTTTTCCTTGGCCTGATGTCGCGCCCCGAATGCGGTTACACCGGGATCATTTCCCCGGAATCGGTCGGCGCAGACGGAAATTTCGTCAAGCCGATCGGCACCGGCCCCTTCAAATGGGATGAATGGAAAAAGGGCGAGTATATCCATCTCGCCAAGTTCGACGATTATGTCTCGCCAGAGAATGACGGCAAGCCCGACGGCATGGTCGGCTCCAAACGCCCTCTCGTCGATGGCATCAAGTTCATGGTCATTCCCGATGCTTCGACCGTAAAGGCCGGCCTTCAGTCCGGCGTGCTCGATACCGCGGAGATTTCGCCGGATCTCATTCCCGAATTCAAGACGAGCGACGCGATGCAACTGATCGTGGCTCGCAACAACGGCAAAAACCTCTTCTACATCCAGACGCGCGACAAGGTTCTGAGCAATCCCGGCGTGCGCCGCGCCATGGCGATGGCGCTCGATCTCGACCAGCTCGTCGAGGCCGCCTCCAATGGCACCGGCGCAGCCAACGGTTCGATGGTTTCGCAAGACTCGCTCTATTTCGACGATGTCCAGAAGGAGCGTCTGCCCTACGACATCGAGGCCGCGAAGAAAGAGCTTGCGGCGGCCGGCTATAAGGGCGAGCCGATTACCATCATCGCCAACAAGCGCAGCAACGTGCCAAGCTTCCCGGCCGCGGTGATGGCGCAGGCCATGATGCAGCAGGCAGGTCTCAATGTGCAGATCGAGGTGCTCGACTATGCGACGCAGGTCGATCGCCGCCGGTCCGGCAACTACCAGATCATCTCGCAATCGGTCGCGCCGCGGCTCGATCCGGCGCTGATGTACGGCTTCTATGTCGGCAACAAGGACAAGAATGCGTCCTTGATGTGGGATGATCCAAAGGCTGTCGAGTTGATGAAGGCCGCCTATGCGGAGGCCGACCAGACGAAGCGTCAAGCGATCTTCGACGAGTTTCACACGCTGATGCTCAAGGAAATGCCGGGCATCTTCCTCTATGACATGGTGGATGTCTGGGGCGCGACCAAGAAGCTGAAGGGCCAGCCCGTCTGGCAATCGAATGCCCGTCTTTGGGAAGTTTCGCTCGACAACTGATCCTCAATCGCCGCGCCCGATAGTTCGGGCGCCGCCATCCCACTTCGACAGTCAACAGGAGATCCGGCAGGCAGTCCTGCCGGGTCCGGTGCAACACATCCCTGTGGCGGCAGGGCAGACAGCGAGGAATACCATGAATCTTGACGCGATCAGCTCCATTGCCGCGACGATCGAAAAGATCAAGCCGGACTATACTGCCCTCAGCGACAGCATCTGGGACTTCGCAGAGTTGAAGTTCGAGGAGCGGCGCTCGTCGCAATTGCTGGCAAGGACACTCGAGGAAAACGGCTTTGCCGTGCGCCGCGGCGTCGCAGGCATGGAAACGGCCTTCATCGGCGAATCCGGCAGCGGCAAGCCGGTGATTGCTTTCCTCGGAGAATTCGATGCCCTGGCCGGAATGAGCCAGACCGCCGACCTAGCCGAGCCTCTTCCCGAGGCGGCGGGAGCGACCGGTCACGGCTGCGGGCACAATCTGCTTGGCGTCGGATCGCTGATGGCGGCGGTTGCGCTTGCCCGCCACCTCAAGGAGAACAACCTGCCCGGAACAGTGCGCTATTATGGCTGCCCGGGAGAGGAGGGCGGTTCCGGCAAGACCTTCATGGTTCGTGCCGGCGCGTTCGATGACGTCGATGCTGCCCTGACCTGGCATCCGGCTCCGTTCAACGGTGTTCGCTCGACGAACAATCTTGCAGTTCTCGAATATTACTATCGCTTCAGGGGTGTCGCAGCACATGCGGCCAACAGCGCCCATCTCGGCCGCTCGGCGCTCGATGCGGTCGAACTGATGAATGTCGGCGTCAACTTCCTGCGTGAACACATGCCGCAGGATTGTCGCGTTCACTACGCGATCACCGACACCGGCGGCAGGGCCGCCAATGTGGTGCAGGCCAGCGCCGAGGTTCTCTATCTGATCAGGGCGCCTGACATGCCGCAGGCGCTTGAGCTTGCCGGGCGGGTCGAGAAGGTTGCACGAGGTGCGGCGATGATGACCGAAACAGAGGTCGAGATCGTGTTCGACACCGCCTCGACGAACCTTCTTCCCAACATCACACTTGAAACGGCGATGCACGAGAACATGGTCGCCCTCGGGCCGATAGCCTTTGACGAGGCCGACATCGCCTTCGCGAGCAAAATCCAGGATACCTTCACACCCGAAGCGATCAGGAGCAGCATCCGCCTCTATCAGATCAAGGGCGATGTGTTCTCCAACGCCAAGGTCGATGGCTCGGCGCCCCTGCACACCGGCCTGCGCGATTTCGAGGGACAATCGCATTTCCGGGCCGGATCGACCGATGTCGGCGATGTCAGCTGGGTGACGCCGACCGCGCAATGCTGGGCACCAGCCTGGGCGATCGGCACCAATCCCCATACCTGGCAGGTCGTCGCGCAGGGAAAAAGCCCGGCCGCGCACAAAGCCATGGCGCATGCGGCCAAGACGCTTGCGACAACGGGGCTCGCATTGATGTCGTCATCCGGCCTTCTGGCAGCCGCGACGGCCGAGTGGCGGGAAAAGACCAGCGGCAAAGCCTATGTGTGCCCGATACCTGACGATGTCATGCCTGCATCGGTTCATAGTCGCTAATCCTGCCCTGAGAAGGCCGCGCCGAAAAGATGCTGCGGGGCGGGGAGGCATCCCCCGCCGTCCATCCGTCCCTTGGCCTGCGATCGGTCGATCAAATTGCCCGGTCGGCCATGGCGTCGAAAGCCATCCGCTTGGCTATTGAGGACCGCCGGCTTTGCGTCGTCCCCGGCTGACCATCATTCCGCCGACGATGAGAGCAATTCCGGCGGCGTTCGCCCAAAATGACGCTGGGACGGCGCTGATATAATCAAATGCCACCCCTGTTACCATCTGGCCACCAATGATCAGCAGAGCCGAATTCACTGCGCCTATTCGAGCAATGACCCAACTGCCCGCCGCCACGAAGATGACGCCGATGGGACCACCCAGATAGGCATACCAAGGCGCCTCGGCCGCACCCGCAGGAAGCAGACCTCCGACAAAGAGACCAAGGCAGGTGAGGGCGGCAAAGCCTATCGCATGGTTCCAGAAGGATGCGATCAGCGGCGTTGTCGATATGCTCAACCGTCCATTGAGCTGACGACTGAGGCCGACGAGCACACCGCCCAGGCATGCCAGGAGAATGAATATGGTCACGCCGCACCTCGCCCGAACAATATAATGAGTGCGGCCCCGGTGACGACCAAGCCGAGTGCTACGATGTCTCGTCTATCTGGGCGCCGCTTTGGCAGACCGAACAGTCCCCAACTGTCGGCCGCGACGCTGAAGGCGACCTGGCCTGCCAAACCCAAAGCCAAGGTGCCGGAGAGCCCGAGCGGTGAGTTGACCGCGGTCGAGGTCAGAATGACCGTTGCAGCGCCGGATATCCCTCCGAGATAAGCCCACCAAGGTGCCCTGGGAGCTTTTTCTACCCTAGGCGTGCGCCGGCGTTGGACCATCAGGAGAAGAAGGACAGCGGCGATGATGCCCGTGCCGTGTGCGGTCCAAGATGAGAACAGAGGATTGCCATAACGGGCCAACTCGCCGTTGAGGTGCACCATGAAAGTCAGGAGCCCGCCCGTGGCAAAAGCTCCAACGAAGTAGATGGGATGCGAACTACGTGCTTCGGTGGTCATTGCAGATCCTGTCAAAGAATCGATTAGGCCCAGATTTTCAAATTGCCACTAAGGCCATCCATCGGCATTTTCAGCAAGATGATTGACACCGTGTCTGTTAGACCAACCTCTCCTTGATGGTGTTCAGGAAGCTCGTTTCGATCGATGCGCGGTTGGTGTATTTGACAGGCTTAATTCGAGCGATGTCCCATAATGCAAGATGATGCCATGTCCGGGAACCTCGATGGCACAGGCGACCCGACAATGCCGAAAGCCGGATTGTCGGAAATTCTCGCTCCTGGCCTTTCCGTGGTTTTTTGCGGATTGAATCCGGCTCTGTCCGCGGTTCGCGACGGCCATAATTTCTCGAACCCGAGCAACCGTTTTTGGCGGGTCTTGCATCTCGCCGGATTTACACCGCGTCTGCTGCGGGCGGATGAAGAGCGCGAGCTGCTGCAATTTGGCTGCGGTCTGACATCCGCGGTTTCACGTCCTACGAAAAGCGCAAACGAGCTCAAGAAGCAGGACTATCGCAGCGCCGCGCCCGTCCTGGAAAACAAGATACGAAAGATTGCGCCAGCCAATTTGGCCTTTCTCGGAAAGGCGGCATACGCGGCGATCAGTCTTCGAGCCGATGTTGAATGGGGTCGGCAGCCTGAGGTATTTGCCGGCGCAGACGTCTGGCTGTTGCCAAATCCGAGCGGCCTCAACAGAGCCTTCACCTTGACGACATTGACCGAACACTATCTCGACCTGAGATTGACGCTTTAGCCGTCCTTCGTCGATCTCGAAATTGCGGTGATCATCATTCGGGAGAAATGTCATGGTACACTTGCTTTCGGTCAATGTCGGCCTGCCGCGCGACATCACCTGGCAAGGCAAGATCGTCAACACTGCCATTTGGAAAACGCCGGTCGACGGCCCGCGTATGGCGCGGCGCCTGAACGTGGATGGCGATGGACAAGGCGATCTGGCTGGCCACGGCGGCGAACGCCGCGCAGTCTTTGTCTATCAGACCGATTCCTATGGGTACTGGCAGGAGCACTTGCGCCGAGACGACTTCGTCTACGGGCAGTTCGGCGAGAATTTCACCGTCGATGGCTTGCCGGACGTAGAGGTATGCATAGGAGACCGTTACCGCATCGGCGGCGCCCTGTTCGAAGTGACGCAACCGCGCGTCACCTGTTACCGGCTCGGCATACGCATGGACGAGCCGGAGATGGCCGCGCTGGTCGTCAAACACGGCCGACCTGGTTTCTATTTCCGTGTGCTGGAGGAAGGCGAAGTGCAGGCCGGCGACGAGATCACCAAGGTCGCGTCCGGACCGGAGGGCATGAGCGTTTTCGAGATCAACGCGCTGCTTTATATGCCGGGTCACCCTCACGATCAGTTGGAGCGCGCCCTGCGCATCCCGGCACTAAGCGCAGGATGGCGCGGTTCATTCGAGGCGCTGCTCAAGCAGCAGCGTAAGCAGGGCGCGACGACAGGGAATGCCGGGCTGGCAGCCGCGTCCGGGCCGCCTCCGGCATGGCGCGGATTCCGCCCGTTGCGGGTGTCGCGCAAGGTGCGCGAAAGCGGTAGCGTCGTTTCCCTCGTGCTCGAACCGGCAGATGGCCAACCTGTTGCCGCAGCACTCCCCGGGCAGTTCGTGGTGCTGCGGTTCGGCCCGGCTTCGGCGCCTGCGCTGACGCGCAGCTATTCGCTGTCGGGCGAGCCCGGCGGCACGCATTATCGCGTCAGCGTCAAGCGGGAAGCCCATGGCGCTGCCAGCGGTTACATCGACGAGGAATTGCAGGTGGGCGACATCGTGCAGGCAAGTGCGGCACGCGGCAGTTTCACGTTGCGGTCGGGCGATACGCCGGTTGTTCTGTTGAGCGCCGGGATCGGGGTGACGCCCGTGCTCGCGATGCTTCATGTTTTGGCCGCCGAAGCATCGTCCCGGGAAGTCTGGTGGCTATACGGAACCCGCAACGGCCGCGAACATCCCTTTGCCGAGGAGGCGCGCGGGCTGCTTAAGAAGCTTCCTCACCACCACAGCCATGTTTGCTACAGCACTCCCGACCCCAAGGATCGGCCCGATATAGATTTCGACGCTCGCGGCCATCTGAATGCGCAGGCGCTCAAGTCGCTCAACCTGCCGCGCGATTGTGACGTCTATGTCTGCGGGCCGTCGAGCTTCATGAGCGATCTGAGCGCCGGCCTTGCAGCCTTGGGCATCGCGCCGAACCGGATCCACACCGAGATGTTCAGCGCGGGTCCCGCGATGACCCCGGGCATAGCTGCCTCGCCGCGCCGGCCACCACATTTGCCGGCAGGGCTTGCAGATTCCGGGCCACTGGTGTCGTTTGCCCGCACCGGCCTTAATGTGCGCTGGGAGCCGACATTCCAGAGCTTGCTCGAGTTGGCCGAGGCCTGCGACGTGCCAGTGCGATGGTCGTGCCGCACCGGCGTCTGTCATACTTGCGAGACCGGACTTGTCGAGGGAAGGGTCCATTACCGCCCGGACCCCATCGATGCGCCGGCGGACGGCAATGTGCTGATCTGCTGCTCAAAGCCTGACGGCGACATCGTGATCGATTTGTAGAGCGGGACGACGCACGCCCTGGCTCTTGATCACGACAGGCGCGGTCGTGGCCCGGGCTCATCACTGCCTTGCAAGCATGGAGGATGCGATGCTGCTCAAGGGCGAACGAACATTCGTGGTGCGGGATATGGGAGGCTTCGTCGCGCACCTCAACATGCCGGGGTGGTTGAAGCCCAAGCCCACCGATCACGGCCACGGCCCTCTTGCCATGGTCGTTGAATCCATCCTCGATCCTGGCCGCCTGATCGCCATGCATGAGCACAGGAACGACGAGATTATTTCCTGGGTGCCGGAAGGCGTCATGCGGCACGACGACAAGGCCGCCGGCCGACTGGTGATCGACCGCGACCATCTGATGGTGATGAATGCCGGAGCAAGCTTTTGGCATTCCGAAGAGACGCTGGCATCCGACCCGCCTCTGCGAATGCTGCAGATCCTCGTTCGCCCTTACGCGGTCGATCTGGAGCCGAAGATCCAGCATGGGCCGATGCCAGCTGCCGCGGCAAACGTCTGGCGACACCTGGTCGGGCCGGAAGGAGAGGGTGCGCCCTTCTATGTCCGCAGTGCGATCGACGTCTTTGATATCCGGCTAGACGCAGGCATACGGGTGGAATTCCCGCGGAAACATGGCCGAGACCTCTATTTCTATGTCTTTAGCGGTTTCGTTGTCATCGATACGCAGCCGTTCGCAGAAGGCGAGCAGGGGCTGCATTTATCGGATGACAAGCTCGAAGTAGAGGTGCAGAGTGCAAGCACGTTGGTCGCGTTTCTGCTCGACCCGAACGCATCTATCACCAGGCAGGGGACTGTCGGCGACCACAAGAAGATCCCGCCGGCAATCATTATTCGCGCGTTCCTGCGATGGAGGAAATTTCGCCATATGTGGCGTCGTCATCTTTCGCATCGCCGCTCGAAGACCGAAAAGGCGATATGAATGGAACAAGGATGCCCCTAACGGGTTTCGAACCTTAGCGTTCAATAGGAGGAGCATTTCATGCCTACGGTTGCCGCCACACCCATCACCCCACCGGACCAGCACGTTGTAACGGCGCGCGAAGCCATCGAGCCGCTTTATGAGAAGCTCGAGCTCCAAACGGAATCGCTGGTCCTGTCTGCGGCGCTGGAAGCGGGATGGTCTTCGGACGAGGCAACCAAGGCACTGGCGACGCTCAGACTTCAGGACGCACTTTCCACCCTTGGACGAACAGCCTGACCAATAAAACTCCGAGAATAATCAACTGTCGGAATGGGCGACTATTGGTTTACTCAACGGTCTCGCGCGGCGTGCTGCTAGAACGGGCGGCGCGTGATTAGCGGCGTGCCCTCGCATTTTCAGTTTGACCAGCCGTCCCAGGGAACCTCAATTAATCTCTGGGCCATGCGCGAACCAAGTATCCATCGGCGCCCTCGATAGGGTCGCTGCTCGGGATCGAGAGTTCGGCAATGGTCAAAAGCTGCTCCCGAGACGGAGCTGATGTCAGTATGTCTGCATGCTGTCCGGGCGGATAGCCTCCCACCACGGAAAAATCCGCACTCGCCCCAAGGTTCCGATGGCCGGTCCCGGCTGGCAAGATCAGACAATCGCCCGCTACGACATCGATTTCTTTGCCCTCTGGCCCGCCGAGCAAAAGCTTGGCCGTGCCCCTGGCAATACCAAGCACCTCATGGGCACCAGAATGATAATGGTCGTAGGTGAAGATTCCATTCCGCCATATCCCAGTCCATCCGTTGCTCGCGAACAGGTCTTCGAAACTCTTGCTGCCTGCTGCGGCTGAAAGCGCACGTCGATAGATTAGAACTGACAGTTTCGGGTTGTTTGGCACCCAGCTGCTTCGCTGTAGCTGCAGCTCGTGTACGACAACCGGGTCAGTGGCATCCTCGGTCATAAAAATGTCTCCCAAGCATATATCCGATCTTCGTTGAACTAATAAGACTGGCACGGTTGGGGAGGCGCTGGGTCTCGCAAGAATCCCAACGCGACTATGGCTCATCAAATGAGGACGCTCTGACCGTCAACGTCTTCCCGGCGGGGTCTTGCTGGAATATCAGCCCACCTTTGGCTTTCGAGTGTCCCGGGACATAATCCAAGACGGTCTCGACGTTTTCAAGCACCGCACCCTGTTCTCGTATCTCGCCCTGGACGGTTACCTGCGACGCGGTCGCGCTTGAATCGTTTCGGATTTCGAAGAGGACCTGAAAGCCACCCTCGCGCTTTTCGGTTTGCAGCACGACCCCGACCAGATTCGGCGAAGAGTCACGGTCCACCAATGCATCCTTGCCAATCCAAGCAATCACGCCAAGGACAATGACGGCCGAGACGACGCCCGTGACCCATTCAATCCAATGCGGTTCGCCTGCTTCCAGATTTTTGCCGTTGGAGATTTTTGTCATCGTGCCTCACAGGATCAGGCGAGCTGCTGCCGCGCCAATGGCACCGGGAAAGCTCAGAACGACAACGGCCATAAGGATTTGGGTAGACCCGATGTCATCGGTTCTATGGAACGTCCAGAGGCAATAGGCACTGATCAGACCGGCAATTACATAGCCCGGCAGGGTGAAGCGAACGAAAGCGTGCCAGCTTGGCGTACCCTCGGCGAGATCGTGGCTCCCCTTGAAAGAAAGGGCGTAAACGAACCCATGCATGACCGCCAGCGAGGCGGCGATCATGAGCAGTCCATGCCACGGCGTCATCTTGTAAGAGAGCAAGATCATTTCCTCGGTGGGCGCGACGTTGAGGTTGAGGAACAGGGCGCCGACCGCCATCAGGAATAGTTCACCGGCATAGCTCGTTTCCCGTTCGTGGATTGGGTCATCACTATCGCGCTCCTTGGCATCGTCACCATCGTCCGACTGTCCGCCGAGCTGGCTCCGACCTAGCATCGCGCCGATGCTGGCAGGTATGGACTGGATCGCGATCATTCCGATCATCTCGTGCGGAGATTGGTCGTATTTCAGAACCCCCATGGCGAAGAGGATCAGTGCGCTGCCCAGAACCCCAAGGCCGTAGGCAATGCTTGCGTCACGGATCGCTTGTCGCCAGGTCGACGTCCGCTCAAATCCGATCCGGTCCGAGAGAATAACGAGAAGGGGAATATTGACGATCAGCAAGAGAAACAGGCGGCTGCGGTCCATGTAGAAGCCGAGCTCCCACATTTCCATGGTCATGAACATGGGCAGCGCGAAAAGCAATGCTCCCGCAATACCGCGTGCGATCCCTGCAAAAAATTTGCTTCTATCGAAATCCTCACGCGTGATCGCGACACTCAAGTTTGATCTCCCCTAAATGAAAAACTCCCACCACCCGTAAACCGAGGCAGCGGCATTCAAAGCGCACGCGCTCGCTGCAGAAGCGCGGGTTGGACGCATGAGCACCAGCGCCGCCGAGGTCAAAGCCGTCATGGACATCAAGGTTGACATGACTTTTCTCGAATGCTTCTCAGTTGTGAGATAGTGGCAGCTCCGACCGTACCTGCGAGAGATTTGGTGTCGACACGGTTCGATATCGTGCCTCGACCAAATTATAGATCCCGAACGCAGCCAAGCCGATAGCCACGACGAGGTAGAGAACAGCTCCGAAAGGAAGCTGTCTCACGAAGGTCAAGGCATCACTTATGCTCCCTGCCTGGCCCCGATCGACGGTGAAGGCCGCATAGCAAAAGAAGACGCCGACGATCACGAAAACGATCCCACGGGAAACAAGCCCATAGACGCAAATCAATAACAGAGGTCGGCTTTGACCGAGCGTGAGATATCGCTCAAATCGCCTCGTGATACCTTTCAACGCGGTAACGGCACCACCAACGACAAACCCGAGACCAATCGCACCGGCTAGGAATCGACCAAACGGTTGCGACATGACCCAAGCTGCTAAGCCCTTTTCTCCGCCGTCGCCACCGGATCCAAAACCAAGGGCGTCCTGAAAGGCGTATATCGCCAACCCCATGTACGTCACGGCGCTCCCGAGGAGGGCGGCACGGATCAGGTAGCTTTTCACACTGTGGTCATGGTTGTCTGCGTTTGCGATGGACTGGGCAAGCCGCCATGCTACGAAGCCGAGTAGCCCGAGCCCTATCAAGCCAAGCCACACCCGGCCCAATGGCTGTTCCAAGACAGCGTCGAGCGCCGATTTGGTATCGGCCTTTCCGCCGCCGAAGCTCGAAAATACTGCCAGCGCAGCAACGAGCAAAAACACAATGCCTCGGGCGCTATATCCAGCCCGCGCAAGCCATTCAAATTTCGACCTGGTCATCTCTGGTTCCCCCGCCGCGGATTTAACGAGCGCCCAGCAAAACAGTTCCGACTTCTCCGCGATGAATGTCTTCAACGAGGCAAGGTCCTCGAACTTTTATCGCAAATTTGACTGTCGGACGCCAACAGGGGTTCCCAATGAAACGAGATTGCGAGCAGCGCGAAACGCGGCTCAATTTCAGTTCCATAAGTATGCTTACGCCACATTCGCATGTAAGGGTGTGGGTTCAAGGATGAAGTGCGACTTGCAATAGAGAACAACGGTTTATCCTTGCAAGGAACGAGACATGAAGCGCACCTACTCCCAGATTGATATCGATGAACGCCGCAAGATTGCCCGCTGGCGCACGGCTGGGATCAGCGTTGACGTGATCGCCGAGAAGCTGCACCGACATCCTCAACCATTTTCCGTGAGCTGCGCCGCAATACGTTTGAGGATCGTGAGATGCCGGACCTCCACGGTTACTACTGCGTGATGGCCAATGACATGGCGCGAGAACGGCGTGCCAAGCTGCGCAAACTTGCCCGGTTCGCGCAGCTCCGCCAGTCGGTGATCGAGCGCATCATGCATGGCTGGTCGCCGCAACAGATCGCCGGCCGATTGCAGCTTGAGCGCCATCCGATCTCCGTCAGCCATGAGACGATCTATAAGTTCGCCTATTCCTCGGACGGTCACGCCATCAAACTGTGGCGACACCTGCAGGAGCATCGTGCCAGACGCCGGCCGCGGCACGCCAGACGCCGCCATGGCAAGCGGTTCATCCCGGATGTCAACATTCTCTACCGGCCAGACGCCGTCGCCGAGCGAAAACAGTTCGGGCACTGGGAGTGCGATCTCATCCAGTTTCGCAAGAAGTTCGGCAAGGCCAACGTGACGTCACTGGTCGAGCGGGTCAGTCGCTTTGCCATTTTCCTGCGCAACAATGACCGGCAATCGAGGCCGGTGATGGACGGCCTGATCCAGGTGCTACAATCCCTGCCCCACCTCGCCCGTCGCTCGATCACCTTCGATCGTGGCACGGAGTTCACCGACTGGCCTTACCTGCAGGCCAGCATCGGAGCGCAGACATGGTTTTGCGATCCGCAATCCCCGTGGCAGAAGGGCACTGTCGAGAACACCAATAGACGGGGCCAGGAAATGGCTTTCGAGAGAGGTCGATCCACTGTCTCTCGGCGACCGCGATCTCACCGAGATCTGCAACCGCCTGAACGCAACGCAAATGCCTCGGCTACAAAACGCCGGCAGAAGTCTTTCGCCAGAAACTTCTCGCCCAAATCAGGCGCACCGGTTAGCCTCTCAAAACCCGCAAGTCACGGTCCGCCATTAACTCACAACGGCAGAAAGTCGCGCTCGTCGAAGCTGTATGTCATGGCTCAAATTGGATTTGGCATCACGGACACGTCGCTGCCTATTTTGCGACACCGTCCTATCAAAGCATCAGCAGCGTCAGCTTGTCGATCTAGCGCACCAACTCAATCTACAGGCTCTTAAATCTGTGTGACTTAGCGCGCGGGCTAAAAGTCTTCGTTATCCACATGCTCGTAAGTTCTCGATCCCCTACCCCGACACAGCGATAATTCACTTCTATTGTGTTATCCATGTCCATTGATTTTCTACAAGGAATTCACTTGCGTGGCCATGCGTTCCTAGGTGAGGAACTAATCGATCCACCTAAAATGTTGGGATTGTCTAGCAAGACGGAGAACCCATCCGACTGCTTGGGCGGTTGATAAGGGAACATGACCATTAAGGCTTTACGAACCGCCAACTGCCGAATCTTGTTGCTAAACATTTACCGCTGTCTGACTAATACATAAAAAATTTCAATGTTACTAAGTAATTCGGCGGCAGCTAAAATACAAAATCAGACGCTAGTGCGGCAATCCAGAATATCAAAAAATATATTATCCTCATATATTGATCTGTGGCGAGCCGCCGTCTAGATCTGGTCAACACGCGGCGCGGGGGCCTACCCCGGTCAGCGAAGGGAGGCTTAGATGAACCGACGTGACAACATGCACACCGACAAAGCCAGAATCGATCGGCCAGAGATGAAGGACGGCCTTCTCGTTGGAGAACGTGACCGCGACCTCTTGCCCGTGGCATTGAACTCAGCGGCCAGAGAATACGATAAAAGCCAACTGGGGCTGTAATACAGGCCGCCCATTTTCGCTCGAGCCAAAATTCGTGCCGGCATAGGGGCCAAATAGTTCAGCCTTGAATTCGGAACGACGCCCGATATGAACGAATAAGCTCCTGTAGGGTCCTTAAAGGACATCGACAGAGGAAAACTATCAAATGCGGTGTTGCAAGAACGAGCCCCCACGTCGCGGGGTCGATTCAAATTTTGACATTGAACCAGAACCTGCAAAGGCCGATATTGCCTACGATGCTATTCGACGATTGCTCCACAGTTACGGTCGTGTGCCGGAGCAACATCTCAGGGAACAGGATCTGGCGTCTAAGCTCGATATTGGTCGAACCCCAGTTCGCGAAGCACTTCAACGGCTAGCAGCGGAAGGAAAGATCCAATACATCCCTCAAAGAGGTTTTTTCACGAGACCGATGTCAGAAAATACACTGTTGGATTTTTACGTTGTTGGACGCGAGACCCTCATTTCGGCCTTAAATCGAATGCGGCCGCAGGTACCAGAGAGCTGGAGCGTGTCGGACAAATTGTCCCCTGACGAACTCGCCTTAAGGGCAGAAGCGATCTTCTCTAAAATCGCCGAGGAAGCGGCCAATTGTGAGGCCTGCAAAATCGTCCACCGATTCTGTTTTTGTACTCACCCTCTACGAATGGAAATAACCGCGTCCGATCTTCGGCCCGCGTTTGTCAAAAGTCTCGGAAGACTAAGTGCCGCAATGTCTGAACTAGGCATGGCAACGGACCGGGCGCAGTCCGCGTTGATGAACCACCTTGATCTAGAACAGGGTGCCGTCTCAAGGATCGTACAAGAGGTGAACGAACGTGGACTAACAGGATTTTCTCGCCCCGCGTGAGTCTTGTGATCGCATACCGAAGCCCCAAGCCGAGAATTCAATCGACGCCGCTCTGTGGTTTCGAAAGCCCCTCGTAAAGACGATCTCGCAGTTGAGGCGATTTTGGGTGATCGTACTCCGGCAAGCCGGAGGAGCGGGGAGAAAACCTCACTGCTGCAATGCTGCCAGAAGAGTAAAGCGGTCAGATCCTGCGACGGTTCGAGAACATCTTGGCGGACCTTCACTGCCCCTGTGGTCCCCAATCTTACTCCCGTTCGATGCAGAGCTCCGCATAGCCTTCGACGATGACCTGTTCGCCTCACAACTAAGCTGCAGCCACGCCGATGCGGGTTTTCGTGGCCGCGGTCTTCACAAGATCAGCCATCATCTCCTCGCCGGGCTGAAGGCGAACATGATCACAGCCCCTCCCCGACGTTGAAGGTCACGCCCCTCGGCTTAAGCAAAGTCAAAGATGGCCCCGCATAGCCCCGTTGGCGACGGCTCGGCGGTGTACTTCGCGAATGTCCTCTTCCGCAAGCCACGAAATCATCTGGGCGCTCGACTGCGGCCTGCGGTTCCTGCGAAAAGTGTTGATCTGCATCTTCGTGTTTGTCGTTTCAGTGTAGCCATCAGACTGGCGTCCAAGCCCCTTCACGAATGAAACAACCTCGCACATAGTGGGAAAACGCTGGCCTAGTTTGACTTGGATCAAGAGGCCAGCACCGGCTTCATGACAGTCCTGGCGCAAGTACCAGAAAGCCGGCCGGAAAACGGCCGTCTGTGCACTGAGGACGATATCATGAATTACACAACGGAAACGATGGTGATCACGGTCGCGGCGTTTCTGGCGCTGCTAGGAGCTGCATTCGGGCATGACCACCTCTTTGCAGTCCACATGGGTATTCTTTGCTTCTGCCTGCTCGCGGGTGCTGCGCTGCTGATCAGCAAGGTTGATTTTTCACCTGCAGCCCACAGGCGGAAAGTCGATGTCTCGGGCTATTTCGACGAGGTGATCCGATACGGCTTGATCGCCACCGTGTTTTGGGGCGTGGTCGGCTTTCTGGTTGGCGTGATCATCGCGCTGCAGTTGGCTTTCCCGGACCTCAATGTAGCGCCTTACCTTAATTTCGGCCGTCTTCGACCGGTGCACACCTCCGCCGTAATCTTCGCCTTCGGCGGCAATGCGCTCATCATGACCTCATTCTACGTGGTTCAGCGAACGTGCCATGCACGCCTTTTCGGAGGCAGCTTGGCCTGGTTCGTGTTCTGGGGCTACCAGCTCTTCATCGTGATGGCTGCGACCGGCTACGTGCTCGGCATCACCCAAGCCCGTGAGTACGCTGAACCTGAGTGGTACGTCGATCTGTGGCTGACGATCGTCTGGGTCGCCTACCTCGCCGTGTATCTTGGTACGATCCTGAAGCGCAAAGAGCCGCATATCTACGTAGCAAACTGGTTCTACCTCGCCTTCATCGTCACCATCGCGATGCTGCACGTAGTGAACAACCTTGCGGTTCCCGCCTCGTTCCTGGGGTCCAAGAGCTATTCTGCCTTCTCAGGCGTCCAAGACGCGCTGACCCAATGGTGGTACGGCCACAACGCCGTCGGCTTTTTCCTGACCGCCGGCTTCCTGGGCATGATGTACTACTTCGTGCCGAAGCAGGCCAACCGACCCGTTTATTCATACCGGCTCTCGATCATCCACTTCTGGGCGCTGATATTCATGTACATCTGGGCCGGCCCGCATCATCTGCATTACACGGCACTGCCCGACTGGGCCCAGACGCTTGGAATGGTTTTCTCGATCATGCTCTGGATGCCCTCCTGGGGCGGCATGATCAACGGTCTCATGACCCTTTCAGGTGCCTGGGACAAGATCCGCACCGATCCGATCATCCGTATGATGATCGTCGCCATCGCCTTTTACGGCATGTCAACCTTCGAAGGCCCGATGATGTCGGTGAAGACAGTCAATTCGCTCAGCCACTATACCGAATGGACGATCGGTCACGTGCATTCCGGCGCACTCGGCTGGGTTGGAATGATCACCTTCGGGGCGATCTACTTCCTGACGCCGAAGCTATGGGGACGCGAGCGTCTCTATAGCCTGCGGATGGTCAACTGGCACTTCTGGCTCGCAACTCTCGGGATCGTCGTCTACGCAGCCGTGCTTTGGGTTGCGGGGATCCAGCAGGGGCTGATGTGGCGCGAGTACAATTCCCAAGGCTTCCTCGTCTTTTCCTTCGCGGAGACGGTCGCGGCGATGATTCCCTATTACGTGCTGCGCGCTGTGGGCGGGACACTCTATCTGGCGGGCGGTCTCGTCATGGCCTGGAACGTGTTCATGACGATCCGCGGCCGCGTGCGCAACGAGGCTGCAATCCCAACCACTTTCGTGCCCCAAGCACAGCCCGCCGAGTGAGGTGAGACATGGCATCGATATTGGATAAACATAAGGTCCTGGAGAAGAACGCGACCCTTCTTCTCGTCGGCTCGCTGCTCGTCGCGAGCATCGGCGGCATCGTCGAAATCGCACCGCTGTTCTACCTGCAGAACACGATTGAAAAAGTGGAAGGCATGCGGCCGTATACGCCGCTCGAGCTGGCCGGACGAAACATATACATCCGCGAAGGCTGCTATCTCTGCCACAGCCAGATGATCAGGCCGTTCCGCGACGAGGTCGAACGTTACGGCCATTACTCGCTCGCCGCCGAGTCCATGTACGATCATCCTTTCCAGTGGGGATCCAAGCGAACCGGACCGGATCTGGCCCGTGTCGGCGCACGCTACTCCAACGAATGGCATGTCCAGCATCTCGCGGATCCACGGGCAGTCGTGCCGGAGTCGATCATGCCAAGTTACGCCTTCCTCAAAGAACAGAGGGTGACGGTCAAGGACGTGGGAATGGACCTGAAGGCCAACGAGGATGTGGGCGTGCCTTATAACGACGACATGCTGGCGAACGCAGAGGCCGACATTAAGGCCCAGGCCGATCCGAACGCAGATACGACGGCGCTGCTCGCCCGCTATCCGAAGGCGAAGACCGGCGATTTCGACGGCGATCCTGCTGCGCTGACCGAAATGGATGCCTTGGTGTCCTACCTGCAGATGCTCGGAACATTGGTCGATTTCTCGACCTACGACGATGCGACCGGCTACCGATGAGGTGATCCATGGAAACCTACACTGCAATGAGACACTTCGCCGACAGCTGGGGCCTCCTGGCAATGGCGGCATTCTTCGTCGGCGTCGTTGTGTTCACCCTTCGCCCAGGCAGCAAGCAGACGGCGAAAGAGGCCGCCGATATTCCCCTAAAGGAAGATTGAGATGTCGGAAAAAGATATCGACGAATTTAGCGGCGTCGAAACGACCGGACATGAATGGGACGGCATCCGCGAACTCAACAATCCGATGCCCCGCTGGTGGGTATGGACCTTCTACGCCACAATTGTCTGGGCGTTGGGCTATGCAATCGCATATCCCGCGATCCCGATGATTACCGACGCCACGAAGGGCATGCTGGGCTTTTCCAGCCGCGCCGAGCTGCAGCAGAACCTGGATCATGCCAAGGCATCGCAGACGACGCTTCATGATCTGATCGCCGCCAAGACGGTACACGAGATCGATTCCGATTCTGCCCTTCGCGAATTTGCGGTCGCCGGCGGCGCATCTGCATTCAAGGTGAACTGCGCGACATGCCATGGCTCGGGAGCAAGCGGCGGCCCGGGATTTCCGAACCTCAACGACGACGACTGGCTATGGGGCGGAGACCTGGATGCCATCCAGGCGACGATCGCGCAGGGGATTCGTTTCGACGGGGATACGGACACTCATGCGTCCGAGATGCCGCCGTTTGCCGATGTTCTGGATCCCCTCCAAACAAGGCAGGTCGCGGCTTACGTCTGGGGACTGACCAATACACCGTCGGACCCCGGTCTCGCAGAGGCCGGAAAACAGGTCTTCGTCGATAACTGTGCCGCATGTCACGGTGACGACGCCAAAGGAAAAGCCGAAATGGGCGCGCCGGATCTCGCCGATGCGATCTGGCTGAAGGCACGCGGCGAGGATGCGATCATCCGTCAGGTGGCCGCTCCCAAGCATGGCGTCATGCCTGCCTGGGCAGGGCGTCTCGGCGATACGACGGTCAAGGAACTTACCATTTTCGTGCATTCGCTTGGCGGCGGGACGTGAGGAGAAAAGCCATGGCAGTTCACGGCCACAACCCGATCCTCGATCTCTATTGCACGCCGCGCGCCACCATACGATCGCGTGTGTCGGCGCATGCCAAGACGATGCCCCGTCACTCCGAGCAGGACGATCCGACAAAGATCGGCAATTCGACGGTAAGTTTGACCTGTGTCAAGGACCACAAGCAGACGCGCCGTTAGTCCTTAGCTCGTCGAGGATGTCCCAACCGTACCTCTCCTCGGCAGCTCCTGCAGGCCACGCCCTCTGTCCAGGGCGTGGCCTGTTCCTTTTTCAGGAAGATCACTTTCCCACGCCATCGCATTTGGGCATTTCTTGATCTGCATCAAGGAACTGATGTCCCGCAGGTGGGAAAAGGGGAGGTCAAAATCGGACAGAGCCATGAATCTCTCTAGTGCCCCATATCCCAACGACATAAAGCGCGTCGGCGTCGAGCCCGTCAATGCACGCCGTAACAGGCAGCCCCGCTATGCCCCCCGGAAGAAGATTTTTCCCAAGCGCGCCGAGGGGAGGTTTCGCCGGTTCAAGTGGATCGTCATGCTGATTACGCTCGGCATCTACTATCTCGCGCCATGGGTTCGCTGGGATCGCGGTCCGTACGCGCCTGACCAGGCAATCCTCATCGACCTGTGTTCACGGCGCTTCTTCTTTTTCTTCATCGAAATCTGGCCCCAGGAATTTTATTATGTAGCGGGCCTCCTCGTCATGGCGGGGTTCGGCCTGTTTCTCGTCACTTCCGCGGTTGGCCGCGCATGGTGCGGCTACGCTTGTCCGCAAACCGTCTGGGTTGATCTTTTTCTCGTCGTCGAACGTGCGATCGAAGGCGATCGAAACGCGCGAATGAAGCTTGATGCTGGTCCCATGAGCTTTGCCAAGCTGAGGAAGCGTGTCGTCAAACACTCGATCTGGTTGCTGATCGGCGTCGTCACGGGCGGAGCGTGGATCTTTTATTTTGCCGACGCGCCGAGCCTGTTTGTTTCGCTGTTCACCGGCCGCGCTCCTGCAGCCGCCTACACCACCGTCGCCATCCTTACCGCGACGACCTATGTGCTCGGCGGTCTCATGCGAGAGCAGGTGTGCACCTATATGTGCCCATGGCCACGCATCCAGGGTGCGATGCTCGACGAAAATTCTCTCGTCGTCACATACAATGACTGGCGGGGCGAGCAGCGGTCGCGTCACGCCAAGAAGGCTTTGGTCAATGGCCTATCGGTCGGGGATTGCGTGGATTGCAATGCCTGCGTGGCGGTGTGTCCGATGGGAATCGACATTCGCGACGGACAGCAGATGGAGTGCATCACATGCGCGCTCTGCATCGACGCCTGCGACGGTGTCATGGACAAGCTCGGAAAGCCCCGCGGCCTGATCGCCTACGCCACGCTGAGCGAATACTCGAGCAACATGTCGGTTGCCACGGATGAAGGACGAACGGCCGTCCAGCCGTCCAGGGTTCGAAACGAGGATGGGACCTTCGTTCCGGCGATCCGGCACTTCGACTGGCGTATTATCTATCGTCCGAGAACCGTGTTTTACGCAGTCGCCTGGGCGTCGGTCGGCGTGGCCATGCTCGTCCATCTCACCTTTCGGGAGCGCCTTGAACTCAACGTCGTTCACGACCGAAACCCCCAATATGTTCTGGAAAGCGACGGCTCTCTCAGGAATGGCTACACGCTTCGTGTCCTGAACATGGTGCCGACGCCGAGGGATGTGAACATAAGCCTGGTCGGGCTGGAGGGGGCGACGATGCGCATCCCCGAGTTCGGCAAGGAAGACGCTCGCAGCTTTACAGTCCATGCCGAACCCGACGCGGCCACGACGCTCAAGGTCTTTGTTACACGCAAGCCTACCGGAGCCGCGATCAATGAATTTCTGTTCGTTATCGAAGATACCGATCATGCCGATCGGGCAACCTACCGCGCGGCGTTCAATGCACCGGGAGACATCAAATGAAGACCTCCGCTCAAGGTTTTACAGGCCTGCACATGCTGCTTGCGACCTCGGCATTCTTTGGCGTGGTGATCGCGGTGAACGTCACCATGGCCTTCTATGCCTCCTCCAGCTGGAGCGGTCTGGTCGTGGAAAACACCTATGTCGCCAGTCAGGAGTTCAACCGCAAAGCGGCGGCGATGAAGGCAATGGCCGCTTCCGGCATCGAGGGCAACCTCTCCATAAAGGGGCACGAGATCCGCTACGACATTCACGACAAGAGAGGATCGCCTGCGATCGTCGACGACGTCGTTCTGAATTTCAAACGGCCCGTCGGAGACCACGAGGACTTCCTCCTTACGCTCAAGAAGGCAGCCGCGGGGCGGTTCGAAGCGGAACATGATCTAGCCGAAGGTGACTGGATCGTCGAGGCCATCTCGCGCAACGGCGGCGTGGTCGTCATGCATGAGGCAAAACGCATCGATAGCGCGGAGTTGGACCAATGACCTGCTGTACCATGGACGCGGAAAGCGTGCTTGCCCTCAGCACGACATCATTCAGTGCCGAAGAGGTCCGTCTTGCCAGTCAGCCGCTCGGCGAGGGATTGCGTCAGCTGGACCTGAGTGTTCCCGACGTTCACTGCGGTGGCTGCATTTCGGCCATAGAAAGGGCGCTGCTGACACTTCCCTTCGTCAAGACGGCGCGCGTCAATCTCACGGCTCGAAGGGTGACCTGCGTCTACCAGGAGGAGATCGAGACGCATGCCGCCGATCCGTCCGAGATCCTCGCAGCGATCAACTCGGCCGGATATCGCGCGCATCTCTTCACGCCTTCAGCTCCCGAGAACGACAAGACCAGAAATCAGCTTCTCCTCGCGATCGGCGTTTCCGGTTTTGCGGCCGCCAACATCATGTTGCTCTCCGTATCGGTCTGGTCGGGTGCAGATGCCGCGACGCGCGATATGTTTCATTGGATCTCGGCGATGATAGCAGCGCCCGCGCTGGTTTATGCGGGGCGCTTCTTCTTCAAATCGGCCTGGAATGCGCTGCGGCACGGGCGCACCAACATGGACGTTCCGATCTCACTCGCCGTGTCGCTCTCCTATGCCGTTTCCTTGTGGGAGACCGTCCATCACGGCGAGCATGCGTGGTTCGACGCTTCGGTCTCGCTGCTCTTCTTCCTGCTGATCGGCAGAACCCTCGATCATATCATGCGGGAAAAGGCTCGGGCAGCGATCAACGGACTGGCACGGCTGGCCCCGCGCGGAGCATTGCTGATCAATCCGGACGGGTCGCGACGCTACATTGCGGTAGAAGAGATCGCGGCGGGGGATGAAATCTCGATAGCCGCAGGCGAACGGGTTCCCGTCGATGGCATAGTCGTCAGCGGAGAAAGCGACCTGGACCTCTCCATCGTCACCGGCGAGAGCAGCCCCGTCGCCGTCGCCAGCGACAGCGAAGTGAGTTCCGGGGCGATGAATCTGACCGGCTCGCTCGTGTTGCGGGCGACGAGAATTGCCAAGAATTCACTTCTCTCGGAGATCATCGGCCTCATGGAAGCCGCCGAGGGCGGAAGAGCTCGCTATCGCAGGATCGCCGATCGCGCTGCGACACTCTATTCGCCGGTCGTGCATCTGCTGGCGTTGGTCTCCTTCCTTGCCTGGGGCTTCCTGGGCGGAGACTGGAAACAGGCCATGCTGGTCGCCGTAGCGGTCCTGATCATCACCTGCCCATGCGCATTGGGTCTTGCCGTGCCCGTGGTCCAGGTCGTCGCCGCGGGGGAGCTTTTCCGGAAGGGCATCATGGTGAAGGACGGCACAGCACTCGAAAGACTGGCTGAGACCGACACCGTGGCCTTTGACAAGACGGGCACTTTGACGATGGGCAGTTCGCGCCTTGTCAGAGTGGATGCCATGGACGAGAGCGCCACTGCAATCGCCGGTGGATTGGCAGCGCATTCACGGCATCCTCTTTCTCGGGCTCTGGTGCGGGACACCGAAACTGCCCCCATCTCCTTCGACAGGGTCACGGAAATCCCCGGCGGGGGACTGGAAGCCAGGAACGGAGCGGATATCTATCGCTTGGGCAACGCGGCGTTTGCCTGCGGAACCAGCTTCGTGCCCCGCACCGCCGACAGTCCGTTCTCGGAAGTGGTCCTGTCGAAGAATGGCGTCGATCTTGCCCGCTTCTTCTTCGATGACACGCTTCATCCGGGTGCGTGCGAGGCCATCGACCGGCTCGATGCAGCCGGCCTTGAAACGCTGATCTTGTCGGGCGACAGGCAGACCGTCGTCGACAATACGGCGCATGCCCTGGGTATCGACAGCGCTTTGGGCTCTCTGACGCCGAAACAGAAGGTCGAGGAATGCCAGAGGCTGAATGGCGAAGGTCGTCGCGTGCTCATGGTTGGCGACGGGATCAACGACGCCCCGGCGCTTGCTGCCGCGCATGTCTCGATGGCGCCCGCCACGGCCTCCGATATCGGCAGACAGGCGGCCGACCTCGTCTTCTTCAACGATCGCCTTGACGCTGTTCCGGAAGCGATCGCCGTTGCGCGACGATCCGCCAGCCTCATCCGGCAGAACTTCGCTCTCGCCATTGGTTACAACGTTCTGGCGGTGCCGATCGCCATCGCCGGATTGGCGACGCCGCTGATAGCGGCGGTGGCAATGTCGACATCTTCGATCATCGTCGTGACCAACGCACTGCGGCTGAACGCCCTCAGCAAGCGTCCGGGTATGCACACTCGAGGAGGGATCGGCAGGAGTGCGGAGGTCAAAGCCGCATGAACATGTTGATCTATCTCATACCGATCGCGCTACTGATGGGAGGAATAGGACTCCTGGCATTCCTTTGGTCGCTGAAGAGCGGCCAGTATGACGACCTTCAAGGCGCCGCCTGGCGAATCCTCGCCGAGGACGAAACCGATCAACGAGAACCCTGACCGCACACTGGGTCCAAACACGAAAGGAAGATGGATGCTTGCGAAAAATTCTGTACTTCTGCAGTCTGAACTGTTCGCTGGTTTGGATCAGGCGACTGCGGAGCAATTCACCGCAACGGCTGAGCTTCGAACCTTCGCCGCTGACGAGAAGATCATAACCGAGGGTCAGCAGGCATCGTTCGTCTACTGCGTCATGAACGGGTTTGTCCGACTTTCAAAATCGGAATCCGCCGGGCGCGAGGCGGATATCTGCGTGTGCGAGCCGGGCGACACCTTTGGGGAATATCTCCTCGTGGGGGGCGACTCCTATGCCTATAGCGCGCGGTCCGCCGACGGGGCCGAGGTCGCGCTGTTTGCGGTTACGGACTTGCAGGCGTTCGCCGCGCAATATCCGGTCGTACATCGGAACGTCATGCGCATCATGGTCAGGCACCTGCTCGGCGCGATGGATTGTATTGCGGGAGATCGGCTGTTGACGGCCGCGCAACGGGTGGCAAGCTATCTCATAAGCCGCTGCTCCGCATCGACGACCACCACACGGATCACGTTCCGTATTCCTTATCGGAAGAGAATCCTAGCCGGCAAACTGGGATTGGCACCGGAAGCCCTTTCCCGCGCATTTGCGGCGCTTGCGGCGTCGGGCGTCAAAGTCAGAGGCAAGGCCGTCCTAATCGACAGCGTCGATCTGCTTCGCGAGGCGTGCTAACCTTAACTAACCGGCACAAGATATCCGAGATGAGGCTCAAGCAGAAACGCCTCATGAAAATCGGAAGGCTGCTTGATTTCGATCGATCCCGCCTCTGACACATCTCAGCGATCATAGATCCAGCGTCCGATCACACCCATGCACCCCGCATGACACATTGCCGCCCTCGCAATATGATGCGGGCATTGGGTCTGTGAGGGGTGCCGACTATTGATGGTCACGCAATCCGTCCACTCAGCTGCCTGGAGACGGCTCTGTTTGTTTGTCACGATCAATTTCTCGCGCAGCTTTCCCCGCTAACCGTCGTCCCTGGAACTGGTTCCGTCTAACTGCCGTCGGAACAGAATGAGAGTCACTGGCGTTCGATTTTGTTGCTGATCTCATTTCGAGCCACCGAATTAACATTGGACGGAGGATTGCCAGGACGAGCCGTACCACAAGGGGTTTTGATTTCACCCGAAAGGTACTGGCCGCTATTGCATGGCAGCATGTCGACATCGAGAAAATCGCTCGACTTCAGGGAGTTCTGATACGCTATTACTTCTTTCATGGACAACGGCGTCGAAAAGATCGTCACTCCCTCAAAGCCCGGCAGTGCCTCTACTGGCTCGATCATGGGCGAGCTCTGCCCGGGCACCGCGGCCGCGCCAATAACCCATGGCCCAACCGAGCCGAAAGTGACGGATTTCGGCCGGCCGGTTGGCGTACCAGAGCTGTAGGCAGAATGCGGGAAACCGCTGTCGAGCACTGCCTCATCCCATTGGTAAGCTGTAAACACCAAAAGATAGGTATATGGCGCGAAACGGTCGATGCGAAGTTTGCCGTCTGGAGTGAAGGTGTAGTAAATCCACTCTGTGCCGGAGAATGCGCCTGTTGGCCCCACAACGTTCATATCCCACGGCTTTTGCCACCACGCAGTATCCGCCCTTCCACTTTGAAGCGGCTTTTTGCAAAAGACCACTTTTGACCATTGGCGTTAGGCGTGGCACCTAACGCGAAGGATAGGTAGGCGCCGTTCGAAGTTGAACTGAGTAGCGACAGCGCGCTACCGCCGTTAGGAACGGGATTATCTCGGGTTTTTTCCACCAAAAGGACTGTGAATCCTCGGTCCGGTCTGATCGATGCGGGTTGACTGGTCTCGACTGATCCGTGCGGTGGAAAGTTGAAAGAAGTCTTGTTGGTATAAAAGTCAAATGCCTGCCTCGTATTTTCAGGCACTGGATAATCCAATCCTGCCGCCGAGTCGTGTATGTACACCTTTGGATATCGCCCGAAAATCGGCACGACCTTCGGTGTGAGGGTCTGAGATACTTTGCCGGATGCGCTTCTAAGACAATTGGCTTCATCGATGCATGATGCTGATTGGCCCACGCCAGCAGCAAGACAACCCACCGCAGAAAACAGTAGGAAGATTCTTTGCCATAATTCATAAAACAATCCTTTGTGGACGCGTTGGTCTCGCCTTAGCGAAAGACCTTTTGGGAAAGAAGTGGTGACGCCCGCGGCCAAGCGGAAAGCTGTCGCGCATCTGATGAGCCATCATGAGATGAGCGAACGGCGGGCGTGTAAAGCCATTGGTTTTTGCCGAATGACGGTCCGTTACGAGACCAGGCGCGACGATGATCATGAGCTTCGCGAGCGAATGAAGGCGTTGGCGCATGAACGTCGCCGCTTCGGATATCGACGCATTCATGTGCTGCTCCGGCGGGAGGGTCACCTCGTGAACCACAAGAGGCTCTTCCGGCTCTATCGGGAGGAGAAACTGACGGTGCGCAAGCGCGGCGGTCGCAAGCGAGCGATAGGCACGCGAGCGCCGATGCTGGTGCCGATGGTGGCCAATGATCGTTGGTCGCTAGACTTCGTGTCGGATCAGTTCACCGATGGGCGCAGGTTGCGGATTCTGACCGTCGTCGATGATTGCACGAGGGAGTGCCTGGCGCTCGTCGCCGATACATCGCTTTCCGGTCTTCGCGTCGCACGGGAGCTTGACCGGATTATCGAGGAGCGCGGCAAGCCGAGGATGATCGTCAGCGACAACGGCAGCGAGTCACCAGCAACGCGATCCTGCAATGGGCGGACCGGACCAAAGTTGACTGGCATTACATTGCGCCTGGCAAGCCTATCCAGAACGCTTTTATCGAAAGCTTCAACGGGCGGCTGCGACACGAGTTCTTGAATGAAACTCTGTTCTCGTCGCTTGCTCACGCCCGGTCCGCGCTTTCAAACTGGCGTAGCGATTACAACAATCAACGCCCGCATTCAGGCCTTGGTTGGCTGACACCGGCCGAATTCGCTCAGACACTCAACCCGCGACGTGATGCGGTGCTGCGCAGCCGAAATGGCTCCGCACCGCAACCCGCCGCTACCGAACCAACAACAGCAACCAAAAACCGCTGGAGCGAACTCAAGACTGGATAAAACTTGGGGGCAAGGTCAGGATCGGTCGGGTCCTGATCATCGACCGCCGCCTTGACATCCACGATCATCACGTAACCACGACCATCGTCGGAAACAAATTGGGCGAGTAGATCGAGCGCGGCAGAGAACGTCAGGAACTTAGCCTTGTGCCCCTGCGAATCCGTAAAAACGCGACCATGCCGGTCCCTTAGATCCGTCCGGCTCAATTGAGAAAAGTTTTGGTTATATAAAAAACCGCTTCCAGTTGACACGCGGTCAATCCTGTAGTCGTGAGATAGAACGACTTCTTTGTCCGCAGTGAAGCGGGCGTCGACTTCCACGCTCTCGATTTGCGAATTCCAGGCGTCTTGCAAGGCGTAGGCAGAATTCTCTGGATAGATCTCCCAGGATCCGCGGTGTGCAGATAAGATGACCAGGTCATCGTCGGGTTCCGGCACCTTAAACATGTTTCTCGTAATCGCACTTACAAGATATGGTGAAGGCTTTACCGGCAGCAGAGCCGCTGCTTCGGCACTAGATGAAACGCCGAAGGCAAAAAAAGAAGTCAATATGAGCGATGCTCGCAGACACGACCGGCCGCAGAGGTGGCCAAAACGCCAGGAGCTAGAATGAAGAGTCGCTGACGCTGCTACGTTGTTGCTGGATTGCATAAAGACTCAGAACCTTTCGATGATAATGTTCGTCAGCTCGCTACGTCGTACCTCTTACACCTGCGGCTTTTTTGCAGCACAAGCATCTCAGCAATGGCTAAGCTGGTGGGAACGGAAGCAGGGTGAATGCCATGGCAGCGACAAGGGACAGTGAGCCAGCGCCTCGGTCGCCGCTGGCGTTTATGGCTGCAACAGCAACATCAAGATGGTCCATAAAATTGGATCACACCAAAGGGGTCGCAATATCGCGTTATCAACGCTGTGGCGTAGGGGTTTTTCAGTCAAGTGGACTCTCCGGCAGAACCTTCGTCATCAAATCTGCTGCGCCGAACGGTGTTTGGACGTAGTTAATTGCCTGCCAGCCACTCTTTTCGTAAAGAACGCGCGCGTCCTCTGTTACCAAGTAGAGGCTTTTGCAACCGAGACGCGATGCCTCCTGCTCCAGCCGCTTAATCAACAACGCGGCTATTCCTTTATTGCGGTGGAATGGATGGACATACAGCGACTTAAGCCATGGAGATAGATTGGATTTTCCGTCGAAGTCACGATCAGCTAACGTGATCATTCCTACGGGCACCGCGTTTTCAATGGCAATAAGTGTTAGCGGCATTGAACCGCTCGTTGCGGCTTCAAACTCACGTCGCGTTTGTTCATATGAGCCATACGATTGACAACCCCATTGTCCGAAGGCCCAGCTTGTGCAAACGGAAAGGAAATTCGGAAATCCTTCTAGGTAATCTATCGTCACCGGAGTTTCAGCTGTCATAGTGTCTCCATGTCTTTAGCGGTCCGAGCAAACAAGCGCGGATAGTCAAATGACGAGCCCGTGCACTACCCTAGTGCTATCGCACGCACCATGAATCTGGACAGTGATACCGGGGCTCAAACGGATCGCTTGCGCGCAATTGGTGATCACAAACGAGCCAAGATTTGTGGCAGTGCCGCCATGTCATTAAACAGCTTTATCGCACCTGCTTCTGCCAGTTTTTCTCCATGCCCAGGTAGGCAATGGGAGCCACCAACAAAGCCAATCACCGTCATCCCCGCAGCCACCGCCGCCTGGGTTCCCGCAACGCTATCTTCAATAACAAGACAACTGCCAGCTGGTTTCTTCATATTCTGTGCAGCAAACAAAAAGAGATCCGGAGCCGGCTTCCCACGAGCAACTTGCGAAGCGCTGAAGACATGGGGCCAAAAAAACTTGTGTAGGTCTGTGACTATGAGTGCCAAGCAGAGCTTTGTAGTGTCACTGTTCGACGCGACGCACTTCTTCAAATTGATAGCTTGCAACGCTTGCCGAACGCCGCTGGTCGCGCGCAGATCACGCGCGTAACGATTTGCGATTTCGGCCATAACGCTTTCATGGTGATCCTCTGGTAGGCGGAGGCCCCGCTCGGATTCTATGACTGAATAACTCTGCTGGTCAGTCATTCCCACGAAACGATCATTATACTCTTCAGCGGATATGATATAGCCACACTTCGCCAACGCTTCGATGTGCACCGCGGTTGCGATAAGCTCGCTATCGACGAGGACCCCGTCGCAGTCGAAGATCAATAATTCCGGTTTTTTTGAGAAAGACATACAAGGGGCCTCGTCGTAGAAATGGCTTTGAGTTTTGTCCCAGTGCTGCTTAGATGTTTGCCCATTGAGCAGAGTGTGCTTAAAACCTGTGGGGTAGACTATTGCGGCCCGGGGAATTGTCGCGACGCGTGGTGCTCAGCTGGGAATTGCTCCAGCTGCGATCTCCGGCCCCTGCTTATGAAGAGCACTCCAAACCTTGTGAAAAGCATCTGCGTAAAGATGCATCAACTCGCCACCATTTGGCGGTGCGATCTCGGAGACGTAGAACATCGTATCCAATATTTTCACGGTGTGTGGAAAATCGGCGGCGTTCCACTTGTTGCGAATTTCCGGGAGATATTCAAAAACGGGCTTCGTGAGCCAAACGCAGATAGGCACACCTTCGGCCTGCAGCGATTTGACGACGAAATCCCTTGCAGCCGGACCTGGCGGAAAGCCAAGCACCTCAGGTTCAATCCGCAAAGGAAAGTTGAGCATCGAATGGTCGCGGTCTGACGGGTCGAAAAGCGGAAGTATACCCGCAAGGTCGCTGATCATCTCCCATAACAGATTGCTATTGTCTCTTCGAATTTCGAGTTGCGCATCCATCTCTGTGACCCGCAGCTTCGCAATAGATGAAGAGAATACGTTGGGCCGGTAATTGTACCCTTGGGAAAGAGGTGAAAATATTCGCGCTCCGCTGCGAGACGAGCTTGACAGCGATACGCGATCAACATGTGCAATTAGGTCGTCGTCCTCCGTTATCACAAATCCCAACTCGCCGGCCCCAAGGTGTTTAGCGCCGTTTCCGGAAAGAGCGAGTGCGTCTGCATCAAGATGAGAGCCGCCGACGATTGCTTTCGCGGCTGCGATCGACTGGCAGATGTCGTCGATCACTGCAATTCCTTGAGCACGCGCAGCATGCCTTCCATCGGGGACGAGAACATTGTTCCCGAAAAGGTGGGTGATCAGAACCGCAGCGACGTTGGGGTTGAACCTCTCAGCGGCCGCCTGCTGATCAATCCCGGCTACGCTCATGTCGACATCGACGAAGACGGGTTCAAGGCCATTGATTGTAATTGGTCCTACCGCTCCCGGCCAATTCAGTGCCGCGGTAACAACTTGCTCCCCGCGCTCCTTGAAGTAGTCGAGTTCAATGTGAATGGCCGCCGTTCCGCTGCCGACAGCCCGCACTTGCCACTTTCCAATCCACCTTGCAAGATTTTGCTCCAGATCGCTGACAATTGGATGATTGACGCGGTGATATTTCCCACTATCCACAACTCCGCGAAGCGCATCCAAGTGCTTTTTCTCTGCCGCGGGCCAAGGTATGACGCGTCCCAGAGGGATCACGGGCTTCCCACCGAAAATGGCGAGCTTCTCGACTGCGCAAGCACCTTGCGCGTTGCGCGTTTTGCGCTCTGGTGCACCAAATCCGCTCATTGCATTGTCCAATCATCGTTCATTGAAATGCTGATCAGCCCTCGCAATCGCTATCACCGTTTTCGGAGATGCAAAAGTTAAAAGTGAGTATAAAATCAAGTATATATGAAGATATATGTGGGGGCATCAATATAGACAAGTACAGACTGCATCTCGAATATGGCTGCGTGGAATAATTGGCGCAGCCATTGGAGCCCCGCTCCGCTTCGGCTCGTCACTTCAATATTTCAATTGTTTTTTAACGATTGCTCGGACATCTGAGGTCATTGAGGAAAGCCTTGTGAGGGGATCTTTCAGGGTTTTCCAGGCGGCACGTGCGGTCATAAGACGCGTTGAAGGAGCCCCAGATGGCCCTAAAAACACGATCCGGTCCGAACGGGGAGCTCCAGTTATCCGGATGATAGTGCTCACCGCTTAGGCTCAGTTGGATTCGTAAAACAGGATCGGATGAAATGGACTCGTTGATAAGAAGACTTCAAGCTTTCCGGCTTGGAGAGAATGAGAGCAGCCCTGACGATAGCCAAAAAAGCGAAAGCGGTAAGGGCATTATGCTGGCTCAAAAACTAATCTCGACGGGAACTTTAGGGGCCGCAAATCGAGGACGATTGCTACAAGCCTTGTACGACATAGGAGCATCTAGCAGGGCGGATCTGGCCCGCGTTACCGGTGTGACTCGAGGAACTATCGGTGGGATAGTGCAGCCTTTACTCGATCAGGGGGTGCTCGCGGAAGGAGAGGTGATCCCTCCCAATGAAACAGGCGGCAAGCCGGCTACCAAATTGTGGTTTTCCAAGGACGCAAGGCCAATTTGCGCGGTGCTCCTGCTGCACGACCGAGTGAGTGCGTGTTTGGTCTCTTTGGAGGGCGAGGTCTATGCGCAAAATGTCGTCTACTTCCCGAAGAACGTAACAAATGCGGCCGACGCATTCCGTATTATAAGCACCTGTATCGAAAAAGCCGTCGCATTTGGAAAGCCGATCTTGGGGATCGGTGTAGCCGTCGCAGGAATGATCAATACGGAGACTGGCACGATCGTGACCGTCGGCCTTGCGCCTTTCCTCGATGGATTTCCGCTCGAAACCGAATTGAACAAGCGTTTCGGAGTCACAGTCTGCGTCGATCAGGATACGAGGGCGTTACTCGTTGGGGATCGCTGGTTTGGACAGGGCCGCGGTCGGAGAAACTTCGCCTCGGTCTATATCGGAGAGACTTTGGGCGGAGCGCTTTACCTTGATGGACATCTCTATCGCGGACCCGCAGGTGCAGGTGGTGAAATCGGTCATACGACCGTAGACATCAAAGGTCGGATGTGTCAGTGCGGCAGACGCGGATGCTGGGAAACGATCGCCAGCTCGAAGTGGCTAAGGACCGAAGCTAAGGTCAGGCGGTTGCCACGACCTCTCTCCCTGGATGTGAGCCGATTGTCGACGCTGGCCGACAAGGACGTGCCGGGCGCGAGAGATCTCATTCGCGACTACGCGTTCAATATCGCGGTTGGCCTGGCGAACCTCCAGCAGTTTATGGCGCCGAATTTCATTGTTATTCACGGGGACATTGTACGGGGGGGAGGCCCCATTCTTCGTCTGATTCAGGAAAGCTTCCACGATCTGGTATTCCATCGCCCAGGTGATGACATCGCCCTTGTTTTCGGAGATGGCGAATGCCTGGCTGCTCTACGCGGTGCCGCCAGTCTGCTTCTTTCTGAATTGCTGAATTTCGTCATCTAACTGCCTCCGCATGCGATCCTCGGGTATGTATTTTACGGCGCCAAATGGCGCTGCCGAGCTATCTCAATGTTCCGACTGGGTGCGCACCCTTTCCCAGCCTAAGTCGCGGTGGTGAAGACATTGACGCTGTACCGGCGTTTGTCTGATCGCTTAGCTGCTCAGAGATCCCATTGCCGATGTCAATCTGAAACCCGGCGACGATCGACCGCAGCCGCTTTGCCTCTGCGGCAAGTGCAGTGCTTGCAGCCGTGGACTCCTCGGCCATGGCAGCATTTTGCTGCGTAACTTGATCCAGTTGATTGATGGTCCGATTGATCTCGGAAAGAGTTGCCGACTGCTCATTGGAAGCAACCGTGACTGCATCAAGCTGGGTGTTGATCAACACGATTTGTTCCTCGATTATCTTGAGCGTCTCACCGGTATCGCAAACCAGCGTGACGCCACTGCTGACCTCGTCAACGGAATTGAGGATCAGGTCCTTTATCTCCTTTGCTGCGTGCGCTGAGCGTTGAGCAAGCTCCCGCACCTCCTGTGCAACGACTGCAAAGCCCTTTCCGGCCTCGCCGGACCGTGCCGCTTCAACGCCTGCATTGAGGGCCAGGAGATTGGTCTGAAACGCGATTTCGTCGATCACGCCGACAATAGCCGATATCTGCGAGGAAGAATGTTCGATCCGCTGCATTGCTGCGACAGCGCTGGAAACAACTTTCCCGGAATGACGGGCGGATTTGTTCGCCTCGACCGCAACGTGTCGGGCTTCCGCCGTGCGCGTGCTAGAGCTGGCGATATCTGGGTGATCTGATCGAGGGAGGCGGCAGTTTCCTCCAGAGAAGCGGCCTGATGCTCAGTCCGCCGGGACAGGTCCTGCGCGCTCAAAGCGATCTCCTGCGCGCCATCATTTATCGATCTGGTAGTGTGCGACACGGCTCTCAGGCTTTCAGCGAGTTGAACAACAGCGGCGTTGAAATTTGCGCGCAATGGTTCGAAATCCTCAGCGAAACTGACGTCGAGACTGAACACGAGGTTGCCGCCCGCAAGCTGCTTCAGGCCCTCAGCCAGCCCGGCCGTGGCCTCCGCCATATCACGTGCCCGCTGGCGCTCGGTGTCGGCGAGGCGGGTACGTTCGATCTCGCTTGCCCCACGACTGGCCTCTACATCCTTTTCGAGATCGCGTGTCCGTAACTCGTTGTCCTTAAAGATTTGCACTGCGCGGGCCATGGATCCGATCTCGTCACGGCGGATCGTTCCCTCAACGGACAACGTCAGATCGCCCTCGGCAATGACCTTCATCGTCGAAACCATCTGCTTGATAGGTTTGACCAACCAGGAGCGAATTGTGATGAAACCAAAGCATGAGACGGCGAGCAGTGCGGCAATCGCTGCTCCCAAACTCACTACTGACGTGTCACCGACAACGCGTAAAACATCAGCACGCTTTTGCTCCGCGTCTGAAGCGAGTTCTTCCGTCACGGACGTAAACCTCGGTGAAATGGCAGCGAAGGCGGGTTGACATAAAGTCAGATAGAGTTGCTGTACCATGGCAAGCTCGGCTTCACTGGTCGCGCCGCGGGCCACAGCGATCGCTGCACCACACGTGTCGGTCAGGACAGAGAATCCATCCGCCTTCAACTTCGGCAGTTCACCCTGCTCGGGAACTGCCTGGATGGCCAGATCCATGAACCTGACGAAGTTCTCTCGCGCGTCATTCAGACCTGCTTCTGCCCGCGCCCTCGCTTCTTTCGACCGCGTCATCACCATGTCGCTGATGCTGGCACGCGCCGTTTCGAGACTTCTGTTTGACTGTGTCAATCGAAGCGCTGCAGATGCATCCCGGTCGAGAAGCCCTTGGTAACCGTCGTTTACCGCAAGCATCTGGCGGCTCTGATAGAATGTCAGTCCCAGCGCCGTGACACCAAAAATGGCCATGATGACAAAGAACTTCCCGACAATGGAAACATGTTTCACAAGCCACTCCTCTAAGCTCTGTCGCGGTGCATGAATGTTCAGGTTCTGCATTTCAAAATTCGGAATCCGAAGAAAAAAATGGCTGCCGCCGACCTCGTATTCGACGACAGCTAAGTTGCCTGGGAGGGCAGGAGAAAAGACTTGAATTCCTAGTGTGGCGATAATTTGCGGATGTCCTGTCAGTCTCGGATCGCAGTTCCGGTTACCGGATCGAACCAGTGCAATTTCTCCAGATCGACAGTGAGCGGCAAATGTTGGTTGGGACGCGGTGTGAGCGCCGGTGGGATCCGCGCGACAAGTCGGTTCTTACCTTTGTTTGGAAAGTCTTCGGTATCTTCGGCATCGTTTACGTTGACCGGCGGTGACGCGATGTCGAAAAAGACGAAGGTGTCGGCTCCCAGCGCTTCGGCAACCGGGACCTGCTCGTTGAAGAGGGCTTCAGACGCGGGGCAAACCAGAAACATCTCCGGGCGAATTCCAACGATGACCTGCCGGCCTATATATTCCGAAAGTGCCGGCTTGGCGGCGACGGAGAAGGATATCTGCGTTCCAGTTACCGCAGCTTTGAGTGACCCGGCTTCCGCAGTCAACTCGACGCGCACAAAATTCATCGCCGGCGATCCGATGAAGCCCGCGACAAAGAGGTTGGCGGGCTTGTCGTAGAGCATTTGCGGGGTGTCGATCTGCTGAAGATTGCTCTCCTCGCCATTGAATACTGGCTTCAGCACAGCGACACGATCGCCCATGGTCATGGCTTCGACCTGGTCGTGGGTTACGTAGAGCGTCGTTACACCGAGCCGCTGGTTGAGCAACTTCAGTTCGCCGCGCATCTGTACGCGGAGCTTGGCATCAAGGTTTGAAAGCGGCTCGTCCATCAGGAAGGCCATGGGATGGCGAACGATCGCCCGACCCATTGCCACACGTTGGCGCTGGCCACCCGACAACGCCCCTGGTTTGCGTTCGAGATAGCGGGTAAGGTCGAGCATTTCCGCCGCGTCACGCACCAGCTTATCGATCTTGTCCTTGGGCATTTTGCGCTGCTGCAGACCGAAGGCCATATTGTCGTAGACAGTCATATGGGGGTAAAGCGCGTAGTTCTGAAAAACCATCGCGATATCCCGGTCCTGGGGCTCAGTCTCGGTGACATTAGCGTCATCCATGAGCAACCGGCCGCTGTTGAGCGTTTCAAGACCCGCTGCGATCCGCAATAATGTCGACTTGCCACAACCGGACGGGCCGACCAACACGACGAATTCTCCGTTGGCGACCGAAAAACTTACATTCGCAACGGCAACGGTTCCGTCCGGAAAGGTCTTGCCGATCCCGTCGAAGGTCATGGACGCCATTTTTATTTACTCCCCGTATTTTCAAGCGAGGCAAGCCGCACTGTTCGTCCGGACATGCCCCGCGCTTTTGGTTCCGGCTCTAGCCGATGTTCACAGCCTTGCCGGTCGTGACGGATTCCTCGATGGCTGCCAGGGTCTTGGTGTTCGCCAGGCCGTCCTGTGCATCTGCCAGTAGCGGAGCGTCGCGCACGACGCTATCGACAAAGCGAGCGATGGATTCCAGGACAAAGCCGCCGATGCGCGTCGCGCCGGTTGGTGTTATGCCGATATAGTCATTGTATTTTAGTCCGCCGTCGACGATCTTTCGCAGGCCGCCATTGTGGGTGGGGTCCGCCTGGACCTGGCCCTTTTCACCGACAAACTCGATCTTGAAATCGACGAGCGAAGGATTGTCACGCGACAGGATCCAGCTGTTCTCCGTGGTCACGACCGTGCCCTTGGAAAATTCAAGCACCGAGACATGGAAATCCTTCGTATCCACGCCGCCGGCCGACAGGGTCCCCGAGCGGGCGACGGAATAAACCCGTACGACCTCGTCCGCCAGGATGAAGCGCAGGACATCCACCAGATGACTGCCCAGGAACCAGAGTGCAGAAGACTTCGCGGCCCAGCTCAGCATTTCGAACGGAACGAATGTCGTGTTCGAGAGACGCGCAGTGCCGTGCTTTGCCAAGCCGATCTGACCGCCTTGAATCATGTCACGAACCTGGGCGAGGATTGGATTCACACGATTATGGAAATCAATCATCAGCTTGCCCTTGGACTTTGCGGCGGCCGCAGCAATTTCCTCGGCTTCGCGCACTGTCGTCGCAAGCGGTTTTTCGCTCAATACGTGTTTGTCGGCTTTCAGAGCGGCCAGAATGATCGGCGTGTGGGTAAAGTCAGGTGTCGCAACCGAGATGGCATCGATCTGGTCGCTTGAGATCAGCTTCTGATAGTCGGTAAAGGCCTGCGTTGCGCGGTAGGCTTCCTTCATCTTCAGCGCCCTGCCCTCATCGAGGTCACAGACGCCGACCAGTTCGGTCTCCGGCAAGACATTAAAGGTATGGGCATGATTGCCGCCCCAAAGACCGGCGCCGATGACGCCCATTCGCAGTTTGTTCATTGCATTACTCCATTCATAAGGGAAAGCTCAGCCCTTCACCGAACCGAAGGTGAGGCCTCGAACGACGTATCGATCGAAAACAAGGAAGATGATCATCGGCGGTATCATCGCGAGCACTGCGGCGGCAGCGATGTAGTTCCACGTCACGCCGCTGGTAGCGAAATATCCAAGTGTTCCGATCGGGAGGGTGGCGGTGGAGCGCGAACTCAGCACCAGCGGAAAAGCCGCGTTATTCCATGCGAACACGAAGGCAAACATCGAGGTTACGATGATGCCGGGACGAACGATCGGTAGCGTGATCCGCAACATAATCGTGTACCATCGCGCGCCGTCGACCCGGGCAGCCTCCTCCAGTTCCACCGGCACCTCGTCGATGAAACTCTTCATCAACCAGACGGAAAACGGGATCGTCAGCGTCTGCAGGACGAGGACCATCGAGAAGTAGGAACCCTGGAGACCGATGCGCGTGATGAGGATGAAATAAGGGATCAGGAACGCGACTGGCGGGGCCATCAGCAAGCCGAGGTACCACAACATGATGTTTTTCTTGCCGCGCAGCTTGAAGCGGGACAACGCGTAGGCAGCAGGAACGGAAAAGGGCAGATTGAGCAACACGGCACCGATTGCGACGATCAGGCTGTTGACCAGTTGCGGTGAGTTAGTGCCAGGATCGATGAGGATGTGCCGGAATGCGTCGAGATTGGGCTCGAAGGTAATTTGCGGCGGCATGGTGAAGGCCGTCTCGGCCGGGCGTACGGCAAGAGCGATAAACCATAGGATCGGCCCAACGAAGATTGCCAGGAAGAGGAGGCCGGCGGCGTAGGTGAGTGCCGTGTTGAAGCTTGTGCGACGACGGGACATTTTACCACTCCTCGTTTCTGAACGCGAAGAAGACGTAGAGGGCAACGATGACATTGACGATCAGCACGGTGATCCAGGTCATTGCGCTGACAAGGCCAATGTTGAAGTTGACGAGGCCCTGCTCGTAGAGCGAGTATCCAAGGGTGCGCGTCGAGGTGCCCGGTCCTCCGCGGGTGAGCACAAGCACCGTGTCGAAGGTGTTGAAGATCTGCATGAAGCGAAGCATGACGATGATAATCGCGGTGCGCTTGATCAGCGGCAGCTTGATACGCATCAGGATCGTCCACGCGGATGCCCGATCCAGTCGCGCGGCCTCCAAGATTTCGTCAGGAACGGCTAAGAGGCTTGCGTAGAGGACGATTGCAAAGAACGGCGTCCATTGCCAAATGTCGACGAAGAGGATTGCCGTAAGTGCGGTTGAAGGCGAGCCAAGAATTCCCTCTGCCGGCACAGGTAGCCAAAGCGACTGCAACACCCAGCTCAACAGTCCACCGCCTGGATCATAGAGATAGCGGAACAAAAATCCGACGACGATAGGGGCAATCGTGGTGGGGAGGATCAGCAGGGCACGCACGACGTTCATGCCAGGCAGTGCCTTGAGCAGGATGAGGGCGATCGCAAGGCCAAACGTGAACTCAAGTGTCGTGCCAAGGATCGACAGGATCAAGGTGTTGGTCAGTGCGGCGCGAAAGTCAAAGGCGTTAAAGGCCTGCACATAATTCTCGAAGCCAACGAACTGAAGCGGCTCCGGACCGATTTGCAGGTTCCAGAAGTAGAAGCTCGATCGTAGGGCAAACAGTAAGGGGTAGGCGATCAGAGCGAGCAGCATCACGACCGAAGGCGCGATCAGCAAGTATGGCAGGTTTCGTCGGATAAAGCTCTTCCAGGCGGGCCTGAAGGCTCGCGGTGAGCGAACAGTTGTCGTGTGCATTGGCAGATCCAGTTCTTCTTCAAGTAGCTGCCGGCGCGATCGCTGTCGCGCCGGCCCGAGGAGAACTCTATTACCTCTTGGCGATCTGGGCTTTGGCCCCGTCAAGAGTGTCTGCGTAGCTGGCTTTTTGATAAGGGATCATGAGATTACCCTTCAGGATGCTCTCGAACAGGCTGTTGGCACGTTCAAGGCCGGTCTTCGGCTCTTCGCTACCGGTCAAAAGCTGGTTCAATGTGAGGCCCAGCACGCTTTCAATGGCCGTGTAACCAGGTACAGGCGGGCGTGTGACCTTGCCGTTACCCTGCTTCATCATCGCATACTGCACATCGAGGTACGGGTAGAGCGCTTTGACTTCCTCGTCTTCGTAGAGTGAAACGCGCGCAAAGTCGGAGAATTGGTAGTTAAGGTCCGGCCAAAGAGCCATTTTCTTCTGCGTGGTTTTCGAGGTCGCCCATTTGATGAAGGCGTAGCCTGCTTCTTGCCTTTCGGAACTGGATGGGATGCCAAGGCTCCATCCGCCGAGACTGACCGTCTGAGGCACGCCCTCAGCCTTTGGCAAGGCCGCCGTCGCGTACTTGTCCATCACGTCCGACTTCTTGCCGGTCATGTAGCCCGAGTTTTTGATCAGGTAGAAGTACGGCGTCCACCAGTAGAACATCCCGATGTCACCTTTGGCAAAACGGGTGCCGGCGTCGAACCAGACATAGTTGATCGCTTCAGGCGGAGACAGCTTGTAGAGCTGCCTATAGACTTCAACAGATTTGACCCAGGCGGGGCTTGTCAACTGCGGAGAGAAATCCCACGGGTCGGCAGGGAATGATTTGAACCAGTTGGCACCGTGGCTTGCCGACACCTGCGTAAACATGTGGACGATCGGCGACGGTTGGGAGCCGCAGACAACCGTGGGAAACAACGGTTTGCCGCCAAATGACTTGCCTTCCATCAACTTCAGTGTGTCGACATATTTGGTCCAGGTCCAGTCTTCCGAGGTCTTGGTCGGCGGCGCTTCAATGGCGAGTTTGTCAAACACGTCCTTGCGGTACATAACCCCTTGGGCATAGGCGGCGACCGGCAATGTCCCGATCTGGCCGCGCCACATGTTCGAGGAGTAAAGGACCTCCGGGATGAAGTCTGAGAGGTCGAATTCGCTGTCCTTGGCAATAAAATCGTTCAGCGAGATGATCCAGCCATTGTCGAGGTACTGCCCGAGCCACATCTGATCGACAACGATGACGTCGGCGTCTGAGGTCTTGGCGACAAAGGCAGACACGAGGCGCGATTGAAGGGCGTCATAGGAGAGACTCTCCAGTTCGACCTTGATACCGGTTTCTTTCTCGTATTCCGGCACCAACTCCTTCATTGAGAAGAAGAATGGGTCTTCAACGGACAGGACGCGAACCGTGTTCGCATCCTGCGCGGCTCCTCGCCGTGGAATGGCCAGTGATCCCGCGCCAGCCACAAGAGCTGCGACGGAAGCGCTTTTCAGCAGGTCACGTCGCGACATATTTCCGATATCGATTGTCATAAACAGCCTCCTCAGTTGCTTCGTATCCCAACCTCGGCCCTTCAGCGGAGCCACCGGGCTTCCGCTTGTCGATCTGAGATTGTTACCCCTAATTCGCCTTTTGTAGGCGGTTAGTTTGTACCTCGCACAAACTTATGTTAGTGTCAAGAAGTGGTCACCAAAATTTCCGCTGCACCGCGCTTGTCATCGACATCCTGCTTGCGCCACCGGAAAGGGCCCTTTGCTGTATGGCCGTTCGATAATGTACGGGCTAAAAGGATCCGGTAGATTGGAGAAGAGAAGTGAAGTTTGAGAGCCAGCCGTCCTATTCGTTGGGCCAGCGCACCCCTGCCACCAGAGAAGTCGCCGCCGGCGAGAACAGCGGCAACGTTACGCTTGTCTCCCAATCGGCACTCGGCGCCATAAATCGCGGTCGCGTACTTCAAGCTTTGTATGATAACGGACCCAAAAGCCGGGCGGATCTCGCTCGACTTGCGGGCGTCAACCGGACCACGATCACCGGTATTGTGCAGCCGATGATCGAAGACCAGCTTCTTATCGAGGGAGATGCGTCTCCTTCCGACGTCAAAGGCGGCAAGCCGGCTCGTCCCCTTTATTTTAACCCCGATGCACCGATGCTTGGCGCAGTCCTCCTTCTGCCCGGCACGATACAATCATGCCTCGTGGCTCTAACTGGCGAGATCAAGGCCGTTACGAAAGCTGAGTTTGATCCGCATGGCGACACAGAAGCATTCATCGCTGTCATGACGAAGACGCTTACTGCCACACTGTCTCAGGCCCAGCGGGCACCGTTTGGCATTGGCGTGGCTTCTGCTGGAATGATCGACAGTGACAAAGGAACAATTCTTACCGTCAACCTTGCTCCCGTTCTAACGGGACTACCTCTTGTAGCGATACTACAAGAACGCTTCTCTCTTCCCGTTGTTATCGATCATCACCCTCGTGCCTTGCTTGTTGGGGACAGATGGTTCGGGCCCGGCCGCGGCCAACAAAATTTTGCCGCGGTCTATACCGGCGAGGTGCTTGGCGGCGCCTTCTTCATCGACGGCAAGGTTTATCGTGGACTCGCCGGATCCGGCGGTGAGCTCGGGCACAGCGTGGTTCAGATCGACGGTGCCCTTTGCAATTGTGGAAAGCACGGTTGCTGGGAGACGGTAGCTGCCCTTCCGTGGCTACGAAAAGAAGCCGTCCGAATGGGCTTACCACATCCCCGAAGCGTCACCTGTGCCAGACTTGTCAAGGAAACAGACGAAGGCTCGAATGCGGCAGAGGAACTTCTCGACCGTTATACACGCAACGTGGCGTTCGGCATCGTCAACCTGCAGCAAACACTGTCCCTCAACTCCTACGTCCTTCACGGAGACGTCGCCGGAGGCGGAATGAAGGCTGCGGAGCTGATCAGACGGCATGTCAAGCAGCTAGTGGTAAAGAGACCTGGTCAGGAGATATCAATCACAGTGAATGGTATCGGCGAAGGCCATACGGCTCTACGTGGCGCCGCGGGTCTGGTTTTATCCAGCCACCTAAAGCTAGTCATTTGAGGTTTTATAGGGAGCCGACCCTGCAAGGAAGGGAGGTTCCCGTCTGGGTCTGCCCGGTAGACTCGCGAAGACACTCAGGCGCGCCGTCGAATTTATCTAGGGTGGGGATTTGGGCTTGGGACCGTTAAGGTAGGGACTGCCATCGTCTGCGACGGCGGCTGAAAAGAGAGAGGCAAAGAACGGAAGGTGATGGTTGGCGTCGTATTGGATCGCTCCACACCTGAGAGCTTTGGCGCATTTGAGGGCGCGTCATGGAGCTGAAGGAAGTGCTGGACTGCAGTCTGGTCCCCGGAGATTTCGATTACCTACTGAAAATCCGCGTCCGCGACATAGCCGATTTCAACAAGCTGCATGGCCAGAAGCTGATCGCCCTGCCTGGCGTGCGCCAGACGCGCACTTTTTTCGTGATGAAGGAAGCCAAGGAAAACGCCAGGCTGCCATTCTAGAGTCGTCGGCAGCCATCCGTCTGCCGCGCGTTTTGTGGCTGACCTGGATGCCTTCGGCCGCGAGCATTTCCTCCGCGACTCGGAGACCGGAGTCAGCGCTTCATATCGTGCAGCTGATTTGCTTCAGCCGTAGAGCGGTCGCGGATAAATTCGCGATGAGGATTGGAGCTAAAGCAACGAACGCAATATATACAATAATATATGCAGATTTATATTCTTATAGCCCACTGTTTTCCTACATTATAAACTATAATATTGGATGGCGCACGTTACAACGAAAAATATATCCAACAAGTGCGTTGCTTTATCTACCGCTTTCATCAAATGTCCTGCTGCGGCTAACGATATCGCGACAGGGCAATCCTTTTACTATGAATGCTGATCCCTTGCAGGCGACATCATTGCCGGTAGGTTTACACAAGGAGCACGATGACATGGAGCGCAAAAAGAAATCAGACAAGTACCTTGCCGACCCGCGCCTGCGAGCAGCGAGCGTCGATCACCGGCAAAAGGACTTTGTGTCGAAGAGGAAGACCATCTTTCAACAATTGCTCTTGGATTGGGCTTACGGTTGCGACCTATCTTATCCGATTCAGGGTCATGAACATTTCGCAAAGTATGAGGAGGACGACAAAGGCGCTAAAACCCGTAGGTGAGGTGTCGTCAAGGATCGGAGCAATGATTTCGCATAGGCTGCAGCCGGCAGCCCGGAAAATGAGGAGAAGAGGTACCGAAGATTGTAGAACCTCCGACCTGAAGTTCTTTTGATCGATTTTTGGAAAGCTTATGGGTTTCGCCTTCAAGAATGAGCTCTGGAACAATGTGTTTGTACGGCGTCAGTTCGAAAGGGGTGTTTTGTCACGTCTCTTCATGGGCGATTAGACCGAGCAGTACGATCACAAACTCATCAGATGTGCGTTTGCCTCTCAATGTAAGACCTCCTTTTTCTTCAGTTCCGCGCTGCAGTCGATCAAATCATCACGGCTCGGCGATACTCGAGATGAGGAGGAGTTCGTGACGGATGAAGGTACCGCTGACCTTGTCCTACGGGTCCGCTGGTGCGCGAGCGGGCGGCAGACCTTGGCTCGCCTGAATTATATTGGCAACTTCGAAGATCATGTCGCGCGTTCCTCGATAAAGGATTTTCAATTTATGCTGGCCTCCAATGCGGTCGAAAACAGGGAAACCGACTCGCATCAGTGGAACGCTGAGGCGTTCTGCGGCCTGTCGGCCATGGGAGTGCGTGACGAGCAGATCAGCATCCGCTGCGAGCTGTTCCAGGTCACCAAGATCACCCACCTGGACAGTATCCGCTGATACTGTCTGCAGCACCTTTGGGTGCCCGGTAGTGGTGACCGCGGCTGTAATGACCGCCCCCATGCCGATAAAGAATTGGGCGAACTGCAAGAGCTGGTCCGGCTCGCACGCAATGGCGACCTTCTTTCCTGCAAAATGAAAATGCCCGCTGAGCATCGCCTCCTGCAACTGCATGCGGCCACGACGGACAGCTGCCGGCGCGCTGTCCCGCGAAATCGCTGCAAGGAGCCAGGCGAAACGGTCGGCGTTAATCAGGCCCGTGAGTGATCTGAACATCACGTATGGCAATCCAGTCAGACCCTGCAAAGCTTCAGCCGGTCGGCGCATCTGTTCGCCGACCGCGATGCACTGTGTTGCCGCCCCGAGATCACGGATATGCTCCACCTTCGCGCCACCGCGTGAGATTTGAATCCATCGATCGCGGACAGCTTCGTCAGACCCGCCGGACACGTCAGGCAAAATGAGGGGTATTAAGCCGAAGCTCTCAACCATTTCCCGCAGATGCTCTACATCGGCAACTGTCATATTCGAGCCGGGCAGAATCACGACCCTCCCCGCATCGCGGTCCTGAGTCCCTGGCCGCGTGATTGCCTCGATAATAGCCGTAACAGCCTTCGACCATCCCTCCTCGACCGCCCCTGCGAAGTCGGGAGTGCGTGCGAGTACCACTTCCGTATCAATGCGTCCTCTCAGGCCCGCCCCTGTGGCGTTAAAGATATCAGGTGCGATATCTTCGTCGCGAGTTTCTGCCACAGCGGTGGTGCAGATCCCGATCAGCCGGGGCCACGTGCGAGCTTTTAGTTTGACGAGAGCTTTCTCGAGAAATTCGGCGCCGCCCACCACAGTCGCGATCTGGTCCATTGCAGTAGTCTGCAACGGGACCATATGCTTGAAATGCCTCACGAGCAGCACCAGTGCAAAACTGCTACATCCCTGGCTGCCATGCAGTATTGGCAGCGCACCATCGACGCCCAGGAACGCCAAGGCAGCGCCCAATGGTTGAGACGACTTTAGAGGGTTGATCGCTGCCGTTTTTGTTTGGGTCAGGATGCGAGCCATAATTTTCACCTCAATGGAAACCACCTGTCGCCTCGTCGGCAGATCTCATTATTGCTTGGTTCCGCCGATCTTACGGTCGTAACGAACTGCTTCCACGGCGCCGGTTCGCGCAACTGCGCCCAAACCGGGTTGCGGATTGCCAAATCAATCTGGCGTGCTAGTTCCACCATGCCGTCATAGCCAGCGTAAGCATGCTGGCGTTCCTGGTTGACGTCGAGCCAAGGAATTTTCGCCTCAAGCGCGACGAACTGAGTGCGTCCGCCCGACAGCATGATATCAGGCTTGTGTTCACGTAACATTGCATAGAGCTCGCTCGCTGCCATCGATTGGTGAAGGTGGTTCTCGTCCTTCAGCATCTGCTTGATTCTCTCCTTATCCCTGGCAGTCGATTTCCTGACGGATGTACCGACAATCTCCATGCCGATTTCGATCAGTGCGTGTACGATGGACCAGGATTTCACCCCGCCGGTGTTCAGATGAACGCGCTTCCCCTCAAGCCGACGCCGATACACTTCCAGCTTCCTCCAGGCCCCCTCCTCCTCTTCTGCTAAGAGAGTCTCGACATGATGGAGCAAAGCGAAACCAGCGCCCTTCTTTACGAGCAGTTGGGCGATCCGCCGCAGGGATTCAGAAGTGCTGGAAATGCCGTAGAAGGAGCCTTCGAAAAATGGAATGTTCCAGCGTTCTTCCATCTTGCGAGCAACATTAATGAGAGCAGTGGAGCACACCATCATAGCTGCACGTGAGCGATGGGCAGCAGCCACCTGCGCGTAGCGCGCGTCGCCGGGAATGCAGGCGCGGACACGGATCCCAAGTCGGTCCAAAAGCGGCTTCACCAACCAGAATTCCCCTGAGAGGTTGAATTCGCCGAGTATATTGATGTCGTATAAACCTGGATCATCGGCCTCCACCGTGCCTATGACGTGCTCGAGCAGAGCCTCGCCTGCGAGCCGGTTACCGAGGTTCTTCGAACCGCCGAAGCCTGGCGACTTCACCGGCACCACTGGTATTGAGAACTTCTGCGCTGCGTGCCTGCAGACCGCATCGATGTCGTCACCGATCAGCTCCGTGACACAGGTTCCGTAGACGAAGATTGCGGCCGGCGCATACCCCTCCTTGATCTCCCGGATAGCCTTGAGAAGCTTTCGCTCACTATCTCCCGTCACTATGTCGAGTTCGGTAAGATCAGTGGTGAAACTTGTGCGCCAAAGAACTGGACCTGAAGATGCGGCGCCTCGGTTGTCCCAGGAATTGCCTTCGCATGCGAGCGGCGCGTGGACGAGATGTGCGACATCGGTGATTGGCTGCAGCACGACCTTAGCTCCGTCGAAGGCGCAGCCACCGCCCGCTGCTGATCCCTGTGACGCGTTGTGACATGTCTCCTTGGTTTCCGTGGTGCGGAATACCTCGCCGGAGGCATCTCGCATTTGTGTCTCGATCGATGACATCGCGCAACCTTCCAATGCAGTGGCGGGATGGCCGGCCGACGCCGGCCAAGCATTTAGCGCGTGAGGTCGTACGAAACGCCCTCCCACATGGTCTCCTGATCAAGCTCGTCGAAGATCTTGTCGAGAATGACCGTCAGAAGACGCAATCCGCCTTGGTAGCCCATGAGAGGAAAGCGATGATGATGATGGCGGTCGAAAATCGGAAACGTAAGCCGAACCAGTGGCGTGTCGGTGTCACGCTCGAGATACTTGCCGTAGGAATTGCCGATCAGCAGATCCACTGGTTCCGTCAAAAGAAGCGAGCGCATTGCCCACAGGTCTTTGCCAGCCCACACCTGCGCACCTCCTCCGAAGGGAGAGGACGCGAGCAATTCCTTCATCTCCGCTTCCCAGGCTGCGGTGCCGTTGGTGGCAAGGCAATGTGTAGGCTGACCACCGGTTTCCATGACAAAGCGCGCCATTGAGTATACGAAGTCCGGGTCGCCGTAGATTCCGTATTTCTTGCCATGCAACCAAGATTGACTGTCGGCCATGGCATCTATCAATCGACCTCGATCACGATCGATAGATTCGGGAATTTCCCTCTTGGAAAGCTCGGATATCTTCATCAGGAATTCGTCCGTGCCCGCAATGCCCAGCGGGTAGTGGAACGAGGCAGTCGTCTGACCAAGCTCGCGACAATAGTCCAACGTCTTGCGCGTATTGTAGTGCTGCAGCGATATTGTCGCCTCCGCATGTTTGGCTGCCTTCACGTCCTCGATCTTTGTCCCTCCGTCATACATGCGGTACTCGCCGTCGGAAGGTGTGTCGAACTGGTCCGAGGCGTCTTGAAGGAAAACGTAGGCGACTCCCATCGTGTCGAGCAGGCGCTTGATTTCTCGGTTGTTGCCGACGCAGAAGCCATCGAAGCCTGGAATAATGTTGACGAGTGCTGGCGTCGGCACACGTTCAGTGCTCTTCCAGAAATTTTCGAGAATGCCTTTGACCATGCTGTCGTAACCATCGACATGGCTGCCGACGAAGGCTGGGGTATGGGCGAAGGGCACGTCGAAATCGACCGGAACGGAGCCTTCATTTTTGGCGTTTTCAATGAAGCCGTGAAGATCATCCCCAATGACCTCGGCCATGCAAGTCGTCGAGACCGCAATCATCTTGGGATCGTAAAGCTTATAGGTGTTGGCGAGCCCGTCGATCATATTTTTCAAGCCGCCAAACACGGCCGCATCCTCTGTCATCGAAGATGAAACTGCCGACGAGGGTTCCTTGAAATGGCGTGACAGGTGCGAGCGGTAGTACGCGACGCAGCCTTGACTGCCGTGGACAAATGACATCGTCCGCTCGAAACCAGCGGCTGCGAAAACGGCGCCCAGCGGCTGGCAGGCCTTCGCCGGGTTTACGACAAGGGCCTCGCGGGCCAGGTTCTTTTCTCGATATTCCCATGTCTCGGTGAATTTGCTTTGAGCAGAGACGACCTTATCCGGATGTGGACATTCGAACGTCAACTTCTTACGGGCGAACATTTTCCTGTATTCCGGCTCGCAGAACAGAGGAGCATGATCGAGAACAGTCTCGGCCGATTGCGGCATAGTTTTCATCCTTTTTTGCCGCGAATGCGGCTGCGTGGCCCTTGGGAGACCTGTTACATCTTGTCGCTCGGCAGAGACTATTCGTCTTGTCCGCCGCAACTGCAGGCATGGCTGCAGTGCGCTTCTTTCCATGGCGCGTCGTAGAGGCCCCAGATCGGATTGTTGATGGCAAGATCCATGTCTCTGGCAAAGATGGCGAAGCCGTCATAACCATGATACGGACCCGAATAGTCCCAAGAATGCATCTGGCGAAACGGTATGCCCATTTTTTGAACCGGATATTTTTCCTTGATGCCCGAGCCTACTAGGTCCGGGCGAATGGCCTCGACGAAGTTCTCGAGCTCGTAGCCGGTCACATCATCGTAGATAAGCGTACCTTTTTTGACATAGTGGCTGGTGCGCTCGTAATCGTCGCCATGGCCAAATTCGTAGCCCGTGCCAACGATCTCCATTCCGAGATCCTCATAGGCGGTGATGACATGGCGGGGACGCAATCCGCCAACGTAGAGCATCACAGTTTTGCCGTCGAGGCGCGGACGGTATTTCTCCGTCACCGCCTGGACGAGGGGTTGGTATCTGGTGATGAGTGCTTCGGCCCTATCTTGGGTCTCCGGCCCGAAAAATGCGGCGATATTGCGCAAAGAAACTTCGATCTGGGAAGGACCGAAAAAGTTGTACTCCATCCAGGGAATGCCGTACTTTTCCTCCATATGCCGAGCGATGTAGTTCATGGACCGGTAGCAGTGAATAAGGTTGAGCGTCGCTTTTGGCGCACGCTCCACCTCCGCGAGTGTGGCATCTCCCGACCAGTTGCCGACCACCCGCAACCCCATGTCCTCCAGCAGAATGCGGGAAGCCCACGCATCGCCGCCGATATTGTAGTCACCTATTACGTTAACGTCGAAAAAGCTGGCCTCGTAGTGGGTGTCTTTCTTATCGAAAACCCAGTCGCGTATCGCGTCATTGGCGATATGATGGCCAAGCGATTGCGACACTCCACGAAACCCTTCGCATCGCACCGGCACGATCGTTTTGTTGTGCTCCTTGGCCTTCTTGCGCGCCACAGCTTCAATATCGTCGCCGATCAATCCGATTGGACACTCTGACTGCAAGCTGACACCGTTGTTCAGTGGAAACAGTTGCTCAACTTCATCGATGAGCTTCTCGAGCTTTTTGTCGCCACCAAAAACAATATCCTTTTCTTGAAAGTCAGACGTGAATTGCATGGTGACAAAGGCTTCGACACCCGTCAGACCGACGTAATAGTTGCGGCGTTGCGACCAGGAATAGTGCCCACAACCGACAGGCCCATGTGATATATGGACCATATCCTTGATCGGGCCCCACACGACACCCTTCGAGCCGGCATAAGCGCAGCCGCGAACAGTCATCACGCCCGGAATGGACTTGATGTTGGATTTCACCCCGGTCTCGCAAAGCGCATCGGAGCCCTGCTCGGCTGCCTCTCGGCCCTTCGCGACGCCAAGGTGCTTTTTGCGGCGCTTAGCCGTCTTATCCGGATACTGGGAGAGTACCGCATCTATAAGCCTGGAGTTGAAATCACCGTCGTTCTCGTAGTCGAGGCTCATAGGGCCTTTCCTCTCTCGAAGGTTCGCATGGAGCCTCGGCAAGGAGGCATGGTTTGTCGATCAACGCGGTGCGTCATCCGTTCCGACTATCTCTAGGATGTCGCCTGCATCTCTTTCGTGAGAAGTTCTTCAAGCATCTGCTCGTCTGACTTCATGATGCCGAAGTCGAGCAGCATGTCCTCCAGCTCCTCCATTGTTATCGGAGTAGGGATAGTGCCCTTTCCCGAGTTGGAGTGGATCTTCTCGGCCAGCCATCGATATTCCGCCGCCTGTTTGGAGCGTGGCGCGTATTGGATCACGGTCATCTTTCTAAGCTCCGCGTGCTGGACAATGTTGTCGCGTGGCACGAAGTGAATGAGCTTGGAATTGAGCTTGGCGGCCAGCGCTTCCGCGAGGTCTAATTCTCGATCGGTCTGCCGCTCATTACAGATCAGACCGCCAAGCCGCACGCTTCCGGCGCTGGCATATTTGAGGATGCCCCTTGCAATGTTGTTTGCAGCATACAAGGCCATCATCTCACCGGACATGACGATGTAAATTTCCTGAGCCTTGTTCTCGCGAATGGGCATAGCAAAGCCCCCGCACACCACGTCTCCGAGCACGTCATAGGAGACGTAGTCGACGTCGTCGTAGGCGCCGTTTTCTTCCAGGAAGTTGATCGATGTGATGACGCCCCGTCCGGCGCAGCCGACGCCAGGTTCAGGGCCGCCCGACTCCACACACTTGATGCCGCCGTAGCCAGTTTTGAGCACGTCGCCGAGTTCCAGATCTTCGACTGAACCCTTCGTTGCGGCTAGATCCAGAACAGTGCCCTGCGCTTTGGAGTTCAGGATCAATCGCGTCGAATCAGCCTTTGGGTCGCAGCCGACGATGAGGATTTTCTGCCCAAGTTCGACAAGGGCAGCGAGCGTATTCTGGGATGTAGTGGATTTGCCAATGCCTCCCTTTCCGTAAAACGCGATCTGACGCAGAGCAGCCATTATTGCTTCCTTTTCGTGTTCCAACCGACCGAGGTGATGCCGCGACATCGGACGCGGCTGGTTCCGTCGCGGCCCGAGGACAATTTTCAAGCGTCGTGCCAGACTGGGTGGATTGATGTGGCAGAACGGAATTTGGTGCTGCCGCAAACACTTACAGGGTTAAAATACCAGACCGAAGAATCCTAAGACGTGTCACTATGTCGACAAAGGAGACGACAATGTCGCACACATGTCATGTTGCTCCTGAAGAGAAAGCAGTGGGTCGGCTTCAATGCGCTACAATTCTCGGTCGAGTGAGCTGCGCTTGCTGTAAATGCTGGCAATGGAAAGCGGCGCGGTGCTCTAGCGAAGTCGGTTGCGGTTAAAAATCTTGCCAAGCGCATGCAGCGACCTGTGTCGCAAACCTGACAAAGCTGTCGCATTGCGACTACCAGCCAAGCCGAATCCCCCCGAAATCCGCCAGCCAAACTCCGCGCAGTCGGCTTGGCACGACGAGTGCTAGGACCGACCGAGACACAAAAGCTACATTCGGTTGGAGCCAAAGACAGCATGAATATCGTGGTCTGCATAAAGCAAGTGCCTGACTCCGCACAGATCCGGGTTCATCCGGTTACGAACACGATCATGCGCCAAGGCGTGCCGACAATCATCAATCCTTACGATCTTTTCGCCTTGGAAGAAGCTCTTGAACTACGTGACCGGTATGGGGGTAAAGTCACTGTGCTTACCATGGGCCCGCCCATGGCAAAACAAGCGCTGGAGAAAGCTCTGGCATACGGGGCAGATGAAGCGATCCTCCTTAGCGACCGTCACTTCGCCGGGTCAGACACCCTGGCAACTTCATTTGCTATCTCCCGAGCTATTACGAACCTTGGTCTCCGCCACGCGCCTGAAATCGTGTTTACTGGCAAGCAGACGATCGACGGCGATACAGCGCAGGTGGGGCCGGGGATTGCCAGGCGTCTCGAACTGCAACAACTGACCTACGTAACGAAAATTGTTTCAGTCGATCTTCATGCCCGAGAGATCACGGTGGAGCGCCGTTCGGAAGGCGGCACACAAATGCTGAAGACCCGACTGCCGTGCTTGATCAGTGTCCTTGAAGGCGTCAACGCCATCCGTCGCGGCTCCGTCGCTGACGCATTGCATGCCGCACGCGCGCAAATACCGACCTGGCGTGCCGCCGACGCCGGTATTGTGGAGATAGCTAACTGCGGCTTGAGAGGATCGCCGACTGTCGTCAAGCGCGTATTCGCCCCGACCCCACGAGCCGAGAAAGCAATCCAAATCGAGATAAACGATGACGAGTGCGGTGCGCTGTCTGACGAAATAATCGCATCGATCTTCGAGCACCAGCCAGCATTGGAAGCGAGCTTTCAACCGAATGGGCTCACGTGAGAAACAAGGAGCATAAATGGAAGCCCGCGAAGCTGAAAGTCAATCTCCAATCGTCAGTCGTGCCAGCGCGAAGAAGCAATTGCCCAGACACTTCCGCGACAATCGGCACGTCTGGGTTTTCGTCGAGCTGGAGCGAGGTCAAGTGCACCCCGTGTCTATTGAACTGCTTGGTGAAGGGCGCAAGCTTGCCGATAAGCTGAGCGTTCAACTGGCGGGAGTGGTCATTGGAACCGCGGAAGGCCTGGGGAATCGGTCTGCCATTGCAGAGGCGTTCGCTTACGGGGCCGATCTCACATATCTCGTCGAATCACCGCTGCTATCGGACTACCGAAACGAGCCCTTCACTAAAGCTCTCTCAGACCTGGTCATCCTTCATAAGCCGGAAATTCTGCTGCTCGGCGCCACCTCGCTTGGACGAGACCTCGCCGGTTCTGTGGCAACTACCTTGGAAACAGGGCTTACGGCTGACTGCACCGAATTGGATGTCGATGCAGACGGCTCGCTCGCAGCCACCAGGCCCACATTTGGCGGTTCGCTGCTGTGCACGATCTACACTCTCAACTCTCGCCCGCAGATGGCGACAGTGCGGCCCCGGGTCATGGCGACTCCCAATCGCGTGACCAATGGGATTGGACCTATCATTCGACATGACCTGATGATGATTGAGGAAGAGATTGTCACAAAGGTTCTCGGCTTCCTTCCGGATGGGCGATTAGAAAAAATCAACCTCGCCTATGCCGACATCGTGGTCGCCGGTGGGCTTGGTATTGGCACCGCCGAGAATCTGGAGCGTGTAATGGTGCTAGCGAGGACGATTGGCGGTGAATACGGTTGCTCCCGACCTTTGGTTCAAAAAGGTTGGATGGAGGTTGATCGGCAGATTGGCCAAACGGGCCAGACGATCCGGCCCAAACTTTATCTTGCCGCTGGAATATCAGGGGCGATCCAACATCGGGTTGGCGTCGAAGGGGCTGATATGATCGTTGCTATCAACACCGACGGCAACGCCCCGATCTTCGATTTCGCCCATGTCGCGGTTGTGGCTGATGCGGTTGGGCTTCTGCCGGCACTGACCACGGCGTTCACCAGGCGACTAGCGCCGCATAACCAATCGATGCAAGTAAACTGAGGTGCCGCTGATGAAGAACGAGAAATTCGATGCGATCGTGGTCGGGGCGGGTATGTCAGGTAACGCGGCCGCTTATGCGATGGCCATGCGTGGTTTGAAAGTGCTGCAGTTGGAGCGGGGCGAATACCCCGGTTCGAAAAACGTTCAAGGAGCGATACTGTACGCAGACGCGCTGGAGAGAATCATTCCAGACTTCCGCGATGACGCGCCTCTTGAACGGCATCTGGTCGAGCAGCGCTTCTGGATCATGGACGGCACGTCGCACACCGGAATTCACTATCGGTCGGATGACTTCAACGAACGGCGGCCAAACCGATACACGATCATCCGTGCCCAATTCGATAGATGGTTCTCGGCCAAGGTGCGCGAGGCCGGATGCACCGTCCTCTGCGAGACATTGGCCACAAGACTTAACCAGGATTCGAGCGGCAACGTGACAGGCGTATACACCGACCGACCAGGCGAGGCCATTTTTGCCGACGTCGTGGTGCTTGCTGAGGGGGTGAACGGCTTCCTAGGAACACGAGGACGTTTGCGTGAAATTCCCAAACCGGACAGCGTGGCACTTGCCGTGAAAGAGATGCATTTCCTACCGGAGGACGTTATCGCGGAACGCTTCGCCCTGACTGCAGACGAAGGCTGTGTGATCGAGGCAGGCGGGACAATTTCACGGGGAGTGCCGGGGCTTGGCTTTCTATATACGAACAAGGAGTCCATCTCGATCGGAATAGGATGCCTCGTTTCCGGTTTGGTCGCGGCCATGGAAAGGCCATACGATATGCTTGAAGCCTTCAAGCACCATCCTTCGATCCGGCCATTGATCGCCGGTTCTGAGGTGAAAGAGTATGCTGCTCATCTCATTCCGGAAGGCGGTTATACGGCTATCCCACAGCTGTTCGGCGATGGGTGGGTCGCGGTTGGAGACGCTGCCCAGTTGAACAATACCGCACATCGCGAGGGCTCGAACCTTGCGATGACATCAGGTTACCTGGCGGGCAAAGCGATCGCAGAAATACAGGATCGTGGCGGCTCGATGGTGAAAAGCAACTTGGCTCTTTACAAGAGCATGCTCGACTCATCTTTTGTCATCAAAGATCTGATCAAGCATAAAGAGATGCCAAGGTTTCTCCACGCGAACAGCCAGAGTTTGTTTGTTTTATACCCAAAGTTAATATCTAAAGCTGCGCAAAGTTTCGTCCGCGTCGATGGAACTTCGAAAATCGACAAGGAAAAGGCCACGTCTGCCGCCTTTTCGAAAGCACGATCCCGGTGGGGATTAATTTCAGATGCAGTCCGGCTCGCCCGCGCGTGGCGCTAAAAGGAGATCCAGATGAAGGCCATCGTTAAACGGCGAGTCGAGGACAAGCTTTACCAGAACCGATATCTGGTTGACCCGGGCCGCCCACACATATCGGTCAGGAAGCACCTGTTTCCAACCCCAAACCTGATCGCCTTGACGCAAGTGTGTCCGGCGAAATGCTACCAGCTGAACGACAGACGTCAGGTGATCATCGTTTCCGATGGCTGCTTGGAATGCGGGACATGCAACGTGTTATGCGGACCCGACGGCGACATTGAGTGGACGTATCCACGAGGTGGGTTCGGCGTTCTCTTCAAGTTTGGATGAACAGCTTCTTCTGTAGTCGATACAGCCATTCGGTGGCAAACGCAGGGTAAGCAAACAATGACGAACCGGCTGGTGGAACGCCCTACCAATTTGTAATTTTTGTTGACCTTCGAAGTCCAATATGTAGCGCGGAGGACGTTCCATGTCCTGAGTGCCCAAAGCACTCTCAACCATGTGCTGAGTGGAGTAGTCCCGTGGCTGGATCAGATGATGAGACGATGCCCAAATCTGCAGTGCGGCCGGCTGAAATTGTGGGCGAGAGTGCCGCACTCAAGGAGGTTCTTGAAATCGCCCAGATTGTCGCAAGGAGCAACGCGCCTGTCCTGTTGCGAGGCGAGAGCGGCACGGGCAAGGAATTCTTTGCAAAGCTGATACACGATTCCTCGTCGCGCCGCGAAAAGCCCTTCGTAAAGTTGAATTGCGCTGCGCTGTCGGCAGGCGTTCTGGAATCGGAACTGTTCGGGCACGAGAAAGGCGCCTTCACCGGCGCTACCTCTCAGAAAGAAGGTCGGTTCGAGCTGGCGCACGGTGGAACTTTGCTGCTCGACGAAATAGGAGAAATCTCGGCCGAGTTTCAGGCCAAGTTGCTGCGCGTCTTGCAGGAAGGCGAACTCGAGCGTGTCGGTGGGACGAGAACATTGAAAGTAAATGTCAGATTGGTATGCGCGACCAATAAGAATCTTGAAACGGCCGTGGCGGCGGGAGAATTCAGAGCCGACCTATATTACCGGATCAATGTCGTACCGATCACTTTGCCACCACTCAGGCAGCGCGATGGTGACATCCCGCGTTTGGCCCAAAAATTCCTCCAGCGTTTCAACAGGGAGAACGGCCGTTCGTTAAGCTTCGCACCCTCGGCGCTTGATATCCTGTCAAAATGCGAGTTCCCGGGCAATATTCGTGAGCTGCAAAACTGCACACAGAGGACCGCAACTCTCGCCCGTTCGGACGTCATCGTTCCTCAAGATCTCGCCTGTGAACAGGGTCGATGCTATTCCCCGCTCCTCAAAAAGGCCGTTGCCGAGCGAATTGGCAAGGGCGCAGTGCATGGGCACGCTCGAGATGAAACGGTGTCAATGGGACAGCCGGGTGGTGCCGCCTCCTTCGCGCCTGAAACCATAATGGGGCAGTCCGGCCTGATCGGCAAAGAGAGGTTGGAACACGCAATGGCGACGGCCGGATGGGTTCAGGCTAAAGCTGCGCGGCTCCTTGGCCGAACGCCGCGACAGGTCGGTTACTCTCTGCGCCGACACGGGATCGAACGAAAAGTCTTCTAACAACGGAGATCATTGGCGCAGACCTGGTTCGCCAGGTCGCGCCCAACAGACGCCTGGCGATTCTAGCTTCCCCCCCCACCAGACAAGGTCTGCCAAGTGGCCCTGTCGTGTCTCCAACGAAACCCTGTAGCAAAATGGTCTAAAGCGGACATCGAAGAGCGTATCGGCCTTGCAGGGTGACGTTTCTCAGACTGGCATCGCTCTTGCTCGCGGAATTGAGATTTCAAATGTCATTGGAGTTCCGGAATGTCCAGAGGGATGAGTAAGTGTAGGATCACCAACGCAGCACCTGCCGCACGCGTGTCGGAGGCAACAACGTTCGGTGACTATGCACCTTCGTCCCGTGGCAGTTCAGAGCCGGATGCTATGGATCCAGCGATCCGTGAAAAGATTAAAGACCACCCGTGCTTCTCGCGGGAAGCGCATCTTTATTTCGCACGGATGCACCTCGCGGTCGCACCAGCCTGCAACATTCAATGCAACTACTGCAATCGAAAATACGACTGCGCAAACGAAAGCAGACCAGGAGTAGCATCACATAGGCTGACTCCCGACCAGGCGCTGCGCAGGGCCATTGCGGTGGCAAACGAAGTGCCGCAGCTTTCAGTGGTCGGCATCGCCGGGCCAGGCGATGCCTGCTACGATTGGAGGAAGACAAAAGCGACGCTCATACCGATCGCCCGCGAAATCCCCGACGTCAAGCTTTGCATCTCGACCAATGGCCTCGCACTTCCTGAACATGTCGACGAGCTTGTCGACATGAATGTCGGGCACGTAACGATCACCATCAACATGGTAGATCCAAGGATCGGGACCAAGATCTACCCCTGGATATTCTATGATGGTCGCCGCTACAACGGCATCGACGCGTCCAGGATCCTTCATGAGAGGCAAATGTTGGGGCTCGAAATGCTGACAGAACGCGGAATTCTCGCCAAGGTCAATTCGGTGATGATTCCGGGCGTCAACGACGAGCATCTCATCGAGGTTAACAAGTGGGTCAAGGACAGGGGCGCGTTCATGCACAACGTGATGCCCCTGATCTCAGAGCGTTCACATGGTACTTTCTATGGTCTGAACGGTCAGCGTTGCCCTGCCCCTTCTGAACTAATCGCGCTTCGGGACCGGCTTGAAGGTAATACGAAGGTGATGCGCCATTGCCGCCAGTGCCGTGCCGATGCAGTCGGTCTGCTCAGTGATGATCGCGCACACGAATTCACACTGGGCCAGCTCCCAGCTGACGAGACCTACGACAGTGGCAAGCGAAATGCCTATCGCCAGTTGATCGAGCGCGAGCGACGCGGCCAAACATTGGAAGAAAGTGACGCGGCCACACCGGTCTCAGCTCCATCTGACGAACTTTTCCTTATAGCTGTAACCACCAAAGGTGGAGGCCGGGTCAATGAACATTTCGGTCATCCGCAGGAAATGCAGATTTTCTCAGTCTGTCAAAAAGGCATCGGATTGATAGGTCACCTAAAGATCGACCCGTACTGCCTTGGTGGATGGGGGGAGGAGGCTACCCTCAACACTATCATCGATGCGTTCAAAGGCTTAGATGTGCTGATTTGTTCTGAGATCGGCAAGAGCCCCAAGAATAAGCTTGCGCGCCGAGGTGTTCGAGCAACGGGCGCTTATGACGGCTCTTATATCGAGCAGGCAATCGGCGCTCTTTATCGCGCGGTGCTTCACATCGAAGCTTTAGCAACTGCGATTTAACCCACACTTTAATTAAACCAGAGGAGCTGAATCATGGCCTTCAAAATCATCGCCTCGCAGTGCACCCAATGCGGCGCATGCGAATTTGAGTGCCCCTCAGGCGCAATCAGTTTCAAAATTGACAGGTTCGTGGTCGATCCCAAAATATGCACGGAGTGCAGGATTGAGTTCGACGCGCCCAAATGCAGGGCCATTTGTCCGATGCCGAACACCTGCGTCCCCGCCTAAGCAGCCGCACTAAACGCGAGGAAAAGAGCGACAAAAAGACTCGCCTGCGGAGCATTTTCACGCAGGCGGGCACCCTCCTCATCAGCAGTTCTCACTAAGGGAGGTATTCGAGCGTAGCAGCATCGTCGCCTCGCGCGGGTTGAAACAGAGCAAATCTCATGCGTGTAAAAGGAGGTACAGCCCATGAAAGCAATGATCCGGAGGAATGGGGTCGGCTTGTCGATCTATATGTCCAAAAAGGATGTCGAGGAGCCGGTTGTTGCGGTGGAGAATGAAGACTTGTGGGGCGGGTTGATATTGGTGAGGAATGGATGGCTGCTCGCCCTCCCTGACCTACCGCAGGGCACCCGGTTACCCATCACAGTCGAGGCAATGAAGCAACCCGATCAGGACTGACGCGGCACGCCCAACTTGCGGATTTCGCGCGACTGACTTGGTGAGGAATAGGCAACGCGGAACGTTTGCGTCTCCGCCCCGGCCGGTCGTCGCTAACTCTGAAGTCAAATATTATGCAATCGCAGGGACACTTATAAGCCTGCCTTTGCCACAGGGTCGTATCCACTCCCGATCGCAATATTGAGTACAACATATACTTTTGCCCATTCCTGTACGGCTCTGGCGAGACTGGCTTGTGTAACCGAGAGGGACCTCTGGGCTTCCAGCAAATCGAGAAGCGAAGACGCGCCGTCCTTATAAGACAAGGTTGACAGTCTCAGAGTTTCTTGCGCGATCTCAACCTCTCTCTTCAAAGCTCGCACGGTACGCCCCTCACGATGCATAGCTACTAAAGCATTTTCAACCTGTTCGATGGCATTGAGCACACTGGATTTCCACTTCAAGTAAGAAACCGTCGCTTTGGATTTTGCTACGTCCACATTTGCTCGCAGACCTCCGCCGTCGAGAATAGGAAGCTTCAAGCTTGGCCCAAATGACCATGGTGTGAGATTCCCATAGACCCCGCGTTCGTTGATGCCGCCAGATGGCGAAATAGAGCCGGAAAGCGTAATAGATGGAAATAGTTTCGCTTCCGCCACCCCGATCTGCGCAGTGCTGTCAGCAAGATCGCGCTCGGCTTTTCGAATGTCCGGTCGATTTCGAATGATATCTGCAGGGATGCCAACATTTACATCCGCGCGAAACGCGGGCTGATTTGAACCTTTTGCAATCTCCTCGACCATGGAACCGGCGGGTTTACCAAGCAACGTCGCTATCCGATTGGCTGAGATGCGAAAGCTAGCCTCAAGGCTAGGAATTTCAGCCAGCGTCGATTGCACCAGCCCCTCTGCCCGCACAACATCCATGCGAGCCACGGCCCCTGCGTCAAACTTAGACTTCGTGAGCTCAAAAGTCTCCCTTCTTGATTTAAGGTTAGCCTGCGAAAGCGCTAAGCGCCGCTGGTAATAACGAGCGTCAACATAGCTTGATATAATATCGTTTATGAAGGCGAGTTTCGCCATAGTTACTGACGCGTACGCCGAATCGAGGGCGGCCTCCGCGCTCTCAGTATTGCGCTTGTAGGCGCCAAAGAGGTCGAGAATCCATGATAGCGACAACTCACCAGTGGAGGTATTGCTAGTGTAAGTCTGTTTGCGGAGTTCACCCTTTTGCCCGCTTACCGTATGAGACCCGCTCAACGTGAGACTTGGAAGTGCGCCGGCTCTAGCTATCGTGACATTAGCAGCCGCCGAATTAATCCTTTCGATCGCCTGCTGGACATCCAAATTTTGGCTTATGCCTTGTTCCACGTAAGAGGTGAGCATTGGATCGTTGAATGCTGTCCACCAAGCAGCCACAGTAACGTCGCCGTTTGAGGTGACTCCACCCTCGCTGAATCTCGAAGGAAATGCATTTCAGGCGGAACATGATTCGGGCCCACTACGCATCCCGAGAGCAGCAGCAAAAACTATCCTGCTGTGTAGCTGATAAATCGCATCACAAGCCCTTACGGAAATTTATCAACCATTGCCCGAACTACCGCGCCGATGAGGCCAAAGGCTTCTCTAACCAAAGAGTTGATAGGCGGTTCGGATGTGCGCTGATCGTCAGCGCAATAGTCGGCGCCGCAGCAAGGCTGTCGATAAAAAGAATGGGATGACGATGTAGATGCAAAGTGCGCCGACATGCAGGCAGACATCCACCACGGGGTGACCGAGCATTATCGGACGTATGAGGTCGATGGAATGCGACAGAGGAAGAAATCGCGCAGCCGTCTGAAAGACAATGGGCAGTTGATCGACTGGAAAGACGGCACCCGAGAGGAACAATATAGGTGTGATAACAAGCGTCTGATAGAAGATGAAATAATCATAGCTCGGAGCAAGGGCGGTGACGACCATCCCAAGGCTTGCAAAGGCCAAACCCGTCAGCGCGATGACCGGAAGCGCATATAGCAGCGACAGCCACTGCGTGTACCCTAGAGCGGCGGCGACCACGCCTATGCCGGCACCCGCCAGAGCGGCCTTCGTCGCCGCCCAGGCCATCTCACCGAGAACGATATCGCCTAGCCTCAGCTGTGTGTAGAGCATCGCCTCCCAAGTGCGCTGACCCTCCATCCGGCCGAAAGCTGCGTAAATCGTCTCAAACGTTGCAGCCGTCATCGCACTTGTCGCGACCATTCCAGCTGCCAAGAAAGCAGTATAGGAAACGCCATCAACGCGGCCCACCATCACGCCCAAACCAGCGCCAAGGCCAAACAGGTAGATCAAGGGTTCGGCCAAATGACCCAGAAGCGACGCCAGCGCCGCCTTCTTCCATGCAAGATAATTTCGACGCCAGACAGCAATCCAGTTCAAGCTGCCGCCCGGCAATGCCGTTACGCTATCTCCACTCATTGGTACTTCCCCATCTCGCGTCCGGTTAACCGCAAGAAGACGTCCTCTAGGTTTGGCGGCCGCTCCAGGAGGCGCAGACCCCAGTGTCCGCGGAGTTGCGCCCGAACTTGTTCTGGGTCGGGGGTGTAACAGAACAGTGTCTCGCCGCTGATTTCGCTGCGCCGTGCGTATGGCTTGATCAAAAGGCTAAGCTCCTGGGGGTCTCCGCCATAGATCTCGATGACGGGGCAGCCGATCTGCTCCTTTATCAGGTCAAAGGGGCGGCCTTCGGCTATCTTAACTCCATCTTCGAGCACGCACAGCCGGTCACATAGGCGTTCTGCCTCTTCCATGATGTGGGTCGTCAAAAGGATCGTCTTGCCTTGCGCCAACAGCGATCGCAAACGCTCCCAGATCAGGTGGCGTGCGTGCGGGTCGAGGCCGGTGGTCGGTTCATCTAGTATGAGGATCTGCGGGTCATTGATCAGCGCGCGCGCCAATGATAGGCGCCGCTTCATGCCTCCAGAAAGATCGGCCACCCGCGTATCTGCCTTGTTTTCAAGCCGCGCAAATTCCAGCAGCGAGGGCACGATCGCTTCGATCTCCGTGGTCTTCATGCGGAAGTACCGGCCGTAGACAAACAGGTTTTCCCGTACTGTGAACTCCATGTCGAGATTGTCGAACTGAGAGACGACACCGATACGGGCGCGCGCCGAACGAGCCTGCCGGGGTACCTGCACTCCGAGCACCGAGATGTTGCCCGCATCAGGCGACGTCATTCCTAGAATCATACGGCTGATCGTGCTTTTTCCGGCGCCGTTTGGGCCTAATAGGCCAAAGCATTCTCCTGACCCAATGTTGAAAGACAATCCGTCAACTACGGCCTTCCCACGATATGATTTGGTAACGCCGACGAGCTCGATCGCAATAGAAGATATCGCTCCTACTTGGGGAGCGATTGCTTCTGAAATCGAAATGCACGGTAGGTTGCTTTGGCGGCGGAGCGTCTCAGCCACAGCTGCCTGTAGATCCGATTGACCGTTCATGTGGTTCCTAAGGTTTACAAGATGCGGCGACACAGCGATTATTCGCCGCTGAAAGTAGCTTCGGGGGCCGCAAGCATTGGAGTTTCGGAGGCCTTCTGCTTCCGAACGGCACCTGATGCGTTGACTCCGGAGCCGCGCGACAGCCAATCACTGTTGGACAACGTACAGAGCGCATAAGCCTTCACCGGAAGTAATAGAAAGACGTTCACGAGCGTGTGCAGCGAGAAACCAAGAAATCTAAGCTGCCTGGCACGATAAGCAGCTACGCCGCATCGTATCAGCGTCAATGATCCAATCGTTCCTATCGTCCACCAGGGCACTGAACCCGTCAGGGCGAACTGTGCAAGACCCGCCAGTACGGACAATGCAAGCAGAAGAGGGCCGGCATTCTGCCCGACGACGTCCAAAGTCAGATACCAATTCATGCCACGGAGGAGGTGAAGCCCAAGCAGGGTATCTCGGAATGTACTCCGTGCCCAACGCAGTTGCTGGCGCAGATAGGCAGCCAAACCGTCAGGAACGACGGTTGCGGCGATAGCGCTTGGGACATATTCGGTACGGAAGCCGGCGCTAAGCATTAGGATGGTCAGATGACGGTCCTCGCCAAAGTCACTCGGCTTTCCCCGATAAAGCTGCGTCTCGTATTGATCAAGAAGCAAGACGAAGGCGGACCGGCGGTACATGGCACAGGGTCCACAGCAACACATCACGGCACCGAACCGGCCCTGCGCGGCGCGCTCCTCATTGCAGGCCAGCCAGTACTCCATGTCGATCAATCGGGTCAGCCACGAGTCGCTCTGATTGCTTGCTACAAGCTGCCCCATCACCGCACCGACCGCCGGATCGCGCATTTTCTGACTGAGTTTGGAAACCACGTCGGAGGCGAGAGTGGTGTCTGAATCCACGTTCAGGATCAGGTCCCCGGACGATCGGGAAATGGCAGCGATTTGCGCTTTGCGCTTTCCGACATTCCTGGGAAGCATGATGAATTCGAATCTCGAGTCGTCCGCATAGACGATCTGCTCGGAGACCACGGCGTCGCGATTTCTGGAACCGTCGTCAACCACATAAACGCGCAACACCCCCGGATAGTCCTGATTGGCTAGGGACGCCAGGCAATCGGACAGGATGCGCGGGCTCTCGTTAAACGAAGGCACAATGATGTCCACGCTTGGCAAAGAGCTCTCTTCGACGGTGTTTTCCGCTATTTCCGACTTGAGAGTTCGCCGAGCATGAAGGACCTGCACACTCCTATAGGCGGAGGAAAGCAGTCCATAAAGCGAGACGGCGGCGATGCTGGTTGTTTCAAGCAAGGTCATGATTTCTCGTCGATTTGGTTTTACTGGGGAAGTGAACGAAGGGAGAATCCACGGCTATGCAGTGCCGGGATAATTGCCAAGAGCGCCGAAAGTGTTTGATCACGCAGTCCGGCAAGCTTGCAGTTCCCGACCTCATCAGGTGGGCAACCGTCGTGCAAAAGCACGATTGCACCTGGCCGAGCAGCAGCGAGTACCGCCTCCACGATAGTATCGGCTCCAGGACGGGACCAGTCTCTCGGGTCTATCGACCAGTGAACAGGTCGAAGTCCGGCGTTCATCGATCTTGAAAGGACATCCGCGTTCCAAGCGCCGTATGGCGCTCGTAAATGTTGAACCGCAGCTTGGGGACACGCCGAGACGATGGCTTTGTTTGCCTCATTTATCTCTCGTTCGATCGCCTCCGGGTCACAGGCCGTAAGATCGGGGTGGGTCATCGTGTGATTGGCAACCAAGTGACCTTCTGCCGCAACACGGCGGACAAGATCCGGATGGTCTTTGACATAGGCACCGAGGACGAAAAAGGTGGCTGGTACGCGGTGTTCGGCGAGCACATCCAGAATCTGGCCAGTGCATTCCGGATTGGGACCGTCGTCGAACGTCAAGTAGATGCTGCGATCGTCGCTCCCGGCCTCATCAAACGGCACTTCGCTTATATAAGCGCGCCGCTTCATAGCTCGCACCCGTTTCGTTCGATCAATGATCCGGAAGGCCACTCGCTCATCGGTCGTCCTATCGGAAATACCAGGACGAGCACGTCTTCGGTGCGCGTGGAAGGCATATCGGGCAGCACATCTGGAAGGGTCGAGCGTACACGAACCCCCGTGACGATATTGGAAATACCGTCTCGGCAGAATCTCTCCACGTGGTTCCGCATAGCATGTCGGACAGTGCCAAACGCGAACGGCACCGCCAGTTCCTGCAAAGCCGGAGCCAAGGCGCGGATCGAGTGAGCGATGCCAAGCCCCTCCAGATCCGGGCGCACTCCATACAAGCCAAGTTCGGCGACCAGCAAATCGGTGTCGCCGACTTTTATGAAACGACGCAGCAAACCCATGTGGCTGGCTATGCCTTTTGAATCGTAAGCAATTGCCCGGCGTTCCGGCCTCGCACCCGCCCAACTGCGGCCAGTCTCGAAAGGTTTGGCATTGAATGCGCCAGTCGGACCATAGGTTGCTCGGAAAAATTCAGACAGTTCCGCATGATCCGAGGGTTCGAGATCATTTTCCCAGGTTATTTTCCACCGCACTCCAGCAGACATGCAAAGCTCCAATTCGTTCCTCAGCCAACAAGCCCAAAGCAGCAGAGATTGGTTCAGGCGCACACGCTGATGGGACAGATGGGACCGCTCGTCGTCTATTTGCGACAGATACGATCCGCCTCCGCTCGCTAGTTTGCTTTGGCGCCTTGATAAGTTCCGGCCTTTCTAATAAGCACTCCGAAAGATTGGTAAAATTGATTGTTTGGATCACAATCATCTACAGCGTGGATCGAGAATGCGTTTTAAGGGCCTGGATTTAAATCTTCTCGTGGCACTCGATGCTTTGATGACCGAGCGGAAGCTCACCGCGGCAGCGCGTAGCATCAACCTCAGTCAGCCAGCCATGAGCGCAGCCATCGGCAGGTTGCGCGCCTACTTCAACGACGAACTGTTTCTGATGCAGCAGCGCAGACTTGTCCCGACACCGCGAGCGGAAGCGCTCGCCCCTGCAGTTCGCGAGGCTCTTCTGCACATTCAGCTCTCTGTCATTGCGTGGGATCCATTAGTCCCGGCGGAATCTGACCGGCGCTTCAGAATCGTACTGTCGGATTTCATGACGCTGGTATTCTTCGAGAAGGTCATAAAGCGCGTAGCGCGCGAGGCACCCGGCGTCAGTTTTGAATTGCTCCACGTCAACGATGATCCGGAGGAGCGCCTGCGGAGTGGAGACTTGGATTTTTTGATCCTTCCGGATCAGTTCATGTCAGCCACTCATCCGAGTGCCAAGCTGTTTGAAGACAAGCTCGTATGTGTCGGCTGCCCTAACAATCAGCAGCTGCGCGGGAAGCTTTCCCTCGAGCGATTCATGTCGCTGGGACACGTCGCGGCCATGTTTGGACGTACGTTGAAACCTTCCATTGAACAATGGCTATTGCTGGAGCACGGTTTTAAGCGGCGTATTGAAATAGTGGTCCCGGGTTTCAACTCGATCCCGATGTTACTACAGGGGACTAATCGGATAGCAACCCTTCCCTTGCTACTTGTCAGACATTTCGAACCGACGGTTCCCCTGCAGATCGTAGATCATCCCCTGCCTCCGCTTTCGTTCACAGAAGCACTACAGTGGCCCTTGCTTCACAATTCAGACCCCGGCAACATCTGGATGCGCAACATAATACTGGAGGAGGCTTCGCGCATTGAGTCATCCGCCGATGCTCCCAAGAGGCCAGAGCGACCTAATCCTCGTCGAGCTACCGTCGCTTAAAGTACTACAATTCAAACGGGACTCGCCTACCTCACGCGTTGACCAGCCGCACGGTTTCTAGGATCGCGATGGATTTGATGAGCAGGTGACGTCGCGAGAGCTGCCATCGGTCCATTTTGGCCGGCAGCCATGCTCGGCTCCATCAGCGTTTGTGCTATATTGAAAGTCGCGACCCCACGCCAACCTCTCCTCGTCCTGGATCTCGCGCTTCATCTGAGCGCCACATGAACAACGGCGGAAGCGAATGATGCGCGTGGCTCATTGCATCATCCATACTGCGGATGCTTCCGATCCAATCAATCAATTTTACCGATCCTTCAGCATGCTCCATAGCACAGACCAGACGGGGGCCAACCCCTCCCGCAGGAGCATCGAACGCGCTCAAGCCTTGCTCTGCCCGGCTGTGCGCCGCGTTCAGGACTCACTGGAATGATGGAAAGGAACACGATGGCCGATCAGCTCACAGTAGAAATTATTGCTGCAATCAAAAATCTCGCCCAATCAGAAAATGGCGGGAGGATTCCTGTAGCAATCGGAGAAATCACCGCTGATAGCGAATTGACCTCCCTTGGCATCGATTCACTGGCTTTGGCCGATGTGCTCTGGGACCTGGAGCAGGCCTACGGTATCAGGATCGAGATGAACACGGCCGATGCTTGGTCTAATCTGAAAAATATCGGCGATGTCGTCGAAGCCGTTCGCGGTTTGATCGCGAAGGAGGCGTGATGGACAGGCGCGTCGTAATCACGGGGATAGGCGGAATATGCGGATTAGGAACGAACGCTTCATCAATTTGGAAAGAAATGCGCGACGGCCGCTCTGCAATCAGCCCGATCATCACGACTGATCTTTATGATATGGAAGGCACGGTCGGTGCCGAGATCAAGGCGATTCCAACACACGACATCCCGCGCAAACAGCTTGTCTCTATGGACCGCTTCAGCCTGCTCGCAGTGATTGCTGCAACCGAAGCCATGCGACAGGCCGGGCTTTCCTCCAATGAACAGAATGCCCACCGCTACGGCGCCGCGATGGGCGTCGGCGGGCCTGGCTGGGGAACGATTGAAGAAACCTACCGCAGTATCCTTCTAGACGGAGTGACCCGCGCGCGCATTTTCACAGCACCGAAGGGAATGCCAAGCGCGGCTGCCGGCCAGGTCAGCATTTATCTCGGCCTGCGCGGCCCCGTCTTCGGCGTCACCTCCGCCTGCGCGGCGGGGAACCATGCCATCGCTTCCGCGGTAGATCAGATCAGGCTGGGCCGTGCAGACGTCATGCTTGCCGGGGGAAGCGATGCGCCGCTCACTTGGGGAGTCCTGAAATCATGGGAAGCACTGCGCGTGCTTGCCCCTGATACCTGTCGCCCGTTCTCCGCCGACAGAAAAGGTGTTGTCCTTGGCGAGGGTGCCGGAATGGCTGTCCTGGAAAGCTACGAGCACGCCGCTGCCCGCGGTGCGACTATGCTTGCCGAGGTTGCCGGAATAGGACTCTCCGGCGATGCCTACGACATCGTCATGCCGTCCATCGAGGGACCCGAGGCCGCAATGCGCAGCTGCCTCGCCGATGCCGAGCTGAACCCGGACGATGTAGACTACCTCAACGCGCACGGGACCGGCACCGTTGCGAATGACGAGATGGAGACGGCCGCGATCAAGCGCGTCTTCGGAGACCACGCTTTTCAGATGTCCGTCTCCTCCACCAAGTCCATGCACGCCCATTGCCTGGGTGCCGCCAGCGCACTTGAAATGATTGCCTGCGTCATGGCGATCCAAGAAGGTGTCATACCGCCCACCGCCAACTATCGTGAGCCTGACCCCCAGTGCGATCTCGACGTCACGCCCAATGTCCCTCGTGAGCGCAAGGTGCGTGTGGCGATGAGCAATGCGTTCGCCATGGGAGGCACCAACGCCGTCCTGGCATTCAGACAAGTGTGAAAAGGCGGACGGTGTGGCCGGAATGGTTCCAGCTGCAACCGCGAGGGTGGTGCCGCTGGAGAGAAGCTAACTGGCGTGCCGTTACGAATGTAGGTCAATTCGCACCAATGATTAGCCCACAACCGCTCGCCGGGGATTGCTCGCAAGGCGGGGTGAGGCTAGTCACTGCCACTTTCAATCCACTGCTGTCGAACGAGCCTCTGGACCACGCAAGCGCCGCGTTGTCGACCGTTTTCCTGCCGGGACTTCTCTTCTGCGCCATGCGATGTTGAGCGTCGAGAAGAGGAGCTATCTGAACCTCGTTCAAGCCGGGCGTCAGGGGACTAACAACTTCATCCATGAACGCGAACTGAGAACAGACAATGACACGCACTCAAAAAGAAAAGATGCTGGCGGGCGAGATGTACAACCCCGCGGACGAGGAGATTCAGACGGACCTGTTGGCCACGGGAGCTTGGCTGAAGAGATACAATGATACACTGGGAAGTACGGCCGAGCATTGGAACGCACTTCTTCTGGAGCGACTAGGAGAGGTCGGAACTGGAGCCGTCATCCGTCCGTCATTTCATTGCGACTACGGCTTCAACATCAGGCTTGGTGCCTACGTTTACATTAATTTCAACTGCGTAATCCTTGACGTAGCAGAAGTGACGATCGGTGCTGGGACAGCAGTCGGACCGGCTGTGCAGATTTACACCGCCGACCATCCGCATGATCCCGAGCAGCGGCAGGCTGGTCTGCAGCTAGGTCGGCCTGTCCGGATTGGCAAAGACGTCTGGATTGGTGGTGGAGCAATTATCCTCCCAGGGGTGACGATCGGCGACAACGCCGTCATCGGCGCCGGAAGCGTAGTCACCCGCGATATACCCGCAGGGGAAAAGGCCATGGGAAATCCGGCTCGGTTGAAGCGCTGACGCAAGCCTGAGGACGCCATTTCCCAGGCTCTGCATGTCACCCCACAGTCGGGCTCACATTGCCACCAAGTGGATGCGCGGCTGGGGTTCGGTAGATTTTGGTATTAACGGCAACGCGGCAACCTAAAGTCTTCCGACGAATGCACAGGGTGTGGCCTTTGCACGTCTCGCCGGACCGGTGAAAGCTGGGCTCGGCTGAGAAGATGCAGGTCTCACCATCAATGTAGGGTTGGTGTGAGGACTCGTGATATTCCCGCGAGTACAAATTGCCTAAAGGCCTCACGGGCAGCGCATCCATCGTTTGGATGACAGCGATCACAACAATCGATTTTAAATATCTCTGAGAGTGAGATTAGAAGGTCCTCAAATGGGTCGCGATGGAAAGCATCATACCTGCGTCCTTTGGCACACCGAACGGAGACAAATCAATGTGTGGGATTGTGGGCATCGTCGGGCGGCACCCGGTGTCGCAGCGACTGCTCGACGCGCTAAAGCGTCTGGAGTACCGCGGATATGACTCCGCTGGCGTTGCCACGATCTCCGAGGGCAATTTGGAGCGCTGCCGTGCGCAGGGCAAGCTCGTCAATCTCGAAATGAGGCTAAAGCAACAGCCGCTAGACGGGATCATTGGCATCGGCCACACCCGCTGGGCTACTCATGGGGCGCCGACAGAACGAAACGCTCACCCCCATATTGTCGACGGTATTGCTGTCGTTCACAATGGTATCATCGAAAACTTCGCGGAGCTGAAGGCCGAACTGGAGGCGTCTGGTGCGGATTTCGAGACGAGCACCGATAGCGAGGTCGTCGCGCATCTCCTCGCAAAATCCTGTCGCGAGGGTATGAGTAGCCAAGAGGCTATGCATGCGATGCTGAAGCGTCTGAAGGGGGCCTTCAGCCTTGCAATAATTTTCCAAGATGACCCATCCACTATCATGGCGGCGCGCAATGGACCTCCGCTGGTGATTGGTCATGGCGATGGGGAAATGTTTCTAGGCTCCGACCCTATCACGCTTGCTCCCTTGACCAACGAAGTTACCTACCTGGTCGACGGCGACTGGGCCGTGATCGAGAAAACAGACTTCAGGATCTTCGACAGTGAGGGCAAGGTCGTCACACGCCCTCGACACACCTCGATGGCTTCAGCCGACCGAGTGACCAAGGGTAACTATGACCACTTCATGGAGAAGGAGATCTACGAACAGCCCGAGGTCATAGCCGGAGCTCTTGCCCGCTACATCGATATTGCCAGCCACCGGGCGGTCCAAGTATCAACGGAAATGGATTTTGCAAACGTGAGTAGCCTTGTGATCTCCGCATGCGGCACTGCCTATTTGGCAGGCCTGATCGGCAAGTACTGGTTCGAACGCTACGCACGCCTTTCAGTGGAAATCGATGTCGCTTCAGAGTTCCGCTATCGCGATATCCCCCTGTCGCCACATGCGGCGGCGCTTTTCATCTCGCAGTCCGGTGAAACCGCCGACACGCTAGCATCAATGCGATATTGCAAGGCACACGGGCTGAAGGTCGGCGCCGTCGTCAATATAAGCGAGTCGACCATTGCCCGAGAAGCCGATGTCATCTTCCCGATCCTTGCAGGTCCTGAAATCGGGGTCGCCTCGACCAAGGCGTTCACTTGCCAGCTCGCAGTTCTTGCTGCTCTGGCGATCAGTGCAGGCAAGGCGCGCGGTACTATCACCGAGGACGAGGAGCGGCAACTGGTCATGAGCTTAATAGAAATGCCGCGCATCATGAGGCGGGTGCTGCGGAACATTCGGCCAAAGATCGAACTCCTGTCGAAGGAACTTTCGGGATACTCTCACGCGCTCTTTCTCGGCCGCGGCACTAGTTTCCCTTTGGCGATGGAAGGCGCGCTAAAGCTCAAGGAAATTTCTTATATCCACGCTGAAGGCTATGCCGCCGGCGAACTGAAGCACGGCCCGATCGCGCTTGTCGATAAAAACATGCCCGTCATCATTATCGCGCCACATGATCGATTCTTCGACAAGACCGTCTCCAACATGCAGGAGGTCGCCGCACGCGGCGGCCGCGTCATTTTTCTCACCGATGAGAGCGGAGCTGCGCGTTCGAAGCTCGATACCATTCACACGCTCGTGCTGCCGGATGTCGAGGAAATAATCGCCCCCATCATCTTTTCTCTACCTCTACAGCTGCTTGCCTACTACGTGGCGGTCACCAAAGGAACCGATGTCGACCAGCCGCGCAATCTCGCAAAATCGGTCACTGTCGAATAATTACATAGCTCCTGGAGCTAGCACGATTTCGGGCAAATACCGAAACTTTTCCATTGAAATTTAGAATAAGTGAGGTCGTATGAATGAAATTTCGCTCGCGGATGTGTCTGGGCGAGTTGGCCAGGAAGTTGGAAGATCCGAGTGGATCATGATCGATCAATCAACAGTCGATCTCTTCGCGGATGCAACGCATGACCATCAGTTCATTCATGTGAACCCCGAACGCGCTGCGGCGGAAAGCCCGTTCGGCGGAACGATCGCTCATGGTTTCCTGACACTCTCGCTGTTGTCGGTGATGAATTTCAGCGGAATGCCAAAAATTCGCGAGCAGTCAATGGGCCTCAACTACGGCTTCGACAACGTGCGCTTCATGTCGCCCGTTAAGACTGGCAGCCGCGTACGCGGCCGCTTCGTATTGTCTGACTGCCGTTTTCGGGGCTCAAGCATGCTGGTGACGACCTACGAGGTGACTGTCGAGATCGAAAACGAGAACCGGCCCGCACTCACTGCCAATTGGATCACGATTGTTCAGTTTGATCCAAAAGATCGGCCAAAGACGTCTCATAGCTGATCCAAGCCATAGGTAGTACTCATTGATGTTGTTGACCAACGAGGGCAAACGATCTGACGGGGGATGCCAATGCCGCTCGGGTTTTTATCCGCAGGCGGCATTGGGCGAAATCAGTCACCACGGCGCAAACGGCTCTCTCCCTCGACGACAGGCCATCTGGTCCTCGAGAAGCGGCAATTACACCGTCTTGGCTGCAGACAATTAAGCCGTCCACCGCCACACCTGAGTTCTGTTCTCAATACAACGCCGAAAGGTTGCGCGGCATCTGCCGGCTAATGGACATCATGGGACCATCCAATGAACACTCATCCGGCCACCGGAACAACTTTGACCTGTTAAGGCTCTTTGCCGCCTGCCAAGTGATGTTCAGCCACGCGTGGAATTGGCTTCACCTGGGCGATTCTTTGAACGGCACAGCGGCCTTCAATCTGTTGTTTTCTACACCGGGTGTTGCGATCTTCTTTGTAATCAGCGGCTTTCTAGTAACAGATTCTTATATTCGCTCATCTTCTGCGGCCTCTTTTTTTGTTAAGCGGTCGCTCCGGATCTTTCCTGCACTGTTCGTCAACATCGCCCTGATGGAATTTGCCCTGCTGGTAACTGGGGGATTAAATGTCACTGGCACCTTGCAGTATCTGTCTTACTTCACGGTATACATCCTGACCGCTGCACGAATCTGGGCCGTCTACTTCACCTACGAGCCCTACACGTTGAGCGGCTTTTACGGCGTCTCGGACCCAAGTGGGGTGCTGTGGACGCTGACGGTGGAACTGACATTCTACCTCACCCTGCCAACGCTGCTGGAATTTTGGCGGCGGTGGAAACGAGCAGGAGCGCTAGTCGTTGCCGTCGCCGCTCTCGGGTCTTGGGTCATGGCGCAGCACTTCAACATAACTGATAGGTACAATCCGTTCCTGTCGGTGACAGTGGGCCCGACTTTCTGGATTTTTTCGATGGGAGTTCTTGCTCGGCTTTACTGGCATCGCGTAAGCAGGATCTTTGAGGGGAAGCTCTTGTGGTGGCTGGCAACTCATCTCGCGATAACGTCGTGGGTAGCAGGGACGTCCGCTACATTCATCTCTATCAACAATGCGGCGCCTGTCGATGCATTCCGAATCGCTATTCTTGCCGGTCTAGTCCTGTCAGCAGCGTACTCAGTTCCGCGCCCTAACCTTTTGCGCGGGCAGGATCTGTCTTACGGGATCTACCTCTACCATATGCTCGTCATGCACACGCTGATCGGCATCGGATGGGTCGGCCACTGGTGGCTTTGGATCGTCGAGCCGGTCGGGACCGTGGCATTAGCCGCTCTATCATGGGCGCTGATTGAAAAGCCGGCCATGAAGCTTCGCACATCGTTAGTCGCCAGAAGGCTTTCGGTCGCTTAAACGGAAAGCTCCTGTAAAAGATCGGAACTCAATCGAAGCTGCTACATTGGACGCGCCCACATCGGGAAAATCGTCGTTCGTCCATGTGATGGGTTTTTGACTGTCATTCGGCTGTTCCTTCGAACCTATTTCCGGGTGGGGCCCATTCCCGCTGAGTTAGCCATAAGGGAATATTGGCCCCTCCGTGAGGGCCGACCAATATAAGGAGGCCACTCAAGAGGCTCGTGTTCGTCTTGGACGTGTATTTTTCGTTCCGCACTCAACGAGGCGGATTGTGTACGCGACGACATCCATAAGACACAGTATACAAAATTGTCACGACATCCCGCGGCGTAACCGCCCGATTGCTACCGCGGCGATTTTGCTTTGATGCGAGCGACGAGCAGCTCGTCGTCAACAAAGCTGTCGAGGAAGTCGTTCCATTCTTGGGGTGAGCGGCGGGCGTCTTTGAGCATCTGCTCCAATTCGTCCATGCCGTCGTCCGTCAGTGCGGTCACGGATTCGTCGTCTCCGGTGTACACGGAGATGATGCTGCCGTAGCTCAGATTATCATCGTTGGAGACGATTGCCTGAAGAAGTTCCGGGTCCTCTTCGAGAATTTCGGCAACAAATTTGATCGTACGGACGTAGGTGACTGTCGCCATCAGGCTGCCTTTGCGTCGATTGCGGTGATCGTCGACCAGTTCCACGGAAGGAGTTCGTCGAGTCGATTGATCTTGTGATCGTGGATGCGATCGAGCACGTCAGTCAGATAGGCTTGCGGGTCAAGACCATTCATCTTTGCCGTCTCGATGATCGTCATGGCGCGTGCCAAGGTCTCCGCTCCCGTATCGGCTCCCGCGAAGAGCCAGTTCCGTCTTCCCACGCCTATCGGCCGCAGTGCCCGCTCGGCGGCATTGTTGTCGATCGCAACGCGACCGTCTTCGAGGAACAGACAGAGCGAAGACCATCGGCTCAATCCGTAGCGGAAAGCTGTCGCCAGATCGCTTTTGCCCGGAATGCGCGTGAGTTGAGCTTCAGCCCAGTGGCGGAATGCATCGACCTTAGGCTTGCTCTGGGTCTGACGCGCGGCAAGCCGGATCTCAGGAGGCTGCCCATTGATGCCACGCTCGATGTCGTAAAGCGCTCCGATGCGATCGAGAGCCTCTCGCGCGATCTCGGACTTGTTTGATGTCCAGATATCGTGGAAGTCTCGTCGCCAATGAGCCCAGCAGGCGGCTTCCTTGAAGCGAGATGTTCCATTCTCTCCAGGCGAGTATAGCTTGCCATATCCTTTGTAGCCGTCAGCCTGAAGGATGCCGCTTGATTGCTTGAGGTGGCGGTGGACGTGCTCTTCTTTCCAGTCAGGAGCAAAATAGTAGACTGCACCGGGCGGGGAAGTCCCCACCCATGGACGTTGATCCCGGACATACGTCCAGATCCTGCCCTTCTTCACACCCTTGCCCAACCCCTTGTCTCGCAGCGAGCGATCCAGCACTCGGATCGGGGTGTCGTCGGCATGAAGGAGGTCACTTGCCATAATCGCCGTTTCGATCCGCTCGCTGAGAGGCTGAAGCACCTGCATGGCGCGACCACACCAATCAACCATCGTGCTGTCGGGAATGTCGGCGCCCATGCGGGCGAAGATCTCGTTCAGACGGTACAGTGGCAAATGGTCGTCGAACTTCGAGACCAGAATGTACGCCAAGAGGCCAGCGCCGGCCATGCTGCCCGGTATCGGGCGGCTGGGTGCTGCCACCTGCACCATTTTCTCGCAGCAGCGGCAGGACTTCTTCAGTCGAGAAACTTCGATGACTTTCATCTGCGCGGCGATCATGTCGAGGATTTCGCTGACGTCCTCACCGACAAGACGCAATTCACCTCCGCATTCCGGGCAGCAGGAGCCAGGATCGAGCTCTCGGCGCTCGCGAACCGCCTTGTCCGAGACGCGTGGGCGCCGGCGCATGATCTTTTCAGATGTATCCGCCAAGGGAACAACAGACGCCGCCTCATCAGGTTCATCGATTGGCGCCGTACTGCCTTCAGCGGCGGCGATCAACAGATCCTCAAGCGCTAGTTCCAACTGCTCGATTTCACGCTCAATCTTTTCGGAGGACTTGCCGAAGACCTGTTTCTTCAGCTTGGCAATGCGCAGCCGCAGCGTTTGGATTAACTGATCATGCGCTTGCAATGTGGCCGACATCTTCGCGTTTTCCGCCTGCAAAGCGGCAATCATTGCCTTGAGAAAGGCTGGATCGTCCGGAAGATTTGTCGTCGCGCTAGACATGATCCTGACTACCACGAGCCAGGATAAATTTCCATAAAAACCAGTGGTTTCAGTGGGATAAAATCACCCGACACGGGCCGGTGGCGCACCCCAATCAGGTCGACGCCAATCGATCCCTTCCCACAACATCGCCAGTTGGGCCGACGTCAGCCGGGCAGTCCCGTCGGATGCCGAAGGCCAAGGAAACCGCCCCTTCTGCAAGATCTTGTAATACAGGCAGAAGCCCTGGCCATCAAAATACAGCAGCTTCAAACGATCGCCACGCTTGCCGCGAAAGGCGAAGACCGCGCCGCCAGTCGGCTTCTGACGCAAAACATCCTGCGCAAGCGCGGCAAGGCCTTCTACTCCCTTGCGCATGTCCGTGATCCCGCACGCAAGATACACCCGAACGCCGGTCCCAGGCCCAATCATGCTGCTTCCACTGCCCGGATAATCTGCGTCAGGACATCGGGAGCCATAGAACTCTCGAAACGAAGCGTGCGGCCGCAGATCAATCGTAGCTCAATCATCCCGGAGCAGCTCTCCCTCAATTCAGGGGCATCGTTCTGCACGGCATTCAGATCGACGGGAATGAACAATGCATTCGAAGACACCGGGAGCAGCCCCTTCTTCTTGAGCTCGCTACGCCAGGCGTATATCTGCTGCCGCGTTACATCATGACGATGAGCAATCTCTGTGATCGTGGCTCCAGAAACCCCAACCGACATGACAATCGCAAGCTTGTCGTCTTCGCGCCACCGCCGTCGACGTTCCTGCCCAAGAATTTCAACGCGCATCGCAATCCTCGCCTAAGACACGTCGCTAACGACGTCGTTAAACACGTGTCTTAGGCCATCAGGGCGCTAGGCGGCAGGCGGTGCCAATCGGGCGGTTACCCCGCGGCGTCAGCCACCTGGTTTCTTTTTTAGTCTCTTATTTTTTGGCGTCTAAGTAGATGAAATACCAGCGCGCTCGACTTCGCCCGCCATCTTTGGGCGACTTTGGCACGACGATTGAAAATTCTTCTCACGCAAGGACGACAACTCGTGTCGCTGGAGCATCAATGCAGAAAAAGCTCAAACGGCTGAAGGAGGTACCATGGCAACGCTCAATGAGACCTGTTTACAGGAAAAGCATCCGTATCGCACCGTCGATCCCAACGTTTCCGAAAAGACTCTCAAGAGCAACGCTCTATCCGGCGTGGCCGGAGCAGAACTCACTGCATCGGAGAACACGATGGTGGTTTCATTCGTAAGCCGCGATGGGTCTAGGTGGTTCCCCGAATATTTGAGCCAGATAGACGCAAGCTGCATTGGCTGTGGCCGCTGCTTCAAAGTCTGTTCGCGTGACGTCATGCACCTTGGCGGCATCACCGACTCAGGCGATATTGTAGACGTCGGGGATGGAGCAGACGATGAGGTCGAGCGATTGCTGATGATTGTCGATCATCCGGGCCGTTGTATCGGCTGCGGCGCATGCGCCCGCGTCTGCCCCAAGAACTGTCAGAGCCATATCACGTCATCCGACTGAAGAACCTAAACAGCTTGTGTTTTGGCACCCGTTCGCTCGCGTTCTGAAAGCGCCTAGCGGGCAGTGAGGGGTTGCAGGCGGAGAAGACACAGCGCGAAGCTATTCCATTCCAGATCAGGTTCCCTCCGAGTTGCTGAGGAACTGCGATCTGTTCACAGCTTTCGGCAGGGTGCCAACGGCGAACGGAGATACACACGCAACCGTTACTCGCGTCAATGGAGAGCCTGACATTGTTCAATCCTCCTGTAACACAGCAGCCGATTGGCATCCCGGCTGATTTCAGCCGCGCGTGCGACAAGCCCCGAGGCTGGTGACGGAATTGGAGCGGACTGTCCGTAATTGGACGCCTCAGCGCTCAAAGCGCTGCAGCATCCTCTTTAATTGTGTATTCTGTATTTGAAGCTTACGCGCCAGCTGATCCCGGAGAAGCGCGATCTCTTTATCGAGATTGATTGCATCGTCGCTGAGGAGAACGTCAGAACGACGGATGAGCTGTTCCATGAAAGAATAGCCGTGGCGCTCAAGGCACTTCAAAGCGATCACCTTCGAAGACTGGTCGTGATGATCGAGGCGCTGGCCACCCAAAAATAACGGATAGATTACTTTGGGCAGCCTTTTCCCGCCTATGAGTTGGCTGCGGCGCTCGTTGGGAAGGGTCCGCCTGGGCTGCGGTCTGGTTTTCTCACCGAGGCAGCCAACCGCGGTATTCCCCTCCCGGAGGCAATGGAACAGTTACGCCATCGCTCGGTTCAGCGGGCATCTAGTTATTTTAACAACGCGACGCGGCGAAGCAGGCGGGCCGCCCGGATGCTGTGGTGCTGATTTCCATAACCAACAAGCATCAATGTGGGCTACGTCAATCGACGGTTGCCAATCAGAGTTTTGAACCGTGCCGAGATCGTTCAGCAATGCTGGACAGATCGACTTTCTTGCCCGCGACATCCGCAACGATCCTCAATGTGCCACCGAGTGACTCAACGTATTCGCGAAGTGTGGAAAGCTTCATATCCGCACGTTTTTCTAGCCTCGAGACGTTCGTCTGCTTAAATCCGGTCCCGGCAGACACCTGTTCTTGCGTCCGTCCGGCGAGCGCCCGCAGTTCTCGCAAATTGTGCGCCGTGACAAGTTCCTCAGCACGCTTTGCAACAGCGTGCTGTTCGGCTTCGGGAAGCGTCTGTATCAGCTTGTCGAGGTCATCCATGTTTCTTATCCAACTCGCTTAAGTGCTCGTCGTATCGTTTGTCCGCCAGATCAATCAGTCTTTTGTAGAAGAGTTTCTGGCTCATGCCGCTCTTCGCTCCGCCGCAAAGGACGATGGCTTTTCGCTCGGGATCAAAAGCAAAGGCGAACCGCCATTGAGCCTTCAATACCTTGATACGTAGTTCCTTCATGTTCACGTGTTTGGAACCTCCGAGCGTGTCAACCTCAGGACGGCCCAGTCGAAAGCCTTTCTGGCGCAGGAGTACCAAATACGCCAGCAACTCCACCCGAACATGGGCAGGAAGGTCGGTCACCTACTCTTGAAGCGACCATGAAAGTCGACCGTCCATTCCGTCATTTCATATCCTGAATGATATAGATACTCTGGGATATATAGAGCATATCCTTACTGTAGGCAATAGAGGGGTTTTGCCGCCCTCCTGCTAGTCGCAGCGTCACCTGCAGCAAAATCATCGGGCCTCCTCGAGTTACCCGCAGGCGCTGAGGTTCGTGGTCTTGCACCCCACACTCGTAGCCCGCGCCTGCGAGCACGCGGAATAAGCGTCAAACCCCTATTCCGGTATCATGAGGCGAGCCCTGCGCTACCAATGCTCCTGAAATCGGTCGCGACATCGACGAGTGACGTAAGTTTGAGCGTTCCAGAATGCACGCCATCGCTGCCGCGGCATTTCGAGGACCCATGGCTTCGCAAGCTTCCTCATCGGCTGAGGGGCTTACGCCCAGCATTGAGCGGACCACCAGGGCGGCTGTCATCAGCTCGCGCCAATGCGATATGCCGCCGTTTGGCCCCTAGTCCAAAATTTGTGGGCGGGCTCGAAGAACTATGCCCAACGGAAACGAGTTAATCGGTTCAACGCTTTGGCCCTTCACGCTTCATACTCTGTGTCTGCGGCTCGTCCCGCAAGTTTTCGCCCTGCTCTTTTTCAGAGCTTGGTTCAAGTTCATTGATAGATTCGGGTTTTGAATTCTGTATGTGACGGCCACTTTGGATGGCATTGCCATGCATATTCTCGGTATTATTTGGATTTCCAGAGCGTTAAGTACCTCTTCGCGAAGAAGCTCCTTTTCATCGAGCGTCGTTTCGACCTGTGCTCTGTCTGGATAACGCGGAAGCCGTCCGAGGATACCAGGCGTGGCCGTCAAATGACGGACGCGGCTCAGCAGGAGGGGCCGGGGGATCAGTCTATCCGACGGCCTTCGGCGGAGAAGAGGTGGACTTTCTCGGATTTGGGCGCGAGGTGGATTTGCTGGTCAGGTTTTAAATCCACCCGCCGGTGCAGCACGATGGTTGCCGTCTCCGTGCCGACACGCACCGAAAGATGGGTCTCCGCACCGGTGGGCTCGACAGTCAGCACGGTGGCCGGAATGCCCGTCTCCGCAATTTCGAGGTCCTCAGGGCGAATGCCGTAGGTGCGCGCCGCGCTTTGGCTCAATCGCGGCGGAAGCGGCAGGGAAACGCCACCTCCGATACGGAAGCCGCCGTCGCTGATGCCGCCCTCGAAGAGGTTCATCGACGGCGAGCCGATGAAGGCGGCGACGAAGGTGTTATCCGGGCGGTCGTAGAGATCGAGCGGCTTGCCGATCTGCTCGATGCGGCCGGCGCGCATGACGACGATCTTGTCGGCCATGGTCATCGCCTCGATCTGGTCGTGGGTGACGTAAACGATGGTCGTGCCAAGGCGCTGATGCAGCTCCTTGATCTCGCTGCGCATGGTCACCCGCAGCTTGGCGTCGAGGTTGGACAGCGGCTCGTCGAAGAGGAACACTTTCGGATGGCGTACAATGGCGCGGCCCATGGCGACGCGCTGGCGCTGGCCGCCGGAAAGCTGTTTCGGCAGGCGCTCCAGCAGGGGTTCAAGTGCGAGAATGCCGGCGGCCTCGCTCACCAGCTTGTTGATTGTCGCCTTATCGCGCCCCTGCAGCTTCAGGGCAAAGCCCATATTTTCGCGCACCGTCATGTGCGGATAGAGCGCGTAGGACTGGAACACCATGGCGATATCGCGCTCCTTCGGCGCGACGTCGTTCATGACGCGGCCATCGATGCGGATTTCACCGCCGCTGATATCCTCTAGCCCCGCCAGCATGCGCAGAAGCGTGGACTTGCCGCAGCCGGACGGCCCGACGAGCGTGACGAACTCACCGTCCTCGATATCTGCGGAAACCCCGTGGATAACGGAGGCCGCGCCGTATTGCTTCTGAACCCGGTCGATTGCTACCGATGCCATTGTCTGTCCTCCCTCACAGTTTCAATTGCCAGACGCCAGCCCCAGCGACGGCGCCGGCGAGCGTTGCCGAACGTGCGGCGGCAAAGCTCGGAATGCGTTTGGACCCCGTCCAGCGACCGTTGTCAGCGAAGACCTCGATGGAGCCGGCATCGAGGAAGATGCGCAGGCTCGACGGTTTCGCGCCGGCGGCGACGTAACGCGGCGGCCTCATACCGGTGCGGGCGTCGAAGACAATCGCCAGACCATCGGCGTCGAGTTTCACGCCTAGATCGACATCCGGATGATCGAAGGTGAGATCGAAGGCGGCGCCCGGCGCGGTGAGATCAAGCACGATCTCGACGGCGCCGGTGCCGAGCGGCACGGTCTTGCCGGCGGCAAGCGCGGTGTCGTCCAGCAACCGATGGCGTAGGCTTTCGACGGCTGCGACCGGCGGGGTCAGCACGGTGTCGCCGTCGAGAAACATGCGGCGCGGCAGGGTCATGGCCGTCGGGAAATCGTCCTTCTTGGAAAAATCCGTCCAGTTGGCGAGCCAGGCGATGCCGACCGGCTCGTCGCCATCAACGAAGGCCTGGAAAGCATAGGCATCCGAACCGAAATCCAACTCCTGCACGAATTCCGCGACGAAGGTGCGGCCATCGAAACCACCGACGGTGACGGAGGTGAGGTTGCGGCGGCCGGTGGCCGGGTCGCGGCTGGTGAGCAGACCGAAGATCAGCGCCCAGCGGGTTTCTGCGTTTTTGCCGGAAAGCGGCACCATGCAGGGGCATTCCGCCGCCGTCATGCCGAAACCGTCCTCGCGATGGAGGATGCCGAGGAAGGTCCAGCCATCGGCGCCTTGCGCGTCTGCGGTTTCATAGAGCAGTACGACGCCGCCCTGCCTGTCGCGGCTGCCGAGCAGCATCTTCCAGCGCCCGTCCGGGCCTTTGAAGACATAGGGGTCGCGGAAATCGGTGGTGAGGTTCAAGCCTTCCGGGCGCAGCGGCATCACGATTTCCGACGGGCCGGCGACGATGCCGTCGCGGCTGACGGCGGAAAGCTGGATTTGCTCTTCCGGTAGACGGTCACGCACATGCTCGGTGTAGAAGACGCGGATCTCCTCGCCTTCCGGGCCGGTGCCGGGGATCGCCGAGCCGGAGAAGGCGCCGCCGCGGCCATCGTCCTTTTCCGATAGATGCGCCGCCGGGAAGAGGAACATGGGCAAATGCGTCCAGCGGACGAAATCCTTCGAGACGGCATGGCCCCAGTGCATGGTGTTCCAGCGCGGCTCATGAGGATAATGCTGGTAGAAGAGGTGGGCGTTTCCGCCGAACCGTCCAAAACCGTTCGGATCGTTCATCCAGCCGAAAGGCGGGCGGAAATGGTAGCTGTCGGGCACGTCGGGGGCGGCGGTGCGGGCATCGCTGTGCAGGACGCGGATGCCCTCCTTCATCACGGTTTCCGGCCGGAAGGCGTAAGCGACGGAGAGCGCTGTGGTTGTCGCATCGTAAGACAGCGTGGCACGACCGCCTTTCGCGAGCGTCACAGCGAAGAACTCAAATTCCCCTGCGCGGTGGGTCGAGGGCTCGCCGATGTCGTTGCCATCAACGGCGACGAAGAGCTTCGCCTCGCCGCCGGCATGGCGCGCCTTCAGCCAGAGATGCAGCACCGTGCCTTCAGGCAGCCCCGCTTCAATGGTTTCAGGCGCTGACGTTTCGGATTTTGCCTGCAGAGACATGATCAACCTTTCACGGCGGAGCCGACGAATGAACTGACGAACCAGCGCTGGAAAGCCAGATAGAGAATGAGGACCGGGATCATCATCAGCACCGAGGCGGCCATGGCGCGGTCCCAGTAGATACTGTCCTGTCCGAAGAAGGTGGCGATGGCGACGGCAATCGGCCGTGCATAGTCGGTCTGGGTGACCAGCGTCGGCCAGAGATACTGGTTCCAGCTTTCGATGCCCATGAGGATCGAGACCGTGGCGAGCGCCGGCAGGCTGAGCGGCATATAGATCGACCGGTAGATGCGGAAGGTCGACGCGCCATCCATTTCCGCCGCTTCATAGAGTTCTTTCGGCAGCTGCGCGAAGAACTGGTAGAAGAGGAAGACATAGAGCGGGCTTGCCACCCAGGGCAGGATCTGCACCGCGAAGGTATCCGTCAGCCCCGCCCGCGACATCATGACGACGAGCGGCATGATGATGCTTTCCTGCGGGATGACATAGAGCGCGACGACCAGCGCCAAGAGCGCCGCCTTGCCGCGCAGCGAGCCCCAGGCGAGAACGAAGCCTGCCATGGAATTGACGACCAGTCCGGAGACGACAGTGGCGACGAGGATCACCAACGAATTGAAGAGATATCGGCCATAGGCCAGTTCGCCGGAGAAATGGGCGACCTCCTTGTAGTTCGACAGCGTCGGGTCGCTGACCCAGAAGGCGCGGAAGCTGCCCATGTCAGCGAGGATGCGGAAGCGGTCGTCCTTCAGGCTGGCGATCAGTAGCATGAACAGCGGCGAGATCATCACCAGCGCGATGACCAGGATGCAGAGACTCTGCACGATGCGCAGGCTTCTCTTGCCGTCGCCCCTTGCGATTGCCAGCGGGACGGGCTGGGTCAAAGCGAGATCAGACATCGAAGCGCCTCAGGAGTTTGCGTTGCAGGAGCGCGATCAGAAGAACGATGACGAAGAGGATGACGGACACGGCCGATGCGTAGCCGAGTTTCTGCTCCTCGAAGCCGGCGCGCACCATGTAGTGGACAACGGTTTCGGTGCTTTCGTTCGGGCCGCCCTGGGTGAGGATTGCCACCTGCGTATAGAGCTTGAAGGCCTGGATCGTGGTGATGACCAGCACGAAGACATGGGTCGGGCGAAGACCGGGCATGGTGACGTGCCAGAAGCGGCGCAGCGCGCTTGCCCCGTCGATGCGGGCGGCATCGTATAGTTCTTCGGGAATGCCCTGCAGGCCGGCGAGATAGATGATCATCTGAAAGCCATAGGCCTGCCAGGCTGAAAGCAACACGATCGAGAACATCGCCCAGTTGGGGTCGCCGATCCAGTCGATTGGCTGAATCGTGCCGCCGGAAAGGAAACCGACGATCTGGTTGAGCGGGCCGCTCGGGTACTGGAAAAGCGTGCCCCAGATGACGCAGACCACCACCATGGAGGTGATCGCCGGCAGGAAGAACAGGCCGCGCAGCAGGTTTTGCATCGGCAGCTTCTGATGCAAGAGTAGCGCGGTCAGGAAGGCGAGGCCGCACTGTAGCGGCAGCACCCAGACGGTGAAGCGCGTAACGTTCCACAGCGAGGTCCAGAACAGCGGATCGGTGAAGACGCGCTCGAAATTCAGGAGGCCGACGAAGCGCACCGGCGTCGGGCGCGGCACGAGCGGCTGGTTGGTCATCGCCGTCCAGAAGGACAAGAGAAACGGCGTGATCAGGAATATCGCCATAAGCAGAAAGGCAGGCGCGATCATCGCCATTTCCTGCCAGAGCCGCTTGTTGTCGCGGCGTTTGGCCGGACGTCGCAAAGCGGGCGTGGAGGTCTGTTGCAAAGTCATTGTTTCCTCCTCATCGGTCATCCTCCCGAGATAGTCCAGGGCCGGCAGGACGAGCCGGCCCCGTCAAAACCCCTTACTTCTGCTCGTCGAAGGGCGGGTAGCCGGCGTTGTCCTCGATATCCTCGTCGATCTTCTCGGCGGCGGCCGTCAGCGCTTCCTGCGCGTCACCACCGTTGAAGATCTTGTCGACGGCCTGCATGAAGGCCGAGGTGATCGTCGGATAGGCCGGGTGCGGCGGACGGGCGATCGCGGTCTTGGAAGCCTGCTCAAAGGCGACGGCGAGCGGACCGCCTTCCGCATAGAGCGGGGATTCGGCGGCGAAGCTCTTCAGGCCCGGATAGGCGGACTGGGTCTTGGCGTACTCCCGGTACTCCTTGTCCTTCAAAAGGAAGCTCAGGAACTTGCCGGCAATCTCAGGGTTTTTCGAGGTCGCGGAAATGCCCCAGATCCAGGTTCCGTTCGGGCTCACGCCCTTGTCGCCGATCTTCGGCAGCGGCATGACGACGATATTGTCCTTCATCGCTGCCGACGCCTCCGCGTAGAACCAGTGACCGCCCATGGCGAGCGCGGCCGGCTGTCCCTCGGCGTAGAACTGGTTGGTGCCTGACGAAGTCGGTACGACCCAGCCTTTCTTCACCCAGTCCTGCATCATCGTCAGCGCCTTGACGCAGGCCTCGCCATCGAGCGTGCCGCTGGCCTTCCAAGTCTTGCGGTCGATCAGGTCGCAGCCGGCGCTTTCGAGCAGGGGGCCGTAGGCATAAGTGATCCATTCGGTCTTGATGCCGTAACCTCGGAAGGTGTCGATCGGCCACTTCACGCCTTCGAGCTTGGAAAGCTTTTCGAGATAGCCTTCGAATTCCTCGCGGGTCCAGGCATCATCGACCGATTTCGGAATGCGGGCGCCAATGGCTTCAAGATATTTCTTATTGCCGTAGAGCACGACCGAGGAGTCGGTGAGCCCGATCGCATAGAGGTCCTTGTCGATCGGATAGGTGCCCTGGGCGATATTCGAATCCGTCATGTCATCGAGCAGGTCCTTGTCAATCAGCGGCTTGACGGCCTGTAGATAGCCGGACCAGACATAATTGGCGAGGAACGGAGCATCGAGTTCCATGATATCGGGCAGCTGCTTGGCCATGACGGCGGCGCTGAACTTTTCGTTATAGGCATCGTGCGGCGCGTAGATCATCTCGACGTCGACATCGGGATTGACGGCCTCGAAGCGGGTGGCAACGTCGCCATAGGCCTTTACCCAGCCGGGATCACCCTGGTGCATGACGTGGATGACGGTCTTCGCCTCGGCGAAACCGGCGGTCGCGACCAGGGTAGCGGACGCTAGGAGTGCGGAAAGTAAACGATTACCCATCAAAATCCTCATTTCGTATTCTCCTCCTGTTTGGCACTATTCGATGTTCAGACGGATGCCCGTTCGACCAGATGGAACGGCAGTTTCCGCAGATGCGGCGGTTCGGGCTGCTCCGCCAGGAGGATCTCCATGGCAAGGCGGCCCATGGCGCGGTGCGGCAGGGCCATCGTCGTCAATGGCGGGTCCAGCCGCGAGGCCAGCTCGACCTGGTTGTCGAAGCTTGCCACCGCGATATCATCCGGAATGCGAAGGCCGGCACGGGCAAGCGCCGCATAGACTTCCATCGCCACGCGGTCATTGCCGCACAAGATGGCGTCAGGCCGTTGACCGGATTTCAGAAGCGCCTCCACATGAAAGGCAACAAGACTTGGCGCGCGGTCGCTGTAGACGCTGCGGCGCACCGCCGGCAACACGCCAGCAGGATCGATGCCCCCCTCCTCAAGCGCCGCACGAAACCCCGTCTCGCGTAGCGTGCCGGCGAGAATGCCCGGCAGGTTGATGAAGGCGATGCGACGGCGGCCGGCGACGAGGAGATAACGCACGATCTCCCGCGCGCCGCCCTCCTCGTCCGGGACCAGCGCGGTGACGCGGCCGGTAGCCTCGCGGCAGTTGATCATGACGCCGACGGCGCCCGCCAACCTGTCCGGCAGGGCGACATCCTTGTGGTACATGGCGGCATAAGCAACGGCGCGCGGCCGGAACTGCTGCACCTCGTCGAGCACCGAGCCGATAGACTGGCCGCTGCGGTGGTTGACCGCAAAGACCGCCATGCCGGCGCTGCGGGCCGCCCCGTCGAGGCCACGCACGATCTCGGTGGCGAAGGGCGACGTGATGAGGCCGTCGGAGACGACTCCAACCAGCGGCAGCCAGCCCTGACGCACGCCACGCGCCGCAAGGTTGGTCACGTAGCCGAGTTCGTCCGCAATGGCCTTGACCTTCTGGCGCGTATCGTCCGACATGCGGGCGGAGCCGCCGTGCAATGCGCCGGAAACCGTCTTTACCGAGACTCCCGCACGTTCCGCGATGTCAGAAAGAGATACTGCCACGATCCGCACCATCCTCCTTGGGTGATCGATTACCCAATACTCGCGGCGTATGCGTTTTGTCAAGCGGCTTTTACGCGCACTGCTCGGCGTTTCGAACACCTATCTGTCAATGGCGATCAAAACCATGCGAGCCCAGTTTCGGCTTTCCGATTCGGTCACTGCCGCGTTAAAAGTGGAAGCAGTGCATGATGCGTCGCGCCGCAATCATCGACATGGCACGATCATCTGCGATCTTAAACGCAGAAAAGACGACCGCATTTGGCCGACCGGGAACCGGCGACCGCCAATGCCTGGCTGCTCCAGCAGCCCCAGATCGGAATCGTCGCACGAGACGGCGGTCGTGATATGCCCGGACAACCGCACAAGCCCTGCCACACGCAGATCAGGTTGCCGACCGCTCGCATTTGATGGAGAACGCCAGCCACGCCTTTCTTGACGCGGTGCGCAAGTCGATGCGGCAGGTCGCTGCCCGCCTCGGGTAATCGATAGGTTAACTTGGGTTCTCCAAGCGGTTTGCTCCGCGCCACTCGTCGTACTCTCCGCGGGCATCATCATGCAGCGGATAGTAGCGCTGCAACGACCCGCCCTCCATAAGCTTCTCTCGCGAAAACTCCTCCCAATCGTGGTGCTTTTGCGACTCTTCGATTACCTTCGAGGCCATTGCGACTGGAAGCACCACCACCCCATCATCGTCGGCGACGATGATGTCGCCGGGGATGACCGTGACACCGCCGCAGGCAATCGGAACGTTGACGGCATTGGGGTAGATGCTGGTCTGCACATGGTAGTTGGGCGTCCAGCCGCGCAGCCAAAGGGGGAGATCCAGCTTCTCGACATTGGGTCGATCGCGCATGCAGCCATCGATCACGATGCCAGCGCCGCCTCTGCCTTTGAAATACGTCGACATCATATCGCCAAAGACGCCCGAGCTCATATCGCCGCGCGCGTCGACCACGACCACATCGCCCTCCTGCGCGTGATAGAGCACGTGCCGGTGCAACTGCGTCTCCGGATCGGCATATTCCCCCTCGGTGAAGAGGTCCGGCCGCTGCGGCATGAACTGGAGCGTCAGCGCCGGCCCGACGATCGACTTCCCCCGGTTCTGCGGTACGGGACCGACCATGTGCGGATTGCGGAAGCCCATGTGGCCAAGGGTGCCGGAAACCGTCGCGGCGCCGATTTCCCTCAGTGCGTCGATCATATCTTTGGGCGGTCGCGTAATGTCGGAAGTATGCGTCATTTTAGACTCCGGTGATGAACTACCAGTTCGTAACAGAACCGTCGCGGCGCTTCAGGTGAGGTGCTTCCCAGAACCGAAAGCTCTCCGCCTTGACCGCCTCTTCGTTGACCTCGACGCCGAGCCCCGGCAGATCGCTGACCGGATAGTCGGGGCCGTCAAGCCGCGGTTGCACGGGGAAAAACTCGGAGTTGTCGAAGCCGAGCTTTGCTTCGGGCGCCCTGGTCTCGAGCCAAGCGAAATTCGCCACCGCGGCGGCGAGATGGATGGTCGCGGCCGTGCAGACTGGGCCGAGGGGATTGTGCGGCATCAGGTCCACATAGTGCGCCTCGCTCCAACCAGCGACCTTCATCGCTTCGGTGAGCCCACCCACATTGCAAATATCAAGCCGGTTGAACTGATGGATGCCACGCTCGATGTAGGGCAGGAACTGCCACTTGCTGGCAAATTCCTCGCCGATGGCGAACGGAATGTCGGTCATCGTGCGCAGGGATTCGTAGGCCTCCGGTGTTTCGTCTCGTATCGGCTCTTCGAGGAAATCAATCACGCCACGGCCGAGCTTGTTACAGAAGCTCGCCGCCTCTGCCACCGATAGCCGATGATGATAGTCGATGCCGAGGACGACGTCGTCGCCCAGCGCCTCGCGCGCCTTGTTTAGCATCGTTGCGGTCGCGCCGATCGACTCCCGCGGCTCAAAGAAGTCCTTGCTGTTTTGCCCGATGGGGAAGAAGCGGATCGCCTGCCATCCCTGTGCGCGTAGTTCGCGGGCTCGTTCGATGGCAACATCGCCCTCGGCCTCGTCACCGGTCGAGGCGAAGGTAGGAATGCGGTCGCGCTGCTTGCCGCCCAGCAGGTCGTAGGCCGGCACCCCCAGCGCCTTGCCCTTGATGTCGTGAAGGGCAATGTCGATGGCGGAAATTGCCGCCTGCAGAACGCGCCCGCCTTCGAAGTATTGGCTACGATAGACTTCTTGCCAGATCCGACCAATCTGCATCGCGTCGCGGCCGATGAGAAACTCGCGATAGTGCTCGATCGCGCCGGCCACGGCCTTCTCGCGACCGCTCAAGCCGCTCTCGCCCCAACCGAAGATGCCGTTGTCAGTCTCGACCTTGACCAGCATCTGGTTGCGCGTTCCAACCCATACTGGATAGGGCTTGATCGCCGTGATTTTAAGCTCCGTAGTCATCCATGCCCTCGTTTCACACGCATCCGCTTGGTCTCAGTTGGCCTTGAGGGCCATTTCTGTTTCGCCGTCGAACAGATGCATCCGCTCCTGGTCGAACTCGAGCCAAATCTGCTCGTCGGGCGCAACGGCAATGGTCGGCGGCACGCTGACGTTGACGATGGCGCCAGACAGCAACGCCTGTACGAAGGTGACGTCTCCGGTCGGCTCCACCGTATAGGCCTTGGCAGGGATGCTTCCTGGTACCGCACTCTTGTGCAGCTTGATCGCCGAGTGACGTGCGCCGAGCACGACTTTCTTGGTTGTTGCCCTCGCGACCTTCTGGGCGTTGTGTGGCGAGAGCTCGAAGTGCCAGCCCTCCGCGCTGGTCAACACAGTGTTGCCGCTTGCCGTTGATGCCTCAAGCGGAACAAGGCTCATCGCCGGGCTGCCGACGAAGCTGGCGACGAACATGTTCACCGGATGGGCGAAGACCTGCGCCGGTGAATCGTATTGCTGCAGGTAGCCGCCGTTCATCACCGCCATCCTGTCGGCCATGGTCACCGCTTCGAGCTGGTCGTGCGTCACGTAGATGATCGTCGCCTTGAGGTCCTGGTGGAAACGCTTGATCTCTGAGCGCATCTGCACGCGCAGCTTTGCGTCGAGGTTGGAGAGTGGTTCATCCATCAGAAATACCGCCGGATCGCGAACGAGGGCACGGCCGAGCGCCACGCGCTGCTGTTGCCCGCCCGAAAGTTCGCGGGGCTTGCGCTCGAGCAGCTGCGTCATGTCGAGCACGCGCGCTGCTTCCTTGACCTTCCTGTCGATCTCGTCCCTTGGCAGTTTGCGCATCTGCAGCGGAAACGCCAGGTTCTTGTAGACCGACTTCTGCGGATAGAGCGCGTAGTTCTGGAACACCATTGCGATGTCCCGGTCCTTGGGGTCGAGGTCGTTGACCACCCGGTCGCCGATGACGATGTCGCCAGATGTGATGGGGATGAGCCCCGCCACAAGATTGAGCGTGGTTGTCTTGCCGCAGCCTGAAGGGCCGACAAGCGCAACGAATTCGCCGTCGTTGACCGTCAGCGAAACGTTGTTGACAGCTTTGAAGCTGCCATAGGTCTTGACCAGATCGTTAAGGACCACGTGGGCCACCGGCAACTCCTCTAGTGCTTGACTGCGCCTTCCGTGAGGGCGCGTACGAAGTATCGTTGCAGGACGAGGAACAGGACCACGACGGGCACGCTCATCATAAAGCTGGCCGCCATCAGGCCCGGAAAGTCCGTCGTATTTTCCGAGAAGAAGCGCTGGATGCCGACCGGCAGTGTCAACTGCTCGTTCTTGGAAAGGAAGGTGTATGCGTAGATGTATTCGTTCCACGCGCCGATAAAGGAATAGATCGCAGTGGCGATGATTCCTGGCGTCGAGAGCGGCATCACGATCAGGACAAAGGCCTGGAACCGCGTCGCGCCGTCGATGCGCGCCGCCTGCTCGAGCTGCACCGGAATGTTGTCGTAGAAGCCCTTGAGGAGCCAGATTGCCAGCGGCAGGCCAAATGTGAGGTAGGTGAGGACGAGCGACGCATGCGTGTTCACCAGCCCGATCGCGCGCATAAGGATGAAGAGCGGCACGAGAAAGATCACGGCCGGGAACATGTTGCGAAGCAAGACGGCGAAGAACAGAAAGTTTCGGCCCGGGAAGGTGAAGCGCGAAAACGCGTAGGCCGCAGGTACTGCCACGATGACCGAAAGGATGGTCGTGGCGGTGGAGACGAAAAGGCTGCTCCAGAAGAAGCGGAGGAAGTCCTGGCCGACGCTGTTTTGCGGATCGAGCAGCTTCTCATAGCTGGCAAGGGTGGGTTGGTCAGGCCACCATTGCGGCGGGAATTGCATGGCCGCGAAGCCGGACTTGATCGAGGTGATCAGCATCCAGATCATCGGCAACGCGGTGTAGAGCATCATGAACACGAGGAAGATGCGTCCGCCCCACCGCCATCCGTCGATGCGCATGCGGCGACGGGCTTTAACCCGAGGAGCAGTCTCGGCAATCGTGCTCATGCGCTCCCATCCTTCCGCTCGTTGCCGCTCAGAGCACGGACGTAAAAGTAGCCGAACGACATCAGGATCAGGAACAGCAACACCGAATAGGCCGATGCCACCCCCCAGCGCTGGCGGCCGAAGGCGAGCTCATAAATGTGCGTGATCCAGATGTGCGATGCGTTCGACGGCCCGCCGCCGGTCATGATCCAGGGGATGATGAATGAATTGAAGTTGGCCACTGCCAGCAGAAGGATCGTCACCGTCGAAACGTTTCTCAAATGCGGGAAAGTGACGTGCCAGAACCGCTGCCATGCATTGGCTCCGTCAACTTTTGCGGCGCGCAGCAGCTGATCGGGAACCGTCTGCAGGCCAGCCATCATCATGATCATGGCAAACGGAAACTCCCGCCAGATATTGACGACGATCAGGGAGGGCAGCACTGTGCTGACGCTGTCGATGAAATTCGGCGGCCTGTCGGCCAATCCGAGGCCGACCAGCACCGCGCCAATGATTCCAAAGTCCGAATGGTAGATCCACTTCCAGATATAGGACGCGGCGACCGCGCTGATGACCCAGGGAATGATCAGGATGGCCCGCAGGATGCCGCGGCCGACAAAGTCGCGATGAAGCGCCAGGGCGCAGGCAAACCCCAGGACAAATGAGATCAAAGTGGATCCTAAAGTCCAGATCAGAGTGTTCGAGGTGACTGTCCAGAACACCGGACTTGTGAGGATGGCAGTGTAGTTGTCGAAGCCGATAAAAATCTTGTCGCGGAGCTGCAGGCCAGGCGGTGTGTTGAAGAACGACAGCTCAATCGTATAGTATATCGGATAGGCTATGACGATGAGCATCACGGCGATCGCGGGAAGCACGTACGCGTAGTCAGCGCGATGCTCCCAAATCTTTCGCAGCACGCCGTGCCCGTCAGGTTGCAGTCTTCGGCGCGCCTCGGCCTTGCCAGTCAAGATCGTCACTGTGCCCTGCCCCTATTCTTCGGAAGAAACCGGCTGCGGTGGAGGCGCAGCCGGTCAGATCGGCAGGCGCGGACTAGAGTCCGCCATCCGTTAGGTCTTTGACCTTCTTGGCTGCGTCGTCCGCTGCCTGGTCGACAGTCATGGCTCCGGTGAGGGCATTCTGCAGCATGTCCGGGACGATGATATTCATGATCTCGGGGGACTGTGGCAGCGCCGGAAACGGGATCCCGTATGGCAGCATCGAAGTCGTGACATCAAGGAACTTTATACTGTCCAGGCGTTCCTTCATCCATTTGGTCTTGAAGCCGTTAAGGTTTCCCGGGTTCGAGCCGGCATAGGCCATTTTCAGCGACCATTCGGGGCTTGCCCACATGCAGCTGATAGCCTTTGCAGCCGGCTCGTCGACCTTGCCGCCCTCGACATATTCGGGCTTCAGGATGTGAATGTTCGAGCCGCCAAACACGACGGCACGCTTGCCGTCGGGGCCAGTCGGAATCAGGCCGTAGCGCATATTGTCGATGACGGTCTGCGCTTTGTCCTTGTCGCCGCCCGTCGTCTTTTTCTGCAGGTCGAGCATGACGTTGTAGTCGGAGGGGTGCGAGACCATCATGCCGAGCTGGCCAGCGAGGAAGAGGGGCTGGTTATCCGCCTGCTGGTTGGTGAGCGCCGAAACCGGAACCGATTTGTCGCGGACATACATATCGTAGGAGGCTTGCAATGCCGCTTTGCTCTGCGGGCTGTCGAGCTGGACCTGCTTGTAGGTCGGATTGGCGGTGGCTTCGTCGAAAACGCCGCCGCCATAGGCCCACAGCTGCGGCATGAAGCGATACGGCGTATTGCCGGCGTTCTTGCGCGCCACGAGGCCGTAACCGGCAATGCCGAGCTTGTCGTGGATCTGCTTGGAATATTTGACGACGTCGTCCCAGGTTGCCGGAGCCTTTTCCGGATCGAGGCCTGCACGCTTGAAGACGTCGGCGTTCCAGATGAACGCCATCGTCTCGTTGTTGGTCGGGATGCCGTAGGTCACCCCCTCCCAGGTTACGGCCTTCATTGCACCGGGCCAGAAGTCGTCGGTCGAATACCCTACGTCCTCTGGTTTGAGGGGTTCCAGATAGCCCTTCGAGGCGAACTCGGTGCCGCCCAGGATTTGCAGACGCACCGCCATTGGCGCTGCATTGCCAAGGAGCGCGGTGCGGAACTTGTCCAGCAGGTCGTTATAGGTGAGGGCTTGTTCCTCAAGCTGGATGTTTGGATAGGTCTTGCGGAAGGTCTCGAAGAACTCCTTGTAATACTGGCGCAGGAGGTCGGGGTCACCCTCGAACACGCCCTGATACCAGAAAGTCAGTCGCCCCTTGTAGTCGAGGGGGGTGACCTTGGCGCAATCGCCCGCCGTGTCAAAGTCCTGTGTGCCGGCAATGGAGCGCACATATTCCGGCGACCACTTGCTCAAGTCGACCGGCGCGCCCAGTGCAGACGCGGACATCAACGATAGCATCAAAGCAGTGGATACAGTTGCGCGCGCGGCGGCACCGCCGAGTGAAATCCTCGTCATAGGTATCCTCCAGGTTCTCCCAAGCCGCTTTGCGTCGAGGCAAGCGGTCTTTGCTCCCGGCCGCGGGACTTCCACCCAATGTATCCCTTCGACCAGATCATACGTTTTCAGATTGTAGATTGCCTGTCAATTGAAGAAATCGTACATTGTTTCGAGAAGTCTTGCGTGATATCGGACCAATATGTGTATTGATTGGGGACCGTCTTGGCCGAAACCAGCGATTTCAAAGCAAAGCCCCCCGAAGGGATCGACCCCATCGGGGCCTCCAGCGAGGGCGCCTCGCTTTATCAACTGATCAGGGAAGACATCATCGAAGGGCGGCTCGCTGCCAACGAGCGGCTTGTGGTCACCGATCTCGCCCGGCGCCACGGTACCTCAACCAACCCCGTGCGCGAGGCTCTGCAACTGTTGCGTGGCGAGGGCTTTGTCACCCTCGTTCCCAACCGCGGAGCACGCGTGCGGCCCATAGACCAGGATTTTGTTCGCGACATCTACGAGATCGGAGTCTTGATCGAGCCGGCCCTGACGCGATGGTTCGTGAATATGGCCACCGTCGAAGACATTGCTGAGCTCGAACGAATCCAGGGCCTGATTGAAGAAAACGACTTCGCCGACACGTTCAGGCACAGCGAGCTGGACACCGCCTTTCACACCGTCATGTACCAAAAGCACTACAACCGCCATGCCGCCGAGCTTTGGTGGAAGCATCGCGAAGTGCTTCGAGCCGTGAGCCGGCGTTTCAACTTCACGCTCGCCCGGCGTGCCGCGATCCTTAGCGAGCATCGCGAGCTTATCGCGCATGTAAAAGCGGGAAATGCGAGCGAGGCAGCCGAACTCATTGCACGCCATGTCGAGGGCTCCGGCCGGCACATCCTCGAACACATGCGTGCGCGTAACGCCGCTCGGGCAGGATAGAATACATAGCCTGGGATATCGTTATCCCGACCACTTAAGCAAAGGCAGTCGAGATGAAAATCACCAGCGTTCGGCCGTGGCTAATCAGATCCGATGCTTCTTATTGGGGAGAGTTTCTGTTCGTCGAAGTGACGACCGACGAGGGGGTGAGCGGCTGGGGAGAGATCACCACCACGACAAGGCTCGCCAATCGCGCCCTCTGCACGATCCTGCGCCAGATCGGTGCCGCTCTGACAGGCGAGGACCCGGCGCGTATCGAGTATCTGTGGCACAAGATTTTCCGCAGCTTCACCTACATGGGCAGTCGCGGCGCCGCAGTCGAATGCGTCAGCGCCATCGACATAGCCCTTTGGGACATCCAAGGCAAAGTCTTGGGCAAGCCGATTTACGAGCTGTTGGGTGGACCGGTACGCGATGAAATCGCGCTCTACACCCATCCCAACCAGGCCAAGTTCACCAGCAAAGAGGCTGTGGTCCGGGAAATTCGAGACATCGTCGAGTCCGGCCACACTGCGCTCAAGTTCGATCCTTTCCCATACCAGGGCCGCACCGCCGATGGACAGTCCCGCGAGCAGCGGGACGGCTACCTCGACGGCAGCATGACCCGCAAGGATGAGCGCGAAGCCGCCGAACTCACGGCTTTGATCCGTGAAACGGCGGGCCCTTATGTCGACATCCTCATCGATGCCCATGGCCGGTTCGACGTTCCCACCGCCATTCGCCTTTGTCGGAGCCTCGAGGAAGCTGGTCAGATCGACTGGTTCGAGGAGCCCTGTCCACCGGAGAGCCTCAACGCTCTCAGACAGGTCCGTGAGAAGGTCAGCGCACCTATCTCGTGGGGCGAGCGCGGCCATACGAAGTGGGATTTCGTGCCGGTGCTCGAAAACAGGCTCGCCGACTACATCATGCCTGATGTCACCTGGACCGGCGGCATCACCGAACTCAAGAAGATTTCTGCCCTATGCGAAGCCTACTACATCCCGGTCTCGCCGCATGACGCCGCAGGACCGATCAACGTGGTTGCGGGAGCGCAGGTGATGATGACCGTTCCCAACTTCTATAAACTCGAAACGTCGGAGTGGAACCTCGGCAAATACGATCATCTTATCGACAGACCACTCGATGTTTCGAACGGCAGCCTCAAGCTTACGCCCAAGCCTGGTCTCGGCATTGAAATGAACCGCGACTACCTTCAAAATCACGAGATAGAGCTGGATTAGCAAGTCTCGATTAGCAAGTCTCTATGCCGCCGCAGCCGTGCGCCCACGAACCCCGCCGACAGAACGAGGATAGATCATGCCAGAGGCAGATGGAGCCGACGAGGCGCTTAATCGGGTGAATACGCATTCCAAGCCGTCCGACCTTCGCATTACCGACATGCGGGTAGCGGAAATTGTCGGCGCGCCGTTCACTTCAGTGCTGCTCAAGATTTACACGAACCAGGGCATCGTCGGGCTTGGCGAGGTGCGCGACGGTGCCAGCGCCACCTACGCGCTGATGCTGAAGAGCCGGTTGCTTGGCGAGAACCCTTGCGACATCGACCGCCTGTTTCGCCGGATCAAGCAGTTCGGCGGGCACGGCCGGCAAGGCGGCGGCGTATCGGCGGTCGAAATCGCGTTGTGGGATCTTGCCGGCAAAGCCTATGGCGTCCCCATCTACCAGATGCTCGGGGGCCGGTTTCGGGACAAAGTGCGCGTCTATTGCGACACCGATGCCACCGTGCCCAGCGGCACCGAGACCGGCAGGCGCCTCAAGCAGCGCATGGAGCTCGGCTTCACCTTCCTCAAGATGGATCTGGGGCTGATGCAGATCGCGGATGTGCCCGGTGCGGTCGTGTCTCCTGCCGGTTCCCTTGAAGGGTACCGCAGCCACCCCGGCCGCGGCCCGCTGAAGACCATTGAAGAGCGGCGCGTGCGTAACGCAACGTATGATTTGCATAACGTCCCGCACCCGTTTACCGGCCTCCACTTTTCCGACAAGGGCCTCGACTTCCTTGAGCAATACATTGCCGAGGTTCGTGACGTCATCGGCATGGATATTCCGCTCGCCATCGACCACATCGGCCACATCTCGGTGCAGAACGGCATTCGTCTTGCCAGGCGAATTGAAAAATACGTGCCAGCCTGGCTCGAGGATGTGATCCCATGGCAGTATACCGAGCAGTACCGACAACTGCAGGACTCAACCACAGTGCCGATCTGCACTGGCGAGGACATTTACCTCAAGGAGGGCTTCGAGCCTCTGCTCGAGAGCGGCGGTATCTCCGTTATCCATCCGGATCTGCTCACCAGTGGGGGCATCCTCGAGACCAAGAAGATCGGCGACATGGCGCAGGACCATGGTGTCGCCATGGCCATCCACATGGCAGAAAGTCCAATCGCTGCGATGGCCGCCGCACACGTGGCGATGGCGACTGAAAATTTCATGGCGCTCGAATACCATTCCGCCGATGTCGACTGGTGGGACGATATCGTCACCGGCCTTCCCAAGCCGCTGGTGAAGGACGGGTTTATCACTGTTCCGGATAAGCCGGGCCTGGGGATTGACGACGTCGTCGACGAGATGATCTCGCAACATCTGCAGCCGGGCGTCACCGGCATCTGGCAGCCCACGGATCGCTGGGACGACGAATATTCCTGGGATCGCACCTGGAGCTGAGGCGAAAAGGAACGAAAATGAAGATCACCGATCTGCGCTGCGCCGTTATCGGCAAACATCCGATCGTCCGGATCGTCACGGACGAGGGCCTCTATGGCTTGGGCGAAGTCGAGTTCACCAAGTCCTACCTCAAGCCCTTTGTGCTGCATTTCCGCGAAGCGCTGATCGGCGAGGACCCGACCGACGTCGAGAGAGTGATGCTGAAGATCCGCCAACGCGGCTCTTTCAAGCCCTACGGCGCGGCGGTAAGCGCGATCGAGCATGCGCTGTGGGATATTGCCGGCAAGGCGGCGGGCGTGCCCGCCTATAAACTGCTCGGCGGCAAGGTGCGCGACAAGGTGCGCGTCTACAACGGCTCGATCCGCCAGAAACGCACCGGCGACCGGCCGGAGGATTACGCCGCTGACGTCAAATGGATGATGGAGCAGCCGCAGAACTTCTTCATGGTCAAACAAGGGATCTCGTTCCACTCCAACATGAAGGACACCATCGAGGATTTCCACTACGGCGTGACGCAGAAGAAGGCCGGCTATCACGGTGCCATGGATCAGGGCGTAATCAGCGAGCGCGGCTTCAATCACATGCTCGACTGCGTGATCGCGATGAAGGAAGTGCTGGGCGACAAAGTCAGCCTGGCGCTCGACTGCGGTCCGGGCTGGATGCTGCCCGATGCGATCAAGTTCGCGCGCGCGGTCGAGAAGTACAATTTGATGTGGCTCGAGGACATGCTGACCGGCGACTACGTGCCGTGGGTCAATCCGCAGGCCTATCGGGAACTGACAATTTCCACCTCGACGCCGATCCACACTGGTGAGCAGATCTACCTGCGGCACAATTTCAAGGAACTTATCGAGACGCAGGCGGTACGCGTCATCGGCCCCGATCCAGCCGATATTGGCGGTATTGCCGAGCTCAAATGGGTCGCCGAGCATGCCTACATGCACTCGATCCTGATGGCACCGCACGGCACAGCTAACGGCCTGCTGGGGCTCGGCGCATTGATCAATGTCTGCGCCACCTTGCCGGCAAATTATATCGCCTTCGAATATCCGAGCGCCTCCGACCCCTGGTGGGAGGATCTGGTCATCGGCTTGCCGGCGCAGATCGTGAAGGACAGCATGGTGGACCTACTGGAAGCGCCGGGGCTCGGCCTCGATATCGACGCCGAGGCGGCCAGGCGATATCTCAGGGAAGAGGATGCTGGCTTCTTCGACTGAACCTCTCTCCACCTGCATGAAGTGAATCGTCTACGCATATTACTGGAATGACACGCTTCCGGTCATGCAGCGCTCAGTAGGGCCCGCCGGTATGGGAAGAGGCCCTCTTTTCCGCCTGGAGTTTCGAGGGCGCATTTTCTGCGCCCTCGTGTTCTACTCAGCCGATGGCCATAAGGCTTGCATTGCCGCCGGCAGCTGCGGTGTTGATCGAGGTCGACACCTCCTCGAGCAGCCAATTCAGGCAATAGGCTTCGGGATCGCTCGCCAATTCCTCGCTCGTCGCGGCCTGGACCAGCAGCAGCGGACCGGGCAGGTGAGCGATCTTCTGATTGACGGCGAGAACCCTGTCGCGATCCCCTTCGACGAGGGCACCTGAGAACGGCCCGTCCTTTTCCCAATCCGAGGTCCAGGAAATTCGGCTGGCGACAGCCGATGGAAGATCCGCCAGCACTGATTTCGATAGGGAACCGGCGTCGACGACGATTTGGTTGCCGGTCGATAGGGCTGCGGCGATCTGGCGATGAAGCCCGCCTTCGGTCTGCGGCACGAGGAGAATACGACCGCGGGGATGGAGCGCGTAGAGATTAAGCTCGCCGACCGGACCGGTGAGTTCGCGTTCGAGCCCGAGCGCCGAGCGGCTCGCATATCCACGCGCCACTTCCCCCTCGCCCGACAGGCCCTTCTTGTCGAGCCAGACGATGTAGTCACGAAGGGCGAGGTCCGTATGAACGGAATCCTGCTGCGGCGGCACGGGCGCACGCTGCACCAGCCGGCCGATATAAAGCGGACCGCCGGCCTTCGGACCCGTTCCCGACAGGCCGCGGCCGCCGAACGGCTGCACGCCGACGACGGCGCCAATGATGTTCCGGTTGACGTAGAGGTTTCCAGCCTTGATGCGGCTGGTCACATGCGCGATCGTTTCATCAAGCCGGGTGTGAAGCCCGAATGTGAGACCATAACCCGATGCGTTGATGTCGTCGATCAGACGGTCGAGCCCGTTTCGCTTGAAGCGGACGACGTGCAGGACCGGGCCGAAGACCTCCCTCGTCAGGTCTGCCAGGGATTTGATCTCAATGATCGTCGGCGAAACGAAGGTCCCCGCCGCAGCACTTTCGGGCAGCGGCAGTTGATCCACCTTGCGGCCCAAGCCGCGCATATGCTCGATATGCTGGTCGATCTCCGTCTTTGCGCTGTCGTTGATGACTGGGCCGACATCGATGCTCAGCCGATCGGTACGGCCGATCGTCAGTTCGCGGAAGGCGCCCTTCAGCATATTGAGGGTCCTGTCGGCGACATCGTCCTGAAGGCAGAGAACCCTGAGCGCCGAGCAGCGCTGACCGGCGCTGTCGAAGGCAGACGCAATGACGTCGGCCACCACCTGCTCGGCCAAAGCCGAGGAGTCGACGATCATGCCGTTCTGGCCGCCAGTTTCGGCAATCAGCGGAATCGGTTTGCCGCCTGCCGACAGCCGTTCGGCCAGTTGCGCCTGGATCATGCGGGCAACTTCGGTCGACCCGGTAAACATGACGCCTGCCGTCTCCTCCGCCCCGACCATGCCGGCGCCGAGACGGCCGCTGCCGGGCACAAACTGCAAAGCACCGACGGGCACGCCCGCCTCGTGGAGGATCTTCACGCTTTCCGAAGCGATGATCGGCGTGACGCCGGCCGGTTTTGCAAGCACGGGATTGCCTGCCACCAAGGCTGCGGCGACCTGCCCGGTGAAAATCGCCAGCGGGAAATTCCACGGGCTGATGCAGACGATCGGGCCGAGAGGCGCATGCGAAGGGCCCAGCGTCTTGCGCGCCTGCTCGGCGTAGTAGCGCAGGAAGTCGATGGCCTCACGCACTTCGCCGACGGCATTGGCCGCCGATTTACCGGCCTCGCGCATGACGATGCCCATCAGCACCTTGATGCGGGCCTGCATGATGTCGGCGGCCCGCTCCAGGCAGGCGGCACGCTCGGACGGCGGCACGGCAGCCCATTGCGGCGCGTGCTCGGCCGCCATGCGAACGATGCGCGCAGCCTCTTCGACCTTCACCTCGGTCACCGTGCCGACGACATCACGGTGATCGGCAGGATTGAGAACATCGCGCGTCACTCCATCGATAGACCCGTCGGCGAGGATGGGAAGCGCATGCCAGGGGGCAGCAGCCGTGGAGACGAGCGCCTCAGCCAAATCCGAAAGGGTGGCCTCGTTCGAGAGATCGAGACCATCGGAATTGGTCCGGGCGTTGCCGTAAAGAGCCTTTGGCGAGGCGATCTGCGCGTGGGGGGCGCCCATAACGGGCATGGCTGCAACGATTTCGGCGGGATCGGCGATCAGCGCCTCGACCGAGACATTCGGATCGGAGATGCGGTGCACGAAGGAGGAATTGGCGCCATTTTCGAGAAGACGCCGAACCAGATAGGCGAGCAGCGTCTCATGCGTTCCCACAGGCGCGTAAATGCGGCAGGGCCGGTCGAGTTTTTCCTTTCCGACGACCTCGTCGTAGAGCGGTTCGCCCATGCCGTGCAGGCATTGGAACTCGTATTTGCCGACGGTGAAATCAGGACCCGCCAGACGATAGATCGTGGCGAGCGTCTGGGCATTATGGGTGGCAAATTGCGGGAAGACCGCATCTGGAGCATCGAGCAGCTTGCGCGCGCAGGCGACGTAGGCGACATCGGTGTAGATCTTGCGGGTATAGACCGGATAGTCGTCGAGACCGTCAAGCTGGGCGCGCTTGATCTCCGCATCCCAGTAAGCGCCCTTGACGAGACGGACCATGACCCGGCGCCCGGAACGGCGTGCGAGATCGATGATATGGTCGAGGACGAAAGGGCAGCGCTTGCCATAGGCCTGCACGACGAAGCCCAGCCCGTCCCATCCGGCAAGATCAGGGGCAAAGCAAAGCTCCTCGAGGAGATCGAGTGAAAGCTCCAGCCGATCGGCCTCCTCGGCGTCGATATTGAGGCCGATATCATAGGTCTTGGCGAGAACAGCCAGCGCCTTGACCTTCGGCAGCAGCTCGCTCATCACCCGGCCGGCCTGCGACCTCACGTAACGGGGATGCAGGGCCGAAAGCTTGATCGAAATGCCCGGGCCGTCATAGATGCCGCGTCCGTCCGACGCCTTGCCGATGGCGTGGATCGCCTTTTCGTAATCCCGGTAATAACGCTCGGCATCGGCGCCCGTCGTGGCCGCCTCGCCCAGCATGTCGTAGGAATAACGGAAGCCGCGCGCTTCCAGCGGCCGGGCGCGCTTCAGCGCCTCTGCGATCGTTTCGCCGGTGACGAACTGCTCGCCCATCATGCGCATCGCCATATCGACGCCGCGACGGATGACCGGCTCGCCGGCGCGCGCGATCAGCCGCGTCAGCGCTGCCGAAAGGCTTCGGTCGTTGACCGTCGAGGTGAGTTTGCCGGTAACGACGAGCCCCCAGGTCGCGGCATTGACGAACATGGATTTACCGCCGCCGATGTGGGAGGTCCAGTTGCCCTCGGCGATCTTGTCGCGGATCAGCGCGTCCCGGGTTTCGGTATCGGGAATGCGCAGCAGCGCTTCGGCGAGGCACATGAGCGCCACGCCTTCCTGGCTGGAGAGCGAATATTCCTGCACCAGCCCTTCGACACCGGTCCCCTTGTGCTTGGCGCGCAACGCCTCGATCAGGCTGCGGGCCGTGCTGCGAATGTCATAACGTTTTGCCTCGGAGACGCGCGCTGCCGCAACGAGCGGCGGCAGGCATTCGGTTTCCGGCCGGCGATAGGCAGCCGTAATGGCCTGGCGAAGTTCGGATTGCGGTCGGATCGGTGGGGCAAAGCCGGAAAACGGCGCGCCGTCGGTCGGATTATTGCAGGGGGCGGGGTCGATCGCTGCGTTCACCATGAAAGTACCTATCAATCGATATCTGGTTTAACGGATGAACGAGATGCCGGGCTCGTCGTCCCACTGATCATCGTCCGTGCAGGCGGGGCCGGAATATTCCGTCTCTCGCAGCGGGCGGGCATCCGGTCTGTCGCGCTTGAGGGTGAGCGCCGCGGCCACGGCCCTGATCGCAAGCGGCCTGTAGTAAGCGAGCAAATCCGGCGCCCGATCGTCATCCGCTTCTCTGTTATGCATAAATGATCCCCGTTTTGAGCGCGGCGCCGATACCGATTTCAGCACTCTTCTGCCCGGCCCACAATCTACCACAGCCTCAAATCGCGATCTCACTTGATTTCAGCCGTTTACAGGCTGTATGAACTTATTAATTCACCCTTGAGAGGTCAAATGGCCGCTGAAACCGACATCTTTAGTGAATTGGACCAGTTCGACAGAAAGATCCTCGCTGCACTCGCCGAGGACGGAAGGCTGTCGATCACCGATCTGGCCGCGCGTGTCGGATTGTCGAAGACACCGTGCCAGATCCGCTTCAGAAGGTTGATCAGCGACGGATATATCGAAGGCTTCAAGGCCATCCTCAATCCGTCGAAAATGCAGCTCGACCATATTGCTTTCGTCGAGGTGAAGCTTTCCGATACCCGCGAGGACGCGCTGAAGAGCTTCAACGATGCCATCAAGAAGATCAGCGAAGTCGAAGAGTGCCATATGATCGCCGGCAGGTTCGACTATCTGCTGAAGATCCGCACCCGCGATATCGGCCGCTACCGCCGCGTTCTCGGCGAGCGCATCTCGACACTGCCCCACGTTGCCAGCACATCGACGAATGTCGCGATGGAAACGGTCAAGGAAGGCTGGGACAAGTCCGGTTCGAGTTTTTCGTGAACTTGTCGTCGGCGATCGACAGCGCCCGGTAACAGCCCTCGGCAACCGTCGATGAGCAAGAGGCGCAGTCTGTCACGCCCCCCGTTGTCCGGCAGAGCCTCTCGACATGAGCGTTGGTTACCGATGCCGGTAGCGAAAGGCTTCGACAAAGGCGGAGAAAGCAGGGGATGGATGGCGCCGGCTGGGGTAATAGAGATGATATCCTTGGAATGTTGGCGCCCAATCCGTGAGCACTTCCTTCAGTTGACCACTGTCACAATATTGCCGGACGAGGTCCCTTGGCACATAAGACAGCCCGGCGCCATCGAGAGCGGCATTGATTGCCGGCCCTATGTTGCTCATCACCAGCTGGCCTTCCACACGAACGCTGAACTCGCGGCCATCCTTTTCAAACTCCCAGGCATAGAGAGCGCCTGACGTCGGAAGACGCAGGTTGACGCAATTGTGGTCCGTCAGGTCATGCGGGGTCGAAGGCACAGGGCGGGCCGCAAAATATCCGGGTGATCCGACCACGGCGTAAGAGATATCGGGTCCAATGCGAGCGGCCACCATGTCGCGCGCAATCGCTTCGCCGAGCCGCACGCCGGCATCGAATTGGCGCTCCACGATATTTGTGAAACCGTTGTCGACGATGAGTTCCACGGTGATGTCGGGGTAATCTCGTAAAAATGCCGGCAGCCTCGAACGGAAGACCAGCTCCACGGCGTCATCGGGACATACGAGGCGGACTGTGCCCGAAGGCTTGTCGCGCAGCACGCCGAGGGCACTGATCCCGGCGGCGATGCTCTCGAAATGCGGCTGGATACTTTCCACCAGGCGCGCACCGGCCGCCGTGGGAGCCACGTCACGCGTCGTGCGGGAGAGAAGCCGGACGCCGAGCCGTGCTTCGAGCGCGCTGATCGTATGGCTCAACGCCGAGCGCGTGACTCCCAGCTTTGATGCAGCGCGCGTGAAACTCCGCTCTTGAGCCACCTCCAGAAACGCACGCATTTCCGTGAACTCGTCGCGCCGCATTGTTGAATCTCCTTCATCACGATGTTCAGATTATAGCTTCTAGTCGCGCAAAACCAGTCCAGCTATCTATCTGGCAACGGACAGGAGAATATGAATGACCGTCGAGTTGACATTGAATGAGACCTCACTGACGGACGACACGGCGACCTCGTGGTCTGCTGTCATCTGTCTCACGCTTCTTACTTTCCTTCTGGTGGGGTTGGAGTTTCTCCCTGTGAGCCTTCTGACCCCGATCGCCAGGGACCTCTCGGTGTCAGAGGGGCAGGCCGGATTGGCGATCACCGTGTCGGGGGTCTTCGCGGTTGTCACCAGCCTTTTCGGCAACGCCTTCCTGGCGAAGATCGACCGGAAGTCTGTCGTCTTGCTTTATACCGCGGTTCTTGTTGTATCGAGCTTGGCGGTTGCCCTCGCACCCAACTTCCTTGTCTTTCTCGTCGGGCGGTCCCTGGTCGGCGTGTCGATCGGCGGCTTCTGGTCGCTGTCGACGGCTATTCTGGCACGCCTGACGTCAGACCGTGACCTGCCCAAGGCCATTGCGCTTCTTCAAGGTGGCACCGCATTCGCCCTCGTCCTTGCCGCGCCGCTCGGCAGTTTTCTTGGCGGGTTGATCGGATGGCGCGGAACCTTCTTCATCACGGTACCGATTGGATTTGCCGCGCTCGTCTGGCAACTGGTCGTCCTGCCGAGGATGCCGGCGACATCAACCGTCTCGGTGGCCAGAATATTCGGGCTGCTGCGCAATCGCACATTCGCGATTGGAATGGCGGCGACCGCTCTCGCCTTCATCGGCCAGAACGCGCTGTCTATTTATCTTCGTCCGTTCCTCGAAGGCGTCACAGGACTGGAATTGAATGTTCTGTCCATGGTGCTTCTCGGCCTCGGCGTCGGCGGACTGGCTGGAACCTCCGTCATTGGCTTCGTCGCCCGGCGCCACCTCCTCCTCGTTCTCGTGGGCTTGCCGGCTACTCTTGCGGTCCTTGCCCTGCTGCTGATCGCTCTCGGGCCAATCGCGGCGGTTACCGCATCCCTGCTCGTCATGTGGGGATTTTTCTCGACGCCGATTCCGGTCGCCTGGAACACCTGGATGGCCGCTATCGTCCCCGGTGAGTTGGAAGCGGCAGGTGGGCTGCAGGTGGCGCTGATCCAACTTGCCATTGCCGGCGGCGCTTTCGCTGGCGGCATGCTGTTCGACACCGTGGGATGGTGGAGCACCTTCCTTCTGGCTGCCTGCCTTCTTGCCGGTTCGGCAGTCCTTGCCGCGCTCGCCGGTCGCCGTTCCTGAACCTTCAGAAACCTCATAACAGGAGATCATCATGCCCCAAGGAATCGAAAACAAAGTGGTCGTCATTACCGGGGCAAGCAGCGGACTTGGCGAAGCCACCGCCCGTCACCTTGCCGAACGCGGCGCGTCCGTCGTCCTCGGCGCGCGACGTAGCGACCGCATCGCCAAGCTGGCTGAGGAGCTGTCCGCCAAAGGCTATAAGGCCAAGGCAGTCCAAACCGACGTCACGGACCAACTTCAGGTCAAGACGCTTGTCGACACCGCCGTCAACACGTTCGGCCGCATCGACGTGATGCTGAACAATGCCGGCCTGATGCCACTTGCGCCGCTCGAACGGCTCAAAGTTGACGAGTGGGATCGCATGATCGACGTAAACATCAAAGGGGTGCTCTACGGCATAGCAGCAGCGCTTCCGCACATGAAGGCGCAGAAGTCGGGGCACATCATCAACGTATCCTCCGTCTACGGTCACGTGGTCGATCCGGGTGCCGCCGTCTACTGCGCGACGAAATTTGCCGTGCGCGCCCTCTCGGAAGGGCTGCGGAAGGAAGTGAAGCCATACAATATCCGCACGACGATCATTTCACCCGGCGCAGTGAGCACAGAACTCCTGGAACATATCAGCGAAAAGGACATCCAGGCGGGCGCCAAGGTGTTCGTCAGCAAGATCGCCATCAGCGCGGACACGTTCGCCCGAACGGTCGCCTTCGCGGTGAACGAACCAGACGATGTCGACATCAACGAAATCCTGTTTCGGCCGACGGCTCAACCTGTCTGACGCGAGGCGCGCAATGTCGACGACATCCAAAGTCATGAGCCGTCGCGCGGTGCTGGGTGGAACCTTGGCGGCCGCCGCTCTCCCTCTCGTGGCGCAAGGGCAGAACGACCGCGGCCCGGGGGATCCCGAGGCGACAGACGTCAGGATCAGGATAGGCTTCAACAAGCTAAGCCTGACCGCGACACTCTTCGACAATCCGACTGCGCGCGATCTCGTTTCCATGCTGCCCTTGAACCTCACGATCGAGGACTACAGCAGGAACGAAAAGATCGTCCATTTGCCGCGCAATCTGACCGAAGAAGGCAGCGGTGCTTTCGGAAACGAGCAGCCGGGCGACCTTTGCTACTTCAAACCGTGGGGTAACCTGGCCCTGTTCTACGCAGATTACCGCTGGGACGGGCTGATCCGGCTCGGCCGCTTCGACAATGGCTTCGAGCCGTTGCTGGTGCGCGGCGAGTATCCGGTCCGCATAGAACGCATCTGACAAGGGCTTTACGGCCGGAGATATCACATCGACTTCCTCCCAAGCATGAAAGAACCCATAGACGATAAATTTCCCAGAACCAGAAAGCCGCGGCCGGCTTAAGCCGGCAGTGGCGACGCGGCGCCTCCGTCTATTTGATGATCTCGACGCAGAAATCTATAAGGGCCCTGACCTTAGCCGGAATATGCTGACGCGAGGGATAGAAGGCGTAGAGCGGGAATGTCTCGTCCGACCAGTCGGGAAAGAGGTTCACGAGCTGCCCATTGCTCAGATAATCCGCCATCCCGAGTGAGAAGACTTGCGCGATGCCTATCCCCGCAAGGCAGGTCGCCAAGGTCGTGCCGGCATCGTTGACCAAAATGCGGCTGCGGGTCTCGATCGAGACGACCTCTTCACCCCACCGAAGCTCCCATTCGAAAGGCCTTGCAGTCAGCGGGTCCTGGAACTGGATACAGGTATGCTCGCTCAAATCCTGTGGACGGCTCGGCCGACCATATCGCTCGATATAAGCGGGAGCCGCAATCGTGATCACGCGCGTCTGCATCAACAGGCGCGAAATAAGCGACCTCTGTGCAGGCTCGCCAAAGCGCACCGCGACGTCCATGCCATCAGCAACAAGATCGCCGATCTCGTTGCGGGTGATGATCTCGATCTGGATATCCGGGTAACGATCGAGGAAGGCGCCGAGCCGGGGGCCGAGCACAAGGCGTGAGAAATATGGATCGACATTGACTCGCAGTCGGCCACGCACCGCCTGTCTGGCGCCAACAGCTGTCTGCGCAGCCTCTTCGATACCGCTCAAGAGTGGGGCCACCTGTTCGTAGAACCGCGCGCCGTCATCGGTCAGCCGCATCGTGCGTGTTGTCCGGTCGAGCAGCCGCAGACCGATCCGCCCCTCCAGTCGGGAAATGGCGCGGCTGACACCCGACGCCGATAGTCCCATTGACTCCGCCGCCCGCGCGAAACTTCCGCTCTGGATAACGGCGGCCAGTACGCTCACGCCATTCAATAATCGTCCGTCAAACATCGGGCATCCGTGATTTTTAGTCACCAATCATGTGACAGAAGCGCGCTTCAGTCAAATGCCGCCAAAGGACATGATTAGCGTAACACACCGCCAACCTGCTGGCGGTGAAGGCAGCAAAGGAGTCCAACCATGTTTGTGATCACCGGAGTAACAGGCCAAGTCGGAGGCATTGTCGCCGCGCGTCTGCTGAAGGCGGGGGTGCCGATACGCGCCGTCGCGCGCAATGCGGAGAAAGCAGCGGAATGGAAGGACAAAGGCGCGGAACTGGCCTTGGCCGAGATGACCGACGCCGATGCGCTCACCAAGGCTTTCGCCGGCGCCGACGGCGTCTTTCTGCTGATCCCGCCGACCTTCGATCCGACCCCTGGCTTGATGGAAGTGCGCGCTGTCATTGCCGCCCTGAAGACCGCGCTTCATTCGTCTCGTCCTGCCAAGGTCGTTTGCCTCTCCACCATCGGCGCACAGGCCAGGGAACCTAACCTCTTGAGTCAGCTCGGTCTCGTCGAACAGAAGTTATCTGCCTTGCCAATGCCGATCGCCTTTCTGCGTGCCGGCTGGTTCATGGAGAACACGGCCTGGGATATCGCGCCGGCGCGCGAGACCTGTGTCCTCTCGAGCTTCCTGCAGCCGCTCGATCAGCCCTATCCGATGGTTTCTGTCTTCGACGTCGGAGCCAAGGCGGCAGAACTGCTGCAGCAGGAGTGGGTGGGCAAGCAGGTCGTCGAATTGATGGGGCCAGAGGGCGTCACGCCCAACGATATCGCCGCTGTCCTATCGTCCGTCCTCGGCAAACCCGTCCGGGCGGAGCCGGTCGCCCGCGACACCTGGGAGCAGATTTTCACCGATCAGGGCATGCAGAACCCCCTCCCGCGGATGCGTATGATCGATGGCTTCAACGAAGGCTGGATCCGGTTCGAGGGCGAGCCGGTGAAGGGCACGACCACACTGGACACAGCCATGGGCCGTCTGATTTGCCCCGGCCGATAAACAACTCGAAGGCCGTGGCTGAGAGCAGCCACGCCCTTTCTCATGCAGCCTCTGATAGGGTCGCCCCGGGTTTGAACTAAATGACTGCCCGAAGACTACCGGATTGGACGGCAGACATGCGGCCTAATGCGGTCTTTGAATTTCACAGTAGACAATGCTGCGGTTTGAGCCGGGCCAAACAGACACCTTCACATCCGTCCCGGTCACGCTTTCACTGGCGATCAAGCCCATCTCTTGTTCCGACCGCAACAGCAGCGCCCAGTTCATGAAGGTCTCCATATAGCCATCGACGTCCGTCTCCGGGGAGAAGTTGGCAAATAGGAATGTGCCGCCAGGCTTCAGCATGCTGACGCACTTCTTGGTCAGCCTTACGGCTACTGCGTCTGGCAAATAGTCATAGAGACCCGCGGCATAAACGAAATCGAACATTCCAAGCGCATGCCTCCCACCGAGCAGGGATTTGACCGACCCGTTCACCGCCTCGACGGACGTGCCGGCGAAATCGCGGGCGACGGTTCCAACGCTCATCGGGTCTTGATCCAACGCCACCCAGCGTCTGATCGCGCCGGCGCTGAGCGCGCACGACAAAGGCCCCTCACGGAGATGCCCGGCGGCGATGGCGAGGACTTCGGTGGAACCAGGCCGGGCCGAAGCGATTTCGTCAACGCGGCGAGCCAGAATGTCTCGACGCTCCCTCACCGCGACGGACGACGAAGCATTTCGAGTGTAGGCGTAGATCGAGCGTCCCAAGCTGCTCGATGATAAGACTGCGTCCTCAATCTCAGGTCGGCCGTAGATGAAGTCGAGAAGGCGTGCGTCACCAGAATAGCCGCGCGGTTTTTCGAACGACCAGCGCGTTAATGGATCTTGATGAAGATAGTGAGCAACCGGATGAGATTGTGCGATCGGAACGATGACGTCCCACACCTCCGGATGAAAGCGCCGCCGTATCTGATGCAAGGCTTCGGCAAGACGCTCGATGATCGCATGGGGGGGGACGCCGGATTTGAACTGACGGGTCGACACGTCAAGGCTGAGGGCAAGCTCGGCTCTGGCAACGATCAGCTGGCCGGGATCTGGGGCAGCAACCCTCCTTGCGATCCGACGAATTTCGCCGGGCGCAACAAGACTTTCACCGTCCAAGACCAGGCTTTGTGCCATTTCGAGACCCCCTTGATATAGCGTTAAGCATAATCAACCTCGAAATAGGATGCGACTAGAATCCACACGGGATAAGGGTAATTCTACTCTTGCGGGTCAGATGCTACCCCTCTAACAAAGCTAAGCAATAAGACAAACCGGTTGCAGATTGCCGAACGCGATTTTGGAGGGCGCCGAAGTATGGCTTACTTTTCAACATACTTTAGATGGTTGTCAGGCCGGTGTTATTGCATGATCGCGCCTTACGCTAATGTCCAGCACGACGAATCCACCGCCAGTTTTTCATTCGCTGAGGCCCTCAAGTCTCTGAAAACTGAAAATGATGCTGTCCGAAGGCGGAGCTCACGACATGGTCTTTGGATCGCGGTTGCCGTTTATGTGGCCTTCGCACTTCCCGACCGATGGCTGATCCCCGATGTCGCGCCTGTGACGATCGCCGCGCGATTCGTCGTTGCAACGATCGCGCTGCTGGTTTTCGAGACCCTGCGCCTGGCAAACGCGAAAACCGTCTGGCTTGACATCACATGTGCCACTGCACTTCTTGTGGGCTATGTGGGCTGGCTTTACCCGGCGATTGCCACACGCGACGTCACCGCCATGTCATACTACATGATATTCGGCGCCATCTTCATGATGGGCGCCAACCTGTTTTTCAGTTTCCCGTTTCGGCTTTCGGTGATCACCTCCGGCCTCGTTCTATGCGCATTTTTTATTACGATCGTGGAATTTTTTCCTTCAAGCGAGACCTACAAGCTTGCCTTCGGCATGTTCTACATTTCGTGCTTTGTCTTCACGTCTTTCGTCAATTGGCGATTGAACGTGGAGCGTCGAAACGTGTTGCTGAACGCGGCAGAAGCTCGCCACCAGCATTGGGAAGCGTCCGAGCGCGGAAGGTCACTGCTCGAGCTTTCACATACTGACTACCTGACAGGCATAGGCAACAGACGCGCGCTGGATCGGCGGCTCGACGAATGCTGGACCGCCTGGAAAGACGAACGCCGCGACTTCTCCGTGTTCCTCATCGACGTCGACTTTTTCAAACGCTTCAATGATCGCTACGGACATCAGGAAGGAGACCGATGCCTGACTGTCATCGCCAATGCGCTGAAGGCGGTTGTCGGGTCGTCGGATGGCATGATCGGCAGGTATGGTGGCGAGGAGTTTATCGTGGTCATGCCGGCTGCCCTTCCCAAGGTTGCGATGACTCTCGCCGAGAAGATCAGAATGGAAGTCGAGTCTTTGGCGATTGCTCACGACGAGCGACCAGATGATATGTCGACCGTAACCGTCAGCATCGGCGTCGCCTTCACCCGCGAGAAAGTTGGAGAGAAAGTTGAACGAATAGTCCGTGAAGCCGACCTTGCTCTCTACAATGCCAAAGCAAGTGGCCGAAACTGCATTCGCAGTTTTGATCCGTTTTTGCCTCGCCCCGACGACCATGCTGGCAAACTCGTCCCGCTGCTGGCGGCCGCCATCGATCGCAAACTGGTCTCGCTCGTGTACCAACCGATCTTCGACGTGACGAACGGGAAAGCAAGGGCTGTCGAGGCTTTGATGCGCCTCAGGATGCCGGACGGCACCGCGGTTTCGCCGAAGACATTCATCCCGGTTGCCGAACGAAGTGGTGCTATCCTCGAGCTGGGCAGGTGGGCGATCGAGACGGCATGCCGGGATATACTGATGACCGATCGCATGGCGACCGTCAGCGTCAACGTGTCGCCGATACAACTGCGTTCCCCCGGCTTTGCTGCCAGTGTCGCTGATATCCTTGATCGGTGCGGGGTTTGCGGGTCGCGACTAGCCTTGGAAGTCACCGAGGGCCTGGACATGGATATGCAGTCGGAGGTGCTTAAATGCATTGCCGATCTGCGGGCACTCGGCGTCGAGATCTGGCTTGACGACTTCGGCTGCGGTTTCGCGGGCCTCTCTTGGCTGAGGGCAATCGAGTTTCAGACGGTCAAAGTCGACAGAACCTTCCTGCACGACTGCTCGAACCCACGCGGTCTGACGATGCTTCAGGACATGATTGCTCTCATCCGCAATCGTGGGAATACGATCCTGGTGGAAGGCGTCGAAACTGCAGCACAATTTTCCCTTCTCAAGGATCTTCGCATCGACCGCGTCCAGGGCTTTCATATGGGAATGCCGGTTAGCGCTGAACTTCTGAACGCGGCTTAACGCGACTTCACGGTTTCCAGATGGCTCAGCGCGTTGCCGATGATCGGTGCGTGGCGCATGACGCCTCTGCAAATCGCGAATTCGGCCGCCCACACGGCAAACCGCTATGAGCGCTTGTGATCGCATCGGTCGCCGGGAGGCCGGACCCCCTTTCAACCAGGGCTGCGCCGCCATTGTCGGAAGTCTTGATTTTCGACGGATCAGGCCGTCTGATGCAGCGAGGCAATGGATCGCTGAGTCAGACGAATATTCTGCGGTTGAACCCGGGAATGAGGAGCAGAATGGATCACGTCAATAGCCCGCAATCGTCAGTGAGCGAAGAGAAGGAAGCGCGCAGGCTTCAATACCTGACCTGGGAACACATTGCGTCTGACCTCCGTCATCCCACTCACCTCGCCCGCAAGGCGGAACTCAGGCGATCATGCAGTGCGGAACTGGCCGAGACGTCCTACATTGCCGAGCATGCCGCAATCTTCACCGAAAGCCTGACGATGGGCGAGCGGTCCTGGATCGCCGGGCACGCGCTCGTTCGCGGCCATGTGATCCTCGGCGACGATTGCACCATCAATCCCTATGCCTGTGTTTCCGGAACGGTGACGTGCGGTCATGGCGTTCGGATTGCTTCGCATGCATCGATCGTCGGCTTCAATCATGGCTTCGACGATCCGACCATTCCTATACACCGCCAGGGCGTCGTCAGCATCGGCATCGTGATCGGCGACGATGTCTGGATCGGCGCAAATTGCGTGATCCTCGATGGCGCCACGATTGGAAACGGCGCGGTGATCGCCGCCGGAGCGGTGGTCGCTGGAGACATTCCCGCCATGGCAATTGCCGGTGGCGTGCCCGCCCGGGTGCTGCGAAGCCGAGGCTCGGCGCCGACGAAAACCGGCACCGGCGACATCGAAGATCAATTGGTGAGGCTCGGCCAGAAAGCGAAAGACCAGTGGCCGGACATCCTTGCACGCTGGAAAACGCGAGGGTCCTATGAATCGCTGGAAGCGGACGGCATCCGCAGACCGGCGATCCGGCATCTCTGCGATGCAATCGAGATCGCTGCCGGCTTCGGCCACCTGCCGCCCGATCTCGATGCGGCGGAGACCGTCGAGCGTCTCCAAGGTCTTCAAGACCGAGAGACCGGCCTTTTCCCGGAAGAGCATGCGCGCATGCATGGCAAGACCCCTAGGGATGATCCAAAGGCGCTCTATAACGTCCTTGCGGTTGGCTATGCACTTGAACTGCTTGGTTCAGGTCCGCGCCAACCCGTCCATGCAGTCGAGCTCGAGGCCGGGGAACTGGATGAATGGCTGAGCGCCCTGCCCTGGTCGACCCGGGCATGGCACGCCGGAAGCGTGGTCGATGCGATCGGAACTGCCATGTACTTCAATGCGAAGTCTTTCGGCATCAGGCATTCACGGCAGGCGCTCTTCGAATGGCTAAGCCGCAATGCCAACAGCGTTTCGGGGTTGTGGGGTGAACCGACCGCGGCGGAAGGATGGCTTCAACCGGTGAACGGCTTTTATCGCCTGACGCGCGGCACCTACGCCCAGTTCGGCGTGGCACTTCCCCACCCGCACGCCTCACTCGAAACGGTTCATCTCAACTATCGCAACCACAAGGGCTTCGTTGCTGCAAAATACAATGCGTGCAACCTGCTCGATACGATTCATCCTCTGCTGCTGATTGCCCGGCAGACCGACTACAGACGGGCCGACGGCGAGGCGATCGCCCGCAAGGTCATCTCAAGGGCGCTGGATAGATGGCGGGATGGCGAGGGATTCCCGTTTGCCGATGGTGGTGAACCGAGCTTGCAGGGGACGGAAATGTGGCTTTCCGTCATTCACCTGGCGGCCGATTTCCTGGGACTGGCAGATCGCTTCGCCTTCGTCCCGAAAGGCGTTCACCGAACCGCAGCCGTGGGACTGGGCTTGTAAAGTGGCTTGATCACCCGTGCAGTGATGCAGTCAGCCAGGCGGCGGCAAGGTCGCGTGCGTTGCTTCGCTTGGCTTTGATAGGCACGATCACGTTGTAACGATCCTCCGCGGCAAGCTCGCCGCCGTCGACCTGCACCAGGGTTCCATCCTCCAGAAAGGTGCCCACCAGCATACGCCATCCCAAGGCAATCCCTTGGCCTGCGCGCGCGGCTGCGATGGTTTCGGTATAGTGGTTGAACCGAAGCGACGGCTTTACCTCGAGATTGGCGCCGGTGAGCGAAAACCACTGCGCCCAGCTATACCAGGAACGATCGAGAACGTCCGTTTCGATGAATTCGTCGGCGGAGCCGAGCGGACCATTTCCGCGACGCTTGAGATGGTCGGGAGAGCAGACGGGGCAGATGACGTCGCCATGCGAGGCGATGACGGTGCTATCGGTGAAGGGAGGCACACCATATCGAATTGCCACGTCGACTTCTCCGTCATCGAGAGCGATCGGGCTGTCCTGGGATATCACCCGCACCAGGATGCCGGGGTTTGCACGGCGAAACTCGGCCAGCCGCGGCAGCAGCCAGAAAGAAGAGAATGCAACGGTCGCCCCTATGGTCAACACGTCCTGGCTGCGCGACTGGAGCGCTTCCACGCTTTCGGCAATATCGGCAAAGCTCTTGGCAAGCGTGGCTCCGAGGTTGATGCATGCCGCCGTCGGCTCGATCGCTCGATGCTTGCGCACGAATAGGGGCTGGCCGAATTCCTCCTCCAGCAATGCAATCTGCCTGCTGACCGCCGCCTGGGTGACACCCAATTCGGTCGCGGCCGTGGTGAAGCTCTTCTTTCTGAGCACCGCCTCCAGGGTCACCAGTGCCGTCAGTGACGGGATCCGTCTTCTAAAGTGCATCACAGAACCCCTCATCGCATGACAAAAACTTATGCGAACCTAATTTTTTATGCCGTTGAAACATCGGCACTGCAAGGGCAATCTGGGGAAACTCTCGCATAAGAGGTTCTGATGCTAAACAAGCTCCCATCGTCCATTTCTGCCCTTCTCGACGCTCGTGCCAACGGTCACTCCCTGCCGGCCGGCCTTTACGTCAGAGAAGACGTGTTTGAAGCAGACATCGACGTCTTCTTCCACAATCACTGGATCTGTGTCGGTCTCGACTGCGATGTCCCCGAACCCGGTGACGCCACGGTGATCGATATCGGCAAGACGAGCCTGATCCTTCTGCGTGACGACGACGGAGAAATTCGCGTCCTGCACAATGTCTGTCGCCATCGCGGCTCCCGCCTTCTCGATCCGGGCAAGTCGATCGTCTCGAAGCTCGTCTGTCCCTATCACACCTGGACATACGAACTGACGGGTGAGCTCAGCTACGCGCCTCACATGGGCAAGGACTTCGACAAGGAGTGTCGGAGCCTCAAACCCGTCACTTTCAAGTCGATCGGCGGGCTGATTTATGTCTGTCTCTCCGACAATCCGCCCGAGGACATTGCTCTCCTCGAACAGGCCATGACCGAGCGCCTCGCCCCCTACGACATCCGGAACGCAAAGGTTGCCTTCCAAACGGATGTCATCGAGGATGGCAACTGGAAGCTGACGATGGAAAACAATCGCGAATGCTACCATTGCTCCGCGAACCATCCGGAGCTTTGCGTCTCCTTCGTCGATCTCGACTTCGGCTTCGACCCCGAGACGCTGAGCCCGGAGGATCGCGAACAGGCCGAGGAGCATTTCAGGCTGTATGAAGAGCAGACGAAGGCGTGGGAGTCCGACGGCTTTCCCTCGGCGGCCGTCGAGCAGCTCGCCGACTGCGCCACCAACTTCCGCACCCAGCGGCTGATCATATCAGGCGCCGGCGAATCCCAGACCCACGATGCCACCGCCGCGTCCTCCAAGCTTCTCGGCCACATGACCCGCAAGGATCTCGGCGACATGCATCTTTGGGGCCACAACAGCTGGAACCACTTCATGGGCGATCATGCCGTGGTGGCAACCGTCATTCCGCTCTCCGCAGGCAAGACGCTGGTCAGAACCAAGTGGCTGGTCCACAAGGACGCCGTCGAAGGCGTGGATTACGATCTCGACAAGCTGACGGATGTCTGGGTCGCGACGACGGACCAGGACGCCGATCTCGTCGCGCGCTCCCATGCAGGCACTCTCGACCCGGCCTATCAGCCTGGCCCCTACTCCCGCTTTTCCGAGACGAACCTCGACAAGTTCGCCAGCTGGTACATCGATCGGATGCGCGCCCATGGATACTAGGAGCCCGCAGATGCCCGTAGCCAGGGCCGCCCTTCATGACGTCTGGAATCCCGAGGAGGACGACGCGCTCGTCTGCCTCGACGTCCAACAGGAAACCCACGACGTCAAGACATTCACCTTCGCATCGCGCGAAGGCAAGCGGTTCGCGTTCAAGGCCGGGCAGTATTTTCTGTTCGACCTGGAACATAGTGGAGACGCTGAAAACAGGTGCTACAGCATCTCCTCCTCGCCGCATCGGACAAACGCCTTCTCCGTGACGGTGAAGCGCGTTCCCGGCGGAAAGATCTCCAACTGGCTTCATGACACCCTGGTTCCCGGCGCGACCGTCAAGGCGAACGGGCCACTCGGCCACTTTGTCAGGCCCGAGACGTCGGGACGCAAGCTTCTGCTGCTGTCGGGCGGCTCCGGCATTACCCCCGTCATGTCCATTCTGCGGGAGATCGCCGACAGTTGCGAACCCGCCGACGTCGTCTTCATGCACGCCGGCCGGACGCCACAGGATCTGATCTTTCGCGACGAACTGGCCTGCATCGCCCGCAGGCTGAAAGGCCTTCGCCTGCATTTCCTCCCGGAGACCGTGGCCGGCGAGCCGTCCTGGCCCGGTCTGACCGGTCGCATTTCGAAAGATTATATGCGGTTGGCAGTTCCCGATATCGCCGAGCGAACCGTGATGTGCTGCGGCCCCGCCCCGTTCATGGCCGCCGCGCGCGGCATTGCCGCCGAGCTCGGCGTCGCCGCCTCAAACTACCTGGAGGAAAGCTTCGACGCGGCGGTCATCGACGAAGCCGAGATCCCCGCGGTTCAGGAGGCAGCTGCGAGGGTCTTTCAGGTCACCTTCTCGAAACAGGCCCGCAGCATCGAGGTAACAGGCGACCAGAGCGTGCTCTCTTGTGCCAAGAAGTCAGGCGTCAGGATCCCGTCGTCCTGTGCGAATGGCGTCTGCGGCACCTGCAAGTCGAAGCTTACGTCAGGCACGGTCGACATGAACCACAATGGCGGAATTCGTCAGAGGGAAATCGACGCCGGCTTCTTTCTGCCCTGCTGCTCCAAGCCGCTCAGCGATCTCGTCATCGAGCGCTGAGCGCTGAGCGCCCGGTACGCCGCGTCATTCACCGACAACAGGGGCTCACTGAAATGTTGCGAGAGGAAAGCGATTCCGCCGAGTTGGCCGGCCCGGCAGTCTTCAAGGATGAGCGAAAGCAGGCATATCTCAATCCTGAGGGAGCGGATCGGCCTCTTATCAGTCCTTTGCCGGCCACGACACTCGATCGGGCTCGCCGCTATCGTCTGGGACGCCTGCGCACGAAGATGCGCGAATGGGATTGCGGCGCCCTGCTTCTCTACGATCCCGTCAACATCCGATATGCCTTCGATTCATCGAATATGAGCATCTGGACGATGCACAACGCCTCGCGCTACGCTCTGATCCTGGCCGATGGTCCGGCGAGACTTTTCGAATTCGAAGGCGCCGAACACGTCAATGTCGGGCTTCCCGGCATCGACGAGATCCGGCCGGCGAAATCCTGGATATTCTTCACATCAGGCAACCTTATAGAACCCCGCCTGAAAGCCTGGACGGACGAGGTCGCGGACCTCGTGAGCCGCAATGGCGGCAACAAGCGCGTGGCCGTGGACAGGCTCGAACCCGCCGGGGCGTTCGAATTGCGGGAACGCGGCTTCACGCTCTTAGACGGTCAGGAACTGGCCGAGCGGGCGCGATCCATCAAGAGCACTGAGGAAATCGAGCTGATGAGATGGACGATCCGTGTCTGCGAAGCGGGCATGGCGCGGATGTACGAGGTGTCCGAGCCCGGCCGCACCGAAAGAGAGATCTGGGCCGAGCTTCACTTCGAAAACGCGCGCAGTGGCGGCGAGTGGCTCGAGACCAAGCTCTTGACCGCGGGCCCGAGAACAAACCCCTGGTATCAGGAATGTTCGGACTACGTGGTCAAACGCGGGGAGATGATATCCTTCGACACCGATATGATCGGACCATACGGCTATTGCGCCGATCTCTCGCGATCGTGGACAGCGGGACACGTCGCGATGAACGCCAGGCAGAAGCAACTCTACGCCGCTGCCAGGGATCAGATCGAGCACAATCTCGTAATCCTGAAACCCGGCATGACCTTTGCGGAGTTCAACGCGCTGTCGTGGCGGATTCCGGAGAAATACCAGCCTTATCGATACACGCTTGCTCTGCACGGAACCGGAATGGCGGACGAATGGCCGGGGATCCTTCTGCATCCGGATTTCGACCCGGATTTCAGCGGCATCATCGAGGAGGGCATGGTGCTTAACGTCGAAAGCCTGATTGCCGAAGCCGGATCCGAGAGCATCAAGCTGGAAACTCAGGCTCTGATCACGGCAAGGGGAGCGGAGCGGCTGGACACATTTCCGTGGGAAGATATCTGAATAGGCCTAGAGCATGATGCCGAAAAGTGTGAGCGGTTTTCGGACGACATCATGCTCTACCTATTTAATGTAGAACAGGATTCAGCTTTTAGGCCGACCCCGCCTAAAATCATCCTGTTCTAGTGCGCTCTCGAAGCGGCTGCGCGATGCTGCGACGGCGTTTGCCCGAATGTGCGCTTGAAGGTTCTGGTGAACTGCGAGGCGTTTTCAAAGCCGACATCCAGCGCGATCTCGATCATTGGCGCCTTCGACTGGGCAAGGATCGATTTTGCCCGCTCCATGCGAACACGATTATAGGCCTTGGCGGGAGACATTCCCGTCTTGTCGATGAAGATCCTCTCCAGTTGGCGCCGTGACAGGCCAACCGTCGCGGCAAGCTTCTGAATTGAGATGCTGCCGTCGACGAACTGTTCCATCGTAATCATTGCCGCCTTGACGCGGGCGTCGTCATAGTCGTCGTAGAGCGGCCGCCGGGGCTGTATGTCCGCTGAAGTCCGGGCCTTGTCGATCTGAAGGACCTCCAGCGCGTTTCGTTCGGCGTCGCGGCTGATACATTTCCTGACCAGCAACGCCGCCATGTCGGCCGAACTGCTGCCGCCTGCGCAGGATCCGCGCTGGCGATCGAGATTGAAGAGCCGGTCGGAACGAACGTTGAGATCGGGAAACCGCTCCCGAAACTCCTTGTAATGCAGCCAGCTCACACAGCATTCGTGCCGTTTCATCAGGCCTGCCGCAGCAAGAATGAACGAACCCGTGCACACGCCGATCAGCGGCACCTTCTTGGCGTCCGCCTGCTTGAGAAAAGTGATGGTCTCCTGGTCGACGGGGTTCTCCACCGTCAGAAGGCCGCCAACGACCACGATGTAATTGAACTTCGACGGATCGACGAAATCGGACGTCGGAGCGACCTGGACACCGCAGCTCGCGGTGATCAGGTGCCGCGTGCTGCCGATCACCTGCCAGTCGGCAAGGACCCTTCCGGAACGATCCTGCTCGTCGCTGGCAAGCCGTAGCGTGTCCACGAAGAGCGCGAAAGCGGACAGCGTGAAGGATCGCGCAAGAACGAAGCCGACCTTGAGCCGGCCAGCCGACTTCGCGGCGTCGTCTGCCTGTCGATGCTGCTCGGGTCGCATAGTCATCTCCTCGCCGCTCTTACCGCACCGCCCGTCTTTTCAGACGAAAACGCGCTCATCGGATCTGAAAGCCATGCGCTAGCGGATCCCGATCGTCAACGAAAATGGTGTTGTGGCCGATGACGCGTGCCCAGCCTCCAATGCTTGGAAGAATACCGCTATAGGGCCCAATGCGTGCCTCGGCTTCGACCCGGCCCTCGAAGACGGTTCCGATCAGGCTTTCATGCCGGTATCTCGACCCGACGGTAAGCCGTCCCTTCCCATAGAGCTGGGCCATGCGGGCGGAAGTGCCGGTGCCGCCCGGCGAGCGATCGATGGCCCTCTCGCCATAGAAGACCGCGCAACGCCCATCCGAAGTGTTGTTGACGGGGCGGTCGCACCAGATGGCGTGATGCACGCCGCGTATCCTGGCGTCGTCGAGATGGACGGGATCGCAGATACCAGCAAGTGCTGACCTGAGTTTCTGGCTGCAGCCGACAATGTCGGATGCGGTCATGCCATCGAGGCCGCTCCAATTTTCCTGTGGCTCGATGACCGCATAATAGTTGCCGCCATAGGAGATGTCGACGCGCAGACGGCCCATCCCCGGCACATCGACATCGACATCAGCCTCATGAAGATAGCTCGCAACATTGTGGAGACGAACGGATTCGACATATCCGCCCTTCTCCTCATAAGTGACGTCGACCCTTCCTGCAGGCGTCTCGATAGCAACCCGGCCGGGCTCCCGCGGTTTGACCAGCCCTTCCTCAATCGCGGCGGTCACGGTGCCGATGGTGCCGGCGCCGCACATCGGCAGGCAGCCGCTCACCTCGATGAAAAGAACGGCAAAATCGCAATCCTCCCGATAGGCCGGATAGATGATCGCGCCTGACATGATGTCGTGCCCCCTTGGCTCGAACATCAGCGCCTGGCGCACCCAGTCATGGTCCCGGACAAAAATCTCCCGACGCTCACCGATCGGCGCATGCGGAAGCAGCGGACCGCCTCCGGCCACGAGGCGGACGGGATTGCCGCAGGTATGCGCATCGATACAGAAGAAGCTGTTTCTCATCTTTTTATGTCCTTGCTCATCCTGCCTTCCGTGGCCTGTCGCGGTCGAGCAGGCCGCGGGAAAGCCGGTCGAGCAGTAGGGCGACCGCAACGATCGCCAGGCCCGCCCGCAGGCCAAGCCCCATCTCCATGCGCGTCAGGCCGCGCGTCACCTCGGCGCCGAGACCGCCGGCGCCGACAAGTCCGGCCAACACGACCATCGCCAGCGACAGAAGGATGCATTGGTTGAGCCCAACCAGGAGCGTCTGCCTGGCCAAGGGGATCTCGATCTTCCAAAGCACCGAGCTGGGAGGCGCGCCGATGGCGCTGCCGAGTTCCACAAATTCTCTCGGTATCTGGTTGAACGCCAGCGTGGTCAGGCGGAGCATCGGCGGAATGCCATAAACGATGGTGGCGATGATTGCCGGCACACGTCCAAGACTGAAGATCATCACCGCAGGAATGAGATAGACCCACGGCGGCACGGTCTGCATTACGTCGAGAACCGGGCGAACCATCGCCTCCAATGTCTTGTGGCGCGAGCACAGGACGCCGAGCGGGAAGGCGATGAGCACGGAGATCAGAACCGCGACCGTGACCAGGGAGAGGGTCTGCATCGATGCCGTCCACAGCCCCATGAGGAGACAGAAGCCCAGGCAAAGACCAGCAAGGATCGCGGCGCGCAGACCGACGGCGACGAATGCCAGGACGACGACGATCGCGATAAGCCCATAGGGCGGCACGAACAGGAGGAGCGCCTCGAATCCGGAAAGGACTGCTTCGATCAGATAGCTGATCGCCGCAAACAGCGGATGCAGGTTGGTGTTGAGCCAATCGACTGACGGCGCCAGGAAAGCGCCGGGCGAAAACTGCAGGATGGATGGGTTCATGACTTCCTCCCCGTTCCCAAGCGAGCCGCGCTCTGGGTTATCCGGTCAAGCACCATGGTCAGTACCACGATGGCGATCGCTCCATTGATAGAGGTCGCGATGTCGAGCGTTCTGATCGCGCCATAGATCGTCTCGCCAAGCCCGCCGGAGCCGACGATGCCGGCGATGACGACCATGCCGAAGGCCATCATCAGGCTCTGGTTTATGCCTGCCATGATGCTCGGCAGCGCAAAGGGAAGGCGGATCTTGAAGAACATCTTCGCCGGCGTCATCCCGAGCGCCTCTCCAAGTTCGATGAACTCCTTGGGCGTCATCCGGATACCGAGAGAGGTCAGGCGGATCGCCGGCGGTACGGCGACGATCACCGTCGCGATCAGTGCCGTCGCCGGTCCGTAGCCGAGCAGGGCGATCGCCGGCAGCAGGTAGATGTATGGCGGAAGTGTCTGGATCAGATCCAGGCCGGGCTCCATGAATCGATCAAGGGCGGGGAAAAAGCCGGCGGCAATACCGATTGGGATCCCGATCGCCAGGGCGAGTGCGGTTGCGGTCAATACCAGCGCCAGCGTGCTCATCGTCTCTGGCCAGAGCCCCATGGAAAAACAAAGCGCCAGTGCTGCGCCGCTCAGCAGAGCGAACCAGACATTGACCAACCGCCAGCCGATGAGCGCCACGATCAGCGCGACCAGGTAGAAAGGCGGAAGCTGCAGGAGCCAGAGGATCCCGTCATAGAGCCCTTCGAGAAGCTGCCTGATGGAATCGAAAAGGAATTCGCCATTGTCGCTCACCCACTCGAGCGCGGCGTCCGTCCATTCATCAAAAAGATCGGTGAAGCCTGAACTATCCATGTCAATCAGCTCCAGTTGTGGGACGCCGGCGTGAGATCGTGGTGGAGGTTCCCTTGACGCCCATCAGCAGGCTGCGTGGTGTCACCACGCCGACGATCTGATCATTGTCGACGACGGCGATGGCATCGCGCTCCGACTGCATCGTCAATGTGATGAGTTCGTCGATATCGGCGTCCGGCGTCGTGCGCGCCAGCGACGCGATGTCGGAATTCGGCGCGCTCTGCTGGAATTCGGCGACGCTGCGCATGACGGAATGCGCCTTGATCAGATGAAGGCGGGATATGCCGGCGACAAATTCGGCGACATAGGCATCCGCAGGGTTGAGGATGATCTCCTCTGCCGTGCCGGTCTGGATAATGACGCCGTCCTTCATGATCGCAATGCGATCGCCGATCCGGATCGCCTCGTCGAGATCATGGGTGATGAAGACCGCGGACTTGCCCAAGGCTTTCGTCAACTGCCGGAATTCGTCCTGAAGCTGACGCCGGATGAGTGGATCGAGAGCGCTGAACGGCTCGTCCATCAGAATGATCTCGGGGTCGGAAGCGAGCGCGCGGGCCAGCCCCACGCGTTGCTGCATGCCGCCGGAAAGCTCGTTGGGAAACCGATTCACCCAGTCGGTGAGACCGACCTTCTCGAGCGCTGCAACGGCGGTCTTGTTTCGCTCCGGCTTGGCAATTCCCTGAACCTCGAGGCCGAAGGCCGCATTTTCGAGGACCGTCCGATGCGGCAACAGAGCGACGCTTTGAAACACCATGCCGATGTTCCTGGCGCGCATCTGCCGGAGATCGACCGGCGACAGGGCGGCGAGGTCGCGTCCCTTGACGAGGACCTTGCCCGAGCTCGGCGTGATCAGCTTGTTGAGAAGGCGGATGAGCGTCGATTTTCCGCTTCCCGACAAGCCCATGATGCAGAAGATTTCGCCGCGCCGGACCTCAATGCTCGCGTCGGACACGCCGACGACGCAGTTGAACTCCTTCAGGACCTCTTTTTTGCCGAGGCCGCGCTCCTTGATCGACTTCATTGCCGCAGCGGACTTGTCACCGAAGACTTTCCAAAGGGATTGGCAGTCGATCAGGACGTCATTGATATCGGCATTTACGGTTTTCATAGCGATCCCCATCGAGCCATTCAGCGCTGGCTTCTTCATTAGGTTTCAGGGTGGCCGCCCGACGGATCGGACGGCCACGACGCGTTTAGCTCTTCTTGATGTTTTCCCAGCGCTTGATCAGGTCGGCATGCGCGCCGATCCAATCCTGCACGGCCTGGTCCATGGTCTTGCCTTCATTGACTGCGCCGTTGATGGCGGTGATGTCGGCAATCGGCACGTAGACACTGGCCATCACTTCACGCGCATGCGGGTTCTCTGCGGAGAAGCCCTTATGGCCGATCCAGTAATAGCTCTGCGGCGGCGGGAATACGCCCTTCGGATCCTTGAGGTACTTGACCTCGTACTTCTGGACCATCCATGACGGCTCCCAGATCGTCACCGCAATCCACTCCTTGCGATCATAGGCGGACTTCAGCGCCGCCGTCATCGCGGCGGTGCTGCCCTCGACGAGCTGGAGCTTGAGGCCATAATCCTTGACCGCGTTCGAAGTATCGCGCATCAGGCCGGCGCCCGGTTCGATACCGATGATCTTGCCGCTGAACTTGTCGACGTTTTCGTTGAGCTGTTCCAGCGAGTCGATCGGGACATATTTAGGAACCGCGACGCCCTGATAGAGGCCGTGCGAAACGGGTGAGATCTTCTCGAGCCGGTTCTTGTTCTTGTCCCAGTAGTCTTGCGCAACATAGTCCGTCTGCGAGGTGAGGACCTGGATGTCACCCTTGGCGAGAGCGGCATAGGCGATGCCCCATTCGGAGAACTCGGTCACCTTGACCGTATAGCCGGCGTCTTCGAGAACTTTCTTGGTGATACCGGTGATGGGCGTCAGGTCCTCCCACGACATCGTGCCCATGGTGATCGTCTTTTCTTCCGCGCGAGCAGGAAGGATGCTGACCCCGATCATCGCAGCAGCGCAGAGCGCCTTCCACAAAGTCTTCATTGTTCTTACTCCTGTTTTTCGTTCCCATTGTCATTGAAGTCTGCGAGCGGGCAGTCTTCATATTGCGCGGGCCGAGGGATCATCCCTCGCGGCCTGCACGCAATTCCTGAAAGCGGATAACCGAATTGACCCCCAGCCACGCAAAGGGCTCGGGAGGTAATTTGCTCGGTTCCGGCTGGTTCCTGTATCGGTCGAGTTCGGGGCTACCCGCGCCGGCAGCCAGATGGGCCGCCATCATCCCTGCGAGCGTGCTCTTGACAGTGCCGAGACCATTCTCGCAGCAGGCGGAAAAAAGCCCCTCTTCGACCTCGCCGAATGCTGGCACATGGTTTCTGCTGAGGCAGAGAGCACCAGCCCAGCTATATTCCATCGGCAGGCTTTCCAGTCCGGGAAAGCGCGCGTCGAATGACCGGCGCTGCTCGGCCGCCACGCCGGCGACCCGCTTCTCCGACACCTGGAGGCTCGGGTCATAGGTGAACCTCGTCCTGATGACGATTCTCGAACGGCCATCGGTGGTGATCTTTCTGACCGTCGCTCCCATCGGGTCGGCCGGCAGCAGCGCCCAACGATCTGCGCCGGTGACATCGCCGCCGAACTCGTTCTGGGAAAAGGCTGATGTCATCGACGCGTAGGTGAAGATGTGCATCAGCCGTCCGCGAAAATGGCCGAAGCTTTGAATATGGCCGTTCACGCCGAGAATGACCTTCGGCGCGGAAACAGATCCACGGCCGGATTTCGCCTTCCAGGACCTGCCCTCGCGCGAAAGCTCCAGCACCGGCGAGTGCTCGTGGATGACGACCTTCGAGCTAAGTCCGCGCGCCAGGCCGCGGATATAGTCGGCCGGCTGGATCATCACGGCGCCTGGCGTAAAGAGCCCTCCGCGATAATAGCGCGAGCCGGTCATCTCCCGCATCTGATCGGCATCGAGAACGCGATGCTCCTCGCCGATCTTTTCGAGCGACTTCCTGTAGTTGTCGTTAAGCCCGAGCCCCCGCTCGGAGGCTGCCGCATTCACCTTGCCCGACGGATCGAAGGTTTCCCTGGACAAGCCGTATTCCGCCGCGACATCGGCTGCGAAGGAAATCGCCAGACGGTTCTGCCTGATCTCGTCCTTGGTCGCCTCTTCGTCGGCCACCGAATATTCGCCTGAGGACAGATTGTGCGGCACGTCGATCATGAAGCCGGAATTCCTCCCGGCCGGTCCCTTGGCGACTTCGCGAGCCTCGAGGACAACGATCTTGTCCTCAGGGCGGAGTTGCGAAAGGCGGCGCGCCGCCGACAAGCCGGCAAACCCCCCGCCGACGATTAGCCAGTCCGCGGTCATGTCGTGCTCAAGCGCTGTTGCGGGAAAGGCGCGTTCGCTGATCGCCTCCCATCCCGAAACGCCGGTGTCGATCGGCAAGCGCTTGATCACATGGCGGGTCATCGGATGGTCTCGTCGACAGAGCGTTCCGAGACATCGATCCAGATGGTCTTGAGTTCGCAGTAGTTGTCATGGGCAAAGACCGACTTGTCGCGGCCGCCGAAGCCGGACTCCTTGTAGCCGCCGAACGGCGTGCTGGCGTCGCCTTCTCCGAAGCAGTTGACGGTAACGACGCCGGCGCGGATCTCGCGCGAGAGCTTGATGGCGTTCCTCAGGCTGCCGGTATAGACGGACGCCGTCAGACCGTAATTCGTGTCATTGGCTAGAGCGATTGCTTCGGCAAGCGAATTGAAGGTGGTGACCGAAAGCACCGGCCCGAAGATCTCTTCCTGGAAAAGACGGCTGGCAGGCGTCACACCCTCGACCACTGTCGGTTCGATAAAGATGCCGCCATGCGTTTCACCACCGTGGGTGACCGTCAGCTTCTCCTTCCTGGCGTCGTCGAGGAAGGATTTCACCTTCTCGAAATGGGCCTTGCTGACAAGCGCGCCGATGCGGTTTGCAGGGTCGAGCGGATCGCCCGTCTTCCATTCGCGCATATAGGCGCCGATGCGCTTCAGCAGTTCGTCCTTGATTTTGGAATGAACGATCAGACGCGACGTGGCCGAGCAGTTCTCGCCCATGTTCCAGAAGGCGCCGTTGACGACCTGCTCGGCAACAAGGTCCAGGTCTTCGGCATCGTCGAGAACGACGGCGGGGTTCTTGCCGCCGCATTCGAGCACGACGCGCTTGAGGTTCGAGTCCGCTGCATAGCGCAGGAAGCGGCGGCCGGTGGGCGTCGATCCGGTGAAGGCCACCATATCGACATCCATGTGCATGCCGATCGGCTCGCCGACCTCTTTGCCGCCGCCGGTCACGACATTGAACACGCCGGCTGGAATGCCCGCTTCATGGGCAAGCTCGGCGACGCGCAGCGTGGTGAGCGTCGTCTCCTGTGCAGGCTTGACGATCACCGAGCAGCCGGCAGCAAGCGCCGGGCCGATCTTCCAGGCCAGCATCAAAAGCGGAAAATTCCACGGAAGCACGCATCCGACGACGCCGACCGGCTCACGCACGATCATCGTCAGTGCGTTGGCGCCGACAGGCGCGGTGTTGTCATAAAGCTTGTCGATCAGTTCGGCGTGCCAGCGGATCGTGTGAATGGTATCGGGAACATCGACCGTCTGGCATTCGCCGACCGGCTTGCCGCTGTCGAGGCTCTCCATGACAGCGAGCTCGTGACGATTGTCCTCGAGCAGCCTGGCGAGCTTGAGGAGCACCGCCTTGCGTTCGCCTGGCGAACGCAGCCGCCAGCGGCCGTCGTCGAAGGCTTGCTTTGCCTTGGCGACGGCGGCGTCGACATCGGTGGCGTCGCATGCGGCGATCTCGGCGAGAACCTCGCCCGTCGCGGGATTCGTCGAGGTGAATGTCTGCCCGGAATTGGCCGGACGAAATGCGCCGTCGATGAAGGCATTCGCTGGAAACTGAAGGCCGGCCGCGATCGCCTTGTATTCGGAGGCGGTCAAGGGTTCATGCATGATTTGCTCCCGAGGTGATCTGGGCGACCGTGCGCTTTAACGTGGCGACGACGGTCTGAAGGGTTCGCTTTTCTTCGGAGTTGAGCGGACGCAGCGGCGCGCGGACCGATCCGACATTCAGCCCGATCAATTCGCATCCGTGCTTGATCGATTGAACGAACTTCCCGCATTCCAGGAAATCCATGAGCGGCAGCATCGCCATCATGATCGCGCGACCCTTGTCGAAATTCTTTTCGAGCACGCAGGCCTCATAGAGGGCGACATGTTCGCGCGGGAGGAAATTGGAGCCGGCGCAGACCCAGCTCTTCGCGCCCCAGGCGAAGAATTCGAGCGCCTGGTCGTCCCAGCCGCAGGACAGCGCAATATGCGGAAATTTCCGGGCAAGCAGGTGCAGATTGCCCATGTCGCCGGAGCTTTCCTTGATGGCGGTCACGTTCTTCGACTTGCCGAGGCGGGAGAAATACTCCTCGCCCATCATCACGCCCATGCGGGCCGGATAGTTGTAGAGCATGATCGGCAGGTTTGCCGCGCGGTCGACGGTCAGGGCGTGGACCGCATTCTCGCGTTCGGTCGGCAGCGCGTATGGCGGTGACGACACCAGGATCGCGTCCGCGCCGATTTCCTTGGCCGCCTTTGCGTAATCGACCGAATCTTCGGTCCGCGTGGCGCCGGTTCCGATAATGAGCGGCAGCCGCGTGCCGATGACGTCCCTCGCATAGGCGGCGAGCTCGAAACGCTCCTGGCTGCTCTGGGCGTAGTACTCGCCCGTCGAGCCTCCGACGATGATGCCGTGGACGCCCGCCTCGATCAGCGATTCGAGCACGGCGGCAAATCCAGCCCTGTCGATCTGACCATTTTGGTCGAGCGGCGTCACCGCCGGCGTATAGATCCCCTCAAACTTCACGACGATTTCTCCAATAATTGCGTGGCGGGGCCGCCGAGGAAGGCGTCCGCCTTGAGGCCTTGCGGGGCGATGAACATTTCCATGTTCTCGCGGGACAATTCCCAGTGTTCGAAGACGAGGTCGACGACGGCGTTTTCGTCGTGAGCGCCGAGCGCATCGATGAAGCTGTCATGATGGCCGACGGCCACTTGAAGCCGCCGCTTCATGTCCTCGTTCCTCGGCCGGAAGAAGGTGTGGCCGATGCGCGCGTGGTCGATGAGCAGCCGGCCGAGACTCGGCTGCAGATAGACGTTGCCCGACATCTCGCCGAAGATTTCGTGAAAGCGATTGTTCTCGAGGACCATCGCCAGAGCGTCCATGTTCTCGCTCGCGGAGCGGAACCGCTCCTGGGTCTGCTTCAGGTCTGAAAGCTGAGTAGGCTTGAAGTTCTGCACGGCGAGACGGCCGATCGCCGCGTAGATCATCGGCGCAACAAGAAAGAAATTTCGCAGGGTGGAGTGGTTCATCGGGATGACCCGCGCGCCCCTGTTCTCGCGGATGTCGATATAGCCCTCACCGGCAAGGCGACGGAATATGTCGCGGACCGGCGTCCGGGAGAGGCCGTATTTTTCGCTCAAACTGGCCTCGTCCAGATCGGCATCCGGATCCAGCTCCATCGTCAGAATCTGCCGTTTCAGATCTTCGTAGAGATTGCTCTTCGGTGTCTTCGCCATCGTCGCTCTCCGGCCGCTGGTTGCTCTACGCCGTGAAGATGGCACGCCTCCCGCGGCGAGTCAATAATTGTGTACTCTGTGTACACAATTGGTATTTCTTAAATACACAATGATGCCGAGTAAAGCGTCCCGGGTGCGCGTCAGGCGTCATTTCAAAGTGCTGTCCAGGGTCGACGTTGCGCGGCGGCGGCCAACGCGAAGTTTCCCAAGCAGATTACGGTGGCAAGGTCTGTGAGGATTTCTGTGCAGTCGAGGTTGATGGGGTTTACGCATCAACCTTGATCATCAGGCGTCGGAAGCCTGGCCGCCGGAAGGCCGGCGTGCGGCATCACGGAGTATCTCGATATCCGGATAGCGGCGGTTTTGTCGGGGAGCGCCGGCTCGGCGTTCCCCGAGCATTTCCGCTTTCTCTGAAGTCACGGAAATGCTCTCTTTTGTTTTTACGCAATCCCGGACGCAAAACCGCTGCGCACTTTTGCTGGGAATTGCTTTAGCCAATCACGCAGCCAGGACGCCGCTCTTCTTGGCCATCCAGGTTGCGATGTAGTCCATCAGGCCAGGGTTTAGGCAATCGTAAGGCTCGAGGCCGGACGTCCTCAACTGCGCCCTGACGGCATCCATCTTCGCGGGGTCGAAGCCGCTTTCGATGATCGACGACACGAAGGCCGCAAAGCCCGGCTTCGTCCAGCCACTTTCCTGAAAACGTTCCGGATGGACGAACGACAATCCCTGGAACGGATGTTCGCGCACGACCGGCCCATACATATGCACGCCGCATTCCTTGCAGGCGTGGCGCTGGATCAAGGCTGTGGAATCGACGACGGCGAGCTTGTCGCCATTCTCCTGAACTTCGACGCTTTCGGTCGGCGCAACTGCCACCACTGAAAAGACAAAGCCCTCGGGCTTCCAGCACTTCGTGCAGCCGCAGGCATGATTATGGGCGATGTCGCTCTTGATCCTGACCTTCACGGGGTTGCTGGCGCACTTGCAGACGAGCGTCCCGCCTGCGAAAGCTGCGTCAGTCGCCCGAAAGCCTGAATCCACTGCCGGATGTATGGCTATGCTGGTCATGGGTTTCTCCTCCCCTTCTGGGCCGTTTGCGATATGCCCGGCCAAGCTCTGCAATCAGTCTCCCAATCTCCGCGCGTGCCAGCGCAGATGGTCTTCCATGAATGTCGAAATGAAGAAGTAGGAGTGGCCGTAGCCTTCCTGCATGCGAAGCCGCAGGCTGATGCCAGCCGTCTCGCAGGCTTGCCTGAGCTCTTCGGGGCGCAATCCATCCTCCAGGAAGCTATCCGCCGTGCCCTGGTCGACGAGGAATTCCGGGAACCGGTGCCCGTCTTCGATCAGCGAGCAGGCATCATATGCCCGCCAGGCCGTCTCATCCGATCCGAGGTATTTCTGGAATGCCGGCTTTGACCAGCCGGAGACCGAGGGATGGCTGATCGGCGCAAAAGCCGAGCAACTGCCGAAGCGTCCGGGGTTCTTGAGCGCAATCGTGATCGCGCCGTGTCCGCCCATCGAGTGACCGAAGATGCCCTGTCGGTCCATGTCGACCGGAAACTCGGCCGCGATAAGCTTGGGCAATTCATCGACGACGTAGCTGTACATCCGATAGTTCTGTGCGAATGGCGGCTCGGTGGCGTCGAGATAGAAGCCGGCACCCTTGCCGAACTGCCAATTGCCAGGTTCGTCCGGGACGGCATCGCCCCGCGGACTGGTATCGGGGCAGACGATGATCATACCGAGTTCTGCGGCAAGACGCCGATACTCTCCCTTTTCCATGACGTTCGCATGGGTGCAGGTCAGACCGGAAAGGTACCATAGAACCGGCAGCTTGCGTGCTTTGGCCTGCGGCGGCAGGAATACCGCAAAGGTCATGTCGCATTGGCAGACATCCGAGCGATTGACGTAAACGCCCTGGGTGCCGCCATGACAATTTTCGGTCGAGATCGTCTTCATGGCTCAGTACACGACCACGCCGCGGATGCTTTCGCCCTTGTGCATCAGCTCGAAACCCTTGTTGATGTCTTCGAGCGGCATGGTGTGGGTGATCATCGGATCGATCTGGATCTTGCCCTGCATGTACCAGTCGACGATCTTCGGCACATCGGTGCGCCCGCGGGCGCCGCCGAAGGCGGTGCCCATCCAGTTGCGGCCGGTGACCAGCTGGAACGGACGGGTGGAGATTTCCTGGCCGGCGCCGGCAACGCCGATGATAATCGACTTGCCCCAGCCGCGGTGCGAGGCTTCCAGCGCCTGGCGCATCACCTTGGTGTTGCCGGTGCAGTCGAACGTGTAGTCGGCCCCGCCGATCAGATCGCCGTGGCGCTTCGTCAGGTTGACGAGATAGGGCACAATGTCGTCGCCGACCTCCTTCGGATTGACGAAGTGGGTCATGCCGAACTTTTCGCCCCAGGCTTTGCGGTCAGGGTTGATATCGACGCCGATGATCATGTCGGCACCGGCAAGACGCAGACCCTGCAGCACGTTGAGGCCAATGCCGCCGAGGCCGAAGACGATCGCCGTGGCGCCCATCTCCACCTTGGCGGTGTTGATGACCGCACCGATGCCGGTGGTGACACCGCAGCCGATGTAGCAGATCTTGTCGAACGGCGCGTCGGGATTGACCTTGGCAAGGGCGATCTCCGGCAGCACGGTGAAGTTCGAAAAGGTCGAGCAGCCCATATAGTGGTGGATCTTGTCCTTGCCGATCGAGAAGCGGCTGGTGCCGTCCGGCATCACGCCCTGGCCCTGGGTTGATCGAATCGAGGTGCAGAGATTGGTCTTGCGCGAGGTGCAGGAATAGCACTCGCGGCATTCCGGCGTGTAGAGCGGAATGACATGGTCGCCCTTCTTTACCGAGGTGACGCCTGGACCGACATCGACGACGATGCCGGCGCCTTCATGGCCGAGGATCGCCGGGAAGAGGCCTTCCGGATCGGCGCCCGACAAAGTGAAATCATCGGTGTGGCAGATGCCGGTCGCCTTGACCTCCACCAGCACTTCGCCGGCCCGCGGCCCTTCCAGTTGCACGGTCATCACTTCGAGCGGTTTTCCTGCCTGAACGGCAACGGCGGCGCGAACGTCCATTTTGATATCCTTCCTCTTAAATTGAATTCTGATGCTACATATTCGAAGGGGCCGGCTTCTCACCGATTTGCTGCTGCGTCACAGCCGAGATATCATGCTCTCGCCTTCGCGCTTTTCATTCATCTCAGGCTCATTGTCGCCAAGGGTCTATCACCTCTCCCGCTCAACCTGGCACCAGACCGCCAGCAGCGGCCGGGCTGTGCATCTTATCGCGAAGGATTCGCCGGCGTCATTCGCAAAGACCGTACCGATATCGGCAGAGAACCAATGGGAATCGCCAAGGCGGATTTCACCCGGCGAAAGCAGAATGAAGGCGCGGGGCTGCGTCTGAACATGATCGGGAAATCTTGTATAGCGATCCATATAGATCACGCCGACCCTGAGATCGGCGCGTTCCTCCATGCCGCCGGGACCGACCAAGACTGCATGGGAGTGCGTATTGCCAAAATTCAGGCTTGCGAACGGACCGGAGCGGCCGCGTCTCCAGAGCAGCTTATCGGCGAGACTCTGGAACTGGCCGGCGATCGCCTCGTATTTCCGTCCCGATTTTGCAAGATGGCCGATGGCGTCATCAAGCCCGTTGGGCGCGCCAGGAAGAGGCCCGCCCTCCGGACGCACCTTGCCGGTCTTGAGCAGTTTCTGGAGGACCTTGCCCGCGACGAAACTGGCGACGGCAGGAGCCTCGGCCGACAACATCAGCCCGCCGACATCATTGAGGAATTCCTGCAGCGGCCGAGAGCGCCTCTCCCTCCCGATGTCGTGCAGCCGTATGTATGCCGGCTTTTCGTCATCGTTCAAAAGAAGGTCGGCACCAGGTTTGATTGGACGTCCCACGACGCGCGCCACGTTCGGTCTCCCCCGCTAGAGCGCCTTTTGCAATTCCGGCAGGGCGTCGAAGAGATCGGCGACCAGTCCGTAGTCGGCGACCTGGAAGATCGGCGCCTCCTCGTCCTTGTTGATGGCGACGATGACCTTCGAATCCTTCATGCCGGCAAGATGCTGGATGGCGCCTGAAATGCCGCAGGCAATATAGAGCTGCGGCGCCACCACCTTGCCGGTCTGGCCGACCTGCCAGTCGTTCGGCGCATAACCGGCATCGACGGCCGCACGGCTTGCACCGACGGCAGCACCCAGCTTGTCGGCAAGCGGCAGGATGACCTCCCTGAACTTTTCCGCCGAGCCGAGCGCCCGGCCGCCGGAAATGATGATCTTCGCCGAGGTCAGTTCCGGACGGTCGGAGGCCGACAGCGCGTCCCTGACGAAGGTCGACAGTCCCGGATCGGAAACCGCCGGGATCGCCTCGATCGTTGCCGAGCCGCCTTCCGGTGCAGAGGCGAAGGATGCGGTGCGCACGGTGATCACCTTCTTGGCATCGCTTGCCTGCACCGTCTGGATGGCATTGCCGGCATAGATCGGCCGCTTGAAGGTATCTGACGAGATCACCTCGATGATCTCGGAGACCTGGGCGACGTCAAGAAGAGCGGCGACGCGCGGCAGAACATTCTTGCCGACCGAGGTGGCGGCAGACAGGATCGTGTCGTAGCTGCCAGCCAGCGAGACGATCAGGTCGGCCAGCGGTTCGGCCAGATTGTTGGCGAGTTCATCGCTTTCGGCCAGCAGCACCTTGGAGACGCCGGCAAGCTTGGCGGCGGCATCGGCGGCAGGCTTGGCAGCCTTGCCGGCAACGAGAATGTGAATATCGCCGCCAATCTTTGCGGCTGCCGTCAGAGTTTTGGCGGTCTGATCAGACAGGCTTGCATTGTCGTGGTCAGCCAGAAGAAGAATGGTCATGATGATGGCTCCTGTTCCAGGCTGATTACAGCACGCCGGCTTCGTTTTTGAGCTTGTCGATCAGTTCGGCGACCGACTTGACCTTGACGCCGGCCTTGCGGCCCGACGGCTCCTCGGTCTTCAACACCTTGAGGCGCGGCGTGGTCGAGATGCCGAAGTCGCTTGGCGTCTTCTTGTCGAGCGGCTTCTTCTTCGCCTTCATGATATTAGGCAACGAGGCATAACGCGGTTCGTTCAAGCGCAGATCTGATGTGATCACCGCCGGCAGCTTGATCTCGATCGTCTGCAGGCCGCCATCGACTTCACGGGTCACCTGAGCCTTGCCATCCCCGATCTCGATCTTCGAGGCGAAGGTCGCTTGGGCGGTTCCCATCAACGCCGCCAGCATCTGGCCGGTCTGGTTGCTGTCGTCGTCGATCGCCTGCTTGCCAACGATGATCAGCCCCGGCTGTTCGGCATCGGCGACAGCCTTCAAGATCTTGGCGACAGTGAGCGGCTCGATCTGATCGTCGGTCTCGACCAGGATCGCCCGGTCGGCGCCCATGGCAAGTGCGGTGCGCAGCGTCTCCTCGGCCTTAACAGGACCGATCGACACCACCACCACTTCCTCGGCCTTGCCGGCTTCCTTCAGCCGCAGCGCTTCTTCCACCGAGATCTCGTCGAACGGGTTCATCGACATCTTCACATTGGCAAGCTCGACACCCGTGCCGTCCGGCTTCACCCGGATCTTCACGTTGTAGTCGACAACCCGTTTGACGGGCACGAGAATTTTCATGGGCAACCCCCCTTTATTTCTAAACTGCTGGCCGTTCGGCAAGTAATGCCCAGAAGGCGAAGAGCGGCGTGTCGAGCGACCTCATGGCATGCTTGATGTCGGGGACATTGTAGAAGGATCCGCCGATACCAGGCGAAAACCAGTCCCCTTCCCCCTGCTGGAACTCTCCCTCGGAAAGCACGAGATAGACTTCCTCGGGCGCATGATCATGATCCGGATAGCGCACGTGAGGCGCCATCAACGTCACACCGATCCACAGGTCGCTCCGCTCTTCCAATCCTCCCGGGCCGATAATCATGGCATTGGCATGCTCATCGACAAAGTTGTCGCTGGCCGTGTGGTCATACTTGGTGCGCTGACGCCATTCAAGCTTTGGCTCGATGCCTTTGAACCCGTCGATCAATCGCGTCAGCGAAGGATAGGCCGTATCGATCGAGAGCGCCACATCAAGCTGAGCGCAAACCGGCAATCGCCTTCCCTCCCCCACGCGCGCAGCCCCCGGGCGCTCCAGCGCCGCAAAAATCTGACGGATCGAGCGGCGGGCTTCCGGGGCCTTGGCGAACTCGTCGAAAGCCACGAAAGCCGCATCGAGGAAAATCTGCAGGCTTTCCTTGCGTAAACTCATGTCATCACCTCCGGAGACGATCGGCCGGCAAGCGGCCCGCGCTTGCGATCAGATATCTTTTGCGATGCGCAACCCGTCATAGACGGCGGCATGGGTGTTGCGTGCGGCGACCGCATCGCCGATCCGGAACAACTGGAACTTGCCATCAGGATTGCGAATGACGGACTGAGGTTCTCCGGAAAGAAGCTGATCATGCGACATTTCGCCGAGATTACTCGAGCTGGGCTTCAACTCGAAATAGAGATCATCGAGCGGAATGGTCCCATGATTGACGACGATCTGGTCGAAGCTCTGCTGCCTGGCGATCCCGCCGTAATCGCTGCCGACATGGGCGACGAGCTGGTTGCCGCTCTTCTCCACGGCTTCGAGACGGTAGGTAACGGTGAAGGTCACGTCATGCTTCTGCAGAGAGCGCATATAGGGCACCAGGTTCATGGCCATGACCTCGGGCGCGAAGGACCGGTCCGGCGTCATGATCTCGACCTTGGCGCCTGCCTTGGCAAGAAACTCTGCCGCCTGCAGGCCGGCATGGTCGCCGGCGTCGTCGAAGATCAGCACATTGGTTCCAGGCTTCACGTCGCCGGAGATGATGTCCCATGACGAGACCACCAGCTCGTTGCCGCTGGCGAGAACCTCGGTATGCGGCAAGCCGCCTGTCGCGATGATGACGACATCGGCATTCTCGGCCTCGATGGTATCGGCTTCCGCCCAGGTGTTGAAGTGGAAGGTGACGTCGTATTTCTCGCACTGGCTCATGCGCCAGTCGATGATGCTGATCATCTCCCTGCGGCGCTCGCTCTGGGCGGTGAGGCGGATCTGACCGCCGGGATTGTTGGCCGCTTCGAAAACCACGACCTGGTGGCCGCGTTCTCCAGCGACGCGCGCCGCTTCCAGACCGGCCGGGCCGGCACCGACGATGACGACCTTTTTCTTGGCGTCGGCCTTCGCCACGATATGCGGCATGGTCAGTTCGCGGCCGGTGGCGGCATTGTGGATACAGAAGGCGGCCCCGCCCTGGTAGATGCGATCGAGACAGTAATTGGCGCCGACGCAGGGACGAATATCGTCTTCCCGCTTTTCGATGATCTTGCGGACGATATGCGGGTCGGTCATGTGGGCGCGGGTCATGCCGACCATGTCGACCTTGCCGGAGGCGATCGCATGGCGCGCGGTGGCGACGTCAGGGATTTTCGCCGCGTGGAACGTCGGAAAATCGGTCGCGGCGCGAATTTCGCCGGCGAAATCGAGATGCGGTGAATTCGCCATGCCCTGGATCGGAATCACGTCGGTGAGACCCGCATCGGTATCGATGTGGCCGCGGATCACATTGAGGTAATCGATGAGGCCGCTTGCCTTCAGGCGCCTGGAGATTTCGATGCCGTCGCCCTTGCCGGTGCCGCCGGGAAGACATTCATCGGCGGTGTAGCGCACTCCGAGAATGAAGTCGTTCCCCACCCTTTGCCGGATCGCCTTGAAGACGTCGAGACAGAAGCGCAAACGGTTATCGAGCGATCCGCCATAGGGTCCTTCGAGCTCGTTGGTGAGCGGCGACGTGAACTGGTCGATCAGATGGCCGTAGGCCTCCAGTTCGACACCGTCCATGCCGCCCGCCTTCATGCGTTCCGCAGCATCGGCAAAATCCTTGATGATGCGCTCGATGTCCCAATCTTCCATCTTTTTCGGAAAGGCGCGGTGGGACGCCTCGCGCTGATGCGATGGCGCCACGACCGGCAGCCACTCGCCCTTGTCCCAGCGCGTGCGCCGGCCGAGATGGGTGAGCTGGATCATGATCGCCGCCCCCTCTTCATGCACGGCGTCGGTCATTTCCCTGATCCAGGGTACGATCTCGTCCTTATAGGCGAGCAGATTGTTGAAGACCGGCGGGCTGTCCCGGGACACCGCGGCCGAGCCGGCCGTCATCGTCAAGGCCACGCCCCCCTTTGCCCGCTCCACCGTATAGGCGCGATACCTTTCCTTCGGCATGCCGTCTTCCGGATAGGCCGGCTCGTGGGAGGTCACGATAATACGGTTGCGCAGCGTCAGATGCTTGAGCTGGTAGGGCTGAAGAAGGGGATCGTTCGACATGGGCCGTGGTTCCGGATTAAAACATCGGAGGGGACGCTAAGCATAATGTACATATGTGTCAATAATGAAAACAACTGGGTCGTTACTTTAGACACAGATGTACATTTTTCTTGTGCGCCGCCTCGCAATTTGATAGGAGATCATCCATGGATCAGGCTTTGAATGACACTGGCTGGCGCGGATCGCAGGAGGGATGGCTGGAAGCAGCTTACCACTCGCTGCTGGATTCCGGCGTGGATTCGGTGAAAATTCTGCCGCTGGCGAAGAAACTCAACCTTTCGCGCACGAGCTTCTACTGGTTCTTCAAGGACCGGGAGGAACTGCTGGCCGGCCTCGTGGCGCGGTGGCGCGATAAAAACACCGGCAACATCATCAAGCAGTCCGAAGCCTACGCGGAATCGCTTGCCGAGGCGATGCTCAACGTCTTCGACTGCTGGCTCAACAATGAGCTGTTCGACGCCAGGTTCGAATTCGCCGTGCGCAGCTGGGCGCTGCAGTCCGACGAGATTCTCGCCGAGGTCCGGCGAGCCGATCAGCTTCGACTGGAAGCCCTCAAGCTGATGTTTATCCGGTTTGGGCTACCAGAAGCGACATCGGATGTCCGAGCGCGAACAACTTACCTCGTGCAGATCGGATATATCTCCATGCAAGCCAGGGAGGAACTCGCCGTCCGCATGAAACGGATACCCGAATATATCGCGATCTACACCGGCGAAGTGCCGCAGCAGAGGGAACTCGATCGCTTCTTCTCGCGGCATGGCTACAGGCCGGGTTAGGGAAGGGCGGGATGAGCGTTTCCTTGAGGATCGGTATCATTGGCGGCGGCGGTTGGCTTGGCGGAGCAATCGCCGGCTCGATCCTTGATGGCGGCCTGGTCGAACCTCGAAATCTCTCCCTCTCCTATCGCAGTGAGCAGCCGCGCCGTTTCCCGAATTCTTTCCTGACCACCGACAGTCAAGCGCTTGCCGACCGCTCGGACGTGATCGTTCTTTCCGTCCGTCCTGATGACTGGCGTGCTCTTGATGTCGATGCCGGCGGCAAGCTGGTCATCTCGGTCATGGCGGGCATCCGCCTGGACGCACTTTCCGAGTGCCACAACACCGGTCGCGTCGTGCGCGCTCTGCCGAATGCCGCTGCCGAAGTCGCCAAGTCCTATACGCCGTGGATTGGCGCGAGCGACGTCACCGAAGTCGACCGGGCGCTCGTCCGCGCGATTTTTCAAGCATGCGGATCTGAGGACGAGGTCGCAAGGGAAAGCGACATCGATTACCTCACCGGCCTTTCCGGGTCTGGACCGGCATTCCCGGCGCTGCTCGCCGCCGCCATGATGCGCGACGCCGTCGCCAATGGCCTGCCGGCGGAGATTGCGCGCCGCGCCGTCAACACGGTGATCACGGGCGCCGGCCGCCTGTTGGAGCGCCAAGACGATTCTCCTGACGATGTCGTTCAAACCTTTGTTGGCTATCGCGGCACCACTGCGGCGGCCATCGAAGGCATGCGCGCTGCCGGGTTCGACGCTTCGGTTGCGGAGGGACTGTCGGCAGCATTCAAGAAATCGGTGAGTATGGGAGACGCTTCCTGACAACCGTTGGAGTGGGTCCTGCGGCGCCCCGCTCAGCAAAACCGGCCGCTAAACAGAGGGAACGAGAATGAAAAAACTACTCGCATCGACATGTCTGACGTTCGGCCTGATCGGCGGGGCGTCTTTCGCCAGCGCCGCCGAATGCGGCACGGTGACCATCGCCAGCATGAACTGGCAGAGTGCAGAGGTTCTCTCCAACCTCGACAAGTTCATCCTGAACGAAGGTTATGGCTGTGATGCCGAAATCACCGTCGGCGATACCGTCCCGACGATTACCTCGATGGCCGAAAAGGGCCAGCCTGACATCGCGCCGGAAGCCTGGATCGACCTGCTGCCCGATGTCGTCAAGAAGGGAACGGATGAAGGCCGGATCGTCCAGGTCGGCTCTCCCTTGCCCGATGGCGGCGTCCAGGGCTGGTGGATTCCCAAATATCTGGCCGACGCTCATCCCGATATCAAGACCATCGGCGACGTGCTGAAGCATCCGGAACTCTTCCCCGCTCCTGAGGATGCGAAGAAGGGCGCCATCTATAACGGCCCGCAGGGCTGGGGCGGCACCGTGGTGACCACGCAGCTCTACAAGGCCTTCGAAGCCGATAAGGCCGGCTTCACCCTCGTCGATACCGGTTCTGCTGCCGGCCTCGATGGTTCGATCTCCAAGGCTTACGAACGCAAGGAAGGCTGGGCCGGCTATTACTGGGCGCCGACCGCGCTGCTCGGCAAATATGAAATGGTCAAGCTCGAAGCCGGCGTGCCGAATGACGCCGCCGAATGGAAGCGCTGCAACACCGTCGCCGATTGCCCCGATCCGAAGCCGAACGCATGGCCGGTCGACAAGATCGTCACCCTCGTTGCAAAGCCTTTCTCGGAAAAGGCCGGGCCGGAGGTCATGGACTACCTGACGAAGCGCTCCTGGAGCAATGACACGGTCAACAAGCTGATGGCGTGGATGACCGACAACCAGGCGACCGGCGAGGACGGTGCCAAGCACTTCCTCAAAGAAAACAAGGACCTCTGGACCAAGTGGGTCTCGCCTGAGGCAGCCACGAAGATCGAAGCTGCTCTTTAACGCCGACTACTGCGGTGCGCTTAATGCGCACCGCCTCTCGCTGCCGATAAAATCAAAAAGACTGCCACGGCTCTTTGAAGAAAAAGGGGAACCGAATGGAATGGTTTTATAAATTCCCGCATATGGATGACGATGCCCTTCGCAATCTGAAGAAGGCGATCGATGACGGTTTTCGCGCATTTACCCGCAGCTATGGCGACGCGATCGAAAGCCTCTTCTCCCCGCTGCAGCATTTCCTGATCGCCGCCGACCGCTTCATGACGCAGACGCCGTGGCCGATCATTACGGCAATCATCCTTGTCATCGCATGGTTTGGAAGCCGCAGCCTGAAGATCGTCCTCGGCTGTCTCGTCACACTGCTGTTGATCGGCTATTTCGACATGTGGGACGATACGATGCGGACGGTCTCGATGATCTTCGTCTGTACCGTGCTCTCCATCGCCATCGGCATTCCGATGGGGATATTGATGGCGCGTTCCGACCGGCTGCAGCGCGTTATCAATCCGATCCTCGACGTCATGCAGACGATGCCGAGCTTCGTCTACCTGATCCCTGTCGTCATGCTGCTCGGCATCGGCAAGGTGCCGGGACTGATCGCCGTCGTCATCTACGCCATCCCGCCGATGATAAGGCTGACCGACCTCGGCATCCGCCTGGTCGACAAGGACGTGCTCGAGGCAGCCGATGCGTTCGGAACGTCGAGCTCGCAGAAGCTGTTCAAGGTCCAGCTGCCGCTGGCGCTTCCCACCATCATGGCCGGCATCAACCAGACCATCATGATGGCGCTCGCCATGGTCGTCGTCGCTTCGATGATCGGCGTCCAGGGCCTTGGCCAGCCGGTTCTGAAGGCGATCGCCAACCAGTACTTCACCCTGGGTATTTTCAACGGCCTTGCCATCGTCGGTATCGCCATCATCTTCGACCGGGTCAGCCAGGCGTATGGCAAGCGGCTCCAGAAACATCGGGAGATCGTCCATGGCTGATCAACGTTTCGGCGGCATCAAGATCCGCCATCTCTACAAGATCTTCGGTCCCAATCCCGGCGCTCATGTCGATGCCGTCAAGAAGGGATTGTCGAAGACCGAGCTCAATGAAAAGCACGGCCACGTGCTGGGCCTGAAAGATATCAATGTCGAGATACCCTCGGGCCGCATCCAGGTCATCATGGGCCTTTCGGGTTCGGGCAAATCGACGCTCATCCGCCACATCAACCGTCTGATCGATCCAACCGCCGGCGAAGTGCTTGTCGACGGCGTCGATGTGGTGAAAATGAACGAGACCGAATTGCGGACGTTTCGGCGCCACCAGACGGCAATGGTGTTTCAGAAGTTCGCGCTTCTGCCGCACCGGAATGTTCTCGACAACACTATCTTCGGCCGCGAAGTGCAGGGCATGGAGCGCTCGAAAGCCGTTGACGTCGCCATGGGCTGGCTGGAGCGGGTCGGCCTGAAGGGCTTCGAGAGCAAATATCCCAACCAGCTGTCGGGCGGCATGCAGCAGCGCGTCGGGCTGGCACGCGCCCTCTCGAACGATGCGCCGGTTCTGCTGATGGACGAGGCCTATTCGGCGCTCGACCCTTTGATCCGCACCGATATGCAGTCGGTCCTTCTCGACATTCAGAAGGAGATCAAGAAGACCATCGTCTTCATCACCCATGATCTCGATGAGGCCCTTCGGCTGGGCGACCAGATTGCGATCCTGCGCGATGGCGAAGTCATCCAGCAGGGCACCAGCCAGGACATCGTTCTGCGTCCGGCAGACGCCTACATCGCCAACTTCGTCAAGGAGGTCAATCGAGGCCGGGTCATCCAGGTCGATGCCATCATGACATCCCTGCATTCCGGCGCGGTCCCAGGTGGATTGACGATCGCATCAGGCACGACCGTCGAAGACGCCGTCCGGATTCTGGCATCGGAGGCACACGACGATGCCAGGGTGGTTTCACCATCCGGGGAAGCATTGGGGCTTGTTACCTTCCGCCAGCTCGCGGGCGCGATGGTGAACTCGCACGAGGTGGCTCCCCGACGCGACAGTGCCCTCTCGGTCGCACTTTGAAGCTCCAAATGCGGCCGTCTTTCTGGTTCGTTGGCGACGCCGATATCGGGCGCGTCGCCATCGCAGGAGCCTGGAAGTCAGCCGCCTGACGCTTGGGAATCACCATGTCGAAGCTCTTCCCGCGTCTGTTTTCGCCGATCGGCCTGCGCGGACAAACCTTGCGCAACAGGATCGTCTTCGGAGCGCATACGGCAAACATGGCGAGCGACGGTGTACCCGGCGAACGCCACGTCGCCTATTATGCCGAGCGCGCGATCGGTGGCGCCGCGATGATCGTGGTCGAACCGATGCCGGTGCATCCCGCGGCCGTGCTGACGCGCGGAAATTTTCTTCCCGGCGACGACAGCGTGATCCCTCACTTCAGCAAGGTCACGACCGCGATCAAGGAAAACGGCGCGGTCGCGATCCAGCAGCTCTACCATGTCGGCGCGCATGGGGATTCCGACAATTCATACCACCCGCATTGGTCTCCTTCCGGCTTGCCCAGTTATCACGACAGCGATGGCTCGCATTCCATGAGCGAGGCTGAGATTTGGGAAACCATCGACGGCTTCGTGCAGGCGGCGCGGCGCTGTCGCGAGGCCGGTTTCGATGGCGTCGAAGTCTGGGCGGCCTATCTCGGCCTGATCGAGCAGTTCTGGACGCCTTGGTCGAACCGGCGAGAGGATCAATGGGGTGGTTCGCTGGAGAACCGGACCCGCTTCTCGCGGGAAATCATCAGCCGCATCCGGGCAGTGTGCGGTCAGGATTTCATCATCGGGCTTGCGATCAGCGATGAGCCCGATCATAGCGTTGCGCTGACGCGGGACGAGCTTGCCGAGATCGTCGCTCTCCATGACGAACTCGGTCTCGTCGACTATGTGACCTGCGGTTCGGGCGGCTATCTCGACTTCCACAAGCTGATGCCGACATTCCTCTACCAGGAGAAGCTCGGCGCCGAGCTTGCCGCAACGATCAGGCGATCCGTCAAACATGCGCTCGTCATTGCCGAAAGCCATATCAGAACGCCGGAGAACGGCGAAACCGTTCTTGGAGAAGGAGCGGCGGACCTTGTCTCGATCGTGCGCGGCCAGATTGCCGATCCGCATCTGGCTCGAAAAGCCGGCGAGGACCGCCCCGACGATGTTCGTGGCTGCATTTCGTGCAACCAGATGTGCTGGGGCCGGCGTTCGCGCGATTATTGGATAAGCTGCCTCATCAACCCATCGGCCGGACGGGAATATCAATGGGGCGGCGACCGCTTCGCACCGGCCGGCCAGCCGAGGACGGTGCTGGTGGTCGGCGCCGGGCCTGCTGGCCTGGAAGCCGCCCGCGCCGCCGCTGAAAGGGGCCACCGGGTCATCCTCGCGGAAGCATCCAGCCGGCTCGGCGGCAATTTCCTGCTCGCCGGCATGCAGCCTCGCCGGGCGCAAATCCTCGACCTCATCGGCTGGTACGAGCGGCAGCTGACGAAGCTCGGCGTCGATATCCGGCTCAACTCTTATGTCGAGGCATCGGATGTCGAGGCCATCGGCGCAGACGCCGTCATCCTGGCAACGGGTTCCCATTCACCCGAAACCGGCTTCCAGAAGGCTCTGCCCTCAGTTGCGACGCTGCCCGGTATCGAAAAAGGAAACGTCTTCACCGTCGAGGCCGTCATGGCGCGGCAGTCAAGGCCGGGGAAGAGAGTTCTGCTGCTGGACGAGGGCGGCGGCTGGCGCGGCTGCGGAACCGCCTGGAAGCTCGCCGAAGATGGGCACCTGGTGACGATGCTCTCGCCCGACCCGTTCATCGGCAAAGAGCTTCAGCGCACCACCGCCGACGTCCCGCTGCGCCGGACGTTGAAGACGCTGGGCGTCAAATGGCTTCTGGAGGTCAGCGTGCTGGAATGGCACGGTAATGGCGTCACCCTGCTGGATCACAATACCGGCGAGCGTTTCTTCGAGGAAGGCGACAGCCTGGTGCTCGCCACCACCAATGCGGCAGCAAATTGGTTGGGCGATGAACTGCGTTCAAACGATCGTCAGGTGGTGGAGATCGGGGACTGCGCTGCGCCGCGCCAGGCGCCTTATGCCTTCTATGAGGGCAGACGAGCGGCATTGGCGCTGTGATGGCCGGGCAGAAGATGAGAATGCCGATCGACGAGCTCCGCCAACTGGCGCTCGAAGCCTGTCTCGCCTGCGGCGGCAGCCCGGCCATGGCGAAGGCGCTTGTCGATGCAACGCTCTCGGCCGCCTGCTTCGGGCGCACTGAGCTCGGTTTTCCGCATTTCGTCGATTATCTCACCAGCCTGCGCGACGGGCGGATCAATGGCGACGCCAAGCCCCGCTTCAACCATGTGCTGCCGGCCCTGATCCAGGCCGATGCGGACGGCGGCATAGCGCAGCTCGGGTTTGATCTCATTTACGACGACTTCGTAAAGTGCGTGAAAACCTTCGGCATCTCAGTCCTTACGCAAAGAAACAGCTATACCGCCGGGGAATTGGGATACTACGTCCGGCGCCTCGCTCAGGACGGGTTGATATCCATCGCCGCTGCCAACGGACCGGCCTTGATGGCCGCCGCCGAGGGCGGCGAGCGCGTCTACTGCACCAATCCGCTCGCCTTCGGCGTGCCCATGCCGGAACCCTTGCCGCCTGTCGTCATCGACCAGGCGACGAGTGCGACGGCGTTCATAACGCTTGCCGAGGCGGCAAAGGCGCAATTGCCGATCGCTCACGGCATGGCCATCGACGAAACCGGCGCCATCACCACCGATCCTGTTAAGGCGATGCTCGGTGCTCTCCTGCCCTTCGGCGGTTACAAGGGCGGCAATATCGCCCTTATCGTCGAGATGCTTTCGGCGGGTCTTTCCGGGGCCGCGTGGTCGCTCGATGCCGGCCACTTTCTCTCGGGCGAGCACCCGGTGAATGCGGGAATGACGGTGATCGCGCTCTTTCCCGCGGCCGCGGATTCGGATTTCGCGGAGCGCGCCAAGGCCCAATTGGAACGGCTGCGTTCCAGGGGAGTCCGTATCCCCGGAGACAGGACGATGCCCGCGAGCGTCGCGGAAACCGATCGTCTTGACGTCGACATAGGCCTGTTGGAAACGATCCGTCGCTTGTGCCTTCAGTGAGAAAATCATTGCTCAACGGAAACAACCGAATGCATCGCGCCCGGCGGCATCATGCCGGCGTTCATTGCGCGCAACAGGCGGCTTCAGCGGGACCGGTTCATGTACATTTTGCGCAAGATCAGTCCAGACTGCGTCACGAAAAGCCGGTTGGCCGACAATATCGGGGCCAGACAATTGCTCCATAGCTAAGGAACAGTAAGATGAAACCCGACCAAGGCCATGATGGTTTGCGGTCTAAAAGCCAAGCCCATCCATCCCATGACCCCCCAAAGGATGGAAGGGATCTTACATACGCACTCCATCCCGTGCGTATGTCTGCATGCCTGTCTGCCTGCCGAAGGCCATCTTTAAGCGGTCCACTAAGAACCTTCGGCAGGCGACTGCGCGGCTCTCGAATGGGGCGTTCTCTATAAGTTTCAGATGATGCGCATCTCGGCCAGATCGCCGCGGTCACCCTGCGGCGCGGCGGATACAGCTGTAGAATCGCTCCATCAGCGTGATCGTTTGCCAGCGGGTTGTCGTTATGACCGGCAGCGTGAAGTCTTGCCAATGGCCGCGGGTTCTGTCAGTTCCTGATCTGGATGGGAACTAATGCATTCAACGGGCTGGTCTTTTTGACGTTTACCGTGCCCGGATTCGGCCTGCATCAGCTAGCGCAAGCCGCTGACCTCGATGCCGATAGCACGCGGAGATCCACCTGCTCTGCTGCAAGCTGCTGCACTTTATCCAATAATCGCCTAATATACATCCAAGCCCCGCTCATCCGCTCCATCTGCGGACTCAGATGGAGCGCCGCGGCGGGGGACGACCATCCATGACGACCGGCAAGGCTGGCAGAGGTACGCGCACAAATCCGAGATTCGGGTCGGCCGCGCGTCGCGCTGGCACCTGCGAGCCTTGGAAAAGAGCATGCCGAAACAGCCGGGCCGAACAATGGGAGCAGCATGACTGAAAATAGCCCTCCCCCATTTTCATTTCGATTTAGTGGTTCGTCCTTCGACAACATGGTCGAAACGCTGGGCGGCGCTTTTGGCGCATTTGATGCAGAGCCTGTCGGCCGCGCCCAGGACTTCCATTGGGGATTGGATTTCTCGGTCTGTGAAAAAGCAGTCCTGCTCACCGGTTATCATGAGGCGGAGTTTCAGTTCAATATCGAGCCGACCGCCGATACGGCGGAGTATCTGTCAATCGTCGTGCCGCGCAGCGGCGGCATGGGGGTAACCTACGGATCGTCCCGCATCGCCGAGGCCGGGCAAGGAAAATTGCTTCTCTATAACAATTTCGAGCCCAACAGCGTCATCATGCATGGGCAATCGAACGTCATCGACGAGTTGCTGATCAACTGGCCTGTCATCCTGCAGACGATCGGCCAGACTTTCGAGATGCCGTTCAGCGGCTCCCTCGACCTGCTGCCCGAACTGGATCTGTCCAAGCCTGAAGGCCGGTTGATCGGCAATCTCACGGAGACGATCATCTCAGGCATGCGCGACGATGGCCCCTTGCTGCAGTCGCCGATCGCCATGGCGCATATGACGCAGGCGCTCGCCGATCTGGTCGTGCGCCTGGTGCCGCACCGGCTGTCGCATTTCCTGGAGAATCGCCCCGCCCTGATCGCCCCCCGGCATGTCCGCAGGGCGATCGAATTCATGCACGCCAATATCGATCAGCCGATCACCATGCCGAAGGTGGCCGAAGCCGCCGGCGTATCCAGCCGGGCGCTCGAGACCGGTTTTCGTGCGTTCAGGGGAACCTCTCCCGCCGTCTATCTGCTGACGCTTCGGCTGCGTGCCGCGCGCCAGGATCTGCTCGATCCCGAGAGCAAGGAGACCATGAAGGCCATCTGCCTCAAATGGGGCTTCTTTCATTTCGGCCGGTTTTCGGCAGTCTATAAAACCACATACGGAGAATACCCTTCCGACACCAGGAAGCGCGTGATCCGTCGATAGAGGCCGTGGCTTGCGGCGCAGGGGTGTTTACGCCTCATCCGGCGGCGGCGGCAATGTGTAGTGCACTCTCATCGTCCTTAGATCCCGCTTCACGATCTGCAGCACGTCTTCGCGTTCCGCGAGCGCGTTGAGCTCCCTGAGCACGAGAGAATGCGCGATCCCCAGCAGGCGCGCAAAGGCGCGGCTGTCATGCGCAATCCCCAATTCCGCGGCGACAAGGAGACCGGCCTGTATAGATGTCAGCCTGATATCCCTGCCTTGCGCCGCAGCGACGAGGGCAAGAAAACGATCGGCCTCGGAGGCCTCTTGGCTCACGCGGCTTGTCGCCGGCGGAAGGACACCATGATCGATTTCGAGGTGGGCGTATCGCTTTCCACGCCCGCGCTGCCAAGCGGCACGAGCACGTTCAGCTCGGGATAGTAACCCGCAATGCTTCCTCGCGGAATGTCATAGGGCACAAAGCGGAAATTCTCGGCGATGCGCTCGATACCGTCATCATGCTCGCCGACCACGTCGATCCGATCACCGGCCTCGGCATTCATCGCCTTGAGGTCGGCTGGATGAATGAAGATGACCTGCCGCTCCCCGTAGACGCCGCGATATCGGTCATCGAGACCGTAGACCGTCGTATTGTATTGATCGTGCGACCGGAACGTCTGCAGGGCGAAACGCCCCTCACCCTTTCGCGCCCGCTGATGCACCGTCTCCTCCGGAAGCGCTTCGCAAGAAAATGATGCCTTGCCTGCCGGCGTATCCCACTCCCGATGGGCTGCCGTATTGCGCAGGTGGAAACCGCGCGGTTTGCGCAAGCGCGCATTGTAATTTTCGAAACCTGGAATGGTCGTCTCGATATGATCGCGGATGCGGTCGTGGTCGTCGGCAAGCTCTTCCCAGTCGACCACGGCGGAGCCGACCGTCGCCTGTGCAATGCCGGCGATGATGGCGACTTCCGAGAGGAGATGCGGCGAGGCCGGACGATTGATGCCGGCAGACCCATGCACCATGCTCATCGAATCCTCGACGCTTATAAGCTGGGAGTTGCCCGCCGCGTTCAGATCCATCTCGGTGCGTCCGAGGCACGGCAGGATGAAGGCCACCTCGCCGGGCATGAGATGCGAATGGTTGGGCTTGGTGGCGATGTGCACCGTCAGCTTCAGCCGCCGCAACGCCTTTTCAACGAGCGCGCTGTCGGGCGTGGCGCGGGCAAAATTGCCGCCAAGCCCGATGAAGGCCTCGGCCGAGCCATCGAGCATCGCGCCGATCGCGGCAAGGACATTGTGACCATGTTCGCGAGGAACGGTGAAGCGGAAATGCTTCTCCAGCGCATCGAGGAAATCGTCCGCCGGCTTTTCGTTGATGCCGACGGTGCGGTCGCCCTGCACGTTGGAATGGCCGCGAACCGGGCAAAGGCCTGCCCCCGGCCGGCCGATATTGCCGCGCAGGAACATGAAGTTGGCGATCTCGCGGATCGTCGCCACGGAATGCAGATGCTGGGTCACGCCCATCGCCCAGGTGCAGATGACCCGCTCGGCGCTGATATAGACATCGGCTGCCCGTTCGATCTCCTGCCGGCTCAGTCCCGACTGGTCCTCGATGTCAGCCCAGCTCGTCGCCTCGACCGCCGCCCGGTATTCTGCAAAACCCGCGCAGTGTTCGGCGAGAAATGCGTGGTCGAGAACGAAGGGCAGACCGGCTTCGACCGCTGCGTCTTCCGCGGCCAGAACGGCCTTTGCCATCCCGCGCACCGCGGCCATGTCGCCGCCGAGCTGCGGTTGCAGATAAAGGCTGGCGATATCGGTCGAGCCGCCGCGCAGCATCTCGACCTTGTCCTGCGGGTCGGAGAAGCGCTCCAGGCCGCGTTCGCGGATGGGATTGAAGACGACGACGCGCGCGCCGCGGATGGCCGCCCGGCGCAAATCGCCGAGCATCCTCGGATGGTTGGTGCCCGGGTTCTGCCCGATCACGAAGATCGCGTCGGCCTCTTCGAAATCCTCCAGCAGCACGGTACCCTTGCCGACACCGACCGCCTGGCGCATGGCGATGCCGCTCGCCTCGTGGCACATGTTGGAGCAGTCGGGAAAATTGTTGGTGCCGTAGACGCGCACGAACAGCTGGTACAGGAAGGCGGCCTCGTTGCTCGCCCGGCCAGACGTGTAGAATTCCGCCCGGTTGGGGCTATCGAACCCCCTCAGGATGCTGCCGATCTCGGCAAAGGCATCCGCCCACGCGACCGGCAGGTAACGGTCGCTCGCCGCATCGTAGCGCATCGGATGCGTGAGGCGGCCATTGAGTTCCAGTTCATAGTCCGTCAACTGGCGCAGCTGCGATACAGTCCTTTCCGCGAAGAAGGCGGGCGTTGCCCGCTTTTCCGTCGCCTCCCAGGCGACGGCCTTCACGCCGTTCTCGCAGAACTCGAACGACGATCCGTGCTCGGGATCGCCCCAGGCGCAGCCCGGGCAGTCGAACCCATCCGGCTGGTTCGCCTTCAGCATCGTCCGCGCCCCTGAAATCGGCATGCCGCTTTGCAGCAAGCGCTTGCCGCAGCTCTTCAAAGCGCCCCAGCCCCCGGCTGCTGCCGACTTCTTACCAATGAATTTTGTGTCCATGCGCCCTGTATTGTCGAAGCGGGGAAAACATCAAGGGCGCACGCGCGATGGCTCGATAGGAAAAACCTATCAAGGATTCGACTAGCCGACGTCCTTGATGGCGTGCCGCTCCTCGGGTGAATGTGCCAGGATGCGATTGCGGCCTTGCGTCTTGGCGTCGTAGAGCGCGGCATCGGCCTCGCTCAGGAGGCGGTTCGGGTTGATCCTCAAGGTGGCTCCCGTCGCACAGGATATGCCGATGCTGGCGGTCACCCGGCCGAATTCGCTGCCGGTATGAACGATATTTTCCTGGCTTAGGAGACGTGCGAACTGTTCGGCAACGATCATCGCCCCCTTCGCACTGGTTGCAGGCAGCAGAACCACGAATTCCTCTCCGCCGTAGCGTGCGACGATGTCGGCCGGGCGGCTTACGGACTGGCGAAGACACCTGCTGACGACACGCAGGCATTGGTCCCCGGCGGGATGACCATAGGTGTCGTTATAGGCCTTGAAGCGGTCGATATCGACCATCAGAAGGCTGAACGGCGTGTTTTTCCTGGCGCTGCCTGCGGTCTCGCGGGCGAAAGCCTCGTCGAAGGCCCGGCGGTTGACCATGCCGGTGAGCCCGTCGGTCTCGGCGAGGGACTTCAGCTGCTCCGCCGACAGCCGGAGGGCGATTTCCGCCTGCTTGGTCGCCGTGATGTCGGAGACAACGGCCATCGCCGTGCCGTCTTCCGCTAACCTTGTCCGGATGCTGCGCCAGTCGCCGTTGTGAAGCTGAACCTCTTCGTCCTTGTTGCTGTGCAACGTCGCACTGACGGACCTGATCCACTCTTCGCGGTCAGCGTCCGGGATACCCGTGCGCTCGCCGGTTTCGGCAACGCGGCGAAGGATGTCGCTGATATGAGCGCCAACCACGCGGGCGTCTCCGGATAGCGGAAAGGCGGCGCGATACTGGTCGTTGCAAAAAACCAGAAAACCCTTGCTGTCGTACATGGCGATGCCATCGGACATGCCGGCCATCGCATGTGACAGCAGGTTCTTGCTCTTGCGCAATTCCCGCTCCAGAGCAGCCCGCTCCGTCACGTCACGCGTGACGCCGGCCAGGCCGATCACCCGTCCCTGCCTATCCTTCAGCGGCACCTTGGAGGCGAGCAGGTATCTGTCTTCGACACGCTCGACGGAGTCGATCAGGGGCACCCCGGTGTCCATGACCTGCTGTTCGAGATAATAAAATTCTTCGGCGCGCGGCCGCGAGATAAGATTGAAATCCGACAATCCGGTCATCTCCGCCGTGGTTCTGAAACGAAAAAGGCGGATCATATTTTCATTGACGGTGATGAACCGGCTGTTTCGGTCCTTCACGTAGAGATAATCGGGCGACTGCGAAAATGCGGTCACCAGGATGCTTCGCTCCAGCTCCCATTGTTGCGTCTTCAACAGAACGAAACCACACAGCACCGTCGCCAGGCAATTCAATACCGTCATCGGCAGACCGATGATGGCCAATACGCGGGCGTGGACCAGGGTGGGAAGCACCGCCATCAAAACAATCAGTGCGCCGCCGAGCGCGAGGCTCAGCAGCGCAACATCTATCAGCTCGGGAGATCTCTTGCGGATCCAGACGTTGGCAGCCAGGCCGATACCGGTCGCGACAGCAATTGCGATCAGACCGTCGATCATTGCCGCGCCGCCGACCCAGAAGCGGAAGACTATCGCCAGCGACGCCGCAAAGGCGGCCGCGATCGGTCCGCCAAACATGCCCGCCAAAGCAAGCGGCGAAAAGCGGATGTCGATATAAATGCCGGGATTGACTTCGACGGCCAGCAATATGGAGCCGATGGAGGCGCCGCCGGCTATGATTCCGAAGGCGATTTTTTCCTGTGTGACCGAACGACGCTGAAATTGGATCGAGAAATGCGCCCAGAGCGAAATCGCCAGGCACACGAATGACAGGTTGCCACCGAATTGCGTCCAGATGCCATTCACTGCGTTGGATCCACCTTCCAATACATGTATCGAACCAATCATAGGGCAACACTGGTTTGAGCTTCGTTAAATCAAAGACCTATCAAGCCATATTCCTTCGCAGACGCGTCTCCCGGCCGGTCGGCAGCAATGCGATGACAGGAAAGCAGGCGTCCGCCCCGACGATTAGGTATGGGCAGAGAGGCCCGCTGCCAGATTTGGCAACATCTATGGAAAGGTCATGCTCCAGCACGGCAAGAGACATCATGTCCGCAACGCCCTGCGGTTCAACGCCTAGCAGCCGCTGCATAAGGTATATTTAACAACAGCATCCTCTGCGTCGGGACACATATCCCAATGACACAATATACCGTTATCCGGATAAGCCTGCGCAATCGGGCCGTTGCAAGCGGCCAGCCCATGCCGCCAGCAGCCGCGGCTGCCGACGGCATCGTCCAACGCTTCTTCGACTACTTGCAGATCGCCGCCGCCAAGAAGCCACGCATCGCATCGCCATAGGGCGGCCGCATCATGTATTCCGCTTCCACCATCCTGCTCTGGTGATAGACGGCGCGCGGATGCGAGAAGGCGAGGAAGCCGAATTTGCCGTGATAGGAACCCATGCCCGAATGGCCGACGCCGCCGAAGGGCAGGCCTTCCGCCGTGACGTGGCTCATGCAGTCGTTGACCGTCACCCCGCCGGAAGTCGTATTGTCGAGCACGCGGGCCTCCTCCTGCTGATCCTGGCTGAAGTAATAGAGAGCGAGCGGGCGCGGCCTGGCATTGATACGATCGATGACGTCGGCGATATCGCGATAGGGAAGGACCGGCAGCACCGGTCCGAAGATTTCTTCCTGCAGCACGTGCATCTCTTCCGTGGGATCGAGTATTAAGGTCGGAGGCATGCGGTGGACCGATTGCTGGGAGAAATTCTCTGCCGCCGGGTTGATCTCGACGATCCTCGCGCCCTTGGCCCTGGCATCGTCGATCAGGCCCTGGATGCGGGCGTGGTGGCGAGCATTGACGATCGAGGTGTAGTCAGGATTTTCCTTCAGCGCCGGATACATCGCGCCGACCGCCGCGACCGCGTGGCCGGCAAAGGCTTCGACGCTTTCCTCGGGCACATAGACATGATCAGGTGCAAGGCAGATCTGGCCGGCGTTCAGCGTCTTGACGGTCATGACCCGGCGCGCCGCGTCTGCGAGGTCGCCCGAGCGGCCGACGATGACGGGCGACTTTCCGCCGAGCTCCAGCGTCAGCGGCGTCAGGTTTTCCGCCGCCGCGCGCATGACATGATGGGCGACCGCGGTTCCGCCGGTGAAGATCAGGTGGTCGAAGGCAAGGGATGTAAAGGCCGTGCCCGTCGCCGGTCCGCCCTGAACGACTGATATTTCCGTTTCGTCGAAGGCCCCGGCAATGAGTTCCGCCATCAATTCGGCCGAGGCCGGCGTCACCTCCGACGGCTTGATCATGGCGCGGTTGCCGGCGGCGAGAATGCCGGCAAGCGGCGCAAGGGCGAGCTGATAGGGGAAATTCCACGGGCTCAGGATCCCGACAATCCCCTTCGGCTGATAGACCACTTCGGCCACGGCGTCCGGGAACAATGCCTCGTGCTGCTCGGGCTTCAGCCATTCGACAAGATGGGCCTTGGCGTATTTGAGCGAAGCGACACAGGTGAAGACATCGAGAAGCAGGCTCGCCTCGACGCTGCGGCTGCCGAAATCCTCCGACAGGGCAGCGGCGATTGCATCCTTATGATCGACAAGAAGGGCGATGACGCGGTCGATGCGATCGATACGGGTGTCGATGCCCGGCGGGCCATCCCTCAGGAACGACGCCCTTTGCCGGCCAAGCAGCGCCTTCATGACATCGGGGCTGGTATCGGTGGCGATTGGGGTGACGGTGTTCATTGTTTCCTCCCTTGAACGATGTCAGACGGCCGGCTGACGCACGACCGGTTTCAGCACGATGCCCTTTTCCGAATCCTCCACCGCCTGGTTGATGTCGGCGAAATCATAGAAGGTGATGAGCCTGTCGAACGGGAAGCGGCCCTGCCGATGCAGGTCGATCAACAACGGGATCAGCACGTCGGGATTGGAATCGCCCTCGACGATGCCGCGGACCCGGCGCCCGCCCGACAGGATATGGGTGAGGTCGAGCGTCAGCGTTGCGCCATGGGGCGAGGCCCCGACGATGCCGCAGGTGCCGCGCGGCGCCAGCACCCGCACGCACTGGTCGATGACGGCGGGCACGCCGGAGGCATCGATCGAATAATCGACGCCAGCGCCGGTCAGCGCCATGATCGCGGCAACCGCGTCGCTCGCCTTGCCGTTGATGATGTCGGTCGCGCCGAGTTCCGCCGCAAGCGCCAGCCGCGTCTGGTTGACATCGACGGCGATGATCCGTGACGCGCCGACGATCCGCGCCGCCATCACGGCGGCAAGCCCGACGGAGCCCATGCCGAAAACCGCGAGCACTTTTCCCGGTTCGATCTTCAGCGCGTTCATGACCGCACCGGCGCCGGTCTGGAGGCCGCAGGCGAGCGGCCCGAGCAGCGCTAGGTTCGCTTCCTTCGGCACTTTCACGATATTGCGTTCATGGCACAGTGCGTGGCTGGCAAAGGAGGATTGCCCGAAAATATTACCGTGAACCCGCTCTCCCTCGCATGAGAGCCCGCTCGAACCATCGGCGCGCGCACCGAAGAAGTTGCGCGGGAAGAATTCGTGGCAATAGCTCTCCTCGTGATCGTTGCAGCTCGGGCAATGACCGCAGGAATTGAAGGTCATGACCACATGATCGCCGGGCTTGACCTTGGCAACGCCCGGCCCGACACGCTCGACGATGCCGGCGCCCTCATGACCGAGCACGACCGGCTGCGGCACCGGCAGGTGCTGGTCACGCATGACGATATCGGTGTGGCAAACCCCTGTCGCCACGACGCGAACCAGGATCTCACCCTCGCGCGGCTCCTCCAGATCGAGCCTTTCCAGCGAAAACGGCGTATGGGGCGCACGCGCCACCGCGGCATGGATCTTCATTGCTTTCCTCCTCCAGATGATCGGCTCGCAAACGGCCCGGCATGTCGGGCCTGTCCTCAGCGGCCGCGCTTGTAGGCGCCGAGCCCCGGCTGATAGGTCTTGTCGTCGAGGAACTGCTTCAGCCCCTCATCACGCCCCTTGGTCTTGTCGAGAAACAGCATCTGCTCCAGCTTGGCGTAGATGTAATCGTCGGCGAGTTCCCATGGCAGGTTGCGCACGCGCTTGTAGGTGTCCTTGGCGGCCTTCAGCGTCACCGGGTTCTTTTCGAGCAGGCTGGCGCAGATCTTGCGGACCCGGGTTTCAAGCTCCGCCAGCGGCACCGCCTCGTTGACGAGACCCATTTCGGCGGCCTTGCGCCCGCCGAACAACTCGCCGGTCATGATGTAATAGAGAGCGTCGCGATGGCGCATCACTTCAGCGACCGCGCGGGTGACGTTGCCGCCCGGCAAAATGCCCCAATTGATCTCGGAGAGGCCGAAATTCGCCTCCTCAGCGGCGATGGCGAGATCGCAGGAAACCAGCGGCGTGAAGGCGCCGCCGAAGCACCAGCCGTTGACCATGGCGATCGTCGGCTTTTCGAAATACATCAGCCGGCCCCACCAGTTGCCGGACTGGCGCCGCGCCTTCAGCGTGACGTCACGCGGCTTGTCGTCATTGTCGCGAAAATATTCCTTCAGATCCATGCCGGCGGACCAGGATTCGCCGGCGCCGCGCAGGACGAGGACGCCGCAACGCTCGTCGCCCTCGAGCTCGTCGAGCACTTCGAGCATCCTGATATTCAGGGCCGGATTCATCGCATTGCGCTTTTCCGGACGGTTGAGGGTCACGAAGGCGATGCCGTTGTCGAACTCGACCAGAACCGGCGATTGCATATCGGTCATGAGATTACTCCATGGGTTTCGGCGTGAATGCCGGGGCCGCGTCACAGGGCCTGTCGTTGAAGGGTTTCATCTGAATGGAACTGGCGCAGGACATGTTTCTGCACCTTGCCGGAGGCGGTGCGGGGAATGGCCTCGATGAAGAGGATGCGGGCCGGACGCTTGAAGGCGGCGAGCCTTGCCGCGCAATAGCCGGCGATCTCATCGCCCGTTGCCACGGCACCCGGCCGCAGCACGACATAAGCCACACCGCATTCGCCCCAGCGGATATCGGGAAGGCCGACGACCGCGGCGTCGAGGATATCGGGATGACTTGCGAGTGCGGCTTCGACCTCGGCGGGATAAACATTCTCACCGCCGCTGATGTACATGTCCTTCAGCCGGTCGACGATGCGATAGAAGCCGTTCGCTTCGCGCCGGCCGAGATCGCCGGTGCGGTACCAGCCGTCGGTGAAGGCGGCAGCGGTTTCCTGAGGTTTGTTCCAATAGCCCGGCGTCACCGCCGGCCCGCGCAGCCAGAGTTCGCCGATCTCGCCTTCATCAACCTCGCGGCCGTCCTCGCCGACGATGCGAATGTCGAGCAAGGGTGCCGGAAGACCGACGCTGCCGGGATTGTCCTGCACGGCGCGCCGATCGATCGGCACGTGCAGCACCGTTCCGGCCTCGCTCATGCCATAACCGTTGACCAGCGCAACGCCGTCGTCGAGATAGCTTTCGATCAGCGCCTGCGTCAGCGGCGCGCCGCCGACAAAGAGCGCATGCAGGCCGGCGAGCGCCGCGGCGCTGTAGGCGGGATCGTTGCGCAAGGCGAGCGCGATCTGCGGCACGGCAAAATAATGGGTGATGGCACGCTGCCGGTCGACAAGGGCAGCGAGCGTGCGCGCCGGCGTGAAGCGATCGGAGACGACGAGCGTGCCGCCCAGCATCAATGTGGTGCGCGCGACGGCAATCAGCCCGATCGTGTGGAAGAACGGCAGGTCGCACAGGGCGACGGATCCCGGCCCGATCTCTCCGACGACGGAAAAATTAATGGCGGCAAAAAAAGCGTTGCGGCGGGTGATGACGACGCCCTTCGGCTGTCCCGTCGTGCCCGAGGTGTAGAGAAGGACGCAGGCTCCATCGGCATCGGCGGACACCGGCGCGGCCGGAAGGCTTGCCTCGATCCGCGCGGCGAGCCCGGCCGGGCCGTCGGCCGTCGATATCACCGCCATCTCGGGATCGACGCTCGCAAGGCTGGCGACGGTTGCCGCGAACTCCTCGTCGTGAACGAGCAGAACCGGCGCGCAATCGGCAAGGATCGGCCGAAGCTCGGCGGCGTTGAGGCGCCAGTTGAGCGGCACGTAGATGGCGCCGGCACGCTGGCAGGCAAAGGCAAGCACGATCGAATCCATCGAGTTGCGCGCCAGCATGGCGACACGCGCGCCATCGCGGCGCGCTCCGAGCACATCGCTCAGCAGGCCGGTGCAGCGGGCGATCCGCGTATCGAGCTCGGCAAAGGTGAGCTGCCTGTTGGTGGCGATCTCGAACAGGGCCGGACGGTCCGGTGCGACGCGGGCGCGGTAAAGGATCGGATCATCCGTCACCAGTCCGCAATCCGCCGACGAAGCCATCCCGGAAAAGGAATGCGCCATTTTCTCCTCCCATGCCCACCGCTCCCCGCGGCAGGCATCACATTTGTATGCAACACATACTAATATCCTTTCCCGGAAAGATGCAAGAGGCTGTTTAAGACAAATCCGATCGCGCGAATGGCGCGAGGAAATCCGCACTACGGATATTGACTAACCTGCTGATTTTGATGGTTATGGCGCCTGGACGAGGCGAGAACGAACGATGGCGACAAAATCACCGCAGGACGATTTAGAGGGTGAAGATGCTCCCGCGACACCGGGACTCGACGTCGGCCGGCTTGGCGATCTGCTGGGATTTCATCTGCGCATGGCCCATGTCGCGATCTATCGCGACTTCGCCGAAACCATGGAAGAACTGGCGCTGACGCAAAAGCAGCTGGCGGTGATGGAACTCGTCGCCGGCAATCCGGGCGCATCGCAGATCGACCTTGCCAATACGCTCGGCACCGACCGGGCCACGATGATGGCCCTCGTCAACCGGCTGGCAGCCCGCGACCTGATCGAGCGCCGCCCCTCCGCGGCCGACCGCCGGCGCCAGGAACTCCATCTGACGAAGGCGGGACACGCAATGCTCGCCAGGGCGCGTGGGCTGATCGATAGGCACGAGCAGCGTTTCATCGAGCTGTTTTCGCGCGACGAACTGGACGCGCTGCTGGCGGCGCTGAAGCGGATATACAAGGGGAACTGAAACCCGCCTTCGCTTGGGAAGCGAGCAGCATCCAAGCCTTTAGATTTCTATTGGGTAACCCCCGTGTTATGATCCCCATCCTGGCGTCGTCCGCCGTGGGTTCTGCACACGGAGACTTGTCTCATGAGCGAAGTGGACGTACTTTTTGCCTCCCTGCGACAGGCGGCTGACCCGCAGACGGTCGAGTGCATCGAAAACGTCGTCACGCATGGTTCGGATCGCGAGCTCAATCGCATCAATGCGCTCGCTTTCGCCGATAAGCATGATCTCGACCAAGAGAAAACCATCGCCGCGTTTCTCCATGCAGCCCGCATAGGCGCATTCGAGATGACCTGGAATGTCCTTTGCCCGGGATGCGGCGGCGTCCTCGACAGCGGCGCAACCCTCAAAACCGTCGTCCACGAGACGTATCATTGCGCGCTCTGCGCGGCCGGATACGAGCCGACTCTCGACGAGATGGTCGAGGTCACGTTTACAGTCAGCCCGCGCGTGCGCAGGATTGCCGGTCACGATCCCGATCGGTTGGCGCCGCTTGAATACTACCGCCAGATCTTCTTCAGCTCCGGGGTCGACCTACCTGACGATCTCGAAGCGAGGTTTTCACGCATCCAGCTGGAGATGATCGAGCTGGCTCCGGGCGAAAAGGCCTTCGTCTCCCTGCAACTGCCGGCGCAGTTCGTCATCATTTTCGATCCGGTCACACACTCGGCGCAGTTCATCGACGTGCAGGGTGAGCCGACCGACGAACGTCAAACCCTCTCGATGATCATCAGCCGAACGCATGCGCTGAACGAAACGCTGACCCTGCGCCCCGGCTCACTGCGGCTGACGCTCGAAAACCACACCGATCGCAGAGTGGTGCCGAACGTCTGCATCGCAGGCGACGAGCTGCACGACCTCTTGGGCCGCAGGCGGCCTTTCCTGACAGCCAAGCGTCTGCTGACGAACCAGAGCTTCCGAGACATCTATCGGACCGACACACTCGATGTCGACCAGCGCCTCAAGATCACCAGCCTGACCTTCCTCTTCACCGACTTGAGGGGCTCGACCGCGCTTTATGAGCGCGTCGGAGATCTTGCCGCTTTCGATCTGGTGCGCGCGCATTTCCGGGTTCTTCACGAGATCGTCGCCACAGAGGCCGGAGCGGTCGTCAAGACCATCGGCGATGCCGTGATGGCGACCTTCCCGAGCCCGGACCGTGCGGTGGCGGCCGCACTCAAGATGCGGGAGGCGATGCTTCGTTTAAATGCCGAACACGGCAGCGACGACCTTCTCCTGAAGATCGGCATCCATGAGGGACCATGCCTCGCGGTCAACCTGAACGACCGGCAGGACTACTTCGGCCAGACCGTCAATATCGCGTCGCGCGTCCAGGGCCTAGCCGATCCCAATGTGATCATGACGACGGAGGCAATCGTCGAGGATGCCCAAGTTTCAGAAATCCTCCGCGACAGCGGCATCACCTCGGCCTCCCGGATGGCGGAGCTTCAGGGCATCGGGAGAGAGGTGAGGATCTTCGCGCTGTCGTGAGGTTCCTCTTCTCGTCGACGTCAAGCCAGCTTTAGCAGGTTCCGCCAAGGGGCCGAAGTGGACATTCATTGGGCAATCGGTGTTCGGCAACTTCTCGCCCCCAAGACGGCCGTTAAGACCCCGGTCTGTCGTTCTGAAAGCTGCCGGTCGGCTATGAATGCGACAATGCCGCAAGTGAGCCGTCCAGGCAGCTAGCGTCTTTCCCGCAATAATTGAGTGCTACCCATCCCATTCACAATACTTTCAGGGCTTCAGGTTAGTTGAGCGAGGATATCGTCGAACTGTAGATCGCGGTTGCGCCAATTGTAGCCGTTCGCTTGCCTTCGCTGGAACGGCCGCTCCCACCGCCTGTATCAGCCTTTTTGATCTACCTCATATCGGCCAGGGCTCCTCAGCCAAGCCACCGGATAATTTCGTAGGCCGGCATCGGGCGATGAAAGCCTTTCAAACTCAATTCGCCAACTGTAACGGCTTCGACCAACGGTTCCACGGCGCCAAAGACTCGTTGGCTGACGAGGATCTGACGTGATTTGGCCTGCTCGCACAATCGGGCGGCATGGTTGGGGATGGTGCCGATGACCGCATAATCCGAGCGCTGGTCGAAGCCGATTTGCCCGATGGTTGCATGGCCACGGGCGATGCCGATCCCGAAACCAAGCAAATAGCCACGTTTGCGCCATTGTTCCAAATGCTCGTCAATGGCATCGCGCATCCCCGTGGCCATAGAGACGGCTTTTTCCGTGTGGTCAGCGCAGGGCAAAGGATCGTTGAAGACGACAAGTAGACCATCACCGACAAAACGCTCCAAAGTCCCTCCGTAGCGAGTGATTAGCTCTCCTAGACAGGAATGGTACTCGCTGAGGACTGTCATCACCTCTTCGGGCTCGGTGGTCTCAGCGAAGGCCGTAAAGCCGCGCAGATCGCAGAAAACGACTGTCACCTCGCGCCGGTGGCTTTGGAGAAGCGTGTCGCCATCCCCCGCTGCGACGATAAGGTCGGCGACCTGCGCCGGCAAAAATCGCCTGAGCCGGCCCATTCGCTCGATTTCCGTTACCTGCTCAGCCACCGTTTGTTCAAGGGACCGATTCCATGCCGCCAATTGGGCGGCCTGATCTTCCAGGCGCAGTGCCTGGCTCTCGACCGTGTCGTGAAGCGCCTTTTGGCGCAGCATCGAACGCACACGGGCCAGAAGCGCCCTGTGCTCAAAGGGTTTGGTCAGATAGTCGTCGCCGCCAGCGTCCAATCCTTCGACCACGTCCCGCGTATCGGCCTTCGCTGTGACAAGGATGACCGGGATCGATCGAAGGGAGACGTCCTGCTTGAGCGTGCGAACAACGCTGATGCCATCGAGTTTAGGCATCATGATGTCGAGGAGGATCAGATCCGGCTTGAACTCACGCACCTTCGCAAGCCCTTCTTCGCCATCCGCGGCAGTCATCACTTCATAGCCGTTCGCTTCAAGGCGAAGGCGCAAGATTTCCAGATTTTCTGGAGTATCGTCGACGGTAAGAATGAGAGGCGGATCGTGCAATGTCCCATCTCCCTCAACCAAGCAATCCGCGAACCTTCGCGAGCAACTCACGCGGGCTGAATGGCTTGGCTAGGTAGTCATCGCATCCCGCAGCAAGCGCTTTCGCCTCATCACCCGACAGCGCGTAGGAGGTGACGGCAATGATTGGAATGTGCCGGAGTTCCGGGTTGGCCTTGATACGGCGGGCGGCTTCATACCCGTCTATCACAGGAAGCTGAATGTCCATGAGGATCAGGTCCGGCTTCACAGCTGCTGCGGCGGCGACCCCCGCAGCACCATCCGCGGCCTCTATCAGTTCGTATTCGGTGGTGCCCATGAGATCGCGGATGATCTGGCGGTTGTCCTCGGTGTCTTCCACCATCAGTATTCGTTTGCTCATGCCGCCTCCGCGCTTTCCTCTACCCGGATCGGAATCTTCAAGCGGAAGGTCGAGCCTGAACCGGGAACGGACTCGACGTCTATGGTTCCGCCATGCATTTCAACGATACGTTTTGAGATCGCCAAGCCTAGACCGGTGCCGCCCTTCTGCTTGGTACTGCTGCTGTCGACCTGCTGGAATTCTTCGAAGATGAGCACCTGGTCTTTAGCCGCAATGCCGGGACCTGTGTCGCGCACTGTGATCTCGAAGTGTCCATCGACCGCATCGGCAAGAATGTCGATCGCACCCGTGTCGGTAAACTTGACGGCATTGCCGGCAAGATTCAGGAGGACCTGCGTCAAGCGGCGTTCGTCCCCCCGTCCGATGGGAAGTTTTTCGGCAACAGTCGCCGCGAGCATCAGACCTTTGGCTCGCGCGAGCGGCTCTACCGCCGTAATAGTCGATCGAACAATCTGCCCGACGGAGTATTCCTCGAGCGCAAGCGTCAGCTGGCCCGCTTCGATCTTTGAAAGATCGAGCACGTCGTTGATGAGCCCCAATAGGTGGTGGCCGCTTGCTTGCACGCGCGCCACGGTGGTCTTCGCCCGGTCCGGGAGCTCCCCGTAGACGCCGTCGACCAACAGCTCGGTGAAGCCCAGGACTGAATTGAGCGGTGTCCTGAGTTCATGGCTCATATTCGCGAGGAACTGAGACTTGTGGCGGCTGGCTGCTTCGAGCTCCCGGCCTTTCTCCTCAATCTCGCGGAACAGCTTCGCGTTTTGGATGGCAAGCACCGACTGGGCTGCGAAGGTTTCCATCAGGTGCACGACCTGTTCGCCGAATTCACCTGGCTCGCGGCGCCTGACGACAAGCGTACCGACGATCTTGTTCGGCCCGAGCAATGGAACCACGAGGACGCTGCGATATCCGGCGTCGGAGACGATCTTCTGAACGGAAGGTGGCGTTTGTTCTTCAAGGTCAGGGACTTGGATCGGCGTCCCACGCCGTGCGGCGTCGCCGATAGCTGCGTCGTTCAGTCCTATCGGCTGGTCGGAAATTGCGGCGATACGCTCATTGCTCATCCCAAAAGTAGCGCGGAGGCGGAATTGTTGCCTTGTGCTGCTGAACACATAGATAATGCCCTCATCCGTGTCCGACAGTTGGACAGCCTTCGCGACGATCGTCTCCAGCACGGTGTCAAGATCGAGCGTCGAGTTGACAGCCTTGCTGACTTCCCCGAGCGCCTCAAGTTCGCCAACCGAGCGTGCAAGTTCGGCCGTGCGCACCTGTACCTCTTGATATAGCCGCCCCAACTGCTCGGACGTCTGATTGACATTTCTGGCAAGCACACCAAGCTCATCCCGGTTGGCGACGGTAACCTGTTGCGCAAAGTCGCCGGCCGCGATCTGGCGCAGCCGCATCTCGATCTTTTTGACCGGCTCGATCAATGACCAAGAAATAACGTAGCCAAGCCCGAGTGCAAGCAGGATGCTGCCTACCGCAAACGAGACCACGATCAGTCGTGACGTCCCATACACACCTTCGGTCGCCTTGATTGCCGCCACCATGTCGGCTTCCGCGATGTTGACCAGTTGGTTGGTCAGCCGCTCGAGGCGGTCGGCCGATGGTATGATCTCATCGAGCTGCATCCTGCGCGCCTCGTCTGTGCGCCCGGCGCGGATGAACTCGACGACATGCGTGACTTCTGCGGTTAGCTGGTTGTATTCTTGCCGGACCTGGGCCAACACCTGCTTCTCGCTTGCGGCGACAAACTCCATGCGGTCGAGGTCATATCCAAACTGGTTGAGCTGGCGGGATGCTGTATCGAGCATCCCATCGTCCTGAAGCAAAAGTGCGGTCGAGATGCTGTAGAGCTGGTTCGTCGTGTCGTGCTGGACCTGGCGATAGGCGGCAATCTTACGCTGAAGCCTGATCAGCTCGGTCGTCTGAGCGTTGACTCCACTCAGCACCTGCAACCCGACGGTTCCAAGCACGATCAGCATTCCGACGATCGACAGGAACGCGATCAACAGCTTGGTCTGGACGCCAAACGGCAGCTGCGCGACCCAGTCGATCAGCCGTCTCGTGAGATTAATCGGCTTATTCCAGGAGGCTAAGAAGATCACTCCGGAACTCCTCCAGGTCGAATCCAGCGCCGAGATATTGTACGCGCAACATGCCATTCGGATCTACGAGCGACGTCAGCAGAGTATGATCGATGTCACCCTTCGCCGTCTTCCTGGCGATAACGCCGTATTTTCGTCCAACCTCATGGACAATTGCCGGATCACCGGTCAGAAATGACCAACCCTTTAAGTCTGCGCCGAAACTACCGGCGTATTGCTTCAGCACCTCGGGGGTGTCACGCTCCGGGTCGACGGTAATGGTAACGAAAACGATCTCGGATCCGAACGTACCACCCAGCTTAGTTTTCACGCGCGCCATGTTGTCGGTTAGCATCGGGCAGATGTCGGCACAGGAAGCAAAGATGAACGCAACCGCGACCACCTTGCCGCGGAGGTCGCGCAGCGTAACGGGTGTCCGGTCCTGCGATGTCAGCGTGAAATCCGCCGCCGGTCCGATCGTCGGCAGGCGCTGATCGTGCGATACGTCATGCGCATGCGCCGGCCCGGAAAGTAGCGCCAGTGACAGAAGAAGCGTCGGCCACCTGCTCATGTCTTCAACTCGCGCTTCAACTCGCCGAGGAAACGCCAGTCGGTGCCGCCAGCGATAATCTCCTGCGGAGTGGATTTGATCATGCCCAGCTCCTGCATGCGCAGGGCATAGAAACGCAGAGAGTCTTCAGCATCATATTCCCGCCACCGGTCGTAGCGGATATCCTTCAGCGTCTGCAGCGCGAAATCATATGACGGGACAAACTCGCGATCGACCATCTGCCGCGCCACCGTTGCCGGATCCGACACGCAGAGGTCGGCGGCCTTAACGATGGACCGCAAGACCCGCTTGGTCGCCACCGGGTACTTGTTCACGTAGTCCGCCCTGGCGGAGATCATGCAGCAGAAATACTGTGACCACGGGCGGTCGACGGCATTGTTCAGGATCGTGTGGCCGATCTTGCTGGCGCGCAGCTGCTGCGGCTGGGGCGGCGTGCCAAGGAATGCGTCTATCTTCCCCTCGATAAAGAGTTCCGTCGGCTTGTTGTCTCCAGTCAAGACCCACTGAATGTCGTTGACGGGATCGAGCCCGACATAGGCGGCCATGAGGGTCAGCCACACGTGTCGCGAGTTATTGAAACCATCCACGCCCACCCTCTTGCCCCTGAGATCCGTCACGCTGCGGATGCTCTCCTTGGCGATCAGTTCGAGGCATCCCGAGTGCAACCCGGTTAGCACCTTGATCGGCACGCCGGCGTCGATCGACGCGATCTGATTAGGCGGAAAGTTCACAGAGAAATCGGTCTCACCGCGAGCCATCCACTCCGATTGGTCGACGCTCCTGTCGCCCTCGACGTAGCGGACATCCGTGAAGCCCTCTGCGCGCATCAGTTCTCCGGCGATGTACGCGCCTGCCCAGCAGTAGGAACCACCGACGTACCGCGGCAGGCGAACCGAGGTCGTTTCCAGCGGTTCCGCCTGGAGTGCCTCCGGAAGACCGACGATACCGGCAGCGCCTGCCATTGCAGCGGCGGCCAGGAATCGGCGGCGGGTTTGGATGATCTGCATCAGTACGCTCCTCCGAACCATAAAAAAGGGGTCTGGACCGGAGTCGAGCAAAAGAGATTCCGGCACAGTGCGACATCTTGTCGGGCGCGCCCGAAGGCTTGCGAGCTGAAGCGCGCTCTTATGAAGGCGGGAGTCTTGCGCGCTCTGTCGCTGACGGTTGAAAGGTTCTAGCCAGCGATAAGCAATCATACGCCTCATTTGGGCGGCTGTCATTGACGGCTTTGAGTCGCATTCTGGAAGTTCGAGCTTATTTCGCGGAACGACCGGATGCGGTCAAGAAACGAAAATACTCGCTCTGACGTGAAGGTCCGCTATTTAGGATTAGAGCCCCGAAGCGCTGTCGGTCTGCTGTCGGCCCCAAATCACTCGGTCCTTTAAGCCGCGTAGGACTGCTCCCGTCGCATTGCAGCCCTACGCGGCTTGGGATTGATTCCGGCGCATGATCCATGACCCAGGATTGGCAAGCTGTTACTTTGACCAAGGAGCCCCCAACCTAAGGCCAATCGGCATAGCCCGAGGACAGCATGCTGTTTCCCGAGCCGGCCGAAGCGCGGGCGATTTCGCGGTAGCTGGCGGGTGAAAGGCCGGTCTTGCGCTTGAAGAAATGGCTGAAATAGGTCGGGTCGCGAAAGCCGAGGCTGTCGGAGATTTCCTGGATATTGCGGGCTGATCGCTCCAATCTGAGCTTTGCCTCCTGCACCACGCGCTCGTGCAGCAGCTGGATCGGTGAGCGGCCGAGCGCCCTATGGCAGGTGGAATGCAGCCGGTCGGTCGTGACGCCCAGTTCTGCGGCATAGTCGCTGATCGGCCGGTGCTGGCGGAAACCGGCCTCGACCAGTTGCCGGTATCTCTGCAGGATCGATCCCACTTCGCCCTGCCCGCGCTGCTCGCTTCTTTCGCCATCGGAGCCGCGCCACAACGCCATCAGGATAAGCCTGATATAGGCGGATGCGACCATCCAGGAGGAGCGGGAGGGATCGCCCAATTCCCGCACGAAGCCGGAGATCAGCGGACTGATTTCGGTGACCGTCAAGGGATCCAGTGCCTCGACCAGCTTGCGCTGTTCGGTGAAGATGCGCAGCGAATAGGATTCCACCTTGTCGCCGATCGCATCGACCATGATCTGCGGCGAAGCGCCGACCAGATGAGCCGCGGTTCCGGCTGATATCGACAGGTCGCATCGCGCCTGTGGCGGCAGGAAGGCGAGCAGCGGTCCGTGCAGCGGCCGATGTTCGCCATTGTCGAAGTGAAGTTCCCCGCTCCCCTCGCCGAGCAGAAGGAAATGATGGAAATCGGCATACAGCCCTTTTTGAAAACGGATGCGCCGGTGCGACAGCGACGGAGCGTGCCACTCGCCCCTGGCATAGTGATGAATCCCTCCGTCCGTCGCCAACGCTTCTCCTCCACTCCCCAAGTCAAACAATGCTGATTTCACCGGATAATTACAATATTAACCCAATAAATCGCATTCCATCCGTACCAGATCGGCGTAACCTTTTCTCCATCAGCCTTTGGGAGGAGGCACTTCAACAGATGCAGGAACGGTCAGGCGGCCCTCGTGGCGCCGCGTCCGCTCGTTTTCTCCCATGGCAACAATGCGAGCGTCATCACGTGGAACCAACGCGTGGGGAATGGTGGAACGGTGTTTTCGGCAAAGCTGATGATCAACAACGAGGCGATGGATGCTTCCGAAGGGGCCACCTTCGAACGCAGCGATCCGTTGACCGGCGATGTCGCAACGATCGCCTCGGCAGGATCCGTTGCTGACATGACGAGGGCAGCCAATGCGGCAGCAGCGGCCTTTCCGAACTGGTCGCAGACCGGCCCGGGCGAACGACGCAGGCTCCTGAATGCCGCCGCCGACATCCTGGAGGCCCGCACCCCCGAACTCGTTGCCGCCATGACCGGTGAAACCGGCGCCACCGCGCAATGGGCGGCGATCAATTGCGGGCTCGGCGCGGATATTCTTCGCGAGGCTGCGGCGATGACCACGCAAATATCCGGCGAGATCATTCCCTCCGCCATTCCGGGAAGCCTTGCCATGGCGGTCCGCCAGCCGGCAGGCGTCTGCGTCGGCATTGCCCCCTGGAATGCGCCAATTATCCTAGGCACCCGCGCCGTCGCCATGCCGCTTGCCTGCGGCAACACCGTCGTCCTCAAGGCGTCAGAACTTTGCCCGAAGACCCATGGCCTGATCGGCGACATCCTGTGTGACGCCGGCTTTCCGCGCGGCGTCGTCAATGTCGTTTCCAATGCGCCGAGCGATGCCGCCGCCGTCGTCGATGCGCTGATTGCCCATCCGGCCGTGCGCCGCATCAACTTCACTGGCTCCACCCGCGTCGGCAGGATCATTGCCGAGTCCGCGGCAAGGCATCTCAAGCGCTGCCTGCTCGAACTCGGCGGCAAGGCGCCGTTCATCGTCCTTGCCGATGCCGATATCGATGAGGCGGTGCGTGCGGCCGCCTTCGGCGCCTTCATGAACCAGGGCCAGATCTGCATGTCCACCGAGCGGATCATCCTGATGGACGAGATCGCCGACGGCTTCGTCGGCAAATTCCGCACCAAAGCCGCAACCCTCGTCGCCGGCAATCCCAAGGACGGCAACACGCCGCTCGGCACGCTGATCAACGCTGAGGCCGTCCGGCGTGTCCGGTCGCTCGTCGATGATGCCCTGCAAAAGGGCGCTGTCCTCGTCTGCGGCGGCCAGGTCAACGGCACGCTGATGGACGCGACCGTCATCGATCACGTGACGCCTGCCATGCGCATCTACCGCGAGGAGAGCTTCGGGCCGGTCGCGGCGATCGTCCGGGTCGGCAGCGTCGACGAGGCCGTCACGGTTGCCAACGACAACGAATACGGGCTGTCGGCCGCCGTTTTCAGCGCCGACGTCAATGCGGCTCTTGCCGTTGCCATGCGGCTCGAATCCGGCATCTGCCACATCAACGAGGCGACAGTTTCCGACGAGCCGCAAATGCCCTTCGGCGGCGTCAAATCAAGCGGCTACGGCCGCTTCGGCGGCAAGGCGGCGATCGATGAATTCAGCGAGCTCAGATGGATCACCATGGCCTCGGCAAAACGTCACTACCCGATCTGAATCGATCGGCCGACATGAACACTGGGAACGGGCTGGGAGGCCCGATCAAGAGGGAGGAATGATTTCATGAACGGCATTTTCCGCAGCGGAAAAATCAACGCGGCATCGCTGAGCCGCCGCTCTTTCATCGCATCGACCGTGGCGGGTGGTGCGGCGCTGGCGCTTTCCGGCCGCACGGCCTTTGCTCAAAGCGGTGATACGCTGAAGGTCGGCTTCATCAGCCCGCGCACCGGCCCTCTCGGCGGCTTCGGCGAGACGGACGGCTATGTGCTGGAACTGGCGCGCAAGGCGCTGGCGAACGGCCTGCAGGCAGGCGGCAAGACCTGGAAGGTTGAGATCCTCGACCAGGACACCCAGTCCGATCCCTCGCGCGCCGGCCAGCTGGCGAAGGACCTGATCAACAACCAGGCGATCGACCTGATGCTCGCCGTCTCGACGCCCGAAACCATCAATCCGGTGGCCGACGCCTGCGAGGCGGCGGGCATTCCCTGCCTCTCGACGGTCATGCCCTGGGAAGCCTGGTATTTCGGCCGCGGCGCCAAGCCGGGCGCGCCCTCGCCGTTCAAGTGGACTTATCATTTCGGCTTCGGCGTCGAAGAGTTCCACAAGGCCTATGTCTCGCAGTGGAACCTGATCGAGACCAACAAGAAGGTCGGCGTCATGTATCCCAACGACGCCGACGGCAATGCGATCCGCGCCCATCTGGCGCCGGCGCTCGCCAAGGAGGGCTTCACCATCGTCGATCCCGGCGCCTATGAAACCGGAACCACCGACTTTACGGCGCAGATCGCTCTCTTCAGGCAAGAGGGCGTGGAGATCTTCAATTCGTTCCCGATACCACCTGACTTCGCCGCCTTCTGGCGTCAGGCCGCACAGCAGGGCCTTACCCAGCAGATCAAGATCTGCCAGATCGCCAAGACGGGCCTGTTTCCCTCCGACATCGAGGCGCTCGGCGACCTCGGCCTGAACATCGGCAGCGCCGCCTACTGGCACAAGGCCTTCCCCTACAAGTCGACGCTGACGGGTGTCTCCGGCACCGAACTCGCCGACGGCTATGAAACCGCAAGCGGCAAGCAGTGGACGCAACAGCTCGGCGCCAGCCTTGCGCTTCTCGACGCCGGCTTCGATGCGCTGAAGGCCAGCACCGACGTCAAGAGCAAGGAGGCCGTCGCCAAGGCGATCAGCACGCTGAAGACCACCACCATCGCCGGCAAGGTCGACTTCACCAGCGGCCCCGTCGCCAACGTCTCTCCCGGACCGATCATCGGCACGCAATGGGTGAAAGCGCCGGAGGGCTCGAAATTCGCGCTCGACTACGTCGTCACCGAAAACGCCACCGATCCCAATGTCCCGGTGGGCGCCAAGCTCACTGCTTACAACGGATAACGAACAGTGCTGCAGCGGGAAGCTCAAAGACGGCCGGGGGGAGCCTTTCTCTCGGCCAAGGGGATCCACAAGCGGTTCGGCGCGCTGGTGGTGCTGGAGAATCTGGATTTTTCCATGGGCGATGGCGAGGCGATCGGCATTGTCGGGCCGAACGGCGCGGGCAAGACGACCCTGCTCAGCGTGCTCGCCGGCGCCTTCCCGCCGAATGAGGGAAGCATCACCTTCGATGGCGTCGACGTCACGCGCCGGACGGCGGCGGAACGCTGCCGGTCCGGGCTCGTCCGGACCCATCAGATTCCCAAGCCCTTCGGCGGCATGACGACTTTTGAGAATGTTTTCGTCGCCGCATCGCACGGCAATGCCGCAAGCCGTGACGAGGCCTATGAGCGCGTGGTGGATTCGCTTTCGCTCTGCGGCATGCTTGGCGTCGCCAACCGCCCGGCCGACACGCTCGGCCTGCTGGACCGCAAACGCCTGGAGCTTGCCCGTGCGCTTGCCACGCAGCCGAGGCTGATGCTGCTCGACGAGATCGGCGGCGGCCTGACCGATGGCGAGGCGAGCGAACTGGTGGAAACCATTCTCGAACTGCGCCGCCGCGGCATCGGCATCGTCTGGATCGAACATATCGTTCATATCCTCCTGCAGGTGGCGGAGCGGCTGATCTGCATGGACGCCGGCAGAATCATCGCCGATGGCGAGCCGAAAATGGTCATGAGCAATGCGGAGGTGGTCAAGGCCTATCTCGGAGGGACACCCGCATGAGCCTTCTCTCCATCCGCGACCTCGACGTCCGCCACGGCCTGCTCCAGGCGGTGCGCGGCGTCAGTTTCGATCTTGCCAAGGGCGAGGTGCTGGCGCTGGTCGGCGCAAATGGTGCGGGCAAGACGACGCTGCTCAGATCGATCGCAGGCGCCCATCTGCCATCCTCCGGCCGCGTCCTCCTCAACGACGAAGATCTGGCCGCCGTCCCCTCCCACAAACGGATCGCCAAGGGCATCGCCCTGGTGCCGGAAGGCCGGCGCCTGTTTTCACAGATGACGGTGGAAGAGAACCTGCTTCTCGGAAAGAGTTCCGGCCGTAAGGGCGAGTGGAACATCGAGCGCGTCCTCGACGCTTTTCCAAACCTGAAACCGCGCCGTCACGCCAAGACAGGACACCTCTCGGGCGGGGAACAGCAGGCGACCGCCATCGGCCGGGCGCTGATGAGCAATCCCGATATTCTTCTCCTGGACGAGGTCTCGCTCGGACTTTCGCCTCTGGTCGTCGATCGCGTCTATGCCCAGCTGCAGGCGCTGCTCACGTCGGGAACGACCATCGTGCTCGTCGAGCAGGATCTCGCTCGCGCCATGAGCGTGGCAAGCCGTGTCATCTGCATGCTGGAAGGACGCATCGTCCTCGACCGGCCGGCCGCCGCCGTCACGCGCGAACATGTCACTCAAGCCTATTTCGGATTGCACCGGACATCAGGCGAAAGGAGCGCATCGTGATCAACACCCTGCTCCAGGGCATTCTGCTCGGCGGCTACTACGCCGTTATCGCCTGCGGACTGTCCTTCATGTTCTCGGTCATGCGGATCATCAATCTCGCGCATGGCAGCCTGGCGGTCGCAGCCGCTTATGGGCTGTGGCTGCTGGCCGCCAAAGCCGGCATTCCACCCTTCGCCGGCCTGCTGATCGTGCTGCCGGTCATGGCGGCGGCGGGATGGCTGCTGCAGCGCTTCATTCTGGAACGCAGCGCCCGCGGCGGCACGCTCCTGCCGATCCTGACGACCTTCGGCCTGTCGATCGTCATCGACAACCTGCTGTTCGAGCAGTTCGGCGCCGACACCCGCTCGCTCGCGCCCTTCATCGGCAACCTGTCCTATGCATCCTGGCAGCTGCCGGGCCACATCTACGTCGGCAAGCTTGCTGTCATGATGATGGTGACGGCAGTCCTCGTTCTCGGCGGGCTGCAGTTCTTCCTCAGCCGCTTTGCGCTTGGCCGCGCGATCCGCGCCACGGCGGAAGATCCCGATACGGCGGGGCTGGTCGGCATCGACGCCCGCAGGGTCAACGCCGTCGCCACCGCGATCACCATGGTCACGGTCGGGATCGCCGGTGCTTTTCTCGGGATGCGGGCAACCTTCAGCCCCTACTCCGGCGGCCCACAACTTCTCTTCGCCTTCGAGGCGGCCGTCATCGGCGGCGCGGGATCGCTATGGGGCACGCTTGCCGGCGGCATCGTTCTCGGTCTTGCCCAATCGCTCGGCGCCCAATTGCATCCGCAAGGCTTCCTGATCGGCGGCCATGCCGTGTTCCTGCTGGTGCTTTTCGTCAGGCTATCCCGGTTCGGCATGCCGTCTCTCGACAAACTTGGCGCCTTTCTCAAACTGCGCACCCGTCTCCGGAGCCCGACATGAGCCCAAACGCGACCCTTGCCTCCAACGGAATATCGATAGAACGCTGGACGAAGGCGTCGCGGGTGGCGCTCGGCTGCATGGCCGCGGTGCTTGTCCTGCTGATGTTTGCCCCCGTTGTCCTCGGCGCCGGCGCGATCGACCGGATGACGGCCCTGTTCATCTACGTGATCCTTGCCGCCATGTGGAATGCACTTGCCGGTTTCGGCGGGCTGGTCTCGGTCGGCCAGCAGGTGTTCTTCGGCCTCGGCGCCTATTTCACCATCCGCCTGGCGGATGCGGGGCTCAATCCCTTCGTCTCGCTGTTTGCCGCCGCGATCGTGACCGGCGCGCTGTCGATCCCGCTTTCGCTGTTCATGCTGCGCCTGAAGGGCGGCGAGTTCGCAATCGGCATGTGGGTGATAGCGGAACTCGCCCATCTGCTCGTCAACCTCGACCGGCTGATCCAGGGGGAAACCGGAACCTCGCTGATCTCGCTCAACGTCTATGACGGTGCGACGCGGCGGGCAACGATCTACTGGCTCGCCTTGGTGGCCATGGCCGCCGTGCTCGGCGCTCTCTTCATGCTGATGCGCAGTCGCGCCGGTGCGGCCATGCAGGCGATCCGCGACAATGAGGAGGCGGCAACCTCGCTCGGCGTGCGGGTGATCGCGACCAAGAGGCTGCTCTTCGTGCTCGCCGCCTTCGGCATCGCCGTTGCCGGCGGCCTGTGGCTGGCGACCGCCACCACCTTTCAGCCGAAGACCTATTTCAGCGTCCAGTGGACGGCCTACATGATCTTCATGGTGCTGGTCGGCGGGATCGGCAAGTTCGAAGGCGCGATCCTCGGCGCCATCCTGTTCTTCGTGATCGAGACCGTCTTCGGCGGAGCCGGCGTCTGGTACCTGATCGGCCTTGGCGCCACCGCCTTGATATTCTCGCTCTACCTGCCGCGCGGCCTGTGGGGCGAAATCGAGCGCCGCTTCGATTTTCAACTTCTGCCGGTCGGCTACCGGCTGAAATTGCCGGGTCCGCATAAAATCAAATGGGAAGAATGAGCCGGGTTATGTCTGGATTCTCTTGCGAAAGGTGACGTTCATGCTTTTTGGTAAAACGATCCTGGTGACCGGCGTGGCTTCCGGCATCGGCGCCCGCACGGCGGAGCTGGCCGGCCAGATGGGCGCCGAGGTCATCGGCGTCGATGTGCGCGAGCCTGCCAGCGGAAGTGCCGCTTTCATCAAGGGTGATCTGTCGACTGCATCAGGCGTAGCCGAGATCGTCGCGCAGCTCCCAGTGCGCCTCGACGCACTCGCCAATGTCGCCGGCCTTTCCGGCAACACAGGTGTCGTCTCGACGCTCGCCGTCAATTTCTATGGCCTTCGCGCCCTGTCCGAAGCCGTGGTACCCCGCCTGCGCGAAGGCGGGGCCATCGTCAACGTCGCCTCGATCGCCGGCTACGGCTGGCGCGCCAACCTCGAGCGGGCAAAGTCGCTGACATCAATCGAAGGCTTTCCCGAAGTGGCGATGCTCGTCGCCGAACACGGCCTCAAGGATGAGGAAGCCTACCCGCTCTCCAAGGAGCTGCTGCTGCTTTGGACCATGCGGGCGGCCCATCAGCCGCTGTTCAAGAACCGCGGCATCCGGGTCAATGCGGTCAGCCCCGGACCGGTGGAAACGCCGATCCTCAAGCAGTTCCGCGCCGTGCTCGGCGATGCCAGGGTCGATAGCGACATCACCCGCGTCGGCCGCGCCGGCACCTCCGCCGATATCGCCCCCGCCGTGCTCTTCCTCTGCTCGGATGGCGCACGCTGGATCAACGGCGCCAACATTGCCGTCGACGGCGGCCTCGAAGCTTCCATCAACGCCGAAGTCCTCGGCTTCTAGTTCTTGTCCCCTGGAGACCTCCGATGAATATTTCCCTCCTCATAAACGGCGCCGACCGCGCGGCCTCCGGCGGCCGGACCTTTGATCGCATCGATCCCTTCACCGAGAAGCTCGCAAGCCGCGCCGCCGCGGCAAGCCTGGATGATGCGGCCGCTGCCGTCGAAGCCGCCGCCGCTGCCTTCGGCGCCTGGTCGAAGACCGGCCCCGGCCAGCGCCGCGCGATCCTGATGAAGGCTGCCGATATCATGGATTCCAAAGTCGGCGAGTTTACCCGGCTGATGATCGAGGAGACCGGCTCAACCGCACCCTGGGCCGGCTTCAATGTCATGCTCGCCGCCAACATCCTGCGCGAGGCCGGCGCCATGACGACGCAGATATCAGGCGAAATCATCCCTTCCGATAAGCCGGGCACGCTCGCCATGGGTGTTCGCCAGGCCGCCGGCGTCTGCCTGGCGATCGCTCCCTGGAACGCGCCGGTCATCCTCGCCACCCGCGCCATCGCCATGCCGATCGCCTGCGGCAATACCGTCGTGCTCAAGGCATCCGAACAATGCCCCGGCACGCATAGGCTGATCGCCACCGCGCTGACCGAAGCCGGCCTGCCGGCCGGCGTCATCAACGTCCTCACCAACGCGCCGGAGGACGCGCCTGAGATCGTCACCGCGCTGATTGCCCATCCAGCCGTCAAGCGCGTGAACTTCACCGGATCGACCAAGGTCGGCAAGATCATCGCCGAGACCTGCGGCAGGTATCTCAAACCCGCCCTTCTTGAACTCGGGGGCAAGGCGCCGCTGGTCATCCTCGACGACGCCGATATCGACGGTGCCGTCAACGCCGCCATTTTCGGCGCCTTCATGCATCAGGGCCAGATCTGCATGTCGACGGAGCGGATCATCGTCGACGAGACGATCGCCGATCAGTTCGTCGCCAAACTGGCCGCCCGCGCCAGCCAGCTGCCGGCCGGCGACCCACGTGGCCACGTCGTTCTCGGCTCGCTGATCAGCCTCGATGCGGCGAAGAAAATGGAGGAGCTGATCGCCGATGCGACGGCCAAGGGGGCAAAACTCGTGGCCGGCGGCAAACGCTCGGGCACCGTGGTCGAGGCGACGCTGCTTGATCATGTCACGCCCGAGATGCGCGTCTATGCAGAAGAATCCTTCGGCCCGGTCAAGCCGATCATTCGCGTTACCAGTGAGGAAGAAGCCATCCGCATCGCCAACGACACCGAATACGGCCTGTCATCCGCCGTCTTCAGCCGCAATGTCCAGCGGGCAATGTCGGTTGCGGCGCGGATCGAATCCGGCATCTGCCACATCAATGGCCCGACGGTAAACGACGAGGCGCAAATGCCCTTCGGCGGCGTCAAGGGCAGCGGCTACGGCCGCTTCGGCGGCAAGGCGGCAATCGCTGAATTCACCGACCTGCGCTGGATCACGGTCGAGGATTCCGCCCAGCACTATCCTTTCTGACGTCGACAGCGGCAAAGGGCAGATCGCGCCAATTCAAGCGATAGAGCGTCCTGTAGGACACGCGGCGCTCTATCGCAGTTGTCCCGGTCATTGCGGCCATCACCGGCCTGGACAAACATCCTCTTACTCATCGCGCTTCAGATCTTTGGGAACGATATATTTCGATCCGTCGTAACGCAGCCGGTGTTTGCCAATCGTCGTTTTATCTTCGCTCTGGCAATCACCATCCTTTCCGACAGTGGCAACGGAAGTGGTCGTTTTTTCGGCTACGACTATATCATTCCATCGGCAAACACGGCTTTTGCTGGTGAACCCATTGAAAGCGTGCGCGTGGTTTCATCAAACTCACCGGCACAGGCGGTATCCCATTCTCCGTGGTTCTCGCTGGCGACAATATTGTCGAGAACCGGCTTCAGCCCATCAGCGTCAACTGAGAAGAGCCATAAGGTCGTTTCGCCGAATGGATTGGCGCGCGAACTACCTTCCAGCGTAACACGCAATCCAAAAGCCGTTTTCCCAGGAGCGAGTTGATAACGTGCGGTATCGAAGGCGACGCTTTCTACATGAATGGCATCGTCGGACATAAGTCCCTGAAGACGCAGGCGCGCTTTACATGAAGATTGGTGCTGTCGACCACGAGCAGTTCGATGTCCCCCTCGTTTTCCGAATCCGACTGCTCTGTCATCAAGGGGACAGCAACAAGGGTCAGTTGCGGTTGAGCTGGCCAGATCCGGCAATTCACCCGACGCGGATCGCCGTCGACATTGTCGTCTGTCGGCAATGTGATGGTTGCGCCCCCAAACAGAAAAGCGTCGTCGGCGTTTTTGGCACCCGGATAGGCAAGACGGATGATGTCTGAGGCGCGGCCGGCGCATTGGTTCTGGCCCGCCGATGCCGCTGGAGCGCTGACAGCAACGCCGAGTCCGATCAGAACGATCAGTTCGAAGAATGAAGCGCGGGCGTTCGAAAGCTGCGTCAATGCAAATCCCTCCGCAAAGCCACAGGCATATTCGAAACGTGACATTTGGCAATATTGGGAGAATCGAAAAATATCAGCGGCCAAGGACCGAAGAGCATCAGTTGGCCGCGACAATGCTACAGCAATCGGAGGCGTTCATCTGTGGCCGACCGACAACCTATATTCCTAAGTTGAGTGCGATGGCTGCCTGTGCCACCCACCCGATCGAGCCGCGGGCTCGAGCCCGGAACCAAAGCCCTGTCACGCGTATTCGTCTAGATTGGCTTTCGAACTTATGTCGGGTGAACAAATGTCCTTGCACCTCAAACGAATCTACGAGCCGAAAGACGACAAGGACGGCACGCGCATCCTGATCGACCGGCTATGGCCGCGCGGGTTGAGCAAGCAAGATGCGGCAGTCGATATCTGGCTGAAGGATATCGCACCAAGCCCGGCGCTACGCCGATGGTTCGGCCATGATCCGGCCAAATGGACCGAGTTCCAGCGCCGGTATCAAAACGAGCTGGAGAAAAATCCATCCTCCGTCGAGGAGTTGAAACGCCAGATCCGACAAGAGGACGTGACGCTTCTCTACGCTGCAAAAGACATGGCCCACAATCATGCCATCGTGCTTCAGCGCTTCCTCGGCAAAGACTGACGCGTCGGTGACAAGCTGTTTCTCTGGGTCCCGAAATTTCCGGGAACCTTTTCGCTCGATCTGCATCCAATGTTCGCTTCCCAAGGCGCATCACCGTTGCTGCCGGAAGACATTCGGCCACGACACAAGGGAGACAGATCATGTTGAAACGAATTCTCGGCGCCACCCTAATGGCGGCCTCACTCGGCACCGCTTCGATCGCCGCCGATGCCAAGCCGACCGATCCTCAGATCGCCCACATCGCCTATACGGCGGGGCAGATCGATGTCACCGCGGCAGAGCAGGCTTTGAAGAAGAGCAAGAATGCCGACGTCATAGCATTCGCCAAAACCATGGAGCGCGACCACAAGGCCGTCAATGATAAGGCGCTCGCCCTCGTCAAGAAGCTGAAGGTGACGCCCGAAGACAACGCAGTCAGCCAGTCCCTGTCGACACAGGCGACCAAGGAACTGACGACGCTGGAGGCGCTCGACGGCGCGGCGTTTGACAAGGCCTATGTCGAAAACGAAGTCGCCTATCACAAGTCGGTCAACGACGCGCTTGCCAACACCTTGATCCCGTCGGCTGAGAATAAAGAGCTCAAGTCGCTGCTGGAAACGGGCCTGACGCTATTCAAGGAGCACCAGATGCATGCCGAGCATCTGGCTTCCATGATCAAATAGGCTTGAGGAATGGGCTCGCTGATGAAATCGCTACGGCTCCCGCTGCTGTCTGCACTGCTTTGGGCGGGCAACGGGGTTGCCTCGGCGGCCGACTATCAGATCACCATCACCGGCATGAAATTCGGCTCGCCGCCTGCCGAGCTGCGTGTCGGCGATGTGATCGTCTGGCGAAACGATGATATATTCCGGCACACGGCAACCGCTCGCGACAAGAGCTTCGATATCGACCTGCCGCCGAAATCGGAAGCCCGCATGACGGTCGCCCAAGCGGGAGCGGTCGATTTCTATTGTCGCTTTCATCCCGCCATGACGGGCAAGCTGGACGTCCGGCCATAGGCCGGGCTCCAATCGAAAGACAGGCGAGCGGGGCGGAGGACTCCCTATGACAGCCATTCCGGTTACGGCCGAGCGACACCGGCAGCAGATGTCGATACTGTCCGACACCGATCTCGTGCTCTTGGCAAAAGCAGGCGACGAGCTCGCCATCCGCGCCATCGTTCAACGTCACAATCAGCGCCTGTTCCGGACGGCGCGCGCCGTCATCCGCAATGATGCGGAGGCGGAAGACATCGTCCAGGCCGCCTATATCAAGGCCTTCACCAGTCTGGCGACATTCCGGGGCGAGGCGCAACTTTCGACATGGCTGACCCGCATTACCCTCAACGAGGCGCTCAGCCGTGTGCGGGCCCGAAGGAACACCACCGGACTCGAGGAAATCGACATGCAGACGACGGCGCCGGGTGGCGAAGTGTTACAGTTTCCGTCTTCCCTGTCCGCAACTGATCCGGAAACCGAGCTGTCCAGGAGCCAGGCGCGGCATCTCCTCGAAAATGCGGTCGACGGGCTCCCGGACGATTTTCGCGCCGTGTTCGTGCTGCGGGATGTCGAAGGCATGAGCACGGAGGAGGCTGCCTCGTATCTCGGCATAAGACCCGAAACGGCCAAGACCCGGCTGCACCGGGCGCGCAGGATGATGCGCCAGTCCATCGAAAAACAGCTCTCCGGCGCATTCTCGGCCCTCTTCCCGTTCGACGGCGTCCGTTGCGCTTTCATGGCCGACCGCGTCATCGCCGCCCTTGGCAACGAGATGTCATGATGTCTCGCACTATTGACGGGATAAATCCTCCGGCCTTGAGCGTCTCGAGCTCGGCCCGCTTCGTCGGTCAGGTCTCCGGCGCAAGAGCAGTGGAAATTAGAAGAACATGCTGCCGAACGTGCGGATCTCCGCTTGGACAGCTAAGGCTGTTGAACGATGACGCTGGAGAGGTCGCGGATGAGGGCCGGGCGTGTGCCCACTTCCGGCCGCACGTATGCGATCCGCTCAGCGTGAAAGGCCATGCGATGTCGTTCCGCGCCTATCCATAATTCGCAGACATATACAATTTGCGCAGGAAATAGCGCGGCGGCGGCCATTTTGTGGCGGAAAATACAATAATTAACAGAGACTTAAGCAATCCGGATACTTCTTGCATATTAGTATGACTTATTTGACGGTGGTCTTTTTGCGCTCGGGTCTTTCATATTCACTTGCTCGGGTCTTCCAAACCCTTCGTGGTCTCGGTAGGGATAGGGGCGGCAATGTCGCGATCGTCGTTGCCCTCACCCTGGTGCCGATGATCGTCGCAGTCGGCGCGAGCTTTGACTACATCAGGACCTACAATGTCCGCCAGAGGATGCAGAGCGACCTGGACACGGCGCTGATCGCCGCAGTCAAAGAGATCGATACCGACGACGCCGTCGCCCTCAAGCAAAAGGTTTCCGACTGGTTCCACGCGCAGGTGGAAAACAGCTATACGCTTGGCGACATCAACATTGACACATCAAACCATAAGATCACGGCGACAGCCAGCGGCACGGTTCCGACGACGCTGATGAAGATCGCCAACATCGACACCGTTGACGTCAGCGTGGCAAGCGCCGTCAAGGGGCCGGCCACCTCCTATCTTAACGTCTATATCGTCATCGACACATCCCCGTCGATGCTTCTGGCGGCAACAACGGCCGGCCAGGCGACCATGTATTCCGGCATCGGCTGCCAGTTCGCCTGCCACACGGGCGACGCGCACAAAATCGGCAACAAGACATACAACAACAATTACGAATACAGCACTGCCAAGAACATAAAGTTGCGCGCCGACGTCGCCGGTGATGCCGTCAAGGACGTGCTTGCGCTGATCGACACCTCAGACAGCAATCATCAACGCATCAAGGTCGGATTATATAGCCTCGGCGATACCCTTACGGAAGTTCTGGCCCCGACGCTCAGCACGGACACGGCGCGCAACCGCCTCGCGGACGCAAGCTACGGCCTCACCAGCGCGACCTCGAAGGCAGCCACCTATTTCGACGTCTCCCTGGCAACGCTCAAACAGAAAGTCGGCACGGGCGGGGACGGGACGGCCTCGAACTCGCCGCTCAAGCTGGTTCTCCTGCTGACGGACGGCGTCCAATCGCAGCGCGAATGGGTGACCGACAAGGTCACATGGTCGAACAACAAGGCAATTTCCGGGACGTACTGGAACAAGGTGGCGCCGCTCAATCCAGCCTGGTGCGCCTACCTCAAAGACCAGTCCGCCACCATGGCGGTGCTCTATACCGAATACCTGCCGCTCACGTCGGATTGGGGCTACAACGCAACTGTCGGTTCGACCATGGCCAGCGCCAACTGGAAAGGCACCTATGGTGGCATCATGCAAAGTGGCGTGTCGACCAGCATCACGAGACGGGATTACATCCCCTATGCGCTTTCCGACTGCGCATCGTCCAAGAGCCTGTTCCTATCAGCATCGTCATCGACCGAGATCACCGCAGGCCTGTCGGCGCTTTTCACCCAATATCTCGCATCCGTCCGGTTGACCCAATGAGGCGAGGGAAACGCTTCGCATCGTTGCGCCGCCTGTTCGGCGATCGCAAAGGGGTCGCTGCGATCGAATTTGCGATCCTGGCTCTGCCGCTCTTCATCATGATATTCGGCATTATCGAAGTGTCGCTGATGTTCTTCGTCAACTCGGCGCTGGACGCGTCCGTGCACAAGATCTCCCGAATGATCCGCACCGGCGAGGTTGCATCCTCCAAGATCACGCTGGCCGATTTCAAGACCAGAATCTGCAACGACATGCTTCTGTCCTTCAGCTGCTCCAGCGGTCTGCTGGTCAAGGTGATCGTGCTTTCCGACCTCTCGTCGGCCGCCAGCACCGATCCCATCGACGACAGCGGCAATCTCACGGTCACCGAGACCTATGACATCGGCAAAGGCAGCGACTACATCCTGGTTCAGACGTTCCTGCCATGGACAGCCGTCGTCAATTTCTTCAGCCTTTCGAGCGCCAAGCTTTCCGACGGCCGCTACCTGCTCGGATCTTCCGTTCTGTTCCGCAACGAGCCTTTCTGAGATGATCATGAAACGGAGCCTGTCCTTCTTCCGCTTCGCCCGATCCCGCACCCGTCATCTCGTGCGCGACCGGTCAGCGGCTTCGGGTGTGGAATTCGCGCTGGTGTTGCCGATCCTGGTGATGCTCCTGTTCGGCACCGTCGATCTCGGCCATGCGCTCACAGTCAGCCGAAAGATAGACGAGATTGCCTCCTCCACAGGCGACATGATTTCACAGCAGGGCTCCTGGACGAAGTCCGACGTCGCCAAGCTTCTCTCTGGCGCCAGCTTCATCCTGCAGCCCTATGAGACGACAGGGCTGACGATCACCGTCGCGGTGGACGATATCGCCAAGAGCGGCAGCGCGACGGTCAACTGGTCTGCAGCACTCAACACCTCCGCCCTTAACTCCGGCGCGGCGAGTACAATCGAGGTCCCTTCGGAAATCCAGGATGATGGCGTGCAGGTGGTGCTGACCAGGGTGCAGTACACATTGACGACGCCGGTCTCGGCGTTCTTTTCAAACTTCACCGGGCAGAATGGCTACAGCTTCGATCGCCATTACTTCAATCGCCCGAGGGTCGGCGACAAGATCACTTACAAATAAGCTCCAGGCTTGTCGCAATCGCCTGGAGGCCCCACAGCTGCGACTATCATTATAGTCCTCCACGATTGATCGTCTCCAGGTCCGGCATATCGCCACCGCGTTCGACCGGCCCTTTCCAACCACGGCTTCCGCTCATCCGACCGCAGAACCGCGTGACCCCGGATGTGACGTAGACGGCATTGACCCGGTCCCTGTCGGGTGCATAGTCGCGGGGTACTGGCTTGGAGGTGGCAACGGTCGCCTTTGTCGTGTTGTAGGCGATGTGGCTTGGCCTATGTCGCGTTAGGCCCGCTGCGGGCTGCGGAGTAATCAAATGAAAATCGACAGTATCGGCTTCGTCGGAACCGGCGCAATTACCGAGGCCATGGTTCGCGGCCTTCTGAATGAGCCGGCCTATGCCTCCGAAATTCACGTTTCTCCACGAAGCGCTCACATCGCCGCGACGCTGGCAGAAGAATTCGCCGCCGTCAGAATTGCCAAGGACAATCAGGACGTCGTCGAACGCAGCGACATGGTGTTCCTGGCGATACGGCCGCAGGTCGCCGAGGAGGTCGTGCGTGCGCTATCGTTCAGGGATGGCCAAATGGTCGTCAGCCTCGTTGCGGCGACGGAGCGCCAGGCTCTTATCGAATGGATTGGCGCCGACGTGCATCTGGTGCAGGCGATCCCCCTGCCCTTCGTCGCAGGCCGGCAAGGCGTCACCGCCGTCTATCCGCCTGATACCGCCGTCGCGGCGCTTTTCGACACGCTCGGAACGGCCGTCCAATGCCAGTCCAGAAAGGAATATGATCTTCTCGCGGCAGCGAGCGCAATGATGTCGACCTATTTCGGCATCATGGAGCAAGTTGCCGTCTGGCTGGAAAGAAGCGGCCTCGAAAAGGCGAAGGGACAGGCCTACATTGCGCCGCTCTTTGCAAGCCTCGCGCAGAAAGCGAACAGCCCCGGCAATGAACCGTTCAGCGCGCTGAGCCGCGAATTCGCGACCAAGGGAGGACTGAACGAGCAGGTTCTTTCAGACTTCGAGAAGAAGGGCGGCCTTGCCGCACTGACCGCCGCACTCGATGGCGTGCTTGCCCGCATCGAGGGCAAGAACTAGAACGTCGGCGGCGTGCAGGCGCTGATGACCTCGCAGGGCACCGGTCCGACGCAGCGGAAGCGGTGCGGGCGCCTGCTTTCGAAATAGTAGGCGTCACCCGCTCCAAGGATACGCCGCTCGTCGTCGACCGTCACCTCGAGCCTTCCAGAGAGCACGATCCCGCCCTCCTCCCCCTCGTGAACAAGCGGAACCTTTCCGGTATCGGCGCCCGGCTGGTAACATTCCTTGAGTATTTGCAGGCTGCGCCCGAACAGGTTTTCTCCAACCTGCCTGTAGGAAATGGCGCCCTTGCCGATCTCCACCAACTCCTCGGCCGCATAGAAGGCCTTCCTTGGACGCTCGGGCTCGAAGGCGAAGAATTCCGCCAGGCCGATGGGGATACCGTCCAGAATTCGCTTCAAAGCCCCGACCGACGGGTTGGAGGCGTTCGATTCGATCAGCGAGATCGTCGAGTTCGGCACGCCGGTGCGCTTGGCGAGCTCACGCTGGGAAAGCTTATGGGCGATGCGGAGATAGCGAAGGCGGTTGCCGATATCGACTGACATGATGCTACCCGTTTGTGTTGTCCAGAATATCCAAATTAATATCCTTCCAACCATTGAATTTCAATAGCTTGCACCGACAAAGAAAAGGACTTGTTTGAAAGGAAGAAATTGCCATTCTCGGCGCCATCCCAAAGGAGGCCAGGATGGACCAGCTCAGCAAAACGAACGCGCCCGTACTCGAAAATTTCTGGATGCCGTTCACCGCGAACCGGCAATTCAAGGCCACGCCGCGGCTACTCGCAGCCGCAGAGGGCATGTACTACACCGACATCGATGGACATCAGGTGCTTGACGGCACGGCCGGGCTCTGGTGCTGCAACGCCGGCCACGGCCGCAAGAAGATCGCCCAAGCCGTCGAGCGACAGCTTGCAACCCTCGACTACGCGCCGACCTTTCAGATGGGGCATCCGATCGCCTTCGACTTCGCTGCAAAACTGGCTGCGAACGCGCCGGGCGGTCCTGACGCCAAGCTCGACAGGATCTTCTTCACCGGCTCAGGCTCGGAATCGGTCGATACGGCGCTCAAGATCGCCATCGCCTATCAGCGGGCGATCGGCCAGGGCACCCGCACACGGATCATCGGGCGCGAGAAGGGATATCATGGCGTCGGGTTCGGCGGCATTTCTGTCGGCGGTCTCGTCAACAACCGGCGGGTCTTCCCGCAAATACCGGCCGACCATATGCGCCACACGCTCGACATCGGGCGCAATGCGTTTTCAAAGGGCCTCCCCGCCCACGGCGTCGAACTGGCGGACGATCTCGAGCGCCTGGTGCAGTTGCACGGCGCCGAGACCATCGCGGCTGTCATCGTCGAGCCGATGTCGGGATCAGCAGGCGTCGTCTTGCCTGCGAAGGGCTATCTGGAGAAGCTGCGCGCAACCGCCGACAAGCACGGGATTCTGCTGATCTTCGACGAGGTCATCACCGGCTTCGGGCGTCTCGGCACCCCTTTTGCGACCGACTACTTCGACGTCGTGCCCGACCTGATCACCACGGCAAAAGGCATCACCAACGGCACGATCCCGATGGGCGCGGTCTTTGCCAGCCGCAAGGTCTATGACGGCCTGATGGTCGGACCGGAAAATGCGATCGAACTCTTCCATGGCTATACCTATTCCGGCCATCCGGTCGCCTGCGCAGCCGGGCTCGCTACGCTCGAGATATACGAGGAAGAAGGCTTGCTGACGCGCGCATCCGAGCTCGCCGAATACTGGCAGGAGGCCCTTCATTCGCTGAATGGCCTGCCTCATGTCGTCGACATCCGCAATCTCGGACTGGTCGGCGCGGTCGAACTAGCTCCTCGTGAAGGAGCGCCGGGAACCCGCGCTTACGAAATCTTCGTCGACTGCTTCGAAAAGGGCCTGCTGATCCGGGTGACCGGCGACATCATCGCGCTTTCTCCGCCGCTTATCATCGAGAAAGACCAGATCGACACGATCGTCGCGATGCTCGGCGATGCCTTGAAGCGCGCAGCATAGATCCGCATCCGACGTGGTGTTCCCGTCGGCGATCGGACGTCTGGTCCATCGTCGACGAGCCATCCGGCACGCCGAGATAGAGCTCAGCGCTTCAAGGTCTGTGACGGCAATTGGCCGAAACGCTTCCTGTATTCGGCAGCAAATCGCCCCAGATGCGTAAACCCCCATCTGAGCGCGACATCGGCGACGACCTGCTTCCCGTCGGACCCGAGCAAATCTCGATGGGCGGCGGCCATCCGAAGGTCATGCAGGTAGGACATCGGGGTCGTATCCCTGAACTGCCGGAAACCCTGTTGCAAAGTCCGAACGCTGACCTTGGCTGCCATCGCGATATCGTTGAGCGAAATCGGCTCGGCGACGTGTTCCTGCATGAAGTCGATTGCCCACTTCACATGGCGTGGGGCCGGCGCCGGAGCAGGCAGCGCAAGCTCGTTCGAATAACGATTGGGGCAGGTCTCCAGAAGCAGATAGATCGCCGCGTCGCAGAGCGAGCCGGCAGCCAGCGGCGACCGCTGCAGCGGTCCGTTCCCGCTGAGGCCGCGATGGAGGCTCGAGACAATTTGCTGCAATACAAGCCCCGGACCGGTCGTCAGATCGATGTGCGGATGAAAGTCGACGTCGCCGCTGATCGTTCTGTCGAACATATGCGTGAGGTGGCTGGTGATCTTGGCCTGATCGACGAACAGGCCAAAATGACGGCGGGGGCCGAACAGGCGAGCACCCGCGGCACGACCTGCCTCAAGGATCGTGCCACGGGCGGGAACGGAATATATTTGCTCCCGCATGCCCTCGAAGGATGCGTTCCCTGTCATCGGTAGAAAAACGATCATCCTGTCGCTGGGCGCTTCCCGCCTGATCAGGATTGTGCCTTCGTAGGTACAGTCGGCGACGGTTACCTCTTCTCCGACGGAGACGAAATTGCAGTGGTATGCAATCGGCATATTGCCTTCCGCCGCAACCTTGATCGGGGAGTTTGGCGTCGACAATATTTCCGAGAGCGCATCCGGGTCCGTTCCACTGTGCGCCGTTTCCCGAAACAACATGCTCTGCATCGCCAGCTGTTGGGCGAGGCTGCCATCGTTATGTATATGAGAATTAACGGACATTCGTGACCCCGAAAGACGATGTACACAAGTGATAATGGATTTTCGCAATCATGTTCGTCTCTTTTTTTGCGTTGCCGGGCGGTGTCAACCGTAGCGGCTGATTGCGAGATCTCTCACGTCGATTTCCGGCTGGCCGCCGCTGACGAGATCGCCGATGAGCCTGGCCGAACCGGTACTCATGGTCCAGCCGAGCGTGCCGTGACCGGTATTGAGGAAGAGGCCGGCGACCTTGGTCGCGCCGATGACCGGCGTGCCATCAGGCGTCATCGGGCGCAGGCCGGACCAGAAGGAGGCCTTGGAAACATCGCCGCCGGGGAAGAGATCGGTGACAGAATGTTCCAGCGTGCTGCGGCGAGCCAATCCGAGATCGTTGGTATAGCCCGATATTTCCGCCATGCCGCCGACCCGGATGCGGTCGCCGAGCCGGGTGATCGCAATCTTGTAGGTCTCATCCATGACGGTCGATTCCGGCGCCCGTGACGCCTCGGTGATCGGGATGGTGAGCGAATAGCCCTTAACGGGATAGACGGGCAGCCTGATGCCGAGCGGCTTCAGCAGCAGCGGCGAATAGCTGCCGAGCGCAACCACCACAGCCTCCGCGCTCATCCGCTCACGATCGGTGATGACTCCGCGCACCCGGCCGGCCTCGACATCCAGTGCCTTGATCGTCGTTCCGTAAACGAAGCGGACACCGAGCGCCTCGGCCTTGGCGGCCAGCGCGTTGGTGAACTTGAAGCAGTCGCCGGTTTCGTCCTTCGGCGTCAGCAGACCGCCGACAATCTTGTCGCGCACATGTTTCAGCGCCGGCTCGAAGCGGATGCAGCCGTCCCGATCCAGCACCTCATAGGGAATGCCGTCGGCAGCCAGCGCTTTGACATCCTTTGCCGAGGCCTCCAGTTGCTGCTGCGTGCGGAACAGCTGCAGGGTTCCCTGCATGCGTTCGTCGTAGGCGATGCCGGTCTCGGCGCGAAGATCAGCCAGCGCGATGCGGCTGTAGTCGGCAAGGCGCAGCATGCGGCTCTTGTTGATCGCGTAGCGCTCGGAGGTGCAGTTCGACAGCATCCTGGCCATCCAGGAGAGCATGGCCATGTCGAGTTTCGGTCGCAGGACGAGCGGCGCATGTTTCATGAACAGCCACTTCATGGCCTTCATGGGAATGCCGGGTGCCGCCCATGGCGAGCAATAGCCGAAGGAGACTTCGCCGGCATTGGCAAAGCTCGTCTCCAGCGCCGGACCAGGCTGCCGGTCGACGACCGTGACCTCATGGCCGGCCTTGGCCAGTTGATAAGCGGACGTGACGCCGACGATGCCGGCTCCTAGAACGATGACCTTCATGATGTCCCCAATGATTGGAGCCGCCGGCTCTCAGCGATATTGCCTGTCGTAACGATCGCCCAGGCCCGTTAGGATTTCGTAAGAAATGGTGCCGGCATCGCGGGCGATGTCCTCGAGCGTCTGATGGCGGCCAAGCACCTCGACGAGACTGCCGAAGGTCAGCGCCCCTTCGGGCAGTGCTGATATGTCGACGGTCGCACTGTCCATCGACACGCGGCCGACGATCGGCAGGCGGATTCCCTTGAAATAGACGGCGCCGCGGTCGCCGAGGCATCGCGGCAGACCATCGGCATAGCCGGCTGCAATGGTGGCGAGACGCGTTTCCCGTTGCGTCACATGCGCGCCGCCATAGCCGACCTTTGCACCCGCCGGAACGGTGCGCGTCTGCACGACGGCGACATTGAGGCTGACGACCGGCTCCATCGGGTTCTTCTCGCCGGCGTTCGGAGCGCCGCCATAAAGCGCGATGCCGGGGCGGGCGAGTACGCCGTGATAGGGGTCGCCCAGGAAAACGCCGCCGGAATTGGCGAAGGAAATGTCGAAGCCGGGAAACTCGTCGGCGATGCGGGACATCTCGGCAATCTGCTCGCCGTTCTGATCGCTATCCATGTCATCGGCCGAAGCCAGATGGCTCATGATGAACAGGATTTCGACATTGGTGCTGCCGCTAAGGGCTGCCGCCAGCTCCGCCCTTTCCTCCTCGGGAAAACCGAGCCGCGACATGCCGGTGTCGAACTGCAGGACGGCTGGCAGGCAGCGCTTCAGAATGCGCGCAGCCGTCGACCATTGCCGCCACTGCGCCAGTGAATTGAGAACCGGAACGACGCCCATCTCGGCGCAGGCGATCTCGTAACCCGGCTGCAAGCCGTTCAGCACGAAAATCTGGGCATCGTGCGCAAGGGCCGGCCGGAGCCTCAAGGCCTCGACAAACTGGGCGACGAAGAAGTGCCTGCAACCTTCACTGTAAAGCGTTCTTCCGACCCGCTCGGCGCCAAGGCCATAGGCGTCGGCCTTGACGACGGCGCCGGCGCGGACCGACGCCAGCATCGATACGAGCTTGCGATAGTTACGACCAAGGGCGGCAAGATCGATCGTCAGATAGCCCGTGGCTCCCTGCGTGGTCGTCGCAATGCGTGTGCGGGAAACCAAAATATAGCTATCCATGTCCACCCCTTTTCGATCTCAGGAGTTTATGAAAGAATGAGCGAAATTGCCGGCCATTCAGCAATCGATTATTGCATGATTTGCTAAATATTCGCATAATCAATCACAATTTGGAATGATCCACCATGGCTGCCCTCGACGCGATCGATCGCAATATTCTGAGACTGCTGCGTCTTGATGCCCGCATGAGCAATGCCAAGCTCGCCGCCGAAATCGGTCTCTCTCCCTCGGCCTGCCTCAGGCGCATCAAGATCATGGAAAAATCAGGCGTGATCCGCGGCTATACGGTGCTGGTAGACACCGGCAATGCGGATGAGATGATCGCCGTGATCATCAACATCACTCTCGAACGACAAACAGAAGACTATCTCGACCGCCTCGAGGCGGCAGTCCGGCGGCATCCCGAGATCCGGGAATGTTTTCTGATGACGGGCGGTTCGGACTATCTGCTGCGCGTGGAGGTTGCCAATGCCGGCGAGTTCGAGCGGATCCACAAGGAGATCCTGTCGACCTTGCCCGGTGTCCTCAGGATTCATTCCAGCTTCTCGATCCGCAATGTCCTGGCGACGCGCACGAGGGGCCGGCGCTGAACCGCGATACCACCCGCACACCCAGCCGGATCGCGCGCATGACCAGCCTCGCTGTATCGTCAACTTCGGCGCTGGCGCAGACTGGAGACCCCTCGTCACTCGGATCCTGCGCTCCACTCGCGATAGGCGAGGTGGATCTTTGCTCCGATCGTCGTGAACGGCTGCGGCGGCAATGCCGTCGGGGCAGCCAGGCGCGCGTAGACGCGGCCGAGTTCGGAATCATGTCCGAGCGCCAGCTCCGCAGCCGCGATCCCTGATGCTGTCGAGTTCGACGCTCCAAGGCCGTTGCAGCCGCATGCCGCGAATACGCCACGCTCGATCTCGCCGAATGCCGGAACATGATTGCGTGTGAGCGCCATCGCGCCGGCCCAGCGATACTGCATCCCGACGCCGCCAAGGGTGGGAAAGCGTTTTGAAAACTTGCCGTCGTGGAGGCGGCCGGCCCGCTGGATCGCGGCGTCGCTGACTGCGATGCTCGGATTATAGCTGTAGCGCGAGCGCACCAGGATCCGGTCGCCGGCGCCGGTGCTGATGCGGCGGACGGTCGTTCCCATCGGCAGGGCGGGAGTGGCGGCCCACTTCCGCTCTCCACCGAGGCGCGAGGGGTCGAACGCCTCGGTGAGGGAGGCGTAGGTGAAGACGTGGAGCAGGCGTTGCGGGAAGAAGCCGAAGCTCTCCACATGTCCATTGTTTGCCATGATGATCTTTGCCGCCTGCACGGAACCCTGCGGCGTCTTGACGAGCCATCCCGTACCGGAGCGCTCGAACGAGAGCGCCGGCGTCCGCTCGCAAAGGGTGACAGGCTCCTTCAGGCAGTCGGCGACCGCGCGAATGTAGGCGGCGGGCTGCACGATGATCGTGCCGGGCATGAACAGACCGGAGGTGTAAACCGGCGATCCCGTTACTGCCTCGATCTCCCCGGCGCTCAGGAGCCGATGGTCTTCGCCCATGTTCGTGAGCTGCTGCGCATAGTCATCGAGGTGCTTGTCGCCTTCCGCGCTAATGGCGACGCTGTATCGGCCACAGGGATCGAACACCTCCTTGCCCCAGCCATCTTCCGTCGCCATCTCGGTCGCCAGAGCGATGGCCGAGCGCTGAATGAGCACGGATTGCCTGAACCTGGCCTCCGTCTCTCCGCTGAAATCGTCGGACGAGACCTCGTGCGGCAGGTCGATGATGAAGCCCGAATTCGCGCCCGCTGGCCCCTCGCCGACAATGCCCGCTTCAAGGACGGCGACCCGCGCGGCCGGGTCCAAACGTGAGATGCGCCGGGCCGCGGAAAGGCCGGCGAAACCACCGCCGATGATCGCGACGTCGGCAATGACCGGTCCGGTCAGCGCCGGCCGTGGCGTGCGGGGCGCAAGCATGGCCACCCAGCCCGAAACGCCTGCGCGTTTCGGCAGCCTGGAAGCGACGAAGACATTCCTTGCGGCCTGGGTCACGTCAGATCGCTTCCCGCTCCATGAGCGTTTCGAGGGAGCGCCGGATGGCCGGAAGCTTTTCGGGGGCAAGCCCCCGCAGCGGTTTTCGCGGAACGCCGGCGCCGTAGCCCACCAGATCCGCCGCCGCATAGACGGACTGCACGTAATCGCCTTCCCAGATCAACCCCATCGACGTCTCCAAGATTTTCCAGAGCGCGCGAACCTCGTCCCACTTGTGCTCGGCGGCGGCCTCGACGAGGGCGACGCAGGTTTTCGGAGCGAAGTTCGCCCCACCCCAGATCAGGCCGTCGCATCCGGCATAGAGCGCATAGGGAACGAGAGGGTCAGCGCCGTTCATGACGAAACGGCCGGTGCGGATAAGTGCTGCCTGCTTTCCAAGATCGCCGCTGCTGTCCTTGACGGCACAAAAGCCGGGGATTTCGCTCAGCTTGTCGAGAAGTTCGGGCGTGACGGCGACGCCGACCGCCTGGGGAACGTTGTAGCCAATCACCGGAAGACCGGCCTTCGCAACCTCGCTGTAGAAATCGACGATGTCTAGGTCGTCGGTCGGCCCTTCGAAGAAGGGCGGTAGAACCATCACGCCTTCGGCGCCGGCGTCGCGCGCGCGGATCGTGCGTTCGACGACGTCTTCCACCAGAAGCGCGGAAGTCTGCGCAATCACCTTCGCCCGGCCATTGACGATCTGCGCTCCGCGCCGGATCAGCTCCTCGGATTCCTCCTTGGAAAGATAGACGTGCATGCCGGTGCCGGAGCTGAACAGGAAGCTCCTGACGCCTGCTGAGAGATAGCGCTCGACATTGTATTCGAGCCTGCCGTAGTCGATGCGTCCGGCATCGTCGAACGGCGTGGTAATGGCAAGATTCAGGCCTGGAAACTGGAAGTCAGACATTCGTTTGGTGTCCTGCGTTAGGCTGTCGAAGGGTCGAGCCAAAGGTCCTAGAGGGTCGGCGTCTCCAGCCCCTCCGGGGCCGCGTACATGGCCATGTTTCGTCGTGAAAGCTCGAGGTGAAGCCGCGCCAGTTCTCCGGCTGCGTCGGGATTGCGTTTCCCGATGGCTTCGATCATCTCATCATGTTGTTGCGTGGCGAGCTCGAGTTCTTCCTGCATGCGAGGCGTGTTCGGGTGCTTGTAGAAAACCTTGCCGATGCGCGCATGGTCGATCTGCAGTCGCCGCAGGCTCGGAACCAGATAGACGTTGTGCGCCATCTCACCGATCTGGCGGTGGAACTGGTCGTTGTAGAAGACGCGCCCTTCGACGTCGCAATTGTCGACGGCCTTTCGAAATGATTGCTGAACCTGCTTGAGCACGTCGAGCTGCCCGCGCGTTCCGTTCTCGGCCGCCAGCTTGCTGGCGGTGATGTAGATCATCGGCGCAAGAAGGAAGAAGTCATGCAGCGACTGGTAGCTCATCGAACTGACCCGCGCAGCACGGTTGGCTTCCAGCTCGATATAGCCTTCGCCAGCCATCTGTCGCATCAGCTCGCGAACCGGCGGTCGGGACAACCCAAACTCCTCGCTCAGCGCCACTTCGTCCAGTACCGCACCCGGCGGCAGTTCCATCGTCAGGATGCGTCTGCGAAGCGTCAGGCTTAGATTCGTTTTACGGTCGGGGTTGCCGACCTCGGAGATAATTTCATCGTCCATCTCATAATCCTTTTGGAAGACATTATGTAGACATAAGATAGACGTCAAGAATTTCTTGAGACTTCGAAATCGGTTCCTCTCGCCGACTGAGCGATAGAGCAGTTTCAGGGGAGTGAGGTTACTGCTTCACGGCGAAGCGAATGCTGCGTCGGCCGGGCGGATTCGATTGTTCATCGCCCCGCCGCGCAGGTGTCACTTCCGCAACGCGCTCTAAAAGGTGAGTTGCACCTTGCAGGCGGCTGCGCGATCGCCGGCGAGCGTGAAGGCAGCGGTGGCTTGTTCGAGCGGCAGGCTGTGGCTGATGATCGGCCGCACATCGATCTTGCGGCTGGAGATCAGCTCGACGACAGTACCGAATTCCTCGTGGAAGCGCTGCGTTCCGTGGAGTTGAAGCTCCTTGCCGACGATGGCGTTGAGAGGGATCGGGACGTCTCCCGTGACGCCGACCTGCACGATCGTTCCGCGTGGTCTGATGGCGGCGATCGCGCCGCGGATGGCCGGGGCGGCGGCCGAGCATTCGAAGACGAGATCGAAATAGCCCTTTCCCGCCTCGAATTCCGCAAGCGCCTGGGCATTCTTGGAAACATTGATCGTGCGGCTGGCGCCCATCGCTTTGGCCCGGTCCAGCGCCGCATCCGCGAGATCGGTCACCACGATCTCGCTTGCGCCATGATAGGAGGCGACGGCAACCATCAGAGCGCCGATCGGGCCGGCGCCGGTGACCAGCACGCGTTTGCCTGTGATATCTCCTGCGCGCGATGCCGCGTGCAGGCAGACGGAGAGCGGCTCGCTACAGGCCGCTTCCGCAGCAGTTGTCGCTGCTCCGACCGCGAAGCACTGCTTGGCCGGCACCACCAGCCATTCCCGGAACATGCCCTGCTCATGCGGCAGGCGCATCGCACTACCCATGAAGCGCATTTCCAAGCAATGGATTGGCATGTTTTTCTCGCAATATTCGCAATGCCCGCAGGGTTGGCTGGGATTGACCGCCACCAGCGTCCCGGCGTTTAGGTCGACGCCTTCGCCCGCTTGGCTCACCGTCCCCGAGGCCTCGTGGCCGGGTATGATCGGCTCGCGAACCCGGACTGGGCCGAAACCGCCGTCCTGATAATAATGCAGGTCGGAGCCGCAAATCCCTGCGGCCGCCATTTTGAGAAGCACCTCGCCGGGACCAGGGGCCGCAACCGTATCGGTCTCGATCCTCAGATCGCCCTTTTGGTAAAGCCGTGCCACACGTGTCCGCATCTTCCGCTCCTATCTCAGCAGCCCGAGTTGCTGCGGCAGCCACAGCGATATGGCGGGCACGAAGGTGATCAGGATCAGCGCCAGGAAGAGCGGCACCAGCCAGGGCAGGATCGCCATGGTCGTACGTTCGACGGAGAGTTTCGCAACCCTCGACAGCACGAAAAGCACCATGCCGAGCGGCGGGTGTAACAGGCCGATCATCAGGTTCAGCGTCATGATGAGACCGAACTGGACCGGATCGATCCCGAATTTCAGAACGATCGGCAGAAGGATCGGCACCAGGATGGTAATGGCCGCGATCGTATCCAGGAAGCAGCCGACGAAGAGCATCAGCAGGTTCACGAGGATCAGGAAAAACCATTTATTGTCGGTGATCGACAGGATCGCATCGGAGAGCAACTGCGCCGCCTGGCTCACCGTCAGCAACCATGCGAAGACCGATGCCGCAGTGACGATGAAGAGAACGGATGCCGTCGTCTCGATCGTATCGAAGCTCGCCTTGGCAAGCGTCGAGGGCGTCATCGTCCGGTAACGCACCAGACCGAGAAACAGAGACCAGAGGACAGCCGCAACCGCTGCCTCCGTCGGCGTGAACCAGCCCATCGTCATGCCGCCGATCAGGATGACGGGCGTCATCAGCGCCATGACGGCGGAAAAGCGGAAATACCAGTCGAGGGCAAGAAGCAGGGCAAGGGCAATGCCCGCCGCAACATTCATCGATACGCCCGCCTGCATCAGCAGATAGATGGCCAGCGGCACCGCCAGGACGACGACGATTTCCATCCCCGCCGACAGCAGCTGTCTGACATCAAATGGCGCGTCGGAGCCCCAGCGCTTCCAATAGGCAAAGGCGGCGGCGGTGATCATCATCAGGAGCGTCATGACAATGCCGGGCAGGATGCCCGCCATGAAAAGAGCGCCGATCGAGACGTTCGCCATCATGCCGTAAATCACGAAAGGCAGCGACGGCGGGAAGATCGGGCCAAGCGTTGCCGAAGCCGCCGTCACGCCGACCGCGGCCTCGACCGGATAGCCATGATCCTTCATTGCCTTGATCTCGATCGTGCCGATACCGGCCGCATCGGCAAGCGCCGTGCCAGACATGCCCGAGAAGATCACGGAACCGATGATGTTAACCTGCGCCAGACCGCCCTTCATCCAGCCGACGAGAGCGACGGCAAAGGAATAGATGCGGCCGGTGACGCCGGCCGAGTTCATCAGATTGCCCGCCAGGATGAAGAAGGGCACGGCGAGCAGCGGGAAGCTTTCGACGCCGGCGATCATGCGCTGGGCGACGATGATATCGGGCGCCACGTCGTAAAGGACGATGTAGAGCACGGATGCGACGGCCATCGAGATGGCAACGGGCACCCCGACCAGCATCAGCACCAGAAACGAGCCAAGAAGCAGTAGCATCAGATCAATCCTCGACGGTCTGGAATTCTTCGGGGCGCTCCAAAACGGAGTAGCCGCGGCGCACATTGGCGATGAAGACGACGATCGCGCGGATCAGCATCAGCACGAAGGCGATGAGAACGCTGTAGAAAACGACGTTGCGCGGCAGGTCGACGGTGACCATCTGCTCGTCCGCGACGATATCGACGTAACGCCACATCAGGTGGCAGCCATAGGCGAAGAAGCCAATGCGAACGATATCGACGAAAGTGGCGAGCACGCGTGCCAGACCTGCCGGCATATAGTGATAGAACACATCCACCTGGATATGCCGCGAGGTGCGCACGCACATGACGGAACCGAGAAAGACGACGCCGATCAGGCAGTTGATCGCAATCTCCTCGGTCCAGGCGTAGCTGTCGTTCAGCACATAGCGCGTGAAGAACTGCAGGAAGACGCAGCCGGCCATCAGCCAGAAGACGCTCAGCGTGATCCAGTCTTCAATGGCGTAGTCCGAGACGTTTGCGGTCGGCGCGTGCCCTTCGAACTCGTGACCGATTTCTTCGGCCGTGATTTGCGTATGAATTTCTTGCGACATGATCGGCCCTGTTCCAGTTCGGAATGAAGGAGCGCGGCGCCTGCAGCAACCAACGTGTTACTGCATCCTTGCGCGTCTGAAAGACGCGCGGCGCTGTAAGGCGCCGCGCCGCGTGGGTTTACTGGATCGCGCGGATTGCTTCCCAATCGGCCTTCTCGTAGCCGAAATCCTCGAACTTGACCTTTTCCATCACGGTCTTTTCGAAATCGGCCTTGTCGACCTCGGCGACATTCAACCCTTTTTCCTTGAAGGTCGCGATGAGGCTGTTTTCCTTGCCGGCGATTGTCTTGCTCGTACGCTCGGCGGCCTCCTGCATGACCTCGCCGAAGATCTTCTTGTCCTCGTCGGAAAGGCTCGCCCACCGCGTCTTCGAGACTACGGTGTTGAGGTGATCGACGATGTGGCCGGTGAGGATGATGTTCTTCTGGACTTCGTAGAACTTCTTCGCCTCGATCGTCGTCAGCGGATTTTCCTGCGCCTCGACCGTACCGTTCTGCAAAGCGAGATAGACCTCGGCAAAGGCGATCGGCGTGGTGTTGGCGCCACAGGCGCGCGGCATGGCGAGATAGGCCGGAACGTCAGGCACGCGGATTTTCAAGCCCTGCATATCGGCGCATTTGGTGATCGGCTTGTTTGATGTCGTATGGCGCGTGCCGTAATAGCTGACGGCCGCGATGTGGTTGCCGGTCTTGTCTTCATAGCCTTTGGCAAGACGCTTGAAGACATCGCTCTTGGTATAGGCGATCAGGTGATCGGGACCGCGGAAAATGTAGGGGAAGTAAGTCACGCCGATCGGCTTGTAGTCTCGCGCCGCGAAGCTCGATCCCGAGATGATGATGTCGACGGTCCCTAGCTTGAGGCCCTGGTTGATGTCGGCTTCCTTGCCCAGCTGCGACGCCGGATAGACCTCGATCTTATAGCGCCCGTCTGTGCGCTTGTTGATCTCTTCTGCGGCCCATACGGAATCCGTGTGGAAGGGCTCTGACGTTTCATAGACATGAGCCCATTTCAGCACTGTCTGGGCCTGTGCGATCGCGCTGCTCGCCATGATTACGGCTGCAGTGCAAAGTATCGTTGCCAGTCTGCTTTTCATTGCTCTCTCCTCCCGAGCTTGGGTTAAGTCTTGGCAGTTCCTTTCGGCGGCCGCTTGTTGCGTCCGCGCTCCTCTTCCCCCGAGAACTCCTCCCCGAAGCTTTCGGAAAACCTCTTCTGCGACATGGTCAGATGGGCGCGCATGGCAGCCTTGGCGCCGGCGGCATCGCCGGCGGCGATCGCGTCGCGAATGGCCCGGTGCTCATCCAGAGCGCTGCGCCATGTCGTCGGCCCCTCGAAGTGGCTAGCGAGCCTTGCGAAATAAGGCGTCATGCGCATGTCGAACATCTCGCCCGTCACGCGGATCAATGTCGCATTCCCAATGATGGCGGCAATGCCGGTGTGGAAGGCGCGATCGGCATCGAGCACTGCGATTGCATCGTTAACCACACCACCCATGCGCGTCAGAGCTTCATCGAGCAGAGCGATATCGTCCGGCTTGGCGCGACCGGCCGCTTCTTCGGCGATGGCGCATTCGATGAGGGCCCGCGCCTGGAGCAGTTCGAAAGGCCCCTCCACTGGCTCGCGCTCGGCCCCAGCGACGGTCGCAGCATGCTGGCGCACCACATAAATGCCGGATCCCATGCGGATATTGACGAGGCCTTCGACCTCCAGGACGATCAGCGCCTCGCGGACGGTCGGGCGCGAAACCGACAGTTGCTCCGCCAGATCGCGCTCGGCCGGCAGCCGCTGGCCGACGGCAAGCTCACCGCTGGCGATCATCATACGAATCTGATCCGCGACCTGCCGATACAGGCGCCGTGATTCAACAGGCGAAAACATCGTGGCCTCCCTAGGCGGCTTCTCCTCAAGCGCGCAGCTGGTCAATTGGCCTGACCAATTAAGTTATAGGTAGCATCCCTTGGGTTGTGCGTCAATCCGCCGCATAACTGGAAAAAGATTGTTTATCCAAAGGCAGAGCACGACTTGTTCTCGCCGACGAGGGGCAAGCCCCGATCGCTACTGGTGCAAAGCCTGAGGACGGCGGCAAATATACGACCAATCGACGAACGACAGGTCGGTTAACTAGAAATCCAAGGGCGCCAGCCTCCATACGACGTCGGTGGCCGCCGAGCTTGGCTCGAGAATGCTGTCCAGAAAAAGAAAGCTCCGGATCCGCCAGCTGCGATAGATTTTTCGCTTTTGAACGGTCGTATCGCACTGCTCGCGTCGTTTGGCGAGAGCACGCCGTCTCCCAGCCGCGAGCGCCATGAAGTCTGCTCGGCGATGCCGAAATTTTGAACCCGGGGTGGCCGATTGCAAGGCATTTGACCCACCGTGCCTCTTTTGCACGCGGTTCGCCGACCGGGTTTTGTACGCAATCGCACGCGTCGAGAAATTCCTTTAGCAGATGCTAAAGTCTCACCTACGGTAATCCAGCTGGGGGTCACTGGTATGGATCAATATTCCTTCCCGAGCGACGAGGATGAAATCCATCGCCACATCGTCGAGAGCGCGCTCGACTATGCGATCTTTGCCATGGATCTCGATGGCACTGTGGCGACGTGGAGTGCCGGTGCGGAAAACCTCTTCGGCTATTCGGCATCCGAGATGATCGGACAGAATGGGGTCATCATCTTTTCATTCGAGGATCAACTCGCCGGAGCGCCGCTCAAAGAGAAGCGGCTTGCGCTGACCACCGGCCGCGCCGACGACAATCGGTGGCACGTCAGAAAAGACGGCAGCATGTTCTGGGCGTCAGGGCTGATGATGCCGCTTCGCAACGACGTGGGTGGGATCTACGGCCTGGCGAAAATCGTCCGGGACCGGACCCTGACGCTTCAGCAGGACGAAGCGTTGCGCGCCAGCGAGGAACGCCTCCAGCTTATTCTTAAAAGCGCGATCGATTACGCGATCTTTTCCTTTGATCAAGATGGGCGGATCATCAGTTGGAACACCGGGGCTTGCCGCATCTTTGGATATCTGGAGGATGAGATTCTCGGTCAAGACGCACGCATTCTCTTCGTACCGGAAGACCGCACCGAGGGCCATGTGGCGCTTGACCGCGAGATGGAGACGGCGCTTGAGCGCGGCCGGGCTGAAAACGAACGATTTCATTTGCGTAAGGATGGATCCACGTTCTGGGGCAGCGGATTGACCATGCCGCTGCGCGCCCATCATCAAAGAGCCGGCTATCTCAAGGTACTTCGGGATGACACCGAGCGTCACTTTGCAGATGAGCACCAGCAAATCATGCTGCGCGAGATGAGCCATCGTGTCAAAAACAGCCTGACACTGGTCACCGCCATGCTTTCGATGCAGGCCCGCTCGGCTGAACAGCAGGAGGTGGGAGAGGCTTTGCGCGATGCCGAAGCGCGCGTCGGCACCATTGCCGAGGTACACGATCAATTGTGGCGCCAACCGAACATCGAAACGGTGGAACTGGCGGATTTTCTGTCAAGCCTGTGTCTGCGCCTGCAGCAGGCGGCATCAAAGCACACGGTTTCGGTCGACGCGGATGCGTGCGTTATCGATGCAGACCGGGCAATCCAGCTTGCCCTTCTCGTCAACGAACTGGTGACGAACGCCTTCAAGCACGCTTATTCCGATATTTCAGGCACTGTCACCGTCAGTGCGCGCGCCACCGCCGACGAAATCCGCCTTGAAATCGCCGATGATGGAAAAGGTTTCCCGGACGGATTTTCCGTCTCTAAAAATGACGGCAAGAGCTTGGGCATGAAGGTCGTGCGCGTTCTGGTGCAGCAGTTGAGGGCCGAGCTTCACATCGAGAATCGGCGGCCCGGCGCGAGTTTTCTGATCCGTCTGCCCCGGAATCCCTGACAGATTTCCCGGGCAGCCCGCAAGTTTTGTCAAAACCGCACAAAGCGCCTTCCAAATATGGATATGGCTGCTGTTTTGACGCATAAGCTGGTCATTACCGCGATCTCATAGCTGCCGGTATGAGCGCGGGCTCCCTCCCGCTGGAGAGGGGTCATGCCCGCACAGGATCAGCGTATTGTTCATAACTTGCTGTTGAAGGCTTTGCCTGCGGAGGCCTTTGACCTGCTGGCCGCCGATGCCCAAGCCGTCGAGCTGCCGTTGAGACATGTGCTGGTCGAGTCAGACCAGCCGAACGAACATGTCTGTTTCGTCGAAAGTGGTCTGGCATCGATGGTGGCGACGAACGCCGAAGACGAAGCCGTCGAGGTCGGACATATCGGATTTGAGGGCATGGCAGGACTGCATGTTGTTCTGAAGACGAATACGACACCCAATCGGACCTTCATGCAGGTCGCGGGATCCGGCCTGCTGGTCTCCGTCGAGACCTTCGGGCGGGTGCTCGCAGCGTTTCCTGCCGTCAACGATCTGTTCCTCCAATATATGCATTGCTGTGATATACAACTGGCTCAGTCGGCTCTCGCCAACGGGCGCTACAACATGCATGAGCGGCTCGCCCGCTGGCTGTTGATGTGTCACGATCGGCTGAATGGCAACGACCTGCCGCTCACGCATGAATTTCTGGCGCTGATGCTCGGCGTACGACGCTCGGGCGTGACGAACGAACTGCATGTCATCGAAGGAATGAGAGCCATTAGGTCGACCCGCGCCAACGTCAAGGTTCTCGACCGAGAAAGGCTGGAGGAGATCGCCGCCGGAAGCTACGGCATTCCGGAACGGGAATACGAGCGCTTGATCGGACTGCCGATCCGGCGTTCCGCTAGAGCATGAAGCCGAAAAGTGTGGGCGGTTTTCGGACGACATCAATTTAGAACAGGATGTCTTAGTCGGAGCTTCTGATCGTCTCTGACGAAGAGCATAGTCAGAAAAACGGTTCCCTGTTCGTCACCGATGTGTATCTTTCTCGCCGACATGTCTTTTCCCGCAAGCACTGCTGGCTCATCAGCGCTCTCGCATCTTGCACGGCTTGTTGCCTTGCGTCCTCGATCGTCGCCAGTTCGGTGCCTTCCCAGACGGCAGGCGTCGAAGTTCCTGAAACGATGACTTTGGTCTGCTCCTTAGAAAAGGACCAGTTCGCCACTCAACGGCACCAATAGTTGTCCTCTCGCCCCCTTTTGGCCGGCGCCGGATGAATTGGGGGGTCTGGCGGCGCATTTTTAATAACCGGTGTTGGGCCTTGCATGGACGGCATCGCTGGAGTTTTTCAAGTCCAAATGCATACGATATCGGACAAACACGTCGCTTTCATCCGATCCGGCACGTTTCGCGTTGGTGAATCATGCCATCGAGAAAAGAGGGCTAGCGGCCTGAAGCCGTCGTGCCGGCAGCGGTCCTGCCCGACGGACGTGCTTTGCTGAAGTTCGGCCACGCAAAACCCCCGAGGTTGGATGTCCAACTTTCGGGGGTCAGGTCACGATGGGAATTTTCGTGAGGAAGCCGATCAATTGTTGTGAGCCGCGCAGGCTTCATCCATCGGGGTGGCGTTGCTCGTACCGCCCTGTGTCTGAAGATTGGCAGAGTTATTGACCGGATTGGGGCACTTGGTCTTATCCATCTTCATCGTGCCGCTGGTCGTGGAATTCGTCGTGGTGGAATCCGTTGCCATCGGCTTTTTAGTCTTCGTGTCGCTAGTGGCGCCGCCGCCCTGATCGGCTTGATTCTTGTCGATCGTTGCGCCGGCCGGCGCTGGGTTGGACTGGGCGAAAGCGGATGTGGCCATCCCGATAGCGAAGAGGGAAGCTGCTACAAGTTTCATGCGCATTGTGATGTCCTCCTTGGGGATCTTTGCGTGCTTGACCCATTCACAACCTCGTTCTTTGATCATTGTTCCGCTGCGGCCGATAAATGCACTGCCGCGTCCGACAGCCGCGACGCGGTCAACAATCGAGGTCTTTTAAGCAGGAGGATGAGCACCCATTGCTCACAAGGTAATCGGCGATTATTTCGCGTAAAGCGCCCGCGACCGCTCAAGATGCTTGAGCAGCGCCGTTTCCGAGCCATCCACATCGTTTGCTTCAAGGCGGTCGACGATCTCGTCGTGTTCGGCGAGCGTGAATTTTTCCTTGCCGGTCCAGATCAGCATCTCGGTATGATATTCCTTCAGCCAGGCAAGCATTGCTTCGCTGACGGCAATGTAGATCGGGTTGCCTGATATCTGCGCGATGCGGGTGTGAAACTCCATGTCGGCGTCGATGAACTCTTCGGCCCGGCCAAGTGACATTCGCTGGCGTTCGATGATGTTCCTGAGGTCGGCGATATCGCTTGCCGAGGACCGCTGCGCGGCCTCGCGCGCCATGCCCCGCTCGAAGAAGATGCGCGCGCTCTTCAAATATTCCAGCGAGTCCGACGATTGCGACAGCATGATCTTGGCGGTGAGATCGACCTGGCGGAATATCGATTTTGCCGTCAGCCGGAGAACCTTGGCCCGCTCGCCATGTGAAATGCTGACCAGACCTTTGTTGGCGAGGGATTGCATGGCCTCCCTGATCGCCGGCCGGCCGACGCCGAAGCGTTCCATCAGCACCCGCTCGGAAGGCATTTCGTCGCCGGGCTGGAGCTCGCCCGAGGTAATCATTCGCTCAAGTCGATCAAACACTTCGTCAGAGAGTTTCCGGCGGACGATTTGTTCGAGGGGCTGGGTCATCATATCTCGCTGGCTCAAATGTTTCCTCCTAACAGTTTCCGGGTCGAGAACAAAGCTGTCGGCGAAAATTTGCGGATCCGAAGATTCTACTTTTCATGAGTTGGAATACTCATTATACCAGATCACAAGTTGACGCCATGGTAATCTGCGTGGCGAGAGGAGCAACCGTCCGTTTCATGATAGTTACCCTGACCTACCGTATCGAAACGCCCGGCAGCGTCGAGGCGATGGCGGAAAAGATCGCGAGCGACCAGTCGACCGGCACCTTCGTTCCCGTCCCCGGCGAGACCGAAGAGCTGAAATCACGTGTCGCCGCCCGCGTCCTGGCGATCCGTCCGCTCGAAGATGCGCGTCATCCGACCTGGCCCGAGATCGCCCCCGGCACGTTGCTTCATCGCGCCGATGTCGACATAGCCTTTCCACTGGATGCGATCGGCACCGACCTTTCGGCATTGATGACCATTGCGATCGGCGGCGTCTACTCCATCAAGGGCATGACCGGCATCCGCATCGTCGACATGACGCTGCCCGACGCCTTCAAAAGCGCGCATCCCGGACCGCAGTTCGGCATTCCTGGAAGCCGCCGCCTCACCGGCGTCGAAGGCCGACCCATCATCGGAACGATCGTCAAGCCGGCGCTCGGTCTCAGGCCGCACGAAACGGCGGAACTGGTCGGCGAGTTGATCTCATCCGGCGTCGACTTCATCAAGGATGACGAAAAACTGATGAGCCCGGCCTATTCGCCGCTCAAGGACCGCGTTGCGGCGATCATGCCGCGCATTCTCGATCACGAGCAGAAGACCGGCAAGAAGGTCATGTATGCCTTCGGCATCTCGCATGCCGACCCCGACGAGATGATGCGCAACCACGACATCGTCGCCAAGGCCGCCGGCAACTGCGCCGTCGTCAACATCAACTCGATCGGCTTCGGCGGCATGAGTTTTCTGCGCAAGCGCTCCAATCTGGTGCTGCACGCACATCGAAACGGTTGGGACTTGCTGACGCGCGACCCGGGCGCCGGCATGGATTTCAAGGTCTACCAGCAATTCTGGCGGCTGCTGGGCGTCGATCAGTTTCAGATCAACGGCATCAGGGTCAAATATTGGGAGCCGGACGACAGCTTCGTTTCGTCCTTCAAGGCCGTCAGTACGCCGCTGTTTGATGCCTCCGATTGCCCGCTTCCGGTTGCCGGTTCGGGTCAGTGGGGAGGACAGGCGCCTGAGACCTATCAGCGGACCGGCCGCACCGTCGATCTTCTCTATCTCTGCGGCGGCGGCATCGTCAGCCACCCCGGCGGCCCGGCGGCCGGCGTTCGGGCCGTGCAGCAGGCTTGGCAGGCCGCGGTCGCGGACATCCCGTTGGAGACCTACGCGAAAGATCATCCGGAGCTCGCCGCCTCGATTGCAAAGTTCAGCGACGGCAAGGGCGCGTGACCGCGATGGATGGACCTCTCGTCAGCTATTACGGGGATGACTTCACCGGCTCCACCGATGTCATGGAGGCATTGGCATCGAACGGCGTGTCGACCGTGCTCTTCCTCGACGTTCCGACACCGGAACTGCTCGCGCGTTTTGGGGATTGCCGGGCAATCGGCATTGCCGGGACAAGCCGCAGCGAGACCCCCGCATGGATGCAAGAGCACCTTGCGCGCGCTTTCGAGTGGCTGAATTCGCTCGGCGCTGACATCTGCCACTACAAGGTCTGCTCGACCTTCGATTCCGGCCCCGAAATCGGCAATATCGGCAAGGCGATCGAAATCGGCCGATCGGTATTCGGGCAATCCGTCGTGCCCGTCATCGTCGGTGCGCCGCAATTGAAGCGCTATACGGCATTCGGCAATCTCTTTGCCGCTTACCAGGGCCGGATCTTTCGCATCGACCGCCATCCCGTCATGAGCCGCCATCCGGTGACCCCGATGGACGAGGCGGACCTTGCGGTCCACCTGTCGAAGCAGACCCGCCTTCCCGTCCTGCTCGCCGATCTCGTCGCCATCACCGCGCCGGACGCCGATGCGCGGATCGACGAACTGGCGTCGGCTTCAGAAGGGATCCTGCTCATCGATGTCGACTCCGAGGCGACGCAGGAGGCCGCGGGTCGACAGTTGCTTCGTGCCACCGGCCGTTCGGGAAGCTTTGTCGCCGGCTCCTCGGGGGTCGAATATGCCCTGCTCAGCGCGTGGCGGCGGAGCGGCTTCATCGGCAACAGCGGCGCCGAGTTTCCCGATATCGGCCCGGTTGATCGCCTCGCCGTCGTCTCGGGCAGCGTATCGCCAACGACCGAGCGCCAGATCCGGACGGCTGTCGACAACGGCTTCGAGAGTATCGCGCTCGATCCGCTTGCACTGGTCTCGGAGCATGGCGAAGGCGCGGTGGATGCAGCGGTCGAGGCCGGCATCCAGATGCTCCGGCAAGGCAAGAGCGTCATCCTTTATACCGCGCTTGGCCCGTCCGCAGACCGCGGCACCGACATCGACAGGCATCCGGGCGCTCGTCACCGGCTCGGCAGCGCGCTCGGCACGATCTTGCGCCGCCTGATCGAGAGCGAAGGACTTTCACGTGCGGTCGTCGCCGGCGGCGACACATCCAGTCACGCACTGAGACAGTTGAAGATCGACGCGCTGACAACGCTTCTTCCGCTGCCCCAGACGCCGGGTTCTCCGCTTTGCCTTGCGCATGGCGACTATCAGCCGACCAACGGCCTGCAGATTGCCCTCAAAGGCGGTCAGGTCGGGACGGACGGCTATTTCACGCAGATCCGCGATGGAAGGAAACTGTGATGGTTTCCCCGAACCGGCTTGGCGCAGAAAAACGTGTGGATCATATGAATCAAGTGATATGGTGATTGACTCATCATACCAGTATATGATCCTATCCAGAAACGGAAAAGGTGAGGAAAACATGACTAAGATTGCCCTCTTCGGCGCAGGCGGAAAAATGGGATACCGGCTTGCCAAAAATCTCAAAGGCTCGCGTTTCCAAGTGCGCCATATCGAGGTGAGCGACGCAGGCAAGGCCCGTTTGAAGAATGATCTCGGTGTCGATTGCGTGCCCGTGGATATCGGGCTCGACGGCGCCGACGTGGTGATCCTTGCCGTGCCGGACACGGCAATCGGCAAAGTCGCGGCAGGCATCGTCGACAAGCTCGCATCAGGTACCATGGTGATCGCGCTGGACGCTGCGGCTCCCTTTGCCGGCCACCTGCCGAAGCGCGACGATCTTACCTATTTCGTCACCCATCCCTGCCATCCGCCGATCTTCAACGACGAGACGGACATGCAGGCGAAGAAGGACCACTTCGGCGGCCTCTTCGCCAAGCAGCATATCGTCTCGGCGCTGATGCAGGGTCCGGAAAGCGCCTACGCGCTCGGCGAGGAAATCGCCAAGCTGATCTGGGCCCCGGTCATGCGCTCGCACCGGGTCACGGTCGATCAGCTTGCCATGCTCGAACCGGGCTTGTCGGAAACCGTCTGCGCATCGCTGCTCGTCGTCATGCGGCAGGCCATGGACGAATGCGTGGCACGCGGCGTGCCGGAACAGGCCGCCCGCGACTTCCTGCTCGGCCATATGAACGTGCTCGGCGCGGTCATCTTCAAGGAAGTCGACGGCGTGTTCTCGGATGCCTGTAACAAGGCGATCGAGTTCGGCATCCCGGCGCTGATGCGCGACGACTGGAAAAAAGTATTCGAACCGCAGGAGATCGCCGAAAGCATCCGGCGCATCACGTGAACCGGCTTGGGGAGGCAAGCCCTCCCCCTCAACTGCCCCGGGGAGACGGGGTCTAGCCGCCCCAGGGAGACGGGGCTTCATTCACAACAGGGAGGAAAATATGAAACTGACGCGCAGACTGACACTTGCAGCTTTTGCCGGCGCACTGGCGCTTGGAACGGCTCTTCCGGCCTTTTCGGCCGATCTCATCGCCATCATCACGCCGGCGCATGACAATCCCTTCTTCAAGGCCGAAGCTGTCGGCGCTGAAGCCAAGGCGAAGGAGCTCGGCTATGAGACGCTGCTCATGACGCATGACGACGACGCCAACAAGCAGTCCGAAATGATCGACACGGCGATCGGGCGCGGCGCCAAGGCGATCATCCTCGACAATGCCGGAGCCGACGCCTCCGTCGCAGCCGTCAAGAAGGCAAAGGATGCAGGCATCCCCTCCTTCCTGATCGACCGTGAAATCAACGCGACCGGCGTTGCCGTCGCCCAGATCGTCTCGAACAACTATCAGGGCGCCCAGCTCGGGGCGCAGGAATTCGTCAAGCTGATGGGCGAGAAAGGCAATTACGTCGAGCTGGTGGGCAAGGAGTCCGACACCAATGCCGGCATCCGCTCGCAAGGCTATCACGACGTCATCGACGACTATCCGGACCTGAAGTCCGTCGCCAAGCAGTCGGCCAACTGGAGCCAGACGGAAGCCTATTCAAAGATGGAAACCATCCTCCAGGCAAATCCCGACATCAAGGGCGTCATTTCAGGCAACGACACCATGGCCATGGGCGCGATCGCCGCGCTGCAGGCGGCCGGCCGCAAGGACGTGATCGTCGTCGGCTTCGACGGTTCCAACGACGTGCGCGACTCCATCAAGTCGGGCGGCATCAAGGCAACGGTCCTGCAGCCCGCCTATGCGCAGGCTCAGCTGGCGGTGGAACAGGCAGACGCATACATAAAGAACAAGACGACGCCAAAGGAAGAGAAGCAGTTGATGGATTGCGTTCTCATCAACGCCGACAATGCCGGCAAGCTCGAAACCTTCGCCCTGACGAACTGATCAGCCGCGAATTGCGGAGGGCGCAGCGCTGCGCCCTCCGCAATGCATTTTGCAAGACGTCGAGGTTTAAAGCATGTTGAGAATGAAGGGCGCCCTGCTCGCTGCCGTCGTGGCGGCCGCCTTGCCCGGTTGCAAGATCATCAAGACGCCGACGGCTGAGGAAAAGGCTGCGGCAGCGGCCAAGACCGCCTTCGATCCGAATGCAAAGGTCGAGGCGATCTGGCAGTCCGAGGCAGTGCCCTATTTCGAAAAGCGCGCCGGCGACCTCAAGGACGTCATGCAACTGGCCACCTCCAGCCCCGACGCCGCCGGCGAGAAATACGGCAATCCCCGCAAGCAGAGCAGCTCGCCATGGACCTATGCGGTGAAGATCACGGGCAAGGTTGTCGCGGCCGATACGGCCTCGCGCGCGGCAACACTCGATGTCGACGCAGATGGCGACGGCAAGGCCGACGCCAAGGTGCAAATCGGGCCAGCGCTGCGCGGCACGGCGCTGCGCGACACGCTGGAGTTCGTCAATTTCAACGAATTCAAGAACCAGATCGAGTGGGCGCAGTTCGGCAAAGCCTTCAACGAGAAGGCCAATACGGCCTTTCTGTCAGCCGTTCCGCGCGAAGGCCTCGCCGGCAAGACGGTGACCGCGATCGGCGCGTTTCCGCTGCCGAAGAGCGGCGAGCTGCCGCTCATAACACCTTCGGAACTGAAGGTCGGCCCATGACCACAGGAGAGGCAGAAAAGGACGACATCATCCTGCGCCTCGACGACGTGTCGAAGGTCTATTCTGGCATCGTCGCCGTCAAGCGCGCCAATCTCGAGCTGCGCCGCGGTGCAGTGAACGTCCTCGTCGGCGAAAACGGTGCAGGCAAGTCGACGTTGATGAAGATCATCGCCGGTGTCGAGCGTCCGACGCTCGGCCGCATCATCCTCGATGGCAAGCCCGTATCCTTCGACAGCCCGGCGCACGCGCAGGCAAATGGCATCGGCATGATCTTCCAGGAACTCAATCTCTTCGCCAACATGTCGGTCGCCGAGAATATCTTCACCACGCGTGAGATCACCCGCGGCATCCTCGGCATCGATCACAAGGCGCAGGTGCAAAAGGCCAATGCATTTTTGAAGCGCCTGGATGCCGGAATCGAGGCGGATGCGATGGTCGAGGATTTGCCGATCGGCCAGCAGCAGCTCGTCGAGATCGCCAAGGCGATGTCGTTGAATGCCCGTATCCTGATCATGGACGAGCCGACGTCGGCGCTTTCGGCGGCCGAAGTCGAGATCCTGTTCAAGGTGATCGCGGAACTGAAGGCCCAGGGTGTGGCGATCGTCTATATCTCGCACCGGCTCGAGGAGTTGATGCGGATCGGCGACTACATCACGGTGCTGCGTGACGGCCAGGTCACCGGCGAAGCGATGGTCCGCGATATCGACACGCGCTGGATCGTGCGTTCCATGATCGGCTCGGATGCCAAGGATTTTGCAAAGTCTGTGGACCACGCCGTCGGAGCCGAGGTCTTTCGCGCCGAAAACATCAGCCTGCCGCGGCCGACGGGTGGGCTTTCGGTCAACGATGTCTCCCTGTCGGTCAGGGCGGGCGAAATCCTCGGCATCTACGGCCTGATGGGTGCCGGGCGCAGCGAATTCTTCGAATGCGTGATCGGCCGTCACACACACTCGACCGGCAAGATCTTCATCGACGGCAAGCAGGTTCGTGCCCGCGACACTACGCGGCGCATCCGCCGCGGCCTTGCGCTCATTCCGGAAGACCGGCAGCGCGAAGGTCTGGTCCAGGTGCTTTCCATCGCCTCCAATCTGACACTGGCGAGCCTCGGCCGCTTCACCCGGCTCTTTCACATCGACAGGGGGGCGGAGAAAAATGCCGTTCGCGATGCAATCCGCGATCTCTCGATCAAGGCGCCGAATCCGGATTTCGAGGTGACCTCGATGTCCGGCGGCAATCAGCAGAAGGTCGTCATCGGTAAGGCATTGATGACCAATCCGAAAGTGCTTCTAATGGACGAGCCGAGCCGCGGCATCGATGTCGGCGCCAAGGCCGACGTCTTTCGCACCATGCGGCGGCTGGCGGCCAATGGGCTTGCCATTCTGTTTTCGACTTCCGACCTCGAGGAGGTCATGGCGCTTTCCGATCGCATCGCGGTCTTGAGCAACGGCCAGCTGGTCGCCGTCTTCGACCGCAACGAGGCGACGGAAGAAGCCATTATCGCGGCTTCGGCCAAGGGACACGGACATCAAGGGAAACTCGCGTCATGATGGCGGCAACATCAACCACTCTTGCGCCGAAGGGCGCCAACGGCTCGGCGCTTCTGACGCTGATGAAGCTCAGGACGTTCATCGCTCTGTTCGCCGTCATCATCTTCTTTGCGATCTTCGCCCCGAACTTCACCTCGACGGCGAACATGATCCTGATGTCGAAGCACGTGGCGCTGAACGCCTTCCTGGCCATGGGCATGACCTTCGTCATCATCACCGGCGGCATCGATCTCTCAGTCGGATCGATCGTCGGGCTTTGCGGCATGGTCGCCGGCGGCCTGATCCTTTACGGCATCGAATTGCCGATCGGCTACACCATCTTTTTCAACCTCTTCGAGATCGTGCTGATCACCTTGTCGATCGGCCTGCTCATCGGTCTGATCAACGGCCTGCTGATCACCAAGCTCAACGTTGCGCCCTTCATCGCCACGCTCGGCACACTCTATATCGCCCGCGGCCTCGCTTTGCTGTCGTCGGACGGCCAGACGTTTCCGAACCTTGTCGGCCGACCTGAATATGCGACGACCGGCTTCGATTTCTTCGGCGCGGGACGCATTCTCGGCCTGCCGGTATCGATCTGGATTCTGATCGTGCTTGCGCTGCTGGCCGCCTATGTCGCACGCTCGACGCCGATTGGCCGTCACATCTTCGCCGTCGGCGGCAATGAACGGGCCGCGCGCATGTCCGGTATCCGGGTCGATGTCGTGAAGATCTTCGTCTACATGTTCTCGGGACTTTGCGCCGCCATCGTCGGCGTCGTCATCTCCTCCGAACTGATGGCAGCCCATCCGGCAACCGGCGAAAGCTTCGAACTCAATGCGATTGCCGCAGCCGTGCTCGGCGGCACCTCGATGTCGGGCGGTCGCGGCACGATCGGCGGCACGATCATCGGCGCCTTCGTCATCGGCATCCTCTCCGACGGATTGGTGATGATGGGCGTCTCCTCCTTCTGGCAGATGGTCATCAAGGGCCTGGTCATCATCATCGCCGTCGTGGTCGATCAGGCGCAGCGCCGCCTGCAGCAGCGCGTCACCCTCATGCAGATGGCAAAGGCAGGTTGAGATGACGGAATTGAAAGGGGCTTTGATCGGTTGCGGTTTCTTTGCGGTCAACCAGCTGCATGCCTGGAACGACGTTCGAGGTGCCGGCATCGTCGCGATCTGCGATCGGGACCCGGAACGGCTGAAGATCGTCGGCGATCAGTTCGGCATCGCTCGCCGCTATGGCGATTCCGAGGCATTGTTCGCCGACGGCGGTTTTGATTTCGTCGACATTGCCACGACCGTCCAAAGCCATCGTTTTCTCGTCGAAATGGCGGCTCGGAACAAGGTGCCGGCGATCTGCCAGAAGCCGTTCGCCAAGACCTTGTCGGACGCGAAGGCGATGGTCGCGGCGTGCCGCAATGCCGGCATACCGCTGATGGTGCACGAGAATTTTCGCTGGCAGACGCCGATCCAGGCGGTCCGCAAGGCGCTGGAGGCGAATGTGATCGGCACGCCCTTCTGGGGCCGCTTCTCCTTCCGTTCGGCCTACGACGTCTTTTCCGGCCAGCCATATCTCGCCGAGGGCGAGCGGTTCATCATTGAAGACCTCGGCATCCATACGCTCGATATCGCCCGCTATATCCTCGGCGACGTTCGATCGCTCACGGCCCGCACCAAGCGGGTTAGTCCGAGAATCAAGGGCGAGGATGTCGCGACCATTCTGCTCGATCATGAAAACGGTGCCACGTCGGTGGTCGACGTCAGCTATGCCACCAAGCTCTCGAAGGAGCCATTCCCCGAGACATTGATCGAGCTCGACGGTTCAGAGGGCACGATCCGCCTGACCCAGGGTTACGGCCTCGAAATCACCAACGCCAAGGGCACCACGACCACGGACGTGTCTCCGAAGCTGCTGTCATGGGCCTCGCGGCCCTGGCACAACATCCAGGAGAGCGTCCACGCGATCCAGCAGCATTGGGTCGACCAGTTGGAGCGCGGCGCCGAACATTCGACGTCAGGGGCGGACAATCTGAAAACTTTTGCGCTCGTCGAGGCTGCCTATGACAGCGCTGCCGAGGGACAGACGATCGATGTCGGAGCGATGCTGCGATGACGATCGATGCATTCCAGCTCTACGGCACCCGTCTCTTCGAAACGCCGCCGGTTCGCCTGAGAGCCGGAAAACTGGAAGCCGATCTCGTCAACGGCAACCTCCGCACGATCCGCTATGGTGGAACCGAGGTGCTGCGGGCGATTTCCTATCTTGTTCGCGACCGGGATTGGGGCACTTACAGCCCTGAAATCGCCGATCTCCGGATCGAGCAGAGTGACGATCGTTTCGAGGTCGCCTATCTCGCCCGCTGCGAGGGACCGGATGATACCAAACTCATCATCGATGTTCACATCACCGGGAATGCGGATCGGCTTGCCTTCGAGGCCGAAGCCATCGCCGCAACCGGCTTCGAGACCAACCGCTGCGGCTTCTGCATCCTGCATCCGATCGTCGGCGTGGCGGGTTCACCGGCGACGGTCGAGCATGTCGACGGGCAGATCGTGGTCACACAGTTTCCCGATGTCATCGAGCCCTGGCAGCCGTTCAAGGACATGCGCGCCATCACCCACGCGGTCATGCCTGACGTTCAGGCGGAGTGCCGAATGGAGGGCGACACCTTTGAAATGGAAGACCAAAGGAACTGGTCGGACGCATCCTATAAGACATATGTCAGGCCGCTCGCCCTGCCCTGGCCATACCAGATTGCCGCCAATCAGCCCGTTCGGCAAAAGACGTCGCTTGTTATCAGGAATATCGGCGGTTCGACACGGCATCCTCCAGCTGCGGCGTCAGGCGGCGCCATACAACTCGAACTCGGGGCGCGAACCGGCACCATGCCTGATATCGGCGTGATCGTTACGCCCGAGGAAGCCGATGCGACACTGTCGGCAAAGTCCGTGCTGTCGGAAATCGCTCCCCAGGAACTGCTCTTCCATTTCGACCCCGGTGCCGGACACGGCGTCGACGCGCTCACGCAGTTCGCCATGCTCGCCGCGGCCCATCGCGGCCGCTCGACGCTGGAGATCGCCCTTCCCTGCACATCGTCGCCGTCAAGCGAGTTGGCCGAAATCGCCCACCAGATGAGGCTGGCGGAATTCAGGCCGGATGCGATCATGATCTCGCCTTCGGTTGACCGGCAGTCGACGCCGCCCGGCAGCAAATGGCCGGAATGCCCGCCTTTGGATGAAGTCTATACCGCCGCTCGCGCCGCCTTTCCCGGCATTCGCATCGGCGGGGGTATGCTGAGCTATTTCACCGAGCTCAACCGGAAGCGCGTCCCGGATGGACAGCTCGACTTCGTCAGCCACTGCACCAATCCGATCGTGCATGCCGCCGACGATCTTAGCGTCATGCAGACATTGGAAGCGCTGCCCTTCATCACACGGTCGGTGCGTGCGATCTACGGTGACAGACCCTACCGGATCGGCCCGTCGACGATCCCGATGCGACAGAATCCCTATGGCAGCCGCACGATGGATAATCCGTCGGGCGCACGCGTTCCCATGGCCAATCGCGACCCGCGTCACAATGGACGCTTCGCGGAGGCCTTCGCGCTCGGCTACGCGATACGGGTGCTGGATGCCGATCTGGAATGCCTGACGCTCTCGGCCTTGTCAGGCCCGTTCGGGTTGATCGCCGGTCCAGCCGAACCGACCGAGCAAGGCGGGCGGCGCCCGCTGTTCAACACAGTGCGGACATTGTCTCGATTGGCTGGCGCATCCTGGCAGGCATGCGTCTCCTCCTCGCCCTCCGAGGTGCTGTCTTTCGTTACACGCGATGCCGCAGGCGCCAGGCTTCACGTCGTCAATCTGACGGGCGAAGAACGAAAGGTCGATTGCGACGCCTGCCGGCCGGCAGATTCGGGCAAAGAGTTTCTGCTCGCGCCGTTTGCGACCGTCGTCCTGCCGCTGGCGGATTGACCTCCGGCGCTGCAGCCGCATTTATGCAGGCGGAGCTCGCACTGGGAGGATCAGCGTGAAGACGAAGAAGCTTATCAATGCCGGCGCAGATGCCGTCGATGAAATGCTGCAAGGGGTGTTGGCGGCGCATCCGCGCCACCTCTACGCGGTGGAGGACATGCCCCGGGCGATCATTGCCAGAAACGGGCCACGCAAGGGCAAGGTCGGCTTGATCATCGGCGGCGGATCTGGACACGAACCGACATTTCTGGGGTTTGTCGGCAAGGGGCTGGCAGACGCGGCCGCAATCGGCAATGTGTTCGCGTCGCCGCCGCCCGATCCGATCATCGCCTGCGCCAAGGCGGTCGACGGTGGCGTCGGCGTCCTGTTCATGTATGGCAATTATGCCGGCGACGTGATGAACTTCGACATGGCCGCCGAAATGCTGGCGCTTGACGAGATCGAGGTGCGCACCGTGCTGACCACGGATGACGTGGCGTCCGCACCTGCCGATCAAAAGGACAAGCGGCGGGGCGTGGCGGGCAACGTCTTCATCTTCAAAGCCGCCGGCGCAGCCTGCGATCTTCTCTACTCTTTCGACGATGTCGAGCGCGCCGCCCGCCATGCCAATGCGCGAACCTACACGATGGGCGTCGCGCTTTCCCCCTGTTCGCTGCCCCAGACCCTCAGGCCGAACTTCCTGATCGGCGAAGGGGAGATGGAGATCGGAATGGGCATTCATGGAGAGCCTGGCGTGGCGCGTGAGCCGCTGAGGCCGGCCGACGCGGTGACCGACGAACTCATGGACAGCATTCTTCGCGAAATGAAAGCAGACCGGGGCGATCGTGTCGCCGTGCTCGTCAATTCGCTGGGTTCGACCCCGATGATGGAACTCTACATCATGATGCGGCGCGTGAAGTCCCGGCTCGACGATGCCGGGCTCGTTATCCATACATCGCTCGTCGGAAACTACTGCACCTCTCTCGAAATGGCCGGCGCGTCGATCACGGTCATGCATCTCGACGACGAGCTTCAGCGATTGATCGACCACCCCTGTGATTGCGCGATGTTTGTGAGGTAATCGATGACGTTTACGACCGAAGACCTTCAGCGCATGTTTGCCGGGATTGCCGAGGATATTGCGGCGGAGAGCGACCATCTCTGCGCGTTGGACGGCGCCATCGGCGATGGAGATCACGGCCTTGCCATGGATGCAGGCTGCCAGGCCGCAGCGAAAGCGGTCGGCGAACTCGACGCCGGGATTGCCCCGACAACCGCATTCAACGTCGCGGCTAAGGCATTCCTGAATGCGGTCGGCGCTTCGTCCGGCCCGCTATATGCCACGGCCTTCATGCGCGCCGGAGCAGCCGCCAAAGACAAGCAGACATTGAGCGATGACGATTTCCTGCGTGTCTTTGCGGCAATGGCGCAGGGAATCCAGGAACGCGGAAAGGCCGAACCCGGTGAAAAGACGATGGTTGACGCCTGGAAACCCGCGGCCGACGCAGCACTCGATGCCTGGCAGTCGGGAAAGCCCCTCCCCCAATGCTTCGAGGCGGCCGAGCGGGCAGCGCGGTCAGGCTGTGAAACGACCAGCAAGATGACGGCGACCAAGGGACGGGCTTCGCGATTGGGGGACCGCGTGATCGGGCACATCGATCCCGGCGCCGCGTCCGCCGTCATCATCATCGCCGCGATGGCCAAATTTGCTCAGCATCACGATGGTTAGCTCATCATACCAGTTGACATGTCAATGACTATCTGCAACAAGGGGCCCGGCTTTACAAGAGGAGGACGGTAATGCTGACCCTTTCTGCGAAATTGAAGACTGCGAGCATCGTTGCGATCGCCGTGGCGTCACTATCGGCCACGCCGGTTCTTGCGGAAGACATCACGCTTTGGACCCTCAACTTCGACAACAATGCTGCCAACACGGCTCTGAAAAAGGTGGCGACGGACTTCGAAGCGGCAAACCCCGGAACGCATGTCGAGATCGTTCAGCGCGCCGTCGACGAGCATAAGACCGCCTTGCGCGTCGCTGCTGGCTCCGACAAGGGACCTGACATTTATTTCAGCTGGGCGGGCCTCGGCCTCGGCGGCGAGTATGTGAAGGCCGGTCTGTCCCTGCCCCTCGACAAATACTATGCCGAGTATAAGTGGAGCGACGAATTGCTGCCCTCGGCAGCGGCTTTTGCCGACCTCTATCCCGGCGGCAAGCACGGCGTCCCCTTCACCTTCAAGGGTGAGGCCGTCTATTACAACAAGAAGCTTTTCGAACAGGCCGGCATCAAGGAAGAGCCGAAGACCTACGAGGAATTCCTTGCCGCGGCCGATAAGCTGAAGGCTGCCGGCATTCCCGCCTTCACCTTCGGCGGCACGGTCAACTGGCACGTCATGCGTCTCATGGACGTCATCCTTGAAACGAAGTGCGGTGCTGAAAAACACGATGCGCTGAAGGCGATGACGCTGGACTGGACCAAGGAACCCTGCGCGACGGATTCATTCGCGGAGTTCGCCAAGTGGACGAAGGACTATACGCTGCAGCCGTTCATGGGCATCGACAACAAACAGTCCTACAGCCTCTTCACCGCGGGTCGTGCAGCGATGATGCTCGAAGGCGACTGGCTGGTCAGCCAGCTTAACGGCTCCGGCGCCAATCTCGACGACTACGGGATTTTCCCCTTCCCGACCAACACCGATCGTCTCTACGGTTTCGCCGAGTACAACTACATCAGCACCAAGAGCAAGAGCCCTGATGTAGCGGCGAAGTTCCTCGACTACTTCCTCTCGACGAAGGTCCAGCAGGACCTGCTCGGCCAGCTGAGTTCAACCTCCGTCAACAAGAACGTCCAATATGCCAACCAGAAGCCGCTCGAGGCGGAATGGCTGGGGATCTTCCAGAAATACGGCAAGGTCTACATGAACGGCGACCAGGCGTTCCCGCTCGACGTCACGACGGAGTACTTCCGGGTCATCAACGATGTTGCTTCCGGCAACACCGAGCCGGCCGATGCGGCCAAGCAGTTGCAGAGCTTTATCGCAAGCCGAACCTGATTCCTCCCGAGGTGCCAGTCGATCGACCAGTTGTCGATCGACCGGCACATTCTTTCATCAGCTGGCAGCCGCTTCACTGCCAGGAGGAAAGCATGTCACTTCGACAATCGACACATGATCCGCGCGTCCAAGCGCTCATCCTGCTCGTGCCAGCCCTGGCGATCTATGCCGTCTTTGCCCTCTATCCGATGCTCAATGTCGTCATCCTGAGCTTCCAGAAATGGAACGGGCTGGACCCGCAGCGGCAATTTGTAGGGCTTGCAAACTACTCGGCGATTTTCACGAAGGATCCGGTCTTCTGGGTTGCGTTCCGCAATACCGTGATCTGGACCTTGATGAGCCTGATCTTCCCGCCGATGATCGGACTGCTGCTGGCGCTGAGCCTCAATCAGAAGATATTCGGCCGAAATGGCCTCAGGGCCATCTTCTATCTGCCTGTTATCATCGCGCCGATTGCCGTCGCCACCATGTGGAAGTGGATGTACGATCCGTTCTTCGGCCTTTTCAGCCAGTTGCTCACCTCGTGGGGCATGCAGGGCTGGATCAATGACTGGCTGGGCAACAGGGATATCGCCCTTTATTCGGTCTTCGTCGCCTATCTCTGGCAGACGGTCGGCTTCTCGATGGTCCTGTTTCTGGCGGGCCTGCAGAATGTCTCTCAGACGCTTGTCGAGGCAGCGCGCATCGATGGCGCCGGCCGCTGGAAGGTGTTCAAGCATGTGACATTGCCGGCCTTGCGCCCGACGATCACGATCGTTCTCGTTCTTTCCGTCATCTCCTCCCTGAAGGCTTTCGACATCGTCTACGGTCTGACGGGTGGCGGACCGGCGCAGTCTACCCAGATGCTGGCGCTCTGGGCGTTCACGCAGGCGATGCAGATCTTCGATTTCGGACGAGGTGCGGCGATTTCGGTCGTGCTGCTGCTGATCACCATGGCCGTCGTCATTCCCTATCTGAAATGGACCCAGAAGCACGAGGAGGTTGAATCGTGACAGCAGTACCGACCGACCAGACCGCAGTGCATTTGCAGGTCGAACCATCATCGATGAAGCGGGATCCCATTCTGATCGGTCTCTGGATCACGCTTGTTATCGTGGCGCTCGTCTGGGTCGCGCCATTCGTCTTCATCGTCTTCACCTCCTTGAAGACGCCGGCGGCGGTGACCGGCACGGGCGCCTTCGTGCCGCCAACCGAGCTGGCTTTCGAAAACTACAGCGCTGCATGGAGCCGCGGCAACTTCGCAAACTCCTTCTTCAACAGCGTCATCATAACGGTCATCAAGGTGCCGCTCGGGCTGTTCCTTTCGGCGATGGCCGCCTATGCCCTTGCCAAGATCAAGCTGAAGATCACCAAGGCCCTGCTGCTGCTTGTCGTGTTCGGCACGATGATCCCCTTCCAGGTGATGCTTGCGCCGCTCTTTACCCTGGTGAATTCACTCGGCCTGATCGACACCTACCCCGGCGTCATCCTTCCCTACATCGCCTTCGGCGTTCCCTATCAGGTTTTCATCCTGCACGGTTTCTTCAAGAGCATTCCCAAGGAGCTGTCGGAAGCAGCACTGATCGACGGTGCAAGCCACTTCATCATCTTCAGACGGATCTTTCTGCCGGTGTGCCTGCCCGTGCTCGCCGCACTGCTCATCCTCGACTTCGTCTCCACCTGGAACGAATTCGCCATGGCGCTGGTGCTGCTCCAGGACCAGCACATGTGGACCTTACCGCTCGGCCTGATGTCGTTTCAGGGGCAGTTCTCGAGCAATTACGGCCAGCTCAATGCCGCCATTGTGATGACCGTCCTGCCGGCGACGATCGTCTATCTCATCTTCCAGCGTTACTTCGTCTCTGGCCTGACCTCCGGCGCCGTCAAAGGCTAGGGCCACGAAAAGCATTCCACGAGGAGAATATTCTATGTCTGATGCAACGGTCGAAAAATGGGGCGTGTTCGAGGCCTCCTTTGATGGACCCTCCAGCGGCAATCCCTATCTCGACGTGGCATTCGATGCCGTGTTCACCCATAAGAGCCGCGCAGTCCGCGTGCCGGGCTTCTATGACGGCAACGGAACTTACCGCATCCGCTTCATGCCGGACATCGAAGGCGAATGGTCGTTTCTGACCCGTTCCAGGACTGCTGCACTCGACGGCAAGACCGGCGCATTGACTGCGACCGAGCCTTCGGCCGGCAATCACGGCCCGGTTCGCGTGCGCAACAAATTCCACTTCGCCTATGCCGACGGCACCCCGTTCCTGTCCTTCGGGACGACCTGCTACGCCTGGACGCACCAGCCGCTCGACATGCAGAAGCAGACCCTCGAAACCCTCAAGAAGGCCCGCTTCAACAAGATGCGGATGGGCGTGTTTCCGAAGGATTATCCCTACAACGTCAACGAGCCGCTGCACGCCTGCTTCGAACGCGGAGCGGACGGAAAGGAAGACTTCGATCGTCCGAACCCCGCCTCGTTCCGGCACTTCGAGAAGCAGGTCGCAGCGCTCTGCCAGCTGGGGATCGAAGCCGATATCATCATCTTCCACCCCTACGACCGGTGGGGCTATGCCGACATGTCGACGAAGCAGGATTTTCGCTATGTCGAGTATCTGGCCGCTCGTCTCGCTGCCTACCGGAATGTCTGGTGGTCGCTTGCCAATGAATATGATTTCCTCATCGATACGAAGCCGATGGAGCAGTGGGATCGCTACTTCCACATCCTGGAGGAAAACGACCCCTACCAGCACCTGCGCTCCATCCATAACGGCGACGTGACGGCGAATTTCGATCATCGCAAGCCATGGGTCACGCACACCTGCATTCAAAACCCTGACGTCAAGCGGACCCAGGAATGGCGCGATGCCTACGGCAAGCCTGTCGTCAACGACGAGCCGGAATATGAGGGCGACATCCTGCAGTCATGGGGCAACCTCAATGCGCAGGAACTCGTGCATCGCTTCTGGATCACCATGGCGCGTGGCGGCTATGCCGGTCATGGGGAAACCTATTCTCATCCCGAGGACCTGATCTGGTGGGCCAAGGGCGGGGAACTGCGCGGCGAAGCGTGGAAGCGCATCGCCTTCCTCCGCGACCTCCTGGAAGCCGATGTCAAACACGGCCTCGAGCCGCTCGGCATCATCGGTGAGTGGCCCTGGTCCCGCGTGTCGGGCGCGCGCGACGGCGACGGCGATTTCCGTTTGATCTATTTCGGCGAGCATCAGCCGGTGATCTGGTCGACGGGCCTGCCGGTCGATAGCGATGACTACGATGTCGATCTCATCGACACCTGGGAGATGACGATCACGCCGGTCGAAAAGGTGGCGGCTCCCGTTCCGCATCCGACGCGCCATGGCTCGGTCGTGCGCGGCGGCAAGCCGGACGCGGCCTTCGGCGTGAAAATTCCGCGCAAGCCATTCCAGGCGCTGCGTGTGCGCAGGAAACGTTGAAGGATAGATCCATGTCTGGCTTGAGCATCAGAAACGTCAAGAAATCCTTCGGCACGGTCGACATCATTCATGGTGTCGACGTCGAGATCGCCGACGGTGAATTTACCATTCTCGTCGGCCCCTCCGGCTGCGGCAAGTCGACATTGCTGCGCATGATTGCCGGGCTCGAGGATATCACCGCCGGCCAGATCAGCATCGATGGTCGGGTCGTGAACAATCTGCAGCCGAAGGATCGCGATATCGCGATGGTCTTCCAGAACTATGCATTGTACCCGCAGATGACGGTCTCCCAGAACATGGGATTTGCGCTCGAGCTCGCCGGGGTCAAGCGGCCGGAAATCGAACAGAAGGTCGGTGAGGCTGCAGCAATTCTCGGATTGCAGCCGCTTCTCGATCGAAAGCCGGCGCAGCTGTCGGGCGGACAGCGGCAGCGCGTCGCCATGGGCCGCGCCATTGTTCGAGATCCGAAAGTCTTTCTCTTCGACGAGCCGCTTTCCAATCTGGATGCGAAACTGCGGGTGAAGATGAGGGCGGAGATCAAGGCTCTGCACCAACGCCTGAAGACCACGATCGTTTACGTCACCCACGACCAGATCGAAGCCATGACCATGGCTGACAAGATCGTCGTGCTCCACGGCGGTCGCGTCGAACAGATCGGTAGCCCGCTCGAGCTCTATGACCGACCACGCAATATCTTTGTCGCCGGCTTCCTCGGCTCCCCCGCGATGAACTTTCTCGAGGGAACCCTTGAGGGCGCAGGCAACCCGGTATTGTCGCTGCCGGGTGGGTCGCGCGTAACGCTTTCGCGGGCTCCAGCCAATTCCGCCAACAGACCGCTGACGCTGGGCATTCGCCCCGAAGACATCACCTTCGGTGGCGAAAACGGTGTGGATGCCGTGGTCAAGGTGGTCGAACCCACGGGATCGGAAACCCATGTCGCGGTGGAGCTCGAAGGCAGGGAGCTGACATGGGTCGTTCGTGAACGTGTCGAGCTGGTGCCGGAACAGCCGGTGAAGCTTTCTTTCGAAACGGCCAAGGTTCACTTCTTCGACCGGCAGACGCAGCAGCGCCTGAACGCCTGAAGACGAAAGGCCTGGAGCAAGTCCGTCGAACGCGGAACCGGAATGTGACGGCATGCGGAGTTCTTGATCACTCCTCGCCTTCGCAGCGAATTGGCGACTTGTAATCTCTGATCTCGCCGATAGGCTGTACCTCCAAAACGAGGTAGCCAAGGCATGCACATTCGAAGAGCCGTCTCCGCCGACGCGGAGGAGCTGAGCAGTCTCTTGAACGAAATCATTCTTGCCGGCGGAACAACCGCACTCGAGACGCCGCTTTCGGCTGCCGAGTTCGCGGACTGGTTCATCGACGGCGAGTTTCCTCTGACCTGCCATGTTGCCGAGCGCGATCAGTCGCTTGTCGGCTTTCAGTCGCTGAGCTTATACGGCGATCCGCCGAAAGGCTTCGCCGACATCGCAACCTTTGCCCGCTTGAACCCAAGAACCCCCGGCGTTGGCAGCGCTCTCTTCCCCGCAACCCGAGCCGCAGCGGAAGAATTCGGGCTCGAATTCATCAATGCCACCATTCGCGCCGACAATTTCAGCGGCCTTGGCTATTACGCAAAGATGGGCTTCGAGACATATGACCGGTTGGTCCAGGTTCCGCTTCAGGACGGGACGTCGGTCGATAGGATCAAGAAGCGTTTCAGAGTAGGCGCCAGACACCACACGATACCCGACGCCTGAAACGTGTTCGACTGCGCTGAGGCCACACTTTAATGTACGGCGATACAGTTAAATTTTGCGGCTACCGGAATGTTAACCATATGAAGTAAAAACTTAATTTTCACTAATGGAACAGAATTGCCATTTAACTTCCGTCATGAGTTCTCGTCCCTATTGGTCAAGCAGTCGGGATAGAGATGGATTTGGAGCCGAGAGGACGTAAAAGAGGAGCAGATCAAAGCCATACCCGGAGATTTGCCGATGCCGACTGCGCTGTTCACGGCCGACGAACTGGCGGTGATCCGCCGCGCTTACGCCCATCAGGTAGTGGCAACTGCCGCAACGACGAACCCGCGGATCGAAGCTGCCTTTGCCACCGTCCCGCGCGAGAACTTCCTCGGTGCGCCTCCATGGCAGATCGCCAATCTGGGCGGCGGATATCGCCCCCTCCCCTCCTCCGACTTGGTTCTGGCCTATCAGGACGTACTGTTCGTCCTGCAGTCCGAAAAGGGCGTCAACAATGGAAGCCCGTCACTGCATGCCCGACTCTTGGCGGAACTGGACGTGCAGATCGGCGGCGATCGCATCGTCCATGTCGGTGCCGGCACCGGCTATTACAGCGCCATTCTGGCAGAGTTGGTCGGCACTTCCGGTCATGTCCATGCCGTCGAGATGGATCCTGATCTGGCTGCCCACGCACAAGCAGCGCTTGCTGATCGGGCCAATGTTAGCGTCGTTAACGCCGACGGCAGTCAATGGCCACAGCACGCGGTGGATGCGATCTATGTGAATTTCGCCGTCGCGCGGCCCGCGGAACCCTGGATCGAAAGGCTGCGGCCCGGAGGGCGCCTGGTGTTGCCACTTGGCGTACCGCGCCAGGACCGACCGCCGAAAAGCGGCCGTCATGCGTCCCATGGCGCTGCTCTTCGTATCGAGCGCGGCGATTGTGGATTTGCGGCGCGTTGGATCGGCACAGCTTATTTCGTCTGCGCCAACGGTGGATTGACAACCGACGATAACGAGATCGACGCGCTGACCGCCGCCTTCGAGCGCGGCGGCATCGAGTTCGTCAAAAGCCTGCTCTGGAAGACGGAGCCGCGGATAGGGCGTTGCTGGCATATCGGCGACCAATGGGCGCTCTGCTATGACGACGTCTGTACCATCACGGCCAAGTCCGCAAGACCGCCCGCCCCATCTCCGCAGGGAACCAGAGCGACGTAGCGCGCCGCGGCGGCGCGATCCGCTGGCCGCACTTCTGACCGACGACGTCGCAACGCCAAACATCCGGAGCAAAGGGCTTGGGCGGCAACACGCCCAGGGCGCCGAGCTCGGATCTGGTTATCTCGAGCTTAGTGCAGCCTCGCCGCCGGCATCCTTCCCCTGCCCCGCACGAAAAGCCTATTGTCGAAATTTGCCGCCTGCCATCTGTGAGATCGGATCAAGCGCGCCAGGACCCGAGCGGCTGCCCATGCCGGCCGAGATCCAGACGAAATTGATGGCCGCGGCATGCTGAAATGCAGTGGCCAGCGCGCGCCGAATACGGCGCGTAGACAGCCGACGTGATTGACGCTAATACGCTGGCGCAACCTAGCCGAGGCATCCGGCGCCTTCTCTTGGATGGCGACGCTCAGACTGACGGTGAAGATCAGCAAGTGGCGGCGATTGAGCCGGTCGGGTTGTGACGTATGACTTGCTTACCCACGATCTCAGGAGACAGCCCCTCGTGGCTCCCTTGTTGGAGGCAATACTGCGGGCCCGACGCAAATCGGTGAAGCGGATACCCCCCCGCCTCCCTGATCGCGGCACGTCTCACCAGGACCAGATCGACACCCATGGAAAGTGAGGATGCGCTGTCTGTCCGGCGGCGGATTGCCAGAACGACAAAAGCCCGGCGCGGGAGAGGTGCGCCGGGCTTCGATAGTGACCGACAGCCTGGGAGGAGGAGTGCTGTCCGTCGGACCGAAGCGGCTCGGAGGGGTTAAGCGCTTCAGTCCATCACGAGGTAGTGCCGCAATGCGGCAAATTCAAGCCTGGCGGCCACGCGGATATCGCAGACGAATCGGTTAGGCATTATAACCTTCCCTCGCAGGCGATAGGGTGCCAGGCGAGGGGTTGTCCGCGGACAACTTGCTGAGCAGCAACCCGGGCGAAGGGAGCTCTCCCGCTTTCAGCAAAGAGAAACTCCCGCACGAAGTAGTAGTTGATGAGGGCAGCGGGGATCGTACCGCGCGTACGCCGGCAGGCGGACATGCGAGGGAAAACCCCTCACAAAAAGCCCTGGGCTTGCCGTGCCCGGCGCCTTTCACCGATCAAGAGCGTGGCGCTTATCTCCAGCTGACCGTCAGCCGAACTGCGCGAGATATCGATCAAGCCGGCCGCCCGCATTGCCGTCGCCGTCATCAATCCCCGCCTGGTGCGCGACTTCGCCAGGGCCAGCCGTCGCTTGGCCAAAACTGTCCAGGAATTCGCCCGCGTCATCCTCCACTTCGCCAGAGCGATGCGGCCGGCACAGATCCCCCACTTCGACGACTGCGGCTCGCGCTTGCTGCGCGTGTCACCCGCCGCCGCCAGCTCATCGACATGGCGGTCGCCCAGAAGAGCCGCCTGGAACATCCGCCTGAGGCCGTCGCAGTGCTGATGGCGAGACCTTCGCCGCCCACAAGGCCGAGCTCGCCCGAGTCCATGCCGCCACCGCTGGGCATCGAGGCCGAGGCCGACATGGCCGAACGCCGTAATCTGCTGTTGACCGTGCCGGCCATTGGCGAGGTCAGTACCGCTGTGCTCATCGCCGAACTGCCCATACTCGGCGCAATCGACGACAAGCAGCTCGCCGCCCTCGTCGGTGTTGCAACGATGGCTCACGACAGCGGCACCTGGACAACGCTATTTCGCTGGCGGCCGCGCCACTGTCCGATGCGCCCTCTATATGGCAACGCACTCGGCCAACCGTTGCAACCCGGCCATCAAGACGTTCCACAACAGGCTGCGCGACGCGGGCAAACCGCCCAAGGTCGCCATGCGAAAGCTCATCATCATGATCAACACCATTCTTAGAAGGAAGACGAACCCCATCGAACCAGCCCCAACAACACGGTTGCTGAGGCGCACCGCAGAGGCCCCGAAGGACGGGGCTGGCCGCCGCCGCGCCAACACGATCGACCCAGGGATTGCGACCGAAGCCCAGCCTTTGCCAAAAACTTCACCGAGCGACGGGCGACGGGCGAGCTCAATTACTGTCGCGTCAATAAGACACAATAGCAGCAAGGATGACGCCGCCACGGCCGCCTGCCATCCTTGCTGCGGATCCCTTCCGGTGAGCGCAGCTGCTGCGCCAGCAATCCGCGGTCTCGTTTCATGGGCGGGGCTCTGCTCCTCCTTAGACAGCGAGCGGCCTCTTGGTATTGCGGACCTGTCGGCACACCCACGAAGCTCTTCAGAACTCTTGGAGCCGAATATGCCCACGCCTGCCCGGTAAGGCGTATGAGCCCGTTGCTCCAATGCCCGACAGAGCCATCGGGGCAGCCATAATGCCACAAGCGCATCCACCAGCAGGGCGGCATCAGAGATATTTTAACGACCGCTCAAATTCAGTTACTACGGAGATTGGTCCATGTGCAAACGACTTGACGGCTACCATGCTGATCATCCTGTTGTCCGCGGACAACGGCACGATAGGCAACACCCAACCGACAGCTATCGTTCACGGATTCGCTTGGGCCGCGGGGTCGGCTGCCCATCGAAGGCTCGCTGTGATCCGCGGTCGGCTCTTCATGCAATCGAGCAGAGAGTATTATACGGTAGGGGAGGGGCCTCCGATCATGCGGGATCCGAAGCCCAGGCCGAAGCCTTCGAGCGATCAGCCCATTGCGAACGGGTAATTGCTTGTCGACCGGCCGTCCGTCGGCGCGGGCGACACAGCGGCGACTGCAGCCGGACTGTTAGCGCCGTAAAGCGAGTAAATGTAGGAACGCTAGCGTCCGGGCCGTTCCGTCCTGGAATAGACAACCGCGGCGCCCGTCGTCGATGCCCGTTATCTGATGACGTGCAGCCCCTCGCTCTCAGCAATGCGGAAGACCTGCGTTAGTTCTGACCGATATGTCAGGAGCCGATCCTGCGCATTTGAGTGGGACGCTGGAGATGCCCAGCGATCAACTGCCGGAGGAAGCGCCTTCAGTGGCGGCGGGGGGAGGGGCCGCCGGTGGCACATAGCGCCAGGGTGCGGCTGGCCGACGTCTGGAGCAGCGCGCATGATGCCTCCGCCCCCTTGACGGGCAGTTGCTTTCGCGTGCCAACTTGGTCGACTGCGACGCGCGTTCTGCCGGTTGCTGAGACGCCATCAAGCAACCACCATCGAGATCGCGTCCGCAGGCGGGCAGTACCTCGGTCTCGCGAAGCATTATGAGGCGCGCCCAGAGAAGGCGACGGTTTGCAGGGCGGACCCAGTATTTGCCCGTTGATAACGCAAACGGCTATTGCAGGCGATTGTCACCAGCGCTATTGTTTTATCGGGCTTGCTGCACAACGCATCGGCTGCACGGTCCGGTCGCTGACAGGCGCCGGCATCAGATAGCAACAGGTGCAATTGAGGTCCAAGTCGCACTCCTTGTACGAGCTGCGCACCAATTTGCCGCCTCGCGGCCGCCAAGCCGGCCTATCGGTAAACGCGTTGAAGCGACTCCCTACCATGCGGTAACGAAACTAAAGTCCAGCATCGCTTCCATATCAGGGAGCAGCCTCAGCAATATCAACGACTTATACTTTTTGAAACTACTTCGGATTTGTGGCTTTCGGCGATACCGAGCTCGGCCGTGGTGGAGTTTGACGAGCTTTCAACCGCTTCCAACTCCCAGCTGCCTGACCCGCGTGTGAAACGGACTGACCTCGGCGCCGGCCTAAATGTCCGCAAGAAAGCAACGGCTTGCATCCTTTAGCGGCACCCGGCGTTATCTCCGCACCAGACCGGAGATCATCCTCATGCCTGATGTGTTTCACCCCAAGAGATTCTCCATCGCGGCGGCATTGATGGCCGCAGCGATTGGTGCACTTGTCTTGATGCAGGCACCCGAGCGCAGGGCGGTCGCCCCGCCTGAGCATACCAACCGCGCAGGTGACGATCGTGGCCGTAGCGCCAGCACGCCCGAGGCTATCCCCTTCAGCGGCCTTCGCGACGTGTTCTGGCGCGTCTTCCACGAGGTCCTCGCCGACCGGGTCACGCTGATTGCCGCGGGCGTGACTTTCTATCTGCTGCTGGCGCTCTTCCCAGCCATGGCGGCTTTGGTATCACTCTACGGGCTGGTTGCAGATCCGACCACCATATCCGAACATCTTCGCGAATTGGCCGGCCTCATGCCATCAGGCGCGTTCGATCTTATTGCCAACCAAATCAAAGAGCTCGTCGGCCGGCGTGATGCTACGCTCGGCGTGACCTTCTTCGTCGGTCTCGGCATCGCTCTTTGGAGCACGCATAGCGGCACGCTGGCGATCTTTGACGCGATGAACGTCGCCTATGAGGAAGAGGAGAAGCGGGGTCTTATCCGGTTGAACCTGATAGGCCTCTGCTTCACCTTGTGCGCGATGCTTTTGACGGTTGTCATGGTGGTGCTTGTCGGGGTCATGCCTGTTATCCTCTCCTATCTCTGGCTCGATCAATTCAAGGAGCACATGGCCCTTCTCATGCGATGGCCGCTGCTTCTGCTGGTCGTCGCGGCGGCCGTTACATCGGTCTACCGTTTCGGTCCCAGCCGCGAGCCTGCCAAGCTCCGCTGGATGACGTGGGGCGCGGTTCTGACCACGATCGCCTGGGCCGCCATGTCCCTCGGCTTTTCCTTCTATCTGGATCATTTCGCCAACTACAATGCGACATACGGCACGCTCGGCGCGCTGATCGGCTTTCTCATCTGGATCTGGCTTTCCGTGGTCATTCTAATCGTCGGAGGAGAACTGAACGCCGAACTGGAGCATCAGACTGCGAAGGACACGACGACGGGAGCGCCGCTGCCGATGGGAGCACGCGGCGCCTATGTCGCTGATACTCTCGGCGAGACCAGGAGTTGACCGCGATGATTGCTCCTCTCGTATGGTTTTGATGTATTCTGACATTTCTGCAGTCCCGACACAGGAGACGATGATGACCGCGCCGCATCCTTCCAAAACCCATATCGGCAATCATGCCCTGCATCCCGAAACACAGATGCTGAACTACGGCTACGATCCGGAACTCTCGGAAGGGGCGGTCAAGCCGCCGGTGTTCCTCACATCCACCTTCGTGTTCAAGACGGCCGAGGATGGCCGCGACTTCTTCGATTACGTGTCGGGCCGCCGCGAGCCGCCAGAGGGGAAGGGGGCGGGCCTCGTCTACTCGCGCTTCAACCATCCAAACAGCGAGATCGTCGAGGACAGGCTCGCCGTCTACGAACGAACGGAAAGCGGCGTGCTGTTTTCATCGGGCATGGCGGCGATCGCCACCACTCTGCTCGCCTTCGTCCGGCCGGGGGATGCGATCCTGCATTCGCAGCCGCTCTACGGGGGAACGGAAACTTTACTGGCGAAGACTTTTCTGAACCTCGGCGCCGCCGCCGTTGGATTTGCCGACGGCGTCAGCGAAGGATCGGTGCAGAAGGCGGCGGAGGAGGCGATGGCCAAGGGCCGCGTCTCCGTCATTCTGATCGAAACGCCTGCCAATCCGACCAACGGCCTGGTCGATGTCGCGATGATCCGGCGCGTGGCCGACCTGGTTGGTGCAAGACAGGGCCATATGCCGATCATCGTCTGCGACAACACCCTGCTCGGACCGGTCTTTCAGCGGCCGATCGAGCACGGCGCCGATATCTCGCTCTATTCGCTGACGAAATATGTCGGTGGTCATTCCGATCTGATCGCCGGCGCCGTTCTTGGTCGCAAGGCGGTGATCAAGCAGATCAAGGCCCTTCGCGGCGCGATCGGCACGCAGCTCGATCCGCATTCCTGCTGGATGCTCGGTCGTTCGCTGGAAACGCTGCAGCTGCGCATGGAGCGGGCAAACAGCAACGCGCGTACCGTCGCCGATTATCTGCGCGATCACCCGAAGGTCGAGAAGGTTCACTACCTGCCTTACCACGATCTGGACTCGCCGGCCGGCCGGACCTTCATAGCGCAATGCACCGGCGCGGGTTCCACCTTCTCTTTCGATATCCGCGGCGGTCAGCCCGCCTCGTTCAAATTCCTGAATGCGCTGCAGATCTTCAAGCTCGCGGTCAGCCTCGGCGGCACGGAATCGCTTGCGAGCCATCCGGCTGCCATGACGCATTCCGGCGTGCCCGCCGATGTCCGCCAGCGCATCGGCGTTCTGGAATCGACGATCCGCCTTTCGATCGGCATCGAGCATCCGGACGATCTGATCGCCGACCTGGAACTGGCGCTGCAGGCGGCCTGAGACACGCCGGGGAAATCGATGCCCGGCGACGCCGGGCATCGGGCATGGGGTCACTTGTCGTCGATCGTCAGTTCCGTCTCGTCGGTATCCAGCACGAACACCGCAAGCAGGCGCGCCGGCTTTGTCTTGCTGGCATTTTTGCTGACGCTGTGATGATCGCCGGGAAATTCGGGAAAGCTTTCGCCGGCCTTGTAAACCTTCTCTGGCCCGTCATTCACCTTGCTGGTGATCGCACCTTCGAGAACGGTGGCATAGATGAAGGCCGATGCCGGGTGCGTATGGCCGGGCGAGGAACCGCCTGGCGCATATTCGACGAGCACCCCCCGCATGCTCTTGCCGGGAACATTCGGAAGCTTCTGGTCGAAAACGACGCTTACCTTCGCGTCGCCGCCTGCGGCGTGAGCCTGAGTGCCGACGGCAAGGACAACGGCGAGCGCCGCCGCCGAGATCATTTTTCTGAGCATGTCTGGTCTCCTGCGTTGGAATGGGTCGGCGCCCGGTGTCAGGCGCTCTTTTTCTGGGGCGGCTGCCGGCTCAGCCAATCGTCGAAATGAATCTGGCCAAGTCGCGCATTGGCTCCGGTCACGAGCGAATTATCTTCGAGCTCAACGCCGAAGTAGCGGGCGTGCGGATCCGCCATCACCTGCCGCGGATCGTTCGTCGCCTTGAAGAGACGTGTGACGATTTCGGTGAGGCGGACTTTCTCCGGCCCGCCGATTTCGATCGTGCCGTTCACAGGCGTGCCGAGGGCCACCTCGGCCATGACGTCGGCGACGTCATCCGAGGCGATCGGCTGCACGTAGGCCGGCGACAGATGCACGGTCTGGCCGACGGTACCCGACTGGGCGATGCCAGCCATGAATTCATGGAACTGGGTGGAGTGCACGATGGTATAGGGTATGCCGGAGCTCTTGATCAGCTCTTCCTGGGCCATCTTGGCGCGCATGTAGCCGCTGCCCTGCAGCCGCTCCATGCCGACAATCGACAACGCGATATGATGCTTCACGCCGGCGGCGGCCCCTGCCTTGAGCAGATTGCGGCCCGACGTCTTGAAGAATTCCAGGACGGCCTTGTCCTCGAACGAGGGCGAGTTTGCGAGATCGAGCACCACCTGTGCCCCGGCGAGTGCTTCCGCCACGCCTTTGCCGGTGATCGTGTCCACACCCGAGTTCGGCGAAGCCGCCAACACCTCGTGCCCCTTGTTGCGCAATCTTTCCACGGTCTTTGAGCCGATGAGGCCAGTGCCGCCGATAACGACGATTTTCATGGGTAGTCTCCTTGTCCTTTACGAGAAATGTCCTCTGGTGACCTGAAGGTGAGCAGGCAACTGCTCGGCATGCCCCCGCGCCCTCGATGAGCGAAGCGACTTCATCGGGACCGTCGCCGGTGCGGCCGGTTGAAACCGATGGGCAGGAGAATGCGCCGGATCGCGGCCCCAAACTATTCTTCCTCAGTCGCTGTCACCCTATGCGAACGCAGTAGGGAAGCTGGCTCTGCGGTCGAGGAATCCGGCCAAAATGGAGGAACATCACGTCGACAGGCATCGGCCTGACCTACCCTTGGGGCAGATGGCCGACCCGGAAAGCAAGGCGTATTCACTGGCCTGCAAGCCGAGGCTTGCGTCATCAATCCTCTCACAATGGAGATAAGAATGATCAAGCGTTTGAACTTCATGGCCCATAGAAGCAGCGGCATCGACGGCCTCGTGGCCGTTGAAAGCTGGATTGCGAAAAGCTTCGATCCGAAGTTGCTCGAACTCGTCAAAGTGCGCGTTTCCCAGATGAATGGATGCGCTCACTGCCTGCACATGCACCGCCAGGACGCGCTGAAGCTCGGCGAAACGGATGACCGGCTGCTGCTTCTAAACGCGTGGCGGGAGTCGCAGCTCTTCACCACTCGGGAGCGGGCCGCGCTTGCCTGGGCTGAGGCTCTCACTCAGATCGCGAAAAGCCATGCGCCGGATGATGTTTATGAAGAGGCGCACGCCAACTTCTCGGATGACGAGCTCGTGGCCCTTTCGATCGGTGTTGCGATGATCAACGCCTGGAACAGGCTGGCGATCGCCTTTCGGCTTCAGCATCCGGCCGATCACAAACGCGCCGCCGCCTGACGGTCTGCGCCTTCGCCGGGTCAGGAAAGCTGAGTAGCCTCGAACATGGCGGTCAGCCCGATACCTCCGCCGATGCCGATCATGGCCAAGGCAGTGGCGCCGGGCGCCCCGACTTCCCCGGTGTTGCGGATCAGCTGGCTGTACAGCCTGGTAACAAGGATTGCGCCGGAGGCCCCGAACGGATGGCCCAAGGCAATTGCTCCGCCGTTCCTGTTGATCGTGTCGGCCGGAATATCGAGCTGATCCAGCGATGCCAGAACCTGGGCCGCGAAGGCCTCGTTGAATTCGATGGCATCGATGTCGGAGAGCGAAAGCCCGGGCTGACGCTGCAGCAGCTTCCTGGTCGAAGCGACCGGGCCGATGCCGAGCAGATTGGGGTCTACGCCGGCAGCAGCGCTATCGATGAAGGCAAGGCCCTTTTCGATGCCCATGCTCCTTGCCATCCCGCGGCTCATGACCAGCACCAGGCAGGCGCCGTCGTTCAGCGGGCAGGCATTACCGGCTGTCACCGAACCATCGGCCAGGAAGACCGGCCGGAGGTTTGCGAGAGCCTCAAGAGATGTGGACGTGCGCGGGCATTCGTCCCGTTCGATCAGACCGTGGCCGGTGGAGATGTCAACGATCTCGGGGCGAAAGATGCCTGCCTCGGCCGCCTGCACGGCGAGCCTATGGCTGCGCAGGGCGAATTCATCCTGTCTCTGCCGCGATATGCCGAATTGACGCGCAACGTTTTCGGCGGCAATTCCCATTTCCGGATCGCCGATCGTTTCAGGCGAAAACCGGGCGCGCCCGTAAAATCGCGGCGGCATCCCGTTCGCCTTTGGTCTTTCGACGCGCCATGGCGCGGTGCTGACGCTCTCGACGCCGCCAGCGAGAAAACACGCGCCGGCTTTCGCCTGGATCAAGCGGGCCGCGATGATGATCGCTTCCAGGCCCGAGCCGCATTGGCGGTCGATCGCAACACCCGGAACCGACATGGGCAGACCTGCTGTGAGCGCTGCCAGCCGCGCGATGTTTCCACCGCCGCCGGCGGCATTGCCCACCAGAACGTCGTCTATCGTGTCGGGTGCAATTCCCGTTTCGGAAAGGATCCGACGAATGATCGGCACAAGCAGATCTTCCGCCGTGACAGTGGCAAGCGACCCGAAAGCCCGGCCGATCGGCGATCGGTAGGCGGCAACCACGACTGGCTGCCAATCCTCGTCAGGCTGAAAGGCGTAGGACACGATCGTCTCCTGAGATCACTGATGTCTCCACTTGCCCCCTCGAGATCTTGCCGCTGCTCGTCATCGGCCAGGACCTTATATGGTAGAATTGCTTGGGGATCTTGTACTTCCCGAGCATCTGCGCGCAATGATCGGCCAGGATCTTCGGGTCCATCGTCTCTCCCGAGATGACGGCGACGATCCGCTGGCCGAAATAGGCGTCCGGCAGCCCGAAGACAACGGCATCCTCTACGCCGGGGCAGGCTTTGAGCGCGCTCTCGACTTCGGCGGGATAAACGTTGTTGCCGCCTGATATCATCATGCCGCCGGCCCTGCCGATCACCCGCAGCATGCCATCGGCGTCGAGTTCGCCGAGATCTCCGACCGTCGCTCCGGCTTTTGTGACCCGGAAGGCCTGACCGTCGTCGCCCCAAAGATATCCATCCGCGATCAGGTCGCTGTCAACGAATATGGTTCCCGCCACATCGGTCCCAACGTCGTTTTCATCGGGGTCGCGAATGGAAATTCCCACGCCGGGATAGGCTTGTCCGACCCGGTCGATCGGAAAATCGATCTCGCTCCCGACAAGGGTCGAGACGGTCATGAATCCAATCTCGGATGCCCCGTAATATTCCCGGATACGGGCCTTCGGAAACAGTCGGCGCATGGACTCGACCCCGTTCCTGTCAAGCTTTGCGCCGGCGGTCAGGACGTCGCGCAAGGAGGTCAGAGCGGGTTTGCCCGTCCATGCCCTTGCAATGCCGGCTATATGTGTCGGCACGGCGACCAGCCGTTCGACGTGCCAGAAGGAGAGGGTGCGTGCGACCGCGACAGGGTCCCATTTCCGGACTGAATGGAAGGTTGCCCCGGCATCAAGAGCTTCGACCAGCGCATAAAGCGCCAGGCCATGAGCCAAGGCTCCCGGGCACATTGTCGACGGCGCATCTTCGAGCTCGAAAACGACGCGTCCCCGATCGAGGCTCCGGCGCCACTGCTCGCGTGAGCGATAATAGGCCTTCGGCTCAGCGGTGGTCCCTGACGTGAAGCCGATCAGAAAGATCTTGTCAGTATCGGCCGGCAGCTCGGCTTCACCTTCCGCCGCGGCAAGCTCGAAAGCCTGCGCTCCGGCAGCCACAACAGGAATGCCGAGTCTTCGGGCAATTTCAGCACTCGGCCCGACATCGTCGTCGACAAACAGAACGTCAGGCGCCAGCCGCTCGATAATGCGTTCGATCCTTTCCGCCGGCATCATCGGGTCGATGACCGCGCAGGCATTCGGGAAAGCGGTGGCCGCCGCAAAATATTCGGCAAAGCCGATATGGTTGCCAAGGCTGAGAGCGGCAAGCTTCTCCACACCGGGCAGATCGAGCATGCGGCGGTTCGAGCGAGGGAGATCCTGGAGAAACCGATAAATTGCCTTGGCGCGCATATAGAGCTCGCCATAGCTGAGCGAATGCCCGTCGATCACCAGCGCCGGCTTGTCCGGTGTCTCCGTTGCATGTCGAAGAAGCTGCGCATGGATTGGCATGGACACCCGCGGGTTTGAACGATCGGCAATCAGCCGGGAGACAGAGCGGCTCTGGTCGCATCGGGAATCGGCGTCGGGCGGCTGTCGGAAAGGCCGACGCAGACCCAGACGAATTGCGCCGATGCGCAATGGGCGCCATCGCGCTGGCGAAAGAGCTCTATGGCAAAGGACAGGCTCGTGCGCCCGATCTTCTCCACGTCCACCTTTGCCTCGACGACATCGTCGAGATCAATCGGGCTGTGAAAGGTGATCTCCGCCTTCTTCACGTGATAGGCAACGCCCGAGGAGGTGTGACGAAAATGGCTGAGAATTTGCCGTTGCCGCAGAAACTCGACGACCGCATCCTCGCAATAATCGAGATAACGGGAGTTGTGGACATGACCATAGATGTCGATGTCTCGCATCGAGACCCGGAACGATGCTAAAGGCCTGTCGTCAACGCTCATTCGATCACCGAAATTCGACGGGCTGATCTAACCGCAGTGTGTGGGGGATGCAATGCAATATCAGGCGGTCGTGCGAAAATTCGGCCCGGCTCAGGATGTCGTCGAGCTCGAGCAGGCTGCGCTGCCGCCGCTGGCGCGCTACCAGGTGAGGGTGCGCCTGCTGGCGCGGGCGATCAATCCCTCCGATATCATCACCATCTCGGGAGCTTATAGCGGACGCACGACATTGCCTTTCATTCCCGGCTTCGAAGCGTTCGGCGTGGTCGAACAGTGCGGTGAAGAGGTTCATGGGCTTTCCCCCGGGGCACGCGTGCTGCCGGTGCGTAGCGCCGGCGGCTGGCAGGAATTCAAGGATAACGATCCCGGCTGGTGCCTGCGTGTTCCTGACGAGCTCACCGACTTCGAGGCTGCGACGAGCTACGTCAATCCGATGACGGCCTGGTTGATGCTGCATGCCAAGATCGGGCTGAGGCCGGGCATGCGCATCGCCATCAATGCCGCCGCCTCTTCGATCGGAGCGATATTGATCGGTCTCGCCAACGCGGCGGGCGTGGAACCGGTCGCCATCGTCCGCAGCGAAAGATCACTTGAGCGCCTGCGCGGCCGGGTCGAGGCTGTTATCATCGATAGGGAAGAAAGCGAAAGCGATCTGGTTGCCGGGCTCGCCGGCCGGCATGGGCTCGACGCGGTGCTCGATTGTGTCGGAGGTGCGCGCGCCGCAGTCCTCGCCGATGCGCTGCGGCCGGGCGGACGCTTCGTGCATTACGGCCTGCTTTCGGGCCAAAGCATTCCGAATTCATTCTGGGCGTCCCATCCCGATATTTCCTTTTCCTATTTTCACCTCCGGGAATGGGTTCATTCGCAAGCCATGAGCGACGTGCAGCAGGCCTATTCCGAGGTCGCGGCGCAGATCGTTTCGAAGGTCATCGCGACCGAGGTGCGGGAGGTATTCCCCCTGGAAAATGTCCGGCAAGCCCTGCAATCCGCTCTTCCCTTCCGAGCGGGTGGCAAGGTTCTGCTGGCCTGACGGGGCAAGCGCCCGCCTCGAGGCTCCTTGCGGGGCGCCTCAGGATGAGGCTCTCTTGAAGTTCGCGCTAAGCGTTTTCGTGTCGTTGCCGCGCGCTAGCGATTGCCGGGTGGTTCTGCTCGGCCCATCCAATCAGGGTTTTCATAGGAATGAGAAAGGATTGCCCGATTGCGTCAGCTCATATTCCACGCGATCCCGATCAATCAATTCGGGGACGCTCCGATTTCGGCGTTGCCAGCCCGTGTTTGGCAAGCTCCAGGGTCAGGATACGGGTTTCGAGAAGGTTGAAGATGCGCAGGATGGCCTCGATCGCATCGAATGGTTTTGTCAGAAAATCTCTGGCGCCGAGCGAAAGTGCGCGCCTGCGCGTCGGCAAGGTCGCATCGGCAGTGAGCACCAGGATCGGCAGATAGCTGTTTTCCGGGATGAGCCTCGCAAAGGTCTCGAGCAGGGCGAAACCGTCCAGATCGGGCATCATCAGATCAAGAAGAACGAGATCGACAGGATGTTCGCGAAAGAGCCGCAAGGCCTCGCGCGGCTCGGTGGTGCTGATCAGCGCCGTAAAGTCTTCGCGTTTGAGAATGCGCTCCAGCAGCGAGACATTGGCGGGCTCGTCGTCGACGATCAGGATCGTCGATCGGCGCACGATATCGGTGGAATCTGTCATGGACCCAATATTTCGTTGAAGCGATGCCGAACTGATATCAAGCGGCGCGGCCAAATCAAAGGTGATGCCTTTACGGCGGGCTTCCCATCGCAACCGGTCTTGCCTCTACCGCTGCAGGCGTGCGTGGCAGATCGACGTGGAAAGTGGCGCCGCCTTCCCGGTTGCTGAAGCCGAGCGTTCCGCCCATGGCGTCGATCAGATGTTTCGACAGCGCGAGCCCGAGACCGGTTCCATCCCGGCTGATCCGTTCCGCTCCCAGCCGATCGAACGGGGTGAACAGCCGGGAGACGCGTTCGGCCGGAATACCGGGACCGGTATCGCTGACCTCGATGCGGATACGGCCGCCATCCATCGCGCGGTGGCTGACGGTTACCCTTCCCTGGGGGCGATTGTATTTCACCGCATTGGAGAGGAGGTTGAGGAACACCTGCAGCAGACGCCGCCGGTCGGCGAGCACCGAAAGATCCGGCTCGACCGGCTCGACGACCTCGATCGTGATCTGCTGCTTACCGCAGAGCGGTCTTGCAAGCGACAAGGCTTCATCGATCACCTCGGCGACGGGCTGTGCTTCGACAGCGAGATCCATGTGCCCGGCCTCGATCCTCGCCATGTCGAGAACCTCGTCGATGAGGCTGAGCAAATGTCGGCCGGCCCTCAATATCTGGGCGACGCTCTCCCTGGACTCGGTATCGGTGACGTCCATTTCCAGAAGCTGCGCGAAACCGAGCACGGAATTCAGCGGCGTGCGCAGTTCGTGGCTCATGCGCGACAGAAATTCGCTCTTGGCGTTGCTCGCGCGGATCGCATCCTCACGGGCGCCAAGCAGGGCCTCTTCGATTTGCTTGCGCTCGGTAATATCGCGCGTGATCTTGGAAAAGCCGCGCAACCGGCCCGTCTCATCATGGAGTGCGGTCACGACGACGTGCGACCAGAATTGCGACCCGTCCTTGCGAACGCGCCAGCCTTCCGCTTCGGTGCGTCCGCGAAGGGCTGCTTCGGCAAGCTCTTCTGCCGGAAAGGTGTCCCTGGTTTCCGTGGGATAGAAGCGGGAAAAATGCTGCCCGACGATTTCCTCGGCGCCATAACCGGTGATCCGCTCGGCGCCTGCATTCCAGCTTATCACCCGTCCTGACGTATCGAGCCCGAAGATGCCGTAGTCGCTGACGCCTTCGACCAGTTGCCGAAAGCGCTCCTCGCTCTCGGTCAGGTCCGCCTCGCGTTTTTTCAGAAGGACGCTCGCATCTTCGAGCGCCTGTCCGAGACTGCCGAGTTCATCGCGGAAGGGATCCGCCACCGTCACGACCTCGCCTTGCGACAGCCGATGCGCCTCAGCTTTCAGCGCATGCACACGGCGCACGATGCTTGCCGAAAACAGGAAGACGGCGACGAGCGCGCCGGCAAAACCAAGAAAGCCGGCTGCGATCATCAGGCTTCGCGACAGAGTGCGAACCCGGTCCGCGGCCTCGGTCCTCGCGTGAAGCAGATCCGCCTCCCGCCGGCTCATCGCGTCGATTTCCTGTCTCAGCACATCGAGGACCTGCTTGCCCTCGATGAGCTTGGCCGCAAGGTCCTCGCGTCCGCCGGCGCGCAGGATGTCGGCCTGTTTCAGGAGTTGGAGACGATCGACTTTCGCGACGACGAGAGTGCGGATGCGTTCGAGGCGGTTCTTCTGCTCTTCATCTCGCAATCGCCGGCCGACCTCGTCGAGCACGACAGGCAATCTGTCCTCGGCCCGGTTGAAGGGATCAAGAAAATCGGCTCTTCCGGTCAGCAGATAACCACGCATCGCGGTGGCCGCTTCGGCGATCGAGGCATGGATCTCTTGAATGCCCGACTGGATTTCGAGCGTTACCCGCACCTGATCCTCAGCAATCCGGCTTTGCCGGTCGGCCACGAAGACGGAAGCGAGAGCCGCAAGCAGCAGCGCCAGCGGCACAGTGATGATGACGATACCCTTTGCCCTCAGCGGCAGATCGGCGAAGCGTAGCGCCTGCCGGCGCGTCGTCGCGGTCATTGCTGCTCTTCCCTGGATGTTGACACGAACCCGCCGCGCACAGCCATGACGGCGGCTTGCGTCCGGTCGCCAGCGCCGAGCTTGCCGATGATCCGCTCGACATGGATCTTCACGGTACCAGGCGAGATTTTCAGGGCTCGGCCGATCTCCTTGTTCGTCAGGCCCTCGGCCACCTTCGACAGGACTTCGCGCTCCCGGATGGTCAGCGTCTCCAGAGCGCTGCTGTTGGTTTGCGGCTTGGTGGCGGCGCGGCGCAACAGCCTGGCGACGAGCGGGCCGTCGAAGAAGGCGTCCCCCTGAAGGACGCGCCGGATCGTGCGGAGAATGTCTTCCCGGCTGGCATCCTTGAGCAGGTAGCCCGTGGCGCCTGCTTCGATCGCAGCTTCCAGGTAGTCGAGGCTGTCATGCATGGTGATGATCATGACGCGTGTCCCCGGCGACACGCGCCGGATCTCCCTCGTTGCGGCGAGGCCGTCCATGCGCGGCATGCGGATGTCGAGGAGAGCAAGATCCGGCTTGTGCAGCATACAGGCCTCCACCGCTTCGACGCCGTCGCGCACGTCCCAGGCAATATGAAAATCGTCTTCGCCGCCGATCATGGCGATAAGACCTGCGCGGGCGATGTCATGATCGTCGGCGACAAGGATCGATGCCGTCATTCTGATGTCGTCTCCTGCTGAAGAGGGGCGGCGGCGCGGACATGCGTGCCGCCCGAAGACCCGGCCTCGATCTCGATCCGGCCGCCGAGCAGCGCCAGCCGTTCCCGCATGCCGACGATGCCGAGTTGCCCGCCCCGCATCTGGGGATGGCGCACCTCCCCGATGCCTTTGCCATCGTCGATCACTTCGAGATGCGCTTCGCCCTTACCGTCCTCGAAGAGGCGCACGACCAAGCGGCTCGCCTCGGCGTGTTTGATCACATTGGTGATCGCTTCCTGCGCGACGCGATAGAAGATGATCCCGGTCGATGTCGGCCAGCGATCGGCGGCAGCATCGAGATCGGCGATCACCTCGAGATCGTCGATTGCATCGAGACGCGTGCGCAGAGCCGCGGCGACGCCGAGATCATCGAGTTCGGGCGGGCGAAGATCGGCGATCGCCGCCCTGAGATCCGCAACGGAATGGCGCGCCAGTGCGGCCAGCTGGTCGATCTCGGGCTTCAGGACATGCGCCTCGCCGATGCGGGCCGCAAGGTCCTGCAGGCGATAGCTGAGGCCTGCTGCCAGCTGCGCCGAGCCGTCGTGAAGATCGAGCGCCACTCGCTGCCGCTCCTGCTCCTGCGCCTGGATCAGCTGCGCCACGAGGGCTGCGAGCTCGCTGCGCTGCCGTTCCAGATCGCCGAGAAGCGCCTGATTTTCCCCCGCCTGCCGATCAAGATTGTAAGCGTCGGCCAGTTGACCTGCCACCACCTCCAATGTCTGCCGATCGTCGGCGTCGATGGCGCGGCCTCTGGACGGACCGATCAACGTGAGGTGGAAACCGGAGCCGTCCTGCGAGGTAAATAAGATGCTGTCGCTTCCCGGGCTCGTCGACTTGCCGACCATCAGCTGCACCGGCAGATCTCCCTGCAAGGATGGAAAAACGAGCTCGGCAAAGGCTGCTCCCGCGAAGTCGGCGAGCCGCGATAGAACCTCCTGGGCAGCCGTTTCGAAGGCTTGGGTGTCAAGCAGGTTTCGCGCCTCGATGATGAAGCGCAGCCGGGCCGCGCGCGCTTCCGCCGCCCGGTAAAGGGCCCTCAATTCCGTGACGTTCGGCGCATGCGTCGTGCCTGTATCGTGGTTCATGCCTGACGGTACTGCTCCGAGATGAATGACGCGGGCACGATAGTCATTCCGGCAGGAATGTCATCTATGCCGTTCGGCAGACCCGATCGGAGCCACCCGGCAGATGGGGCGGCGGCATTGGGCACCTTAGATGTTGGTCATGCGGTCGACCGATGCGATGTCCGCCGGAACCGCTACATAGGAAAGTCAAAATGCGTACCATCATTGCTGCCGCCCTCGTTCTCGGTTTCGTTCAGGTCCAGTCGGCTGCGGCGGCTACCGAAACCGTAACCTGTGCGCCCACAAGCGAGGCAGAAATCGCCAAGCTCTTCGACCGCTGGAATACCTCACTCGCGACGCTGAGCCCCCAGGAGGTCGCCAAGAACTACAGTGACGACTCCGTGCTGCTCGCGACCTTGTCGGACAAACCTCGCCTGACTCAGGCGGAACGGATCGATTATTTCGAGCACTTCCTGGCGAATGAGCCCAAGGGCCATATCGATAGCCGCGACGTCAAGATCGGCTGCAACTGGGCTGTCGACACCGGCACCTACACCTTCAGCCTGAAGGACGGCTCGAAGGTTCCCGCCCGCTACACCTATACCTATGAGTTCAAGGACGAGAACTGGCTGATTACCTCGCACCACTCTTCGATGATGCCGGAGAAGTAAGGCTTCACCAGCCCGCAGATCCGGCAGGGAGATCCCACATTCACCCCACGTGGGGTCTCCTGACTGCCAACCACTCGGTCGTCGTTCCCCCGCGCTATTGCCTCCGGTCGAGGGGGGCGGCCACCGCACACCCTCTCCTTGCTCCCCGCAGAGCCCTGAGTAGTTCGCGCCGGAAGCTTTGACGGCTAAGCGGGATCGGGAGTAGCATCCACACGGCAGCGGCAAGGTGGTCAAAGCGGCCGGCCCGATGGAGATGCAATGATGAAACACGAACCTTTCCTCCTGACGTTCGCGGCGCTGGCATTTGGTTTCGCATGCCCAATTTCTGACGCCTTCGCTGCAGCTCAGCCTATTTTCTGGAACGCTTTACGGCCGGCCGATCAGCCCAAAGCGACGGTTCCGCTGTCGGGCAAGGCGGTGAGCGGCCCACAGGGCGAAACACTCGCCTGGCATGGAGAGGAGCATCCGATCGAATTGACGGGCTTCGTGCTGCCGGTCGACCAGGATGGCGATCTTGTCTACGAATTCAGCTGGTGCCTTGGGCCGGAGCCTGCAGTCACATGCCGTCCCCTCCGCCTAACCAACTGGTTCGTGTCGTTCCGGAAGAGCCTTTGCACCTGGCAAGAATGTACGAGACCGTCACCGTGACGGGTAACCTGCGGCCCGGCCTGGATCAGGCGCAATTCTTCATGATCGACGGTGACCGCGTCCTCACCTACGGCTACAGCATAAACCATGCCCAGGTAGCGACGGCAACGGCGGCGACTGATCCCGATCTGCTGTCACTTTCGCCTTTCGGCATTTTGCCTCGTTAAAAGCCCCGAGACGGCCTCACGATCGGGGCACACTCCTCATTCCCTTCCTCGCGCTTGGCCCGAGGGACGTCACAGGAATCCAGCCACCGCGCGTCTGCGTGGTGAATGACTCTTATCAAAGCAAGGAAGTCTCCCGCGCCCAAGGACTTGGACGCGCTGGATCCCTGTGACATCACTCGGGCAAAGCACTGAGGGCACAGGGATGACGGAGGAGGGGTAGTCGCCGCCCAATCGAGCATCAGGCGTGCCGAGAACTGGACGGTCGGGCGGTAGGTCCGGTCTCCGATGAAAAAATGCCCGGGCGCAGCCGAAACTGCCCCCGGGCGAAATGCTGTAGATCAGACGAGATCAAAACGATCGGCGCTCATAACCTTGGTCCAGGCCGCGACGAAGTCCCTCACGAACTTCTCCTTGGTATCGGCCTGGCCGTAGACTTCGGCAAAGGCGCGAAGCTGCGAGTGCGAGCCGAAGATCAGGTCGACGCGGGTGCCGGTCCACTTGGCGGCGCCAGTCTTGCGGTCGCGGCCTTCATAGACGCCTTCCTTGCCGGCGAGGGGAACCCACTGCGTGCCCATGTCGAGCAGGTTGACGAAGAAGTCGTTCGTCAACGTCTCGGGACGCGAAGTGAAGACGCCATGCTCGGGCGCGCCGGCCTTCAGCACACGCAGGCCGCCGACGAGGACGGTCATTTCCGGTCCGGTCAGCGTCAGCAACTGGGCGCGGTCGACGAGCGCTTCTTCCGGCTTCATGAACTGATGGCGCTTGCCGTTCACATAGTTGCGGAAGCCGTCGATGCGCGGCTCGAGCGCTGCGAAGGAATGCGCGTCGGTCTGGGCTTCGGAAGCATCCGTGCGGCCCGGCGTGAAGGGCACGCTGACAGCGTTGCCGCCCGCTGCCGCCGCCTTCTCGACGCCGGCTGCACCGGCGAGAACGATCAGGTCGGCGAGCGAGATCTTCTTGGCCCCGGTCTGAACTGCGTTGAAGTCCCTCTGGATGCCTTCGAGAACGCCGATGACTTTGGCGAGCTGGGCTGGCTGGTTGGCGTCCCAGTCTTTCTGCGGGGCAAGGCGGATGCGCGCGCCGTTGGCGCCGCCACGCTTGTCGGAGCCGCGGAAGGTCGAGGCCGACGCCCAGGCGGTCGAGACGAGTTCCTGCACCGTGAGGCCGGTGGCGAGAACCTTTTCCTTCAGGTCGGCAATGTCCTTGTCGTCGACAAGCGGGTGGTCGACGGCCGGGATCACATCCTGCCAGATCAGGTCTTCGGCCGGAACTTCCGGGCCGAGGTAGCGCACCTTCGGTCCCATGTCGCGGTGGGTCAGCTTGAACCAGGCGCGGGCGAAAGCGTCGGCGAACTGGTCGGGATTTTCGAGGAAGCGGCGCGAAATCTTCTCGTAAACAGGATCGAAACGCAGCGCGAGGTCGCTGGTCAGCATGGTCGGCAGGTGCCTCTTCGAGGCGTCGTAGGCATCCGGAATGGAGGCTTCAGCGTTCTTGGCCTGCCACTGATGCGCGCCGCCCGGGCTCTTGGTCAGCTCCCATTCGAAAGCGAACAGGTTTTCGAAGAAGTAGTTGCTCCACTGGGTCGGCGTCTGGGTCCAGGTCACTTCGAGGCCGCTGCCGATGGCATCGCGACCGACGCCGGTGTTAAACTTGCTGGTCCAGCCCAGACCCTGAGCTTCGAGCTCGCCGCCTTCCGGGTCGACACCGACAAACGACGGATCGCCAGCGCCATGGGTCTTGCCGAAGGTATGCCCGCCGGCGATCAGCGCCACGGTTTCTTCGTCGTTCATCGCCATACGGGCGAAGGTTTCGCGGATGTCGCGGGCGGATGCCAGCGGATCCGGGGTGCCGTTCGGGCCTTCCGGGTTGACATAGATAAGGCCCATCTGCACGGCGCCAAGCGGCTCTGCCAGTTCGCGTTCGCCACTGTAGCGTTCGTCACCCAGCCAGGTTCCCTCAGGACCCCAGTAAAGTTCTTCCGGCTCCCAGACGTCGGCGCGGCCGCCGGCGAAACCGAAGGTCTTGAAACCCATGGATTCGAGCGCGACGTTGCCGGTGAGGATCAACAGGTCAGCCCAGGAGATGCGGTTGCCGTATTTCTGCTTGATAGGCCACAGCAGGCGGCGAGCCTTGTCGAGGTTCACGTTGTCCGGCCAGCTGTTGAGTGGCGCAAAACGCTGCTGGCCAGCCCCGGCGCCGCCGCGGCCATCGGTGATGCGGTATGTGCCGGCGCTGTGCCAGGCCATGCGGATGAACAGGCCGCCATAGTGACCGAAATCGGCCGGCCACCAATCCTGCGAATCCGTCATCAACGCGTGAAGATCCTTCTTCAGGCCGTCGAGATCGAGCTTCTTGAACTCCTCCGCATAGTCGAAGGCTTGGCCGAGCGGGTCGGCGCGGCCGGAATTGTGGTGAAGAATCTGCACGTTCAACTGGTCTGGCCACCAGTCGCGGTTGGATCGGCTGCTGCGAGGCGTATTGCCGTGTGGCACAGGACATTTGCCTGCGCTGTCAGTGGGGTTGTCCATGATCGTCTCCTTCATTGCTTGATCTCTCTGCGCGTAAAAAAGATGAGCCGAGCTGGCGCCCCACTCTCCCCTTGCAGTCTTCATATCGGAAGCATGTAATAAATTTAAGTTGGATTTACTGATCGTTGCGATAAGTTGAACTTATGAAGAACCTTACCCTGAAACAGCTACGTTATTTTGAAGCACTGGCTAGAGATGGCCGCTTCCGACGTGCCGCCGACGCCTGTGCGATCTCCCAGCCGGCATTGTCAATGCAGATCAAAGAACTTGAGCAAGAGTTGGGCGGTGAGCTTTTTGAGCGCAACGCGCGTGAGGTGAAGCTGACCGCCTTCGGCCAAAGCGTCGCACTCAGGATCCGCGATATCCTGCGTGGCGTCGACGAACTGGCGGATCTGGCGCGTGCCGCGCGCGATCCTTTCCTGACGCGGCTGCGCATCGGCATCATCCCGACGATTGCGCCCTATCTGCTGCCAGCGATCATCAACGATCTGAACAGGAGCTTTGCCGGCATCCAGATCGAGGTGCGCGAGACGCAGACGTCGAAGCTGGTTCACGAGCTGGCGCAAGGCCAGCTGGACACGGCAATCGTTGCCTTGCCGGTATCCGAGCCCTCGCTGACCGAGCTCGAGCTCTTCCAGGAAGAATTCGTGCTGGTCCGGCGGCCCGAAGACGAGGGCAAGCCGGTGCCCGAACGCGAGGCGCTGCGCGAAATGCGGTTGCTGCTGCTTGAGGAAGGCCATTGCTTTCGCGATCAGGCCTTGTCGTTCTGCAAGATAGGGCCGGCCCGCCCCCGGGAGGTCATGGAAGGCAGCTCTTTATCCACCCTGGTTCAGATGGTCAGCGCCGGTATCGGCATCACCTTGATCCCGGAGATGGCCGTTCCCCTCGAAACGCGCTCGGCGCATGTTTCGATTTCGCGCTTCCAATCTCCGCAGCCGTCGCGAACGATCGGGATGATCTGGCGCCATTCGACGCCTATGGCCAAGCAGCTCGTGCAGGTTTCCGAGGCGGTTCGCCGGTCAGCCGACAGCATGCGCGAACAGTATATCGCGCGGTGATGGAGCTCACATCGCCTCGTCTCAGGATCGCCGTTTGAACGTATGCTCCGCTGCCGGAAACTGTCGCGACCGGACCTCTTCGGCATAAGCGGCGGCGGCGGCCGAAATCCTCTTGCCGAGTTCGTCGTAGCGCTTGACGAAACGCGGGGTGAAATCGCTGAAGAGCCCCAGAATGTCGTCGGAGACGAGAACCTGGCCGTCGCAGGCGGAAGAGGCGCCGATACCGATGGTCGGGATGTGCATGGCGGTTGTCACCTCGCGGGCGAGCGGTTCCACCGTGCCCTCGATGACAGCGGCAAAGGCACCCGACCCGCCGATGGCGTGGGCGTCACGGCGGATCTTCGACGTCTCGTGTTCGGAATGGCCGACGGACCGATAACCGCCTGCAGTCTGAACCTGCTGCGGCATCAGGCCTATATGGCCCATGACCGGGATCCCCCGCTTGGTCAGAAAGGCGATGGTCTCGGCCATCTCCTCGCCCCCTTCCAGCTTGACCGCATCGCAGCCGGTTTCCTGCAGGATGCGCACTGCGTTGCGGAAGGCGATCTCCTTCGATTCCTGATAGCTGCCGAACGGCATGTCGACGACGACGCAGGCCCTGCCGACGCCGCGCATCACCGCCTTGCCGTGCGCGATCATCATGTCGAGCGTCACGCCGATGGTGCTTTCCATGCCGTAGAGCACCATGCCGAGCGAATCCCCGACCAGCAGGAGGTCGCAATGCTCATCGAGAAGCCGCGCCATGGGCGTCGTATAGGCGGTCAGGCAGACGATCGGCTTGCCGCCTTTCATTGCTGAGATGCGCACTGGTGTAAGGCGCTTCTGAATTCCGGCCGCGCTCATCGGGTCACTCCCTTTCCCGGCAATCTCCGCCCGCCGACAACCCTGTTGTTCCCGATCACTCGGTTGTCACCAACAATTCGGTTGTCACTGACGACCCTGTTGTCGAGAAGCCGTGTCGAGCCGAGCCGAACGAAGAGCGCCACGACGACAGGCTCCGCGATCGACGTGACCGGCTGCAGCGTCGAGGCATCCCTGACGGCGACGACCTCGGGCCTTGCCAGAGGCTCGCGGCTAAGAAACGCCGTGAGCTTTGCCTCGAGTTCCACCGGATCGGTCAAGCCGTCGGCGACCAGGCGCTCGGCCTCGTCAAGGGTCTGAGGGACGATCACCGCGGCACGCCGCTCCGCCTCGCTGAGATAGACGTTGCGCGACGACCATGCGAGGCCGTCGCTATCCCTGACCGTCGGCACCGATATCACGCGCACCGGCAAGGCCAGATCGTCCACCATGCGCTTGATGATGACGACCTGCTGGTAATCCTTCTCTCCGAAATAGGCGGTCTGCGGCTGCACAATGTTGAAAAGCTTGCAGACGACTGTGGCGACGCCGGCAAAATGCCCCGGCCGCAGCGCTCCTTCGAGTTCGCGCCCGAGATCGGGAACGTCGACGACAGCAAGCATCGGGCGGGGATACATGCCCTCGACGCCAGGTGAAAAAAGGAAATTGACGCCGGCTTGCCTCAGCATGGCGGCGTCGCGTTCCAGATCGCGTGGATATCTGCTGAGATCTTCCGCCGGGCCGAACTGCAGCGGATTGACGAAAATCGAGACGACGACGATGTCGTTCTCGGCGCGAGCGCGCGAGACCAGCTCCATATGACCGGCATGGAGATAGCCCATCGTCGGAACAAGGCCGACGGTCCGCCCCTGCCGCTTCAGCGCATCGAGCGTGTGGCGCAGCTCGTCAATGCTCGAGAAAACCCGCATATATCCTCCCTGGGCCGGTCACTCCATCTTGGGCGCGGATAAGAAGTGTAATCGATGCGGCAGGTCAATGCATATTCCGTGATAAAAACGATTAGATGAAACGCCAACCGATTACACCGGACCATATCGGCCCCGGGGGAGCGGCTTTTTGCCACCAGGCTCCTGTTCCGCGTCTCACCTGCTTGCAGTGGAACCGACGATGTGCGACTTCCGTTGCTCGCCCCTGTCCGTCAAGATACCATCACAGTCGGTCGCTATGGACGTAACATGGAGGACGCATGGACAAGCCCTGGAAGATCAGCCGCGGACCGATTGCGGCAACCGAGCTCGACGTGGAGAAGGCAAACGCGATCAACACGCTGTTGATCCGGCCGGTTGGCGTCCTTCCTGCCAAGGCGGGAGATCCGGTCCTGCCTTTTGCCGTCGGCCTTTTCAACGAACTCCGCCCGCTCCTGAAGCCCGATGCCGGCGTCACGACGCTCAGGCGGGCGACCGCGGCCTACGTCCACGGCCGGCGCTACTATTTCGCCAGCGCCCAGCCGGATTCCATGCGCCATGACCTTGACGGTGAACCCGTCGAACCACTGTCGCCCGAAGACCGGCTGGTCGCGCAAAACCGCTTCCTGAGCCTCAAGCAGGCTACCGGCAAAGCCGACGCGCCCGAGCAGACAGCACCGGTTCGCGCTCCGCTGTTGAGCAAAAGCGAACAGATCCGCGCAGCCCTCCTCGGCAAAAGGAACGCCGTCAGCTAGAGCCGGCTGACGGCTTTCTCATAGCAGTGTTCTATAGCGTTTCCATTTGGGGTCGGGGGCGCGGAAAACGCGCCCCCGGCTGGCGCCGGCCGAAGGGGAGGGGCAATCGGCCGGGTCAGTTCAACGGGGCTTCGCCTGATGTGATCCGCTGCTCGTTTCCGGCAAACAGGTGAACCGCATCATGGATTGGTGCAATCCTCAGCACCTCGCCGGGGGCGGCCCTGATCCGTTCCCTGAAGACACAGGTCAGCGTCTGCGTCCCCAGCCGGACGATGACGAGCGTTTCCGAACCCGTGGGCTCGACGACCACCGTCGTTACCTCGATGCCGCCTGGGTCCAACCGGATATGTTCGGGGCGAATGCCGTAGATCGCGGCATCTGCCGGACGGCGCTCACTCGGCAGGAGTAGGCCGTCGGCGGTTCGAAACCCATCTTCCGTCATGTTGCCGCTGATGAAATTCATCGCCGGGGAGCCGATGAAGCCGGCGACGAAAAGGTTGTTCGGACGATCGTACAATTCCAACGGAGAACCCGACTGCTCGATCAGCCCGTCCTTCATGACGACGATCTTGTCGGCCATGGTCATGGCTTCGATCTGGTCGTGGGTGACATAGATGGTGGTCGTCTGCAGCCGTTGATGCAATTCCTTGATCTCCGAGCGCATCTGCACCCTGAGCTTGGCGTCGAGGTTCGACAGGGGTTCATCGAAGAGGAAGACGGCCGGGTCGCGCACGATTGCCCGCCCCATCGCCACACGCTGTCTCTGGCCGCCCGACAGTTGCTTGGGGTATCTCTCCAATAGACTTTCGAGACCGAGGATCTTCGCGGCGTTGCCGACCCGCTGATCGATCTCCGTGCGCGGCATTCGTTTCAGCCGCAACGAAAACCCCATGTTCTTGGCAACGGTCATGTGCGGATAGAGCGCATAATTCTGGAACACCATCGCGATGTCCCGATCCTTGGGGGCAAGCTCGTTGACGATATGCTTGCCGATCTGGATCTGCCCCGAGGTGATACCCTCGAGGCCCGCGATCATTCTCAGAAGCGTGGATTTGCCACAGCCGGAGGGACCGACCAGAACGACGAACTCGCCGTCGCCGATATCGACCGAGACGCCTTTTATGGCTTTGAACGCGCCGTAATCCTTGCGCGCATTGTTGACCGAAACATGGGCCATTGCCGTCCTCCCGAAATCGCTGTCAAAGTCCGCTCAGGACATTTCTCAAATAATCAAGACCGAGGCGCTCGCCGTCTTTGCGGGCGGCTAAGTCCCTGCCCGGCCAGCCATAGGCGGCATCCTCGTGTTCGATCGACAACGTGCCGTCGAAACCAGCCCCGCGGGCCTGGCGCAGGAACCTCGGCCAATCGATGAGGCCGAGCCCTGGCAGCTTGTATTGCCACCAGCCCTTGCCGTGATAGCCGACAGCCTGCAGGCTCTCCTTATCGATTGCCGTGTCCTTGGCATGAAGAATGGCGATGCGGTCCTTCACCGCCTCCATCGCCTGATAGGGATCGACGCCAATGCGAATGAGGTGCGAGGGATCGAATTCCAGGCCGAAGCGCGGGTCCCTGATCCGCTGAAAAAGCTCCTGCCATCCTTTGGGTGTCGTTCCGATGAAATTATCCTTCGGACCCGGCCAGTTCTCGATTGCGAAGGTGAGGCCATAGGACTGTGTCTTGGCGATCAGCCCGTTGGCGAAATCGGCGAAGTCATCATAATTGGCTTCGTCGCTTGCCGTGTCGTCCCGGCCCGGGAAGATCACGAAGATCGGGACGCCCGCTTCACCGATCGCGCCGGCAAATTCGGCAGTCCTTTCGCGAAGTGCCTCGCGTTTTACGCGGTCAGCATCGAGCTGATTGCCGAAATAGGTGATCGACGACACGAAGAGGTTGCGGCTGCGTGCGAGCGCGACGGCGGCCTCCACGCGATCCGGCGTCTTGATATGGCCGCCGACATCGATTTCGATGGCGTCGAAACCGGCCGATGCGGCGAAATCCACCACTTCCTCGAAGGGGCGATCGTTGAATGTCGAAGTGTAAAAGCCGATCTTCACCAAAATCCTCCCATCTTCACCAAAATCTTCACTATAATCCGTAGGCCTTGCCGGCCGTTTCAACTGTTCAGGCGATCCATGTTCTTGAGTGGCGAACGTGTGCGTTGCGCAGCGTCCGCCGATGCGAGCATGAGGGCTGCTGCCATCGGCATGACCGCCGCCCCCATGGCCGAGGCATCCTCTCCGAGCGAGGCGCGATGAAGCGAGGGCAGGTTGGTGTCCTCGGCATCGAGATGCTCGTGCACATAGCGCAGCAATTCGTCGACGATGCGGATCGGCAATCGGCCGCCGACCAGGACGGCGTCGGGGTCGACGACCATGCCGATATGCTTGACGGCGACAGCCAGATGCGCGCTCATTTCCTTCAGCCACTGCGACACGAGGCGCTTGCCGTGCGCATCCAGCGTCAGGAGATCGTGGGGAACACTCACCTCGACGCCGTGTTTCGCAAGGAAATCATAGAGGAAGAACAGCGAGAATATCTCGCCGAGAAGCTGGACCTTATGGGCCTTCCCGTCCCCGCCATCGGCAATCGGCAGCCAGCCAATTTCGCCGCTGAGGCCCATGGCGCCACGATGACCGTTGCCGTCGAGCACGAGGCCGCCACCCGGGCATGGATTGATGGCGATGTAGAAGAAGCTGCTGCTTTCAGCACCCAGTCCATAATCGAGTTCGGCAAGGGCTGCGGCATTCGCTTCGTTTTCGATGAAGACGGGATGCTGCGTCAGGTTCTCAAGTGCGGCGCGCACGTCGAATGCTGTCCATTCCTGATAGGCCTTGGGCTTGCCGAGAAGCGAAATCTCGCCAAGCCAATCCGGCATCGCCAGACCGATGCCGGCGAGGCGCGCGTCGTCGATGAGCCGGCTGCGCTGGAAATGCGAAATCGCATCGGCCGTGAGCTGCAGGAATTCCGCCGGCAGAATGAAGCGTTTCTCGTGATGCACGCGGGCGCGGACGTTGCCGACGGCATCGACGGCCAGGATCGTCAGATGGTCGCGATCGATGTTGATGCCGATGGCAAAGCAGGCATCCGGATTGATTTCGAGTTCAATCGCCGGCTGACCTCTCAGCCCATGCCGCCGGCGGGCCTCCATGATCAGGCCCTCATCGAGGAGACGATCGACGATCCGGGCGATCGCCGGTTTGGTAAAACCCGTCCGCCTGGCGATTTCGGCGCGCGAAATCGGCGCCTGGCGATGAATACAGCGCAGAACGATAGCCCTGTTGTGCTCACCTGCATCTTCGACATTGGCGCCGGTCAGATCCGGGGACAGCCTGGCGCCGAGTGTCTGGTTCATGCCCGAAATCCTTCCTTGCGCATAGCCTGAACCGCTCGTCATCCCTTGACCGCGCCGCTGGTCATCGCACCGAGGATCAGCCGCTGGAGCGACAGGAAGGCGACGATCGCCGGAACGACCGCGATCAGGCAGGCGGCGGCAAGCAGTTGGATGGACGAGTCGGTTTGCATGCCGCGGAAGTTAAAGATCCCGACGCCGATCGGCATCAGATCATTTTTCGTGAGCAACAGAAAAGGCACCAGAAATTGCGACCAACCGGCAATCACCGTGATGATGAAGACGGAGGCGATGCCCGGCGCCGACAGTGGCAGAATGATGCGCCAGAAGACCGAAAATCGATTGCAGCCATCGATCATCGCCGCTTCGTCGAGGCTGCGCGGGATGCCGTCGACCGAACTCTTCAGAAGCCAGGTCGCCAGCGGAACGCCAAGCGCGATATAGACCATGACGACGGCAAAATGCGTATCCAGCAGGCCGAGGCGGTTCATGTAGCGGTAGAGCGGCACCATGATGACAAGCGGCGAGATCATCTGGAAAAGCAGCAGCCCCATCATCGACAGGCCCTTGCCCCGGAACTGAAAGCGGGAAAAAGCGTAAGCCGCGGGCAGTGCGACGATCAGGACGCCCAGTCCGCTAAGGGCGGCAAGCTTGAGGCCGTTCCAGAGATAGATCGGAAAGTAGCTGTTGTTCAAAACGGTGATGAAATTGTCGATGGTGGGATTGTTTGGAATATATCGCGCCGCGCCGCGATAGATCTCGCGCTTGTCACGCATCGCCATCGACAGGAGATAGGTGAGGGGGCCAGCGAAGAACACGAACATTACCAGCATGAACAGATAACTCATGGCATCGCCGAGCCGCGTTCCGGTCCGTCCGTTCATTGCTCTTCCTCCTTCGGCAGGAACGACGCATAGATAAAGGCGAGCCCGAGGCTGATGATCAGCATGAGCACGGAGAGCACGCTGCCGCCGGACAGGTCGTAGTTTCTAAAGACGATATTGAAGACGTAGAGTGAGATGACCTCGGTCGCGCGCCCCGGACCGCCGCCTGTCAGCGTGATGATCGCATCGAAGGTATTCACCGTCTGGATCGTAATGAGGATCATGTTGACGAGGATTGCCGCGCGCAGTTGCGGAAGCGTGACGAAGAAAAACTGCTGCGATGCCGTTGCGCCGTCGACCTCCGCCGCTTCATAGAGCGAGGGATCGATCGACTTCAGCGCCGCATACATGACGACCATCGAAAATGCTGTGCCGCGCCATATGTTGGAGATGAGGGTGGACCACGGTGCGATTGCGGGGTCCGAGAGCCAGGCGACAACAGGCATGTGCATCAACCTGAGAATGCTGTTCAGCGCGCCATAAGGCGCTTCGGAAAAGAGCATCTGCCAGATGATGCCGCCGGCAATTCCGGGAACAACCCAGGCAACAAGCGCCGTCGTCCTCAAAATGGTGGTGCCGAACAGGCCGCGTTTTTCACCGCGGATGACCACGACGGCGACCGCAAGACCTAAAATCTGCTGGCCGATGACGCTGCCGCCGACGAAGATCAGGGTCGCCCATAAAATGTCGGGCAGCTGCGGCGAGCTCAACGCATTGGTGATCGACCCCAGCGTATAATCCTGATTGTCGCCGATCAGCGTCGCATTGGTGAATGAAAGCCTGAATACATCGATGACGGGATAAAGATAGAAGATGCCGATGACGATGATCACGGGCATGATCCAGGGCAGGGGCGCACCGGCGAAACGGCGCATGAACGATCTGCTTTGAGGCGGGCTGTCAACCTCGATGGCGATGGGGCTCATTGGGCCTCTCTGTCCGGGGTTTCGCAATGTGACGGCGCCCGGGGGCAGGCGCCGTCACGCTCAGAAGCACTAGAGTCGCTTGTAAGCCTCCAGCGCCGCGTTGTAGGCGGCATTCAACGCGTCTTCCGGCTTTTTGGTCCCCGAGAGCACGTCGCCCATCATGATCTGGATCTGGTTGGAGATTTCGGGATAGATCGGCACACCCGGGCGTGCCTGTCCGTCGACCAGAGCCTTGGCGAAGGTCTTGTTGGCTTCGGTAGAGAAGACCTCATATTTGTCGAACAGCGACTTCCTGGTCGGCAACTGCTGCTGCAGCGCGTTTGCCGGCCCCATATAAACCTCGCGGGCGAGGTTGGCGCACATCTCGACCTTATCCTTGTCCTTACTGAAGGAGGCGATCGTCCAACCGCCGGTGCCGGTCGAACGCTGATCGGCGCTGGGCCCGGGGATCGGCGAGAAGGTCCAGTTGTTGAACTCGTCCTCGTCGAGCGTGGCCTTCAACTGCGCATATTGCCAGTTGCCGCCGATGAAGAGAGCCGTCGTCGCCGCGGCGGCCGCAGCATTCAAATCGTCATAATTCGCGATCGTGCTGACGCGCTTGGGCGCGGCACCCGAATCGACGAGATCCTTGAAATAATTCAGGGCCTTCAGGAATTTCTCCTTGTTCTCGCCTTCGCCGAATACCGGCTTGCCTGAATCGTCGACAAGCTTGCCGCCCAGCGCCCAATAATTCGCGAGCCAGTCGAACGTCGTGCCTTCCCAGCGCCCGCCATTGAAGAGGACACCTTCCATGCCTTCCTTGGTGGAGGCGAGCGCGGCCTTTTTCAGGTCGTCCCATGTCTGCGGCGCGTCCGCAACGATCGACTTGTTGCGGTAGAGCACACGAAGATCGGTATCCCACCACCAAGCGCGGACCGTCTGGTCCTTATCGGTGATGCCGCTGCGGATGAAGGGGAACAGGTCATCCACTTCCTCCTTCGAAAAATACGGCGTGAAGTCCGCAAGAACTTTATTGACCATGAACTGCGAGAGGACGAAGGAGTCGACAGCGGCGCAGTCAGGCGCGTTGCCGGCCTTGGCCTGCTCCAGCATCTTGGCCTGTTCGGTGCCGATGTCCGAGGACATGAATTGCATCTGCAATTTCCAGTCCGGATGCTTCTTGATGAAATCGACGAAGAGCTTCTGATAGCCCTCGGCGATCGCCGGATCCGAATTGTTGGGGCTGTCGTTCGTCAAACGGACGACGAGGGATTTGGGCGCATCGGCAAGGCCGATCCTGTCCTTCGTGGCAAGTTCCTGGGCAAATGACGTAGATGCTGAAAATAACATGGTGCTCAGCGCAAATGCGCTGACGGTGGCGCTCTTCATGATGGGTCTCCTCCCCATTTTGAACGGATACAGCCTGGCGGTCAGTTGACCTCTCCTCATTTCCGTGCTGCATTAATTAGATTAAGTTACTTTGATTTGATGTCAAGCCACAGCTTGTAAGGCCTGGGAGGTTGAGATGCTGGCGACAATCAACAGCAGCTAGCGCACCGTTCCGGAAAATCGAGATCGATTTCCGGAAAAGGATATACGCCGTGAAAGTGATGGAGCGTCCCGCCGCACGCGCGGCGCATCCACCGCAATTTTCCTGAAGAAGAGCACGAGGCAATCACGGATTGCTGCGATGGCGTGAGTGCGGTTTTGCCCGGCTGAACCGTCGCGGGAAGTTAATTCCATGGAGGATAAGATGCGTCTACTCATTCTCGGTACCGGCGGCATGGCCAACCAGCATGCCGCCAACTTCAAGGCGATTGAAGGTGTCAGCGTCGTGGGCGGCGTCGATGTCGTCCCGGAAAGGCTCGCGGCCTTTTGCACCGAACATGGCATCGCCAACCATTTCACGACCCTTGAGGAAGCTCTCGCCTGGGGCGAGTTCGACGCTGTCGCAAATGTCACGCCGGACCGCATTCACCACCCGACGACGCTACAGGCGATCGCAGCCGGCAAGCACGTCTTCTGTGAGAAACCGCTCGCCACCGATGCGATCAAGGCCATGGAGATGACCGAGGCCATCGAGCGATCGGGCAAGGTCGGCATGGTCAATTTCACCTATCGCAATTCGCCCGCCCTTCAGAAGGGCCGGCAGATGGTGCTCGCCGGCGAAATCGGGCAAGTGCGCCATGTCGAGGCGTCGCATCTGCAAAGCTGGCTGGTCGGTCGGCATTGGGGCGACTGGAAGAGCGAAAGCAAATGGCTGTGGCGGCTGAGCAAGAAGCATGGATCCAACGGCGCGCTCGGTGATATCGGAATTCACATCGTCGATTTCGCATCATACGGTTCAGGCCTTGACGTTGCTCATGTCTTCGCGCGGCTGAAGACCTTCGACAAGGCGCCAGGACACAAGATCGGCGAATATGATCTCGATGCGAATGACAGTTTTACGATGAATGTCGATTTCACTGGCGGGGCAATCGGCACGATCCAGGCGACGCGCACGGCGGCCGGACAGATGGATCAGTTGCGCCTCAGGGTCTATGGCGAAACCGGCTCGATCGAGATGATCTACGACACCGGAAAATCGACGCTTCGCGCCTGTCTTGGCGAGGACGTGCACACGGCGACCTGGCGTGACGTCCCCTTCGATCCGGTCGAGACGAACTACCAGCGTTTCGTCCAGGCAGTGCGGGCGGGCAGGACCCAGGAACCCTCGTTCCGGCGGGCGGCCAATATCCAGAAAGTCCTGGACAAAGCGCTGGCCTCCGATCTCAGCCACGCCGATGAAGCGCTCGCCTGAAGCAACATGCGTCAAGCCGAGGCAGGCGGCAGCAGCAAAGTGTTGAGGAAGGGGAGGAGAGCGGCACCGAGCGCAACGCCGCCGCCGCTGAAGCTCGCAGGTTTCATCGGAGAAATCCAGGGCGTCAGCAACGGTCTCGTCGAGGTGTCGCGCCGCTCGATGGAAAGCTGATGGATCAGCGCTTCGATCACGCCCTGCGGCAGATCGCTGCCGATCATGACGACGCTCGGGGCGAGGAAACCGGCCATGGCGATGATCGGGTCGAGCAGATGGCCAGCGGCTTCCCGTATCCATTGCGACAGTAGCGGCGAGGAGATTTCCTCGCCCTTCAGCAGGCTAGTGAACGCCTGGTCGCCGATCCGTGATCGCAGGGATTCGAAACCGACGACGGTATTGAGCTGGACATTGTCGGGACCGGTCAACATTTCGCCGATGCTGCCCGCCCGGCCATGCACGCCGGAATAGGGAATACCGCGAATGAGAAAGCCGGCCTGAACGTCGTCGTCGATGATGATCATCGCAAGTCCGCCTTCCCTGCCGGAGCTTCCGATCGTGCGCTCGGCGAGAAGGCTCGCCGTACACTCGTTCTCGACATAGGGACGCGCGATCGTCGACATCGCGGCGATCTGATCGCTTTGATCCTCCGTCCAGTCGTTGGCGGCGATGCCGAGCCCGATGATCGGCAACGCGGCGTGGCGATCGACCATATCCCTGACGGCCGCATGCACCAGACCGACTTTGTCAGCGGGGTCCAGCTCGATATAGACCCGGTCATGGAGCTGACCACTCAAATCGATGAGTACGGCCTCGCCACGCCTTTGGCGAAGCTTGACGCCGATCGAGAAAGCACCTTCCGGACGCAAGGCAAACTCGGTGGCGGTGGCCCCTCCGCCAAGGCCATTGCGACGGTTGGAGGTGATAAGCTTTTCCTCGGCCAATCGGCGGAGAATATTGGTAATGCCAGGGCCGGTCAGGCCGCTATGACGCCCAAGCTCCATCCGGGTCAGCGGGCCATGACGGCGGATCGCCTCCAGAATGACGCGAATATTCCGGTCGGCGATTTCACCAGACCGCAGACCGACCATTTTGGTGCGCGGGGCGCCCATGTCCGGGGTTTGAAGCCGACGCGGCCCTGACCGAAGATACCGCATGACTGTCTTTCCTAGAGCACCACCTCGGTTGTGTACTTCATCCGCGGGCTATGGGAAAGCCGGGCTTGGCAGCCGCCTTATGCAGCGTCAGACCGGAAACTACACGGCAATCGGAGCTTCACTCTATCGGTCGTTAATAGCTGCAAGGATGATCGTTGCCAAACCCATCGCGGCAGGCAGGTCTGAGCGAATAGTCGGCGCCGGTATATCCAACCGAGCCGGTCTGCATCGAGTCATTCGAGCTCGTCGTGCAGGATGACGACGATACCGCAACCACGATGACGGCTGTCGCGGTTATCAGCAATTTTTTGCGGACTTGAAGCATCCCACCCTCCCCAGCACTGCCTGAAATCTGCCATATCAGCGCAATACTCGGTCAAATAGGGCCGACCGGGGTTTCGATAACTGTTGTTGTCGATCAAGATCTCGTTATTCCGTGAAGGCCCAAGCGTTTCATTCAATAGCTCATCTTGCGCCAGCACAGCAGCGTTTCGCATCCCTTTCCAGCACCCGCGTTGAAGCGGACGATGAGATTTCCAGGTAATCGGGGTTGATATTCGCGTATCCGCGACGGGTTCCACAAACAGTTCCGCCATCGGCGAAAATCTCGACGATTCCGCAATCATGAAACAGACGAAGGTCCTTTCCGTCGGCAAGCTCCGCCACGTAATGGATCGAGCCGTCGTCCTGGGCGAGCCGGATCGAGAGAATACCTCCAGCGACGCAGACCTCGAAGGCAAGTTCGCCGCCCTGCGTTGCAACGACCTTGCTGCCTTCCAGGGCTCCGGAAAGGCGAATTTCAATGGGTGCCATTGGTAGCGAGAATTTGCCGCATTGTTTCTCGACGATAGGGTCAGCGGCAAAGTGATCGTCGACTTCGATCGTCGGCAGCATGCGCAGCCTCTTCCCGTCCTCACTCAAACTTAGAACACGTGGTAGGGACATCTCTCCGGAATAGGCTGAGCCCTCGGGCTTGCGATATTCCCAATTGAAAAGCCAGGCAAAGGCGATCTGGCGCCCTCCCGCTTCGAAACTCTGCATCGCATAATAATCGGTGCCGAAATCCAGCAATTGCATTTCCGGCATGTCGGCCACGAAGCAGTCGTCTATAAACTCGCCGATCAGGGCATAAAGGAGATTGTGGCGCCGTGTTCGTGGCTCGACATGGCCAACAAAACCCATCACCAGAACCCACTTTTCCTCCAGCCGAAAGAAATCCGGGCATTCAACCGCACGCGCGCCTTCCTGGCGGAAATTAGCCGGTGCACGGTAGAGCGGCCTGAGATATTGCCAATCGAGGCCATCGGCGGAGCCAAACAACAACACTGCGGGATCGCCTTCGATCGATGCGCCGAGTATCATGCGATAGGCGTTGGCTGCGTCATCCCACCAAACCTTTGGATCGCGGAAATCGTGCTCGACCCCATCGGGACGCTCTTCCAACACCGTCACAATGCCTTCTGCCTTGATCATCCTCCGATCCGGGCGCGCTATTTTCTGAATTTCCCGATAGCCCTTGAAAAGGTCATAGGCAGGCAGGCGCTCGGTGTAAAAGAACATCAAACTTCCATCTCGATCCCGAAAGGCGTTGCCGGAGAATGCGCCCCCTGTGGCGCCGAGACGCCACAGGTTCTGTTCTGGATGCAGAAATACCGGCATGTGAAGCCAATTGACCAGATCGCGGCTGGTCGCATGTCCCCAGTGCATCGGTCCCCAATCACTGCCGCTCGGATGGAATTGATAAAAAAGGTGCCATAGCTCGTCGATCTTGCAGAGACCTACGGGGTCGTTCATCCAATGCCGGATTGGCGAGAAATGAAGCGCAGGACGATCCGGATCGGACCGAAGCCAATTTTCAATTTCCGCGCCGGTGCGTTGAAGGATCCCTTTTTGCGAGAATTCAAACACTGTTATACCGGTCTCGTGCACGGTTTGAGGCTGATATCCATAGGCCCACAGAACAGCGTCCGGCGCATTGGTGACAATGGTGACCTCGCAAGCTTCCCTGTGGTGATATTTGAAAAACTCCGGATCGATGGCAAATGACCGAACCTGCCAAACCGTTTTCCCGTCAATGTCGATACGAAAAAAGCCGTCGCCCGCGGCCCAAAATTCCAAGTGGTATCCCGAGGGTAGGAACAGGTTTTGCTGCATCAACGGGCCATCTTGCCGGTCCATTTGGTTCGCCATGAACACAACTCCGAATAGTCACTGGATTTTCGACCGACGGCCTAACTATGTTCGGTCTAGTGAAACTCTGCCGACGATTGCCCGGGAACTGGAGTGCCCCTGAAAGCATTCACTGTTCTGTCCATCTCGACCTGTTCGACACGGCCTGAATCTAGAACTGTATTCCGCACCGAACCCCTTTGCACCCGTACTGCCGTTACCTCGAGCGCCTTCAAATTGTCCGTTGAAAGCAATGCGCCCACTTGCGTTGAAAAACACGCGCTGTTTGGTGCGTCGTTGATTTGCGACATTTCGGTTGTGGCCACGATGTGATTATTGGCGATGTAGTTCCCGCTGCCGGAAACGACATTGATGATCACAGGCTTTGCGGCGAGAGGCTTGATATATTGAGTATCGATCGTTTCTGAAATGTGGTTGGCGATGACCGAATTATTGCTGCCCTCAATGCGCAAAAGTCCGAACAGGTCATCCAGGCCGTTATCGTACTTCTGCATGGGCGCCCACGGCTCGCGATCCCGCAGGAAGTGATTTGAGGAAACCAGGTTTTCGCAGCAATTCGCAGCAAAAACCAGCATTCCGGGATAGAAGGAATGGAATCTGTTTCCTGTGATCGAGGAACGCACCACGCCGGAAAAATAGACGCTGCTGGCACCTCGGGGGAAGACGTTGTTTGAAGAGACCAGGATGCCGCCGTAATTTTCAGCGTAGACGGAGTGTCCCCTATATCCGGCTCCGACAAAATTATTCGCTATCCTCGAGGCCTGCCCCATACCTTTCAATTCGATACAGTTGCCGCACTCTGCAATGAAATTATTGTCTATCGCCAGCGCATCCGCGTCATGAACAGTCACTCCATGTTCCAGATAGATAAGGCCCATCCCCGTTATTCGGAATGAGTCATTGGCGCTGCCCACATAGATTCCCGTTTTGCCATTCCTGTAGGTATTTTCCGCATCATTCTGCCCCGAACCGTCGTCCATGAAGTGCAGGCCATCGATGCAAAAATCGGCAAATTCCACAGAGCTTATGCGAGGATTGCCGGTGCGCTTGACGTAGAACGCGGCTCCGGCAGCCTCACCGTCGGCGGCGTCCGGAGACATGTCCACACATACGCGACTTCCGCCCGGCCACACTTCGCGCCACTGTGCCAGTTCGTCAGCAGGTGTGTTGAAACGGATGCTCGAAGACGTAAAGCCATGTCCCGAGCCGACAATCTTCAGATAACTCAGGTCTATCACGACCTGGGTGACAAGACGATAATCGCCTGGCGGTATATAGATCACTGCTCCAGGCTTTCCGCCGTCATTCTGGTCGGGAACCGCTTGCCTGCTTTTAATATCCGCAATGATGCTATTGATGACCGATCCAATGTCCTCATGGGGGTTGCCTGAGGGATATTGTGTTACGTCGTAAAAGTTTTCACTTACCATGGTTCATGTCTCCGCGGCCATTTCCTACGCTACAGCGAGAGTAGACCGGTGTTCTTGATTGGCTTGTCGTGCGCAAGCCGCCTGGGGTTATGCGTTCAATCGGCTCTCTTGTTCGAGTTTGGAGCAGGATCCTGCGCACCATCACCAGATGCTGGTGCGGCTGTCCGGTTCAAAGAAATGGAGTTCGTCGGCATCGACAGCGATGCGCGCGATGTCACCTGCGCGGACTGTGCTCTTCGGAGAAAAGCGGGCTACAGCAGCCTTTTCGTTGCCGATGTCGGCGACGGCGTCCGGGTCGCCGGCATCCACCCGGGTGGCGTCGATATTCAGATGCACCATGGATTCAGAACCTAGCGCCTCGACAAGAGTAACCGGGGCCGAGATCTCGGCCGAAGAGGGCCGGATTGCGGCGTCGTTCATATGCTCGGGCCGGATACCGACAATGACCTGACGGTTGGACGCACCTTTGAGCGAGGGGCGGCCTTCGAAAACCCGGTCGGGGATTTCTAGGCTGTTGCTGCCCAGGGTCAGCGTCCTCCCATTCAGAACGGCCTCGTACAAATTCATCGAGGGCGATCCGATAAAGGCGGCGACAAAGACATTGTCAGGACGATTGTACAGGTTTTGCGGTGTGTCGACTTGCTGCAGCACACCGCCTTTCATGACAGCGACGCGGTCACCCATCGTCATCGCCTCGACCTGGTCGTGGGTCACGTAAATCGTCGTGACATTCAGTTTTCTCTGGAGACTGGCGATCTCGGCGCGCATCTGCACGCGCAGCTTGGCATCGAGGTTCGACAACGGTTCATCCATCAGGAAGGCCGCTGGTTTGCGGACGATCGCCCGTCCCATGGCGACACGCTGACGCTGGCCTCCTGAAAGGAGTGCCGGCCTGCGGTCGAGCAAAGTCGTCAGTTCGAGGATGCGGGCGGCTTCGTCTACGCGGCTGGCAATCTCGGTCTTCGGCAGGCCTGCCATCAGCAAGGGGAAGGCAATGTTCTCCCGCACTGTCTTGTGCGGGTAGAGCGCATAGGACTGAAAGACCATGGCGATGTCGCGATCCTTGGGATCGACATCGTTGACTAACCTGTCACCGATTTTGAGTTCACCGCTCGTAATGCTCTCCAGGCCAGCGATCATCCTGAGCGCCGTCGATTTCCCACATCCGGACGGGCCGACGAAAACCATGAACTCGCCATCCCTGATGTCGAAGCTCAGATCGTGCAGAGCGTGAAAGCTGTTTCCATAGACCTTGTTGATATTGCGCAGTTCTATGCCGGCCATGCCTTTGCCTCCCTCATCCCTTCACAGCGCCGAAAGTCAGGCCGCCGACGATTTGTTTTTGCAGTGCGAGCGTTACGATGATGACCGGCAGCGAGTAGAGGACGGCTGCGGCGGTCATCGCCCCCCAGGCAAGCCCGTAGACCGAATTGTATTCGGCGATGACGATCGGCGCCGTTTTGGTCGCCTCCGATGTCAACAGCAGCGCGTAGAGGAACTCGTTCCAGCTTGTAATGAAGGTAAAGAGCGCGGTGACCGCTATCCCCCCTGTCATGACCGGAAGCACGATCTTTCGAAATGCCTGGAATCGCGTGCAGCCATCCATGCGCGCGGCTTCTTCGAGCTCCTTCGGTATGCCCTCGAAGAACGCGGACATGAGCAGCAGTGCCAGTGGTACCGCGGCCGACGTGTGAGCGAGCACCAGGCCTGGAATGGTATCGAGCAGACCCAGAGACTTCAAAAGCTGGAACAGCGGCACTCCGAGCGCCACCGACGGCACCATGCGTGTCACCAGGGCGAAGAGCAGGAAAATGGTGGTGATCCGGCGCCGGTACTGCGTGGCAACGTAAGCGGCAGGCACGGCCACCGAAAGCGAGAGAGCCGTCGTCAGCACCGCGACGGTGAGGGAATTGACGAAGGCTCTCGGCAAAGTGGAGGATCGCAGCACTTCGCGGAAGTTCTCGAACGACACAACGGCCGGAAAGAAGCTTGGCGGGATCTGTTGGACATCAGCCGCGGGCTTGATGGAGGTCATCAGGAGATAGATGTAAGGCAGCGCGTAGGATAGCACCAACACGAGGGCTGCCGCGTTGATCAGGATTCCGCTGAGATTGGGGCGGGGAGCTCTACGCATGGACCGGCCTCCATATCTTCCAATAGGCGACTGCCGCCAAAAGCATCATGACGATGAGGAACAATGTTCCTGACGCGGAAGCCTCGCCGAGATCGCCGAACCGAACCATGCGCTGGTAGATGTTCATCGAGAACACTTCAGAAGCGTGACTGGGACCACCCTGCGTCTGTATCCAGATCAGGTCGAATGTCTTTGCAGCATCCACGCCCCGCACGATCACCACGACGGCGATCACCGGCCGCATGAGGGGAAGGGTGACATGCCAAAAGCGCTTGAGCGCATTCGCCCCGTCGATCCGCGCTGCCTCCAGCAGGTCTTTTGGGATGTTCGTCAGCCCGGCATAGGACACAAGGGCGACAAAGGAAGTCGTCAGCCAGATGTCGGCAAAGGAAACAGAATAGATGACGATATCTTCGCTGGACAACCATGCGATCGCGTCTGGTTCGCTTATCAGACCCAAACGGACGAGCCCGTAGTTCAGGATGCCGATATTGCCGACGAGCAGAAATCGCCAAAGTAGACCCGCGACGATGGGCGGAACCATCAGCGGCAGAGCGAAGATCGTGCGATGCCACCGCGATTGACCGGCAAGCGCCGAAAAAATCAGCGCCGCACAGAAGCCGAACGTGAACTCGAAGAACAGCGCGAAAAGCGAATACTGAACGGTCCGCAGAGCGCTTTCCATGACACGTTTCGACGTCAAGGCATCGACATAGTTCTGCAGCCCGACCCATTCGCGAATATGGGGCGTGATCGTATCGACCTTGAAAAAGGAATCGAAGACCAGGAGCCCCACCGGGTAAGCGACCAGCACGCCGAGAATGGCGACTGCAGGCGCGAGCATGCAAAGTACAAATCGGTCTTCACCCGACATGTCCGTCTCCGAAAGCTAAGGGTGGGGCATATTTTGCCCCACGATGTGGAGGAATGTACGAGGCTAGTTGAGAATGTCCTCGATCGTTTCCTTGGCTTCCGTCAGGACCTCCCCGATATCCGCCTTGCAGGTGAGTGCCTGCTGGATAGCCGGCAGCACAGCTTCATCGACGATTTCCTGATATTTTTCATTGATCGGCCGGCCCTGGGTGGCAGGCGCGCTCAGCGTCTCAAGAAGTGGGGGGAAGTGCTCATAGCCGGCCTTGCCTGAATAGCTGCGATAGGCGGAATTCGTCGCGGCAAGACCGAGGGGAGCTTCGATACCCAGGGCATTATTGGCGATCGCAAACGAGATGAATTTTTTCGCTGCATCCTTGTGCTCGGATGTCGAGGGAACGACGTTGTACCAAGGGCCAGGAACAGCTGCGATCCCGGCGTCGCCGGTCAGCATTGGTACCACGCCGACCTTGCCGCTGACCTTTGAATCCGGAGGCGTCATCTTGTAGGCGTGCGTCCAGAACTTCATCATCGCTGTTTTGCCCTGATAGAACAGGTTCTGCGCCTCGCCCCAGCCGATTTCGTTCACATTTTCCGGAACGGAACGATCAATGCAGTGTGGCGCGATGTAGAATTCCAGTGCCTTTTTGTGCGCCTCGTTGTCGATGATGACCTGCCCGTCCTTATCGAGGATCACCCCTGGCGAACCCGCTTGCAGCACATGCGCCATCCATTCCTCTGAAAACGTGCCGATGGTGTCGGTGCCCCAGAAGTCGGTCTTTCCATCGCCGTCAGTGTCACGCGTGAAGAATTTCGCAATGTCGCGCCACTGCTGCCAGGTTTTGGGCGGCGCGAGAGGATAGCCATACTTCGCCTGAAAAGCCTCCTTTTCCTCCGCCTTATCAAACAGATCCTTGCGATAGAACACGATCTCGGCATTGGCCCAGGCAGGCATACCGATCAGTTTGTCACCAACCTTCGCATCGGCAAGCAAGGAAGGCGGTAAATCCGCGCGAACCGCATCGGTGAAAAGAGCCGAGAGATCCTCGACGTGGCTTGCAAACTTCGCATTCCACACGACGTCGATCGTCACGACATCGAACGCGGAAGAGCCAGAGGCGATTTCGGCTGAGAATTTGTCAAAGACACCCTGATAGGGAACGGTCGTGAAGTTCACCTCGATGCCTGTTTCGGCAGTAAACTTCTCGGCGACCGCCTTCTGCAACATTTCGCCGCCGCCTTCGACCAAGATATTGATGGTTTCGGCATTGGCAGTGGCGGTTATGAAAACAAGCGCAAGTGCGCTGGCACCAAGCAATTTCTTCATCGATTCCTCCCATGTGGCCCGCTGCACTTGCACTGAGCCCTCCTTCTTGCTGCGAAAGTAGTCTTCGTATGACGACGTTGTCAATACAGAATGACGACGTTGTCATAAAAATATGTCGACGTTGTCATGCGTCTGGTTTAAAACGAATCCGGCAAGGAGATTGGCGTACATGGTCAGCATAATCAGCGTCGCGAAAGTGGCGGGAGTTTCCAACAAAACTGTGTCTCGCGTCATTAACGGCGAACCATATGTGACCGAGGAAACCAGGGAGAGGGTCGAAAGGGCAATTCGAGACCTCGGATATGTGCCCAATATGGCCGCGCGCCAAATACGCTCAAGTCGCTCCAACACATTTGGTATCATCGCTGACTACGTGTCGACGACGCCTTATTCCGTGGATATCGTTCGCGGGATCCAGGATTGGGCCAATGCCAACGGCAAGACCATTCTGATGGCAAACACCGGCGGTGCGTCCGAACAGGAAACTAAAATTTGGAAAATGTTCCAATCGCACCGCATTGACGGTGTTCTCTACGTAACGATGTACCACCGCATCGTTGACCCCGAAATCGGCGACGTCGGCATCCCCACAGTCATGATCAACTGCCGACCAAAAACGAGCGAGCTGTTGCCGTCGATCGAACCCGATGACTATCAGGGTGCGCGAGATCTTACCCGCTATCTGCTTGAGCGGGGTCATCGAAAGATCGGCTATATCCGGCTCAATCCCATTTTATTGGGGGCGGAACTGCGCCTCGATGCTTTCCGCAAGACCACCGGAGACTTTGGCCTTTCGGAGAGTGACCTAAGTATCCGTCTAGGCATGGAAGGACCGGTAGGAGCAGAGAAGAATTACGTTTTTGCTGCCGCCACCGAGATGCTTCAACAAAGGGATCGACCGACCGCAATCATGAGCGGCAACGACGAAATGGCGATCCAAATCTACATCGCAGCCATGGCATTGGGTCTTCGGATTCCCGAGGACGTCAGTATTGTCGGCTTTGACGATTTCCGGACGGTTTCCCTGGCGCTGAGGCCGGAGCTGACCACTGCCGCTTTGCCGTACTATGATCTCGGTCTGCAAGGGGCGGAATTGTTGAATAGCGTGGTGGCGGGAAGCGAAGCTTGCCCGAGCAGTCGAGTTATGTCCTGCAATTTGGTGGAGCGACTTTCGGTGTCCTCCCTGTAATCTGACCTCATGCACAAGAGCTTCTGGTCGAGCAAGCAAGCTTTTGCAAAGACATGGCGTGACGGTGACAACCGTAAACCGGGTGCGGTTCGCTTCTTCCGGGCTTGACGCCAAATCAAAGTTACTTAATCTAAGACTCTGCAAGCCTGCTTGGAGGAGGGGCCGGGCAATCGCGATGTCGGTCGCGCCATCTTCATCTCCCCCATAACCATGACCACGACCCCAAAAGCATGACGATAAGATTGTCAGCCGTCGATTTTCAACAGGATAAGCCATGCCTCTGACCATTGCCCAGCGCCTCGATCGTCTTAAAGTTCGCATTGCCGAATTGGCTCATTGGCGGGATCGACAAAGTGCTGCGATCGACGGCTGGACTTTCGAGGGCGAGCCGATCGAACATCACCAGGATTGGCCGCACCGCCAGGGGGTGGTGCATTTTGCCGTGATCGCTGAAGCGCCGGAGGCGTGGCCTCTCGAGGATATTCGCCTGCAACTCGATCTTGGTGGCGAGAGCCTGATTACGCTGAGCTACCCCGACGGCGAGACCGAAACATTCGGTCTCGATCCTTATCATCAGGAATTCCCGGTAAAGGGCCGCCGCTTTTCGATCGCAACCGAAACCGTCGCCCGGTTTCCATTCGGCGAGCCCAATCGCGCTCCACGGCTCAACAAGGCCCGATTTATCTGGCTCGATGGTCCCGCTCATCGCATGCATCTTCTGCTGAAGCAGGTTGCCGAGGCAATCGAGGTGCTCGGCGAGCATGAAGTCGTGCCGCATCTGATGGATGCCGCCGAGCATGCGTTGCGCAGCCTCGACTGGCCGTCGGATACGGCGGCCTATATATCCCGCACATCCGGCGCCGTCATGCAGCAGAAGATCTGGGAACTGCCGGAGCTTGAGGTTAATCCGGCAGGCCTCACGGACGAGCAGAGCGGCTCGGCAGCCACGGCCTTCGAGGCTCTGACGGCGCGGTTGAAGGAGTTGCAGAAGCGTTTCCCGCCGAACGGAGAACTGTTGCTGACGGGCCATGCGCATATCGATCTCGCCTGGCTTTGGCCTTATCGCGAGACGCGGCGGAAAATGCGGCGCACCTTCAATACGGCGCTGTCGCTGATGGAGCGCTCCGACGATTTCCGCTTCAATCAATCGACCGCTCATTATTACGCGCAGATGGAAGAGGAAGACCCCGAGCTTCTCGAGCGCATCAAGCAGAAAGTCGCGGACGGAAAGTGGGAAACCGTCGGCGGCATGTGGGTGGAGCCCGACACGAACATGCCGACCGGCGAAAGCCTCGCCCGTCAGGTTCTCTATGGCCAGCGTTATTTCGAAAAGACCTTCGGCACACGCCATACTGTCTGCTGGCTGCCGGACTGCTTCGGCTTTTCAGGCGCGCTGCCGCAAATCTTGAGGCAGGGCGGCATCGACAGCTTCTTCACGATCAAGGTCAACTGGAGCGAGACCAATCATATTCCATCCGATCTCTTCTGGTGGAAGGGCCTCGACGGCAGCCGGGTGCTGACCCATACGTTCGACAATCCGATGCAGGGTTATAACGGTTTCGTGCAACCCGATTGCTACGTGCCGACATGGAAGAATTTCCGCGGCAAGACGCAGCACGATACCTCGCTGCTGGCCGTCGGTTATGGCGACGGCGGCGGCGGCGTCACGCCCGAGATGGTCGAGCGCGAGGTGCAGCTACGCGATTTCCCGGCTATCCCGCAGGCACGCTGGGGCACCGTCAAGAGCTATTACGAACGGGCGCACCGCACCGCAGGCGAAAAGAACCTTCCGGTGTGGGATGGCGAAATCTATCTCGAACTGCATCGTGCGACGCTTACGTCGCAAAGCGGCGTCAAGCGCAAGCATCGCCAGGCCGAACGGGCGCTGATCACCGCCGAAACTATCGCTTCGCTGTCGCATATGCTCGGAGCAGGCAGGCCGAAAAGCCTCGAAGCGGATTGGCGCGTCGTGCTGAAGAACGAATTCCACGACATTCTGCCGGGCTCGAGCATCCGCGAAGTTTATCAGGATGCAGAGCAGGAACTGGACGGCGTCATTGAACATGCCAAGGCCGAACAGGCGGGGGGATTGCAGGCGCTGTCGGCCAAGCTGCCGAAGGGCGGGGTTGGCGATGCCCTCGTCGTCGTCAATCCGTCTCTTGCGGCCAGACCGCTTAGCGCAACGCTCGCCGACGGCACGGTCATTGCGGCCGCCGATCTCGTTGCCCCCTTATCCGTCGCGGTCTTCGACAAGGGCCCGCTCAAGCCGGCAGGCGCACTGAAAGCTGGCCCCGACCGTCTGGAAAACGAGTACCTCTCGGTCTCCATCGGCAAGGACGGGGCGGTTTCGAGCCTCCTTCACAAGGCCACGGGCCGGGAAGCGGTCGACGGCTCGGCAAACCAGCTCTGGGTCTATCCGGCCGACAAGCCGCGCAACTGGGACGCCTGGGACATCGATGCGGATTATGCCGAAAAGGCCGTCCGCCTCGATGCGCCTGACAGTATCACCCTCGTGGAAGAAGGGCCGCACCGCGCGGCGATCCGCGTCGTTTACCGCTACCGGAATTCGAGCGTCACGCAGACCTATGTGCTGACGGCCAACGCCAGGCGGCTCGACATCGAAACGACGATCGACTGGCATGACCGCCGCACCCTGCTGCGAACCCTGAACCCGGTTGCCGCGCAGGCCCGCAAGGCGACCTTCGAATGCGCCTTCGGCATCGTCGAGAGGGCAACGCACACGAATACGTCCTGGGAGCAGGCGATGTTCGAGGCCGTCGCGCACCGCTTCGTCGATATCAGCGAACCGGACTTCGGGGTCGCGCTGCTCAACAATGCTAAATACGGCCATAGCGCCCGCGGCAACGTGATCGGCATGAGCCTCGTGCGCGGGCCGATCTATCCGGATCCGCTGGCCGACGAAGGCGAGCAGAGCTTCACCTATGCGCTGATGCCGCATGAGGGCGCCTGGCATGAAGGCGGCGTCCTCGACGAGGCGATCGATCTCAACCAACCGCTCGTCGCGGCTGAAGCGAGCGGCCTCTCCGCCGGCACTTTCGCGCCGCTTGCGATCACCGGCATCCCCGTCGCTTTCTCAGGCCTGAAGCCGGCGGAAGAGGGCGATGGGCTTATCCTGCGCCTTTACGAACCGGCCGGCCGGCGCGGCAGCCTCGCCCTCGACCTGCCTTCCGGATGGAAGGCATCGCAGCCGCTGAACATTCTCGAAGAGCCGATGGAGCGGAAGGGACCTGCCGACATCATGCCGTTCGAAGTCAGGACCTGGAAGCTGCAGAATGGCTGATCTTCCTTTCCCGGGAGATCCCGCCTCACCGCTTCGATGCCGGGAGGCGTTGCGGGTCTCACCATAGAGCAAAACCCGCTTGGTGGGACAATCTGGACAAATGGGTCATTTGAGACTATATCAGCTCCTGTAAGAACGGAGATAGTTTAATGGCTGGTTCCCATGTGCAGCTGGATCGTGCTCGTCAGGCGCAGGTCGCCGATCGTGTTGCCGCCAAAGTCGCCGATGTGCTGAAAGCCGACGCTACATTCGAGTCCGGCTCGGTTGCCCTGTCCGCCAGAATTGCGGGAGCGGCGGCGGCGGCCATTGTCGATCTTCCCGTTAGCGTACGACGCGAACTCAGCAAGCGACAGGGCGAACTTGCCCGCCGCATTCGTGGTCTGGTGGAGACCTTCAGCGATGCACCTGATGGCGGCAAGATCGCGCTTGAAATTCCGAAGGCCGTGGAACCCTCCAGGGGCGAAGGGCTTGGGAAGATCGCCACGGCGGAGGAAGGCGAGCGACTGCTGGGCGAGCTTGCGGTTGCCCGCAAGCTCGAGGATTGGGCGGGGCCGGTTGCCGGCGCAAACGAACTCCAGCGCGAATTCGGAATTGCGCGCTCCACCCTCAATCGCTGGCAGCATGCCGGCGAGGTTATCGCGCTGCTGAAAGGAACGAGGAAGCACGTCTATCCGATCGAACAATTCATCGACGGGCGTCCAGCGAAGGGCATAGGAACGATTGCCGCTCTCGTTTCCAATCAGCGGGTGGCATGGCTGTGGCTCAGCCAGCCGAATCCCATGCTGGGCGGGCGCCGGCCCATAAACCTCTTGAAACAGGATCATGCGGATGAGGTCGTCGATGCGGCCCAGACCTATTTCGCCGCGCAATGACGCTCGACAAGGCCGTCCTGCAGCGCCTCGCCGTTCGCGCCGACGTCACCGACTATGTCAGAATCATCTCGCGCGCTCACGCCGCGACGCCTCTCGGTATGGGCTTCGGCAAGACGCGGTTTTCGAGCCCGAGGGATAAGTTCCGGTTGCTCTATCTCGCTCAGGATCCCGCGACGGCGATCGCGGAGACGATCGTTCGTGACCGGTTTCAAGGCAAGGCCGAGCGATTGATACTGCGGGAAGAGTTCGACCGCTATTCGATCGCCGTTATTCGAAACCCCAAGCCGCTTTTCCTGCTCGACCTGCGCTACGAAGGCGCAAACCTGCTCGGGGTCTCGACAGATGCCGTTCGAGCCAGGGCACAGGCCAGCGGACGCCGGCTCAGTCAGGAAATCTACGATCGCACCAATGTCGACGGCATTCTCTACATGTCCCGGATCACCAACAAGCAGTGCGTTGCCGTCTATGATCGCGCTACGGCCAGCATTGAGGCCGACAGCCCCGCATGGGATCTCATCCGCTTGTCCGCGCTCGGCCCCATACTCGATGCCTTGCACCTCACGGTCATAGATAGGGGAATGATGTCCAATCGGTGAGAAAAGACGTGCGGCGCTGTCGTGCCTCGGCGTTCGGCCGATTTCGATCATCGCTACAAACTTGACGCCGGTCGAAAAGCGTCGGGTCGGGCGGCAAAGTTCGCAACTACAAAGTCCACGAAAACCCGGACTTTTGGTGAAAGCTGACGATTGGAGGGCCAGACGAGCGAGAGCGAGCCGTACGGCACCATGAAGGAGGTCAGGACGGGGACCAAACTCCCGGTTCGCATATGGGGCTCTGCGACGTAGACAGGCAGATGCGCGAGGCCCAAACCGTCCCGTGCTGCCCGCAGACCTGCATCCGTGTTGTTCAATGTAAGGCCTCTCGGCAAAGGCAACCGCTCACATGGCCGGCGGAATGCCCACGGCGCGACACGACCGCTGGATGGGTATTTGAAGTGAATGCAAGCATGCTGGGAGAGGTCATCCGGGGTCTCCGGTCGCCCATGGCGCTTGAGATAATCGGGACTTCCACAAACGACGAAATGCTGATCGCCGAGATGGCGGGCAATCAATCGTGCATCGGCAAGCTCACCGCTTCGCACGACAACATCCAGGCCCTCTGCGACCAGGTCGATGACCTTGTCTTCGAAATCGATGTCCAGTTCGATCTCCGGAAACTGCTCGGCAAAAACGGGCAGGATCGGCATGAGAAGGTGATGCCCGACAATATGCGGTACGCTGACGCGAAGGCGCCCCCTTGGGCGCTCCCGGCTTCGTGAGATTGTGGCCTCTGCGTCGTCCATGTCATCGATGATGCGTTTGTAGCGCTCGTAGAGGACCGCTCCTTCCTCGGTCAGGCTGATACTGCGCGTCGTCCGGTTGAAGAGCCGCACGCCCAGCCGGCTTTCGAGCCGCGCCACAGCCTTTCCGATCGCGGAAGGCGAAACTCCGCCAACCCTGGCGGCTGCGACATAGCTCTGCTGTTCGACGGCGTGGACGAAGGCGATAACGCTTGCGAGACTGTCCACATCAACACCCGATTGAAGATATTTTGTCCTTTATGTACATCCATGAGCCGCCGTTGAGCAATATTGCGTAGGAAATATCCTTTGTCTCGATGCGCGGCCAGCCAATATCAAAGGAGTGAGCGGTATGCGGGACTATGCAAAAGAACGACCCGAGCACACGGAAAAATACGTCGGAGAGAATGACCTATTTCTGGAAATATTTCATGGGCACAGCGATCCAGGGCAGTCCGCTCGGCCGCCGTTGCTCTTTGTTCACGGCGCATTTACCGGGAGCTGGATGTGGAGCAAATACATTTCTCATTTCACATCGGCTGGATGGAATTCTTATTGCGTCAACCTGCGAGGCCACTACAAAAGCAGGTCGATGGATTTCACAAAAATCCTGTTTGAAGATTACCTGGAAGACATCCGGCTGGTGATCTCCGAAATCGTCGAAGAATGTGGAACTCCTCCCATCGTGATCGCTTTCAGCATGGGAGGAATCCTGAGCCAGAAACTGGCGGAAAGCGTGAAGATAGCCGGGCTGGTGCTGATCGATACCAGCATTTGCAGGCAAGTGCATGCGGAGGCGCCCTATCGCGATCTCGCGTTGCGAATGTCCGGCCTCGTCGTGCCTGCTCCCGTGCGTGACGAGCAAATCAGTACCGATGAAACATTCGAGGATATTGAATTCCAGCGGAAGTACCTGTCCATGGAATCTGCAAAGGCATTCAGCGCATTCTCCTTTCATTTCGGGGGAGGGATTTCCATCGAAGGTGAGAAGATCACCTGTCCCAGCCTCGTCATTTGCGCCGTCAACGACGAATCCGATGATCATCGAGGCCTGGCGACAGCACGCCACATCGGTAGCGAGTATCTAGGTCTCCAGGGTACCACACATACGGGTCTGCTTGTCGGGCAGAGGTATTACGAAGCTGTAAGCCGCATTATGGTCTGGTTGGCACGCTTTGATGGAAGGCAGTAAGCCAAGGCTCAGTCCTCTAACCCAAGGCTCGCCAGCAGGCGGCTGATATAGGCTTCCAGTCCGCCGACCATATCGAAGCGTGTGGGATCGCGCAGCCAGAGCATCTGAAGGCCGTCCATCACCGCGATCAACTCGGCCGCCATTGCCCTGCCATCGATCTTGCCGTCTATCGAGCCATCGGCGACGGCCCGTTCGAAGGTCGCAGCGATGTCGTCCTGTAGCTCCGTGACGCGATTGAGAAACCATGCCTTGGCCGGGTGATCCTTCATCAGGCTCTCGGCATTCAGGATGGCGAAGGTCCTGATGACCTCGATCATTTCGGCGTTGCGGCGGAAGACCCCGACCATGCCCTTGAGCAGGCCGCGGAGATCGGAGCGATAGGGGCCGATGAAGCTTTCGCTTTCGAGATCGCGCTTGTCCAGAATGGCAAGCAGGAGATCAACCTTGGTCGGAAAATGGTGCAGCAGGCCGGGCAGCGACAGGCCGACGTCGCGGGCGACATCGCCGATGGCGGCATTCTGGTAGCCGTCTTCGGCAAAGCGTCGCATCGCAGCCGACAGGATCTCCGCGCGGCGCGCTTCGCCCTTGCGGGATCGGCGCCGTCGCTTTTCGTCCTGTCCGGCCTTCGATTCGGAAACCTCTGCCATCGTCTTTTCCGTCTGCCTCTTTTCCCCGCCCTCCATCCATACATTACGGCTCGGCAGTTGACATCTTAAAAATACCGAGTAATCGGTAAGTTTAAGAACTGCCTGGGGCGTGGAGAAGTCGGCGTCGCCGCCGGAAGAATTGGCACCGGGCATGCTTAGTCAGCACGTCGCAATGCCCGAATTCCATTGAAGGGGAGGTTTGCATGATCGATTCCATTCTCGACAAGATGACGCTCGAGGAGCAGGTTTCGCTGCTGTCTGGCGCCGATTTCTGGACGACTGTTCCCGTCGAGCGCCTTGATGTGCCGAAGATCAAGGTGACGGACGGGCCGAATGGGGCTCGCGGCGCGGGCTCGCTGGTCGGCGGCGTCAAGGCGACCTGCTTTCCTGTCGCCATCGCGCTCGGCGCCACCTGGAATCCCGATCTCGTCGAGCGCATGGGCGTGGCGCTTGCCCACCAGGCGAAGAGCAAGGGTGCCGCCGTGTTGCTCGCACCCACGGTGAATATCCATCGTTCCGGCCTGAACGGGCGAAATTTCGAATGTTATTCCGAGGATCCGATGCTGACCGCGGAACTGGCCGTTGCCTATATCAAGGGCGTGCAGAGCCAGGGGATCGCAGCGACGATCAAGCACTTCGCCGGCAACGAATCCGAGATCGAGCGGCAGACCATGTCTTCCGATATCGACGAGCGGACGATGCGCGAAATCTACTTTCCGCCCTTCGAACAGGCTGTCAGGCGCGCCGGCGTAATGGCCGTCATGTCTTCCTATAACCGCCTCAACGGCACCTATACCAGCGAGCATGCGTGGCTGCTGACCAAGGTGCTGCGGGAGGAATGGGGATTCGACGGGATCGTCATGTCCGACTGGTTCGGTTCGCATTCGACGGCCGAGACGATCAATGCCGGTCTTGATCTCGAAATGCCTGGTCCGGCGCGCGATCGTGGCGAGAAGCTGGTTGCCGCCGTGCGCGAAGCCAGGGTTGAAGCGGCGACCGTGCGGGCGGCGGCCCGACGGATCCTGCTTCTGCTCGAGCGGGTCGGCGCGTTCGAGAAGACGCCCGATCTCACGGAGCAGGCAGTCGACCTGCCGGAAGACCGGGTGCTGATCCGGCGTCTCGGCGCGGAAGGCGCAGTCCTTTTGAAGAACGATGGCATCCTGCCGCTTGCCAAGACGTCGCTCGACCGGATCGCCGTCATCGGACCCAACGCCGCAAGCGCCCGTGTGATGGGCGGCGGCAGCGCGCAGATCGCGGCGCATTATACGGTCAGCCCGCTCGAAGGGATTCGAGCGGCCCTTTCCAATGCCAACAGCGTCAGCCACGCCGTCGGCTGCCGCCACAACCGTCTGATCGAGGTGGCCAAGGGAAAGATCACCGTCGAATATTTCAAGGGGCGTGGTTGCCGGGGCAATCCTGTTCATGTCGAGACCGTCGACAAGGGCGAGTTCTTCTGGTTCGAGCTGCCGTCAGGGGAACTCGACCCCACCGATTTCTCGGCGCGGATGACGATGCAATTCGTACCGGAAGAGAGCGGCGATCATGTCTTCGGCATGACCAATGCCGGACTGGCGCGGCTCTTCGTCGATGGCAGGCTCACGGTCGACGGCCATGACGGCTGGACGCGCGGCGAGAACTATTTCGGCACGGCCAATGACGAACAGCGCGGCACGGTGGCGCTCGATGCGGGCCAGGCCCATACCGTCACCGTCGAATATGACACGCCGGTGGCGACCGGGGAGGGGATCAACCTCACGGCCATTCGCTTCGGCGTCGAAAAGCCCTTGGGTGAGGCCGATATGCAGGAAGCCGTCGAGATGGCGCTAAATGCCGATGTGGCGCTTCTCTTCGTCGGCCGCGACGGCGAATGGGATACCGAGGGCTTGGACCTGCCCGACATGCGGCTTCCGGGCCGGCAGGAAGAGCTGATCGAGCGGGTTGCGGCCGTCAACGCCAACACCGTGGTCGTGCTGCAGACCGGCGGCCCCGTGGAAATGCCCTGGCTCGGCAAGGTGCGCACCGTGCTGCAGATCTGGTATCCCGGGCAGGAGCTGGGCAACGCCGTCGCCGATGTCCTCTTCGGCGAAGTCGAGCCCGGCGGACGCCTGCCGCAGACATTCCCGAAGGCGCTTGCCGACAATTCCGCCATGACGGGCGATCCAGCCGTCTATCCGGGTAAGGATGGGCATGTGCGTTACGACGAAGGCGTCTTCGTCGGCTACCGTCACCACGATACACGCGCTGTCGAGCCGCTCTTCCCCTTCGGTTTCGGCCTTGGCTATACGCGCTTCAGCTGGGGCGAGCCGCGGCTCTCGGCCGGCGACATGGGTGCCGAAGGCGTGACTGTCAGCGTCGATCTGACCAATATCGGCGACCGGGCCGGGTCGGAACTGGTCCAGCTCTATGTGCGTTCGCCAAAGTCCAAGGTGGAGCGGCCGGACAAGGAATTGCGCGCCTTCGCAAAGCTGTCGCTCCTGCCCGGTGAGACAGGGACAGCCGAAATGAAGATCATGCCGCGCGACCTCGCTTATTACGACGTCGAGGCCGGTGCCTTTCGCGCCGAACCGGGCGCCTATCAGTTGGTCGTGGCCGCCAATGCCGCGGATATCAGGTTCGTCATCGATCTGCCGTCACTACTCGAATATGCACTGCCACCTTCGTATTAAACGCAGGCTAGCGAGATCCATGTCATATTCGAGCTGAGCCTGGCCGATAGCGCTTGGCGCGTCTGCGCCAAGCGCTGAATGGTTCGAGCTGTATCAGGCCGCGTCAGGCTGGGTGCGGAGATTGGTGACGACGCGCCTGTTCTGGACCTTGCAGGAGCGCTCGGTGCAGTCGCGGACTTCGCGGTCGTTGCCGTAGCCCTTGGCCCACATGCGCCTGGCGTCCACGCCCTTCGAGACGAGATAGGCCATCGCCGCATCGGCGCGCTTCTGTGACAGCGTCTCCATTTTGGCTGCGGAGCCGGAATCATCGGCAAATCCCTGCAGCTTGAGCAGCCAGGACGGGTTCCTGTTGAGCCAGGCGGCTTGGTTATCCAGGGTTGCCATGGCGACGGAATCGAGTGTTGCGGAATCCTGCTTGAAGTAGATCCGGCGGCCGACATTAAGGATGAAATCCTCTTCACTGCCCATCGCAACGTTCTCGAAACCGGGTGCTGGATCGTTGGTTTGGCCGGTCATCGGCGCCGCAGCAGGTTCTTCCACGGAGGCGATATCGGTGGTGCTGCAGGCGGCGAGCGCCAAGAGCATGGTTGCGGCGGCAAGGCGCCTCACATATCCGGTCGGAGCAGACATCAAGTTGATATTCCTTATTCGACCGTGGTTGTTTGGCTGACCTGCGCGGCACTTTCAGCCTGGTCGGCAATATGCGGCAGAACCTGCACCGCGGTGCCGATCGGGCAACGCTGGTAAAGATCGATGGCGTCTTCGTTGAACATGCGGATACAGCCGCTGGAGGCATCTTTGCCGATGCTCCACGGCTCCAGCGTGCCGTGGAAGCGATAGCCGGTGTCGACGCCGTCGCGATGCAGGTACATGGCGCGGGGACCGAGTGGATTTTTCGGTGAGCCTCCCGCCACGAATTCGGGCAGTTCGGGATGGCGCTTGCGCATCTCCGGCGGCGGCGTCCAGCGCGGCCATAGCGATTTGCTGTCGATCGTGGCGCGGCCAAACCATTTGAAGCCCTCGCGACCGACGCCGACGCCGTAGCGGATGGCCGTCTTGTTCTCCATGATCACGTAGAGAAAATGGTTTCTCGTATCGACGACGACGGTGCCGATCGGCTCGCTGCTGAAATATTTGACGACCTGGCGGTGCCACTTCTTGTCGATCTTGGCGAAGTTGGTCCTTCGAAACGTCACGCCGTTGTCGACGGTGGTGCCGTCGAAAAAGGAAGACGCCGCGGCAAATACCGGTTTCCGGACTGCACCGGCGCCAAGTAATGCCAATCCACCAAGCACAATATTTCTGCGTGTCCACGGCATCGGCAATATCCCCCTTAAAGCCAAGCAGCGAAGTCGCAGTAAATCAGATTTTTCATTTGCCACAACAGAAAATTCTTCTGCTCTTAAAGACCGAGATCGGGTTGTCGGTCTTCTGGATCATATTTGCGCTGGTCGCTACTCCACGCGGAGGATGTGCGGCGCAGCTAAACCACAGATCATTTGAGGGATAGACCGTTGGGGCGACCACAGATCTCGAGAAAAGTCAGGATGCCGCGGGACTAGAGTTGTGCAGTTGAGGGCCGGGGCTCATTCCCTCAGCCCGAGCAAAATCAGAGGAAGAGATCGGGGAGTTCGGCGCGTGCGATACGTCTCAACCTGACCGCTTCTGCCGTGTCTATCGAGCGATAGGGAAACCGCAACCGGGTACCCACGGGTCCCCAATTGCCGATCGCACTTAAAAGTTTGTCGAGAGCGGCGTTCGAATAGCCAAATTCTTGGCGAAACGGGACGATATGCGCGTCCATAAAAGCGCAGATGCGTCGCTCCAGATCGAGTGCGGCGTCGATCTCGTTTCGCATCGAGACCGTCCAGGTCTGAGCACCGCGGGGACTAAGGCAGGCGACATTGGAAAACGAGCCTGCTGCCACACCTTCCTTGGTGCCGGTTGCGAGATGATGGCCGGGGACGAAGAGCCACAGCCCGGACAAATGCCGGCGTGCCTCAGCATACCAGGAGGCGTCGCCATCGGCGAGCTTGATGCCGATCACCTCAGGCACTGCCGCGCAGACCATGCCGAGCACCCTTGGCGCCAGCACGCGTTTTGCATGCGGCGGGTTGTAGAGGATGAGCGGAATTCCGTCGGCAGCCTCGGCCGCTCGTTTTAGGAAGTCGACCGCCTCGGCATCGTTGAGCGGCCACCAGTCCGGCAATATGACCTGAATGGCGCGGGGATCGAGGGCGGCGGCGCGGCGGACGCGATTGAGCATGATCAGCGGGTCGGGCTGGCAGGCGCCGATGACGAACGGCATAGAGGAGACCTTGCAGCGTTCGGCCAGCATTGCCTGGATCCTGTCGAACTCCTCCTCCGTCTGATTGTGGAATTCGCCAGCCGTACCATTTGAGTAAATACCATCGACGCCGGCATCGATGAGGATGTCGATCTCTTCACCGAGCTTGTCGAATTCGATGCTGTCATCGGCTGCGATCGGCAGAAGCAGGCTCGCCCAATTTCCACCGATGGCGGGACGCGGCGTCTTAGCATTCATCTCTTGTTTCTCCGATAGATGACGGATCAGTTGAGGTCGTCGCGGATGCAAGCCTTGAAGTGACCGGGAGCGATTTCCCGCAGTTGCGGAACGGCGCCGGCGCAGCCATCGAGGGCGCTCGGACAGCGCGTGCGAAAAACACATCCGCTCGGCGGATTGGCCGGACTTGGAATATCGCCTTTCAGGATCTGCCTGTTACGGCGAGCATCCGGGTCGGGCGACGGAATCGCCGACAGAAGCGCGCGCGTATAGGGATGCTGCGGTCTCGCATAGAGATCGGCACTCGGTGCGATTTCCATAATACGTCCGAGATAAAGCACGATCACCCGGTCGCAGATATATTCGACGACGGCCAGGTCATGCGAGATGAACAGCATGGTCAGGCCAAGCTGCTGCTGGAGGTCGCGCAGCAGGTTGATCACTTGCGCCTGGATCGATACGTCGAGCGCCGAGACCGGCTCGTCGGCGACGATGAATTCCGGCGACAAGGTCAACGCACGGGCAATCCCGACGCGCTGGCGCTGGCCACCGGAAAATTCATGGGCATATCGATTGATAGCATCGGCGGGCAGGTCGACCTTTACCAAAGCCGACTGCGCCCGTTCGAGCCTGCCGCGGGCGGTGCCGATCCCCTGGATCTTCAGGCCTTCCGTCAGGATCTCGCCGATCGTCATGCGCGGCGACAGGCTGGCGAAGGGATCCTGGAAAATATACTGCATGCGCGGCCGCTGCCGCCTTAGCGCGGAGGCGGAAAGTGCTGTGAGTTCCGTCCCGTCGAAACGGACGCTGCCGGACGACGGTTCGACGAGGCGAAGGACGGAACGCCCGATCGTGGTCTTTCCGCTGCCGGATTCGCCGACAAGCCCGACGACTTCACCCTTGCCGATATCGAAGGAGATACCCTCGAGAATGTTCAGCCGCGTGCCGCGGGAGGTATAATGTTTCGAAAGGTCGCGGACGGAAAGCAGCGGTGCGCTCATCTAGATCTCCTGCCATCTGATGCAGCGGCTTCGGTGCTGCGGATTGATCTGTTCGAGCGCGGGAACCGCCACGCGACAGGCATCGATCGCGAATTTGCAGCGCGGGGAAAAGGCGCAGCCGCTCGGCATGTTCATCAGGCTCGGGACCATGCCGGGAATGGCGGCGAGCTTTTCGCCGGCCTGTTTCATTCGTGCGGCATCGCCAAGGCGCGGCATGGAGGCGAGAAGGCCCATCGTGTAGGGATGCTTGGGATTGCGGAAGACCTCGCCGACCGGCCCTTCTTCGACGATCCGGCCGGCATACATCACCGCCACGCGATGGGCGATTTCGGCGACGACGCCGAGATTGTGGGTGACGAACAGCATGGCCATGTCGCGCTCGCGCTGCAGCTTGAGGAGCAGGTCGAGAATCTGCGCCTGGATCGTCACGTCGAGCGCCGTGGTAGGCTCATCGGCGATCAGCAGCGCCGGATCGCAGGCGAGCGCCATGGCGATCGTCGCGCGCTGGCGCATGCCGCCCGACAGTTCGTGCGGATATTGGCCGGCACGGCGCCGGGCGTCCGGTATGCCGACGCTTTCAAGCAGCGCGACGGCTGCGTTCATCGCCGCCTTGCGGTCGGCGCCGCGATGGATGCGGATCGGCTCGCCAATCTGGTCGCCGATGGTAAAGACGGGATTGAGGCTCGACATCGGCTCCTGGAACACCATGCCGATGTCGTCGCCCCTGATCCTGCGCATGCTCTCTTCATCGAGCGAGACGAGATCGCGGACGACGCCGTCGCTCGTCGCAAGGCGGATGCTGCCTGCGGCGATCAAACCGATGTTGCGGGTGAGCAGCCGCATGACCGACAGGCTGGTGACCGATTTGCCGGAGCCGGATTCGCCGACGAGCGCAAGCGTCTCGCCGGCGGCAACGGTCAGGTCGATATTGTTGACCGCCGTGATCTCGCCGCCGCGGATGCGGAAGATCGTTCGCAATCCTCTGATGTCGAGTACGGGTTCGGCGGTCTGTTCCATCAACTGGCTCAGTTCAGCAGGCCGGTTGCACGCAGGATCTCGTCGATCCGCGCCGTTTCGGCTTCGTTAAGAGAGGCACGCGGCCGGGGCATGACAGCGGAATCGATGATGCCGAGGCTGCGCATGGCGGTCTTGAAGGCGCCGATGCCGGCTGCGCCGCCGCTGACACGACCCTGCGCGACCCAGACGATTTCGAACAAGCGGCAGAGACGCTGCTGTTCCCTCTTCGCGGCGATCCAGTCGCCACGTTGGGCAGCATCCCAAAGCCGGACATAGCCGTGCGGATCGACATTGGCGATGCCAGGAACGACACCATGGGCACCCATCAGCAGGGCGGTGTCGACGACGATCTCGGAGCCGGTCATCAGGAAGACGTCCTTGTGTTCGGCAAGGTCGAGGAGCGCGTAGCGGAAATTGCCGTCGTCGCCGCTGGAATCCTTGAGGCCGATGATCGCGCCTTCCCTGGCGAGCGTGACCACGGTCTGGCGTTGCAGCTTGACGTGAACGCAGACGGGAATGTCGTAGGCGATCAGCGGAATGTCCACCGCGTCGCGGATATAACGGAAGTGATCGAGGATCTCTGACTGGCTGGTGACCGTATAGAATGGCGCCGTCACCACGACCGCATCGGCGCCGGCCGCCTTTGCGACCTTCGCATGGGCGATGACGCGATCCGTGGTCGGATCGATGACGCCGACGATCAGCGGCACCCGGCCGTTCACCACCTTGGCCGAATGCTCGATGATTTCCCGCCGGGTCCTTTCGTCATGGAAGATCACCTCGCTCGTCGAGCCGAGCACGAATACGCCATGACAACCGGCATCGATGAGATGCTCGAGCACGCGTGTATAGGATGGGTAGTCGATGGTGAGATCCGGATTGAGCGGTGTTACGACGGGAGGGACGACACCCTTGAATTTGGTCATTTTCGCTTCTTTCGATTGTCAGTTCAGTTCGGCACGCGGATCGAAGGCATCTCTGAGGCCATCGCCAATGAAGTTGATCGCCAGGACGGCAAGGATCAGCGCGGCACCGGGGAAGAGCCATTGCCACGGATATTGTTCGAGCACGGCGGTCGAGCGGGCCGCGTTCAGCATGTTGCCCCAGCTTGCCGCCGGCGGGGCGATACCGAGACCGAGAAAGGACAGTCCCGCCTCGAGCAGGATGGCATTGGCGATCTGCAGCGTTGCATAGACCACGAGGATATCGATCGAGTTCGGTAGGCCGTGGCGGAAGAGCAGATGGCCGATGCCGGCGCCCATGCCGCGGGCGGCCATGACGAAGTCGCGTTCACGCAATTCCAGCAGCCGAGAGCGGATCATACGCGCAAGCAGCGGCCAGGAAAGCAGCGAGATGACCAGCACCGTCGGCCAGATGCCGGTGCCGGCAATCGAGGCGAGCACAAGCAGGAAGATGACGGGCGGCAGGGTCATCACCAGATCGACGAAGCGCATCGAGACGGCGTCCGTCCAGCGTCCGGCAAGCGCCGAGATTGCCCCGAAAAGAAACCCGATGACCGCGGAAAGCGCAGTCGACGCGACGGCGACCAGCAGCGAAATCCGGCCGCCTTCGAGCACGCGCGCGAAGACGTCGCGGCCGACGCCGTCGGCTCCGAACCAGTGCGTTGCCGTCGGGCCGCTATTCATGGCCAGAAGATCGATGTCGTTCGGCCGGAAAGCCCACCATAGGGGATAGGAGAGGATCAGCAGCAGCATTGGCGTGGCAATGCAGACGCCGGCAACAGCTGCGCGGTTGAGCAGAAACCGACTGAAGGCGCGGGAAAATGGTCCGGGGCTCCGGCGTTCGGACGAGCGTGCCAGCATGGTCAGCCCACCTTGATGCGCGGGTCGACGACCGCATAGGTGATATCAGTCAGAAGATTGACGACGATAACGCAGGTGCCGATGACGAGTGTCGCCCCCATGATGACGGGGTAGTCGCGGGTCTGCACGGCATCGACGAGCAATAGCCCCATGCCCGGCCAGTTGAAGACGCTTTCGATGAAGATGGCGCCGCCGATTGCAAGTCCGATAGTGGAGCCGATCAGCGTCACGATCGGAAGAAGCGCATTGCGCAAGGCATGCTTGCTGATGACCCAGAACTCGCGAACGCCCTTGGCGCGGGCCGTGCGCACGTAATCCTGGTTCAGAACTTCGAGCAGCGAGGCGCGCATATAACGCATGATCAATGCGGCTTGCGCGACAGACAGAAGTGCCGCCGGCAGGATCAGATGGTGGAGGAGATCGCCGAGCGAGGATTCCTCGCCCGGCGTCAGCATGCCGCCTGATGGCATCCAGTGCAGGCGGACGGAGAAAATATAAAGGCCGATCAGCGCGCTGAGGAAGGCCGGGCTGGAAATACCGGCAAGCGCAACCACCGACAAGGACAGATCGGCAAGCGAATTGCGGCGGACGGCGCCGATCACCCCGAAAGTGATGCCTGCGACGATGGCAAAGGCAAGTGCGGTGCCCATCAACAGAACTGTCGGGCCGATCCGTGACAGCACCAGCCCCAGAACCGGCTGATCGAGACGCTTGATCGAATAGCCGAGGTTGCCCGTCACCGCCTGCTGCAACCAGCCAAGATACTGCACCGGCAAGGGCTGATCGAGGCCGAGGCTTCGGCGCAGATCGGCAAGGTCTGACGGCGACATCGGAAGGTTAGGATCGATATAGGCATCGATTGGATCGCCGGGTGTCAGGCGCAGCAGCAGGAAGATCAGCATGCTCAGGGCGACGAGCATGCCTATTCCTATGATCAGGCGTCTGAGACTGTATTGGAGCATCGGTAATCCGTCTTATCGGGCCGTCTTGTCCGCCGTCTTGTCAGGGTGGCCGAAGCCACCCTCAAGGCTTTCCCGGAAAGCGCCTATTCGGCGATCGACCATTTCTGCGGATTGGCCTGGTAGGGGCCGCCGCCCGGCGCTGGCGTCCAGACGAAATCCTTCACCTTTGTCGAGACGATGCCATAGCGGTTTGCCACCCAGAGCGTCGCCCAGGGCAGGTTGGTGTTCATCACCTTGCAGACGTCCTGGTAGGCGGCATCCCGCTTGGTGCTATCAGGCTCGGCCAAGGCGCTATCGAGCGCCTTGGTGAGGTCAGGCATGCGAACCCTGGCGACATTCGGCCCGGCCGGAGGGATCTGCTTCTCGTTGAGGCCGACATTGATGCTTCCGGCATCCGGCCCGTTCTGCAGCCCGGCATAAACCAACTGGAACTGGGCGATATCCGGCGTCGCATTGAGCACGATGCTGTTATAGGTCGGCGCATCGACGGCGCGCGGGACGATGTTGATGCCGACCTGGGCAAGCATCGCCTGGACTGCGGCAAGCACGTTGGTCGCCAGCGGCGTGGTGTAATAGGTCAGAAGGGTGATCGGCTTGCCGCCGTTGATCTGGTCCCAGCCGGCTTCCGTCAACAACTGCTTGGCCTTCTCGGGATCATAGGCATAGCTGTCGATATCAGGGGGTATCAACTGTTCGGCGACATAGGCGCAGTTGGCAGGCTTGGCCGCACCGCCATAAAGGCTCTGGATGATGGCATCGCGATTGATCGCGTACATTACCGCCTGGCGGACGCGCACGTCCTTCCAGAGCGGGGATTCGTGGTTGAAGCCCAGATAGTTGACGACGAAAGAGTTGCCTTCTATGACCTGGAAGTCCTTGTTGTCCTTGAAGGTCGGCACGTCGTTGGAATCGACATAGGTGAACTGGATTTCGCCGGATCTCAGCGCAGCGATTGCTGCGGCCGGGTTGGCGAAATAGCGATTGATGACGCGTTCCAGTGCGGGTTTGCCACCGCGATAATCGGTGTTTGCGGCAAGTTCGACATATTGATCCGAGACGTATTTGGTGAATTTGAACGGACCGGTGCCGATCGGAGCTGTGGACCACCAGGTGTTCTTCGCCAGCTGGTCGGCCGGGATCGAGGAGAGCGCATGCTCGGGCAGCATCATCACTTTGGTCATCGTGTCGGGAAAACTGCTGCTGGGGGCGCTGAGCTTGATGACAACAGTGTGCTCATCCGGCGTCTCGACGGACGATATGCCCTTCAGCCGGGCGGCGAGCACCGAGCCGGTTTTCGCATCCATCGCAAGGCCCATGGTGAACTTTGCGTCCTTGGCAGTGAACGGTTTGCCGTCATGCCATTTGGCGTCCACCAGCTTGAACGTGTAGGTCATCTGGTCGGAGCTGACCTCGTAGGAGCTTGCCAGCGCGCCGACGACCTTCTGCAGCTTCTCGTCATAAGTGATCAGCGGTTCGTAATAGACGCTGAGCCAGGTGAAGCCGGCGGTCGCGGCGAGCGGATTGAAGTTGCCCTGGAAACCTCCGGGACCGACATCGAAGCCGCCCGACAGCGTGGCTGCCTGGGCCTCTATTGCAACGCCCGAAACGACAAGAGCTGGAACGGCAGCCGTCGACAGCAGGGCGCCAAGCGCAATCACGGATAATCTAGACAGTCTTTTCATGTGTTCCTCCCACGTTTGAACTTGTCTTGTTGTTGGCAATCACCCGGGCAATGCCTTCGTAGTGACGATCCAGGCGTCTGCGCGCCTCCTCCAGATCTTTTGCCTCGATCGCATCGACGATTGCGGCATGGTCGCGCCACGTTGCCATCGGATCGGCATTTTCAAGGTTGACGAAATCCGACGCCTTGTAGAAGGCGAGCCAGAAGACATCGATCAGCCGCACCAGCGTTTCATTGTCCTGGCAGCGAAACAGCAGTCGGTGGAACAGCTGGTCGTCTTCCGCAAAGGTTTCACCGCGCTCGGCCTGGGCGCGCATCCGATTGACGGTGGCGCGCAATTCGGCGATGTCCTGCTCGCCGACCACGTCGATCGTTTTGCCGATCAATCCCACTTCCAGCGTACGGCGGATTTCGAGGACCTCCTCGATCTGCCGCAGCGCGCCGCCGAGGCCGTAAGCGAGGTTGTCGAGAAGCGGCCCGAAGGAAAAGGCCTTCACGAAGATACCGACGCCGCGCCGCGTATCCAGCACGCCGAGCGATTCCAACGCCTTGATGCCTTCCCTCAGCGAATTGCGGCTGACACCGAGCTGGGTGGCGAGCTCTCCCTCGGCCGGAAGCAGGGTTCCCGGCGCAAGGCCATTGTCGTCGATATAGGCGCGCAGACTTTCCTGCACGGAGACATGCAGCAGTGGCGCGCGCGTCAACGGCTTCATCGATTTCAATGTCATGCCGGTCACTTTCCCGCATCGCCGATAAGATCGATGTTACATATCTACTTGTAGGATATCTGTCAAATGGTCAAGCTGACAGGGCTGACACCGGACCCAGATTGCGCCCTTTTAAGGCAGTCGTTTTGGAGACCACGATAGCCAAACGGCTTAGTCTGAGGCTTGGTCGACCTTTGCGGCATGGACCACCACACGGTTGCGGCCAGTCTTTTTGGCAAGGTAGAGCGCCGCATCCGCTTGGCGTTGCATGTGCTCTGCTGACACAAGCTCACTGTCTTGCATCATCGTGGCCACTCCAATGCTGACAGTGACATAAGCAACGACGCGGGAGGTCGGGTTTGGAAGAGACGCAGCTTCCACTCGGCTGCGTATCCGCTCAGCGACGACCTTGGCTTCTTGCTCATCTGAGCCTGGGAGAAAGACGAGAAATTCTTCGCCTCCGTAACGGGCGACCTGGTCCCGCTCGTCTCTCATGCTGCTCTGAATGATGCCGGCAACCTTCACCAGGCAGCGGTCGCCTTCGGCATGTCCGAGATTATCGTTGAGATGCTTGAAGTCGTCGATATCGCACATCAGCATCGCCGCACCGCTCGTTCGTTTAAGATCCTCGCTCCAGAAATAATGGAGCGTTTCCATCATCGAGCGCCGGTTGGCGACACCCGTCAACGGATCTGTCCGTGCCAGCAATTCCAGCTGGGAATTGGCGTCGGTAAGCTCCGCGAGGCGACTTCGATCTCGTAACTCCAGCAAGAAAGTCTTCTGAGCGAAGATGGTTGCGGTACGTCGGGCAACGACGGTTGCAGCCACACCGCTTGCGAAAAACAGCGTCCCGGCCAGAGCACTGCCCACTTCGATGGCTGGATTGCGCAGTTGAAACACAAGGTAGATACCGAGGGCAGAAGCACCGATCGCCATCGCCCAACCGAGTGGAATGGGAAATATGATAATGGCAGTGACGGCCACAAAAAGCATGATGGTCAAATGCCGCTCATAAAACTCGCCACCGGTGTTCACGCCCACCAAGGCGACCGACAGGAGGATGAGAAAAACAGCCGAGAGGAGGAAAACGCCCTGCACCCACAAAGCGTGCGGCCGCAGGAAGGCTATCGCGGCGACAAGAGCCGCGGGGGGAAGGATAGACGCTGGCCAAAGCATCGACATGACGGTTTCGGTCGGAAGCAAGATCGCGTTGAGGCCCAACGTCAGGACGTCGAGCACGATAACCCAAACCATCCACGCGCGGATAATCTTGGCAGTCCGCGGCCAGGAGCGTTCGCCAAAAAGCTGAGCCAGTTCCCCATTGAAGCGGATATCACGCGTGCGTCCACCGAGCAGGCGCTCGACTTGCTCGACAATGGCCGGGCTCAACCTCTGGAGAGGTTTCCGCGAAGACGCCCTTACCGATTTGATAGGAGCTGTGGTTCGCTCGGTATCCATGTGTCGGATCTAGGGAGCAGACGACCGGAGACAAGACGGGCCGCGAATTCCGCCCCAAAAGACGATCTGCTTGCCCTAATGATTTTGTACCAGCGGACGACAGTATGTCGTAAACGTATCATATCGGGCCAAAGTCTCACTCATGCCAGACCGAATTCACGGTTCGATTCCTGTCAAGGCGGTCACTTGCCTTAGACGGCCCAGTACGGAACGTATCTCGCGTTTCTCCTGCCCTGGTCCGGATCTGCCGGTGCGATGCGGCCGAGTTTGATCGATTCCGCGATAATTGCGGAAACTGCCTGATACTCTTCGGCCGGAAGCGAGAACCGTTCCCGGAGAGTTGCGTTGCTCATGTAATCGTGAGTTAGCCAGCGCAGAATACAATGAAAGAAGCACGCCCGCATTTTCTCTGCCTTCGACATCTGGTTGAAGCTTTTGGGCGCGAACAGCACGACACGCATTGAGTTTTCGGATGAGATGAAATCGGGGGCCGGGAGATGCTCTGCTTCGATCTCAATTAGCGTCTTGTCGAGACCGCCACCGCGTTCCTCACAGAGGCCGAATGAACGCATAATCGCTGCCAGTTTTTCGTTTCGGGAGCGTCGTTCGTCGAGGATTCGGTCGGTACTGATCAGAGAGTTACCCGGATTGCTGACCTCGATCCGGTTATCATAGATCTCGACCACAGGACCGACGCCGGTCGCCATGAAATCCTGGTGGATGAGTGCGTTGGCAATCACTTCCCGGATAGCTGTTTCCGGGAAGTGCGGAACCATGCGTCGAACCCCGTCGATATAGCGTTCGTCCTTGGGCAGGCGTTCCATCAGGAATTTCATCATGCCGGTGAAACCGACGGCGTAGCCCTTCTTGCCTTCCTGTTCGAAGTCGGATCGAGATTTATCGCGGCCGGTATATTTGACGATGCGAACGGCTTTCCCGGCGATGGAGGGAAAAGCCGTGACGTCGCGGGCCAACATGATGGCGCCGAGGTTGGTAATGTCGAACCGGCCCTCAAGATTATCCAGAACAAACCCTCGATCCGCCATCTTGCGGGTCACCTCTTCTTGGTTCTTGGGCCTTGGCTCGCCGGTCAAATCGAACATAGGATCCGGATCCAGGAGCGCGAAAACATCTTCCGTGGTCACGTTGGATGCAGCCACGGCTGTCTCGAAGCGGCGCCTTCCGGTCGCTATCCACAGCGCCCGCTCATGCTCCGGAAACTCGGCGAGCTTTTTCTTGTTCTCCCCAATCCGGATGAATTCCACACCGCTGAACTTTACGGGCCGTTCATAGGACGGTTCGATGGCAATCACGGAATAGGCAAGGCCATCGCACGAGAAATCCAGAACCTCGATGAGGACACGCGGCTCGATCATCCGGCTCAGCCAATTTGTAAAATCCTCGTTTCCCTGCTTTAGTTTTTGCAAACGGAGTTCGGTCCCCACCCGTTCTTTCGAGCGGTCCTCCACGCCGAAGACAAGGAAAGCACGATCCCTGCCAGCCAGCATGGATGAATTCGCGAGGCTGGAAACATACTCACCAATCTCGCGCGGATCCTTGTTATTGACCTTGAATTCCAGCCACCCACTTTCGTTCGGCTCTTGAAGCAACCGGTTGAGCAAAGCGCATGGATCATGGATAGGCATTTCGTTTCCTCGTTTTATCCCCCTTATATCAGATTCGCCCCTATCGTCACGGTCCACTCAGGTGAGAGGGGTGAGTTTTTTCAGCAAAAACAATGCGATGGTAACAAGAAGTGAGCGACGCGTTTTATCCGCGTTTTGAATGCGGCGAGGGAGAAGCAGGTCGCCCCGATGACCTAGATACGGCGCCCTGTCTTTATCCCCTTTTGTCGGGATCGCGATTGCTCACGCATCTAGACCCGAAATAAATAGAATAAAAACAAGGTAATGATGGCTGTAATGGGGCTTGACTACTATCGCCGTTATGTCGGAAAAGCGCTGCGTATAGAGCGGCAGGGCATTCCAATCGCTATCGTGCTGCAATCCCGAATGCGTTCAAGACCTCTGTCGTTACCGTACCGGTTACCTTGAGGTTGTTGTCCTTCTGCATCTGGCTCAGCGCCGCGCGCGTGTCCTCGTCGACGACGCCAGTCAGGGAGCCAGCGTAATAACCGTACGCAGTCAATCCCGACTGCACCTGGATAACGATCCGCCTGAACTTGTTCGAGTTTCCGGGCAGTGTTTTCTCGGGTGCCATCTGCTGCGGAGCGGCCGGCGCAGGAGCGGGCGCCGGTGCAATCAGAGCTGCCGGTGGGGAATAGGTTGGCGCGGTGTAGCGAGGTGGCGGCGGTGGCGAGGGTTCACTGTAGGAGGGGCTCCTATAGGTCGCGCTCGGCAGGTAGCCGCCGCCTCCGCTCGACCGGTGGCTCGAGTGGGAGCTGTGCGAGCTGTGGCTCGAGTGGGAGCGGTGGCCGGCCAGCGAATAGAGATGTCTGATCTTCAGCCGCTCGAGAATCGAATGCGGGTCTGGTTTCTTGACGATCGGATCAAGCGGCATGGCGTCAGTCTTTACCGGCAGGAATCCTGCCGCCAACAGCGACGGGATGAGAAATACGCGTCGTTTCATATCGGCCCCAGCCCCTTGAAACCTTTCCTGTGATCATACCATTCGAAAAACCCTCCGCATCGCTGCCGTGCGGAGCAGGTTGTGCAGAAGGGCTCCTTTCTGTTCTTCCAGTCGGAGATCGACGCTGCCGCGAGGTGGCGGTAGCGCTCCGGGACCGAGCAGAGCGGGAAATTATAGAGCTGGACGGGCACGTCTCTTGCGGTCGCGATACTGATGGCGCGCGCGAGATTGTCGAAATCCGTCGAGGTGTCCTTGAAGCTCGAATCCCAATTCATGCGGCCGAAGCCGATGTTTTCGAGCTGCATGATCGCCCAGCGTTCGACGAAGGGGAGGGCTGTGCCAACGAAGCCGGCCAGCGCAGGCAGGTTGATGTCGTTCTGCCGCATCACAACCGTTCGAAGCTCGATGGCAGCACCTGCCTCGAACAGGATAGCGAAGGATTGGAGGAGCCGGTCGAAGGCACCCTGCTTCTTGACGATGGCGTCGTGGAGTTCTGTCTCAGCCGCATAGAGCGGGATACCCCAGAGGATGCGCTCGGGGCCGATCTCTTGAAGCGTGGCGATGTCCACTTCGTCGAAATGCTGGCCGTTCGACAGGATGTGGAATTTCAGGTCGGGCCGGGCCTTCGACAGCGACAGCAGCATGTCGAAGAGCTTGCCCTTATGTAGGAGAGGCTCGCCGCCGGAGAGGCCGATATAGGCATTCGTCGGCGCGAGCGAGGCGGCGGTCTCCAGTTCGGCAAAAAGGTCGACATGGTTCTTCTTCGGCGGCTGCGAACACATGAGGCACAGCTGGTCGCACTGCTCGGTGATCAGAAACGTGTTGTGCTGCGAATCCGCCCTGATGAGCCGCCGGGCGCTTGCCTGTCCCGGCAGGATCATGATGACGTCGTTATCGAGCGCGACTCCGTCCGACGCATGGAGAGTGAGCGAGAAGCCCTGGAAGTTGTATTCCCGCCGAGCTCTATCGGTCCCGATCAGGACAGCGTCATTCGGCCCAAGATCGTCTGCCTCGTTTCGCAGTCTGACGATGAGAGGATCCACGATCGGAAGCGGCTCGACCTTGATGCGCAGGTCGATCATGAGTGGACCTTCGTCAATAGCGGATCGATCTCCTCCAGGCCCGACCATAGCGCGATCGATCTCCGCACCTTCGGGTCGTCGGAAAAAAGCAGCTCGAAAACGAGATCGAAGATCGCTGTATGCCGCTGGCAGAAGTCGGTTTGGTGGCGGGGCAGATCGATCCGCCCATATCTGGAGAGGTCATCGATGAGGTCGACGCCGCAGAAGGCCTGATAGGGACAGTGCACGCAATCTGCGTCAAAGAGATTGAGCGCCTCCATGTTCAGCGCATCGACGATTGTCCGATCCAGTCCCGTGCGGACGTCGCCCATGCGCAGATCGATCTGGCCGAGCCGGCTGATCATGCGCGCCTCGTCGGTCGGATAGAACGAACCGTCGTGGTCAATCACCAAATAACTTCTGCCGACGATGTTAGGGTTCCTGAGGTCGACATGATTGTCATGACCGCCGCGCGCGACACGCCGCAGACAGTGGGAGAAGTAGAACTCCTCCATCGTCTGATCCGATGTCGCGTTATGTTCGATGAGGGCCATGATGAATCGACGGACATAGTCGCTCCAGCGACCGGCGACATCTTTTGTCCGGAAGCGTCTTCGGGCAAAGCCCTGATGATTGACCGGGCGCAGATAGATCGACCGGAAGCCAAAGGACGAGTAGAGGTCGATGACGTTGCAGGGATCGGGCAGGGCATCGACGTCGAAGGTTGGTAGTGCTGATACCCGCTCGGGCCAGGCGTTCGTCGCACGCGCCAGGTTCCGGAGGAACCGCTGCGTCGTCGCAGCGCTTTCGGTCCGGTGACGTTGATGCAGGTCGATTGTGGGATCGAGCGAGGTGCTGATGTTGGTGTCTTGTGACGACAGGAAATCCCAGGCCTCCTCGCTCACCTCCTGAAGATTGGTACAGACAACGAATTGCGCCATCTCGAAACGCTGCCGCGCGAAGGCGCGGACCTCCTTTAGAATGTCCAGTCGAAGGAGGGGTTCGCCGCCCTGGAATTCGATCTTGATCGTCCTCGCCGAGAGCCCGTCGAGGAAGCCGAGGACGGCATAGAGCGTTGCCGCATCCCAATCATGTCCGACTGCGTTTTCGTTGACACGGCTGACCTGGCAGTAGGCGCAGGAGAGATTGCAGCGCAGTGTGGGCACGAGAATGAGGTAGTCGAGCTCGGACGGGGCGTGCAGACGCTTGGCCCATCGGTAGGCGAAAGCACTATAGGCGAGGTCGCCGCTCTTTTCGAAAGCATGCCCGTTCGTCTTGAGAAAAGCCTCATCGCCGGGCGCCAGCCTGTCCTCAACGTAGCGATCGAGGAACGTCTCGTTGGAACGAAAGAATCCCCCGGCGTCATCGCAAAAGATGAAGCCTCCCGTGCCGATCGGCCGGAACTTCAGCGGCATCACGGTCATCGCAGCAGTCTTTCGATGACTGCCCGGCGAAGCATATCGGTCTCACGATGGATCTTCTGGCGATAAAGCGTATGCCGAAATGCGGCGATCAGATCGAGGTCGGAACTGCTCACCTCGACGCCGCCCTCCGTGGTGGTGACGGCCACCTCGGGATGCAGATAGGAGAAGCGCGCTATGGCTTCATCAAGGTAGGGCCGGAAGATCGGCGCGATGTCCAGGTTCACTTGTGTCATCCTGAGGAGCAACCAGAAGGTGATAGCATAGATTGGTTGCGATGATTCCTGAATCTAAACGCCGAAGTTGATGCCGACTTTTTTTGGACTTTGCGCCAACTGGACAGAAAAGTTGTAGCGACCGGTGTTGCGGGAGGGCCGAGAGCGTTGGCGCGTCAACCCAGCGGTGTATAGTCACCCGTCTCGGGGGATGAGTGACATGGAAATCCAAGCGAAATTCGCGGCATTGGTGGTTGTGTGCATGTTGTGCGCGATCTCGACAGGACAGGCCTACGCCGAAATCAGGCCGGTTCGCGACGTCCAGAAGGCGCTCGCCGATCAGGGTTTCGACGCGGGCACGCCAGACGGGATCTGGGGATCGAAATCCGTCGCCGCACTCAAGGGATTTCAGCGGGCCCATGGGCTCACGCCTTCCGGCGTCGTGACCCAGGATTCGCTGAACGCGCTATTTCCGAGTTCGATTGCCGATGCGCAGCCTGCCGCGCTGCCGGTGGATGTGGTTGCGGCACCCATCGTGCCTTCGGTCGATCCAAAGCTTGAGGTCCTTTCTTCCGAGCCGGTGAGCCTTTCGCGGCAAGTGTCGCCGCCGGCTCCCGCCATCCCCATCGGAAACCGAAGCGGGAGCAAGAGCGGAGACAGTTCCGGCTATCTCGTCATCGTATTCCTCATGATAGTGGCCTTCCTTTTCTTCCGGGGAAAATCAAGGAAAAGCAGCGTGCAGCCGGTTCGATCCAAGGCTGGAGACAAATCGGGCCGGCCAGTTGATGGCCGCCGCGCTGGGCGTTGAAAAATCGAAGACGGATAGCTGCGAGAATTCGTCGTGTTGGAGGCCTTCCTCTTTCGCCCCGTGATGCTCTCGAGGGAGCGGAATGATTTCCGGAGGCATATCTTGGCCTTGTCTGGCACCGTCGGTCACGCAAACGGAATTCAGGCTATACCGAATGGAGGATGCGAGTGCCCGTAGTTTTGGATAGGGACGGACGCTTCAAACTCGTTTGGAAAAGCAAAATGGTTCGACCGGTCCGTGCGATCGTCATTGCAGTGCTTGTGTTGCTTGTCGCCTTCGCATCGGCCTGGTCGTCGCTCGCGCTTTGGTACCGCTTTCCGTTGCCCGAGGTCGGCAGGCACGCCAGCGCCATCTTGTTCGGGCTTTTTGGCGCCTCCGTCGTCGTGGCGCTCTTTGGCAGAAGGCGCTCTCGTGCGGTCCTCGCGTTTGCGGCCGCGTTCGTCCTTGTCCTCGTCTGGTGGAGCACGATCGAGCCGCAGGCAAATGGAGCGTGGGCTCCGGACGTCGATCGTCAGGTCACCGGCGAATTCGACGGTGATCTGTTGACGCTGACAAATGTCCGCGATTTCGAGTGGCGCAGCTCCACCGACTTCACGGAACGATGGACGACGCGCAGTTATGACCTGAACAAGCTGAAGAGCGTCGACATGTTCATGTCTTACTGGTCAGGTCCGACCATCGCGCATGTCATCATGAGCTTCGGCTTCGACGACGGCCGCTATCTGGCGTGGTCTATCGAAGTGCGTCGCCTTTCCGGAGGTTCGTTCTCACCGCTGGCGGACCTCTTCAAAAACAGCCCTCTCATCATCCTCGCCGCAGACGAAAGAGATGTGATCGGCCTCCGCTCCAATTTTCGCGGTGAGGACGTCCAGATCTATCGCCTGAGGGCGTCGCCGGCGGCTGCGAGGCTCCTTCTGCGAGAGTACGTCTCCGACGCAAACGCGCTTGCGGCCACGCCCGCCTTCTACAATTCGCTGACGGCCAACTGCACGACGACGATCATCAAGATGATGCACGTCGCAGGCGACGCCGTGCCGACGGACTGGCGCCTCGTCGTCAACGGATATCTGCCGGAATACGCCTATGACCGTGGCGCGCTGGACATTTCGGTTCCCTTGTCGCAACTGCGCTCGGCCGCACACATCGCTGCAAGGGCGCACGACGACGGTGTCTCACCGAATTTTTCGCAGGCCATTCGCGTCGCCGTCCCGTCGCCGCAGGACGCGTTGTGACCCTCCACCGAAGCGCTGATCAAGCAAAACGGCTAAGCAGGCAACATAACGCGTACCGAGATTTTGACGACGATGCGCGCCGCTTTTCTGGGGCTTTTCGTATTCGGCTCAGCACCATAGGCGTTCTTTCTGCACGGCCTAGGTAGACAACAACATCAGACGCAGTTGTGCCCCTCAACCAAAAGCGTGTCCCGAAAGAAAACCGGTGGCGTTGCTTCCAGCCTGGCATCCAGTCCGCGTCCGATTTCGGTAGGAAAGGGAGAAGGCATCGGGTCGGCAGTTCGATCCCGTTCAAGACCTGCACTCGAACCTGTTGGTCGGAAGGCCGTCCGAAATCCTGGTGGATTGCGCTTGCGGAAGAAGCTTTCGGCGACGAACTCCGCCATCTGCATTGGAATCTATCGCTGGGCTGACGCGAATCCACCATCAAACGGCTCACCGCATTCGATCGCTTCTGGCCTGAACACCGGGTGCCGTCGAAAGCGACGCGCGAAGATGAGCCTCTCAAGGTGGGGACGACGACACTTTTCATCGTTCAGCGGAAAGCTCGATCGTGCCCCTTAAAGAAGGGCGGCCGGATCTGCTTGAATCGGAGCTGGCTAGCGCATCAATCCTGAGACTGATTCCCTCTAAAGTCGCGCGGGATGTGGATGGTAACGACAGCAAACAACGCTCTGGCGATCAATGGCGTCCGAATCCCAAACAGGGCGATCAGAATTGGGGTCGGTTAGCGTCAAAGTCGTCCTGCTTATGCCCTGCACCTCGCATTGCGCCAAACCTTTTCTGAGGACCGTCATTTGAAGCAAGCTCCACGCATGGTTGGGCAATCATATAAGTACAACGAAAGGAAGAGCAGGTCCGCTAAAAAGGGACCTGCCAGAGGAATTAATCCTCAGTTGGCGACGAAAGAGAGGTTCCACAGGACTTTGCCACCGGAGATTGTCGGGGCGGATGTCTGCGTGCAGGTAGGGGCCTGAGTTCCGCCTGAAATGGCGACCCAGGCCGGCGTTCCGGCAAGCGACAGCGCCTGGCCGGTCGCAGGATCATAGTTGACGCTCAACGACGCTCTGCACGTCCGAGCCGGAGCGACGCCTCTGGTCACTCGAAGCGAAACGTCATGAAGCCGTCGATGGTGTTGCCTTGCGCCGTAAAGACAACTGACGCTCCAGGAGAGATGCTGGAGGGGAAGTTGGGCGTGCAGCCGATGCAACTGATACTGCCGACATTCGCAGTACCGGATGTGCTGTTGTTTTTGATTGTCACCTCAGTCGTGGCAGCAAGAGCCATAGCAGGAATTGCCGCTGCCATGATGGCAGCGAGAATCAATTTTCGAAAAAATATGGACATTTCTCCAGGATACCGGCGGGTTGCCCACGCGAGATATCGACACGTTTAACGTGAGGATACACCCTGCAAATTGTAGGTTCACAAAAAATTCGTCCACTGGTTGTTATTTCTTCAGACCATGGTGAGGCAGTTATGCAGATCGTATCAAGCACAACACGTCAGTTGTCGGCCGACTTGGCGTTGAAAGTCCTCAGGTCCGGATCAGACAGCACTGACTCTAGCCAAGGCGGGAACGGACAGACAGGACAATCGTCCTCCTCTTCCGCAAAGGCAATCGAGGCTTCGAAAAGCCACGCAAATGTTGCTGGGAGTTGGATGCAGAGTCTCGCTGCAGAGATTGGCTTGCCAACTGGAACGGAACAGGTTTGGACGCAGACCCCCCCTCTTGATATGACGAGCTCCTCATTCAAAGACTATCTTAGAGATACGCAGGAAGCTGCGAAGGGATGGTCACCTTATGCGGGTGAGGTCATCGATGCGCTGAATGCTGGAACCCTCACGATCGAAAGTCCCGAGACCAACGCCTGGGACATTGCGTTCATTGACACGGATGGGAACCCCTCCGGGTCTGCGATGAAATATGATGATGAGGGATGGATGGACTTTCTCAACGATCATCTAGCAAGGGACGACAGCGGGAACTACTTGCGCACGGCATCTGGCGCCTACGTTGACAAGGCAACGGGCCAGAGTGCCGACATGGGTCAAATCGGCGGTAATTGCTACTATATGACCTGGCCTACGCCGAAATAACGCATGTCCTTAGCTCCGCAGCGGCGGGGGCCTCGCCGACCAGAGCGAAAACTTAGCTTGGACAATATCGATGCGAACCCTGGGCGTTTTGTGCGTTGACGGGGTGTTCCGGGTCCGGCAAGACAACTCTGATGAACCTCATCGGTCTCCTCGATAAGCCGACGGCTGGGGAGATAGAGATCGCTGGGAGGAAGACATCAGGGCTGTCCAACGACGCGGCCGCCCACATTCGAAACCGGATGATTGGTTTCGTCTTCCAGTCGTTTCATCTGCTGCCTCGGTACACGGCACTCGACAATGTTGCGCTTCCGCTTGTTTACCGCGGCATCGGAAAACGTCGGCGGCGAGCGATGGCGTCAGACGCACTCAACCGCGTCGGTCTCACGGAACGCATGCTGTATCGCCCGGATGAGCTATCTGGCGGCCAGCGCCAGCGTGTCGCGATTGCGCGCGCGCTTGTCGACGATCCTATGTTGCTGTTGGCAGACGAGCCAACCGGCAATCTTGATATTGAAACGGCCGCTGAGATCCTGTCGCTCTTTCTTCACCTGAACGCCGCTCTAGGGCTGACGGTCCTGCTTGTCACCCATGATCCAACGATCGCGGCGCGCTGTCCGCGTCGAATTGTCATGCGCGACGGGGAGGTCTTTGACGACAATTCTGCCACCCTTAAGAGCGTCGAGACGGCATGATGCGCAGCGGGAGCGGCATAGCAATCGAGATCGTCCGCGAAACCATCGAAAATATTCAGACGGTCAAGGGCCGTGGTGTGTTGGCTCTGGTCGGCATCGCCATCGGAACTGCGGCGGTGATCGCCATGCTGCACGTTGGACACAATGCCCGGAAGGCGGCTTTGAGCCAGTTCGCGACGCTGGGAACCGACCTGGTGATGATACAGCCGCAAGCCTCGGGATTTTCGACGGCGCAGGTGCATGTCGGCGACGTTCTCGATCTGCCGAAACGAAATATCGGCCTTTCGGAGGTATCGGCGATGATCCAGAGCGGAGGCAATATTCGGGTCGGACGGGCGGATCTGCAGGTGACCATCATCGCCGCGACGGATCGAATCTATTCGCTTGCGAAGGCGAGCCTTCAGCGTGGTCGTGTCACCTCCGATCTCGACGCCTTCGCACCCTTTGCAGTGGTCGGGGCGGGGATCGCTTCCGAAATCGAGGCGACGGCCGGAAGAGCCATCGCGGTTGGCGATCGCATCAGTTTCGGTGACCAGATCCTCACCGTGGTTGGTATGCTGAACGATACACCGGCCAATTTCATCCTGGGTATCGAACTCGATCGGTCGATCGTCGTCCCCTTCGCAGCAGCACGGCGGATTGTGGCAAATCCTGCTGTCACCAACATTGCCGGCAGGATGGTGGCCGGCGCTAATGATGTCCAAACAGCGGAGGCGATCAGGGCATATTTCAAGGACAAGATCCAGGGGGGAACCATGCAGGTGACCACGGCGCGCGAAGTGATCGCCAGCATTGATGCGCAGATGCGCATCAATGCGAGCCTCATTCTCGGCATTGGCGCGGTCTCGCTTGTGGTCGGCGGCGTCGGTATCATGAACGTGATGCTGATGAGCGTCATGGAGCGACGGCAGGAGATCGGGTTGCGCTTGACGCTCGGGGCCCGGCGCAACGACATTCGGCTTATGTTCCTGTCCGAAACCCTCATCCTTGCGGTCATCGGCAGCGCGATCGGCACGGCAATCGGCTACTTTGCAGGCTGGATCTTCGCCGATGGCACCGGTTGGCAGTTTGAAGCCGCACCCTTGGCGCTTCCGCTGGGGGCGGGCGTGGCACTGATCGTCGGCCTGTTCTTCGGCATTTATCCGGCAAGCAGAGCGGCTAGGCTCGATCCCGTTGCGGCCTTAAGGAGCGAGTAATGTACCGCGTTTCTATGATCGCTCTGATGATGGTCAGTGCTTTGGTGTTTCCGCAAAGCGGGGCGCGAGCTTCTCGCAATGTGCCTATTCCAATTCCGCGACCGGCTCAAATGGATGCTACCCCAGACATCGGGCAAGCCAGTCGGTCAGCCTCCACCAGCCCGGTGCTTTTATCCGGAACGCGCTTGACGCTGGAGGATGCCGTCTTTCTCGGGTTGCGTAACAACCGCACGATCCGCAGCGCCTACATCGATCGCGCGTCCGAAAAGTTCGGACTCTTGGTTGCGGAAGACCGCTTCAATCCGCAATTTGGAATATCTGGCAATGTTAGTCGCAAGCGGATCGGCGGCGTCGAGTCTTCCACGGTTGAAGTTTCTCCCGGTATTTCGCTGCTGACCACGACGGGAGCGGCTATCGACTTTGCCTGGAACACGACGGCGAATTGGCAAGACACGCAAACGACGCGCGGCGCTGTACTCTGAAAACGGCTTGATCGCCGAGGATCGGTCAAATGAATAGCTTCAGGCGGTTGCGTTCTTCCGGCGTATTGGCCCACTCGAAGTCCTTGCCACCGTTCTCCGATGCCGGCGACCATCTCGACCTGTTCCTGCACGCTGGCCGGAGAGCCGTGGAACTCGAAGGCCAGTGTGTCCTCGATCTTCAAGGATATTTTTGCTGCTATGGAAGGCGCGCAGCTGGTCGCGCGCGGTTGCCGGGACATCGGCATCTATGACCGGACGATCCGGGCCTATCGGACCACGGGGCCTCATCCCATAATTGGCCAGCGGCTCTAATGGGAGTGGCAGTTGCTCAACTGCGCGCGATGGGGTTTTGCGCAACTCCGCCAGCCGATCTAGCCGGCGAGCCACTTCAGCGGCACCTGCGGTCGAAATGCCCTCCTACTCAGTCCGTCGATACTACTGACCGCGGTCGGGTGGCAAAGGTTGCGCATGGATGGTGGATGAGGATTGCAATTTGTCGCAATTCAAAAAGCGTCATTTCCAAAACAACTAGAGGAGTTGTCAGGTGATATCACCTTCCATATATTGATAGCATGATCATCAGTGTTAAGGGGGTGCAAGCGATGGCAGCAGTTACAATACGCAATTTGTCTGAGGAGACACATCGTGCCTTGAGAGTGAGGGCAGCTCATCACGGCCGCAGTACCGAAGCAGAAATCCGTGACATCCTAGAAACAGCGGTACGGCCAGCTGAGCGCGTCATGTTGGGCTCGTTGCTAGCATCGATCGGGCGCGAAGCAGGGCTTTCCAACAACGACGTGGATAATCTGCAGCACGTCCGAGACAAAGCGCCTGCGGAACCTATGAGTTTCGAATGATCCTGATCGATACCAACGTCATCTCGGAGCCATGGAAGCCCACACCCGATAATCAGGTGCTGGCGTGGATCGATGCTCAAGCAGTGGAAACACTGTTCGTCTCGGCGATTACTGTAGCTGAGTTACGGTTCGGCATTGCCGCGATGCCTAGCGGAAGACGAAAGGCCGTCCTCTACGATCGACTAGAGCAGGAAGTTCTACCTCTATTTTCTGGACGCATTCTATCGTTCGACATGGCTGTGTCAAAGAGCTATTCGGAATTAATGGCGCGAGCACGCGTAGCAGGTCGGGCAATCGGTAAAGCAGATGCCTATATCGCCGCAACTGCCGCGGCGAACGGATTTATTGTCGCTACCCGCGACACTAGTCCCTTCGAAGCCGCAGGACTTAACGTTATCAACCCGTGGTACGCACCGACATAGCAGCGACAAGCGGCTGACGATTGCCGAGCCATCCCGCAATCTCGACCCATCAAGACCGGCAGGTTGGCAATTTATCTGCACGGGACGTCATGGCCCCAATTCTACATGCAACCTTTTCGGGTGACTCGAAGGCGTGGATTCTTGCAGATTAAAAGATGATTAAAATAATCATCTTATGTTGACAAGGCCAATTTCGCTCCATAGGTTCCGCTCGCATCGGTGGTGTAGGGACCAAGCAATGGCGCGTGTTTTTTTTAATGTTTCTAATAATGTATCGCGAATTTATAGGGATAGCCTATTTGTGACGACAGCGATCCTCCTGATCGGCGTTGCAGCATCGCCGGCTTCAGCCCAGAGCGCGTCCACGGATGCCAGCGCGACAGCGCTGGATCCGATCGTCATTCAAGGTGCATCCTCTGATAGCAAGACTGACCGGACGTCCGTTGCTGCCAAGAACAGTTCGGCCGCGACCAAGATCAACACGCCGCTCGTCGAAACGCCGCGTTCGGTCTCGGTGACCACCGAGAAGGAAATCGAGCAGCGTGGCGCCCAGAGCATCATCGAGGCCGTGCGCTATTCGGCCGGCGTGACAACCGGACCGAACGGCTTCGATCCGCGCTTCGACCAGATCTTCATTCGCGGCTTCAACGTTACGACGGTTGGCGACTACCGTGACAGCTTGCGTCAGCCCTATATCAATTACGGCATGTTCCGCACCGATCCCTATCAGTTGCAGCGCGTCGAGGTGATCAAGGGGCCGGTATCCGTTCTCTACGGCTCGGGATCGCCGGGCGGCCTCGTCAACAAGATATCGAAGCTTCCCGCCGAAGAGCCGATCCACGAAGTCGGTATCTCCTACAGCACCGAGGATCGGGCTCAGGCGATGTTCGATTTCGGCGGGCCGATCAGCGAAGGAAATGACGATTTTCTCTATCGCATCGTCGGCCTTGCCCGCCACGGCGACACCAACTTCGATATTGCCGACGACCGCTATTTCCTGGCACCGTCCTTTACCTGGAAACCTGACGAGGGCACGACCTTCACGCTGTACGGTCTGGTGCAGGCCGACGAGACCGACTCCAATGTCGGCGCGATCACGACGCTGGACGACAGAATACTCGACATTAGGCAGAGCGATCCCGATTACGACTACCAGAAGGTCAAGCAGCAGCAGGTCGGCTATCAGTTCGAGCATGAATTCGACAACGGCCTGACGTTCCGGCAGAACCTGCGTTACTCGCATCTCGATCTTCGCGCTCGCTACCTCGGCGTTTCCAGCTGGACCGGGACCGTCGCGCATCGCAACGCCAGCTCGATCCGGGACGAGATGAACGTCTTCCAGGTCGACAACCAGCTCGAGGCGAAGTTCGATACAGGTCCGATTGCCCACACGATGCTCTTCGGGCTCGACTACACCAATCTCCAGTCGAACTGGGGCTACGGCATCGGCGCCGTCAACTCGGCATTCGATTTCGATATCGCCAACCCGATCTCTGGTGTCTCGGGCGCCACGCCGGCCTATAACTTCATCGTTGCCGATGCCGACATGCGGCAGGTCGGTGTTTACGCCATGGACCAGATCGAGGCCGGCAACTGGCGCTTCAATCTCGGCGGCCGCCAGGCCTGGGTGAACCAGACGCGTGGCACGACCTATCCCTCTTTGGGGTTGAACGCCCCCGAAGACGTCAGCAAGAATGCCTTCTCCTGGCAGACCGGCGCGCTTTACCTCTTCGACAACGGCATCGCGCCATTCGTTTCCTATGCGACCTCTTTCGATCCGGTGACCAACCGGTCGGCATCCGGCAAGATCCTGGAGCCGACGGAGGGTGAACAGTACGAACTCGGCGTGAAGTACCAGCCGCCCGGCACCGATATCCTGTTATCGGCGGTCGCCTATCACATCGTCGAAAAGAACAAGCCGGTGTTGGCCAACCCCGTGACCCTTGCCTATAACTCGCTCGGCGAGGTGACGGGAACGGGCATCGAGCTTGAAGCCCGCGCGGCGGTCGCCGATGGCCTGGATCTCATCGCAACCTACACCTACAACCATTCCGAGGTGACCGGAGGTGGTGAAAACGAGGGCAACACGCCGGCTGTGACCCCCTCGCATGTCGCAAGTCTCTGGGCCAACTATACGTTCCAGGAAATCAATCCGTTCAACGGGCTGTCGGTCGGCGCGGGTGTCCGTTACGTCAGCGAGAACTGGACGGATACCGCCAATACTTCGAAAAACCCTTCGGGTTTCTATGTCGATGCGTCCGCCGCTTATGATTTCGGCGCGGTCGACAAGAAATATGAGGGCCTGACGGCCGCCTTCAATATCCGCAACATTGCCGACGAACGCGACACTGTCTGCAATGAGGGCTTCTGCTATCTCGGACAGGGCCGCAACATGACCGGCACCCTGAAATACCGGTGGTAAGACACGGCAATGGAGACAAACGGGGCGCTCCAGCGCCTGACCTTGATCGCTGACCATAACCTCGACGGACTGCTGGGCGACGGACCGTTCTCTTATTGCCGCGGCAAGCTCCTCGATTCCCCGCCGCAGACGGGTATCGTCGTTTCCTGCAGAGATCTTTGCGACCGGGCGATCTTCGACGAGATCATTGGCCGGTATGCGCAAAAATTTCCGGGCAGCGACCGTCGTGCGATCGTCTCGATGTGGACGCTCTACTACTTCAGCATGCTGACCATCGCCCCCAGCGTCCATATGTTCGTGCACCACATCGGGCTGCCGCTAGAGATCGACCGCCTATCGCTCGTCTGTGCCGAGCAGACAGGCGAACCGGAAGCATTCGTGATGTCCGGCAGGCCCGAGGTGACGACTGACCCGGCCGGCGAGCTTCACCGGCTGATGCTCGGTCACGCCGAGCCCGTCATCGCGGCGATCGCCGCCAATGCCGGCGTCGCGCCGAAGCTTCTCTGGAACAATGTCGCGGCCTATCTCTCCTGGATTCTGAAGGAGATCGCTCATCGCCATGAGCCCCTCCTCGTCGAAGGTGGCCTGGCGCTGCTGGAAGAAGCTCAATGGCCGGGCGGCGGGCGCAACCCGATGTTCGGCATGATCCGCATTGCGCGCCAGCAATCCGGGCTCGAATTCGTGCGCCGGAAAGTCTGCTGCCTGCGCTATAACCTGCCGGGCGTCGGCGGCTGCGGCGAAGCCTGCCCGCTGCCGGAGGGGCGCCACTAGCTCCTATCGTCCACCGCGCGCAGAGACGGGTGCCCTGCGCGCCAGTTATTGCAAATGCGCGCCAAGCAGAAAATCCCGTCGTCTCAAAGCGTAGCCTCACCTACCTGGACACCAGCGAGCGGCTTGACCATGAACAGGCATGGATGGTCCTCGTGCCAGAGCTTTGCAAAGACCTCAGCCCGCACGAAGCCGTTCCGGTCATAGAAGCGCCGCGTCGCCTCGAACTGCGGTTCGTCGCGGCCGCGCGGGGCCAGCGTCTTGACCGTCAGCAGCCGCGCACCCGATTCGTGGCCGAAACGTTCTGCCGCATCGACGAGATGGCGTCCGGCGCCGCGACCGTGATATTCGGGTCGCGTCGCAATCAGCGCGATCTCGACGGCGCCCGGCGGGTGCGGCTTCAAGGCCATCAACGCGGTCACGACATCGGCTTCGACATAGCCGAACACCGGCAGGTCTTCGATCGCCGGGGCGCCGCTTCGATAACCTCAGGTTCTGAAAGCCAATCTGGCAAAGCCCCATGATCGATCGGCAGAGCTCCGCCTTGCCCGTCAGGATCTCTCGTCGCGGACGGCAGGACGGCTGCGTGAGCGGATCGATGTTTCTTACCCTGACGGCGATTGATGTCCAAAGCCGGGTCAATGGCGACCGATTCATTCTTGGTACCGAGACCTGATGGCGCTGCCATTTTCGCTCGCCATGGCTGCTATTTCCTTGGATTTCCAGGAACTTTAAGTCGCATGTCGTTTAATTAATCGCGGAAGTATGGATCTGCTCAGAAGATTTCAGGAAAAAGAGCGGGATCATTGTTTAGTTAATACTAAATTATTGAATCTGGCGCGAGATCTTGCATCAGCCGGCATGCCGGTCGATCCAGACCTTCGAGGAGACCCGCATGAAGCGCCCGAGCATCAAGCAAGCCCTGATCTTAAAGCTGTCGATCATCAGTCTGTTCATGGTTGGCCTGTCCTATATCTCGCTGAGCACGATTTCGACACTTCGTGCCAATACCGAGCAGATCGGGACCTTCTGGATGCAGCGGCTTGTGACGGCCCGGGAGATCAAGGATGACTTCCTCGACCTGAAATTGGTCTATGCCCAGTATCTCCTGGAGAATACAGCGGAGGAGGAATGTCGGACAGCAAAAAATCGATGCAGCCGGCGCCGCGCTCGACACAGTTGTTGGCGAATACGAAAAAGGCGTCCGCACCGAGCGGGGGCGCGAACTGATCAATCAGATCAAGCCGGAACTCGCCAAATATCGCGCGCTTGCAGAGCAAATGATCGCGTCTGAAAATGACGGGAAGACGCCTGAAGCAATCCGTCTCTTCAAGGAAAATATGGAGCCACAAGCCGAGCTGATGAACAAGGCGGTTGCAGATCTGGTCGCCTTCATTCTCGGCCAGGCCGAAGGTTTCGTGGCCGCGAGCGGTGCTTCCGCACAATCCGCTTTCATGCTGACGGCTACGATCGCAACGCTGGCCGTGCTTCTTGCCGTTGCCGGCATATTCTTTGCGATATCGGGCATTGCTAACCCAATCCGAAGCATCGCTTCGGCCATGAGGCGCTTGTCGGATGGCGATCTCGACAGTGATATTCCCTATGCCGGTCGCACCGACGAAGTCGGCGAAATGGCCGGCGCGGTTGAAATCTTCCGTCAGAATGCCCTAAACGTCGTCAGGCTGGAGAAGGAAGCCGCCGAATCCCGCAGCGAGAGCGAAGCAGCGCGCGCCGCAGCCCAACAGCGCGCCGAACGCGAGGCAGAACAGTTGCGCTTCGCGACCACGACTTTGGGCGGAGGCCTCCGGCGGCTTGCAGCAGGCGACATTTCCTTCCAGCTTTCGGAGCAATTTGCGGCCGAATACGAAGCCTTGCGCGAAGACTTCAACGCTTCGCTCCGGCAATTGGGTGCGACCATCGGCGCCGTGCTCGAGACGGTACACAGCATCGACAATGGTACCGGTGAAATTGCATCTGCCGCGCAGGATCTTTCCAAACGCACTGAACAACAAGCTGCCTCTCTCGAGGAGACGGCTGCAGCCTTGGACGAAATCACCTCGAATGTGACGATGTCGACCAAACGCACCGACGAGGCGCGAAATGTGGCTAAGGAAGCCGATATCAGTGCCCAGCGGTCGGCAACGGTCGTCTCCGAGGCGGAACAGGCCATGCGCCGCATCGAAGACAGTTCACAGCAGATTTCGAACATCATTGGTGCAATCGATGAAATCGCCTTCCAGACGAACCTCCTGGCGCTGAATGCTGGCGTTGAGGCTGCCCGTGCGGGTGAGGCGGGCAAGGGTTTTGCCGTTGTCGCCCAGGAAGTCCGTGAGCTCGCCCAGCGCGCCGCTCAAGCGGCCAAGGAGATCAAGGGCTTTATTCAAAAGTCGTCAACTGATGTGGAAAATGGCGTGAAATTGGTTCTCGAAACCGGAACGTCGCTCAAGTCGATCGGTGAATACGTCATACAGATTAACCAACTCATGGATGCGATTGCCACATCGGCGCGCGAGCAATCGATTGGACTTGCCGAGATCAACACGGCCGTCAATCAGATGGACCAAGCGACCCAGCAAAATGCAGCGATGGTCGAACAATCGACAGCTGCCGTTGCCTCATTGTCCTCCGAGGCAGGCCGGCTGCGGGATCTGGTCAATCAGTTTCAATTGGACGGCGACAGAGGCGCGGCGGACGGGCAGCGCAGCGGACGAGCCTTTGAAGGCAACAGCCCCATCCACTTGGTCGCCTCGCGGCGCGTGATACAAAGATGAAGCGCGGCGGACATCAGACTAAGTACCGTGGATATTGAACTGGCGCCTGGACGATCCTCGGCCCCTCCGCGGCGGGTTGTCCCACATCATTCCTCGCAACTTATCATGAGCGGCAGCGATATTCTCATATCCCGCCGCATCCTGTAGGGTCGCGGGATCTACGGACCTATAGGAATTTTAGAGCGATCGATGAAGAAGATCTTCAATCCGGCCCCGGTGCGCCGGCCTTTTGGGAATTACAATCACGGCCTGCTGGTGCCGCCCGGCGCAGCGCTGCTCGTCACCTCGGGCCAGCTGGGCATCGGTCTCGACGATACTGTTCCGAGCGACATCACGGCTCAGGCGGAACTCTGCTTCGAGGCGATCAAGGCGATCCTGGAAGAGGCGGAGATGAGTTTTGCCGACGTCATCCGCATTTCGGGCTTCGTCACCCGCCGCGAGGATTTCCCGACCTATATGGCCGTGCGGGATCGCTATACGCTCGATCCGAAGCCGGTTTCCACCTTGCTCGTTATCGGCGGCTTTACCCGCTCAGAATTCCTCGTCGAGGTCGAAGTGACGGCTGCGAAAATTTTCTAGAATCGCTCCATCGCGCCTCCGACGCGGGCGAGGAATTTTGCCCGCGTCTCCGGCGTACAATTGTTCATGTCGTAATGGGCGAGGAACGTCACCGGCCTCACCGGATTGATCTGCGCCCTCAGCACGCGCTTGACGATTTTCTTTGGCGGGTTGCCGGCTGCAAAGGCCCGGAAGGGCGTTGCGCCATAAGTCAGGACGGCTGCGAGCTTGCGGATGTGGCGCAGCCGCGATTCCACCTTGCCATTGACCAGCTCGAAGGAGACGCCCGGCAGCCAGACACGGTCGAAATATCCCTTCAGGATTGCCGGAAAGCCGAAGTTCCAGATCGGGGTGCAGATCACCAGCCCCTCGGCCGCCTTCAACCGTTCGACGTGCGATTCCACCAGCTTCAGGTTTTCCGGATAGTCGTGATAGACGAGCCGGTCGTGGCGCGAGAGCACCGGATCGAACTGCTCTTCATAGAGGTCGCAGGCGTCCACAATATGCCCGGCCTTCTCAAGGCTCTCGACCGTTTGCCGGTAAAGCGCCTTGCCGTAACTTTCCTCGACCGGGTGAGAGTGGAGGACGAGAACCCTCATGAAGCCTCCATGACGGCTGCCAGGCCCGGGAAGAGATAATTCTTGCCGGCGTTGAAATCGAAATCGGGATTGTCCCACGCAATCATCTTGCCGGGATTGAGCAGGCCCTTCGGATCGGTTTCCTGCTTGAAGGCAAGTTGCACCGCGTCGGTGCGCTTCATGCCGCCTTCCTCGAGCGTATAGCGGTGCGGGTTGAAGATCGGGCAACCATTGTCCTGATGGATCTTGATGATCTCCTCCAGCCGCTCTTCGGTGGTATAGCGCACCAGCGGCAGCCCGGAGCACTGGATCTGGCCGTCGAATTTGATGAATTCGAGATGACCCGGTACTTCGTCACCGAAGATTTCGACCATCTTGCGGACTTTGGCGACATGATCCGGTCCCGGATATTGCACCTGCAGATAGGTGAAGCTCGGATCGACCTTCAGCGCACGCAATGTCGTGTGGTTCCAGGCAAGCTCGTAGGCGTGCGGAATGCCGCGCATGCTTTCCACCTTGTCGGAGCGGAACATGATCTCGCCCTTCTGCGCCGCCGTGAAGGCGAGAAAAGCATCCATGGAGTGCGGCGCGATCATCAGCACGACGATCGACTGGCCCTGACGGATGTAGGGCTTGTGGCGGGTGAAATAGTCGTAAGGAATGGGAGCGGCGATCGGCGCGATCTCCTTGACCAGGATGCCGTTGCATTTCGCCAGCGCGTCGGAGAAGCGCACCGCTTCCATGAAGTCGTCATAGCCGACAAGCACGTCGACCCAGTCATAGGCAGGTGCAAGCGGCATCTCGATCTCGGTGATGATGCCGTTGGTGCCGTAGGCGTGGCTCACCTTCTGGAGATCCCAGCCGGTAAGATCGAGGACGCGCGGTTCGGCCTCCATGGTGACGACACGCAGGCGCAATATATTGCCGAGGTCGCGCAAGCCGCCCCAGGTGATCGAGCCGACGCCGCCGGAACCGCCGGCGATGAAGCCGCCGACGGTCGCCGTCTGGGCGGTGGAGGGGTGGAAGCGCAGCTCCTGGCCGGAATGGGCCTTGGTCTGCTTGTCGAGTTGGGCAAGAACGATGCCCGGTTCGCAGACGACACGGCCGGGATGGATCTCCTTGATCTTGTCCATGGCGGCAAGGTTCAGCACGATACCGCCGGAAAGCGGCATGGCCTGGCCGTAATTGCCGGTGCCGGCGCCGCGCGGCGTGACCGGCACGCCATGGGCAAAGGCGACCTTCAGCGTCCGGATAACCTCTTCCTCGGTCTTCGGCGTGACGACGAGATCGGCCGTCACATTGTCGAGCTGAGCTTTGAGTACAGGCGAATACCAGTAGAAATCCCGGCTCTTCTGGCGAACCAGCGCTGGATTGTCCTCGACGGCGATGCCTTCGAGGTCCTTTTTGATCTTCTGATAATCGGCCATGTCAGGCTCCAACGACGTTGTCGAGTTCACGGTAATCCGGCAGGCTGCGGTCGATCACCTTGCCGCGGCGAAGCACGACGCGGTCAGACTGCGGACGGGACAGGAATTCACTCCAGCGCCGCGCGCTGAAGAGCACGAGATCGGCCGGATCGCCGGCGGCGATGCGGCCCTTGTCCGGCCGTCCGACGATGGCGGCGGGCGAGGTGGTGACGACGCGGGCGGCGGTATCGAGCGGATGGTCGAGATGCAGAATCCGCACGGCCTCACGGAAAACCTCCACCGGATCGAGATCACCATAAGCATAGAAGGGGTCGCGGGTATTGTCGGATGCGACCGCGGTCGCGACGCCGGCGGCGGCCAGCTCCTTGAACAGGGTGACACCGCGCCAGCGCGGGGTGCGGCCGGGATAGCGGTCCTGCAGATACATGTTGCACATCGGTAGCGCGATGACCGCGATACCCGCCTTGGCGACCAATTCGACGGTGCGCGCGGCGGTGTCTTCGTCCTGGCGGGCGAGCGAGCAGCAATGGCCGGCGGTCACCTTGCCCTCGAACCCGTTGCGCAGCACGGCCTCGGCGATTGCCTTCAGCGTCTCGGCGCCGCGATCATCCGTCTCGTCGACATGCAGATCGACATCAAGGCCATGCTCCCAGGCAGTCCTGAAGAGCGTGTCGAGCTGCCAGACCAGTTCCGGCCCCATCCTGGTGACGCCGCCAAGCAGGCCGCCGTTCTGTCGGATTGTTGTGACGAGATCGGCAAAGAAGGCGCTGTCTGCCATGGCATCCAGCGGGAAGAGAGCGACCGCCTGCAGTGCGATCCTGTCTTTCCAGGCATCCCGGATTTCGGCAAAAACCTCGAAGGAGATGCGATGCTGTGGCGCAAGCGAGTCCAGGTGCGTACGGATCAGGCTGGTGCCATGGGCATAGGCGGAGCGGAGCGAGAATTCCATCCGCCGTTTGACGTCTGCGGCCGACCAGTTTGCTTCCCGGTCGGCCCTGACGGCATCGAGCGCGCCCATGAAGCTGCCGTCGGGATTGGCCTGGCGCGGCCAGATATGGCCTTTGTCGAGATGAGTATGGATATCGGCAAAGCACGGCCACACCATGCCGTCCTTGAGATCGATCCTGGCATAATCGGCGGGTGCGGCGCCGGCCGGCCGAATGGCGGCAACCATGCCGTCGCTGATGACGATATCGACCGTGGCCAGCCCTTCGGTGACCGGCACGTCGACATGCTCGACGGTGACGGCGGGCACTGTCGCGTTGCTCAACACGAAGCGGGCCGCATTCGGCGGGGATATGAAGGAATAGGTCATCAGTTTTCCCGTTTGATGCTGCTTTCATGCCAGCGATGAAGGCTCAGCCAGGCAATGAGGGTGGTGAGGCCGAAGATCGCTACGCCAAGCATGGAGAGCATCAAGAGGGCGGCGAAGAGCCGCGGGATGTTCATCCGGTACTGCGCTTCGAGCAGGCGGAAGGCGAGGCCGGAGCCGGCACCGGCGGATCCTGCGGCAAATTCGGCGACGACGGCGGCGATCAGTGCGAGGCCGCCGCCGATGCGAAGACCGGTCATGAAATAGGGTTGGGCGGCAGGCAGTTTGAGAAAGAACAGCGTCTGCCAGCGCGAGGCGCCGTAGAGCTCAAAGAGGTTGATCAGATTATGGTCGACGCTCTTCAGGCCCTGCACCATGTTCGAAAGGATCGGGAAGAACGCGACGAGGAAGGCGCAGATGAGAAGCGCGACCTGCGTGGAGGGAGCGTAGATCAGGATCAGCGGCGAGATCGCCACGATCGGCGTCACCTGCAGGATAACGGCGAGCGGATAGAAGGCGATCTCGATCCAGCGCGATTGCACCAGGAAGATTGCAAACCCCACGCCGCCAATCAGCGCCAGCATCAGCGAGATGAAGGTGATCTTGGTCGTGACCCAGAGGGCCGGCGCCAGCGTGCCCCAATCATTGATGAAGGCCGCAGCCACCGCGCCGGGACCGGGCAGGATGTATGGCGGAACGTCCGAGAGCACCACGTAAAGCTCCCAGGCGATGATGAGCACGGTGATGACGAGGAAAGGCACGGCAATGCGCAGGGCTAACTCACGCCGCCGGGCGTTCGCCGGTCGGGAGCCGGGCGGAGATGCGGCTTCTGCGGTTTCGATGCTTTCGACGCTCATCAGTGATCCTCCGATCCGCCCATCGCCTCGATCAGCGAACGAGACGCTTTTTCGCAGGCCTGCCGATATTGTTCCGAGGTTCGATAATGCGAATCCCGCTCAAGGCTGGTGGTCAGCGGAAAATCGGCATGCACGCGGCCGGGCCTCGCCTTCATCACCACGATGCGGTTCGAGAGATAAGCGGATTCAAATACCGAATGCGTCACGAAGATCACCGTAATGCCGGTCGCCTTCCACAGCCGCAGCACGTCGTCGTTGAGTTTCTGGCGGGTGATCTCGTCGAGTGCGGCGAAAGGCTCGTCCATCAGCAGCAGCTTCGGCTTGGTCACCAGCGCGCGGGCGATCGACACGCGCATCTTCATGCCGCCGGAGAGTTCGCGCGGATAGGCATCGGCGAAATCCTGGAGGCTGACGGTCGCCAGCGCTTCGGTGATCCGGCCGCGGGCTTCCGCCTTGGAGATCCCGCGCAGTTTCAGCGGCAGGTAGACGTTGCCGAAAACGGTCTTCCACGGCATCAGCGTCGGCTCTTGAAAGACGAAGCCGATATCACCTTCAGGCAGGCCCTTGGAATTGATCCGTGAACTCGGCCAGTCGATCTTGCCCGCGGTGATGTCGCCAAGGCCGGCGATGATGCGCAGCGCCGTGGACTTGCCGCAGCCGGAGGGGCCAAGCAGGCTGATGAATTCGCCACTTTCGACGGTCAACGACATGCCCGAGAGCGCTGTCGTGCCGCTGGAAAAGACCTTCGACACCGACTGCATGACGACCAGTGGCCGCTTTCTCGCCTCCTTGGAAGGCGCCGCCTTGGTTTCGGCTAGGGACATTTTCTCGCTCATTTATCGAAGGAGTGCGGTCCGCCGCCAGACGAGCGGCGGACCTGGCCCGGGAGGCTTATTTCTTCAGCGCCATTCCGGCGCCCTTGCAGACGAACTTCGTCGTGAAGGCCTTGGTATAGTCGGTGTCGGTCTTGAAGACCTTGATAGCAGTCATCTCGTCGAAGAACTTCTTGTAATGGGCGTCGGTGATGCAGCCGATGCCCTTGTCCAGGCTGTCGCCGGATTCGATGATGCCGTATTCCTTCATCTTGGTGACCGAATAGGCGATCTGGCCGTCCGTTATTTCAGGATTGTCCTTCTTGATCAGCGCGTTCGCCTTGGTGTTGTCGCCGTAGAGGTAATTGTACCAGCCCTCGATCGAGGCATCGACGAAGCGCTGCACGACGTCGGGCTTGCCATCGATCGTCGCCTGCGTGGTCGTGATCATCGTCGAATAGGGTGAGTAGCCGTTGTCGGCGAGCAGGAAGACCTTTGGCTCGAAGCCTGCCTGCTTCTGGATCTCGTAGGGTTCGGAGGTCAGGTACCCTTGCTGGGCAGACTCCTTGTCTGCGAGGAAGGGGGCGGGACTGAAGTTATAGGGCTTGTACTGCTCGTCCTTGAAGCCTTTGAAGTTGGCCTTCATCCACTCGAAATAGGTGAGATAGCCGTCCTTGCTGAGGAACAGCGTTTTCAGCTTGGCGAGGTCCTCGAACTTGTCGACGCCGTTGTCCGGATGGGCGATCAGTACCTGCGGATCCTTTTGGAAGATCGCGGCGACATCGACCAGCGGAATGCCCTGTTCGACGGCGGATATCTCTCCCTGAGGGCCGCCCATGTAGAAATCGAGCTTGCCGGAGATCAATAGGGCGCTGTTTGCAGCATTCGGGCCGCCCTGGACGATGGTGACGTCGAGGCCGTATTTTGCATAGGTGCCGTCGGCGACGGCTTGGTAGAAGCCGCCATGCTCCGCCTGGGCAAGCCAGTTCGTCCCGTAGCTCACCTTGTCGAGGGCAAGCGCCGGTGAGGCAGCCGCAAGCATCGAGGCGAGGCCGAGGCAGCTCAGGAATTGCATCTTCGTCTGTGCTTTCAACATGGTCGGCAGTTCCCCTTTTGTGGCCGAGGGAGACCTTAGTGGCTCCCGTTTGAGGGAATTTGAGCCATTGCCATGCGCTTTGAAAAGCATCAAAATTCGTGCGCATTGATGCCTTTTCGGCATCTGTCGGAAAGCTGAAAATAATTTGTGCGCCCTGCGCAAAATTTATGCATCGGAGAGACCATGCTGCACTCCAGACGCCTTCTTTACATCAACGAGATCGCCCGGTGCGGTTCGATCCGCAAGGCGGCCGCGCGCCTCAATGTTGCGTCATCGGCGGTTAACAGGCAGATTTTGGCGCTGGAGGAGGAGATCGGGGCGCCGCTTTTCGAGCGGTTGCCGCGTGGCCTGCGGCTGACGGCTGCCGGCGAACTCTGCATCGAACATATCCGGGACGTGCTGAAGAATTACGAGCGCCTGGAGGGGCGCATCCGCAGCCTCAAGATGCAGCAGGCCGGCAAGGTGCGCATGGTGACGACCGTTGGGCTTGCCGCCGGGCCGCTGCCCGAAATCATCGCGCGCTTTCTTTCAGAGCATCCGCGCGTCTTCGTCCAGCTGCGCAACGATACCGGCGGCACGACGGCCAGCCCCGTTGTATCCGGCGAGGTGGATATCGGTCTCGGCTTCAACATCCCCGCCACTCCAGGCATCCGCACGCTTGGAAATTTCGATATCCCGATCGGTGTCGTGCTGCCGCCAGGGCATCACCTGATCGGTCCCGGGCCGATCAACCTTGCCGATGTCACCCAGGAAAAACTGGTTCTGGCGCAGCCGGGCACCAGCCTGCGCGAGGTGATCAACCTTGCTTTTGCGCGCCTGCCGATCTCGGTCGAGCCGGTGCTGGAAACCAATGCATCGGAGATGCTGAAGCAGCTCGTCAAATGCGGCACCGGGCTGACGCTGCTCAATCCGCTCGACGTCATCACCGAATGCCGGCGCGGTGAACTCGTCTTCCGGCCGATCGCCGAGCCGCATGCGCGTTACCAGCAGATGAAGCTGTTTGCCCGCGCCCGCGCGCCTCTCGACGCGGCCACCAGCCTTTTCGTCGAATATCTGCTCGCCGAACTGCTCGGCCTGGTGCAGGAATTGCAGGCCAAGGGTCATATCCCACCGGATGTCAAACCCGCGGCTGAGCCTATTTCACATAGAGATTCGAAAGCGGATAGGCCTTGAGATCCCGGAGCAGCTCGACAAACCCCTTGACCTGATGGCGGCAGATCGCCTCGCCCTTTTCAGCCGTGGCGATCGAGGCATCGCCGACAACGCCGAGGGGATTGAGGTCATGCGCGATCCAGGCCAGCGAATGCGGCGGCAGAGGCTGAAGAAATTTGGATTGCTGCCGCATCCCTTCGGCCTTGGAGGCAAAGTTCTGCGCCTTGTCCATGCGCACCAGCTCGGGGCGGAAGTGCAGCATCAACGATGTTTCGACATCGCCGCCGTGGATGCCGTATTTGCTCTCGTGATCGCTGACCATGCCTTCGGGGTGACCGAAGCGGCCCCATTGCGTGGAGACCACCGCCATTTGATGGCGCACGCGCAGTTCGCGCGCGACGATGCTCATGATGTCGACATTGCCGCCGTGGGAATTGACGATCACCATCTTCCGCAGCCCGGCTTCGGCAACCTTTGCGCCAATCGCCGTCCAGACGGGGATGAGCAGCTCTGCACTGAGCGACAGCGTGCCGGGGCCGTAGATGTGTTCGTTGGCCTTGCCGATCTCCTGTGTCGGAAGGACCAGGATGTCCAGATCCTCCGACCGCTGCCGCTTCAGCTCCGCCAGCATGCCGGTCGCGATGGCGACATCCGTTGCGATCGGCAGATGCGGGCCGTGCTGTTCCGTCGAGGCGATGGGCAGAACGGCAATCGTGGTCTCGGGGGAGAGGCCGGCAAAATCATATGTATTGAGCTCGTTCCAGTAAAACGGCGTGGGCATGCGGTCATCCCTTTTCGTCACCTGCTTCGATAGGGAGTAGGGAATAATGATGAGCCCGAAAAGCATCATTTTTTGCGCATGGCGCTGCTTTTTTTCGCGCGCATCGACGGGCGTTACTCCGCCGGCGCTTCCACATTCAAGACACTTCATTGAAGATGTGGTTCGCGGCATCTTATGACCGCGGCCCGGGGAATTCATGAGCCAGATCGATAACCGTATGCAACGGAAGGGACCTAATCAGACGGCGGAGATGCACTACCTCAGCAGACGGCGTTGACGCGCCTATGTCCAACGAGCAAGGTGGAACAGTTCATGCCAAGCCAGACACAACTGGAACTTTCCCGTCGAGATCTACTTATCTCGTCGGCCGCAGCGATTGCGGTCACCGGAGCCGTCGCGCCCGCGGCGGCGCAGTCCCCAGGAAATGACATGGCCTATACATCGAAAGTTTCCTTCACGGTGAACGGTGAGAACCGCGATCTCGAGGTCGACAACAGAACGTCGCTGCTCGACGCGTTGCGCGAGCACTTGCATCTCACAGGCACGAAAAAGGGATGCGACCACGGCCAGTGCGGTGCATGCACCGTCATGGTCGACGGCCACCGCATCAACTCCTGCCTGACGCTGGCGGTCATGCACGAAGGCGATCAAATCACCACGATCGAAGGGCTCGGCCAGCCTGGAAACCTTCATCCGATGCAGACGGCCTTCATCAAGCATGACGGCTTCCAGTGCGGCTACTGCACGCCAGGACAGATCTGTTCCTCCGTGGCGGTGCTGGAAGAGATCAAGGCGAACATACCGAGCCACGTTACCGGCGATCTTACGGCTGAGGCGGCCGTCACTCCGGCCGAGATCCGCGAGCGCATGAGTGGCAATATCTGTCGATGCGGCGCCTATTCCAACATTATCGACGCCATTTCGGAAGTCGCGGGGATAAAAGCATGAGAGCCTTCACCTACGAACGTGCCTCATCCGTCGAGACCGCTGCCAAGGCGGCAGCCTCCAATCCTGAAGCCAAATTCATCGCCGGCGGCACCAACCTCCTCGACCTGATGAAGCTCGAGATCGAAACGCCGACGCATCTGATCGACGTCAACGGTCTCGGCCTCGACAAGATCGAGCCCACGCCGGGGGGCGGGCTGCGCATCGGCGCCTTGGTCCGCAACACCGATCTTGCAGCGCACGAGACTGTTCGCCGCGACTATGGTCTGTTGTCCCGCGCCTTGGTCGCGGGTGCCTCCGGGCAACTGCGCAACAAGGCGACGACGGCCGGCAACCTCCTGCAGCGCACGCGCTGTCCCTATTTCTATGACCCGAACCAGCCGTGCAACAAGCGGCAGCCGGGCAGCGGCTGTTCGGCCATCGGCGGCTTTAGCCGCCAGCATGCCGTCGTCGGCACCAGCGAAGCTTGCATCGCCACGCATCCGAGTGACATGGCGATCGCCATGCGGGCGCTCGATGCTGTCGTGGAAACGGTCAAGGCCGACGGCAGTCGTCGCGCAATTGCGATCGCCGACTTTCATCGATTGCCCGGCGACACGCCTGATATCGAAACCGTTCTCGAGCGCGGCGAGTTTATCACGGCGGTCCTGCTGCCGCCCCCGTTCGGCGGCAAGCACATCTATCGCAAGGTGCGAGACCGTGCCTCCTATGCCTTCGCACTCGTCTCGGTCGGAGCCGTGATCCAGCCGGATGGTACAGGGCGGGTCGCCGTCGGCGGCATCGCCCATAAGCCATGGCGCATCGAGGCAGCCGAAGCCGAGCTGCCGAAAGGTGCGCGCGCGGCGGCAGACGTCCTTCTTGCCGGCGCCCGTCCTACCGAACAGAACCGTTTCAAGGTCCGTCTGGTCGAGCGCACGCTCGGCGCGGTCATCGCCGAAGCAAGGGGTTGAGCCATGCAGTTCGATACGCCAGCGACAACCAACCCGATCGATAATCTGAAGGTGGTCGGTCAGCCGATCCATCGGATCGACGGCCAGCTCAAGACGACCGGCCGCGCGATGTACGCCTATGAGTGGCACGATCCGAATATGTCCTACGCCTACGGCTATCCCATCGGTGCGGCCATCGCCAAGGGCCGCATCACGTCCATGGACGTGTCCGCCGCCAAGAGGGCTCCGGGTGTGCTTGCCGTCGTGACGACGCTCGACATCGGCGAGCGGAAGAAGGGCAAGTTCAACACCGCCAAGCTTTTTGGCGGCGACGAGATTCAGCACTATCACCAGGCAATTGCGGTCATCGTCGCCGAGACCTTTGAGCAGGCACGCGCCGCAGCCTCCCTGGTCAAGGTCGACTATGCCGAGGAGAAGGGTGTGTTCGATCTCGGCATGGCAAAGGATTCAGCCGTCAAGCCGGATGAATCGCAGCAGCCCGATACAGCGGTCGGCGACTTCGAGGCGGCCTTCAGGTCAGCTCCCGTCACTGTTGACGCATCTTACACGACGCCCGACCAGTCACATGCGATGATGGAGCCGCACGCATCGATCGCAGCCTGGAACGGCGAAGAGGTGACCGTCTGGACCTCCAGCCAGATGATCGACTGGTGGCGCTCCGACCTTGCGACGACGCTCGACATCGACAAGGAGAAGATCCACCTCATGTCGCCCTTCATCGGCGGCGGCTTCGGCGGCAAGCTGTTCCTGCGGGCGGATGCCGTGCTGGCCGTTGTCGGCGCGCGTGCGGCAAAGCGGCCCGTCAAGGTCGCCTTGCCCCGGCCCTTCCTGATGAACAACACCACCCATCGGCCGGCGACGATCCAGCGGATCCGCATTGGAACCGAGCGTGACGGCAAGATCACCGCCATAGCGCACGAAAGCTGGTCGGGCGACCAACCCGGCGGCCAGCTTGAGACCGCTGTCAATCAGACCCGTCTTCTCTATGCAGGGGCGAACCGGATGACCGCGATGCGGCTGGCGACACTCGACCTCCCGGAGGGCAACGCCATGCGCGCTCCGGGCGAAGCCCCCGGATTGATGGCGCTCGAAATCGCCATCGACGAGATTGCCGAAAAAGTTGGGATCGATCCTGTGCAGTTTCGGATCGTCAACGACACGCAGGTCGATCCGGAAAAGCCGCAGCGGCCTTTTTCCCAGCGCAATCTCATCGGCTGCCTCACGCTCGGTGCGGAGCGGTTTGGCTGGAGTAACCGGGGGAAGCCCGGTTCCAGGCGTGACGGCAACTGGCTGGTCGGCATGGGCGTTGCCGCCGCCTTCCGCAACAACCTCGCCCTTCCTTCAGGAGCAAGGGTAGAGCTTGACCGGGAAGGCGTCGTGACTGTCGAAACCGACATGACCGACATCGGGACCGGCAGCTACACGATCATCGCCCAGACTGCCGCCGAGATGATGGGGGTTGCGATCGACAAGGTCGCCGTCCAACTTGGCGACTCGCGTTTTCCGGTTTCTGCTGGTTCCGGCGGACAGTTCGGTGCGAATTCCTCCACGTCCGGCGTCTACGCAGCCTGTGTCAAGCTGCGTGAGGCAATCGCCAAGAAGCTCGGCTTCAACTCCGAAGACGTCATCTTCGAGAATGGCGCGGTCCGCTCGGGCAATCGTTCGGTGCCTCTTGCCGAAGCCGCCGGTCCGGAGGGTCTTGTCGGCGAGGACACCATCAAGTGGGGAGAGCTTACCGAGACGCATCAGCAATCGACATTCGGCGCACACTTCGTGGAGGTTGGCGTCGACATTGCTACGGGAGAAAGCCGTATTCGCAGGATGCTCGCAGTCTGCGCGGCGGGCCGCATCCTCAACCCGATCACCGCCCGCAGCCAGGTCATCGGCGCGATGACGATGGGGGCCGGCGGCGCACTGTCCGAGGAATTGGCGGTCGACACCCGCCGCGGCTTCTTCGTCAACCACGATCTCGCCAGCTACGAAGTGGCGGTGCATGCCGACATTCCGCACCAGGAGGTAATCTTCATGGACGAGACCGATCCGATGTCCTCGCCGATGAAGGCCAAGGGCGTCGGCGAGCTTGGCCTTTGCGGCGTCGCGGCAGCAATCGCCAACGCCGTCTATAACGCGACCGGCGTCAGGGTTCGGCACTATCCGCTGACGCTTGACAAGCTTATCGGCGGCTTGCCGGACGTGGCCTGATTATTTCGGCGGCGGTCTCGAAAGCGGACCGCCGCCAATTCCTGTAGGATTTCCGATGGATCAGACACTTGCGCCCATCACGGCGCCAATTCCCGTCAGGGCCTCGTCCACCGACGATCCGTCGGACCTGCTTCGCTTCGCGATAGACGCCCATGGTCTTGGCGTGGCGGCGCTCGCCACTCTCGTTGACATCCGGGGCGGGGCCGCGCGGGCGCTCGGCGCTCATATGGCGGTTGCCGCAGACGGGCGGTTCTGCGGCTATGTCTCCGGCGGATGTGTCGAAGCCGCCGTCGCTTCCGAAGCGCTTCTGGCAATGGCGGAAGGACGGGACCGCACGGTCAAATTCGGCGACGGCTCTCCCTTCTTCGACATTGTCCTTCCCTGCGGCGGCGGGATCACCGTCGCAATCCATGTCCTCAAAGATGTCAGCGCTTTGCGGGAGGTTCTCGATCGTCTCGAACGGCGGCAGGCAGCCGGTCTTGCCTATTCGCCAGAACGTCAGACGCTCGAAGCGGTAGACCCACTGTCACGGGCGTGCTGGCTCGAGCGAGATTTCCTGAGCGTCTACCGTCCCCGCACCCGCGTCGTCCTTTCCGGGCAGACGATCGAAGCGCAGGCCGTCGCACGACTGGCCGAGGCTTCCGGCTACGACGTGATCGTCAGAGGACAGGGCGAGGGGGGCAGGGTTGCGGCCGACATCATCGACCCCTTCACGGCCGTTGTGCTCCTGCATCATGACCTCGACGCCGAAGCCGCCATTCTCGAGACCGCGCTTCACTCGCCCGCCTTTTATATCGGCGCGCTCGGCAGTAGCCGCACGCATCATCGGCGTGTCGTGCGGTTGACAACCATGGCTTTCGGAAAGGATGACATCGGTCGCATCAAAGCGCCCATCGGGATGTTCGGCCCGACGCGAGATGCAACCTCGCTCGCCCTGTCGGTTCTGGCTGACATCGCTGCGGCAAGACTGGTGGCTTATGCGTAAGGCGTCAGTCGCGATCGTCATTCTTGCTGCCGGCAAGGCAAGCCGGATGGGTGAGGGCGGGAAGCACAAGCTGCTGGCCGAGTTCGATGGCGTGCCGCTCGTGCGGCGGTCAACATTGACCGCGCTCGGTACGGATGCAGCCTCCGTTATCGTCGTCACAGGTCATTGCCGGAGCGAGATCGAGGCCGCGCTCGATGGGCTCGCTCTGACTTTCGTCGATAATCCCGATTACGCCAGCGGCATGGCGAGCTCGCTCATGGCAGGATTCTCATCGAGGGGCGCTGACAGCGCCGACGGCATTCTCGTCATGCTCGCCGATATGCCCGGCATTTCCACGACGCATCTCGATGCCCTTATTTCCGCCTTTCGCAATGTGGGCGGCGACGCCGTCGTGCGCGCGGTCTCGCGAGGGAAACCGGGCAACCCCGTTATCCTGCCACGTTCTCTCAATCAGGCAGTCCTGAGACTTGAAGGCGATGTCGGCGCGCGCGATATCATCGCCACATCAGGATTGCCTGTGCTTGATGTCGATGTTGGCGACGCAGCCTTGCTCGATGTCGATACGCCGGACGAGGTATTGGCAGCGGGCGGCGCATTGAACTGACCCGCGGAAAATACAATGGGATGAGGATGATTTGATGAAACGGTTCGAGCTCGATTCTCCGCGGCTTTGAATTCGCCACTCTCAGCCGCGGATATGCCAAGCCGTCATTCTGCAGCCGATGGATCAGCGCACCGGTCTGAATGCCTCTCGCAGTTCCTCAGCGAAAAGCTGGGGCTGTTCCCAAGCGGCGAAGTGACCGCCCATATCGACACGGTGGTAGTAATGCAGCGTGGGATAGGCCTGCTTGCTCCAACTCTCCGGCGCCTGGTAGATCTCCTTTGGGAATACGCTGATTGCCACCGGGATCTTGATCTCTTTGGTCTTCTGGGCGTCTGAGCTGAAGTTGTTGTTGTTGTTTTCCCAATAGAACCGCGACGAGGATGCCCCAGTGTTGGTCAGCCAGTACAATGTGATGTCATTCAGCATTTCGTCCTTGGAAAAAACGCGCTCGGGAATGCCCTCGCTATCGCTCCACTGCGCAAATTTTTCGTAGATCCAGGCAGCCAGGCCCGACGGCGAGTCGGAAAGCGAGTAGCCGATCGTCTGCGGACGCGTCACCATCACGGCCCCATAGGCGGCATTCCGGCCAAAAAAGGTGCTCAGGGATTCATAGGCATCCCGCTCGGGCGCCGACAGCCCTGCGGGAGCCGGGTCTCCACTGTTGATCGCCTTGGTGAGATTGCCCGGAACGGTCGCCGGCATGTTGAGATGGATACCAAGCAAACCCTTCGGTGCCTGGCGCGCCAGCGCGTCGGAGATAACGGAACCATGGTCGCCACCCTGGGAAACGTAGTGCGCGTAGCCGAGCCGCTTCATCAGGATGTCCCATGCCCGCGCAACGCGGTCGGGGCCCCAGCCAAGCTCCGTCGGCTTACCCGAAAAGCCGTAGCCGGGGATCGAAGGGATGACGACATCAAATGCGTCCTCCTCTTTACCGCCATAGGCAGTCGGATCGGTAAGAGGGCCGATCGCCTTGATGAACTCGAAGGTCGAACCCGGCCAACCATGGGTCAAAATGACCGGAAGGGCGTTGGGATGACGCGATCGCACATGGATGAACTGGATATCGACGCCGTCGATCGTCGTGATGAATTCCGGAAGTGCATTGAGCTCCGCCTCGGCTTTGCGCCAATCGTAATCAGTGCCCCAGTAACGGACCAGATCCTGGACGCGCGAAAGCTGGATGCCTTGCGAGGTGTCGCTCACGGTCTCCTTGTCTGGCCAACGCGTTTCGGCAACGCGCTTGCGCAGATCGTCAAGCTGTGACTGCGGAACGTGGATCTGGAACGGGCGGATCGTTTCGTCGGCCTCGATCGGCGTCGCCGGCCCGTCCGATGTGACGTCGGCGGCACTCGCCGGCACAAGGTAACCGGCTGGGAACAGCAACATCGGTCCAACCGCCATCACCATTGCTCCGCGGGCAAGCCGGCGCCAGGCGAAAATATTGTCAAACTTCTTCATGTGGCACTCCATGTTCTTGTCGCCCAGGGCGACATTTCGTGACGGAGTGATGTCTGACGGGTCTGGGTATCTGGCATGTTTCAGGAAATGCCAAAAACGTATCAGAGTGTGGAGCGGTGGCTACACAGCGGCAGGAACGCGATCGTCAAGGGAACGACCCAGGCCCGATGGCGCCTGAATAGAAAATCAAACACCTCCTTGCTGCCTGCGGAGGCTGCCCAACATAGCCTTGAATCCCGCGACCGCCCGCTTCGAAACCGCCTCCGGATTCTCCGCATTGGCGATCCACAGCGCCATATGGCTGCTAGCGCCATTGATGAGGCGAGCGGCGGTTTCGGTGTCGATATCGATGATCTCGCCATCGGCCTTGAGACGGTCGAGGCTGCGGGAGAGGGCGGCGATGCAGCCGGGGGTGTTCTGCCATTGCGAGATATCGCCGAGCACAGCCGGGCCATCGCGAAACATGATACGCTGGATTTCAGGCTCAAGCGCCATTTCGATATAGGCGGAGCACTCGTCGACAAATCCCTGCCAGCGCGTGGGAGCGGCGGCCGAGACCTCGTTCAGCCGGTCCGTCATTTCTGCATCGATTTCGATGATGACGGCCTGGAGCAGGCCCGTCTTGTCACCGAAGTGGTGATAGAGGGCGCCGCGCGTCAGTCCCGCTTCGCCGGTGAAATCGTCCATCGAGGCTTCCGCGTAGCCGATCGTGCCAAAGGCACGCCGCCCGGCTGCGATCAGTTTGCCGCGGGTCTCTGCGATCATCTCCTGGCGCGGTTTGCGCATCTCTTCTCCATTGGCATACGCCGCGTATCTTTTTCATTGACATACGGAACGTATGCATTATCTAAAACACATACGCTCCGTATATAAGCGTTCTATCCGATATCTGGAAGGATCGTCCCATGTCAAATCCGTATAAACAAATATTCGCGGCACCTGGGGCCAAGGGCTTCTCCGCAGCCGGCTTTTTCGCACGCCTTCCTATCGCCATGGCGCCGATTGGCATCGTCGCCATGCTTTCCCAGGCACGTGGCGAATATTGGCTGGCAGGCGCCGTGTCGGCGACCTATGCGCTCACCAATGCTGTGATTTCACCGCAGATTTCGCGAGCGGTCGACCGACTGGGCCAGACGGCAGTCGTCGTTCCAACAACCATGGTATCGGTGATGGCGTTCATCGCGCTGATCACCGCGGCCAATCAGAACTGGCCGGTGTGGACGCTATTTGCCTCTGCCTTCCTCGCGGCGGCCATGCCAAGCATTCCGGCGCTGATGCGGGCGCGCTGGACGGAACTCTTTCGCAACCGGCCCGAACTCAACACCGCCTTCGCGTTCGAAAGTGCCGCGGACGAACTGGTCTACATCGCCGGCGCCTCGCTGTCGGTCGGGCTGGCCGTCGCCCTATTCCCGGAGGCCGGCATGATAGTGAGCACAGCTTTTCTGGCGCTCGGAACGGCCGCCTTCATCGTGCAGCGCGGCACCGAGCCGAAGGTGCGTCATGTCGCCGGCGCGGCTTCGGTTGGCTCTGCGATCCGCCAGCGCCCGGTGCAGATCATCACACTCGCGCTGATCTTCGTCGGCGCGATCTTCGCAACCGCTGAAGTGAGTGTTGTCGCCATCACCAAGGAGCTTGGTCAGCCGAATGCCGCAAGCCTGGTCATCGGTGTCTATGCCCTCGGTTCCTTCCTAGTGGGTTTGACCCTCGGCGCGCTAAATATCCGCATCCCCTTGCACCGTCAGTTGTTGATCGCTGTTGCGATCCTCGCCCTGACCTCGCTGCCGCTGCTCGTCGCCGGCAGTTCGGTAACCCTGCTTGCTGTGGCCGTCTTCGTCAGTGGCATCGCAATCTCGCCGACCTTTATTACGGCCTTCGGACTGATTGAGCGTCGCGTGCCGGAATCGGTGCTGACGGAAGGCGTCACCTGGGTAATGACCGGCATCGGCATCGGCATGGCGCTCGGCGCTTTCGTCTCCGGCTGGGTCGTCGACAGCTACGGTCCCCAGAGCGGATTCTGGGTGTCTGCAGCCGCCGGGGCCGCAACCGTCCTTATCATTGCGCTCGGTCAGCGCACCCTCTCGGGAGAGTGCAACGGCGGGGAAGATTGCGCGATGCTGGAACCGGCGCAGTAGTAGGCGGGCGGTAGGCAGGAGCGACGCAGGAGGGTTCACCGCCAACGGTTCTAAACCGTTCAAGGTGAAGGCAGTGGGTCAACCCACTTTTCGGGAGAACTCACGAGCTAAGTCGAGGAATGCTCGGACGCCAGCCGATAGATTTCGGCGTCCAGGATAGTATAGACATAGCCCTGGATACGGCGGCGTCCAATCTTTCAAAACGCGCACAACGCGCCCCGCCTCTATGTCCGAGAGAATGTCCTGTTCAAAGAGATAGCCCACGCCGGCGCTTTCGATCACAGCAGTCCGCGTAAGACTGGTCTCGTCGAGTGCGATTGGCCCCCGCACGTCGATCTGCAACGACTCGCCGTCCTTTTCGAACCGCCATCGAAACAAGGAGCCGTCTGGCAGGCGAACACGAATGCACCTGTGACTGAGAAGATCCGGAGGCACCGTGGGCTTACCATGTTTCTCGAAATACTCGGGCGACCCAACCACTGCGTGTCGCTGAGGCCGGCCGAGCGAAACGGCAATCATGTCGCTGGGAACGAGGCCTTCTACCCTGACGCCCAGATCGAACCCGTCCTTGACGATATCGACCATTTTACCCTCGGTAACGATATCGACATTCATGTCGGGATAGCGGCGCAGGAACTCCAGCACGAGCGGTGAGACGATGGCGCGCGCCGCAAATGGCGCTGCGTTGATCCGTATCGTACCGGAAGGAGTCTCGCGGTGGGAGCGTACCAGATCCAGAGCAGCATGGAGATCCTGAAGCGTGGGCCCAACCTGCTGCACAAACAACCGGCCGGCATCCGTCAGCGACACACTGCGGGTGGTGCGGTTAAACAACCGCACGCCAAGTCCCGCCTCGAGCCTGCTTATCGTATGGCTCAACGCGGTCGTGGACATACCGAGATCAATGGCCGCTGCTCGAAAAGTCCCGCGCCTGGCAATTGCAATGGCCGCTTCAAGTTCCTTCAGGCTGGATAGCTCCATCGTCCCGATCTGTTCATCATCGCATGCCGGTTTATCCCACTTATTTACGCAATGGTCGAGGGATAAGTATCGGTTAGATTATGAGGAGAACACAATGGACATGCCCGGTATCATAAACACGTACTTTGAAGCAGACCGTCGCAATGACGCGGATGCGCTGCTGGACACCTTTGCGATCGAAGCCGTCGTCGAAGACGAAGGAGCGCACCATCAAGGCGTCGCCGCAATCCGCGAGTGGTGGGTGGCGGCGAAGAAGGCCACCCAATACCGTGCAGAACCCGTGGAATCCGCGATTGACGGCAACAAAGCAATCGTCCGAGCAAGGGTGAGCGGCCAGTTTCCCGGTAGCCCGGTGATGCTCACCCACGGCTTCACCCTCAAGGACGACAGGATCGTCTGGCTGGAGATCCGGTCATGACCGACTTTCTCAACCTGAGGGGCAAACGCGCACTCATTACCGCTGGAACAAAAGGTACCGGCGCTGCAACCGTCAGCCTGTTTCGGGAGCTAGGCGCAAAGGTGCTGACGACAGCGCGGGGCCGTCCGGAAAGCCTGTCGGAAGAAATGTTCGTCGAGGCGGACCTGACCACGGAAGAGGGATGTGCAATCGTCGCAGAGGCCACGCGGCGGCGCCTTGGCGGCGTCGACGTCATCGTCCATATGCTCGGTGGCTCTTCAGCGGCCGGAGGTGGATTTTCTGCACTGTCGGAAGACGACTGGCATAAGGAGCTGTCGCTCAACCTTTTTCCAGCCGTTCGCCTGGATCGGCAACTGGTTCCGGGCATGGTCGCTCAAGGAAACGGTGTGGTGGTGCATGTGACATCCATCCAGAGAGTCCTGCCGCTTCCAGAATCGACGACCGCCTATGCTGCAGCCAAGGCAGCACTTTCCACTTACAGCAAGGCGATGTCGAAGGAAGTTTCGCCCAAAGGTGTTCGTGTCGTTCGGGTGTCGCCGGGCTGGATCGAAACGGAAGCTTCGGTCCACCTTGCAGAGCGCCTGGCGAAGCAGGCCGGAACTGACCTTGAGGGGGGCAAAAAGATCATCATGGACGGGCTGGGCGGCATTCCGCTGGGGCGTCCGGCAAAGCCGGAAGAGGTCGCAAACCTGATTGCCTTCCTCGCTTCGGACCGGGCTGCATCAATCACTGGTACCGAATATACGATCGATGGAGGGACAGTGCCAACAGCCTAGGCGCCGACAGAGGGGCATCGATCGCTGAACTGCGGATCCGAGATGGCAAGCGGGAATCCGTGTTCGGATCCTATGTCCGTCCGCTCATGTCGCGGCCGAACCTGACGGTGCTGACCGATGCCCTGGTCACGCGTCTCATCTTCGATGGCAAGCGGGTGATTGGTGTCGAGGTTCTTGTCGATGGTCAGCGACGTCAGTTCACGGCGCGTTGCGAGACGGTGCTGTCGCTTGGCGCGATCAACACGCCGAAAGTCTTGATGCAGTCGGGTATAGGCCCGGAAGATGAGTTACAAGCTCATGGCATTCCTGTCGTTCAGCACTTACCTGGTGTTGGTCGCAATCATCAGGATCACCTCGCATTCGGCTGCACCTGGGCATATCGAAAGCCTGAAACCATCGGTGGTAGCGGCTGCGAAGCAAAACTATATTGGAAAAGCGACTCGCGTCTTGCCCAGCCGGACATTCTTCAGTGCCAGTTGGAGTTCGCCGTGCCTTCGCCGATCGAGACGGGTCTCCAAACGCCCGAACATGGCTGGACAATGTTTAGCGGTCTCGCCCAACCGCAAAGCCGTGGTCGACTACGGCTCTCCGGCCCGGATACAAATGACCCCATCCTAATCGAACCCAACTCTTTGAGTGAACCAGAAGACATGGCTGCTGCCCTGGTCGCGGTGGAGCTATGCCGGGAACTGGGAAACAGCGAAGCGTTTACGCCGCTGGTGACGGGAGAGACAGCGCCAGGCGCGCGCGATCGATCGGGAATGATTGACTTCATCCGCAGATCGGCCGTCACCTACTGGCATCAATCCTGCACAGCCAAGATGGGACGCGACAGCATGTCGGTGGTCGATAACGAGCTCAAAGTGTACGGTATTGATGGCCTTCGCATCGCAGACTCCTCGATCATGCCTCGCATCACCACCGGCAACACGATGGCGCCTTGTGTTGTCATCGGAGAGCGGGCGGCCGATCTGATCCGGGAAATGCATGGCCTTACGAGCGGAGGGTTCAATCAGCCCATATGATGAAGAGATTTATGTGCACTCGGCGGCCAGCATACGGGGCGGGCCGCCGAGCTTTTTGTAGCAACGGTTTGTATTGCGACCTCACGGCACCTGAGCCCCACTCACCGCCACATAAACCGAATAAACCGACCGCGTCGCCGCAATAAACAAACGGTTGCGTTGAGGCCCGCCGAAGGTGAGGTTGGCGACGGTCTGCGGTACCCGGATCTTGCCGATCAGTGTACCCGCCGGGTCGAAGCAGTGCACGCCATCGGCCGCACTCGACCAAAGGTTCCCGTTCACGTCCGTGCGGATGCCGTCAGGAATGCCGTTGTCGATCAGGCAGAAGACGCGGCCGTTTGCCAGCCTGATGCCGTCGATCACGTCGAAAGCGCGGATGTGGCGCGGCAGGCTTTCGTCATGGCTGGCGGCCGAATCCGCCACATAGAGGATTGTCTCGTCGGGCGAGAAGGCGAGGCCGTTCGGCTGAATGAAATCCGTGACGACTGCGGAAAGCGCCCCGGTCGTCGGATCGAGCCGGTAGACGTTGCGGGTAGCTTGCTCCGGCTCGGCGCGATAACCTTCATAGTCCGACATGATACCGTAGGTTGGGTCGGTGAACCAGATCGAGCCGTCTGATTTCACCACCACATCGTTCGGCGAATTGAGCCGGGCGCCCTCGAAACGGTCGGCAAGGACGGTGATCGAGCCGTCGATCTCGGTGCGGGTGACACGGCGCGCGCCATGTTCGCAGGAGATCAACCGTCCCAGCCTGTCGCGCGTATGGCCGTTGGTGAAGTTGGAGGGTTGGCGATAGACGGAGACGCCGCTCTCGGGCGTCCAACGCAGCATGCGCTGGTTGGGAATGTCGCTCCACAGCAGCTGGTTCGCATCGTTGAACCAGACGGGACCCTCCGCCCAGCGGCAGCCGGAATAGAGTTCGTCCAGACCGGCACTGGTCACGATCATCTGCCGGAAGCGCGGGTCGTGGATTTCGTAAATGCTGGCCTCGGCCATGGCGGTTTTCCCGTTTATCGCATGCCGGCCCGGCGACCGCCGGCGAGCATGATAACGCTGATGATGATAAGGCCGGTCATGATCAGGCGGATGCCCGCGCCGAACCCATAAGTATTGAGCATGGAGACGACCAGGAACATGAAGAGCGATGCGCCCCAGATGCCCGGTACGTTGGAATCGCCGCCGGCAACCGCCGTGCCGCCGATCACGACGACGGCGATCGACATCAGCAGATATTCCGTGCCCATGTTGAGCGCCGCGCCGCCGGAGAAACAGGCGAGCAGATAGCCTGCGACCGATGCGAGAACCGCACAGAAAAGGTAGGTGACGAGACGCGTGCCATCGACCGGTATGCCGGCCATGCGCGCTGCCGGCATGCTCTGCCCGATCGCCGAGATCCAGCGTCCGTAGATCGTCTTCTCGAGCAGGAACCAGGCCAGCAGCGAGATCAGGAATGCGACGATCGCCACATTCGGCACGCCGAGCGTGTTCGACGTGGTGAACTCCGCCAGCACGCTCGGCGGCTTGATGCGCAATCCGCGGTTCGTCCAGATCGCTGCGGACTGGACGATGAAGCTCATGGAAAGCGTGGCGATGATCGGCGGAATGCGCAGCGCCTTGATGAGCGCATAATTGCCGAGGCCGACGACAAGGCCGATGACGATGGCGACGAGAAGCCCGGGCAGGATCATGCCGTTTTCGACATTCATCAGCTTCAGCGCAACCGTGCCGGCAAGCGTCATGGTGGCGGGAACCGAGAGATCGATGTTGCCGGGGCCGAGCGTGATGACGAACATCTGGCCGATGCCGACGATGACCGAGAAAGCCGCGAAGGTGAGTGCTGCCTGCGACAGGCCAAGCGTGCTGGCGCCGAACGTCACCATGATCGTCAGGAACCAGACGACAAAGGCGGCAAGCCACGACCAGATCCAGGGTTTGCGGAACAGGCGCAGGAGCGGGGTCATCGGCGTTTCTCCCGCTTCTCCAGGCGGTTCAGCATCAGCCGAAGTGCCAGCACGATGATCAGGATCGCGCCCTGAGCCCCGATCTGCCAGTCCGGCGAAATGCGCAGGAAGGACAGGAACGAGCCGGCAAGAGTCAGTGTCAGCGCGCCGATGACGGCGCCGATCGGGGAAACGCGGCCGCCGATGAACTCGCCGCCGCCGAGGATCACGCCGGCGATCGACAGCAGCGTGTAGCGCAACGCGATATTGGCATCAGCCGAGGTCGTCAGGCCGACGAGGGCGATGCCGGCGAGCACCGCAAAGAGGCCGGCAAGACCATAGGCGGCAGCGCGCGCCCCGACAATCGACCAGCCGGCGCGCTCGACCGAACGCTGGTTACCGCCAATGCCGCGCATCAGCACGCCGAGCGACGACCGCATGACGAGAAGGTGGGCGACCAAGGCGATGACGATGCTGGCGACGATCGCCATCGGCGCCAGCGGCGGCTTGACGGTCATCAGCCAGCGCACCCAGTCCGGCGCCTGTCCGCCCGGTGCCGGCAGCAGCAGGACGGCAAGGCCACCCCAGACGAAGCTCATGCCAAGGGTCACGACAATGGACGGCAGGTTGCGTAGATAGATGACGACGCCGAGGCCCGCATAGGTTGCGATCGCGCCGGCCAGGATCAGCACGCCGATCACCGGGGCATCCCGCAGAAAGGTCGCGGTGACGCAGGCGACGAAGCTGACGAAGGCGCCCATCGAGAGATCGAGATCGTTGACCGCCATCACGATCATCTGGGCGATCGTCGCAAGCGCGATCGGCACAGCCAGGTTGAACAGCAGGTTGAGCCCGACATAGCTCATGGCGCGCGGCTGCAGCCAGAAGACGGCGGCGAGCAGCAGCGTCAGCGATAGGGCGGGAATGGCTAGACGCAGGGCGTCGGACGACAGCCGGAACGTCATGCGGCGACCCCTTCGAAGGAGGCGGCGATGATGTTCTTCTCGTTGACCGCGTCGCCGGCGAGTTCGGCCGTGATGCGGCCTTCGCGGAAGACGTAGACGCGGTCGCAGAGGCGAACCTCGTCCATCTCGGTCGAGTACCAGATGAAGGTGCGGCCGCGCGCCGCTTCCTCGCGGATGATCGCGTAGACCTCCTGCTTGGTGCCGACGTCGACACCGCGCATCGGATCGTCCATCAGGACGACAGGTGCGCGCGTTGCAAGCGCGCGGGCAAAGAGCACCTTCTGCTGGTTGCCGCCCGAAAGCGACAGGATGCGGTTGTCCATATGGGGCGTGCGGATCTCGATCCGCCGCTTCCAGTCGGCGCCCTTCGCCTCTTCTTCGCCCGCGAGGATGAGGCCGCGCCGGGAGAGGTCACCGAGCGAGGCGATGGAGAAGTTGCGCAGGATGCTCCAGAGTTCGAAGACGCCGTTTAGGCGGCGGTCGCCGGCAACGAAGGTGACGAGCGGATCGCGCTGGGGCAGCCAGTTGCTCGACTGGGCGGCATGCAGGGCAAGCAGGAGCTCGGTCTGCCCATGGCCGGCCAGACCCGCCAGTCCGATGATCTCGCCCTTGCGGGCCGCAAAGGGAAGACCCTTCGCCTGATGGGACAGAACGAGCGGAGCGATGGATTGTTCGCGGGCCGAGCGCTTGGTTTCCTCCTTCGCAACAGTGCCCATTGCTTCGACGAGGCCGTGATGGTCGAAGCCCTGCGCCGGGCGCTCGGCGACGACGCGGCCGTCCTTCATGACGACGATGCGGTCGGAGGTTTCGAGGATCTCGTGCAGGATATGAGAGATGAAGATGACGGACCCGCCCGTGGCGATGAAGCGGCGGACATGGTCGAGCATCTGCCGGGCAAGGCTTGCATCGAGCGACGAGGTCGGTTCGTCGAGGATCACCAGACGCGGCGCAATGCCGGCGTCGGAAAAGGCCATTGATATCTCGACCATCTGCCGCTCGGCGATCGAAAGATCCCCCACGGCCCGGCTGCTGTCGATGCCATGGCCGGGAAAGACGGCGTCGAGGCTCGTTTCGATGATTTGTGCGGCGCGCCTTCGCCAGCCGAAGCCTCCGAGATGGCGATGCATGATGCGCGTGTTCTCGACGATCGAAAGGTTGGGGCAGAGCGAAAGCTCCTGGAAGACGCAGCGCACACCGCGGGCACGCGCAGCGTTGATGCCATAACGCTCCAGCCGTTCGCCGTCGCTTGCCACACCTCCTTCGTGCGGTGTGAGACCGCCGTTGATGACGCTGACGATGGTGGACTTGCCGGCGCCATTGTGTCCGACAAGCCCGACGCATTCGCCCGGCATGACGCGAAGGGTCACGCCATCGAGTGCCCTGACTGCGCCGAAACTCACCTTGGCGCCATCGACGGCGATCACCGCCTTCAAAACGTCATCCATGCTGCCCGCCATGCCTGCTTGAAAAAAAATGCCGCGCGACCTTCTGCGGATGCGCGGCAGTCGCCGGGAGAATTACTTTGCGGACTCGATGACCTTGATTGCGTCTGCCTGCGTGTATTCCACGTTGGCGACGCCGCCGGCCTGGGTATTGGCGAGGTTGGTTTCGAGATTGTCCTGGTCGATGCGCAGGAAGGGCACGACGAGGTCCTTCTTGACTTCCTTACCGTCGAGGATCTGCTGGGCCACCCAGAAAGCGAGTGTGGAGACGCCTGGCGCGATGGATACGGACATGGTCTCGTAGCTCTTCGCGTCCTTCTGCTCCTTCCACCACTTCAGTTCGTCCTCGCGGTTGCCCATGATAATGATCGGCATCTTCCGGTCGGTTGCGGCAATCGCCTGTGCGGCGCCATAGCCGTCACCGCCCTGCGTTACGACGCCGGCGATGTCGGGCAGGCTCGGCAGGATGCCGGCAACAGCCTTCTGCGCCACGTCTTGTGCCCAGTCGCCGTGAACGGAGCCAACAATCTTGAACTGCGGGAACTGCTTGACACCGTCGTGGATGCCCGCCGAGATTTCGTCGTCGACGAAGACACCGGCAAGGCCGCGGATCTCGAGCAGGTTGCCGCCGTCCGGAAGTTTCTTCGATAAGTACTCGACCTCACTGCGGCCCATTTCCTTGAAGTTGACGGCGATACGCCAGGCGCAGGGTTCGGTGACGATACCATCGAAGGACACGACGGTGATCCCGGCGTCGCAGGCTTCCTTGACCGCACCGTTCAGCGCCGTCGGCGAGGCGGCGTTCAGCACGATGGCGTCATAACCCTGCAGGATCATGTTCTGGATCTGCGCGGCCTGTTCCGTCGCCTGGTTCTCGGCGGTGGTGAAAGGGTCGGCTGCGGCAACGGTGCCGGCCTTCACGGCTTCGCCCGTCACCTTGCCCCAACTCGTCAGCATGGCCTGGCGCCACGAATTGCCGGCATAGTTGTTGGAAAGGGCGATTTTCTTGGCCGATGTCTCGGCAAAGGCGGAAACGGGCATCGCGGCGCAAGCAATAGCGGCCGATGCCAGAAGCATCTTACGGATTGTCATGTCTTCCTCCCTGATGATCGCGCTGGTCGGCGGATCGCTTCACTCCTGCCGGCCCAATTGGGTCCGAGTGAAAATTGTTCTTGCACTGAGCTTCCTCCTCTCAGTAAGGGCAGGATGCGGGAGATCGACCGGCCTGTACAGGGGCAAGGCGGCAATCCGTTTGCGGGATTTGCGCAACAAGCTGCGGGTTTACGCAAGACGGCGGCGCTTCCGCGGGCGCTTACTGCGAAGGGTCGCGGCGGGTTGAGGAGCCTGCTGCCGCCTCGGGGAGGAACTGACGATGCTGCATCTCGTACCCGCAGCCATGTTCGACCATTATCTCGGCATTTCCCGGCTGCTCGCGGGCCAGCTCGACTTCCGCTCGGCTATCCGTTCCGTCGCGGCCGAGGTCGCCCATATCATCCCGCACGACCACCTCGATGTCTGCGTGCTGCTTGAGGGCGGTAACTACCACACGGCCTACGAGACGGGCATCGAGACCGCCTGGGGCGGGCTTGCCGGTGCGCCTGTTGTCAACAGCCCCATCCGCGCGCTGCTCTGGGGCGAGGTGGATTTTCTGCTGGCGGACGACGCCATGACCGACCCTCGTTTCCACTTCGAGGGCGCGTTCAAGCGGCCGATCGTCGAACAGTCGCTGAGAAGCCGCTTGCATGTGCCGATGAAGGTGCAGGGCACGATCATCGCGGCGCTTTCCTGCTCGTCGCACCGGGCGGGCGTCTATACGATGGAGGATATCGAACGCGCCCGCATCATCGCCGACCTGCTGACGCCCTATTTCTTCGCGCTGCAGGCGGCCGAGCAGGCGCAACGCTCGGCCATTGTCGAGGCAGAGGCCCGCGCCCGCGAGGAGGGCTTGCGGCAAGGTGCACTGAAATTGACCGAAGCCCTGGAGCAGGAACGCCAGCGCATCGGCATGGACCTGCACGACCAGACGCTCGCCGACCTGACGCGGCTCGCCCGCCGGATCGATCGACTGTCGCGCCACGGCGAGGTGGCGCCCGAGACGCTGGAGCCGATCTCCCGTTCCCTGCAGCATTGCATGCAGGATCTGCGGCAGATCATCGAGCAGGCAAAACCCTCCGTGCTCCAGCTCTTCGGCCTCGCCCAAGCGATCGAACATCATCTGGACCGATCGACCCGCGACAGCGGATCGGGGATCGAATGGGGCCTTGTCGACGAGACGCACGGCGCACTGGAGCGACTGGAACCGACCGTCAGCGTCGCGCTGTTTCGGATTGCCCAGGAAGCGATCAACAATGCGGTGCGCCATGCCGCGCCCCTGGCCGTTATGGTGCGGCTTGAGGCCGACGAGGAGCGGCTGTCGATCGAAATCTCCGACGACGGGACCGGGCTCACCAAGGCGCGGGGACGGATCGGCGGCGGCATCGACAATATGAAGACCCGTGCGCGGCTGATTTCGGCGCGGTTCACGACCGGCCCCGGCCACAACAATCGCGGCACTGTGGTGCGCGTCGTGCTACCGCTCGTACCGAACCACCCGGCAATCGGGCCAAACTGAGGAGAAGGGCGCAATGAAGGTTCTGATCGTCGAGGACGACCCGCTGCACCGGTCCTATCTGCACGAGGCGGTCAACGCGGCTCTGCCGGAATGCGATACGGTGATCGAGGCGGAGAATGGAACCGTCGGCGAGAAGCTCGCCCGCGACCACAAGTCGGCGCATATCGTCATGGACCTGCAGATGGCAAACCGCAACGGCATCGAGGCGGCGCGCACCATCTGGAAGGAGCGGCCGGAGACCCGCATCCTGTTCTGGTCGAATTACTCGGACGAGGCCTACGTACGGGGCGTCTCGCGCATCGTGCCGGATGGCGCCGCCTATGGCTATGTGCTGAAATCCGCCTCCGACGAGCGGCTGAAGCTTGCGCTGCGCTCGATCTTCATCGAGAGCCAGTGCGTCATCGACCGCGAGGTGCGGGGCCTGCAGCAAAAGAGCCTCGGCCAGACGAACGGCTTTACCGATTCCGAATACGAGATCCTTGTCGATATCGCGCTCGGCCTCACCGACCGGGCCATCGCCAAACGTCGGGGCCTTTCCCTGCGCAGCGTGCAGAACCGCCTGCAGCAGCTCTACGACAAGCTCGACGTCTACCAGAGCGCCGGCGACGACCACGAGGACGGCCGCTTCAATTTGCGCGCCCGCGCCGTCACCGTCGCTTTCCTGCGCAAACTCCTGAACTACAGCGCTCTGGAGCGGGCTGAGGCAGAACTGCAGGAATGGCTTGAGGGAAAGTAGTTCCGGACTTGCGCGGAATGAACGGGGATCAGAGACCTGGTGCGGCCCAGCCGTTCACGGCGCATGAGCCAGCGCGATCGCATCGGCGGCTTCCTCGCAGCGATCGCTGAGCGTGCTGGTCGCCACGCGAATATGACTGCTTGGCAGGACGGAGAATTTGCTGCCCGGGTTGACGGCGATATTGCGTGCGGCAAGCGTCACCATCGCGAATGGTTCGGAGACGACGGGCACCCAGAGGCACAGGCCCTGGCTTGGTGGTATCGGTATTCCCCGTTCGCTGAGCGCATCGGCAAGAGCGTCGCGCCTCTGCCGATAGATCTCGCGCGCCTCGGCGATAAGCTGCCAGGTTGCCGGATCGCGCAATAGCCAGGCGGCGGCACCTTGCACGATACGGCTGGTCCAGCCGGCGCTGAAGGAACGGTAAGACTGGATCTGGTCGACGATCGGCGCGGAACTCGACAGAACTGCGAGACGCAGATCCGGGCCGAGGCTTTTCGAGAGTGAGAGGATATGGATCGTCCGCTCCGCAAATCGGTCGCCGAGCGACTGCGGAGGTGCCGCCGACACGTCGCCGACGCCGTCATCCTCGATGATAAGCGTATCGCTGTCTTCCAGCACATCGCCGAGCTGATCGAGGCGGGATGAACTGACCGTAACGCCGGTCACCGAATGCAACCGCGGCTGGAACAGGAAAGCCGCCGGACGTTGCTGCAATGCTTCGCGCAGCGAATCCGGCAGCGGGCCTTCGCCGTCGCAGGCGACAGGGATGATTTTTACGCCGAGATCTTCCAGAATATCGAGCAGCCGCATCCCGGTCGGATGTTCGATCGCGACCGACGAACCCGAGGAAACCAGTGCATGCAATATCGTATAGACGGCGTTGTAACCGCCATTGGTCGCCAGAAAGGCTTCCGCCTCATAGGGCCATCGCTCTGAAACGGCGTCCTTCAACTCAGGGACGATCCGGCTGCGCTCATAGCTGTTGAGGTCATCGACGGACGCGCCATAGGCCATCGCTTCGGCGAGCCGCGGAAGAAGTGCTGCATCCGGTCCGGCTAAGGTGAGGTCGAGCACACCTGCCGCATAATTTCCCGAGCTGGCGAGGCGTTCCGGCTTGGCGACAAAGCGGTCACCGCTGACCCAGGTGCCGTTGCGCCCCCGGCCGCTGATGATCTTCTGCCGCCGCAATTCGCTCCAGGCTTCGGAGATCGTCGCCGGGCTGACATGCAATTCGTAAGCGATATCGCGGATCGCCGGCAGGCGCGTCCCAATGGGCAGGACACCGGCACGGATCAGCGCGCTCGTTTCGAGAGCGATCCCCCTGATACTGCGGTCGGCTATTTTTTCGGCAAACCAGGAGGCTTCGACCGTATCGCCCATTTTTCTCTCACTTTAAATGTTCAATAACGTAATAACATTTGTACTATGCATTTTGAACATTTAATTTGCCGCTCGTCGAGCAATTTTGTGAGTTTTTGCATGCCTGTGACGCTTCGCATCGCCCTCCGGGACTGGGATTACATGACACCGCTCGTCCTCGGAGATGTCAGTTCTTCCCGCCTCGATATCAAAGTGGATCGCGTCGGCACGCTGGTCTCCAGCCTCGCCGATGATGCGGCGCATGACGCCGCGGAAATGTCCTTCAGCCGCTATTCGCAGATGCGTCATGATGGCGATGATCGGGTTCTGGGCATGCCGAACTTCATCATGCGCGGCTTCCGCCATCGCTGCATCATCACCACCAAGGATAGTCCGATCTGCAAGCTCTCCGATCTGGCCGGCAAGAACATCGGCGTGACCGGCTGGCGCGATTCCGGAAACACCTGGACCCGTGCTGCGTTGCGCCGGGAAGGCGTCGGCGTCGAGGATGCCATGTGGTATGCCGGGCGCCTGACGGAAGCTCATCCGATCGCCGACCGGCTCGATGGTTTTGGACGGCCCGGCCGTATCGAGGCTGCTCCCGGCGAGCGTCCGATGGTCGATCTGCTGCTGGATGGCGGGCTCGATGCCGTGTTCACGCCTTTCATGCCGAAGGGTTTCTTCGATCAGGAATCGCCGCTCCGCCAGGTGCTGGATGATTTCCGCGCCGCTGAGGTCACCTACTTCCACGAGGTTGGCTATATCCCGGGCATGCATCTGATCGGCTTCAAGGCTGATATCGTCAGGGAGAATCCCTGGATCATGGATGAACTCAGCGAGCTGATCGACGAGTCCCAGCGTCTGTGGCTGGAAAAGCGTGAGAAATACGCCGACACCACGCCCTGGATGATCGACGAACTGCGCCGCTGCGCGGCCGACCTGCCGCCGAACTGGAACATCAGCGGGCTTGCCGAGAACGAGGCAATGATCGCCGATTTTGCCGAAGAACTTTACGAACAGAAAGTCATGCCGCGCCTTTTGACGCCCGCCGAGTTGTTTCCGTGGCACGCCAAGGCGCGATGAACAAGGCCTGGGGAAACTCTTCGCAGGCCTCATCGTTGAATCACGATTTTCGCAAACCAAAAAAAAGGGGAATGACATGCACTCGAAACTGATCGCTTCCGCCGCCCTGCTGGGTCTGATGATGACGACTTCGGTCTTCGCTGAGGAAACGGCCGTACCAAAACAGACCGTCAACGACGCGCTTCGCGCCCGCCTGCCGGAGAAGATCCGCACGGACGGCAAGATGATCTCCGTCAACAACGGTTCCTTTCCGCCCTATGAAATCGTCACCGGCACGAAATTGACCGGCGCCAGCGCCGACCTGACCGATGCGATCGGCCAGATGCTCGGCGTCGAGATCGAGCACGAAACCGTCAGTGGACTGACCGCATTGCTCGCCGGCATCAATTCCGGCCGATACCAGTTCGCCTTCGGCCCGATCGGTGACTTCAAAACCCGTGAAGAGGCCAATGATTTCGTCGACTGGGTTCAGGAATACGTGGTCTTCTCCGTCCAGAAGGGCAATCCGAAGGCCATCGGTTCGCTCGACAGCGCCTGCGGCAATCGCATTGCTGTCATGGCCGGCGGCTCCGCCGAAAAGGTGATCCAGGCCCAGGTCGAAAAGTGCAAGACGGACGGCAAGCCTGCGGTCGAAGTGCAGTCCTATACCGACCAGCCGAGCTCTATCCTGGCGGTCCGCTCCAAACGCGCCGACGCCTTCTTCTCCTCGCAGGCACCCTTGACCTATTTCGTGTCTCAGGCAAACGGCCAGTTGGAATTGAGCGGCGTCGGCCAGAAGAATGGCTTCGACGACCTCTATCAGGGCGCCGTGGTGCCGAAGGGCTCGCCGCTCGGCCCCGTTCTGCTCGACTCGATCAAGGCGTTGATGGATAACGGCGCCTATGCCGCCATCATGAAAAAGTGGGGTCTTGAGAACAACATGATCAAGCAGCCCGGTCTCAATCTTGGTGGAGCCCTGCCGAAATGAGCAATGACCGCACGACTGCCGCATCGCCGTCTGGCGGTGCGGACTTCCGGGATGTTGCCCATGCCCACAAGCCCTTTCCAACGGGCCGGCTCCTCTTGTGGGTGGCAGTGCTCCTGATTGCCGCAAACTTCCTGTGGATCGTCGCCCACAACGAGAATTTCGGCTGGCCTGTCGTCGCGGCTTATTTCTTCGATCCGACTGTTATCAACGGCCTTTACGTCAGCCTGGGCCTGACGGTGGTCGCGATGGCCATCGGCATCGTGCTCGGCCTCGGACTGGCGATCGCCCGGCTGTCGAATGACCGGCTCGCTCGGTCGCTGGCATCGCTGTTCATCTGGTTCTTTCGCGGCACGCCGCTCCTGGTGCAACTGATCTTCTGGTACAACCTCTCGACCCTCTTTCCCGAACTTTCGATCACCATTCCGTTCGGCCCGACGCTCGCCAGCTGGGAGACCAATTCGGTGATTACGCCGATGACGGCGGCGATCGTCGGCCTGGCCTTGAACGAAGCGGCCTACATGGCGGAGATCATTCGTGGCGGCCTGCTCTCGGTCGATCGTGGCCAGTTCGAGACGGCGGAAGCCTTCGGCATGACCAAGGCGAGGGCGCTGTGGCGGATTATCATTCCTCAGGCGATGCGCTCGATCGTGCCGCCGACGGGCAACCAGCTGATCAGCATGATCAAGGCAACCTCGCTCGTCAGCGTCATCGCCATGGCCGATCTGCTCTATTCCGTCCAGTCGATCTATAATCGCACCTTCGAGATCGTCCCGATGCTGCTGGTCGCGGTCCTCTGGTACTTGCTTATCACCTCCATCCTCAATCTCGGCCAGAGCTATATCGAGGCCTATTACGGCCGCAGCGAACGGCGCAACAACACCGCTGCCGCCAAATCCGAGACCCTTACCGAGGAGGCAAGCCATTGACCGGTGCCGAAATTGCAAAGCCCCTCGTCAGAGCCCGCAACGTCCACAAGTCCTTCGACCAGCTCGAAGTGCTGAAGGGGATCGACCTCGACGTCATGCCGGGTGAAGTCGTCGTCGTGCTCGGCCCGTCCGGGTCGGGAAAATCGACCTTCCTGCGCTGCATCAACCATCTCGAAGCGATCAATAAGGGGTTTATCGAAGTCGATGGCGAGCAGATCGGCTACCGTCTCCGCAAGGACCGGCTGGAAAAGCTGTCGAGCAACGGGATCGCCAGCCAGCGGCGCAAGATTGGCATGGTGTTCCAGCAATTCAATCTCTATCCGCATATGACGGTGCTGCAGAACATCGTCGAGGCCCCGATCGGCGTGCACGGAGAAAGTCGTAAGGCCGCGACCGAGAACGCCATGCGGCTTTTGGAGCGGGTCGGCCTATCGGAAAAGGCGGGTAGCTATCCCCGCCAGCTCTCCGGCGGCCAGCAGCAGCGCGTCGCCATCGCCCGCGCCCTGGCGATCAAGCCGAAGCTGATGCTGTTCGATGAGCCTACTTCGGCGCTCGACCCAGAACTCGTCGGCGAAGTGCTGGCCACCATGCGCGATCTCGCCAAACAGGGCCTGACGATGATCGTCGTGACCCACGAGATCGGTTTCGCCCGTGAGGCGGCCGATCGGGTGGTGTTCATGGACGGCGGCAATGTCGTCGAAATGGGCAAGCCCGAGGATGTCATCGGCAATCCACAACATCCCCGGACCCAGGCTTTTCTCGCCCGTTTTCTCTGACCGGTGTCAGCTCGCTGCTTCGACCCTCGGGCCGGAGCAATCGTCCTTTTCGACCAATACTGGATGTTTTCATGCCCACGCTCGACAATGCCTATGCCCGCCTTTCCGATTTCGAAGCCATGGAGGCGGAGCTGAAGGCGACCCGCCAGCACCTGCATGCCCATCCGGAACTCTCCTTCCAGGAAGCGGAAACAGCGCGTTTTGTCGCGGAAAAGCTGGAAGGCTGGGGTTATGACGTGACCCGCAATGTCGGCGGTCACGGCGTTGTCGCCCGCCTCAGCGCCGGCAAGGGCAGCAAGGGCATCGCCATCCGCGCCGATATGGATGCGCTGCCGATCGTCGAGGCAACCGGACTTGCCTATGCCAGCGGCACCCCCGGCAAGATGCACGCCTGCGGCCATGACGGCCACACGACCGTGCTGCTCGGCGCCGCCGAATATCTGGCCCGTACCCGCCGCTTCAGCGGCACGGTGACGTTGATCTTCCAGCCTGCTGAAGAGGCGAGCAAGAATAGCGGCGCTCAGGCAATGATCGCCGACGGCCTGTTCGAACGGTTCCCGTTCGACGCCATCTTCGGCCTCCACAACCATCCCGGCGCTCCGGAAGGCACCATCCTGCTGCGATCCGGCCCAATGATGGCGGCGTCGGACACCGTCGAGATTACCATCAAGGGCAAAGGCGGCCATGCCTCGCGGCCGCACCTGACCATCGATCCCGTGGTCGTGGCGTGCAACCTCGTCGTCTCGCTGCAGACGATCATCTCGCGCAACCTCGACCCGACCCAGACGGCGGTCATCACTGTCGGCACGATCCATGCCGGCGATGCCGTCAATGTCATTCCTGAGTATGCCAAGCTCGCATTGAGCGTGCGCTCCTTCGAGCCTGGCATTCGCGACCTCCTGCAGGAACGCATCACCAAGCTCGCCCGTTCGGTATCGGACGGTCATGGTGCTTCGATCGAGATCAACTACGATCGCGGCAATCCTGTCGTCGTCAATTCGCCCGATGAGACAGATTTTGCCCGGATCGTCGCGGCGGAACTGGTCGGCGAAGACAAGGTCGCGACCTGCCCGCTCATTCCCGGCAGCGAGGATTTCTCGCACTTTCTCGAGCACAAGCCGGGCAGCTTCCTGCGTCTCGGCAACGGCATGAATTCCGCCATCCTGCATAGTCCCAAATATGATTTCGCCGATGCCAGCCTCACGGTTGGCGCAGCCATGTGGGCAAGGCTCGCGGAACGCTACCTCCAGGATGACGCCTGAAGTCCCGGTCGCCAGCTTGACCGCGTCGCATTTGGAGCTTGCGCTTTCTGTAGCGCAAAAGGATTTTGTAGCGAGAACATCAGTTCAACATCTCTCGCCGCAATCCAGGATGCGCAGCATGATTGCCAACTACAACGACGCCGGACTCGACCTGTCTTACGATCTCGAATTTTACGCATTGATGGCGGAAAGCTTCGAACGAAGCGTGGGACGCCGCCTGACGCCGGAAGGCCAGGGTGCCGAATGGCTGTATGACCACTCGCCGGCGGTGGTCCTTGCTCACAATACCGACGCCGATCCGCGCTTTATCTACGCAAACCGCGCCGCCCAGGCCTGTTTTGAATATTCATGGGACGAGTTCATCACTTTGCCATCGCGCCTTTCGGCGGAGGCACCCGATCGCGCGGAACGTGACAGGCTGTTGAATACCGTGGCGGCCAACGGCTTTATCGCCGACTACCGCGGACTTCGCATTGCCAAGTCAGGGCGGCGTTTCTATATCGAGAACGCCATCGTCTGGGATCTCGTCGACCGCATCGGATGCCGTCGCGGTCAAGCTGCGACATTCGTTTCCTGGAAAGACGTGCAGGCGGATTGAGCGTCGGCTACGGAGACGCCGACCACGCGCGGATATGTTTCCGCCACTTTGCAAACCATGTCGTTTGCCATTTGGTTGCCAAAAAACCATGATTGCGTCACATAGATCGCACATCGACACTCGGCATCAAGAATTGGATCAACGCTGAATGCGCATAGCCTACGTTTTCCTTGGTGCATTTCTTGCAATTGCACAGTCCGCATATGCTGAAGTCGCATCACCGCCTGTTTTGGCGCCGCTAAAGCGACAAGCGCAGGCCGCTGAGTTGAGCGCACAATTTCTTTCGCGGTATAGCTACAAGCCCGTTCCACTCGACGACGCCTTGTCGGCCAGGATCATGGATCAGTTCATCAAGTCACTTGATCCGGACCGCATGCTCTTCCTGCAAGCGGACATCGACAAGTTCATGTCCGATCGCAGCGAGATCGACGATGCGATAGAACGGAAGGACTTGAAGATCCCGTTTGCGATTTTCAACGCCTATGAACAGCGCGTTGTCGACCGCATGAACTATGCGCGCAGCCTGCTGAAGCAGGACTTCGATTTCAGTACGCAGGAAAATTATTCGGTGCTGCGCGATAAAGCGCCGTGGTCGCAGTCGAAAGCCGAGAGCAATGAGCTTTGGCGCAAGCGCGTCAAGAGCGACTGGTTGCGGTTGAAACTCGGCGGCAAAAACGACGCGGCCATCCGCGAAACGCTCGACAAACGTTATGAGAACATACTCGAGCGCGCTTACAAGTTTAAAAGCGACGACGTTTTCCAGTCGTTCATGGATGCCTATTCAACGTCGATCGATCCGCACACGGACTATTTCGGCGCGGCCGCTTCAGCCGACTTCAATGTCTCGATGAAGCTTTCGCTGTTTGGTATCGGTGCCGTGCTGCAGGAACGCGACGACTACACGACGATCCGTGAGCTCGTGCCTGGCGGGCCGGCGCAGCTTTCCGGCAAGCTCGCGGTCGGAGACCGCATTACGGGCGTTGGTCAAGGCAAGGATGGGGCGATCAAAGAAGTGGTGGGCACGCGCCTTGATGAAGTCGTGCAGATGATACGCGGAAAAAAAGACTCCGTCGTGCGGCTGGATATCCTGCCGGCAGATGCCGGAGCAGATGGCACGCATCGCGTCATCAGCCTGGTGCGCGATAAAATCAGTCTCGACAAGCAGGCTGCCAGGAAGACTGTGCTGTCCGTGAAGGCGGGCGACGCCACGCGTAAAATCGGGATCATCACGCTGCCGGTATTCTATGAGGATTTTGAAGCCAAGCGCAAAGGTGACCAGGATTACAAAAGCGCAAGCCGCGATGTCGCCAAGCTTCTCGACGAACTGAAGGAAGAAAAGGTCGACAGCGTTCTGATTGACCTGCGCAACAATGGCGGCGGTTCATTGGACGAGGCGATTGATTTGACCGGTCTCTTCATCGGCAATGGACCGGTCGTTCAGCAACGCGGCAGCGACGGCAAGATCGAGGTCAAAAGCGCTGAGCTTGCAGCGCCTGTCTGGGCAGGCCCGATGGGTGTCCTGATCAATCGCGGCTCGGCGTCGGCTTCAGAGATTTTTGCCGCGGCCATCCAGGATTATGGTCGAGGCGTGATCGTCGGCGAACCCAGTTTCGGGAAGGGCACCGTTCAGACCGTCGTCGACCTTGACCAGATCGTCCGCAACAGCAAGCCTGAGTTCGGGGAGCTGAAAGTGACGATTGCCCAGTTTTTCCGGGTCAACGGCGGTACGACGCAGCTGCGCGGCGTGACGCCTGATATCAGCTTACCGGGACTTACCGATCCCACGAGCTTCGGCGAGACCAGTTATGACAATGCGCTGCCGTGGGCGCAGGTCAAGCCCGCGAATTACACGCCCTCCGACACTGTCTCGACGTTGCTGCCGACATTGCAAAGCCGCCATGATGCGCGGGCTGGAAGCGATCCGGATTTCCAACGCTTGTTAAAAGACCTTGCCGACCTCAAGGCACAGCGCGAGAAAGGGGTTATCTCCCTCAATGAAGCGGAACGTCGCAAAGAAGCGACGGCTCGAGAGAAACGGTTCAAGGATCGAGCGCAAGTGAGCGATGGCGAGGATCCGGGTGGAGATGATGGTCTGGAGGCAGGCGAGCGCAGCCTGAGCGCTGATATTGCCATCGAGAATGCTCGCAAGAACGCAAAGGACGTCCTGCTCGATGAAGCCGCCGCCATTCTTGCCGACGAGGCGGATTTGCAGCAAGGCGGGCTAAAGGCAGCCACAAAACAAACGGGAAACACGAACGGAAAATAATCGTCGCTGACCGGCGCAACGGTTGCGCAGCTTTGCGATCACCTTGGCATTATGGGCCTGGCTTCAGTTCCCTTCAAGGCGAGGGGACCCATGCAGTGTCCAATTCAGGCGCTGTGTCGGCGATTTCCGGATCGGCGTGATGACAGGCGGTCAGAAGACCTGGGGCCGCCGTTCGCCTGGTCAGGGCAGGCTCCTGTTCTGCACAGATCGACGTCGCTTTCCAGCAACGCGTTCGAAAACGGCATCCGCTGGGCGGATTTGCGGGGCTCGGCAGATCTCCCTGCAGAACGATACGCTTGCGCTGCGCACGACGCCTCGGATCCGGTGTCGGGACCGCCGACATCAGTGCCTGCGTGTAGGGATGGGCCGCCGCGCTGAAGATCGATTGCTTCGGCCCCGTTTCAATGATCTTGCCGAGATACATGACCATCACACGGTCCGAGACATGCCGCACGACGGCGAGATCATGCGCGACAAACAGCATCGCCAGATTGCGCTCGCGCCTCAATCCGGCCAGCAGGTTGATCACTTGCGCCTGCACCGAGACGTCGAGGGCCGAGACAGGCTCGTCGCAGACAAGAAGTGTCGGATTGAGCGCGAGAGCGCGGGCAATGCCAAGGCGCTGCCGCTGGCCGCCTGAGAATTCCGCGGGATAACGCTCCGCATGCTCGGCGCGCAGCCCGACGGATTCGAGCAGCTTGACCGTCTCTTCACGCCAGTTGCTCTTGGGCACGACCCCGGGGTGCAACGCCCAGGGTTCGGAAATCAGCCGGTCGACCCGCATGCGGGGATTGAGCGACTGGTAGGGGTCCTGGAAAACGACCTGCATCTTGCGGCGCAATTCATGCAGCCGCCGGCCACCGGCTGTCGTAATGTCCACACCGTCAAGCAAAGCGCTGCCGCTTGTTGCCGGTCCAAGCTTCAAGAGCGTCCGAACCAGCGAGGTTTTGCCGCAACCGCTTTCGCCGACGAGGCCGAGCGTCTCTCCACTGGCAATCTCGAAGCTGACATCGTCGACGGCACGCACCGGTGCAGAGGAGCTACCGAAGTGCCGGGAGAGGTTTTGGATCTTGAGCAGAGGTTCGATCATACTGGTGATACCGGGAAGTGGCAGGCGGCCTGGCGGCCCGGCCCTACGGTTTCAAGAGAGGGGACGACCTCGGCACAGAGCCCTTCGGCGCGTGGACAGCGCGTTCTGAATGCGCAGCCGGAAGGCAGGGCGACAGGATTGGGCGCGGAGCCGGGGATCGGCACCAATTCGTCTTCATCCGTGTCCATGCGCGGCTGCGAGGCAAGCAATCCGACGCTGTAGGGATGGCGGGCATCTTCGAACAGTTCGAAGACGCTTGCGGTTTCGACGACGCGGCCGGCATACATGACGGCAACGCGATCGGCGAGTTCGGCGACGACGCCGAGATCATGGGTAATGAAGATCATGCCGGCATCGCTGCGTTTGCTGATAGTCTCCAGAAGATCAACCACCTGCGCCTGGATCGTCACGTCGAGCGCCGTCGTCGGCTCGTCTGCGATGATGACATCCGGTTCCAGTGCCACGGCCATGGCGATCATGATGCGTTGGCGCATGCCGCCCGAAAATTCATGCGGATATTGCCTGGCACGGCTTTCAGGGTCGGGAATGCCGATGGCCGTCAGAAGGTCGATCACGGCCTTTTCGACACCGCCTTCCGGAGTGCGGCCGTGGATGCGGAACATTTCAGCGATCTGCCAACCCACGGAATAGACCGGGTTGAGCGCTGCGAGCGCATCCTGAAAGATCAGGGCGATCCGATCGCCGCAGAGATCGCGCCGCTCGTTTCGCGAGAGCTGCAACAGCTCGACACCGTCGAAACGGATCGATCCTTGATTGATTTCGCCAGGAGGGTTGGGAACGAGATCCATGATGGCCGATGCGGTCACCGACTTGCCGGAGCCGCTTTCGCCGAGCAGCGCCAGAACCTCTCCACGCTCGAGCGAGAAGGAGACGCCGTTGAGCGCCAGGATGCGGCCGGCTGCCGTATCGAAACTGACCTGCAAGTCCTTGACTTCGAGAAGAGCCATCAGCGCCTCCGGCTGACAAGACGCCAGTGCTGCGACGGGTCATTGATGATCCGGAACCAGTTGGCGAGGAGATTGAAGGACATGGTCGTGAGCATCACAGCCAGGCCGGGGAAAAAACCCAGCCACCAGGCGGATGACAGATATCCCTGGCCCTGCGCCACCATCAGGCCCCAGCTCACCGCAGGTGGCTGGATGCCGAGGCCGAGATAGCTCAGCCCGGATTCGAACAGCATGACCATGGCGAGATTGACCGAGGCGAGCGTCAGCATCGTGGGAGCGACGCTTGGGAGAATGTGATTGCGCAATATCCAGACAGGCCCGCCGCCAAAGACGCGCGCCGCATCAACGAAAAGCCTCTCCCGGACTTCGAGAGTTTCGGCTCTTGCGACGCGGATATAGGCCGGCATGCGGGTAACGGCGAGCACGATGATGAGGTTACCGACGCTCGGGCCGAACAGGTAGAGCCCGAAGAGCGCCACCAGCAGTGTCGGGAAACCCAGAATGATGTCGCAGATCCGCATGACAAGGTTGCCGATGATGCCACCGAAGTAACCGGCGATCACGCCGAGCAGCGTTCCGCCGATCAGGCTCGTCAGAACGGTCACCAGCGCTATGCCGATCGTCGTCGATGCCGCCTGAATGAGGCGAACGAGAAGTGGTCTCCCCAGAGCGTCGGCGCCCAGCCACAACGTCCAGGACTGGCCGAAGTCGAAGGGCGGCAGGTTGCGCGCCTTCAGCGAAATGCGGTTTTCGCCCAGCAGCGACGATGCATCCGCAAGAATGGCAAGGACGACGATCAGCAGCCAAATTGTCGCTGCGACCGCCATAGGGTCACCCGCGAGCGCACGCATGAACCACAAGATGCGGCGGCTTCGGCGCTCGCGGGCAGGGAGGACGTCGGCGGAGGTGCTGGTCATTCGACCCTCACACGCGGATCGATCGATGCATAGAGCATATCGACCAGGATATTGATGACGAAGATAACGACGGCGACCGCGAAGATCGATGCCTGGACGATCGCGAAATCGCGCTTCAGGATGCCGTCGATCAGCAGCTTGCCGATGCCGGGAAACCCGAAAACAACCTCGACGACGCCACCGCCGCCGGCGAACTGGGCGGCGAGGTCACCGGTCACGGTCACCGCGGGCAGGAGGGCATTGCGCAGCGCATGCACGAAGGTAACCCGGCCGCCGCGCGCGCCCTTGGCCCGCGCAGTCCGGACAAATGTCGCGTTCAGTGCTTCGATCATCGAGCCGCGGACGATCTGCACCAGCGTCCCGAACGGTCTGGCAAAAAGACAGGCAACCGGCAGGATCCAATAGATCGGACCGCCGAAACCCGATGTCGGCAGAATGCGCAAGGTGACGGCAAATAGCAGAACGCCCATCAGCCCGAGCCAGAAATCCGGCACGCTGGCCGCCGCCTGCGACAGCACGTTGATGGCCCGGTCGATCCAACCGCCGGCATTGACAGCGGCAATTGATCCGATGATGACGGCGGCGATGAAGGCCAGGGTCAAGGCAATGGCACCGAGCGCCAGCGTGTTCGGCAGCGCCTCCAGGACAACGTCCATGGCCGGGCGGTTGTGCCAAAGCGACGTGCCGAAATCGAGGCTCAGCATATCCCCGGCCCAATCGAGGAATTGCCACGGGAGGGAACGATCGAGGCCGAGACGGACGCGCATGGCTTCGCGGGCGCCATCCGAGGCATCGACGGGCAGGTAGAGATTGACGGGATCGCCCGTCAACCGCACGAGGAAGAAGGCGGACGTCATCAATGCTGCAAGGGCGAGTGCCGCAAAGGCCGCACGTTTCAGGAAGTAGGTGAAGGACATCCGCTCTCCTCAAGGGACGTTCGGCAACCAGTCTGCGCCGTCAGCGGTAGCTGATCGATTTAAGCTTGATCTCGTTGCCGGCCTGCACATCGGGCGTGTAGGTGACGTTCTCGGCGACGCGGGCAATCGTGACCATGTGGAACAGCGGCACGATATTGACCGCATCGACGGCGATGTAGCTGAAGGCCTCCTCGAACAGTTTCTTGCGTTCGTCGCCGGTTGCCTTCGACGCGTCGGCAATCAATGTGTCGAGTTTGGCATCGGCGATGGTCGACTGGTTGCCGTCGGTGGTAAAACGGTTCGGCAGCGTGAATACGGCGTCGCCTTCGGTGTTGTCGATCTGCGTCTGCAGGATCGACGGCTGACGTTCCTTGTCCCAGGGCTTAAGAAGCTTCTTCAGCCACGGGCTTGTTTCAAGCATTTCGAGCCGGGCATTGAAACCTGCATCCGCGAGCATCGCCTGAATGGCTTCCAGGCTTTCGGACGAATTGGGATAGATGCCGATGCGGCCGTAGATGACGATTTCCTTGTCAACCGGCACGCCATCGGCTTTCGCCGCGGCGAGCAGGGACTTCGCTTTTTCGAGATCATACGTCCAGACGGGGATGTCGGGATTGAAGCCGAAGACGGACGGCGGCACCGCCTGCATCGCCTTTTGGGCATCCTGGTGGAAGATGGTGCCGACAAGTCCGTCCCGGTCGATCGCAAGATTAAGGGCTTCGCGCACGCGTTTGTCGTTGAGTGGCGCAATTTCTGCGTCGATCCTCAGCAGCGAGGTTTCGGCGTTCGGGAAGGCATGATCCTGTTCCGTCGTGCCGTCCTGGGGTGCTATTTCATAGGCGATCTGCGCTTCACCGGTGGCGACCATTGCCGCGCGAACAGCGGATTCGGCGCGCCAGATGATGGTCGCGTTCTTGATCGCCGGCTTGTCGCCCCAATAGCCGTCATAGGCCACGAGGTCGACCGATTGCCCGGGCGTCCACGCTGCAAGCTTGTAAGGTCCGGTTCCGGCCGGGGAGCGCGACTTGCCGTCGTTCGGGGTCGCCGGCGAACCGATGTCCACGGCGGACATCTTGTTCGGCAGGATCGGCTCGACGATATCCGTTTTGATGAGGAGGGTGGTGGGGTTCACCGCTTCTGCATTGAACTTGACGCCCTTCAGCGTCGCAAGTCCGACTTCGCAGGCCAGTGCCGGATCCTGCGCCCGCTTGAGAGCGGCAACGACTGCACTGGCATCAAACGCCTTGCCGTCGTGGAAGGTGACGTCGTCGCGGAGCTTGAATTCCCAGGTCAGCTCGTCCACTTGCCGCCAGCTGGCGGCAAGGCTCGGGACGACTGATCCGTCGGCCGGGCTCAGATTGACCAGCGCTTCGGTGATGTTGTTGTGCAGAATGCGAGAATTGCCCGAAAGGTCGGTGTCACAGGGATCGAGCGACTTCGGTTCGTCGGTCACCACGACCGTCAGCTTATCCGAGGCAGCGTCGGCGCGAATTGCGCTGCCCGGACCCAGCAGAAATGCCAGTCCGATGCTCAGCGCACCAATTGCCTTCATCTTCTTCATGAAATCCCTCCTCCAGACCAAACGAGCGGCATCCTGTCCATCGCAGTGCCGTCTTGTGAAAACCACCCGGTTGAGCACCGCCGCAGCGGTTATCCAAATGGCTTTACTTCCTCCGCCAAGCGCGTAGTGTCAAATGTGACACTTACGCCGCCAAGCATGCTCGCTCGGTCCGGCGAAGTCAATATTATAATTCTCATATGGAATTCTAAGTTCATGATTGAACCAAAGCATGGCTCACCCATCGTCGAAAAGACCGCCCACCTGCTCGAGGCAGTCGCCGATGCGAGGACGGGAATTTCCCTGGCCGCGCTGGTTGATCAGCTTGGAGTTCCGCGTTCGACCGTCTACCGGATCCTCAATTCATTGGCCGCGCATGGGCTTGTGGCGCGGGTGAATGGTGGAGCGTCCTACGAGCTGGGGCCAAAATTCGTCGAGCTTGCGCGCCGCATCTCGCCTGGCGCCGACAGGGCAACGGTGATCGAGGCGGCAAGGCCGATCCTGACGGCTGCGGCTGACCGCATTTTCGAATCCTTCAGGCTGGCCGCCCCCGAAGGCAACGAGATGATGACGATATTTGCAGCCTCCAGTCCCGGCGATTATTCGCTCTTCATCAAGGTCGGCAGTCGCTCGCCTAAACATGTCGGCGCCGCCGGCAAGCTAGCGCTTGCCTATTCAGACTACGGTGACATCGAGGCCTATTGCAGCGTCGGACTGGAAGGAAAGACGCCATATACGATTACCGATCCGGAGGCGCTAAAGGAAGCACTCGTTGAAATTCGGCGCAATGGATGCGCTGAGGACAACCAGGAATCCAACCTTGGCCTCCGGGCCTTTGCCGCGCCTGTCTTCGATTCCGAGGGTCGACTTGTGGCAACGATCAGCGTCCCGTTTATCGGTGAAGCCACCCCAGACAGGGCGCGCGCAATCAAGCGCGAGGTTGTGGAGGGTGCCGCCATCTTGACAAAGGCGATTAATGGCAAACAGCCTTTATCCAAATAAGAAACATAAAATTCTCTATTGAACTCTCTATTCCTTGTGCTAGAGCTTCCACCGGACAATGGAGGATCTCATGACGGTTTTGGACCCATCAGTTTACGCAAAGCTTTTGCGGACGAATTCTGCAAGTCTCAGCACCCTGTTGCTGAAGCGTGGTTTGAAGAACACCGCGGTTCGCGGCGTGCGGCCGCTGGCGAGCGCCGGCAGGCCGATGATCGGCCCGGCCGTCACCGTACGCTACATCCCCGCGCGCGAAGATATCGACGCTTCGACTTACAGTTCGGATCCATCCAATCAACAGCGCAAGGCCATCGATACGATCCCCGACGGCCATGTTCTCGTCTTGGATTGCCGCTCCTTGGCGGAAGTCGCCGGCATTGGCGCCATGCTCGCCCGTCGTCTCGTCTATCGTGGCGCCGTCGGTCTTGTGCTCGACGGCGGCGTCCGCGATACGGCCGATATCGCGCAGTTGGGCCTCCCGACCTACTGCATGGGACCGGCAGCGCCGGCGAACCTGGTTGCCCACCACGCCTCGGACATGAACCAGCCAATCGCCTGCGGCGGCGTTGCCGTTTACCCCGATGACATCATCTTCGGCGACAGCGAAGCGGTGATCGTTATTCCGCGGGAATATGTCGACGACATTGCCGAAGAAGCCGTCGCGATGGAGGAGCAGGAAGAGTTTCTCAAGCTGGAAATCGAATCAGGCAAATCGACCTTGGGCGTATACCCGCCCAACAAGGAGACCCTGGAGCGTTATCAGGCCTGGCGCCAAGCGCGTCATATGACCGCATGACACCATTGCTTCAAAGCATTGTCTAAGGCTGCGTCTGCTCGCAGACTAACCCCTGCGTTGCTTCTTGTGAAACGCTCGACGTTGCTGCCGACATTGCAAAGCCGCCACGTGAATATTAGGGGACGAGCGCCATCCACTGGGGTTGATGCTTGACGCTCCACTCACGCGACTTCACACTTGCAGCGTCGAAGGTGAGTCGGACAGACTGTACCGTTTTTCGCATCCGTTGCTCATCTCAGGGGGAGTCGTCAGCAGAGCTGATTGGTCAACGCGCCGACCGACACCGGTTGGTCGCAAATAGGATCAAGAGTGATTGAGCTCGAACTCACAGCCGCTCCTGTTTGCTTGTGAGGTCGCGCCGTGGATAAAGTGCCATCAGCAGTCGATCCTCCTCGAGACAGCCCGCCTTGGCACCGGAATTTCCCAATGCCGAGGAACCGCTGGTCCCTGCTTTGGCCAGGGCTTTTGATATTAATTTTGCTTCTTGCAGGCACCGTCGTTTTTTACCGTGAAATCCATCACCTCGAAGATCCGGTCGGCCCCTTCGAAAATCGAACTGTCAATAAGGCTGCCCGATCATCTCGCATCGCCGCCCGCCCTGATCCAGCGGCTCCTTCTCCCCTCCCGTCGACGCCGATACCGCTGCAGCTGATCGAGGTCCCGAAGCTGGAGTTGGCAAGTCAGTTTCTGCGGATGTGGCGCGTCTCGGGGTCGAACTTTTGCGCTGCTCTTCGAGAAGCCGGCGTCGATATGAGCGAATGGAAAGCCGCATCGATGCGCAATCGCAGCTTTGAGTGTTATTTTCAGCGGATCTACGAACGCGACGAGGTGCGTCCACTCAGCTCGACCTTCGTTAAGGTTCGTGGAGATGAAATGGGCGATATTCTTGAGATCCGCGCCAAGATCATCGGGCCGACGACCGACGCCCAGGGACGTCTCTCCCCGGCCACCCTTCGCATTTTCGAGATCATCGTGAAGCAGGCGTGCTGGCGTGATTTCGAGGATACTCTTGCCTCGATCCGAAACCTTCAAAACGTTGAATCCGAACGATTCGGCTCCTATCTCAGCTTCACGCGCGAGGCCGGCGGCGCAAATATCTTCAATTTTGTTCTTGGTCTTAAGGCAACTTCAAATTCGCAGGTGAAGACCAAGTCGTATTTTTCGACTGAGCGCTGGCTCCAAATGCCCGCAGTGCTCCGGCGAGCTTCCTCCTCAGGGAGCGCTCGGGAACGTCCATATCAGCCAGCGCTCGATGACGGCTCAAGCACCCGTCACGGTCCGAGATCAAGCTGGAACTGCGGCTGAAGCCGCCGAACGCATGGACAGCCCCGGAAAAGAACATATCTTCGAAGGACCTTCCTTTCTGGAAGTCTCAAACCAAACAGCACGGGCACACATCCATGACCAAAGGCTCCGATCTTCTAGTGGCAGCGCTTGAAAACGAAGGTGTCGACCGCATTTTCGGCATTCCCGGCGAAGAGAACCTCGACGTCGTCGAATCCATCCGCAAGTCGTCGATTGAGCTCGTGCTCACCCGGCATGAACAGGCGGCGGCATTCATGGCCGCGACCTATGGCCGCCTGACTGGAAAGCCCGGCGTCTGCCTGACGACGCTCGGGCCGGGTGCCCTCAACCTCTCGACGGGTGCCGCATATGCCTTGCTCGGTGCGATGCCGATGGTGATGATCACCGGTCAGAAGGGGATCCTCTCGTCCCGCCAGGCACGTTTCCAGGTGGTCGACGTCGTCGCGTCGATGAAGCCGCTGACCAAGCTCGCAAGGCAGATCGTGTCGCCGCAGATGATCCCGACGACGGTCAGGGAGGCGTTCCGCATAGCCCAGGAGGAAAGGCCGGGTCCGGTCCATCTCGAGCTTCCGGAAGATATCGCGGCCGAGGAATGCCAGGAGGTGGCGCTGATTGCGCCGCATCAGCTCGAATTGCCGACGGCAAGCGACGCGGCTCTCGACCGCGCCGCTGCACTCATTGCCGCAGCCAAACGTCCGCTTCTGATGTTCGGGGCCGCCGCCTCTCGTCCACGCTCGACATCGGATATTGCGCAGTTTGTGATCCGTACGCGCATTCCGTTCTTTACCACCCAGATGGGGAAGGGAACGGTTCCCGGCGGAACCGAGCTTTATATGGGCACCGCCGCGCTGTCGGAGCGGGATTATGTCCATGAGGCCATCGAACAGGCCGACCTGATCATCACGATCGGCCATGATACCATCGAGAAGCCGCCGTTCATCATGGGCAAGAGCGGCCCGAAGGTCGTCCATATCGGATATCAGCCGGCGACCGTCGAGCAGGTCTATTTCCCGCAATCCGAAGTCATCGGCGACATCGGCCCCTCTCTGAAGGCGCTGGCCGATCGCCTCGAGGGCAAGCTACCAAACGCGCAAGCGCTTCTTCATCTGCGCGAGCGCATTCTCGAGCGTATCGCCGCGCGGGCGACGGAGGATCGCTTCACGCCACAGCGGCTGGTTCACGATATAAGAGAGGTGATGCCGCATGACGGCATCCTGGCGCTCGACAACGGCATGTACAAGATTTGGTTCGCGCGAAACTACCGGACGCGGATGGCGAACACGCTGCTGCTCGACAACGCTCTTGCGACCATGGGAGCCGGGCTGCCGTCTGCGATGGTTGCCTCGATGCTCTACCCGGAGCGGCGCGTCATGGCGATCTGCGGTGACGGCGGCTTCATGATGAATTCCCAGGAACTCGAAACCGCCGTCCGGCTGAAACTCAATCTCGTTGTCCTCGTGATCGAGGACAATGCCTATGGCATGATCCGCTGGAAGCAGGCGGTGGACGAGTTCCCGGATTTCGGGATGACTTTCGGCAATCCCGACTTCGTGAAATATGCCGAATCCTACGGCGCCAAGGGAACCAGGGTCGACGATATCGGCCAGTTCAAACAGGTTCTCGAAGAGGCGTTCGCCGGAGGCGGCGTCCATCTGGTGAACGTTCCTGTCGACTATTCGGAGAACGAACGCGTGCTGGTGAAGGAGCTTCGTGAACGGCTCCCCCAGATATTGGAGGCCTGAGATGCCGCTTGCCATGAAGGTCTACCAGGCGTTCGACCGCGAACCGATTGCAGAGCTGCCGGCCGATGACGCGGCCGCACTCGAACGCAAGCTTCAGATCGCCGCCAACGCCTTCGCCGATCGCGACGGCTGGCTGCCCGCGCATCAGCGGATGGCGGTCCTCAGAAAGGCGTCGGCGCTTTTGCAGGAGAACCGCGATCGTTTTGCGATGATGATCGCCCGTGAAGGCGGCAAGCCGCTGACGGATGCGATCATCGAGGTGACGCGCGGGATCGACGGCCTCCTCAATGCGGCGGACGAGCTGCGCAATTTCGGCGGCAAGGAAATCCCCATGGGGCTGACTGCGGCCAGCGCCAACAGATGGGCTTTCACCACCAAGGAGCCGATCGGCGTCGTGGCGGCGATCTCGGCCTTCAACCATCCGCTCAATCTCATCATCCACCAGATCGCGCCGGCGATCGCGGTCGGCTGCCCGGTTATCGTGAAGCCGGCGGCAACGACGCCGATTTCCTGCATCGAGATCGTCAAGCTGTTCTGGGAGGCAGGTCTCGATGAGCGCTGGTGCCAGACCCTCATCACCGAGGACAACGCGCTTGCCGAAGCCTTTGCAACCGATCGCCGCGTCGCGTTTTTGAGCTTCATCGGTTCCGCCAAGGTCGGCTGGTACCTCAAGGGCAAGCTGCCGCCGGGGACCCGATGCGCGCTTGAGCACGGTGGAGCGGCACCCGTCATCGTCGACCGCAGCGCCAATGTCGATGCGATCGTCGGCACCATTGTCAAAGGTGGCTATTATCACGCCGGGCAAGTCTGCGTGTCGGCCCAGCGTCTCTTCGTGCATGAAGATATTCTGGCTTCCTTCACCGAGGCTCTCGCTGCCAGGGTGGCAGCTCTGCATGTCGGCGATCCCACGCTTACGCAAACCGAGGTAGGGCCGCTCATCCTGCCACGCGAGGCAGACCGCGTCGCCGCCTGGATCAAGGAGGCGACGGACGCCGGAACCAGGCAGATCGGCGGCGGTCGGATGTCCGAGACGACACTTCTGCCTTCGGTTTTGCTGGACCCGCCTACTGAAGCGAAAGTATCCATGCTCGAGGTCTTTGGACCGCTGACCTGCGTCTACGGCTACCGCGACCTCGACGAAGCGATCGGCATTGCCAACTCGCTGCCCTATGCCTTCCAGGCGAGCGTCTTTTCCGCCGACATAGCGATTGCTCTCAGGGCGGCAAAACATTTGGATGCATCGGCCGTTCTCGTCAACGACCACACCGCGTTCCGCACCGATTGGATGCCTTTCGCCGGACGCAGACAGTCAGGATACGGCGTCGGCGGCATTCCCTGGACGATGGAAGAAATGGCCGACGACAAGATGGTGGTATTCAACCAGGTGACTTAGGGGCGGCGATCATGGGATCAACCGTTCGATTTCCATCGGCAGGTAAAACCCTTGGATAATAGACGATGCCTTCGCCGCGTGGCGGGTCACCGCGTCTGCCTAATTCTTGTAGGGCTACGGGATGGGTGTCGTGCACCGCCCAAAATTAGACAAACATTGGATAACTGCTTGCTCGGCCAGGATGGACTTGCCTCGCCCATAGCCGGGAGGCATGGTCTGCCTCGGAACAACGGAATCATGAAACTGTGGACGAGAGGTCCTTGGCCATGCTCGAAAGCTCGCGGCGCATCGCAAACATGGCTGATTAATGTTTTCCTTCCTGCACAGTTCGGACCTTCATATTGGCAAGCGATTTGGCAATCTTCCGGAGGATTTGAGAGGGCGCCTGCGCGAGGCGCGGCATGGTGTCATCGCCAGGCTTGCCAGCGCGGCACGAGAGCATGGGACGGATGTCATCCTGCTCGCCGGCGACACCTTCGATACCGAGACGCCGACGCCGGCCGTGCTTCGGCAAGCGCTTGGTGAGATGGCCCGGAATGCTTCGCTGCGCTGGGTGCTGCTTCCGGGCAATCACGATTCGCTGCTGGCGGACCAACTCTGGAGTGCGGCGCGCGGCGTGGTGCCCGACAATGTCATCCTGGCGACGGAGGCGGCGCCCCTTCCGCTTGAACCTGGTGTCATCCTGCTGCCGGCGCCTTGCACGACCAGGAGGCCGGGCCGCGACCTGACCGAATGGATGACGGGTGCTGCCACACCTGATGGCTCTATCCGCATCGGCCTCGCCCATGGCCCAATCCAGGAATTCTCGGAGGATGCCACGGCCACCAACGTGATTGCGCCGAACCGCGCGGCGCTGGCCGGCCTCGATTATATGGCTCTCGGCGATTGGCACGGATCGGTAGCGGTGGACGCCAGAACATATTACAGCGGCGCTCCCGAGCCCGACCGTTTCAAGCATGACCGGCCGGGGCAGGCGATGGTTGTTTCCATTGCCGGGCAGGGAGCGATGCCGACGACGACAGCGGTGACGACCGCCAGCTTTTCCTGGCAGACGTTACAGCTTCCGCTGCTGGCATCGGAAGACGGTGTTGAAGCGCTGAAGGCCGCGCTGCCGGAACCGTTCGCGCGGCGACAAACCCTGTTGCGCGTCGCGCTGTCCGGCCGTGCCCGGTTGAACGGGCGGACGGCAATGATCAGCCTGTTGGAGCAGGTCGCGCCGGAATTTGCGCATCTGGAGATCGATACCGACCTTCTGGGGACCGACTGTGAGAGCGATGATCTCGAGACCATCGACCGAGCCGGCGCGTTGCGCGATGCTGCGGAATTGCTGCTTTCCGAAAGCCTCGACCAATCCCGCTCCGGCGATGACAGGGGCGTGGCGCGCGAGGCATTGATCCGCCTGTTTTCCTATTGCGAGGCGATTGATCGATGAAACTTAACGCTCTTCGCCTTCACAATGTCAAACGCTTCGCCGGCCGCGGCATATCCGTCGAAGGAATCGCCGACGGCGTCAATGTGCTGAGCGCCGCCAACGAACATGGCAAATCGACCTGTTTTGAGGCGCTGCATGCTCTGTTCTTCCAGCCGCACAGCGGTAATCCAAAGAGCGTGCAGATGCTGCGCCCCTATAGCGGCGGCAATCCGATCGTCGAGGCCGACATCACGATCGAAGCCGGCCGCTACCGCCTGACCAAGCAGTTCCATAGCGGACGGCGCGCCAGCGTCACCGATCTCGGCAGCGGCCGGATCGTCGCCCAGGCAGACGAGGCCGAGGCTTTCATCGGCGATCTCATTTCCGGCGGAACTGCCGGCCCGGCAGGCCTGCTCTGGGTGCGCCAGGGCATCACCGGCATCGAAAATCGTAGCAAGAGCGAGGAAGAGAACGACAAGCGGGTGCGAGAAAGCCTGCTGACTTCGGTGCAGGGAGAGGTGGAGGCGCTGACGGGCGGACGGCGCATGTCGGCGGTGCTCGAAGCCTGCGAGGATGAACTCAATCGCCTGGTCACCGCGACGCTCCGGCCAAAGACCGGAGGCCGCTTTGCCGCCGCGCTCGAGGAGCGTGACCGGCTGCAGGCGGAGGAGGCGCGGCTGGCCAAGGAGGTGGAGATGCTGCACGGCGCGCTCGATCGCCGCCGCTCAGTGCAGGCGAGACTCAGCGAACTGGAAAACTCCGATGAGGAGGCCGGCCGGAAGACCGCGATTGCCAATGCCGAGTCGGCGCTCGGAGCTGCTAAACTGCATGACAGGGAACTCAAAGCGCTCGATGCCGAGGCTGCCTTGGCCGCCAGCCGCCGCGACGACGCGCAGCAGGCATTCGACCGCTTCCACGCAGCATTGAACCGCAGCGGCGAACTCGCGCGGCGTTTCGCCTTGGCGGAAAAGGACCTTTCAAATGCAGCCGAGCGACGCACGGCATCGCTTGTTGAAAGCGAGGCTGCAACGGCGGAGGTTCAGGCGGCCGAAGAGGAGGAGCGGGTAAACCGCGAACTTCTCGCGCGGATCGAGGCAGCGCTACGTTCACGCCACGCCGCAGAGCGCTTGGCCGAGGTCCGCCTGCGTCTCGAACAGGCGGAAGCCGCGCGCCAGCAGATCGAGGATGGGGATGCGGCGCATGCATTGCTCGCCATTCCAGCCGATGCCATCGAACGGCTTGAAGCGCTGGACATCAAGATCGTCGGCTTGCGCGCAGCCGCCGAAGTCGGCCTTCCCACGCTCCGGATCGATTACCTGAAGGACGTCTCCGGATTGGTGAGCATGGACCGCCAGCCTTTGATTGGGGGCGAGGATAAGAGCTTTGCCGGGATGGCGAGGCTCGACATAGCAGGCGTCGGCACCCTGACCATCCATTCCAACCGGCAGGCCGATCACAATGGGGCGCTGGAGACCGCGGAAGCCATGCGCCAAACATTGCTTGCCAAGCTCGGTATCGACAGTCTGCGGGCGGCGCGGCAGCGCGAAATTGCCGCGCGGAACAAGCAGGAGGAACTGGTGCGGGCGCGCCAGCGGCTCGCCGATCTCGCCCCGAATGGCATTGACGCACTTCACCTCGACGCCGCACGCTTTGCCGAACTCAGCCAGGGTGCGGTCGAACTCGACGCCAACCCGGAAGAGGTGCGTGCCGGTCTCGCGGATGCGACACGGCGCATCGAACTGGCGCGCAACCGGGCGCGGGAGGCGTCAATGATGCGCACGGAAGCCGGCGAGGCCATATTGCGCGCGCAGACCGAGCACGCCAGGCTTGGCCAGGAACTCGAGGCCATCGAAGCGGTCATCGGCCCCGAGTCCGGCCGAACTGAATTGCAGCAGGACCTCGCCATAAAACTTTCCAGCGCCAGAGAGCAGGTCGATGCTGTCGAACTTCGGGCCGCGCCTTTGCGCAGGACAGGGCGGGACCTCGCAGGCGCAGAGGCCGCCCTTGCCAGGGCGCGCTCGGTCGCCGACGCCGCAGGCCGCGAAATTGCCAGGCTCCGCGAAGAGCTTGCTGATCTCGGCGGTCAGATCCGCACCCGTTCGGACAGTGCGCTGGAAGAAAACTGGTCGGAAACGCGCGATTCTCTGGCAGCGGCGCGCGAACAGGTGAAGCGTTTCGAGACGGAGGTCGGCGTGCTCGATCGCTTGCGCAAGGCGCTGACGGCGACGCGCGCGGCGGCGCGTGACCTCTATCTCAAGCCGGTCATGAGCGAACTAGCCCCGCTGCTCGGCCTGCTGTTCGACGACATCTCGATCACCTTCGACGGCGACACCTTGCTGCCGCAGATCGTGCGCCGCAACGGTCTGGACGAAGATGTCGACCGGCTGAGCGGCGGCATGCGGGAGCAGCTCTCGGTGCTGACCCGCCTCGCATTCGCCCGGCTGCTTGCCCGCGATGGCCGGCCGGCGCCTGTCATCCTCGACGATGCGCTTGTTTATTCCGACGACGACCGAATCGAGCGGATGTTCGATGCGCTGCACCGCCAATCGCGCGACCAGCAGATCCTCGTCTTCTCCTGCCGCCAGCGCGCCTTCGCCAAGCTGGGCGGCAATGTGCTCACCATGCAGCCGTGGCAGCCGGATTAGGGAGAGGTCCTGAGCCGCTGAAACTTCAATCGCAGTTGGATGAAGGTTCGGGTGCAAGCTTTCGAGGTCGTCGCTCGCCTTGGGCGCAAATGACGTTGTAGTTCATGCCCTGCGCTATTTCTTGGCGTGAGCGGCCATACGGGCATCGAGCCGCCGGCCGACGTCCTCGGCAGAAAGGCCGCGCTCGGGGTGGGCTTTCGTCTCGTCATAGGTAGGCACGACCTCGTCTCGCAGCCATTTCTCAACGGCGGCGTCGCGGGCGGCCAAGGTGCGCAGGCCGTCGCGGATGACTTCGCTCTCGGTCGCATATTCGCCGGAGCTGACTTTGGCCTTCACCATCTGCGCCATTTCCAATGGAAGGGTGATGGTGAGGGGTTGGGTTGTACGCATAGTGTGTGTCCTCGGTTATCTCCTTATAACAAAGTGTATGATTAAATCATACACTTTACATTTAGGCGACCTGGAGGGGTTAAGCCAATCGTAGAAACGGCTTAGTTGGGCGCGGCTCTACACTCAGGCGAGGACGACGCCTCGCTCAAGCCATAGATAGGCGGCAGCCGTCCAGGAAAAGCCGAGGCCACCGCAGCCCTGGCCGGTGACCGGGTCGAAATATTCGGCGAAACCTTCCGTTTCGATCGCTGCGATGGTGGATTGCCGCAGCTCTTCGGCGACATCCGCGTAGCGATTGCGCTTAAGGCCGTCGATCAGCAGCCAATTGATGATCGCCCAGGCGGGGCCGCGCCAGTAGCGCTTCGGCTCCCAACTGGCGATGCCGGGTTTGGTCGTGGGGAAGGCAACCTTGAGATCCTTGGACCAGGCCTTCATTTCGGAGACCAGGGCGTCCGCAACCTGCTTGTCGAGGTCCAGCGAGAGGAGGGGGATGAAGCCGGCTTGCGTGGCGGCTTCGACATCTTCGCCGGAGATCAGGTCGCGCGAGACGAAGCGGACAAGCTCCGGCCGCCACTGGGCCACTATCGCCTTGCGGCTGCGGTCGTTGAAGGCAGCGATCTCGATCGCGTCATCGGTCCGCCCAAACAGGCGGGCAAGGTGTTCCAGATCTTCGCCCGCCTTGAGCAGGATTGCGGTCGTCTGGATCTCGGCGACCTTGAACGCCGCCTTTTCCCATTGCCGCGCCGGATCCCAGCCGCAGGCGGCATAGGTATCGACGAGATGGATGAAGCGGCGGTAATCCTCGTCGCGCGGGCGCATATCGGCATCGACATGACCGGTATCCTTGCGCACCACAGGCGTATCGGTATTGGTCGGCACTCGGGCGAGCGCGATGTCCCAGGCGGGAGAATTGTCGCTGCCGCTTTCCCAGGGATGCAGGAGTGCTATGAGCCCCGTGCCTTCAGGGTCGCGCGCCGAATACCACCAGCGATGCCATTTCAGCGCCGCCACGTAGAGGGGCAGGGTGCGCGCTTCGCCATCCTTGCCGGCGGCTTCATGCAGCTTGCGCAGCGCAATCGCAAAGACCGGCGGCTGGGTTATGCCGGAGGTCGGGATAGCGTGTCTCGTGCGCCAGACGTTCGGTCCCGGGAAGTAAGTATCGCTTGGCGCATGGAAGACGATATGCGGGATCATTCCATCAGCCCACTGGCCCTCGACCAGCCGCTCCAGCTCGCGATAGGCGCGGTCGGTATCGTAGAGCGCAAAGCCCATGGCAACGAAGGCCGAATCCCAGTTCCACTGGAACGGGTAGAGCCGGTCGGTCGGCACGGTATAGCCGCCGCGATCGTTGGCGGCGAGGATGCGCTTCGCCTGGTCGGTATGCATGTTCATGTCGGATGCTCCGGTATTCTTAGGCCAAGAGGGCCGGAAAGGACTTGCCGCTTTCGGGTGAAAGCCAGGTGATGCGCTTCTGGTCGAGCTTCAGACCGATCGTGTCGCCGCTCTTTACGGTCTCCGAGGCCGGCAGGATGACGCGCACCGGCTGGTCGTGGATCGAGCCGGTCAGAAGCAGGTGCGAGCCCATCGGTTCGGCAACGCGCACCCGCATTTCGAGACCCTGCGGCAGCGGCGCGAGTTCGACGGCTTCGCCGCGCAGGCCAAGGATCACTTCATTGCCGGACCCCCGCGGCGCGACAAGCTGTACGGCGCCTGCCGCCACCTGGCTGTTTGTCACCGGCACCTTGATGAAATTCATCGGCGGGTTGCCGATGAAGCCGCCGACGAAACGTGTCGCCGGGTGGTTGTAGATCTCGACCGGATGGCCGACCTGTTCGACCACGCCGCCATGCATGACGGCAATGCGGTCGGAAAGGCCCATGGCTTCGGTCTGGTCGTGGGTGACGTAGATCGTCGTGGTGCCGGCCGATTGCAGCACCGTCTTGAGTTCGGTGCGCATTTCGAGGCGGAGCAGCGCGTCGAGGTTCGAAAGCGGCTCGTCCATCAGCAGAACCTTCGGTTCGACGGCAAGGGCGCGAGCGACCGCGACGCGCTGGCGCTGGCCGCCGGAAAGCTTGTTCGGGTAGCGGTCGAGATATTGCTCGATATGCAGGAGGCCGGCGGCCTTCTCGACCTGCGCCTTCACCCTGGCGTCGTCGGCCTTCTGCATCCGCAGTCCGAAGGCGACGTTCTCATAGACCGTCATGTGCGGAAAGACGGCGTAGTTCTGGAAGACCATCGCAAGGCCGCGATCCTTGGGAGGCAAGCCGATCACCGACTTGTCGCCGATGCGGATATCTCCCGATGTTGCGGTCTCGAGGCCGGCGATGATGCGCAGCAGCGTGGTCTTGCCGCAGCCGGACGGACCGAGCAGCGAGACGAATTCGCCGTCGTTGATCGTCAGCGAGACCTCTTTCAGCGCCTGGAAGGCTCCGAAGCTCTTGCGGATGCGGTCGATGACAATGTTGGCCATATCTCTGGTCCCGTTATTTGGAGGAAATGCCCCAGATCGCGAAGAGGTAGCGCCTGACCGCGAAGATGAAGACAACCGATGGAAGGATGAGCATCAGGCCCCCGGCAAAGCGGTAATGCATCGGGCTTTCCGAAAGCACGGTCAGCAGGTAGGCGGTCAGCGTGCGGTTGCGCACCGTCAGTACCGAGGCGGCAAAAACCTCGTTCCACGAGATGACGAAGGCAAAGACGGCGGTCGCGACGATGCCCGGCAGGGCCAAGGGTGCCACCACCTTGAAGAAGGCCTGAATGCGGGTGCAGCCGAACACCCAGGCGGCTTCCTCCAACTCCTTGGGTACCCCGAGGAAAATGCCCTGGGTGACGAGTGCGGCAAAAGGCAGCGCCAGAACCGTATGGATAAGGCCGACGCCGAGGATCGTATCGTAGAGGCCGAGCCGGATGAAGGAGACCGTCAGCGGCAAGGCCAGGATCGCCAGCGGAAAGGCGCGGGTCAGCAGCACCAGAAGGCGGTAGCTGTCCTTGCCGCGGAAATCGTAGCGGGCGAGCGCGTAACCTGCCGGCGCGCCGAGCAGGATCGAAAGCGCCACCGTGATGGCGGCTGCCCCCAGCGAATTGAGGAAGGACTGGACGACGCCTTCGGTCTTCAGAAAGAGAAAAAAGGGCTCGAGCGATATGCCGGCGGGAAGACCGGTCTTCGGCCAGACATAGACGCCCTGGCGACCACCGAGCGCCCCGAGCGCCACCAGATAGATCGGCACCAGCACCCAGGCGCATAGGGCGGCGATGCCGCTCCACAAAAGCCAGCGCCGTGAGGAGACGAAGCTGGCGGCTTTAGGGGTGTCTGTGGTCGTGCTGATGGTATCCGTGGTCATGGCAGGCGCTCCGGATCGACCTTCAGGGCTTTGAGATAGATAAGCGTGGCGGCAAGCGAGATGATCATGATCAGCACCGCGTAGGCAGCAGCGACGCTGTAATTCTGGTTCTGGTTTTGCCAGTTGTAGGCCTCGCCGACGAGGACCGGAAAATTGCGCCCGCCGAGCGCATAGACCACCGCGAAGACCTCGAAGGCGAGCACGGTGCGCAGGATCAGCGCCGATTGCAGCGCGGGGCGGATCAGCGGCAGGGTGATGCGCCAGAAACGCGTCCACGGACCCGCGCCGAAGATTTCGGCGGCTTCCTTGAACTCCTTCGGCACCTGGTTGAGGCCGGCAACGATGATGACCATGACGATTGCCGTGCCGCGCCAGATTTCGGCAACTGCAATCGCGATGAAGAGCGCGACCGGCGTCTGGTAGGAGAGCCAGCTTGCCTGCCGGCTGATGATGCCGAGGCCGAAGAGCAGCGAATTCAGATAGCCGGTATTTTGCAGGATCGACAGCCAGACGAGACCGGCGGCGAGATCGGAAATGCCGAGCGGGATCGTCCAGATCCACAGGATCGTCTCGCGCCCGCGGCCGACCTTGGCGACCATCGTGCCCATGGCCAGCGCAAGGGCGATCTGCACCGGCACGACCGCGATCGTCAGCAGGAAGGTATTTTTCACCGAGCGGGTGAAGTTGATGTCGGTGACCATGCGCTCGGCATTTGCAAGCGACGGCGCGCCATTATCCGACACCGCCAGCCAGATCGTCTGCACCAGCGGCACGACAAACAGCAGTGCCAGGAAGGCGACGGATGGCAGGATCAGCAGATAGGGGATCCAGGGTCGGCTATTGGTCATCGGCTCCCGCCTCGACGAGCAGAGGGGTGAAAGAGCGTCCGGGCATTTCGCCCGGACGCTTGCTAAGTGGGTTTATTGAACCGGGCAGGGGCCGTCGCTCTTGGCGTCAGGCGCCCAGCAGGCAGCCTTGGTGTCGGTCATCAGCTTGGCCATCGTCGCGCCCTGGGCCTTCAGCACGTCTGCAATGGGCTCGTTCTGCAGCACGATGCGCTGGAAACTGTCCATGTAGACCTTGTTGAACTCGCCGCCCTTGTCGCCGAGGCCGACCGGGAGCAGCGAGATGACCGCGTCCTTGGAGGCCTGGGTGGCGGTGACGGCACCGGCGAGCAGGGCGACGCCGGCATCGAGATCCGGCGGCAGCTTGACGTTGAGGGTCGGGAAGAAGCCGACCTTGGAGGCGGTCAGGAGCTGCGTGTCCGGCATGGACAGGTGCTCGATGATTTTTTCTGCGCCGGCCTTGTCAGGCGCGCCCTTCGGAATGGCGAGACCGGCGACGACTGGCATGTAGCCGCGGCCCTTCGGACCGGCGGGAGCGGGGAAGACCACATAATCATCCGGTGCGGCGGAAATGGCATTCTTCAGCCGGGCGATGTGGTCCCAGGCAACCATGACTTCGCCGGCCGCGAGCGGCTCCTGCATGAAGTCGTAGCTGGTCGAGTTCGGTGTCACATAGGCCCACAGCACCTTCAGCTTCTCCCAGCCGGCGGCCGCATCGGCACTCTGGAAAGTACGCACGACGCCGCCTGTGAAGGAGGGATAGAAATAGCCCTGGAAATAACGCGCCATCAGGCCTTTCGGGCCGGCGGGAAAGCCGATCTGCGGCTGGCCGGTTGCGTCCTGCATATTCTTGCCCCACTCGATCAGCTGATCGTAGTTCAGCGCGTTCACGTCGGCGCCGGCAGGCAGGTATTGCAGCGCTTCCTTCTTGGCGGCCATCACATAGGTCGCCTGCATCCACGGGATGTACTGCTGGGTCGACTTGCCGAGCTTGCCGAGATCGAGCAGCGACTGCGGCATGCCGCTCGCTGCCAACTTCTTGGCGAGATCGTCAAGCGGCTCGAGCGTGTCCTTGTCGGCGAGCGGCGAGAGCTCGCCATGCAGTGCACCGACGAGGCTGACGGTGTGCTTGCCGGCCTGACGCTCGGCTTCCATGCGCACCGCAAACTGCGGCGGCTCCTCGACCACGTAGTCAACCGAGCCGACGTCCTTCAGGAGTTCCTCGCGAACGACGGTCGCCTCCTCGATCGGACGAAGCTGGGTGGATACGAAAACGGTCTGGGCCAGCACCGGCGAGGCGAAGGCCAGCACCGTGGAAGCCAGAATTCCAAATGACATGATATGTTTCATCTTCTCCTCCTTCATTGTTCATTGTTTGAGATGCACGGCTGTCTATGCCGCCTTGGCGGGACGGCGATGGCTGTCGCGATCGACGAATTCGATCGCGTGAAGCTCCTGGAGTTCTTCGGCAGGTTCGCCGGCGATGGCGCGCAGCAGCAGCGAGGCGAAGTTCGCGCCGAGGTTTTCGCCGGTCATGCGCATGGTCGACAGCGGCGGGCTTGTGAAGGCGCCCATTGCCAGGTCGTCATGGCCGACAATGCTGATCTGGTTGCCGCCATCGACCTCGCGTAGCGCCCGGAGCGCTCCGATCGCCATTTCGTCGGTGGCGCAAACGAGTGCGGTCGGACGCGAGGGTTGGCGCAGAAGTTCGAGTGCGGCGAGATAACCGCCCTGTTCCAACGGCGCGCCTTCGGCGCAGAGGTCGGTGGCAAGGCCGCATTCCTCCATCGCCGCCCGCCAGCCACGGCAGCGGTCATGTGCGAAGTAATATTCCTGCGGGCCGGCGATGTGGCCGATACGGCGGTGGCCGGCAGCATGGAAGCGCAGCGTCGCGGCTCGAAAGCCGGCAAAACCGTCGCCGTCGATATAGGGATGGGACAGCAGGCTTTCCGTGCGGCCGTTGGTGACGAAGGGAATGCCGCGCGACTGCAGAAATTCGACGCGCTCGTCCTTGCGTTTGGTGCGGACGAGAAGCATGGCGTCGACGCGGCGGCCATCGACGAAGCGGCGGCAGATGTCGAGTTCGCTCTCGCCGCGCGGCACCGGCGCAATCACCAGATTGAGGCCGGCAGCGGCAAGGTGTTCGGCACAGCCGGACAACATATCGAGGAAATGCGGAGGACCGATATGGCCAGGATCGCTCGGCAGCGTGACCGCAACCAGTTCGGCGCGCTGCCTGCGGAGGCGCCTCGCCGAAGCATTCGGCCGGTAGCCGACCTTGTCGGCAGCCTCTCGAACCCGTTCGCGCGTGGCGGCCGACACATCGGCATAACCATCGAGCGCCCGCGATACCGTGGTGATCGACAGTCCCAGCGATTGCGCGAGCTGTTTGAGATTGGCCAAGATCTTCCTCCCGAATTGAGAAAAAGATTCTCCAAAACGTTTTGGGAGTCAAGCCAAAACGTTTTGGCTCCATGAGAGGCGCCGGAATCCATGATTATCTTTGGATTAGCGGAAGGGCGCAAGACTCGGAAAGCGGCCAAGGATTCTCAACGCAGATTGGGAGGGACCACTATCTTGTGTATCTGGATACGCTCCGGAAGTTCGCACAGCAGTTCTGCATCTCGCGCCAGATGATGAACCTGCTCCGGATCACCTTTCGTAAACGCCGTCATCGATTGCATGTCGGCCCAGTAGGAGATCGTCGTGAACCATGTTTCATCCTTTCGATCTTCGCGTAGCAATTGGACGCCGAGCGCCGTCTTAAGCAGTGGCGGAATTCCCTCAGCGCGATTGTAAGCCTCGTATTCATCGGCAAATTCCGGCTTGGTGCGGCCACGCCAGATACGGGCTATGGTTGGAACATTCGTCATGTTTTGCTCCCAGTGACATCTGAACGAAGCAAGCCGACGGCGAGGAACAATCCCGCACGAGCGGCAGGCCATCTGGAAAATGTGTCGCTCCAACCCAATGAAAAGTGCTCCCGACACGGCGGGATAACCCAAGGCTTGCTTTGGGCAGGGAGGTGGCTTCTCTCGCTCAATCGGCAAGCTTGAGTGTTGCCGTAAACTGCGTCCCTTCCAGGCGACTATATCTCGCCTCGCCATGCAGTTGATTGACGAAGGCTTTAATCAGCCGCGTCCCCATCCCGGCGCTGTCCGATCGACCATCGAATCCAATCCCGTCGTCAGCGACGGTAAGTTGGGATTCCTCTCCTTCGGTCACGTGCAGCATGACGCGAATGTTTCCGGATGCTCGGCCGTCGAACGCGTATTTCATGCTGTTGGCAATCAACTCGTTGAGCAAGAGGGCAAACGGCGTTGCCTTGTCGGCTGCAATCACGATGTCGTCGATTTCAAAGTCGACGGAAACGGCGCGGCCATGGACGTCGACGAGCGTCCTAACGAATGATGGAATGAACTCTCGAGCAGATATTCCGCTAAACTGGTCGAAGCCGTACATCTGCTCGTGAACGGCAGACATCGCAGAAATGCGCTCATTTAATTTTTGAACAGCCTCCGGTTCAAAACCCTGCAAGCGCAGCAGGGCCATCACCGTCTGCAGGTTGTTCTTCACTCGATGGTGTATCTCGCGCATGAGCGTTTTATTTGACCGCAACGCATCCGCAAGCTGCTTGGTGTGCAATGTGTCTACCTTGATCAGGTTCTGAATCCACAATGCAGCGGCCAAAGCGCCGACGAGGGCGAAAGCGACCAACAAAGCCGCGATTTTTGCATCCTCCCAAAAGGGCTGCATGATCACATGGATATCTGCCGAAGCAATGGCCACGAAAGGGGTGCGTTCGAGGATTCGGTATCCAACCAGGCGATCGTCATCATCGACTGGCGACACGGAGCGATATGTGCCTGATGTCGCCTTCCTCATATAGTCGGTAAACAGCTTGTGGTTTCGCATATCGACTGGTCCGGCAGGTTCCGGGTATCGGGCGATAAGTTGCCCGTCGCGTCTTATGAGGCTGACAATCGAGTTCTCGCCTATCGCCACCGCGTCCCATATTGGCCTTAGGATGCTCGCGTCGAAGGCAATCACGGCGACGCCGGCGAACTCGCCATTTCGTTCCAGCCTGCGGCTGAAGACGAATATCTGCCGCTGGGAAAGGCGGCTGATGATCAGCGGCGATGTATATTCGTCAGCACCGTTTCTCAGCCGAACGAAGTAGTCGCGATCCGTAACGTTGACCGGCCGGATATCGCGATCATTTGAGTAGAGCGTTTCTCCAACGGCTCCGATGACATAGGCAGTCGCCTGAGGAGGAAGGTCGTAGACGGCAGCGTCGAGATCGCGCACGCGATCCGGCCCGGGCAAAGACATACTCGGCCCCAGAGCATCATCAATCCGGTGCAGGGTCTCCCGGGCAAGGGAATTCAACCAGTTCGCGTTCGCTGCAACGATTTTGGAAGCCGCGCTGACACGCTCATCGCCCCGGCGAACAGCTGTCTCGTAACTGGAAATGAGCCAGAGCGACAAAAGGGTGGTCAGTGACAGAAACATCAGCGCGATGATCGCGAGCGATGCTTTTCCTACGGAGCCAACGTATTTATCGCCACCGATCATCTTTTAGGCCAATTTCCATTTGTGCGGCGACAGCCAGATGGTGACATTGCAACGCATTTAGAACCATATCCGATAAGCTGATTTCTGACTCTCGAAAATTATGCCGTGCTCCCGACTCGGCGCCCTCAAGAGCGCGACTGAGGATTGCATTTCATAACCGTCTTTAGAGAACGATCGTGACATCGGTCAATCTCACTCCGAGAAGGAGGTCAGAATGCTGGAGAGCTTTCGCACGCGAAGCTCGCCACGACAGGTCCCAACCGATCATTCGGCGTCTATTCGATCAAAATCTAATCAACGGCGTAACCTGATTTGAAAGTCGGTTTGGTAGGCAGGGGTCTCCTTCCGGGAAGTAACGTCATGATCCTTGAGTTGCAGAATGCCATTCTGGAAATGATTGCCAAAGGGGAACCGCTGGCAGCAACGATCGAGCAACTTTGCCTTAAGGTTGAGGCCGCCGTTCCTGGAGTCATCGCTTCGGTGCTGACGTTCGACGGGAGCCGTCTCCACACACTTGCCGGACCTTCCCTGCCGCCTGACTACTCAACGGCTGTCGACAATCTTCAAGCCGGTCCTCTTGCGGGCTCCTGTGGCGCTGCTGCCTATTTCGGAGAAGCGGTCGTTGTCACCGATATTGAGACCGATCCTCGTTGGCAGGATTTCAAGTCTCTGGTGCTTCCGCTGGGGTTGCGGGCTTGCTGGTCCAGCCCAATCAAGAGCGGCGGCCGGGTGATCGGCACCTTCGCCTTCTACTATCGAGACCGCCGCGGTCCGAAGGTCGTCGAACGGGACCTCGTCGAGGCTTGTGCCCATCTCTGCACGATCGCCATCGATCGCGAAGAGCGGGTGATGGAACGTCAGCGGCTGACATACAGCGACGCTTTGACGGGCCTGTCGAATCGCGCTCGTTTCAACCAGCTTCTCGCCGAAGAGCTGCCTCGATCCCGGCGCGCCTGGGGCATCTTGCTTGTTGACATCGACAACTTGAAACTCGTGAACGACACGTTCGGGCACGCAGCCGGCGACGCATTGATTCAAGTGGTCGCAGACCGGGTCGCCACGACAGCAGGCACCAAAAACACCTTTAGGCTCGGTGGAGATGAGTTTGCTGTCATTGTGTCGGGCGACAAAAACCTTGATCTGAAGGCGAGCGCGACCGACATCCTCACAGCACTGTCTTCTCCTTCAACCTGCGACGGTCATGTCGTCTTTCCCGCCGCGACGATTGGCGGCGCGTTGGCAGAGACGGAAACAAACCCTGACCAGACCCGCCAGAACGCCGATGTGGCGCTCTATCATGCAAAAGAACACAATCGCGGCCGGTACGTGCAACACTATCCCGGCCTGGGCACCGCCCTGACCAGACGCTTCAGGGCGGTTCGGGACGTGGGCGTCGCCCTGAAAGACGATCGGATCGATGCGCATTACCAGCCGATCTTGCGCCTGGATACGCGCGAAATTGTCGGTTTCGAAGCCTTGTGTCGAATGACCACGCCTTCCGGCGAAATCATAGCCGCAGCGCATTTCCATGAGGCGACGAAAGACGCGCATATTGCTGCTGAGCTGACCGAACGGATGTTGCTGAGGGTTGCGAAAGACATCCGCAGCTGGCTCGCCCGAGGCCTTCCTCTCCAGCATGTAGGCATCAACCTGTCCGCGGCAGATTTTCGTGGCGGTAATCTGCAAGACAGGCTGTGCCGAATTTTCGGGGAAGCGCAGGTTCCCCTCAAGCACATCATCCTCGAAGTGACGGAATCGGTTTATCTCGGACAACGGGACTATGTCGTCGCGGACGAGATAAAGGCTCTTCGGTCCAAGGGCTTGCGGGTTGCCCTCGACGACTTTGGCACGGGTTACGCGTCTTTGACCCACCTGCTGACGGTGCCGGTCGACATCATCAAGATCGACAAGTCCTTCATCGACCGCATGGTGCCGGGCGACGCTGGGACCTTCATCGTTGAGGGCTTGATCGGAATAGCTCACAAGCTGGGAATCCGGGTCGTCGCAGAGGGGATTGAAACAGAACCCCAAGCTGCTCAATTGAGCCAGCTCGGCTGCAAGCTCGGGCAGGGCTATCTATTTTCGAAAGCCGTCGATCGAACGGTTGCCGCGGCCTTTTTAGATCAGCATGGACAACGGCTCAACCAAGACAAGACCCGTGCCGGAGCCCTATAGCCTGAGCGAGGTTTTCGCGCTCGAGCCGGCCCCGGATACCTGAGACAACGCTTGAATACCAAGATCACTTTGAACGGATCAGAGATGCGAAAACGGATACATGTCAGCCAATTGCGGGTCGGAATGTATGTTGAGGACGTCGAAATTGAGGGAGAAGACAGGACACGCCGGTTCAAGCCGTTCCTGATATCGGCCACCGGTCAGGTCGAGAATTTGATGGCAAGCCGCCTCATGACTGTTGTTATCGACGTCGGAAAGGGCGCGGATGTCGATCCGGGCGGGGCACAGGACATCGACCGGGCTGCGTTTGACGCCCAGCTTCGTGCCGTGTTTTCGGCCAAGGATATCAAGCAGGCGAGGGAATGCGTCGAGGATACGAGACCGCAGATCCGTCATATGCTTGCCCATGCCAGGATCAAAGCCTCTTTCGCCAGTGATGCGGCAAGCGCAGCTGTGGAGCGGATCATGTCGGCAGCCTTCGACAATGCGGGTGCGCTGATCGCAGTCGCCAAGCTGAAGGAAAAAGATGAGCTGACGTTCCTCCACTCGCTGGCGGTTAGCGCATTGATGATCACCCTGGGGCGCAGCCTCGGTCATGGAGAAGAGGATGTGCGGGTATTGGGACTGGGTGGACTGGTTCACGATCTTGGAAAAATGGCGCTTCCGGACGACATCTTGACGAAACCCGGTAAACTGACGGCCGAGGAAATGGATCTTGTGCGCGGGCACCCTCAGCGGGGATATGAGCTGGTTTCCCATGTCGCCCATGTCCCGAAGCCGGTGCTCGACATCTGTCGCTACCACCACGAAAAGTTCGATGGCTCCGGCTATCCTGGTCGCCTCGCCGGAAAGAAGATCCCTTACGTCGCCCGGCTTGCGGCGATTTGTGACGTTTACGAAGCGCTGACCACCATCAGGCCGTATAAGCGCGCCTTCTCACAAGCAGAGGCGATCAACATGATGATGAATTCGCCGGGCCATTTCGATAGCCAGCTTCTTTCCGCATTCGTGTCAAAAATGGTGATCAGCGGCACGCTGCAATAGATCCGTCATTTGCCATACGGCGCGTCGCACCGGCCAAACGTCAATTGCAACTCCGCTCCGGATCGGCGGTCATTTCGGCAGCAGGGCCGGGGTCACAAGAACCGATCTCCATCTCGTCGGTTTGATTCCCATCAAAGCGAACATTGATGGGCATATCTTATTCGGAGAGCGACGTTCGAAACTACGAGAAGTTCTCCAGGACAGCCAGGAACGTATGCCGATCACCGTGTCCTTCGGTGAGCCGCACTCGGCCCTCGATATCGGCCAGGTGATGGTCCATTAGTTGCTGAGCCTTCGCCAGGTCCTTGGCCTTCAGCGCCGCCACGATCATTCGGTGGTGGTCTGCGCCGCAATCGTCCTTACGCTCTTCTTCGTACAAGGACATGACGAGGGACAGGCGAGCGACGATCTTCGACAGCATTTCCGTCAAGACAGGATTTCCGGCGGTTTCGGCGAGTACGATATGAAATTTGCCAGACAGAACCGTCTTGGATTTCTCATCACCATGATGATGGATGTGCTCTTCTTCGTCGGTCAGTTTTTGCAGGGCATCGAGTTGTTCGGCCGTTGCCCGTGCAATAACGAGCTCCAGCAGAAGTCCTTCAAGTTTTCGGCGGGCTTCGAACAGGTTCTTGGCCTGGGCAATGCTGGGTTCGGCAACAAAAGTGCCGCGGTTTCTCTTTCGCTCCAGGAGGTGATCACTTTCGAGAACACCGAGCGCGCCGCGTACGACCGTGCGGCTAACGCCAAAATGCTCCGCTATCGCCTCCTCCAGGATTTTCGTGCCCGGCTTTAAGGCGCCTTCACCGATAGCTGCCGCCAGCGTGGCGCGAATGCGCTCGGAGACGTCGTCGTTGTTGTCGGCGCTATCGACCGCCCCACTGGACGCGGGTGGCGCCTTGACGCTTTGACGGCGCGTCTTCCTTATTGCCTTCACCACTTCAAGCCTCGGTAATGTTTTGCGTCCAGTTACTCGTGCACCGAATATCCGTTCGTCGTAATTATTTCTATAAGAATGTTTCTGCGCAACCACTGCATTTTGATAGAAATCCCAATTGAAGGCGCCGACAAAAATATCCGCCCGCGCTATCTTCAAAGGCTAGGCTGCCTTTTGTTCTTTTGCCGGCGGGGACAAGGTAATACCCTTTTCGGCGCAAATAGCCTCGATGTGGCGGGCCGACTGCTTGATGAAACCAATCGCCTCGTCGAAACCGTAGGATTGCACCTCATAGGTCGGGTAGCCGTAGCGGCTGCTCTCATAGGCTTCCCAGTCGAGAACCGCTCCGGAGGCGACCCGCTTTTCATAGGCATCCACCATCGCCATGTAGGCCGCAAGCTCATCCGCCGTCAGGTCCGGGTGGCCAGCTCGCCAGACCGGATCGTCGATCTCGATGCACTGGCGTGGATTGGCCTTGCGAGGCTTGTCGGCGACAGACTGGGCAACCTCCAGCGATAGGTTCAGCGCGGCGTTGGCGTCGCTGAGAATGGGAAGGATCGCGGCGAAATCGACAATGCCGCCGCCAACGGGTCTGGTCTGGAAATCGAGACCACCCGGAGCGCGCCCGACATAGGCATCCTTGATATGGGTCTGGCGGATATGGGGAGCCAGCCGCTTGGCGGCGAAGACCGGATGCTCGCCCCGCTGCAGTCCGTTTGCCGTGTCGAAGACGACGCCGACGCAATCGGCGCCGACCTTCTCGATCAATCGCAGGATCTCGAAGGAGGTGATCTCGTCGTGGGTTTCGATGTTCATGTGCGCGCCATTGGCGCGCGCGACGGGCGCGAGCTTGCGGAGGACCTTTTCGATCCCGATCAACTGCTCTTCCCAGGTCACATCGGTGCGGAAGCGGTCATTGGCCAGCCGGCCGCGATATTCGCTCTTGAAATTGCCCGGAGCAACCCAGAGCTCATGGCAGCCGATCGCGGCACTTGCCTCGATCATGCGCGTGAAACCGGCAATGATATCGCCGCCGCCGGCTGCCCGCAGCGCCGGTTCCTCGGCGCTGCAATAGGGATTGATCTTGCCGATGCCGCTTTCGAGATAGAGGCCAAGGTCGTCGGCCTTCGCCCTGATGTCGCGCAGCAGGCCGCTGTCGAGATCGGGGCTCATGTCCAGCGCCGTACTGAAGAAAATGCCTGCGAGCCCAAGTTCCTTGACGTGATCGAGGCTTGCCAGAGGCCCCCGCTTCTTTGACTCGGGCAGCTTTATGCTGTCGATTCCCAATTTCATGTCATGCTCCTCTGCTGTTTCCTGATGGGGCGCGCTGCACTGGCGACCCCTTCGTTGTTGATCTCAATTCACGTCGATGGATCCGCGATCACGCCCGTCCGGGAGCACGAGGCTTCTCTGCTGTCCGGCCTTTCGGAACGAGACTCTTTTCGAGATAGTGCTGGCCTATGGATGCGACGGTCGTGATGGCGAGGTACCAGATCGAGGCGACGAACAGCAGTTCGATGACGAGGAAGTTCCGGGCGTAGATTGCCTGGGCCTGCGTCAGCAGATCCTGCATGCCGATGACCGAGACGATAGCGCTGGCCTTCAGCATGCCGATGGCCTGGTTCCCCGTCGGCGGCACGATGATACGCGTGGCCTGGGGCATGATGACGGTGAGAAAGGTCTGTGTCTTTTTCAGCCCGAGCGCCGTTGCCGCTTCGCGCTGGCCGCGATCGACTGCGACCAGGCCGCCGCGGATGATCTCCGACATGTTCGCAGCTTCATGCAGCCCGAGTGCGAGGAAGCCGGCCAGGGCCGGCGTCACCAGATCGTTGATCGAAATGGTGAAGCTTCCCATCCCGACCTGCGGGATGAAGAGGGCGATATTGAACCAGAAGAAGATCTGGACAATCAACGGCACGCCGCGAAACCACCAGACGAAGCCGGCGGCGATCACCTTGAGAACCGGGTTCTGGCTCGTCGCCATCAGCGCCAGCAGGCATCCGAGTACGATGCCAAACACCATGGCGCCAGCCGTCAGTTCAAGCGTCAGCAGCACGCCGCGCAGGATCGAAGGATCCACCAGATAGCGGGGGATCTCGGACCACTGGATGCTCTGGCTCTGCCCGACGACGAGCGCAAAGAAGGCCAGCGCTGAAATCGCGATGGCACCGGTTGCGATCTGTCCCCAACGCATCGGTCTTCCGACCGATGGCGCAAGGGAGAGCGATATGGGTGACGCTTCAAACAGGGCCATCGGCGTCAATCCGCAGGCATGTTGGCGGCATCATTGACCTTGACGGTCTTCACGGCCAGCGGTCCGAGGCTCCACTTCTTCATGATGGTCTCGTAGGCGCCGGAGTCCACCATCTGCTGCAAGGCGGCAACGACGCTGTCGCGCAGCTGCGGATTTTCCTTGGCGGTCAGCATGCCGAGATAACCGACGGCAAGGCGGATATCCGGCAGCGCCTGCAGGCCCTTGCCGTTTCCGGTCTGGTGTTCGGTGGTGTAGACGCTGGTGGCGTAACCGTTGACCGTGGCGTCAGCCCTCCCGGTGCGGACGGCCTGCAGCACATCCGGCATTTTCGGAATCGACATGATGTTGACCGGGGTCGCGCATTTGGCCGATGCCGCCTCGACCATCTTCGCCTGGAAGGTACCGACGGGAACGGCGACCTTCTTGCCGCACAGATCCTCCAGGCCCTTAATGGCGAGAGGATTGTCCTTGATCGTCATGATCGTCGTCGCGTCATACATATAGTCGATGACGTCGACCTGCTTTTCCAGCTCCGGATCGTCGTTGATGCCCGAGATCGAGAGGTCGAAGCGCTTCGCCAATATGGAGGGCACGATCGCCGCACCCGCCCCGACATCGGTCATCTCAACATCGACACCCAGGATGACGCCGACTGCGGCAGCAATATCGGCATCGATGCCGATCAGCTTGCCGTCTTCGCCGTGAAAGCTGATCGGCGGCGTCAGGTCGGTCGCGACCTTCAGCACGCCCGATGACTTGATGGAGGGCGGCAGCCCGTCGGCCAGTTTCTGCGTGAGGACGACACCGGGGAGCTTGGCGACATCGGCATCGGGCGTCATCTTCTCAGCGGCACCTCCGGCGGCATAAGCAGAGGCCGCGATCAAAGAGACCATCGCTCCGGCAACCCCGGCCTTCAAGATTTTATGAATGCGCATCATGTGATCCCCTTTCATTTTTGTACCGGTGCATTCTCGGGATCATCCATGCAATCGCCGTGCCACCTGCAGTGACGCGTCAATAATTATCTGATATCAATAGGATTTTTGTTGATGACGACATTTCTGATAGAGTTTCGCAATATATTTCGCATGAAGTTTCGAACATATGATGCACAATTTTTACGCTTGCCGGCCCTGCCGCATCACTTTTGACCGCCGCATTCGCTCACAAGACCCAAAAACACCTCTTCAGATGCCAAACCCCGCGCTTTTCGGCGCTTGATCGCCCGTTCAGGGGCCGTGGCTGTTTCTATCTGATGCCCATTTAATATACGAGGCTGGCGAAAATTTATACAAAAAGTAAATGCGCATTCTAAATAGAATAATTATTATTACAAACTTTCGCAAGTTTGTAAGTCAAAAATATCTATTTATTTTCATAGACTTGTTATCGCCGTCAGCGGCGAAGGACAAAACTGGCACGCCGCTTGCAAGTCGTTTCTCATGAACAAGCTCGACGCAAAATTTCTCGCCGGACCGCATCTCCGTCTTGTCCCGGAGACCGCGCAGCAATCCGTGACCTCGACCCAGCACCAGGGAGGCCCTATGCCAGGCATACCGAATATGGCTGAACGCAAACGGCTCAGCGTTCAGGGCCTCACACACAGCTATGGTGGCCAGAATGCCATCAGCGACGTGGCCTTCGATATCGAGGCCGGCGAGATCGTTGCCCTGCTTGGGCCGAGCGGCTGCGGCAAGTCGACCGTGCTGCGCGCCATTGCCGGGCTGATCCAGCCGAAGACTGGCAGGATTGTGCTCGGGGAGAAGGACTTGGCCGATGTCTCGGCCCGCTCACGCGGCGTCGGCATGGTTTTCCAGAACTATGCTTTGTTTCCGCATCTGACGGTCGCTGAAAACATCGCCTATCCGCTCGCCTGCCAGAAGCTTCCTCGCGCTGAGCGCAAGGCGCGCGTCGAGGAGATGCTGTCTCTCGTCAGGCTCAAGGATTACGGCAACCGCCTGCCGCGGGAACTCTCCGGCGGTCAGCAGCAGCGCATCGCCGTCGCCCGCGCCATCGCCGGGCGCCCGTCCCTTCTTCTGCTCGACGAACCCTTCGGCGCGCTCGACCGCGCCTTGCGTTTCGATCTGCAGGTCGAGCTACTGCACCTGCAGAAGACGCTCGGCATCACGACGCTGATCGTCACGCACGACCAGGAGGAGGCTCAGAGCCTCGCAAACCGCCTGGTGCTGATGAACAAGGGCAATGTCGAGCAGATCGACACGCCGATGACCGTCTATGACCGCCCGAAGACGCTCTTCGTCAACACCTTCATCGGCCAGGCAAACCTGCTCAATGGAACGGTGCTGCGGCTCGATGCCGAGAGCACGCTGATCGGCCTTGCGAATGACCGGACCCTGCTCCTGCCGCGCCGGCTGAACTTCACCCTCGGCTCGAAGGTCACGATCACCTTCCGGCCGGAGGAAGTTCGCCTGTCGACGCAGCCGAGCGAGAGTACTCTGCCGGTTCACATGACCGTTTCCGTGCCGCTCGGCCCTTCCCTCGTCCATGACCTTGTTCTGGAAGACGGCACGGGCCTGCGCGCTTCCGAGGTCAGAGGCCCCTCCACATTCTTCCCGAACCGGGAACGCCGCTATTTGCCGAGATCGACACCGCAAGGTGTCACGCCTTTCCGGCCGAACCGGAAATCATGAGTGAAGAAACAATTCAACAGAGGTGAACGTGATGAAGGACTTTCAGATTACCCGTCGTGGGTTCGGTTTCCTGGCGGCCGGTGTCGCCGCATCGGCCATGCTTCCGCTTTCCGCCCGCGCTGCCGGCGGAGGAGCCGTTGCCGCCACTTTCCCAGGCAGTTGGGAGGATGCTTACCGCACAGTGCTGACGCCGATGGTCAAGGATGCAGGCTATGACCTGACGATTGCCCCGGCGATGGCGCAGGACCAGCTTGCCAAGATCATGGCAAGCCCCGGCAACCCGCCCTATGACACGCTGCTGATGTCGCCCGGCCAGATGGCCGTCGCCATCGAGAAGGATCTCATCCAGAAGATCGATCCGAGCAAGCTCAAGAACTGGGGCATGCTCGATCCGTCCTTCCAGGGCGAATACGGCCCGACCGTGACCATCGAAGTCAACGGCATCGCCTACAATCCCGATCTCGTTCCGAAGCCGAAGGGTTATCGCGATCTCTTCGAAAACCCGGCCTATAGCGGCAAGGTTTCCTGGACCGGCTTTGCCTCTAACACCGCCGTCATGGCCTATACCGAGATCGCCAAGATCTTCGGTTCCGGCCCCAACGACATGGACGCCGTCTTCAAGCTGTTCAAGGATCATCCGGAGCATCTGAAGGGCGTGGTCGACAGCACCAACCACCAGATGACGCTGTTTCAGCAGGGTGAAATCGCCGTTTTCATGTGCTCGACCGGCAACGTCGCCCGCCTGAAGAGCCTCGGCCTCAACGCCGAGTTCGTCCAACCCGAAACCGGCTCGCCGGCAGCCCCCGTCAACATCCACTTGACCAAGGGCACGGCCAATCTCGATGCGGCCTATGCCTATATGGATGCCGCGATCTCCAAGGCCGCCCAGGACCAGCTCAAGGAGCCGCCGACCGAGATGTTCCCGACCAACAAGGATGTGGCGCTGACACCTGGCATCGAAGCCTATGTCACCCGCGACCAGATCAAGACCATGGTCTATCCGGACTGGGTCGCGATCAACAAGAACCGCGACGGCTGGATCCGCCAGTTCGACGCCCTCGTTGCCGGTTGAGGTGATGTGATGAAGGCGAGCGGCTTCCCATACGTCCTGCCGATGCTGTTGCTTTCCGTGGCGTTCTTCGCAACGCCGCTCGCCGTCCTCGTCGGTTTCAGCTTCGCCGGGCCCGGCGGAGCGACCCTCGAACATTATGCCCGCTTCTTCGGCGACGCGTTCAATTTCCGCGTCCTCGTCAATACCGCAAGGCTTGGGCTCGAAACCGTCATCGGCACGACCTTGCTCGGCGTACCGATCGCACTCCTCTACTGGCACGGCGGCCGAAACCTTCGGCAGGTGCTGATTTTCCTGACGCTCATTCCGATGCTGACCAGCAATGTCGTGCGCACCTTCGCCTGGATCGTCATCCTCGGACGCCAGGGGCCGATCAGCGAAGCGCTGGTCGCGCTCGGCCTGACGGGAATGCCGACCAGCCTGCTGTTTACCGAACTCGGCCTGGTCATGGCCATGTGCCAGATCGACCTGCCGCTGATCATCCTGCCGCTGATTGCCATCCTGTCGCGCACGCCGGTGCAACTGACGGAAGCGGCTCAGGTTTCCGGCGCCGGTCCCTGGCGCATCCTCGTCACCGTGCTTCTGCCGCTGATGCTGCCGGGCCTGCTGGCGGGCTGGATCCTGGTCTTTGCCAGCACCAGCAGTTCCTTCGTTACCCAGGCTGTCATCGGCGGCGCGCGCAACGTCTATGTGCCGCAGCTGATCTACCGCGAGGTCGGTACGCTGTTCGACTGGCCGCTGGCCTCGGCCATCGCCGTCGTCCTGCTGCTGTCCACCGGCTGCCTGCTGGTCGCCCTTACCATGATGTCCCGTCACAGGAGGTTGGTCGGTCATGCCTGATCGTCGCGAAAATCCCATTCCCGTCATGCTCTATAAGGCATTCGTCTACGGTTTCGGCGGCCTCTGCGTCATCTATCTCGTGGCACCCATCGTGATTGCGCTGACGATGTCGTTTACCTCGGGGCAGACATTGAAATATCCGCCGCAGGGCTTTTCGCTCAGGTGGTATGCGGCGCTGCTCGATCCGGTGCGCTCGGCAACCGAACATATCGCCGCCTGGAATTCGCTGAAGATCGCCGGCCTTGCCGTCCTCGGATCGCTGATCTTTGCGGTTCCGGCAACCATCGGCATGACGCGCATGAAGCGCAGCGCGGTCGGCACGATCGAGCCACTGCTGCTCGCCCCGCTCGTCCTGCCGAGCCTGGTCTACGGCCTTGCCGCCCTGATCGTCGCCAATTTCATCGGCTTCAAGCCGTCGCTCTGGCTGACCGTATCAGGCCATGTCGTGGTCTTCGGGCCGCTGATGTACCGCGCCGCCTCAGTCGTCGCCCAGGGTCTCAATCCCTCGCTTGCCGAGGCATCGACGACGATGGGCGCGAGCTGGTTCATGACATTGCGGCGCGTGACCCTGCCGCTGCTGATGCCCGGCATTCTGGCCGGGGCATTCCTCGTCTTCATCCAGTCGCTCGACAATGTGTCGGTATCGCTTTTCCTCGCCGATGCCCGAACGACCGTCTTGCCGCTGCGCATGTTCGCTTTGATCGAGGAATCCCTCGATGTGCGCGTCGCGGCAATCTCCGGAATTCTGATCGCCGTGACGCTGGTCGGACTGCTGGTTGCCCGGCGCGTTCTCGCGCCGCCGCGGCCGGCCTGAACGATCCGCCATTGACCTATGCTTGAATTGGAAGGAACAAACTCATGAACATGCACGCGACAAACGCAGGCGGCTATCGGATGGGATCGCTGCTGGCCGATTTCCAGCCGGATTTTGATTTCTCCGCGCCGCTGCCGCTTGCTGTCGAAGAGTTCGAGGACCGCCTTCGCCGAATTCGCCGTCAGGCGATCGAAGCCGGTCATGACGCGCTGATCGTCCATGCCGGCAGCGTCGGCTGGTTCCACGCTTCGAACGCCTATCTGCGCTATATTTGCGACTGGATGCGCGAAGGCGTGCTGATCATCCCGACCGACGCCGACAAGGCGATGGTGCTTCTGTCCTTCTTCACCCAATCCGTCCTGCTTCCGCCGGGCGGCGAGCCTGTGCTCGTCGACGAAATCTGGCAGATCGGTCCGATCGGCCGCGAATATGCCGACCGCCCCGGCGATTCCGTCATCAAGACTGCCGAGAAATGCGCCGAGGTTCTCGCCAGTCTCGGCCTCACCAAGGCCCAGATCGGCAGGATCGGCGACCGCACGTCGCTGACCTTCTGGTCTGCACTCGAGGAATTGATGCCGAAGAGCAAGTTCGTGGCTGACAACGCCATTCTCGACCGCATGCAGAAGGTCCGCTCGACGCGCGAGATCGAGATCTTCCGCGCCGCCGCCCAGCTGATCAGCATCGGCACGCAGGCTGCCTATCATGTGGCAAAATCAGGCGTGACCGACCATGAAATCCTCGCCGCCTTCACCTATGCGCAGATGGCACTCGGCGGCGAAACCGGCGACGGCTACCAGATCGGCATCAACGAATTCGGCACCCATTGCGGCAAGCCCTATGGCCACATCGTCCGCCCAGGCGACCTCATCAACCTCTACATCTCCAACGTCACCTATCGCGGCTATACCGCCCAGACCGCCCGCATGATCGCGATTGGTGACATCACCAGCCGTCAGGAGGAGGTGCTTGCCGCCTGCACCGAGGGCGTCAAGCGGGCCGAAAAGCTCATCAAGCCCGGCGCATTGATGCGCGACGTCAACAATGCTGCCTTCGAACCGATGATCGAGCGCGGCATGCTGACCTCACCCGAGGCGCGCACCATGCCCTATAACTGGTCGCCGATGGAAGACGGCGGGGCCCGCCTGATCCCCAATCAGTATGTGAAGGACATAGACTGGGAGGCGCAGGGCCGCAAACTCATGCACGTCTATCCGGCAACGCACGGACCGCACAATCCGAACCTCGGCCATTCGGTCGGCATGGCAGGCGGCCAGAACAGCTTCAACATCTCCTCACATAACTACGACAGGATGGAGGAGGGCATGGTCTTCGTGCTGCACACGCAGTGGCTGGAACCGCTGTCGGCCGGCTGCAATATCGGCGACATGTATGTCGTGACCAAGGACGGCTTTGAGAACCTCAGCCGCCATACCCCGCTTGAAACCCACCGCGTCGCTGCCGAGGCCTGAGATGACCCATCATAAACAACACACGCATTTCGATTTCGCCAAACTGACCGAGCGCGAGCGTTACAAGATCCTCATCGGCACGGTCATTCCCCGCCCGATCGCGCTGGTGACGACGGTGAGCAAGGATGGCAAGCCGAATGCCCGCCCGTTCAGCTTCTTCAACGTTCTGACCCATGATCCCGCGATTGTCGCCATCGGCGTCGAAAACTATTCCGACATGCGCTTCAAGGATACGGCCCGCAACATCCGCGAAACCGGCGAGTTTACGGTCCATATCTGCGATGACGCCCTTGTCGACCAGATGGAGGTCTGCGCCATCAAGTTCGGGCCCGAGGTCGACGAACTCTCCGAAGCCGGACTGGTAACGGTACCGGGACAGATGGTCAGAAGCCCTCGCATCCTGGCAGCGCCCGCAGCACTCGAATGCCGCCGCCACACGACCCTGCAGGTCGGCCCCGCCCGCGAAATCATCCTCGGCGAAGTGCTCGGTGTCCATGTCAGAAGCGATGCGGTCAATCCGGCGAACCTGCACATCGACCAGCAGCGAATGGATGCCGTCGGCAGAATGGGCAGCCACACCTATGCCAGGACGCGCGACCAGTTCGACATCAAGACTCTGACGAAGGAGGAGTGGGCTTTGCGCCAACAGCTTTCGAATGCGGCCACCGCTTGAGCTTGCCACCAATCCGAGATTTTCTTCACGGACCGCCTCCGATCCTAACGCCGGAATATCCAGCATCAACTCGTTCTTGTCGATCCCGCGAGCAATTTGGAGGTCGACAGTTCATATCGCATCAAGGCGCCGGAGTGGTCCTGGAGTTCACCGCTTCCCGGAAATGACGGGGTGTCGTACCCGTTCGCTCCTTGAAAATCTCGTAAAAGCGACTGCTGGAACCAAACCCGCAGTCAAAGCCGATCTGGAGGACGGGATCCTCCGTGTCCGTCAGCAGCTGCATCGCCCGGGCAATCCGGTGTCGGGTCAGGTATTCGTTGACTGATATTCCCAAAACCTTTCGGAAAGCGCTGTTGGCGGTGCTTGGATGCATTTCCGCAAGCTTGGCGAGATCGGGTACGCTAATCGGATCTGCATATCGGATATTGATGAGGTCGATCAGTAGCTCGACGTGTCGCACTGCCTGGCCGGCCAACGATGTCGGAGAGACATGGGTTGGCGAATTGTCGATTTCGGCATTGTCGAGAATCAGACGCCGTATTCGCAGTCGAACCTCCTCGACGATCAATTTCCGTCTTGCCGCACTGCCGAATTGCCATTCCTTTTCCCATCGTGGGAGTGTCAACGCATCCATCGTTTCCTGATTTGCCTGCGCCAGAAATCTCCCCTGCATGATCGACTGCCTGGCCTTTCTGTCCACCGGCAGACCCAGGAAATCGATAAGGGGAAGATAGAGGCATACGAGCGGCGCGTTTTCGGCAACAGCGATCGTCTGATGAGGAATTGCGGCCCAGAATAAAACCAGGCGGCCGGCCTCAACCTGTTCCTGCCTTCCATTAAAAAGGTAGGTCATCCGGCCTTCCATGAGCAGGTTTAATTCAACGTGGTCGTGCCAATGCGGTGCCGCCATCGCATCAGCGATGTGACGCTCGATCAAGAACTGCCCTCGGGATCCAATCCATTCGCCGCGGCTTTGGGTATATTTCATCTGTAGACTCGAATCCCGGAATTAATAGGCCGATTTCAGGAAGAAATTCTGATCTAGAAGGAGCAACAAGCAATCACAACCCATGGGGAGATTGCAATGCCGAAGATTTGCCTGGTAGGCGCTGGTAGCACCGTTTTTGCACAGAACATTCTGGGAGACGTCCTGTCCTCGCAGAGAGGCGGCGACTACGTCATCAGCCTCTTCGATATCGATCCCGAGCGACTGAAGACGTCAGAGATCGTCGCTCGCCGGATCTGCGAGTCGCTTAAGCTTTCAAGTGTCAGGATCGACGCCACGCTCGACCGGCGGGAAGCGCTGCGGGGGTCGGATTTCGTCATCCTCATGATGCAGGTCGGTGGCTACAAGCCGGCTACCGTCACGGACTTCGACATTCCGAAAAAATATGGCTTGCGTCAGACGATCGCCGACACCCTCGGCATCGGCGGCATTTTCCGCGGTTTGCGGACGATACCAGTCCTTGAGGCGATCTGCCGAGACATGCAGGAGGTCTGCCCGCAGGCTCTTCTGATGCAGTACGTCAACCCGATGGCCATCAACTGCTGGGCGATCAAGGAGCTGGCCCCGGAAATCCGCACCGTCGGCTTGTGTCATAGCGTGCAGCACACAGCCGGGCATCTCGCGCAATGCCTCGGCGAGGACATTGCCGACGTGAACTATATTTCGGCCGGGATCAATCACGTCGGCTTCTTCCTGAAATATGAGAAAGTTCACAGCGACGGACGGCGGGAAGATCTTTATCCGAGACTGAACGCGCTCGCCGCCGATGGCCGCGTCCCGTCGGACGATCGGGTGCGGTTCGATGTGCTCAAACGGCTCGGCCACTTCGTCACCGAATCCAGCGAACATTTCTCCGAGTATACCTCCTGGTACATCAAGGAGGGACGAGGGGATCTGATCGATCAGCTCAATATTCCGTTGGACGAATACATCCGGCGCTGCGAGGTGCAGATCAATGAATGGCATGCCCTGCGCAAGGAACTGGAAGGCGACAAGCCGATCGAGGTGTGCCGCAGCAATGAGTATGCCGCCGGCATCATTCATGCCGCGGCAACCGGCAACCCGGCGCTGATATACGGCAATGTCCCAAACAACGGCCTGATCGAGAATCTGCCCGATGAATGCATCGTGGAAGTGCCTTGCCATGTCGACAGAAACGGAATTCAGCCGGTCCGGGTCGGTCGGATCCCCTCTCAGCTTGCCGCCGTCATGAACTTGAGCGTTTCCGTTCAGCAGTTGACGGTCGAGGCGGCTCTTACAAAAAACCGCGAGCGCATCTACCGGGCCGCTCTGCTCGATCCGCATACGTCTGCGGAATTGTCGCCAGACCAAATCTGGAACCTTGTCGACGACCTGATCGTCGCACACGGCGATTTGTTGCCGAGATATCAGTGAGATCCCGCGGATAAGCCAGCCACAAGCGCATGGCAGTTCATTCGTTTAGACGCGTCGTGAATTCACGGCGCGTTTTTTTCATTCCAGCGCCCTCCAATAAATCAAAAAACGTCAGGAAATTGATTGACATTGATCATTTGAAATGAAAGCATGATTGAAATTGGGATCGGCCGTGAGGGAGGTTTTCGTTGAGCCAGGCAGTTGGAGTGAAGGTCGATCGACTGGATGCCATTCGCAGCCACCTCTACGCGAACGGCTTTTCGACCATTCAGGCGCTTGCCGATGCGATCGGAGCATCGCTTGCTACGGTTCGTAGAGACCTGCAGATCCTTGAGCAGGAGGGCGCCATTGATCGCGTGCATGGTGGAGCGCGCATTGCCGAAGGATCGTCGGTTGAGGTTGCATTTCAGGAGCGGGAAAAGCGCCATTTATCGGCGAAGCGGGCGATTGCCACCGCCGCCTACGACTTGCTTCATCCGCGTACGGCGATCTTTCTCGACGCGGGAACCACCGTCCTGCAGCTTGCGCGCCTCGTTCGCATCAACCCCATGCCGCTCAGGATATTCACCAACGGCCTGACGGTAGCGCAGGAATTCCTGAATATTCCGAATTTGGAAGTGGTGCTTCTCGGCGGTCAGTTGCGCAGCGAGAATGCGTCGCTTGTCGGACCTCAGGCGGAGGCAATGCTGGAAACTTTATGGTTCGACCAGCTCTTTCTTGGCGCCAGCGCCATTAGTTCCGACGGCTCGATCTACAGCGTGGACAGTGCGGAAGCGAGCCTCAACCGGCGCATGCTGGCTCGGTCGGCCAATCGTTTCGTCCTGGCCGATTCCTCGAAATTCGGAACCACGGCGACCTACAAGGTCGCGCCGCTGGACACCGCGAAAGTCATTACCGATTCCGGGCTTTCGCGGCATTGGCGTGACGAGCTTGTCAACTTCGGCGTCGACGCAACGATCGCCGATCTGAGGGCGAAAGAGTGAGCAACGAGCTGATCCTCGGCATCGACGGTGGCGGAAGCAAGGTGCTGGTTGCCCTCGCGGACAAGCGTGGCCGGATATTGCGGCGTTCCCGTGGCCATGGCGTCAATCCCATGGACAATCCGAATTGGCTCCAGGAGCTGGAGCAGCATCTCCTTCCCTTTCTCGATGAAGGAAATCTGGCGGCCGTCGCCGCGGCGCTGCCGGCCTACGGCGAGGTTGAGCGCTTGTCGGCTCTACAGCGCGATGCGATCGAGCGCCTGTTCCTAAACGTCCACCGCCGCGTCCTCAACGATGTCGACGCGGCGCACCTTGGTGCTTTTGCCGGCGAGCCGGGTATCCTCCTTCTTTCCGGCACGGGTTCAATGGCATGGGCGCGTAATTCCAAAGGCCAGTCGGCGCGCACCGGCGGCTGGGGAGACCTCATCGGTGACGAGGGCAGCAGCCATTGGATCGGGCAGAGGGCGCTCAATCTCGTCAGCCAAAGCCTGGACGGGCGTGCCCCGACAACGGCTCTCGCAAAGGCCTTGTTTGACCATCTTCGCATCGACTTGAGCAATCCGATGAATGGGCTCGGCGATTGGGCCAGCTCCCTGGCGAACCCACGAGCGGATATTGCAGCAATTTCGGCCCTCGTCGATCAGGTCGCACTTGGCGGCGATAAAGGGGCGGTCGGCTTGATCGAGCAGGCCGCCGATGAACTGGCGAAGCATCATGCGGCAATTGCCGGCCATTGTGATCCGAATGCCGACTGGACCTATGCCGGCGGTACTTTTTCGAGCCGGCTTCTTTTGCAGGCGCTTGAACGGCGAATTGGCAGGCCTCCGGCTTTGCCGAAACTTCCCCCGATTGGCGGCGCGCTCCTGGCTGCCGCCCAACTTCTCGACTGGCCGTTAGACGACGGCTGGTTCGGGCAAATCGTGGCCACGGCCGAAGGCGGTGACTGCGCATCCCAGTAATTGAGCTCAAGAATAATGAAGGATGGGAACATGCATAAATTGATCTTGCCTCTACTTGCATCGGCGGCCTTGGCAATCGCCGCACCCGCTCTGGGCCAGGACGCCAAGCCGCTTGCCGGTCAGTCGATCACGGTGCTCATGCCATCGCCGCAGGGACCGAACATCGCCTCTGACTTCGAGGCCGAAACCGGCATTCACGTCGACCTGCAGACCCTGTCGTGGGACGACATCCGCCCGAAGCTGGTGACAGCCTTGGTTGCCGGTACAGCGCCAGCGGATGTGACCGAATTCGATTGGTCCTGGACCGGTCAGTTCAGCGCGGCCGGTTGGTATATGCCGCTCAACGACGTGATCGACGCCGATACGGTGAAAGATATCGGCGTTGCCAAGATCTTCACGGTTGACGGCAAATTATTGGGAATTCCCTACACCAACGACTTCCGGGTGATGCTCGTCAACAAGAAGCATTTCGCGGATGCAGGCATCACCGAGATGCCGAAAACATTGGACGCCCTGGTCGCTGCAGCTAAGAAGATCAAGGAAAAGGGTATTGTCGAGTATCCGGTCGGCCTGCCGGTTTCAGCGACCGAAGGCGCGTCAACGAGCTGGTACCTGCTGACCAAGGCCTTCGGTGGCGAACTCTTCGACAAGGACTTCAATCCGCTCTTCACCTCGCCGGATTCGGCTGGTTACAAGGCGCTTGCTTTCGAATTGATGCTCCTCAAGGAAGGCCTGGTCGATCCGGCGTCTACCGGCCTGAAGGACAGCCAAATCAATGAGAGCATGTTCGCGCAGGGCATCACCAGCATCATGATCTCCGGCGAGCCTGGTCGTCTTGGCCAGATGAACGATCCCAAGCAGTCGAAAGTCGCCGGCCAGGTAGAGGCGATCCTCGTGCCGACGGCAAGCGGCGAAACGCGCAGTTTCGGCCTTCCGGAAGCGCTGGCTATTCCAAACGTCTCTCCCAACAAGGAGGCGGCGATTGCCTTCGTCAAATGGTTTACCAGCAAGGACTTCCAGAAGAAGAATGCCGTGAACGGCTTCCTGCCGACACGCACGTCGGCGCTTTCCGAACTCAACGAGTCCGGAAAGCTGAACAGCGGCGACGCTCTGGTGGCGCAATCGAAGACGGTTGAGCCGCTGTTCCCGCAAGGCACGCCGCCTTGGTACCCGCAATTTTCCAGCGGCGTGAACACAGCGATCAATAGCGCTGCCAAGGGACAGATGAGCGTCGACCAGGCGATGGAGGCCATCGCTTCCGCCGCCAAGCAGGCAATGGCGCAATGACAGCTTTGGCGTCCGAAGAGGCCACGAGCAAACGTGGGGTCGGCTTCAACGCCGACACCACACTCGGCTTGCTGCTGGTGTCGCCCATCGTTCTCACGATGGCAGCTTTGGTCTTCTACCCGATGGGAAGAACCGTCTGGGACAGCCTGCACAGGGTCAACCCCATGCAGGCCGGCACGCCATTCATCGGCCTGGAAAACTACAGCCGAATGCTGTCGGATGGCCAACTCGCGACGACCTGGAGCAACACGCTCATGTACGTTGTTCTGGCCGTCACCGCCGAAACGGTGTTCGGCGTTCTTGCCGCCGCTCTCATCAATCAGATCAAGGTCGGGCGGCAGTGGGTTCTCGCAGCGGTGATCTTGCCCTGGGCGCTGCCCGGCGTTGTGAATTCGGTCATTTGGCTTTGGATTTATCAACCGGGTGCGGGTCTGTTGAACGGTATTCTTTCGGCGCTCGGGCTCCCCTTCGAAAATCATGTCTGGTTCAACGATCGCACCAGCGCCATCGTCGCCGTAACGGTCGTCCATGTCTGGCGCATGATGCCTTTGACGATCGTCATCGTTCTTGCCGCGATGCAGAGCATACCTGCCCATCTCTACGAGGCTGCGCGGATCGATGGGGCCACGCGCGTTCAGATGTTTGGATGGGTAACCCTTCCGCTGGTTCGCAGTGCGATCGCTGTCGCCATGACGAACGCAACCGTGAACGCTTTCAATCTCTTCGACGAGGCCTGGGTTCTGGCGGGTGCCAGCCTCGAGACCCGGCCGGTGCTCGTCCAGATCTACCTCGAAACCTTCCAGAATCTCCGCTTCTCGTATGGCATGGCGCTATCGGTCGTGATCACTCTCGTATCTCTGCTGATTTCGCTGGTCTACGTCCTTCGTGTCTATCGCAACACACGGTTCGACTGATGAGATCCACTATTGCCTATCGAATGATGATTTGGACCGATGTCGTCGTCCTGTTGATCTGGTCTCTGGGGCCGATCTACTGGACCATCGCGAGTTCGGTTACGCCCAGCGAAGACTTTTCGACCCGACCGATCAACTTCTTTCCGCAGCACTTTACGCTCGATCACTACTCGCGGCTGCTCGGCATCAATATCGCCCGGATCGGGGGTGTGGAGGTGTTCAAACAGTTCCGTGCCGCATTGCTCAATAGCGTGGTGACATCGATCGCCGCTACGCTGCTTTGCGTCGCGATATCCTCACTTGGGGCTTACGCGTTCACCAGGCTGCAGTTTCCCGGCCGCAAAGCGCTTTTTGTCGCCGTCGTCGCGACCCTGGCCATTCCTGCCTACGCCGTCTTGATCCCGCTCTATCAGATCATGATCAAGCTGCATCTCGTCGATACCTATCTGGGCGTCTCGCTGATCTATGTCTCGGCCTTCCTGCCCCTGTCGTTATGGCTGCTGCGGAGCGTGTTCGAAGCTCTTCCGATCTCACTGGAAGAGGCGGCACAACTCGACGGAGCCGGCCGGCTCTACATCTTCTTCAATATCGTCCTGCCGTTGGCCGGACCGGGCCTGACGGCAGCGGCAATCCTTACGTTTCTGGGTGCCTGGGGACAGTATCTCGTACCGCTCATTTTTTCGCCGCAGGCGACGAAGCCGCTAACGGTTCTGATTCCGGAATTCGTAACGAAGAACTTCATCGACTACGGGCTCATCACAGCGAGCGGCTCGATCGCCATCGTCATCCCCGCCCTCGTCGTCATTTTCCTCAACCGTTACCTCGTCAGCGGCCTGTTGGCTGGTTCAGTCAAATAATCGGAGACTTCATGAACACGACCGAAAAAGTCATTTTCGAGCAATTTCCCTACTGGGAGAAGGCGATCGGCTCGAATTCAGCTGTCGATAGGGCGGAGCTGCTCGTCTTCGTCGGCTGCGGCACATCCTTCAATCTTGCACTCTCGCTGGCAGCCTATGCCAATATGGCCGGACGCAAGGCAATCGCGGTGCCCGGAGCCGAATGGCAAAACCGCCCCTCGGCCTTCTGGCCGGAGTGGCGCAACACGCACGTCGTCGCACTTTCCCGGAGCGGCGAGACGACGGAGACAGTTGCCGCGGCAAAGGCAAGCCGCGCCGCCGGCGCCTTCGTGACGGCGATCACCGTCGAACCGGAAAGCTCTCTGGCGAAAAATTGCGATCGGATGGTCGCGGCCGCAACCCATCCGGACGAAGGGATCGTCATGACGGTATCGGCGAGCCTCATGGTCCTTCTCGGTTTGCAGATGATCGGGCAGAAGGTTCCTGTCTCTGTCGTGAATTCCGCCCGCCAGCTCGCAAGCGCTCTCGATGCCGCACTTCCTGGAATTATCGCCGACCGGTCGCACTTCGTCTTTCTCGGCGGCGGGCCGCTCTTCGGCGTCGCCCTGGAGGGAGCGCTCAAGCTCATGGAAATGAGCCAGATCATGACCCAGGCCTTCCACCCGCTGGAATACCGGCATGGGCCGATCAGCCTCGTTGACGGGAAGACGGTTGCGGTCATGCTGTACAGCTCCGACCAGAAGGAGGCGGAGACGAAACTGGTGGGAGAACTGAGAGAAAAAGGCGCAGTCGTCATTGGTGTGGGCGGTCCGGGCGATCTGGAACTCGCCGTCGATGTCGATCTGTCGCTTGCGGGTCTCGTTGTCCTTCCGGCACTGCAGGTCCTCGGCGAACGGGCCGCGCAGGCTCGACAAATCGACACGGTTTCTCCCCGTCACCTGACGAAGGTTGTGACCCTCGCATGACGTCGATCGAAGAGAACCGCCAGATCGCGCTGCGAAAGCTTTTCGGTGCCCGAAACCTGCCTCTTCCGCATGGCGTCACTTCGGTCTGCTCGGCGCATCCGCTGGTCATCGAGGCAGCCCTTCGGCGCGCCGGCATGGAGCACCGGGCGGTCCTCATCGAAGCCACCTGCAATCAGGTCAATCAGGAGGGCGGCTATACGGCGATGACGCCGGCAGACTTTCGCAGGTTCATCGAGGACATCGCCGCAGCGACTGATTTTCCAGCCGAACGCATCATCCTGGGAGGCGATCACCTCGGTCCCAACCCATGGAGAAAATTGGCGGCCGAGGAGGCAATGCTGCGCGCTGCGGCTATGGTGACGGCCTATGTCGAGGCAGGGTTTGAAAAGATTCACCTCGACACGTCGATGGGCTGTGCCGGTGAACCAACGGCGCTCGATGACGAATTGACCGCGGCGCGGGCCACTCGATTGGCAAAGGCCGCTGAGGAGGCCGCTCTTCGTTCAGGCCGCCGTCCGCCGGTCTATATCATCGGAACCGAGGTGCCGCCTCCAGGTGGTGCAACACACGCACTCGAAGACATCGAAATCACCCGGGCCGATGCGGCGATGAAAACCCTGGCGGTTCACCGGGCGTCGTTTGCCGAAGCAGGTTTGACGTCGGCGATGGGGCGGGTCATTGGGATCGTGGTTCAGCCGGGCGTGGAATTTGGCAACACGGACGTGGCGCTCTACAAGCCCGAACGGGCCAAGAGCCTCATTCGTTCGCTGGACGGCATGCCCGGCTTGGTTTTCGAAGCACATTCCACCGACTACCAACCGGCCAAAGCCCTGTCTGCTCTCGTTGACGGCGGCTTTGCAATCCTCAAGGTCGGACCGGGGCTGACTTTCGCGCTGCGCGAAGCGCTGTACGGTCTCGATGCGATCGCTGATGTGCTTACTGGGAAGACGCCACGAACCGGACTGGTGACGACCATGGAAAAAATCATGGTCGAGCAGCCGGTAAGCTGGACGGGCCACTATGGCGGCAGTCCCGACGAGCAGCGACTGCAACGGCATTTCAGCTATAGTGATCGAATTCGCTATTACTGGCCGGATCCTCGCGCATCCGCCGCGGTCGGCGAATTGTTCAGCCGGCTCCCCGATGAAATTCCCGAAACTCTGATCAGCCAATATCTCGGCCGGTTCTATTCCGACGTGGTGTCAAAGCGGGTCGCTCCGAAGGCCCGCGAACTCTGCCTTGCTGCTGTCGACGCGGTATTGGCACCTTATTCAGCCGCCACGGCAAGCCGATGAGCAATCGACAGCCGTGTCAGACAAGCGGCTGCGTCCCGAAGATATCAACATTCAGCCGGAGAAAGTTATGGCGTCAGTAAGTGTGGCGAATGCCCGCAAGAGCTACGGTCACTTCGAGGTTCTTCATGGGGTGGATATCGATATCCAAGACGGCGAATTCGTGATCCTGGTCGGTCCGTCCGGGTGCGGGAAGTCGACATTGTTGCGGATGATCGCCGGCCTCGAAGAGATTTCGGCTGGCCGGATATCGATCGGCAGCAAGGTCGTGAACAATGTCGCGCCAAAAGAACGTGATATCGCGATGGTTTTCCAGTCCTATGCGCTCTACCCCCATCTGACAGTCGAGGCGAATATGGGTTTTTCCCTCAAGCTGGCGAAAGCGCCCAAAGAACAGACCAGGCAACGTGTTCGGGAGGCCGCTGAAATTCTTGGGCTCGAACATCTGCTCGACAGATATCCGAGAAATCTGTCGGGTGGCCAACGCCAACGTGTGGCGATGGGCCGTGCCATCGTTAGAAATCCGCAAGTCTTCCTGTTTGACGAACCATTGTCAAACCTGGACGCGAAGCTGCGGGTACAGATGCGCTCGGAAATCAAGCAACTGCATCAGCGACTGAAGACAACGACCATTTACGTCACTCACGATCAGATCGAGGCCATGACAATGGCCGATCGGATTGTTGTGATGCGGGACGGCTTCGTCGAGCAGATAGGCTCGCCACTGGATCTGTACGACCGGCCGGCAAACCTTTTCGTGGCGGGCTTCATCGGTTCGCCGGCGATGAACCTTATTCGAGGCCAGGTCAGCACGTCAGGGCCGCTGGAGTTGATCGCGGACGACGGAGGTAGGCTGCCGCTGCCCGAAGCAGCGCCATTGGAACGCGGCGCGCAGCTTATCTACGGCATTCGCCCTGAGCACCTTACAATCGGACAAGGTCCTGTTGCCGCTGAGGTCGTCCTCGTCGAGCCCACCGGTGCCGAGATCCAGGTAACCACGAAGTTTGGTACGGATCACCTCGTTGCGACGGTAAGAGAGCGCCTTGATCTCCACGCCGGCGACCAGATCGTCATTACCCCGGACCTCAGCAAACTGCATCTGTTCGACGCAAAAACCGAAAAACGGTTGCGATCCATCTAATTCCGGACTGGCGGAATGTGATGTAGAGTTCAAGCTAATGACAGGTCGGAGACGAGTTCGCCAACGCTAGCGGAAGGTTCGCTGCACGTCAGCGTCCAAGGCTGCCAGCGGCGGCGATGATCTCCGCTGCGGTCGGGAAGATGGAGAGGCTGTTCGGTCCGTCGAGCGCCTCGATTTGTGCCCAGCCGATGGTGCCATTCGCATTGACCAGGAAGTGACCGACGAGCTGGGTAGCGTGGTTCGCGAAGATCGCATGATCGGCTTCGTCAAGCTCGAAGCCGTCCTTGGCGTTGAGTATGGTGTTGGCTTCCATCGGGTGCAGCGGTTCCGGCAGCTCGCCCGTGGGGTTGATACGTGCCGCCTGGAATTGCGCCATCGTTGCGCCATAGGGCCATTCGGGCTGCTCGCAGCTCCCTTCGGGCAGGAACTCGCCATGCGGCACACCGTAGGCCCGATGCGTGCGGCAGTCCGGGTCACATAGAAGTGTTATTGGCGTCGGCCGGTGGCGGAAATACAGGCGGGCACGTTCCACCGGCGTGTTGATGACGGCCACGGTCTCCACACCGGCGGCGCGCAGGGTCGGTTGTACGCCGGCAAGCTGTTCGAGCTGGCGCCGGCAGAACGGGCAGTGCAACCCGCGAAAGAACCCGATCACGAACGGGCGACCCCTCAAGTCGGCGAAAGAGACGGTTCCGTCGAAGTTGGCCGTGGCGAGTGCGAAGGCGGGGGCGGTTTCTCCTGGTTGCAGCGGGCGTTTCTGGTCTCCCATGGAATAATTCCTTTGTCGTATCGCCGAGGTGGACGACCGAATTTTGACTATACCACTTGTCGCAAGAAGGCCCAGCGTTCGATGTTGAGATCGCCGAATGTGGTTCGGAATGCCATCTGCCGCTCTGACCGACGTCGAAGTTGACCCTTTCATTGAACCGCCTGACGTCGTCGAGAGCTTGCCGGTATCGATCGCCGTTCCTATCTTATTTAGAACAGACTAATGGAGCAACGAGATGGCGGAGCTTGTGGCTGACACTCTATTCGACACGACTATCGAGATCATTCCTCCGGAAGACTTGAAGGAACAACCCGACAGTGCTGCTTGCCTTTGCTGCAAGCGCCGGCGTCAGTGGATGGACGATGACGGCTGCGGCATCTGTGAGGAATGCCTGGCCTCGTGATCGACACAAGGAGGGCACAAGGCGATGGCAATCCGCAGCGCCGGACTTCTGCTATACCGGCGTGTTTCCAGGGACATCGAAGTGCTTCTCGTCCATCCGGGCGGTCCTTTCTGGGCTAGGAAAGACGAGGCTGCGTGGTCGATCCCGAAGGGGTTGATCGAACCTGGAGAAGATGAGCTCGCGGCGGCAATAAGGGAAACTGCCGAAGAGTTGGGTGTAGCAGTCGATGGCAGGTTCACACCGTTGGGCGAATACCGACAACCTGGCGGAAAGATGGTTGTCGCGTGGTCGATCGAAGCCGATCCGGTACTGGACGTGAATGCGATACAGAGTTCCGAGTTTGAAATGGAATGGCCACCACGGTCAGGCCGGGTAAAGAGCTTTCCGGAGGTCGATCGCGCCGGGTGGTTTTCCCCGCGCGACGCAGCCATAAAGCTGTTGAAAGGGCAGCGACCGATGCTTGCCGACCTACTGACGCATCTTGAATGATCGGCCCGAAATTATTGATTGAGCCGTCCGATCTCGCTTCACTCATGCGTGAGGTGCGCGGCAGCCATGAGTTGCTTCTGAAAACAGCTATCCTATCTGACAGTCACCGCCACGTCACTGAAATCGAGAAAACGGAGCTGCGATCCGCCTTGAGCACACGCGAGGAGACAATCATGAACGGCATTTCCAAAACCCTGAACGACATGACGCTCGTCGAACGCTCGAGCCTGCTCGACACCGTCGCCGACGCCTTGGAAGCAACGGCCGAGGAGGCGGAAGGGGAGGGCGACGCCCGCTTCGTCGCCAACTCCATCTGCGTCGCCAATACGATTCGCGGTCTATCCGGCGATCTCACGCCGCGCGATCTGCAGGCAGCCGAGTTACTCCTTGAGCAGGGCATCATGCTCGTCCACCAGTTCTCGAACCGGGCGAAAACGAACGGAGTGATCCACTAGCGGGGGCGAGGGCGGCCCCGTCAGCAGTGCGCTCTGTCAGTGTGGACGGCGGCCGATGGATTGAGATAAAGCCGTTAATCCGCGCCGGAGATAATGGATGCTGCCGGCCCCTGGCAAGAACGAGCGGTCTCAGCCGCGGCAAACCGTTGGGAGGCCCGGAGATTAGCAGACACGCCAGGAAGGCTTTATTTCCAATGGATTGCCGGTTCAACGCGCAGCTGTATCGAATGGCCGATATAGCGGGGTTCACCTTGGTTTGGTCAGGAGAAGCGTGATGCAGCCTGGTCGCACAGGCCTTGCCGTCTGCTTGATGGTGGCTGCCTCCATTTTAAATAGTTTCGACGCAGTCATTGTGCGTTTGCTGGCCGGCGAGGTGCATCCATTGATGATCGGCTTTTTCCGGTCGTTTTTCGGACTTCTTGTCGTCACGCCCTGGATCGTGTCGCGGGTCGACCTGAAATCCTCTCCCTATCGTGTTCTGCATGTCGTGCGTGCGGCTCTGAAGCTTGCCTCACTGGTTGCTTTGTTCGTCGCCTTTGCGCACGCGCCACTCGCCGATGCCACGGCGATCAATTTCACCATGCCGATGTTTCTCGTTCTCGGTGCGTGGCTGGTGCTCAAGGAACATGTCGGCATCTCCAGCGTGGTGGGAATTGTCGCAGGTTTTATCGGCGTCATGATCATCATTCGCCCTGGAGCGTCCGGTTTCGACCAATGGCTGCTTTTTGCGCTGGCAGGAGCGGTCTTGACGGCGGCCAGCCAATTGATGCTGCGGCGGATGGCATTGAGAGATAGTGCCGACCGGCTGGTTGCATGGAACCTGATAGCGACGGTACCGCTTGGCCTGATCGTTATGCTGCCGGTCTGGTCGATGCCGACCTGGAGCCAACTGGGACTGCTTGCCCTCCAAGGGGCACTCGGCGCACTCAACATGACGCTGATCACGCGCGCCTTCAGTATGGCGACCGCAAGCGTTCTGGCACCGCTCGACTTTCTCCGACTGCCCGTCGTGGCCCTTATGGCCTTCTCATTTTTCGCGGAAGTTCCGGCCGTACAGACGTGGATCGGCGCGGCTGTGATCTTCGGCGCGGCCATTATTGGAACCCGCGGCATGACATGGCGACGCAAGCCGCCGCGATAAGCCCCAATCATTTTTGGGGTTCACAAAAATTCTAGATGCACTAATATTTCAGTTACAGCGACTGGTCGTCGAGCCGTGCCTGTTGCCGGAGGGGTATCACAGGTAGCACAAACGAAGACGAAAAACCGGACATCACGACCCCATGGGGTTCACTCGGGAGGAGTGGCATGAAGAGTTTCATCGGCAAACGCGCGATCGCCAGTGGCGTATCGCTCGTGGTGCTTATCGTCATCGTGTTCTTCCTGTCCCGGCTGACGGGCGATCCGACCGACCTCTATCTGCCGATCGATGCGACCACCGAAATGCGCCAGCAATTCCGTGAGATGAACGGTTTCAACGATCCGTTGATCATCCAGTTCGGCCGTTATGTCTCGGATCTTGCCCAGGGCAATTTCGGTCAGTCACTGCGGCAGGCCCGTCCGGCCATGGATGTCGTGCTGGAGGCCTTCGTCTGGACCTTCTGGCTGGCTGCCATCACCATGGTGCTGGTCACGATCGCCGCGATCGTCATCGGTTCGCTTGCGGCGTTTCGCGTCGGCGGCGTCTTCGACCGTCTTGCCACTTTCTTCTCGCTGATCGGCGCTGCGGCGCCGGATTTCTGGCTGGCCATCGTGGCGATCGTCATTTTCGCCGTTAAACTGCATGTCCTGCCGACATCGGGAACGGGAACTTTCTGGCACTGGGTCCTGCCGGTCAGCGTGCTGTTCATCCGGCCTTTCGGCCTGATCCTGCAGGTGGTCCGAGGCTCGATGATCAGTGTTCTGTCTTCCGCCTATGTGAAGACGGCCCGCGCCAAGGGGGTCCGCTCGAACTCAATCATCTTCATTCACGGACTGCGCAACGCCATGCTGCCGGTGATCACAGTCATCGGCGACCAGGCGGCCGCCATCTTGAACGGTGCCGTCGTCGTCGAGACGGTGTTTGGCTTTCCTGGAATCGGCAAGCTAATGATCGATTCCATCCTGCTTCGCGATTTCGCCGTCGTGCTGGCCGTCATCATGGTCTCGGCACTGGCGATCTTCATCATGAACCTGTTGATCGACATCGCCTATGCGCTGCTCGATCCGCGCATCCGGTATTGAGCGATGACGATGGCCGACACACAAATCCTCGCCGAGAAAAAACCAAGCGGCCCGATCGGGCGCTGGCTGACGATGCTGTGGGCGGACAAGCTCGCTTTCTTCGCGGCTCTGTTCCTCTTGATCGTTCTGCTCTGTGCGCTGTTTGGCCCGCTCCTGCTGGAAGCCATCGCCACCAAGCAGAACCTGCGGGGCCGCAACGCGCCGCCGTTCGATATCACCCGCGGAATGCTTTATGTCCTCGGCGCCGATGCGCTGGGCAGGCCGCTTCTTGCCCGCGTTATCGTGGCGGCGCAAAACACCATCCTGGTTGCCGCGGCAGCCGTGCTTGCATCATCCGTCGTCGGGACGGCGCTCGGTCTGGTCGCAGGTTACAGCCGCTCTTCTGCTGCTCAATGGATCATGCGCCTCGGCGACGTCATCATGTCCTTTCCGTCGCTGCTTCTGGCGGTGATCGTGCTCTACATGCTCGAGCCCTCGGTCACCAATATCGTCCTCGTCCTGGCGATCACCCGCATTCCCATCTATCTGCGCACCACGCGCGCCGAAGTGCTGGAAGTGCGCGAGCGGATGTTCGTGCAGGCGGCGAAGGTGATGGGAGCATCGTATTGGCGGATTGTCTTCCATCACATCCTGCCGGTGATCTTCCCCACGCTGGTGACCATCGCGACGCTCGATTTCGCCTTCGTCATGCTGGCCGAATCCTCCCTGTCATTCCTTGGAATCGGCATTCAGGCGCCGGAGATCACCTGGGGTCTCATGGTTGCGCAAGGACGACCCTATCTCACCAATGCCTGGTGGCTTTCCTTCTGGCCGGGCCTTGCAATCATTCTGACGACGCTGTCGCTGAACCTTCTGTCGAATTGGCTGCGCATCGCGCTCGATCCGACACAACGCTGGCGCCTTGAAATGAGGGGCAGGAAAAATGGCTGAACATCTTTTGGAAGTGCGTGACCTCTCGGTCGAGTTCCACACCGCCAGCGGGACCGTCAAGGCGGTGCAGGATGTCAGTTGGCATCTCGATCGCGGCGAGACGCTGGCGATCCTTGGGGAAAGCGGTTCGGGCAAATCCGTGTCGGCCTCGGCGATCATGAACCTGATCGACATGCCACCCGGCAAGATCACCAGCGGCACAATCCTCCTCAATGGGCGCGACATGCTGAAAATGACGCCCGAGGAGCGGCGCTCGATCAACGGTGCCAAGATCGCCATGATCTTTCAAGACCCGCTCGCCCACCTCAATCCGGTCTATCCGATCGGCTGGCAAATCACCGAGATGATGACGACGCATGGCCAGTCGGCGGAGCGCGCCGGCGCGAGGGCGCTCGAATTGATCGGGCGCGTCGGCATAACCGATCCGCAGGCGGCAATGCGAAAGTATCCATTCCAGTTCTCCGGCGGCCAGCGGCAACGCCTGATGATCGCCATGGCGATCGCCTGCAAGCCCGATATCCTGATCGCGGATGAACCCACCACCGCGCTTGATGTGACGGTGCAGGCGCAGGTGCTCGAACTTCTGCAGGAGTTGCAGCAGGAAACCGGCATGGGCCTGTTGCTGATCACCCACGATTTGGGCGTCGTTGCCGAGATCGCCGACCGGGTGGTGGTGATGAATTCCGGCTGCGTGGTCGAAACCGGCAATGCGGCCGAAGTCTATCGCAACCCGCAGAACGCCTATACGAAGAAGCTGATAGCTGCCGCGCCGGGGAAGGGTGCGATGGCGCAAGAGCGTGACCGGCAGGGCGAGCCGTTGTTGCGCGCCATCGGCTTGAAAAAGAGTTTCGGCGCATTCCAGGCGCTGAAGGGCGTGGATTTCGTCATCATGCCCGGCGAGACGGTTGCCGTTGTCGGCGAGAGCGGTTCCGGCAAGTCGACCCTTGCCCGGGCAATCGTTCGCCTCGATGATCCGCAGGAGGGCCAGGTTCTCTATCGCGGCAACGATCTGCTTGCGATGACCCCCAGAGAAATATTCGGGCTGCGTCGCGATTTGCAGATGGTCTTTCAGGATCCGACCCAGTCACTGAACCCGCGGATGAGCGTGTTCCGGTTGATTTCAGAGGCCTGGGTCATTCACCCGGATATCCTGCCGAAAGCGAGATGGAAGGAGAGAGTGGCCGAACTGCTGGTCAAGGTTGGCCTGAAACCGGATATGGCCGACCGGTATCCACATCAGTTTTCCGGCGGCCAGCGCCAGCGCATCGCGATTGCCCGGGCGCTGGCGATGGAGCCGAAACTGATCATCTGCGACGAGGCGGTTTCGGCGCTCGACGTGTCGATCCAGGCGCAGGTAATCGCCTTGCTTGAGGGCCTGCGTCGCGAATTCGGCCTGTCCTACCTCTTCATTGCGCACGACCTGCCGGTGGTTCGCGATTTCGCCGATCGTGTCATCGTCATGAAGGCCGGCGAGATTGTCGAGGAGGGGCCGGTCGAACAGATCTTCACCGCGCCCTCCCACCCCTACACGCAGGCACTTCTTGCCGCGAGCCTCGACCCCGATCCGGAGATCCAGGCCACCCGACGCGCCGCCCGCCAACGACAGGAAGGACTCGTTTCCGCATGAAGCCCGATGTCATCGTCGCCTATCCGCTCCGGCCCCATCAGATGGCGATCCTGGAGGAGACCTACACGCTGCACCGGCTGGATCTTGTCAAAGGCGAAGAGCGCGATGCTCTCTTGCGGCAAGCCGGCCCGATCGCTTCCGCCCTGGTCTGCAACGGCCATGTGACGATCGACGAAGCCTTGCTTTCGAAATTGCCGGCATTAAAGCTCGCCGCCTGTTCCTCGGCTGGCTACGACCAGATGGACGTCGAGGCGATGACACGGCGCGGCATCAAGCTCACCAACACATCCGAGGTGCTGTGCGACGACGTTGCTGACATGGCACTGCTTCTGATGCTGGCGGCACGCCGGCGCCTGCCGGAAGGCGATCGCTATGTGCGCTCCGGCGATTGGGGGCAGAAGGGCATGATGCCGCTGACGACATCGACGTGGGGCAAGAAGGCCGGGATCGTCGGCCTCGGCCGCATCGGGATGGCGATTGCCAAGCGATGCGAAGCTGTCGGGCTGACGGTCGGCTATTATGGAAGGACGAAGAAAGCCGGCAACGATTTTGCCTATTTCGACACGCCGGTCAAACTTGCGGACTGGGCCGATATCCTGATCGTCGCGACGCCTGGCGGGGCCTCGACCGAAGGATTGATTTCGGCGGACGTGCTGAATGCGCTCGGACCGACGGGCAGCTTCATCAACATTGCCCGGGGCACCGTGGTCGACGAGCCGGCCTTGATCAAGGCCTTGCAGGAAAAGCGGATCGCCTCGGCCGGCATCGATGTCTACCTCAACGAACCCAATCCCGATCCGCGCTTTGCAGCGCTCGACAACGTTGTGCTCTATCCCCATCATGCCAGCGGTACCGAGGAAACGCGCGACAGGATGGCGCAATTGACGGTCGACAACCTTGCCGCCTTCTTCGCAGGCAGGCCGCTGCTGACGCCGGTCAATTGATCCGGCAAACCCGCGGCGCGGCAGATCAGACGAAGTAGTCCGGGAACTCCTTCCTGAGGTCTTCCACTTTTGCGACGGTTTGGCTGAGATGTTCACGGATTGCATCGACCGCACCCTGTTCGTTGCGCGCGGCAATCGCATCGATGATGGCGTGGTGCCCATCGAGAATGCTGACGATCTTGCCCTTCTCGGGCAGATGCAGGCGACGAATGCGCTCGAGATGGCCGGATCGCTCGCGTATCAATTGGTGGAGGCTGCTGCGCTTTGCGCCTGCGAACAATGTCTGGTGAAAGAGCTCGTCGAGTTCCTGGAAGATCGCGACCTGATCGACGTCGTCGGCGACTGCCGCCTGCATCTTGATGATCGACCGGGCGCGGGTAACGACGCTCGGATCCGGATCCGGATCGGTTGCGAGGCGGCGGCAAACTTCCGTTTCCAGCGCCACGCGAAGGAAATGTGCCTCGTAAATCTGCAGGACGTCGATCCTGGTCACCACAGTGCGGGACTGCGGATAAATGCGAACCAGACCCTCCTGTTTGAGGAGCTGCAATGCGTCGCGGATGGGCGTCTGGCTGACTTCATAAGTCTCGGTGAGCTCAGTGCGCGACAGTGTGGTGTCCGGCGGCAGCTGAATAGTAATGATACGCTTTCGCAGGTCATCATAGACCCGCTGGACGGTACTGCCGGCAACGACTGGAAAGCCGGGCGCGGTCAGGCCGAATGTAGAGGCGAACTGGGAATTCATCTGAGGCGTCCTATTCGAGTCCATTCATAGCTTTGCACGACCTAATGCACAAGAACGCAAACTTGCCATTGATATATATGTCAAACTAAAATATCAGTTGGTGCAAACGCTGAAGTAAGCAAGCGAAAAGGTGGGAGAAAGCCGTGACCGCGAGGAAAACCTACGAGCAATTGCGGTCCGCCCGATGGATGCTGCCGGATGATCAACGCTCGTTCGGCCACCGGTCGCGGACCATGCAGATGGGTTACGCGCCGGAGGATTGGCAGGGAAAGCCGATCATTGCCGTGATCAACACCTGGTCCGATGCGCAGCCGTGCCACATGCATTTCCGTGAACGCGCCGAATGGGTGAAGCGGGGAATTCTTCAGTCGGGTGGGTTCCCCATGGAACTGCCCGCTCTTTCCCTTTCCGAAAACTTCGTCAAGCCGACCACGATGCTCTATCGCAATATGCTGGCGATGGAGACTGAGGAACTGCTGCGGAGCCATCCTGTCGATGGCGCCGTTCTGATGGGTGGCTGCGACAAGACCACACCAGGCCTTGTCATGGGCGCAGTCAGCATGGGCATTCCCTTCATTTATCTGCCGGCCGGCCCGATGCTTCGCGGCAACTATGCCGGCAAGACGCTGGGTTCTGGTACCGACGGCTTCAAATATTGGGACGAGCGCCGCGCCGGCACGATCACCCAGGAGGAGTGGCAGGGCATCGAAGGCGGGATCGCCCGCAGTTACGGCCATTGCATGACCATGGGCACGGCGTCGACGATGACGGCGATCGCCGAGGCTATGGGGTTGACGCTGCCGGGCGCATCCTCGATCCCGGCTGCCGACGCCAACCACCAGCGCATGTCTGCGGCCTGTGGCCGGCGCATCGTCGATATGGTGTGGGAGGATCTGACACCGGACCAGATCATCACTCCGGCGGCCGTCGACAACGCGGTCACGGTCGCCATGGCGACCGGCTGCTCCACCAATGCCATCATACACCTGATCGCCATGGCGCGGCGCGCCGGCGTCCCGCTGGAGCTCGATGATCTCGATCGCATCGGTCGTACGACGCCGGTTCTCGCCAACATCCGGCCTTCCGGTTCGACCTATCTGATGGAGGATTTCTTTTATGCCGGCGGCTTGCGCGCCCTGATGAAGCAGCTCGGCGACAAGCTGGATCCCAGCGCGATTACCGTTATGGGAAAACCCTTGGTGGATGGTCTCGACCAGGTGAAGATCTACAATGACGACGTTATCCGGCCATTGTCGAACCCGGTCTATCACGAAGGTTCGCTGGCCGTGCTCAAGGGAAACCTGTGTCCCGACGGCGCGGTCATCAAACCGGCGGCCTGCGACCCAAAATTCCATCGTCATTGTGGCCCGGCGCTGGTCGCCGACAGCTATGCGGAGATGAAGAAGATCATCGACGATCCCGACTATCCGCTGACGCCGGACACGGTTCTCGTTCTCCGCAATGCCGGCCCACAGGGCGGACCAGGCATGCCGGAATGGGGCATGATCCCGATGCCAAAGGCGCTGTTGAAACTCGGCCTGCGCGACATGGTACGCATCTCGGACGCCCGCATGTCCGGAACCAGTTTCGGCGCCTGCGTGCTGCATGTCGCACCGGAATCTTATGTTGGCGGGCCTCTGGCGCTGCTGAGGACGGGGGACATGGTCGAGCTTGATATTCCGGCACGCAGCCTCAATATGCTGGTTTCCGAAGAAGAGATCACAGCGCGGCGGGCCGCCTGGGTGGCGCCGACGCGGCATTATGAACGCGGTTACGGCTTTATGTTCTCCGGGCATATCGAGCAGGCCGACAAAGGCTGCGACTTTGATTTCCTGACAACCGAATTCGGTGGCAAGACGCCGGAACCGGCCATCAACTGAGGCACCACGATGTTTGATCCCAATCAACGCACGATCCCCGCACAGCCGCCCAAGGCTGGCTTCGCTGCCGGTCCGTCCAAACTGGACGCCATCCGATCGGTCACCCTGTCGCTCGCTTACCTGCCTTTGGCGCGGCCGATCAGCGATGCCAAGGTGTTGACCGGCCGGCAGAAGCCGCTGACCCAGGTGGCCTTTCTATTTTGCGAGATCGTCTCCGAGGCTGGCCATAGTGGGCTTGGTTTCAGTTACTCGAAGCGGGCAGGCGGACCTGCGCTTTATGCACATGCCTGCGAGCTTGCCGACAACCTGATCGGCGAAGACCCCAACGATACCGCGCGCATCTGGGACAAGCTCTGCTGGGCCGGGGCCTCGGTCGGGCGCTCCGGCATTGCAACGCAGGCAATCGCCGCCATCGACATCTGCCTCTGGGACCTGAAGGCGAAACGCGCCGGCCTTCCGCTTGCAAAACTGCTTGGCGCGCATCGCGACAGTGTCGCCTGCTACAACACCTCCGGCGGCTTCCTGTCATCGAGCGTCGAGGAAATCCGCGATGCCATCGACCACTCGATCGCCTCCGGTATCGGCGGCATCAAGATCAAGGTCGGACAACCGGACCCGATGATCGACCTTCGCCGGCTTGATGCGGTGACCAGCCATATCGATGGCCGTGTCCCGTTGATGGTCGATGCAAACCAGCAATGGGACCGCACGACGGCCTTGCGTTTCGGCCGGCTGGTCGAACCGCTCAACCTCGAATGGATCGAAGAGCCGCTCGATGCCTACGACGCCGAGGGCCATGCGGCACTGGCACGCGAACTCGCCACGCCGATCGCCACCGGCGAAATGCTGGCAAGCGCCGACGAACACATGGCGCTGATCCGGGCCGATGCGGTCGACTTCATTCAGCCGGATGCGCCGCGGGTGGGCGGCATCACGCCCTTTCTGCGCATCTGCACACACGCCGAGGCGAAACGTATGCGCCTGGCCCCGCATTTCGCCATGGAAATCCATCTGCACCTGGCCGCCGCCTATGCGCATGAGCCGTGGGTAGAGCATTTCGATTGGCTGGCGCCACTGTTTAACGAACAACTCGAGATCAAGGGCGGCCGGATGATCGTGCCGGCCCGTCCGGGGCTCGGCTGCAGCCTGACGGGCAAAGCCCGCGACTGGACCGTGGAAACGCGCAGTTTCGGCGCCTGAATGAGAACGAGGAGAAGCAAATGAACCCCGCAACCCGTGATAAACTGATGGGTGTCTCTGTCGCGACGCTTTGTTCGGCACTGTTCAAGCGCGGTCTGAGAAACCAGACGATCCAGGATGTTCGGCCGGTGCAGCCGAAGGGCCGCAATATGGTCGGACCGGCCTTTACGCTGCGTTACATGCCGGCGCGCGAGGACCGCAACGCGATGAACGTCTTTCGCAACCCGAAACATCCTCAACGGCTTGCCATCGAGACTTGCCCGGAAGGCTCTGTTCTGGTGATGGACAGCCGCAAGGATCCGCGCGCAGCCTCTGCCGGCGACATCCTGATCACCCGCCTGATGATGCGCGGCGGCGGCGGCGTCGTCACCGATGGCGGCTTCCGGGACGCCATGACCATCGGTGGCCTTGATATCCCCGCCTATCACAATCGTCCCTCCAGCCCGACGAACCTGACGCTGCACGAGGCAATCGACATCAATGTGCCGATAGGCTGTGGCGATGTGGCGGTCTTCCCCGGCGACATCATGGTTGGCGACGACGACAGCGTGATCGTCATCCCTGCCGAGATCGCCGACGAGATCGCTGATGAAGCGGTAGAGATGACCGCTTACGAAGATTTCGTTACCGAGCGCGTCAAGCAAGGTCATACGATCATCGGCCTCTACCCGGCCACCGACGAAAGCAATCTGACGCTCTTTGCCGAATGGCGGAAGGCGAATGGCCGCTAGAGCATGATGCCGAAAAGTGTGAGCGGTTTTCGGACGACATCATGCTCTACCTATTTAATTTAGAACAGGATTCAGATTTCAGGGCCGAACAGGCCTAAAATCATCCTGTTCTAAGGCGACCCAAACTTGGACAACACTTCACGCATCAGGACGGAGCGAGGCTCCGCCGAGGAGAAGAACAATGAGCTGGACCCCTTCAGGCAGGCATTTCATCGCCGGCGAGTGGATTGCCGGAACGACGACATTTCGGTCAGAGCCGGCGCATGGGCAGGCACATGACTTTGCTGTCGGCACAACGGAACTGGTCGACCGCGCCTGCCGCGCCGCCGAAGCTGCTTTTGCAGTGTTTTCGGCAACGACACGCGAGGAGCGCGGCATTTTCCTCGAGGCAATCGCCGAGGAGATCGACAAGCGCGGCGAGGCCGTCACCCTCATCGGAACGCAGGAAACCGGGCTTCCAGAGGGCCGGCTCAACGGCGAACGCGCCCGCACCACCGGCCAACTCAAACTGTTTGCCGACCATATCCGCAAGGGCGCGCATCTCGACGCACGCGTCGACGCAGCCCAACCCGATCGGCAGCCGGCGCCGCGGCCCGAGATCCGTCTGGTGCAACGGCCGATCGGCCCGGTCGCCGTCTTCGGCGCTTCGAATTTTCCGCTGGCATTCTCGACGGCCGGCGGCGATACGGCAGCCGCGCTTGCCGCGGGCTGCCCGGTCGTGGTGAAGGGACATTCGGCCCATCCCGGCACAGGTGAGATCATTGCCGAGGCGATTGCAGCCGCTATCGAGCGCACTGGAATGCCGGCCGGCGTCTTCAGCCTGATCCAGGGCGGCCGTCGTGATGTCGGAACGGCGCTGGTGACGCACCCGGCCATCAAAGCCGTTGGCTTTACCGGTTCACTTGCCGGCGGAAGGGCGCTCTTTGACCTTTGCGCCCAGCGCCCTGAGCCGATCCCCTTTTTCGGGGAACTCGGCAGCGTTAATCCGATGTTCCTGCTGCCGGCCGCTACCGCTGCCCGGGCCGAGGCAATCGGTTCAGGCTGGGCCGGTTCCCTGACGCTTGGTGCCGGCCAGTTCTGCACCAAACCCGGCATCGCCGTCGTCGTCGATGGGCCGGAAGCGGACAAGTTCACCAGTGCCGCCAAGGCGGCTCTTGAAAAGGTGGCGCCGCAGACGATGCTGACCAAAGGCATCGCCACGGCCTATCACGAAGGTGTCGAGCGCATGCGGACAAGCAATGCCGTCGCGCCGGTTCTGGCGGCACAGAGTGCTGGCCGCGAAGCAACGCCGAACCTGTTCGAGACCAACGGCTCGGCCTGGCTTGCCGATCACTCGCTCAGCGAAGAAGTATTCGGTCCTCTCGGCCTCGTCGTGCGCGTCGGCTCGCCTGAAAAGTTGCTCACCCTTGCCGAAAGCTTTCAGGGACAGCTGACCGCGACGATCCATATGGACGACGCCGATCTGGGCCTTGCCCGCGACCTGCTGCCAATCCTCGAACGGAAGGCCGGCAGGGTGCTGGTCAACGGCTTTCCAACCGGCGTCGAGGTTGTCGATTCCATGGTGCATGGCGGACCCTACCCGGCCTCGACCAACTTCGGCGCGACCAGCGTCGGAACCATGTCGATCCGCAGGTTTTTGCGCCCCGTCGCCTATCAGAATTTCCCCGCCGACCTGTTGCCGCAAGACCTGCGCAACTGAAACCGAGGAGTACCAAATTGATCGCCCCGACGGAACTTCGCGAGATCATTCGCAACGGCCTGCTGTCTTTTCCCGTCACTCCTTTCGATGCCGAGGACCGGTTTGCCGCCAAGCCGTTTTCAGCGCATCTGGAATGGCTGTCGTCCTATCCCGTTGCCGGCCTGATCGTTGCCGGCGGCACCGGTGAGCTGTTCTCGCTGACGCCGGGCGAGGTGGTCGAGGTGGTAAAGGCCGCCCGCGCCGTATCCGGTGACGCGCCGGTTATTGCCGGATGCGGCTACGGCACGCGGATTGCCTGTGACATGGCGCGCGAGATCGAGGCGGCCGGTGGCGACGGCATTCTTCTGCTGCCGCATTACCTGACCGAGGCGCCGGCAGATGGCATCGCCGCGCGTGTACGGGCCGTCTGCAAGGCCACCAATATGGGCGTTATCGTTTATAATCGTGGCCAGGCGCGGGTTTCGGCCGAGCAGCTTGCTCAGCTTGCCGACGAATGCCCGAATCTGATCGGCTTCAAGGATGGAACCGGTGACATCGATACAGTGCGCCGTGTCACGATCGCGCTCGGCGACCGCCTTTCCTATATCGGCGGCATGCCGACACACGAACTGTTTGCCCAGGCCTATCGCGGAGCCGGCATGCCGACCTATTCCTCCGCGGTCTTCAATTTCGTGCCTGAAACGGCATTGAAATTCCACAAGGCATTCCTTGCCGGTGACGACGCTGCCTGTGAACAGATGCTGCGCGATTTCTACTATCCCTTTGCCCGTATTCGCGATCGCAAAGCCGGTTATGCGGTATCCGCGGTCAAGGCAGGCGTGCGATTGCGCGGCTTTGAGGCGGGACCGGTGCGGGCGCCGCTGACGGATCTCACCGACGAGGAAGTCGAGATGATGCGCGAACTGATTGCTTCGGCCCAGTAAAAATGAAGGGTTCCAGACACGGTTGAGGGCTCCGTGCTTCGGAGCGCCTGGGTTGAAGGCTGTCACTAACTAGTATATTAGTGCACTTGTGCTTTATAGAACTATGAGGAGATGGACGTCGGAGCACCGGAAACGGGACGCAGATTCACTGTGAGGAGCGCCAAAGGCGCATGGGAGGAGAACGAAATGAAACTGCATTTGTTAGCTGCCTGCTTTTCAACAACGGTGCTCGCGCTGAGCGGCGGTACGGCACACGCTCAGGATGCCAAGAGCAACGTCACTGTTGTGCTTGCCGAAACCGTCGATGTCGTCGAACCCTGTATGGCAGCGCGCCAGGACGTCGGCCGGGTCATTTCTGAAAACGTCAACGAGATGCTGGTGGAGTTCGACTACGTCAATGGCGGCCTGAAACCCCGCCTGGCGACGGAATGGTCGAAGATCGATGACGACACCTGGGAGTTCAAGCTGCGCCCGAATGTCAAATGGCACGATGGCAAACCGTTCACCGCCAAGGATGTCCAATTCACCATCGAGCGCAACAAGAATAAGAAGCTCAGTTGTGAGACCGGCGGCAAATATTTCGGCGGCACGGAGTTCAGCTTCGAAACGCCCGATGCCAACACGATCCGCATTACGACAAAACCGGCGCAGCCGATTCTTCCGCTTCTGATGACGGTGATGGCTGTGGAATCGGCCGAGGCGACACCAGCCGACGAATTCACCCGCAAGCCGATTGGCACTGGCCCTTATACGTTCGACAAATGGGAAATCGGCCAGTCAATCGTGCTGAAACGCAATCCGGAATATTGGGGGGAGAAACCCCAGGTCGAACAGGCGACCTATCTCTTCCGGTCCGACAGCGCCGTTGCTGCCGCCATGGTCGATGCTGGCGAAGCCGATATCGTTCCGGCCGTATCCGTACAGGATGCCACCAATAAGGAAACCGATTTCGCCTACCCGAATTCGGAGACGACATCGCTGCGCATCGATACGCGCGCAGCACCCCTTAACGACCGGCGCATCCGCGAAGCGATGAACCTCGCCATCGATCGTCAGGCGATGCTCGGAACGCTGTTCCCCGAACAGGCAAAGATCGCGACACAGCTCGTCGTGCCGACCACGATCGGTTACAATGCCGATATCCCCGCTTGGCCCTATGATCCCGAAAAAGCAAAGGAACTGGTCGGAGCAGCGAAAGCGGACGGCGTCCCGGTCGATCGTGAGATCCGTATCATCGGTCGCAATGGACAATATCCAAACGCAACCGAAGCGATGGAAGCGATGATGGCGATGCTTCAGGAAGTCGGCTTGAACGTAAAGCTCGACATGTATGACGTGTCCGTGTGGAACGGCTACTTCGTTGCACCCTTTGTCGCCGATTCCGGTCCGACGCTGACCCAGTCGCAGCACGACAATGCGACCGGCGACCCCGTCTTCACCGCATTCGTGAAATACGCGACCGACGGTTCCCACTCCATGGTTCGCGATCCGGCCGTTGACGCGCTGATCGCCAAGGCGACGTCTGCCACCGGCGACGAGCGCACAAAACTCTGGAAGGAGCTTTTCGCCAAGGTGAACACCGAAATCATCGCCGACATCCCGATGTTTCACATGGTCGGTTTCACCCGCGTTTCGCCGCGTCTCGACTTCAAGCCGACGATCGCGACGAATTCCGAACTGCAGCTGTCGCAGATCCGCTTCAAGTAAGCCGGTATGCCACACTTAACCACGGGCCGCCGCAAACAGCGGCCCGTGCTTTCCATGACGTGAGGGAGAAATGCCGATGCCGCTGATTGACCGCATTGCCGTGACTCAATTCGCAAAGCAGATATTGACCCGCGCCGGCATGGAGGCCGACAAGGCCGAAACGACTGCCGCCATCCTGGTGGAAGGCGACATGATCGGCCACGAAACCCATGGCGTCAGTCTTTTGAGCTGGTATGTCGAGGCGTTGGAAGACGGCTCGCTGGCAAAGTCCGGCAGCTATGAGATCGTCAATGACCGCGGCGCAGCCTTTGTTTGGGACGGCAAATCCCTGCCGGGCGCATGGCTGCTGACGAAGGCGATCGAGCAGGCCTGCGAACGGGTCGGCGATCATGGCGTCGTCACCGCCGCGATCCGCAACTGCCACCATACCTGCGCGCTTTCAGCCTTCATGCGGCAGGTGACCGAACGGGGCCTCATCGTACAGCTGTCGGTGTCGCATCCCGCGGCGAGCCGCGTTGCGCCCTATGGCGGCACGAAGCCGCTTCTGACGCCCAACCCGATGGCGGCCGGCTTCCCGACATCTGCGGATCCGATCCTGATCGACGTCTCGGCCTCGATCACCACCACGACCATGACGCAAGACCTGGCGGAGGCCGGCAAGAAATTTCCTGAGGCCTGGGCTTTCACTGTCGCAGGCGAGCCGACCGATGATCCGCGCGAGGTGACGGAACGGGGCGGGACGATGATGCCTCTCGGCGGCCAGTTGAAGGGGCACAAGGGTTTTGGGCTCGGACTGATCGTCGAGTTGCTCGGGCAGGGGCTTTCCGGCAAGGGACGGGCGAACACGCCATCCGGTGTCTTTTCGCAAAGCGCCTTCCTTCAGGTCATCGATCCGGCCTTTTTTGCCGGGCTCGATGCCTTTACAGCGCAGTCTGACTTTCTCGCCTCTGCCTGCCGCAGCAATCCTCCGGCGCCCTGGAACAATGGCCCCGTTCGCATGCCGGGCGACAGCGCAGCGCAAAAGCGCCGCTCGGCGTTAGAAGAGGGCGTGCCGGTCGGCGATGCAGCTTGGCAAAAGCTTTGCAAACATGCCGAGATCCTAGGCTTGCCTATTCCCGACGTCACCGCGTGAGGAACACAACTCTGCTTCGAAATTTCTTATCGGTCACCGCAACATCCGGTGTCAGGTGCAATCAGATCGGCCAGACCAATAACAGGATCGGCACGCTGACGAGCACCACAATGAGCGACAGCGGCAGACCCAGTCGGGCGTAGTCACCAAAACGATATCCGCCCGGTCCCATCACCAGCGTGTTGCACTGGTGTCCGATGGGCGTGAGGAAGTCGCTGCCGGCTCCAATTGCCACCGCCATCAGAAAGGCATCGGGCCTGAAGCCCAGCTTCTCGGCAAAGGTCGCGGCGATCGGGGCCATGACCAGAACCGTCGCTGCGTTGTTCAAAAACGGGGTTACGGCCATGGCCGCAACCAGGATCAGAGCCAAAGCACCGAAGGGCGGGAGCATTTCGGCGGTTCGCGAGAGGAGGTCCGCGATGATGTCGGTGGTTCCTGTGGTCCTGAGCGAGTCGCTGATCGGAATGAGAGCGGCCAGCATGATCAGAATGGGCGCATCGAGATGCTGATAAACTTCCCGCAAAGGAACGCATCCGGTGACCACCATCAGAAAAGCGGCGGCGAAAAACGCTGTCGCTACGGGAATGCCCCCGAAGGCTGTTGCTCCCATCGTTGCCATCAGGATAATGACGGGGATCATGCCGTTGCGGGCGTTGCCGAGCTTCATATCTCGTTCGACCAGCGGCAAACATCCCCATTCGCGTAGAAGATCCGGTAGTTTCTGCAAGTCGCCCTGCAAGACCACGACGTCGCCATTGCGGATCTTGATCTCACCCAGGCGCTCGGTGAAGCGCCTGTCGCGGCGGCTGACGGCAAGAAGGTTGAGCCCGGTATTGTGGAAGAGAGAAACGTCTTTTGCGCTGACGCCGATCAATCGGGAATGTTCGCCAACGATAGCTTCGACAGAACTGATGTCTTGGCGTGTCTCAGGCTCGTGTTTACGGTCGGACAGTTGAAGCTTGGCTTCACTGACGATCTTGTCGAGGGCGCTCTGCTCTCCCTCGATAATAAGAAGGTCGCCATCCTTGAGCACCGTGTCGGGAAGGGGCGTTCGTCTTTGGCCGTTGCCACCGATAATCGCAGTCACCATCGCATCGCCGCCCGCCGGCTTCTGCAGCCAGCTGACGGACCGCCCGATCGCCCCTGATGGCGTGGTGACCTTGGCCTCGGTCGTGTAGTTTTTGATCGCCACCGCCTCATCCATCGACGTTTCGACCCGTGATCTTTCAGGCAGCAGCTTGTAGAACAGCGCCAGAAAGACAACGCCGGCGACCGAGAGCGCCAGGCCGACAGGCGTATAGTCAAACATCATGAACGGCTGCCCGGTGATCTCCTCGCGCACCCGGGAAACGATGATGTTTGGCGACGTGCCGATCTGCGTCATAAGCCCTCCGAGCAGAGAGGCGAAAGACATCGGCATCAGGAACATCGACGGTGATACGCGCGATTTCCGGGCCATCTGCACAGCGACCGGGATCATGATCGCCAGCGCACCAATGTTTTTGATGAAAGCCGACAGGGCTGCGACAATGGCAACCAGAATGATCAGCTGCATCCGTGGCCCGCGTCGTTCGGGAGAAAATCGGCGCAAGGCGACATCCATGATCCCCGATCTGGAGATCGCCGCACTGACGACGAGCGCGCTGCCAACGATGATGACAATGTCATCGGAAAAGCCGGAAAAAGCATTCTTGGCGGGAACGATGCCGACAATGATTGCAGCGAGAAGGGAGCTTACGGCGACTATATCGTATCGATAACGACCCCACAGGAACGCGCCCATCATCAGCGCGATGATGAGAAGAGATAGCCATTGATCAGCGCGCATGTTTGCATCCCGGTGGTAGCAATTAACGTTTCAAGCAAGAGAACGATGCGGCGAGGCCGAGAAATTTTTTCTCGTCTATCCCAGCCGTTTCATCCGCTGACGGCTGGAGGAGCACCCTGATGGAACTTCAGCCGCCAGGCGGCATTTCGCTGTCGGGGCTGCTTTCGGGAACGACCATGGCCAGTGACAAACTATCGACCTATCGGTCGAAGCGCGACTTTAAAAAAACGGATGAGCCGAGCGGTGAAAAACGCCTCGCGCGCAGCAATCGCCGTCGCTTCGTCATCCAGAAACATGATGCCACCCGGCTGCACTACGACCTGCGGCTCGAGCTGGATGGCGTCTTCAAATCCTGGGCGGTCACCAAAGGCCCGTCTCTCGACCCGCACGACAAGCGGCTGGCAGTTGAGGTCGAGGATCATCCGCTCGACTATGGCGACTTCGAAGGCACCATTCCGAAGGGCCAGTATGGCGGTGGGACGGTCATGCTCTGGGACCGGGGCTATTGGGAACCGGAAGGAAAGAAGAGCCCCGAGCAGGCCCTCGCCAAGGGTGACTTCAAGTTCACCTTGGAAGGCAAACGCCTGCACGGTAGCTTCGTGCTGGTGCGCATGCGCAATGATCGCAACGGCGGCAACCGGACAAATTGGCTGCTCATCAAACACCATGATGAGTTCTCCGTCGAAAACAAAGGCGAAGCGGTCCTCGAGGAGAACGACACCTCTGTCGCCTCCGGCCGAACCATGGAGATGATTGCCGCCGGCAAGGGACGAAAGCCCAGGCCTTTCATGATCGAGGGTGGCGACGTTCAGGCTGATGCCATTTGGGACAGCAATCACGGGCTGGCTGCCGAAGAGCGAAAAGACGCCGGAGGCGATCGGAAATCGAAACCGGTCAAAAAGGTCGATCTGCCGGATTTCATTGCGCCGCAGCTCTGCCGGACACTAGAACGCCCTCCTGCCGGCACTGGCTGGGTTCACGAGATCAAATTCGACGGTTACCGGATCCAGATGCGAGTGCTGGATGGTGAGGCGACGCTGAAGACCAGGAAAGGGCTCGACTGGACGGCAAAATATCCCGAGATCGCCGAGGCGGCATCGACACTGCCCGATGCGATCATCGACGGCGAGATCTGCGCCCTCGACGATCATGGCGCTCCTGATTTCGCGGCCCTGCAGGCGGCCCTTTCGGAAGGCAAGACCGGCGAGCTCGTCTATTTCGCCTTCGATCTTCTCTATGAGGGTGGCGAGGATGTGCGATCGCTGCCGCTCGTCGAGCGCAAGGCGCGGCTTCAAAGCCTTCTGTCCGACGCCGGCGATGATCCGCGCGTCCGTTTCGTCGAGCATTTCGACACCGGCGGTGATGCAGTTCTCCAGTCTGCCTGCAAGCTTTCACTGGAAGGCATCGTCTCGAAAGAGGCGGATGCACCCTATCAATCCGGCCGCACCGAAAGCTGGGCGAAGTCGAAATGCCGCTCCGGCCACGAGGTGGTGATCGGCGCCTATGCCCAGACCAACGGGAAATTCCGATCCCTGCTGGTCGGCGTCTACCACGGCGACCACTTCGTCTATGTCGGCCGCGTCGGCACGGGATATGGCGCGAAGAAAGTGGAAACGCTGCTTCCGAAGTTGAAAGCGCTCGAGACGGCGAAATCGCCGTTCACCGGCATCGGCGCGCCGAAGAAGGAGGCCGAGGTCATCTGGCTAAAACCCGAGCTCGTAGCGGAAATCGAATTCGCAGGCTGGACCGCCGACGGCATTGTCCGGCAGGCGGCCTTCAAGGGACTGCGGGAAGACAAGCCGGCCAAAGAGGTCAAGGCCGAACGGCCGGCAAAGCCCGCGCAACCTGACGTGCCACAGCCGACGGTGGAGGCGAAAACCAGACCCGTCCGCAAAAAAGGCGCCAAGGCCGAGGTCATGGGGGTGCTGATCTCCAACCCGGACAAGCCGCTGTGGCCGGATGCCAATGACGGCAAAACCGTTACCAAGGAGGACCTGGCCTGCTACTACGAAGCCGTCGGTTCGTGGCTGATCGAGCACATCAAGGGACGTCCGTGTTCGATCATCCGTACACCCGACGGGATCGGCGGCGAGCAGTTTTTTCAGCGTCATGCGATGCCCGGCACCTCGAATCTTGTCGAATTGGTCAAGGTTTTCGGCGACAAAAAACCATACCTGCAGATCGACCGTATCGAAGGCCTTGCTGCCGTCGCGCAGATCGGCGCCGTCGAGCTGCATCCCTGGAATTGCGAACCGCGTCAGCCTGAGGTGCCCGGCCGGCTCGTCTTCGACCTTGATCCAGGTCCGGATGTGCCCTTCTCCGCGGTCGTTTCGGCGGCCCGCGAAATGCGGGACCGTCTCGACGCGCTGGGAATGATCAGCTTTTGCAAGACCACTGGGGGCAAGGGTCTGCACGTCGTCACTCCGCTTGCGATCAACAAACGCAAGCCGCTTTCGTGGGCCGAAGCGAAGGGATTTGCCCACGACGTCTGCCAGCAGATGGCACGCGACAATCCCGAACTCTATCTGATCAAGATGACGAAGAGCCTGAGGGATGGCCGGATCTTCCTCGACTATCTGCGCAACGATCGGATGGCGACGGCGGTTGCACCTTTGTCGCCGCGCGCCCGGCCGGGTGCCACCGTCTCGATGCCGCTGACCTGGACCCAGGTCAAATCTGATCTCGACCCGAAGCGCTTCACCATTCGCACCGTCCCGACGCTGCTGTCGAAGTCCTCTGCCTGGGAGGATTACGGCGATGGCAAGCGTCCGCTGGAACAGGCGATCAAGCGGCTCGGCAAAGTCTCCAAAGTGGCTTGAGCGTTATCGGACTATGGACCGTCCGGCACTGTGATCAGCCGGCTTTCTCGGCGTGAATTTTCTCGGCGCGCTGATATTGCCATTCACAAAACTGCTCCAAATAACGGTGGGTAAATCGCAGCCATCATGCGTTGACAATCCTCCTTCGCTCAGGTCTACTGGTCCACTTACCGGACCAGTAGACCTGAGCGGGGAGGGGAAAAGCAATGGACGTTCGAGCGATGCTCGAAGACGTTGCGGCGCTCGGTGGAGCGCCGAAGAAGTCGATGAAAGACTTCGTTGTCCAGAAGATTGCGACCTTCATTGCCACCGGCATTCTCAAGGTAGGCGATCCGTTGCCAAGCGAACGTGAACTCGCCTCCGCACTCTCGGTCAGCCGCGAGACAGTCCGTGGGGCGATCCTTATCCTTTCCACCCATGGGATTCTCTCGGTTGTGCACGGAACGCGCACGGTAGTGGCATCGGAGGACGTCGGCGAATTGGCCGTCCAGGCTGCGCGCTATCGCGACATCGCGGCCTACAGTCTCGACAATGTTCATGAGGCCCGGCTTCTTATCGAAGCGCAGGTCGTCAGGGCTGCCGCGCTCAAGATGGAGCCTTCAACTTTTGATTATCTCCGCAAGTCGATCGCAGCGCAGGAGGCCGCCTGTGACGATCCTGTGCGTTTTTTGATATGTGACCGGGAATTTCATACCGTTATCTACCGTTCCAGCGGCAACGCGGTGCTGGCTGATATGGCCGCCGACCTCTATTCCTATCTTCTGAGCCACCGAAGGCGCGTCGTATCGCAGCCCGGAACGATCACCACGAGCATCGCCGATCACCGGTTGATCCTCGCTGGTTTGGAGACGCGGGACCCGGATGCCGCATGCACGGCCTTCGCAATCCACGAAACCCGTATTTATACGACGACCAAGTTACTCTTCTCGTAGTTCGCAAGGAGGCGAAACACGATGCATATTCTCATTATCGGGGCGGGAGGAATGATCGGCCGGAAGCTCGCAGCCACGCTGGGGCGCAGCGGGTCACTCGGCGGCGATACAATCACGCGCATGACGCTCGTGGATATCGCGCCTCCGCCGATACCCGCCGGTGTCGTTGCGCCGGTGGAAGCGCTGGCTGCCGATATTTGCGAAAGCGGCGCAGCGGAAGCCCTGGCGGCTCGCCGGGCCGACGTGATCTTCCATCTCGCCGCGATCGTTTCCGGCGAAGCCGAGCGCAATTTCGACCTCGGCTACAAGGTCAATCTCGACGGCACGCGATTGCTGTTGGAAGCAATCCGCCGGGAAGGAAGCCGCCAAGCCTATGTTCCCCGGTTCGTATTCTCCTCGTCGATCGCGGTCTATGGCTCGCCGTTTCCCGATCCCATTCCCGATGATTACGTGCTCGCACCTCTGACCAGCTACGGAGTCCAGAAGGCGATTTCCGAGCTTCTGCTTGCCGACTATTCGCGGCGCGGCTTTATCGACGGCGTCGGAATCCGGTTGCCGACCATCGTGATCCGGCCGGGTGCGCCGAATGCCGCCGCATCGGGCTTCTTTTCCGGAATCCTGCGTGAACCGCTTTCAGGCCAGCGGGCTGTTCTTCCGGTCGAGGAAACGGTCAAGCACTGGCTGGCAAGCCCGCGTTCCGCCATCAAGTTCCTGATCCATGCGGCGACGCTCGACACCGCGGCGCTGGGTGTCCGGCGCACGCTCACCATGCCGGGCGTCGCCGCCACCGTTGCCGACCAGATTGCCGCCTTACGCCGTGCTGCCGGTCCCGAGGCGGCGGAGTTGATCGATCGTCGCCGCGACGAGGTCATTGAAGGGATCGTCGCCGGATGGCCGAAGTCCTTTACGCCCGAACGGGCGACGCAACTGGGTTTCGTCGCCGAAACCACGGTGGACGAGCTGATCGAGGTCTACCTCGCCGAAGACGCTCCGGGTGCGTCCAAATGAGGTTGAGCCGCCCCATAGGAGGAGAGTGCCGCCAGGGCACACCCGCATATGCGGGATTGCCCTGACAGAAGGACTTGAGAACATAAGGCCGCCGGCAAGAGATACGAAAGTACGAATACATAGCATGTAGCGCTCGATTTCTGGGAGGAGTGGGTATGGCAGGCGTTCAATTCGCGGATGTGCGGAAATCATTCGGGACATTTCCGGTCATCAAAGGCGTGGATATCGACATTGCCGACGGGGAGTTCGTGATCCTGGTCGGCCCGTCGGGTTGTGGAAAATCCACTCTTCTGCGGATGCTGGCGGGACTTGAGAATATTTCCGGCGGCGAGATCAAGATCGGCGGGCGCGTGGTCAACACGCTGCCGCCCAAGGACCGTGACATCGCCATGGTGTTCCAGAACTATGCGCTCTATCCGCATATGACGGTACAGGAGAACATGGGTTTCTCGCTGATGCTGAACAAGGCACCGAAGGCGGAAGCCGAGAAGCGGGTGAAATATGCCGCCGGCATCCTCGGTCTCGACAAATTGCTCGACCGTTATCCGCGCCAGCTTTCCGGCGGTCAGCGCCAGCGTGTCGCCATGGGGCGGGCGATCGTCCGCGATCCGGAAGTCTTTCTGTTCGACGAACCGCTATCCAACCTCGATGCGAAGCTGCGCGTCGCCATGCGCGCCGAAATCAAGGAACTGCACCAGCGGCTGAAAACGACGACGGTCTATGTCACCCACGACCAGATCGAGGCCATGACCATGGCCGACAAGATCGTCGTCATGCATGACGGCGTCGTCGAGCAGATCGGCACACCGCTCGAGCTCTACGACAAGCCGGCCAATCTCTTCGTTGGCGGGTTTATCGGCTCGCCGGCGATGAACATGATCAAGGGCAGGCTCGAACCCGAAAACCCGACAAGTTTCAGGGCATCCGACGGCACTGCGCTCCCGGTCGCCAATCCGCCAGCCGACGCCATCGGCCGCGACCTCGTCTACGGGCTGCGCCCGGAATACATTTTACTCGATGCCAACGGGTTGCCCGGCGAAATCGTGGTGATCGAGCCGACCGGCTACGAGACGCATCTTATCCTCAGGCTCGGCGGCAGCGACCTCAGCTGCGTCTTCCGCGAACGCGTCAGCGCGCGGCCGGGCGAAACCCTGCGCGTTTCTATCGACGCCGCGCATGTTCATCTCTTCGACACCGAAACCGGGCGGAGATTGACAGACTGAGGCCGGCCGGCGGCGGCGCGGGGCGGAGGAGCCCTCTCGTCACCCGCAGACAGGCACGCATCCCCTCTCAGGGATGCAAGGACCGTCGCTCACCAAGCGGGAAGTGAACGACGGGGAGTTCGCACCCGCTTTTTAATGAGGAGGAATCTCATGAGGATCAGAAGACGTGACTTTCTTGCCGCCTCGGCTGCCGTCGCCGGCGCCGCCGGCCTCGGCATTCGGCCGACCTTCGCGCAGGCTGAACCGACCTACACGCCGGAAAGCGGCGCCAGCCTGCGGCTGCTGCGCTGGACACCTTTCGTCAAGGGCGACGAGGAGGCATGGCTTGCCAACACCAAGAAATTCACCGAAGCGACCGGCGTCGAGGTGCGCATCGACAAGGAAAGCTGGGAAGATATACGCCCGAAGGCTGCCGTCGCGGCCAATGTCGGCTCCGGCCCGGACCTCATCATGTGCTGGTTCGACGACGCTCACCAGTATCCCGACAAGCTGGTCGACCTGACCGAACTCGCCAACTATCTCGGCAACAAATATGGCGGCTGGTACGACGGTGTGAAGGGCTATGCCGCGCGCGGCGATACCTTCATCGCCATGCCGCTGGCGGCAATCGGCAATGCGGTGGTCTATCGCGACACTCACGTGAAAGCAGCTGGCTTCAGCGAGTTCCCGAAGGACACGGCAGGCTTCCTCGAGCTTTGCAAGGCGATGAAAGCCAAGGGCACGCCGGCCGGCTTCCCGCACGGCAAGGCCGTCGGCGACGGCAACAACTACGCCCACTGGCTGCTTTGGAGCCATGGCGGCAAGATGGTCGACGAAGGCGGCAAGGTGACGATCAACAGCCCGGAAACGCTGGCGTCGATCAACTATGCCAAGGAACTCTATGCGACCTTCATTCCGGGCACGGAAAGCTGGCAGGACGTCAACAACAACCGCGCCTTCCTCGCCGGCCAGGTGTCGCTGATCGCCAACGGCGTCTCGGTCTATTACACGGCCAAGAACGACCCGAAGCTCGCCGAGATCGCCAAGGACATCCGCACGACGAATTTCCCGATCGGCCCGGTTGGCCAGAGCGTCGAGCTTTTCCAGACGAGCTCGCTGCTTCTCTTCAAGCATACGAAATATCCGGAAGCGGCGAAGGCCTACATCAAGTTCATGATGGAAGCCGACCAGATGAATGCCTGGATCCAGGGCTCAAGCGCCTATTGCTGCCAGCCGCTCAAGGCTTTCGCCAAGAACCCGATCTGGACATCCGATCCGATCCACGCGCCTTATGCACGTGCCTCGGAAAAGCTGCGTCCGAACGGCTATGCCGGCCCACTCGGTTATGCCTCGGCAGCGACCATGGCCGATTACGTTCTGGTCGACATGTATGCCGCCGCCGTCACCGGCCAGATGTCGCCCGAGGATGCGATGAAGGAAGCTGAACGGCGGGCCAACCGCTACTACCGCGTCTGAGCCGCGCTTCAAAGCAAGCGGCATGCCGGCTGCGGCATGCCGCAACGTCCTCTGAGAGTTCAAGTGCAATCTGGGAGATAAGCAATGTCGATGGTGAATCCGGAGGATAGACGCGGGCCGATCTCCTCGCTCCTGCAGAACAACAATGTTCTCGGCTTCCTGTTCATGCTGCCAGCGGCAGTGTTCCTCGTCTGCTTTCTGACCTATCCGCTGGGGCTCGGTGTCTGGCTCGGCTTCACCGATACGAGGATCGGCCGCGACGGCGTCTTCATCGGCCTGGAGAACTACCAGTTCCTGATGGACGACAGCGTCTTCTGGCTGTCGGTCTTCAACACCATTCTCTATACCTCCGTTGCCTCGGTGCTGAAATTCGCGCTCGGCCTCTGGCTGGCGATGCTGCTCAATCAGCACCTACCGTTCAAGTCCTTCTTCCGGGCGATCGTGCTGCTTCCCTGGGTCGTGCCGACGGTGCTTTCGGCGCTGGCCTTCTGGTGGATCTACGATTCCCAGTTTTCGATCATCTCCTGGTCGCTGATGCAGCTGGGGTTGATCAACGGACCGATCAATTTTCTCGGCGACCCCATCAATGCGCGCATATCCGTCATCGTCGCCAATGTCTGGCGCGGCATTCCCTTCGTGGCGATCTCGCTGCTTGCGGGGCTGCAGACGATTCCGGCGTCGCTGCAGGAGGCCGCCTCTCTCGACGGCGCCACGAGCTGGCAACGGTTCCGCTATGTGACGCTGCCGATGTTGACGCCGATCATTGCCGTTGTGATGACCTTCTCGGTTCTCTTCACCTTTACGGATTTCCAGCTCATCTACGTGCTGACCAAGGGTGGACCGGTCAACGCGACGCATCTGATGGCGACGCTATCGTTCCAGCGCGGCATTCCGGGCGGTCAGCTCGGTGAAGGTGCGGCCATCGCAGTCGCCATGGTGCCCTTCCTGCTCGGCGCCATCATGTTTAGCTTCTTCGGCTTGCAACGGCGCAAATGGCAACAGGGCGGCCAGGATTAGGGGAGAGTGACGATGTCGATAAACTCAAACGCCGCCGATCAGGTCGTGACCGACAATGCCGAAGGCATGAGCTATCTGAACCGCCTGCCGCGGCGGATCGTGATGCTCTACCTGCCGATGGCCGTCTTCGTCGTCGTGCTGCTCTTCCCGTTCTACTGGATGGCGATCACCGCGGTGAAGCCGAACGACCAGCTGACCGACTACAGCAACTACAGCCCCTTCTGGGTGGTAGGAGCGACGCTCGATCACGTCAAATACCTGTTCTTTGAGACATCCTATCCGGGCTGGCTGTGGAACACGATGCTGGTCGCGGTCTGCTCCACCTTCCTCTCGCTGGTGGCCTCAGTCTTCGGCGCCTATGCGATCGAGCGCGTCCGCTTTACAGGCTCCCGTTCGGTTGGCCTCGTCATCTTCCTCGCCTATCTCGTGCCGCCGTCGATCCTCTTCATCCCGCTTGCCTTCATCGTCTTCAAGCTCGGGATCTATGACTCGCGGCTAGCGCTGATCTTCACCTATCCGACCTTCCTCATTCCCTTCTGCACCTGGCTGCTGATGGGCTATTTCCGCTCGATCCCATTCGAGCTGGAGGAAAGCGCGCTGGTGGACGGCGCCAATAGATGGCAGATTCTCACCAAGATCATCCTGCCGCTCGCCGTACCCGGACTGATTTCGGCTGGCATCTTCGCCTTCACGCTGTCCTGGAACGAATTCATCTATGCGCTAACCTTCATCCAGTCGTCGGAAAACAAAACCATCCCGGTCGGCGTGCTGACCGAACTGGTGCGCGGCGACGTCTTCGAATGGGGGGCACTGATGGCGGGCGCATTGTTCGGCTCGCTCCCGGTGGTCATCCTCTACTCGTTCTTCGTGGACTACTACGTCTCATCGATGACCGGGGCAGTGAAGGAGTGACATGTACCGCGGACACGCCTTGCTTCCTCCAGCATGCGGCTGCTTGTTATCGCAGGAGGCGTGTCCGCCAATGGGACCAGTTGCCTGCCCATCATGTATCGAAACCTCGTCTTGGCGAGATCGAATAGTTGTAAATTGCCGCGTAGCTCGTCGATACGAGCAGCGGAAGTGCGATGGTCTTGAGTATTTCCGGTGTACCGGTCGCCGCATGGATTGCCGCGAGAATGCTGGCGGAGCCGAGACAAGCAATGAGAGGCGGCGCCCAAAATCGCGCAGATCCGACGAAGCGCTTCGAAAGCCAGTCGATCACAGATTTCAGGAACAGCGTCAGGCAGGCGGATATCGTCCCCTGCACAAGGCCGGCATAGAGCGGCAATGGCATGGCGTGCGCGAGATTGGCGAAAACCGCCCAGCTGCCCATTGCCAAAAAGGCGAAGAGAACATGGACAACACCACTGCGGAGAAGCCGGTGCAGCGCATTCGGCATCACAGCGACCACCCGTGGCGGACAAGATGGCGCAACAGGGTCAGAGCCTGTTCTTCATCGCGGCGCGCAATGTATCGTTGATCCGATCCTGCCAACCGGGGCCATCTTCCTGGAAAAGGGCAAGCACATCACTGTCGATCTTGAGCGAAACGAGCTCCTTGATATTCGGCAGCGCTGGCCGCTCAACAGCTTGTTCGGGCTTCTTCTTCGCGGGTTTGAACAACGCTTCGGCAGCATCCATTGGATTGACAGGTCTGCGGGGCGAGTTTGCCATCGGTATGACTTTCTATTGCCTGTCGGATCGACATATGAGCGGCATACGGGATCTCGGCTGCTTCGTCGACTATTTAGCTTGTTTTATCAGGACGATTTAGCCGACCTGCTCGACCGCCGGTCTGCTAGAGCCTTTCCGGCAGGTTCTGGATGCCAGACCTGCCGAGAATCTGACCATCAATCAGCTTTTTTGCGATACAGCAACTCATGAGCGCAGGAGATCCCTTCGTCCGCTCCGGTGTTTACGTGAGCGTCGATATATTCCAATGGACGGCACAGTTTTGGGCTTCTTCTGAAGAGCCTCTGATCGACGTTTTGACCTGCTGCAAGCGCTCAAATCTAGAGCATGATGCCGAAAAGTGCGAGCGGTTAGGTCATATCGAAGACTGCGGCATTATCCTGGACCTCGCGCAGCCCCTTGTACGAAGCATGGCGGAGATTGCCGTCATCCGTCCAGCCGCGAAACTCGATCTCAGCGATCAGCGTCGGCTGGACGAGGACGAGGCGCTTGCCATTCAGCGGAACGACCGGCCGGTTGGTCTTTAACCGGTCCAGCGTCTTTTTCAGGTATTCAGCATCCCTGGCACCGAAACCAGTTCCGACGGAGCCAACGTAAATCCAGTCGAGCCCTCGTCTGCCGGCCAGCAGTAGCCTGCCGATGCCGCCGCGGGCGGATGCGGACTGCTCATAACCGACGATCATGAAGCTCTCGCTCTGGACGCATTTGATCTTCAGCCAGTCGCCCGTACGGCCACTGCCGTAGGGCCGGTCGCGATGCTTGGCGATGATACCTTCCAGATGATGATGGCAGGCGTGCTCGAGGAGTTCTTCGGCCGGCAGCTCTATCTGCTCGGAGAGGCGGATCGTCTGATCGTCGCCGCCCGGTATCAGGTCTTCGAGCAGGTGTCGGCGTACGTCAAGCTCGGTGCCGGTCAGATCGTGTCCATCGAGATAGAGAAGGTCGAAGGCGACGAGGATCGACTCGGTCGATACTCGCTTGCCTCCCCGCCCGCCGAGCGAACGCTGCAGGGCACCAAAATCCGATCGGCCGTTATCATCGAGTACAACGGCCTCGCCGTCGAGAATGGCGGTCGTTACGCCAAGCTGTTTCGCTGCCGCGGCGATGGTGGGGAAGCGATGGGTCCAGTCATGGCCGCCACGGGTGATGACCCGCACGCCCTTCGGCTCAACGTGGATTGCCAATCGATAGCCATCCAGCTTCACCTCATAGAGCCAATCCGGCCCAATGGGCACAGTCGGCTTCAGCAGCGCGAGGCAGGGCTCGACGCGCGATGGCATTGGATCGAAGGGCAGGCTGGGCTGGTCAGGATCGCGTTTGCGGATCGGACGAGAATGCAGCGTTGAGTGAGACTCGTCGAGCAAGGGCAGTGGGCGGCGCGTGCGCTTCATGATTAAGTCTGACGCCTCCCCGAGCGGTTTTCCACTTCGACCGGCTTGCGCCGAGCACTCATGATTCTGATGACATTGCCCGGTGCCGGCCCTTGCTTTTCCCCAGCCTTGGACTTTGTCCTGCTCGGCTTTTTCATCTGCTTCTTCTTCGCTTCGATGGCAACAACGCGACTCAACCGAATCACACGGCGGATTGTTCCGAGTCGAAACGAATCTCAATTCAACGACTTAACGCGGAGATGCCTCCCGTATTCCGCGTCCCGAATTCGCTGCCGGATCTGGATCGGGTCGAGCAGTCGTCGGGTGCGGCCTCAGTGACATCGAACACACTCCTGCCCGGCATCGTCATTCTTCAGCGGGCGCTGTATTTCGCGTCGAGATCATCCATGGCCTTGACGTTGCCGGCAGAGCGGCCGTTCTCGTCGAAGGTCTGGGCAAGAAACGCGTCAGCGATCGACTTTGCAAGCTCCGTGCCGATGACGCGGGCTCCCATGGTGATGATCTGCGCATTGTTGGAAAGCGCGGCACGCTCGGCAGAATAGGTGTCGTGCGTCAGGGCGGCGCGGATGCCCGGAACCTTGTTGGCCGAGATGCAGACGCCGATGCCGGTGCCGCAAACGAGGATCGCCTTGTCGTAGGTGCCGTCGATGACGCCTGAGGCAACGCGGTCCGAGAGGTTGGCGTAGAAAGGATCGGCACCGGCGCTCGTGCGCGAGACTTCGTAGACGTCGAAGCGCTCTTTCAGATGGTCAGCCAGAATCTTGGCGAGGCCTTCGCCGGCGCTGTCTCCTGCAATGGCAAGTTTCATTGTCTTTCTCCTCAGAGTTTGGCGGCGCATTTGGCCAGGATGTCGAGGTAACCTTCGACATTCCAGGCCGAACGGCCGATGAAGAGCCCGTCGATATGCGGGCTCGAAATCAGTTCTTCGCAGTTCTGCGGGTTGACCGACCCACCATAAAGGCAGGGGATCTTCCGGCCCAGCACCGTTTCGGCAACGGCGATGATTTCAGACTGGCGGGCATCGGCATAATCCGCAGTCGCCGGAATGCCTTTCTCGCCGATCGCCCAGACCGGCTCGTAGGCGAGCAGGATTTCGGCGCTTTTCTGGGCGCCCGAAAGTTTCGAAAGCGCGCCGCGCACCTGGGTCGCGAGGATGTCGGCAGCCTTTCCGCTTTCGCGGTCGGAAAGCGTCTCGCCAATGCAGATCAGCGGAACGAGACCGTGGCGAACGGCCGCTTCAGTCTTCAGACCCACAGTCTCGTCGGTCTCACCAAAATGTTCGCGCCGTTCCGAATGACCGAGCTCGACGAGATCGAGATTGCAGTCCTTCAGCATTACCGGCGAGACTTCGCCGGTCCAGGCACCCTGGTCGGCCCAATGCATGTTCTGGGCGCCGACCTTCACCGAAGTTTTGGCAAGCATCGCCTTGACCTCGCGCACGGCGGTGAAAGACGGAATGACGAAGCGCTGGATACGCGGGTCGCGTGCGGCGTCGGCAGCTTCGAGACCGCGGGCGAAGTGTTCGGCTTCAGCAAGCGTCTTGTTCATCTTCCAGCTGGTGCCAATCCAGAAGCGCGGCTTTTCGGTCATGTCGGATCCTGCGTTGATGCGATGGTGAGCGTAATGCCGGCCTGCTCGAATTCTTCCAGGACAGCAGCATCCGGTGCGCTGTCGGTAATAATCGCGTCGAAGTCGGCCAGGTCCGCCATGACATGCAGGGCGGTGTGGCCGATGCGCTGATGGTTGACCAGAAGGCAGGTCCTGGTCGACGACGCGATCATCGCCCGTTTGGCGCGCACGACGTTATCGTCCATGTGATAGGCGCGCCCGCCGCTGACGGCGGGCGTTGAAATGAAGGCGATGTCGGCCCTCAGCCGCGACAGTGCCTCCTCGGTGACGACGCCGAGATAGGCGTTGAATTTCGCCGAATAGATACCGCCAAGCGCGATCAGCGCGATGCCGGCTTCGCCTTTCAACCGCTCCATGATCGCCGCGTTGTTGGTGATCAAGGTCAGCGGCCGCTTCTGCAGCAGCATTTCGCCGAGCACGGCCGCCATCGAGCCGTCATTTACCATCACCGTCATCCCCGGTTCGACCAGTTCCAGCGCGGTCTCAGCCATAGCCAGCTTGGCTTCGTTGCCCTGGCGTTCGCGAATGCGGAAGTCGCTTTCGAACTGCGTTCCGGCGTCAATGGTCGCGCCGCCGCGAACCTTGCGCAGGACGCCGGCCTGCTCGAGATCGTCGAGATCGCGATGGATCGTCATCTTTGACACAGTGAAGCGATCGGCAAGGTCGTCGAGATCGACGGTCTTGTTTTCGACGAGCAGGTTGACGATCAACTGCTGCCGCTCTTCCCGCCTCATCCCGGTCTCCACCCTCGCTTAATGTTAAGATAACGGAGTTTGCGTGATAATCAACATTTATTCTGTGATTTTGCCATCAAAATATTGTTGTGTTCCCGTAGCTACTTCAGCAGCGCCTGCGCGGTTCGCTCGTCGGTGATCAGCCCGAAAAGGCGGCGGCTATTCAAAATTGCCCGGATGGCCGGCACCTTCGACTGTCCGCCCGCCAGCGCCACGAGCCGCTCTTTCTTGGTCTTGGGAAAAGACGCAGAGAGCGTGCGTGCCGTCAGCGCGGTGTCGAGGATATGGCCGTCGGCGTCGAAAAAATGTCCGAGGATCTCGCCGACGCCGCCGGCAGTGGCAATGTCGTCGATTTCACCGGGTTCGACCATCCCGGACAAAACCAGCTGCGCCTCGGCATCGACAGTGCCCAGGCCGACGAGCTTCAGGTCGGCATTATTGGCAAGGTCGAAGACCTCCTTGACGGCCCGCTGCGCCTTCAGCACTTCGCGGTCCTCGCCGGTATTGGCGAAAAAGGGAACCGGCATGACATAGGCATGGGCGCCGGTCTTTTCGGCGATGCGATGCATCACGTCATAGGGATTGGCGCCGTAATTTCGTGTCAGCCCGCCAAGCAATGAGACGAAACGCAGGTTCTTCGCGCTCACCCTCGGCATATATTGGACGGCGGCGGAAAGCGTGCGGCCATGACCAAGGCCGATGACCGTATTGTCGCCGCGCTCGATCTCGCGCTTGAGATAGCCGGCGCCGGCATGGCCGAGTGCGCGCAGTGGCAAGCCTTCCTCGCCGAGATCGGGTGCGACCTCGCAATATTGAAGCCCGAACCGTTCCGATAGCCGCATCTCCAGCTCGACACACTCGACGATATCCCCGTCGATGGTGACTTTGACGACGCCATCGGCGACCGCTCTGGCGATGAGGCGATGGGCCTTTACCGACGGCACGCCGAGGCGGCGAGCAACATCGGACTGCGTCAGACCACCGGCATAGTGAAGCCAGGCAGCACGCACGGCAAGCGTATCATCGGCGTCCGTCATCACGGCTCCTTTTCGAAGGTCATGCGGCGATTCCGCCGTATCGCAGTGCTGCCTTTTAAAGATCTCCGCCTCAGATGTTCAAGTCAGCGACGCCGGTGTCGATATGCGGCGCCCAGAAGGCGACGCTTTCGGCAATCTGCGGGATGACCTGGCGATCGTTCGGCTCGCGTTCCTTGAAGGAAAGTTCCAGGCAGATTTCATTGTCCTTCGCCCCACCTTCGGCCAGCGCCTGGAGCAGAGCTGCCGGCTGTATGCGGCCCTTGGCGTTGAATTCGGCGATAAAGGGCCGGTGCCCGCCCTTGTCCATCAAGCTCTGTTTAATGTGGATGATCGGAGATACCGGCGGGACGGCGCGTGCCCAGGCATAGGGGTCGTAGTCGTCGGGATTGGCGGAGGTGATGTCGCCATGATCGATATCCGCCATCATCCACATCGGGATAGCCATCCCGGCGCCTGTCAGACGCTCCTGCAGCGACAGGCAAGCGCCGATCGTCTCGCCGAACTCGCGGCCGATGCTCATCGGCTCCCAGAACAAGTAGGAGAGGCCTGCGGCGCGCGCATGATCGGCGACATCGGCCCAACAATCGATGGCGATCTTGATCAGTTCCTCGCGTCTGGCCGGATCGTCGAAGTCCTCATAGGTGAAGATCGCAAATTGCGTGCCGACCGAATGGCCGCCGAGATCGGCGGTGATGTCGGCAAAGGTCTTGAACCAGTCGACGTAGTAGCGGCGCACATCGGCATCCGGATGTCCGAAATGGTTGAGGCGCCCATAGGGGCCGGTCATGCCCGAGGTGACCCGCACGCCGGTGCGATTCAGTGCAGCGCTCATCGTGCGCGTCAGGCGGCTGATCACGGGCGCCTGCCAGCTCGGATTGATGAACTCGTGGGTCAGTTGAAGGTCGCGGATCCGCAGGTCACGCGCAACCGTATCGATCAGATCGTCTGGGTCGGCGAAGCGGTTCACCAGCGGATTGGTATTGAGCGAAAGGGTCAGCGGCATGGCGGCATCCTTCAGGCGGCGGCAAGGCGGGTTGAAGCAAACCACTCGCCAAAGGCCGCGCGCTCCGCTTCGTTCAGATGGAGGTAGTGTTTGGTGCGGCGATAGAGGATGTCGTCCGCCGTTTCGGCCCATTCCGTGGCGACGAGATAGCGGGCCTCGGCCTCATAGAGCTGTCCGCCGAAATGCCGTCCGAGCCCTTCTATGCCCGTCGCACCGGCAACCACATTCCTGGCGCGGGCGCCATAGAGACGGCCGTAGTGATGCACGAGCTTGCGCGGCATCCAGGGATAAATATCGCGCAGGCTGTTGGCGAAGCTCTCGTAATCGGCATTCGGAATCTCGCCGCCCGGCAGCGGCGCTTTCTCAGTCCAGTCGCCTCCCATATTCGGGAAAATATGCTTGAGACGCTGCATGCCGCGTTCGGCAAGCTCGCGGAATGTGGTGATCTTGCCGCCGAAGACGTTGAGCAGCGGAGCGCCGCCTGTCTCGTCGAGATCGAAGACATAGTCGCGGGTAACGGCGGACGGGTTGCCCTTGCCATCGTCAAACAGCGGGCGCACGCCGGAGAAGCTGTGCAGCACGTCGTGGCGACGCAGCTTTTCCTTGAAGTAGCGATTGACCGCCTTGAGCAGATACTCGATCTCCGTCTCGTCGGCGGCGACATCCTCGGCCCGGCCTTCGTAGGCGATGTCGGTCGTCCCGATCAGCGCCTTGTCGCCCTCGTAGGGATTGATGAAAATGACGCGTTTGTCGTGGTTCTGCACCAGATAGGCATTGGCGCCTGCCCAGAACTTCGGCACGATGATGTGGCTGCCCTTGACGAGGCGGACATTGCGGCCGGAGTTCGAACCGGCGACGCGATTGATGATGTCCATCACCCAGGGGCCGGCGCAGTTCACCAGACATTTGGCACGGAAGGTTCGCATCTCGCCCGTGGCGTTGCTTTTCGTGACCACGGTCCAACCGCCATTCTCGCGACGGGCCGACACGGCCGGCGAGCGGGTGAGAACAAGAGCGCCGTTTTCCGCTGCGCTGACCGCGTTCAAGGTCACGAGGCGGGCGTCGTCGACCCAGCAATCGGAATATTCAAAGCCGCGTGTGTATTGATCGAGGATCGGCGTGCCTTCCGGGTCGCGGAGCAGGTTGAGCGTGCGGGTCCCGGGCAGCTTCTTGCGGCCGCCGAGATGATCATAGAGGAAGAGGCCGAGCCGCACGAGCCATGCTGGGCGATCCTCCGGGCTGTGCGGCAGGACGAAGCGCATCGGCCAGATGATATGCGGCGCGGCGTTGAGCAGCACTTCACGCTCGATCAGCGCCTCACGCACCAGGCGGAATTCGTAATATTCGAGGTAACGCAGGCCGCCATGCACCAGCTTGCCCGAGCGCGACGAGGTTCCCTGGGCTAGATCGTCCTTTTCGCAGAGCACGACCTTCAGGCCGCGGCCGGCAGCATCGCGTGCTATCCCCGCGCCGTTGATGCCTCCGCCGATGACGAAGAGATCCAGGAGTTCGGGTTCGGTCATGTCATGCTCCTTCGATGCCTGCTGCATCAGAATTGCGCGCCCACCGGCGGCGTCGTTGCGGCTGCGGCAAGCTTGTCCCAGGCGGGCGCCATTGCCTGGCGCACATCGGTATAGGCAGAAAAGAGCCGGTCGAACCGGTGGGCCTCGCTGGCATCCGGTGTCTCCGGATCGCCGAGCAGCGGCGTCACCCAGTCGGCAATGCAATCGTCCATGCTGGAATAGACGCCGACAGCCACCGCGGCCATCATCGCCACGCCGGCCGCCCCCGTCTCCTCGCGGCGCGACTGGCGGATCGGTGCGTTAACGGCGGCCGAGAGTGAACGGCGAAGGGCGACGGAGCGTGTTGCCCCGCCTGTGACCCGCAGTTCTTCGGGCATCGCACCCATCGCCGCGTAGCAGTCGCGGGTGGCAAGACCCAACCCTTCGACCACGCTGCGCAGCAGGTCAGGGAAGCCGTGACGCATCGAAAGCCCAGTGAAGCCCGCGCGCGCATTGGCGTTGACGAAAGGCCCACGTTCGCCCGCCTCGGAAATGTAGGGGTGGTAAAGTACCGACCCCGGTCGGCTTTCTGCAAACCAGCCGTCAATGCGTGCAATGAGGTCTGCATGCAAAGCAGGCTTGCCTGCCTCGGCCATCAGATAGGCGGCGACATTAAGGATCCAGTCGATGTTGATCGTGGCGCCCATATTGGTCTGGACCTGAGTGACGATGCCGGGGATAGGCAGGGCGATCACATAGCCGGTGCCCTCGCGATTGAGCTGAACGTCGGCAACGGACTTGGCGCGCAAATGCACGCCGGTGGAGCCGATCGTCGAGCAGGCAGCGTTGCGAGCGCCGCTGCGCACACCTGCACCAAGCGCCGTCATCACCATGTCGACATAGCCGAGGCAGACCGGCGTTCCGGCAAGAAGCCCGCAGGCCTTCGCCGCCTCCGATGTCAGCGGGTGACTGATCTCGCTGCCGTCGATGATTTCGGGCAGGAGCCCGCGCCTGTGGTCAAGGCCGAGCGCGTCGATGACGACGGCATCATACTGGCGCGTCCTGAAATTGCCAAAGGTGAAACTTGCCTCCGATGGATCGGTTGCCCGCACGCCTGTTAGGTTGAGATAGAGCCAGTCCTTGCAGTGCAGTGCCGTCTCCGCCCGATCGAGAAGATCCGGCGTGAAGCGGTCCATATGGGCGAGTTGCGCACCCTGCTGGCAAGTGTTGAGGCCGGTGCCGGTCGCCTCGAAGCGGGCACGATTCTGCGTTCCGCCGGCGAGTGCCGTAACCGTCGTTGCGGCGCGCGCGTCGAGCCATAGCCAGGCATCGGCAACGGGCCTATTGGCGCGGCCGACGAGCCAGGTGCCGTCGCCCTGTCCGGTGACGGCGATGGCTGCGGTGCGTGACGCAAGATCGGCGACTTTTTCGCCGAGACCAAGCAACGCGCTGGCGCAATCGAGCCAGGTCTGATCCAGCGACTGCGTTGCCGACCCATCGTCTCCGGTGGCGTATCGGTTGCGAACGGAGGCCGTGGCGATCTGGCGGCCGGACAGATCGAAGGCGACGGCCTTGATGACCGAGGTGCCGGCATCTATGCCAATGATGATCTTCTGGGTCGATGTCATCGCAGGCCTATCTCGCCACCACAGCAAGCGCCGCGGCGGGCAATACGCGCATCAAATTCATCTGAAGTCCTCCCGATCCCTAAACTCTCTGGGATGATGCATCCGGCTGCCAACGTCGGCTCGTCCATGGGCAACGGCAAGCGCGCCGCTTTTGACAAATTCCAGACGGCGCGCAGCTGAAACCTCCCTGAGCTCGCTCGAAAAGATAACATAAAGATACCACAATGCCAGTAAGATTTTTCTAGCGATGTAATTTTTTTCATCTAAAATAGAAGAGCAAGGAGTTTGCTTGCGCGCCGTCGCGCCAGCGGGGGGCGGCATCAAAAGCGGCAGTGCACGCAATGTTTCATCTGTCGTATATTGCATTAAAAACATGTGGATGGCGCCACTTTACGGCTGAGTGACAAATGTCAAAATGTCTGCATTTTCCGTCGCTTTTTGCTGCGCTGCAGCGTGATGAACAAGATGTGAGGTCGTGCATTCCAGTCGAGTTGCCGCGAAAGTGCCGTTGACAGCTGATAAAATATATAACATGATTTACGGCATAACTAACATACTTCTATCACGGAAGTGCGCTTCCTGATGGAGAATTTGCAGGCCCAGGCGGTTGGAGGAGACAGCCGCCGGTCTTGTTGAGGAGGCTTCCAATGCGAATATTCGTCCAGAGTTGCGCTCTTGCGGGTGGCCCGCCGGTTTGTGATCCGGTGCGGCGCAATGCTCCAGGCCGCCTGCGATCATCATCTCGCTAGCCCTCTCCATCTTGCCATTCCAAGCCAAAGGCCGTCCGGACATGAGTACCTCGCCCGATCATGCAGCATCAAAGCCGAGCAGCGGCAATCGCGGGCTCCTTGTCAGCGCGGCGTTGGCGGTCATCGTCGTTGCAGCGATCGCCTTCGACACGACGGTGGTCAAGATCGGCTCCGAAAACGATGTGCGCCAGCAGGCATTCTCTCCGGAAACCTTCGGCGCCGAGCAATTCCCGAAGATCAAGGCAAATGTCGAGGAGCGGGCGATTGCAGCCGCCGATCTCGCGGCCGCCATTGCCGCCGACAAGAAGGCGGCGGCCGAGAAATACGGCACTGCGACGAGCACCGGACCGGTCATTCCCGTCACGCTGACCGGCGTTTTCGGCGCCCGCAAGTCGAACACCAACGAAATGAAGATCGATGGGTTGCCTCCCGAGACGGTGGTCCGTGTCCAGACCGGCCCTGCGGTCAACGGCACGGACCTCCGCGATGCAACCGGCACCATCGAATTCGGCCAGTTTACCAACCAGATCCAGTATCAGGATGCCGGCTCGGCCATCAATAACGAGATGAAGAAGGCGGTTTTTGCGGGCCTGGATGCTGACGCCCTGGACGGAAAGCAGGCGACCGTGGTCGGCGTCTTCAAGCTCATCAACCCGAAGAACTGGCTGGTCACGCCGGTGAAGGTTGAGCTCAAATGAGCCAGCCGCAACGCAACAACGGGCCGAAAGGCGAGGTCGTCCTCGCCGCCCGCAATATCGCAAAATCCTACGGCAGCGTTCACGCCCTCAAGGGAGTGAACTTCGACATCCATCGCGGCCAGGTCACAACGCTGTTCGGAGAGAACGGCGCCGGCAAGTCAACCTTGATGAAGATCCTTTCGGGTGTGGCGCAGCCAAGCTCCGGCGAGATCATTCTCGACGGCTCACCGATCAGCTTTAGCTCATCGACCCATGCGCGCGAGTGCGGGATCTCGATCATTCACCAGGAGCTCAGCCTGGCCCCCAATCTGAGTGTCCGCGACAATATTTTCATGGGCCGGGAGATCATCAAGGGCGGTGTCGTCGACTTCGCTGAAGAGGCGCGTCAGACCTGGGCGCTGATGGAAGAGCTCGAGGAAGACATCGATCCGCTGACGCGCGTCGAGGATCTTCGCCTCGGCCAGCAGCAGATCGTCGAGATTGCACGGGCACTCTCCGTCAATTCGCGCATCCTGATCATGGACGAGCCGACCTCGGCGCTGAGCGCGACGGAGGTGGAAGTGCTCTTCAAGGTCATCCACGACCTGACGAGCCGCGGCGTGTCGATCGTCTACATATCGCATCATCTGGAAGAGGCGCTGCAGATCACCAATCACGCCGTCGTTCTGCGCGACGGAAACATGACGGCCTATGCCGAGCGCAAGGATATCGATCTCGAATGGATCGTCCGCAACATGGTCGGCGAGAATTTCGACCTTGGCAGCCCACCGGAGGATCACCCGTTCGGAAACGTCTCGCTTTCCATCGAAAACCTCAGTGTCCCCGGTCCCTCCGGCGCTGCTTATAATGCAGTCGATCGTCTGTCTCTCAAGGTGCGTGCCGGCGAAATCGTCTGCATCTACGGGCTGATGGGGGCGGGGCGCACGGAACTGCTCGAGTGCATTGCCGGACGTCTGCGCGCAAGTGGCGGACAGGTTCTGCTCGAAGGACAGGACGTCAGTGCGCTCAGCATCGCCAGGCGCATTGCCAGCGGTCTCGTGCTCGTGCCCGAAGATCGCCAGCGCGACGGCCTCGTCCAGACGATGACGGTCGGCTCCAATCTGTCGCTTGCGAGTATCCGCGCCTTCACCAAAGGGCTTTTCACCTCCGGCCATCGGGAGCGCGATCTCGTCAATGACGCGATCCGGCGGGTGCATGTGAAAACCGATGGCGGTGCGGCTTCGATCGGCTCGCTCTCCGGCGGCAACCAGCAGAAGGTCGTCATCGGCAAGATGCTGGCAACCCAGCCGAAGGTCATCCTGCTTGATGAGCCAAGCCGCGGCATCGACATCGGCGCCAAGGCGGAAGTTTTCAAATTGCTCGCGGAGCGCGCCAAGCAGGGATTGGCGGTCATCTATTCGACGTCCGAAGTCAATGAATGCCTGAGTATCGCACACCGCATCATCGTCATGCACCGCGGCAGGATATCGGCCGAGTTCGGCTCGGATGTCACCAAGGAAAAGATCATGGCCGCCTCCGGCGAAGCCGTGATCGCGCACTAGCCTGGATTATGGAGCACTGATTATGTCAGTCACGAACGTCACCGAAAAGAAATCAGTTTCCAGCGGGCCGAAGCGCAACACCAATATCGTGCGTCTCATCCTGGAGGGCCGGGCCTTCTTCGCGCTGATCGTCATCATCGCGGTCTTCTCGTTCCTGTCGCCCTATTACTTCACGCTGAACAACTTCCTGATCATGGCGTCGCACGTCGCGATCTTCGGCATTCTGGCGATCGGCATGCTGCTCGTTATCCTCAATGGCGGCATCGATCTGTCGGTCGGCTCGACACTGGGGCTTGCGGGTTGCATTGCCGGTTTCCTGATGCACGGCGTCACGCTCACCTATTTCGGCGTCATCCTCTACCCGCCGGTCTGGGCCGTCGTCGTCATCACATGTGCGCTCGGCGCGCTGGTCGGTGCGGTCAACGGCGTGCTGATCGCCTATCTCAAGGTGCCGGCCTTCGTCGCCTCGCTCGGCGTGCTCTACGTCGCCCGCGGTATCGCGCTCTTGATGACAAACGGCCTGACCTACAACAATCTCGGTGGCCGTCCGGAACTCGGCAATACCGGCTTCGACTGGCTCGGCTTCAACCGCCTCGCAGGCATTCCGATCGGCGTCATCGTGCTTGCGGTTCTCGCCATCATTTGCGGCATCGTGCTGAGCCGCACCGCCTTCGGCCGCTGGCTCTACGCCTCAGGTGGGAACGAGCGTGCTGCCGATCTCTCCGGCGTTCCGGTGAAGCGCGTGAAGATCATCGTCTATGTGCTTTCGGGCGTCTGTGCCGCAATCGCCGGCCTGGTCCTCTCCTCGCAGCTGACCTCCGCCGGCCCGACGGCAGGCACAACCTACGAGCTGACGGCGATCGCAGCCGTGGTCATCGGCGGCGCGGCGCTGACCGGCGGCCGCGGTACGGTTCGCGGCACGATGCTCGGCGCCTTCGTCATCGGTTTCCTTTCGGACGGCCTCGTGATCATCGGTGTCTCGGCCTACTGGCAGACAGTATTTACCGGCGCTGTGATCGTTCTCGCCGTCCTCATGAACAGCATCCAATACGGCCGCCGGGTCAAATCGTCCTGACGGCTGAGACCGAAACTTATCCACGACGGCAGCCTGGAGTCCAGAAAGCCGATTGGGGAAAGCAACGCCGGATCACCGGCAATAACTGAGCTCACGAATGGGAGAGAGACTATGTTTAAGAAAGGCATGCGCATACTTCTGGCCGCCGCGGCCGTAGCACCGCTTCTGGCAAGCTCGGCTTGGGCAGCGGGCATGATGACGATCATCGTCAACGATCCGTCGAATCCCTATTGGCTGACGGAAGGCAATGTCGCCAAGGCAACCGCCGAGAAGCTCGGCTATACGGCCTCGGTCAACGCCCACAAGGGTGACACCAATACCGAAAGCAACCTGATCGATACGGCGATCACCAACAAGTCGGTGGCGATTATCCTCGACCCGGCAAACGCCGACGGTTCCGTCGGTGCGGTCAAGAAGGCCGTTGCTGCCGGCATCCCGGTCATCCTCGTCAACGCCGAAATCAACCAGGAAGGCCTGGCCAAGGCGCAGCTTGTTTCCAACAACGCACAGGGCGCCGCCCTCGGCGCACAGCAATGGGTCGAAGCAATCGGCGACAAGGGCAACTATGCCGAACTCTTCGGCGCTCCGTCCGACAACAACGCGGCAACGCGGTCGAATGGCTACGAGACTGTCCTTTCGCAGTATCCGGATCTGAAGAAGGTCGCCAAGGAAGTTGCCAACTGGGACCGCACCCAGGGCCACAACAAGATGCAGTCCATGCTGCAGGCCAACCCGGATATCGTCGGCGTCATCTCGGGCAATGACGAAATGGCGCTTGGTGCGATTGCCGCACTCAAGGAAGCCGGCAAGCTCGCCAATGTGAAGGTCGGCGGCTTCGACGGTTCACCGGATGCCGTTGCTGCCATCAAGGCGGGCGAACTCCAATACACCGTCCTCCAACCGGTTGCCGTCTTTTCCGAAGAAGCGGTCAAGCAGGCCGACAATCTGATCAAGACGGGTAACACGGGTGCCAAGAGCGAGAAGCAGCTCTTCGATTGCCTGTTGATCACCAAGGACAACATCGACAAATACACTGGCCCGTTCGTCCTGTCGCAGTAAAACGGTAAAGGGCGCTCGCAAGAGCGCCCTCATTTTCATGCTCGAAGCTATGGCCGGCGGTCCAACCGCCAGTTGTGTTTCGCCTTTTTGCCTTGGCGCGGCAATCGCTGTACGAAGCTGGGATCCATTATTCAGCGACAGGGGTGACCCGTGACACAGAAGACCAGCCGGGACGACGATCTGTTGGACCAGCTCACCAGCGACAGCCGGCAGACGCGCCAGATTGCGCGCCGCCGCATGATTGCAGAAGCCGTGATGGGTGAAGGCTCGATGCGGATTGAAGACCTGACCGACCGCTTTGGGATCAGCCTGATGACGGCTCACCGCGATGTCGATGAACTCGTCAGCCGCGGCCTCTTCAGGAAGACACGCGGCATCGTCACTGCGGCGGCGACCAATCTCATCGAATCCAGCGACGTCTACCGCTCCAACCGCCAGTCGGCGGAAAAGAAGCTGATCGCCGAGGCGGCAATGCAATTCGTCGAACCGGGACAGGCGATCTTTTTCGATGACTCGACCACGGTACTTCAGATGGCGGCGCATTTGCCTTCGAAGGTACCGGTCACCGCAATTACCAATTCCCTGACCCTGATGAATGCGCTGACGGGCCTGCACGACGTGACGCTGCTCGCCCTCGGCGGCCAATATTACAATTGGTGCAATGCCTTCATGGGTCGCATGACCATCAACGAGATCAAGGCTCTCAGGGCAGATGTCGCATTCATCTCGATGTCGGCGATCAGCGATGGCACGGTGCTGCACCAGTCTCCCGAGACAGTCGATACCAAGCGCGCCATGTTCGACTGCTCCGTAAAGCGCATCCTGCTTGCCGATCATACCAAGTTCGAACGGCGTGCGCTCCACAGTTTCGCAGCACTGGATGAGTTCGACGTCGTTATCGTCGACGACAAGACCCAGCCGGTGCACATCGACCGCATGCGGTCCAGAGATATCAACGTGGTCATCGCCAAGGGCGCCGGAGGGCGCTCCTGACGGCGCCGGCCCGTTGCTCCTCGTGAGGTAAATTTAAATGCCGACACTGCTCGGGATCGATAGTGGTTTGACAGTCACCAAGGCGGTCATCTTCGATATCGACGGCACGCCGCTTGCAGCCGCCCGGCGCCGCGTCACGCAGTTCATTCCGAAGGCCCGCCATATCGAGCGTGACATGGATGAATTGTGGAACGCGACGGCCGATGCCATCCGCGAAGCGATTTCGCTCAGCGGGCGACCGGCAAGCGACATAGAGGGCATTGCCGCTACCGCACATGGAGACGGCATCTACCTGCTCGATCACGCCCAAAAGCCGCTCGGCCGGGCCATTCTTTCGCTGGACAGCCGGGCAGGGGCGATCGTCGACCGGTGGACGCAGAGCGATGTCGCCGACCTGGCGATCGAGCTGACCGGGCAGATCCCGCATGTCTCCGCTCCATCGGCCTTGCTTGCCTGGATCCGCGACATGGAGCCTGAGCGCTACAAGCGCATTGGCCATTTCTGCAGCTGCAAGGACTGGCTGCGGTTCTGCCTGACCGGGATCATCGGTACGGACCGCACCGAAGCCAGCACCTCCTTCACCAATGTCAAAACGCAGAACTACAGTGAGGACGCCCTGCGGCTGTTTGGATTGCAGGATCTCGTCCACGCCCTGCCACCAGCCTCGTGCTCCGACCAGATGGTCGGACGCGTGACCCGTGAAGCCGCGCAGCTGACGGGCCTTGCCGAAGGGACGCCTGTCGTTGCCGGTCTGCACGATGTCACCGCCTCGGCGCTCGGGGCAGGGGGCTATGCCAAGGGCGTTGTCGCGGTCATTGCCGGGACCTATTCGATCAACGAGACGCTTTCGTCGGAACCGCGTGTCGATCGGCGCTGGTTCTGCCGCAACGGGATTGCGCCCGGGATCTGGAACAGCATGTCGATCTCCCCGGCATCGACAGCCAATTACGACTGGTTTCTGGATACGCTCTGCGCTGCCGAGCGAACGAATGGCGAGGTCCAAGGCAACTCGATCCACGCCCTGCTGGCGCCCGAGATCGACGCCGCCTTCGAGCGCCCCTCGACGGCGCTCTTCCATCCCTATCTGTTCGGCTCGCCTTATGGCGCAGCCGCCAGCGCCGGTTTCTTCGGGCTCGGTGGATGGCACGACCGCGGCGACATGCTGCGCGCCGTGCTTGAAGGCATCGCTTTCAATCATCGCATCCATGTCGATGCGCTTCGCGACGGCTTTGCCTTCGATCAGGTGCGGCTCGCCGGGGGCGTCTCGCGCAATCCTGCCGTCGTGCAGATGTTTGCCGATGTGCTTGGCATGCCAGTGACGGTAACCGAGACGGATGAGGCGGCCGCCTGGGGTGCTGCGCTTTGTGCCGGCTCGGGCGTGGGTATCTTTGCCGATCCGCAGAGCGATCCGCGCGACACCGCCTCCATCGCGAAGACTTGCCGGCCGGATGCAGTGCGCAGCGCGGATTATGAAAAGCGTTATCAGGTGTTCCGCGACATTGCCGACGCGATGGTCCCCCTTTGGCCTAGGATTGCCGCGCTTGCGCCGGAGCAATCGGCAAACTGAAAAGATAGATGCCTGCTGCGGCGGGCGATTTAGGACGATGAGCATGACCTCCGATTTGCAGCAGCGCTTCTCGAATCTCGGCGAGAACGATATCGACGTTTTGATCATCGGGGCGGGCATCAACGGTGCCGGCCTGTTCCGCGACCTCTCACTACAGGGTGTCAATTGCCTGATCGTCGACAAGGCCGACTTTGGCTCCGGCACGAGCGCCGCACCATCGCGGCTTATTCACGGCGGCCTGAAATATCTGGAAACGGGTGAGTTCGGACTGGTTGCGCAGTCGACGCTTGAGCGCAACCTCCTGCTCAAGAACGCGCCGCATTGCGTCGAGCCGCTGCCGACCTTCATTCCGGTCTTTTCCTGGACCCGCGGCATCTGGGCAGCGATCCGGACGCTCTTTGGGTCGAAGACGGCGCCACGCAGCCGTGGTGCGGTTCTCATCAAGATCGGGCTTCGGCTCTACGACTTCTTCGGTTCGCGCGATCAGGTCATGCCGCGCCACCGGCTGATCCTGAAGAAACAGGCGCGCAGAGAAATGCCGCATATTACCCCCGCCATCGTCGCCGGCGGCATCTATTACGACGCCAAGATCAGCAGGCCGGAGCGGCTCGTCTATGAGCTCGTGCGTGATGGTCTCGACGCGAACGCGAGAAGCCTCACGGCAAATTTCGCGACACTGGCTGCCGTTTCAGAAGGGCGTTTGACCTTCCGTCAGCCCGATGGCCGCGAGTTCAGCGTCGCTCCCAAGCTGGTCGTCAATGCGGCAGGTCCCTGGATCGATCAGGTCAACACTTTGCTCGGCGCTCCATCGCGGCTGATCGGCGGCACCAAGGGTTCCCATATCCTGCTTAACCATCCCGAATTGGTGCGAAGCCTCAACGGCCATATGATCTATTTCGAGGCCGACGACGGCCGCATTTGCCTGGTCTACGACTATCTCGGGCTGGCACTGGTCGGGTCGACCGACATTCCGGCCGGTGATCCGGACAATGTCTCCTGCGAGGAGCCGGAAACGGAGTATTTCCTCGAAAGCATCCGCTCGCTGCTGCCGACGCTTCGCTTCGATCGCGATCAGATCGTTTACAGCTATAGCGGCATCCGCCCGCTGCCGGCATCGGATGCGACAGCACCGGGGCTGATCAGCCGCGATCACTCCGCGCCGGTAAAGGAGCCAGAAAGCGGCAGACCGTTTCCGATCGTTTCACTGGTCGGCGGCAAGTGGACGACGTTCCGCGGATTTGCGGAAGAGGTCGCCGACACCGTTCTCTCCCGGCTACAGCGCCGCCGCAGCCATTCGACACGCTATCTGGCGATCGGCGGCGGTAAGGCCTTTCCGGCGGATGCTGAGCAGCGTCACGCCTGGATCAGCGATGCCGCGGCGCGCGGCGCTGTTGTTGCCGAGCGAGCCGACGAACTGCTCGGCCGCTACGGCACGACGGCAACGGCCCTGCTTTCTTCCCCTTCAAGCTATTCCGACGAACAGCGCCTGACGGGTGCGCCGCATTACAGCCTCCGCGAGATCGACTGGATTGCCCGGAATGAACTCGTTATCCACCTGTCGGACATCGTGATGCGCCGCACGACGCTTGCGATCCAGGGTCGGTTGACGCTGGAAGGCTTGCGGGAAATCGCCGGCGTTGCTGAGGCAGCGCTGGGCTGGGACGGCGAACGCACGGCAAGCGAAATCCAGGAGGTTGTCAGCCAGCTGAGCCGTTTCCACGGCCAAACGCTGACGGGCAAGCCTGCGGCCGCCGAGCCGGAAAAGGCACCCCGCCCGGCCTCAGGCTAACCCAGTTTCAAGAGAAAGCCGGATCGAGGGAACCGGATTTATAACGCTTCGCCATTTCCGAAACGGGAAGCGGCGTGATGCGGCCCGCCATGCCGGCAGTGCCGAACTGTTCGAACCGCTCCTTGCAGAGCTTGGTCAGCGCCGTCATTGCCGGCTTCAGATATTTGCGCGGGTCGAACTCGCTTGGGTCTTCCTGCAGCACGCGGCGGATCTGACCGGTCATCGCCATTCTGCCATCGGTGTCGATATTGACCTTGCGCACGCCATTCTTGATGCCGCGCTGGATTTCCTCGACCGGCACTCCCCATGTCGGCTTCATCTGGCCGCCATACTTGTTGATGATCTCCTGCAGCTCGATCGGGACCGAGGACGAGCCATGCATGACAAGATGCGTGTTCGGGAGCTTACGGTGAATTTCTTCGATGACGTTCATCGCCAGCACCGAACCGTCCGGCTTGCGGGTGAACTTGTAGGCGCCATGCGATGTGCCCATCGCGATGGCAAGCGCATCAACCTTGGTTTCACGCACGAACTTCACGGCTTCGTCTGGATCGGTCAGCAGCTGGTCGTGCGAAAGCTTGCCCTCGGCGCCGTGGCCGTCCTCGGCCTCGCCCATGCCGGTCTCGAGAGAACCGAGAACGCCGAGTTCGCCTTCCACCGAGATGCCGCCGAAATGCGCCATATCGGTCACCATCTTGGTGACGCCGACATTATAGGCCCAGTCGGCGGGCGTTTTGGCGTCGGCCTTCAGCGAACCATCCATCATCACCGAGGTGAAGCCCGCCTGGATCGCCGTCATGCAGTTGGAGGGATCATTGCCGTGATCGAGATGCACGCAGACCGGAATATGCGGATAGATTTCAACGACGGCATCCATCATATGCTTCAGCATGATGTCATGGGCGTAGGCGCGGGCTCCGCGCGACGCCTGCATGATAACCGGCGCATGACACGCGTCGGCGGCTTCCATGATGGCGAGCGCCTGCTCCATGTTGTTGATGTTGAAAGCGGGAACGCCGTAGCCTTCCTCCGCAGCACGGTCGAGCAGTTGCCTCAGCGTAATGCGTGCCATCCAAGATTCCCCCATATCGATGGTCGATCGAAACGCCGCCATCTCTTTGAAACTAGAGCCCGGGCGTGAGCCGTTCAAGCCTCTTATTTTAATAGGCAAAATGGCATAGGAGGAAGAATGTAACAAGCAATAATAACAATATCACAAACAGTATGATATTTCTTGACAGTCATTTCGCCTGCCCGAGGCCAAGTGATATTCAGGGGATGTGCTGAAGAGGCGGGCCGCCGACACGGTCCTCTGCCAGCGATGGCGAGATCTCTTCAGTCAAACGCCCCATGTGGACGCTACGGTTGCGGCTTGTGACCAATGGCAGACGGCCAGCATCAGCCTCGATCTAAAGCTGATGCAACCGAATGGGCGACATCCGGCAACTGGGGTCAGATAAGACCATATTGTTCCGCCTTGTTGCGCAGGAATGGCAGGCCCTTGTCCATGACCTCTTCCATATCGCGTGCGACGGGGCGCCAGACGGCCAGGCCATAGGCGACCTCGGGCGGCATATTGATGAAGCTCTCCATCGCAAGTCCGCCCTTGAAGCCGATTGCGGCGAGCGCGGCGTAGATCGCATCCCAAGGAATATTGCCGTAGCCCGGCGTGCCTCGGTCGCTTTCGGAAAGATGGATATACTTGAGGTGGTCGTGGGCGATCAGGATGCCGTTTGCCGCACCCTTCTCCTCGATATTCATGTGGTAGGTGTCGAGGTGAACGAAGACGTTGTCCGCGCCGACACGCTCCACCATATCGACGGCCTGCTGCGCCGAGTTGATCAGGTGGTTCTCATAGCGGTTCACGGCCTCGACGCCGAGCTGGACGCCGTACTTCCTCGCGTGTTTTGCTGCTGCGTCGAGCACCTTGGCGATGTTGTCGTATTCGCCTTGCGTCGGTGGCAGGCCGGTGCGCTCGCCGATGCCGCCGAAGATGACTCCCGAGAGCGCCTCGGCGTTCATTTCCGCAGTCTTTTCGATAGCAACCTTCAGGTGCTCGATCGCCGCATCCGGGCGGACGGAGGCCCAGGCGTGCTCCGGCAGGCCGAGCGAGCAGACGGCGCGCAGCTCGTTCTTTTCAAGCAGGTCGCGGGTGTGTTTGGCATCGACGGCCGGCGCGTTGAGCAGCGCGATCTCGATGAAGTCCATCTTGTAGTGCACGGCTCCGGCGATTGCCTTTTCGGCGCCTGCGCGATCCCAGTTCATGGTCCACATGCTGGTGTGAACGCCGAAACCTTCCATGGTCGTATCTCCTATTTGACGATTTTGATGAACTTGGCCGAGAGCCAGCGCAGCACCATCACGACGATGAGCAGGATGCCCCAGACGGCAGTGGTGAGGTGCTGGTTGGCGCCGAGCAGGTTGAGCCCCGAAGAGAGGAGCTGCAGCACGATGAGCGCCACGAAGACGGGCAGGACGCGGCCGAAGCCGCCGAAGGGATTGATGCCGCCGAGAAAGCAGGCGAGCACGGTGATCAGCAGATAGGATTCGCCGTGGCCGACACGCACCGAATTGAACCGCGCAAGCATAATAATGCCGGCAACCGCAGCCATAACCCCGGAAAGCATATAGACCAGCACCAGGACCTTGCGGGTGTTGATGCCAGAATAGCGGGCAGACTCGATATTGGAGCCGATCATATAGGTGGAAAAGCCGAGCTTGGAGCGCGAGAGCAGGATGTGGCTGGCGATCACGCAGGCGATCAGGATCAACAACGGGACCGGGATGCCGAGGACGCTGCCGTGGCCGATCGGAGCGACGAAGGTGGGAAAGCCCGAGATATCGCCGCCGCGCGTCAGAAACTCGCCGAGGCCGCGCAGGAAGATCATCATCGACAGCGAAACGAGGATCGGATGGGCGCGGGTAAAAGCGATGACGAGGCCCATGACCAGGCCGCTTGCCGCGCCGACGGCAAGCGCCAGAGCCGAACCGAGCAAAAAGGCGCCCGGGCCGGCATCGATGCCGCCATTGGCCTCCAGCGTCCAGGCGAGCGTCAGGCCGGCGATGTTGGCGGTGAAGGTGATTGCAAGGTTGAGGCCGCCGGTGAGGATCGGCATCAGCATGGCAAGCGTCAGGACGCCAAGCTCGGGAAGCTGAAAGGCGACCGATCCGAAGGTCGCGCCCGTCAGGAAATGCGGCGAGGCGAAGCCGAAGACGACAAGCACCGCCGCCAGCGCGGCGAGGGGACCTGCCATGTCGGCCCCGAAGATGGCGTTGAAGCGGGCGGCGAGCGCGTCCATCAGCTCTCTCCTCTGTCTACAGTCCTGTCACCGGTCGATTTGCGGGTCGCAAACACCGGCACCAGATTGCCGATGCGGGCGCTCGACAAGGTGATCGCAACGAGGATGATCGCGCCGACGATCATCTTGAAGGCGAAGGGCGAGACACCCATTAGGTTAAGGCCGTTCTGGGTGATCGAGACGAGCAGCACGCCCAGCACGCAACCGAGCACGGAGCCCTTGCCGCCGCCCAGCCGCGCCCCACCGAGCACCACTGCGGCCAGGACATCGAGCTCGCGGCCATACAGTGCGTTCGGCACCACCTCCTGCGCATAATGCGCCTGCATGAGCCCGGCGATGCCTGCCATCAATCCAAGCCAGCCGAAGGCGATGAACTGCATGGCGCCGATATTGATGCCGAAGCGGCGCGCGCCTTCCGGATTGTCGCCGAAGGCATAGAGCTGCCGTCCGGTCGTCGTGCGGGTAATGAAGAACCAGGTGGCGAGCGTGCAGACGGCCATGACGACAACCGGCAAGGTGATCTCAGCCCAGCTCCCATCGGCCATTTCGCGCTCGTAGATAATGACGCGGCTCGTCAGCCAGTCGGGCAGATTGTAGATAGACACGCCCTTGGTGAAGAACATCAGCAGGCCGAAATAGACGTTGAAGGTGGCAATCGTCGCGACGATCGAGATGATGCGGAAGCGATGAATCAGGAAGGCGTTGATCATGCCGAGCACGATGCCGATGCCGGCCGCAATCAGGAAGCCGGATAGCCAGCCGCCGCCGCCGATCCTCTCGAGCGCAAGTGCGGTGACATATTGTACGATCGAGGCGGCGACGGCGAAGGAGATGTCAATCCCACCTGATATCAGCACCACGAGCAGGCCGACGGCAAAGATGATGTTGACCGCGCTGATATTAAGCAGGTCGAACCCATTCCCGAGCGTGAAGAAGCGGTCGGTCGTAAAAGCGAGGACAACACTCATCGCGATGATGACGGCAAACAGCACGAATTCGGTCGTATAGGCCAGAAACAGCTTACGCATAGACCGCCGCCTCCAGGTCCTTCAGTGTGGTCGTGCGGGGATCGTGCCAGCCGGCGATCCGGCCCTTTTCCATATGGACGATCCGATCGGCGTTGAAATAGACCTCCGGCACCTCGTCCGAGATGAGGATGATCGCAAGCCCCGTCTCGGCCAGACGCGCAACGATTTCGAAGATGCCGGCGCGCGCGCCGACATCGACGCCGACCGTGGGCGCATCGAGGATCAACACTTTTGGATCGGTGGCGAGCCATTTGGCGATCGCGACGCGCTGCTGGTTGCCGCCCGAAAGCGTCGAGATCGCATCGTCCTGCTTGCCGATCCTGATGCCGAGATCGGCGATCCAGCGCGCGACGAGCGCGCGCTTCTTTTCCGGCGAAATGAGCCGGCCGCCCAGGATACGGTTGAGCGAGGCCATGACCAGATTGTCGGCGATGGATTGCGGCTGGTTGAGACCAAGCGAAAGGCGGTCTTCGGAGAGATAGGCGACACCTGATGTGATCGCCTCGCGGTTGGAGGCAAAGCGCATCGGCTTTCCCTCCAGCACGATCGTTCCGGCGGCGGGACGGCGCATGCCGAAGAGCGTCAGCGCAAGTTCGGTGCGCCCTGCGCCGAGCAGGCCGGTGATCCCGAGCGTTTCGCCACGGCGCAGATCGAAGGAAATGTCCTCGAACTCGCCAGCCCGGGAAAGCTTGCTGACGGAGAGCAGGACCGGGTTCTGCGATCGGTCGCGGGCGCGAACGTTCTGGTCGAAGGTGCGCCCGGTCATTAGCTCGGTGACCTTAGACTGGGTCATGCCCTCCACCGGATAGACCCCGACCAGCGCGCCATCGCGCAGCACCGTAATGCGCGAGGAGATTTCCAGCACTTCCGCAAGACGATGGCTGACGAAGACCACGGCAACGCCCGAAGCCGACAGCGTGCGCACGATCGCCAGCAGATGATCGGTCTCGGACTGAGTGAGCGAGGCGGTCGGCTCGTCCATGAAGACGATGCGGGCCTCTCCGACCAGCGCGCGGGCGATTGCGACGATCTGGCGCTGGGCGATGGCGAAGTCCTTGAGGGGTCTGTCGACGTCGAGGGTGATGCCGAGCCGGGCGAGCGCGTCCTCGGCTACCCTGCGGATCGCGGCATAATTGACGAAGCGCGGGCGCGAACCGGAAAGGGTCTGGAAGGCGATATTCTCAGCCACGCTCATCTCCGGAAAGAGCGCGAGGTCCTGCCAGATGATCTGGATGCCGCGGGACTGGGCCATGCCTGGCGTCATGTGGGATATCGTCTCGCCGTCGAAGACGATCTCGGCGCCGTCAGCAGGCCGATAGACGCCGGAGATCACCTTGATCAGCGTGCTCTTGCCGGAGCCATTTTCACCGGCGAGGCAATGCACTTCGCCGGGCAAGACTTCGAAGGAGACGTTTTTCAGCGCTTTCACACCGCCGAATGTCATGTTGATGCCGCGAAGCGAAAGAAGCGGCTGGGCCTTCACACCATCATCCGTTGCCGTGCTCATGCCGGTTGCCTGTCCAGTCGAATGCCATGAAAGATCAATGGTCCGGCCATGGCCGAATACCGCTCTCTTTTCCCGAACGCCGGGCCGGTCGACATGGACCGGCCCGACATCCGGGGAGGGGGCCTCTTCAGAGGCCCATAGCGGCCAGGTCGTCGACCGTATCCTTGTTGATCGGCAGCAGCTGATCGACGATGATGTCGTTACCAACAGGCTTGATCACGCCGAGACCCGGAATGTCATCACCTTCCTTGACGCTCTCGCCCTTGATCAGGCGATCGGCGAGCGTGACGAAGACTTCGCCGGCCTGTTTCGGATTCCACATGAAGCCGCCCGATATCGCACCTGATTTGATCAGCTTCAGGCCTTGGCCTGGCGAGAACGGGCCGAGCACGAAGATCTTGCCCGTCTTGCGGCGTTCCTCGATAGCGCGCCCGGCGCCGATCGGACCCTGGCTGCCGAAGGCGAGGAAGCCGGTCAGATCCGGATGCGCAGCGATGAGATCGAGCGCCGTCGAGCGGCTCTTGTCGACGTCTTCCGCCACGCCGTAGCGCTCGCCGACGAGTTTCATGTCTGGGTAGTTTGCCTTGATATAGGCGATTGCAGCGTCCGCCCAGGCATTGTGGAGCGGCACGGTCAGCGAACCGACGAAGACGGCATATTCGCCTTTGCCGCCCATTTTCTCAGCGAGCAGCTTGCCATGCGCTTCACCAAAACCGGTGGCCGATGCGAGTTCGAAATTCCAGTCGGCGCCCTTCTGCGAGGGCGATTCATGCGTAATGACCTTGATGCCGGCGGCTTGCGCCTTGGTGAGTACGGGCTCGAGCACCTTGGCATCGTTCGGGACCACGCCGATAACCTTGACGCCCTGGGCGATCAGGTCTTCGATGGCGCGCACCTGCAGCGCCGGGTCGGCGCTGGTCGGGCCAATCATGAAGGCATCGACGCCCAGTTTCTTACCCTGTTCCTTGATGCCGGCTTCCATCGCGTTGAACCAGGGAATGCCGCCGATCTTGACGACAACGCCGACTTTCGGCGCGTCCTGCGCAAACGCGACCACCGCCCCGGCAAGCGACAGCGATGCGGCAAATGCCGCTACGATAAGGCTCCTCATCCTCACTCCTCCTCAAAGGTCGCTCATACGAACGACGACCACCGGCCGGTTCGCGGCAGGTTTTTCCTGGTTGCTTCTTGGCGAGGGAATACCCTTGCCTCCCATCCCGCCTCCTCCGGCGAACCATCTTTTGCACAATCGATCTTTCTTTTTTGCACAATCGATGGTGCAATGACTATCGATCAAGGTAGAGCTTTCGTCAAGAGGGGTTTGTTTCTAAGGGAAGCGACAAAGGAAAGGCGAGATATGACCGACATCGGCAAGAAGAAGGCGACGATCTACGATCTCTCGATGCTATCCGGTGCGTCGCCTTCGACCGTGAGCGCCGTGCTGAACGGGAGCTGGCGGAAGAGGCGTATCAAGGAGGCGACGGCGCAGCTCATTCAGAACCTGGCGAACGAGCACGGCTATACGGCAAACCTGCAGGCCCGTGGCCTGCGTTCGTCCCGCTCCGGTCTCGTCGGTCTTCTGCTGCCGGTGCACGACAACCGCTATTTCTCCTCCATGGCGCAGTCTTTCGAGGCGCAGGTCAGAAGCCGTGGCCAGTGCCCCCTCGTCGTCAGTGCCTGTCGCGATCCGGAGGAGGAACGCAAGGTCGTCGAGACGCTGATCTCCTATTCGATCGATGAGCTTTTCATCGCCGGCGCAACCGATCCGGATGGCGTGCACAAGGTTTGCGAAAAGGCTGGGCTGAAGCACGTCAACATCGATCTGCCGGGCACGCTGGCGCCGTCGATCATCAGCGACAATCATGAAGGTGCGCGCATGCTGACACAGGCGATCATCGAGCGCTCGCAAGAGGATGGCCCGCTTTCACCCGACGATCTGTACCTGTTCGGCGGCCGCAACGACCATGCCAGCCATGAGCGAATTCGCGGTTTCCGGGACGTAAAGCGCGCATTGCTGGGCGCGGATCCCGACGTCTGCATCCAGCCGACCGGCTATTCACCCGCCATGACGGCCCGCGCCTTCGAAGCCTTCTACGAAGGCCACGGAAAGCTGCCGCGCGCATTCTTCGTCAATTCCTCGATCAATCTCGAAGGGCTGATGCGCTTCCTCGCGCTGCACCCGCACGAGACCTTCGCCGATATCGTCGTCGGCTGCTATGACTACGATCCCTTCGGCTCCTTCCTGCCTTTCCCCGTCTTCATGATCCGGCAGGACAGCGAGGCAATGATCACCAAGGGGTTTGCGATCCTCGATGCGGGCCGCGGCCCGCCAATCACGCATCTGGTACGGCCGACGCTCGTCCCACCCCGCACGGCGCTGACCGGCCCGCTCGATGCGCTGAAGGATATCGAGTAATGCGCACCGCCTCGTTGGAACCGCTGGGCTGACGGAGATTTGACGCCCGATCGCGTTGGCATCGACAACGGCCTGAATCTAGCTTTCCGTGATGCGGCGATCCTCATCGGAACCGACGGAGAGTTGCTTCCAGTCCAGGTCCTCCTGCAACTCGAGATATTGCGTCGCGCCGATCTGATCTGTGTCGCGCAATTCCTCAAGGCGTTGGCGCTGGGCGAGAACGGCGGCGATCGTCAGGTCGCGGCGGCGATCGGGCGGCGAGGTCTTGTTTGCATCGGTTGATGCCGTCCAATGATCCTTGCAGATCGTCCGGATCGCTTCGGCCTCAGTGCCGTCTTCCTTCTCAAGGCGCTGAAAGGCCGCTTCGGCGAGCGACCTTCGGGCCGCCTTGAGTTCATCGTGGACTTCTGCCTGCCGACCGAGTTTCAGGAGATGGATCATCGGCGCCAGGGTCGCCCCCTGAATGACCAGCGTTGCGAGCACCACCGCGAAGGCCGTGAGTCCGACCAGGTCTCGTTCCGGAAAGTCGGCGGGGAGTGCGAATGCCGTTGCCAGCGTAACGAGGCCGCGCATACCGGCCCAACCCACCAGCAAGGTCTCCCCGGATGTGAAAGGTGCCAGTTCACCGCCGCGCCGGTGGCGAGACGCGACGACGGCGTGAAGCAGGAACGCCATTGCCATGCGCGCCAGGATGACGCCCACCACTACGATGGCGGCAAATCCCATCGCCCGCTGAAGCTCTTCGGCCGACATCGCCTCAAGGATGCGGCGCGCCTGCAGGCCCATCAGCAGGAAAGCCACCACGTTCAACAGGAAGACGACAGTCGTCCAGACGGCGAAGGAATGCACCCGCATCCGTGGCGAATCCTTGACCGAAGAGAGAGTGGCAAGCGTCATTGCGCTCGCCACGGTGGCAAGGACAGCCGACAGGTGCAGATGTTCGGCGATCAGCCAGGTCGAAAAAGCGTAGACGAATTGAAGCAGGGTCCCGCCGACCGTGTTTTCGGTTATCGGCCGAAGCCGCGAGACAAAAAAGCCGAAGACGATGCCGAACAGGATCCCTCCAGGTGCGGCAAACCCCACCTGAAGCGCCGTCCCGGCATCCAGTCCGCCACGCGCCTGGACAGTCAGCGCGGCGCCGAAAAGCAGCAGCGCAGTCGCGTCGTTGAACAGGCTTTCTCCCTTGAGCAAAGCATCCACGCGGCGGGCGACCGGCAAATTGGAAAGGACTGCCGTGGCGGCGGCGGCATCGGGCGGCGAAACAATTGCGCCGAGTGTAACCGCAACCGCAATCGGAAGCCCGACCGTCAGCATGCTGATCGACACGACCACGCCTGTCGTGACGAGAACCGCAACAACAGCGTAGAAGAACAACGGCAGCAGCATGCGCCGCGCCGCGCCCACCGCGAAGTCATAGGCCGAATCGACAAGAACGGGCGCGATGAACAAAGCGAGCGCCGTCGGCGGATCGATCGGGATCGTCGGCGCGCCGGGTAACATCGCCACGGCGACGCCGGCGGCAGCCAGGATGCCGGGGTAGGGCAGGCGCATGCGACGCGTCACCTGCAGCAGCAGGATGGCAACCGCCAGCAATGCAACGAGTGTTTCGAAGAACGTCATTTCAGCATACTAGCAGGCTTTCGAGCACATTGAAGCGGGTGTCACCCCGATGTAAAGCTTGTGTCGTATCAAGCTGCTGACGCAGCGGCGGAGGGCGACGATGGACTACGAGGTTGCGATTGTCGGCGCTGGCGCAGCCGGGATTGCAGCGGCAAAAAGCCTAGCCGAGGCCGGCCGCTCGGCCATTATCCTGGAGGCCAGCAGCCGCGTTGGCGGACGGGCCTGGACAATCGAATTGGCCGGAATGCCGCTGGATATGGGTTGCGGCTGGCTGCATTCCGCCGAGCGCAATCCTCTCGTCGCCATTGGCCGTGCAGCCGGGTTCAATATCGAGCCCGGGCCGACGGCGTGGCAAAGCCAGTGGCGCGATTTCGGCTTCACGCAGGAGGAGCGCGCGGCGGCGGCGGCGGCATGGAACGCACTTAAGCAGCGGATGCGGACCGGTCCCCCCGCCAGCGACAGCGCGTCGGACGCGCTGGAGCCACATGGCAAATGGAACGCCTACTGCCAGTCCCTCAGCGGATATCTGAACGGGGCACCGCTCGATCGGCTGTCGGTCGCCGATTTTCTGGCCTATGACAATGCAGCGACTGACGCCAATTGGCGGGTGCATGAAGGTTATGGAAGTCTGATCAGCGCGGCCGTTCCGAACGTGGCCTTGCGCCTTTCGACGCCCGTTCGACGCCTGACATTGACCGCAAACGGCATCCGACTGGAGACCGACCGCGGTCCTGTCACAGCAGGGGCCGCGATCATCACGGCATCGACCACCGCCCTGGCCCGCGGAGCCATTATCTTCGACCCGAAGGCCGCCGATCACCTCCATGCCGCAAGTCAGCTGCCGCTTGGCCTCGCAGACAAGCTGTTTTTGGAACTCCATGGCAATCATGGTCTAGAGCCGGAAACCCATCTGCTCGGCGACCCGCAAAATGCCGAGACCGGCAGCTATTATATCCGGCCGCTCGGCCGGCCGATCATCGAAGGCTTCTTTGGCGGAAACGGCGCAGTCGTCATCGAACGCGCGGGTTTGGTGGAAGCATTTGCCTTCGCACTCGACCAGCTGTCATCACTGCTCGGCAGCAACATCCGCCGCCACCTGCGGCCCCTTGCGGCCTCTTCCTGGTGTCGCACCGATTGGATAGGCGGCTCCTACAGCCATGCGCTGCCCGGCCATGCGGACGCACGCGCAGTCCTGGCGCTCCCGGTCGGCGACCGACTGTTTTTCGCCGGCGAAGCGACGCACCAGTCCGACTTTTCGACCGCGCATGGCGCATGGGAAAGCGGATTGCGGGCCGCCGACCAGGCTGCGGCTGTTCTAACACGCTCATGATATAGCAGGGTGCATCTCGTGACCCTCAACGCGCCGATACCACCGGCCGACCATCACCAGCTGGCAGAATTTCATGATTGCCCGGTTCGGATTGTCTTATGTGAATTATAGATCGTTTATGCTGACAGTACCGGCATTTCGTCGTGCTATCTAAGGTTCAATTTAGCCGAAACTGCCAGGGCCATTGCCCGGCGACCCCCAGTTTGGAAAACACGTTCTTGAGGTGGAATTTCGCCGTAGGCTCGGAAAGCCCGAGCGCGGGCGATTTCCTTGTTGCTCTTGCCTTCGTGCAGGCAGAGCAGGACCTGTTGCTCGCGTTGACTGAGAAGACTTTTGCCGCCGGCAAGAGGACCCTTGATCCGGCGGCCGCTATCGGCGGGTTTGCCGAAGACGCTTTTTTCACCCTGGCCAATTATGCGACCGATGATGTCGACGGCATCGGCACTGAAGACCTTCAGGCCGAAACGGCGCACGATCGCCCGCACGACCGTGGAGAATTCGAGCCCCTCGTCCTCGAAAAGCTGAGTTACCTCGTGCGAGCGAGCACGCGCGATCGCAAACTGGAAATATTCGAGCGCCTGGGCATGCCGGTCGTCGTTCCAGGCGGCAACCGTTGCCAGAATTTCCGCCGCCAGCAGGTGATAACCGCTGCCGTTCGCGCGGCTTCGCGCCATCACTCCAGATTGGCGAGCCCTTCGCCCGGTCGTCCCTGAGCTTTGAGAAGGCGCGCTTGCGCGACGAGGAAATCGCTTTCCTCGCGCCATGTCCAGAAGTGCCCGAGTTCGGGATCGCGCAAGGAGGACCAGCCGCGTACGTTCTCGGGATCGGTCAGCCAAGTTTGCATCCTGGTCACATCGATGCACGTTTGCCAATCAACCGAGATGAGTAGCTCGGCCCCCGCGCCAATGTTGACTGTGACCACGATTGCGTCCTAGACGCTGCACTCTAAAGCCGGCTGTGGCGGTTCAGCACCCGCGATAACACCCCAACCTTCGGCGCAGGCGCTACCGTCTGTAGATTTTCGAAGGTTTTGCTTCCACCTCGACCCCGCGGCGGCGGCGTCGGTTCACATCATTTCAAGAGCACTAACGGGCGGGGCCCCGGCTGAGTCGTACCGGTTTACAACGATTGCTTCGAGTCTTTCTCGCAACACCTGAGCGAGAACTGTAATCTTGGAAGGATTTGGCTGGATTAGAGCGATTCAGTTACGGTATCCGTGGGACTGCGAAGCGATTTGCGCGAGCGGGACAGGCTAGAGACAGCACGTCCGCATCTCCTAAAGCAGGACCTTGATGAACGCGGATATGATAGCCGCCTGGGCGGTGGAAAATGGATTCCATGCGATGGATTCCGGGAATTTTTGTCGCCATGACAATGCAGGCGTGATCACGATCGAGATAAAGAGGATGTCAGTCCTCCTCATCGATGAGAGGCAAGGATTGCGACCGCGTCTCATATCGCGATTGTTCAAAGACATATCCCTCACAAGCGGGAGCGGCCGCTTGCAGGGTCTTCTTCTTGACCGCAATCCCAATCATTGAGCGCTCACGCCATCCTCCAGCCCAGCCAATTCAGGTAGCGGATTGTGGCTGACGCCGATGAGCACCGTCGCAAACGTTCAACACTTTCAATATTTCTTCTTGCGAACGATCTTGTTGCCGCGGGGTCCGCTCACGACCGGTGTTCGGTCGCTGTTTTCGGCAAGCAGGCTCCGCCAGCGTTCGAGGCGATCGACGCCCAGGGCACCGCTTGCGACAGCTGCCTGGACCGCGCACCCAGGTTCATGGGCATGGGTGCAATCGCGAAAGCGGCACAGCGGCGCCAGTTCAGTTATTTCAGCAAAGAGGGTGTCTATACCGTCGGCAACATCACTCACGTAAAGCGTTCTTATTCCCGGCGTATCGATGACCCAGCCGCCCCCTGAAATTGCGTGCAGGGATCGCGCCGTGGTGGTGTGTCGGCCCTGCGCGTCATATTCGCGGATGGTGCCTGTCTTTTGCTTTGTGTCGGATTCAGGCCCGGTCATGGTGTTCACCAGCGTTGATTTTCCGACACCAGAAGATCCCACTAGCGCAACCGTCTGGCCAACGCCGCACCAGGGCCTTAACAGGGAAACGGCGTTCGCGGAGCGCCCATTCAAGGCAATGACAGGCACATCGCGTTGCAAGGCCTCGGCTTGGGCCTGGAACATGCCGGCATCCTCCGCGGTGTCAGCCTTTGTCAGCACAATCACCGGATTGCTCCCGGCCTGGTTGGCCATGGCCAGGTAACGTTCCAGCCGAGCAAGATTAAAATCGGCATTGCACGAGGTCACGATCAACAGGGTGTCGATGTTGGCGGCAACAAGTTGCTGGCCACGCCCGCCTTCCAGGCGTCGTTGAAAGACGCTTTTTCGATCGAGACGTCTGACAAGCATGTCAGTCAATGCATCGGCAAGAACCCAGTCGCCCACGGCGTAGTCACCAGTACTGGTATTGGATGGAAATTCCAGTCCGACCGGCCCGGTGACATCGATTGCCTCGATGCGTGCCCGGTGAACTGAAGCGATGCGTCGGGGGATCAAGTCCGCTTCGCTGGGCTGGACCTGGTCCGCGAAGAATTCAGACCACCCAAGCAGTTCTAGCGGTGAAGAAAGTTGGGAGCTGGTCAAATCTTGTTCCACTTTCGGTAAGGCTGCCATAAAGGGTTTTCAATGATCTTCCGCGGCTTTTTGCCTAGCTGCGTGGATGATCCCGTTTTGGCAACGAGGTTGCGTAAGCAGCAGCTTCGCCGGGGTAGGGGAAATCGTCCCCGAGTTGACGGTCGCCATCGTAGACTTTGAAGGCAGGCCCCTCAACTTCAACGATCTTATAGCCGTTCACGTATTCGATCTTCGGTGTTTTCCAGCCCATCAAAAGCTCTCCTGTCCGGTCCGAGGGTTGTCTCTGAAGATGGTGCCAAGACCTCATACTCAGCGGTCTATGACGTATCAGGTGCTTCACGATTAGCCAACGCCAGTTCGATACCGTCCAGACCACCGTTCGTCTGCAAATTCGACAAAGAGCCACCGCCAGGCTGTATTACCGGTGATCAATGGGGCACGATGGCGGGGGCGATCGCCCAATCGACGTGGTCGAGCCCGTCGGCTCAGATACCCTTGCCGTCAACAAACTCGGCGGCAAGCAAGTGGCCTCGCGCCTGCGCCCGCATTTCCCTCGACCAGACGCGCGACTCGCAAGGCGATCTACTTCGACCAGCAGAGCCAGCCGTATTGCTTAGGGAGAGCACCGAGCACGCCGCAACAACGTGCTCGGGTTTTCGCCGAACCAATCGCGCGGCCAAAACCGGTAGCCCAGGCCGTTACCCGTTGACGCTCCGAGCAGTCGCAGCGCTACCGCCGCCGGCAGCCCGGCGCGTAGCAAGCGCCTTGGCCGAAAAGAGCGCGTAAATGATAAGGGGAAGGCAAACGAGATAGGATGTCCGGATGCCAGCATGTTCGGCAATGAAACCGAGCAGCGGCGGCGCCAGGAAAAAGACGACAAAGCTCATTTGGCCGAGGGCGGCGACGTTGAGATACGCCGCGCGATCGGTGCGTTGAGCCGCCGCCGAGACAGCGAGAGGATAGACCGCGCTGCAGCCGGCGCCCATCAAGGCAAAGCCCGCCAGCGCGACATAGGGATGCGGCGCCCCCGACACGGCGCAGATGCCGATCGCCGAAAGAACAAGCAACATCGTGGCGACGGCACGTGCGCCAAACCGATCGACCAGCGGATCGACGAACAGGCGCGCCAGCGCCATGCAGAAGGTAAAGAGCGTCAATCCCAGTCCGCCAATGAAGGGCTCGACCGAAAACACATCGCGCATATAGATCGCCGACCAGTCGATCCCGGCGCCTTCGACGAGAAAGGCCGCGATGCCGATCACGCACAGCGGCATGAGGCCCCAGGTGGGAAGCGCTACCAGCGGTGCCTTGCCTTCATGCAACGCGATCCGCGCCGGCGCATTCCGCATGCCGGAAATCGCCCAGATGCCGATGACAACAACCGCGACAAAGGTCACGGCGAGATGGAGTTCCATCGAAATCCCGGCTTGGCGAACGACCGAGGAGACAAGCGCCGTGACGAAGAAGCCGAGGCTCCAGAAACCATGCGCCCTGTTCATCACACCGCGTCCTAGCTGCGCTTCGATACGGTCGATCTCAACATTGAGATTGATCTCCAGCGCCCCGGCGAGCAGCCCCTCGACGAAAAGCACACAGAACACGACCGGCGCCGCACCAATCCACGGCACCAGAGATAGCAGCGCAGACGTGCCGAGAACAGTAATGAATGCCGTCGTACGCGCGCCGAGCCGGGCGATCAAGGGCGAAGACAAAGTCAACGAAATCAAGGCGCCGATCGCAGCCCCTATCAGGGTCAACCCAAGCTCGGACTTATTGACGCCAAGTGCAACCTGCAAATCCGGCATCCTCGACAGCAGCGCCCCCAGCGACACAGCGAAGAGAAAGAAGCAGACATAGATCCGCTGCTGCGGGGCGATTTTCATGATGCAACTCCGGGGATTGACGCGTCGACGCAAAACACGCGCGTATCGACCTGGGATGTCTATCTCACAGAGCCCAAGATCGAAACTGGTTTCTGAGGGAATGCGTCGGAGAATGTGATATTGGGGACCGGCGCGATTTGCCGAGCCGCGGCAACGTGCGCGTGCCGCTTGATCAAGGTTGCAAGCTTGCCGCCGCGATTCCGAATGCGAGCTTCGTACCGCTTGAGAGCAAGAACCATGTGCTCGTGCCGGACGAGGCCTGCGTGCAACGTGTTTTCAAGCCGAACTTGCTGCCTTCCTCGGGCAGGATCGGTTGCAACCGCGCGCGGTTCGTGGGGCTATCTCACATCAAGCCTCCCAACGATCTCCTTTGGTCCAAACCAGGTGCGTCGCTTTTCGCCTATATAGAGAATGAGGAGCCAGTTTGACAAACTTTGCCAATTTCACTTAACCTATGCGCAGTATGGAGGCTTGAATGGCTACTATGAACGTATCTTTACCAGATCCAATGAAAGATTGGGTCGAGGCGCAAGCGAGGACCGGGCGATATTCCAATGCCAGTGACTATGTGCGCGACCTGATTCGCAGGGACCAAGCACGCAGTGATAAGATTGCTGCCATGCAACGCTTTGTCGACGACGGTGTCAAAAGTGGTGTTGGCGGTCGCTCGAAGGACGAACTCTTTGCAGCGGCAGTCGCGCGCGCGGAAACGACCCGCGGCAGCAGATAATGCGTTTTAGCCTTTCTGTCGAAGCGGAAGAGGACATCATTGCAATCGCCGAGCAAAGTGTCCGAATTTTCGGATCTGCACAGGCTAGAAGGTATCATGACGAGCTGTTCGCGTTGCTTGACCTGATTGCCGCGAATCCGCAAATGGCGCGTGAACGAGAAGAGATTTGGCCGCACGTTAGGATCCATCCGTTCAAAGCGCATCTCGTTGTCTACCGGATCGAAGAGAACGGAGCCATTTTCGTGATCCGAATACGCCATGGACATGAAGACTGGGCCGGCGATCCTGGTTAGGCCTCGCCGATTGCGAGCATAAGCACAGTTGCATCGGGTTCATGTAGCCAGGAATGTAACGCGTCTCAAATGAGCTGGCTTCCATTAATCATTGTTATCCCACGTGACGAGGACAACGGGTCCGCGCTCGGTTTCCTTCAATGCGAGCGCCTCTTCGCTTTCAAACCGATAGTGATGGCGAGTAGGGCGGCCGCGGGTGGTGACGCACAGGAACCCATCAATGAACGCGCCAGTGGCCTTCATCGGACCAATCTTCAGATCAAGCGTAAAGCACGAACCTGCGCTTGAGCGTACCGACTGTGGCGACGGCCATCTACCCATCGCTCCCGTTTTTCATACCCGGCCCGGGCAACAACACAGCCAGGCGGCGGCGCAACTCATTTCTGAAAATTGCGCGTGCCTGCCCGATCTCGTGGAAGCCGATATGCGCAACAAAGCGCATGACCGTAGAGACGGAGACGCCGCAGTCGTTCGCGATTGAGGTCGTGCTAGCAAAGGCCATGAGTTCCGGTTTGGCCAGGACCCTCTTCGCGACATTCTCGACACGAAGAGGGAAGGTGACCTGGCGGCAGGCGATAGCGCACTTCAGCTCTTCGAAACTAGCCGGCGGGCTGCTCAGACTGCGGATATGCTGCGGCATTTCGTGGCACACTCCGTCTTTTGCGATCCGGCCTAGAGACCGGAAAGCTGGATCGTCCTGCGCTCGGTAACCGACGTGATGCAGGCAAGCGCGATGGCAAGCGCATTGCGGGCATCTTCACCGGTCGGGCCAGTGACGGTGCCTGTCCTTATGGCCTCGACGAAGGAGGCGAGCTGGGCGGTGTAGCCGTGGACAAAGTGATCCGTGTCACGCCGCCAGGTATCGTTCGAAACTCCGTTCTTGTCGTAGAGCGTCATCGAGGAACGGCGTACATCGCCCATCGTCACCATGCCGCCGGAGCCAAAGACCTCGCCGCGGATGTCGTAGCCGTACATGGCGCAGAAATTCGCCTCCGCCACGGCGATCGAACCGTTGTCGAAGCGGATGGTGACGACGGCGGTGTCGTGAAAACCCTTTCTGGCAAAGTCCGGTACCACGAGCGCATCGGCAATCGCCGTCACCTCGATCGGGGTTGCTTTCGGGTTCAGCCACAGCAGCGTGTCGAAGTCATGGATCAGTGTCTCATAGAAGATCGTCCATAGCGGCGTCTTTTCCGGGTTGCCGTCGTAGGGACCCGGGTCTCGCGTCAACGAGCGAAGAAGTTGGACGGAACCAACTTTGCCAGCGTCGATCGCTGCGCGGCCCTCGTAAAAAGCCTGGTCCCAACGTCGATTGAAGCCAACCTGGAGTGGCACCTTCGCAGCCTTTGTGACAGCGATAGCCTCGTCTGCTTCCCCGAGCGTCAGCGCCATCGGCTTTTCGCAGAAGACCGCTTTTCCGGCCCGCGCGGCTTCCACGACGACGCTCGTGTGGAAACGCGCCGGCGTGGCGATGATGACGCCATCGATCTCCGGATTGGCGAGAAGCTCCGACACGCTGGTATAGGCTTTGGGTGCATCGAGCGCTGCCGCCAGTTTTTCGGCAGCGCCCGGCGCCGGATCGGCGACGGCGAGCAAATTGGCATCAACCAGGCGCCGGGCGACGCTTTCGGCGTGGAACGAACCGATGCGGCCGGCACCGATGAGAGCGAGATTGACGGGACGGTGGGCGGGCATGGAAAGCTCCTGAAAATGCTGCTGTCGGATCAAAGGGAAAACGCGTCGCGGAAGCGGGAAAGAGCAAGTTCGTCATCGCCGGATGGCCAGGCTTCCATGCCGATCGTGCCCCGGTAGCCCATCTCGTTCAGGGCGCGTGCGATCGCCGGATAGTTGATTTCACCAGTGCCCGGCTCCTTGCGGCCGGGAACGTCGGCGACCTGAATTTCACCGATATGTGGAAGAGCGGTGCGGCAAAGCTCGATCAAGTTCCCTTCACCGATCTGCGCATGGTAGAGATCCAGGTTGAGCTTCAGCGACGGCCGGTTGACGGCCGCGACCAATGCAAGCGTGTCGGCGGCCTTGGCAAACGGCGTCTTTGGATGGTCAACAGCCTCGTTCAGGTTTTCGAGGACGAAGGTAACGCCTTCCTCCTCGCCGAGATCAGCGATGCGGTTTAGCGTATCGGCGGCCTTCAGCCACATGGCGCCGGTGACGACCTCGGACTTGACGACGGGCAGGCCCTGTCCGTCGAGCCCCGTGCCATGCAAGTTGAGGCGCGGGCAATTGAGTTCCTTGGCGATCGGGATCGACTGGCGCGCAGTGCGCAGCAGCTCATCGGCTCCGGCGTCATCTGCCAGCGTGCCGGTCACGTATCCTGTCATCGACGAGAAAGTGGCACCAGACTTTGCGATCGCCTCGATATCGTGTTTCGTCCAATCCCAGATTTCCGCCTGGAAGCCGAGTTCGGTGATGCGCTTCAACCGATCGAGGAGGGGCAGGGAGCGAAACACCATTTCGGCGCAGACCGCTAGCGTGAAAGGTGATGTTTTTGTAGTCGTTTTCATGATTGTTCCTCATGCAATATGTCAGATCGTGCCGCCGAGTTCGGCGGAGAGCACCTGCAGTTCCTTGCCGCCAGCCATGAGGTTCTGCAGTTCCTCAAGCGAAATCTCGCTCTTGTCGAAAGTGCCGAGCGTCTTTCCGCGATTGAGAACCGTGAAACGATTGCCGACAGCAAAGGCATGGCGAACATTGTGGGTGATGAAGATCACAGCGAGGCCCTTCTGCTGAACCTGATGGATGTACTTCAGCACCATCGAGGTTTGGGCAACGCCCAATGCGGACGTCGGCTCATCGAGGATGAGCACCTTTGCTCCGAAATAAACGGCCCGCGCGATCGCCACACATTGCCGCTCGCCGCCGGAAAGGGTGCCGACCGCCTGGTTCGGGTCGCGGATATCGATGCCGATCTTGTGCATCTCCTCGCGAGTCACCTCGCTGCAATACTTGAAATCGACATGGCGAAACGGCGGAATGCCTTTCACGGGTTCGCGTCCCATGAAGAAGTTTCGAGTGATCGACATCAAAGGGATCATCGCCAGATCCTGATAGACGGTCGCGATGCCGGCATCGAGTGCATCGCGCGGACTGGTGAATGCGACCGGCTTGCCCTCGACCAGGAAATCGCCGCCCGAGGGACGGACCACACCCGACAGCGTCTTGATGAGTGTGGATTTCCCAGCTCCATTGTCTCCAAGCAGGCAGAGCACTTCGCCCTGTGATACCTTCATCGAAACGCCCGAGAGCGCGATGACGGAGCCGTAGTGCTTGACGATATTTTTGACTTCAATGACCGGCGGAGCGGTTTCTGATTGGTTATCAGTCATGATCAGCGCTCCCCTGTCACTTTGCGGCGAATGAAATTGTTGAAGAGAACGGCCAGCAGCAGCATGGAGCCGAGGAAGACTTGGAACCAGTCCGAGTCGAACTTCGTGTAGGTCAGGCCGATCGAGACGAGACCGAAGATGATGGCGCCGAAGAAGGCGCCGATCGCCGATCCATAACCGCCGGTCAGCAGACATCCGCCAATCACGGCAGCGATGATCGCCTCGAACTCCTTCTGGAAACCGCGGCGCGCGTCCGTCGAGCCGGCATCCAGCACGGTGATAATTGCCACAAGCGCCGCGGCGCAGGCTGTGAGCGCGAAGAGCCCCGTCTTCACGCGATCGACCGGGACCCCGGAGTTTCTTGCCGCATTGGGATCGCCGCCGGCGGCAAAAACCCAGTTTCCGATCCGGGTGCGCAGAAGAACCCAGGTGGCGAGCCCGGCAATGGCGATGAACCAGACCACGGACACCGGCACGCCCGTGACTTTCGGAACGCCGTTGTCGAACTTCTCGATCAGGCCATGGGCTGCAAGCCAGCTGAAAAGATCCTGGAAGGCGACGCCTGAGAACAGGCGCTTCAAGGGACCGTCGCCGACGGCCTCACCTATCCCGCGAAGCTGAGTTGAGCCGCCTGTCGCCCATTTCAGGCCAACAAGAGTTAGACCCCGCAAAATAAAGAGGAAGGCAAGCGTGACGATGAACGACGGCAGCCGTGTCCTGATCACAATCTGTCCGTTCACCGCGCCCATGGCGGCTGCAAGCAGCATCGTGATGATAATGGAAATCCAGAGCGGTTGACCGAAATTGGTCAGGGCCGCGCCGAAGATCAATCCGGCGAAGGCCACCATCGAGCCGATCGAAAGATCGAACTCGCCACCAATCATCAGCAGAGCTGCCGCAATGGCGAGAATTCCCAGCTGTGAGGCTGGGGCCAGGATCGTCATCACACCTGAAAGCGAAAACATCGAACGGTCTGCGGTAAGAAAGAAGAACGTCACCACCAGGACGAGGCCAGCAACCGCGCCGAGCTCGGGCCGACGCATCATATGTGTGAGAAAGCCCACCTGTTTGATGCGCTCGTCGGAGTTTGACGCATCTCCTATTTTTTGCTCGATCGGAGCCATGATACCTACCTCCCAATGGATGCAATTCGCCGAAGCGCCGAGGGCATTCCTCACGGCGCACGTCGTCTGTCGAACACCCTCTTCGAAAGCGGGGAGGGTGTTCGACAATCACGCCTTTCGGCAGTCGTGGATTAGCGGATGCCCTTTGCCGATAGTTCGACGACCTGGGCGGCCTTTTCCTTGGTGATCAGGTTCGGACCGGAAGGCACGTTGCCGCCGGGGATCAGGCCGTACTTGGCATAGTTTGCGAGGAAGACCACGGGCAGATAGCCCTGGAGGAACTGCTGCTGATCGATGGCGAAAGCGGCATCGCCAGCAGCGACAGCCTTCAGGAAGTCTGCAGAAAGGTCGAAAGTGGCGACTTTGATCTTGCCAGTCATGCCTGCATCGGCGACGGCAGCCAGAGACGGTTCGCCGGCAGTGCTTGCGCCGAGTGCCATGATCGTGTCGATTGCGGCGTTCGAGCTCAGTGCAGCCTTCACCTTGGCCCGAACGTCCGCCGGATCGTTGGAGACGGGCAGGACCGTAACGCTGCCTGCAAAGCCGTCGGAGAAGCCCTGGCAACGCTGCTGATCGAGGGAGACGTTGCCGACCTCCTGGTTGACGCAGATGGCAACCTTGCCGCCCATCTCCTTGAGCTTTTCACCTGCTGCCTTGCCGGCGCTGTATTCGTCCTGGCCGACATGGAGAAGCGCTCCCAGTGACTTCGAAACGTCGGAGCCGGAATTGATGGAAATGACCGGAATGCCGGCGGCGACGGCCTTCTTGATCGACGGGCCTAATGCGGACGAATCCGGGATCGAGACGATCAAGCCGGCTGGTTTCTGGTTGACGGCGGCGTCGATCAGCTGGCTCATGGCCACCATGTCGAAGGTTTCCGGCGCACGATAGTCGATGCTGACACCGGCATCCTTGGCGCCGGCGCTTACCCCGTTCTTAACAACCGACCAGAAGGGGTCGTTGGCCTGGCCGTGCGTTACGGCGATGATGTTGATATCCTGTGCGATGGCAACGCCAGATGCAGCGCCAAGTGCGCTAACCACGGCAACGCCCAGCACAATTTTACGAAGAAACGATTTCATAAAAACTCCTCCCAAAGGGTGTCCCGCGCCTCCTAGCGCGAAAACCACCAAAAACGCCTCAGACGGCGCGTCCTCCAATTTGCTACCGGGTGCACATTTTATGCTACCGGTAGCAAACGTGCATAGCTATAAGATTCTTGCTAAAAGAAATCAACCATTCATTTCGCGTTCCGGCAGAAATGGAATAAACGTTTCGAAACGGAGAGGTTCGACTATGAAGCGAGCGACGGCGCAGAACGTGGCGATGGAGGCCGGCGTTTCAAAGTGGACGGTCATCCGCGCATTTACGCCGGGTGCCTCGATCACGGAAGCAAGCAAAGCCAAAGTGCTGGAGGCGGCAGAGCGGCTCAATTATCGGCCTAACCTGTTGGCCAGGAGCCTTGCCACCAATTCTACACATCAGGTCGCGGTTCTCGTTGATGACTTCGCAAACCCGCACAAGCTTCCGTTTCTTGAAAAGCTAACCGCCAGCCTGCAGGCGGAGGGGCTCGTGACCATGTTGATCAATATCAATCAGCACTACAGCCACGTGCATGCCATATTGAATGCCGACCAGCGGCAGGTTGATGCGATCGTGCTATTTGGCACAGCGTTTCGCGACGAGATGTTGACGGATCATAAGCTGGGACGCGGCGGGCCTCCGATGTTTGTTCTTGCTCGAGATAGCCAGATCGAAGGTGTTCCCGCCATCTCCTGCGATGCCGTCGTGGCGATTGCCGAGATCGGCGAGCACCTATTAAAACGGGGATATCGGAGACCGGGATTTATGGCCGGGGCGCTTACATTGTCTACAGCGCTTGGCAGGCGGAGAAACTTCAAGGCGTTCTGGCGAACCGCTCTCGGCGTCGAACTCGTAGAAATGTCTGCCGAGCGCTACAGCGCAGAAGCAGGCGCGCAAGCCGCCCGGGACTATTTGTCTAACGTTGCGCCGGAAGACCGGATCGATGTCCTCATGTGCGAAAACGATGCTCTCGCGTTCGGAGCGATCGATGTTGCCCGAAGCGAGTTCGGCTTACGTGTGCCGGATGATCTCGCCATTGTGGGCTTCGACAACGCTGCCCCTGCGGCATCCCCCGCATACAGCCTTACAACCTACGAGCAACCCACCGACCAGATGGTCAAAGCGGCAATAGACATGATTCTGGAAAGAGCGCCGAGGGAGACAGTTAATTTCCAAGGCAAGCTTGTGGTGAGAGATTCAGCCTGATTGATCAAGCAATAGAATAGGCCAAAACGTATTTGGGCAAAATCCTCCAGGCGGAAAACCACATCGTTCAAACAAATATCTCGAGCAAGTGAGCGCTAGAGACACTGGGCATCTGATGAGTGGTGTCGTTGGTTAATTTCCTTACGCCGGGGCATTGTTCTCCCGATTGGAGGCGATGACATCGGCGTGCTTTGGGTTGGGGCCGAGTGCCGCGAATTGTTCGGGCAATTTATCCCGCGTTGCAGCGGCCTTTCCCTTCACGGCCTGAGCAAGGGCCTTGCGCGTCTCCTCGACGTTCCAGTCGCAGCAATAGACGGGCGTCGACGGCTGCTGGCGCCAGGAGTCGTCGAGAGACCCTGAATCGATGGGATCAAAACCGACCTCGTCCACGATGCCCATGACGATTCTTTTCTGAGCCTCGTCGTCGCCCGCAACGGCCGCTGCAATGCGATCGGGTGCACCAACCGGACGCCCGCCATCGGCAAGGGTCGCAGCCAGAATGTTGTTGAAGGCTTTGATAACGCGGCGGCCAATCTGGTTCGAAACCCAGACGCTTTCCGGCAATCCGTCGTCAATCTCGGCAATGTGCGGATCGCGCATGCCAGGATAGTAGTTGCCCGTATCGACGACCGGGACGTTGGCGGCAAGATTTGCGAATAGATCCTGCGGAAGCTCTGCAACGGCCGGGAATGGGATCGACAAGATGATCATATCAGCGCCATCCACCACGCCCTGTGCATCAACCGGGGTCGCGCCGATGTCAGCAGCGAATGCGTTGAGCTTTTCGGAGGGTTTTGAATTGGTGATCCGGACATCATGCCCTGCGGCGGCAAGCTTGCGTGCGAGGGTACCGCCGATATTGCCGGTGCCAAAGATGCCGATTTTCATAAGCTATTCCTTCCGCATTTCTGTACTAATGAAAATAGGAGTAGATAGCTAAGCAGGCAAGAACCCACCTTTTGGTGTGTTACTGCCGATTGAGGTATGTATGCGGACTGAGCACGACTGGAACTGCCAGAATCCCGAGCAGCGGAAGGTATGGGCTGCGGCGACCAGTGAGGCGCTGCGGGTTCTCGAGGGCAAGTGGAAGACTGTCATCATCTGCCAGCTCTTTGCAGCGCATGGTCCCCTCCGCTTTTCTGAGTTGGAACGGCGTGTCGACGGCGTGAACCAGAAAATGCTCATCCAACAACTGAAAGAGCTGGAGAAGGACGGAATAATCGTACGAACCGTTTATCCGGAGGTGCCCCCACGGGTAGAGTACAACTTAAGCAAACTTGGTGTTGCACTGGGTCCGGCGATGGAAGCGTTGATCGACTGGGCACTACTCCGACGCGCTGGCATGAATGGTGACTGAAGCGGCGAAGGATTGAAGTCCGCGGATCCATTTATCGAGTGGCTCGGCCAGTAGGTTCTCGTCAATCGTTCTCACGGTTCCGGCGAGTACGGGAAGAAGCACGCACCTTTGCCCCTGGCTTGCAAAATAGAATGCCAAATCAAATTCAATTGCCCCCTATGAGGGGCCACGGGTCGCAAGTAAAGACTGTTCATACTGGCGTTCGCTTCGATGCACTTTCGACCGTCATCCAGAATTTCTCTGCCAACTCCGTCATCCGGGTCCTGGATCGGATCAGTACGATCTTGACCGGCACCATCCACCGTTCGTCGCCGGCGACTGCCAGGTTCCCTTCTGGTTCCAGCTCAGAGCTGGCAAGGCTGCGCGGTATCCAGGCCACGCCTTTTCCCTCAAGTGCCAGCGCTTTCAAGACCATTGCCAAATGCGATGTGAAGACGCGCACCAGATGCAATTCGCTCTCGACCGGCGAAAGGTTGGCCGCCAGTATTCGGCCCATTCCCGATTTCTCGTCAAACGATATATGAGGGACGGGAATCTCCGGTGTACCGGGCAACTTATGGATTGGCGCGCCCTCCTTGCCTCTTCGAGCAACGGGGACAAGAACGTCGCTGGCAAGTTCCATGTACTTGAAGTCGGCTTCATGCAAACGAATTTCGCTGTCTGGATGGAAGTGGCACAGGAGAAACTGCGCCCTGCCTTCCGCCATCATCTTTTCGCACTCATTCATGTTGTCGGAAAGAAGCCGGATTGGCACTGTCGCTACCGACGAGCCCAGACTTTGCACCCAACCCGGAAAAAAGGTGAAGGATAAAGCGTGCGTCGCCGCAAACGTCAGGGTCGCAGTGGCGGATCGTTCCTGATTCAAGTCGTGGGTAACCCTTTCGATCCTTTGAAGAATGTCATTTGCGGCATCAAGCATAATTTCGCCAGCAGGCGTAATCCTGATGCGGTGCGTTGATCGGTCGACCAGAACGGATCCGCTCCAATCTTCAAAGGCCTTTATCCGGCGACCAAAGGCGGGCTGCGTAATATTGCGCAACTCCGCCGCCCTCGAAAAATTGAGGGTGTCGGCGAGAGCTCGCAAATCCAAAAGCCAGGCAGTATCCATCTCATCCTCTCACTTGCGGCATCAATTGAAGCCGAAACGGCATTGGACGGTCAATCGCTTGTTCGCGAATGTTGCGTTGAGGAACGCCGTTGTTGGAGACGCGATGGCAATGGCAGGAAGAAATGAAGTCACCATCGATCTCGGTCACCTCGCAGGCTTCGTTACCCTTGCTGCCACGCTGCCCAGCTTTCATGCCATTCCCATCGCAGGTCTCATCCTCCTGCTCGGCGTCGATCGCTTCATGAACCTCATCGGCAACGGGGTTGCAACAATAGCCATCGCCAAGTGGGAAGGGGCTTTTGACCGGGCCACCGTCGACGCCGAACACGCGGGGACGTTCCCCGCCGGATCACTGTTGTCGCTGACGAAGCCCAGCACTAGCCAGACATCCAAATGTTCAGAAACCGGAGATCAAAATGCGTATCGTAAACGTCTGCGAAGTTACCAAGCCCATCGCGTCGCCCATCCGCAACGCCTATATCGACTTTTCGAAGATGACGGCCAGTCTCGTTGCCGTCGTGACCGATGTCGTCAGGGACGGCCGCCGCGTCGTTGGCTATGGCTTCAACTCGAACGGCCGTTATGGCCAGGGCGGCCTGATCCGCGAACGGTTCAAGGACCGCGTCCTGCAGGCAGACCCGGACAGCCTGATCAACGACGCCGGCACCAACCTCGATCCGCACAAGATCTGGTCGACCATGATGATGAATGAAAAGCCCGGCGGTCACGGCGAGCGCTCCGTGGCTGTCGGTACCATCGACATGGCCATCTGGGATGCGGTTGCGAAGATCGAAAGTAAACCTCTCTTCCGCATGCTGGCCGACATGAAGGGCCGCGAGGCGGACCCCAGGGTCTTCGTTTACGCCGCCGGCGGCTACTACTATCCCGGCAAGGACAACAGTGCGCTTCGCAAGGAGATGCGCGGCTATCTCGACCGCGGGTACAATGTCGTGAAGATGAAGATCGGTGGCGCCTCGATCGACGAGGACCGAGGCCGCATCGAATCCGTGCTGGAAGAGATCGGTTCCGAGGCGAAACTCGCGGTCGATGCGAACGGCCGCTTCGATTTGGAGACTGGCATCGCCTACGCCAAGATGCTGCGTGACTACCCGCTTTTCTGGTACGAGGAAATCGGCGATCCACTCGACTACGCCTTGCAGGCGGCCATCTCCGAATTCTACGACGCTCCGATGGCAACCGGCGAGAACCTCTTCTCCCACCAGGATGCCCGCAACCTGCTTCGTTACGGCGGCATGCGCGCCGACCGCGACTTCCTGCAGTTCGACTGCGCCCTGTCCTACGGTCTCGTCGAATACCTCCGGACCCTCGACGTCCTGCGCCAGTTCGGTTGGTCGCCGTCCCGCTGCATCCCGCATGGCGGTCACCAGATGTCGCTCAACATCGCGGCCGGCCTCGGCCTCGGTGGCAATGAGAGCTATCCAGATCTCTTCCAGCCATACGGGGGCTTCCCGGACGGCGTAAAGGTCATCGACGGGCATATCACGATGCCTGAGCTGCCGGGCATCGGCTTCGAAGGCAAGTCCGACCTTATCAAGGTCATGCGCGAACTCGCCGAATAGTCGCGTGTTCCGGGGGACCAGGACGGTCGCGTGATCGCGATGAAGAGCATAGTCTAACGAACTTCGGTTCGCTGATCACGCGTAGGCCTGTGCAATCACTTTGTTCCATAAGCTATCTTATGCGATACAGTTGTGTAAGGGCTATTTAGTAATGCGACAGTTGGGCCAGTTAGAGATGCGACAGTCTCGCCTCTCGACGCACTGGTCAAAGCCAACGTTGGGAGCAAGGATGACGATCTTCAGCCTGGTCAAGACCATGAGCGGTCGGAGTCGTCATGTCCTTTATGATCACCATGTCGCAGAAAGAGTTGCATCGCCTTGAAGTCATCCAGAAGATCCGTGACCTACGCCTGAGCGTTGTCCAGGCTGCCGAACTGCTCGGGCTCAGTCGAAGTCAGGTCCATCGGTTGCTGCAGGCCTATGACCGGGATGGTCCAGCCGGCCTCGTTTCCAAGAAACGATCGCAGCCGAGCAACCGGCGCCACAGCGAGGAGTTTCGCAATGCAGCGCTGGATCTGATCCGCGAGCACTATCTGGATTTCGGCCCGACGCTGGCTCGCGAGAAGCTGATCGAGCTGCACCGGATCTCTGTTGCTAAGGAGACGCTGCGGCAATGGATGACCGAGGCCGGCATCTGGATCTCGCGCCGGGAACGCAAGAAACGGGTTTTCCAGCCACGCGGCCGGCGCGACTGCTTTGGCGAACTGGTGCAGATCGATGGTTCGCATCACTGGTGGTTCGAGAACCGCGGCCCCAAATGCGCCCTGCTCGTCTATATCGACGATGCGACCGGCAAGCTGCTGCACCTGCGGTTCGCCGGATCAGAGAACACGTTCGACTATCTGCATGCGACTAAGGCGTATTTGCAGCAATGGGGCAAACCTCTCGCGTTCTACAGCGACAAACATGGGGTTTTCCGTAGCACGCATGCGTCAGAGAAAGACCGGACGAGCGGCCTGACGCAGTTTGGTCGTGCGCTTTATGAGCTGAACATCGACATTATCTGTGCCAACACTCCGCAAGCCAAGGGCCGTGTGGAACGCGCCAACCAGACATTGCAGGATCGGCTGGTGAAGGAGATGCGGCTTCGCGGCATCGATACGATCGAAGCTGCCAATGCCTATGCGACTGAGTTCATTGCGGATTTCAATTCGCGGTTCGGCAAGCAACCGCGCAATCCGAAGGACATGCACCGACCGCTGGCCGACCATGAGAATCTCGATGGCGCCATGTGCCGGAAGGAAGTCCGCACACTGTCGCAGTCGCTGACGCTCCGTTACGACAAGGTCTTGTTCATTCTCGATCCGACCGAGATTTCCAGGCCATTGGCGGGTAAGAAGGTCGTTGTCTGCGACTACCCGGACGGCCGCCTCGAGATCATGCACGAGAGCTTCACCCTGCCCTACAGAACCTTCGATACATTGCGGTCGGTCCACCGGGCAGAGGTTGTCGAGAACAAGCGTCTCGACGACATGCTTTCCATCGTCGCCGAGCTGCAGGCTGGGCGGGAACAGCAGCGCAGCAAGAGCGGCCCTCGCCGCACCGGCCAGACGGATCATATGTTCGGTATTCCCGATGGCAGCCAGGGCAATGGTTATCAGAAGCGTGGCCGCAAGCCTGGCCGGCGGACGGACTTCATGAATGATCCGGAGGTGATTGCCAAAAGGCAGAAGGCGTTGATGAGGCAGCCAGCGGAATGAAGTTCGTCAGTGCACGCCGATGTCGCTTTGCGTATCCGATTCCAACTGCAGGCAGGCTGCCCAAAGTGGCGTCTTGTGGAAGGATCCGTCCTGGAGAAGAGTGAGCCCCTCTCGTGCCTCATAGAGCAAGCCGAGCCAGCATAAGCGTCGAAAGACGCCGTACTGGAGATCGGATTTCAACTCCCAGGCTTCCAGGGTTATTTCGGTGTCCGACAGAGGCGCCAGGTCTGGATAGAGGATCTTCACAACCTCCATTGGTGTGCAACCTTCTCTGGCCTTGATATTGAGAAGATTGAGGAACATGCGCCACCAGCGTAACCGCGCTCGGACCTCCTCTTCCCGCTCGGTGGCGTGGACATACGAATAGAGATAATCCGTGGCGACCAGATCAAAGAAGGCTTGCGGGTCCACCAAAAACTCCCGGCCGCGTTTGGTTGGCAGCAGCACGTCCTTTTTTCGGCGAAGAAGTTTCAGATGACGGGCCATGTCGCGCACGACCCAAAGCGGCGGCATGTCGCTTTCATTGAGCACCTTGTTCATGCTGTAGAGGTCTTCGGCTGTGAAGCTTGGCCAGAGGAAGTGCACAGCGGCCCAATGCACGAACTTGCGGTTCATGGCGCCGGTCGCAGTCAATCCTATGCCACCCTCACCGTCAGCATAGGCAACCGAAAGAAGCATGCCGCGAAGAAGTGGTGACAGCGCGGCGACATCGACGTGCCCCTGCAGGTTGATTTCCGGAAGCATCGTGCGGCTTTGATCCCCATCCTGCGCCATGCAAGTGCCAGCGAGTATCGAGCGACAAAAGAACAATTGCCAGTGAGAAAGCTAAAGCCGAAGGAAGTGTCATCACCCGCCCCCGCTCCGCCCTTTCAACCCGGCCCAGCCGGCCGGATCGGGGGCTGACCGACGGTGCTAGTGTCGCGTTTCTAACTGGCTGGCGAAGTCGCAGCGCTATTCAGCTTTGACAAGTTGTGTAAGGGCTTTTAGTAATGCGACAGTTGGGCCAGTTAGAGATGCGACAGTCTCGCCTCGACGCGCTGGTCAATGCCAACCTTGGGAGCAAGGATGACGACCTCCAGTCTGGTCGAGACATGCTTTCCATCGTCGCCGAGCTGCAGGCTGGGCGGGAACAGCAGCGCAGCAAGAGCGGCCCTCGCCGCGCCGGCCAGACGGATCATATGTTCGGCATTCCCGATGGCAGCCAGGGCAATGGTTATCACAAGCGCGGCCGCAAGCCTGGTCGGCGGACGGACTTCATGAATGATCCGGAGGTGATTCCCAAAAGGCAGAAGGCGTTGATGAGGCAGCCAACGGAATGAAGTTCGTCAGTGCACGCCGATGTCGCTTTGCGTATCCGATTCCAACTGCAGGCAGGCTGCCCAAAGTGGCGTCTTGTGGAAGGATCCGTCCTGGAGAAGAGTGAGCCCCTCTCGTGCCTCATAGAGCAAGCCGAGCCAGCATAAGCGTCGAAAGACGCCGTGCTGGAGATCGGATTTCAACTTCCAGGCTTCCAGGGTTATTTCGGTGTCCGACAGAGGCGCCAGGTCTGGATAGAGGATCTCCACAACCTCCATTGACGTGCAACCTTCTCTGGCCGCGATATTGAGAAGATTGAGGAATAGGCGCCACCAGCGTAACCGCGCCCGCACCTCCTCTTCACGATCGGTTTCGTGGACATACGAGTAGAGATAATCCGTGGCGATCAGATCGAAGAAGGCTTGCGGTTTTGCCAAAAACTCCCGGCCTCGTCTAGTTGGCAGCAGCACATCCTTTTTCCGGCGAAGAAGCTTCAGGTGGCGGGTCATGTCGCGCACGACCCAAAGCGGCGGCATGTCGCTTTCATTGAGCACCTTGTTCATGCTGTAGAGGTCTTCGGCTGTGAAGCTTGGCCAGAGGAAGTGCACAGCGGCCCAATGCACGAACTTGCGGTTCATGGCGCCGGTCGCAGTCAATCCTATGCCACCCTCACCGTCAGCATAGGCAACCGAAAGGATCATCCCGCGAAGAAGTGGTGACAGCGCGGCGACGTCGATGTCACCCTGCAGCTTGATTTCTGGAAGCATCGTGCGGCTTTGATCCCTACCCTGCAACAGACAGCTGCCCATAGTACAACCGGCGACGGAACAATTGCCACTGAGAAAGCTAAAGCCGATGGGGAGCATCTCACCCGCCCCCTCCCTTCCCTTGCAACCCGGTCCAGCCGGTCCGGTCGGGGGCTTGCCTCAGCGCAAGTGGACATGCCGAGTGACGCATTTGCAAATGGCTGAAGAAGCGCCCAAAGTGACACTTCTACTTTGCACACAAACGGACATTCCAACCCTGCCGCCACACGGTCTGTAGGGGGTACATTCTATTTCCAAGTGCGACATCGCCGCTGAAACTGGGGCTGCGTCGCTCGACGATTAAAAGAAGATAGCCGCGCATGGCGCGATATACCTTCTCTTATCCGACGATGACATGCGGTACGAAACGCGACAAGTTGGCGGTTATGCGCGAGCGATCCTCGCGGACGGCAAGACCGCAGGCGCGATCACCGACGATCCAGCTGCCGAGCACGGCGAAGCCACCATCGCTTTCGAAAAGCGGAGCATAGGCCTGGACGATAAAGCCTTCGTCGCCATAATCGCCGGGGGCGGAAATCAATTCCCGGCCATCTCGGAATATCGTGACGTTCTCGCCTTCTCGCGACAGCAGTGGTTTGCGCACATAATCGCTCAAACTGGACGCCGCCGGGTCGTCTGCGAAATAGCTAGCGAGCAGGTTGGGATGATTGGGGTGGCGCTGCCAGAGCAGAGGCAGAAGCCCTTTGTTGGAAAGCACGGCCTTCCAGGCGGGCTCGACGAAAACATCACCCGAGCGCACGAGGTCGCGGGCGAACGGCTCGCGCAGCATGAATTCCCACGGATACAGCTTGAAGCAGCGGTCGATCACCCGATCCTTGAGATCGGTGTAACGGCCCTGTGCATCGATGCCGATTTCGCGGATGTCCAGAAGCTCGACGCGATGGCCGGCCTGCACTGCACAGTCCATCAGATAGACCGTCGTGCCGCGATCCTCCTCATTGTCGGTCATCGCCGCGAAGTGGAAGATCGGCTCCTTGGAAAATTGCTCGAACGCCTCGACGAGGCTTTCCTGCAAGGAATTGTACTGGTCCGCATCCTTGGGCAGGATACCCAAAGCCACCTGGTCGGTCAGCCAGTTGAACTGGAAATAGGCTGTCTCAAACACCGAAGTGGGAGTATCAGCGTTATATTCGAGCAACTTAACCGGGCCAGTGCCGTCATAAGCAAGATCGAACCGGCCGTAGAGGTGCCGGTCGCGACGCTGCCAGGAGCGCTGCACCACATCGCGCAGGTCCTCCGGAATAGCCAGCTTGTCGAGCGACTCTTCGCTTCTGACGATATCATCGACCAGATCCATGCACATGTCGTGCAGTTCCTGGCTCGGTTCTTCAATCCGTGTCTCGATCTCATCGAGCGTGAATGTATAGGCGGCATCGTCGAGCCAGTAAGGCTCGCCGTACATGACGTGAAACCCGAAGCCGACGGCGCGCGCCTTGTCAAGCCAATCAGGACGCGCCGGAAGGGTGATGCGCTTCATGTCAGCCGCCGAAACTGAACGACGAACGGCCCCCGAAGCCTTGACGGGCGACGGTGCGGGTGTTGACGTTGACCGGCTTGACACTCTGACGTGAGGGCGCAGTCACGGTGTCGTTGCGACCGCCCGAGCGAACAGTCGTTGTCACCGTTTGCCCCGAGCGATTGCGATAAATCGGCGTCGAGCCGTAGGAGCCACTCTCCTCCTGGCGCCGGCGATAATCGTAATAGCCGCCGATGTTGTTCAGTGCGGAAGACAGCATGTAGCCCGTCAGGAACGGTACGAAAAAGCTGCCGCCTCCGCCGGTATTGTTGGGGACGGCACTGGCCGACTGTTCCGTGCACTGGCCTGAGCCGTATTCGGCCTCGCAGGCGGCCATGCCGTTGAAGCGCGGCGCGGCGGCGAGATGGGCCCGCATGGCATCCTGATAGCCGGCCTGGCAGACCTGCCGGTCCATGCCGGAAGTCACGCATTGGTCGACGGAGGTGAACATTGTCTCCGAGGGAGTCTGATCGCCGCAACCGGACAGGGCCAGGGTCGAGGCAGCGATGGTGCCGAGGGCCAGGAAAGGTCGTTTGTGCCCGCTCTTACGTCTGCGCATCGTTCCCTCCCCTCAATAGGTCATGCAGGCGGCGTTGAGAATACCGATGACCAGCGCGATGCCGCCGCCCCATATGCCCGCGGCGATATCGCCGGCAGTGATCTTTTCATGCAGATCCGTCATGGTGAAATTCGCAATATAGTAAGCCAGGATCTGCGCCAGAATGCCGACCACCGCCCATATGATGTAATCGACTATGCTGACCGAATTGGCTGCGGCCGAAGCCAGCGGCAGGCTGAAACCAACAAGCGCGCCCAAGAATGCCGTGACGGCGGCAAGATTGCCTGCGCGAATGAGTTGGACTTCCTTCTGCGGCGTCAGGAATGTGTAGATCACCGCGAAAACGCCGTAAGCGGCAAGACCAACGGCGAAATAGCCGAGGAAGGCAGGCAGACCCGCCACGTAATCGAGCATTGAAAAAGTCCTCCGTTGAAATTGATAGGATCCCCTCAGACGCGGCGAACATCGGCCGGAGCGAGTCCATAGCCGATCAGAAATTCCACCGAGCTGCCTGCCTGGCTCTGTCCGAGATCGAGGTCGCGCTCGACATTGATCAAAAGCATCTCGCGCGTCGAGCCAAGCGGGCGATAATATAGCATGCAGGTCTGGTGAATGGAGCGCTGCGCCTCACCGTCGTCGACCTTCTCGACAAACTCCGCCAATGGGGTGCGTTCCGTGCCCTCGCCCCAGAAGCGGCTATAGAGGATGCCATCGGCATCGTAGCTTGGCTGACCGATCAGGCCGTCCGGCCCGGTCCAGCGGTTCCATTCGCCCTGCCCGGCAGGCACGACGCTGTCCCAGGGCTGATAAAAGCTGATGTCGTCGACATCACCCGGCTGGCCCGACGTCGACATCACCTGAATCATCCGATGGTCTTCATCGTAATAGCGCGACAGAACCGTCGCGGCATCGAGCGAAACCTCACCGTAGGCGGCAATGATGAACGGGCCGCTCCGTGGCAGCGGCATGGCCGGCTGGCCGGCCAAAGCATCGGCTTCGAGGGAGAGGAAATCGATCTCCAACGCCCCGCCGATGGCGGCGCTCAACGGGCCAAGTTCTTTGGGTAAGGGCCTTTCGTTCTTGTCTCTGCCGAACCAGCCGATCATGATACCTCCCCCATTCGAGCCCAAGCGATGGCAGCGGGATCTAGCCGCATTCCGCTGATGTAGTAAAGGGTCTCGCCGCCCCGCATCAGCGTCTCGTCCTGGCAATTGAGGTCGGTCATGCCCTGGCTCAGCATGCCCACCAGCGTCACATTATGCTGACGCTTGAGCCTTAAAAACACGTCCCCATAGAGTAGCGGCGTTTGCAAAGGCGGCACCGGCAGGGAAAACGCCGTGTCGGTGGAAGCGGCCGACAGCAGCCGTGCGGCGATTTCCGAAGAGCCCGGATCACGTGCGGAACGCGACAGCAGCTCCTCGGCGAGCGAGCCCACCGCCTCGACGCGCGGCCGGCGTTGTTTGACCATCTGTGCCGTGCGGTCGTCGGCGAAATAGGCCACGATATGGGCATTGGGCGCGTGGTCTTCGGCAATCAGCACGGCGGCCAGCGTCTCGTCGTCATTTGCACCGCGCGCGATGATCGCGCGCGCCTGGGCCACTCCGGCCCGCACCAGAGCATCGGCATCGGCAAGCCGCTCGGTTCTGATATAGTCGGCGTAATTGCTGGCGGGATTTTCCGGCAGGTCCTTGGCAACCAGAACACTCATCGGCTCGTTGGCCTGCCGTTCGGCATGCAGCAGCCGCAGCGTCTGGTATGTCTGCCCCTCTTGCCAGCCCAGGACGATGATATGGCCGGCGCGTTCGCTGTAATCACCCAATCCGCGCATGCGATTCCTCCAGATCGTACCGATATTTGTCAACAACTTGCCAAGAACAGCGGTGAAGATGGCAATGCCGCCGGGAAGAACGAACAGGACGGCAATTAATCGGCCGGCCCCCGATTTTGGAGAAAGATCGCCATAGCCGACAGTCGTTGCCGTCACCATATAGTAATAAAGAAAGTCGACCGGATTGCCGACGAGATCGGCTTCGCCGGCAAGCATGAAGAGCAGGTAAGAAGCGACCAGGTGGATCACGAGGATAACAAAAAGGGCTGACCAGGCCAATTCGCTGAGCGAGAGATATACACGCCGCATCAATGAAGCGATAAATGGCAAGCGATTCGCCCCCGTTCCCAACGCGTACCCTAGCGAAATTTATTTAGCGCACCAGATCTTTAAGTTGCAAACCGATTACCCAAATATTTTGACGTTCCAACCGATGGAGGACTTTTTGGAGACCTGGAACCTCACCACTTTAACGCGCCTGTTCGCCGCCGATCCCGACGCACTGGGCGATGTGGATGTAGCCGTACCCGAACAGGGCGACGTCATATGCGTGACTCTTAAGGAAAAGGGCGATCTCGACGTCTTCGTCGCGGTGAGCGGGGAGCGCGACATCCTCGTCAGCGCTGTTCTGGTGCCGTGCAAGGACGTGTCCAATCGAGAAGCCTTCGAACGGATGGTGCTGAAGACCCATAAGTTCGTGCCGCTCTCCAGCTTCGGCATCACCACAATCGACGGTGAGGAATGGTATGAATTGTTCGGCTCGCTGTCAGCACGCTCGCCGGCCGAGACGGTGGTCGAGGAAGTCGCGATTCTGGCTGCCAATGCCGTCGATGCGGCACACATGATTGAAGAGTGGAAAAGCGGGGAGATTGCAGCGTGAGCACTTGGGGCAAGATTTTCACCGCGATTCGCGGCGGCATTAACGAGGCAGCGGAAGCGGCCGCCGACAGCCAGTCCATGCGCGTCCTTGATCAAGAAATCCGCGACGCTGAACAGTCGCTGCGCAGTGCGCGATCCGATCTTGCCGGCATCATGGCGTCCAACAAGAGCGTCATGCGCCGACTTGACGAAAACCGCGCCAAGGAGACCAAGGATACCGACAGCGCTCGCGCTGCGATCTCCGCGGGCCGCACGGATCTCGCTCAAGGTCTGGCTCAGCGCATTGCTAGTATCCGTGCCGAAGTGCAGCGCGACCAGGAAGAGCTCGACCGGCTGCTGCCTCGCCAGCAGCAGATGCTGCGCACGATCCAGGAGACCGAAGCGCGCATTGCTCAGATGAAGCGCGAGGTGGGGAATGTCAAAGCCAATGAGTCGCTGCTGCGCGCTCAATCGGCGATCGCCCATAGCCAGTCGGGCATCAATACCCGCCTCGGTAGCGCCGTCGAAAGTCTCGAACGCATCAAGAAACGCCAGGAAATCACTGCCGGCCGCATCGAAGCCGGTGCTGAACTGGCCGCGCTGGAAAACGGCAGCGACCTCGATCGTCAACTGCGCGAGGCCGGCATTGGCAGTTCGAGCCACTCGGCCGATGACATTCTTGCACAGCTGATGGCACCGAAACATTCGGTAGAGCCCATCTTGCTGCCAGCGCCGACCAGCAAAAAAGACTGATAATCCCGGGAGCGGCAGCCCTGCCTGCCATTGCCGCGCGCGCTTACGGAATTGGAGCGCCGCGACCCAGCCTCTGTGGGGATCGCGGCATTTCAATCCGCTGCAAGCTGCCCTTGGCAGGCGGTGCCATGTACGCCTGCCCGCTTGTTTGGCGCCGGCAGCGAGAAAGGCACGGTTCCGCGGCCGATACGCCGGATACGCCCGTCAGATCTTGAAATTTGTCGCGACACATGACATATAAAAAGCGACAGATGACGCAGGAGAAAGATCATGGCCGTCGCAGCAAAAGCACCCTCTTCAGCGGCAGGCGGTGGAGAACTGCAAAAAATCGAAGCATTGCTCGGCGGTTCGCGCATTCTGTCGCGTAGCCTGACCAATGCCCTCGACGCCCATGAGCTGCTCCTGCACGGCCTGCCTGCAACAGCACTGGATCATCTTGTCGGCACTCTCGTCGTCCTCGGCAAGAACGAGTCCCTCGAAAAGGCGGTGGGCATGAGCTTGCGCACCTGGCAGCGGCGGAAGGACACGCCTTCCAAGCCGCTCAGCCAGGAACAGAGCGGCCGCGCGTGGAAATTCGCCGAGATCCTCGCAAAGGCAACGGATATCTTCGGATCGCAAGCAGAAGCCGAACAATGGCTGGAGCGTCCGGCAGTCGGACTTGAGCAGCGCCGCCCGATCGATCTTCTCGGGACGCCCGCTGGTGTCGAGCTTGTCGAGGATCATCTCGATCGCCTGGAATACGGCGTCTATGCATGACCCTTTTGCCGATCGCGCTCGGCGGGACCGAGCTGGTCGCGTGGCGGCTCGATCAGGCTGTCCATGCGCCGACTTGGGATAGCGGAGAAGGCGCCTATCGGGTTGGCGGCCGCTGGAACAGCAAGGGGGTTCGCGCGGTCTACTGCTCGCTCGATCCCGCGACGGCGATCCTTGAAGTCGCGGTCCACAACGGGTTCCGGGCGCTCGACACCGTGGCGCACAGGATGACGGCAGCTGTCATTGCCGATGCTGGCGATATCCATGTTGTCGATCCGGGAAACGTGCCCAATCCCAACTGGTTGCGCCCGGGCATTCCCAGCGCCGGACAGCAGATCTTCGGAGACGATTTGCTTCGACAACATCGTTTCGTTGCGATCCCGAGCGCGGTCTCGCGGCATAGCTGGAACCTGATTTTTCTGGCAGGCGGTGCGACGGGCGCCTATGCGCTGAAGTTCCAGGAGTCATTTGCCCTCGATACGCGGCTGCATCCGCCCACGTCATGAACGTCTTGGAGCCACGGGGCTATTTGGAAGGGACCGAATTCAATGTCAAATATTGACATCGCGACCCGGATGCAGAACAATTTCAGGAATTTGATAAGGAGGGTGCTTCATGACCAGCAGCCTGCATGTAAGTTTGCCCGATGAAATGCGCGCCTTCGTCGATATGCGCGCCAACGGGAAGAGCCAGTACACGACGCCGAGCGAATATGTACGCGCCCTTATTCGCGAAGATATGGCACGCGAAGAAGATCGCCGCTATGCCATCCGCTCGCTGCTGCGGGCGGAAGAGGAATTCCGGCGCGGAGAGATGCTGCCCCTTTCCGCTCTGGATGCTATCGACGCGGAGCTGGATGAAGAACTGCGCTAGTGGCTCCTCGCGTTCTCATCCTGCCGACCGCCCTTGATAACTACCGTCTGGCAGTCCGCGAAACGGCGCGAAAATGGTCCACCGAACAGGCCAAAGCATATGGCCGCTTGCTGCGGGCGGGATTTGAAGGCATCCCCGAAGCCTACGCCCGCGTAAGGATAAAGAAAGACGAGCGCGCCGGGAATTCGCTCTTCCGGCTCCACAAGATAGAGCACCATTACGCCGTATACATCGTCGTTGACGACTCAACCTTCGTCATTGCCGCGGTCTTGCATGAGCGGATGGATATTCCCGCACAGCTGAGGACAATCGAACGATTGACCGACAGAGAGTATGAAGCGTTGATGGGACATCCTCGGCCGAAGTCCTGAGGACGGTCGGCCGCGATCACCGGCGGCGCGGCAGCAGATCGAGCAGCAAGCCGCGTTAGATAGGCGAGAGGCGCCCCGCTTACCGAGACCAAGCGGATAGTCGACGCGCAAACGCAGCACGCCATAAAAATGCTCGATCCGCCAAGTCGGCTATTCTCACTGCCTCCTAAAGCGTGTCGCGATCTTTCAGATTCGCTTGTCGCGCTTTAGCTCTTTGTTTTTACGCATGTTTTGTTGCAAAACCGCTGCGCACTTTTGCGCGACATGCTTTAGTTGACCCCGAGAAATTGCTTCAACTCCGCTGTCTGCGGATTGGCAAAGACTTCCTCCGGCGGGCCTGCTTCATGGACTCGGCCCTGGTGCATGAAGACGACGCGGTTGCAGACGTCGCGGGCGAACTTCATCTCGTGCGTCACCATCAGGAGGGTCATTCCCTCGGCGGCGAGTTCGCGCACGACGGCCAGAACTTCGGCGACCAGTTCCGGATCGAGCGCGGAGGTGATTTCGTCGCAGAGAAGTGCTGTCGGCTGCATGGCGAGCGCGCGGGCGATGGCGACACGCTGCTGCTGGCCGCCCGAGAGCTCGTCCGGATAGGCGTCGAACCTGTGACCCAGCCCTACCCGCTCCAGCATCTTGCGGGCGGTCGCCTCGGCTTCGGCTTTCGGCGTCTTCTTTACCACGGTCTGCGACAGCATGACGTTGCCGCCGACGGTCAGGTGCGGGAAGAGGTTGAACTGCTGAAAGATCATGCCGACCTTGAGGCGCAGTGCCTTCAGATGCACTTCATCATCGAGGAGCTGCGCGCCGGCCACGGAGATGGAGCCGTCAGTGATGGTCTCCAGGCCGTTGATGCAGCGAAGCAGGGTCGATTTGCCCGAACCGCTCTTGCCGATAATGGCGATGACTTCGCCAGCCTCCACATCGAGATTGATGCCTTTCAGCACCTCGGTGGTGCCAAAGCTCTTGCGGACTTCAGTGATTTCGATGAGCGACATTGAGCTTCCTTTCCAGGATCTGGCTGCTTTTTGACAAAGGCCAGCAAAGGGCGAAGTAGATGAGAGCGACGAGCCCGTAGACGGTGAAGGGCTGGAAAGTGGCATTGGTGACGACCGTGCCGGCTTTCGACAATTCGACGAAACCGATGATCGAGGTCAGCGCCGTTCCCTTGACGATTTGAACGGAGAAACCGACCGTCGGCGGTATGGCGACCCTCAGCGCCTGCGGGAGGATGACATAACGCATCTGCTGCAACCGGCCCATGCCGAGGCTGGCGGAGGCTTCCCACTGACCCTTCACGACCGCTTCGACGCAGCCTCGCCAGATTTCGGCGAGGAAGGCAGCGCTCCACAAGATCAGCGCGAAACCCGCAGCAAGCCAGGCCGGCACGTCTATCCCGAAGAGGCCGAGACCGAAAAAGGCGATGAAGAGCTGCATCAGCAACGGCGTGCCCTGGAAGAGCTCGATATAATATTTCGCGACTGTCCTGAATGCCTTGCGCTTGCTGATGCGCAGGAACAGCAGCCCCAGCCCGACCACGCCGCCGCCGATGAACGAGACCAGCGAAAGCAGGATCGTCCAGCGGGTGGCGAGCAGCAGGTTGCGCAGGATGTCCCAGAGTGTGAACTCGATCATCGTGCTGCTCTCCTCGGGAAAATGAACCCGCCGACCACCGCCAGCAGCTGCCGAAGCAGGATCGCCAGCACAAGATAGATGGCTGTCGAGACGATGTAGGCCTCGAAGGCGCGGAAGGTTCGCGATTGTATGAAGTTCGCGGCAAAGGTCAGATCCTCGGCGGCGATCTGCGAGACGACTGATGAGCCGAGCATGACGATGACCACTTGCGACGACAGTGCCGGCCAGATGCGCTGCAGGGATGGCACGAGAACGACATGCCGGAAGGTTTCGAAGCGCGTCATGGCAAGGCTCTCGCCTGCCTCGAACTGGCCCTTCGGGGTTGCCTGGATGCCCGCGCGGATAATTTCGCAGCTATAGGCGCCGAGATTGACTACCATCGCGAGGTTGGCGGCCGTCAGTTCGGAAAGCTTGAAGCCGAGCGACGGAAGGCCGAAGAAGATGAAAAAGAGCTGGATCAGGAACGGCGTGTTGCGGATCAGTTCGACATAGGTCGCAACGACAGGCTTCAGCCAGGCCGGGCCGAGTGCACGCACCCAGGCACAGAAGATGCCGAGCGATATGCCGAGCCCTCCGCCGATCGCGATAAGCTCCAGCGTGATCAGTATGCCCTTGATGATCTCAGGATAATATTCAAGCAGCCAGCCGAATTCGAAATGGTAACTCAAGGAATTGTCCCCTCTTGTGGCGACGGAGCGTCATGTCATCCCGCGCGGGCGCGGGATGACATCCGTGAGACCGGCCCTTAGAGATCCGACGGGAGATCGGCGCCGAGCCACTTCTGCGATATGGCGTTCAGCGCGCCATCGGTTTTTGCGGCGGCGATAATGCCGTTCACCTTCTCCAGAAGAGCTGCCTGTTCCTTGTTGAGACCGATGTAGCAGGGCGAGTTCTTGATGAGGAACTTCATCTCAGGGCGCTTGGGAGGATTTTTGGCGAGGATCGCAGCGGCCACGACGTTGCCGGTCGCGATGGTGTCGACCTGGCCGGACAGGAAGGCCGAGATGGTGCCGTTGTTGTCCTCGTAGCGCTTGATCGTCGCGTCGGCCGGCGCGATCTTCGTCAGCTCGAGATCTTCGACAGCGCCGCGCGTGACGCCGATGCTCTTGCCGGCGAGATCTTCCACCTTGGCGATCGAAAGATCGGCCGGTGCGAACACGCCGTTGAAGAAGGGTGCGTAGGCCGTGGTGAAATCGATCACCTTTTCGCGCTCCGCATTCTTGCCGAGGCTTGATATGACCAGATCGACTTTGTTCGTCTGCAGATAGGGAACGCGGTTGGCGCTGGTGACCGGCACGAGCTCGGTCTTGACGCCGAGCTTTTCGGCAATGAGATTGGCCACATCGATATCGTAGCCCATCGGCGCCATATCGGTGCCGACACTACCGAAGGGCGGAAAATCCTGCGGGACGGCGACACGCAGCGTACCGCGCGCCGTGATGTCGGCAAGAGCATCGGCGTAAGACGCGGAGCCGAAGCCGAAGGTTGCAGCCAGGGTCGCGATTGCGAAGAAGACTCGTCTTGTCAGCATGTTTTGATTGCTCCTTTGAAGTTGTGGTTTTTTGGGTCTGACAGTTGGGAGACCGAGGGCACGGTCTTGCGAGGAAGTGACAGGGAACTGCGCAGTTCCGAGAGCGGATCGGGCCGTGTGGTGAGGTCGAGGCCCATTTCCACTTCGTCCAGATGTTCGATAGAGAGCTCGGCAGCTCTGACGAAATAGCCCGCTTGCATGGCCTCGAAGATGCGGCAGTGTCCGTCATGGGACTGTGCTGCATGAAATTCAGACTGATAGAGCATCGAAATGAGGATCGTCCTCGCGGTGAGATCACGGAGGATATCGACGATGATGGCGTTCCCGCTCAATTCTGCGATGCGGATGTGGAAATCGCCCATCAAATAGGTCAGGCGCTGGCGGTCGCCCGCAGCCATTGCGCTTTTTTCCTCGTTCAAATGCGCGTCGAGAGCTTCGCGTCCCTCGTTCGTCAATACGCGCATGCTGCGCAACAATCCCGCCTCGATGACGCGCCGTGCCTCATAGACCGCGATCGCCTCTTCAGCGGACGGCTCGACAACAAACCAGCCTCGTCTCGGACTGACATGCACGATACCGCGTGTTTCCAAGCGCATCATGGCTTCACGGACGCGGGTTCGAGACACGCTGAAGAGCGTTGCCAGCTGGTTTTCACTGAGACGCGTCCCAGGCCGAATCTTGGCTGAAAGAATCCCGGAGACGATCGTCTCCTCGATGGTCTTCTGCGTGGTCTCAGATGTCTGGCTATCTTGCATACAAGACAGGAAAGCAAAGCTCGTGCCAAAATTCGGCGTTCAGGACTTCCAAGATGTCTCGGATCCCTCCCCTGGAATTTGCACGCTGGGAATGCAGACTGGGCGTAATTTGAGCGCATGCCCGCAATTCCTTGCAAGCCCCAATCAACGCCGGCCGCGCGAAACCGACGAAGCCCCTTCCCTATCGGAAGAGTTGCTTGCGGCAAGACCGGCTCGACCTATATAGTCATGTTAGTCACTATAGTCAGGATATAGCGAATGCAGCCATCACGACCAGAGGATAAAAGTTGGACCGTCGCCAGTGCGAAGGCCAAACTGTCTGAGGTTATCCAACGCGCGCAAGCAACGCCGCAAACGATCATGCGCAATGGTAAACCAAGCGTCGTCGTCGTTTCAGCCGAGGAATGGCAGCGGAAGACCGCGCGCAAGGGCACCCTCGCAGAGTTTCTGATGCAATCGCCGCTGCGGGGCGCCGATCTCGATCTCGAGCGTGAACGCGACGAACCGCGTGATCTCCAGCTGTGAGAGTTCTGCTCGACACCAATGTGCTTTCCGAGGTGACAAGGCCGCGTCCCGATGCACATGTCTTACAATGGCTGGACAGTCTCGACGAGGATCGCTCATTCATCAGCACCGTATCGATCGCGGAGATCCGGCGTGGTGTCGCATTGATGGAAAGCGGGCGAAAGCGCGACGCGCTGGCTGAATGGCTTGCCCAGGATCTGCCGCAGCGCTTCGAGCAGCGCGTCATCCCTGTGCACCAGCCGGTTGCGATAGCCTGGGGCGACCTGATGGGGCTCGCAAAGCGAAGCGGACGCGGCTTATCGTCAATGGACGGCTTAATTGGCGCCACCGCGATTGCTCACGATCTCACCCTCGCCACGCGCAATATAAAGGATTTCGAGGGCCTTGGGATCGAGCTTGTCCACCCTTGGACCGAGCGCCCGTGACGATCCACAGAGCGGACCGCCACGGGATCTTTTCGTCTAGTTGAAACTCGAGGTTTTGAGGAATTCCGCCAGCCGTTCGGTCTTCGGATGCACGAACATGTCCTTCGGATCGCCCTCCTCGCAGATGACGCCCTGGTTCATGAAGATGACGCGTGACGAAACGTCGTAGGCAAAGCGCATCTCGTGGGTGACGAGCAGCATGGTCATGCCGTCGGCGGCAAGCCCCTTGATGACCTGGAGCACTTCGCCAACCAGTTCCGGGTCGAGCGCCGAGGTCACTTCGTCGAACAGCATCAGCCTCGGCGACATGGCGATGGCACGGGCGATCGCGACGCGCTGTTGCTGGCCGCCTGAAAGCTGGCCGGGATAATGGCTCGAGCGGGCGGAAAGGCCGACACGATCGAGCCATTTTTCCGCGATGGCGCGGGCATCCGGCTTCGTCATCTTCTTCACCTTGACGAGGCCGAGCATGACATTTTCAGCGGCACTCATATGCGGGAAGAGATTGAACTGCTGAAACGCCATGCCGGTCAGCGCGCGCTGGCGTGCAATCTCCTTCTCGCTCTTGCGGCGCCGCGTTGCGCCTTCGGCGCGGTAGCCGATCTCCTCGCCGTCGAGGCTGATCGTGCCACCCTGGAATTCCTCAAGCATGTTGATGCAGCGCAGCAAGGTGGTCTTTCCGGAGCCGGACGAGCCGATGATGGAAATGACTTCGCCCTCCTCAACGGCGCAATCGACGCCCTTGAGGACTTCGTGGATGCCGTAAGTCTTACGCAGACCCTGGATGTCGAGAATGGTCTTGGCCATCGGGGGAACTCCTCAGGACGGCAGGGCGGTCTTGCGCTCGACGTATTTGCCGAAGTGCTCGATGCCGTAGTTGATGATGAAATAGAGACCACCGGCCAGGAAGTAGAACTGGAGGCTCATGAAATTGCGGGAGATGATCTCCTGCGTGCGTAGGAGAAGCTCCGCAACGCCGATGACGGAGAGCAGCGTCGAGGCTTTCACCATCTCGGCCGCCGTATTCACCCAGGCCGGCAGGCATTGGCGCATGGCCTGCGGCCACAGCACAGAGGTGAAAGTCTGGGTAAAGGTCAGGCCGATCGCCTTGGCGGCTTCGGTCTGGCCCTTCGGGATTGCCTGAAGCGCTCCGCGCACGATTTCGCCGACATGGGAGGAGCAGAAGATGGCAAGGGCGAGCACCCCGGCCGAGAACGGCCCGAGATCGAGGCCGACGGCGGCGGAGACGTAGTAGCTCGCCAGCACCAGTACGAGCACCGGCGTGCCACGGATGATATCCGTATAGGCACGCACGGCCAGCCGCAAAACAACGCCGCCATAGACGAGCGCCAAACCGACGAAAACGCCAAGTATGGAACCCGCAAGGATGGCCAGCAGGGAGATCGACACGGTCACGCCGATGCCGTTCATGATGACGTATCGGGCGATCCAGAGTTGTTCGAGAAAAGTGTGGGACATCAGGTCTATCTCGGCAGGGCCAGACTGCGCTCGACGAAGCGCATCACGGCGGCGATGAGGAAACAGGCCGCGACATAGAGCGCTGACGTCACCATCCAGGTCTCTATGACGCGGAAGCTCTCGACATTGATCTTGCGGGCAGCAAACGTCAGTTCGGGCACGGCGATGGCGGCGGCGAGCGAGGTGTCCTTGAAGAGCGAGATGATCGTCGAGGACAGTGATGGCAGCACGTTGCGCAGCATCAGCGGAGCGATGATGGAGCTGCGGATCTGCATCCCCGTCAGGCCGATGGCAAGCCCCGCTTCCGTCAACCCTCTTGGAATAGACAGCAGCCCGGCGCGGAACACTTCTGCCAGATAGGCGCCGGAATAAAGCGACAGAACCAGGACGAAGCTTTTTATCTTGTCGAGGCGCAAACCCATTTGCGGCAGCGCGAAAAAGACGAAAAGCACCAGGACGAGAATCGGCAGGTTGCGAATGACAGTGACATAAACTCGCGCCGGCACCACCGCAAAGCGGCTTTTGGAGGTCAGCGCGAAGGCCACCACAAGGCCGATCGCGGCCCCGATCAGGATCGAGATCACCGCAAGGCCGAGACTGAGCGCGAGCCCGCTCAAAAGATAATCGAAGTTGCGCCAGACGGCAGCGAAATTCAACGTGTAACCCATACGGGCCGCCCTTTCAGACCAGAGCAGGATGCCGAAAAATATGAGCGGTTTTCGGACGGCGTCATGCTTTCACTCTTTAAATGCGGAGCGGGAAACATGTCCCGCTCCGCATGGCTGTTACTTGAATTCGACCGGGAAGCCGATCTGCGGCGGCGTCAGATCTTTGCCAAACCAGGTCTTGAAGGACTTGGCGTAAAAGTCGAATTCAACGCCGGTCATGGCTTCGTGCAGGGCGGTGTTGACGAAGTTCAGCCAATCCTGATCGCCGCGCTTGACGGCGCAGGCGTAGGTCTGCGGATTCCAGCCATAGCCGGCATCTTTGTAGCGGCCCGGATTCTGCGTCATGTACCAGGCGAGCGACGACTGGTCGGTGGCGACTGCATCGGCGCGTCCCGATTCCAGCGCCTGATAGATCAGGTCGACGGAATCGTACTGATCGACGGTCGCCTCCGGCAACGCCGCATGCACCATCGCCTCGGCATAGACGTTCTGGAGAACCGAGATGGTGACGGAGGAACCGGCCGCCTTGAGGGCTGCGTAGTCGGCATATTTTCCGTCCGCCTTGAGCATCAGTCCGACACCCTCGCGATAATAGGGAATGGTGAAGGCAACCTGCTGGGCGCGCTCGCCGGTAACGGTCATGAACTGGCAGGTAATGTCGACTTTGTCGGTGGTGATGTTCGGGATGCGGGCGTCGGAGGACTGGTTCACATATTCGATCTTCTCAGGATCGCCGAAGAGCGCCTTGGCGATGATATGGCCCATGTCGACGTCAAAGCCCTGAAGCTTGTCGTCGGCGCTTTTGAAGTGCCAGGGCGCATTGGTGCTGCCGGTGCCGAGGACGAGATGGCCGCGGGCCAGCACTTCATCGAGTTTGCTGCCGTCGGCCAGCGCAGGGGTGGACAACAGAGCGGCGACGGCCAGCGACATCACGCCGGTGCGAAAGGAAATAGTCATGGCGTTCCCCTTATCATGGTTTCTATTGTTCCAGTATAATGGACGCATGTCTGTTTTACTGGAACAACGTTATCAAGTGCCATCAAGGGTGAATTGTCAATGGGCCATGCTGAAAAAACGCGCAGTGGCGCGCGTGGCGATTTTTTCGGCAGTGCAGCATTGTTCTGTTGTTTAGAGGCTCAACATCATGCCCTTCCCGCTCAGCGACCTCAGGCCATGCCGAGGGCGCAAGATGTGCTCTTTACGGCGAGCGCCTCAGGATCCGGCGCCTTACCGGTTTGCGATTGCAGCGCGGATCAGTGAACCCGCCGCCTCGCCGGCGGCTTCCATGTAGGTCGGGTCGCGATGCAACAGAACGACGGCGAACGAGCCATCGAGCAGCAGGACGATCTGCCGGGCGAGCTGCGGCGCTTCCGTCTTGATCCCGGCCGCCTCGAATGTGACCCGCAACCACGCCTCGACCCTCTTCTTGTGTTCAATCCCGACTTTCATGGCTGGATGGCCGGGCATATTGACGAGTTCCGCAGAGGTGCGCAGGAAGCCGCAGCCCTTCCATTTCGGATGGCGGGCCGCGCGGGCGAGATTGCGAAAAATGCCTTGGACCTTATCCGCCGGTTCGCCCGCCGTTTCCGCGTACCAGCGCTTGAATAGAGAGAGGTTGGGCTGATCGCGCGCCTCCAGATATGCCCCGATGAGATCGTCCTTGCTGGCGAAATGGTAGTAAAGGGTGCGTTTGGTGACGCCGGCCTCTTCAGCCACCGCATCGACGCTGACGCTTCTGATGCCCTCGTTGTAAAACAGCTTGGCGGCGGCCGAGATGATGCGTTCGCGCGTTGGAACTGCAGGTGAGATCATGCCGCTATGTATACCGACTAGTGAGTATACACAAGCATCGGGCGGCGGCATACTCTCCTGACGCAGCATACCGGAAAGGAAAACCGAATGGCCGACACTGTTTTGATCGACAGCCGCGACGGAATCGCCATGCTCACTCTCAATCGCCCGGAAAAACTCAATGCGCTAAATTACGCCTTGATAGACCGCTTGCTCGCGATCCTCGACGCCATCGAAACCGACAGATCAATCCGGGTGGTCATCCTCACCGGCTCCGGCGAGCGTGCATTCTCGGCGGGCGGCGATATCTACGAATTCTCAGAAAGCGTGGCGCAGGGCGCCGATGTCGCCATGCGCGATTTCGTCGCGCGCGGGCAGCGATTGACAGCGCGGTTGGAAGCCTACCACAAACCCGTCATCGCCGCCGTCAACGGCCTTGCCTTTGGCGGAGGCTGCGAGATCACCGAGGCAGTGCCGCTCGCCATCGCCAGCGAACGCGCCCTGTTCGCCAAGCCCGAGATCAATCTCGCAATGCCGCCGACCTTTGGCGGAACGCAGCGTTTGCCAAGGCTGGCCGGGCGTAAGCGCGCGCTCGAATTGCTATTGACGGGCGATGCATTCTCCCCGCAGCGCGCCCTCGAACTCGGCCTTGTCAACCAGCTTGTCCCGCATGACGCTCTCATGCCGGCAGCCCACGATCTCGCGCGGCGCATTCTGCGTCATTCACCGCTGGCGGCGGCGAGCATTTTGACGGCGGTGACGCGCGGCATCAACCAGAGCATTGCCGAGGGGCTGCTGATCGAAGGCGAACAATTCGCCCGCATGGCGCCAACCGCCGATCTGCGCGAAGGGCTCGACGCGTGGATCGAGCGCCGCAAGCCGAACTATCCCGGCTCGTGGTCGCTCGATTGATTGATTGTCGCCAATACTGCTGAGAATGGCTCAGCCAGCGTAATCAGAACTCTTCCCAGTCGGACTTCAGCGCGACGGAGGCCGACCCGCGCTGGATGGACGCGAGGGGCGAAGTACGAACGACTTTCAAAGGCGTCGGTGCGGCAGGGTGACGATCCGCCGGCGCAAACGAAGACCTGGATCTCGGCGCATCGTTGAAACGGAACTGTTCAAGAAGCTCGAAGAGCGCGGCAGCCTCTCGTGCGAGACCATGGCTTGCAGCCGTCTGCTCTTCGACCATTGCGGCATTCTGCTGCGTTCCCTGGTCGACGGTGTTGATGGACTGGCTGATCCCACCGAGCGCAGTCGATTGCTCGCGCGCCGCCTCCACGATCGCCGTGACGTTGGTATTGATTTCGTGAACCTGAGTGGCGATTTCCTGGAGCGCGGATCCGGCATTCGTGACAAGGGCGACGCCGTTTGCGACATGGGAACCGGACGCTGTGATCAGGCTCTTTATCTCCTTGGCAGCTTTCGCCGACCGCTGCGCCAGCTCACGAACCTCCTGGGCAACGACCGCAAACCCCTTGCCGGCCTCCCCAGCTCGTGCCGCCTCGACGCCGGCATTGAGCGCCAAAAGGTTCGTCTGGAAGGCAATCTCATCGATGACACCGATGATATTGGAAATTTCCCGTGACGAGTTTTCAATCTGGTCCATCGCTCCGATGGCGTCACGCACCACCTGGCCGGAATGCTCGGCGTGATTTCTGGCGCGCCCCACGAGTTGACCGGCTTCCTCGGCGCGGCGGCTCGAATCCTTGACCGTCGTCGTGATTTCCTCAAGGGCGGCGGCCGTCTCCTCGACGGATGCCGCTTGCTGCTCGGTACGCTTTGCCAGGTCGTCGGCCGCTGTGCGGATTTCGTTGGAACCGGCTGAGATCGCCTTCGCATTTTCGGCAACCGTTGCCATTGCACCCTTCAACTTCTCCGAGGCGCTGTTGAAGTCGGCACGCAGCCTTTCCAGCGAAGGAATGAAAGGCTTCTGGATCACCTGCGACAGGTCACCGTCCGCAAGATTCGTCAGGCAACGGGCAAGTTGTTCGACATTTTCGACGCGCGCCGTGACATCGGTTGCGAACTTCACGACTTTGAACACTTTGCCGTTCAGGTCGAAAATCGGATTGTAGGAAGCCTGGATGTAGACCTTCCGTCCGCCCTTGCCCACGCGCATGAATTCGTCGGCGACCAGCTGACCGCTCGCAAGTCTCCGCCAGAATTCCTTATAAGCCTCCGACCTCGAGTAGTCGGCTTCACAGAACATCGAATGATGTTTGCCCTGGATTTCGGCAAGCGAATAACCTAGCGCGGACAGGAAGTTGTCGTTCGCGGTCAGGATTTCGCCGACCGGCGTGAATTCGATGATCGCCTGAGCCCGGGACAATGCGTCGATCTTGCCCGAATCCTCGGCAGACTTCAGCTTCTGCGCAGTGATGTCAGTTGCAATCTTGATAACCTTGACCGGCTTCCCGCGTCGGAACACGGGATTGTAGGATGCCTCGATCCAGACCTCGCGCCCGCCTTTTCCGACCCGCTTATATTGTTGTTGATCGAATTTCCCCGCTGACAGCTTTGTCCAGAAAGCCTTGTATTCCGCCGAGGATGCGTAGGCAGGTTCGACAAACATGCTGTGATGTTTTCCGACGATCTCCCTCAACTCGTAGCCGAGCGCCCGGCAGAAGTTTTCATTCGCGGTGAGGATCTTGCCTGATAAGTCAAACTCGATCATGGCCTGCGAATTTGATAAAGCGGCAAGAGCCGCCACAGCATTTGCACCACGACCAAGAATACTCACGCGCAATCCCCCTAGATTTCATTGCTGTTGGGCCAGCCATGTCGCAAATATTCGCTTATGCTTATTAACGGGGATTTAATTATGAATATAACGTGCAGGATATTTTCTTTTCAACCAGCGCTGCGTTGATCAGGCACATCCTGGCAAAGGCAGCCGGCCCCCTGCCCTGCCGTGGATGGCAATGCACCTCTGTCAGGCTCCCCGAGGAAGGGGCTTGCCGCTCAACCGCTTTTCAATTGCGCCATAGCAAGCAGCGTATCGGCGCTTATCGTCGCCGAGCCGGTCAGGATCGAAAGGGCTGACGACGTGGTGCCCGTGCCGTTGGCCATGTCATACATGGCGGTGAAGCGTTTGATCAGATCGTCGACTTTGTCAGGATCCGACAGATCCTTCATGTCGATGAAATTGTCGACCATCTCGGCTTGCTTGTCGACGTCCATGTTCGAGACGTAACTGGACAGGTTGAAGGTCGTCGTAAAGAACTCGAAGAGCGCGCTGTCGCCTAGAATGTTATAGGCGCTCGATATCTCCGGCGCCTTGCGCTGGAAGTAAAGGGCAAGGCGCACGCCGGTGTTGCTATCGCCTTGGTCGTCTTCGAGCGTCAGCCTGACATAGGCGTCGATCGTCTCCAGCACATCGCCGCGCTGCTGCACAGTCCCGGTCGGATCGGCGGAAATATTGCCGTCCTGATCGAAATTGAACGCGCCGACGAGTTCGGCGAAACGATTGTCGTCCAGCTTGTTGACATAACTGTCTTCGTCGTCGAGGTCGGAAGAAAACATCTTCTCCAACTCGTCCGACGTGACATCATCAGGGTCGAGCCCCTTCGCCTCAAGCGCAAAGCTAACCAGGCGATCGTCGGCCAGAAATTCGCTGGCCGTCGTGATCGTCGCCATCTGCTCGCGAAAATAGGTGATCTCGTCATTCGCTGCATCGGTCGCCTCGGTCAGTTCGGCGCCTTCGAGGTAGCGGATTTTGTTCTGCTTGTAATAGGCGGCATAGTCGTCGACGACGGATTCCGACATGGCCTGCAAGGGAACGGTGACATCACCATTGTCGTCGAAGTTGAAGGCTTTGCGAAAGGCTACGAACCGGTCGTCATCGAGGCTGTTGACATAACTTTTCGAGTCCGCGGGATCGCTTTCGAGAATTTTCCGAACTTCGCTTCTCGAAACGCTGTCCGGGTCTATGTCATAGGCGCGCAACGCCATTTCCCACAGTTCCGGAAGATCGTCGTTGTCGTCGTCATCATCGTCATCGTTCGATACGAGGAAATCATCGATCGAGGTGACGCTGGCGATGCGTGTCGTATAGTTGTCGGTGGCATCTTCCGTGCTGGCGTTGGCGACCAGCACCTGATAATTTTCGTCGAAGGCTGCCTTGGTCGTGGCGGTCTGGTCTGAAGTCTGGGCGGTGTCGCCATCGGCAAGATCGCCGTCCTCATCGAAATTGAAGGCGTCGTGCAGGTCGGACAAGCCGATCGCGTCGGCGACGTCGGCGCTTTTCAGCGCCGCGGAAATGAAGTTGTCGGTCTCGCTATCGGTAAGCCCGTAGGCAGTTCTCAGATAGGAAACCAGTTTGTCGTCGCTCATCAACTCATCGACGGAGGTGATGTTGCCGATTTGCGCCGCGAAGTAGGTGTCATAGGCCTCCCCGGTTTCCGAGGAAGCGATCGTCGCCGAGGCCACCGCATAAGCGCTCGTGACCAGCGAGATCTGATCTTCCGACATCACGTCGCCGTCGGTCGAGCCGTCCTCGTTGAAGTTGAAGGCCTTCGCCAGGTTGACATAGACCGCGTCGTCGAGCTGGTTGACGAAACTATCGGCGTCGTCGAGATCGCTCGTCAAAACACTCTTCAGGAAGCTGGTCGAAGTATATTCGGTGCTGAGCCCGAAAGCCGTCAGCACATAGTTCTTCAGCTTCGAACTCGACAGGAGATCGTCGACCGAGGTGATCGACGAGATATTCTCTTCGAAATAGTCCGTCGCGTCCGCGATGTCGTCCGCCTCGGTGTCGAAGGACTCCTCATAAGCATCGAGCAGATTGTCCCGCTGCACGTCCGATTGCGCCGTCTTCGTCTCGCCGGCGAATTTGAAGGCGGCGGCGAATTCGGCGTAGCGGGTGTCGCTCAAGCTGTTGGCGAAGCTCGATGAATCGCTGAGGTCACTCTCCAGCACCTTCGTCATGAAGGCCTTGGCATATGTCATGTCTTCAAGGCCGTAGGCCTTCATGGCATAAGAATAGAGCTTGTAATCGCTCATGAACTCGTCGACGGTCGTGACCTTGTCGATGTTTTCCTTGTAGTAGGCGCTGTCGCGGGAAACCGTTGCCTGCGAAGCCACACTCGAGAGACTGGCGTTTAGATTTCTGGCGACCGAGAGGTAGCTCACATAGGTGGAAACCAACGTCTGTCCCTTTGCATGAGCGCGCGCGCGAAAGCCTGCCGGCAGTCACGGTTGAAACTTTTCATGTTTGCTGAGATGTTTGCCGCCGCTCATGGCGCATACGGACTGCATTCATGCGGCCGAATCAATTTAATAGAACCACATGGTACTATAATTATTCGAAAATGCAATAGGAGGTCGAAAGCCGAGGGATCGCGACTTTATCGCGTTAAGCGGCCCCCACGCCCGCCGCAAAGATTGCAATGCAACGCCTGAGATGGGCAAGCAGCACCGCCCGATCAGGCCAGGCCTGAGCGCGCCCTTCCGGCGGACCCATGCCGCCGAAAATCATATCCATCAGCATCCGGGCTCCGCTGGCCGGATCATCAAGCGACAACTTGCCTTCCGCCCTACGGTGGCTCAGCCAGTCGGTGAGGTCCTGCCGGCTGGCAAGCATGCCTTCGCGCTGCAGAATATCGACGAGCTCGGGAAACTGCCCCGCTTCGCGAAAGACGAGTTGCAGGAAACCGGCACGATCCGCGTCCTTGTCCTCATCCATATCGATCATGAAGATGCGTTCGAGGCTCTCGGCGATCGAGATATCTTCAGCAGGCCGCGGCAGGTCGAGCATCAGGCGCCGATGCGCGCCGACCACAGCGGCAAACAGCTCTTCCTTGCTCTGAAACAGCTTGTAAAGCGTCTGTTTTGAAACACCCGCCTCGCTGGCGACGACTGCGGTCGTACTTCCGGCATAGCCGCATTTTACAAAAACGCGGCGGGCAATTTCGACGATATGCGCCCGCTTGTCCTCGTCGCTGGAGACTTTCGGCCGGCCTCGCTTGCGCGGCTCATCTACGGGCTCGTCGGCAACATCCATGATATCTAGACCGCCTCAACGAAGCGCAAGCCGACGCCCGCAGAAAGGAGACTACGATTTCTGAGGGACGATTTTTTCGGTTGTGGCATTAGTAATTTCGATTTAGAGAACTCATAAGTTCTGTAATGCGTTGCATCCCCACCCTCTATCGATGGAGCGCTTATGACGACCATTTCTGCCGCAACGTCGATCTCTTCCTATTCGTACAGCAAGAGTTCGACGTCAGCATCCCAGGACACCCTATCCTGTAATACGGTTTCGGCAAAAAAATCAACCGCAAGCCAGCAGCGCAGCGAAGACGCGGCCAACAGCGCTGAGAAACTCATGTCGCAGCTGATGTCGTTGACGATGAACGGCCTCGCCGGTCAGTCCGCTTCCAGCGAGCAGCAGGACGGCGGCGCAGACATGGACGTTGCGCAGCTGGACAGCGATGGCGACGGGTACGTGAGCAAGGCCGAGTTCGTCACAGCCCGGCCGTCGGATGTGTCGGAGGATGAAGCCGGCACGCTGTTCGACAGCTTCGACAGCGAAGGTTCCGGCTCGCTGTCGGTCGATGCGCTGACCGAGGCCATGTCCGCTCAGCAGTCGGAACGTGCCGAGGGGCCGCCACCCCCGCCACCTTCCGACGATGACGATCTTACATCCATGCTCTCCGATCTCGATACCGACGGCGACGGGCAGGTGAGCAAAGCCGAGTTCGTTGCAGGTCGGCCGTCCGATGTGAGCGAGGAGCAGGCCGGCACGCTGTTCGACAGCTTCGACAGCGAAAGTTCCGGCTCGCTATCGGTTGATACGCTGACCGAGGCCATGTCCGCTCAGCGGTCGGAACGTCCCGAAGGACCGCCGCCGTCCGCTGACGATGACGATGACCAGTTTGCATCCCTGCTCTCCGATCTCGATACGGACGGAGACGGGCTTGTGACATTGGACGAGTTTATGGCGGGTGAGTCGGACGACGTCACCGAAAGACAGGCGAGCCAGCTCTTTAGTCTGCTCGACGCGTCAGGCACCGGTTCGTTGTCTGCACAGTCCACGAGCTGACGGTCGTTAAGCCGTCGCCATTGCGGGCGCTGGAGGATCCGCACTGAGACGGTTTTAAAGCGAACCGGCAGTCGAGCCGGCAGAGCCTTCAGTCGGGTCGCTTGCGAAATATGGAAACGTTCGAATGGTGCGCCGTCACAGGCGCACGGATAACCAGCGCGCGGATGAGCCGAAGCGCCGATCGCCATCACGGGGTCAGTCCAGACAATCAGATCATCGACCGGTGTCGGCCTTGCCCGGCGCCAGCGATGTCGTGCGCCCGCAATCCCGGCGCCCTGGAAGCCCCTCGTCACATGGCATGTTCCCAAACCATAAAGGAATCGAGCCATGAGCATTTTTGGAAGCATGAAAACCGCCGTCTCCGGCATGAGCGCCCAGGCAAACCGGCTGAGCACGGTCTCCGACAATATCGCCAATGCGAACACCACCGGCTACAAAGCCGTTTCCACGTCCTTTTCGTCACTGGTTCTGCCGTCTTCCTCGGGCAATTATAATTCAGGCGGCGTTCAGACATCCGTGCGCCAGGCGATTTCTCAGCAGGGCGACATTTCCTATACGACCTCGGCCTACGACCTGGCGATCTCGGGAGACGGGTTCTTCATCGTGGAAAGCGCCGACGGCACGCCTGTGCTTACCCGGGCCGGCGACTTCTCGGTCGACAGCGACGGCAATCTCGTCAACGGCGCCGGTTTCACGCTGATGGGATATTCCTATGACTCCGGCGTGCCGGCGGTGGTCGTCAACGGCTTCGACGGCCTGGTGCCGGTCAACGTATCCCAATCGGGCTTGAGCGCCGTCGCTTCGAGCAGCGCTTACTTCAGCGGCAACCTGAACTCCGAAGCGACCGTCGTCACGGATACGACGACGCTGCCGAGCGCCAACACGGCAAGCGTCACCGACGACACGCAGAAGATGTCGCTGGTTGCCTATGACAGCCTCGGCGGCACCGTCCAGTACGACTATTACTTCACCAAGACCGGCGTCACGACGGACGCGAGCGGCGCGGTCACCGGCAGCACCTGGGAGGTTGCCGTTTACCGCAATGCCGATGCATCCACCGGCAGCACGACGTCCTTTCCCTACTCTTCCGATGCCGTGAGCGTTGCCACGCTCTCCTTCGACGCCGATGGCCAGCTGACCTCGGCAACCGACACCGACATCGTCGATCCGGTGACGGCCAAGACGATCACCATGGATTATTCCGACTTCACCCAGCTTTCCTCCGACTTCTCGGCAACGGGCTCAGCAGACGGCCAGGCCGCAAGTGCCGTGAGTTCGGTGTCTATCGGTACGGACGGCGTGGTGTCGGTCTCCTATGCGAACGGCGCGACAAAGGCTCTCTATCAGATCCCTCTCGCGACGGTTGCCAGCCCCGACAATCTGACGCTGCTCAGCGGCAACGTCTACAGTGCCAACGGATTGTCCGGCGTCACGGTCACCGGCTTCCCGCAGACGAACGGGCTCGGCTCCATCCAGTCCGGCGCTCTCGAAAGCTCGAACGTCGATCTCGCCGGCGAACTGACGGAGATGATCGAGGCGCAGCGCAGCTATACCGCCAATTCCAAGGTGTTTCAGACCGGCTCCGATATCATGGATGTCCTCGTCAATCTGAAACGATAGGGAGGGCGCCGGCATGTCGCTCACCTCCGCCTTGAACAGCGTGCAAAGTATTTTCAACAATACGGGCCAGCAAAGCAGCGTCATCTCGACGAATATCGCCAATGTCGGAAATTCCGACTATGTGAGACGGGAGGCGTCGGTTACGACGTCTCTTTCCGGCGCCCAGGTCGTCAGCATCAGCCGGGCGCAGGAAACTGCGCTGCTTGCCCAGTATCTGCAAACGAATGCCAAGGACAGCGCCCAGCAGACGCTGGTGACCGGTCTCGAAAGCCTGAAGTCGCTGGTGGGCGGCAATGACTACGAGACCTCGCCGAGTACCTATCTCACGGAATTCCAGCAGGCGCTCCAGACATTCGGCACGTCGCCGAGCAGCACGACATCAGCGCAATCGGCCGCGACCGCCGCGCAGGATCTCGCCAATTCGCTAAATACTGCAAGCGACGGCGTCCAGTCGATCAGAGCCGAGGCGGATGCGGAGATCGCCACACAGGTCTCCACCTTGAATACGCTGCTGTCGCAGTTCGAGGCGGCCAACAATGCGGTCAAGCTGGCGACAGCGACCGGCACCGATACATCCTCGGCACTCGACGAGCGTGAAAAGCTGCTGAAGCAGATCTCCTCGCTCGTCGGCGTCACCTCAACCGTGCGCGACAATAACGATATGGCGCTCTATACCTCTGATGGCACCGTGCTGTTCGAGACCATTCCCCGCACCGTCACGTTCGTATCGACGGCAACCTACGTTGCCGGAACCGAAGGCAATTCCATCTATATCGACGGTGTTGCGCTCGACGCCGGCGAGGGATCGACGACGAGTGCCTCGGGCAGCCTGCAGGCGCTGCTGCAGCTTCGCGACGAGATCGCCCCGACATTCCAGGCCCAACTCGACGAGATCGCCAAATCGCTCGTCCAGATCTTCTCGGAAACCGACGGCAGCACGAGCGCGCCGGGACTTTTCGTGTGGACGACGGCGTCGGGCGCAACCGGGGCAACACCTGCTGCTTCCGACGATACGACAGGGATCGCCTCCACCATCGCGGTCAATCTAGCCGTCGTCACGAGCGAGGGTGGTGATGCGACAAAGCTGCGCGATGGCTCCATCAGCGGCATCACCGATCTCAACACCGCGGGAAACAGCGGCTTCTCGGACAATCTCGACGCCCTGTATCAGGCGCTGACGGAACAGCGCTCGTTCTCTTCCGACGCCGGTCTCTCCACGTCACAAAGCCTGACGGACTACGCCAGCGCCTCCATCGGCTGGCTCGAACAATATCGAAGCGATGCCACGTCGGCCTCCGAAACAACGGCTGCGGCCTTGTCACGCTCCGACGAGGCCTATTCCAACGAAACCGGCGTCAACCTCGACGAGGAACTGACGCTGCTTCTCGACATCGAACAATCCTACAAAGCGGCGACGAAGATCCTGAACGTCATCGACGAGATGTTCCAGTCGCTCCTCGACATAGCGAGCTAGTCATGAAAGCATCTTTTGTCTCATCATCGGCGATGCAGAATGTTTTGCGGCTCACCATCAGCCAGTCCCAAAACAAGCTGCAGCAGGCCTCGACGGAAGCAACGACGGGAACCTACGCCGATATCGGCGTATCCCTCGGCAACGGCGCTGCAAAGTCGATCAATCTCACCAGCGCTATCGCCCAGGCTGCCTCGTTCAAGACGAGCAATGCCGTCGTCGAGTTGCGGATGGACGCATCGCAAACCGCCCTTTCGAGCCTCAAGGATGCCGGCGACAGCCTGGTCTCAAACCTGACGGCGCTCCAGGCGAGCCAGGATACGACAAGCATCGCCGTTGCCCTGCAGACGGCGGGCGCCACGATTTCGCAGTTGGTCTCGACGGCAAACACGTCGGTCAATGGCGAATTCCTGTTCGGCGGGACGAACCTCGACAGCCAGCCTCTGAGCGATCAATCCTCGGCGGTCTCGGATACGATCGTTTCGGGGCTGAACGATTATGCAACCGGTCTCGGAAAAGACGTCAACGAGTTGACAGGCGAGGAAATTGGCAGCTTCATCACGGACACGGTCGAGCCGATGTTCTCCGAGAGCGCCTGGACGGACACTTCCGACGGCTGGTCGACCGCTTCCAGCACCGACATGACGAGCCGGATTAGCGGATCGGAAACCATCACCTCGTCGACCAACGCCAATTCCGAAGGCATGCGTTATCTCGCGCTGGCATCCGTCGTCGTCTCCGCCCTCTTCGGCCAGGATCTCAGCTCCGACGCACAGAGCACCGTCGCATCCAAGGCGATCGCCTATGCGGCGCAGGCGACCTCCGGGATCGTGACGCAGCAAAGCGAACTCGGCCTCGCGCAAGAGCGGCTCGAAAAGGCAAATGACGCCCTCGACGCTCAATCCACTCTGCTTCAGGGAAACCTCGTCGATCTCCAGGGTGTGGATACCTATCAGGCTTCGACGCTCGTCAACCAGCTGCAGACGCAATTGGAAACGGCCTACACGCTCGTCTCGAAACTCCAGAGCCTGAGCCTGGTCAACTATCTCTGACGGATTGAAAAATGCGGGAATTCAAGCGGATGCAAATACCGGCCTTAGCGAGGGAGCCCAACACGACGTGTTCCGAAATCGTGGCGGAAGCGGCCTTCGCGCTTGCTTCCGGCATCATCGATACGATCCCCTTCGTCGGCAGCAAACTCGACGAGCAACAGACGCGGGCATGGCCACGATCGGGTGTCTTCACGGATGACGGCGTCGAGATGACCGGTACGCCCCCTGAAATATTTCAGCTTTGCGAGCTGCTGGCAGCCCACATCGAGAAAGGCACGTCCTTCGACGTTTTTGAGGTTTTCCACAAGATTGCGCGCATCGACCGGCTGATCGACTGGCGCCATGGCGCAGTGCTGTCACCCGAACCGCATCCGGTAACGCATTGACAGAAGGCGCAAAATATCTTCCGAATGGCGCCGCGATCACGGCCGCGCCGCCAGGAAGCATGGCATAAGCCGGTCTTGCATATGGCTCGTCCGTTGCGGCAGTCTGGACTTTCCCATAGGGAGACTGAAGACGATTGTCGAAGGTCTGCCGGCAATGGTCTTTCAGAGACCGAGTGTGTTGTTGATGTCGAAGCCGCGCGCAAAGCTTCCGTTCTCCGAAGAGACCTTGCAGGCCATGCTGATCCGCGTGCTTCGCCCGCTGGTCAAGCTCGCACTCGCCTCCGGCTTCAACTTCATCTCTTTTTCGACCGTTCTTCGCCGCCTCTATATCGAGGTCGCGGAGAAGGAATTTGCGCTGCCGAGCAAGAACCAGACAGATAGCCGCATCTCGCTTCTGACCGGCATTCACCGTAAGGACGTCAATCGGCTGCGCGGACAGGTGCTTTCGGCATCCTTCCTGACCGTCGGCGTTTCGCAGACAAGCCGCATTCTCGCCAGATGGCTTGCCGATCCGTTTTATTGCGATGCGGACGATCGGCCGAGCGCCCTGCCCCGGACCTCCAGCGACGGCGGTCCGTCATTCGAGAGCCTGGTGAGCGACATCACCAAGGACGTCCATCCCCGCTCCATTCTGGACGACTGGCTGGATAAAGGCATCGTCGTTGTCGATCAGAACGGCTGGATCCAGCTCGAGCTCTCCTCAATAGTTCCCAATGCCGGTGACGAAGCCCGCCGGCATTATTTTACGCGCAACCTCCGTGACCATGTGCAGGCGTCGGTCATGAACCTGATGAACGAGCCTCCACCCTACTTCGAACGTGCCGTCCATTATGACGGGATGTCGCCCGTTCTGGCGGCCCGGCTCGACGAGATCGCGCGCGCAGAAGGAATGGCGCTGCTCCTGAAACTCAACAAGATCGCCCATCAGGCCATCAAGGACGACCCCGGCGGCAGCAGCCGCTGGATCACCGGGCTCTATGTCATGACCGAGGAGGGCGAGGCCGATCTTCAGCCAGACGCCGCATCGAAGACGGAGACGGGCGAATGACCCCGTCGGCGATCTCGAGAAGGCAATTTCTGCTGGCCGGAATAGCGCTTCAGGTCCTGGGGCCGAAGATTGCCGCCGCGCAGCCGACGGGCACCAGCGATCACGGCATCGGCGGATCCGGACTTTCCATCCAGGGCGGTGGGGAAAACGAAGATCACGGCATCGGCGGAACGGGCATCGTCGGAACTATCCAGGGCTTTGGAAGCATCATCGTCAACAACATCCACATACCGTTCAGCGCGACGACACCGATCGAAATCGACGGCCGGCGCGTTCGCGCCAGCGCGATGAAGGTCGGTCATGTCGCCCGGGTGCTGCTGACGGGCAAGCTTGCCGCCCGCATCACCATCGCCAGCGAAGTCCAGGGCCGCATCGACCGGATAGACAAGACCGGCATTACCATACTGGGGCAGACGATCGACACGACGGGTGTCGCGACGAAGGGCCTGCGTAAGGGCAAGCGGGTCGCCGTGTTCGGCATCCGCAAACCTGACGGTACGATCATTGCCCGGCGCATCGAGCCCCGCTCCGTTTCCGAAGGCGCCCATGTTCGCGGCATCCCCGTCAAGAGCAGCAATCGCGTCCTGCTCGGCGGCCTTTCGCTTGGAAGCACGCATGGATACCTGGCCGGCAAGCAAACGCTCGTGCGCCTCAAGGCCGTCGCCGATCGATTGATCATCACGCGCATTCAGGCTGAACCCCTGGTGCCGGGCTTGAAACAAGGCATCGTCAACGTCGAGACCTTCCAGCCGACGGATAAGGACAGGCCGGGCGCGGGACCCAGAGGCTCCGCGCCTTTCGGCTCGACGCCGCCATCTCCTGATGGTCATGGCTTCGTCGATGTCGGCGTGCGGGACTCAAGCAGAATGACCGGCTTTCCCGACGGGCGCATTCCGCACGACTTCGGTTCGCGACGTCCAGGTGGCCCTTCGGATCGACCGCCTCCCGATCGTTCGCCCTTCGGCAGAGGCGGGCCGGACCGAGATTTTCCTGCTCCGGATAGAGGCGGGGCGCCACCGCAGGACGGCCCGCCTCCTGGGCCGCCGCCCCCGGGGCCGGGTCCGCACTGAAAACGCTGTCATCGGCATTGACAAATGGGAAATTTTCCCATTTATTGTTCATGCGAATTCTACTCCGGGTGATTCCAGGAAGGGTTTGCCGATTGGCTAACGTGTCCGCCCCACACCCGCTAGCCAATCGTTTGATTTTCAATCGTTCCGAGACTGTCAAACCATGTTCTTGAGTCATCGCAGGAATGGCCCATCCCGTAGGCTGGATGGCGCCATCAGAACCAAACCGTCATCGCCCAAGAGGAATCAGGAATTGTTTTTGCTGGAACGCGAACCAGACATGTCGGTGGAGATGGACGAACCGACCATCGTTGCAACCTGGGAAAACCGCGCTCAAATCATCGAAATTATGAGCAGCGCACGCACCATGAGCCAGGAATTTCAAGATCTTTGGAACAGCAGCGGCGGAACGGGCCGGCTCAGCCAGGAAAACACGGACAGATTGGTCGAGCTTCTGCGCGAGATCGGCAGCCTGAACGAAAAGCTCATGCGCTTGGCATGAAAGGCCTCTCAGCTATGAGCGCCAAGCATGTTTCGGGAATTCAAAATGCCATGGTGAGATCAACTCAAGACCTGTGGTCGCAAAGTCCCCCAGGTTTCACGTCGCAAGCCGACCGCCTCTAACCCGCGCAATCGCGGCTATCATGCCATCTGGAGCCGACATTCCACGCCCTCGACGAGCAGCAAGAGGTTCAGCCAAGTTGGTGTCCCTTCACCTGTGTGCGCAGCATTAACCTGTCAGCCATCAAGGATGACAAATGATGGCTTGATACCACAAGTATTCATGGCTCTTATTCCGCCTAGATCTCCAAAATAATTAACCATATTTCAGTGTTCTCACGACATAATACTGCACGAGGGATCAGGCGTCTCGAACCGGAGAAGCCATATTATTCGGGAGACAGTCCTTGGCATTCACTATTGCCCGTAGTTTGGTTGCGTTTGGTGTCGCCGTTTCAGCAGGCCTTTTCATGTCGATTGGATTGCAGCAGTCGGCGCTCGAAAGGCTGAAAGTCAACGGGCCGGTGTACGAACAGGTCGTCTACGGCAAGGATTTGATCGCCGATATTCTGCCGCCGCCACTGTTTGTGGTGGAATCCTACATGCTGTCCTTCGAGGCGAGCAAATTTCCAGAGCTCACAGAAACCAATCTTGCCAAGATCGCAAATCTCAAAGCCGCTTACGACGACCGCCGTGCCTATTGGAAAACCACCCGGCTGCCGCAGGCTTTGAAGGACGAGCTTGAAAACGATGTCATCGCCAAGGGCGATGCATTCTGGGGAGTGATGAACCGTGAGATCATCCCGGCCCTGAATGCCAAGGACGAAGACAAGGCGCATGGTGCGATCGAGCAGCTGCGCGTCGCCTTTCATTCGCACCAGGACGCGGTCGAGAAACTCGTTGCCAATTCCGACGCCTTCCTGAAGGGCGAGGAGCGCAATGCCGCCTCGGAGATCGTCACCTGGACGATCTATGCGGGTGCTGCAGGCTTCGGATCGTTCGGGCTTTTGCTGGTGGGGCTTTATCTCCTGCGTCGACGGGCGATCGTGCCGCTCGATGGCATGAAGGCCTATATGGGCAACCTTGCCGAAGGCGACTTTTCGACCGATGTTCCCTATGCCAAGCGGTCCGACGAGATCGGAGCCATGTCCAAGGCCGTGGCGGTATTCCGCCGCAACGCGCTCGAACGGCAGGAGGCGCAGAAGCGCGAGACCGCACTTCGCGACGCGGAATTTGAGCGCGAACGCAGCCAACTGGCCGAAAGAGCCGCCGAGGAGCAGATCCGCGAAACGGTGATCGATCGGTTGACATACGGCCTGGAACAGCTGTCGACCGGCAATCTCGATTGCCGGATCACGACGCCGTTCGCCGCCGCCTACGAGACTTTGCGCGCCAAGTTCAACGACAGTATGGACGCGCTTTGCGCTTCGATGGCGGAGATCGCCCAGACCTCCAAGCAAGTGGGCAGTTCCTCGGCCGGCATCACCGATGCGGCCGACAGTCTTGCGTCGCGCACGGAACAGCAAGCCGCAATGCTCGAGGAGGCCACAGCCGCGCTCGATGAGATGAATACCAAGGCGAAAGACGCCTCCGCTCATGCCGGCAAGGCAACCGGTATGATGGCCGAGACCCGCACCAGCGCCGAACATTCGGCAGCCGTCGTTCGCGAAGCAATCGCCGCCATGGAAAGGATCGAAGGCTCGTCCTCCCAGATCGGCGATATCGTCAATGTCATCGATGAAATCGCCTTCCAGACCAATCTTCTGGCACTCAATGCCGGGGTTGAAGCCGCCCGTGCGGGCGAGGCGGGCAAGGGTTTTGCCGTGGTGGCGCAGGAAGTGCGCGAACTCGCTTTGCGCTCGGCCAACGCCGCCAAGGAGATCAGAGCACTGATTTCCACCTCTTCGTCTCAGGTCTCCAGCGGGGTGCAGCTTGTCAACCGCACCGGCAAAGCGCTGCTGGAAATCGAAGGACAGGTCGAGCAGGTTGCCGGGCTGATCGCCCGCATCGTTTCGGTGTCCGCCGAGCAGGCGGTGGCGATCGGTGAGATTAACGCCTCCGTCAACGCCCTCGATCAGGTAACGCAACGCAACGCAGCCATGGCCGTCGAAACCGCCTCGGCCTGCCGGGCGCTTGGCAGCCAAACGCAGACGTTGGAAGGGGTGGTAAACCGCTTTCAGATCGACGCGGCGGCCGGCGGGTCAAGACCGCAGAAAGCGGCTTGACGTGTGATCGTCGATCTACCTTAGTCGTCGACGATCGCCACGACGGCAACACAGTCACCAGCCTTGACCAGCCCCGGGAAATGCCGGGCACAGAGAATACCGTTCATGCCGGCGCGAATCTCGCACGGCGCCACCCCGGTCCGCCCGGTCGGATAGATGCGCGCGATCACCGCATCGTCAGTGACGGCTTCACCGAGATCGATGACAGGTTCGATCAGACCTCCCTCTTCCGCGAAGGAGAAGCAGCGGCCGTCCGGCATGTTGAGCCAAGTCGTCGGACCGGGATCGACGGCGCCGGCGACAATCCCTGCGTGGCGTAGCACGTTCGTGGTGCCGCGCTTGGCAATCGCCGCACTTTTGGCCGTGGCGGTGCCGCCGCCGCCGAGTTCCGTGGTGATGAAGATCTTGCCCATCTCCTCGGCCGCGGTGTCGTACATGCCGACCGCATCGATCTCCAGCATCTTCATCGAATAGGGTGCCGCAAACGCTCTCACGAATTCGAAAGCTTTTTCCTGCTGCTGCTTGTTCGGCAGGATGTGGGCTGCGCAGAACGGCAGAAAATCGAGCGTCTTGCCGCCGGAATGGAAGTCGAGGACGAGATCCGCCATCGGCAGAAGCACACGGCTGAAATAGTCGGCGATCTTCTCGGTCACCGTGCCGTCCGGCCGGCCCGGGAAGCTGCGGTTCATGTTGCCCCTGTCGATCGGCGAGGTTCTGGTTCCCGCTTGGAATGCCGGATAATTCATGGCCGGCACGATGATGACTGCGCCCCTCACCTCTTCGGCCTTCAGCGTGCGGGCAAGATCGAAGAGCGCGATCGGTCCTTCATACTCGTCGCCGTGGTTGCCGCCGGTCAGAAGGGCCGTGGGGCCCGTGCCGTTCCGGACGACCGTTATCGGCACCATCACCGATCCCCAGGCGGAATCGTCGCGGCTGTAAGGCAGACGCAGGAAGCCGTGCTGGATGCCCTCGGCGGCGAAATTGACCGTCGCGCTGATCGGCGACGGCCGCAAGCCAATCTCTGTCATGACAGCCTCAATCCTTGACCATCAGCCTGCGCGGCACTTTGGCGAAGCACTCGACGCCGCTGTCGGTGATGAGGATGCTCTCGGTCGTTTCGAAACCCATGTCGTCGAGCCAGAGACCGGTCATGAAATGGAAGGTCATGCCGGGCTTCAGCTCCGTCCGATCGCCCGGTCGCAGGCTCATAGTGCGCTCGCCCCAGTCCGGCGGATAGGAAAGGCCGATCGGATAACCGGTGCGGTTATCCTTGACGATCCCGTATTTCTTCAGCACCGCGAAGAAGGCGTTGGCAATATCCTCGCAGGTATTGCCGGGTCTGGCGACTGCAAGACCGGCTTCCATGCCTTCCAGCGTCGCCTTTTCGGCATCAAGAAAGGCCTGCGTCGGCTTGCCGAGGAAGACGGTGCGCGACAGCGGCAGGTGATAGCGGTTGTAGCAGCCGGCGATCTCGAAGAAGGTGCCCTCGCCCTTCTTCAGCGGCCGGTCGTCCCAGGTCAGGTGCGGTGCCGATGCCTCGACGCCGGACGGCAGCAGCGGCACGATCGCCGGATAATCACCGCCGATGCCGTCGACGCCGCGGGTGCCGGCATCATAGATTTCCGCGACCAGATCGCACTTGCGCATGCCGACTTCGATCTTGTCGAAGATGCGGGCGTGCATCGCCTCGACGATTCGGGCGGCATTGCGCATATAGCCGATCTCGGTGTCGCTCTTGACGGCTCGCTGCCAGTTGACGAGGGCGGTCGCGTCGACAAAGCGCGCGTTCGGCAAATGTTTTTGCAGCGCCGCAAAGGCCGCCGCCGAAAACCAGTAATTGTCCATCTCGACACCGATCGTCAGCTTGCCGAAGCCGCGCTCGGTCAGGATGCCCGAGAGGTAGTCCATCGGGTGGCGCTCGGTCGACTGCACGTAGTGATCGGGATAACCGACGATGTTGTCGTGCTTCAGATAGGCAGTGAATTTGGCGCCGTTGGCATCCTGGCCGCGGCCGAACCAGATCGGCTCGCCCTGCGGCGGCACGATCACCGCCTGGTGCACGTAGAAGGACCAGCCGTCATAGCCGGTCAGCCAGGCCATATTCGACGGATCGCTGACGATCAGCAGGTCGACACCCTTCGCCTCCATGGCACGCCGTGTCTTTTCCAGCCGCGCGGCATATTCGCCGAGCGAGAATTTGAGTTTGGGCTTTGTCATGTTTCTTCCCTTCTCTTCCGGCGCCGCGCCGGTCAGCTTTCGAATGTGGTCCCGGCATTGGCCGCGCCGGCGCGGGTAAAGGCGAGCGTGGCGATGGCGGTGTCCTGGATGCCGGTTCCGGTCAGGTCCGCAATGGTGATCTGGTCGTTGCGCGTCCGTCCCCGCGTCCGGCCGGCAACGATCTGGCCGAGCTCGGCAAAGATCGCGTCATCTGCGACCAGGCCGCCATCGATTGCGTGATGCAACTCGCCGAGACGGCGCGTCTGCTTCAGGCTGTCGGCGACGTAGAGGTCAGCAACCGCAATGGCGGCCGGATCGATCTCGTTCTTGTGTTCGGCATCCGAGCCCATGGCCGTCAGATGCTGTCCGGGTTCCAGCCAGCCGGCGTCGATGATCGGGGTTTCGGAAGGCGTGGTGGTAACGATGAGATCGGCGCCGGTCACTGCGCCTCTGGCGTCCGGTGTGGCGGTGACGGAAAAGCCGAGCTTTGCGGCCAGTTCCGCTGCCACGCTTTGCGCCTTGGCAGAATCGCGCGCCCATATCCTCGCTTCGCGGATCGGCCGGACCAGCGTCAGTGCCTCGAGCTGCAGCCGCGCCTGCATGCCGGCGCCGAAGATCGCGGCCACGGACGCATTTTCCCGCGACAGATGTTTTGCCGCGACGGCGCCGGCCGCTGCGGTGCGCACGTCGGTGAGATAGCCGTTGTCCAAGAGCAGCGCCTGCACCAGTCCGGTTCGGCTTGACAGCAGCACCATCATGCCGTTGGTGCTCGGCAGGCCGATCTTGGGGTTGTCGAAGAAGCCGGGGCTGATCTTGATTGCGAAGCCCTCGATGCCGGGCACATAGGCGGTCTTTACGTCGACTTCGCCCCGATATTCCGGAATGTCGAGCCGCAGGATCGGTGGCATGGCGACAGCCTTGGTCGCAAGCGCTGCGAAAGCGGCCTCGACGCAATCAACCGCATCGCGATCAAGCGCGATGACTTTCCGCAGTTCCGCTTCCGTCAGAATGATCATCCGGCTCATGGTCCCTCCTCCCCACAGAGTGCCGCCTTGCCATTGATCACCCGCCGGTGCTGTTCCATGTCGACATTCTGCCCGGACAGGATCGCGACGATGGGACCGTTCCCCACAATTTTCCCGGCAAGAAGCGCTGCAATGCCGACCGCGCCCGCGCCTTCGACGATCTGCCGTTCGCAGGCATAGGCATGGCGCATGCCGGCGGCGATTTCCGCTTCCGTCAGCAGGATGACCTCGTCGAGAAGGTCTCGGCACATGGCAAAGGTCACGCGATTGTCGAGGCCGATGCCGCCGCCGAGCGAGTCGGCAAGGCTCGACAATTCCTCGACCTGCACCGGCCGTCTAGCATCGAGACTTGCCTTCATCGCGGCACCCTTCTCCATCGTCAGGCCGATCACTTTGGTCTTCGAGCTGATGCCTTTGACCGCGGCGGCAACGCCGGCCGCCAGGCCGCCGCCCGAGAGCGGCACCAGCACGATTGCCGCCTCCGGCAAGGTGTCGATGATTTCAAGCCCCAGTGTCCCCTGCCCGGCCACGACATCAGGATCATCGAAGGGCGGGACCATCACCAGCCCCTCCTCGCGCACCAGCCGGTCGACCTCCTGCTGCGCTTCGTCTTGCGACCTTCCGATGATACGGACATCGGCACCGAGGCGGCAGATTTCCGAAACCTTGTTCTCCGGCACCAGCCGCGACATGCAGATGGTCGCGACGGCACCTTCCGCCTTTGCCGCATAGGCAAGTGCACGTCCGTGATTTCCGGTCGAGGCCGCGACGAAGCCGCGCGAGCGCTCCGCCGGCGACAAAGAAAGCACCGCGTTGGTCGCTCCGCGCAGCTTGAAACTGCCGGTCGTCTGATGATGTTCGAGCTTGAGATGGACAGGCGCGCCGGCCAATTGGCCAAGTGAAGCGGACTGCACCATCGACGTACAGAGCACGCGGCCGGCAATCCGGCGGGCCGCGGCGCGGATATCCTCCAGCGAAACGGGCAAGGTGCTCACCATGATCTCAGCCTTCCCGATAGGGCTTGGTCATCAATTGACCGAGTTCGGGCCGCGCCCGATCATCGCCGCAAAGCCGCAGGCAAGCCCAGGCGGTCGCGAGATTGCTAGTGACCACCGGCTTGCCGACTTCAGCCTCGATCCGGGCCGCGACCTCTGCTGCCCGCACGGCCGTACAGGAAATAAACAGCGCGTCCGACTGCGGCGCCAGCGCGTGGCGTGCGAAGGCAAGGATCTCGTCCGGCGCGATCCGCGCCATCTCGCGATCATCGGTCAGGCCGAGACAGGTGAAGCGGTCGATAGCAAAGCCAAGCTCCGCGAAATAATCCGCCATCGGCCGGCTGGTCTCGATCGTATAGGGCGTCAGCACCGAAATCCGCCTGGCGCCCAGCGCCTTCAGGCCGGTTACGGCGGCAGCCGTCGGCGTCACGACGGGAACGCCGGGTTTGCCCGCATGGATCGCCGCCTCGATGTTCCGGTCGCCGATCACCACCGAGGCGGAGGTGCAGGAATAGACGATGGCATCGAGCGCCTCGCCCGGCAGGATCAGTGCCGCGCCTTCCGTCAGCGACGGCTGCATATTCAAGAGGTTTTCCGGCGTGACCGGATTGGCATAGTGGATGCGGCTGACATAGACGCCGAGGCGATCGCTGGCGACCATACGCTGGAAGTCGACTTCCGTTGTATGGTCCGTCGCGAGGATGACCAGGCCGATGCGCTTTTCCAGCGGCCGGTCCTCCAGCCGCGGCAGCCGGCCGGCCGGGATGATCTCGATCTCTGCGGTCATGGTCAGTCATCCATCCTGGCGTAGCGTTCTTCGAGCCAGCGTAATCCCACGACCGAGATCAGGCTGATGACGAGGAAGAAGACACCGACCAGCGTCATCGGCTCGATGTAGCGGTAGTTGCTGTTGGCGATGCTCTTTGCCTGGTTCATGAGTTCGAGCACGGTGATCGCCGAAAGCAGCGGCGTTTCCTTGAACATGGCGATGAAATAATTGGCGAGCGCCGGGATCATCGGCGGGATCGCCTGCGGCAGGATCACGTGGATCCAGGCCTGGCGCGTCGTCAAATTGGTGGCCTTGGCCGCCTCCCATTGGCCGCGCGGCACGTTCTCGATGCCGGCGCGATAGACCTCGGCGGTATAGGTCGCATAGTGAATGCCCATGCCGATGACGCCGGCGACCAGCGGCGCCAGCCGAATGCCGATATCCGGCAGTACGTAGAAGATGAAGTAGAGCTGCACCAGCAATGGCGTGCCGCGGATGAATTCCGAGACGAAAGCGACCGTCCTGGAAATGCCGGCGACCGGTGAGCGTCGCGCAATGGCGAGCCCCAGGCCGACGATCATGGCGACGGCAGCGCCGAGGATGGTCGCGAGAAGAGTGATCTTGAACCCTTCGAGAAGGGTCGGCATGATCTGCCAGACGAAGTCCCAATCCCATTCCATCTGATCAGGTCCTTATGCCGTCGAGGCTGCGCGCCATCCGTCGCTCCAGCCAGCGCATCGTCGCGGAGATCGCCGAGGCCATGAGAAAATAGAGGATGAGGATCGTCGCGAAGGGCACCAGCGTGTTGCCGGTTTGGGCCCGCACTACCTGCGCCTGGAAGGTCATATCGGTCAGCGAGATCAGCGACACGACGGCCGTGCCCTTCAAGAGTTCGATCGCATTGTTGCAGAAGGTCGGCAGCATCAGCGGCAGCGCCTGCGGCAGGATGACGTGGCGCATGCGCTGGTATCGCGAAAGGTTGAGCGCGATGCAGGCTTCCGACTGTTCGCGCCCGACGGCCTTGACGGCGCCGCGCACCACTTCCGCCGCATAGGCGCCAACATTCAGCCCGAGCGCCAACACGCCCGCCTGCAGCGGCGTCAGGGTCAAGCCCGCGAAAGGCAGTACGAAATAGACCCAGAAGAGCTGGACGAAGATCGAGGTGCCGCGGAAGAACTCGATATAGGCCGTCGCCAACGCGCGTACGGCGAAGAAGCGCGACAACCGGCCGAGGCCCGCCAGGAAGGCCATCACCAGCGCCAGCGCAGATCCCATGATCGTCAGTTCGAGCGTCACCAGGGCGCCCTCAAGGATCAGTGTCAGATAGCCGGACCATACCGACATCGGCAACTCACTTCTTCGAGCATGTCGCGCAAAACTGTGCAGCGCTTTTGCGAGAACGACATGCGTAAAAACAAGGACCTAAAGCGCGAGGTGCCAATCTGAAAGATCGCGACGCGCTTTGGAAGATCGTTCGGGGACAATCCGGCCATGTCCATGACATGGCCGGCTGCTAACCCCTTGTTACTTCGCCACGGCGCAGAGCTTTTCGCGGCTCGTCGACATCGCCGCCTTGGCCGAGAAACCGTAGGGCTCGATGATCTTGGCGAATTCGCCGGATTCCTTCAGCTTCTTCAGCTCGACATCGAAGGCGTCGCGGAGCGCAACGTCCTGCTTGCGGAAGGCCGCGCCATCGCAATAGACCGGCGCATTGACGACGGGTGCGACGGTCTCGAGGTTCGGATCGTTCGCCTTGGCCATCAGATCGTGGATCGACAGAACCGGCAGCGAGTAGACGTCGATGCGGCCGTCCTGCAGCATCTTGATGCCGCTCTGGCCATCCGGAACGACGATGACGCGATCGCGCGGCACGCCGGCCTCAAGCGCCAGCTTCTCCTCGGTACCGCCGCCCGGCGCGCCGATCTTGGCGTCCGGATTGTCGGCGATGTCCTTGTAGCTCGTCAGCTTCAGCGGGTTGCCCTTCTTGAGCGCGAAAGCTTCGGCGTCGCAAAGGATCGGTTCGGAATAGGCGACTGCGTTGCAGCGCTCGGGCTTCATGAAGAGGCCTGCGGTGATCGCGTCGTGGCGGCCGGCCTGCAGGCCGGGGATCATTGCGCCATATTCCGAGATCGAGGCGACCACTTCCTTGACGCCCAGCTTTTCGAATATTGCGCGCGCCACATCGGGGGCCGCGCCGGAAACCTTGCCGTCGGCGCCGACGGCGGTGAACGGCGGCTCGTTGGCGATGGCGATACGCGCAAAGCCTTGCTCCTTCAACTGCTCGAGCTTGTCATCGGCGGCGGAGGCAGGCGAAGCCGCCGTGATCAGAAGCACTGACAGGCTGGCGGCGCTCAAAAGATATCGTGTTTTCATCGTTCCCAACTCCTCTGATTTTCCTTGAGTTTGTTCTTGCGGGCAATGTCTGAGGTCAGACGCGGTGCCCCGCCGCAATGATCTTGCGCAGGAAGGTCTGCGTTCTCTCCTGTTTCGGATTGCGAAAGATGTCGCCCGGCTTGCCTTCCTCGACGATTTTGCCGCGATCGAAGAACAGCACACGGTCGGCGAAATCATGGGCGAAGCCCATTTCATGCGTGACGAGAAGCATGGTCATGTCGGTCTCGGACGCCAGCCGCCGCATGACGTTCAGCACCTCCTCGACCAGTTCCGGGTCAAGCGCCGAGGTCACCTCGTCGAACAGCATGATCTTCGGCGATAGCGCCAGCGCCCTAGCAATGGCGACGCGCTGCTTTTGCCCGCCGGAAAGCTGCGCCGGGACACTTTTAGCCTTGTCGGCCAAGCCGACCATGTCGAGAAGCTCCATCGCCCGTTTTTCCGCCACGGGCCGCTTGATGCCCTTGGTCAGCATCGGCGCCAGCGTCACGTTGTCGAGCACGCATTTGTGCGGGAACAGATTGAAATGCTGAAAGACCATGCCGATCTTTTCGCGCATCCGATGCAGGTGCCGTTCGTCGGCCGGCACTAGCCCACTGCTACCAGGCATATGGTAGAGCTGTTCGCCGTCGACTTCGATATGGCCGCCGCTGATCGTCTCCAACGTCATCAGAATACGCAGGATCGTCGTCTTGCCGGAGCCGGATGGCCCGATCAGCGCCAGCTTCTCGCCCGGCATGACATTCATCGACAGGCCGTCGAGCACGGTCAGCGGGCCGTATTTCTTGACGATGTTGTCAATGCGGATGATGGGCGGAAGCATTCATGTCTCTCCCTGTTGAGACAAGCAATGTCCTAACGATGACGGCCCATCAAAATCATGTCAATTCGTAAAATAATATCATGACAATTATTCTGCATATGCTCAAACGCAAGGCATTTGCATCAGATCGCGAGCAGCAGCTCTTGCGGATTTCCCTGCGCCAATGAGGCGACGATGCCGAGCCCGGTCCGCAGCTCGCTTTCGGTCGTCGAACCGAGCGAGATGCGCACGGCCGGCGTCCAGCCCTGATCGGTGGTGTGGAACGATTTGCCGGGCGCGATCGCCACGCCGCGCAGCCTTGCCTGCGATACGAACCCGTCTTCGGTATGGTTGCCGGAGAGCGGCAGCCAGACGTGCAGGCTTTGCGGATGGGCCCGGTATGGCTGGCCGGCCAGCATCTCCGCCGCGATCGCATGCCGGCTCAAAAGGGCGCGGCGCTGCCAGTTGGCCAGTTCCATCGCCGTGCCGTCGCTGACCCAGCGGGTGGCGATCTCGGCCATGGCAGGCGTCGCCATCCAGTTGGAGACGAGATGCCGGTTGGCGACGGCGGCGACATAGCGGTCAGGCGCGGTGAGATAGCCGATCCGCAGGCCCGGAACGGTAATTTTCGTGAAGCTCGTAACGTAGAGTGTCCGCTCCGGCGCAAACGCGGCCATCGGCGGCGCACGATTCTCGACCATCGGGCCGAGAATATCGTTTTCGATGATCGCGATATCATGTTTGGCGGCGACAGTGGCGAGCGCCTGTCTGCGTTCCGCGCTCATCAGCGCCGCCATCGGATTGATCACCGAGGGCTGCAGGAAAATCGCCCGGATCGGTCCCTTCCGGCAGGCTTCGTCCAGCGCATCGGGGATCATGCCCTCCTCGTCGATCGCCAACCCTTCCAGGTGCAGACCGAGATAGGTCGAGAGCGGAACGAGCGTATGATGGCTGATGGCTTCGGTCGCAACCGTCGAGCCGGGCGGGGCAACGCTCATCAACGCCACGGTCATGCCCGATGTCGCACCGTTCGTCACGCTGATGTTCAGCGGCGATATCTCCAGCCCGCAGCGCGCCAGCCATTCCGTGGCGACGGCGCGGTGGCGCGGAAACACCATGTTCGGCCTGAACGACAGCGCCGAGCTGGAAGGCAGGTTTTCCGAAAGCCAGCCGAAGGCCTGCCGCAGCCTTTCCAAATGGATCTGCTCGCAGACCGGTTTCAGGATCGACAGATCGATCACCTCGCCCAGCCGTTCCGGCAGATAGGGCGGCTCCGGTTCACGCGGCCTGGTCTGGACGAAGCTGCCGCGTCCGATCTCGCCTGATATCAGCCCCCGACGGATCAGCTCGTCATAGGCGCGGCTGACCGTCTGCACGGAAAGATGCAGGTCGTCCGCCAGCTTGCGATGCGGCGGCAATTGTGTGCCGTCGGTGAGCTTGCCGTCGGTGATCGCGTTTGCGATCTGTTCGGCAAGCGAAAGATAGGCCGGCCGGCGAAGTTGCGAGGGATCGGGGCGCCACTTTGTCATGATTTCAACACTGCTGAAAATCAGTTCAATTGACAATGCCAAAATGCGCTCCCATTGTCTTTTCCCTACGTTTGAAATGATTTCTTTCTAAAGAAAGCACCATGAAGCTCGACGCCATCGACATGCGCATTCTCGACGCCGTCCAGCGCGACGGCCGCATCACCAAACTGGCGCTGGCCGAAAAGGCAGGGCTGTCGCCGACGCCGTGCTGGATGCGGCTGCGAAAGCTCGAAAAGGCCGGGATCATCACCGGCTATCACGCACGCATCGCGCCGCGGCGCATTGCGCCGGTCGCCAGCGTGATGATGGAAGTGACGCTCGCCAACCATCGCCAGGCGGATTTCGAGCGCTTCGAGCGGGCCATCAGCGCAATCCCGGAGATCGTCGCCTGCTGGTCTGTCGGCGGCGGCGTCGATTACATCCTGAAAATCATCGCGCCCGATATCGATGCCTATCAGCGGCTGGTCGACGGGCTTCTCGAACGCGAACTCGGCATCGACCGCTACTTCACCTACATCGTCACCAAGACGGTCAAGGAGGACACAGTCCTTCCGGTCTCGTCCTTCACTGCCACCGGCGAGGAACAGGCCGCGTCGTAGACAATCTCTCTGTCAGGCCGCCGTCCTTTAGGCCATCTCTCTCTTTTTGCATCAGCCAACAGACAATCTCTCGCCCGCTCCCGTGGAAGACTGACGTCAACCGCCACGAGGAGACTGGACATGACCGCCGTTTTTGCCCGCCCCGCCTATCATGACGCGCTGTCGCGGCTCGCCGACCGTCATCTCCTGCGCGATCTGGCCTATGTCGGCGGCCGGTGGATCGCCGGCAAATCAGGGAAAAGTTTCGAGGTCACCGATCCCGCCTCTTCGGCGACGCTGGCCTGGGTTGCTAGCCTTGACGCCGATGAGACGGCAGTGGCGATCGATGCTGCGTCGGAGGCTTTTGCCGGCTGGCGCGCAATGCTGCCGCAGAGCCGCGCGGCGATCCTGCGCAAATGGTTTGAGCTGATGCTTGCGGCCAAGGAGGATCTGGCGCTGATCATGACGCTCGAACAGGGCAAGCCGCTTGCGGAATCGCGCGGCGAGATCGATTACGCCGCCTTCTTCGTCGAATGGTATGCCGAGGAAGGCAAACGGCTGAACGCCGAAAGCGTCACCAGCCATCTGCCCGGCGCGGAAATGATCGTCCGGCGTGAGGCGCTCGGCATCGTCGGCATCGTCACGCCCTGGAATTTCCCCTCTGCCATGCTCACCCGGAAGGCTGCCGCGGCCCTCGCCGCCGGTTGCACGGTCGTCGCCCACCCCTCCTCAGAAACGCCGCTTTCGGCACTGGCGCTTGCCGAGCTCGGCGAGCGGGCAGGCATTCCCACCGGCGTCTTCAACGTGGTCACCGGCAACGCCGCAACGATCGTCGGACGGATGTGTGCCGATGTCCGCGTGCGCGCCATGAGCTTCACCGGCTCCACCGGAATCGGACGGCTGATCGCCGCCCAATGCGCCCCGACCCTGAAGCGGCTGGTGATGGAACTCGGCGGCCACGCCCCGCTGATCATCTTCGATGACGCTGATATCGAAAAGGCGGTCGAGATCGCCGTCAACGCCAAATTTGCCACATCAGGCCAGGATTGCCTCGCCGCCAATCGCATTTTCGTCCAGCGGCGGATCGCCGATGGCTTCGCCAAGGCCTTCGCAGACCGCATTGCCGAACTGAAAGTTGGTCCGGGTCTTGAGGATGGCGCCGAGATCGGGCCGCTCATGCATGAACGCGCCGTCGCCAAGGTCGAAGAACAGGTCGCCGACGCGCTGGCGCGCGGCGCGCGGCTCGTTACCGGCGGCAAGCGCCATAAGGCCGGCCGGCTTTTTTATGAGCCGACGCTGCTGAGCGACGTGCCGGCGGATGCGCTGATCATGCACGAGGAGACCTTCGGCCCTGTAGCGGCCATCACCGCCTTCGATACGGAAGACGAGGTCATCACCCGCGCCAACGATACCGAATACGGCCTTGTCGCCTATATCGTCACGGAAAACGGCGCCCGGCAGATGCGCCTCGGCCGCGCGCTCGAATACGGCATGGTCGCCGTCAACCGCGTGAAAATCACCGGCGCTCCCATTCCCTTCGGCGGCTGGAAGCAGTCCGGCCTCGGCCGCGAGGGTTCACGCCATGGGCTCGAGGCCTTCACCGAGCTCAAATATCTCTGCATCGACACGGCCGCCTGACCCCATTTCAAGTGAGCCCCCATTTTCAAGAAAGAGGCTAGACATGCTCGACAGAAGCAACGAACTTACCGCCTGGGACCGCGATCACTTCTTCCATCCCTCGACCCATATGGGCGGGCATGCCCGCGGCGAGACGCCGACCCGTGTCGTTGCCGGCGGCGAAGGCGTCTACATCACCGACACGACAGGCCGCAAAAGCCTCGACGCCTTTGCCGGCCTCTATTGCGTCAATGTCGGCTACGGCCGCCAGAAGATTGCCGATGCGATCGCCGAGCAGGCAAAGAACCTCGCCTATTACCACGCCTATGTCGGCCACGGCACGGAAGCCTCGATTACGCTGTCGAAGATGATCATCGACCGCGCCCCCGCCGGCATGAGCCGCGTCTATTTCGGTCTCTCCGGCTCGGATGCCAACGAGACCAACATCAAGCTCATCTGGTACTACAACAACATCCTCGGCCGTCCGGAAAAGAAGAAGATCATCTCGCGCTGGCGCGGTTATCACGGCTCCGGTGTCATGACCGGCAGCCTCACCGGCCTGGCCCTCTTCCATAATGCCTTCGATCTGCCGCGGGCGCCGGTGCTGCACACCGAAGCACCCTATTATTTCCGCCGCCCCGACCGGTCGATGAGCGAGGAGCAGTTCTCGCAATATTGCGCCGACAAGCTCGAGGAGATGATCATCGCCGAAGGCCCGGAAACGATCGCCGCCTTCATCGGCGAACCTATCCTCGGCACCGGCGGCATCGTGCCGCCGCCGAAAACCTACTGGCAGAAGATCCAGGCCGTGCTCGACAAATATGACATCCTGCTTGTCGCCGATGAAGTCGTCACCGGCTTCGGCCGTCTCGGCACGATGTTCGGCTCGGATCATTACGGCATGAAGCCGGACCTGATCACCATCGCCAAGGGCCTGACCTCGGCCTACGCTCCCCTTTCCGGTACGATCGTTTCGAACAAGATGTGGCAAGTCCTGGTGCAGGGTTCCGATCAGATGGGCGCGATCGGTCACGGCTGGACCTATTCCGCCCATCCGATCTGTGCTGCCGCAGGCATTGCCAATCTCGAACTGATCGACGAACTCGGCATTGTCGAGAATGCCGGGGCGACCGGCGCCTATTTCCGCTCGGAACTCGCAAAGGCCGTCGGCGGCCACCGCAACGTCGGCGAAGTCCGCGGCGACGGGCTGATGGCAGCCGTCGAATTCGTCGAGGACAAGGACGACCGCACGTTCTTCGATGCCGGCCGCAAGATCGGCCCGCAGGTCGCCTCTGCCCTCCTCGAACGCGGCGTCATCGGCCGCGCCATGCCGCAGGGCGACATCCTCGGCTTCGCCCCGCCGCTCTGCCTGACACGCGAGGAGGCCGACATCGTGGTCAAGGCCGCGGCGGACACGATCGAAACCGTCTTCAAGAACATCTGAGGGAGAAGATCGGCATGACGATCCCGGAAAAGATGGCGGCCGTATTGCTCACCGGCCATGGCGGTCTGGACAAGCTCGTCTATGACAGGGACGTGCCCGTCCCGAGACCCGCGGACGGCGAGGTTCTGATCCGCGTCACGGCCTGCGGCATGAACAATACCGACGTCTGGGTCCGCCAAGGCGCCTACGGCACCGAGGACGATCCGTCGGCCGTCTCCACATGGCGCAGGCAAGGCAATACGCTGACATTCCCGCGCATTCAGGGCACCGATACGGTCGGCCATATCGTCGGCGTCGGCGCCGGCGTTAATCCGGCGCGCGTCGGCGAACGCGTCATGGTCGACTTCTCGATCTATAACCGCGACGACGACAGCCTCGCCGACATCGATTACATGGGCCATGGCCGCGACGGCGGTTATGCCGAATACATGGCACTGCCGGCCGAGAACGCCCATGTCGTCGCAACCGATCTGACCGACGTCGAACTCGCCACCTTTTGCTGCGCCTATCTGACCGGCGAGCGCATGCTGGAACGGGCAAGGCTTGTCGCCGGTGAACGCGTCCTGGTGACCGGCGCCTCGGGCGGCGTCGGCTCGGCGATCATCCAGCTCGCACGGGCCCGCGGCGCCATCCCGATGGCGGTCGCCGGCCCCGGCAAGGAGGCGGCGATGCTCGATATCGGCGCCGAGGCGGTGGTGACCCGCGGCAAGGGCGATCTGGTCGAAGCCGTCCATTCCGCCAGCCGTGGCCAGCCGATCGATGTCGTCGCCGATCTCGTCGGCGGACCGCTGTTCAACGATCTCCTGAAGATCCTGCGCCCCGAAGGCCGCTACACGACAGCCGGCGCCATCGCCGGCCCGGTCGTTCAGCTCGATTTGCGGACCATGTATCTGAAGCAGCTGGAGCTGCACGGCTCGAGCCAGGGAAGCCGCGCCGACTTTCGTCGGATCGTCGGTTATATCGAAAGCCGGAAAATCCGGCCTCTCGTCGGCGGCGTCTATCCACTATCGGAATTCCACCGCGCGCAGACCGATTTCATGGCGAAGAACTTTGTGGGCAAATTGGTCGTGGTCCCCGACGCGAGATGATCCTTGCTTTTCCGGGCGAACCTTATCGGGTTTGTAGCGTTTCACGGCCATGGGAACTGATGATGGCACCGGGCTTTCGCTGCGTCGGACTATTTCGCAGCAATGCGACGACATTCTTGCCGCGCCCTCACTGGAGGAGGCGGAACGTTCGTTCGCGCCAATAGGTCGCTGATGCCAGCCTCCGCCAGCACCAAACATCTGACCTCCATCGAACTTGGAAGAATTCGGCGCGCCGTCGCCATAGCGCGCCTGATGGATACCGCGGTCAGATTGCCTGTCATCGGCGTGCGGATCGGTGCAGACTCGATTCTCGGCCTTATCCCGGCCGTCGGAGACATTGCCGGATCCCTGATCGGTCTTTTCATCATCGATGAGGCAAGACGCCTCGGCATTCCCACCCAAAAGCTCGCACGCATGGCCGTCAATCTCGGGATCGACGCCGCCGGCGGGACGGTTCCGTTGCTCGGCGATATCTTCGACGTCTATTTCAAGTCTCATCGCCGAAACGTCGGCATCATTCTCGACCACTTTGGGATCAGCGAAGACGAGTTGAACCGGCGCATCTGAGCAAGCCGACGTCCCTTTGAGGAATTTATACGAGGCTGTCGGCGCCGGCTCCAACGAGGCCGCGCAACCGGTACCCTGGCCTTAAGACGACGAGCAACCTGCCGAGGTGGCACTGAACTGGAGCACCTTTGCTTAAAGTTCGATCAGAGCGCCGGCCGTCTTCACTGCGTGGTCAAGAACGAATTGCAGCTTGGCTGCGTGGCCAAAACCAGGCTCATCCAGCTGCCCCTTTTGCACGGCGTTTGCAAAGCGCTGGAAATTAGTGATAACCGGTTCGACGTCGATCTTACGCCAGATTGCCTTGTCGGCATCGGGACCTTCACAGGCCCTGAGCGTCGAACCTTCAGGCGTATGCACCACCTCCAGCGCGCCCTTGTCTCCATGCAGGCGCAGGCGCAATTCGTTCAGATGGCCGGTTGCCCAGCGCGTTGCGTGGATGACGCCGGCGGCACCGTTTTCGAGTTCAGCCATCATCAGGAAACTGTCGTTGGCGTCGAGATCATACTCGCCGATCCGATTTCCGGGGCTCTTGTCGAACACCTTAAGATGCGATGCGGCCGCCTTGACGTCACTTCCGGCGGCAAAAACCGCGAAGTCGAGAATATGGATACCGACATCGCCCAGCACGCCATTGGAGCCGTGCTTTGTCGACAGCCGCCAAAGCCATTGCGATTCCTTGGTCCAGTCGCCCCACGCCTTTGAGACCAGCCAGCTCTGGAGATAGGATGCTTCGAAGTGGCGGATCGCGCCAAGGCGGCCGTCCAACACCATCTTACGCGCTGCTTGCAGCGGCGCTACATTACGATAGGTAAGGTTTACCATCGTGACCTTGCAGGACGCAGCGGCAGCGTCGGCCATCTCTTTGGCTTCGCGGTAGTTAACCGCCAGCGGCTTCTCGCAGAGGACATGCTTGCCGGCGCCGAGTATCTTCATTGTCGTGGAATAATGCGCGCGATCCGGCGTGACATTGGTCACGGCGTCAAACTCTCCCCAGGCAAGAGCGTCATCAAGCGACGTGAAGGTAAGTGGGATACCATGCCTTAGCGCGAAGGCCCGTAGCCGGACCTCGTCCGTATCAACAGCAGCAACAATTTTTACGTCGGCGATTTCGGAAAAATTCATGGCATGGGTGTTTGCCCATCCTCCGGTTCCGAGAATGATCAAGCGCATTTTTGTCCTCATGGTCGTTTATCGAAATCATTAGCGCCAGAACCGTCGTCTTTCACAAGCGCCAGATGGTCTTGCCAAATGGAGAGCGACGACTGTCAGCACAGCGTTTTGCCGGGCGGACCGCATGCGTGGCGTCCCGCCCAAGGACGGTGTTTCAGTTCCCTCAGCGGTAACCGGCTTCGCCGGCCTGGTGCAGTCTCGGGCCGCGTTCGACGATCGGCTCCAGTGCTTTTTCTACAGGCACATTTGGAGCATCGGTGATACCAGTCAACGACCCCTCGGGATTATAGGCCCACGTGACGCCGTTGATCAGCACCTTAAGTATCGCCTCGCCGCCCTGACGGAGAGCAACCTCTCGATACGGAAAGGGACGTTGACGATTGTCTTGGCTGCGCCCATTTCGACCCTGCCCGTCGCACAAACCGTTCCCGTGTCTCGAGGGGCAGGATCGGCTTGCTTTTCTAAATCTGATCGACCGCCGGGACCTTTCCGGTCAGAAACGCCAGAGCAGCTGCGCCGACGAGGCCCGAGTTCTGGTCCAACGCCGCCAGCATTACCCTGACATCCTTGAATGCCGGCATTGCCCATTGCGTGATGTAGCCTTGAATGCCGGGTTGCAGTCGGTCGAACTCGTGGGAAAGACCGCCTCCCATCACGATGATATCGGGACTGAAGATATGGATCAGGCTGGTGAAGCCGCGACCGAGAATTTCCGCTTCCTCGTCAATCAGTTGATTTGCGAGACGATCGCCATTTCTTGCTGCTGCAAAAACGCTGCGGCTATCGATGGCGCCGCCATCGCTGCCTATTGTCGTCGCGCTGGATTCCACAGCCCTGATTTGGGCGCGGCGCGCAAATGCCGTTCCGGATCCGTAGGCCTCGAAACAACCCCTGTTGCCGCAGGGGCAAAGCTCTCCGTTCGGCACGACCGACATGTGCCCAACATGGGCTGCCATGCCCTTGCGGCCGCGCACGACGCGACCATCCGACACAACGCCACCGCCAATGCCAGTGCTCACGGTGACATACACCAAATTGTCGAGCCCCGTTCCGGCTCCGAACTGCCACTCACCGATGGCAGCGGCAATCGCATCATTCTCGAGGTCGACCGGAAACGGAAACCGCTTCTGCAACTCCGCCTTCAGCGGAAAGTCGACAAAGCCGGAGAGGGTCGGGATATTCGAGGCGACACCGGCGACCGTATCGAGCGGGCCCGGAGCGGATACGCCGACGCCCACCACCGAAGCGGGGTTCGATGCTGCAAGCAGTCCGTCGGTCAGGCCGCAGATTTGGGCGAGCACGCGGTCGGGGCCCGCCAACGCATCCGTCGGTTCGGCTGCGCGCGCCAGAATCCTGCCCTGCTCGTCGACGAGGGCAGCGCGCACCTGCGTCCCACCGAGGTCGATTCCAATGGCAACCTGCTGCATGTGAAGACCATGAGTTAGAGTGCGCGCACCCATGCCATCCGCTCGTCTAGCGATGGCGCATTGAAAGCCAGGGAACCGAGGACCACCGTTTCCGCACCCGACTGGCGCAGAAGCGGCACGGTGTGCTCGCGAATACCGCCGTCGGCCGCCAGCACGATCCGATGCGCCGCACCGCAACCGGCGATGATCTGCTTTGCCTGCTGAAGCCGCGCACCAGCCTTTTCGTCGAGGCCCTGGCCCTTCACGCCAATCGCCGTGCCGAGCAGCGTCACAAAGCGCAGCCGGGAAGCATATCTCTCGACCCGTTCGACGGGGGTGTCGACCTTGAGCACCATGCCGGCAGCGACACCGCGGCGATCGAGAAGATCGAGAGCCTCGACAGCGACGCTTTCGTTTTCGACATGAAGACTGATCAGGTCGCTGCCCGCATCGGCGAACTGCTCGATCTGCGACAGGAGGATGCTGTCGGCGACCATCAGGTGAACATGGATCGGGCGCGCGGACACTTTGCGCACGCCGGCAACAAGATCGGGGAAAAACAACATGGCCGGCGCGAAATGGCCATCGGCGACATCGATGTGGAGGATGTCGACGTGAGGATCGACACGCGCCAGATCATCCGCCAGATGCACGAGATCGGCCGACCAGACCGAGAATTCGGCAATCAGGCGATCCTTCGGAAGATCGGCGATCCAGGTCTTGGAGGGGGTCGTCATTGTTTCAGAGCTCCTTCAGAAAATGGCCCATGGCAAGCCGGAAGTCGGCGACGTATTGCGGACGGCTCTCAGTCTTCGGCGTGATCTGCACGAAGCGCGCGCCGGCAATCCGCTCGGCAAGAGCATGCGCGTATGCGAAAGGATGAATGCTGTCCCGATCATGGCCGATAACCAGCGTCGGTACGGTGAGATTGCCGACCTCCTCGTCGGTCACATCAGGACCGTCATTGGAAATCCTGGTGAGCAGTTCGGCGGTCACATCCAAAGGCGTGCGGGAGAAAAAACCGGCAAGCGAGGCCAGATTGTCCGGCGCCTCGGCGGCGAGCCGCACGCCCACCGGCCCGGCAAGGAATGCGGTCTTTGCTTCGCCCAGTGGCAGAGTTTTCAGAAGCCGCCCGACTTCGGCGTTGGGTGCCATATTCTCCGGCGCGGATGCCGTCAGCCAGGCCGGCCTTGCTATGATCAGAGCCTTGACAAGATCAGGCCGCTTGACCGCGAGACGCAGGGCGATCGCCGCGCCCATCGAGATGCCGCCGATCACGATCGGCGGCATAAGGTTCTTTTCGATATAGGCGGCGACATCATCGCAGAAGGTCGCGATCGACAGCTGCTCCGGATTGCCGGTTTGGGAATGGCCGTGGCCGCGCGCTTCGATCGTTACCCGGCGAAAACCCGCTTCGAGCGGAAAGGCTTCGTCGGTCTGCGCCGCGTCGCCGCATAAGCCATGCTGGAAGATTATGGACGCGCCCTCGCCCGCCATATCGACATTGAGAATGGTCCCGTCGCTGGTTTCGAACGGTTCAGCCCATCTCATCTTCCTGCCCCCACAGCTTCGCCGCCGAGACTGCTCTTCAGGAAACTCGCCGCACCGGCCGCCTCCGAAGCCGAAAGGCCATGTGTGACGAGACTGCCCTCGAAGCCGATCGCCTTGAGACGGCCGAGATAATGCGCGTAGTCGAGCACACCCTTGCCGGCGGTCGCGAAACTACCGTCCGGATTGCGATCTTTCGCATGTGCCATGTCGATCCGATCGGCCAGAAGGTCGATGGCGGAAGAGACAATGTTCCGCTGCTCATCGAGCGTCGCGACCTCGAAGAGATTGGCTGGATCGAGCACGATCTTGATGCGGGGGCTCTTCAGTGCCGTAATCAGCCGATGGGCTTTCTCAGCCGAGTTGACGACATTGGCAAGCTCGGGCTCGACGCCGAGATCGACATCGTAACGCTCGGCGATCTCGATGGCCGCGCCCATCGCCTCGAGGAGATCCCGCCAGGCCTCCGGCGTGTCGTTGTCGGCATGCGCCTTCCACTGGTCGATGGGGTCGCGTGTGCCGGTGCAGAGCGTGATCAAGGTGGTCGACATGCCGGCGCAGCGCTCGGCCAGGGTCGCCAGTTTGCGAAGGCCGGCCTCGCGCACGGCGAGATCCGGATGAATCATGTTGAAGGTGCCGGAAACGGCAACGATCTCGACGCCGCTGCTACGCGCCGCTTCGCCGACTGCGCGGGCCTGGGCTTCCGTGATCATCTCCGGCATCGGCGCAAGGCCCGAGCAGGCCATATTGTATTGTGCGCAGGTGAACCCGGCGCCAGCGACCGAGTTGAGAACGGTTACGGGTTCCGTTCCCTCGAAGGTCTTTGCGAAGATGCCGAGCTTCATCACACGCCACCCGTGACGTCGGACAGCGCAACCGCCTTGCCGCTTTCGGCGGAACGCGCGACGGCAACCATGGCCCGGACGGATGCCAGGCCATCATCGATATCGGCCCCTTCCATCACCGCGCCATCCAGAATGGTGCGGGCGAAGCCTTCGACCTGGCGGCGGTAGAAATGGCCGTCGGCACCGAGAACACGGTGTGAGGCGCCGTCCGCTTCCCGGAAAATGTCGACCTCACTGCTTTTGTAGTACCACGGGTTATAGGTCTTGCCCAAAATGCTGCCGTTCTTGCCATAGATCTGGAAGCCTTCGTGCCAGTCCATGCGCACCTGGACGGTGAGATCGAGATGGCCGAGCGTGCCGGAGGCAAATTCCACGTCCACGAACCAGCACCAGATACCGGCTCGCTCGGACAGACGAGCGTTGACGGAAACGATGTCGCCGGCGAAATAACGTGCCGTGTCGATCAGATGGCAACCATGGGCAAGCATATAGTAGCGCCGCAGGTCGGCCTTCGGATTGGCGGAGGGTTTCTTCGCATTGGCGCTGGTGACGATCAGGGGCTGAACCGCATCGGTCATCGGATAGCGGTGCGTGCTGTCGCAATACCATGCTTTCAGAGCGACCATCTCGCCCATTTCATCGCGGATGAAGGACTTGGCAGCCTGCAGCCCCGCGTCGAAACGCTTCATATGCCCGACCTGAAACACCTTTCCCGACGTGTCGACCACAGCCTTGAGTTCAAGGCATTCCTCGATGGTGACACCGACGGGTTTTTCGCACAGCACATGCTTGCCTGCCTGAAGGGCGCGAATGGAAGCAGGCACGTGAAAGGCGTCGGCGGTCGCGATGACCACGGCATCGAGGTCGGGATCGGCCAGCATCTTGTCGTAGTCGTCATAGGTTTTTTCCGCCCCATGGGTGATGGCCACACGTTCGCGGAGATCTTCGGCAACATCGCAAATTGCATAAAGGTCGGCATTGGCTGCCTTGGTGCAGCTCTCGAAATGCGCGGCCTGGGCAATCTGGCCCGCTCCCAATACGCCGATGCGGAGACGTCGTTCCTGTTTTGCTGGCATCGATAAGCCCTTTAAGTCGGATACTGAAGATGAACGCTGGTTTCGGCGTCGGATGGAATGCTTTCAAGACATCGAACGTCGCCAACGGCTTGTGGCCGGACTGCCAGCAGCGCCTGCGGCTCTCCCTCGTCACGTCACAGCGCCATATGCGTTTGAGGGTGGAAAAAGTGCAGTTTCGCCGGGTCGATGGCCAGGTCGATCGATTGGCCTGTCTCGACCGCGCTGACCGCTTCGAACCGCGCGACGGCATTGGCGGCCCCGCTCAGGTCCTCGACGGCATCGGGGTCGCCCGAGTCGATGCGGACCGCGTCGATCTTCAAATGCACGATCAGCTCGGAGCCAAGCTCCTCGATCGATTTCACGACAACCGGGATCGTCGGATGGGAGGCGCCAGATGGCAACCGGCTGTCGTAGAGGTCCTCGGGCCTGACCCCAAAGATCACATCCTTTCCCTCGAAAGCGGATAGACCGGGAGCGCCCTCGAAGGCGCCGCCGGACAAGGGGATGGAGAAGCCCGGCAGATGGATCCGTCCGCCCGCCAGACGCCCTTCGAAAAGGTTCATCGACGGCGAACCGATAAAGCCGGCGACAAACGCATTGACCGGGCGGTGATACAGAGCCTTGGGCGTATCCACCTGCTGCAGCACGCCGCCCTTCAGCACCGCGACCCGATCGCCCATGGTCAGCGCTTCAGTCTGGTCGTGCGTCACATAGATCGTCGTCACGCCCAGCTGTCTCTGCAGGCTGGCGATCTCTGCCCGCATCTGAACACGCAGCTTCGCATCGAGGTTCGAGAGCGGTTCGTCCATGAGGAATGCCGCGGGCTCGCGGACCATGGCGCGGCCCATCGCAACACGCTGGCGCTGGCCGCCCGAAAGCTGCGCGGGCTTGTTGCCCAGCAAGGGCTCCAGCTGCAGGATCTTGGCGATTTCGTGGACACGTTTGGTGCGTTCGGCCTTGTTCTTTCCGGCCAGCTTCATCGAAAAGGCAATGTTATCGAACACGGTCATGTGCGGATAAAGCGCATAGCTCTGAAAGACCATGGCAATATCCCGGTCCTTGGGCGCGAGATCCACGACGTCCTGGCCGCCGATGCTCAATGTTCCGCTGCTGATTTCCTCGAGCCCGGCAATCATGCGCAGAGCGGTCGATTTTCCGCATCCGGACGGCCCGACCAGAATCAGAAACTCGCCATCATGGATCGTCAGGCTCAGATCCTTGATCGCATGGTAGCTGTTTCCGTAGGTCTTGCAGATTTTGTCGAGTACAACCACAGCCACGTCTCGTCCTCCCGTACCAGTCCGGATCATATCTTCAGACGGCGCTCCCCGCCGTGTCCGATCCTTTTGACAAGAAAGCTCAGGCCTGAGCTTCAAAGTCAACCAAAGAATCGATGATATTTCGCCGCAGATTACCAGCCGCTCTTAATATCTATTTGAAACGTATCATTATTTTACCAGAAATTAAAAATAAACTGCGGAATTATATTTTTTATCGCGCGTAACTTTTATGATCGAACTTGCCGCTGTTGAGAGATCGCTCAAAGTGATTCAATGACACGCCAGCCGTGAGGCTCTGCTGGGTCAGTCGATCGGTGCCGGCACCCATCGCCGCCCGCGCTCATTTTTGGCATCCCGGCATCGGCATCGGCACAGGCGCATTCTCCGCCGCCATCCATGCCAGGCACATAAGGTGATCCGGCAGGCCTCTGCGCCCTCCCCGTGCGGTCACGGAAATGGCGGCCGCCGCCGCGGCATAGGCAGTGCAATCAAGCGGGCTCTTACCCTCTGCGAGAGCAAGGGCGTAGGCACCGTGAAAACAATCCCCGGCGCCGGTCGTGTCGACCGCCTGAACTTGATAGGCCGGCACATGCCAGCGGGTGGCATCGCCTCTCTGACGGAGGTAGGTCCCTCGTTCGCCATCAGTCAGGACAACCGCGGACCGATCCCCCGACCAGAGCTTGTCCAGGATCATCGTTGGATCACCCTCGCCGGTGTACTCCCGCCCGAAGGCAAGCGGCAGCACCAGGTGATCGGCAAGAGCCAGGATCCGGTCGGTCGCGGCGCCGACCGTCCATTCGATATCGGCAATCACGGCCAGGCCCAAGGCGCGTGCGCGTGCCACGACCCGTTCCGAGTGCGTGGCGTAGCCATCGATCAGCAGCACCGGGGCCTGCATCAGAACATCGTCCGGCAGCGCATCCGACGTGCCGTGCAGCACATCATCGTCATAAGCGATGAACCGGTCGCCGTCGGGACCGACGGTGATCACGGAGCGGATCGGCGCGGCATCCGCGTGGCGGGGAGCCAGCGATATATCGACACCGTCCCGCTCGAGCTCGCTTCCCGCCACGTCGGCCGTTGTCTCATCGCCGAGCCAGCCGATGAAGCCGGCCCGCCCGCCGAGCCGGGCGACGGCAACAAGGGCCGTCGCCACGTTGCCGCCATGGTCCGTGGCGCGCTTCTTCACCTTCCCTTTGCCGGCCGTCAGGCCCCGATCGACATAGATGATGTCATCGATTGCCAGGGCGCCGAAGCCCAGAACCTGGAAAGGGCGCGACACGTCTCAAGCACCGGCCGCCGCCAGCGCATCCTCCGGCGTCATCCCCTTATGAATGACGAACTTGAAGGCGCGCGCGGCCATGGTCGTGTCGCCGTGACCCCAGAGGTTGCGACCGACGACCGCGCCTTTGGCCCCAGCGCGCAGTGCTTCCGACGTCTGGACGAGCGCGCCGAGCAGCGTATCGGTCTTCGGGCCGCCGGCGATCACGACCGGAATCGGGCAAGTCGCAACGGTCTCGCGGAAGGACTCGAAATCGCCGGTGTAGCCGACCTTGATCACGTCGACGCCGGCCTCGAAGCCGATGCGCACGGCGTAAGCGATTTCATCCGGGGTGAACACGATCTTGCCGCCGTCGGAGAAATCGCGGGGATAGACGTGGGCAACGACCGGCATCTCGAAGCGGGCGGCGGCGTTGACCGTATCGGTGAGCCAGCGGATATACTCTCCTTCGGTGGCGCCGCGCACGGGAATGGCGACAGCCAGAGCGTCCGCACCATAACGAACCGCGTCCTCCGGGGTCGCAATGAGCTGGCGAATACGGTCGTCGGCGGTGAAGCAACCGCCCTGAATGACGAGCGCTGCCTTTCCGGCGTATTCCGACCAGAGGTGGCGCGCCGCGCCAGGCTGGATGCTGATGTAGTCGGGGCCTCCCGCCATGACGCGTCTGAGCGCACCCGGCAGGTCGGCAAGCCCGCCCTCACGCACATTGCCATAACCGACAAAATGATCGACGGCGCCTCCGAACAAGTGACCCGATGGGTTCGAGAACAGGCGTGCGAGGCGGATTTTGGTTCCGAGACCCATGGCGAGACTTCCTTTGTGATTGCCGACTTTGTGATTGCAGGCTTGCGATTGCCGGCGCCGATGCTGGAAAAACCCTAACTCGAAAACAAACAAACATTCAATATTTCGATTTCTTTCGTTTTTACAAGAATGATGAATTTTTGACGTGCATTTTCGTCGTTGAACGGCTATTTCTACAGCAGAAGCCGTAGGATGAGACAGCGAGCTTTCGTTTTTCAAAAGTCGCAGTGTCGCAATTTCAAAAGTCGCAGTGTCGCAAATAACAGCAGTCGGGATCACATATGCTTGCAGAGCAGAGGCGGCAGCAGATCATGCTGGAACTTCAACGGGTCGGCCAGGCACGCACCCGCCAGCTCGCGGAATTCTTCGAGGTCTCGGAAGTGACGATCCGCTCCGATCTCGAAATCATGGACGCCAAGAAGCAGCTGATCAAAACGCATGGCGGGGCAATCGCCCTGCCGTCCGACTCTCCGGCAGCAGCCTTCGAGGAACGCATGCAACGCAATTTCGATGCGAAGCGCCGCATCGCCCAGATGGCTGCGAGACAGATCATCGATAACCAGTCGATCGTCTTCGACAGCGGCTCGACGCTGCTGCAGGTCGCCATGCAGATGCCACCAGTCAACAACGTCGTGGTTGCGACAACGGCAATGAACATCGCCCAGCATCTGATGTACCGGCCAGGGCTCGACGTGCACATGATCGGCGGCCGCGTGTTTCCCAGCACCGTGAGCACGATCGTACAGGATTCCGACAAGGCGGTCGGCGGCCTCGTCGCCCACCAGGCTTTTGTCGGCGCCCACGCGATCGATCAGGCCTTCGATGTCGTCGATGTCTCCGAGGACGTGGCACGGACCAAGCGCAACCTGGTTCGCATGGCGCGGCGTGTCGTCCTCGTGGCGGATTCGAGCAAATTTGACGTCGGCGCCTCCTCCAAAGCCTTCTCGCTGTCGCGCGTCGACTTGATCATCACGGACAGCAACATGCCGCACAGCATTCGCCACAGGCTCGACAAGCTGGGCGTGGAGGTTCGCTACGCGTGACCTCCAGTCCACCTCTCCAATTTACAAGAGAGACAGGAGAGGCTTTGGCATCGACGGATAGCTTTGGCCGACGCCACGGAATACGAGATGGGCTAAAACCCCAGACGTCGAAGCGTCTCGCGGTTCGCTCGAACGGCGGCGGCAGGATCGGTTCCGGCATGGTCCGATTCTTCTTCCACCACGATCCAGCCGATAAAGTTCGGCGCATCCCGAACGGTCGAAACCACGGCAGGCACGTCGCAGACGCCTTCGCCCAGCATCGCCCAGATCCCGCCGGCGTCGACATCCTTCAGATGCACGTAACGGATCCGGTCCCGGTGGGCCGCCAGCGTATCGCCGATCTGCTGGCCGCCACGCAGGATATGACCGGTATCCGGCACCCAACCCACCTGTGGATCCAAGAGAGCAAACAGCTGATCATAGTCGTTCCGCGTGAACAGCAGCGTGTTGTGGTGCGAGGAAGGATGGACAGCTACAGCGACGCCAGCCGACCGTCCGATCTCGGTTGCACGATTGTAGCACTCGGCCGCAATGGCGAATTTCTCATCGCGCGGACCATCCGAGACGACCGTCGCCGATCCCATCGATATCATAGCGCCGGGAAAGTTCGCTGCGAAATCGACCCATCGCCGCGCCGTGTCGAGATCGGAGGCAATCTTTTCCGCCACCGTGAAGCCGCTGGCGGAGCCGAAGGCAAAGGAAACCAGCGCCAAACCGGCATCCGCCAGGGTGCGGGCAAAGTCGGCAGGCTTGAGCGCGTAGTGACCGATCATCGTGTCGGTGATTTCGATACCGGCATATCCGCCGTCGGCAATGGCGCGCACCAGATCGTCCGGGCCGCCGCTCCAACCTGTCCCCAGCATCTCCCAGGTGAATGTTTGGCAGCCGATCTGCAGCTCAGCATTTTTCATATCGCGGTCCTGACCTATTCGTTGATGACAGCCGATACCGAAGCCGGCTGCTTCCCCGCGCGGGCAATCCTCAGGGGCTTCGCCGACCTTGCAAAACTCCTTCCGCCTGGGAGGCGGCCGAAGGCCGGAAAGGCGGGCTCTTCAGCGGGGATTGCGACGCCAGCGTCTTGCCATTACGTACGGTCAAATGTTAGCGTACGTCAATATATTTTATACCTTACGATTAAAATGTAACGTACCCCTCAACGCTTCGCACGCGCAACGGCAAAATCAGGTTCTTCGATGGCACAGACCAATGGTATGAAACTCAGGATCGGCGTTGTCGGATGCGGCAACATTTCGCTCGCCTATATGCGCAACGCGCCGCTGTTTCGCGGCGTCGAAATCATCGCCTGTGCAGACCTCAACGCAGACGCCGCCAAACGTCGCGCGGCCGAGTTCGATCTGCGCGCGGCCGACGTCGACAGCCTCATCGACGACCGGAACATCGACCTCATCCTCAACCTGACGATCCCGGCCGCGCATTTTGACGTTTCGATGCGGGCGCTGTCTGCAGGCAAGCATGTCTTCACGGAGAAGCCGCTCGGTGTCACGGCCGCCGAAGGACGCCGCTTGGTGGATGCCGCCGCCGTAAAGGGCCTCATGCTCGGCTCGGCGCCAGATACGTTTCTGGGGGCGGCCGGACGCCATGCCCGGCGGCAGATGGAAGCCGGCGCCATCGGCAAGCCGGTGACCGGGACGGCCTTCATGATGGGGCGCGGCATGGAGCACTGGCATCCGGATCCCGGCTTTTATTACCAGGCCGGCGCCGGCCCGCTCATGGATATGGGGCCTTATTATCTGACGATGATGGTCAATCTGATGGGGCCTATCCGCCGTGTGCAGGCCGTCGCCACAAGCGGGCAGGACGAGCGGCTCATCACGGCGGAGGGACCGAAGCAGGGCACCACGTTCAAGGTCGGCACGCCGACCAGCGTGCTGTCGTTGCTGGAATTCGATTGCGGTGCCACGGTCACCTTCGGCACCTCCTGGGACGTCTTTCGCCACTCCAATCACCCCATCGAACTCCACGGGACCGAAGGCTCGCTGCGCCTGCCCGACCCCGACAATTTCGGCGGCTCCGTTGCGCTCTCCAGCCGCGGCGCGCCCTGGCAGGAAACGGATACGTCAGGCAAACTCTTTGGCGCCGTCAACTGGCCGATCGCAGCGCCTGATCGTGCCAACTACCGCATGCTTGGTCTTGCCGATCTCGCACGCGCAATCATTGAGGGCCGTGCGCCGCGTGCTTCGGGCGATCTCGCTCTCCATGTGCTCGAAGTCATGGAAGCGATCCTGCGTGCCGGTGAAACCGGTGTCGCGCAGACCATTCCGGGTATTGTCGCGCAGCCAAAAGAATTGCGGGAAGACGAAGCGAGGAGTTTGCTGGCATGACACAACTGGATGAATCCGCCAAACGTGCGCTTGCATGGCCCGGCGATCCCCAAACGCCGGTCGAAAGCTGCACGCCGGCGCTGGCGCGGCAGCAATATCTGGATAGTTTCGCAGACATTCAACGGCCGCTCGAAGACGTAGCCGAGATCCTGGAAAGGCATGCGGGCGCAATCCGGTTGAAGATATGGCGCGGCCGCGCTGCGCCGCGCCAGGGCGCACCGGCCTTGCTCTATCTCCATGGCGGCGGCTTTGTCATCGGCGCGCCGGAAACCCATGAGGATATCTGCCGGACGCTTGCCAATATGGCAGGCGCCGTCGTGGTTTCGCCCGACTATCGCCTGGCCCCGGAACACCCCTTTCCCGCTGCCATTGACGACTGCGCCGCCACACTCGTCTGGATGACGGAGCAGGCGGATGCGCTCGGCATCGATCCCTTGCGAATTCTCGTCGCCGGCGATAGCGCCGGTGGCAATCTGGCCGCCGTCGTCGCCCTGTTGGCGCGGGACGGACAGGTGCCGGCTGTCATCGGACAGGTGCTGATCTATCCGGTGACCGATCAGTTGCAGACAAGCGACAGCTACTTGCGTTACCAAGAGGATTTCGGCCTGACGGCCGCGGCGATGAAATGGTTCCGAGACCACTATCTGCCGGAACCTACGAGCCGGTCGGACTGGCGAGCCTCGCCGCTGAGCGCAGAATCGCTGGCGGGCGTGGCGCCGGCCCTGGTGATCCTTGCCGGATACGACGTGCTGTTCGACGAAGGGGCCGCTTATGCCGAGCGGCTCAGCGCCGAGGCGAAGGCCACGACCCGGACCTGGCCCGGACAGATCCATGGCTTCGTATCGAAGCGACGGGCTATTCCGGAAGCACAAGAGGCCCTCGAAGCCATCGCAATGGCATGGCGCGCCATGGACCCTGCGCTTACCCGTTGAGGCGGGAACTGCCTAGTCTCAAGCCGATTCGCGCATAACCAGCGTTGCCTCGAGGATCACCTTGTTCGTCGCAGGGGTGGTTCCATCATCCTCGCTTTCGATATGCGCCAGCAAAAGCTCCACGGATTTCGCGGCGATCTCGGGCGCGTTCTGAGCCATCGTCGTCAGCGACGGGCAGGTGTATCGGCTCAGCGGGTGGTCGTCGTGCCCGGCAATGCGTACGTCGCACGCGTCGCTACGACCGATTTTCAGTCCCGAAGCGAAAGCGGCAGCCATCGCGCCGAAAGCGAAGCGGTCATTAGCGCATAGCAGCGTTTTGCCGGGAAGACCGCCTCTGGCAAGAATTCTCTGCATCTGCTCGTATCCGAGACGCTCGAATTCCCAGGAAGGTGGTGCGTCGCAATCGATGACCAGCGGAGTATGCCCTTCCCTCGCCATGGTCGCGCGGTAGCTCTCCTGCCGCTCGCCAGCATTTTCGGTCAAATGCGGAATCTCCAGGAATATCGGTGGCTCACCGGACCGGCAGAGATATTGCACAATGGCGGCCATGCTTTGCGCGTTATCGTTTCCGACATAGGGAAGGTCAGCGCCGGCAGGGTTGTCGAAGCAGACGACGGGGATTGCGCCGCTTAGTCTTTCCAGCGCGGAACGGCGTGAACCGGCTCCGAGCGGCGCCACGATCGCGCCTGCAACCTTCAGCGACAGCAAGGTCCGCACGGCCTCCGCCTCCAGCTCCGGCCGCGTGTGCGAAGAGATCTGGACGGGCCAGAATCCCTTTTCGCGCAACTCCAGCTCGATCAGCGACACGACCTGCACATAAAAGGGATCCGACATGGTCGGGACCAGAATCCCGATATTCCTGGTCCGCTTGCGATTGAGATGCCGGGCGAAAAGGTTCGGCTCGAAATGCGACTTCTTGAGAGCCGCCTCGATACGCTTGCGGGTCACCTCCTTGATCTGTGAGGGATCGTCGAAATATTTCGACAAGGTCGGACGCGATACGCCGGCGGCGGTCGCGAAGTCGTCCATCGATTTATAATTTTTCTTGGCCATTCAATTCCTTACTGGCGGGACGACGACAACTGATCGGGAATGATTTGACGCAACGGCCGATCCTCTGACGCGCCAAATCACGCATTCGGCAATTTGTACAGGTGATCTTCGTATCCTCAATCGTCGAAACCCACCACGTAAGCCGGCGTGATCCGTCACTTTTGGTGCGGGCCCTGCCCTCCCTTTCGAAAATCGAAATATTCCCTTCACTGCGACTTGCGCCGTTTGCGCCGCGTGGTTGCAAAAGGTGCTTGTTTCAGCGCCCCAAATTCGAAAATTTGCAGTGAAGACGCCGGGTTCCACGCTTTTCATTTTGTTGGATAAACTTTCATTTGTTTACGAAAGTAAAGAAAAAATGCGTCACAAGCAACACAAATGCTGTAGAAAAATACCGATGATGTCAATCAGTTTTATTATTTTTTATCAATGATTTAACGCGACACGCGCCGTGAATGCCGGCCTCCCATCTTTTCCCGATCGCAGTTCTTCATTGACAGATAGGGCCTTCAGGGAACCTACTTTGCCTACGATCTTGAGGAGGATCGATTAACTGACAATCTTTGGGAGGCACAGATGAATATCAGCAAATTCGGCGTGACGATGCGGGCTGCGGTAGCGGTATGGGCGCTCTGCGCCACATCCGCGTTTGCCGACACCACCATCGAGTTCATTCAATGGTGGGAACCCGAAATGCCGTCCGGCGCCTTGCGCGGCATTATGAACGATTTCGAAGCCAAAAATCCCGGCATCAAGGTGACGCTTGTCAGCGGTCCCTATGCCACGACGCGTGACCAGATCGTCGTCGGCGCCGCCTCGGGAACGCTCAGCGACGTGGTCGGCCTCGATGGTGCCTGGGTAAACGGGCTCGCCAAGCAGGGCGCGATCGCCTCCATGGACGAACTGATGGAGAAGGCGAAATACGACAAGAGCCAGATCACCGATATCGTCAAGGTCGATGGCAAGAGCGTGATGTTCCCGCTGGCATCCTTCGTCTACCCGGTCTTCGTGAACCTGGATATCTCCAAGGCCGCCGGCGTCGACAAGTTGCCGACGACGCGCACGGAATTCGCTGAAGCCGCGAAGAAGATGACCGACGCCTCGAAGAACCAGTACGGCTGGGTTCTGCCGCTATCGCTGCAGTCTCCGAGCGGAATCCAGAACGACGTGATGTCCTGGGTCTGGGCCTCCGGCGCCTCGATGCTGAAGGACGGCAAGCCTGACCTCGAAAATGACGCCGTCGTCGGCACGCTCGATTATCTTGCCTCGCTCAACAAGGAAGGCGTGATTTCTCCCGGCATCTTCGCCAAGAAGGAACAGGACAAGGTCGAAGAATTCGTCAACGGCCGCGTCGGCATGATGGTGGATTCCCTCGCCCATGTGAACCTCATCCGCGAGCGCAATCCGAAGCTCAACTTCGGCATCTCCGCCTTGCCGGCCACTGACGGCTACACCGGCAAGCGCGGCATGCCCTATGCCTCCTGGGGCATCGGCATCAGCGAAGGCAGCCAGCACAAGGACGAAGCCTGGAAGCTGGTCGAATACCTGATGAGCCCTGACGTCAACGGCCGTCTCGTCTCGATTGCCAACGCCTTCCCCGGCAACGTCCATGCCAAGCCGGACTTCGTGGCCTCGGACCCGATCTTCGCGGAAGCTTTCAAAATCTTCCAGAGCGGCTATCCTGCCAACGAATTCGTCGGTCTTCCGGTTGCCGAAGAGCTGATGCGCGACATGAACGTCGAAGTCCAGAAGATGTTCGACGGCGGGCAGTCAGCCAAGGACGCAGCTGCCAATACCCAAAAGGCGTGGCTCGCGAAGTTCTAAGCACGTCGCTTTCACGATCACCGGCAGCGCAGCCTTGCGCTGCCGGTGCAAGTCGTCAAATCTCGGCAGAATGGAAAGTCACAGCTCATGAATCACTCGGCTACGGCTCTGGTCGCCGCGCATGCCAAAGCGCGAAGAAAAGGATGGCTTCGTTACAGCACCTTGAGGAAGCTGGTCCCGTATTTCTACGTGTCGCCGGCGACCCTGCTGCTTGTGCTGCTGATGCTGTTCCCGATGGTGATGGTCTTCAAATATTCTCTGATGGACGGCGCCATCATGAAAAAGACCGCTGCCTTCGCAGGGCTCCAGAACTATGTGACCATCTTTGAAAATCCGGTCTTCTGGCAGTCGGTCGCGCAGACGCTTTATTTCACGATCATGAGCGTCGTCTTCCACTTCATCATCGGCCTGGCATTCGCGCTGCTGTTGAACACCAACCGCGTCGATCCGCTTATTCGCAGCATCCTGCGCGTGCTCTTCATCCTGCCCTGGCTGTTCACCGCCGTCATCATCGCCATCATCTGGCGCCTGCTGCTCGACCCGAACGGCGTCGTCAACAGCGTGCTGATGGCGCTCCATATCATCAACTTCAAGGTCGAGTGGTTTTCGTCGACGCGCACGGCCATTCACGCTTTGACCTTCGCAAACATCTGGGCGGGTTATCCGCTTTACATGGTCAGCCTGCTCGCCGGCCTCCAGGGCATTTCCAAGGAGCTTTACGAGGCGGCCGGCATCGACGGCGCCAACGGACTCCAAAAGTTCTGGTACATCACCATTCCGCAGCTGATGCCGATCATCGTCAGCATCGCGCTTCTCGATTTCATCTGGACGATGCAGGTTTTTCCGCTGGTATGGATGACGACGGGCGGCGGCCCGATCTATTCGACGGAAGTGCTCTCCACTTTCACCTACAAGCTCGCCTTCTCGCAGTATGAATTCTCGCTGGCTTCGGCGAGCGCGATGATCATCCTAATCATCTCGATGAGCGTCACCTATTTCTACATCAAACACCAGCAGCGCAGGTGACCGTCATGGCAAAGCGTTCCTTCAAAAGCTCGGTATTGCCGACCATCCTGACCTATCTCGGTCTGGCGATCGGCCTGGTTTTTTCGGCTTTTCCGATCGTGTGGATGTTTTTCAGCTCGCTGAAATCGAATACGGAAATCTTCGCCCTTCCGCCGCGACTGTTGCCGGATGATTTCACGGTGGCCGCCTATCTGACGATTTTCAACGATCCGGTGAAAGTGCGGTTCTTCATCAACAGCTACTTTGTCGCCGGCGTCGTCACCATTCTGACCCTCCTCGTCGCGATCGTGACCGCCTACGGCTTCAGCCGCTATCAGTTCCGGTTCAAGAACACCTTGAACATTTTCATCATCAGCACCCAGACCGTTCCGCCGATTACCCTTCTCATTCCCTATTTCGGAATGGTGGTCGCCTTCAGGATCTTCGATACCTATCTGGCGCTGATCCTGACCTACATGGTCTTCACACTGCCTTACGCCGTCCTGCTGATGACAGGCTATCTCAACACCCTGCCGAAAGAGCTGGACGAGGCCGTCCTGGTCGACGGCGGTTCGAGCTGGACGGCGCTCTGGCGCGTCATCGTTCCGGTCTCCATCCCCGGGATCGTCGCCACTGCGGTCTACACCTTTCTGCTCGCCTGGAACGAATTCCTCTTCGCGCTGACGCTGACAAAATCGATGGACCTCAGGACGGTTCCGATCGGCATCCAGCTTCTGATGGGCCAGCACGCCTTCGAATGGAACGAGATGATGGCGATGAGCGTGCTCGGTTCCCTTCCCCTCCTGGTCCTTTATCTGGTTGCTCAACGCTACTTCCTGGCAGGCATGACCGCCGGCTCGGTCAAAAGCTGACGAGACGTCTCAGAACCTGCGCCAGCCGCGTCCAAGATCGTTTGGGCAATATCGGCAAAGCCAAGCCCGGCGGGCTGCGAGGAGACCCATTTCGGCGCGTATTGCAATTGTGAAAGAACCGGGATGATGTTGTTGACCCCGAAAGAGTTGCGGATAAAGCCAAACATCGGTGCATCGTTTCGAGAGTCACCGACGAAGGCGGTCACGGCGGCTGTTTGATCGGGATCGATACCGAACATCTCGGTTAAAACGCGCTCGCTCATCGAGCGCTTATTGTAATCGCCGATCCACGTGTTGATGTGGATGGAGCTGATCGCGACCGTTCCGCCCATGGCTCTAATGCTGGATGCCAGATCTTCGACCTCATACGGTTCCTGACCGTGAATGTCGATTGCGACATCCGCCAGCCGGAAGACCTGGTCGTGGGCAATTCTGAACGTCCGGCTATTTTGCGAGATCAGCTCTTTGATCGTCTGCAGGTGCTGGCGCTGGCGCTCACCCTGTAGGGCGCCATCCTCCCAATAGTCGAACACCACTTCGCCGTCCTGACGGGTGACGCAATATGCGCCGCTTTCGCCGATGACGGCAGCCACAGGCCAGGCGCGGACGATATGTTCGCACCATCCGGCTGAGCCGCCCGTGACCGGCACGACGGCAATTCCCGCCCGGCTGAGATCCCAGAGAGCTTCGTAGGTTTGCGGCAGAAGCTTGCCTTCGGTGGTCAGGGTATCGTCGATGTCGGTGAACAGGTAGCGCACATCCTGTAACTCACGAGCCGATGGTGCAAGGTCTACATAGCTCATGTCATATCCTCGCTGCATGTGACCACGTCCAAGCCGCTCTCGGCGAGGGCATTGGTGGCGGCAGCTTCGCCAGGCAGCCGATCGGTGTAGAAGCGGGTGAGTTTGCTGAATGGCGCAACACGCACGGAAGCGTTGCGCGTCCACTTGCTGACGTCTGCGGCCAGAATCTGCGTTTGTGAATTCTCAAGGAGGGCATTGGTGATTTGGGCTTCGCTATAGCTGAAATCCATCAGACCGTTGAGCGGGCTCAAAGCGCCCGCGCCGACGACTGCGTAAGTCGCATAGAATTTTTCGACGAACCTGATCACATCCGTGCCCACCACGTCGCGGTCATCGTGGCGCAAAAGTCCGCCCGTCAAATGGACCTCGACGCTCGGCGCGTCGCAAAGGCTCAAGGCGACGTGGATGTTATTGGTGATCACCGTCAGACCCTGGTGATCACGCAGCGCCTCGGCGACGAACCGAACCGTGCTGCCGATCCCGAGGAACACTGTCGCGTCTGCCCCTATGTCGGCGGCGACACGCTTGGCGATCAGCCGCTTGGCCCGTCGGTTGAGCTGGGCGCGAGCATTGAGTGAGATGTTGCTGCCCGCGACCGGCAAGTCGACGCCGCCGTGGAAGCGGCGTGCGTGCCCGAGATCGCATAATGCATTGATATCACGACGGATCGTCTGCGTCGTCAGATCATACCGACGTGCCAGTTCCTCGATGTACTGAACACCTTCCGTTTCGATCAGCGCAAGGATCTCACGTTGTCGGCTCGATATGATCCGCTGCCCCATCGCCGCTCCTTACGTGAGGTAGACACTGGGGTCGTCTGTTATCACACCGGTCAAACCCACGTCCCAGAATGATGCGAGCCGCTTGGGATCGTTGCAGGTCCACGCCCGCACCGAGATGCCGCGACGCACGGCCTCCTCGAGAAACCCGATACTCAGAGCCTTGTAGTCGAGATGGATGGTCTTTGCGGGAATCGACCGAAGGGTATCCTGCCAATCCGCAGGCAGCTTGCTCCACAGCATGGCGAGTTCGTAGCTTGGATCGATCTCATACATTCCCTTCAGCGCAGCGGCATCAAAGCTTGAGATCATGATCCTGGTGTGCGCCGCCCGCGCCTTCAGATGTTGATCGACGACTTTGACCAGCTGGTCGAGTGACTTGTGATGGGCATGCTGCTTGATCTCGACATTGGCGTTGAGCCCGAGTTCGCCCAGCGCGGAAACAACGCGGGCCAGCGTCGGCAGTGGTTCGCCTTTGAATTTCGGGCTGAACCATGAGCCAGCGTCGATGGCGCCGAGATCCGACGCGGTGAGGTCGGCAAGATTTCCCTTCGACGAGGAACAGCGATCGATCGACACGTCGTGGATGACGACCGGGGTCCCGTCGGCAAGAAGTGCTACGTCGAGTTCGACCCATTCCGCGCCTTGTTCAGCGGCCGCCCGGAAAGCGGCAATGGTATTCTCGGGCGCAATGGCAGAGGCGCCTCGATGCGCCTGAACCTCACTGCGTCTCGGGCCGGATCGCGGCTCTACGGTCGTCATCGTCTCATCTCTTTCATCGTCTTCTGGGCTGGGATGGAGAAATAATAAACCGGAGTCAATCTGTGCGTTTTCCGGTATCGCTGTTGAAAGGATGCATCGCGCCGACGCGTGCGAAGACGTCGATATTGGCATTCTCGGCAAAATCCGGACGACCCGGTACGGTCAGGACGACCGTCTGCTGGCCCCCTCCCAATCGCACATGCAGATGGCTTTCTCCGCCGATTGGCTCGAGCAGCTCGACCGTTGCATTGAGACGAACGGAAGGCTCAACCGGCTTGGCAACAAGCAACGCGTCCGGGCGAAGGCCGACCATATCGGTCCCGGCGGGCAATGCCAGGGCACTTGCGCTGTCGGCTGCCCTGAGGACGTCGATCGGCACGAGATTCATAGGCGGTGAGCCGATGAAGCTGGCGACGAACAGGCTCGCCGGGCGATCGTAGACCGCCACGGGCGTGCCGACCTGTTCGACAAGTCCTCCGTTCATGACAACCAGCCGGTCGGCCAGCGTCATCGCTTCAAGCTGGTCATGGGTGACATAGATGCTGGTGGTCTTCAGGCGCCGTTGCAGCCGGCGTATTTCAACGCGCATCTGCACCCGCAATTTGGCATCGAGATTGGACAGAGGCTCATCGAACAGGAAGGCGGCCGGCTCGCGAACGATCGCCCGCCCCATCGCAACGCGCTGGCGCTGCCCGCCGGAGAGTTCGCGAGGTTTACGATCCAACATCGGCCCAATTTCGAGGATCTCGGCCGCCTCCGCCACACGGCGGTTGATTTCCGCCCGTTCGGTGCCACGATTTTTCAAACCATATTCGAGATTTCCGCGTACGGTCATATGCGGATAAAGCGCATAATTCTGAAAGACCATGGCGATATCGCGGTCGGCCGGCTCTGCCTTGTTGACATTGCGGCCGGCAATCTCGACATGGCCTTCGCTGATGGATTCCAGCCCGGCAATCATGCGAAGCAGGGTTGATTTGCCACAGCCGGAGGGGCCGACGAGGACGATGAGTTCGCCGTCTGCGACAGACAGGTTGATGCCCTTGACCGCCGGAACGGCGCCATAATTCTTCTTGACGTCGATGATATTGATCGTTGCCATTTCATTTCTCCGTTTCGACCAGGCCTTTGACAAAAAGGCGTTGCATGGCGACGATGACGAGGACGGGTGGCAGGGCGGCCAGAATGACGGCTGCCATCACAAGGTTCCAGCGCGGCTCCGCATCGGCAACCGCTGCCATGCGCTGGATTCCCATCACGACGGTATAAAAGCTCTGGTCGGTCGTTATGATGAGCGGCCACAGATATTGGTTCCAGCCGAGCACGAACAAGATGATGAAGAGCGCCGCAATGTTGGTGATCGATAGTGGGAGCAGGATATCCCGGAAGAACTTCATCGGCCCTGCGCCATCGACACGGGCAGCCTCCATGAGTTCGTCGGGAACAGTCAGAAAGAACTGACGAAACAGGAAGGTTGCCGTTGCCGATGCGATCAGCGGGATGATGAGGCCGCCGTAATTGTTCAGCATTCCGAGATCGGCGACGACTTTGTAGGTCGGCACGATGCGCACCTCGACCGGCAGCATCAGCGTGATGAAGATCATCCAAAATGCCAAGGTCCGGAACGGAAACCGGAAATAGACGATAGCAAAAGCCGAAAGGATCGAAATAGCGATCTTCCCGACGGCGACGCCAACCGCCATGATCAGCGAGTTGATCATCATCGGTCCGATCGGCGGCGCCCCCGAGCTTGTCATTCCAGATGACAGCATCGTCGAATAGTTCTCGATGATGTGGCTGCCCGGCGTTAGCGGCACGACACCTGACAAGAAGTCGTTTGGACCGTGGCTCGATGCGATGAAAGCCACGTAGACGGGAAATACAACAATCGTGACGCCGATGATGAGGACAAGATGCGCCAGGAAATTTAGGAAGGGGCGATTTTCAACCATCCTCGGGATTCCTCAATATTGCACGCGGCGTTCGATGAAGCGGAATTGGACCGCGGTCAGAGCGATGACGATCACCATGAGAATGACCGACTGCGCCGCCGACGAGCCCAAATTCAGTCCGATGAAGCCGTCGAAATAAACCTTGTAGACAAGGATCTCGGTTGCACGCGCCGGTCCGCCCTGGGTGGTCGCATGAATGATGCCGAAGGTATCGAACATCGCGTAAACGATATTGATGACGATCAGATAGAAGGTTGTCGGTGAGATCAGCGGGAACACGATCGTCCAGAAACGCTTCACAGGACCGGCTCCGTCGATCGCCCCGGCTTCCTGAAGCGAACGGGGCACCGACTGCAGCGCAGCCAAGAAGAATAAGAAATTATAGGAAATCTGCTTCCAAGTCGCCGCGATGACGATCAGGATCATAGCGTCGTCAGGATTGATCAGATGGTTCCAGTTGATCCCCATCGCCCGCAACATATAGGCGACGATGCCGATCGAGGGATTGAACATGAACCACCAAAGAATGCCGGCGATCGCGGGAGCGACGGCATAGGGCCAGATCAGCAAGGTCGAATAAATTCGAGAGGTGCGCAACACGCGCATCGCCGCTGCAGCCAGGAGCAGCGCGATCGCCGTCGATAGGACGGTCACGAGAATGGCGAAGATGAGCGTGTGGCCGAAGGCGTTGATGTAGATCGGATCGGCAAAGAGCCGGCGGTAGTTTTCGAACCAGACGAAACTCGTTTTGAAGCCGAAGGCATCCTGGCGCAGGAAAGATTGCCAGAATGCCGTCGCCGCGGGCCAGAGGAAGAATACCACGGTCACGAAAATTTGGGGTGCGATGAGCAGGTAAGGCAAAAGCTTGTTGGGAAATACGGTCCGTTTGGTTTGCATGGGCCCTCACACTGACGGATGGGAAACGGGGGCCGGTCTCTCACCAGCCCCCGTCGCGGAGCCCATTAGTTGGCGGACTGGAAATCGCGAAGCTGTTCGTTGCCTCGTGCGACCACGGAATCAACCGCTTCCTTCGCCGTCTTCTTCCCGCCCAGCAATGCTGCAAACTCATCGTCGATGATGCCACGCACCTGGACGTAGTTGCCGAACCGGATACCCTTGGAATTATCGGTAGGTGTCACCCGCGTCAGCTGCTTGATGCCGATATCTGCTCCAGGATTCTTCTCGTAATAACCCTGATCCTGGCCCAGCTTATAGGCAGCCTCGGTTATCGGCAGGTAGCCGGAGAACTGATGCCAATCGGCTTGCACTTCCGGCTTCTGCAGGTAGGTGAAGAACTTCGCGACACCCTTGTACTCCTCTTCTGGGCGACCTTTCAGCGTCCAGAGCGTGGCGCCGCCGATAATCGAATTGAGCGGCTGCGTAATGACGTCGTCATAGTAGGGAAGCGGCGCAAACCCGACCTTGAAAGCCTTTGCGTTATTGATAACGCCTGCCCGGCCGGCCGACGAGTTCATGTACATCGCGCATTCCTGCGAATAGAACATCGGAGGAGCATTATCGCCGCCGCCAGGCCCGCCGAATTTGAAGAGCCCCTCGTCCTGCCACTTCTTCAAGTTGCCCCAATGGCGGATCGTGAGATCGTTGTTGAAGGTGAACTCCGCATCCAAGCCGCCAAAGCCGTTGGCCTTGGTGGAGTAGGGCTTGTCGTGCAGAGCATTGAGGTTTTCAGTCTGAATCCAGGAGATCCAGGCGCTGGTGAAGCCGCATTTGGCAGCGCCGGACTTCATGATCGTCCGCGAAAAGGCTTCAACTTCCGCCCATGTTTTCGGCGGTGTTTCCGGATCGAGCCCCGCCTTTTTGAAGACATCCTTGTTGTAATACATGATCGGCGTCGAGGAATTGAACGGCAAGGACAGAACGTTGCCGCTGGTGTCTGAGTAATAGCCGACGACCGGAGCAATGAATTTGCTCTGGTCCCAGGCCTCGCCTTCGTCCTTCATTAACTGGTAAACAGGATAGATCGCGCCCTGTGCTGCCATCATCGTGCCGGTACCGACTTCATAGACCTGTACGATTGCAGGCTGCTGGTTGGCGCGGAACGCAGCAATGGCGCCCGTCAGCGTCTCGTCATAGGTGCCTTTGAATACCGGGACGATCTCATAGTCAGATTGAGATGCGTTAAACCCCTTGGCGATCTGTTCAAGCTTCGCGCCATTCTCGCCGCCCATTGCGTGCCACCACTGGATCTTCGTGGCCGCCATTGCCGGAACGGATAAGGATAGGCTGGTCAATCCTGCGGACAGGAAAAAAGCGATCTTGTTCATCCTCACTCCCACTTGTTGTCGGTCCATAGCCTCCCGCTACGAACGTGAGCTCGATGGTAACAGGCTAGTTTCATTTTGCAAAGATAGAATGTTCATATGAACATTTGATGACACCAACTCGGTCGGCGATCGTAAAGACCGTTGCCCGGAAGGAGTGGCCAATCGATGATACGCGCCGCGTCAGCCTTTGATGGCACGCATGATCCGGTGGAAGTCCCATGACATCGGTCGCTAACGGCTTTTCACGACCAACGGCGTGCTCTATGACAGCTTTGTGACAGTCGATGGAGCGCAGATGCTGAACTGGTTTCGAAAACTCATGCCGCGGGAAGATCGCTTCTTCGATCTGTTCGCTCAACACGCAAAGACTGTCGTCGGTGCGGCCGAAGCCCTCGACGAACTTTTGAGCGGCACAGACATTGAAGGGCATTGTGCACGGATTGTCGCCTTGGAGAATGAAGCGGACGAGATCACCCGCGAAGTACTGCTTGCCGTGCGTCGCAGTTTTGTCACGCCGTTCGACCGTGGCGACATCAAGGATCTGATCCAGTCGATGGATGATGCGATCGACATGATGCAGAAAACGGTGAAGACCATTCGGCTATTCGAGCAGAAAAGCTTCGATCCTCTGATGCAGGAAATGGGAAAGACCATTGTCCAGGCAGCACATTTGATAGCCGAAGCCCTTCCTCTTCTCGATCGGATCAGCACGAATGCTCCCCGTCTGGCGGCGCTGGCAGAAGAAGTGACGCGCGTCGAAGGCCGGTCCGACGAGTTGCACGAGCAGGGCTTGAAGGATCTTTTCCGCCGCCACGGCGCGTCGAATGCAATGGCTTACCTCATCGGCAGCGAGATCTATGGCGAGCTTGAGAAGGTCGTTGACCGTTTCGAGGATGTCGCCAATGAGATCAGTGGCATCGTCATCGAGAACGTTTGATGGAAGCCACCCTTGCCCTTCCTCTTCTTGCCGCTCTCGTGGCTGTCGCACTCTTCTTTGATTTCCTGAACGGCCTGCACGATGCAGCCAATTCCATCGCCACAATCGTGTCGACGCGCGTGCTGCGTCCGCAATATGCTGTGTTTTGGGCGGCCTTTTTCAACTTCATAGCCTTCCTGTTCTTCGGCTTGCACGTCGCGGAAACGCTCGGAACCGGCATCATCGATCCGGCCATCGTGACTCCGCAAGTCATTTTCGCGGCGTTGATGGGCGCCATTGTCTGGAATATTGTCACCTGGGTCTTTGGTATCCCGTCGAGTTCATCGCATGCACTGGTCGGCGGTCTGGTGGGTGCTGGCCTGATGAAGACGGGATTCAGTTCGATCGTCTGGACCGGTTTGTTGAAGACGGCCGGCGCCATCGTGATGTCGCCGGCGATCGGATTTTTCCTGGCGCTTCTGCTCATTCTGATCGTGTCGTGGACTTTCGTGCGACAGACACCGTTCGCCGTTGATCGCACATTCCGGGTCTTCCAGTTTGTGTCTGCCTCCCTCTACTCCCTCGGCCATGGGGGCAACGACGCGCAGAAGACGATGGGCATCATCGCCGTGTTGCTATATTCGCAAGGGTACCTGACGGGTGGTTTCCATGTGCCGCTCTGGGTCGTTCTCTCATGCCAAAGCGCAATGGCACTCGGTACGCTTTTCGGCGGCTGGCGGATCGTCCATACGATGGGATCGAAGATCACGCGTCTCAACCCAATGCAGGGCTTTTGTGCCGAAACAGGCGGTGCATTGACACTGTTTGGCGCAACCTGGCTGGGCATCCCGGTCTCGACCACGCATACGATCACCGGCGCCATCATCGGCGTGGGCGCCGCCCGACGCCTGTCCGCCGTACGCTGGGGCTTGGCGGGCAACATCGTTGTTGCCTGGGTTGTCACACTCCCCGCCGCTGCGATCATTTCGGCGCTGTGCTACTGGCTATCGGACCTCTTCGCCTAGAACGGGATGTCGTCCGAAAACCGCTCACATTTTTCGGCATCATGCCCTATCTCTTTGTTTTCACGCAATACCGGACGCAAAACCGCTTCGCACTATTGCTGGAATTTCTCTAGCGACCACCCATCCTTGTCACCGGCGCGTCCCAACCCTGCAGCCTGTTGCAGACCTCGGCTCTGCTGGGTGCGCCGGTACGACCGCCAAACACCTGGCATTTGAGCGCCGCCGCCATGGATGAAAAGCGCATCGTCTCTTCAATCGGCAGGCCTTCCGCGACAACCAGCGCAAAAGCGCCATGGAAGATATCGCCTGCCGCGAGCGTGTCGACCGCCCTCACCTTCGGAGCGGCAAGATGAAGGACTTCGCCGCTTCGGTCATCGAACCAGAAGCAGCCACTTTCGCCCGCCGTGACGCTGATGAAGGCATGCTCGAACTTTCGTTTGAGAAGACCGACGATCTTCACCAGCTCGGCTGCTCCAGAAAGCCGTTCGGCCGCCGGTTGTGAGAACACGATGTGACTGGCCGCCGGCGCAAGCATCTCGATCACGCCATCGCCTGCAACATCGCCATCGAGAATGGCCGGCTTGCCCGCCTCTGCGGCTGCCAATAGCGTCCGCAATGCAAGCTTCGGCCACCGGACGTCAACCAGCACCGCATCGAAAGCAGAAATATCCTTTTTGGTGACCGGCTTGACCGTTTCGTGCAGGCCCGCATCGTAGAAAGGTACGATCAAACGCTCGCCTTGGTCATCCACAAGGATGGTCGAGACGGCCGAACGGGCGTCTTCGACGCGCAGCATGCCGCTCGTGTCTATGCCGCTATTGCTGAGATCGGCAATGATCCGTTCGCCGGTGGCATCATTGCCGACGGCGCCCCAGAGGCTGGCTTTGCCACCCAGCCGGGCGACTGCAAAGGCGGCGCTCGATGCCATGCCTTCGGCGATCTGGAGCATATCGTAAGGCAGAATTTTGCCCTGGCCATTCGGTAGCGAACGTACGCGAAACAAGGTGTCCATAACCGCGGCGCCGACACACAAAACGCGGCGCGCCCGACCGGGAGGTGGGTCGAAGGCAGAAGAAGAAGAAGTCGTCAAAACCGTTGTCTCACCCGCTCACTTGACGGCTCCGGCCGTCAGACCCGCCACGATCTGCCGTTGCGCAAACACCGTCAAAATCAGCACGGGCAAGGTGACGATCAACGCCGCCGCCGCCAGCGGACCCCAACTGACCTGCTCGAACGAGAGCATGTTGTAGACCGCGACGGGGAGCGTGCGCGTCTCGCGACTGGCGAGCACGATGCCGAAGACGAAATTGTTCCACGAGAAGATGACCGACAGGATGAAGGCGACGACAATGCCTGGCCTGGCGATCGGCAAGGCAACCAGCCGGAAAACCTGCCAGGGTGTTGCACCGTCGATGCTTGCAGCCTCTTCCAGTTCCATCGGCGTCGTCTCGAAATAACCGATCATGATCCACACGACGATCGGCACTGTGACGACGAGATGGATGATGATCTGCGGCAAGAGCGTGCCGAGCAGGTTCAGCCATTGGAACAGTAGGAAGAGCGGGATCAGGAACGAAAGGCCCGGCGTCATGCGCGCAATCATGATGACCATCGCAGACTTCTCGGCCTTCAGCCGCGCGATGCCATATCCGGCCGGCACGCCGATTAGTAGCGCCAGAAGTGTGGCGGCACCCGTCACCAGCACCGAATTCCAGAGATAGAGGAAGAAGTTGTTCTCTTCGAAGACCTTCAGATAGTTCGACCAGGCAAAGCGCTCCGGGATGAAGATCGGTGGATAAGCGCCGTTGTCGATTTCATATTTCAGCGACAGGGAAATCATCCAGAGGAAGAACAGGACGACCGGCGATATCATCACCAGGGCAACAAACAGCAGTCCGATGCGATCGAGCGTCTTGCGCTTCATCAGCGTGCCTCCCCGTCGGACCAGTTCGCGCGCTGCCGCAGCATCATCAGGACGAAGGCGAGCAGGACGATGAGGATGAAGAAGACAACCGCCATCGCAGATCCATAGCCAATATCGTAGTAAGCGAAAGCAGTGTTGTAGAGATAGATGTTGATCGTTTCCGACGCCGTGCCCGGACCGCCTTGGGTCATGGCGTAGATGATGTCGAAACTTTTCACCGCATCGATGCTGCGGATCATCACGGCAATCATCAGAAATGGCGCGATCATCGGCAGCGTCAGGTAGCGAAATTTCTGCCAGACATTGGCTCCGTCGATTTCGGCACTTTCATAGGGCTCGCGCGGAACCGCCGCCAGACCACCGAGCACGATCAGCATGATAAGCGGCGTCCATTGCCACGTCTCGACCAGCACCAGCGATGGGATGACACTGTTCTGGTTATAGATCCATTCCTGCGGGCCGATGCCCATGAGGGAGAGAAGATAGTTGAGGACGCCGAGCTGCGGGTGGAACATCATCGTCCAGACGAGGGCGATGGCGACCGGCGTCGCCATCATCGGCATCACGAATATGCCACGCAGAAGGCCGCGCAGCGGAAATTGCGTATCAAAGATCAGCGCGGCGAGCGTCCCCAGGAAAAGGGGCGCCACCACGGAGAGCGTCGTATAGAGCACCGTATGCCACAGCGAGTCCCAGAAGCGCATGTCCACGACCAGGCGGGCATAGTTGTCCAGTCCCGCAAAGACCTGGGATTGGCCAAGCGTCCAGCTGTTGACGCTCATCCAAAGGGTAAACACCCATGGAAAAACGATGACGGCCGCAATGACGATGAGCGCCGGGATGACGAAAGGCCAGTAGTTGGGAGCAAACCGATCCGGTTTGCTCCTTCCTTTCGAGGTCTTGGCCACTGCGGCCGTTTCGATGCTTGTCGAGGCCATTATCCCTCGCTTTTCGCCAGGACGGGTTCGAACTGTGCCGTCGCTGCCTTCAGCTCGGTTTCGGGATCGGCGCCGCCGATCATGTTGGTGAGACCGACACCGTAAACGTCGCGGAACTCGGTGACCGGAATGATGACCGGCAGCGCGAGCTGCGAAATCTTGCCGGAACCGACGACGGCATCTAGCCAGGCGCCCGGCATCTTGACGCCTTCGCGGACCTTCGCATCCTCGAGGACGGACTGGCGGAAAGGAACGCCGGCGCCGGCCTGCAGCAGACGTGCGCCCATTTCATGCGAAATCGCCCATTGGCAGAAGAGGTATCCGGCTTCTTTCTTCTGGCTTGCCGCGACGACTCCAAGCCCGTCACCGAAGGTGCCCGCGGCCTGTGCCTTCGGACCTTTCGGCATGATGCCGTAACCGACCTGGCCGACGACGCGCGACTTTTCCGGATTCTCGATCGGCGGCGCAAAACCGACGCCATCCAGCCACATGCCGATCTTGCCCTGCAGGAAGGCCGACTGTGCCTCGGCCCAGTTGAAGCCGGAGACGCCGGGAGGGGCTGTCTTGGTCATCAGTCTTTGGTAAAGCTTGGCCGCATCGATCGCTTCTTGCGATGTCGTGCGCAGCTTGCCATCCGGGCCGAGCGGGCTCGAACCATAGCCAAGCAGCAGCGACGTCCAGACCGGCGTATTGGCATTCTTCAGGCCGCGGGCGACGAAGCCGTAGGTGTTGGTGGAAGGATCGGTGAGCGCCTCCGCGGCACTGGCGAGTTCTTCGAACGTCGTCGGATAGGCCAGCCCCTTCTTCTCGAACAGCGCCTTGTTCCAATAGATGATCCAGTAGTCGACCGAGAATGGAAGCGAACGCAGAACGCCGCCCGGATCTTTGGCAAAAGTCAGGCCGGCTTCGGCGAAGTCGCTTTCAACCAGAGACGGGTCGGTCAGAGAGGGGTCCTTGAGAAAACCGCCGATATCGGCAAGCCAGCCGCCCTTTTCGAACTGCCGCTTCTGGACATGATAGCTCATATGCACGACATCGAAGCTGGGCTTGCCGGAGCTCAGCTCGATGGTCGTCTTCTGACGCTGCTGTTGTTCGGGCGTCGCTTCGGCATTGACCTTGATGCCGGTGAGCTCCTCGAATTCGGGAAGGTACTTGAGAAGTATTTCGCTGCGCGGGCTCTTGACCAGATTGACTTCGAGCGTCGTGCCGGCAAAGCGCTTCCAATCGACCGCAGCCGATGCCAGCCGCACGCCGAGCATGCTGCTGGCGCCAAAAGCGGCCGTACCCGCCAGAAAGCCGCGCCTCGTCGGGTTCAAAAACGATGACATGTGATTCCTCCTCCTTTTGCCGGCGATCTCCTCACCCCCGGCTGCTTATTTCCGATTATATCCTGAGCGCACGATCTCTTGCATGATTGATGTGTGCGACAAGGCTGTTGACGGCGTCCTCCGCCGATCGTCGTTCGATCGCCTCGAGTACCTTGAGGTGCTCACCCATGACAGGTCCGACGTGACCATCGATACGAAAACGGTCCTGACTGATCAGGCGCATCTTGATTGAGTTCACCCGGTAGGCGTTCGAGATGATGGTATTTCCCAAAGCATCGATAAAGGCGTCATGCATACCCCAATCGACAGCTTGTGCGTGTACTTCCAATTCGTGCGATCCATCGCCATTTCGAATGGCGTCCGCAATATCCCGATGCTGCTTCAAAAGCCCGGCGATCGTCTCCTCAGACGCAGAGCGGGTGAAAAGCGCTACCGCTTCCTTCTCCAGGAACACGCGCAGTTGGAACGCCTCGCGAATAAGGTTCAGGTCGATATGCGCGATCTGCAACCCCCGCTGGGGCACCGTCTTGATCAGTCCTTCGGCTTCGAGCCTTGGGATAAGTTCGCGGATGGCGCCAAGCGTCAGCCCTGTCAGCTCGACGAGGCGACGCTGCGAAACGAACTGGCCGGGGCGCACGTCACGCGCAAGAAGGTGGCGTGTGAAACTCTCATACGCCTTTTCCCGCAGTGTCGGCTGCTCGTCCGTTCCGTCCATCGCCTCTCCCAGAAACATCTCCGACCTATGCCGCTTTCGAGCGGAAAAGAGTGTCGAACGCAAGAGCGAGTTGCGCCTGCCCTTCGCCGGATATTGAAACGAGTGGTGGGCGAACCGCAAGCCAGATTTCATCAGACGTCAGGTGAGTGACCATCGCTTTCACGGCGGCGGTCACCGGAAATTTCAGCAGTTCGGCCACGAAATCCTCGACGCGAGGATCGTCCTTGCCTTCTTCCGCCATCAGCTTGACTTCGCGAGGTACGAAATTCGCCATGCCGGAGATCGCACCCTGGCCGCCAAGCCGCACACCCTTCGCCAGGTGACGTTCGTCGCCCACCAGGATGACGAGATCGCCATGCGCCTTCAGCAGCTTTTCCGTAAAAGGCCAGTCGCCGGAGGAATCTTTGACGCCCGTAACGACCTTGGGAAAGGCGGTCCGCAGTCGGCCGATGAGCGATACGCTCAGCGGAACCATGGTGACCGAAGGAATGTTGTAGACGATAATGTCTCGCGCCTTGCCGCCCAGGATAGCGAAAACAGCCGAAAACCACTGGAAGACGCCGTCCTCACTCACGTTCTTGAAATAAGACGGCGGAGCAAGAAGGATATTGCGGGCTCCCTTGGAAAGCGCATGGCCGGCCTGCATCGCCGCATCCTCGGCAGCGTCGACCAGCACACCGACGATGATCTGCTTTGCAGCTATTCCGCTATCAAGCATGGAAGCGAGAACATGCTCACGTTCCTGCGTGCCGATGGAAGAACCTTCACCCGTCGTCCCGAACAGGGTCACACTCGAGCAGCCGGCCGCGAGGCTCCGCCGTGCCTGCTCGATCATCGCCTCGATCGCGATATCGCCGTTGCTGTCGAACGGCGTGGCGAGAGCAACCGAGAGCCCGAATTTTTGTGTCAAATATGCTTCCTCCCAATGAATGGATCAAATGTAGCAAACTAACATGTTAGCTGTAAAGAGGTGATTGCGCACTGTTACACGAATGCCGAGGCAGTCGCTTTCTCACGATCAACTGGCATGCCTCGCCGTCGGCCCATTGGCCCGCACGAGCGCCATCAGCATCGGTCCGATTGCAAACTCGCCCTTTTCGGTCCTTCGGGTCAGATCTCTGAGATAACCGCCGGGCGAGTTGATGTGCCCTCCCCTTTCCAGGATGCAGGCGATCACGGTGGCGGCGTTTTCCGGGCCCATGCCCGAGCAGGCTTCCTCATAGGCCGAGGGACTGACGCCGAGCATCGAACGCACGACGACGGCCGCCGACATCAAGTCTCGCCAATTGCCGATGTTTCCGCCGGGCCCATAGTCGAGAATACTGGGGCAGGCCTGGAGGACGAGGCCGAGCGGGAAGGACTTCAGGCCTTGTCCGGCGCCCGGGTCGGCTGCGCCCCCCGCCCTGTTGCTCATCCGGCCGGAAGGCCTTTGCTGCTTCAATCTTCGTTCGTCTGACGGCCCGGCGTTCGGGTCGTTATCGGCCGCTGCCTTTTCGCCCTGCTTCGTTTCGAAGCTTGGTTCAAGTTCATAATTGGAGTCGGGATTTGAATTCTGTTTGTGATGCTCAATTTGAGACTCATTGGCGTCTATTTTTTGTGTTTTTATCCGTCTTTCCAGCATGTTGACGATCTCTGCACGCAGCATCGCCATCTCGTCGAGCAGCGGTGTCAGGTCTTCGGCGGTCGCCACCCGTGGAATTCGGGCAAGAAGCGCTCGAAACATCGCCGAAATACCTTCCCAATCACCGGAAACCCCTTCTTCGAGCGCCGCCGTGATCAGCTTGGAAATGTCCCGCCGGCACAACGTCAGGCGTTCCCTGGTCACCCGTAACAGCTCCCGGTCGGCAACCGCCTGAGCCGCCAGGCTTTCGATTTCGACAGCACGCGCCAAAAGCGGTGCGACGCTGAAGCCGAAGGCATCGCCGATCGCCCCTGCCCTGTCGCGGCGCGCATAGCGCTTTCCATTCGGGCTGTCCTTGCGCAGGATCAGGCCGGCCTCGACCAGGACAGCAAGATGCCGCCTGAGGGTCGCTGGCGTCATGCCGCGGGCGCGCAACGAAAGCTGCGCATTCGACGGGAAGACGATCAGTCCCTTTTCCTCGGAGATTTCGTCGTCAGGGTAGAAGGTCAGAAGCGCGTCGAGCACCGTCAGTGCCCGATCGGTGACGCCAAGCGCCGGCCGTGCTTCGCAGATCGCCCTGAATAGCTTCCATTTGCTGCGTTTCATTCCCGGCTCGATGGTCTCGGCCAGGTGCTGGTTTGCCAGCATGCCAAGCGACATCGGCCGCCGCCCAAAGGGCGTCGTCACATATCCACTCTCCATTTGCCTTCACCTTCGTTCAGGCAAAAGAAAACCATCCACCAATTTGGTGCCTAAGACGCTTGACTGTGATTCGGGGAAATGCGATTCTCGATGTGCTTAAGATCTGAGAAGGGCTTCCACGGCGTCGTCGTTGGGGGCCTTTTTCTTTTGCGCGCTACGCTCCTCTGTCCTTGTTGAACTCCTGGAACAGGCCCTTCAGCCTTTCCTGGACGAATTGATCAAAACCGGGCGCGGTCTTTCCGTCGAAGACGAAGGTCGCACCGGATGCTGTCTTCTTGATCATGACAGGCACACCGCTGACCTCAGATTTGGCCACCGTCGGCTTCGGAGCAGTCGTCTTCTTCGTTGCCAGAACGAGTGCCCGGTGAAACCGTTCGTCGCTCGAAATTTTGCGCGCGTCGTCCGCGGACAACTCCGCGATGATCTTTTCGACGTCGGCTTTCTCAAGCCGCTCACCCAGTTCCAGCCATCGGCGGCGGCCGATATCAGGTGCTGCACCTATCGCATTGACGAGCCCCAGGGGGACCTGTCGTATGACGATCAGCATTCTCGACAGCGCCGCCTTGTCCACGCCGAGAGCCGCCATGATGACGTCACGGCCAAAGCTGCGTTCCTCGAGCCGCGATGCGAAGAGTGCGCGCTCGATGTAGGAGAGATTGGTTCGAGCGCTGTTTTCCTGTCCCTGGCTGACGACCAACTGACCGTCGGTGAGATCGCGGACGACCGCACGCACCCTGATGCCAATTTCTCGGGTGGCAGCCAGGCGACGATGGCCGTAGGCGACCTGATAGCGTCCCCTGCTTTCGGGATGCGGGCGGACAAGAATCGGAACCTGCTGCCCATGCTCGCGGATCTGCTCGACAAGCTGCGCGAGTTCGGCCGCATCGATCGCCAATCGATCGCTGACGAAGGAAGCGTCGATCAGGCCGGGATCGAGTTCGATGATCGTCTGGCCACTGGCAAGCTGCCGTTCCAGCTCACTCGCCCGCTCCATTTTCTCGGTAATGTTGCCGAGCGTCTTGGTAATGCCGCCGACCGGCGCGGCACTGCGCTCCTGCGGCACGAATCCAGCGATCGGACGATTGTCGCGCAGTGCGACCGCGTCCGCCCTTGCCGGGTTCGGAGCGGAAATTTCGATGAGGTTCTTGCGCGCCATCTATCTATTTCCTCCCCCAGGTGGAGCGAATATGCGCCTCGATCTCGCCATTCACGAGGTTGAGGGATTCCAGTGCCCGATCGTAGGTTCCGCGTGTGAACTGCGACCGCTCGACCTCGTAAAGTGTCTGCTTGGTGACGCCGGCATCGGCGACTGCCGTCGATTTCACCATGGCATTGTGGAGCATTCGGTTGCCGAAGATTGCCCGCATGAAGCCGGTCATCTGGCTTTGCGGTCCGTCATTCGGTTCGAACCGCGTCACGAGATAGCGCATCCAGTCATAGCTGGTACGCCCGCCGGCCTTTTCCACGACCGACATCAATTCACTCGTCATCGTCAGAAACTGCGACATCGACATGACATCCAGCATCTGCGGGTGGACCGTGATCAAGACCGAGGTTGCCGCGCAGAGCGCCGACATCGTCAGGAAGCCCAATTGCGGCGGGCAGTCGATGACCACAACGTCGTAAAGGCTTTCGATTTCCGTCAAGGCCTCGCCGATGCGGGCAAAGAACATCGTCTCCGCCGTACCCGACGCCATCGCCTTCGGGGTCTCGTGCTCGAATTCCATCAGCTCGAGATTGCCCGGAATGAGATGCAGATTGGGCGTGTAGGTGGCGCGCACGATGTCGGCGATGGGGCGCGGGTCCTCATATCGGATCGCACCATAGATCGTTTCGCCCTCTCCGACGTCGAACTCCGGCTGATGACCGAACAAGGCGGACAGGGACGCCTGCGGATCGAGGTCGACGGCGAGCACGCGGTAGCCTCGCAGCGCCATGAACTGCGCCAGATGGGCCGCAGTGGTGGTCTTGCCCGAGCCGCCCTTGAAATTCATGACGGAGATGATCTGGAGCTTTTCGCCCGGCCTGCGGGCCGGCACATATTTCGGCGTTCCGTTTCGCTCGTCGAGGACCCGGCGAATTCGATCCATATCCGTTGCGCTATAGAGCCGCCGTCCGTTTGCGAGCGGATCGGGCCCATGGCCGTCGGCGGCTACCTGGCGGAGATACCCTTCGCCGATGCCGATAAAGCCTGCCGCTTCCGCCGGCGAAAATGTTCTGATGGTCTTTTGCGAGAGCGGGGGGAAGATTTTTGCCTGATGCTGCTGAAGTTGATAGGATAACTCCTTCGCATCCGTTGCCAGAAGCGACGGGAGGTGCTCTTGATCGTCCTGAAGAGCAAGACTCGGCTCCAT